>CBDCMM010000001.1:0-78599 GCA_965219075.1 Sphingomonas sp.
CCGACCTGGTCATTCGCGAGCGCGTCGTCTTTCCCGATGGCAATCTGGCCGAGATGGTCGTCTGGCGCGTACCCAAACCGGTGCCACCGTCACGACATCGGTTCAAATACCGGATGGTCTACATCGTCGATGGACGCCGGGTCCTCGGCTACGACAATGAGCGCGGCAAGGGCGACCATCGGCATGAACACGAGGCGGAGCAATCGTTCGTCTTCACCGGCATCGACGATCTTCTCGATCGTTTCGTGGCCGAAGTCGAAACTTTAAGGAGGTCCACATGAAGAAGCAGATATTCGTGGGCGGCGGCCTGAAGAACGCTGCGATCCGGGTCAGTGACGCGTGGCACCGCGCCGAGCGAGATGAAGACATCGTCGCGGAGGACAATGTAACCTTCCTGTCCTGGTCGTCGCTTGCGGCCAGCCTGACCGACAAGCGCTACGAGCTGCTGCGCCGTCTTCACCAGCATCCGGCGTCAAGCATCCGGGCGCTGGCGCGCGATCTCGGCCGTGACGTCAAACGGGTTCATGAGGACGTAACAGTGCTCGAACGGATCGGTCTGATTGATCGCGACGGCACGGCGCTTCGTGCGGATTATTCCGAAATCCGCACATCGATCCTGATCGACGCGCCCGCGGCCTAAACGCCGGTGCCCGACCGGCGAAACACAGCATTCAGTGTCGACAAAGCGGATTAACGGCAGCGATGCTATTTCTGTTGAGCGTCGCTGGTGGCTGCATTTCGGAACAGAGGCCACTCCCGGAGGTTTGGAGATACCAACCCAACCAGGAGGAACAACGATGGACCACAGCAAGCACACGCCGCTGAAGGCCGACGAATTCACCGAGGCGGTTCTCGAGGGCGCCTCGATCTACGGACCGGACGACGAAAAAATCGCGTCCGTTTCCCATGTCCATGGATCCGGTGCGAACGCCAAGGTCGCGATGGACGTCGGCGGGTTTCTCGGGATCGGCTCAAAGCGTATCGCGGTTGCGGCCAACGAACTCCGGTTCATGCGCGACGAGGACGGCGATGTTCATGCCGTTACCACTTGGACGAAGGACCAGCTCAAGGCGATGCCTGAGCACAAGGACTGAAAATCGTTCGGGGCCTGGCAACCTGCCGGGCCCTTGCCCTCCAGTCTTTCGGCTGCAATGCAAGGCATTTCTTAACCCTACCTGCAGCACTGACGCGACGGAGCGCCATCGACCGATATAGTCAGCCCGATGTCGAGGAACGCTCATCCATTTCAGCGGTCAACGCGAAGCGAGTCCTGCTCGAGCAGGTTGCGATTTCCCGCGTTCGTGGCGGGTGTCTTCGTGTTTGGCTTCGTCGGTACATTTGCGGCTGGGCGATGGACGGATGTCGCGACGTCGAACCCATTGCGCCTCGTAGCGGCCTTCGCCGGACCGCTTACCTCATGCAATATCAAAGGAAACATCAGCATCAACAGCGGTGAACGCATCTACCACGTGCCGGGCCAGAAGTTTTACGACGAAACCCGGATATCGTCGTCTTACGGAGAGCGATGGTTCTGCTCTGAAATTGATGCGCTCGATGCAGGGTGGCGCCGCGCGAGGCGGTGATCAAAGTGCGTCGGCGCATTTGACGGAATGATTTTTCACAGGGAGAACCTGACTGCAGAGCAGGTTTTACGTCGCTGTTTTCCCTGCCACACTATACGCACAAAAGTTGCCGGAGGCGTCTGACCGCCGCTTCAGCTGGAAAATTGCAGGTAGCGTTCGCCGCTTGGCGTAATGTGCCATTTCATATCCTGGCGTTCGACCAAACCCTACATCACCAGATCGACGATCGCTTCGTCTTCAGGCCATTTCGAAGGCCGCAAGGCCAACTGTCGCAAAAGCTCTCGGGCGTCGTCCGCTGTCTTGATGCGCTCATCGAGATTGCCTTGTTTTTCGAAGTCACGACTTTTGTGTCGCGGGTCCAAACTCGGCATGCGGTAAGCGGTTGAGATCATTCGTAGGCCGCCAACAATTCAGAATGCTTCGTTCTGCTACGAAACGATTCGAATTGCTCTGCTCACACTTGTGCACCTGCGGTGCTCGGCGCGGGCCGGACAAATTTTAGGCCCCGCTCCCGTCGGCCATGAGGCGTAGGAGGCGAGGCCCGCAAGTCCCTTTCGGGAAGTGATCTACAGATACGCCTTGTTCGTGAAGGTTTCAACGCATTGGGAAACCGAGGGCATGTCGGAGCCCGGCGTCGATCTGCTCCAGGTCGACCGGCTGCATCTCCTCGCTGATGAAGCGCCGGCCAACGGCAACGCGATCCAGGCGGGCATGGGATACATGGGCGATGGCCCATGTCGGCTTCGTCAGGCTCGCATAGGCGCCGATTGGCACGGCGACGTGCGAGGCCTGCACCGTCCGCGGCTCCATCGCCGAGAGCGGCACCACGACGCATCTACCCGGCGCGTTCCGGTGCGGACGATTGTAGGACCGGGGCGAGACCACGGCGACGCGGCGAACTTTGCGCATTTCGGGCGGCACTGTGGCCATGTCGAAGTCGCACATCAGGATCATGCCGCGCTTCGGCGAGAAGGTGATCATTCGTCTGTTTTGTCCAATCCGATAAGGCGAGTTTTCGACTTTAGAACGGGGGTGTCGACGGCCAGAGGTCGAGGCGACGATAGCGTCGACGAGCGGACAGGACAGCGCCGGACACCGCGCGGACCAGGCGCCAAACACCGAGACCTTGCGTGGGTCTCGTAGCCTTTTTCTGACAATCCGCTTACCCATCCGCGGCCACTCGATAATTGCGATGGGCGCGGGATCGCAGTGTTGGTGCCCTTGCGTGGATATGTTGGCCAGGCTGACGACAGCGATCGTTTAAGGTGAATTTCAGAGAACTTCGAGCTCGACATGCTGGCCGGGACGGGCTTTCGATCGGGGCTGGCTGCCCGGTCTCTCTGTGTGGTCCGTTTCTTAAAAGATGCCAATCCCTGACCGCTTTGGCCGCTATGCGGTCAACCGGAATGACGGTTTCCAGCTTCGCCGGACCCTCCGCAATTCAGGCTGACCGCGCGACCTGTCGCGGTCTGTTCGGGGGCATCGAAACGCACACAACAGGAGATCCTCATGCGCTCGATCAACCGCCTCACCCTCCTCGGCCATGTCGGCAACGTCAAAGCCTTTGCCAAAGTCACCAAGGTCTCGATCGCCACCAACCGCTTCTGGACTGACGCCAAGGGCGACAAACAGGAACGCTGCGACTGGGTGCCCGTCACCATCCTCGACGAGGGCCAAGCCAAATGGGTCGCCGAGAACGTCAAGAAGGGTGACAGCGTCTACGTCGAGGCGCGGGTCGGCGAGACCTCCTACGGCGAGGGCGAGGACCACAAGTTCACCGTCGACATCATCGCCACCACCTTCAACCTGATGGCCGCGCGCGGCGCGGCCTGAGCCAGACAACCGACGAGCGGCTCCTTCGGGGGTCGCTTTTCGGCGTTCGGAAGCGGACATCGGCAAAACGTCGGTTGCCTTCGCAACGGAAGCAGTCGTCCGTTTCGGCAGCGGTCGCCGCAAGCTTAATGCAGCAGCATCGATTGCGGGACGCCGTCGCCCGGCGGCGAATTGACGAGGGCCTGGATTCCCTCGGCTTCGAGGGCTTCGTAAAAAGCGCTGCAGGCGAGCTGGTCGGAGGCGAACAGCTCATCCCAGACGACGGAGTTGTTGTCTTTGTCCACCATTTCGAGCGACCAGCCATCCTTGCTGCCGGCGATCCGATAAATGCCGATCTGGACGGTGATGCCGTCCCGCGTGACGTTGCCGGAGAAGGGCGAGGTTTCGATCTCGGGATCGTCTTCGAACATGGGCGGCCTCCATTCGGAGCATTCTTCGGTGACGGCTCGGGCCTGGTCAAGATACCGGACGCTCAGGGGGCATACGGGCATATTTCCTGAGGCCACAGGTTCGTAGGTCGCCATCACTGCAAAGTCCGAATACGAGTCGCGGGCGACGAACCGGCAATCCCGGCAAATTCCCATGGCGAGCGGCCCATTGCAGTCGGTCTCCTGATGCCTGGTGCAACCATCCCGCTCTCATCGACGCCATTCCTCGATCCGTCTCAGGCCTAGTGCGATCAACCCATGAAGGGTCCGCTAAGCAAGCTTGCGGCCGCTTCGGCTGACGCCTTCGCGGTGATCGCGGCCTGAAGCCGAACACTTCGGGCGCCTGTCGAGCGGGGATGGTCCCCGCCATCTGGACGGGAACCTTTACGATGAGCCTTTTACTCGCCCGCGAATACGCCTTCAGCCTCGCCACCACCCTCATGACCTGCGTCGTTCTGTTCCAGGCCGGAGACGGCTTCGGCGCCATGCCCACCGCTGAGTTCGACGGCGAGCCCGGTACGGTGGTGTTTGAGTTCGATCCGCATGAGATCGTCTGACCGTATCCCGGCATCGGGGCCTTCGGGCTCCGAACGCTGCCCCGTGACCATCCGAGGGCGCTCGCCGATCTCCATGTTGATGCGAGCGGCAATACCTGCCTCGAACAGATCCCGCGCGATCTCGCGCCGGGACAGACCGGTTTCGGCGGCGATGCGCCATGCTTCGTGATTGACACGCAGGAGGTCGCCGGTGCGGATGGCCTCCGCCACCGTCCGTCGGACGATTTCGTCGATGTCGAATGTAGTTGGCACGAGCTTTGATCCCCTCAGAGCAGAGCGGGGCTGGTCTGGGAATCGAAAGCGGCATTACAATGATGAGGATGTCACTGACAAAAAACCGCGCTGCCGGGAGGAGGAGAGCAGCGCGGTCTAGTCCTGGGAGGACTGCGCTCAGGGAGGATGAGCGCGGCGTTTTATACCGCAATGCAAAAGATGATGCTGCGCTGCACGCATGTCAAGGTTTCGCGTTCGGGCGAAGCAAGCGACGAAGACGATCGATTCGCTGGACAAAACATATTGTTCGCTACAGACCTCGCCATCGATTGCCTTGCCTTCAATAGGGCTGCGACGGGGGCGCGACGGGTTCTACGCGTGACCAATACCCCGCCGCTTTAGTGGCCGGGGCCAACCGCGGTCCGGCAATTGATGATCGGCCATTTAGGTAAAGAATGGGTTGCCAGGAGGGGAACGGTCGTATTCCTTGACCTTATCAGGCTCTGAATCAACTGGCGCTGACGCGCGGCCTTGAACGTGGCGCAGCGGCGATTTCGTTTGGTGTCGCTGCCTCCTTCATCTTCAGAGTTACGATCTCTTGGGGCGGAGACAAGCTGCGACGGACTTGCGGCCTCCTTCGAAACGATAGGCCTCGAAGCAGCAGACGATGGCGAGAACAGACAAAATGCCAAGGGGTTCTGAAGGCAAAACGATCGATCCAATCGATCTGCAGGTCGGTCAGCATATTCAGCTGCGGCGCAAACTTTTAGGCATGAGCCAGACCGCCCTTGGCGAACGGCTCGGGGGTCACTTTCCAGCAGGTTCAGAAATACGAGAACGGCACCAATAGGGTCAGCGCCAGCAAGCTGCAGGCGGTGGCGGGCATCCTCGGCATACCGATCGGCTCGTTCTTCGCGGCCGATGACGGTCAGTTCAAAAATCCCGGCAGCAACAATGACGATGACGCGGATGATGCGTCGCAGCAAGCGATGAGAACGTTCGTACGGTCAGCCGAAGGGCTGCAACTCAATCGAGCCTTCGCCCGAATTAAAAGCGCAAAAACGCGTCGCAGCCTGATCGCACTCCTCAAGGCGCTCGGGTGACGCTTGCGCCTCGTCTGATTGCGATCCTTTCGCTGCGATCTGATATCGGCCCCGCGAATAAACCGTTCGATGGAGGGTCGAACGAGACTCCCGCTCGGTCAGTCCCGCTTTGGCGGATTGCTGTTTCCTTGCGGCTTCATGGCCGCCGGCGGGGCGGGGCGACGAGCAAACCCATCACTCGGGTTGGCGTTCTGTCCGCCCTTTTGGACCTTGCCTTCGTTCAGCGGGCGAACGGCGCCATAGCCGCCACGTTCGACGCTTCCTGGATGAGAACGGGGCGGATCGTTTGGTTTACGCGCCATTGTTCGTGTCCTCGCTTTTGTCGGCGTCGGTCGCCGGAAACTCAATGGTCAAACCTTCCGGGGCTCTTGCGATGTACAGCCGCGGCGTCGTGTAAATGAGGTCGGCCGTGTCGGAATTATAGACTTCGACATTGATCAGAACCAGCTCGCGCATGCGATCGGACTCCGAGAACACCTCGACCCATCCAGTGTAGACGACGCCTTGCTGAAAATCTCGCACATTGATGTAACGAGCAGCCAAGTCCGTGGAGGTGAACATGAAATCCCACACATCTTCGTCACCGTACCGCCGCGTGGCGCCGATCCTTTGGAGGAGGCGCGTCACCCATTTGTTTTGTTCGGCATAGAGCCAGACGATGCCGGACAGCAGCGCCACGAGTGTCGCGACGATGACTTCGTCGAACAGCGAACTGTCGATCGCGTTGGGCGCGTCTGGTTTTGGGAGGCTGAGCGCGAGGACGTCGAAGGTCCTGCCGACGGCTAAATAAAGACCGAAGGTGATCGCGTAGGCGATAATGCCGAACAGAAAGGCGTTGAGGGTGAGAGCGAACTGCGATGGTTTCGTCTGGCGGACGTAACGCGCGTCGAACCGCGCCCAGATGATGCCCGGGAGAAATACGAATGCGAGCGTCAGAAGGAAGGAATCCATATTGCCTTACGCACCGTCCACGCCTGCGGCGCCGCGACCGTCCAACCGGATTTCGCAAAGTGTATGACTCTGCCCATCGAGGCCGGGCACGACGATCGACCAGGAGCGAAAGACCGCACTGTCGTAGCCTTCCAGCCGAAAAACGCTGCCATCGGCCATATCGACAGCGACGACCGTGGTCGGCGTTTGAAAACTTGTTGCGACGTAGACCCGATCATCCTGGCAGATCAAGGCGCCCGCCGGTAGGGTAAAGCCATTGAAGCTCAGATCGAATGAACTGCCGGCGAGGTCTGGCACCACTTGGGCCTCCACAAATCGCAAGACCTTCACGCTGCTGATGACGCTGGCCTGATAAATTCCCGCCTTTCCAGTATCGAAATGGCCCGGCGAAATCGCGACAAAACCGTTTTGCTTCATCAAGGACTGCGGGCCAATCGCCAATCCGATCATTGGTGTCTCGCGAACGGTGCCGGCGAAACAATCGCCTGGCATGAGCGCGTCCTTCGAGATCACCTCGAAACGCTGAAAGATGTTCATCGCGTATCCAGTTCTGATGTTGAAATGAGCCGGCCTGAGCGCTTGGAGCATCAGTCTGGACCAACGGCACCGCGCAAGCCATGACGCTCAAACGAAACGAGCATGGTCGGTCTGCGAACCATTTCTGACGCATACGACTGGTCCCGAACGATGCCGGTCGTCGATGCGATAACACCACGAGGCCTTTGCGGAGCATCGTAAAATTCTTAAGGGTTGAACGCGCGCGACTGAGTTCGGCGGATTCAAGCGCAAGGATCAGTCGCCCTGCTTGCAAGCGCTTTCTGTCAATGTGGCCATTTGTCAATTCGTTGACGTGTCAACCATTCCATCGGATTTAACCCCAGCCGCTTCGTCTTCGGACGGTGCCTTTTCCATCAGCTCCGCGAACAGTGCTTTATCGGTATCTCGCGTCAGAACCACAGGAAGCTCCTCCTTCAGCCAATCCTTCAGTTGTTCGGAGAACGCGCCCTGGGGATCGTTCGAGAGTTGTCTGAGCACGAGCTGGCCGACGAGGCCTTCACGTCGGATCGTCTTGGCCCGCTCGATCCGGCCATGATCGCGTTCAAGAACTTTGATGCGCTGCTCCGCCTTATCCTTGCGCAAGCGCTCGGCTTCAAGCCGTTCCGCCAACGATCGCCTGACTGCCATGCGTACTCTCCTGCGGTGTGATTGCGATTTGAGGATAGGAGGCCAAACCACGCATATCAACCCGACGAACTGCGGTGGCGCAATGACGTCTCGGTAGAGATCGGTCAAGCGTTAAAAGCCCCCTAAGCCATGCTGGCGCGCTGCGTGGCTGATTGGCGCCCAGAAAACCCAAAACAAGTGGTAAAAAGAAAGGCTGAATTGCACGCTTACGAAAACTGCGTTTTCAAGGCTCTGCAGAAGCGCTGGACGGACACGGGACAGTGGTGCATTCTGGCATGGCTGCTTCGTCGAAGGGGTGGGCGATTGTTCGGATCATTTGGGTCTGGCGTGGCTGTTTCAGTCTGATCCATCGGCGTTTGAATACCGGCGCGTCAGTCCGTTTCGGCCGATTTTGAGGAGATCTATCGCCTGGCCGTTTATCATTGCCACACCCATGCCATCTCGCGATCCGCCCGCGGCGGCTCGGCGATTGCGTGCGCGGCCTATCGGTCTGGGGAAAAGCTGCAGGAGAGCGGGCAAGTGGGTGGCAGCAAGGTGCTGTCGGCGGCCGAGCTTGCGGCGTATCGCACCGGCGGGATGGTCAGTGATGCAACCGGCAAGGTGCATGACTATACCCGCAAGGGTGGGGTGGCGCATGCCGAAATCATGCTGCCGGAGGGCGTGGACGCTGCATGGGCGCAAGACCGCGCGGCGCTGTGGAACCAGGCCGAGGCTGCCGAGGTGAGGAAGAACAGCCGGGTGGCGCGGGAATGGCGGGTGGCGCTACCGCACGAGCTGGGCGACGAAGAGCGGCTCGCTCTGGCCCGCGGGTTCGCGGAGCGCATCGTCGATCGCTACGGGGTAGCGGCGGATGTTGCGGTGCATGCGCCGTCGCGATCGGGCGATCAGCGCAATTGGCATGCGCACATTCTCTGCACAACGCGGGCCATCACCAACGAGGGTTTTGGCGAGAAAGCAGCGATTGAATGGTCGAACGCCAACCTTGCCAAGGAGGGCCTGCCTTACACCAGCGTGCAGATCCGCGAGATGCGGATGATCTGGGAGGAGGTCTCGAACGCGGCTCTCCACGAGGCGGGCCGCTCTGAGCGCATCGATCATCGCAGCTATGCGACGCAGGGCATCGCTCTGGAAGCGGCGCTAACGGTGCATGTCGGTCAGATCTATGCGGAGGAACGCGACCAGGTCGAGGGGACCGACCGCATCATTCCGATCGAGCGGCTGGGCATTGATCAGTCGGCGCGCAATGCCGCTTTGATTGCGGACGAGCCGGAGCAGCTTTTAGGGCGTTTGACCCAGCATGAGAGCGTTTTTACCCGGCACGATGTTGCCAAGGCGCTGCATCGCTATGTCAATGAGGACTGGCAGCAGTTCGAGACGACGCTCAACCGGGTGATGGCTTCGGACAGCATTGTTCAGGTGCATGAAGAGGGTGTGCGATCCGACGGCCGATACATGGCGGATGTCTTCACGACACGGGACATGCTGGAGCGCGAAGGCGCGATGCTGGAGACGGCCGAGCGACTGGCGGCGGATCGCTGGGAGCGTGAGGGCGCGAGCCGGTTTGAGCGGTGGCGTGGGCGTGATGCCGGGATGAGCGAGAGGGCATTGAGCGCGGCGAAAGACGCCATTCCCCAGCTGTCGGATGAGCAATTCGAAGCAGTGCGGCATGTGGTGAGCGAAAGCCGGTTGGCGATCGTCAAAGGGCAGGCCGGCACGGGCAAGACAACGATGCTGAGCGCGGTGCGCGAGGCAGCTGATCATGATGGCGTGCGCGTCATCGGCGCGTCGCTGTCCGGCAAGGCGGCGCGGGAGCTTCAGGACGGGTCGGGGATCGAAAGCCGAACGCTCGCCAGCCTGGAGCGGTCCTGGGAAGCCGGCTTCGATCGTCTGGGCAAGGGCGACCTTCTGGTCATCGACGAGGCCGGTATGGTCGGGGCTGGACAGATGGGCCGGGTGCTTGATTACGTCGAGAAGGCTGGCGCCAAGGCGGTGCTGGTTGGCGACGCGCGGCAATTGCAGCCGATCGAATCCGGAGCGGCCTTCCGGAACATTACCGAGCGGATCGAACGTCAGGTCGTGTCGGGCGACGGGGTTGGAG
This sequence comes from Sphingomonas sp., assembly GCA_965219075.1. Lineage (GTDB taxonomy): Bacteria > Pseudomonadota > Alphaproteobacteria > Sphingomonadales > Sphingomonadaceae > Sphingomonas. The sequence goes on from CBDCMM010000001.1 coordinate 9,952, forward strand.
GCAACGGTGCGGCGCGCACTGAGGCAACTCGCAATGAAATGGCGCACCAGATTAGCGATCGTCCAGCGTCGGTCGAACTCATTCAAGTGCGGCGGCAAAAAGAGGACTGGCAGCGCCAGGCGACGAACTTGTTCGCCGAGGGGGAAGCCGGCAAGGCGCTCGATCTTTACCGCGACCATGGCTGTGTGACGATGCATGCCGGCACGGACGTTGCCTGCGCGGCGATGGTCGAAGCGCATTTTGCGGGACTGGATGCGGCCAGGAGCGAATGGGCCGAGTCCGGCCGGGACGGCGAGCCGGATCATGTCCTGACGGCCTACCGGAACGCCGATGTGGACACGCTCAACCTTGGGGTGCGCGAAGAACTTATTGCACGCGGTGAACTCGGCGAGGATTTCGACTATCGCACGGACCGGGGAACGGTGGCCTTCGCGATCGGCGATCAGGTGCTGTTTACCGCCAACGACCGCGAGCTTGGCGTTGCGAATGGCGATCGCGGCACGGTGACGGCGGCGGCCGAGGACAAGCTGACCATCATGCTGCGCGGCCGCGAGGGCGAAAAGGCCGCGAGAGGAACCGGGGCCGAAAGAGGCGCCGGGGTCAGTTCCGAGGATGGGGCCGGAAACGGGGGCGCAATCGGGGCCAGTCTCGGGATTGAGATCGACGCCGAGCATTATCAGGGCATTCGGCACGGTTACGCCGTCACCACGCACCGGGCGCAGGGCATGACGGTTGATCGCATCGAGGTGCTGGCGGGTCGCGGCATGGACGCGCCGCTGGCCTATGTCGCGATGACGCGGCAGCGCGAAGGCGCGGTGATGCACGGGTCCGAGGACGATTTCAGGGATTACGCGGCACTACGCTCCGCGGTGAGCCGTGACCGGATGGCCGAGGGGATCGGCGATTACGTGCCGGACCGGGCAACCCTCGATAGGCTGCGCGCTGTGTCCGACGAGAAGATCGCGACGGCCGATCGTCAACGGGCGATGGAACCGGAGCGGGTGAGCGTGATCGATCTGTCGTCCGATCAGCCGTTGATCCGCGAAACGCCTGTGCAGGACGGAAGTGAGACCGGCAGTCGCCTTGATGCGGCCACGGCCGCGGAGATGGCGCACGGCCGCGTCTCCCGCGAACGGTTGCAGTCGGATGAGCAAGACGCCACCCATGACTTTGCTCGTGAGAGCGCGGACGAACTGGGATCACAGGGCAAGTCTGACGCCGCGAGCGAGCCGGTGGAGCAGGGCGAGCCGGATCGCGGGGCCCGCCTGCGGGCGATGATGGCGGAGTTCAAGGCCTCGCAGGAAGATCCCGAAGCGCGGGCGGCGCGATTGCGGGCGCTGTTCCAGAAGGACAGGGCCGAAGCGCGGTCCGCTAACCCGGGCGACAGCGCCCCCGATGAAAATCGTGATCAGGCAAACCGCATCGCCAGGTTGCGTGAACAGTTCCGGGACGACAAAATGAAGCCGCAAGAAACGCCGGAGCAGCGAGGGGCACGGTTGCGAGCCTTGTGGAAGGAACAGGACGCCGCGTCAGGGGGCGAGGAGCGCGAGGCCGCACGGATCGAGCATCTGCGAGCGGCCTTCAGGCAGGACCGCCAGCAGGCGGGCCGACAGGACGGCAACGATGCCGGCCAGGAGCCAGGAACTTCAGCGCGGGACACTGGGCAGAACCACGGCCGGAAACAGGATCAAGGTCAGGATCAGGGCAAAGACCTGTCACGGGATCGATTGTCGGATCGATCGTCCTTGCGCACCGATGGCCGGGAGCGCGGATCCGGCCAGGACGACGGGGCGGAGCAATAGGATCGACCTCAACGCGATCACCACCACCAGGACCAACGTCACCACCAATAGCACCACCAAAATCACCATCGACCAATCGGCATTCTTCGAGGGGAACGGACGATGAGCACAATGACTGGCGGGGCGGACACCCGATCGACGCAGAGCCTGGATTACCAGATGATGTCCGCAGCGATCGCCGCCCTCGTGGCCGGCGGCGCGATGGGGCTGGCGCACTGGAAGGCGGCCATGGTCTGGCCTTCCCTGGCGTCGGTCCGCCTGTGGGAGTGGACCAAGTGGTCCTATCTCAACCGCGATAATCCCGCGGCCGTCGATGCCGAATGGCTCAAACTCTTCGAGGCCGGTTATTCCACCTACCTTATCGCTCTGGTGGCGGTCGGCCTGGCGATCTTCGCGTTCGTGTTCGCCCTCATCTCGCTACGGCCGATTGGCCGGTCGCTTGTCTGGGCAACAGCCGGCTTTGCCATCGGCGCCGCGATCGGCGTCCTTGTCCCGTTCTTTGTTGATCTGCGTCCGCTTTGGAGCGTTTTGATCGTGCCGTTCGGTGCGGTGCTTTTTGGCGCCGTGTTGGCCCTGTCGGTCGATGCCGACGCGCCGGACACACGTCGTCGAGGCGCGATCATTGATACGCGGCTGTTCAGGGCCAAGTCGTCGAAGAAAAGAAGCTCGAAAATAGCCAAGGGCAACTCCACGCACTTGGCAGGGCAATCGAGCGGCTGGTCGCGCCGTCGCCGCATCAGCGCGCATCTTGCCGGCGTCGCGCTGCCACCGGATGCCGAAACGCGCCATATCGCATTAATCGGCCAGACGGGTACCGGCAAGTCGACAGCGTTGCGCGATCTTCTGGCCGATGTGTTCGCGCGCGGCGACCGGGCCATCGTTGCCGATCCGGACGGGACGTCGATGAGCTGCTTCTTCGAGGACGGCGATATCGTCATCAACCCGTTCGACCGGCGGGGCCGGCCCTGGGACATGCTGGGCGAATTGACCGACGAGGCGGCCTACAAGCGGATCGCCGAGGCATTGATGCCGCAGACCGGTGGAGCGGATGGGACCAAGTGGGTTGATGGCGGCCGTCTCGTCCTGACGGCGGTGCTACGCGCCTGGAAGGCCAATGATTTTGGCAGCATGGGCGATCTTGCCCGCCTTCTAGGCAGTCAGAACACCGACCGCCTGGCAGCGATGGCCGAGGGGACGGCCGCCGCGCGGTTCTTTGCCGAGGGCAACGAGCGCATGCTCGGGTCGGTTCTTGCCACGCTGACGGCCGCGTCCGAGACGATCGGCCTTTTGGCGCAGGGTACCGGCGCACCGGTTTCAATCCGCCGCTGGGTGCAAGAGGGGCAGGGACATCTCTGGCTGCCTTACCGCGCCGATCAGGTGCCAATGCTGCGCAGCGCGTTCGCCTGCCTTTTGTCGATCGCCATGGTCGAGACCCTGTCGCTGCCAATCGCCGAGGAACGGCGCTTCTGGTTTGCGATCGACGAGGTCGACCAGCTTGGCCGTATTACCGATCTCGAACTGCTCCTGACCAAAGGCCGCAAGTACGGCGCCTGCGCCGTGCTCGGCCTGCAGTCGATCGCGCAGCTCGAGCAGCATTACGGCGCGGCGATTGCCAGCGTGATCGCCGAGCAGTGCGGCAATTGCCTGATCCTGCGCTGCGGTCTGTCGGAGGGCGGCGGAACGGCGCGGTTTGCCTCCGACCTGATCGGCGATCGTGAAGTCGCGACCCCGGAGGAGACGACGTCGACGTCCAGGGGCCCGAATGCCTCGACATCAGTCTCGCGCTCGATCCGCCGCGACATCGAGACGGCGGTGCTGCCGTCCGAGATTGCGCAGCTTCCCGACCGGGAGGGCTATCTGAAGCTGGCGACGGAGGCCGGATGGCGACGTGTCGGTTTTGGCGTCACGCGCTACGGGGCAGCCGCGGCGCCGTTCGAGGCGCGCTAGACGACTTGATCGGACTTGACGGAGTTGAGCCGGCATTCGGCCGTGAAACTTGGCTGGGGTTGTCGGTAGCGGCGGTTTTCCCACGAAGCTCAACTCTTCCACCATAGCCAACCTTGAAGGAGGCACACATCATGAGCACGACAACAGCCCTTCACGGACCACTGCCTGGCCACACTGAATGGGGGGACGCCGCACTGTTTACCGACGACGCGGGGACCGTCGTTGCGCGGCTCGTGCTGTCTGCCCGCTATACGGTGCCAATCCTCGTTCTCGCTCATCCTGACAAGGACGAACCGCCGCAGAACCGCGCCGAACTCGTCGCGCGATGTCCGCTTTTGGGAGAACCAGGCCGTGTGGATTATGGCGGATGGGACGATCCGGCCTTTCGCGCGCTTTGCGAACAGTTCGGGATCGACCCCGACAAGCAGCGCCCGACCTTCGGGCCGTGGTTCAAGGCAGTGGGGGAGGAGCTCGTCGAACGGGCCAACGAAGCCTTCAATGCAAGCCGTACCAATGAATACCTTGCCGCTGGCATGGCAGCCGAGGCGTTGAGCAAAAGCATGCAGCCAGGTGGAGCCGATCTGCAAATCGTGCGGTGGCGGACCGCGGATATTGAAGACGAGGACCTGCGCGAGCGGGCGCGCAACGCTTTGGACCAGTTGGCGCGATCGGCCGACTGGAAAGATGAAGCCGGACGCTCCGCTGAGCGCTCCAAAGAAAAGCTGGTTCAGACCATGGTCGATTTTGCAGTCGCATCGGGAACGCCCGTCGGTATCGTCGAGGATGCGGACGGGCCGGGCGGCGCAATTGTCTTTGGCGCCACGGCAGATGAATTCCGCCACGCTGCAGGGTCCTCAATGGCGGACCGTTTCAAGCGCTGGTTCTCTAAACGATAATCGGCATTGTTCCGTTCGAAGCGGCGAGCGACGTTTGAGGGTCGGCTTCGACCGCACGAGTTCGAAAAGTTCCCCGGAGTTTAAGGCTGCAATCCGTGGTGCGAGCTGACGCGAAACGGTGCCAGAAAGGATCAGGGCGATGGCATCAGCCGACATACCATTCAGGCAGCCTCTGCGGTCGCCGGGTTATGCGAATCCTATCCACGCTGCCTTCGTGGCGGCAATTGCCGGCCTGCTCGGCGGTTGGGCGCTGATGGCCGTGCTGCAGCTTCTCAATCCGCCGCTGCCGATCTCGCCGTTCAAGGTGCTGTTGACCGGTTTTGCGGAGATGCTGGGTTCGCCGCCTCTCTGGCGCCTCTCCTGGGTCGGTCTCGGCCCGGTCTATGACGGCCTTCTGGCGACATTTGCAATCTTCATGATCGTTTTCGCCGCGCCGGTCTTTGCGCGGATGACGGGCCGCTCCGTCCTGTGGTCGATGCTTTTGGCGGTTCCGCTCACCGGCATAGCGGCCAATCTCGGGGTGTATGTCGCGCGTGAGACGGGCGAGTTCGGCACCGCGGTGCTTTACGGGACGGCGGGTCGGACCGTGGTCCCGTGTCTGGTCGGCTTTGCGGTCGGTCTTGCCTCTATCCTGATCGTTCGGCCGCGCAAGATCGAGGAGAAGGACGGCGTCCACCGCGGCACGCGACTGAAGGCGCGAGAAAACGCTCGCAAGCGTCTTGGCAAAAAAGCGCCGGCAACTGCCCTGGAGATCGCGCTGGCGACGAAGGCCGTGGCGTTCGCCGATACGGTGCTGCCGCGTGAGGCCGAGCCAAAGCATGCCGCGCTCTGCGGCGTGACGGGCAGCGGCAAGTCGACCGCGGCGGCAAGCCTGATGCGCACCGCCATCGCGCGCGGCGACCGGATGATCGTCGCCGATCCGGGCGGCGAGATCCTTGCCCGCTTCTGGCAACCGGGCGACACGATCCTCAATCCCTTCGACGCCCGGTCCGCGAAATGGGATCTCTTCGCCGAAATCTCCGAGGACACCGACTATGATCGTTTCGCCGAGGCGCTTCTGCCGCTGTCCGGCGCATCCGAAAACGACCACTGGGTCGAAGAGGGACGCACGCTGCTCTCCTGCCTGATGCGGTCGTATCATGAGACCGACCTCGGCACGTCTGACGACTTCGCGCAGGTTCTGACGTCCGCACCGATCGAGCAGCTTGCCGGGCTCTGCGAGGATACTGCGGCCGCGCGGCTGTTCGAGGAAGGCAACGAGCGTCTTCGCGGATCGGTGCTGTCGAAACTCAAGCCCGCCGTCAAACTGCTCGGCCGGGTGGCCAAGACGGAAGGACGGGCGTTTTCGATCCGCGAATGGGTGCAGTCGGGAACGGGGCGGCTCTGGATGCCTTACCGGATCAACCAGCTGGCTTCGCTGCGCGCGATGTTCGGGACCTGGATGGGCGTTGCCACGTTGGAGGTACTGTCGCTGCCGGAAGATCGCGAGCGGCGCTTGTGGTTCCTGATCGACGAGCTGGACGTTCTCGGCCGCGTGCCGGACCTTGAGACGGGTCTCACCAACGGGCGTCGGTTCGGCGCGTGCTTTGTCATCGGCTTCCAGTCGATCGCGCAGTTGGAGCGGACCTATGGTGCCCAGATTGGCCGCACCATCATCGAGAACTGCTCGACCAAGCTGATCCTGCGCTGCGAGGCGTCCGAGGGCGGTGGCACGGCGGAATACGCCTCGGCGCTGATCGGCGATCGCGAGGGTGCCTACGAGGTGGTCAGCACGACGTCCAGCACCAGCGAGAATTACGGCAGTGAGTCCGGCGGCTCGAGTTCGACTTCGGGCTATACACGTTCGGTCGACTATCGGATCGAGCGGGCTGTTCTGCCCTCCGAAATCACCCAGCTTGCCGACCGGGAAGGTTATTTGCGGCTTGCCGGGGCCAGGGTGTGGGAGAAGGTGGCATTCCCTTACGAGGCCTATCCGACAGTGACGGAGGCAATGGTACCCGCGCGGGGCGTTGCAATCGCCAAAGGCCGGCAAGCCGGCAGGCAGCGAACAATACGCCACGCTTCGCATAGTTGATGGCCTCTGAGGTGAGGGTGCAACCAGGATCGGCGGACGATCGATTGCGGTGCTGAGTGCGGTTTGCTCGCGCGCGCCTTTAATCTGGCTTTGCAGCTGCCAGGCGCTGCTGGTTCGCTTGCGTTGAGGACGCCTTCTTGAGCGTTGCCCAGTCGTCTGGAGGATCGCCCTTGTCGAGCATGCCTTTGAACACCGCGTAGGCATCGCTTTTCGAGCCATAGGTCCGCAACGTCGTCTGATCGTTGACCCACGCAAACACAATGATCTTCGCTTGGCTATCGTAGCGAAAAAACAGCCGAAACCGAGCGCCACCGAATTTTGCCCGGAACCAATGCTTGCGATCCGGTCCGAGCGCATCTCCCTGGCGATAGTCCTTGCGCGTCGGATCGCCTGGAATCGTCTCGAAGATCAGCTTGCGTAGAGCGGCGAGCACCTTGGCATCGGCCGTGCCCTGATACCCGTCAGGATCCTTGATCCGCTTCTGCTCGACGGCGCCGGTGAGCTTTTCGAGCTGGTCGAGAAACAGCGGGTGCGCGAGAATCGTCCAACCGTTGATCATCATCGGTCAGAGCGAAACCTCGCCATCGATTTCATCCTCGAGATTGATGGCCATGCCCTCGGTGAGCGCGACCATGCGCTCGGTTAGATCAGTCGGAAAAGCGCTGATGTTCTGAAGATTGTTCGTCATATCGCGTGTCAGAAAATCGAGAAACTTGCCAATGACGGGATCTGTTTCTTCGGTTTCGACCCGGCGCACGGAAACGCCGCTTCCGTCTACCACAAACGCCACTTCTCCCCCGTAGCTGACGCCAAGGGCCTGTCGGACAGCCTTCGGAATGGTTATTTGGCCCTTGGCGGTGATTTTGCTGCGTTCCTCGACAATAGCTGTCATGGCAATCTCCATCTTACTGCTATGTAAGGAATATTCCTTACCACAATAAGGCGACCTATGAAAGAGTCCGTTATCTCCCTGGCGCGATGGGTATCGACCACTCGAAGGCGGTTCCGGAACTCAGCCCTGGCTTTTACGGGTTCGAGTAGCTTCGGCAGCGTCATATATGGGACGTTGTCAGGCCGCTTTGGTGTCTTCGCAGCCCCCTCGTCCGACCGTTGACGCGCCCACGTTTTTGGCCGTGTCAGGTCCAATTGCAGGATGTCATTTAACCGTTCCGATCCTCGTAACCATCGGAATGAAATCAACGGAGATTGGACAATCAGCAATCCGAAGTCTGAGGCAGTGGTGGCTGAAAAGTTTTGGATTTATCAGACCGGATCAGAACCTGGCGAAATTCGACAAGGCCCTGCTGTGACCGACACGATGGAATGGTGGAAGACCGGCACGATCTATCAGGTCTATCCGCGTTCGTTTCAAGATACCGACGGCGATGGCGTTGGTGACCTTGAGGGCGTGCGACGACGTCTTCCGTATCTGGTGGACCTCGGCATCGACGCGGTGTGGCTGTCGCCGATCTTCCGTTCGCCGATGAAGGATTTCGGCTACGACATCTCCGATTATCGGGCGATTGACCCGCTTTTCGGCGACATGGCCGGGTTTGACCAGCTGCTTGCCGATGCGCATTCTGCGGGGTTGAAGTTGATCCTCGACTTCGTACCGAACCATACCTCCGACCAGCACGACTGGTTCCTTTCCAGCCGTTCGAGCCGCGCGGACCCGAAGCGTGACTGGTATCTTTGGAAAGACGCTGCGCCGGATGGTGGTCCGCCGAACAACTGGATGAGCAATTTCGGCGGCAGCGCCTGGCAGTGGGACGAGGCAACCGGCCAGTACTATTACCATGCATTCCTGACCGAGCAGCCGGATCTCAACTGGCGCAACCCTGCCGTTCGCGCAGCGATGTTCGACGCCATGCGCTTCTGGCTCGACAAGGGCGTCGACGGATTTCGTGTCGACGTCATCTGGCTGATGATCAAAGACGCCGAATTCCGCGACAATCCGGACAATCCCGGGTGGCGGCCGGGAATGCCCGATATCGATCGGCATCTGCAGGTTTACTCGGCCGACCAGCCAGAGGTCCACGACGTTATCGCCGAAATGCGATCGGTCGTTGATGAGTATCCCGACAGGCTGCTCATCGGGGAAATCTACCTGCCGATCCGCAAACTCGTATCCTATTACGGCAAGGACAATCGCGGCGTCGATCTGCCCTTCAACTTCCAGCTTCTGCGGGCAAAGTGGGACGCGGCGACGATCGCTGGACTCGTCGACGACTACGAGGAGGCGCTGCCGGATGGCGGCTGGCCGAACTGGGTGCTCGGCAATCACGACCAGCCGCGAATTGCGGCCCGGGTGGGCGACGCACAGGCCCGCATCGCGACGATGCTTCTTTTGACTCTTCGCGGCACGCCGACCCTTTACTACGGTGACGAAATCGGGATCGGCGACGTCGTGATCCCCGTCGAGCGCTTTCAGGATCCGCAGGCAAAGAACGAGCCCGACACCAATTTCAACCGCGACAAGGCGCGCACGCCAATGCAGTGGTCCAGCGCCGAGCACGCGGGATTTAGCGAAATGGTGCCTTGGCTCCCGATGAGCGACGACCAGGCGATGCGTAATGTCGAATCCATGGAGGCGGATCCAGGGTCAATCCTTGGCCTGACCAAAGCTCTTCTAACGCTTCGCACGGCAGAACCAGCGCTGCGAACCGGAGCCTACCGGCGGCTCTTGGTCAGGGGAGGGCTCTTGGCGTTCGAGCGCGTGGTGAACGACGAGCGGATCGCTGTTTTCCTTAATCTTGGCCACGAGCCAATCGAGATGGATGTACCGGAGCCCTATGTCGGTGCAAAGATCCTTGCTGCCGCCCGCCAAACCGGCTTCGAGAACGGTCTACAAAAAAGGATGGTGCTGGAGAGTGATCAGGGGTTGATCGCAAAACCATATCGCAATGAGACCGCATGATACCTCTGTGTGTCAGGGATCATGGCGTGCACGAAACACTTGGTGGGCGCTAACCGGAAAGTGACGTTTTCGGGCCGAAAGCTGATCGGCAGCGGCGCCCATCACCTCAGCCGGGTACTTCGCCTTGGAACAGAGCGAGCCTGTCGAAAACGAAGCGTTCAGGCCTCATGCAGTATCATTTCGAGCGCGGGGATCGAATGTCGTGCGTACTCCCCGCTTGTCATCGTCTTTTAGACAAAAGCGGCGCCGGTCACGCTTTGAAATGGCCGGCCCGGGGCTCACCACGGACCGGCCTGCGAAGCTTTCCGTGGATGCTCGGGCCTTAGGGGTGGCCCGTCTGAGAACCGATGAATGGCGCGATAGGCTTTGGACAGAGACGTGCCGCCCTTGAAGACGAGCTGGGCGCCTAATGGCGACGCGAAGAGCGTGCTAAGCGACCAGACGACCCAGACGTCCTTCTCGAGCAGGTGCGCCGGGCGGCCCGACTGCGAAGCCGCAACCTCCAGGGCTTCGCGCCGGTCCTCGGCCGAGAGCTGAAGGAAGGCGTCAGCCATGAGCGACCTGGCTCACCGGCTCGGCAAGCCAGGTCGGTAGACGTGCGCCGACATTCGTCAGGGCCTCCCATTCGCTGGCGGGAAGTGTCCGCTTGAGGCGAAGCATGCCGTCCCGCGCCTTGGCTGGACCGAGCCATGCCAAGGCGCGTACCGCTTGGCCGGCAAGCCGGTTGGGCAAGACGAGTTGCCACGGGGGCGCGTGTTTGAGCTCGACCCGCTGGCTGCCGATCTGCAGGGTGCGGCTCGGCCCGGAGGTAAGATAGATCGTGCGGACCGGAACCTGGGTCGTCAGGCCGAGCGCATTCGCAGCGGCGGCACCGCTCGACGCGATGGTTCCCCACGTTGGGCGGCTACGGCCTTGACCACCTTCTCGACGGAGGGAGCGCGGACGCCAAACCGGCTTTCGACGGGTAAGACGTAGAGGCCGCGACCGGCACGCAGGAGCTGGCCACGTCGTACTAATCGCGACAAAGCCTGATCGACGGCTGCTCGGGAGCCCAGGTGCAGAAGCGCCTTTGCGCCTAGGGCTGCACCCTCGGAATGCTGACGGGCTTCCTGAATTATCTGAGTAGCCAGATGCATCGAAATCACCTCTGTCAGAAACATTGCAGTTTTCTGACTCTTTCCAAGACCCGAAGCCGGGCTGCGAATTTACAAGCCAGACCTCTTGCATCGAACAGCTGGTAAGATTATCTTACCTCTGTCAGATCAAGGAGGCGCACATGGACTCGGTCACGCTCAAGGAGAAGCTCATCTCCGTTCTCAGCCAAATCCAGGCTGACAGCGGTCTCGACTGCCCGGCGCTGACCGGTGCGACTAAGCCGGTGGAGAGCCTGCCGCAGTTCGACAGCAAGGTCTGGCCGGTCGCCACCACGATCCTCGCTATGGAGATCGGCGCCACGATCCCCGACGACGTCAACATCTTCATTGACGAAACCACGAAGCTGCCTCGCTCGATCGACGAGGCCGCTTTGTTCGTGTGCGAACTGCTCAAGAAGCAGGACGACATAGAAGCGGTCGCGGCATGACCGAGGTCGACGTCGCTAAGCGGGTCCAACTTCCGGAGCGCCTAAAAGAGGCGCGTAAGCTCGCCGGCCTTTCCCAAGGCCATGTCGCCAAAATCCTCGGCCTCCACCGTCCCTCCGTAAGCGAGATGGAAGCGGGCAACCGCCGCGTGTCGGCCGACGAGCTCGCGCGCCTCGCCGAGATCTATGATGTCAGCGTCGCCTGGCTGGTCGGGGAAAGTCCCGACACGCTCGACGCCCAGGACCCACGGCTCGAACTGGCCGCTCGCGAACTTACCAAGCTCAAGCCCGATGATCTGGAGCGCCTGCTGAAGTTGCTGGCCGCCATGCGCAGCGACTCCAATGCAAAAGGGGCCGGCAACTGATGAACATGATGCGTTCCAACAAGCCGAGCTTAAATCGCCGAGCTCTTGCCACGGAAGCAATGCAGGCGGCTGCGGCAGCGCGAGCGAGAGGCAAGCTTGATCAGGTCAGCCCGATCTGCATCTACGGACTCTGCGAGACGCTCGGCGTCGCGGTGCGCTTCAACAACATCAATATGGAGGGGATGTATCAGCGCGGCGTCCCGCCGAGGATACATCTCTCGGCGCGGCGGCCGCTGCCGCGCCGAACCTATAACTGCGCACACGAGCTCGGACACCACGTCTTCGGTCACGGCTCATCGATCGACGAGCTTCGTGAAGACGCCAAGGCGCAGCCTTGGGAGGACCCGAAAGAGTTTCTAGTGCACTGACTCAGTCAGAAGATGCAGGCAGCGCTCTGAGCTTTGCCAAAATTGTTTCGGCCGGTTTGGTCCATACGAATGGCGTGGGGTCGGCATTCTGGGTTCGGATAAAGGCTCGGATCGTGTCCTGGAGGTCTGCAACGGATTTGAAGACGCCGCGGCGGATCGCTCTGCGGGTGAGAACGGAGAAGAAGTTCTCGACGGCATTGAGCCACGATCCCGAGGTTGGTGTGAAATGGAACACCCAGCGAGGATGGTCGGCCAGCCATTCCAGAACTTTGGGATGTTTGTGGGTCGCGTAGTTATCGACCACCGCATGAATGACCTTTCCGGCCGGGATTGCGCGCTCGACCGCGTTGAGGAATTTGATGAATTCGGCGTGGGTGTGCCTGGGCATGCATCGGCCGACGACGGTGCCGTGCAGGACGTCGAGGGCGGCAAACAGGGTGGTCGTGCCGTTGCGTTTGTAGTCGTGGGTCAAAGTCGCGCATTTTCCCGGCTTCAGCGGAAGTCCGGGCTGGGTGCGGTCGAGCGCCTGGATCTGGCTCTTCTCGTCGATCGAGACGACGACGGCGTGGGCCGGTGGGTTCATGTAGAGGCCGACAATGTCCTCGACCTTGGCGGCGAAGGCCGGATCGTTGGACTGCTTGAAGGTTCGCAGACGATGGGGCTGGAGATGATGTTCATCCCAGATGCGCTGGATCGAGCGCAGCGAAACACCGAAGATCTCGGCCATCGCCCGCCCGGTCCAATGGGTGACGGCGCCGGGAGGCTCCGAGCAGGTCTTGGCGACGATCCGCGCCACCACAGCCGGGGCGATGGGCGCTCTGCCGGGCTTTCGGGTCTTGTCTCGCAGGAGGCCGTCGGCGCCCTCCTCGGCAAAACGCTGCTGCCAGCGCCATACAGCGGGGCGGCTGACACCCGCGCGGCGCGCCACTTCGAGCACCGATATCCGATCCCCGGAATGCCGAATGATCCGGGCGCGCTGGATATGCTTGAGCGGACGGTTGCGATCGCCGATGATCTCCGCAAGGCGAACTCGGTCGGCGGCGTTCAAAAGAATGCTGACTGTCTGGGGCATGGCCCGAGACTCGCATGTTCCGAAGTCGATGTGAATCGTCCGAACGCGTCAGTGCACTAGCCGACACCTTCGCCGGTTTTATCCTCATGCCGATCATCGGCTTGCGGAGGGCGTTCGCGGTGCGTGGCTGGACGCCGGAGACAGCATCACCGATACAGATGTTCGCCATCGCCTGCGAGTTCGGCGTCGGGTACGCGACCCTCCTCACTCATCTTTCCTCAGGCGTGAACATGCTGCCGCGCAGCCGGGCCACGGTCTTGCAGCGGGTCACGCCGAAGGCGCTGAGGGCGAGCATCTTGGGGGCCCTGACTCAGGAGCCGCTGATTGTCGCGGATCGACATCGGACGGCTCCGACGTTGGATACCGAGGTCAACACACGGCTGCTTTTGCCGGCGGGGACGGAAGTGACCGGCGGTGGGTTGGCGTTCGAGCGCGACCTCGGGGCTGGCCGACTATTTCGCGCGGAGCGAGCGGGCATCTTCCAGGCAGCCGTCGACGACTGGGCGGTCTTCGTTCGTGTCGCTCCCATCCAGAGGCCCGAGCCATACGGGTACATCGGTCTCGCGCAATACCGTCATTTCGAGGAGGATCCGGATGAGTAAAGGTAAGAGGTTCGCGGCTCCGCCGCCGTTACTGATCGACGACACCAACCTGTCCCGCGCGTGGGGCCGCCTTCTCTTTCAGGTCCTCGACGGTGCTGGGACCGAGGTCGCGCCCCTGATCCTCAGCCTGAGCGGGTTCTCGGAGGACGGCGTTGCCGCTGAGGATGCGGCGGTACGCCAAACTCTCGACCGACTGCTCAATCGCAAGAGCCGACTCGTCGTCGACGATGTCGCCTTCACGCTTTTCCCGCAGCGACTCTGGCAGATGTCGCGCGGAGACCGGGGCCGCCTTTTCATCCTCTATCGCGGGACGTTCCCGCGCTGGCAAGCCATGAACCGTAAAGCCAATGGCCGCGGCCTTTATTTCGAGCGCATGGTCCGTTTCGGGCGGGGACCGTGTGACGGCAATCAGTTGGAGTGGATATTGTCTCAGAGTTTGCGGAAGTGAGTGACGCTGCGATGAATTCTGACTTCAAGGGACGCCACTTCGAAGGCGAGATCGTGCTTTGGGCAGTGCGCTGGTATTGTCGCTACGGGGTGAGCTATCGCGATCTTGAGCAGATGATGGGCGAGCGTAGCGTCGCGGTCGATCACTCGACGATCTACCGATGGGTGCAGAAATATGCGCCGGAGATCGAGAAGCGCCTGCGCTGGCAGTGGCGCCGACCGCGTTCGACGAGCTGGCGCGTTGACGAGACCTACGTAAAAGTCCGCGGGAAATGGGCTTATCTCTACAGGGCGGTCGACAAGTACGGAAACACGATCGATTTCTATCTGTCACCGACCCGGAACGCCAAGGCCGCGAAGCGCTTTCTCGGCAAGGCGATGAAAGGCCTGAAGGACTGGGAGAAGCCGGACGTCATCAACACCGAAAAGGCGCCGACCTACGGCGCGGCCCTTACGGAGCTGAAGGCTGAGGGCAAGTGCCCATCCGCCACGCGACATCGACAGGTGAAGTATTTGAATAACGTCGTCGAAGCCGATCACGGCAAGCTGAAGCAGCTGATCCGTCCCGTGCGCGGTTTCAAGACGATGAAGACCGCCTACGCGACCATCAAGGGTTTCGAGACGATGCGGGCATTGCGCAAGGGCCAGGCCGGGTCATTCAACATCACGGGCGACATCTGCGGCGAGGCGCGCATCGTCGAGCGAGCTTTCGGACTTGGTCCCTGCGTGCTCGCCTAGGCCATGGCAGTGTTCGCCGACCGGCTCGAGCGCGAAGCGGCCTGAAAGAGGCCGACGATCGTCAAGCCGCTCAAACGCGCCCTTCCTCGAAGTTTGCAACAGAGCCCAGGAGGCTTCCTATAATATTCCCGGGCCGGAAAATGCTCCCATTGAGATTTCGAACTGTTTCACTCAGTTTTACCTCGTATGCCCCCATCTCGACCACGATGTCGGCAAATGCTTGCGTAGCCGTCGGTATCAGTCAACGCCGACATTTGGTTCGGACGCGTTCTGTTCTTTGTCCAAGACGACGCTTGACGCTCGACCAATCTTTCATTTAATTCTCGTCCGTATTGTCCGTACGAGATGTGCGGATCTCAAAATACGTTATCTGAAGACGGGCGGAAAACGCCTGCAGCAGGAAATAGGAATACGCCCATGTCGATGGAATATCGTCTTCGCCGCACGCTTCCTAGTAATCGTGTGGCGATCATCATGCCGGTTGACCACGGCCTAATTTTTGACCGGATCGAGGGACTTGAGACACCGTCCGCGCCGTTCGCCGCTTGGGCGAACAACGACGTCACGGGCTTCATGCTGACTCCTGGCCAGGTCAAACAGACGGAAAAGTTCTTCGCAGCTAACCCGCATCTGACGCGCGTTCTTACCATCGATACCTACTATGAATTTCGCGAACTCGACGGCGGTGGTTCGCACGGCTTGATCACCACTGTCGAAGAGGCCGTTCGCATGGGCGTCGACGCGGTCAAAATGCTGTTCCCTTGGAACATTTCGAAGGCCGAGCGCGTCGCGATGTGCACCCGCGTCGGTCAGGTCGTCAGTGCCTGTGACCGATGGGACATTCCTCTGGTCCTTGAGCCCGTGATCATGGGCGCGCCGCGCTCAGAAGAGGTGATCATCGAGGAAGAAAAGGTCGCGCGCATCGCTTACGAACTCGGTGCCCACATCATCAAGATCGCCTTTCCTGGAGAGGAGAGGACGAAGCGCCTAGTGGACGAGTTGAAGGTTCCGTTAGTGATCGCTGGTGGTCCGCTTGCTGGCGAGCCATCTGACACCGTCGATGCCGTTGCCCAGACCATCCGGTCAGGCGCCCGCGGTGTGATCGTCGGCCGCAACATCTGGCAGCGCGAACGTGGACCGGCAGAGCAGGTGCTCGGCGAAATCGCCGCCTTGACGCGTAGCGTCTCGTTTAACGACTAAAGACTTCGAGTATTCTCGCGGCAGGGCAGGCGGGTTTGATCGAGTGCGTGCCTACCCAAAATTTAGCAGCCCGCCAACTTTTTACCTTGCCGCCATCCAAGCTTTTGTAAGCGTACCAATGCTCGCCTTTAAGGATAAAGCCGTCGACTGAAAAACGGCTTGCACTTATCGTATTTATTGCCGTACTGTACGGACAAGACGGACAAACGCGATGAACCAGACTACCGCCATAGATCGCCTCGGCTCGGAGCCATATTATCTCCAACTGCACCGCTTGGTGGAGCAGCAGATTGCCTCCGGCATGCTTACGCCGGGCGACCGTCTGCCTTCGGAAAGTGAGCTGTGCCGGCGCTACGAGGTGTCTCGCTCGACAGTGCGTGAAACGCTGAGAAGCCTTCAGGAAAAGAAGGTGATTAAGATGGTGCCGCGGAGGGGCGCCTTCGTACTCGATGGGTCGCAAAAGAGCTGGCGGCTACAGGTCCCTGCAGGCTTCTTCGAGGCAGAAGTCTCCGGCAACCAGCGTACTGTTGAAACGATCACCATTAGGGCGACGCCAGAGGTTTTCCCGTCCGATATCGCCCGGGCGCTTAATCTGCAAAATAAGGAGAACGGTTACGTTCTGGCTCGCCTGCGTCGTCTCGACGGCAGGGTGGCACTGTACTCCGTGAACTACATGCTGCCTGAGATTCAGGATGTGCTGCTGCCGAGCGGTGTCATCGAGGGACAGGCGTCATTGAACCGGACGCTGCATGATGCGGGCTTCGCCGTCTTTGGTGCCCGGAGATCGGTTGCCGCCGTTGCGGCTGACGAAAAGCTGGCGAAGCTTCTGGATGTAGAGACAGGTTCGCCGCTCTTGTTGGTTACGTCGTTGTCTTGGACGAAGGACGGCCGAAATTTTGATTACTACACGTCGTGGATCAAAAGCGACGTAGTCAAGGTCAGCGTCGAGGCGGAAGCCAATCCGCAGGACGTTTAACGCCGCGCAAAGCGCGGAATTCTGGGAGGAAGGATCGAAATGACCATTCTAAAAGCCGGGCGCACTTTGAGTGCCCGAACGGCGAAGCTTGGCTTCTTCACAGCGCTAGCGACGGTGATGCTGGCCTCGGGTGTGGTCTATGCCCAAGACAAGACGCACCTGACAATAGCCATGGCCGCAAACCCACAGATGCAGGTTGCTGAAAAGCTGATCGGCGAGTTCTACAAGACGAACCCCGACATCGAGGTTGATTTCCAGATCCTTCCCGAGAACCAGCTTCGCCCAACGGTGTTGCGCGACGTCGCGACCAAGTCTGGCCAGTTCGACGTCGTCATGATCGGCGCCTACGAAGTTCCGCTCTGGGCGCAGAAGGGCTGGATCGTAAACCTTAGTGAAAAGTACGTCCCTTCGGCAACAAACTGGAAGCTCGACGATCTCAACAAGCCAATCCTCGACCTTATTTCCAAGGACGGCAATCTCTACGCGACACCTTTCTACGGCTCCTCGTCCTTCATGTTCTATCGCAAGGACCTGTTTGCTGCAGCGGGTCTTACGATGCCTGGGCATCCGACATGGGACCAAGTCGCTGAATACGCCGCGAAGCTCGACGACGACGCCAAAGGTGTGTCTGGCATCTGCCTTCGTGGTGTTCCCGGCTGGGGCCAAAACCTCGCCCCGCTCACTACTGTAATCAACACCTTCGGCGGTCGCTGGTTCGACGAAAACTGGCAGCCGCAACTGACTTCGCCGAAGAGCAAGGCGGCGATCGAGTTTTATGTGAACCTTATCCGCGAGCACGGCGAGCAGGACGCGGCGACTGCCGGTTGGCAGGAATGCCTCCAGCTTTTTTCTCAAGGTCGCACCGCGATGTGGTACGATGACACCGTCTTCGCGGGTCCGGTCCTCGACCAAGCATCGGCCGAATTGAAGCCGAACGTCGGCTTCGCCTTGGCTCCCAAGAAAGAGACTGAGTACAGTGGCTGGCTTTGGGCATGGGGTCTCGCGATCCCAGAAACTAGTCAACATCAGGATGCTGCTTGGAAATTCATATCCTGGGTGACAAGCCCCGAGTACATCGAGCTCGCCGGCAAAAAAGCCGGCTGGGACCAGATTCCCCCCGGCTCGCGCAAGTCGACTTACGCCATTCCTGAATACCAAGCCGCAGCGAAGGACTACGCGGACCTGACGCTGAAATCGATCGAAGAGGCCAACCCGCAGAAGCCGACAGTCGATCCAGTACCTTACACAGGAGTGCAATACGTCTCGATCCCCGAGTTTGAGCAGATCGGCGACTTCGTCTCGCAGCAGATCTCAGGCGCGATCAGCGGTCAGCAAACTGTCGACGAGGCATTGAAGGTCAGCGAAGATCGTATCCGCCAGATCATGACCGACGCCGGCTACATCAAGTGACATTGCTCTCCGGGGCCGGCCTAGCCGGTCCCGGAGCGTCCGATGCCGAGGGTCGCATACCATGACATTATCGTCCCCATTTCCGAACGCGGCCTCGCCGCATCGGACGACCGCAACTCGCCGCAAGGCCGAGGGCTGGAGCCGCCGGATCCCGCTGCTTCCCGCCATGCTGACGGTAATCGTGGTAACGCAGGTTCCGTTTGCGGTGACCCTCTATTACAGCGTTCAGAGCTGGAACATGGTCTCGATGAACCCACCCCGGTTCGTCTGGCTCCGGAATTTCATCGGCGCCTTTTCCGATGCCGTTTTCCTGCGCGCGCTTGGCAACACCGCTATTATGACCGGCGCGATCGTCGTCCTATCTCTTGTTGTCGGCGGCCTGCTAGCGCTCGGGCTCAATCGCGCCTTCGTTGGGCGCGGTCTTGCCAGAACGCTCGCGATCACGCCGTTCTTCCTAATGCCGGTCGCGGCCGCACTATTCTGGAAGACCGCACTCTACGACTCCTCATTCGGTCTTATGGGTTGGGCGACCTACGAGTTTGGCCTTGGCCGGATGGGCCTGCTCACCCAGTATCCGAAGCTCTCGATTGTCATTCTGACCGCTTGGCAGTGGTCAGCTTTCTGTCTCTTAATCCTTCTCGCCGGCCTGCAATCTTTCCCCGAGGAAGTTCGCGAGGCGGCCGCCGTTGATGGTGCGGGGCGCATCTATATCTTCCGCCGGCTGGAACTGCCGCATCTGCGACCGTTCTTCGAACTCACCGGCCTTCTGACGGCGATGTACGTACTCGAAAACTTCGCGGCGATCACCATCCTCACAGGTGGCGGGCCGGCTTACGCCACCACCAATCTTTCCTACTACGTCTATCTTCAGGCCTTCAGCGCCTTCGATCTTGGCCGGGCCTCGTCCTACGCCATCGTCACGCTGATCATTGCCATTCTCTTGGTGATGCCGCTTTTGAAAGTGGTATCCGGGATCTTCCGCGAGGGAGGCCGCTGATGGCCCGACCAGCTGCACGTGCACGCAAAGGCCTCGGCTCGGTGCTCCTGACTCTTCTCACCTGGTTCGGCGCACTCGCTATGTTTGCTCCGGTGTTCTGGATGGTGCTGACGAGCTTCAAGACCGAGAACGACGCCATCGCGCTGCCGCCGAAGCTCTTCTTCACGCCCACTCTCGAGCACTACAGCCAAGCCTTTTCTAGTGGCTTCGTCAGTTTCCTCGTAAACTCACTGATTGCCACCGGCGTATCAACGGCCATCGTCATCGTCTTCGCCGTGCCCGCTGCCTATGCCCTTGCGGTCCGCCCGGTAAAAAAGTGGCGCGACGTCCTGTTCTTCCTAATCTCCACCAAGATGATGCCGCTCGCCGCCGGCATCGTGCCCCTCTATCTCGTCGCCCGCACACTTGATCTTCTGAACAGCACTACCCTCCTCGTGATCGTCTACGTGTCGATGAATCTTCCGCTGGCAGTGTGGATGATTCGCTCCTTCATGGCTGAAATCCCGCGCGATGTGTTCGACGCTGTCAAGATCGATGGTGCCGGCAAATTTCGTGAAATGGTCACTATCGTAATTCCGCTAATCCGGCCAGGCATCGCGGCGACGGCGCTTCTATGTGGAATTTTCGCCTGGAACGAGTTCTTCCTCGCCGTGAACCTTACGACGACAAACAGCACGCTTCCGGTCTTCCTCCAAAAGTTCTTAAGCTTCGGGCAGCTCTACAACGCCCAGGTCGCCGCGGTGGCGACCCTCGTCAACCTTCCCGTTGTCCTTGCAGGCTGGCTGGCTCAGAAGAGCCTGACCCGAGGCCTTACCTTCGGAGCGGTCCGATGAGCGTGACTAGTTCCCTCTTCGCAGGTTCCGGAGGAACCACCATGCGTGCAGTACGCGTCAATGAAAACCACCGGATCGAAGTGACGGAAATCACGGTTCCAGTTCCGGCTGCCGAAGAGGTGATAGTTGCGCCGGTCTGCTGCGGAATCTGCGGCACCGATCTCCACATTGTCCGCCACGGCTTTCCCGGCACGCATTATCCGGTCATTCCGGGACACGAGTTCGCCGGGCACGTTACCGCAGTCGGATCGGAAGTGCGGGGCGTCAAGGAAGGCGATTTTGTCGCCGTCGATCCCAACGTTGCCTGCGGCACCTGTCGCTGGTGCAAGGCATCGCGTCCGAACCTCTGTCTTACCCTGTCGCCGATTGGTGTAGCCCGTCCGGGCGCTTTTGCCGACTATGTCGCGGTGCCCTCCCGCAACGCCTACGTCGTCCCGGAGTCGATTGGCCACGGCATCGCCGCGCTGATCGAGCCCCTGGCCTGCGTTCTCAACGCCGTTTCAGCCTCCGGCAGCGTCAAGAACAGTTCAGTGCTGATTTTCGGCGCCGGCACCATGGGTCTACTGCTCGCCATCGTCTGCCGGAAGTTCGGCGCAGGGTCCGTGACTGTCTGCGATCCTGCGGTCGACAAGCACGCTATCGCTCGCAAGGCCGGCATCAGCGATCTGGTGACACCGAATTCGCTAGGCACCCGGATGTTCGAAGTAGTCTTTGAAGCCGCTGGTGTCGCCCCGGCGTTGTTGTCGGCTATGGACCGGCTCGAGGCAACCGGCATTTTAGTCCAAGTCGGCGTCCATAACGAAGAAGACCGCGTCGGCTTCCCGCCTTTCCGTATCTACGAGAAGGAGTTGCGCATCGTTGGCTCCAATTCTCTGGCCGACAAATATCCAGCCGCGGTGGACGTGATGCCGGACATCCGCACAGAGGCCTCGGCGCTTATCACTGATACGTTTGAGGCTTGGGATTTCGCTGCGGCGGTCGAGAATATGGCGCGCGGGTCCTCGGTGAAAACGATGCTTAACTTTTCCCGTCCCTAGAAGTGAGCGTAATCGAGATTTGACTAACCCTTCCTCCCTCCATCCGGATGCCCTGTGCTGCGGGCTCGACATCGGCACGACCAATCTGAAGGTTGTGCTTGTTGATGTGTGCGGTCGCACGCGCTGGTCACGGTCGGTGCCGGCGCCGCGTGTGTCTGACGGCATTGGCTCGTCAACGAATCCTACGGCCCTCTTAGCCACGGTGGAGGATATGATAATTGAGGGCTGGCGAGCGGTCGGCTGTGGTCGCCCACTTCTCGCGGTTGCCGCCGGCGGCATCGGCGAAGACGGCATGCGTCTCGGTCCTGACCTTTTACCGACAGGCTTTGCTATTCCGTGGTTCGATACCAGGGCAAAAGTGGAGGCCGCCGAGCTTGCTGGCTCCAATGCAGCGTCGCCGCGTCTGGGCATTAAGATCGACGCGGCTCGTTCTGCCTCGAAATGGCTCTGGCTCTCCCGACACCGGCCGGCGGACGTCGCGGAGGGCGGCATATGGGTTGCCCTAGCCGATTACCCGGCGGTAGCCTGGACCGGCCGACCGTTCATGAGCGAGACGCTGGCGGCAAGAACTGCAGCCTATGACGTCTATTCTCGAAATTGGCACCCCGCGATGCTCGCGGCCGCCAGTGCTCCGCCGCTTCCAGACATTCTTTCCGCCGGCACCGATGTCGGTACGCTGCACTCTCAGGGACTCCAGTCGGCTGGCGTTATTGATGACCGTACCCGTGTGGTTGCCGGAGGGCACGATCACCCGGTTGCCGCCTCCTACATCCGTCGCTTTGCTCCAGACGCCGTAGTCGACTCGACTGGCACGGCTGAACTGATCTACGGCGAGACTACGCGCCTTCCAGAGCCGAGGCTCGACCCCTTACTGGCCTTTTCGGTGCCGATCGCCGGCGGACCGGGTCTCGCCTTTCTAGGCGTCCAGGAACTGGCGGCGGCGATGGAACCCTTTCGGCATTCGCAGCACGGAGATCTCGTGGCAACGCTGTTGGCCGCCTCGACGCTGCCCGGCAAACCACCGGATTCGCACCAACAGGAGCCAGACGGCACCTGCGGGCAAGAACATCCGGTTTATAGCAATGCAGCGCTGCAATGCTGCCGAGTGGTCATGGAGCGGGTTGCCTATGTTGCCCGCGACATGATCGACGCCGTCGATCCTTGCGCCGAGGTCTACGCCACTGGCGGCTGGTCGCGCTCCGACGCTTTCCTCGAATTTCGCGCCAGTGTTTTCGGTCGCCCAGTGTTTCGCTTCGACGTGGATGAGCTCACCGGCGCCGGCGCGGCTCTCATCGCTCTCGGTGCCGTCCCCGGCTCCGACCCAGGCAGTCTAACCCGCCCATCGGTACGCAGTTTTGCTCCCCGCCTGGATTGGGCCGAGTCCTACCGCAGAGTCTCACGCGCGCGAAATTGAGGAGTTAGACGCCATGGCCGTCATCGAGATCAGTAAGGTCGGGAAGAATTTTGGCGACTTTCAGGCCGTTTCCGACTTCAACCTGAAGACCAAGGATGGTGAATTCGTCGTGCTGGTGGGGCCATCCGGTTGTGGCAAGACAACGACAATGCGCATCATCGCCGGTCTTGAGGACACCACGGAAGGCGCGATCTTGATTGACGGCGAGGACGTCACGGACTTCGATCCGCGCGAGCGGGATGTGGCGATGGTGTTCCAAAACTACGCGCTCTATCCGCATCTTACCATCTTCGAAAACATGGCCTTTTGCCTGAAAGTAAAGGGTTGGAAGAAGGCTCAGATTGCCGCGAAGGTTGGTGACGTATCTGAATCTCTCGGCCTGACGCCCCTCCTCCACCGCCTGCCGGGTGAACTGTCCGGCGGCCAGCGACAGCGAGTTGCGCTCGGCCGGGCAATTGTGCGTGAGCCGCGTATCTTCCTGATGGATGAGCCGCTGTCGAACCTCGATGCCAAGCTGCGCATCTCCATGCGCGCGGAAATCAGTAAGCTTTGCCGTCGCCTTAAGGTGACCACCTTCTACGTCACCCACGACCAGCTGGAGGCGATGACGATGGGGGAGCGCATCGTGGTGATGCATGGCGGCTCGATCCAGCAGATGGCATCGCCTCAGGAGATCTTCGACGCCCCGTTGAACCAGTTCGTCGCTGGCTTCATCGGCTCTCCGCCGATGAACTTCCTTCCCGGAAGGGCCCGCGCAGATGGTGCTTTCGTCGAGGGTCCGAGCTTCCGCCTCCGGACGAGCTCCGCGGTCGCTTCTGCGCTCGCCTCGCGACGCGGCGGAGCGATCGTGGTCGGCGTTCGTCCCGAGCATCTGGAGCCGCTTCGCGCAGGATTGGGCGCAGGTGACGGCAGCCACATCGAAGGCGAGATCGAGCTGATTGAGCCACTCGGCTCAGAGGTCATGATACAGGTCCGAGTGGGTAGCGAACTAGTCGTCGCGCAGTTCGACCGCGATCCAACGCTCGCCGTCGGTCATCGGATCAGACTAGGCCACCGCGCCGAATCGCTCCACGCCTTCGACGCTACCAGCACGCGGTCCGTTCTCGCGCCATGAGCTCGGCAACGCTCCTTCGAACAGCAAAGACGACAGGACGATGAAAAAGCTAATCAACGATCCCACCCTTGTCGTGGATGACGTTCTCGAAGGGCTCGTCCTGACGCAGCCAAGCCTCGCCCTGTTGGCCGGCGAGCGCGTCGTGGTGCGTGCCGACATCGAATCATTCCGCAGTACTGGATACGTCGCTCTTGTTTCGGGTGGTGGCTCAGGGCACGAACCCGCGCATGCCGGCTATGTCGGCGAAGGAATGCTAAGCGCCGCTGTCTGCGGCGACGTCTTTACCTCGCCCTCGACCGATGCCGTGCTCGCGGCCATCCGAGCGGTGGGCGGCGGCGCCGGCGTTCTGCTTATCGTCAAGAACTATACGGGCGACCGCTTGAATTTTGGCCTCGCAGCCGAGATCGCCCGGACGGAAGGCATACCTGTCGAGATGGTGGTTGTCGCTGACGACGTGGCACTGGCGGCAAATACTGAGACCGCAGGCCGAAGAGGCATTGCTGGGACTGTGCTTGTGCACAAGATTGCTGGCGCGGCAGCCGCCGCCGGCCTGCCTCTCGCGGAGGTCAAGGGAAAAGCTGAACGCGCGATCATATCGATTGGCAGCATGGGCGTAGCCTTGTCCTCCTGCACCGTACCTGCCGCCGGTCGCCCCGGCTTTAGCCTCGACAACGACGAGATCGAACTTGGCCTTGGCATTCATGGCGAAGCCGGTGTCAGTCGCTCGAAGATGGACACGGCGGATACGCTGGCCGAAATTCTCGTCGACCGCATTGTGGCGGAATTGGCGCTCGCCAGCGGCCAAAGGGTTGCCCTGCTTGTTAACAACCTCGGCTCCACCCCAGACATGGAGATGCAAATCATCGGCGGCTGCGCGATCAAGGCAGCCCGACGGCACGGTCTTGAGATCGATGCCATCTGGGTGGGGTCCTTCCTTACGGCCCTCGACATGCAGGGCTGCTCGATATCGCTTCTAAAGCTAGACGACGATCTACTCGTCAGCCTCAACGCCCCGACGCTGGCGCCGTATTGGCCCGGTCGCGCGGTGAAGCCGACGTGGACCCCAGCCCTGGTCAAGGCGGCGACACCGGCACGGGAGAGGGACCTCGCCACAAGCAGCGGGGATCCGCGCATCGTTGTCTCAATCCGCGCCGCGGCTGAGCGTTTGATCGTCGAGGAAAGCCGGTTGACGGATCTCGACCGCGCCGTTGGCGACGGCGATCTTGGCCTCAACCTCGCGCGCGGCGCCGAGGAGCTGCTTCAGGTAATCGAGCGCTTTCGAGGAGCCAGTGCGGCAGTCCTCCTTCGGGCACTTTCGGCCAGCGTTCGTGCCACGGTTGGCGGCACGTCGGGAGCGTTGTACGCTGCGGGTCTCTTACGGGCTGCAGCGACAATGGACGGGCACCCGGACCCTACCTTAGCGGATTGGGCCGCGGCGCTCGACGGCGCGGCCACGTGCATCGCGGAGCTGGGAGACGCTCACATCGGCGATCGCACCATGCTTGACGCGCTCATGCCAGCCGCCCATGCGTTGGTCGCAGCTTCTAGCGGCAGTGTAGACATTGCGCTGGATAAAGCCCTTCAAGCGGCCCGCGCTGGTGCTTCGGCAACGGCCCGGATGACGCCGCGCCGAGGACGCTCAAGCTATTTACAAGAGCGGGCTTTGGGGATTTCCGATCCGGGAGCCGAAGCCGTGGTCGTTTGGCTCGATGCAATCCGCGACGCGCTTCGGCAATCTTCGTAACGACTGATCGCAGCCGCCCCAAGGCGACTGCAGATGACGACATCTCGATATCCAGCGAGAGGCCGGATGAGATGAAACTCAATTGGGGAGGAACCCGAAAATGAAATCAGTGAAATTCCTTATGGCGGCCGCAGCGCTCGCCTTCGCCGTTCCCGCCGCCTCGGCGCAGGAAGGCCCGTCGCGCGTCGGCATCACGGTCGGTACACTCGGTAATCCGTTTTTCGTGCCGCTCGTCCAGGGCGCCAAAGATGCGATCTTAAAGGCCAATCCGAAGGCCGAGGTCACCGTCGTCGGTGCCGACTACGACCTGAACAAGCAGGCTTCGCAGATGGACAGCTTCATCGCCGCTGGCGTCGAGCTGATCATGCTGAACGCGGTGGACGTCAACGCCATCGCCCCGACCGTAGCCCGCGCCAAAGCCGCCGGCATCACCATCGGCGCATTCGACGTTTCTGCCAAGGGTGCGGACGTCACGGTAATGACCAACAACATTCAAGCCGGCGAGATTGCCTGCAAATACCTGGCCGATAAACTCAGCGGCACGGGTGATGTCGTCATCATCAACGGCCCGCCGGTCTCCTCGATCGTCGATCGGGTCGAAGGTTGCAAGAAAGCCTTCGCTGTTTACCCTGACATCAAGATACTTTCCGACAACCAGGACGGTAAGGCTTCGCGCGATGGCGGCTTTGCCGTCATGCAGGGCCTGCTGACCCGATTCCCAAAGATCGACGCGGTGTTCGGCGCCAACGATCCGACGGCGCTCGGCGCTGATCTCGCCGCGAAGCAGTTGAACCGCAGTGAGATGATTATCGCCAGCGTCGACGGCGCGCCTGACGTCGTTGCCGCGCTGAAGTCCGGCGTGACCCGCATCGTCGCTTCGTCGTCGCAGGACCCGTACGGCATGGCAAAGCAGGCCGCCGAGCTGGCACTGGGTGTGCTGAACGGCGAGAAGCCGGCCGAGCCGATCGTGCTCCTCGACACCAAGCTGGTGACGACCGACAACGTCGCCGACTACATCGGCTGGGATGCAAAGCGTTGATCAGCCATGCCGACCGCCGCGCCCTGCGCGGCGGTCCTTTTCCGGCGGCAAGCGCAACCCTCCGGTTTCTTCTCGGGTCGTTAGCGGAGAGTTCGGCGCTGTGTGTTTGGCGGTGCGACGCATCCCGCCGCCCTTTCAATCCACCGAATCGACCATAAATCGAGGAGAACAGGGATGAGCACCACTTCAGCCCTACCGTCTGGACAACCGCCTGTCCTCGAGATGCGAAGCATCAGCAAAACCTTTGGCGCGATCAAGGCATTATCCGGCGTGTCGCTTCAGGCTGTAGCTGGAGAAGTGCATGCGCTAATGGGCGAGAATGGCGCCGGAAAGTCGACGCTGATGAAGATCCTATCCGGCGCCTACCGAGCCGACGCGGGCGGCGAGATCCTGATCACGGGAACCCCGATCCGGACTGGCGACCCGATCCTCGCCAAGGCGAACGGCATCGCGGTGATCTATCAGGAGCTGTCGCTCAGCCCCAACCTCACGGTTGCGCAAAACATGGTGCTCGGCACAGAACCGTCCCGCTTCGGCATCGTCGACAAGGCCGAGATCCGGCGCCGCACGGTTCCAATCCTTCAGCGGCTGGGTATTAAATGCGGTGCCGGAACCCAAGTTGCGGCGCTGTCGATGGGCGAACGCCAGATGGTCGAGATAGCCCGAGCGCTCACCACCAATGCCCGCATTATCGTCATGGATGAGCCGACCACCTCGCTGACGTCGCGCGAGACCGAAAAGCTCTTTGCCGTCATCGCCGGGCTCAAAGCCGACGGCATAGCGGTAATCTACATCAGCCACCGGATGGAGGAGATCTATCAGCTGGCGGACCGTGTCAGCGTCCTGCGCGACGGCTACTACGTCGGTACACTCGACCGCGAGAAACTTTCTGCCTCCAAACTGGTCTCGATGATGGTCGGCCGCGAACAATCAACCTTCTATACTAAGGCCCACCGAGCCCCGTCAGCGGATCGGCAAGCCCTGCTGACGGTCCGCAACGTGGGTGACGGCAGCCGTGTAAATGACTGCTCTTTCGACGCCCATGCCGGCGAAGTACTCGGTATAGCAGGACTTGTCGGTTCGGGCCGCACAGAGCTCGCGCGGCTCGTCTTCGGTGCCGATCAGAAGACGACGGGCACCATCGCCCTCGGCGGCAACCCGATGTCGATCGCCAGCCCCCGCGCGGCGATCGATGCCGGCATCGTCTATCTCACCGAGGACCGCAAAGCCCTCGGCCTTTTCCTCGACATGTCGATCAACGATAATATTAACATGAGCGTTATCGGAGCCGACTCTCGCCTGGGCGGCGTCCTTCGCGCCGACAAGGCGCGGCATCGGGCAGAAGCGGCGGTGCGAGACTTTTCCATCCGTACAGGCAGCATTGCTGCCAACATCGGTATTCTGTCGGGTGGAAATCAGCAAAAGGTACTAATAGCACGCCTGCTCGAGACAAATCCCCGGGTCTTGATCCTCGACGAGCCGACACGGGGTGTTGATGTCGGAGCGAAATCCGAGATCTATCGTATCATCGACGAACTGGCGGCAGACGGCATGGCCATTGTCGTCATCTCTAGCGACCTGCCGGAGATCGTCGGCATTTCGGATCGCGTGCTGGTGATGCGAGAAGGCCGGATTGCCGGCGAACTGTCGCGTCGAGTTGACGGTATGTTCGAGCCCGAGGCGATCATGTCATTGTCAACCGGAGCACCGACGAAGCCGATGCCCACAGCGACCGGGCCACAGGAAACGGAAATAGCAAGATGACCGGAGCCGAAGAGACAGTCGCCAAGCGATCTGGTGCCCCGAAAATCGGGGGCATTGTGACATCGCTCGGCATGCTGCCTGTCCTCGTGCTGCTTGCGATCGGGTTCCACTTTTTTAGTGGGCGGTTCCTAAGTGTCAACAACCTGTCGATCGTCACCCAGCAGGCGTCGATCAACACCGTGCTGGCGGCGGGAATGACCTTCGTCATCTTAACCGGCGGCATCGACCTTTCGGTCGGTTCAATCCTTGCCGGCTCGGCCATTGTCGCAGTCATGCTGTCGCTGATACCAGAGTGGGGAATGCTAGGCGTCCCCGCCGCATTGGCCGCCGGTCTCGCCTGCGGACTCTTCAACGGCGGGATTATTGCCTTTTTCAATCTGCCGCCCTTCATTGTCACCCTCGGCTCGCTAACAGCGATCCGCGGGCTCGCCCGGCTTATCGGTAACGACAGCACAGTCTTTAATGCCGACCTGCCCTTTGCAACAATTGGCAATGGGACGCTGTTCGGCGTTCCATTGCTCGCGATCATCGCGCTGCTAACGATTGTCGCCTCATGGTTTATTCTAAAGCGTACTGTTCTTGGAACCTGGATCTATGCAGTCGGCGGCAATGCGGAGGCGGCGCGTCTGACCGGCATCAAGGTGCCTCTGGTGCTTCTGTTCGTTTACAGTATGTCGGGCCTTCTGTCGGGCCTTGGCGGCCTAATGTCGGCCGCGCGCCTTTACGCCGCCAACGGACTGCAGCTCGGCCAAGCCTATGAACTTGACGCAATCGCTGCGGTGATCCTAGGCGGCACAAGCTTCGTCGGTGGTATCGGTTCGATTTGGGGAACGCTAATTGGCGCACTTATTATCGCCGTTCTGTCGAACGGTCTGATCCTCGTCGGCGTCTCCGACATCTGGCAGTACATCATCAAGGGTGTGGTGATAATCGCCGCCGTCGCACTCGACCGCTATCGTGCCAAAGGCCTCAGCCACAATTGATAGCGATTCAATTAAACCGCACTTTCCACCCAATACGTGTCCGTAAGTCAGCCGTGGCTCTTCGGCGTCTTTAGCTCAAGCGCTTTCGAGCTTTCAGCATCGCTGCCATTTGAGATCTCGCGCGGACACTGGCTCTGTTGCAAAAATTCGCATTGCCGACGACGATGGCCTCATTCAGGGTCGGAAAGCGAGTGACGCGGCGATGAATTCGGACTTCAAGGGGCGCCACTTCGAAGGTGAGATCGTGCTTTGGGCAGTGCGCTGGTATTGTCGCTACGGGGTGAGCTATCGCGATCTCGAGCAGATGATGGGCGAGCGCGGCGTCGCGGTCGATCACTCGACGATCTTCCGATGGGTGCAGAAATATGCGCCGGAGATCGAGAAGCGCCTGCGCTGGCAGTGGCGCCGACCGCGTTCGATTAGTTGGCGCGTTGACGAGACCTACGTGAAAGTCCACGGGAAATGGGCTTATCTCTACAGGGCGGTCGACAAGTACGGAAACACGATCGATTTCTATCTGTCACCGACCCGGAACGCCAAGGCCGCGAAGCGCTTTCTGGGCAAGGCGATGAAGGGTCTGAAGGACTGGGAGAAGCCGGGCGTCATCAACACCGACAAGGCGCCGACCTACGGCGCGGCCCTTACGGAGCTGAAGGCTGAGGGCAAGTGCCCGCCCGACACGCGACATCGACAGGTGAAGTATTTGAACAATGTCGTCGAAGCCGATCACGGCAAGCTGAAGCAGCTGATCCGTCCCGTGCGCGGTTTCAAGACGATGAAGACCGCCTACGCGACCATCAAGGGTTTTGAGACGATGCGGGCGTTGCGCAAGGGCCAGGCCGGGTCATTCAACATCACGGGCGACATCCGCGGCGAGGCGCGCATCGTCGAGCGGGCCTTCGGCGTTGGTCCCTGCGTACTCACTGAGGCCATGGCGTTCGTCAGCGACCGGCTCGAGCGCGAAGCGGCCTGAAAAGGCCGACCATCGCCCAGCTGATCAAACGCGCCCTTCGCCGCAGTTTGCAACAGAGCCTTTTGAAGTCCTGCCGAGACGCTGGGTGGTCGAACGGACTTTCGCATGGTTGGGACGATGCCGCAGGCTGGCCAAGGACTTCGAGAACCGGTCGCGCAACGCGCTCGCATTCCTCAAACTCGCGTCTATCCGCCTCATGCTGCGAAGGCTCTGTTCAAAATGAATAACTTTCCGGACCGACTCTTAGGGGTGTCCGTAATCACCGTGCCTTGTGCGGTCGACTAAGTGCTTTTCTGAGAATTCTTCAAGCGGAAATATTCCATTGCCGACAAGGCTTCGGCGAAGCGGCGGTCGGTGCCATTCAGCGAGATCGAGATGTCGCCTTTGATCGCCAGTCGATCAAGCCGTGAGATCCAGCGCTTGAATGCCGAGCCAGACCGAGGAAATCGAGCAGGATCCCGGAGGTGCAGTACAATGAATTTCGAGCTTCTCACTTTGTATGTCGTGATATCGATGACTTCGGACCACGGGATCGTCTGCATTGACCAAAGGGACGAGCGCACGCCTTCCGGTCCGATACGCAATCGCTCGCCGTCGTCGAATAGCTGTCTGATCAGTTCCGCAACAATCCAGATGAACATAAAGACCATGATCCACGACCCGACAATCAGGATGGCGGGCGGCTCTCCATACCAATCAGGGAATTCGCCGAACGCACCGATGTTCCATAAGCCAAGTGTCAAGAATGCCAAGTTTGTAAGAATGAAGAATACGATCACGGGGCGAGACGGATACGCGACGAATGTCTTCACTACTGCCCCTTCGATACGAACGTCACGCTGCATCTGCGATATAGGCTCGACTATGACGACAGGCATTGCGGTCATGCAAGTTTGAGCCGATCCTTCGCCGGACGCGGAAATTCAAGAAGGATGGCAAGTTCGGTGCGGCCGTCACGGCGAGAGCCGCTCTTCTTCTCGGCGCGAATGACGGTGCATCCGGCAGCGCGAAGGGCAGCTTCCTGAATTGATAGGTCCTAATCGGTCGTACTGACCCGGGCGTAGCCGTAAAATGACATCGGAGCGGTCAAATCGTCTCGTTAGGTTCTAGACGCCCTCCCCTTACCGTCTCAAACCGGCGTCAGCAACTCAAATGAGACATGGTATGGCGTCTCGTGAGAGCGCCTCCATTGGGTAGACCGAAAAAGTACGCTGAGCAGCTCATGTGCAAAAATGTTGGCATTGCCCTCCCCTCGATCGCTTTCGGGACAGACATTGCTAGGAATGCAGCGAAACCTAGAGATGCTTTTCTGCTTCAGCAGTGAACTTAACGAGCTGACCGAAACCTTCTCGATACGTTAAGCGATTTCGTTCGCAGAATTCCACGAACGCATTTAGATCTGCAATCGCTGCACGAATGTTAATCTGATCGGTTGGCTCGTCAGCTATTTGGCGCTTGCGCCGACGAGTTGGAGTTTCGCGGCTGAGAAAGCCCAAGCGCTCGGCGACGCGATCAGTCTCCCTCAATTCGGCCGTTCCACGCTCACCATGGGTTGCTCCTGGAGTGATAGCGGCTAAAGCAGCTCCTGCATTAAAACCAAAGTTTGGCTTATCAGTCATGCTGCGGCCTTCGTTTCGCTTAGTTTCTGAAGGACCAAAACAACCTCCTCCACAAATTTTTGGGCGTTTGCAAGCGCACCTTCAATACCGTTGACCATCGCTGGATCCAGTTCATCAAGTGCTTGGCGATAGGTGAATATCGACTTGAAAGCCGCTCGCTCATTCAAATGCGTTTCGAGGAGCGGAATACCAGCTGATCTAAGTTCATCAATAATCATCCTCTCATTGCGTGTTGGGATCTGTGGAGACGTTCGTGTAAAAATCACGCGGAGCGGAATTTCGCGGCCAATCACTTGCTCCTCTTCCCGCACTAAACTAACGGCCCGTGCCGCTTGGGCAGCGTCCACCGCACTTGCTTGCATAGGAATTAAAATAAGATCCGAACGCGTAATAGCCCTCGAAACCATCCGGGACGCAGTTCCTTCCAAATCTACTACGACGAGTTGATTTGCTTTTCTTTCCTCGTCAATCACGGAGATAATTTGACTCTCCGTTAAATCCGCACGGATTCGGGCTGCATTTTTGGAAGACCCCGCTGACCAGGATTTGATCGGCTGATTTGGGTCGCAATCGAGAATAGCCGTAGTGGCTCCCTGAGAGGCAAGAACCGAGCCTAAAATAAGTGCCGTCGTCGACTTGCCAGCACCACCCTTTGGATTGGCGATAGATATAACAGCCACGTTCTCAGCCTTTCGATCGCTTGAATGACGATGCAATAATGCGCATTCAGTCGTTAGCGAACGCTTAAGCTCGCCGTCCAAAGCGTGCTTAAGCGTCCTGTAGCGATTGCTGTTCCTCAATCGCTACATATAGCTAGTGCTAGCATGCAATATCATTAGCGATAAAGCAAAATCTTTAATTTTGCCGTTTTGGGGACCTTTTCCGAAGCTTGCGTCAGGCTGAAATAACACCATAGCGGTCAGTCCACGACTCGCGTAGCGTCGAACTAGTTCAATTCGGGTGGAATTCGACGATGGCATTGAAGCACACAGGAATCGTGGAAACACGTGCCCGTCGCCGGGCGCTGGGGCTTAGATCAATGGAAATTGTCGCTCATGAAAAAGAGATTGCGGTTCTCGATCGGTTGAAGGATCGCCTTGGCCTCACTTCTCGATCAGAGGTTATTCGAATTCTTATCGCTAAAGCGGACCCGGATAATATCACATTGGCAGACGCAGTTGTTCTGCATCAGAGCGCCGCATGATGCCAACGGTCATCACCAATACGGAGACGTCATAGGCAAAAGAAAAGGCCCCGAAGCGGGAGCCGCCTGGAGCCTGATCTGAATCCGTGGTTGTTTTCAGAATTAGCCTCCTTCGCTGACATCGTCAACTGAAAACGCGGTTTGCCGCCACGGGATTTTTTTGCCTTCGCGAGAGGGGAATTCCATGGCCACCGAATACCACCGCTTGGGCCTTACCCAGGCTCTGAACCCGGCTGCCTTCAGGGCCAGTCGGCGAGCGGACATCTGCGACCTGTTCGATTGCCCGGAGACTGTTCGCACGATCGCGCTGGGCGAAGGGCGACGCACGTCTGCCAGTGACGGCGGCGAATCCGCGGCCGATTCTGACTGTGCAGACGGGCCCGGCAGGGCCGACGGGGCAGGACAGGGCGCCCTGGTGCCGCATCCGAGCTTCGAGGCGAAGGCGGAGATCTGGCGCGAGTTTCGCGAGGGCCGGATCTCGATGAGCGAAGCCCAGCGCCGTTCGGCGAAGATCGGCGTGCTCTCGGACGAGCCACGCAAACCGATCCGATTGATGCATGGCGCGCCGGGCAAGCCGCGGCCGCCAGTGGCGCGGCCACGTGAAGATCGCTCCGAGCCGAACGACAGCCGGCAATATGCCAACCCGATGGCGACGACGGCTGCACGCGACGACCGGCTGACGCCGCAGGCCAAGGCGCTGCTGCAGATCATTCGGGCGCGGGCCGGGAAGGGGACACAGACCACCACGACCAAGGGCACGCTGGCGGCCATCCTCAACCGGTCGACGCGCTCGATCACCCGCTACCTGCGAGACCTGGAGCGCTGCGGCTATCTGCAGACCCGGATCCGGGCCGACACCCGCGGCTTTCATCTGGGGCTCGCCCTGACGATCACGGAAAAGGTACTACCGTTCTTCTGCGAGATGAAGAAGCTGGCGAAATGGCTCGGCGAGAGCGCCGGGCTCAAGCCCGTCGTGCCGTTCATGCCGTTTGCAACATCATCGCCTGGTTCGCAGTCCAGCTGGACCCCGCGTTTAAAGGCTAGCTTCAGCGCTCAGACAGCGGCAAAGCCCGTAGGACAAGGGGTGACACTTCTGTCATCCAGAAACCAAATCGATAATGATCAATCCCCTCTTGATTCAAATGGCCTTCGAAGATCTGGCAGGGCGGCGGCAACCGACAGCGCATAATCGCCTTCAGATCGCTCCTGGCATCCCGAAGCGCCTTCCAGACCAGCCATGAGCAAGCTGGTCGAGGAAGAGTGTGTCCATATCGCCAGAGCGCTTCGCTCGCTATGTATCTTCGCTGTAGGCGCCATGCACCACAGGTTTTAAGCACGCCGAAAACACAAAGGACTTCGAACACTTTGAGCCAGACCGAAAACACCGACGCCCCGGCCTTCATCATGGAACTGACAGCCCAAGTGGTCGTCGCCTATGTCAGCAACAACTCATTGCCCGCGGCGGACCTGCCGGCCACGATCGCCACGGTGTACAATGCCCTGGGCCACTCGCACGCGGCGCCAGCGGTGGAGCCCATCCCGGAAAAGCCGAAACCGGCCGTTCCGATCAATCGCTCGGTCACCGACGATCACATCGTCTGCCTGGAAGATGGCAAGACGTTCAAATCGATGAAGCGTCATCTCATGACAGAGCATGAAATGACCCCGGACGCGTACCGCGAGCGTTGGGACCTGAAGCCGGACTATCCGATGGTTGCACCGGCCTACGCAGCATCGCGATCAAGACTCGCAAAATCGCTCGGGTTGGGGCGGAAACCTGCGAAGAAAAAGCGGTAGCCCGTGGCAGAAATCTGGCAGTGGCGTGGCCAGGCACTACGCTGAAAACCTGACATCCTTCAGATGGAGCGGTGCGTTCGACCTGCCAAGTCCGTGTTACCGTCCGCACCAGCGATTGCCGTTATTCGGCCAAGGCTGCGATAGACCTTCGTCGACCAGAACCTTGCCGGCATCGCGGCCGTCGGCAAGACGAACCACGACGAGCTCGCGGCCGTAGGAACCATGGTGGCCGCTGTCTTCGATCACATAGCCTCCAGCCATCAACTCTCGCAATCGATCACGGGCTCGCTCGCCGAGCTGGCGTTCCCTTTCACATTCGGCATGCGAAATCTCCGGCGTGTCGACATCAAGTGCTCGCCATTTGACGCCGTTCTCCCAGCCGGTGTCACCATCGACGATGCAGGTGAGCTTGCGCGCCGCGCGATCGCCGCCCGAGCAGACCGGTAGCATGCCGATCCCGCGGATTTGGGACGTGCGGCGGAGCGGAACAGAAAAGTGTCATAAGGCCGGATCGGCGCTGAGGCAGCGATAGATGGTTGCCGTGTGGACGTTGAAGGTTCGGGCGACCTCGCTGACGGATTTGCCGTCGCGAACGAGTTCGCAAATGAGCGCCTGCTGATCGCGTTTCAATTTACGCGGCCGTCCGAACACGACGCCCCGGTCCATCGCGGCTCGTCTGCCATCGTCGGTGCGGCCGCGAATGAGATGGCGTTCGAATTCGGCGATGCCGCCGAAGACGGTCAAAACCATGCGACCGGCAGGGCTCGTCGTGTCCGCCCAGGGCTCGGCCAGCGACTGTAAACCGGCGCTTTTATCGTTGAGGTACTCGGCAATCCGCAAAAGCTCGCTGGTCGACCGGGCCAGTCGGTCGAGCCGGGTGACAACGAGAATATCGTTTTTGCGCAGCTGATCGAGCAGTCGCTCGAGTTCGGGGCGACGACGGCGTGCGCCGGAGACCTTTTCCTCGAAGATCATTTCGCAGCCGGCCTCGCTCAGTTGCTGGCGCTGACGATCCAAGGTCTGGTCGCCGGTTGAAACGCGGGCATAGCCTTGCTTCATGCGGCGGCTCCGCGGACGTTGCATAAGTCATTGCATAAAGGCACACTTTCGCGCACATGTTTTGCATCGCGGCAAGTCCCGTATTTCGGGACCTTGCCTCGCCGTTGCAAAACTTGAGAGTTTCGCGCGATATGCCGACCCGCCATCTCTCGGATGACCAGCGCAGAACCTTCGCGCGTTTCGATGGCGATCCCTCCCCCGAAGATCTCGCACGATACTTCCATCTGGATGAGACCGATCTCGAGCTGATCGGGGATCTGCGAGGCGACCATAACCGGCTCGGGTTCGCCCTGATGATCACAAGCGTTCGATTCCTGGGGGCGTTTCCCGGTGTCACCGACGTCATCCCCCCGGCTGTTCTGGCAAGCCTGATCGAGCAGCTCTCGCTTCATCCAGCCGCGACCGTCGCCGGCTATTTCGACAGACGACAGCGTGCTCGCCATCTCGATTTGATCCGAACCC
The DNA here is from genome assembly GCA_965219075.1 of Sphingomonas sp. Lineage (GTDB taxonomy): Bacteria > Pseudomonadota > Alphaproteobacteria > Sphingomonadales > Sphingomonadaceae > Sphingomonas. Next base: position 46,384 of record CBDCMM010000001.1, read on the forward strand.
GTTTCAGGCTCACGGACTATGGCGACAACGGCGCGGCCCGATTTCGTCTGACCCGATGGCTTTACGCGCTTTGCTGGAGTGGCGACGATCAACCCGGCCCCCTGATCGACCGTGCCGCGGCCTGGCTCATCGCCAACAAGGTGCTCCTGCCGGGTGTGACGATCCTGGAACGTCTGGTCGGCAGCGTGCGCGACCGGGCGAGAACCCGGCTCTGGCGACATCTGGTGGCCAGCCTTTCCGATGATCAGCGCCAGCGCATTGCCAGCCTGTTCGACGGCAATGAGACGCAAGCCTTCGCCGCACTGGACGCGCTGCGCACCGTGCCCACGAAGCGCGCGCCGACCGAATTCTTCCGCCATCTCGACCGGCTCGACGCCATTCGGGCGTTCGATCTGAAGCCAACGCCGCCACAGGGTGTTCCCGCCGCCACGCTGGAGCGGCTTGCGCGCGTCGCGCGGATCAGCAAACCGTCGGCGATCGCGGCGTTGCAGGAGCCCCGCCGAACCGCGACGGTCGCGGCGCTCTTCCACACCCTCGAGGCGACTGCCCAGGACGACGCGGCAGAGCTCGCCGAGGCTCTTTTGACCGACCTGGTCAAGGACGCCGAAGCTGCCAACAAGAAAGCCCGTGTGCGCAGCCTGCGCGATCTCGACGAGGCAGCCATGCTGCTCAGGGAAATCGGCCGAATGGTCGTGGTCGAGGACGATCTGCCGCTTGATCGATGGCGAGAAGCGCTCTTCGAGCGATTGCCGCGTACCGACATCGAGGCCGCCATGGCCGAGGTCGATGCCATTGCCCAAACCGGCGACGCCAGACCCTATGGTGAGCTTCGTGCCCGGTGGCGCCGCGCACGCCGACTGTTCTTCAATGTCGCCACGCGGATCGAAACCGATGCCACTCCCGGCGGACGGACCGTTGAAAGCGCCATCGCCTATCTGAAGTCTGTTCCCGACTGGTCCGGCGCCAAACTGCGAGATGCGCCGACAAACGTCGTTCCCAAAGCCTGGCGGCATCATGTTCTGGACGAGGGGAGTGGCAAGGTGCGTGACCCCCGTGCCTACGTCTTCGCCGTCATCGATGCCTGGCGCGCTGCCCTCAAGCGACGCGATGTCTTCGCCGCGCCCGGCATTCGGTATGCCGATCCCCGGCACGGCATGCTCGAGGGGAAAATCTGGCAGCAATCGCGCCTGACCGTCGCTCGTGCTTTGGGGCGCTCTCTCGATGCCGAAACCGACATCGATGCCTTGTCGCGGCGCCTGGACGATGCCTATCGTCGGGCCGCGGCTCGCTCCAGCTTCAACGAGGACCTGCGCTTCGAGACCGTTGGCGCGAGGCGCGAGATCGTCGTCGCTCCGCTCGATCGCTTCGACGAACCGCCAAGCCTGCGTATGCTGAGAAGTGCCGTTCAAACACGCATGCCAAAAGCCGCGCTGCCCGACATCTTTCTGGAAGTCATGGCGCGAACCGGCTTTGCCCGGGCTTTCACCCATCTCAGCGAGCGCCAGGCCAAGGTCGAGAGTTTCGAGGTCAGCCTCTGCGCCGCGCTCGTCGGAGCTGCATGCAACATCGGCCTCGAACCGATCGCAAGACCCGACGTTCCGGCGCTGCGCCGCGATCGGCTTTCCTGGGTCGGACAGAATTTCATTCGTCCAGAAACCATCGCCGCCGCCAACGCCGCGATCGTCGCGGCCCATAGCCGCCTGCCCATCGTCAGCCACTGGGGAACGGGCGAGGCCGCCTCGGCCGACGGCCTGCGGTTCAAGGTGCCCGCCAGCGCCATACACGCTGGACCCAACCCGCGCTATTTCGGGCAAAGTCGAGGCGTCACCTGGTACAATATGCTCTCCGACCAGTTCGGTGGTCTTGGCGCCATCGTCGTTCCCGGAACTCTGCGCGACAGCCTCATCGTCCTCGCCTTGCTGCTCGAACAGGAGACCGAGCTCGAGCCCATCGAGATCACGTCCGATACCGCGGCTTACTCGGACGCGGTCTTTGGTCTGTTCTGGCTGCTCGGCTTCCAGTTCAGCCCACGCCTGGCCGATATCGGCGGCGCCAAGCTCTGGCGCATCGACAGGAATGCCGACTATGGACCGTTCGGCTCGGTCGCCCGCGGTACCATCAATACAGGCTTGATCCGGGACAACTGGGAAGACCTGATCCGCCTGGCCGGATCGCTCAAGCTCGGCCATCTCAAGGCCGCCGGCGTCATGCGCATGCTTCAGGTCAAGGATCGGCCAACGACGCTCGCCAAGGCGCTTTCCGAACTCGGCCGTATCATCAAATCCCTGCATATCCTGCGTTATATCAACGACCGGCAATTTCGCCGGCGCATCCTCGTTTTGCTGAACCGACAGGAACTGCGTCACAAACTCGCTCGCCGTGTGCATCTGGGAGATCGCGGCGAAATCAGAAGCGCTCTGCGACAGGGACAGGAGGAGCAACTCGGCGCCCTTGCGCTGGCACTCAACGCCATCGTCCACTGGAACGCGATCTACATGCAAGAAGCCTTGCGCTCCCACGGTGACCTCGGGACGCCAGCGGACAGCGACGACATCGCGCGGCTCTCCCCGATCATCTGGCGTCACATCAACTTCCTCGGGCAATACAAGTTCTCTTTGCCCGACGCCGTCCAAAACGGCGGTTTCAGGCCCCTTCGTAAGCCTAATTCCGAATGGGACTTCTGAAAAGAAATATCACCCCTTATGACACTTTTCTGTTCCGCTCAGCCGCACGTCCCAACCAGCCGATCGAGACGCTGGTGTTTCCGGAAAGTGGGATTGTTTCCGTTGTCATGACGGCGGAGAACCAGCACCGGATAGAGATCGGCATTGTCGGACGAGAGGGCATGACGGACGGCTCCGTCCTTGTAGGCATCGACCGCATTCCGCACGAGGTCTTCGTCCAGGTTGCGGGCGCGGGGCAGCGGGTCGACACCGCCACGCTGTTGCAGTTCGCCGATGAACGGCCGGACATTCGTGGCCTACTGCTGCGCTGGGTCCACGTGTCTTCTCTGCAGACAGCGCAGACGGCCTTGGCGAACGGCGCTTACACGATCGAGGAGCGCCTGGCGCGCTTCTGACGCACGAGTTCTTGGGCATGATGCTCGCGGTGCGACGTTCCAGCGTGACGATCGCCACCCAGGTTCTGGAAGGCACACAAATTATCAAGGCCGAGCGCTGATGGCGGCGCCGGAAACGCCGGAAGCTCGAGCGATTCAGACACTGGCGGCCAACTACGACCGCATATCCGCAGCCCTGGCGGAGACGCCGGCGAGATGGCATCCCCGCTTTGTTCGGCGGGAGGACGCACGCTTCGATCCGTTCTTCTGGTCGACAGGATTCTTGCTGGGGACTGGCTTCGCGCCCCGACTGTGGCGTCCCGTTCTGCAGGGACATCCTGACACCGGCGACATCATCGCGCCGATCAGGATCACAGCCGACGCAAAGGTCCTTCTGAACGAAACCGAGGTTGCCGCCGTCATCAAGGCGGTCGTCGCCATCCGTTCTCACTTCATGCCAAAGCGCACCAAGGCCCGCTTCTGAGCGAGCCGCCTCTGACAAGTCCAGACCAAAACTCCGTGGTCCGCTCGTCGCGCTTACGATTGACTGGGACATCACCAGCATCCCCAAACGACGAAGAGCGATGCCGAGAGAAGGATGAGGTTAAGCCACAGGGTTTTAGATGTCTCTCCGCGACCCGCGTGCAGGACGATCGCAGACATCTGTAGGACGACGAAGCCGATCGCGGCGAGTGGTACCAGAAACGTCATGATGTGCGTGAGTGCGGGCAGCACGATTCCGATCGCGCCCAGCAGCTCCATGATGCCGACTAACCGGGTGAACCAGAGCGGGATGGACTGGGCCCAAGCCCAACCCATCTCGGCCAGTCCCCGCTGGGTCTTGGTCAGCTTCATGACCCCGGCGAACAGGAAGAGCGCGCACAAGCAAATTTGTGTCGCCCATAATGCGACGTTCAGCCAATCGATCATTAAACATTATCCGTTCGCACCGCCACCCAAGAACGGCAGTGAGCCTGGTACATCAAAACCAGGCAATATCGCTCGCTAAATTAGATCAGCACCGTGGCATACTTCTGCAAAACCTCCGCCTCGGTCTGCTTATCCCATTTTCCTTCCGCAACAATCTTTGCCAGTTCGCGGAAGGACCCAATGTAAAATGCGGACGTAAAGGTCGTGAAAAAGGTCACCGGTTTGTCACTCGCGTTCACAAAGGTATGCGGCGCACCAACCGGCACGACCACATAATCTCCCGCATTGGCATCACGCTGCTCATCGCCGAGAATAAAGCGCAGGGTGCCATCCGTGACGAGAAAGCATTCGTCGTGCATCAGGTGGATGTGCGGCGACGGCCCCTTGGTCTGCGGCGCCATGGTCGAGGAGATCGCGCTGATACGATTCTCCGTGCCGGAGCCGTCCTCAAGAATGTGAATCCTGGTTGGTCCGAACTGCAGCATCTCGCCACCGTCTCCAGGAATGATCTTGGTCTTCAACATCGTCGTTCTCCTCAGCCCGGATCCCAACCCTAATTATCAGGAGGACAATCCCAAGTGATGTGTGTTAATATACCCTATCGTATTGAATGCAAGCCCTATTGAGGCATACCGCAAATCCGGTAGAGCTTGTCCTCATTGGCGCTTTTAGTATCAGACGCATCAGGCGCGTCGGGAAGTCGCATGGAGTAACGAACAGATGAAAGAATGGAATGCCGATCACCCCAAGGCCAAGCTCATGTCACGCAAGCGGGACATGATCGTCGAAGCCGCTTCCGAGGCGTTCCTGCGCGAAGGCTACTCTGGGGCGAGCATGGAGAGGATCGCCGTGGCAGCCGGCGTGTCGATCATGACGCTCTACCGCCATGCCAAGGGCAAGGACGATTTGTTTGCGGCGGTGATCGCCAAGGCTTGCCATCCAGCCGATCAGGCCGATTCCGCCCGGATCGAGACCGCGCTTCAGCAATCCCTGCACGAGGTGCTGATATTTGTCGGGCTGATGTTCCAAGAGCGATTGATTAGCTCGGCGACGACGGCATTGCTGCGGACGGTCATGGTAGAAACTGATCGCTTCCCGCATCTAGCCGATCTTGCGTATCAAGGCCTGATCGGCTCGCACCAAGACGCGCTCGAAACGTTTTTAGCTGAGCGAACTGAAACCGCCTGGATTGATGCCGGGAAGCGACATTGGCTGACGTCTGCATTCCTGAACCGTCTGGTCGGAACCGACATTTTTGGCGTGCTGCTGGGTTTGCCCGGCATCTCAGAAGAGCAGCGCCGTGATCGCGCCGAAGCTGCAACGAGTGACTTCATGGCCGCGCTCACCGCACGAGATTGTTGCGGGGATGCATAGCCGCGGTTATTTAGACTAGGCCACGCGAGACGACTGATGAAAGCGCTGAGCAGCAGATAACGTCAGCAAATCACCTGGACGCCTTCTGTCATTGGGCCTTGAGGTCAAGGGGCTTGTTTCGCAAGGGGCATGCTTCAGTTCGTGATCGATGCGTTGATCGTCACATGATGCGGTCGGCGTGATGCGACGAGGCCAATCTCCGGAGCGGAGTTGCATAGCACTCCCAGGCGTCCATCGGCTTTTCGTCACCCTCGTCCCTGCGAGACACGTCCCTTGCAGGGACGATGGGAAGAGCCTTGTGTTGGTTCTGGCGTCTCGTGGTCGACCTTATGTTTCAGGCAGCGGCCGTGAAGCGGAAGTCGGCCTCGGTGCGCCACATGCGATGGAGGATGACGGCGAGCTTGCGTGCGAGCGCGACCTTCGCCCGCTTTGCGCCGCGCCGCATGGCCAGTTTCATGGCCCAAGCCTTCAAGCTCGACCATTTCGAAGATCTCGTCAGCATCACATGCGCCGCTTCAAACAGCGCGACGCGAACGGACGCGTCACCGGCGCGGCTGATGGCACCAACCCGGTCGCTTTCGCCGGACTAATAGCGACGCGGGGTCAACCCGAAGCAGGCCCCGATGGACTTCGACGACGAGAAGCGCGACGGATCGTCGATTGCCGCTCGATAAGTCAGGGCGACGATGCTTCCGACGCCCGGCACCGTCATCAGCCGTCGGCAGACCGGCGTAGGCCCCGCCGTAGGCCGGGTTCTTTATCATCCGGTGGATTGTCGCATAATTGGGTCGGCGCCAGACGATCTCACCGTTGTCGCGCTTGGCCGGCAAATCGACACCATGCTCGAGGAACCACATCAGGGCCTGGCGGGCACTGCCGAGTTCGGCAACCTTGTCAAAGACGAGGCAAATGGCCTCCTGAACGCGACGGTCAGGATCCTTCTCGAGCCGATCGCCGGCCTTCACATAGCCGACCGGGGCGCTGACGACGAGTTCGCCACGCCCTGCCTTCTCGTATCTGGCCGACAGGGAGCGTTGGCGCAGAAGATCGAGCTCGTATTCGTTGAGGCTGCCCTTCAGGCCGAGGAGCAGGCGATCGTTGCCCTGTCTCGGAGCGTAGACCGTCTCGCCGTCAATCAGGACAGTATCGACGACGCGGCACATCTCGATCAACTGCTGCCAGTCGCGGCTGTTGCGGGCAAACCGCGAGACTTCTCGCGCCGCTACCGCGCCGACCTTGCCCAGACAAACCTCGGCAACCATGCGCTCGAAGCCGGCGCGCGTTACGGAACCGGACGCCGAACGACCGAGATCGTCGTCGATCGTTTCGATGTCGGACCAGCCGAGCGCTGCCAGACGGTCGCGCATAGCATATTGAAGGGTGCTGCTCTCGCGATTGTGGAGGACCTGATGGGCAGAGGATTGCCGCACATAGAGAATTGCCTTGCGGTCCAGATGGTGTGGCCGGATCTTCTCACTGATCATGACGCTCGCCCTCCGGTTCGCTGGCGCGAGCGGCACTTTGAAGGATCACACGGGCCATCAACGCCGTCACCTTCTGGCGGGTCTCGGTGGAAAGCGACTGCCAGGACGGGATCTCCACCGTCGTGGCCTTCACGGGACTGGAGAACAGATCGAACTGGTAATCGGTCTTGCGCAGAAGCGGCATGGTCATCTCCCCGATTCGTGTCGTCGGGGTGTGATGCTGCGCTCGATCCTAAAAATTGCGATGGGATTCTGGCGGCCGGGGTCTGAGACCACAACAGGTCCGCCAAGGCGCGAAGTGCGGCAATATCAACGCTGGGAGCCGAACCCACCTGCCACGTCACCTTTGCTACCGGCTCGAACATCCAGCTCGGAATTTGCTGCCAACGGTCGCTCGCCGATCCCGACAAACTGCATCGGCAAAACACCGTGCCGCCCCTCGCAACACGCTCATGAATGACGACCGCGCTTCCCGCCCAAGGGTGCCAGGGATAGAGAAGCTCGCGAACTTCCGTCCCGTGGGTGTTGCGATGTCGTGTTGTATAATACCGCACGCCCGCACTCGTCGCTGGGCTACCGCCCGCCGGCACCGAAGGTCGTGCAATGGCCGGCTTCGCCATACGGACCGGCTTCACCGGCCACGCCAGCCTTGGCGCCAAGGCCAACTCTGCACTAAGATTTGCCCTGGACCACTCGATGGGGGCCGACCAATCTATCGACGCAGATTTAAGCGAGACGAGGCCTGCTAATTTTTCGGGCGAAATATAGAACGGGGTTCTGACACGTTGTGGCTCGCATATTTGCGCTGGTTGGGCCGGTGCGCTTAACCGACCGGTTATGACACTTTACGGTTCGCTTGTTCTGCAAATGGTTTGTCGTAATGGAAACAAAATAGTCGCTATCTCGCACCGCGTTCCTCCACATTTTGCAACGCGCGATGGAGTGTTCCGCCAGGCGCACCGGCCTCGCCGAACATTTTCTGCTGAATCGATATCACGATCGGGAAAGCCTGTCGCAGCGCTTCCAAACCCGTCTGTGTAACGTCGACACTCCTGGCGCGCGTGTCGGCGCTCGATCGCGATCGGATAACCATGCGCTTTTTTTCCAGCGCCTTCAGCATTAGCGAAACCTGCATCGGGTGAATGTCGGCTTGTTTCGCCAGCTCCACCTGTGTCGCCGGCGCGTCCGTTCGGCACATCCAGCCGATGATCGCCAGTGTCGTGAACTGAAGATGGGTCAGGCCATGCGGCTGTAGCGAGCGGTCCACCGCCCGCTGATAACGATGCATCACGCGCCACAACACAAAACCGACAGCTTGGTCTGGGCCGCCTAGCGAGGTCTCCGTGTAAAGTGCGCGGATCACATCAGTGTCTGTGGCCATTCACGCGCCCTAACGGATTGAGCCGGCTGACGCTTTTCAAAAAGCCGAACCTGGATTGCAACCTTCCTTTAATAAACACGTTTAGTATGCTAGAGCAATCAAATCTTCTCACGACGGGAGTGCCCATGAACCGACACGCACCGGACAACAGTCCGTCACCTGGTCGCCCTGCGCGGTGGTCGACGAGAATGGGCGAAAGCTGATGAGGATCATCGGCCTGGAAGAGCACTTCGCCACACGCTCGGTTATTGACTCTTGGCTTGAGCGCGCCTCTGGCCGATCCGACCCTGCCATCAGCGCGTCCATACATGGCGTGCCTTCGGGGCGGCTGCTTGACCTCGCCCAGGAACGCATCGCCAAGATGGACGAAGTCGGGGTCGACGTGCAGGTGCTGTCGCTGACCACGCCGGGACTCCACGATCTCCCAGCCGGACAGGCGGTTGATCTCCAGCGCGCGACGAACGACCTGATCGCGGTGGCCGTTCGCTCGCACCCCGATCGCTTTCAGGGCTTCGCCACGCTCGCGACGCCGGCTCCTCGACAAGCAGCGCGCGAGCTGGAACGGGCCGTCACCGAACTCGGCCTGAATGGCGTGATGCTGTTCGGCCGCACTGGCGACCGCAACCTTGACCACCCCGATTTCTGGCCGATCCTAGAGACGGCCGCATCACTTCGCGCTCCGCTTTATCTCCACCCGCAAACGCCGCCGTCGAACGTGCGCGCGGCTTATTACGACGGACTGGGCGTGGAAGTGAGTGGCGCGCTCGCGACGCATGGCATCGGCTGGCATTACGAAGCCGGCATCCAGCTCCTGCGCCTGATCTTAACCGGCGTCTTCGACCGGCTGCCCGATCTCCAGATCATCGTCGGACACTGGGGCGAGGTGGTGCTGTTCTACCTCGATCGCATTGACCAACTCGCCGTCGATGCGAACTTGCAACGCAAGCCTTCGGACTACGTCCGCAGCAACGTCCTGATCACGCCAGGCGGCATCTTCAGCCAGCGCTATCTGCGCTGGGCGATCGAGGTGGTTGGTGCCGATCGCATCCTGTTCGCGACCGACTATCCGTTCGTCCCCGTCGAGCCGGGCGGCGCCCGGCGCTTCCTCGACGAGGCGGACCTCGACCCGATGGAACGGGAGGGCATCGCCTCGGGCAACTGGGATCGCATCTGCGCCAGGATCAGGCGGTGACCAACGCCTAAAGCAATGCGGACATCATTAACAAAGGAGAAAAGGAATGAACAACATCGACCTGAAGGTCGGCTGTACCCGCTACGATCATGTGCGGGCGCTGTTCGACGGCACCGTTCAGATCAAGGGCGTCGACGCAACGTTCGAGGATGCCAGGATCGTTTCCGACATCTTCGAGAACATGGTGCGTCACCACGCCTATGACGTCTCCGAGCTCGGACTCACCTTTTACCTCCGCACGCTGGAGATGGAGAACCCGCCGTTCGTGGCCATCCCGATCTTTCCCAATCGGCAGTTCCGCCATTCGGCGATCTTCATCAGCAAGGCGAGCGGCATCGAGCGGCCCGAGGACCTGATCGGCAAGACCATCGGCGAGTTCGGCATCTATGGACACGACGCAGGCGTCTGGCCCAAGGGCATCCTGTCGGACGACTTCGGTGTGAGGCCGGAGCAGAGTCGCTGGGTGATCGGCGCGACCGACTGGTACATGCCGCCCTACGACTTCGTGCCGCAACCGGTGCCCGCCGGTGTCGATGTTCGCCCGGTCGCCAAGGGTGAAATGCTCGGGCCGATGCTGGAGTCCGGCGAGATCGACGCGCTGATCTCGGCGGTCGTTCCGAACTGCATAGTCCAGGGCTCGGACGATGTGGGTCGTCTGTTCACCGATTACGAAAGAGTCGAGCGCGATTACTTCGCCCGGACCAGGATCTTCCCGATCATGCACACGGTGGTGATCCGCAAGGACGTGCTGGCTGCTAATCCTGATATTGCGCGATCGATTTACGACGGCTTCGCCAAAGCCAAGGAGTTGGCGGCCGACGAATATCGCAACGGGGTGATGGAGCAGCATGGCAAGCTGATGATCCCGTGGTTCACGCCATTGATGACCGAGAACCTGTCTTTGATGGGGGAGGATTGGTGGCCCTATGGCCTAGCCGCCAACCGAAAGGCGATTGATACCTATCTCCGCTATTTCCACGAACAGGGACTTTCAAGCCGGCAGTTCACCTGCGATGAAATCTTCCTGCCAGAGCTACTCGATACTTAATTACACTACGTGTAATCTAAATTTCGTGCAGTCCGTTGGGTGCTCACTTGCTGTCTATAACGAGAACTGGTCGGATCGCCTGACACGTACTCAAGCAGCTGGTTGGTCGCTCGCCGCCTATCTGGTGCTTGCCTTTACGGTTTGGAAATGGAGTTCGCGACGCGATGAACAGGATTACCACCGGTCGAGTCCTGATTGGGCTCAGCCTAACCCTAGGCACTATCGGCTCGACCGTAATCGACAACTTCCCGCAGCCAATCGGGCACATGAGCGCGGTGCAAACCTGGCCGCCGCACGCGCTGTTCCACGATGCGGCGTTCTTTCTGTTGCTCGACGGAATAACGGTGATCTGCTTGTGGCTCCTGTTCCGGCGTTCGCGCGAGCCGATGCTCGGCGCGCTGATCGCCACCTTGGTGGTCTTTGTCTACTGGACCCCATTCTTCTACATCACCACGCTCTATCCACAGGCTAGCCTCGTGCCCACCAGCCCGGTCGGCATGCCATACAAGCTATCCAATTTCGACCAGTGGGACCCTTTGATACGAAGTGCGACACCTGTGCTCCTAGGTTATCCGGTCCACGCTCAAATCCTCGTGGCGACGGTCTGGATGAGCATCGCGATGGCCGGATATTGGCTCTGCCGGAGGGGAACGCGAGTCGGCGATAACGACTCGCGGCTCATTGCCTAGGCAACCATCATGTGGCGCGCATCTCTCTGGCAAAATCTGGCAAGCCGGGCCGGGCTGATCGCCGTGGCGCTGGGCGCGGTGCCCTTTCCCGCCTATGCCCACAGCTCCACGGGCGACGCTGGGCTCACGGCGGGGTTCATGCACCCGCTGACTGGACCTGACCACCTCTTGGCGATGGTGGCCGTGGGCATGGTCAGCGTCGTACTCGGCCGCGCGGCGGTATGGCAGGTGCCCGCGGCGTTCTTGACGGCCATGGTGGTCGGCGCGACGGCGGGTTTCCTGGGGCTTCACGTTCCCTTTGGCGAACTGGTGGTGGCTGCTTCGGTCCTCCTGCTCGGCCTCGCGCTGACGTTTCCTAGCCTGACGCGATGGCGCGCCGCGGTGTACGCCGGCGTTGTCCTGTTCGGCTTCAGCCACGGCCATGCGCACGGCGTTGAATTGCCGGGGTCGGCGGCACCTCTGCCGTTCTCGTTCGGCTTCCTCGCCGCCAGCCTGTTCCTGCACGTGTGCGGGCTGTTTGCCGCCGAGTTCCTGTCGGAGCGGCCTTGGCAAATCCGACTGCGCCGGCTGATCGGCGGCGTCATCGCGGCAGCTGGGGCAAGCTTCGTTGTGGCAGCGATGTCCGTCTGACCCATGACGACCGAGCGATCAGATCCTGCCCGCTCGCTTTTACTATTCAAACAATAATAAGCCTTAGGCGCCACGCACCGCAGGTTTTAAACGCGCCAAAAACACAAAGGACTTCGAACTCTTTGAGCCAGACCGAAAACACCGACCGCCCGCCCTTCATTATGGAACTAACGACCCAAGTCGTCGTCGCCTATGTCAGCAACAACTCCCTGCCCGCGGCGGACCTGCCGGCGACGATCGCCACGATCCACGCGGCCCTGGGTCAGTCGCACGCGGCGACAGCAGTGGAGCCCATCCCGGAAAAGCCGAAACCGGCCGTCCCGATCAATCGATCGGTGATTGACGATCACATCGTCTGCCTGGAAGACGGCAAAACTTTCATATCCCTGAAACGCCACATCATGACCTACCACGAAATGACCCCCGACGCGTATCGCGAACGCTGGGGCCTGAAGCCCGACTATCCCATGGTTGCACCCGGCTACGCGGCATCGCGGTCAAGGCTTGCCAAATCAATCGGGCTGGGGCGGAAACCCGCGAAGAAAAAGCGGTAGCCAGGCCGGGATTTGACAGGGTTTGGCACGTCGAGCTCGTCCCGGGGGCGGGACTGCTGACCACAACGCCATTTGGGTAGGTACCAGGGCGGGGATGGCGCCATTCAATCATCATCGACCCAATTATGTGGCGCGCTTTGGCCTGGTCCGATCGCCAGTGAGACGCAGCATTTCGTCAAACGAACTTTTGAACGAAGTGACGCCGATTTTCCAGGTCGTCAGGGCTGAGACGCCGGAGCTCTGGGCGTCACCATAGGCTTTGGTCGTGAGAGGATCGGTAACGATCGTCCGGCGTCGGACGAATCATTTGAGGGTGCGCAATTCCGTGCGTCCAAAGGAGGAAACCCCGATTCGCATTTCTTATATTCTCGCTGCCTGCCTCGCGACGTCCGTTCTGGCCGCGCCGGCCTTGGCCGCCGACAAGATGAAGCCCACCGATAGCGCGATGAAACCGATGGAAGATCACATGAAATCGTCTGACGGCATGATGCCGATGGCGGACGGATCGATGATGACGATGATGAAGGGCGGCGAAGTCGTCGCTGTCATGTCGGACGGTCACATGGGCACCACGACCATCTCTGACGACAAGATGATGGCCGACATGATGAAGATGGGCAAGCCGATGAAGGGCTGCGCCATGTTCATGACCGGCGCCGACGGCAAGATGATGGCGATCGACACGTTGTCCAAGGCCGCCAAGGTCGAATGCGAGAAGATCGCTCGATAAGCGCCTTCTCAAAAAACCAGGCGCGCTGCGATCGTAAGCGGCGCGCCCGTTCGTTCGAATCTCCGCTGAGAGATCAGCGGGATGCCACGGCGCCATGATGTTTGCTTGCGGCCACGACCTTCGGTTTCGGCCATCCGATCGCTTCAGACTGCGTTCACCAATCCCGATCGATGTCCAAGCTCCGCCAGAACGTCGCTCAGCACCCGATGATCGATTGTTCTGTCGCTGATCGCGATCAGTTCGGGCAGGGCTGTCGAAAGGAAGGGTCGCTTCAAACTGCCGGCCTCGCGTCATCAAGATCGCCGCCGTCATAGTCGCATTCCGGCTGTGTCGACGCCGTGGCCGCTTCTCCACAAGAGGTCGGACCGATAACAACCATCAGGATCTTGTCGGTATCTACGCGATCAGCCTTTCCAGCTTTTGCGGTGCGCTGACCGGGTAACGCTGGGTGTTCCTCACGATATTGACGTCGCGCGCAGCCGCAGCCGTCTCACACAACACCGGATCGAGTTTGTAACCTTTTCGACCGTCCAGCCAATTGAGCACGTCGGACAGATGCCAGATCGACGTGCTGCCCTCGTGAACCGGAAGCGGAAAATCTGGATGGCCCATCATGAGCTTTCGAATGCTCTGGCGGGCAACGGCGACAGCGTCGGCCACATCCGTCAAGCCCACAAGATCCGGTGTGGCTTCCACCAAGATCGCCGATGGGATAGCCACTTTCACATCCTCGAGGGCGCTTCGGATGGCGTCCACGGCATTGTCGGCCTCTCTCGTAAAATCGAGAGAAAGGCGGCCGACAATGCCGATCCCGACGAGCGCATCGGTACAACCGGCCTCGCCCAAACGCTCGACCAGTGCGTCGGCATCCTTGTCGTCGTCGGAGAGGCGGTATTTGAGGACGAAATTGTATTCCGTCATGGCTTGGGTTCCTCTGCAATGGCTGGCAGTTCGGCCTCGATCTCGGCTTTTCGTGTCGTGCAGTTATCGACCACGCGCTTGATCTTGCGGGCTTCGTTGCCCGGATTCTTCGGGGTACTCCAGATGCTCGTGATGCAGAATTCTCCACAGCGGCACGTCTCATCATTGTAAGGGCAGTAAATCTTCCCCCACGCATGGCTGACGCTGACACGCCACCCGTGAGCTTCTGCATGCCGAAGGGCCTCTTCGACCTCTTTTTTGGGATGCGATTTCCGCGCCATCGTTGGCCTTAATATGCTTTTCGGAACATAGGGTGTCAAGTGACACCCGCTTCATCAATCTGATCCAGCCGCTTTTCGGCTTATATGCACCGATGACAGAACCCTTTGGATCAAATCGTTCGCGGAAACCATCGACGGGCTCGGCATCGCGGAGAGGGGCTTAAAAGCGCCAAGCGCTATTGCTTTCCCATCTTCTCGATCCGCGTCGCCATTGCCTTAAGCGCTTGCTGCACCATCGCCTGGGTTCGCAGCGGCAAATCGGACGATTGAAATTCGAAGACCAGTTTCTGAAGGTCGTCCGCCCATCGGTGCCGCATGGTCGTCAACCGTTTGGCCTGGCCACTTTGCGAAGCATCGACGGCAGACTGGAACTCGCGTTCCAGCTCGACGGCAGCGCGCATCACATGCAGCAGGTTTATTTTCAGCGGTTCTGGCAACTCAGGCAGATCGCCACAGGGATGGCTGCCGGAGACCACCATCGCCTGGTTCTGCTCGGACACCTCTTCCATGAGCATGGCGTAGCGCTCGAACCCCGGGAAACGACGGCACAGATCGCTTAGTGTCTGGTCACTGGCAGTGTTGTAGATCTGGTGTAGATCCTGCATGTGGCCGATCATGTGATCGGCAAGGGCTATTCCGGTGATGCCCTGGGCATCGAGCTGGCGGACACGAAGGTCGATCGCGGCGGCGGTCCGGCTTGCATGGGGCATCCAGCCTCTGTCCTTCAATTTCGGGCACCGTGAGCACAGCGCCTGTTGCCGATTAAAACTCCATTAACGCGAGCATATTGGCAGATCATGTCAGCACGCCACCAGCTCCGGTGTGGACCGCGGCAGGAACCCCTGCCAACCGCTGCAGCCTGCGCTATCGCGACCAGCGGGGGAGGTGGCGCTTCCAGCGCTCGCCACGCTTCAGGCCGGCATTGGCGACCTCGCAACGCTTGCGCCAACGATCGTTCCTGGATGGTTTTTTCTCACGTGGGGTCGGATCTCGTGCGACCGGCGGCGAAGCAACCGTATTTGCATCGTCGTCGATCGGTCGTGGTGCGCCGGCTGGTTGCCGCGGCGCCGGCCTGTCGGTCGGCTTGTTGACCGAGGATGTTCCGGTTTGCGCATCCGACCTTGGCTCAAAGCGATCGGCCATCACTTTGTCAGCAGGGCACCGGGTCGATTTGTCAGGCTGCATTTCGTCCGGGCGAGGATGCTTGCGGGGCCGCCCAGGACCGCGAGGGGGTTCCTTGATTGGCTCGACCACCCGCTCCGGCGTCGGCGCATCGAGGATACGGGGTTCACGACGAGAGGCCGGCCTAGCCGCGTCGTTCGGTTCGACCGGTTTTGCGTTTGGAGCGCGACCGATCGCAGCGAGTTCCGGCGGTTCGCTCCATCGGCGCTGATGGTGTGATGACCCACCGTCTGCCTTAGTAGCGTTCTGTTCGTTCGTGAGGGCATCCCCCAGCAGCGAACCGGATGCTGGCGTGCGCTTCTTGCGTTTAACCGTTACGGTGAACGGTCGCTTCTGTTGCTTCATGGGAAAATGTCTTGCCGTGATCGATAATTGGGACAGTTCCTGCTGATGCAGGAAATAGCTCTACTGGGAAGGGACGGGAGGGGTTTTGCTAAAGCAGCAATGCCGACGTTGCGCTGCTCGCTTCTTTGCAACATGATCTGCTCGCACGGCGTTAAATGTCGGATAGCATGAACAAGCGGAACATTACATGGCACAGACCGGAACCGTCAAATTCTTCAACGCTGACAAGGGCTTTGGATTTATTTCGCCGGACGACGGCGGCAAAGATTGCTTCGTTCATATCTCCGACGTTGAACGCTCGGGAATGAATTCGCTGTCGGAGAACCAAAAGGTATCCTTCGACACACAGTCCGATCCCAAAGGCAAAGGTCCGAAGGCGGTCAACCTTCAGGCACTTTGAAATCCTGCTGCTTTAGCGAACCGATGGGCAAATTACCGGCAGCGATAGAGCCTTCCGAGCACAGCTACCGGCTGGGATGAACCGATACGGCGTCACCGGGTTGATCGAAACACGCCATCAGCCCGATGATCGGCTCTATTGCTGCAGGTCGTATCTATTTGGAGTTGACCGCGTCTTTCAGGCCCTTCCCCGCAGTGAACTTCGCAACGTTGCGGGCTGCGATGTCGACCTCGGCACCGGTCGAGGGGTTGCGTCCCTTCGAGGCGGCGCGATGTGAGACGCTGAAGGTGCCGAAGCCGACCAGGCGCACGTCGTCGCCCTTGGCGATGGTTGCCTGGATCGTCTCGAAGACCGCGCCGACGGCGGCGTCGGCATCTTTGGAGGCGAAGCCGACCTTTTCGGCGACGGCGGCAACGAGTTCGCTCTTGTTCATGGGGATATGTCCTCCTCGATTGTTCAACCGGGGAACGTGAATCCAATCCTGACGCAAAAGGCAAGGGTCCTGTCGGAACCTCAGCCGGTGCGTTGGTCGGCACCGCGCTCGGTTGCGGTCGGCGGTTCAGAGGATGAGGAAGGGTAGCCCGTGTGACGGGCTCGAATGGGAGAGAGAGGCTTTCCCGGTTCGTCGCAAGGAGCCTTCCGATGAAAACCACCACCATTCGCAAGATCGCGCTCGGCCAGCTGGCCCTTTCGCCGAAGAACGTGCGCAAGACGAAGCCATCGGCGACCGACGACGCCGCGCTCGAGGCCTCGATTGCCGCGCACGGGCTGAAGCAGAACCTCGGCGTCGAGGTCGGCGCCATCGGGGATGCCAGTGGAGGCCAGTTCCTCGTCCACGCCGGCGGCCGTCGCCTGAAAGCGCTGCTGGCGCTCTGCGAAAAGGGCGTCATCGACGCCGACTACAAGGTGCCCTGCGTGATCGACGAGGGCGGCGATGGGGCCGAGCTGTCGCTCGCGGAGAACGTCATGCGCGTCGCCATGGGCGCGGCCGACGAATTCGAGGCGTTTGCCGGATTGATCGCCGCCGGTGCCGGCGAGGACGAGGTGGCAGCGCGGTTCGGCACGACCGTTGGTCATATCCGCAAGCGGATGAAGCTCGCCGCGGTCGCGCCGGAGATCCTCGATCGATACCGCGATGGCACAATCACGCTGGAGACCCTGATGGCCTTCACGCTGACCGACAGCCATGACCGTCAGCGTGAGGTGTTTGCGGCGATCGAGCCGAACCTTCGCTATGGCGGTTCGCCGGTCCATCTTGTGCGCCGCCACCTGACCGAGGCGCGGGTGTCCGGCCAATCCAGGCTAGCGCGCTTCGTCGGCGCCGAGGCCTACGAGGCGGCAGGTGGCACGCTGACCCGTGATCTGTTCAGCGACGAGGAAGGTGGACAGAGCGTCTGGTTCGACGATCCGGGCCTTTTGGAGACGCTGGCGTTGGCCAAGCTCGAAGCAGAAGCCGAAACATTGCGCCAGTCCTGGAAGTGGGTCGACGTGATGCTCGACATGCCATGGCAGGCCGCCCAGGCCTTCGGCCGGGTCTATCCCGAGCCCGTCGATGCTGGCCCGGCTGTGGTCGAGGAGATGCGCCAGGTCGACGCCCGCCTGTCGGCGCTGGCGGACAGGTCCGAGCTGACCGACGCGGAAACGGAGGAATACGAGCGACTGGCCATTCGCGCCGAAGAACTTGCGGACAAGCTGGATCAGCTCGAGGAGGTCTATTCCGACGAGGCCATGGCCATCGCCGGCGGTCTCTTGTCGCTGGATCATACCGGTCAGCTTCGCTTCGAGGCCGGCCTGGTGCGGCCCGATGACATTCCGGCGGAGACGTCAGCGGACAATCCAAGCGATGCCGACGATGCACCCGACGTGAGCAACAGAAACGGCGCAGGCGTCGGCGGTCCGGATGCCGGAGAGCCCGATGCCGGTGTTGGTGATGATGGTGGCGTTGACGCTCCGACAGCATCAACGACGCGTCCGCTTCGCATCGAGGCCCCGCGTCCCGTGACGGTCGGCTATGGTGGGATGTCGCCAAGCGTCGACGACCCGGCCGCGGCCAGACGCAAGGAGATGGGTCTGTCGGTGGCGCTTGCCGACGATCTGCGGGCGATCCGTCATCAGATCCTGAAGGCGCATCTCGCCGGCGACTTCGAGACCGCCTTCGATCTCAACCTCTACTCGCTCTGCATATCCGTGTTCGTGACAGGCTACCGGCCGAAGCCCGTCGATCTTTCGGTGACACCGGCGATGAACCAGAGCTCCGCAGCGCATTTGACCGGCACCGTGGCCGAGAAAATGCTCGACGCGCAGAGAAAGGCGTTGCGGCTCGACTGGATGCAGTTGCCGAAGCCGCAGGACTTCGTCGCCCTCAGCGCGCTGAAGTCCCGCGAGAAGCAGGCGCTGTTCGCTTTCGCGACGGCCTGCGGTCTGGTTCCGCAACTCTCCGTCGATCACGGTGCCAATCCGGCGGTCGAGGAGGCGGGGCGCCGGATGGCAGTCGATGTCGCTGCCTGCTGGCGTCCGACCGCCGCGAGTTATTTCGGGCGGGTGAAGAAGGAGATGTCGCTTGACGTCGCGCGTGAGCTGATCGCTGATCGGTGGGCCGACGAGCATGGCGGCGACAAGAAAGCCGTTTTGGCCGAGGCGTTGGAAGCGGCGTTTTCGGAACAGGCATGTGAGCGTGCGGGACTGACGCCGGCGACGGCGGCCAAGACCGCGCGTTGGCTGCCAGCCGGGATGGGCTTTGGCGATGAGGCCGCCGCCATCGGAGCTATCGATGACGCTGTGATCGACGCTAGCGAAACCAAGGGCGATCAGGGTGCTCCGGCTGACGACGCCAAGCACATCGACCTGAACGCCGATGCGATGGGCAAAGCTGACGAAGCAGGCGAAACAGAGGAACCCTCCGATCACCTGACTTTACCGGCGTTCCTGACCGCCGACGCGGCCTGACATACTGGTCCATTCGACCGAATGACGGTTGCTGTCCGCGGCGACCGTTGCCTCTTCATCTGACCGATCGCCAGCCCGTCTGCGAGGGCGGGGAGGGCGAGCCCATCTGACCACCGGAACCACACGCGCCGGGCATCCTTCGAGCCGAAGGTGCGCGTTTGGCGGGTCCACCGATGCGATGGCCGCCGCGAACCCTCGCGGGCGCATCAACATGCGATGGGAGAGCCTTTGTCCAGGGCGATCGGCCGGGTGCCGGGCCAACAACAGCTTCTGCCGGCGTGGCGGTTTGCCCGATCCCAGGCCCCCTGCATGAGTTTTCTAACACTGCCTATCTAGAAGGCACCGAAGGATCCTAGCCATTTTCGGACGATGCCATGCGGACCGATGAACACGTCTCCCTTCACCACGCACCAGCCCGCCGAACCCGTGTACGGGCGTTCACGGAGCTGGATCGCTCTCGCGCCGTGGATGATCCGGCGCTTGCACAAGCATTCGCGCTTTACGACGAACTCATCGGTGCGATCGAGAGCGAATATGCCGATGAAAGCCGGGGGATCCGCCGCCATGCCTTGCGCGAGGCGCGCAAACTCGTCGCCGCCCATCTGAAAATGGGTCAGCCGGACATCGGCGATACCGAACCCAGCGCACTGGATGCGATGCTGCGCAAGAACGGCGCGCATTGATCGACGCGCGCTGAGGTGCCTTGCCCGGTGACCGTCAATCAACGACCGGCGACCGAACGCTGAGGGTGTTCTGTAGCACCACCACCGGCAGCGCTTGAACCTTCGCAAGGCTGGCGCAATCCACAAACGATATGGTGACCTTGCTTTCCTCCTCCCGGATAAGCAACAGCAGCAGCATCCATAACGCGCCGATCGTTCCTCCCGACGATCGGCGCGTTTTTTGTTGACGGTGTCTGCGGTGGTGGCTGTCGTGCGGCGCATTCGCACAAACGATAACGACGTGGTGTTTGAAGGCGGATGGCGCCATACCCATTGGCGAGCGGCAGGTTGCTCGGAGCGAAGCAGAAGAGAGCCAGAGAAAGGGCCGGGAAGGCGGGCCTTCCCAAGGGATCGAGAGAGATCGGGTGGAGGCCAGTCCTTCCAACGATGGAGCCTTTCGATGAGCCTCTCGACCTCTTCCACCCAAGCCGCCTTACCGTCGCTGTTTGCCTTCGATGGCAATTCCTGTGCCGGTGGCGTCGCCGGCGCCGACCGGCGCGTCATTGCGGCCGTACCACCTACCCATCGCGCGATCTTCCAGGCCGCCCAGGCGCTGTTGAAGTTCCTCGAAGCCGGCAAGCGCGTCGACGCCAGGGTGCTGCGCGCGACGATGGAGGCCGCGTTCGGTGGGTCGGATGCCGAAGGCCGCTGGCTGTGGAAGGACGCCTACGAGGCGGCCGAGACCGCCCAGGTGCTGTTCGTCGCCAAATACGGCGCTGCCATGCGTCGCCAATCACAGAGTGATAAGGCGGGTGCGGCCGGGCAAGGGATCACAAGCTTCCTCGCAATGCTGGAGCGTCTTGCCGGACTGGTCGCGACCCAGACCCGGCGCTCGGAAGAAAGCCAGAAGCGCCAACAGTTCTCGACACCGCTGCCACTGGCTTTCGTCGCAGCCGAAGCCGCCGGCATCACCGCGAACGATCTTGTCCTCGAACCGTCCGCCGGCACCGGCATGATGGCGGTCTTCGCCCGCATCGCCGGCGCGCGGCTGATGCTGAACGAGTATGCCGAGCTCCGGGCCAAATTGCTGGAGCAGAGCTTTGGCACGAACGCGGTGACGCGGTTTGATGCGGCGACCATTCACGACCGGCTCGATGCGGGTCTCGTTCCTTCGCTGATGGTGATGAACCCACCGTTCTCGGCGACCCCCGGTGTCGAGGGCCGGTTCAAGTCGACGACGGCCCGGCATGTCCGCTCGGCCTTGCAGCGCCTTGCGCCTGAAGGGCGGCTGGTGGTGATCACAGGCGAGGGGTTTGGCCCGACGGCGCCGGCCTGGCGGGACACGTTCCGCGATCTACAGGCGATCGGCCGGGTCGTGTTCACCGCCGGCATTGCCGGCAAGGCCTTTGCGGCGAACGGCACGACGATCGAAACCCGGCTGACGGTGATCGACAAGGTCCCGGCCGAGGATCCGGCCCGGTTCGACGGCTGCCAGGCGATGGCGACGGACGCAGCCGATCTGCTTCGGCTTGTCCATGCGAATTGCCCACCGCGTTTGGCGGCACCCGGTGTCGCCGTCCCTGTCGTTCCGGCTGTTCCCTTCGCTGCTGCCGCTGACGGCAACGGCGCGCTAACCGCTTCGGCTTCGACAAGATCCGGACCGGAATCCGTCGTCGAGAGCGTCACGGCCCTGCGCGAGCGCGCCAAGTCCGAGACCCGCGAGCTGGAGCTTGCCGCATCTCGACATGTTCTCGATACGGCCGATACGGCCGAGGTCAGCACTCTCCCCCGCGCCTGGGCGGCAAACCAGGCTGCGCTGACCGCCTCGCTCTATGAGCGCTACGAGGTCCAGTCGATCCAGATCGAGTGTGACGGCCAGCCTGCCGTCTCCCACCCGACGACCCTGGTGCAATCGGCCGCCATGGCCTCGGTCGCGCCGCCGGTGCCGTCCTACCGGCCGATCCTGCCGGTCTCGCTCATTCGCAACGGGCATCTCTCGGATGCGCAGATCGAGAGCGTCATCTACGCCGGCGAGGCGCACGCGACCTTCCTGTCCGGCGCGTGGACCCGGGATGCCGAGACCGGGCTACTCGTTGCCGCCGCCGAAGCCGCCGAGGGCAACGCTAACAGTTTCAAGCTGCGCCGCGGCTGGTTTCTCGGTGACGGCACCGGTTGCGGCAAGGGCCGCCAGGTCGCCGGCATCATCATGGACAACTGGCTGAAGGGCCGCCGCAAGGCAGTCTGGCTGTCGAAGTCCGACAAGCTGATCGAGGACGCCCGTCGCGACTGGACCGCGCTCGGTGGTGCCGCGTCCGACATCGTCCCGCTGTCGAAGTTCAAGCAGGGCACCGACATCGCCCTGAAGGCCGGCATCCTGTTCGTCACCTATGCAACGCTGCGCAGCGCCGAGCGCACGATCGGCGACGTGAAGAAGGCCAGCCGGCTGACCCAGGTCACCGACTGGCTGGGTGAGGGCTTCGACGGCGTCATCGCCTTCGACGAGGCGCATGCCATGGCCAACGCCGCTGGCGGAAAGTCCGAGCGCGGCGACAAGAAGCCGTCGCAGCAGGGCAAGGCGGGGCTCGATCTGCAGAACGCCGTGCCCGGCGCCCGAGTGATCTACGTCTCGGCGACGGGTGCGACCGAAGTCGGCAATCTCGCCTATGCCAGCCGTCTCGGCCTCTGGGGCACCGGCGACTTTCCCTTCGTCAACCGGGCAGCCTTCGTCTCCTCGATGGAGGCGGGGGGCATCGCGGCGATGGAGGTGATCTCCCGCGATCTGAAGGCACTCGGTCTCTACATAGCCCGCTCGGTCTCCTACGAGGGCGTCGAATACGAGATGCTCGTCCACCAACTGACCCCGGCGCAGGTGGCGATCTACGACAGCTATGCCGAGGCGTTCCAGATCATCCACACCCATCTCGATGCGGCGCTGCTCGCCTCCGGCGTCACCTCCGACGAGGGCACGCTGAACGCCCAGGCGAAGTCGGCGGCGCGATCGGCGTTCGAATCCAACAAGCAGCGGTTCTTCCAGCATCTGATCTGCGCGATGAAGTGTCCGTCGTTGATCCCGGCCATCGAGGCCGATCTTGCAGCTGGGCACTCGGCCGTCGTGCAGATCGTCTCGACGTCCGAGGCGCTGCTCGATCGCCGGCTGGCGGAGATCCCGGCATCGCAGTGGAGCGACATCCAGATCGACGTCACCCCGCGCGAATACGTCTAATCTTGAGATCAGGATTAGACGTATTCTTTGCAGTCGAGATTTATGCCGAGCGTCGCGATCGGAGGCCCGGATTTGCGTCGGTTCGTCATGATTTTACTCCAGATAATATGAGTGTTGGGGAGATGTTCGGGGACGGGCTAAGCCCGTCTCCGAACATCGGTGAGCATGGTGATCAGTGCGTCGGAGGGCGGCCTGAAGCGCCCGGGCTTGATCGCAGGGCCGCCGTGGGCCGTGAGGATCTGCAACTTCTCATCGGGATCGGCCCGCAAATAGGTCTCGGTGCTCTGGATGCTTGCGTGACCAAGCCAAAGGGCGACTTTGCGTATGTCCCCGGTCGCAGCGAGCGTGTGCATGGCGCAAGAATGGCGGAGGACGTGCGGTGTGACCCGCTTGCCGAGGATCGAAGGCTGTTTCGCCGCCGCAGCCTTGACGTGCTGTGCCAGGCGGAATGCAAACCCGTCGCGAGTCATGGGTTTGCCATTGGCGTTGAGAAATACCTCGGCGACCTCTGCCTCAGGACGGATAGCCAGCCATGCCCGCAACGCAGACTGGGTCTCTTTCCATAGTGGCAAGACCCGTTCGCGTCGGCCCTTGCCCATGATGTGCACGGTGGATAGCGACCGATCCGGGAAGTCGCGCCGCTGAAACGACACGAGTTCCGAAACCCGGAGGCCCCCTGCATATGTGAGATGCAGCATGGCGCGATCGCGCGTACCGAGCCGTGTCCGGGGATCCGGCGCGTCGAGTAATGCCTTGATCTCAGTCCGATCGAGATAATCGATCAGCGCCTTGTCTGTCTTCTTGCTGGGGATCGATCGAACGCGAAGCGCCTGGTCAAGACAAGCCGGGACCCGATACTCGACGTACCGGAAAAACGACCTGATCGCGGCGAGCCTGCCATTGCGGGTCCGCACACAGCTGCCGCGCCCGTTCTCGACATGGTCAAGAAAAGCCATGATCATATCGGTGCCGAAATCCTCGACCTCCAGATCGGTCGGCCGACGCTTCAGCTGCTCGGCAGCAAACCGAACCAGCAAGACGAAACAGTCGGTATAGGTCTTCACCGTGTGCGGGCTTACGGCGCGTTCCCGGGGCAGATGCTCGCGCAGGAAAGCTGTGAGATGGGGAGCCAGCGCCGTCATGCCGCTTCTCCCAGGTAGAGTTGCTCACTCACTGC
Source organism: Sphingomonas sp. (assembly GCA_965219075.1). GTDB lineage: Bacteria > Pseudomonadota > Alphaproteobacteria > Sphingomonadales > Sphingomonadaceae > Sphingomonas. Next base: position 70,591 of record CBDCMM010000001.1, read on the forward strand.
AGCGATGTCGTGGAGCAAAACTGGGGTGGCCTCGAGATACCAGTAGGTGTTCGCGACCGAGGCGTGGCCCAGATAAACGCTGAGCCCAGCCATGTGGTGCGCCACGGCTTCCCGGTTTGGTGAACAGGACTCCAGCGAGCGAACGGCGAAGGTATGCCGCAAATCGTGAAGCCGCATGCCAGCGGTTCCGGTTGGTCCACGAAATCCGAGCTGCCGAGCCAACCGGACGAAAACGATATGGGCGCGCACCTTGTGCGGTGCTCTTCCCCGGATCGTAACGAAAAGATCGCTGCCCGTTGCTCGGAGCCTTGCCCGCATGGCGAGATAGGCCTCGAGCGCCTGGCGGGTCGATGGTTGCAGTGCCACCAGGCGCTGCTTGCCAAACTTGCCATTGCGAATGATCAGGCCATCGTCGACCAGATCGCCGCATTGCAGCGCCAAGGCCTCGGAAATCCTGAGGCCAGTCGCGGCCAGCAGTCCGAACAGGCAGTGGTAGGTATGTGGGCTGATCGTGCCCTTGGGCGGCAGGTCCAGCGCCGCCGTCATGATCGCCCGGACCTGTTCCGGTTCGATGATATGTGGCGTCGGGCGTGGCCGCTTGCCCCGGCCGAAGACGCCCGCAGGCGGGACCTCGTGGGCCGGATCCTCGGCGTGGGCGAAAAGGCTGAAGTTGCGAACGGTGTCGAACCGGCACTGGGCCACATATTGCGAACTCGACGTGTGGCACCAGTCGTAGATCCGTTGGACCTCGGTGTGCCGATCACCGAACCCTCCAGCGTAATCCGCGTAGAGGCGGAGTATCCGGTCCTGTTCGCAAAACTTCCGACCCAGGCTGCGATGCAGCGCGACGTATCTGGAGATGTGCGTGTTCAGCATGACAGGTCTCCGGGCCAGGGCTGCGCGATCTTCATCAGCATCGGCAGATCGACCTTGGCGTAGATGGCAGTGGTCTCGGGCGAGCTGTGGCGCAGAATGGTCCCGACGGACTCCAGACCGGCGCCCGCGCGCAGCATGTTGGTGGCAAGCGAATGCCGGAATATGTGCGATCCGGTCGGCAGACCCTCGATCCCGCCGCGCTCGAACGTGCGTGCAACGATGCCGGCGATCTCGGCGGATGATCTGAACGGCCGAAACGGAGCTTGCGCACGCAGGAACAGGTGCGCTTCGATGGCCTTGGGGCGGGCCGCCGAAATGTATGCCAGGATCGCGTCGCCAACATCTTGAGGCAATGGCAGTCGGTCTGGCCGCCGTGTCTTGCCCTTGACTGTCACATGGCCCAAGCGCCAGTCGATGTCGTCGAGGCGCATATCCCGAATATCGCCTGCCCGCAGGCCAAGCCTGGCAAGCAGGAGGATGATGGCTTTATCCCGGACTTCCACCGGCCGACCTGTCGGGCAGGCCGCAATGATCCTCTCGATCGTTGCCGGGTCGACGTAGCGCGGCAATGTCGAAAGGCGGTATCGCTGTACGGAAGGTATCGCGTGCAGCAGCGCCGGACGGCATTGGCCTTGGCCAATGAGAAATCGAAGATAGCTCCTGATGATCGTGACGAGCAGCGAGGCCGATCCCGGCGTCTCCTTGCTCCGTCGCTCAAATGCCCGGCGTAGAGCAGCGGCATCCCATTGCGACGGCGCGCCAAGCATGGGCATCAGCCGATCAACCTCTGCCCGATATCGCCGGATCGTCTCGTCGCTCGCGCCCCGATGCTGCTTGAGCCAGCCGAGATATGCCGCGGTATGCGGATCCCCTACCGCCTTCGCCTCGACCGGCGCGATAGCGCGTCGATCGCGAAGAAACTCGATGAAGTGCCGTGAGCATCGTCGTCGCCGCTTCCTGCCTGAAACAATCAGCTTGCCGCGCTTGCGTAAAACCGGGCAGCGACAATCGTGACCGACGTACTGCTCGCTGACGAGGTCATCGACGTCGGTCCACAGCCGTCGCGATATGCGAAGCCACGCTGCAAAATGTTCGGCCTCTGACCGGTAGGCCTGCGACACACCCTTCGCGAGTTGCAGGCCTTCGATCGTATCCGAGTAGTCGGCCAGATGACTTCCGAGATTGTCGATCCCGTCGACAACATCGACGAAGCCCTGGTCTTCGAGAAACCGGACAAAGCGCCTGACCCGCGCCGCAATGTCAGCCTTGTAGCCCGCGTGTTGCGCCGAATAGCCGGTGCACCGGCACCGATGCTTCTCGAAACGTTGCACGACAAGATCGTCGAGCGTGCCGATCGCGATCCCACGGACGCCCAGCCAATACAGGAAATGGCGGACTGCTGCGCTGTACAGAGCCGAACACGCTGTTCCCTCGACCGATAGAGAGGAGAGGAATGCGGTGAATAGGGCATCGGGACTGGGCGGATCTTCGATCCTGCGCGGCGCAGGCCGAAACGACACAAATGTTCTTGTTGGCATGGTGGTTCCTTCGACTCGTTGAGGTCGAGGGACCAGTAATTATCTCGAGTAAAATCATGACGAACCGACGCAAATCTGGGCCTCCGATCGCGACGCTCGACATAAATCTCGACTGCAAAGAATACGTCCTCGATTATCTCCAGCATTCGTTTCCGGTGCAGCTGTTCGAACCCTACTCCGACGAGGATGGCAATTTGCGCTCGCGTCCGGTGATGGACGAGGCCGGTAATCCGGTGCTGTGCCGGGAATCCGTCGCCAGGCGCGATGCGATGATCGAGCATCTGGGCAGTCTTGCCCCGGTGCAGGGCGCCCTCGACCAGCTCCTCTGGCATTTTGGCACCGACACCGTCGCCGAGGTCACCGGCCGCTCCCGCCGGGTCGTGCGCGGCGTCGATAAAAAGCTCAAGGTTCAAAGCCGTCCGGCTTCATCGAACCTGTCGGAGACCCAGAGTTTTATGGACGACGACAAGCGCGTCCTGATCTTCTCCGACGCCGGTGGCACCGGACGATCCTATCACGCCGATCTCGGCGCTAAGAACCAGCGCCTGCGAGTGCATTACCTGCTGGAAGCCGGTTGGCGTGCGGACAATGCCATCCAGGGGCTGGGGCGCACCCATCGCACCAATCAGGCGCAGCCACCGCTGTTCCGGCCGGTGGCGACCAATGTCAAAGGCGAGAAGCGGTTTCTGTCGACCATCGCGCGCCGCCTCGACACGCTGGGGGCGATCACCCGCGGCCAGCGCCAGACCGGCGGCCAGGGGATGTTCCGCGCCGAGGACAATCTCGAAAGCCCCTATGCGCGGTCAGCGCTGCGCCGCTTCTTCGGCGCCGTTCATGCAGGGCGGATCGCGGCCTGTTCGCTGACCCGCTTCCAGGAAATGACGGGGCTTGATCTCACCGGCGACGACGGGACGCTGCTCGACGAGTTGCCGCCGATCCAGCGGTTTTTGAACCGCTGCCTGGCGTTGACCATCGCCATGCAGAACGCGATCTTCGAGGCGTTCACCGGCATTCTCGACGGTATCGTCGAGGCGGCCATCGCCGGCGGCACGTTCGATGTCGGCCTGGAGACCCTGACGGCCGAGAGGTTCAGCATCGTCGAGCGCAAGACGATCTTCGAGGCAGCCTCGGGTGCAACCACCACCGCGCTCACCATCGAGGCGATCCATCGCAACAATCCCACCATGCTGAGGGCAGCGCTGGATATCCACACGACGGAACGCGGAGCGCGGTTGCTGATCAACACGCAGTCCGACCGCGCGGCCGTCGAGGTACCGGCGAGCGCGATGATGGACGACGACGGTGGCATCATCGAGCGGGTCAGGCTGATCCGGCCGATGGGGACGGAGTCGATGACGGCGCTGGAGATGGTGGCCTCGCATTGGCAGCCCGTCGATGAAGCGGACTTCGCGGCGGCCTGGACGGCCGAGGTGAATGCGGTGCCAAAATTCTCGACATTGAGGCTGACCATTGTTTCCGGACTGCTGCTGCCGATCTGGGACCGGTTGCCGGAGGAAAACTGCCGGGTCTACCGGCTGCAGACCGACGAGGGCGAGCGCGTTATCGGCCGTATGGTCACCGTGGAACAGCTGGGCACGGTCTATGCCCGGCTCGGTCTGACCGACACCATCGCCATGACGACCGACGAGATCGAGGCGGCGGTGATGCAGCGCGGCGTGACCGTGCCGCTGACGGGGTCTTCGTCCGGCGGCGATCTGGCGCTGCGCCGGTCCCGCGTGATGAACGCCTGGCGGCTCGAGGTCACCGGCTTTGACCCGTCGATCCTTCCGATCCTCAAGGCGCTGGGCTGCCGGACCGAGATCATCGCCTGGAAGACAAGGGCGTTCCTGCCGCTGGGTGACAGGTCGACCCTCGACCGGCTGCTGATCCGCTTTCCGCAGGCCGGAGTGGTCAACGGCCAGGCGATGGCAAACGCGGCTTGAGCCTAGAGCGTTTTCACCTTAATCCGGGTCATATCCGGCATGGGCGAAGAGGTTTCGAAATTCGTCTGGCTTGAAGATGTCGAGCGCCAGCGCCACGGCATCATATAAGCGAGGGATCGTGCGTGCTGCCAACTTTCTGAGGAACGCCTTGATCTTGGCGAAGGCCATTTCGATCGGATTGAAATCCGGCGAATAGGGCGGAAGGTATCGAAGCTCCGCTCCGGCCGCCTCGATGGCCTCTCTGACACCAGCGACCTTATGCGCGGGAAGGTTATCCATCACCACGATGTCGCCGGGCGAAAGCGTCGGTGCCAGCACCTTGCGAATGTAGACAAGGAAAGCCTCGCCATCCATCGCGCCGTCGAGAAGCCACGGCGCCACGATGCCGTCGATCCGCAAACCGGCAGTGAAGGTGGTGGACTTCCAATGGCCGTGTGGAACGGCGGCCCGGCAGCGTTCCCCACACTTGGAGCGGCCGCGCAGCCGTGCCATCTTCGTGTTCAGGCCGCTTTCGTCGATGAAGACCAGCTTGCTCGGATCGAGATCGAGCTGCGTCTCGAACCAGGCTTCTCGCGCGGCCAGGACGTCGTCGCGCTGCTGCTCCGCGGCGTGCGCAGTCTTTTTTTCCACGTGATGCCGCGCTTCTTGAAAAACCTGGAGATCAGCGACTGACAGGCGCTGACGCCCTTGTCGGCTTCCAAACGTGCGGCGATCTCGGCCAGCGAAATGTCCTTTTCGTCCGTATCGATCAACGCCAGGATGAAGGCTTCGTGGGCGTCGAGTTTGGAGCCTACGGGCTGACCTTGGCGATCAGGCTCGAACGTCCCTTTGCGGCGCCAATCGCGATGCCAGGACCCTGCCGTCGAGAAGCCGATCGCAAACCGGCGGGCCGCAGCCCGTGTCGACAAGCCCGCTTCGATCGCTTCGATTACCCGCTTGCGAAGGTCTACCCCGTAAGCTCGCGCCATGAGTTCGTCTCCCTGTCCTTTGCAAACAGCGAATCACGACCTTCGCGAGATCGCAAACATCCGACTCCGAATTGGGTCAAACCGCTCTAGCGACAATCAATAAGTGCGCGGCAGCCGTTGGGAGCGGCTGCCGCGCCGATCGCGACGAGCGGCAAGCCGGATCGCGCGATGGCGCAACCTTACGCTGCGGAATATCGGCAGACAAGGCCATGCCAATGGGCCATAGAAAAAATCGATAGAGGGCAGCGGATATGCAAACCGTCGACGAAATCGCGCGCCAGCTCGGCGCCAACGCCGAAGCCTTTTGCCGGACCTATCTGCCGAATGGCAGGCGCACCGGCAACCACTGGAAAGTCGGCGATGTCACGGGCGCGGCGGGTGCCAGTCTAGCGGTCCGACTGTATTCGATCCCCGGAAAGCCTGCGGGCAAATGGACGGACTTTCAATCCGGCGAGCATGGCGACCTGATTGATCTGATCCCTGAGATCACAAATGCCTGCGACTTCAGAGCCATCATGGACGAGGCAAGGTCGTTCCTCAAGAGACCCGCGATACCAACCAACAGCCGTTCTGCGAAGGGGCAGTTCACGACGCCGGTGGAGCGGATCGAACGGGCACAACGTCTCTGGGCGCTCGGCCGCCTGATCACCGGCACGCCGGCAGAAACCTATCTGCGCAACCGCGGTATCACCCGCTTCGGATCGGCGCTCGCCTGGCACGAGGCCGTCCATTACCGCGATGGGCCGACGGATCGCCTTGCGAGTGCGCCAGCGCTGCTGGCCAGGATCACGGATCCTGCGGACAACCTGACCGGCGTCGCGCGTACCTTTCTCGACATCGAGCGCGGCACTGTCGCCGCCATGGTCGACCCGAAGCGCGTCATGGGGCAGCTTATGGGACAGGCCGTTCGCTTCGGCGATCATTCATCGCCCTTTTTGGCGGTGGGTGAAGGGATCGAGACGGTCCTCTCCGTCGGCACGGCCCTTCCCGGATTGTCTTTGGCCGCCAGCCTGTCGGCGACGCATCTCGGGCTCTTCGATGTTCCGGACACCGTCCGGGAGCTCTGGATGCTGACCGACAATGACGCGGCCGGAGCACGGGCGGCGGCGCAATTGCGCGAGCGTCTGGCAAACCGGGATATTGCCATCCATCAGGTCGAGCCGGTGCTGGGGGACTTCAACGACGATCTGCAGGCATGGGGAGCGCAGGCGCTGTTCGAACGCTTCTGCCACGACTTCGGGACAAGGGTCGCTCCGCTGGGCCAGCGGGATGCAGAACGATCGGGGTGATCGGACCGTGCACGCTCATCGAGGTCATGGCGGCGCAATGCTCTGACGGAAAGAGGCGTTGAACGGACCAGGGACATCAGGACGATAGCCCGGCGGGTCGGGCGGAAAGCCGCCCTCATCGAGCCGCAAGTCCGCGCCAAGCCTGTTTTCCCCGCGTCGCTTCGGCGGCAGGCCGCCTGTCGCTTTGCTCCTCGCGCAACCAAAACAGGCCCGTCGCTGGCCTCGGCGCTGACGCGCCGCCCTTCGGGTGCGCCCCGATGCCACCGGGCTTCTGCCCACGCTGTCCCGGCCGATCAAACGGCCTCTCCATCAAAAGGATCAGCGCCATGTCCCGCTTCGAAGAGTTCTCGTCCGACTACCACAGCCCGACACCAAGTCCCACCGCACGGCTTCTCGACGATTACGCCCTCTACGGCGTCAGACCCGGATCGGACGAGCGCGACACCCGCGAATTGCCCGACGCCGATCTCGTCGAAGCCAACATCAACGCCCTGATGGAAACGATGGGCGACATCTTCGCCGGCACACGGCTCGAGGATGAGACGCCCGAGCTCCTCTGGAGCCTCGTCAACACCTTCCATCGCCGGATCGCGCATTCCCGGAAGCGTCTCGACGACATCGAGATGAAGCAGCGCGAGTGCCAGCGCGAGCAGGACGGCTCGGAAATCCGCAGCGTCGAACTGGAACGCTTGATCGACGAGGGCCGCTCACTCACCCAGACCCGCGATGCCTTCGAGGCGATGCGCGACTGGGCCGCCGAGAACTACCACGTTCAGACCGGCAGCCCCTGGCTTCCGCGCACGGGTTCGAAGACCTCGCATCAGTCCCTCACCGCGGCCATGATCGACAGTCGCGACTTCCTCTCGGCCAAACGCCGCAAGGAAACCGAGACCCATTGCCCGGAAGGCACCAAGATCGCCTTCGCCGGCGGGCTCGACTTCAACGCAGTCACGCCGATCTGGACCGCTCTTGACAAGGCGAAAGCCAAGTATCCCGACATGGTGCTCATCCACGGTGGATCACCGAAGGGCGCCGAACTGATCGCCGCCCGCTGGGCCGCGACCCGCAACGTCACCGCCGTCGTCTTCAAGCCCGACTGGATCCGGCACGGCAAGGCCGCCCCCTTCAAGCGCAACGACCAGATGCTGGAGATTGTCCCGCAAGGGTTGATCGCCACCTCGGGCACAGGCATCACCGAAAACCTCGTCGACAAGGCCCGCAAGCTCGGCATCACCGTCATGAGGGTCGGCGCCTGAGGGCGCCTTCTCTTTTCGTGCTTTGCTCACAACCGGTTCTGGTCAACCGATGATCAGCACCGGCGAGTTTTCTTTGCCCGTTGCGATGGCAATTGACGCCAACGCCATGCGATGGCATATCATGCCAACATGAAAGCCG
>CBDCMM010000002.1:0-420000 GCA_965219075.1 Sphingomonas sp.
ACAATGTTTCGATAACCCCTGAACAAATCGCTAATTACTATAAGAAGATCAATTTCTGAATTATATTATAAATATTTGAAAGACTTAATTTATAGCTCGTTGTCAATTTTATCGAGCAGAGGCGACCTCAGATCAAACTTTCGCGCAAAATATGCACCCGACTCCCGGATCGCTGGCAGGTCCTCCATTCTAAGCGCGATTGGATGCGCGCCGCCGCCAAGCCATTCGACAAAACGCTTAGGGTCGTTCTGAACCTTGAGGTCTGTTTGGTTGACAATGATCGACTGGAAGAAACATTCATCGGGCACGACACGCTTGCGCAGATATCGGCGCAACTTCTTGTGCTTGGGCGTCGGAGACAACAATAACCGCGCGACCTTGGTATTTGCCGTCAGCCACTGGCTGCCGACATAGCAACGAAACTTCGTGTCGAATGGACTGAGAGGCGACCGGATCGGCAACGCCATCGTCTTACGCCCCAACCGAATTCCCTTCGCGATGGTCGTGGACAAGTTTGGAGCGCCGAAACGCAAAACTGGAACCTTTACTATCGCCTTCATATATCTGTTTTTCGCGAGATAAATGTTGCCGACGCTGCCGTGGTGCCCATGCGCAGGATTACTTCCCGCACCCTCAATCTCTTCGCGGGTCGCGTCCACGGGTCGATAGTCGATCATCGCGTCGACGCCGCTGCTTTCCAGTTGGCGATAAACGTCTTCAGCCCGCATGACCGGATAATCGGCACTGCTGAGCAAGGTGAACCATTCGGGGCCGCCGTCTTCATACAGGTCTCTCAGCCCGAGCAGCGCCGCTTCGACCAGTGACCACTTGCCCCAGCCGGTCTTGGCATAATCCACGACGAAACGCACATTTTGCGGGAAAATTGTTCGATCGATCGCTGACTGATTGAAATCATGATGACACACAATCGGCGGATCGCCGTACACCCGGTTCAGCGTCGTGACCAATCGCAGGAGCTGGCCGGGATCGCGGTGGGAAAGAATGACAAAGCCCAGCATATGGGGCCGTTTCCGTAATTCGGTGTCGTTCGACGCCGGGTCTTGGTAAGCACGGGTCATTACCAGCTCAACCTGCTGTTGAGGACTCGCCCCGCCTTGCGGCGGGCGCGCTCGGCAAGGGAAGAGCGCTCCCATCCTCTTTGCAAACGCTGTTGCTTGGCGACGAGATATTCGCCGGACAGCACCGGATGGAAGAGTTTTGGGCCGTCCGTCTCCGGTAAAGCCTCCCCGTCGATCAGTTCTTCGAACGTATACGTCTCGTCATCATAGCAACCGGTCACGACGTCATTGAGATCGACTGCGCGCAGCGCGCTTTGCGCGATGGTAGTCGCAACGAAGCCTTCATCGTTCGGCCACGCCATTCTGCGCGAATATATCCCCGACTGCCGACGCCGCTTCGCATAAAGCAGGTCAATCGCCTGCGCCGACATCCGGACCACGGGAAAGAAGCAGCGATAGGGCGTGACGTCGCGCGCGGCCAGAGTTGCGTTCCACCACCAATCGGGCTCACTCGGCCGGTACCGCGCAACCAGCAAATCGATTTCCGGGCGCATACCGCACGCGGCGAAAAACGACGAAGCATCGCCTTCGATCCGCACATCATTCTCGATCATCCAGAAATGGCTGATGCCAGGAAATCTTCGTCGCGCAAGATAGAGCCCGTAATCACCGCACAGCCAGCCGACATCGGGGGGCAAATACAGTTCCAGGCTCCTGTAAGCCGCCATATCCATACCAATTTTGGGGAATGCGCACTCCCCGACCGGTCCCTTTCGCTCGTCTACCAGCATCGTCACCGGCAGCCCGCTCGCACGATTTACCGTCCCGGCAAGGTCGATCGAATCCGTATCCAGACGCATTGTTCTCAACAAGATCATGCCGCCCGTCATGCTTGATGAGTGCCGTCCTGGCCACGTGCGATGTTATTCCCCCGTCCCGGTCTTGGACGATCCAGCGCGCTGAATACGCCGCGCATCGTTCGTACTTCCTGCTCCGACCAGCCGGGTTTGGTCAGCAACGTCCTCAGCGTCCGCTTCGTCGCGGGCACCTTGTCGGGCGGAAAGAAATAGCCGGCCGCCGCAAGCATGCCGTCGAGCTGGAAGATCATACCATCCAGATCGCGCTGTTCAGCGGCGGGGGACAGTGTGCTTTCGGTCGGCTGGGCAAGATTCTCGCCCTTCGACCATTCATACGCCACCAGGATCACGGCCTGCGCCAGATTGAGCGATCCGAACTCCGGGTTGATCGGCACCGTAATGATCGTCCGGGCGAGCGCGACGTCATCGGTTTCAAGCCCCGATCGCTCCGGCCCGAACAGGATCGCGCTCCGCCCCGGCCCTGCACGGATCGCGCGCGCGGCCACGTCCGGTCCCATTACAGGCTTGGTTACACCGCGCTTGCGTACGGTTGTCGCGAACACGTGCGCACAGTCCGCAACCGCGTCGGCAGCGCTGTCGAAGACTTGCGCCTGCGCCAGAACTTGATCCGCGCCGCTCGCCGCCGGCCCCGCGCTCGGGTTCGGCCATCCGTCGCGCGGACTGACCAGCCGCATGTCCGCCAGCCCGAAATTCAACATCGCGCGGGCCGCCTTGCCGATATTTTCGCCCAGTTGCGGACGAACCAGTACGATTGCGGGCGGCTGACGATCGGCCTCGGCCCGGGTCACTTCCTGCCAACCTCTTCGACCGTGCCGGCAAAGGCTTCAAAATCGCGGGCCTCGCCGAATTCGCGATAGACGCTCGCAAAGCGGATATAGGCGACCGAATCCATCCCCCTCAGTCCGTCCATGACCATCTCGCCGATCCGTTTCGACGAAACCTCGACATCGCCGGAGGTTTCAAGCTGACGCTGAATACCGCTTACCAGTTTTTCCAGGCGGGGTGCTTCGACCGGGCGCTTGCGCGCCGCAATCGTGATGGAACGCAGCAACTTGTCGCGATCGAACGGTTCACGGCGTTCCTCGCTTTTGACAACGGTCAGGTCACGGAGCTGGATGCGCTCGAACGTCGAGAACCGCGCCCCGCAACCTTCGCACTGGCGCCGTCTGCGGATTGCCGCGCCGTCCTCGGTCGGGCGGCTATCCTTGACCTGGCTGTCTTCATGTCCGCAATATGGGCAGCGCATTCAGACGCTTTTCTTGCCTTTGTAATAGGCATAGCCGGCGCCCGCTATCGCACCGATCACGGGGCCGACAAATGGTACGGGTATTGCGATCACCGCACCGACTGCTCCGTATTTCGCCATTTTTTTGCCGAGTCCGGGGGTCGTCTTGATGTCGCTTCGGATGTCGTCGATTGCCATGGTTCAGTCCTGATAAATTGGGAAGCGCGCGCAAAGAGCGTGCACACGCTGACGAACGTCCGCCTCAACCTTCGGGTCCCCGTATTCGCCCCTTTTCGCCAGTCCGTCGAGCACATCGGCCACCATATGCCCGATTTCACGGAATTCGGCGGGGCCGAACCCGCGTGTTGTCCCGGCAGGGCTTCCGACCCGGATCCCGCTCGTCTTCATCGGCGGCAGCGGGTCGCCGGGAATACCGTTCTTGTTGCACGTGATCCCCGCACGCTCCAACGCCTCGTCGGCATCCTTGCCGGAAATCCCGAGCGGCCTGAGATCGACCAGCGCCAGATGCGTATCGGTCCCCCCCGCGATCAGATCCGCACCCCGCTCCTTCAAGGTCGCGGCCAGCACCTTGGCATTCTCCACCACCGCGGCGATGTACTGTTTGAATTCCGGCCGCAGCGCTTCGCCGAACGCGACCGCCTTCGCCGCGATCACATGCATCAGCGGCCCGCCCTGCAAGCCGGGAAACACCGCTGAATTCAGCTTCTTCGCGATTGCGTCATCGTCGCAGAGGATCATCCCGCCGCGCGGCCCCCTCAGCGTCTTGTGCGTCGTCGTCGTCACGACATGCGCATGCCCGAACGGACTGGGATGCAGCCCCGCGGCAACGATGCCCGCGAAATGCGCCATATCGACCATGAAATGCGCACCGACCTTGTCGGCGATCTTCCGAAAGCGCGCGAAATCGATCTGACGCGGATATGCCGAACCCCCCGCGATAATCAGTTTCGGGTTGTGCGCAAGCGCAAGCGCCTCGACTTGCTCATAGTCGATCAGGTGCGATTGCGGATCGACACCGTATTGGACGGCATCGAACCATTTACCGCTCATCGCGGCCTTTGCGCCGTGCGTCAGATGTCCACCGGCGTCCAGGCTCATGCCCAGGATAGGCTCCCCGGGTTTTACAAGCGCAAGCATTACCGCGCCGTTTGCCTGCGCGCCCGAATGCGGCTGGACGTTCGCATGCGCGCACCCGAACAGCCGTTTGGCCCGGTCGATTGCCAGCTGCTCGACTTCGTCCGATGGCGCACAACCCTGATAATATCGCTTGCCGGGATAGCCCTCGGCATATTTGTTGGTGAAAACCGACCCTTGCGCGGCAAGCACCGCTTTCGATACGATATTCTCGCTCGCGATCAGTTCGATCTGCGTCCGTTCGCGCTTCAGTTCGTGCGATATACCTGCAAAAACCGCCGGGTCTGCGTCCGCCAGATCGCTTGTGAAAAAACCGTCCGGCCGGAATTCCTGCACTGCCTTTAGCTGGGTCGTCATGGCTTGCCTTTCGTCAATTTTGCAACCCGGCGTTCGTGCCGACCGCCCGCGAATTCGGTTGCTAGAAACGCCTCGACGCATGCGATCGCCATTTCTTCACCGATCAGCCTTGCGCCGATCGCGATCGCATTGGCATCATTGTGACTGCGCGCCAGCCGGGCCGACAGCGGTTCGGATACCTGCGCGCATCGGCACGCGGGGTTGCGGTTCACCGCGATTGCGATTCCTATGCCCGACCCGCAAAGCGCGATCCCGCGCTCGGCCCGCCCCGACGCAATCTCCTCCGACAGCCTGTGGCCATAATCCGGATAATCTACGCTCTCGGTGCCATGCGTACCGAGATCGGACACCGCATCGCCCCTGGCCGTCAGTAACGCCACCAGCACGGCTTTCAGTGCCACGGCGGCGTGATCGGAGGTAATGGCGATACGCATAAACTTCTCCGCACGGTTTGTCGGTCCGCCTTTAGGCCGGCAAGCCCTGAAACGCTACTGCGGTTCGTCTCGATTTCGCACCGGGAACGGAATTGCGAATTGATGAGTTAGGATCAATTGCATGTGTCTTGCGGCTTCCCACAAAAAAGAAATAAGTCGCGCGGCGTGACAGATGAACCAACTCGTGTTTATTATCGGTCGTGATGTTTCATTTTGAGCCACTTTTCACCTATGCGTGAGGCCGCTTCTGAAGCGCGCGCGCATTTGGCGGAGATGCTGATCCTCACCGCGACTGAAGATCGCGAAGCGTTTCAAAGATTGTACTCACTAACCCAAGCGAAGCTATTTGGCATTTGCCTGCGTATCTGCGGCGAAAGGCAGGCCGCGGAAGATGTTTTGCACGACGTGTACATTACGATTTGGAAGCGCGCGGGCGCGTGGGAACCCGGGCGTGCTAGTCCGATCACCTGGCTCGCAACCATCGCGCGCAACCGGTCGATCGACTATCGCCGGGCGCAAGGCATACGCCGCACTTCTCGGATCGAGGATGCGCCCGAAGTCGTCGACCCGGATCCCGATGCCGAAACCGTCATGCTCGATGGTGAACGCGACCACCGGCTGCATCTGTGCCTCGACGGGCTCGAACAGCGTCAGCGCGACGCGATCCGCACGGCATTTTTTCAGGGCGTTACCTACGCTGAGTTGGCCGAGCAGAGCGCAGTGCCGCTCGGTACGATGAAGAGCTGGGTCCGTCGTGGTTTGGCCCGCTTGCGCGAATGTCTCGATCATGACTGATGATCGCGACTTCCTCGCCGCCGAATTCGCGCTTGGCCTTTTGGAAGGCGACGAACGTGCGCAGACACTTCGTCGAGTGATCCGTGAGCCTGACTTCGCGCGCGAAGTCGAACGCTGGCGTACCGAGTTTGCGGATTTGTACGACGTCTGGCCGGAGGTCGATGCAGGGCCTGAAATGGCCGGGCGGATCGCGCGAATCGGCGGTCCCGTCGCCGACATTCCAGTACCTGCGAATGATACCGCACCTGCGCGTCGAGCTTCCCCTTGGGCGAAGATTGCTGCGGTCGGCAGCCTGATCGCCGCATGCCTGTTGCTCGCCGTGCTGTTGAGACCGGCACCAGAACCGGTGGTCATCGCGCAACGCATTCCCGTTGCGGTTGACCGCGTTCCCGCGACGCTGCTCGTTGCCACGTTGAAGAATGACGCCGGGCTGGTTCCCGCGGTGTTCGATCCCGGCAGCGGCACATTCCGCGTCGCCGCCCCGCCAAGCGTCAGTTCGACCAAGGTCGCGGAGCTGTGGGTAATCGGTGAGGACGGCGTGCCCTTCGCGCTGGGTCTGCTTGAACAACAGAATCAGCGACTGACGCTGACCACTGAAGCACGCGCCAAGCTGGCGCCCGGCGCGACTCTTGCGATCTCGATCGAGCCGACCGGGGGTTCGACCACCGGCGCACCGACCGGACCTGTGGTAGCTACAGGCGTTTTGTCGACAGTGTGAGCGTTTGACTAAGCCGTCCGCATCCGTCGTCGGCACAATCCCGCCGTTGGCCCGGTCGCTCGGCTATGCCGGGCTGCTGCCGCAGATTGCAGTAGTTGTCGCCATTTTGTTGGGCGACCCCGAAGCGCATTTCTCCGCACTCGCGCTAGGATATGCTTATGCGGCGCTTATCCTCAGCTATGTCGGCGGCCTCTGGTGGGGATTGGCTGCCAGGGCTCAGCAGCCGCCGGGCTGGATTTGGATCGCGTCCGTTCTCCCGTCGCTTATCGCACTGGCGACCGCATGGCCTTGGATGGTCGGACTTACTTGGCCGCGACCATCGCTGATCGCGCTCGGGATTGCACTTGCTGCGACGCTTGCGGTCGATCGCAGGCTCGACCGGATGGGGATAGCACCGTCCGGGTGGATGGCGCTCCGAACACCCCTATCGCTCGGTCTCGCGGCGCTGACACTGGTTGCGGCGTCGCTCTGATCCCCCTTTGCAGACGTATTCGCTGATGAATTTCCCAGAGCGAACGCGAGATTTGGCCTCCCCCTAAGCGCTCCGCTCAGCGGCCTACGATCTCTCCAGAATCCATCGGTTCTTCGCCTTTTGATTTCGCTTCTTCATAGCGCGCGATCGCTTCCATCGTGATGCGTTTGGCATCCTCGGCACCGCCCCAGGTTCCCACGCGCACCCATTTTTCCTTTTCAAGATCTTTGTAATGGGTGAAGAAATGTTCGATCTGCTGGAATACGATTTCGGGCAGGTCGTCGCGTTCGCCGACCTTCACATAATAGGGGAAGGTAGAATCCGCGGGTACGCAAACGAGCTTCTCGTCGCCGCCTGCTTCATCCTCAAGATTGAGTACCGCGATCGGGCGCACCCGAACGACGCAGCCTGCCATGAACGGTGACCGTGCGACGACCAGGGCATCGAGCGGGTCGCCATCTGGCGACAGCGTATGCGGGACGAAGCCGTAATTGGCCGGATACCGCATCGGCGTGTGGAGGATGCGGTCGACGAACAGGGCGCCCGATGCCTTGTCGAATTCATATTTGACCGGTTCACCGCCCACCGGCACCTCGATCACCACATTCAGGTCTTCGGGCGGATTTTTGCCTGCCGGGATCAGATCGATACGCATGAGCCGTTCCTAGAAATAATGAGAATCAACGTGGAGTGAGCAACCGGTCCAACCCGGTCTCGCCTTGTCCCACCTTCTGCAAACGAGGATAACGGGGTCCGTCATGATAGTCGATGGTGACATCCCGGAAGTTGTCTCCGTCCTTTACCAGCAAGCGGATGGGATCTTTCGAACCCTTCGCCGCCACGACCGCCGCCTTGATCCGATCGCTCGAATATTCCTCGCCGTTGACCGCCTCGATCGTCGTGCCGACATCGATCCCGGCCCTGAACGCCGGGCTGTTCCAGATCACCGCGCGAACATTACCATCCTTGCTGATCGTCAACCCAAGGGAATACGCAAGTTCGGTCGATTCCCGGGCGGTCTCGATTTGCTTGAAATAGTCGGTCGGCTCGGCAGTATAAACCAGCTTGTAGCCGTTCATTGCGAGACCATCGATCGGGGCCGGCGCCCCGACTGCAAACAGCCGCTGGTTCAGGAATCCTTTCCAGTCATAAGGCTGGATCGTGTTCAACGTGTCCGCGACATCGTCGAAAGTATATGTCACCTCGCCCCAGTCGCCGTCGCGTATGCCGAAAAAAGCCCGCGCAAAATTGTCGATCGACTTCGTCCCGCCCGACATCTTGCGGAGCATCGCATCGACCTCCATCCAGACGAGGAGTCCTTCATTGTAATAGTCTTCGGATCGCTGCCAGTTCGACCAGCCCTTTGGTCGACGCTGGGAGATGATCGGATCGTTCGTCGTATCGATCAGGTCGCGCCACTCGCGCCCCGGCGCGGTCGCATACGCAGCGGCAATCGCCGCATAGGCGTCAAGCGTGTCCTGTTTCGATACGAGACCCGAGCGGGCTTGCAGGACATAGCCCCAGAACTGGGTTTGCCCCTCATAGACCCACAACAGCGAATCGCGCATCGGCATCCGGTAATCGGGTGTCCACAAATCGGCCCCGCGCCGGAATTTGCCGTTCCAGCTGTGCGTGAACTCGTGCGGCAAAAGGTTGCGCGCGGGGACATTCTTGTCCCATTCGGTAAAATAGGTGGGCCGCGACCCGTTTTCCGAACTGCGATGATGTTCCAGCCCAATCCCGCCGAGTTGATCGGAGAGGGACAACAAAAAGTCGTAATGATCGTAATGCTGCGCGCCGAACGTCTTCACCGCCTGTTCGACCAGCCGTTTGTGCGCGTCGATTTGAACCGGCGTCGCCGCAAGCAGATCGGGCGAATCGGCATAGACATCGAGGTTGACTTGCGGAGAAAGCGCCCAGACCTTGCCGTAGCGCCCGGCGAGGATCGGTGAATCGACTAAAGTCTGATAATTTGTGGTGTCGTAGCTATAGGTCGAACCCGACGTTTTCGCACGAACCGCGCCCGACGCGGTAAAGCCCTCCGGAAACTTCACCGTCATCCGGATCGGGATCTGCCGCGTGAAATAGCCCGCCGGGTAAAGACTCACCGTATTCGGTTGCAGGCTGATGAGGTTGGGCGTCATCATAATCCGCCCCTGATCGCGGGCTGTCGCGGAGACGAACTGGAACTCGATGTCGAGCCGCCTCGCGCCCGACGGCACGTCGATGTGATAGGCATAGACATCGACCGTATCGCGCACCCACGGCACCATTTTGCCATCGGCGCGAATCACAAGGGCCGTCAGCTTGTCGAGCTGTCCGCTCGGCGAATGATTACCCGGCAACCATTTCGGGAACAACAGCGCCATCGGCCCTGCCTCGGCGACCGGAATTTGCTCCTTCACCCGAAAGATGCCGCGCCTCGTATCGGTCGCATCGACGTCGAGCTGGATCGTGCCGGGATAAGCGATGTCCTGCGCGGCGGGAATCGTTTCGATGATCGGAACCGGCTGGGGGGTCGAATTGCCTTGCGGCACCTGTGCCGGCGCAGAGGCGGCTGAGGCAAGAAGAGCGGAGACGAACAGCTTGCGGATCATGCGTTACCTTCCGGAGGGGAGTCGGCCAAATGCGCGACATAAGGGGCAAAAAGGCCGGTCGTCCAGTCCTTAGCCACCGCCGAGCGCTCCAACCGCAAATGCGATCACGCCAAGGTTGAAGATGAACGCCGCCAGCGTCTGTCCCAGCGCGATCTTCCGCAGCCGCCGCGTTCTGATCTGCACGTCCGAAGTTGCAAACGCCATGCCGAGTGTCAGGCTGAAATACACGAAATCCCAGTAGTCGGGCTCTTCACAATCCTGAAAGTTCAACCCCTTCGCATCGCCTCCATCGTCTTCGGCATAAAAAAGATGCGCGTAATGAAGCGCATAGATCACGTTCGCGAACAGCCACGTCAGCGTCAGCGTCACCAATATCAGCGTGATCGCAATCGCATCATGCGCCTCTCCGACTACCGCGCCCACCGCGACCAGGATCACCAGTGTCACCAGCGCAGTGAAAACCAGCAGCAAAGTGCGGTTGGCATCGTTGGCACGGCTCGTCTCGCGCATTTGCGCCGCTTCGCCGCGCCTGAAAAGCGTTACGAGCGATACGAGGAATACAGTCGTCGCACCGTCGAACGCAGCCATGACGCCGCGTTCGATGCCGAATGGAGCAATCCCTACTGCCATCCCTGCGATGAATACAAAGAGGAAGAGCAGGAAGCGGGGCGGCGCGATGGTTTTGCCCAGCCTGTCGAACATCGCGCACTCCCTTTTGGTGAGTGCTAGCGCTTGGGCGCGGCCTCGCCTAGATAGCCGGCATATATGGCTCGTATCGAAACTCCGCGGCGCATCCGCGGCACCCAGGACATTTTCGGCGAAGACCAGCGCCGCCACGCGCATGTGCTCGAGACGTTCGAGCGCGTTCGTAAACTCTATTGCTTTCAACGTGTCGACATTCCGGTGTTCGAGGCGACAGAGGTCTTCGCGCGCTCGATCGGCGAGACCACCGATGTCGTCTCAAAGGAAATGTATACCTTCCCCGATCGCGGCGGTGACAGCCTGACGTTGCGTCCTGAATTCACCGCGGGCATCGCGCGCGCCTATTTAACCGAGGGCTGGCAGCAATATGCTCCCGTGAAGCTCACGACGAGCGGCCCGGTGTTCCGCTATGAACGCCCGCAAAAGGGACGCTTCCGCCAATTTCATCAGATCGACGCCGAAATCATCGGCGCTTCCGAACCTGCCGCCGATGTCGAGCTGCTTGCGATGGCGGACCAGTTACTGCACGAACTCGGCATCGCCGACGGGGTGACGCTTCAGCTGAACACGCTGGGCGATGCGGACACCCGCGAAGCGTGGCGCGCCGCGTTGGTCGCGCATTTCGAGGCGCATCGGGGCGAGTTGTCCGAAGACAGCCTGATCCGGCTCGAAAAAAACCCGATGCGCATCCTCGACAGCAAGGATCCGCGCGATCGCCCCGCTGCGGACAGCGCACCGGACATAGCGGCCTTCCTCACCGATGATGCGCGCGGCTTTTTTGAGGCGGTTAAGGCAGGACTCGATGCCGTCGGCGTGACGTATGAAATCAATGCGCGATTGGTACGAGGACTCGATTACTACCGCCACACCGCGTTCGAGTTCGTCACCGGTCGCCTGGGCGCGCAGGGCACGGTGCTCGCGGGCGGGCGTTATGACGGGTTGATGGAAAGTCTTGGCGGGCAGCCGACCGCGGGAGTTGGTTGGGCGGCTGGTATCGAGCGGCTCGCAATGCTGATCGCAGAGCCGAAAGTTTCTTCACCCGATGTTATGATCGCCGTTGAGAGCGACACCGCTATTGCCTTGGCCCACCGCGCACTGAGAACGCTCAGGCTAGCGGGATTTTCTGCCGATATGGTGGCAACGGGCTCGCCAAGAAAACGGTACGACAAGGCAGTAAAGTCCGGCCCAAAGGTAATGGTTTCGATCCGCTCGGAAGGTGAGACCGAAAAGATTTTCACGACTTCGCCCCAAGCCTGTGAACAGCATGAGCGCATAAAGACCCTGATGCTGGAACTGGGCGACGCATGACCACCATTTCCCCCGAACGGATCGCGCAGATCGAAGCGCGGCGTGACGAGTTGCAGGCACTGATGGCGACCGGCGATCTGCCCTCGGATCGCTTCGTCGCGGTGTCGAAGGAATATGCCGAGCTCGAACCCGTTGCGCAGGCCGCAGGCGAGGTCCGCCGCCTGCGCGCGGAGGCGAAGAATCTTGCCTTCATGGCAGAGGATAGCGAGGACGACGAACTGCGCGCGATGGCGGCCGAGGAACTGCACGACAACCGCGACAAGCTCGATGCGGCCGACCGCAATCTCGCGCTCGCGCTGCTGCCGCGCGACGCGGCGGACGAACGTGCCGCGATGCTCGAAATACGCGCGGGCACCGGCGGCGACGAAGCGGCGCTGTTCGCGGGCGACCTCTTTCGCATGTATCAACGCTATGCCGAGGCGCAGGGCTGGCGCGTCGACCTGATCTCCGCCTCCGCTTCCGATGCGGGCGGGTTCAAGGAAGTCGTCGCCTCGGTCGAGGGCAAGGGCGTGTTCGCGCAACTGAAGTTCGAATCCGGTGTCCACCGTGTCCAGCGCGTCCCGGTCACCGAAGCGGGCGGCCGCATTCATACCTCGGCGGCAACGGTGGCGGTGCTGCCCGAGGCGGAGGAGGTCGACGTGAAGATCGACGACAAGGATCTGCGGATCGACATCTACCGCTCGTCAGGCCCCGGCGGCCAGTCGGTGAATACCACCGACAGTGCAGTGCGCATCGTTCACATCCCGACCGGCCTAACTGTCATCCAGCAGGACGAAAAGTCGCAGCACAAGAACAAGGCCAAGGCGCTGAAGGTGCTGCGCACCCGGCTCTATGAGGCGGAGCGCGAACGGCTGCACGCCGAACGTGCGGGCGCGCGCAAATCGATGGTCGGGTCGGGCGATCGCTCGGAGCGCATCCGCACCTACAATTTCCCGCAAGGCCGCGTCACCGATCACCGCATCAACCTGACGCTTCACCGCCTGCCGGAAATCGTCGCGGGCGACATGGGCGAACTGGTCGGCGCGCTTGTGGCGCAGGACGAGGCCGACCGGCTCGCCGCGCTCGATGACTGAGTGAGCGTTCGCCAGGCGATCAGTATCGCATCCGCGCGCTTCGCCTTCTCGTCGACCCCGCGCCTCGACGCCGAACTTCTGATGGCGCATGCGCTGGACACCAGCCGCGAAACGCTCCTGCTCCACCACCTCGACGCATTCGAGCCCACAGCCTTCGCTCCGCTGGTCGAGCGGCGTGCCCGGCACGAGCCGGTCGCCTATATCACCGGCACCCGCGCCTTCTGGTCGATCGATCTCGCCGTTGGCCCCGGCGCGCTTGTTCCACGCGCGGACAGCGAGACCGTGGTCGAGGCCGCACTCGCCCATTTCTCGAACCGCCCTCCCGCCACGATCCTGGATCTTGGCACCGGGCCCGGCACGCTGCTCCTCGCTCTTCTCCATCATTACCCGGACGCACGCGGTCTTGGCGTCGATCGCTCGAAGCGCGCGCTCGCTTATGCCCGGGAGAACGCCGCCGCGCTCGATCTCGCCCCCCGTGCCGCCTACATCCGCGGCGACTGGGCGAGTGCGATCGACGCGCGGTTCGATCTCGTCGTCGCCAACCCCCCTTATGTCGCCGAGAACGACGCGCTGCCCGACGAAGTCCGCCTGCACGAACCCGCCGCCGCGCTGTTCGCAGGCACCGACGGTCTCGCCGCCTATCGCCGCATTATCCCCGGACTTCCCCGCCTCCTTGCGCCCGGCGGTGCCGCGATACTGGAGATCGGCGCGGATCAGGCGGATGCAGTCGGCGCACTCGTGCGGCTCGCCCGCCTTGATCCAGCGCTCCGCCATGACCTGGCCGGACACCCCCGCGCGATCGTGGCGACTTGAAGCCTATCCGGCCTTCGCCCATATTTCGCTTGTCGCGGGCGACTTTTCCCCGCTATGGCTCGAACAGGGCCTACGGACATCGATGGTTTGATGTCGCGACCCACCCGCATCCTCCGTCATATGCCGCGACCCTAAGTTCCTGCGGCGATGACAGTCCCGCCGCCGGTTTCGCCGGTCCGGGCCGGGGGACAGCACCGCGCTTCACGGAGCATGACCGGATTTTGGTTTACGGACGAGGACGACAAGCTTGATCAACAACCGGCAACCCGGCCGCCGTCGCGGTCGTGGCAATAATAACAGCGGCCCGCGTCAGGGCGGCCAGGGGCGCGGTGACAGCGCCAATCGCATCGACAGCCGCGCGCGCGGCAACGCCAGCCAGCTGTATGAGAAGTACAAGAATCTCGCCACCGATGCGCAACGTCAGGGCGACCGCGTCAACATCGAATATTATCTTCAGTTCGCCGATCACTATTTCCGCGTCCTGAATGACCAGCGGCTCCGGCAGGAGGAAAATCAGCCTCGCCGCCAGCATCAGCGTAACGACAACGACGATGACGATGACGGCTACGACGCGTCGGACAATGACGATTTCGGAGACGAGGGCGATACGATCCGCCCCGGCGAGCAGAATCAGGACGGCCGGAACGACGACAGCCGGAACCGGGGGCCCGACAGCCGGGGAAGCGACAGCCGGGGAAGCGACAGCCGCCGCGGCAACAGTCAGTCGCGCGACGACCGCCCGCGCCGCGAACCGCGCTATGCCCGCGACGATCAGCGGCGCGATGATCAGCAGGATGCCCGCGACGACCGTCCCCGCTCCGATGCGCGCGACACCCCCCGTCAGGCGGACACCCGGCATCAGGATAACCGTCAACCGGACGTGAACGGTGCCGATGCGGAAGGACCGGATCAGGCCGAACAGCCCAAACGCCGCGCGCGCCCGCGCCGCGAACCGAAGCCGGAGGCGGCTGAGGGTGCCGCGCTCGATGCCGATCGACTGCCCCCTGCGCTCAGCATCTCGAGCGGCACCGATGCCGCCGCCGAAAAGCCTCGCCGCCGCCGCGTCCGCGCGGTTCCGGGTGACGAGGTTCAGGCGGGCTGACTCCGTCGCGCTTCTGATCCGGGTCATACCGGATACCCGGATCGGATCGTCTCCCCGGTTGCCGCTGCGGCTGCCGGTTCCGAAAACGCCTGGCTGACGCGCGAATGCGGCTGTTGCGCATCCGGTCGAACGCACCGGCCGGACGTGCGCCACCGTCCGGCCAGATCAAATGATGTGGCAGAATTGCTACACATCGCCCCAAATCTCGTTTGCGCGAAAGAACGTCGTTGCAACCGGCCGAGGCTTGCTTAACCAGCGACCTCATGCGCGATCGGCGCGTCGTTTTTTGCTCGATGGCTGACGCCAAATAATTGAACAAGGGGTTCATCATGAAGCTTTCGCACCGCGGCACTCTGCTCGCTACCTCGCTTTTGACCGGCGCGGCCCTCTTCGCTGCGCCTGCGTTCGCGCAAACGGCGACCGGCGCGACCGATGTGCCCGCCTCAACGCAAACCCTTCCCGATGCGCAGCAAAACGCTGAAGCACAGGCGGATCAGGGCCAACAGCTCCCGAGCACGACCGGTCAGACCCAGGGCGACATCGTCGTCACCGGATCGATCCTGCGTACTCAGGGTGCGACCCCTTCGCCGGTCACCACCATCACGGCGGAAAACCTTGATCAGCGCGGCATCAACACGACGCAGGACGCGATTCAGCAGCTGTCTTCGAACAACGGCCCCGGTCTGACGAACTCCTTCACCGCGAACGGCGCATTTGCAGGCGGCGCATCGGCGGTGTCGCTGCGCGGTTTGTCGACCAACTCGACGCTCGTTCTATTCGACGGTCTGCGCGCTGCTTACTACCCGCTTGCGGATGACGGTTCGCGTAACTTCGTCGATTTGAACACGATCCCCGACGACATTGTCGACCGGATCGAGGTGCTGCGCGACGGTGCATCGTCAAGCTACGGTGCCGACGCGATCGCGGGCGTCGTCAACATCATCACAAAGCGCGCGTTTAACGGCATTTCTGGCCGCGCCGAAGCCGGCATTGCCGAACGGGGCTTCGGCGCCAATCAGCGTCTGACCCTGACTGCGGGTACCGGCGATCTCGATGCAAAGGGCTACAACGCCTACGTCAGCGGTTTCTATTACCACTCGAACGAGGTTTATAACCGCCAGCTCGATGCACCCTTCAACAGCGCCAATCAGAACAGTATCGGCGGCCCCAACGGTGTCTTCAACGGCCGTGAAGCCGACGGCACCTACACCGGCTTCGCGCTGCCTTATGATTTCTACGTGCGGCCCTACACCGCCGATGGTTATGCCAACGGCGTCCAGAACGGCGGGACCGCGCTCGGACGTTATCAGAAGCTGAACCCGACCAGCGCATGCTACGGCGGAAGTTCAACGACGCTGAGCGCAGCCGAACTCGCGCAGACAAATGCGAACGGTACGTCAACATTCGGTACGGCGGTACCTGCGGGCCCCATCTGCCAGGAAGACTATGTCGCTGATTATCAGGTCGTACAGCCGAATATCGAACGCTTCGGCGGTTCGGCGCGCTTCACAGGTAATGTCGGCGGCAATGTCGAGGCTTACGGCGCGGTGAACTTCCAGCAGAGCACTTCGAGCTACACGGGCTTCCCGCCTACAATCCGCGGTAATGCTCCAACCGGTGTCCTCTTCCCGCAATTCTCCACCTCGACCGCTAAAGGTGCCAGCAATGCCGTCGGGTCGGGCATCCTCGCCCTGCCAATCTACGTCTGCCCGGAGCGTGTAAATTGTGACTTCTCGGCCAACCGGCAGCTGAACCCGAACAATCCGTTCGCGGCACAGGGTCAGGTCGCACGGATCACCGGTCGCATCCCGACCGTGGTTTCGAACGAAACGCGCAGCCGCGTCTATCGTGCGGCGATTGGTGTTTCGGGCACGGTATTCAACGATGTCGATTTCAAGGTCGATGCGACCGCGATGCATACCGATCTGCGGCGGACGCAGAACGGCTATGTCTACATCCAGCATCTGCTCGACGTCATCGCCGACGGGTCGTATAATTTCATCAATCCCGGCGCCAACAGCCAGACGACTTTGAATTACCTGACGCCAACCAACATTACCGATACTTCGTCCGACCTGTACCAGTTGCAGGCGAGCGTCAGCAAGGATCTGTTCCAGTTGCCGGGCGGCCCGCTACAGCTGGGTGTCGGCGGATCGATCTATTACGAGGCGGTCAACGCGCCGAGCGCCAATCCCGACGACAACGGCCCGACGCAGCGTTACTTCACGATCAACGCGTTCGGCACCAACGGTAACCGCACCGTCTCATCGGCCTATTTCGAACTCAACGCACCGATCATCGACCAGCTGACGGTGAACGGATCGGGCCGCTACGATCATTATTCGAGCGGTCAGAGCAATTTCTCGCCCAAGATCGGCGCAAAATTCACGCCGTTCCGCCAGCTTGCGATCCGCGGCACCTATTCACGGGGGTTCCGTATTCCCTCGTTCGGAGAGGCGAACGCATTGCCGACCACCGGCTATGTGACACAGTCCCCGGCGAATATCCCGCTGAATGTCCGTCAGCAATACGGGCCTGATTGCGCGGCCGATCCGACCAAATGCCCGCAATATCTGACGCAATATTCGATCGGTCTGACGACGCTCGCGTCGCCCAATCTCGATCCTGAAAAGTCGCGCAGCTTTACGGGCGGCGTTTTGTTCGAACCGATCCGGAACATCTCGTTCACCGTCGACTATTATAACATCCGAAAGACCGGGGCGATCACCGCACCGTCAAGTTCGCCCGCGATCAACGCGTATTATGCGGGTCAGGCGATCCCGGCGGGCTATACCGTCACCGCTGATGCGCCCGACATCAACAACCCGACGGCGTTGCCGCGTATCGCATTCGTTGCATCGCAACTCGTCAACGCCAACACGATCAAGTCGGAGGGTATCGATTTCGAGGCCAACGTCGTTCATGATTTCGGCTATTTCAAGCTGACGAGCAATCTCGACGCCAGCCTGATCCTCGAACTCAGCACGACATTCCCGGACGGTACTAAGGAAACCTACGTCGATACGCTCGGCAACTTTAACCTGACCGGTGGTACGGGGACATTCCGCTGGCGCGGTAATTGGCAGAATACGTTCGAGGCTGGTCCGCTGGCGCTCACCGGTACGGTGAACTACACCTCGGGCTATGATCTTTCCGCGGAGGATCAGGGGAACGCATACAGGGACCACGGTCTCGCTCCGGGGTACACGGGCAACCGCGTCAAGAGCTACATCACTGTCGACGTGAACGCCAGCGTGAAGGTGAACGACAATTTCACCTTCTACGTGAACGTGCTCAATTTGATCGACCGTCTGCCGCCGGTTGATCCCGTTACCTATGGTGCGTATCTCTACAATACCGTTCAGGCGGGGAACAATATCCTCGGTCGTCAATTCCGCGCGGGGGCAAAGTTCAACTTCTGATCACGCATTTGGCGAACGACAAAAGGGGCGGTTCCGCAAGGAGCCGCCCCTTTTTCTAAGCACTGATGCCCGGCGCCCGACCTAGTTGACCGACAAGCCCAATTTGCCGTCGCCCTCATCGACACGGACGCTCGACCCGTCCTTGACCTCGCCGCGCAGGATCATGTCGGCGAGCGGGTCCTGGAGATACCGCTGCACTGCGCGTTTCAGCGGTCTTGCACCATAGACCGGATCATATCCCACCCGCGCCAGCCATGCCCGCGCGCCATTAGTCAGGTCGAGCGCGATCTTCCGGTCGCTCAGCAATCGCTCGACCCGCGCCACCTGAATGTCGACGATCGGCGCCATCTCCGCCTGACCCAGCCGATGGAACAGGATGATCTCGTCGAGCCGGTTCAGAAATTCGGGCCGGAAATGCGCGCGGACCGTGTCCATCACCTGCGGCTCCACGCTCGCGACATCGTCATCCTCGGCCAGCGCGCTGAGATACTGACTGCCCAGGTTCGACGTCAGGATGATCAGCGTGTTGCTGAAATCTACCGTCCGGCCCTGCCCGTCCGTCAATCGGCCGTCGTCGAGGACCTGAAGCAGCACGTTGAACACATCACCATGCGCCTTCTCGACCTCGTCGAACAGGATGACTTGGTACGGGCGGCGCCGCACCGACTCGGTCAGCACGCCGCCTTCCTCATAGCCGACATAGCCCGGCGGCGCACCGATCAGCCGCGCGACCGCGTGCTTTTCCATGAACTCGCTCATGTCGATCCGGACCATCGCCGCGGCATCGTCGAACAGGAACTCGGCCAGCGCCTTCGTCAGTTCGGTCTTGCCGACACCCGTCGGCCCCAGGAACAGGAACGAACCGAGCGGCCGGTTCGGGTCTTGCAAACCCGCCCGCGCCCGCCTGACCGCGGTGGAAACCGCGCGGACCGCATCCGCCTGGCCGATCACGCGCTTGCCGATCAGCTCCTCCATCTTCAGCAGCTTGTCGCGCTCGCCTTCCAGCATCCGGTCGACCGGGATGCCCGTCCAGCGGCTGACCACGCCCGCAATGTCGTCGGCCGTCACTTCCTCGCGCAGCATCGCGCCCTTGGTCTGGCCCTCTGCCTCTTCGATCTGGCGGAGCAGCCCCGGAATGGTGCCGTAACTCAGTTCGCCCGCGCGCGTCAGGTCACCGCCGCGCTGCGCCTGCTCCAGCTCCAGCCGCGCGGCATCGAGCTGTTCCTTCAGCTTTGCCTCCGCGCCGATCTTGTCCTTTTCCGCCTGCCAGCGCGTTGTCAGTTCGGCCGACTGTTGCTCCAGATTGGCGAGTTCGCGCTCCAGATTGGCCAGCCGCTCGACACTCGCCGCATCGCTCTCCTTCTTCAGTGCCTCGCGCTCGATCTTCAGCTGGATGATCCTCCGATCCAGCGTCTCGATTTCCTCGGGCTTCGATTCCACTTCCATCCGGATGCGGCTTGCCGCCTCGTCCATCAGGTCGATCGCCTTGTCCGGCAGGAACCGGTCGGTAATGTACCGGTTACTGAGCGTCGACGCCGCGACGATCGCGCCGTCGGTAATCCTGACCCCGTGGTGCAATTCGTACCGGTCCTTAAGCCCGCGCAGGATCGACACCGTATCCTCGACCGTCGGCTCGCCGACCATCACCGGCTGGAACCGCCGCTGGAGCGCGGGGTCCTTCTCGACATATTTGCGGTATTCATCCAGCGTCGTCGCGCCGACACAGTGCAGCTCGCCCCGCGCCAGCGCCGGTTTCAACAGATTGCCCGCATCCATCGCGCCCTCGGACTTCCCGGCACCGATCAGCTGGTGCATCTCGTCGATGAACAGGACGATGTCGCCCTCGGCCGCCTTCACCTCGTCGAGCACGCCTTTCAGCCGTTCCTCGAACTCGCCGCGATATTTCGCCCCCGCGATCAGCGCGCCCATGTCGAGCGCCATCAGCCGCCGGTCCTTCAGCGTGTCCGGGACGTCCCCGTTCGCGATCCTGAGCGCCAGTCCCTCCGCGATCGCCGTCTTGCCGACCCCTGGCTCGCCAATCAGCGCCGGATTGTTCTTTGTCCGCCGCGCAAGGATCTGGATCGTCCGCCTGATCTCCTCGTCGCGCCCGATTACCGGGTCCAGCTTCCCGTCCCGCGCCGCCTGCGTCAGGTCGCGCGCGAATTTCTTCAGCGCGTCGTACCGGTCCTCCGCCGATGCCGTGTCCGCCGTCCGCCCCCCGCGCAGTTCGTTGATCGCCCGGTTCAGCGCCTCGGGCATCACCCCGCCCGCCTTCAACGCCTTGCCTGCCGCCGTGTTGAAGCTCAGCGCCAACGCGACCAGCAACCGCTCGACGGTGACGAAACTGTCGCCCGCTTTTTGCGCGATCTGTTCCGCCGAATCCAGCACGCGCACGCTGTCATTGTCGATTCCCGGGGTCTGCTGCGCACCGCCGCCTGAAACCTGCGGAATGCGCGACAACGCCTCGTCGGTTTGCGCCACAACGCGACGCGCATCGCCCCCCGCTGCACCGATAAGTCCCGCCGCCATGCCCTGATCGTCCTCCAGCAGCGCCTTCAGGATATGCTCGGGCGCGATCCGCTGATGGTTCATCCGGATCGCGACGGTCTGCGCCGATTGAAGGAAACCCTTTGATCTTTCAGTATATTTTTCGATGTTCATGCCCGCTCCAAACCTGTTGAGCAGAATGTAGTGTTGCTCTTTTACAACACAAGACCATTCATCCCATCGCCAGCCATCAGTCGCCCGTTAACCTTTGATCGATAAGTCTTTTTTCGCGCAGACCAATAACTTTGCGAAAGATCGACCGTGTCAATCAAGAAATCGCTGGGATGGATGGGTGCCGCCCAAGCCATTGCTTTTGTTCTACAAGTTGGCTCATCGGTCGTCCTCGCACGTTTTCTTACCCCGACAGAGATGGGCATCTTCGCGGTCGCGATCGCGGTCGTAAGCCTGGTCTCGATCTTCCAGCAACTGAACCTCTCCGCGCTTATCGTCCGCGAAGCGACGGTAACGCCCGAAATCACCAGCACCACATTCACCATCAACGCCATCGTCACGCTGCTTCTGTCCGCCGTCATCGCGCTTTCCAGCTATGTCGGGGAATGGTTCCTGGGCGATCCGGGCGTTCGACGCGTCCTGCTCGTCGTGGCAATTTCGCCGCTGTTCGGCATTTTCATGTTCCTTCCCTCGGCACATCTGGAGCGCGCCGCGCGGTTCAGGGAACTCTCGCTGATCAACGTCATCAGCACGATCATCAACACCGCAACCACGATCACCTTCGCGGTGTTCGGCCACAGCTATATGAGCATCGCCTACGCGCAGGTGATCAGCAGCGGTATCTACGCCGCGATGCTGATCTGGGTCGGTCGCCATTACCTAAGCCACCGTATCGGCTTCGCCGCGTGGCGCCGCGTTGCCGATTTCAGCGCGCAGATGGTCGCGATCACAACGATCACCACCGCCTCTACCCGTCTGTCGGACATCGCGCTCGGACGCCTGCTCGGCCTCGGCTCGCTCGGATTCTACAATCGAGCGGGCGGGATCAATCAGCTTCTCTGGAGTAACATTCACAGCATAGCAGGGCGCGTCGTTCTCGTCGATTTCGCCTCGGTCATCAGGCGCGGGCATTCCCTGCGTAAGCGGTATATGCGCACCGTCGCGATAATCACCGGATTGCTGTGGCCTGCGTTTGCGGGACTGATCGTCGTCGCCGATCCGCTGGTCCGTTTCATTTACGGCGAGCGATGGGCCCCGGCCGTGATGCCGTTCCAGCTTCTCGGCGTGGCATCGGTCCTCAGCGTATCCATCACGATGAGCTATGAAGTCTTCACGGTTACCGATAACCTCAGGACGCAAACCAGGATAGAGGCAGTCCGGGGGGTCTTCTCGTTCGCGCTGTTCGTCGCGGGCTGCATGATCAGCCTTGAAGCCGCAGCGGGCGCTCGTATTCTTGATGCCGTCTTTGCGCTTTGTTTGTACCGGCCTCATCTGAACCGTTTGACCGGCACGAAGACCCGGGATTTCGCCCGTATCTTTGCCACCGGCGGATTGTTGGCTGCGTTCGCGGTCGGACCCGCAGTCATAGCGCTTGAGGCGGGCCTGGCAGCCAGGGATCCGCTCCTCTATCTTGCCGGATCGATCGTCGGGGGCGTGCTCCTCTGGCTCTTCGGGCTCTTTGCGCTCGACCATCCCATCGCGCAGGAAATCCGCGTATCCGCCAATGCCTACGTCCCACGGGTAAGAGCAGCGCTCGCCCCAAATTAAGACCGGCAGCTTGCGCGTCGTTATCCCGCTGCTATAGCTGCATAATACAGCTGCCGTGGAGAAATTGCATGAGAATTAAATCCATCGTTCTCGGGAGCGCGGCGTTGTTGCCGTTCTTCGCTCCGGCTTATGCGCAAAAGCAGGCGGCGGCACCCGTCGCCGAGTTGGTCCGATCGGTCGATATCCCCTATCAGCAATTCACCCTTCCCAACGGGCTGCGCGTCGTGGTCCATACCGATCGTAAGGCGCCCGTCGTTGCGGTGTCGGTCTGGTATCATATCGGCTCGAAGGACGAGCCGCCCGGCCGCACCGGCTTTGCCCATCTGTTCGAGCATCTCATGTTCGGGGGTTCGGAAAACAGCGACCAGAGCTGGTTTCAACCGATGCAGGCGCTTGGGGCGACCGGGATGAACGGCACGACGTCTTTCGACCGTACCAATTATTTCGAGACCGTTCCGCGCGGCGCACTGGATACCGCCTTGTTTCTGGAAAGCGACCGGATGGGGCATTTGCTTGGTGCGGTGACCCAGCAAAAGCTGGATATCCAACGCGGCGTGGTTCAGAATGAAAAACGCGGCAACGACAATCAGCCGGGCGGACTTGTTCGCTACAAGGTTCAGGAAACCCTGTTTCCTGAGGGAAATGCCTATCATCACACACCGATTGGATCGATGGCCGATCTCGACAAGGCGAGCCTTGCCGACGTGAAGGGATGGTTCCGTCAGCATTATGGACCGAACAACGCCGTCCTTGTGCTGGCCGGCGATATAGACGTTGCCGCGGCCAAACCGCTCGTTACCAAATATTTCGGAGATATCCCTCGCGGACCCGCCAATAGTCCGACGATGGCTGCGGTGCCGACGCTCAACCGGCCGGTCAGCCTGACCTTCAAGGACCAGGTTGCAAATACGACGGTGTCGCGGACATGGGCCATTCCGGGCATCACCGGTCCGGATGCCCCCGCTCTCGATATTGCAGCGGCTATCCTTGGCGGACTGGACAGCTCGCGGCTCGAAACGATCCTTGTCCGCGACAAGCAACTTGCGGTCCGCGTCTCCGCCGGCAGCGGCAATTACGAACGTGTCGGACAATTCTCGATCCAGGCGACAGTCAAGCCCGGTGTCGATCCAAAGGCGGTCGGTGACGCAATAGATGAAGCGGTCGCCGACTTCATCAGGAACGGGCCGAGTGCGGCTGAACTGCAACGCGCCAAAACCGAGGATGTCGCGAACACGATCCGGGGGCTGGAGGCGGTCGGCGGCTTTGGCGGAAAGGCCGTCGCATTGGCAACGGGCGCGGTTTACGCCAACGATCCGGGTTTCTACAAAAAACAGCTGGCGGCAGAAGCGGCGCTGACTCCGGCGCAGGTTCAGCAGGCGGCGCAGAAATGGCTGTCCCGTCCCGCATTGTCCTTCACTCTGGAACCGGGTGAACGCGGCAAATATGAGGAGGCCGCAAGCGTCATCTCGACAGCATCGACCGCTGCGCCACCGACGCAGGCCGCACCGCAGGCGACGGGCCCCGCCCCCGCCTCGCGCGGCGCCATACCGCCTGTTCAAAAGACCGCGGATCTCGACTTTCCGAAAATTGAGCACACCAGATTGGCGAACGGCATCATCGTCGATTTTGCCCATCGCGGTGCCGTGCCGGTCGTCGCAGTCGCCGTGAGCTTCGACGCCGGCAACGCCGCCGATCCGAAGGCAAAGCTCGGCACGCAGGCGATGATGTTGCGGCTGATCGATCAGGGAACCGAGCGTTACACTGCCGTACAGATTGCCGAGGCGGAGGAATCGCTCGGTGCGGCGATCGGAACCTCGGCATCGATGGATCGCACGACCGTCAATCTCTCAGCGCTCAAACCCAATCTCGCACCCTCGCTCGATTTGCTTGCCGAAATCGTGCGCAGTCCCGCTTTCCGGCCCGCTGAAATCGATCGCGTGCGCGGTCAGCAGCTTGCCGATATCGCTGCCGAAATGAAGCAACCCGTACCGCTCGCCTTACGAACACTGCCGCCGATGCTTTATGGCAAGCAAAGTCCCTATGGCGTGCCCTTTACGGGAACGGGCGATCCGACGGTCGTCGCGAAATTGACTCGCGAAGATCTTGTTGCGTTCCAGAAGGCATGGCTGCGCCCCGACAATGCCCGCATCTTTGTTGCTGGCGATACCAGCCTTGCCGAAATCATGCCGCTGCTGGAAAAAAGCTTCGGCGACTGGAAGGCGAGCGGAGCCAAACCGACCAAGGACTTCACCGCGCCGACACCGCCGCCCGAGGGCAAAATCGTGCTGATCGACCGGCCCAATACGCCCCAATCGCTGATCTTTGCAGGCCAGCTGACGAGCGCGAAGGGAACCGAGAATCTGGTTCCGCTGCAACAGGCGAACGAAGTGCTCGGCGGTAGTTTTCTGTCGCGGCTAAATACCGATCTGCGCGAGACGAAACACTGGTCCTACGGTGTTTCCGGATTTCTCTACGAAGTTCAGCATACGGTCCCCTACATGATCTACGCACCGGTTCAGGCGGATCAGACGGGCCCGTCGCTCGCGGCCCTTCGCGACGACATGCAAAGCTTCCTCGGGGACAAGGGTGTGACTTCCGCCGAACTCACGCGCACGATCGACGGGTCGGTCCGTGAGCTTCCCGGACAGTTCGAAACCGCGTCCGCGGTTCTCGGTGGGATGGAAAGCAACGAACTCTACGGACGCCCCGACGACTATTATGACACGCTTGCCGGTAAGCTGCGCTCGCTGAAGGAGACCGACCTCGATCAGGCGGCTCGCAAGGCGCTGGATCCGGCGAAGATTACATGGGTCGTCATCGGCGATGCGCAAAAGATCAAGTCGCAGCTTGACACGCTGGGACTGCCGGTTGAGGTGGTCACCGCTGCGCCCCCGGCCGGCGCGAACTGAAATCGATCGGAGAAGATGACGATGGCAAGCGTGGACGGCACTTACGACTGCGTGGTTAAATCCCCGCTTGGCGATCAAAAAACGACATTGACCGTCAAAAGCGACGGCGGCAGCTTCAGCGGCACCAACTCCGGTGCGATGGGCTCGACCGACGTGCAGGGGACCGTCGACGGCGATTCGATCGCGTGGAAACAGCAGATGACCGTACCGATGCCAATGACTTTGGATTGCCAGGCAACGGTGGACGGCGATACGTTGAAGGGCACCGTGGGAGCGGGCTCATTCGGCAGCTTCCCGATGACGGGAACACGAACCGCCTGACCCGCGGACGGCAATAATAGAACTCGCAGCCAGGCTCTTTGACTGGAATGGAAACCCGTGTAGATGCCCGGGGGTAAAAAGGGGATTTTCTATGTCACGTAATGCAATTCTCGGGATCGTCGGCGTTCTCGTTCTCGTCGTGATCGTGTTGTTTGCATCGGGCTTCTGGAGCGCGGATGTGAAGCCCGGCGCAATGCCTCAGGTCGATGTCAGCGCGAAGGGCGGGGAAATGCCGGACGTAAATCTAGACTCTAAGCAGGTCGTCGTCGGTACGAAACCGACCCAGGTCGACGTGCCCAAGGTCACAACCGAGAAAGAAGAGGTTTCCGTCCCCGTCGTCGGCGTAACGAACAACTGATCATCACGCATTGCGGCGCCGGATCATATCCCGGCGCCGCACTCGTTTCCTGTTGCGCGCCGAACTAATGAAGTCTGCCGCCGGGTCCGACTAGAGCTGATGACCGCTCCGGTCCCGCTTGGTCGCCAGATAGCTCGCATTGTGGCGATGAGGCGCCAGACTATGTGCGACGCGCTCGACCACCGAAATCCCGGCGGACTCCAGTCCGGCAACCTTGGCCGGATTGTTGGTGAGCAACCGGATCTGATCCTGTCTCAACAGCCTCAGCATCTGCGCGGCCAAACGAAAATCGCGGGCATCGACTGCGAACCCCAGCCGTATGTTGGCGTCGACCGTATCAAATCCCTGATCCTGCAGCTGGTATGCACGCAGCTTGTTGATCAGTCCGATCCCGCGGCCCTCCTGCCGAAGATAGAGAAGCGTCCCCCAACCCGACGCCGCAATCTTGACGATCGCCTCGTCAAGCTGCGGCCCGCAGTCGCATTTCAGACTGCCGAGCACATCGCCGGTCAAACATTCGCTATGAAGCCGTACCAGCGGTATCGATCCGTTGGGCGACCCGATAATGAGCGCGATATGCTCGTCACCGCCGTCTGGAGAACGAAATGCGACGATCTCGCTATGCTCCTCGCCCCGAACCGGCAGTCGCGCCCGGGTCGCGATGGCTAGACGCGCCGGTTCCTGAAACGCAGCAAGATCGGACATCGACACTTTCACATCGGCATATGTTCCACCGTGAAAAAAAGCAGGAAGCAGCCCCGCGATGCGCGCCAGTTGCAGTGCGGCGGCACCGCTATTTTCGGATAAGAGCGGGACGGTCCGGAACGGACCCTTCATCGGATAGACGAGATCAAGCGCAGGATCGGACAAGGCGGTCGCACAGGCAAAATCGATCCAGGGTGCGCGCTCGATCAAGACCGGGCGATCGGGATCGGCGGCACCCAACTGGTTTGTCAGCGTTAGTGTCGCAGCGCGTCCTGACGAGATGAGAATGTCGGCGGTCGCGGCCGGATCGAACGAGGCCAGCCGTACTTCATCGGCTGTCTCGATATTGAGCAGAGACAGCCCATCGATCATGATCGGCCATCCTCGCCGAAGAGCATCAACCGCACGCACCGCCGCGCGGGCATCGCTCAAAACGCGAACTCTGTCATGATCGGGACGTGATCGGATGGCTTGTCCCAGCCGCGGCATTCTTCGAACACCCGATGAGACGAAGCGGACCTCGCAACGTCACCGCTCGCCCACATATGATCGAGGCGCCGCCCCCGATCCGACGCCGCCCAATCCTTTGCGCGGTAACTCCACCATGTATAAAGCCGCGCGGGTGCGGGGTGAAAACCGCGGCCGAGGTCGACCCAGTCGTTCGCCGCCTTAAGCGCGTCGAGCGCCTCCACCTCTATGGGCGTATGGCTGACCACCCCGAGCAATTGCTTGTGACTCCACACGTCCGATTCGAGCGGTGCGACGTTGAAATCGCCCGTTACGATGGTCGGCA
Organism: Sphingomonas sp.; assembly: GCA_965219075.1. Lineage (GTDB taxonomy): Bacteria > Pseudomonadota > Alphaproteobacteria > Sphingomonadales > Sphingomonadaceae > Sphingomonas. The sequence continues at coordinate 27,423 of CBDCMM010000002.1, forward strand.
CGGCAAGCGCATCCGACCAGTCCGTCATACGCTTTAGAAAATCGAGTTTCTGCCCGAATTTGGGATTTGCATCACGATCAGGAACATCTCCGCCCGCCGGCACATAGACGTTTTCAAGCCTGACGCCGTTTTCCATCCTGACCCCGACGTGGCGCGCCTCACGATTTGCCTGCCAGTCGAGGCGGTCGTCCTCGACCAGCGGAACCCGGCTGATGATCGCGACGCCGTGATGCATCCGCTGACCGTGAATAACAATGTGGCGATAGCCCAGCGCGGCAAACCGGTCGCGCGGGAAATCGGCGTCGATGACCTTCGTCTCCTGAAGGCACAGAATGTCGGGTTCTTCTTCCCGCAGAAACTGTTCGACGATGGCGATCCTGAACCGGACCGAATTGATGTTCCACGATGCGATCTTCACGCCTAACCCTTAACCTCGTGAACCGGCACCGACAAGGAAAGGCCCCCGCTCCGGGGGCATGGAGCGAGGGCCGACCTGGCGTTCGTCACGCAGGCGAGCGGCGGAACCCGTAAGGGCAACAGGGGGGAAACCCGTATCGGGCCGCTGCCGCGCAGTATCCTCTACGCCGCTCAACCTGTCGGATCGATGAATGGCGAGCGATCCTTTCTTCAGTTGCGCGAACGCTTCTTTCGAGGATCGTTCCACCGGAACATATTGTCGACGACGTTGACGCCGTATTGCTGGTTCGATAGCCTGATCGTGGTGCGGTTGTTCTGGCTATCCAGCGCAACCCAGCCCTGCAGCACCAGCCCGGCAGGACCGCTCGCATCCCGTGCAAAGACAAGCGTGATGCGCCCATATTCGGGATGTTTCGGATCATTCGCCTCGACCGAAATCAGCCGCGGATCGACGCCCGGCGCGAGTTTTGCGTAGCGTGTAATATCGCGAGTCGGATCGAGCAGCACGCCCAGCGGCGAATTCTTGATCGGCCAGCGCTGAACCTGATTAACCGAATAGTCGATAAACGTCAGCGCGCCGCCCTCCGCGACGATGAGCAGCGGCACGCCCTTCTCATATTGAAACCGGATCCTGCCCGGCTGCTTTATCGTCAGCGTTCCGGTCAGAACCTTGCCGTTGCGGTCCGTCTGCGAAAAGCTCGCGGTCATCGTACCGAGCGACTGAAGATGCCGTTGAACAAGCGCCAGATCGCCTGCCGCCTGCGCCGCGATGGGTGCCGGTGCGATCAGCGCGAACCCCAAGGCAAGCGGGAGAAAGGATTTCATTCGAACATCTCCGTAAATCAGACAGCATCATTATGCCGCGCGCGCTGAACTCGCACTGACAAGTTCGTGCAGCACCGGGACAGCTAAAGCCTCGGTCCCGCAACGGCCCGGCGCGTTTTCTTCGGCGTCTCGGCGATGAGCTTTGCAACCGCGACATTGCGACCGTCGCGCGTTGCGTAATCGCGCGCGGACAATCCCGCCAGATTATCGGAAATGTCTGGATCGGCTCCAGCCGCGAGCAATTGCCGGACCATCGGCAGGTCACGCCGCTGTACGGCCCGAATCAATGGTGTCTCGCCCGCTGCGTTGGCAAGATCGACATTGGCCTTGCTGTCGATAAGCGCCGCCGCCATCTCCGCCTGCCCTTGTTCCGCGGCGATCATCAGCGGTGTCGTTCCCTTGTTGTCACGGATGTTGGGATCGGCGCCCTTTTGCAGCAGATAACGCAAATATGTCAGGTCGCCGCGTCTGGCGACGATATACAACGCACCCTCGCCACTGTCCGGGGAACGCGTATTGATGATCTGACTGCCGGGACGGTCCAGGATGGCGATGACGTCGTTCCCGTTGGCACTGCGTACCGCTTCCAAAAATTTGTAGCTTTCCGATTGCTGTTGTGCCGTGGCGGGGACGCTTGCGGTCAACAGCATGGCGACGGCGATTATACGGATCGGGGACATAGGCGTTCCTGAATTGCGGGCCTGGTTTGAGGGCCAAAACTGCGTGGTGGTCGATTACTTGCGTCGCCGCCGTTAACAGATCAATGGTGGCGGCGTCATGAATACACTCCGCAGTGCCTTCATCGTTGCAGCGGCAGCCACCCTGCTATCGTGCAACACCTCAGGCTCCAACTCCACCGCGCACGAACCGGCTCCACTTGCCGGATCGAGCATCGGCGGCCCTTTTACGCTGATCGATCAGAACGGCGAACGTGTCAGTGACCGCAGCTTCGCCGGCAAATACCGCATCATGTATTTCGGCTATACCTTTTGCCCCGACGTCTGCCCGATGGATGCGCAGGCGATCGGAGCCGGGATGACATTGCTTGCGCAAAGCGACCCTGCGAAGGCTGCCAGGATCGTTCCAGTCTTCGTGACCGTCGACCCTGAACGCGACACACCCGCCGTCCTCAAACAGTTCGTTTCCGCTTTCAGTCCAAGGATGGTCGGATTGACCGGAAGCGTCGATGCCATCAACCGCACAGCCAAGGAATTTGCCGTTTTCCATCAAAAGGGCACCGAGACCTCGGCGGGCGGCTATCTCGTCAATCACAGCCGCCAGACCTATCTGATGGATCCCGACAACCAACCGATTGCGCTGGTCCCGTCCGACGAAGGGCCCAAGGCGGTCGCCAATACGCTTGAACGTTGGGTACGATGACGACCGAATTCTGGGTGGATGTGCCGATCGAAAAGCTCGATCGTGGACAATGGGAAGCGCTTTGCGACGGATGCGGCAAATGCTGCGTCAACAAGCTCGAGGATGCGGACACCGGCGAGATGGTCGCGACCAACGTATCGTGCCGCCTGCTCGATCGCGATACGGGTCAGTGTTCCAACTATCGTCATCGCCGCGCGTACGTCCCCGAATGCGTCAGGCTGACGCGCGACACCGTTCGCGAAACGCACTGGCTTCCGCGGACCTGCGCTTACCGGTTGCGCGCCGAGGGCAAGGCACTGCCCGAATGGCATTATCTCGTATCCGGCGACCGCGACGCGGTGCACCGGGCCGGGGAGTCGGTTCGCGGCTGGACGATCAGCGAATCGATTGCCGGCGATCTGAAGGATCACGTCGTCGACCGTATCCTGTGAGCCGCGCCGTCGTTGACGAAGTCGTACGTCACCCGACCGCACGCACGATTCGTTTGACGCTCAATCCGCTGACCGGGCGTTCACGTCTTACCGTTCCCAAACGCGCCGCGCTCGCACCGGCATTGGTTTGGGCAGAAGGCAAGGCGGCGTGGCTCGCCGAACAGCGGACCGGATTGCCGGAACCTCGACCATTCGTGGATGGCGCTGTCTTGCCTTTCGCGGACCGTGGCCTGACGTTGCGTCGGGTCGAAGATGCGCGTAGCTCAGCCTGCCTTTGGGATGACGTCCTCACCGCAGGCGGACCGATCGAGACCGCATCTCGAATTTTCCAGCTATGGCTGAAGCGAGAGGCGCTCGCGCTGTTGACGACCGAAACAGCCGAACTCGCGGAAAAGGCCGGAGTCACCGTCGAACGGGTAACAATCGGGGATGCAAAGGGGCGCTGGGCGAGTTGCGGGGCTCACGGTGCGATCCGCTATAATTGGCGGTTGATTTTCGCGCCCGGTTTCGTTCGGCGCGCAACCGTCGCGCATGAGGTCGCGCACCGCGTGCACATGAACCATAGCAGCGCCTTCCACGCGTTTGTTGCCGAACTGTTCGGGTCCGATCCTCGTCCGGCACGCGACTGGTTGCGCGCGAACGGAGCAACCCTTCACTGGTTTGGCCGATCCAGCTGAGCGGGTTTGAGTGGTGGCGGTACAGGTGGTTGTCGCGGGGCCATGCGGATCGAAGACGTATCGCGCCGCTGCACGTCGCGCGGCTCCTCCGACGACGGCTGCCGCGTGGCGGGCGGCGGTTTCGGCGTATCATTCGGCGCGTCGCGCCCGATGACGCGGTCTATCCAATTCTGGTTGAGCAACTGGCGCGGTTGCGTATCCTCCGCCGTCGGGTCCGCCGCCTGCGGGGCATAGCCGTCGGACGGATCCGCAACGTCTCCTTGCCCCACCCCGCCTGCAATCGGGTTGCCGTTCTCATCGACCATCTGCCCGTCATTCGGTGCCGAATAATAGCTCTCGTCGTCCGGCTCCATCTGCCAATCGGGCAGCGTCACTTCCGTCTGGAACTGCTCGACGGGTCGATCGGCGGTCGCCATTTTCATGAACGATGCCCAAGCCTTGGCCGGTGCCGCGCCGCCGTGCAGCCCGCCGACCGCCTTCGCATCGTCGCGCCCCATCCATACACCGGTCGTCAGCCCGCTTGAGAACCCTAGGAACCAGCCGTCCTTGGTCGAACTCGTGGTCCCGGTCTTCCCGGCGACCGGCCGCCCGATCTGCGCCGCACGGCCCGTCCCGGTGGCGACGGCGGTCTGCAAAAGATCGGTCATTTCGGCCGCGACATAGGGTGCGACCAGGACATGACTGCGATCGACCTGATGATCGTAGATCGTTTCTCCGTTCGCGACCACCCGGGTGATACCGTAAGGCATGACGGAAATCCCTTGCGAACCCACGCTGGCAAAGGCGCGCGTCATATCGATCAGACGTACGTCCGAGGTGCCGAGAACCATTGAGGGATGGGTGTTGACCTCGGTCGTGATGCCGAACCGTCGCGCCATATCGGCAACGGTCGTGAACCCGACCTCCTCTCCCAGTTTTGCGGCGATCGTGTTCAACGAAAACGCGAACGCCGTCCGCAGCGTCACCGGTCCCGAATTGTGGCGCGAATCGTTGCGCGGGCTCCACCCTTCGATCGTAACCGGTTCGTCGACGATCACGTCCTCGGGCCTGTGTCCCGCTTCCAGCGCGGCGAGATAGACGAACAGCTTGAACGCCGATCCCGGCTGACGCTGCGCCTGCGTCGCGCGATTATAGTTGGATGAAACATAGTCCTTGCCACCGACCATCGCCTTGACCGCGCCGTCGCGATCGAGACTGACGAGCGCACCCTGCGTGCCGCTGGGCGTATTCGCGCCGATCGCCCGGTCCGCCCCCCGCTGCATCGACAAATTGAGCGTCGTATAGACTTCCAGCGGCGCGGTCGTCTCATCGATCAGCGTATCGAGCTGCGGCAATACCCAGTCGGTGAAATAGCGGACGCTGTTCTGCTTCGGCTCCGCTGCCAGCTCCAGCCCCTCAGGGTCGGCCGACGCCGCCTCCGCTGCCGTAATGACGCCGTGCTCCTGCATCGCCTTCAGGACCACGCCGGCGCGACCGATCGCAGCCTGGACATCGGCGGTCGGGGAATAGTTTGACGGTGCCTTGACAAGCCCTGCGATCACTGCCGCTTCGCTCAGCGACAGATGATCGGCCCCGTGGCCGAAGAATTTGCGGCTCGCTGCATCGATACCGTACGCGCCGCCGCCGTAATAGACCTTGTTCAGATACAGTTCGAGGATTTGATCCTTTGTGAACTTGCGCTCCAGCGCGAGGGCGATGATCGCCTCCCGGATCTTGCGCCCGAATTTCTTCTGATTGGTCAGGAACACATTGCGCGCGAGTTGCTGGGTGAGTGTCGATCCGCCCTGAACCCAATGTCCCCGCTCGACGCGGACCATCAATGACCGCGCGATTCCGATCGGATCGACGCCCGGATGGCTTAGAAACCGTTTGTCCTCGACCGATATCGTCGCATCCCGCATGACCGCCGGTATGTCGCGATAGGGCAACCATTCCCCGAAACTGGGTCCGAGTGAAACGATAACCGTACCATCGTCGGCATGAACACGGATCATCTGGCCGTTCGGCGAAGATTTCAGTTGCTCGAAACTCGGCAGCTGCGAACGGGCGACGTACACCGCGACCACCAGCGATCCCAGTGCCAACAGCATCAGGGCGATCAGAATGCGAACCACGACGGTAAACCGGCGACGCGACGGAGACTTGGGGGAACGCTTGCGAGCCATCGGACGGTGCGGGATTACGACCTACCCCGCTCCCTGCCAAGCGGATAACGCCAAGCGGATGATGATCGGGGCCGATCAGTCGCCGCGCTTGTGGAAGTCCAACGCGACCGAGTTCATGCAGTAGCGCTGATGCGTCGGTGGCGGCCCGTCGGGAAAGACGTGGCCGAGATGACTGTCGCACTTGGCGCAGCGCGTTTCGGTGCGGACCATGCCGTGGCTGGTGTCGCTGTGATCCGACACCGCCTCCAATGTGATCGGCTGCGTGAAGCTCGGCCAACCCGAACCCGATTCGAACTTGTCGGCACTGTCGAACAAGGCATTGCCGCACGCCGCACAATGATAAACGCCGTCGGCCTTGTTATCGTTCAGCTTGCCCGCGAACGCCCGCTCGGTCCCCGCCTCGCGAAGGACATGATATTGTTCCGGAGACAGGCGCTGGCGCCATTCGGATTCGGTAAGTGTAAGCTGGTCCATACGCCCTCATTTCGTGTCATTCGGGCCATGCTTCAAGAGGAGCGGATGCGGGTCAACCGGGCAACCAGCCGGATGAGCGCAGGATTTGCGGCAAGAAGCATCAGCGGGGCCGCCCGGCTCTCCGCCAGATCCCGTACCAGCCCCGCCACCCTGACCGGCCGCGCCGTCCGTCTTCCGAACGCGGGTTGCCATGCGGCCGCCGCGCCCGGGCCACCCCTTCGATACGCCAAAACGGCGGCGCGCGCGCTCGCCAGCGCGATGCCCATGCCTTCCCCCGCCAGGCTGGGGATAACCGCTGCCTGATCGCCAAGCCGGAACATGCCCGGCTGACCATCAAGCGCACGCCATCCATAAGGAACATTGGCGATTGCATCGATCGTCGCGTCGCTCGCCATGAACGCCAATCGTTCGCCGAGCGGTTCCGCCTCGCGTCCGAGCGCGAGCAACAGCGCGCGTGGATCACCCGCTTGCTGCAACCGCGACCGGTGGACGGCGAGGCAGCAATTCGCGGTCCCGTCCTCCTGCATCTCGATCCCGGCATAACCGCGATCGAAAAGGTGGAGCTCGATCGCACCCCCGACCATCTTGGTCAGTGCAGACGCCGGCCCCAGCCGGACGCGGATTCCCAATACCGGATCGTGCGAACATGCCTCGCGCGGCCGGGCGGTGCCGCGTATCTCGTGTTTCCCGCTCGCAAGGAACAATGTCTCGCCCCCGATCCGTTCTCCGTCCGCGGTGCGGACAACGCCGTCCGTAATCTCCCGCGCCTCGACACCCCGTTCGATCCGCGCTCCGTCCATCTTCGCACGGTCCAGCATCAGCGTGTCGAGACGCCGTCGCGAAACCGATGTTGCCGCGCGCGGCAGGGCGGCGCTTGCCGTACGCTTGCCTGAATATAATCGCACCTGATCAATCGCGACGCCGCCCAGCGTCACTTCGTCGATCCCCAGCCGCTCCAGCGTTCGCATCGTCTGCCAGCTAAGAAAACCGCCGCAGATCGCGTCGCCGGTTTCCCGGCTCCGCTCGATCAGCAGATGCGGCAGGCCCGCCCGCGCGAGTTCACCCGCCGCCGCTGCCCCGGCAAGCCCGCTGCCGACGATCAGCGCAGGCGTTCGACGCATAACCGGAAAGGAAAGGCACGAAACACGTTCGCGTCTTCGACGCCTGCTTCGGCCAACAATGCTGGCCACTCGGCCGGTCGATAGGACCGTGCAATCGATAACGTTCCGTCCAGCCTGACAATCGGGTGCCAGCGCATCAGCCGGGCAAGCAGGGGATAGCCGTGATACGCAAAGCTGTGCCGGTGCAGGTCATTAATTAACCAGCCCGCGCTCGCCTTGGCTTCCATGAACTCCAGGAACGCGACGAGTTGTTCGCGATTCATATGGTGAGCGACGAGGCTGCTGACGATAACGTCCCACGGTTCGTCCGCCAGTTCATAGTAATCGCCGGTTATCAGGCGAATATTTCCGGGCGTGTGCGCGCGCGCCGCGCGCTCGCTGCGGGGGTTGAGGTCGATGCCGGTCAGTTGCGCATCTATTCCGCGCTTCCCGGACCATCGGCTGATCTGTCGCAGCATGTCCGCGTCACCGAACCCGACATCGAGCAATCGAAAGTGCCCGCGCGCGCCCACCGTACGTTTGAGGAACCCCAATGTCGGTCTCGCCGCCAGCGTTACCCGGTTCACCCGCGCCAGATCGGCGACGACTGCCGTATAGACATCGGCATCCAGATCGTCCGCATCCATGAGCTCTTCGGCTTCGGCGCGGCGCGACAGGTCCATCATGCGCTTTTGAATGCCAGCCCTTCGGCGGCAAGCCCGGGGCCGAAGGCGATCGCGATCCCGTGATCGACCGGCGGTCCGTCCATCAGGCGTTCGAGCGCGAACATCAGCGTCGATGACGACATGTTTCCATTGTCCGCCAGCACGGCACGCGAACCGGTCAGGGCATCAGGTGCAAGCGACAATGTACCCTCGACCGCGTCCAGGATCGATCGCCCTCCCGCATGCACCGCCCAGCCGTCGATGTCGCTGATGGGCGTCCCTGCGGTAATTGCGTCCACCGCATCTCCGTCGCTCAGCGCCTTCGCAATTCTGCCGGGAACCTCCCCTGACAGATGCATGGCGAACCCGTGATCGGTGATGTCCCAACGGATCAAGTCCGCGCTATCGGGCAAGGCGACTGAAAACCCTCGCTCGAGCAAAAACCCCTCGGGCGCTGCGCTGACCAATGCCGCCGCCGCTCCGTCCCCGAATTGCAGCATCGCGAGCAACGGTTCGATCTCCGGCGTGTCCTGCAGGTGCAGGGTCGACAGCTCGACCGTCACGACAAGCACCCGCGCGCTCGGATCAGACCGGACTATATGTCGAGCGGTCCTGAGCGCTACCGAGGCGGCATAGCATCCCATGAACCCGATCAGGGTACGCTCGACCCGCGCGGACAGCCCCAATCGCGCCGCGATGATCTGATCGACACCGGGTGCGACGAACCCGGTACAGCTGGCGACGATCAGGTGCGAAACACCCTCGATCGACGTCTTGGCTTGCAGTCTCCTGACCGCCTCGAGCGCCAGCTTCGGCGCCTCGCTCGCATAGAGCGCCATTCGCGCCTCGGTGCCCGGCATCAAGGCGTCGGCATAAAAGCCTCCCGGATCGACGGGCGATGTTCCGTTCTTACCGATCGGCAAAACCGACCAGCGATTGGAAATCCCGCTACGTGCCGCCATCCGCCCGAAAAGCTTTGCCTTGTCTCTGGGCAGGCGGCTTTGCGCCCAACCGACAAACGCCTCGTGAATGTTGTGCGTCGGAACCGCTGTCGCGATAGCGTTCAAATGGGCGTTCAAAATCATCTTTCCGCGTAGATTTCGACTTCGCCATGAACAACGCACGAGCAAGGTTGATTGACGCGTACCTTGCTTATGCATCTGCCGGACATTTTATGCGACAGCGTTCCGGGTTTTAAGGGGATCGATCGAAGTGCCGTGGCCGGCGCGGTCACACCCGTTCGATGCGGAATATGGGCGCGCCCGTTTCAGGACTGGGAATTTGCCGCCACGGTTTCAGATGGAGCCCCCGGCACGCTTGATTGCGCCACGATCTCCGACGGCAGTATCGCGCGCGGTTGCACATCTTGGCCCGCGACGAAACCGGACGCCGGTTGCGCCGCGTCGACCAGCACCCGCTGCGCCGTAAGCCTCGGGTCGCACGCCGGCTCAACCGGAGCCGCCGTGGCTGCGACCGGTCGGCTGATTGCGGGCATTGTCGCCTTGTAAACCGCATGCCGCACCGGCGGCACCGCCGCGGCGGTGAGCGCCAGCGCCGCCGTTGGACAGACGCATAACAATGTCTTCGCAACGGCTCCCGACGCAAGCGAATTAGCCCCGACCGCTCCCGCGCTCGTCCCGGCCTCAAGCAAACTCGTCGGCGCGAGCGATGCCAGCAAACCCGCCAATCCGCGCTTGCGCCGCCTCGAACCGCTCACCCAATCCGATCGGCTATGCGACTTGCGCTTCGGGAACCGCAGGTTCCCCCGGACCGCCGCTCCTACGACTCCGAAGCCGAGGATCATCATTGCCCACGTCGCCGGTTCGGGAATTGCCGGCGTCACGGGCGGCACCATTTCTCCACCGCCCCCGGGCGGGGTTGGGGTTGGGGTTGGGGTTGGGGTCGGTCCGGGCCCGATGGGCGTACCCGGATTGCCGCCCGTGCCGCCGCCGCCGGGTCCCGCAACAAACCCTCCGCCTGGCCCGAATCCGCCCCCGCCGCCGTTGAACAGCCCCCCCGGCAAACCTGTCGTGCCGAATTCACCCGGGATGGGCGGCGGCTCGCTCGCATAATTCAGGATCGATACCGCCTGACCGTCTCCCGGTGCGCAGGGGCCCGGTGCCGCCGCTGTACGAACCAGCAAAGCGGGCCTGGCGCTTGGCTTTGCGCTCTGAACGTGATGTGGCTTCGTCAAACGATGCACCGCCTTGCGAACGGGCGGCACGGCAGCAACCGAGGTCACCGCGATTGCCGGCGGACAGACGCAAAGCGCCACCTTTGCCAACATCGCAGTTTTCATCGAATCAAACCCCCGCAATCACCGAACATATTCAATGGAATAAGTAAAATATACGTTCCAGTTATGCAACGGTTGCATAGCGTACGCGAAAAGAACGCAACGACTCACGCAAGTTAACCCTAACCGACTTCTAACCAACCCTGTCGGTCGGCGCTTAATCGTTCGCCGATATCTCGGTTCCTGCGTTGAGGCGAACCGCGAATACGACGGAATCGCCGCGCTCGACTCGGACTTGCGCGATGCGGTGGAAGATAGCGGCGATAATTACGGTCGGATGCTGTACGATTCCGGCGGTGGCGAGTGCACCGCTGACCTACGAAGCCGCGGTGCTCGTGGCGATGAACGCGGCGCGAAACGATCCTGCGGGCTATGCCCGTTCGCTCCGCGACTACCGCGCCAATTATCGGGGCCGGCTCCTCCTCGCGAGCGATCAGCCGTTCGACATCTTGACCGAGGAGGGACCGGCACCGCTCGACGAGGCGGTTCAGTATCTTCAATCCCAACCGGTTCAGCCTGCGTTCGGCCCAAGCGACCTTCTGGCCGAAGCGGCGGCGGATCACGTCGCGGAACAGGAAGCAGGCGGTGATGTCGGCCATATCGGCCGCGACGGAACCTCCCCCGGCGACCGCGTTCGACGTCGCGGCGGCGGCATCTATGTCGGAGAGGTCATCGCCTATGGACCCACCGGACCTGCCGACGTCGTCAGGCAACTCATCATCGACGACGGTGTCCCCGACCGCGGTCATCGCCGTTTACTGTTCGACCGGAATTTCCGGTTTGCAGGCGTTTCTTGCGGGCGTCACCCGGTTTACCGGACGATGTGCGTGATCGACCTCGCGCGTACGGATACGGGCAAGCCTCCCGTTATGACCGCCAGCCTGCGTTGACACCATCGCCCGATACGCGCATCGGCGCCGACGCTTCATCCATGCAAACTTTACAATCCGCGCCGGGTCAAAACGCCCCATCGGACATGCTGTTCGGATCGGGACGGCATATTCCGATTCTCGATGGCTGGCGCGCGCTCAGCATATTGATGGTCATGGCGGGCCATCTGCTCCCGATCGGACCCGCACGCTGGGAATTGAACGGGGCCGTCGCGGCGAGCGGTATGGCGCTCTTTTTCACGCTGTCGGGTTTTCTTATCACCCGATTCCTCCTGCACCGGCCGGAGGTACGCGGTTTCCTGGTCCGCCGCCTGTTCCGGATCGTGCCGCTCGCCTGGACCGCGATGCTGATCCTCGCGCTTGCGAACAGGTCCGATCTGCGCACCATCCTCGACAACCTGCTGTTCGTGTCAAACCTGCCGCCGTCGCCGCTGTTTCACGGGGGCGAACATCTGTGGAGCCTTTGCGTCGAAGTTCAATTCTATATCGGCATCGCACTGGTTGTCGCCCTGCTTGGCCGGCGCGGACTCTATCTTCTTCCGCTGTTTTGTCTGGCAATCACCGCCATCCGCATCTCTCAGCACGCTTTGGTGAGTATTTACACCTGGCAACGTGTGGACGAGATATTGGCGGGTTCCGTCGTGGCGCTGATCTACACGCACATGCAGTCGCGCGGCCTGCGCATCACTTCGCCGCAACTGCTTCCGGTCCTACTGTTCCCGCTGGTGATAGCATCCGGCCACCCGGCGTTCCCGGTGCTCAATTACGCACGGCCCTATCTCGCGTCCGGCATGGTCGCACTCTCCCTATTCGCGGTGCCGGCCGCGATACAGCGGCTCTTTACCTGCCGCGCCGCCCGCTACATCGCAGAGACATCCTATGCGCTGTACGTCGTCCACGGAATGCTCTCGAACACATGGCTTGGTGACGGTTCGACGGTGATCAAATATTTGAAGCGACCGCTGCTGTTCGCGCTGACCTTCGCCATCGCGCATATCTCGACCTTCCGGTTCGAGCGACCGTTGGTCGCCGTCGGCAAACGCCTTTCGCGCTAATCTCGTTCGGTTCGCTCCCATGTCTTCGGCTTGCCTTGTGCAAGTTTCAGATAAAGCGGGATTTTCCAGAGCGCATAAAGTGGAAGGCTGGCGGCTGCTGCCGGAGACAGAAACGCGCGCCCGACCAGTCTCCAGGCCAGCGCCACGCCCACCGTCGCGACGATCAGCATCGCGATCAACACGATTGCGGGGAGCGGAGAAGCGCCGAAAAGCGACAGCATGATCAGCACTGCGGTCATCGCGACGTCGATCAGCACGAGCAGCGCCAAAGGCGGCACCATCAAACTTAGTCCGGCCCATACACCGCGAAAGTCGGCTCGCCCAATCGCCCGCAAGACCGCCGGAACGGCGCGCGCCAGCGATGTGGCGATGAACCCGCCTTCCCACCTTTGCCGCTGCTTTATCGTCCCCGACGCGCTTGCCGGATTGCTCCAGACGGTCGCATCCTCGACGAATATCGTCCGGATATCTTTTGCCGCGAGATCCAGCCCGAGGCTCAAATCCTCGACCAGATCATCGCTTGCAAGAGCCGCATCGTCGAACACGGTCCAGGGAAAGGCCATACCCGTCCCTGTCAAAAGGATCCGTTTCGCCAGTCTGCCCAGCCCACGCTGCCGCACCAAATTCTTGACAGCGAACGCAAAGGTCGAGACCTGTACCATCGTCGGCGCCGAAAGATTGCCCCGCAAAAGGTTCACCGCTTGCGCAGGAAGGTCACGCGCATCCGTGATCAGCGCCGTCAGCGACGCGCGGTCCATTTCGCAGTCGGCGTCGACGACCGAAACGACTTGCGGCGGGTCGGCACGAAGCCGGTCGCGCGCGAACGCGAGTGCAAAGCCCTTGCCGCGCCGCGCCGGATCGCACCGCTCGATCACCTCCGCTCCGACACCCCGGGCGAGGTCGGCTGTCATATCGTCACAATTGTCGGCAATCACGATCAGCCGCGCGCCTGAGGGCAGTGCGTAGAGCATCGAGCGCACCGATCTTTCGATCCCGAGCACCTCGTTATGCGCCGGCATCAGGATCACGCTGCTCTCCGGAAGCCCCGCGCGACGCACAGGTGCCGCCGGTCGCAAACCCGCCAGAACCTCGATCCCGAACGTTGCCGTCAGCACGATGAACGGCAATCCGATAATCCACGCGAAAATGGTCAACACACGCTATTCCTGCAATGATACAAAAAGACTGCACGTCCAGTCCGCGCCATCGGACGTATATGTTAAGATGAAGCGACCGGCAGATCGCGCGCGAAACGCACTCCGCTGGTAAAAGGGGGCTATATTGTTAGGGTCGATTAACTCCTCTAGCATCATAATGGAGATCGCGGTCGATGCCGAATCGCGGCGGATTTGGGACGGGATGAATTGAACCACCACTCTACGGTCATGGCGGAAGGCAGCGCGACGCTCGACGATGCGATTCCCGTGCGCAGCCATGGTTGGAAAAAGATTTCGGCGGGTGGTTGGGTACTCATCGCGGGGGTCCTGTCGCTTGCCGTTCCGACCATGACCGCGGTCGCGCGTTTCAGCTGGTCCACCGAACAGGGCGGCCACGGCCCGCTGGTCCTGGCAACCGGACTGTGGCTGGTGGCGCGCGAACGAAAGGATGCACTCGCATTTGCTCGTCCGGGCAATGGATGGCTCGCCACCTGTCTGATCGGCTTTTTCCTGCTTGCTTATGCCTTCGCCCGCATCACCGGTATCATCGAGATCGAAGGGTTCGTCTTTTACGGCGCGTTGCTGAGCGCGGGATACGCGCTTTACGGAAGCACCACTCTGCGCCGGCTCTGGTTCCCGCTTTTATACATGGCGCTGGTCTTCCCGCCGCCCGATTCGGTCGTCGCTTTCATAACTCAGCCGATCAAGATCTGGATTTCCCAGATTGCCGTCGATCTTCTTCACTTCGCGGGCTACCCCATCGCCAGTTCCGGCGTGATGATTCAGATCGCGCAATATGAACTTTTGGTCGCTGCCGCCTGTGCCGGGCTGAATTCGATCATCAGCCTCGCCGCGATATGCCTGTTCTATATCTATATCCGCCACAACGCCAACTACCGCTATGCCGCGCTGCTGCTGCTCGCGATCGTGCCGGTTGCTATCTTCGCCAATTTCATTCGCGTGGTTTTCCTGATCCTGGTCACCTATTATTTCGGTGACGCCGCGGCGCAGGGCTTCGTCCATAATTTTGCCGGTCTTGTCATGTTCGCGATCTCGCTTCTCGGCATTTTGACCATCGATTTTCTCGCCTCTCCCTTACGCAATCGGCTGCAAAGACGTCCCGCTTATGTCTGACGAAAACAGCTTCGGCTTTCCCGATACCCGCATCGACCGGCGGCGCATGCTGATCGGCGGCGGCTTCCTGCTGACCGCGGGCGCCGCCTGGGCGCGTCAGCCGTCGCACCCGATCGATTTCGGCGGCAAGCGGAACATCGATCAGATGATCCCGAAAACGATCGGCAAATGGGGTTTCTTCACCAGCAGTGGACTGGTCGTCCCGCCGCAGGATCAGCTTGAGGGGCAACTTTATTCCCAGCTGATGACCCGTGCCTACACGACCGAGGGCGAACCGCCCGTCATGCTGCTGATCGCCAAGGGAGCGAGCCAGACCGGCGTGTTGCAGGTGCACCGTCCCGAAGTTTGCTATCCCGCCGGCGGCTATACGCTCAGCAACCGGCAAATCTTGCCGATCCAGCTAAAGAAGGGGACGCTTGAGACAACCGCTTTTACCGCGACTTCGGATGCACGTACCGAGCAGCTGCTCTATTGGACCCGTGTCGGGTACGACATTCCGGCAACCTGGGTCGCGCAGCACTGGGCGGTCGCAAAGGCCAATCTGCTGGGTGACCGCCCCGATGCCGTACTGGTCCGCATCTCCACGATTTCCTCGGACCATTCGGGTGCCCAGCAAATTCTTGAAGACTTCGCCCATGCGATGTTCGCGTCGCTCGACGAACAGGCGCGGACGTTTCTGATCGGCCCGCGGCTCGCTTAACCGCCGCGGTTGAGATTGAAAGGCTTCAGGACCAGCTGGATGTAGATCAGCGTACCGATGATGATCAGGATCGCGACGATGTCGTTGCCCGAATTTCCGAAATAATTTGCCGCCGCGCAGCCGAGCGCGCCGCCCAGATAGGAGAAAATTGAATCCGTCGGCTCTTCCGCCATTGATCGCTGGAGAAAAAGTACGACCAGCCCCGCGAAGATTGCTACGGTTATCCAATCGTAAACTGTTTCCATGTCAGCTCCACTTTCCCCGGCCCGCTTACACGGCTAGGATTCCATTGCCAATATCCGCTCCCACCTTCGGAGGACACCGCATGCATCGTCGTCTCGCTTTTGGAATGATCGTCTCGCTTTCGCTCTTGACCACCGCATGTGGGCACAAGGCGACCGGTCAGACCGTCGCCGTCGTCAACGGCGAGGAGATCACCGCCAGCGACCTCAATGCGGAACTTGCCGCAGCCAATCTTCCGCCGTCGGTCGACAAGGACGCGGCCCGCGCGCAAATCCTCCAGACGATCATCAACCGGCGGTTGTTCGCGCAAAAGGCGCGCGACGAAGGTCTCGATAAATCCCCGCAGTTTCTTGCGAAAAAACGTCAGATGGAGGAACAGCTGCTGATCGGGCTGTCGGCCGAAAAACGGGGTAGCACGACCCAGCTTCCCGACCAGCAAAAGATCGACCAGTTCATCGCTACAAATCCCGGCATGTTCAAGGGCCGCGAAATTCTGTCCCTGCAACAGCTCGCCTTCGTTCCCCCCGCCAATGCGCAGAGCATTCTGGGCGGGTTGAAGGAGGCGCACTCGCTTGATCAGGTTGCCTCGGTCCTTACCAAGGCCAACGTCCAGTTTCAGCGAGGCGCGAGCAAGGTCGACAGCGCATCGCTGCCGCCGGAGGTCCTGAAGCAGATCATGGCGTTGCCCAAGGGTGAACCGTTCATCGTTCCGGCCAACGGACAGATGATCGCAAGCGTGATTGTCGGGAGCGAGCCCAGTCCCACCAACGCCGATGACAGCAAGCGCGTCGCGCTTCAGGCGATACGCCGCCAGCAGGTGACGCAAGGCGTAGAGGGCGAACTGAAGCAGCTGCGCGACAAGGCCAAGATCGAGTATCAGCCGGGCTATGCGCCCAAGGACAATGATGCAAAGACCGGCGCGAAGAAGACCTGATCGCCGTCCTGCTGAATGATAACCTTCGGAACGGCGCGCAATGCCGTTCCGGATCTTGAGTGTTCCGATGAAGATACTCGTTACCGGCGTCGCAGGTTTTATAGGCTTCCATGTCGCGAAACATTTGCTCGCGCGCGGCGATGCCGTCATCGGCATCGACAATCTCAACGACTATTACAGCACGGCCCTGAAGCGCGATCGGCTTGCGAACATCACCCGGATCGGCGGTGATTTCGAGTTTTTGGAACTGGATTTCGCCGATGAAGCTGCGCTTGAAACAGCGTTGGCCGGTCGAAGCTTCGACCGCATCGTCCATCTCGGCGCACAGGCAGGCGTGCGCTATTCGATCGAAAACCCACGCGCCTATTTGCGGTCCAATCTTGCCGGGCATCTGAACATGCTGGAGGTCGCACGCCATCGATCGGTCGAACATTTGGTCTACGCCTCATCCTCATCGGTCTATGGTGGCAACGCCACGCTGCCCTTCAGTGTTGATGACCGGGTCGACCGACCACTCTCCCTCTATGCCGCGACGAAGAAGTCGGATGAGCTGATGAGTGAAACCTACGCACATCTTTATCGCATCCCGCAGACGGGGCTTCGCTTCTTTACGGTTTACGGCCCTTGGGGACGCCCCGACATGGCGATGTGGCTGTTCACCGAAGCGATCTTTGCAGGACGGCCGATCGACGTGTTCGGCGAGGGCGATATGCGGCGCGATTTCACCTATATCGATGACATCGTCGACGGCGTTATCGCCTGTGTCGACAATCCGCCCGCCGATGACGGATCGGTGAAATCCGGCCAATCGATCGGTCCGCACCGCATCTTCAATATCGGCAACAACCGGTCGGAAAACCTGGGTCATATGATCGAGCTGATCGAAGCCGCATGCGGACGTAAGGCTGTCAGGCGTTTGCTGCCGATGCAGCCCGGCGACGTCCGGGATACCTTTGCGAGTATCAGTGCGATCGGTCAGGAACTTGGCTATAAGCCATCTACCGACATCGCAACGGGCATACCGCGCTTCGTCGAATGGTATCGCGGCTACCATCAGATCTAGTCCGTCGCTGTTGCGTGTAAGCAACAGGTGGCAACAATCGTGAGGCACATGCCGTTTTCCATGCGCCCTGTCGGATAATCATGGAATATTAAGGAACACGCCTTTAAGGCCCGGGTTGGTAGGACGTGGAGAAAGCCGGTTGGTCTGCAGTATGGTTGGCGGAAATGTGGTGGACAGCCATCGCATGAGTAGCTAGCGAGCCGTCAATGGTTAATTTGAAGATTGCTAAGGGAGAAGTTACGTGAAGTTCAAGAGCATTTTGATGGGCATGGCAGCGGCTTCGCTGGCCTCGGTTTCAACAATTGCAGCGGCGGCTTCGCCCGCTGCTCCGGCGGCACGTCTGCACGTTGCGCAACCTGCCAAGGAAAACGCCAAGGGCGACAACGCGATTGCAGGCGGCGGCTTCATCGTTGCGATCCTCGCCGTGGCAGCGGTCGTAGCCGGCATCATCGTCGTTGCCGACAACAACAACGACTCACCTGTCAGCCGCTAATCCGCTGCGACATGGTTGTTTAAGAGGGGCCGGACGGCGTTATCGTCCGGCCTTTTTTTGGCGGTTGGCATGATCCGGAAACGGTGCGTCATCAAACGCGCCCAAATTTTTGCGGCGGTGTTGGTTTTGACGCCGTCGGCGGGTTCAGCCCAAGGCGGTGACGCGCTGTTAGGCCGCGAAGCCGACCTCCGCGTTGCGACAATCGCATATCGCCTGGCGACTGCCGGAAAAGCATCCTGCGCCGTCACAGCGCCGCGGACGGGTTTGGTGCTCGAGCATCTCGCGCAATTCGAACGCGATGCCCGCGCCGACCTTATCGTGCAATTGGATATGGATCGCGGGCCCAATGTGGCGGTCGTCGTTCCGAACAGTCCAGCCGCAAAGGCGGGGTTCCTCCCCGGGGACGTCATTCTGGCCGTCGCTGATCGCCCGCTGCCCGCTCCGCCACCGGCCGATGCGCCGTTCGACCAGGATGTCGCCCAGCGTTATACCGACGCCCTCGACCGCGCGATCGCTTCAGGTGGATCAGCTGTAAAGATTTCGGTTTCGCGCGAAGGGCACCCGGTTGGTCTGACCCTGATCCCGGTGCAGGGCTGTCCTTCCCGCATCCATCTTGCCCGGTCATCTCAGCGTAATGCGTTCGCCGATGGCGAGCATCTCGTGCTGACCACTACAGTGGTAAAGTTGGCACGCGATGACAACGAACTTGCCTTCATCATCGCGCATGAAATGGCGCACAATATCCTGCATCATGCAATTCGGATGCGGGTACAGGGTGCGTCCCGCGGCCTGTTCCGCTCATTGGGTAAAAGCGGCGCGCTCATTCGCGAAACCGAGCGGGAGGCCGATCTGCTCGGCAGCGATCTGGCGCAAGATGCCGGCTATGATCCGGCAAGCGGCGTCCGGGTTCTGAAGCTCGTCGATTCCGACCCGATCCACATTAATTTTCTGTCCCTGCACGACAGCGTATCGTCAAGGATCAGGGCAATACGCGAACATCTCGCGCGGCGAAAACCATCTGTCTGACCTCAGCTTTGTGTCAGCGATCGGCATTGCCCAGCCACCTGCCCGGGGCAGCCAGCGATACAGCAGCTTTGAGGTGTTTTGTCAGAACCGTCCGCCTGCGGTCACTGTCCCGGCGGCGGCCCGCCTGCTCCCGGCGGCATGCCGCCCGGCCCCGTGCCCATCATCTGCTGTTGCTGCTGCATCTGTTGCACCACGCTTTCGGGAAGGAAATCGAGCAGTTGCACGTCGAACATCAGCGTCGAATTCGCCGGGATCGGTCCAACCGCCTTGTCGCCATACGCAAGCGACGGCTTCATCCAAACCCGGTATTTGGCACCTTTAGGCATCAGCTTCAGCGCTTCTGAGAAGCCGGGCACGGTGCCGGAAACGGGCATCGGCGTCGGCCGTTCCGACTTGTCGAACGTCGTGCCATCAAGCAGCTTGCCGTCATATTCGATCAGCGCGACATCCTGATCCGTCGGCTTGGCCGCACCGGGCTTGCCGGCGTCGAGAACCTTGTACTGCAATCCCGACGCCGTGGTTACGACGTCCTTGGCACGCGCATTGCGCGTCAGGAAGTCATCACCCTGAAACGCCAGCGCCACCGCCGCGATACATGCAAGCGCGATCCCAACCCAGAGATAAACGAGATAGCTGCGCTTCACCTTGTGCAGCGGTACCGCGGTGACGTTCGACATACGAAAATCTGATCCTAATCCACAGTCGGACGCGTCAACATGATGCGCGGTCGTTACCGAACCCCGTCGCGTTCCGCGCGCTTGCGGTCCATCTTGCGAGCCCGCCGTACAGCCGCCGCACGTTCGCGCGCACGCTTCTCGCTGGGCTTCTCATAATGACGGCGCAGCTTCATTTCGCGATAAACGCCCTCACGCTGTAACTTCTTTTTCAGCGCGCGAAGGGCTTGATCGACATTGTTGTCGCGAACGATGATCTGCATGAATCCAGGAAGCTCCGAAATGCATAGAATAAAACCGCCGCGAATCCCAGTCCGCTGCGTATCGATGACCGCCTAGCATCGCGCTGTCATAGAGGCAAGGTCGCTTTGCCGGCCTTTGCGAGCGGCCCCGGTGCCCGCTAAGGCGGTTCGATGCCGCCGTTAATGCTCTATAACAGCCTGACCCGCTTGCCTGAGCGGTTCATACCGATCGACCCGTCGAACATCCGGGTCTATTCTTGCGGACCGACCGTGTACCACTATGCACATATCGGCAATCTACGCGCCTATGTCTTTACTGACACGCTGTCGCGGACACTGACGTGGGCGGGTCATCCGCTGACGCATATCATCAACATCACCGATGTCGGCCATCTGACCTCCGACGCCGATACAGGCGATGACAAGATGGAGGCGGCTGCGCGCGCGGCGGGCACCGATATCTGGGCGATCGCCGCCCATTATACGCAAGCCTTCAAACAGGATCTCGCCGCGCTCAATATCCGGACACCCGATCGCTTTCCGCTCGCGACCGATCACGTTGCGCAGATGATCGAATTTGCCGAGGCAATCGAAGCGGATCATTGCTACCGCCTGCCCGACGGCCTCTACTTCGACATCGCCACCGTCCCCGGTTACGGCAGCCTTGCGCGTTCCGTCGACGATGCGGGAGAAGGCAGAATTGATCCCGTCGCCGGCAAACGCAACCCTCAGGATTTCGCGATCTGGCGGGCGTCGCGCGCCGGTGAGAATCGCCAGATGGAATGGGATTCCCCCTGGGGTCCAGGCGCGCCCGGCTGGCACCTTGAATGTTCGGTGATGAGCAAGCGCTATCTCGGCGAACGGTTCGACATTCACACCGGCGGAATTGATCACCGCGAGATCCACCATCCAAACGAGATCGCCCAGAATCAGGCGCATGGCGGCACTGCCGCAACGGGTGCGAACATCTGGATGCACAATAATTTTCTCGTCGAACGCGCGGGCAAGATGTCCAAATCGGCGGGCGGCATCACGACGCTCGCTTCGCTCGTCGATTGCGGCTTCCATCCGCTCGCCTACCGCCTGATGTGCCTTCAGGCGCACTACCGGTCGGAACTCGAATTCTCCTTCGACAATCTTGCCGCCGCCGCAACTCGTCTCAAACGGCTGGTTCGCGCGGTCGTATCGCTGAAGGCGGCGCCGCCCGCCCCCCCGAAAACAAGCCCCGCCGGTTACCGCGACCAGCTGGCGGAGGTGATGGCGGACGACCTCAATACCCCGCGCGCGCTGCCGTTGCTCGACGCGTTGATCGCCGACAAGACCGTATCCGCTGCCGATCGCCTTTCCGCCTTGTCGGATTTCGACGCATTGCTTGGGCTCGAATTGCTGAACCTTGACGGTGCCGCGCTGCGCGTACGTCCTGCGACCGCACGCGTCGGCGAAGCGGAGATCGAAGCGCGTCTCGATGAGCGCCGCGCGGCGCGCGCTGCCCGGGATTTCGCAAAATCCGATGCTTTGCGGGATTCGCTTGCCGGGGACGGCGTCGAGGTTATGGACGGTGACCCCTTGGGCTGGGACTGGAAACCGTGCCTCCCCCGGCTTTGACACTATCTACACATGACGTGACGCATATGCCGTCCAACTGAACAATGGAGTAATAAATTGCGCATCACCATGATCGGCTCGGGTTATGTCGGCCTTGTCTCCGGCGCGTGTTTTTCGGATTTCGGCCACATGGTTACCTGCGTCGACAAGGATCAGTCCAAGATCGACGCGCTGGAGGCCGGCCGGATGCCGATTTACGAGCCGGGGCTCGATACGCTGGTCGCCGCCAACGTCGCCGCCGGACGGCTGAGCTTCACCACCGATCTTGCGGAGGCGGTCGCCGATGCCGACGCCGTCTTCATCGCGGTCGGTACGCCGTCACGTCGCGGCGACGGGCATGCGGATCTAAGCTATGTCTTTGCTGCCACAAAGGAAATCGCCGAGGCGGTCACCGGACCGACCGTCGTCGTAACGAAATCGACCGTTCCGGTCGGCACCGGCGACCGGGTCGAGGCGATCCTTCAGGAACATTGCCCAAATCACGAAGTCGCAGTCGTTTCCAATCCCGAATTCCTGCGCGAGGGGGCGGCGATCGGCGACTTCAAACGCCCTGACCGGATCGTCATCGGCACCGATGACGAACGCGCGCGTGAGGTGATGCGGGCCATCTACCGCCCGCTCTATCTCAATGAAAGCCCGCTGCTGTTCACCGGCCGCCGCACGTCCGAGCTTATCAAATACGCCGCGAACGCCTTCCTCGCGACGAAAATCACCTTCATCAACGAAATGGCCGACTTGTGCGAGGCGGTCGGCGCGGATGTCCAAGACGTCAGCCGGGGCATTGGTCTCGACAACCGGATCGGCAAGAAGTTTCTGCACGCCGGACCGGGCTATGGCGGATCGTGCTTTCCCAAGGATACGCTTGCTTTGGTCCAGACCGGAGAAGACTGCGGCGCGCCCGTCCAGATCGTCGAGGCCGTCGTCAAGGTCAACGATACCCGCAAACGCGCGATGGGGCGAAAGGTGATCGCCGCGATGGGAGGAGAGGTGCGCGGCAAGACCGTTGCTCTTCTCGGCCTGACGTTCAAACCTAATACCGACGATATGCGCGACGCACCAAGCATCGCGATCGCGACAGCCCTCGCCGATGCGGGCGTCAACGTGCGCGCTTATGATCCCGAAGGCATGGACGCCGCAAAGACGATGATGCCCGACCTGACCTACTGCAGCAACGCCTATGACGCTGCAAAGGGCGCTGACGCAGTGGTGATCGTGACCGAATGGGATGCATTCCGCGCGCTCGATTTCAAGCGATTGGCTGAGGTCATGGCGAACACGGTGCTCGTTGACCTGCGCAACATCTATAACCGCGAAACGATCGAGCGTGCGGGGTTTGCCTATAGTTCGGTCGGGCGCGCCTGACCCCTCCCGCCGCCGCATATCACGCGCTATGGGCAGGTGCATGAACCCCGCACCGCCCATCGCCGCCATCCGTCCGCACAGCACGACCCATCACGGAGAGATCGTCGAGGATCCCTGGGCCTGGCTTAAGGATCCGAACTATCCGGAGGTGACCGATCCGGAAATCCTCGCCTATCTGAAGGCCGAAAACACCTATTTCGAAGCGGTGATGGCCCCGCGTCAGCCGCTCGTCGAACGCCTGTTTCAGG
The DNA here is from genome assembly GCA_965219075.1 of Sphingomonas sp. Lineage (GTDB taxonomy): Bacteria > Pseudomonadota > Alphaproteobacteria > Sphingomonadales > Sphingomonadaceae > Sphingomonas. The sequence continues at coordinate 50,679 of CBDCMM010000002.1, forward strand.
AAATGAAGGGGCGGATCAAGGAGGACGAATCCTCCGTTCCGCAAAAGGACGGCGACTGGCTATACTGGTGGTCGTTCGAAACCGGCGGCCAGTACCGTAAATGGTGGCGCAGGCCCGTTGCGGGCGGCAATGACCAATTGCTGCTCGATGAACCCGCGCTTGCCGAGGGCAAGGATTATTTCAACCTCGGCGCTTTTAGCGTCTCCAATAACGGCCGCCTGCTCGCTTACGCGATCGACGACAGTGGCGCGGAGCGGTTCGAAATCCGCATCAAGGATCTGGCGACGGGCGAACATTTGCCGGAGATTATTCCCGGCATGCTCTCCGACATCGTCTGGACCGCGGATGACGGCGGTTTCCTCTACGGCCTCGCCAATGCCCAGTGGCGCACCGACAATGCGCGCTTCCACCGGCTCGGTACGCCGGTCGATCAGGATGTCGAGCTTTATCATGAAGCCGATGAAGGCTTCCGCGTTGCGGTTGCGGAAACCGCTTCACGTGAATGGTTGATCGTCGCAACAAGCGATCATGTGACCAGCGAATGCTATCTACTCCCCGCCGCCGACCCGCTTGCCCCGCTGAAACTCGTCTCTGCACGCAAGGCCGGTCGCGAATATGACGTCGACGCGCACGGCGACACGCTGTTCATCCACACCAACGATATCGATCCCCAGTTCCGCCTGGTGACCGCATCGATCGATGCACCGTCTGAGTGGTCCGAACGCATCGCTCCATCGCCCGTTTTCTATATGACCGGGGTCGAATGTTTCCGCGATTTCTTCATCGTCGAAGGGCGCGAGGACGGGCTCGATCAGATCGAAGTTCACCGCTATGACGGCGGCCCCGCCGATCGCATCGCGTTCCCGGAGGCAAGCTATGCCGCGGGTCTCGGTACCAACCCCGAATATGACCAAAGCGTCCTTCGGTTGGGCTATGAATCGATGGTCACACCCGGCACCGTTTACGACTATAGCGTAGAGGGCGGCTTGCTGACGACGCTGAAGGTTCAGGAAATCCCGTCGGGCTATGACGCCGGGAAATACCGGACCGAACGCCAGAAAGTCGCGGCCCGTGACGGAACCGAAATCCCCGTTTCCATCGTCTATCCCTCCGGATATCCGCGTGACGGTTCCGCGCCGTTGTATCTCTACGCTTATGGTGCTTACGGCCATGCGATTCCGCCCGGCTTCTCGACTGGCCGGCTCAGCCTGCTCGATCGGGGCTTGGCATTCGCGATCGCGCATATCCGCGGCGGCGATGATCTCGGCCAGCAATGGTATCTCGACGGCAAACTCGAAAAGCGGACCAACACGTTCACCGACTTTGTCGATGTTGCGAAGGGCCTGATCGATCTCGGCTGGTCCCGCCCGGGCAGGATCGCGATCTCCGGTGCTTCCGCGGGCGGCGAGCTTATGGGGGCCGTCGTCAATTCGGATCCTGAGCTTTGGGGCGCGGTCGTCGCCGGCGTTCCTTTCGTCGACGTGCTGAACACGATGCTTGACGCCGATCTTCCGCTGACCCCTGGCGAATGGCCCGAATGGGGCAATCCGATCGAGGATGCCGCCGCCTTCGCCCTGATCCGTTCCTACTCGCCCTATGACAATGTCGCGGCGCAATCCTATCCCCCGCTGTTCATCTCGGGCGGCCTCAACGATCCGCGCGTCACTTATTGGGAACCCGCCAAATGGGCGGCGAAACTGCGCGCGACCAAGACCGACGACAATGTCTTGTTGCTTAAAACCAACATGGGTGCCGGGCATGGCGGCAAGTCGGGCCGGTTCGACTCGCTGCGTGAGACTGCCGAGGAGCATGCATTCGTGCTCTGGCAGCTGGGATTGGAAAACTAACCGCTGTTGCGAAGCGCCGTTGCGATGGCATTGATCGATAGCAGGATGCCCTCGCCGATCCGTTCATCGTCCTCACCGGCGCGGTGCCGCTTCATCAACTCGATCTGCAACAGGTTGAGCGGCTCGATATAGGGGAGCCGCAGCCGGATCGACGCATCGAGTGCGGGATAGCGCTCCAGTAACCGCGACTGACGGGTAATCTCGAGCAGCCCGTCATGTGTTTGTTGCCAGCCGTCCTGCATCCGCCCGAACACCTGCGAACCCAGGGCCTCGTCCTCGACCAGCGCGGCATAACGCGCCGCGATCCGCATGTCCGATTTGGCGAGCACCATCTCCATGTTCGCAAGCGTCGCCGCGAACAGCGGCCAGCCTTCCGCCATCTCGATCAGCAGCGCCTTGTCCGGATAGGCCGCGATTGCCGCACCGACGCCGTACCAGCCGGGCAGCATCACCCGCGCCTGCGCCCAGCTGAACACCCAGGGTATCGCTCTGAGATCCTCGATCCGGTCCGATTTCTTCCGGCTTGCGGGACGGGATCCGATCTTCAGCCCCGCAATCTCCGCGATCGGCGTCATCTGGTGAAAGACGGTCCGAAACCCGTCGGTGCCATAGACAAGATCGCGATAGGCATCGAACGCGCGCGCTGACAGCGCATCCATCGCCGCGGTGAATTGCGCGTTTTCGGCGTTGGAGAGGCGTTCCGGCTCAAGACTTGCCAGCAGCGTTGCCGACGCCATTGCCTCCAGATTCGTCATCGCGCTTTCGCGCGTGCCGTATTTGGCGGCGATCACTTCGCCTTGCTCGGTGATGCGGATGCGGCCCTGCACGGTACCGGGCGGTTGCGCCCGGATCGCGGCGAACGCGGAACCGCCGCCGCGCCCGACCGCGCCCCCGCGCCCGTGAAACAGCTGCATTCCGATTCCGGCCCGATCGAACACCGGACGCAGCGCCGCCGACGCCTTCGACAGGCTCCATGTCGACGTCAGGTAGCCGCCATCCTTGTTCGAATCCGAATACCCGATCATCACCTCCTGATAACCGCGCGCTTTCGCGATCGCGCTCACTTCGGGCAGCTCGAACCAGTCGGCCATGACGTCGGGTGCCGCTTCCAGGTCGCCGATCGTCTCGAACAGCGGTACCGCCATGATCGCGGCCTCAGGCGGGTCGCCGGGACGATACAGTCCGACTTCCTTCAGGATCAGCTTGACCTCGAGCAGATCGGACACCGACCCCGCCATCGAAACGATGTAGTTGACGATGCATTCCGGCCCATAGGCCGCGTGCGCCTCCGCCGCTGCCCGCACGATCGCGAGTTCGGACCCGGTCTCCTCTGAATAGGTGGCGAACGAACTCGTCAGCGGCCGAGGACTTGCGAGTTCCTGGCGAAGCAACGCCACGCGCCGATCCTCACTTAGCGCCGGATAATCCGGCTCCACCCCCGCCGCGTTCAGCAATTCCGCGATGACGCGTTCATGGACCGCGGAGTTTTGCCTGAGGTCTAGCGTCGCGAGGTGGAAACCGAAGGTTTCGACCGAACGGATCAGCCGCCCGAGCGCGCCGCCGCCCGCTAGAGCGCCCCCGCCCCCGCGCGCCAGGGCGGTCGCAAGCGCGACGAGGTCGGCACGAAATGCTTGCGGCGTCGCATAGCGCTCCCCCGTCAATATACCGGGGCGCGGCGGGGGCGCACCGGTCAGCGCCTCGTGCGTCGCGGCCAGCCGCGCATAGATTCCCGAGAGCGCCCGGCGATAAGGTTCGTCGGCCCGGCTAGCGGCGTTATCCCCGCTGGCCTCGGCAAGCGCCGTGACCGCCTCGTCGACTTCGGCGTGCGCGACCGAAATCGACAATTCCGCGCCGAGCGCGTGCACGTCATCCATATAGTGGCGCAGCACCGCTTCGCTTGCCTTGGCAAGTGCTGAGCGCAGCGACTCCGCGGTCACGAACGGGTTGCCGTCACGGTCGCCGCCGATCCAGCTCCCCGGTTTCAGGAATGACGGCACCCGCGTCCCGAACGCCCGGTCCCAGCGCTGGTAAAGCGCGGGCAAAGTCGGCAGGAACACCTCACGCAAATAGCTGAGCGCGGTATCGACCTCGTCGGTGACGTACAGCCGCTCGCGCCGCAGCACGCGCGTCTGCCATAGCAGCGCAATCTGCCTCAGGATCGCGGCATCAATCAGATCGCCGTCGGGTGTCTCGTTCCGTCCCGCGTCGCGCATCGCCATCAACTGCGCGATCCGGTTGCGGTGGTCGATCATGCTCTTGCGCCGGACTTCGGTCGGATGCGCGGTCAGCACCGGCGCGATCCGCGCATCATCGAGCAGCGTCAGGACCGCTTCCCGCTCGATTCCCGACTCTTTCAGCAGGTCGAGCGCGGCGGCAAGATCCGCTCCCTCCTCTGCCGCGACACCCTGACGATCTTCGGCAAGATTGGCGAGCATCGAGAACAACATGAACCCGCGAACGAAATCGAGCGTGTCGTCGAGGTCGAGCGTGTCGAGCCCCAGGTCGACGGCGACATCCTCACGACCGCCCTTGTGCCGCTCGACCGAAGCCCGTCTGATCGCCTCGGTCGCCTCGTACAGCGCCTCGCCGCCATATCCGCGGATGACTTTGCCGAGCAACGCACCAAGAAAGCGGATGTCGGCGGTGTTCTCGACCGGGGGAAGCGCACTCATCGGCAAAAGCTGCACCGCGACCCCCGCATCGTCAATCGCGTCCTCAGCGTCCCTCGCCTTCCGCGCGCCGCCGCTCGCGCGCCGTCTGGCGTTCCTCCGACGTTACCGTGCCGTCTTGGTTCAGGTCCATCCTGTCGAACCGCTGCAGCATGCCCTCGCTCCATTCGATCGCGCTGATCGCGCCGTCGCCATTGCGGTCCATTGCCATCAATCTGGCTTTGGACCGGGGCGGAATTTCGGTGGATGTCAGCCGGTCGTTGGTATCGCGGTCGAGCGAGCGAAACCGGCGATCCATCGTTGTCCCGAAATCGACGCGCGAAATGATGGACGGCGGGACAAAGCCGGCCGCCTTGGCCTGCGCATCCGCTTCGGCGCGCTTTTCCTGTCTGCTTCCGCACGCCGCCGCCAGCAATCCGACTGCCAATACCGCTGTCGCCCTCCGCATTCCAACCGTCTCCCTCAAGCCTCGAGTTCGACGTCCCAATAGAGCCAGTCACGCCATGTGTCGTGCAGGTAATTGGGGGGGAACCTGCGGCCGTGTTCCTGGAGGTGCCAGTTCGTCGGTCTGATCGGTTCGAGATGGAGCGGCATCCCCGCCTGACGCGGCGTCCGTCCGCCCTTCTTCAGGTTGCACGGCGCACATGCGGTAACGACATTCTCCCATGTCGTCCTGCCGCCCTGCGCCCGTGGTGTGACGTGATCGAACGTCAGATCGTTCGGCTTAGCGCAATATTGACAGGCGAACCGATCGCGCAGGAACAGGTTGAACCGGGTAAAGGCAGGGAATTGGGACGGCTTGATATAATGTTTGAGCGCGATGACGGACGGCAGCTTGAGCGCAAAATTCGCGCTTCGCACTTCGCGCTCGTAATTGTCGACGATCACGACCCGGTCGAGGAAAACCGCCTTGACCGCCGTTTGCCACGGCCAGATCGAAAGCGGGTAATAGGACAAGGGCGTGTAATCGGCATTCAGCACGAGAGCGGGGCATCCGTCGGGATGCCGCATCAAATCGGGGTGGAACATCAACCTCCCTCTTGCCTTGCTACCGTGACCTTCGCCGATCCGGGTTACGCCATTATGACAGCACGGCGCGGGACTCGCGGTCAAGAGTCTGCATGGCGCGGGAGCCGCAAATGATCGTCACCCGCTTCGCCCCCAGCCCGACCGGTCGTCTTCATACCGGCCACGCCGTCTCTGCGATCCACGCGCATGATTTCGCCGTGCAAAGCGGCGGTAAATTCCTGCTCAGGATCGAGGATATTGACGCGACGCGCAGCCGCAGCGAGCATGTTGAAACCATCCTCGCCGATCTTAGCTGGCTCGGGCTGCGCTGGGACGGACCGGTATTCCAGTCGCAGCGGCTCGCTCTTTACGGCGCAGCGCTCAAACGGTTGCAGGCACGCGATCTTGTATATCGCTGCTTCTGCACCCGCGCCGATCTCGCGCAGGCCAGCCTTTCGGCACCGCACGGCTCCTCCCGCCTCTATCCGGGAACCTGCCGTGCGCTTTCGGTCGGGGAATCGGCGGCGCGCTCGGACCAGCCGCATTGCTGGCGGATCGATATGGCAAAGGCGGTTGCGCAGAGCGGCGCGATGACTTGGCATGATTCGTCTGCCGGAACGGTTGTCGCCGACCCGCTTACGGCGGGCGACGTGATCCTCGCGCGCAAGGATGCGCCCGCAAGCTATCATCTCGCGGTGAGCGTCGACGATGCGGACCAGGGGGTCACCGATATTATCCGCGGCACCGATTTGTTCGAGGCGACGCACGTCCACCGCCTGCTTCAGGCGCTGCTCGATCTGCCGACTCCGTCATACCATCATCACCCGCTCGTCACTGACGACAAGGGCGAACGGCTCGCCAAACGTAACGGCGCGCCGGCGCTCGCGACGATCCGGTCGCAGGGTATCGACGGTTGCGCCTTCGCCGACGGGTTACGCCTTCGATATCCGATGTTGCTTTGATTCGGAGGCGCAAGGGATTACATCGCGGTCATGAATACGTTTCTCGTTATCCTCCTGATTGCGGCGATGATCGCGACCGTCGTCGCGCTCGTACGGGGGATCATCGCATTCCTTCAGGAATCGACGGCTCAGGCGAAGGGCGGGGAAGGCCCCGACCCCGCCGCGCTCAAATCGAACCGGATGATGCAGCAGCGCATCTTCTTTCAGGCGATCGCAATCCTGATCGTCGTCGTCATCCTGTTTGCCGCCGGACGCACATGACCGGGCCGTCATGGTCAAGCTGAACAAGATTTATACGCGCACCGGTGACGGCGGTTCGACCGGTCTGGTCGACGGCTCGCGTATTTCAAAGGCCGACCCGCTTATCACCGCGATCGGCGATGTTGACGAAGCCAACAGCGCAATCGGCGTCGCACTGATCACGATCGAAGACACCGGACTGCGTGCCGAGATGACGCGCATCCAGAACGACCTATTCGATCTGGGCGCCGACATCGCCACCCCGGCAGGGCCCGACGCCAGTTTTACCCCGTCCGACATGGTTCTGCGCATCGTTGCCGGGCAGGTCGACCGTCTTGAAAACGCGATCGATCAGCTGAACGCACGGTTGTCTCCGCTTACCAGCTTCATACTTCCCGCGGGCAGCGCCGCCGCGGCTTCGATCCATCTGGCCCGCGCGATTGCGCGGCGTGCCGAGCGCGCGATGGTCGCGGTCCCGCAACCGCTCAATCCGCAAGCGCTGGCCTATATAAACCGGTTGTCCGACTTTCTGTTCGTCGCGGCGCGCGCGGTGAACAAAAACGGTGCTGGCGACGTTTTGTGGAAACCCGGGGCGTCGCGCTGAACGGATTCGCCGTTCAACCCCTAACGTGCTGCGCAGGATAAGGAATTCCCGATGCAGACCGCCTCCCCCGCTCCTCGCATCTCCGGTCTGCCGGACCGTTACGCTTCGGTCCGCGCACTGTCGCTCGGGCTGGCCGAACCTTTGTCGGATGCCGACGCGAGCGTCCAGTCGATGCCCGATGCATCGCCCGCGAAATGGCATCTGGCGCATACCAGCTGGTTTTTCGAAACCTTCGTCCTGCGCGATCACGTCCCGGGCTACACGCTCCATGACGAGCGGTTTCCCTTTCTTTTCAACAGCTATTACGAAGCCGAGGGGCGGCGTCACGCTCGCGACCGGCGCGGGATGATCACGCGCCCTTCGCTGGATGAGGTCGTCGCATTTCGCAAGCATGTCGATACCGCGTTGCTGTCCGCGCTTCCCGATCTGGACGACACCGCGCGTCAGTTGATCGAGCTCGGCTGCCACCATGAAGAACAGCATCAGGAATTGCTGGTCACCGACATCCTGCATCTGCTCGGCGAAAACCCGTTGGACCCGGCGCTTTGGCCGGGCGAACGCAAGATACCCGTAGCACTACCCGGCCCGATCGAATGGATCGAACATCGCGGCGGTATCGTCACGATTGGTCATGATGGCGCGGGCTTCGCATTCGATTGCGAAGCGCCGCGTCACGATGCGCTGCTTGCACCGCACGCAATCGCCGACCGGACAATAACCAACGGCGAATGGGCGGTGTTCATCGCAGAAGGCGGCTACGACGATCCAGCACATTGGCTCGCCGACGGCTGGGCCTGGCGCAAGGAAGAATCCGTCGCTGCACCGCTATACTGGGAAAATCGCGACGGTCGCTGGACCCGGTTCGGCCTCGACGGACGGCGCGAGATCGATCTTGCCGCGCCGGTCACGCATGTCAGCTTGTTTGAAGCGGACGCTTATGCCGCCTGGGCGGGGGCGCGCCTGCCGACGGAATTCGAATGGGAGGCCGCCGCCGCCGGTTTCGATCCTTCGCGCGGCAACATGACGGATCGTGCGGAGGCGGTCGAGCCACGTCCTTCGACCGACGGGTCAGGCTTTTTCGGCGATGTGTGGGAATGGACCGGCAGCGCTTACCGCCCTTATCCGGGCTTCCGCGCGGCGGCGGGGGCGGTCGGCGAATACAACGGCAAGTTCATGAGCGGACAGTTCGTATTGAGGGGCGGCAGCTGCGCGACCCCACGCGGCCATGTCCGTGCCAGCTACCGCAACTTTTTCTATCCGCACCAGCGCTGGCAATTTACCGGCGTGCGGCTCGCGCGGGATCTTTGACGATGTTGAGGCAGGGGTTGGAGGACGGCGATGTCAGCCTGGTCGATCCGGCATTTCGCGCGGATGTGCTCGCCGGACTGCAAACCCGCCCACGGGCGATACCTGCCCGCTGGCTCTATGATCGGCGCGGCTCCGAATTGTTTGAGGACATTACCGACCTTCCCGAATATTACCCGACCCGGACCGAAACCGCGATCCTCAAGCGCATTTGCCCCCAACTCCCCGGCCTGATCGGACAGGGCCGCGCGGTGGTGGAATTCGGGTCTGGCTCGTCAACCAAAACGCCTATCCTCCTGTCCGCCGTCGACCCCGGTGCTTACGTCCCTATCGATATTTCGGGCGAGTTCCTGCGTCAGTCATCGCGAGAGCTCTCGACCGCCTTCCCCGATCTCCTCGTCCTTCCCTTCGAAGCGGACTTCATGCGCCCGCTGACATTGCCGCGAACGATCGCGGATACGCCGAAACTCGGTTTCTTTCCCGGCTCGACGATCGGCAACATGGTGCCCTCGACCGCGGTCGATCTCCTCCGCGCGATGCACGCATCGCTCGGCGTCGGCGCGATGCTGCTGATCGGCATGGACCGGATCAAGGACGAAGACATCCTGACGCGCGCGTATGACGATGCTGCGGGCGTGACCGCCGCATTCAACCTCAACCTGCTCGATCGCATCAATCGCGAACTGGACGGCGATATTTCCGTTGATGCGTTCCGTCATCGGGCCCTCTGGAACAATGATCTGGGCCGGATCGAGATGCATCTGGAAGCGGAACGGGACATGGCTTTTACCGTCGCCGGTCATCGGTTCGGACTTGCCCCGGGTGAAACGATCCATACCGAAAACAGCCATAAATACGGTGCGCGCGATGCACGCCTTTTGATGCAGTCCGGCGGCTGGACGCCGATTGCCGAATGGACCGATCCCGACGATATGTTCGCGGTCTATTTGGCCGAAGCAAGGCCCGAGCGGCTCGCGCCCTGAACGGCTCCCGCGACAGCGACTATCTGCGGGCGGCCGCGAAGTGACGCGACGCTCGGTCAGTCTTAAACAATGGATCGGCCTGGCGATTCTGTTGCTTCTCGGCTGGCTCGGCGCATTCGCGCTTCGCGTATCGGCTCCGGCCGGTCGGGACATGAGGGGGAGCGCGGTCGTCGCGGCGATCCTCGCCGACCGCGATGCACCGCGGTTCGGACCCAAAAACGCCGATGTGACGGTGGTCGTCTTTTCCGATTATCAATGTCCCGTCTGCAAACGGACCGAACCCGCGCTGATGGACGCGATCGATCACGACGGCCGGGTCCGCATCGTTTATCGCGACTGGCCGATCTTCGGCCCGGTCTCAGAACGCGCCGCACGGGTCGCGCTCGCCGCACGCTATCAAGGGCTTTATGTCGCGATGCACGATCGCCTGATGCAAAGCCGCATCGCGCCGACCGACCCCGTCCTTGCACAGACGGTACGATCGGCGGGCGGCGATTGGCCCCGTCTTCTCCGCGATCTTGATACACATCGGAGCGCAATCGACCGGCTGCTGATCGCGAACGGAAATGCGGCGGCGGCGCTTGGCCTTCCGGGAACCCCGGCCTATCTGATCGGCACCACTCTTATCATCGGCGCAACCGGCAAATCCGGCTTCAAACACGCCATCCGTTCAGCGCGCAAAATCTGACGGTTAGAATTCGACCGCAAGAACCGGGATGCACCTCGCATCCGCACTCGTTAGTATCGCGATCGATAATTGGAACGGATCGGGCTCGTGGTCGGCATGCCTTTCATCAGCGAAGACGACAAATGGGCGGCGGTCCTCAATCGCGATCCGCGCGCCGACGGTGCGTTTGTCTATGCCGTCGCCACAACCGGCATATACTGCCGCCCGACCTGCCCCGCACGCCGCCCGAACCGCCGCAACACCGGCTTTTTCGCGACATCTTTCGACGCCGGGGCGGCAGGATTCCGCGCATGCCTGCGCTGCCGTCCCGACGCGGAGGGCTCATCACGCAGCGAATTCGTCGAACGCGCCTGCCGGCTGATCGAGACGGCGGAGGAAGAACCAGCTCTCGCTCAACTTGCAGAAGTCACGGGAGTCAGCCGTTTTCACTTCCACCGTCGGTTCAGGGCCGAAACCGGTATAACCCCCAAGGCCTATGCTCGCGCAGTACGCACCGGGCGGCTACGCGTCCATCTGAAGGAAAAAGTTAGCATCACCGATGCAATCTATACCGCAGGCTATAGCTCAAGCAGCCGCTGCTATGCCGAAACCGGCCAGCGCCTCGGCATGACCCCCGGCGCGTTCCGCGAAGGAGGTCCGACGATGACGATATGTTTTGCTTTGGGCGAAACTTCGCTCGGCCACGTTCTTGTCGCCGCTACGGACAGGGGCGTGTGCGCTATCCGCCTGGGGGACGATCGCGACGCGCTGGCGTTGGAATTTCAGGGTGACTTTCCCAAGGCAACGCTGGTCGCTGATGATCCGGCTTTCACTGCACTCGTCACCGCGGTGCTGACGCTTGTGGACTCGCCCGCGATTGCGACCGACCTGCCGCTCGATATCCAGGGGACCGTTTTCCAGCAACGCGTCTGGCAGGCGCTTACGGAAATCCCTCCCGGCAGCACATTCACTTATGCCGAACTCGCTCGTGCGATCGGATCGCCGTCGGCGGTCCGCGCGGTTGCGGGCGCCTGCGCCGCCAATCGCATCGCACTCGCCATCCCCTGTCACCGGGTCGTCAGAACCGATGGCACACCTGGTGGCTATCGTTGGGGTACCGAACGAAAACGCGCGCTGCTGGCAAAGGAAGCGGCGGGGACGTAAACGACCGCGACGTTTCGGCGCTTCGCCTGCCGCGCCCGATCCGTTAGCACGTGTCATGCATGTTGAACCATCCGACAATCCCTGGTGGCGGCGCGGGGTCGTTTATCAGCTTTATCCGCGTTCGTTTCAGGACAGCGACGGGGACGGCATCGGCGATCTCGCAGGAGCGACGGAGCGGCTCGATTACATCGCTTCGCTCGGCGTCGATGCGATCTGGCCGTCGCCCATATTCCCCTCGCCGATGGCGGATTTCGGTTACGACGTGGCCGATTATTGCGATGTCGACCCCATCTTTGGAGATCTCGCCGCGTTCGATCGCCTGCTCTCGGCGACCCACGCGCGCGGGCTGAAGCTGCTGATCGATTTCGTCCCCAATCACAGCTCGGATCGGCACCCTTGGTTCACGGCGAGCCGATCATCGCGCGACGATCCGAAACGCGACTGGTATATTTGGGCCGACGCCAAGCCGGACGGCGGCCCGCCCAATAACTGGATCAGCGACTTTGGCGGGCCGGCCTGGGAATGGGACGCGCCGACGGGGCAATATTATCTCCACGCATTCCTGAAGGAACAGCCCGATCTCAACTGGCGGAACCCGGAACTGCGCGCAGCGATGTTCGACGTGTTGCGCTTTTGGCTCGATCGCGGCGTCGACGGGTTCAGGATCGACGTGCTCTGGCATATCGTGAAGGCGGAGGGGTTCCCGGACAACCCCGCCAATCCTGACTGGCACCCCGGCATCACCGAACGTGACCGCGTGGTCCAGCTCCACTCGACGGATCAGCCCGGGGCACATGCGATCACCGCCGATCTGCGCGCGCTGGTCGACGGCTATCCGGACCGCGTTTTGATCGGAGAGATTTTTCTCCCCAACGATCGCCTCGCGCGCTGGTATGGAACGCCGGAGAGGCCCGAGGTCCATTTGCCGTTCAATTTTCAGCTCATCGAGCAACCTTGGGATGCAGACGTGTTGCGGCGCGTGACTGCTGAATACGACGCGTCGATACCCGATTTCGGCTGGCCGACCTGGGTCATCGGCAGCCACGACGCACCGCGCATCGCCGCGCGGATCGGAGAGCCACAGGCACGTGTCGCAGCGACGCTGTTGCTGACGCTGCGCGGCACGCCGACACTGTATCAGGGCGACGAACTCGGTATCAGCGAGGTCACGATTCCGCCGGAGCGGATACGCGACCCTCAGGACCTCCGGCAGCCCGGGCTCGGGATCGGACGAGACCGGTCCCGGACGCCGATGCCCTGGAGCAACGATGAGTATGCGGGTTTCAGCACGACCGAGCCGTGGCTGCCGCTCAATCCCGACTGGCAAACGCGCAACGTTGCGGTGCAAGAGGGTTGCCTGGGCTCGATGCTTTTACTGTACCGCAGGCTGCTGACCCTGCGACGTTCGCATGATGCGTTGTCGCTCGGAGCATTCGCCTTGGTCGATGCGGAAAGCGACGTCATCGCCTATCAACGCTGGACGCGGACCGAGCGGCTGCTGATCGTCCTGAACCTCGGGCAATCGCAGCGCCGATACCGCGCGCCCGAAGGTTTCATCGTCGGCGAAACGCTCTTGTCAACACTTGACGATCCTTCAAGCGACCTTGAACTCCGGGGCGATGAAGGCCTCATCCTCACTCTTCTCAGGGCCTCCTGACATGCGCATCGCAATGCTCGCCCCGATCGCCTGGCGCACCCCGCCGCGCGGATATGGCCCGTGGGAGCTGATCACAAGCCTCCTTACCGAGGCACTTGTCGCGCGCGGCGTCGACGTGACCCTGTTCGCGACGCTCGACAGCAAGACGGCGGCGATCCTCGACGGCGTGGTCCCCGCCCCCTATTCGGAGGATCCGTCGATCGATGCGAAGGTCTGGGAATATCGCCATCTCTCGCATCTGTTCGCAAAGGCCGGCGGGTTCGATCTGATCCACAATCAGGCGGATTTCCCCGCCCATGCCTTTGCGCCGCTCACCCCGACGCCGATCGTGACGACCATCCACGGCTTTTCATCCCAGCGCATCCTGCCGATGTACCAACCCTATCAGGACCAGGTTCATTTCGTCGCGATCAGCGATGCGGATCGTCATCCCGCGCTGCGCTATGCGGCGACGATCCATCACGGTATTCCTCTGGCGGATTTTCCATTCGTACCCGCGAGCGGCGACAACCTGCTGTTCTTCGGCCGCATCCATCCCGATAAGGGCGCGGCGAAGGCGATCGCCGTCGCACGCAGCACCGGCCGGCATCTCGATATGTACGGCCCCATTCAGGATCGCGGCTATTACGAACGCCACGTCGTCCCCGCAAATGACGGCATCGGCGTCGCCTATCACGGCATGGTCGGCGGCAGCGAGCGGACGGACGCGCTCGGCAATGCCCGCGCGCTGCTGCACCTGATCGACTTCGACGAACCGTTCGGGCTTTCGGTGATCGAGGCGATGGCCTGCGGCACGCCCGTCGTCGCCAACCGGCGCGGTTCGATGCCCGAACTTATCGACGACGGCGTCACCGGATTTCTGGTCGATACGCATACCGAGGCTGTGGACGCGGTCCGGCGCATCGACACACTCGACCGCACCACCGTCCGTCGCATCACCGAACAGAGATTTTCGGTGGACCGGATGGCCGACGCCTATCTCGCGCTTTATCGATCGATCCTGTCGGCGCCCTGATCCGGCGAGCGCGTCAGGGGGCGCGCGTCAGGGCGTGACCTCGCCCTCCTCCTCGCCGTCCCAGTAATGGACGCGGTCGGCATGGACCTTGATCATCACCAGACCCGGCGTATCGACGCCCTGCTCGAACCAGCGATCCAGGTCCTTCGACCAATGCGCCTCGAACCGGCCCTTGTCGCGTACCAGTTCGGCCATCCCCTCCACCGCGACGAAGAACGGACGCATCCCCAGCATCCCGGCCTTCCCCTGATAGGACAGGCTGACCTTCGGATCGGCGGCGATGTCGCTCACCATCAGCGTATCGTCGGTCGCAAAGAAATAGGAGTCGCCCCGGTCGTCCACTTCCCCGTTGTTGCTCATCGGCCGCGCCCCGATCGCACCGCTTTTGGTGTGCGTGGCGAGCATCGCGAAATCGATGTCCTTCATCTTCTCGGCAAGGTCGGAAAGCGTTTTCGTCACGTCATCATCTCCCAGAAATCCCACACCCCCAACGCACCGCAAGCCGCCATGCTCCCCGGGTATCGGGCTTTACCCCACGCGCCGCCCCTTGACCGTCCGCTGTCCCTCGACGGACACGAAAAAGGAACCCATCGCCGCCTTCTTAATCCGGATCTTGACGCCCGCCTTCGGCCGAAACGGCATAGCGTCCGTTGTCACCCAATGCGCGCCGTCTTCTAGCACGAATTCATATTTGTCATGGCCGAGCGGCAAGACCTGCTTAATGACCGTATCAATCTCGGAAAATTCGGGCGCTTCGATCTTCTCGTTGCCGCGTCCGAACAACCCGATTGCCGGCAGGCTGAAGCCAAACAGCGACCGCTTGGTCTGACGGACTCCCTCGCGGTCAAGCACCGTCAACTGCTTGGACGAAACCGCCGCGTCCAGCCTCGCTGAGGCCGCATCGAAACAGGCTAGCCGCGCCATAGCCTCGCCAATCCCGCGACATTTCGCGATGTCGGTGATGACGGCCGGCTGTTCGGTTTTCGATTGCGCCATCGCAGGTACGCTCACAAACGATCCCGCCAAAGTGAACGCAATGACCGTCCGAACGTACGAAGCTGAGCGCAACTCAGCCGTACCTGGCATCAGTTTCGTGCCGGCCTGCCTGCATTGTCGAGGACCATCTGCCGCGCCTGTGCGCTCTGATCCTCATAAGTGCGCTCCCACTGCACGCGGGTCATGCACACCTGCTTGCCCTTGATCAGCGACCCCGTTTCATGCGTCCGGCGGCAGATCTTCTTTTCATGGGAATTGGCGGTCTGGACCGGCGGCGGCACCGGTACGGCGGCGCTGGTCTGTCCGGCAAGTGCCATCAAAATCACCGATGCGATCATCATTTTTTCCTCCGAACTGTTAACGTCAACCTAGCGCGTCCGAGAGGCGAGTTCAAATCGAGCCACCGCCGCCGCCTGTTGCAGAATAGTGACAGGAAGAAATCAATCCGGACTCGTCCTGCGATCTTGCATTGCAACACATCGCCGTTTGCTTAACGATCGAAACCAGATGCGAAACTAGCACGCAACAATCTTGCCCACGTCAGAATCATTGGCGGGGCTTACGGAAAAAGGGGTTCGACATGAAGCTTTCACACCGCAGGCAGCTCCTCGCTACCTCCCTTCTGGTCAGCGCGACACTTTTCGCCGCGACCCCGGCCCTCGCCCAGACTGCTCAGCAGGAAGGTCAGGTTGATCAGTCCGGTCAGACCAGCCCCGACGTTCCTCCGGCCGATGAAGTCGGCGGCGTCCGCTCTCAGGCGACCGCCACGCCTCAACCGGCCGGCCCCACCAACGACATCGTCGTGACCGGAACGTTGATCAGCAATCCCAACATCGTCTCGTCGAGCCCGGTCTCGGTCATCAGCAGCGAAGAGGTTCAGCTTCGTCAGGTCAATGTCGCTGAACAGTTCCTGCGCGAACTGCCCGGTGTCGTCCCCTCAATCGGCTCGGCAGTCAACAACGGCAACGGAGGCGCTTCTTACGTCAACCTTCGCGGGCTAGGTCGCAATCGAAACCTGGTCTTGCTTGACGGCGCGCGGGTCGTCCCGGCCAGCCTCGAGGGTGTTGTCGATCTTAATAACATTCCGCTGGCGTTGATCGAGCGGACCGACGTCCTGACCGGTGGCGCGTCGACGACTTATGGCGCGGACGCGGTCGCGGGCGTTGTCAACTTCATTACCCGCAGTGATTTCTCGGGTGTCGACGTATCCGCGACGAACCAGATTTCGGGCAAGGGTGACGGCAATTACTTCCGGACCGACCTGACCGTCGGCGCGAACGTCGACGACGGGCGCGGCAACGCGGTGCTCAGCATCGGCTATCAACAGGCCGACCCGGTTTATCAGGGCCAGCGCAGCTTCGGCGTCCAGAACATTGATTCGTTTTCCGGCGCGGCCGGAGGTTCCGGCACGACGGTTCCCGCACGTATCGGCAGCGTTCGCGGCAGCGCGACGAACTTGAACCCGCGCACGGGCAACGGCACGTTCCAGGTCAATCCGGACGGTACAGCGCTCGTCCCGACCTACGCGCCGTTCAATTTCAATCCCTTCAACATCTACCAGACGCCGTTCAGCCGGTTCAACATCTTCGGCGCTGCGCATTATGACGTAACGCCCGACGTTACCGTCTATTCGCAGGCGCTGTATTCGAAGAACAAGGTGTCGACGATTATCGCGCCTTCGGGTACGTTCGGAAACTCGCTGACGGTTCCGCTGAGCAATCCTTACCTGCCCGCCGGTATCCGAAACCAGATCTGCGCATTCGATACCACGCCGCCGGTCGATCTTACCCAGCCGGGTGCCGTCGATACTTACGTCCCGCGATTCACCCCCGCGGAATGCGCGGCAGCGGCGACGGCGGTCAATCCGGCCGATCCCAACTATCGAACGGCTTCCTTGCCTTTTTCGCGGCGTTTCGTTGAAGCCGGTTCTCGGTTTTCCGAATACACGACACAGCTGTTCCAGATCAAAGCCGGCGTACGCGGCAACATCACGCCGTCTTTCACTTATGACGTGTTCGGCACTTACGGCGAAAGCGAGAATATCCAGCGTCAGTCCGGCAACGGCCTGCTTTCTCGTCTGCAGCAATCGGTCCTTGCGACTGACCCAACGACGTGTCTCAACACCACGGGTAACTGCGTTCCGATCAATCTGTTCGGCACCGTCGGCAGCATCACACCCGCTCAGGTCGGCTTCCTGACCGGCGTCACGACCAGCGGCTCGACCAATACTTCACTCGGAACAATCCGCGCGGTCGTTTCGGGCGATTTTGGTGTTGCCAGCCCGCTTGCCAGCACGCCGATAAGCGTAGCCGTCGGCGGCGAGTATCGGAAATACACCGCCAGCACTCAGTCGGACCTTGCCACGCAGACACCTGGCGAGGTGCTGGGCAACGGCGCTGCATCGCCCGACTCAACCGGTACCTATGATGTCGGTGAAGGGTTTGCGGAACTGATCGCTCCCTTGATCGAGGATCGGCCGCTGTTCCGCAGTTTAACCCTCGAACTTGGTGGTCGCTATTCGAACTATTCCTCGACCGGCGGTAGCTACACTTACAAGGCGGGTGGAAGCTGGGAGCCGGTATCGGCGCTCAAGATCCGCGGTAACTATGCGCGCGCAGTCCGCTCGCCGAATATTTTCGAATTGTTCTCACCCGCAGTGACCGGTCTCGACAATCTTACGATCGATCCGTGCGCCGGTGCTGCTCCGCTCGCGAACGCCAACCTCCGCGCTGTCTGCCTTGCTCAGGGCGCACCGGCGGGAACGATCGGCGCGATCAACAACCCTTCGGCAAGCCAGCCCAACGTCACGACGGGCGGCAACCCGAACCTGGATGTTGAAAAGTCGAACAGTTTTACCGTCGGCGCGGTCATCCAGCCATCCTTTATTCAGGGCTTTTCGGCGACTGTCGATTATTACAATATCAGTGTAACCAATGCGATCACCACCCCTACGATTGGCGACGTCGTTGGTGCTTGCTTCAACAACATCACCGCAGCCAGCGCAGCCAGCACTGCCTGTACGCAGATCCGTCGTAACCCGGCGACCGGCGGGCTCGACGGCAGCGTAGCGACGACCCCGGGGATTCCGTTGGTTTACTCGAACCTCGGGCGGCTCCTAACGGATGGTATCGACCTGTCGGTCAATTATCGTCGTGAAATAGGCCCTGCAAAGGTCAATCTGTCGTTCCTCGGCAACTGGACCAACCGGTCGAAGTTCAAGGCAACCCCATCCGCCCTCTACCGCGAATGCACCGGCTATTATTCGACCAACTGCGCCTCGATCCAGCCGGAGTTCTCGTTTAATCAACGGACGACGCTCGGCTTCGGCAATGTCGATGTCTCGCTGCTGTGGCGCTACATCGACTCGGTCAAATATGAGCCTCAGGCGTTCGCATCTGATCTTGCATCGGCGCAACAGGCTGGCGCTGGTGACTGCCCCGATCCCTTGGGTGCGGATGCTGGCGGGTGCATCGTCGATCCGCAATATCGCGGAATCAAGGCAGCGCATTACTTCGATCTGACGACCCGCATCCAGGCGAGCGACCAGTTCTCGTTCCTCTTCGCGGTGCGGAACCTGTTCGACAAGAAGCCGCCGTTCGTCGGTTCGACGATCGGTTCGACGTCGTACAACAGCGGCAACACCTATCCGTCGACCTATGACGCGATCGGTCGCCTGTTCTCTGCAACGGCACGCCTCACTTTCTGAGCGAACGACCCACAAACAATCAGGGGGAGCGGCTTATGTCGCTCCCTTTTTTTGTCTCGCTCATTCGGGCTCTTGCGTTTTATTGCGCACCCGCGCCGCGATCGTCGCGGTTGCGGCCAGGTCCATCGTCACGTTGCCGACGGTGCGGAAAATGTCGGGGATCGTCTCGACCGCGACCAGCAACCCCAGCGGCGCGACCGGTGCGCCAAGCGTTGCCGCGATCGGCGCGATCGAGCTGATGAAGCTGATCTGTCCCGGCAGGCTGACCGATCCCAGCGACGTCAGCGTCGCGACCACCGTCGCCGCCGCCAGCGTCCCTGGCGTCAACGCGACCCCGAACCATTTGGCGACATAGATCGCGACCGCGATGTTCATCGCCGGGCCCGTCGCACGGAACAGTGCGACCGCGAGCGGCAAGGCGACCGCCGCCACCGGACGCGGCACCGCCATTGCCTCCGCCCCCTCGATCATCGCGGGCAGGCTGGCGAGCGAGGATTGCGTGCTGATCGCAACCGCCTGTGACGGCAGCGTCCCCCGGATGAAGCGCAACGGCGCGATGCCCCCTCCGGCCGGCCCCAGCACATAGCCCAGCACCCAGATGACGACCCCGACCGACGACACGATCAGCACATAATGGATCAGCGCGCCGAATGCCGCGCCGCCCGCTTTTGCTCCAACCACCAGCGCCAGCGCGAACACGCCCAGCGGCGCCAGCCACAGTACCCAGTCGATCACCACCAGCATCACATCGCGCAGCGCCTCGAAGAATGTCAGCATCATCTGCCGTCGATCCGCCCCCACGCGCGTCACCGCAAAGGCAAAGACCAAGGTAAAGATGATCAGCGACAGGAACGCGTCATCCGCCGCCGCGCGTACGGCATTGGTGGGAACGATACTGGCCAGGAACTCTCCGATCGACGGCACCGCCCCCGCCGGTGCCACCTCCGCCAGCGCCGCCCTCAGCGCCGCCGCCGACTCCGCGGGCAGCGGCGCGACCGCTAGCAGGACCGGCGTCAGTATCGCCCCCAACACCGCCGTCACGAACAGCGTGATGACGAAAAACCCGATCGACACCGCCGCCACCCGGCCCGCACTTACCGCCTCCGCCGTCGCCGCCACCCCGGTCACCAGCAACGCGACGACCAGCGGCACGATCGTCATCTGCAATGCATTCAGCCACGCCGTCCCGATCGGCTGTGCAACCGCGATCGCGCTTCCCGCATACGCAGCCGACCAGCCTGCAACCGCGATGCCCGCGACCAATCCGGCGATCAGGGAGATAAGGATACGTGTGGGTTGCGACATGCTCGGCCTTTTTCTGGTTGCGCGCATAGGCTAGCGCAATCTGCCGGGCGGCATAGCAATTACGGACAGATACGCATGGCAAGAAAATATTTCGGCACCGACGGTATTCGCGGCGCCACCAACGCCTCGGCGATGACCGCGGCAATGGCGATGAAGGTCGGCATGGCGGCCGGCGCCTATTTCCTGCGCGGCGATCACCGCCACCGCGTCGTTATCGGCAAGGACACGCGTTTGTCGGGCTATATGCTCGAATCCGCGCTCGTCGCGGGCTTCACCAGCGTTGGAATGGACGTTGTCCTGCTCGGCCCGATGCCGACGCCCGCGGTCGCCATGCTGACGACCTCGATGCGCGCGGACATCGGTGTCATGCTTTCGGCAAGCCACAACCCCTTCGCCGATAACGGCATCAAGCTGTTCGGTCCAGACGGCTACAAGCTCGACGACGACGCAGAGGAAGCGATCGAGGCGTTGATCGATGGATCGGACAATGGCGGCATTCCGCTCGCGTCCTCGGCGCATATCGGTCGCGCGCGCCGCGTCGAGGACGCTCAGGGCCGCTATATCCACTTCGCCAAATCGACATTCCCCGACGACCTTTCGCTCGAAGGGCTCAAGATCGTGATCGATTGCGCGAACGGCGCCGGTTACAAGGTCGCGCCGTCATCATTGTGGGAACTCGGCGCCGAAGTGATCGCGATCGGCGTTGACCCCAACGGCACGAACATCAACGCCGGCGTCGGTTCCACCGCTCCGCAGACATTGGCACGCACCGTCGTCGAACACCACGCGGACATCGGGATTGCGCTCGACGGCGATGCCGACCGCCTGATCGTCGTCGACGAACACGGCATCGTCGTCGACGGCGATCAGCTTATGGCGACGATCGCCGCCGGCTGGGCACGGGCGGGGAAGCTCGCGGGCGGCGGACTGGTCGCGACGGTCATGTCCAATCTCGGCCTCGAACGCCATTTATCCGCGCAAGGCCTGGGGCTCGTCCGCACCCGCGTCGGCGACCGTTACGTGCTGGAGGCGATGCGGACGCGGGGTTACAATGTCGGCGGCGAACAATCGGGGCACATCATCCTCAGCGATTATGCGACGACCGGCGACGGTCTGGTCGCGTCGCTTCAGGTATTGGCCGAACTGAAGCGCGCCGGTGCGCCCGCAAGCGAAGTGCTGCACCGCTTCGACCCTCTGCCGCAACTGCTTAAGAACGTCCGGTTCGCCGGCGGAAAACCGCTCGAGGCCCCATCGGTCCGCGAAACGATCGCGCGCGCGGAGGAACAGCTCGATGGCCGCGGTCGGCTCGTCATCCGGCCCTCGGGCACGGAACCCGTCATCCGCGTCATGGCCGAGGGCGACGACAAGGACGAGGTCGAGGCGGTGGTCGACCGCATCTGCGACGCCGTGCGTCAGGCCGCGGCATGACGGGTAAATTTACCCTTTGAATGTTGGAAAATACATGCCAGTCCCCGCTATGCGCATTGGGCCTACGCTCGTTGAAAACGCTGCGGAGTGCCGGGTTCGTTGGGTTCGGGGGTTAACGCGTCTGAGCACCAAATTGGCCAACATTCGCGGGGGCTCAACCGCATGAGCGTCCCGCGCATCCTGATTATCGCGGGATCCGACAGCGGCGGCGGGGCGGGGATACAAGCGGACATAAAGACCGTGACGATGCTCGGCGGCCACGCGATGACGGCGATCACCGCGATCACCGCGCAAAACACACTGGGCGTCCAGTCCGCCATGCCGCTGCCGAGCGAAATCGTGCTGGCGCAGATCGACAGTGTGATCGGCGACATCGGCATCGACGCAGTCAAGATCGGGATGCTCGGCTCGGCCGCTATCGCCAATGCGGTCGCTGACCGGCTGGCGGGCCTCGAAATACCGATCGTGTTCGACCCCGTGATGGTCGCGACCAGCGGCGACACGCTCGCGGACGAACCAACGATCGCCGCCTTCGGCCGGTTAATGCAACTGGCCCTGGTCGTGACGCCCAACATCCCCGAGCTCAAAACACTCGGCGGCGAAGATGCTGTGCTCGCCCGCGGCTGTTATCTGGCCGCAAAGGGCGGTCACGCGGACGGCGGCTTGGTCCAGGACTGGCTGATCGCTCCGACCGGCACGCGACGCGTCATCGAGGGCGTTAGGATCGCCAGCGTTCATACCCACGGCACCGGGTGCACGTTCGCAAGCGTGCTCGCGTACCGTCTGGGTGCCGGTCGGTCAATCGACTCCGCCTTCGACGATGCGGTCCGCTTCGTTCGGCTCGCGATCCTTAATGCGCCCGGGCTTGGCCGCGGTCACGGACCGCTCGGCCAGCAGTTCGTCCGTGGTTTCCGCAACCGAGAAGACGCTTGCCGGGACTGATCCATGAACGCCGCTCTGCTGCGCCCGTCGCGGGGGTTGACGAAGCAGGCCGCGGCCCGCTCGCAGGACCCGTCGTTGCTGCCGCGGTGATCCTGCCGGAACGCGGTACGCCCCGCGGCATCGATGATTCCAAAAAACTCCCGCCGCTCGAACGCGCGCGCCTCTGCGCGCTGATCCACGGCCGGGCAATCGTCGGCATCGGCATCGTCGAACCCGACGAAATAGACGCGCTCAACATCTACTGGGCGACAATGAAGGCGATGACGCTGGCTGTACAGGCACTGGCGACGGTCCCGGCGCATATCCTGGTCGACGGCAACCGGCTGCCCCGGTGGGACTACCGAGCGAGCGCAATTGTTGGCGGCGATGCAGTTTCCCGCTCGATCGCGGCGGCATCGATCGTCGCCAAGCACACCCGCGATACGATCATGATCGCGGCGGCAAGCGCCCACCCGCAATATGACTGGCATGCGAACAAGGGGTATGGATGCCCGCGCCACCTTGCCGCGCTGCGCGAACATGGCCCCTCTCCGCTCCACCGTCGCAGCTTCGCTCCGGTCGCACGAGCGGAACGCGACCAACTGAGTCTTTCGAGTCACACCACCATTGATTGAGCAAGCGGAACGAAAGGACCGCAATATCTTGTACCGGTCCGGACCTTTGCCATTGCCGTGTTCCTCGACGCCCCCCGCGTTAATCAATCTTGGCTTGACGGAGTCCGGCTAAGCCGTTGATCCTGATCTCCGATAACGGGGGGATTACAATGGCGACGACGACGATTGCACGACCCTGCTCTTCGATAAGGGTAGCGCCGCTTGCGCTCGACAGCATCATGCGCGGTGACTGTATCGACGTGATGAAGCGGCTTCCCGCCAAATCGATCGACATGATCTTCGCCGACCCGCCCTATAATCTGCAACTCGGCGGCGAATTGTTCCGGCCCGATGGCAGCCATGTCGACGCGGTCACCGATGACTGGGACAAGTTCGATACCTTCGCCGCCTATGACGCCTTCACCCGCGCATGGCTGGGCGAAGCGCAACGCGTCCTCAAGGATGACGGAACTTTATGGGTGATCGGCAGCTATCATAACATTTTTCGCGTCGGCGCGGCCGTGCAGGATCTCGGATACTGGATCCTCAACGACATCGTCTGGCGCAAGGCGAATCCGATGCCTAATTTTCGCGGTACACGGTTTACCAACGCGCATGAAACGCTGATCTGGGCATCCAAAGCCGAACGAGCGAAATACACTTTCAACTATCGTTCGATGAAGACGCTTAACGACGAACTGCAGATGCGCAGCGACTGGGAGTTTCCGATTTGCGGCGGTCAGGAACGGCTGAAGCGCGACGGTCAGAAGGTTCATCCAACGCAGAAGCCCGAAGCGCTGATTTACCGCATCCTCCTTGCCTGCACCAAACCGGGCGACGTCGTGCTCGATCCGTTTTTCGGGACGGGCACGACCGGAGCGGTCGCCAAACGGCTCGGGCGGCGCTGGATCGGGATCGAGCGGGAAGCTGATTATATCGCAGCGGCAGAGGAACGCATCGCCGCCGCCCTGCCGCTTGATGAATCCGCGCTTGCGACGATGATGAGTCCCCGCGCCCGGCCCAAGGTCGCATTCGGCATCTTGGTCGAAAATGCATACCTGATGCCCGGTACGGTCCTGACGGATACCAAACGCCGCTGGCGCGCCACGATCAGGGCGGACGGATCGTTGCTCAGCGAATGTGGACAGACGGGATCGATCCACAAGCTGGGCGCGGTGCTGCAAGGTGCTCCTGCGTGCAACGGCTGGACGTTCTGGCACTATGAGGCGGCGGGGAAATTCGTGCCGATCGACGCGCTGCGTCAGACCTATTTGCTGGCAACACAGCCCTAGATGCGTCTCCGCCCCGTCCAGTTCGTCGACAGCCCGGTCGGCCGTGACGACGTCGCGCGACTGGCGGGGGGAATGCTTTGGTTTGCTGCCTATGAGGTCATTGAGGGCGGGATTCGGCGAACGATCCCGATTGCCGAGGTTAAAAGTCTTGGCGACCGTGCGTCAGCGCTTCACGGCGCAATCACGCGGATACGTACCCCGCTGACGCTCGGCAACCGGACGCTGCGATTCGATCAACCGCTGGTGGCGGGCATCCTGAACGTCACGCCTGACAGCTTTTCGGACGGCGGGGCGCACAGCGAAGATCCCGCCGCCGCGGCAGCAGCCGGGGTCGATATGGTGACGGCCGGTGCCGCGCTGGTCGATGTCGGCGGCGAATCGACGCGGCCCGGCGCGGCAAGCGTGTGGGACGGCGACGAGATAGCGCGCGCCCTTCCCGTGATAGAAAGATTGGCGGCAGGCGGCGCGGTCGTGTCGGTCGACACCCGCAAGGCAACGGTGATGGAAGCGGCGCTCGCCGCGGGCGCGCAGATCGTGAACGACGTGTCCGCGTTGCTGTGGGACGAACGCTCTCTCGATGTTGTTGCGCGGGCCGGGTGCCCGGTCGTGCTGATGCACTCGCCCGATCCGAGAAGCGGCGGGCATGGCCGGGCGACTTATAGCGACGTGGCCGTCGAGGTGTTCGACTGGCTAGAGAACAGGATCGAGGTGGCGGTTGCGGGCGGCATCGACCGGTCGCGGATCATCATCGATCCGGGCATCGGCTTCGGCAAGTCGCTGGCGGATAATCTGACGCTGATCAATTCACTGGCGATGTTCCACGCGCTCGGCTGCCCGATCATGCTGGGCGTCAGTCGCAAGCGGCTGATCGGCGCGCTCTCGAACGAGGCGCCTGTATCGGACCGCCTGGCGGGTTCGCTTGCCCTTGCGATGAAGGGGCTGGAGGCCGGGGTTCAACTATTCCGCGTCCATGATGTGTCCGAAACTGCGCAACTGGTCCGCGTCTGGCGGGGGTTGCGCGATCAAGCACTTGTCGGCGGGCGCTAGCCTTAGCGCCAAATGCCCGCCTCCATGACCATCGAACCAGCGCGAGATCGTCAGCCGCTCAGCGCGTTTCGTCCGACGTCCGGAACCCCGCCGCGCCGGGCTCGCCCAGTTCGGCCTGCCCGGCAAGTTCCGCGCGATCCTCAAGCGTGTCGACATGCATC
This sequence comes from Sphingomonas sp., assembly GCA_965219075.1. Taxonomy (GTDB): domain Bacteria; phylum Pseudomonadota; class Alphaproteobacteria; order Sphingomonadales; family Sphingomonadaceae; genus Sphingomonas. The sequence goes on from CBDCMM010000002.1 coordinate 76,270, forward strand.
CAGCGCTTAACGATCCCCGATAATGCCAGCACGACGACGCTGATGACGATGGTGACGATACCGATCTTCCAATAGATGTCGAGCGTTCCCGCCTGCGTCATCTCGCCGTTTTCACCGCCGGTCGCCTCGCCGATCTTGCCTGCGACGAAGTTGCCCACCGCGGTCATGTAGAACCACGCGCCCATGATGAAGCTTGCAAGGTGAAGCGGGGCCAGCCGGTTCATCGCCGACAGGCCGACCGGGCTGAGGCACAATTCGCCCATTGTGTGGAGGAGGTAGATCAGGAACACGAAGAGGACCGGCGTTGCTGCTCCGATCCCTGCCCCGCGCGCACCAAGAACAAACACAAGAAAACCGGCGCCCACCAGCGCCAGGGCATAAGCGAATTTGGCCGGCGTCGATGGTTCGAGTCCGCGCTTGCCGAGTACCGTCCACAGACCCGCAAAGACCGGACCTAGCAGAACGATATAGATGGGGTTGATCGATTGAAAGAGACTGGTCGGCACGCCGCCCCGATCGACAAATTTATCGGTGTAGAGGCTTAGACTTCCCCCCGCCTGCTCGAACAGGCCCCAGAATACGGGGTTAAGCGCAATCAGGAACAGGATCGCATAAATGCGTTCGCGCGGCTCCTTGGGAAGTTTGAACGCCTCGTACAGGGTATAGACGAGCATCGCGACGCCGGAGACTATGAGCAGACTTTGGACCACCGACTGATACTGGATCAGGAACCAGATTACGGCGACCGCAGCGAGACCGACGGCATAGAGCGTAATCTCTCGATTGCGCGCGAGAGGCACCGGCGGCTCCCCCCGGCCCTTCAACGCCGGCTTGCCCGCAACAAAGATGATCAAACCGAGAATCATTCCGATCCCGGCAAGCCCGAAACCATAAGCCCAGCCGACCGTCTCACCAAGATAGCCGACCAGGATTGTACCCAGTGCGGCTCCAGTGTTCACCCCCATGTAAAAGATCGTGTACGCCCCGTCGCGGCGCGTGTCGGTGAGGCGATAGAGCTGGCCAACGATCACCGAGATGTTCGCCTTTAGAAAGCCGGAGCCGACAATGATCAGCGCTAGCGCCAGCCAGAAGACGTTGATGATCGGATCGGCCTGTTTGACGAGCGGATCGGTGACGCCTGTCATGCCTTCGAACGCCATGAAGCCGTGCCCGATCGCCAGCAGGATGCCGCCGTAGAACACCGCCTTGCGCTGCCCAAGATAACGGTCGGCGAGGTAACCGCCGAGCACGGGAGTTATATAGACGAGCGCGGTATAGGCGCCGTAGATCAGGTTCGACTTGCCGTCATCGTATAGCCAGAATTTGGTCAGATAGAGGATCAGCAGTGCGCGCATGCCGTAATAGGAAAAGCGCTCCCACATTTCGGCGTAGAACAGTACGAACAGGCCCTTGGGATGGCCGACGACCTCTTCCGATTTACGCGAACTGAGCGATAGTCCGAATGCCAGCACTGCGAAGAGCGCGATGGCGGCCGTGGCGGCGATCCAGTCGCCCTCGTTCCACGTCGCTATAGTCTTGAAACCCACTTGGGCTGTCCCCTTTGATCGAACCGGGCCCCGGCTTTGCCGTTGAGCATGATCTGCTCAACCTAGCGGCGAAACGCCGGGTGTAAATGCCCGGGGCGCGTGCCTATCTCCCCGGCCATGTTCAACGACGCCTCAACACCGCTCTCGCTCCTCGCCACTCGCCGGTCGGGCAAGCCGCGCGATCTTGTCGCGCCGGGGCCGGACTATAAGCAGTTGAGCACGATGCTTAAGATCGCCGCACGGACCCCCGATCACGGCAAGCTCGCACCGTGGCGCTTCGTCACCGTCGCCGCGGATCGGCGCGACGCGCTTGCAGCGCTCATCACCGATGCCTACCGCGCCGAACGCCCGGAGGCGAAGCGGCTCGAGATCGAGGCGATGGAACAATTCGCCCATCAGGCGCCATCGCTCATCGTCGTCCTGTCATCGCCGAAGACCGGCAGCCACATACCGGTATGGGAGCAGGAATTATCCGCAGGCGCCGCGTGCATGAACGTGCTCCACGCCGCGGGTGCGATGGGTTTTGCGGGCGGCTGGCTGACCGGATGGCCCGCCTATTCCGACGCGGTGCGTGACGCATTCGGTTCCGCGCCGGAACGAATTGCAGGATTCATCTTTATTGGCACGCCGTCGCGCAATCTCGACGAGCGTCCGCGGCCTGATTTGAACGTCGTTTCACGACCATGGTGACTCGACTTCGCGGTCCGTTGCTGTATTAAGGCAGCATGACAGCACTTAGCGGCGAGGACAGCCCGGTTTATGTTCGCCTTCGCGGCGAAATTGCGGCGGGGATCCTGCGGGGCGATTACAAATCGGGCGATCAACTCCCCTCGGTCCGCGCCTTTGCCGCGGAAAACGGTGCGAATCCGCTGACCGTCGCCAAAGCCTATCAGGGGTTTCAGGATGACGGCTATGTCGAGGTTCGCCGCGGCGTCGGCATGTTCGTGCTACCCGGTGCCGCAGAACGGTTGCGCGAAAGTGAGCGCAGGCTGTTCGTCAGCGAATATTGGCCGCGGATCAGCGAGCATATCGATCTGCTTGGGCTCGACGCCGCCGAACTGCTGGCTAGCGAGCAAGTGTAAGGGCTGCGGTCAGTGTAGTACCAGCTGGGCGACTTCGTCCGCCGTCAGATCGATACCGAACATCATACCGAGCCGCATCCGGTATACGCGGCCGTCGGTGATTTCGGACAATCGTTCTTCATCACCCGACTTGCGGCGGTAAGCCCGGTCGGTCAGGCTTGCGAAACCGTTGGGCAGCGCGATGCTTGCAACGACGGTAGTCGTGAAGCGCGTGCCCGGCGCGGTCGATGTCCAATGGTTCGACAGCGCGAGATCGGCGGGTGCGACAGTGTCGAGCGTGAAGCTGAACTGCCGCTGCCAGCCATCGCCTTGCGCGCGACCATCGGTCGCCGCCGTGTCGCCATCGCGCAACAACATCCAGCCGTGATCGTCATTCCGCTCCAGCCGGAATCGTGCACGATCGGGGGCAATCGTCTCGAAACCCTCGGCAAGCCGCATCGGCGGTGAATAGCTGCCGCCAAAGCCCGCATCTGCAATCCAAGGATCGCCGTCGATCTCGACGAGGCTGAGCGTATGCGTTTGCGGCGGGACATTCCCCCCGGCAGGCACGCCGAGCCATACCCGCGCCAGTAGCGGACGGCTTGCAAACCCGAGTGCGGCGAGCGCGTCACCGAACAACCGGTTATGTTCAAAACAATAGCCGCCACGCCGCGCGGTGACCAGCTTGGCGAAGACCGATGCGCTGTCGATACGGATTTCACGTCCGAGAGCCACGTCCAGATTTTCAAACGGGATCGCGAGGCGGTGCGCGCGCTGCAAGCGCTCCAGCCCGGCAGCATCGTTGGTGACACGCGCGGGAAGCGCGATACGCGTCAGATAGGCGTCGAGGTCGAACATAAGACGGCCTTAACGGACGACCCGCGACGGGTCATCCTTTCCCGTCATCCGTCCCCCATTGCAGCGACGATCAATTCGGCTCGATTGCGGGAGTGTCGGACGCCGACACGCTCGCCGGTACCGGGGGCGTTTCCGAACGCGCCGCATCGACCGCCTGATCATACCAGGCCGCGAGGTCGCGCTTCATTTGCCGCAAAGCATCCGGGTTCAGATACGTCATGTGCCCGGCGGGATAATAGCGGAATTGGAGGTTCGGCTGCTGCGCGGGCTCGAGCATCATGTGTCCCAGATCATTCTCGGTTCCAAAGAACGGCGTCGCCATGTCGTAATAGCCGTTCAGCGACAGTATTTGCAGATACGGATTGCCCCGCATCGCAGCGCCCAGATCGACCGCTGTATTGGGTACATTCTGTTCACCGCCGCGCCCCGGCGCGTCATGTTTCCAGTTCCATGTCCAGCCCGGCGCGTCGCGTGCGGACAAACGGTACGGCATCTCCGTCTTGTAGCCGAGCGTGTGCGTCACATAATCCTCGAACGTCGCGATAAACGCACCCGAGATCGCGTCCGATGATGCGTCCGTCTCCGGCCGCTCCCCCGCCGCGTCGACATCGACGCCCATATAGCGCGAATCGAACCGCCCGATCGTACGCCGCTCGCCTCTCAGCAACTCTTTCTGAAAACGCGGCAGATCGATCCTGAGGTTGTTCTCCTCGATAAACCGGGGCGACACACCGATCAGCGCGCTCATCTGCGCTGCGATCCGCTTACGCTCGGCAGGCGTGATCGTCTGACCCTTGGCGAGCGCGGTCATGTACGGACCGACGGCAAAGGCCCGCGCCTGTGCGACCGCGGTCGTGACATCGGCGGGCGAGTTGGCGATTTTCTTGTGATACCAGGCGGTCGCAGCATAGCTCGGCAGATAGTTCAGATAAACCTGGTCAAGCCCAGGCTGGCGATAGCCGTAATTCATGATCGACGACAGCAGCACAACCCCGTTCAGTGCCATGCCGCGGTCCTGCAACTGATATGCGAGCGCGCCCGATCGCGTCGTGCCGTAACTTTCCCCGAAAATGAACTTGGGACTGTTCCAGCGCCCGTATTTTGTCGCGTAGCGGATAATCCCCTTGGCGAACGCATCGGCGTCCTCGTCGACGCCGTAGAATGCTTCGGGCTTGGTCGTGCCGAGCGGACGCGAATAGCCTGCGCCGACCGCGTCCAGGAACACCATGTCCGTCTTGTCGAGCAATGTGTTCGGGTTCGGGCCGAAATCATAAGGCGCGGGGCGGATGAATTCGGGGTTTGCGGTTTTGACCCGCATTGGCGCGAACGATCCCATCAGCAGCCACAGCGTCGGCGAACCCGGCCCGCCATTGTAAAAGAACGTCACCGGACGCCTCGTCCCCGGCTTCGTCCCGTCAAGTGTGAAGGCGGTATAATACATGCTTGCGGTCGGCTTGCCCTCGGTATCGCGTATCGTCAGCGTCCCCGCGGTCGCGGTATAGGGCAAGCGGCGTCCGTCGACGCTTACGCTGTCCTTGTGCGTAAAGGCCTGTTCGGCAACGGGGGCGTTGGCATAGCCCGCGACCGCTTCGTCCTTCACGACCTCCTTGTTCATCTCGTCGACCGACTTGGCGTCGGCCGCCTTGGGCTTGTCTTGCGCGGCGGCGGCGGCGGGAAGTACGGCGATCAGAAGCGCGGCGAGCGTGGTTTTCAACGACTTGGCCTTTCGGACGGGATGCGACGCCGTATCATTGCGGAGCGTCGTACAAGGCGCAAGCCGCTACTCGTCCTCGTCCTCGTAACCGACAAGCGCCAGCGCACGCGCCTTGATCTGTCGCGTCATGCACCAGTGAACCAGGGCCTCCTCCCGGCCATGCGTGACCCAGACTTCCTTGGGCGCGATTTCCGCGATCGTGTCGGTCAGTTCGTCCCAATCGGCATGGTCGGACAGGATTAGCGGCAATTCGACGTTTTTCTGTACCGCCCGCTGACGTACCCGCATCCATCCGCTCGCCATCGCGGTGATCGGATCTGGCAGCCGCCGCGACCAGCGGTCGTTCAGGGCGGAGGGCGGGGCCATGACGACGTGCCCCGCCATCGCGGCCTTCGCCACACCCGTCGCCGGGATCAATTCGCCTAGCCGGACGCCGTGTTCGGCGTAAAGATCGCACAAACGCTGAAGCGCACCGTGGATATAAATCGGTGCCTGATGCCCGCGTTCGCGCAGCTCGGCGATCACACGCTGCGCTTTGCCGAGCGCATAGGCACCGACCAGCACACAGCGTTCCGGATTGGCATGAAGCCGCGCGATCAGCTTGTCGATCTCGTCGCCCGTTTCGGGGTGGCGAAATACGGGAAGCGCGAAGGTCGCCTCGGTCACGAACACGTCGCACGCGACCGGCTCGAACGGCGTACAGGTCGGGTCCGCGCGGCGCTTGTAATCACCCGAGACCACGATTCGCTCGCCCCGGTGGTCCAGCACGATCTGCGCCGAGCCGAGCACGTGGCCCGCCGGGACGTAACCGATATCGACGCCGTCCGGTCCGGGCGGCCCCATCCGGATCGTCTCGCCATAGGCAACCGGGTGACCCGCCTGTTCGCCGTAGCGCGCGTCCATGATCGCGAGCGTCTCAGGCGTCGCCCAGACGGCATCGTGCCCGCCGCGCGCATGATCGGCGTGTCCATGCGTAACGAGCGCTTTCGCGCTCGGCACGGACGGGTCGATCCATGCATCGGCAGGCTTTACATAGATGCCGTGCGGATGCGGTGCGATCCAGTCGCCTAGTTTTGCCATAGGTTAAATACGCACGAAACGAGACCGTGGCACCGGATCGAACGCGCCCCGGGTTTCGTTTGTCATGAAAAGCTGGGTAGGGTTTAAAAATATGGTTGTCGGCTGGTTCTGGATTGCAATCGTGTTCGTCGGAGCGTTCGCGCTCGCAGGAGCGATGGGATGGGCAAGGATCCGAAATCGGCGATCCGACGTCCCGATCGAAACGACCGAACGTGCGACGAAGGCGTTGCGTAAGGAGCTGAACGAACGCGACAAACGCCGCTGACCGAACCTCCGCCGCTTCCCGCGCCGCTCGACGATTGGTTTGCCGCACGCAATTGGCATCCGCGGTCGCACCAGCGCGCGATGCTGGCGGAAGCTCGCGCCGGTAACCACGCACTTCTTGTCGCTGCAACGGGCGCGGGCAAGACGCTCGCCGGCTTCCTGCCGACGCTGGCCGAGTTGATCGACGCACCGGCAAACGGCCTTCACACACTGTATGTTTCACCGCTGAAAGCACTCACGGTGGATATCCAACGCAACCTGATCGGCCCGATCCAGGAAATGGGCCTCGACATCCGCGTCGAAACGCGCACCGGCGACACGCCGAGCGATCGCAAGGCGCGTCAGCGCGTGAAACCGCCGCAAATTCTGCTTACGACGCCCGAATCGCTATCGCTGCTCCTGTCCTATCCCGACAGCTTCACGATGTTCGAAGGGTTGCGTACCCTGATAGTCGACGAAGTCCACGCCTTTGCGACCGGCAAGCGTGGCGACCTGCTCTCACTTGCGATGGCACGGCTGCAGCGGATTGCCCCCGGGCTGCGCCGGGTCGCCCTGTCGGCGACGGTCGCTGATCCCGACGGGTATCGCGCCTGGCTGGCTCCTCACGGCGACATCGACACCGTTTCGCTCGTTGAGGGTCAGAAGGGTGCCGATCCTGACATTCATATTCTGCTGCCCCAGGACCGCGTACCTTGGTCGGGCCATTCGGGGCGCTACGCCGCCGAACAGGTAATGGCGGAGATCGAACTTCACAAAACTACGATCGTCTTCTGCAACACGCGCAGCCTCGCCGAGTTGATTTTCCAGGACCTTTGGAAGGTGAATGCGATGAACCTGCCGATTGGCGTTCATCACGGCAGCCTGGCGCTGGAGGCGCGCCGCAAGGTCGAGGGCGCAATGGCATCGGGCCGGCTGCGCGCGCTGGTTGCGACCGCCAGCCTCGATCTTGGTGTCGATTGGGGGGACGTCGACTGCGTCATCCAGATGGGTGCGCCGAAAGGTTCGTCGCGGCTCCTGCAGCGGATCGGCCGGTCGAACCACCGGCTCGATGAACCGAGCGAGGCGATCCTCGTTCCCGGCAACCGCTTTGAATATCTTGAAGCTCGCGCCGCGCTCGACGCGGTCGTGGCGGGCGAACTCGATCCCGATATTTTCCGAATGGGCTCGCTCGACGTGCTGGCTCAGCATCTCATGGCGTGCGCCTGTGCCGCGCCGTTCGATCAGGCGATGATGCTTGACGAGGTCCGCTCCGCCCTGCCCTATTCGGCCCTCAGTGCCGACCTGTTTGACCGCGTACTCGGTTTTATCAGCGACGGCGGCTACAGCCTCAAGGCTTATGACAGGTTCAAGCGGTTGACCCGTGATGCCGATGGATCATGGCGCGTCGCACACCCCCGTTTTATCGCACAGCACCGGTTGAACGCAGGAATAATCGTCGAGGCGACGATGCTGTCGGTCAGGTTCAAGAACGGCCGCACGCTGGGTAAGGTGGAAGAAGGGTTCGCCGCCCAGCTGTCGGCAGGCGATACGTTTTTCTTCGCGGGCCTCAGCCTTGAGGTGATGACGATCGACACAGAAGATCTGATCGTGCGCGCAACTACGAGAGAGGCACGCATCCCGACCTATGGCGGCAGCCGCATGCCGCTGTCGACCAATCTCGCCGATCGCGTACGACGCTTCCTTGCCACCCCTGCCGAATGGTCACGATTTCCGGGCGATGTGCGCGAATGGCTGGAAATCCAGCGTGCGCGTTCCGTCCTGCCCGATCCAGGCCAGCTTCTCGTCGAGACTTTCCCGCGAGAGGGGCGCAACTACATGGTCGCCTATAGCTTCGAGGGGTGGAACGCACACCAGTCGCTCGGCATGCTCCTCACCCGGCGGATGGAAACGATGGGGCTCGATCCGCTTGGTTTCGTCGCCAACGACTATGCGATCGCGTGTTATTCGGCCAAACCCGTAACCGATCCTTGTCCGCTGTTTTCCGCCGATATTCTCGAACATGAATTCGTTGAATGGGTACAGCAATCCCATCTTCTGAAACGCGCTTTCCGGGAAGTCGCGGTGATCGGCGGCCTGGTCGAGCGCCAGCATCCGGGCAAACGCAAGACCGGCAAGCAGGTCACTTTCTCGACCGACCTGATCTACGACGTGCTCAGAAAATACGAACCCGGCCACCTGCTGCTCGAGGCTGCCTGGGCAGATGCCCGCGCGCGGATGACCGATGTCGGACGTCTGGCGTCGTTGCTCGAACGTGCCGGCCGGACCATGATCCATATCGATCTCGACCGCGTCAGCCCACTCGCCGTTCCGGTCCTCGTGCTGATCGGTCGTGAAAAGGTTTCGACCGCGCGCGGCGACGATGCTCTTCTGATCGAAGCGGAGGCGCTGGCGGCGGAGGCGATGCGCCTCGATTGACCGGGTCCTCGATTGACCGGGCCCTCGATTGACCGGGCCCCCGATTGACCGGCTGGCATCAAACGCGCATGCTGCTGATTATGAAGCGGCTTTTAGGCATCGCCGCGCTGCTGGTGGCGGCCCCGGCGGCTGCACAGCTTGTGATTCCGGCCCCCGTTCCGCCACCGTTTCCTTTGCCCGGCGAATCGCTGCTGATGCTCGGCAATGCGCAAAGCCGCCTGACCGTTCCCGTCACGATCAATCGTCGCGGACCATGGCCCTTCATCATCGATACCGGCTCGCAGCGAACGGTTGTCTCGCGAGAACTGGCGGGCGTTCTGGGCCTCGGCGCCGGTCCCGCCCGCCGGATCATCGCGCTGACCGGTACAAGCGATGTTTCAACCGTCATCGTTCCTGCGCTCGGTTTCAGCACCGTACTTCAGGACACGATCGAGGCCCCGGCCTTGCTTGCGACGAACATCGGTGCGGCGGGCATGCTGGGCGTCGACGCGCTTCAGGGTCAGGCGGTCTCGATCGACTTCACCAAACATGTGATGACCCTGAAGCCGTCCGCCAAGCGCCGCGTCCCGGCCGCGAACGGAGAGATCGTCGTTATCGCGCGGTCCGTGTTCGGTCAGCTGATCGTCAGCAATGCGCAATATCACGGCATGAAAATTGCCGTCGTCGTCGATACCGGATCCCCAACCAGCATCGGCAACCGGGCGCTTTTGTCATCGATGCGCCCCGTCCCGCGCATGGTTGGGCCGATCTCGATCACCTCGGTGACGGGCCAGAATCTTGCTGCCAATGCCTATGTGCTCGACCGGCTCGACATCGGCGGCGTGGGTTTTGCGAACGTTCCGGTCGCAATCGCCGATGGGCCGGCATTCGACCGGCTCGGGCTCGCCGAAAAACCCGCGATGTTGCTGGGCATGGATGCGCTCAGGCTGTTTCGCATCGTGAAGATCGATTTCACCAACCGTGAGATCAGGTTCACCTTTCCGCGTAGTGCCATCTATTCCGATTTCGGTTATTGATGCCGTCAAGCGCGACGTTTGCGCAAAAATGTTGCAATACCCCGTGTTTGCCCGGCATCTAGCGGCCGTGCTGCGCCAATATGAACTGGTCGATCGCGTCCTCGACTACGATCCCTCCGCCGATGAGGCGTTATTGAACCGCGCCTATGTCTTTTCGATGCAAGCGCACGGCAGTCAAAAACGCGCGTCAGGCGACCCCTATTTCAGTCATCCGATCGAGGTGGCGGGCATTTTGACCGACCTCCGGCTTGACGATGAAACGATCGCGACCGCGATCCTTCACGACACGATCGAAGATACGCTCACCACCCCGGAGGAGATCACGCGCTTGTTCGGCGACAGCGTTGCACGGTTGGTGGACGGCGTAACGAAACTGTCGCGGATCGAGGCGCAGACGGAAAGCGAACGCGCGGCGGAAAATTTGCGCAAGTTTCTGCTCGCAATGTCCGACGACATCCGCGTGTTGCTCGTCAAGCTTGCGGACCGGCTGCATAATATGCGGACGCTCCATCACATCGCGAAGCCCGAAAAGCGGCGACGGATCGCCAGCGAAACGATGGACATCTATGCACCGCTAGCCGAGCGGATCGGGATGTACGAATTCATGAAGGAGATGCAGACGCTCGCCTTCGAACAGCTTGAACCCGACGCCTATCAGTCGATCACCCGGCGCCTTGATGCACTGAAACAGGGCGATGAGGGTAAGATCGACAGGATTTCGGCCACGCTGAAACAGCTGCTCGAGCGTTCGGGTGTTGAAGCGGATGTATCTGGCCGGGAAAAGCATCCCTATTCGATCTTCCGCAAAATGGCCGAGCGGCACATCAGTTTCGAACAACTGTCCGACGTGATGGCGTTCCGCCTGATCGTGGAGAGCGAAGAGGATTGCTACCGCGCGCTCGGCATCATCCACCGCCGCTGGCCGATGGTTCCTGGCCGGTTCAAGGATTATGTCTCGACCCCCAAGCGCAACGGGTACCGCTCGCTCCACACCAGCATCGTTACGGTCGAGCATACCCGTGTCGAAATCCAGATCCGGACCCGCGCGATGCACGCGCAGGCGGAATTCGGCCTCGCCGCGCACTGGGCCTATAAACAGGGCGCGCCGCGTCCCGATACGCAGGTCCGCTGGATTCGCGACCTTGTCGAAATTCTCGATACCGCCGCCAGTCCCGAGGAGCTTCTCGAACATACGCGGATGGCGATGTACCAGGACCGGATCTTCGCCTTTACGCCGGCGGGCGAGTTGATCCAGCTTCCCAAGGGCGCGACGCCGGTGGATTTTGCATACGGCGTCCATACCGACCTCGGCGACCAGACGGTCGGGGCCAAGATCAACGGCCGGGTCGTTCCGCTTTCGACCGGGATCGAAAACGGCGATCAGGTCGAAATTCTCCGCTCTGCCGCGCAGACCCCGCAATCGAGCTGGTTAGGTGTTGCGACCACGGGCAAGGCACTTGCTGCGATCCGTCGTCATCTGCGCCACAAGGAGCGCGACGAACAGGTCGCGCTCGGCCGCCAACTCTACGATGACATCGTCACGCGCCTGCCTGCGCAGATCGGTGCCGATGCAATGGGGCACGCGCTCAAACGCCTGAAACTCGCCGATGAGGCTGCGTTGATGGTCGCGATTGCGCGGCGGACGCTGCCCGATGCCGCGGTGATGGAGGCGCTGATGCCGGGCTCGGCCGGTGCCGATGTCGCCGCGATCGCACCGCAATCCAGCGCCATCTCAATCCGCGGCCTGACGGCGGGTGTCGCCTATCACCTTGCCGCCTGCTGCCATCCCGTCCCCGGCGACCGCATCGTCGGCCTCAGACGGCCGGACGCCGGGATAGAGGTCCATGCGATCGCTTGCGAAACGCTGGGCGAGTTGACCGGGCAATCGGCGGACGCGGCGGACTGGATCGACCTGTCTTGGGGCGACGCGACCGAGGGGGCGACCGCCCGCATCTCGGTCATGGTCCGCAACGAACCCGGCGCGCTCGGCGTGGTCACCACCATCATCGGCCGGCACAAGGCCAATATCATCAACGTTCGCCTCGACGCCCGCGACGCACGCTTCCACACCAACGTCATCGATGTCGAGGTTTACGACCTCCACCAGCTGATGCGCATGATCGCCGCGCTTCGTGCCGCCGATGTCGTCTGCGTTGTCGAACGCATCTGACCTTTCTAAGGACCTGAATTCCCCATCATGCTCAGACTGATCGCGCTTCTTCTCATCACGATGCTCGTCCCGGCCCCGATCGTAGCGGGAGAGTCGGGCTTCGTTCGCGTACGCCTCGACACCAATGCAGGCCCGATCATTATCGCGCTCGATACCAGGCATGCTCCGCGGACCAGTGCCAATTTCCTTGCCTATGTCGATGACGGTCGCTTCGACGGCACCCGGTTCTACCGGTCCGCGCGCAGCAAGTACAAGGCGGGCACCGGCTTCATTCAGGGCGGCATCCAGACCGACGCGCGCCGCATCCTCCCGTCCTTCCCGTTCGAATCGACCGCAAGGACCGGCATCCACCACCTCGACGCGACCGTATCGATGGCGCGCGGATCGAACCCGTCGTCGGCTGGCGGCAATTTCGTCATTACCGTCGGACCCGCCCCCGGCATGGACGCGCGCGGTGATTATCTCGGCTATGCCGCGTTCGGACATGTGGTCGGCGGCATGGCGACGGTCAGACAAATTCTTGCGCTCCCCACCGGCGGCAGCAGCGGCGCGATGCGCGGTCAGATGATCCTGAAGCCGATCCGGCTTATCAAGGCGACCCGGCTGGACGGAGTCGCCAAACCGACCGGCCGGCCAAAGGTGTGGCAGCTGGGTTTGCCCGCGGGCAACTGAACGCTACCGATCGTCGGCGGCGATTGCCCGCGCCAGCGAGTCGCGGATGCGGCGCAGCGCCGTCCCGACGTCGAACATCGCATTGTCACGCGAGGCCGGGGTTGCCAGCATCTGCTGCACCCCGCGGATCGTATAGCCCTCCCGGTTGACGAGCCGGTCGATCGTCAACACCAGTTCGACATCCGCCGCTCTGTAATAGCGGCGGTTGCCCGCACGTTGCAATGGGCGCAACTGCGGAAAACGCGTCTCCCAATAGCGCAGGATGTGCGGTGCCAGCCCGGTTTGCGCGGCCACCTCTCCGATCGTCTTGAATGCCCCCTCGGCCTTGCCCGGAGGCTGCATGAGCAGGGCTACCGCGCGCTCATAATGCGCTCACGCATCATCTGGCTCGCTCGAAATGTCAGCACGCGACGCGGCGCTATGGGCACTTCGACTCCAGTTTTCGGATTGCGCCCCATGCGTTCGCATTTGTCGCGAAGCATGAAGGTTCCGAAACCCGAAATCTTGACGTTCTCTCCGTTCGACAGCGCCTCGCACATCTCTTTCAGGATTTGCTCGACCACCGCCGAGGCATCAGCGCGAGACAGCCCGATCTCACGGTGAAGCGCCTCCGCCAGATCGGCGCGTGTTAAAGTCCCCGTCGCCTTCATCAACATCGCCGCGTCCCCTTGCGCGGCGTAGCTTATCAAACCCTGCCCATGTTAGAAAGCGGTATTATCGGTCGATTAAAAAAACTCGGATCAATACCGAAGGACCGCCGCGCCCCAGGTAAACCCGCCACCCATCGCTTCCAGCACGATGATCTGCCCGGGGCGGATACGCCCATCGCGTACCCCGACATCAAGCGCCAGCGGAACCGACGCGGCGGAGGTGTTGGCGTGCTGATCGACGGTCACGATCATCTTCTCGCCCGGCAAGCCGAGCTTGCGCGCGGTCGCGTCAAGAATACGCGCGTTCGCCTGATGCGGCACGACCCAGTCAATGTCTTCCGGCACGATCCCCGCCACCGCAAGCGTCTCGGTCAACACGTCGGCAAGATTGACGACCGCGTGGCGAAAGACCTCGCGCCCTTTCATCCTCAGCTTGCCGACGGTCCCGGTCGTCGACGGACCGCCGTCGACATAGAGCAGGCCGTTGTGACGTCCGTCGGCGTGCAGCCGGGATGCGAGGATCCCCGCGCCTGCCGCTTCTTCGTCACGCGCCTCCAGCACGACCGCGCCCGCGCCGTCGCCGAACAGGACGCAGGTCGCCCTGTCCTCCCAATCCAGAATGCGGCTGAACGTCTCCGCGCCGATGACCAGCGCCCGTCGTGCGGCACCGCTGCGGATCATGCTGTCGACGATATGGACTGCGTAGAGGAACCCCGAACACACCGCCGCAACGTCGAACGCGACGCAATCGTTGATACCCAGCGCCGCCTGCACCTTGGTCGCGGTCGCGGGGAAGGTCTGGTCCGGCGTCGCCGTCGCCACCACGATCAGATCAATATCCGCAGCCTCTATGCCCGCCGCCGCCAGCGCGGCCTTCGCGGCGTCGGCAGCAAGCGTCGCCGTCGTCTCGTCCGGTCCGGCTATATGCCGGTAACGGATGCCCGTCCGCTCGACGATCCACTCATCGCTGGTGTCCACCTGCTCTGCCAGTTCCGCGTTCGACACGCGGCGGGCGGGCAGCGCCGAACCCGTGCCCATCAGGACCGACCGGATCATGCCGTCGCCTCGAAATTGCCGAGATCGTCGGCGATCCGCCGCGTCAGGTCGTTCTTGACCATCTTGGTCGCATTATGAATCGCGGTCGCCACCCCGCGCGGCGTAGCACCGCCATGACTTTTGACGACGATCCCGTTCAGCCCGAGAAACACCGCGCCATTGTGGTTGTTCGGATCGAGGTGACCGCGCAACAACTCGGTCGCCGGACGCGAGATCAGGAACCCGATCTTGGACCGCGCCGAACTCTTGAAGGCACGCTTCAACAGGTCCGCGACGAAACGCGCCGTGCCCTCGGCGGTTTTCAGCGCGATATTGCCGGCAAAACCATCACAGACGATCACGTCGACATCGCCGCGCGCCAGCTGATCGCCCTCTATAAAGCCGTTAAAGGTCATCGGCAGATGCGAAGCGCCACGCAATTGCCGCGCCGCCTCGCGGATCGAATCGGTCCCCTTCTGATCCTCGCTGCCGATATTCAGCAGGGCGACGCGCGGGCTGTCGAGATCCAGCGCCGACCGCGCGAACGCCGCCCCCATCACCGCGAACTGGACCAGATTGCGCACATCGCACTCGGTATTGGCGCCAAGATCGAGCATGATGACGTCGTTGTCGCCCAGCGTCGGCATCGGCGCCGCCAGCGCGGGGCGGTCGATCCCCGGAAGCATTCTTAGCGAAACCTTCGCCATCGCCATCAGCGCGCCGGTGTTGCCCGCCGATACCGCGGCGGCGGCGCGACCCTTTTTTACAAGGTCGATTGCGACGCCCATCGACGTTCGCTTCGCGCGGCGGATCGCCTGGCTCGGCTTGTCGTTCGGTCCGACGATTTCGGGCGCGTGAACGATCTCGGTCACGCCCCTGAGAGCGTCGTGCGCAGCGAGCGCATTTGTGATCAGCGTTTCGTCGCCAACCAACAGGAAGCGCATCCCCTCACGCGCAGCATGCGCATGGGCAACTCCGGCCAGCATCACCGCCAGCCCGTCATCGCCTCCCATCGCATCGATGGCGATCAAGGCGCTATCGGGCACGGCGCATCCCCCGGCGTCCGGTTAGGCTCAGCCCCCGACCGACAGGATTTCACGACCGTTATAATGGCCGCAGGCACCGCAAAGATTGTGCGGGCGTTTCAGCTCACCGCAATTCGAGCATTCCTGAAACGCGGCGATGGAAAGCGAATCGTGACTGCGGCGCATGCCTCGTTTGGAGGGCGATGTCTTTCTTTTGGGGACGGCCATTGCGGCACCTTGTTGAATTGACTGACAGAACTCGGATCCGGACGAACGCTTGTCACAGCCCGCCCCGCCGGGGAAGGTTGCTCGGGCGACCCGCTGACCGGATACTTCGCGAAGCGTCGCGCTATAGCGATTTCGCATCATGTTGCAAGCGTTCGGACCCGGTGGCACAACATGACCCGCCGCAACAGGAGCAACCATGATCCTTCCCATTACTCTCACGGTTGCCGCTGCCGCCGCCATCGTCAACATCTGGCTTGCGGTCCGTATCGTCGGAGTCCGCATGAGGCAGAAAATTCTCGTCGGCGATGGGGAAAATCCCGTGTTACAGGCTCGGATGCGCGCGCAGGCGAACTTCGTCGAATATGCGCCGTTCATCTTGATCCTGATCGCCGCGATAGAGATCGCCGGCGGCTCGCCGTTGCTGCTCTGGGTTCTGGGCGCGATCTTTATCATCGCGCGGCTCGCACATGGTCTCGGGATGTCGATCGCCAAGCCCAACCCCCTGCGCGCGGGCGGTGCGCTTGGCACCTGGGTGGTGCTGATCCTCCTTGCAGGCTGGGCGGTCCTGATCGCGTGGCAGGGCGAACGTAGGATTGCCCCGCCCGGCGTCATCGTTCCCGCGGTCAGCCGCGCATGATCCGCCCTGTCCTTCTCGCCGCAGCCGCGCTCGCAACCGTTGCCGCAGCGCCCGTTAAGGGTCCGATTTCGCCCGATCGCATGTCGGCCGACGTCAGGACGCTCGCCTCCGACGCCTTTGGCGGTCGCGCACCGGGGACGCCGGGCGAGGGCAAAACCGTCGCGTGGCTGATCGATCAATTCAAACAAATCGGCCTCGAACCCGGCGCCAAGGGTGGCAGCTGGACCCAGTCCGTCCCTCTGGTCCGAACCCAGCTCGGTAACGGCACGGTGCGCGTCGGGCGCTCAGCGCTCGAACAGGGTAAAGGCATCTATCTCAGCACCGTCCGTCCGGTTGATCGGCTCAGTATCAGCGCCGCACCGCTGGTATTCGTCGGTTACGGCGTCAATGCGCCCGAACGCGGATGGGACGATTTTAAGGGCGTCGATCTCCACGGCAAGATCGCCGTCTTCCTGGTCAACGATCCCGATTTTGAGGCTAAGCCCGGTGATGACGCCGCAGGCAAGTTCGGTGATCGCCGGATGACCTATTACGGCCGCTGGACCTACAAGTTCGAAGAAGCCGCCAGGCGCGGTGCGATCGGCGCGCTGATCGTCCATGACACACCCGGCGCAGGGTACGGCTGGGCCACCGTCACCGCGCCTGCGGGGGAGAATTACGATATCGTTCGCGCGGACCCCGGTTCCGTCATCCTCGTCCAGGGGTGGCTGCAGGGCGATACCGCCGCGGCCGTCTTCAAGGCGGCGGGACTCGATCTTGGCCGCTTGCGCATTGCCGCCCGGCGCAAGGATTTCCGGCCCGTTGCTCTCACCGGACAGAGCTTTTCGGCCGACATCCCCGTCACGCACGACCGCGTCGACAGCGTCAACGTCCTTGCCCGTATCCCGGGCCGCACCCGGCCGCAGGAGACCGTGATGTACGGCGCGCACTGGGACGCCTATGGTCAGGGCAAGCCCGACGAACAGGGCCGCACGATACGTCCCGGCGCCAACGACGACGCGCTGGGAGTCGCGGGCGTGCTGGAACTCGCCCGTGCGTTCAAGGCCGCGCCGCCGCCGGACCGCTCGATCGTCTTCGGTCTTTGGAGCGCGGAGGAACGCGGCCTGCTGGGGTCGGAAACCTATGCGGTCGACCCGGTCTATCCGGTCGCCACGACGGTCGCGAACATGACGCTCGACATTCTGCAAACCGCAGGCCCTGCAAAGGACGTGATGCTGGTCGGAGTCGGTCAGGACAGTTTGGAAGGCATGCTCGGTTCGGCTGCGAAGGCGCAGGGCCGCGCCGTCACGCCCGAGGCGCTGCCCGAACGCGGGCTGTTCTATCGTGCCGATCATTTCTCGCTTGCCAAGCGCGGTGTTCCGACCCTGCTGCTGATGGCGATCAGCGGCGCGCCCGATCTTGTCGAGGGCGGTCGCGCGGCCGGTCAGCAATGGCTCGACGCCTATATGCAATGCTACCATCAGACCTGCGACGCCTGGTCCCCGGACTGGGATCTGCGCGGCGCGGCCGAGGACGTCGATCTCTATTACCGGATCGGGCGCCAGCTTGCCTATTCGGACGAATGGCCGACCTGGAACGCCGGTTCTGAGTTCAAAGCGCTTCGCGACAAGACCGCCGCAGAGCGTCGCTAGGCGGCGAGCGCCGCATCGCTGACGAACATGTTGGTGCGGCGTTCATGCGCGAAATTACTCGGCTGGCCGTGGCCGGGAATGAACGCCGTATCGTCACCCAGCGGCCATAATTTGCCGACGATCGAACGGATCAGCTGCTGATGGTCGCCGCCGGGCAAATCGCTCCGCCCGACCGATCCCTGGAACAGCACGTCACCGACCTGCGCGAACCGTGATGCCGGGTGATGAAAAATGACATGGCCCTGGGTATGACCGGGCGTCTCATACACATCCAGCGTCAGGTCGCCGACCGTGACACTGTCGCCCTCGATCAGCCAGCGGTCCGGCTCGAACACGACGCCCTCGATCCCGTAAGCGCGTCCGTCCTCTTCCAGCCGCGCCAGCCAGAAACGATCCGCTTCGTGCGGCCCCTCGATCGGCACGCCCAGATCGTCCGCCAGCCGCTTCGCGCCGCCCGCATGGTCGATATGCCCGTGCGTCAGCAAAATTTTTTCAGGCGTCACACCCGCGTCGGCGATTGCGGCCTTGATCTGCGGCAGGTCACCGCCGGGATCGACGATCGCCGCCTTCATCGTCGCGGTACACCACAGCAAGGTGCAGTTCTGCTGGATCGGCGTGACCGGCACGATCACGGCACGTAGGGGAGAGCTGGTCATGCGTTGGGACATAGGTGGCCTGTCCCGCACGGACAATCTCGGCTTGCGATGCAAAGCCGTCCGCGTGCATTCCCCTGAATGATGCTCGCCGACGAAACTACTCCGTTTGTCCTGCTCGACGACGCGCGCCCCGGCGGTACACCCGCCCGCCTTTACCGCGCGCCGGTCCATGTCGTTCGTGCCGATAGAGTAGAGGCCGTCGCACCGGCGCTTTCCGAACTGCGCGCTGCGGGCGCAAGCGGCCTCCATGCCGCCGGTTTTCTCAGCTATGAAGCTGCGGCCGCGCTTGAACCGGCGATCTGCCCGCTGCCGCCATCGCCGGTCCCATTGCTTTGGTTCGGTCTGTTTGAGCGTTATGAACCGATTGCGGCAGATGATGTTGCGGCGATGTTGCCCGACCCGGCGGGTGTTTGGATCGACGCTCCCGAACCCGCGATCTGCCGGGAGGCGTATGACACGGCGTTCGCCGCGATCCTCGCGATGATAAACGCGGGTGACCTTTATCAGGCCAATCTCAGCTTTCGCGCTCATGCGCGCTTTCTAGGCGACCCGCTGGCACTCTACGCCCGGCTTCGCGCCACATCCGCCGCGCGCTATTCAGCCGTCGTCGACACCGGTGACGACCTGATCCTCTCGCTCTCGCCGGAGCTTTTCTTCGGGCTTGACGCTAAGCGATTGACCTGCCGCCCGATGAAGGGAACCGCGCGGCGCGGCGATACGGCGGAGGCGGACCGCAACGCGCGCGAGCGGCTTGCCGCCGATCCGAAACAGCGCGCCGAAAATCTGATGATCGTCGATCTGATGCGCAATGATCTTTCGCGTGTCGCCCTGCCCGGTACCGTCCACACCGCCGGCCTGTTCGAAGTTGAAACTTATCCGACCGTCCATCAACTCGTCTCGACGGTATACGCCACGCTTGCCCCCCGTCTCGACGCCGTCGATGCCCTGAGCGTTCTTTTCCCGTGCGGATCGATCACCGGCGCGCCCAAGATTGGCGCGATTAACGCGCTGAATGCAATCGAACGCGGCCCGCCGCGCGGCTCATATACCGGCGCGATTGGCCGGATCGACGCGGGCGGGGACGCTGAATTCAACGTCGCGATCCGTACCCTCCTGATCCCGGGTCACGGAAATGAGGCGGTAATCGGATTGGGCGGCGGCATCGTCGCCGATTCGCACGTCGATGACGAATGGGACGAATGTCTCGCCAAGGCGGCCTTTATGACCGTCGGCGCGCGCCGGTTCGATCTGATCGAAACAATGGCATTCGATCCTTCAAGCGGCATCCTCCGGCTCGAAGCTCATCTGGCGCGACTGAAAAAAAGCGCTAAAATGCTGGGTTTTTTCTGCGATCGTCACGCGGTTCGCAACGAACTGCAAGCCGCCACCTTCCGTCTCCAGGAAGCCAAACGCATCCGCCTTCTCCTCGCCGGATCAGGCGCAACCGCGGTCGAGGTAACGCCCATGCCCGACTGCCCCGCAGGGCCGGTGGAGGTTGCGATCGTTCCCCTCCCCGTCGTATCCTCCGATTTCCGTCTCCGCCACAAGACCAGCGATCGCAGCTTTTATGATCGAGCCCGCCGCGCGACCGGCCGTTTCGAAATTATCCTGGAACGCCCCGACGGCTATTTGACGGAGGGCAGTTTTACCTCGCTGTTCGTACCCGTTGGCGACATACTGCTGACCCCGCCGCTCGACGATGCGCTGCTCCCGGGTATCCTGCGCGCCGGACTGATCGAGAGCGGCCACGCGGTTGAGCGCAGGTTGCGCGCCGCCGATCTAACAGACGGCTTCTTCATCGGCAACGCGTTACGCGGCCTCATCCCCGCCGTTCTTGCCGAGCCGCGCACGGCATCGCTATAGCTCGCCGGGACTCTTCCGATAAGGCGACACGCCCATGCACCCATCCGCCGCACTTGGCCGCATCGCACCCTCGCCGACACTCGCCGTCACCGCACGCGTGGCGGAATTGCAGCGTTCGGGCATCGACGTCATCGGGCTGGGCGCGGGCGAGCCCGATTTTGACACACCCGATTTTGTCAAGGATGCCGCGATCCGGGCAATCCGCGACGGCAAGACGAAATATACCAATGTCGACGGCACGCCAGAGCTAAAGGCCGCGATCATCGGCAAGTTCGCTCGCGACAATACCCTCGCCTACACCGCCGATCAGATCACCGTGAATGTCGGCGGCAAGCAGACATTGTTCAACGCGATGGTCGCGACGCTCGACCCGGGTGACGAGGTCGTGATTCCCGCGCCCTATTGGGTCAGCTATCCCGACGTCGTCCAGTTCACCGGCGGCGTTCCCGTTTTCGTCGCGGCAGGTGTGGAGCGCGGATACAAGCTTACGCCAGAGGCGCTCGATGCCGCGATCACGCCGCGCACAAAATGGGTCATCATCAACTCCCCCTCCAATCCGACGGGCGTCGGCTACACGAATTCCGAACTGCGCGCGCTCGGTGACCTGATTGCACGTCATCCCGATGTCTGGATCTTTGCCGACGATATCTACGAACACATCATCTACGACGACTTCGAGTTCTCGACGATCGCTCAGGTCTGTCCCGAACTCTACGACCGGACGCTGACCGTCAACGGTTGTTCAAAGGCCTATGCGATGACCGGCTGGCGGATCGGTTTCGCGGGCGGCGCACCCTGGTTGATCAAGGCGATCGCCAAGCTTCAATCGCAATCGACCTCCAATCCATGCTCCGTCGCTCAGGCCGCGGCCACCGCCGCATTGACCGGCGATCAGGAGTTTCTGCAGGGCCGCAACGCCGTCTTTCGCGAACGCCGCGACCTCGTCGTTTCGGCGCTGAATGCAATTCCCGGAATGGTATGTCCGATGCCTCAGGGCGCATTCTACGCTTATCCCGCACTCACCGGTCTGATCGGTCGCAAGACACCCGAAGGCAGAACGATCGACACAGATGAGGCATTTGTCGCCTATCTGCTCGACCACGCCCGCGTCGCCGCCGTGCAAGGCGCGGCGTTCGGACTCTCTCCCGCCATGCGGATCAGTTACGCGACCTCGACCGCGCTTCTCGAACAGGCCTGCACCCGTATCCAGGACGCCTGCGCCGCCCTGCGGTAAATTGCCGGGTAGCGACGCGGAACGCATGCGTCGATGAACGGCGTCGCCACGCTTCGTTAATTCAGCTTTTCTAAAACGGTTCTTGCGATCCGGCACTGGACATACGATCTATGTTGTTCGATCGAACGAATGACAATCGGGTCATTCGCCATAAGCTAGGCGCACGCGGCGAGAGGCCGGGGTGTGGCCGGAACGGAAACATGCTCAATATTCTTAAATCTTCATTTCTGCGTCAGTTCGCCGCCGGTTTCGCCCTTGGTGCGATCGGGCTGGTCGCGCTCCATCCTGTAACCGGACCGGACTTGCGAGCGAATGATGCACCGACACACATCGCGCGCTAGGCTGCCATCGTTGCACCGGCGCCCTGACGGGACCATATCCTTATCATGATCAAACTTGCCATCGCCGCCACGACCACCGCTGCCGTAGCCCTCTTCGCGCTTTCTGGCGTCAGCGCTGAAAAGGCGGTCGTCATTCCCGCCGCAAAGGTTCAGCTTCCGGCTGATAAGGGCGTTCAGACCGCCGTGCTGGCGGGCGGATGCTTCTGGGGTATGGAGGCCGTATTTCAGCGGGTGAAGGGCGTCACCGCCGTCACTGCTGGCTATGCGGGCGGTGCCGCCGATACTGCGACTTACGAGAAGGTATCGACCGAGACGACCGGTCATGCAGAGGCGATCCGGATTGCCTATAACCCGCGTATCGTCAGCTATTCGACGCTTTTGCGCGTATACTTTTCGATCGCGCATAACCCGACCGAGCTGAACTATCAGGGCCCCGACCACGGACCGAGTTATCGCTCCGCGATATTCGCGCAAAACCCCGGACAGGCGAAGGTCGCACGTGACTATATCGCGCAGCTGTCGTCCGCGCATGTCTATGCAAAGCCGATCGTGACCAAGATCGAGACCGGCAAATTCTACCCGGCCGAGGCGTATCATCAGGATTTCTATGACAAGCACCCGACGCATCCGTACATCGTGACGTTCGACAAGCCCAAGGTCGCGGCATTCAAGGCCGCTTTTCCCTCGATCGCCACCTAGGCCGCGATCGGAAACCTCAGCAGGCGTGCCTCGACCGGAACCAGAGCCTCGGCGGCACCGACCGCCCGGCGAATTTCGGGATGTGTGACGTCCAGTCCACCCGTCATTGAACCGAAAGCCGGCAGGATCAGTTTGGTCTTGCTGGCGACGAAGCAGTTTCGCGCGACAGATCGTCCGCGTACCCTGATCCGCAGTTTGGGGTGAAAATGTCCTGAAATCTCCGGACGATCCTCGATCGCGCTGGCTTCGTGGCGCAGCACGATACCGTCGACCACAGCCTCCTCGACCACCGCTCCGCCACACCGGTCGATCATTCCCGCATCGTGATTGCCGGTAATCCAGATCCATTCGGCTGCCGACGTCATCGCGCGCAATTGCTCCTGCGCATCTTTGGACAGCCGGTCGCATCCGCGCCGGTCATGGAAACTGTCGCCCAGACACCAGACGTATCGCGGTCGCAATTCAACGCAAAGCCGCGACAGCTTGCTGAGGGTCGCAACCGAGTCATAAGGCGGCAGCAATTGCCCCCGCGCGGCGAACCAGCTTGCTTTTTCCAGGTGAAGATCAGCGACCAGCAAGGCGGATTGCGCGGGCCAGAACACAGCCCCGCCATCCAACGCGACAAAATCCCGGCCAGCGAACGAAAAGGGAACCATCGCCGCCGCTCTGCCCCCCGGCCACCAAAGTTGCAAGCGCCGCTGCCCGGCGATCTTCGTGCGGCCTGGACCGCTGCTCGAAAAGCAGCCGGTCGGCTCACGCCCCAGCTATCGCCGTTCAAGCGGTAAGTTCTTCGTCCTGGAAGCGGTCGTCCAGCGAACTTTGCCATTTGCGCTCGCCTATGACAGCACGCTCTATCCGCGTTGCGGTCGCTCAGCGGCCGCCTTAATTATGCTTGGTTGCCGCCGACAATAATTAACGTTGTGCCGACTGAGAGCCGGGGCTGCCGAAAGCGCTTGGGTCGAAAATCGCTGGCAGTTGACGTCCGCTAGACGTTCCCTCGGCAAAATCAGGTTGCGCTTGGGTCATTGCGACCTGGGGCCGCTGACGGGCGGCGTTGAACGTCAGTTCATCCATAAGGAACGCATTTACGGGTGTGCTCGCCGGAATGTTCGCGCTGGTGCCGTGCACGAAAAACCCGAAGACGCTGACTAGAGCGATGGTAGCAAACGACACTACTGTTCCGCTTGTCCCTTCGTCCGTCGCCTGTCCGTTAATCTTGACAGGACCGCTCGGTGTTTGAACATAAAGTAGGCGGACGCCCAGCTTGCCCTTTTTGCCGAAATGACCGTTGCGCTGGACGCGAGCGACTTCACCGACCGCAAGCGAACCACGGGGTAGGATAACCTGACCTTGGTAGGAAAGCGGCTCAGCGACTTCGAGATAAACACGGTCGCCTGGTTTGTTGTATTTCGTCGATAATTCGGTGCGCGTTGTCAGCTTCAACGGCGTTCCCATCGGGAAAAACAAGGCGCGCGATGCCTGCTCCGTCGTCACTGGTGCCGACCAATGAACATATTCCTGTGCTTGGGCAGCTGTGCTCATCAGAGCCAAAAGCGCCGCACTACCGATAAACCCCCTGTTCATCATACCCTCCTGCAAAGATGCAGAAGGACTAACTACGACTAATTGAGATAGCATCAATCTGTAAAGTTAATGAAAAAGTAATGCCACGAATGCCGGAGCGCACTGTTCTGAGTAATTTAATAATTTTTCCGCTCAGTATATTCTAAGGGTTACTCTTGATGCTTGAGCACAGGGGGGCCAACTGATAGCAGGAACAACAGGGCATCTGCAATGTCTGTTTTCGAGATGGCACTGCCGTAAAGCAGCCCGAGCGCTAACCACCAAATCCGGTCGTTTCTAATGCAAAACTCACAATTTTTGGAACATATTTAAAACAGCCGAACTCCAATCGCTTTCATTAAGCATCTGTCTGCTGGCGATTGGCATCCCGCGGCGTTTATCCCGTGTCATTCCCGAAATGCCTTGCCCAACAGGAAGGCTGTTTCGCTCGCGCACCGTCGATCCTCAATTTGCTTGTTTGCCGATCATATGCGGGTAAAGCGTGCGCGATAATGGCGGGAACAATGAACGCGGCATGAGCGACGCTTCGGGTTTCAATCCCCTTCCGACCTCCGAAATCGGTTCGGGCGAGCACACTCCCGATGCGGCGGTTCCGGGGGTCGAAAGCGATTCCGGCCGGCCAATTCTCGCCGCCCTGGTCGTTGGCGCGATCGGCGTTGTTTTCGGCGATATCGGGACGAGCCCGCTCTACGCGTTTCGCGATGCACTCACACCCGCTGCCGGGGACGGTATCGACGCCTCCGAGATCCTCGGCGTGCTGAGCCTTGCCTTGTGGTCGTTGATCCTGATCGTCACGTTGAAATACGTCATTTTCCTGATGCGCGCGGATAATCAGGGGGAAGGCGGCGTCCTTGCGCTCGCTGCCCTTGCAAGGCGCGCGCTTGGACGAAGCTCGCGCGCCGCCGTGTTTCTTGGGGCTGCGGGCGCGGCCCTGTTTTACGGTGACGCCGTCATCACGCCGGCTTTGTCCGTGCTCTCGGCGATGGAGGGGCTGCAGACGGTTCCGGTTCTGGCACCGCATATCGACGGCGCGGCAGTCCGCACATTCACGATCGCGATCCTGATCGCCTTGTTCCTCGTCCAGTCGCGCGGGACGGTGCGGGTCTCCCGCCTGTTCGGCCCGGTCTGTATTATCTGGTTCGTTGCGATCGGCGGGCTGGGACTTTGGCATATCGCGGACGCACCCTCGATCGTTCGCGTGATCTTCCCCGGTTACGGCATCCGCTTCCTCATCGGCCACGGCATCACCGGGATGGTCGTGCTCGGTGCCGTGTTCCTGACCGTTACCGGTGCGGAGGCACTCACTTCGGATATGGGGCATTTCGGTCCGCTGCCGATCCGCATCGGTTGGTTCGCGCTCGTTTTTCCCGCGCTGATCCTCAATTATCTGGGTCAGGGCGCGTTCGCGCTTGCAGCACTCGAACGCGCAACCGCATCCGGCACGCCGTTCGTCAACCAGAACTGGTTTTTCCTGATGGCGCCGGTCGCGGTCCGCCCCGGCCTCGTCGTGCTCGCGGGGCTGACGACCGTAATCGCTAGTCAGGCAATCATTACCGGTGCATTCTCGCTGACTCAACAGGCGATCCAGCTTGGCTTGCTGCCCCGTCTTCGTATTCGCCAGACCTCGGCTGCCTTTATGGGTCAGATTTATCTGCCCTCGATCAACTGGCTGATGCTGGCGGGCGTTCTGCTGCTCGTTGTTCAGTTCCGGACGTCGTCGGCATTGGCCGCTGCTTACGGCATCGCAGTGGCCGGAACGATGGTCGTCACAACCTGCCTCGCCTACATCGTTGTCCGTCAGCGTTGGAACTGGTCGCGCGGTTGGGCGATGCTGGTCGTGATCCCCTTCCTTGCGATCGACCTGATGTTCTTCGGCGCGAACCTGCTGCGCGTGATCCAGGGCGGCTGGGTGCCGCTGGTAATCGGTGCGGCCATCGGCTTGCTGATCTTTACCTGGGTCCGCGGTCGCCGGATCGTCAACGCGTTCGAACAGGATCAAAGCATCCCGATGAGCGACCTGGCCGCCGCGCTCGCGAAACGCCCGCCCGAGCGCGTCGAGGGGACAGCCGTGTTTCTCACCGCCAACCCCGACGCAGCCCCCGGTGCGCTGCTGCACAACCTCAAGCACAACAAGGTATTGCATCAGCGCAACCTGATCGTCACCATACGCAACGCCGACCGGCCCGTCGTCGACGCCGATGCACGTCGTAAAGTCGCCCGGATCGATGACAATTTCTCGGTCGTGACACTGACCTACGGCTTCATGGAATCGCCAGACGTTCCTCGCGATCTGGACATCGAGGCCAAGGCGCGCGGTATCGGCGCGCTCCAGACATCCTTCTTCATCGGTCGCAACACTTTGAAACCAGACGCAAATCACGGCATGCCGCTATGGCAGGACAGCATCTTTATGTTTCTGCAACGCAACGCCAGCGATCCGACCGACTTCCTCCGCATCCCTCCGGGCAAAGTGCTCGAACTCGGCGAACAGGTGACCGTTTGAACGCGGGGATTGATCGCGCCGTCTTAGGGCACTAATACACCACATGGCCGATCGCTGGGACGACCGCATTTTCCCCGACAATTCCGACGGCGACCGCATCCCGGTCGACCGCGTGCGGCTCCGCTATGCACAGGACGGCGGCGAACCGTTTTGGTCCGGCACCGACGATGCGCTACCAGACCGCTCTCCGCTCCAACCCAAATCGGGCGAACCACCCCCGTCGCGCCGGACGAAACTATGGCGCTGGCTGGTACGCGGATTTGCCGTCTTCATCGTCCTCCTCATCATCGCGATCGGCTGGCTCGCGGTCACCGCTCCCTTGTCGCAGTCGCTCGAGCCGCTGACCCCGCCCTCGATCACGCTGACCGCGGCCGACGGTTCGCCGATCGCCCGCCGAGGTGCGATCATCGGCAAACCGGTCGACGCGGCGACCCTTCCCCCGCACGTCCGCGACGCCTTCGTCGCGATAGAGGACCGGCGCTTCTATTCGCATTGGGGCATCGATCCGCGCGGCATCATTCGCGCTGCGGTCCATAATTTCGGCTCCGGCGGCGTGCGAGAAGGCGGCAGCACGATCACGCAGCAACTGGCGAAAAACGCCTTCCTCGATTCGGACCGGACGTTCGCGCGCAAAATCCGCGAAATCCTGATCGCCTTCTGGCTTGAGGCCTGGCTTTCCAAGGACCAGATCCTGTCGCGCTATCTCTCCAACGTCTATTTCGGCGACAACAGCTACGGCCTCTCCGCTGCTGCGAAGCATTATTTCGGCCGGACCCCGGACAAGTTGAACATCGGGCAGGCTGCGATGCTTGCCGGCCTCGTCAAGGCACCTTCCCGCCTCGCGCCGACCGGCAATCTCAAAGGAGCGCAGGCGCGCGAGGCGGTGGTCGTCGGCGCGATGGAGGACGCCGGTTTCCTGACACGGCGTGAAGCGCGCGCTATTCGCCCTCAGCGCGTCCTGTCCGACCGGGCGCAGCAACTTCCGATCGGCACCTACTTCGCCGACTGGGTTTTGCCGCAGGCACGCGACCAGGTCGACGATGCGCGTACGAACACCACCGTGCAAACAACGCTCGACCCCAAACTTCAGAAAACCGCGGAACGCGTGATTCGTCAGGCCGGGCTTCGTCAGGCGCAGGTCGCATTGGTCGCGATGCGCCGCGACGGAGAGGTGGTGGCGATGGTCGGCGGGCGCAACTACACGAAAAGCCCGTTCAATCGCGCGGTTCAGGCGCGCCGCCAGCCCGGCTCGACGTTCAAGCTGTTCGTCTATCTCGCCGCACTGCGCGACGGGAAGACACCCTCCTCGACCGTCGACGATTCTCCGGTCGATATTGCCGGATGGAAACCCCGCAATGACGACGGCCGCTATCTTGGCGAAATCTCGCTCGCCCGCGCGTTCGCCCGCTCGTCGAACGTCGCGGCGGCACGTCTGACGCAGGAGGTCGGCGTACGCAGCGTGATCAAGGCCGCGCGCGACCTCGGCATTACGACGCCGATCGCAAATGAAGCAACAATCGGACTCGGCACGTCGGGGGTTTCGCTGCTCGAACTGACCGCCGCCTATGCGGGGATCGCGAACGGCACCTATCCTGTCGCCGCGCACGGCCTAGCCGCCCGCGCAGATGATCGCCCCTGGTACAGCAGGATTGCGGGCGGGCCGAAGACGCTTCCCGAACGCGTCCGCCGCGATATGCTGAGCCTGCTCTCCTCCTCGATCCGCGGCACCGGGCGCGCGGCCGTGCTGAGCGTCCCTGCATACGGCAAGACCGGCACCAGTCAGGACAGTCGCGACGCCTGGTTCGTCGGTTTCGCGGGCGATCTCGTTGTCGGGGTCTGGATCGGCAACGATGACAACAGTCCCAATGCCGGATTACACGGCGGCGGTATCCCGGCGCAGATCTGGCACGCCTTCATGCAATCCGCGCTCGATCTGTCGCCGCCTCCGCCCCCGCCGTCGTCCGAAGATGTGATCCTGCCCGACGATACGGTACCGCTAGGCGATCCGGTCGGCGCGCTCATCGATCAAGCCGTACCGGGCGCGCTCGACGCCGCCGCCGACCGGTTGCGCGATGCCGGAATCGAACTTCGACGCGGCGCCGACGGCAGCATCTCGATCGATCCGGTACGCAGCCGCAGGGCTCCGCCCCCGCTGTCACCGCCGCCCGTACCGCCGCCGTCGCGGCCGTCGGGCGTCCCCCCCGCACCGGATCCGGGTTAGGACGGTTGACGGACCGCCGCGGACCCCGCCAAGGGCGACGCCATGCGCTTTTTCTCCGATAACGCCGCTCCCGTCCATCCGGCCGTACTCGAAGCGATCGGACGGGCGAACCATCTCGACACCGCTTATGACGGCGATCGCTGGAGCAACGCGCTCGACGACCGTTTTTCCGAAATGTTCGAGACCAAGGTTGAGGTCCTGTGGGTACCGAGCGGAACCGCGGCCAATTGCCTTGCCCTGGCCGAGCTTTGCCCGCCTTATGGCGGCATCCTGTGCCACCGCGACGCCCATATCCAGAATGACGAGGGCGGCGCACCCGAATTCTACACCCACGGCGCAAAGCTGTTGCTGGTCGACGGTGACGGCGCGAAACTCACCCCCACCGGCATCGCGGATGCCGCCGATGCGATTGCCGACGACGTCCACCGCGTCCAGCCGCGCGCACTCTCGATCACCAACGCGACCGAATACGGACTGGTTTACAAGCCGGATGAGGTTGCAGCGATCGGCGATCTCGCCCGAAGCCGCGGCTGGGGCTTCCACATGGACGGCGCACGCTTCGCCAACGCCGTCGCCCATGCCGGTTGCCCGGTCGCCGACATCACCTGGCGCGCGGGCGTCGACGCGCTCACCTTCGGCTTCGTCAAGAACGGAGGCATGAGCGCGGAGGCCCTGATCTTCTTCAAACCAGGCCATGCCGACGCCGCACGCCGCCGCCGCAAGCGCGCCGGGCTCCTTTTGTCAAAGGGACGCTATCTCGCCGCACAGATCCTTGCGATGACCGAGCATGACCTCTGGCTTGACTGCGCGCGCGCCGCCAATGCCGCAGCCGCCATTCTCGCCTCAGCCGCCGGTCACCGCGCGCTCCATCCGGTCGAGGCCAACGAGTTGTTCTTGCGCGCTACCCCGGAGGAAGCGGCGGCACTGCGCGAACAAGGATTCGATTTCTACGATTGGGCACCCGGTGAAATCCGCCTCGTCGTCTCTTGGGACCAAACCCCGGACGCGGTCGCGCCGCTTGCCGACGCCATTCGCGTGCTCTGATCCCGGTGCAACCCGCCGCAAAACCGGATTCGCCTCCCAATTCGACCCGGGCCGCTATCCTTATTCCGTTCGCGATCGTCACGCTCATCTGGGGTTCTACCTGGTTCGTGATCGCGGACCAGCTTGCGGTCGTACCGCCGTCCTGGTCGGTTAGTTATCGCTTCCTGGTCGCCGGTCTGACGATGACGGGCTTCGCGCTGGTGCGAAGGGAACGCTGGTCGCTTGACCGGCGCGGGATCGGCTTTGCACTCGCGCTCGGCCTCAGCCAGTTCTGCCTCAACTTCAATTTCGTCTACCGCGCGGAAGAATACATCACCTCCGGCCTGGTCGCGGTCGTCTTCGCGCTCCTCCTTGTACCCAACGCGCTGTTCGGCCGGATTTTCCTCGGTCAGAAACTGGGCCGGCAATTGCTGGCAGGCTCCGCGGTCGCAATGGCCGGTGTCGGCTTGCTCTTCCTCCACGAGGCGCGGACGGACCCGCACGGCTCTGATCATGTCCTGACCGGGATCGGTTTTACCATCTGTGCTATCCTCTCCGCATCGACCGCCAATGTGATGCAGGGGGGCCGGGTCGCCCGCGCCTATCCGATGGTGCCGATGCTTGCGGTCGCTATGCTGTTCGGCGCGGCTATCGATGCGGCCTTTGCCTGGTGGCTGACCGGACCGCCTGTGATCGAGCTTCGCTTCGCCTATCTTGCCGGTATCGTATATCTCGGCGTCTTCGCGTCCGCCCTTGCCTTTACCCTCTATTTCAACATCATCCGCGTCATCGGTCCGGCCAAGGCGGCGTATTCGAGCGTGATCGTGCCCGTCATCGCGATGCTGATTTCAACCGCGTTTGAGGGCTATCGCTGGTCGCTGCTCGCGGGTGCAGGCGCAGCGCTCGCCGGCGTCGGACTCGTCATAGCGCTCAGCGCGCGAAGACCGGCGCGGTAATCGGCGAATTGCGATTGCCAGCCGAGCACGCGCTTGGCCTTGCCGTTCGCGATCCGCCGGTTCTCGGCATAAAATCCCTGCGCCATCGGCGACAGTTCCGCGATTCCGACGACCGGCGGAGTCGGCAGACCGAGCAGACCGGCGGCAAACACCGTCACCTCGTCATGCGATGCCGGATAATCGTCGGCGAGATTATACGTGCCCGCGGGCGCATCCAGCCCGGCAATAACGCCGCGGGCCAGATCGTCGACATGGATACGGCTGAACACCTGGTCCGGCATGTCGACGCGGTGCGCCTTGCCCTCGCGAATGCGATCGAGCGGCGAGCGGCCGGGACCGTAAATACCCGGCAAGCGAAAGACGCTGGCGCCAAGCTCCAGCCACCGTGCATCCGCCATCGCCCGCGCGCTGCGGCGACCGGTTCCGGTTGGTGCGGTCTCGTCGACCCATGCGCCGCCCGTATCGCCGTAAACCCCGGTCGACGACAGATAGAGCAACCGGCCGCGCGCATGCATCAACGCTTCGCCATACTGCACCAGCACCGGGTCCTGCCCGTCCTCCGGCGGCACCGAACTTAGGATATGGGTCGCCGCCGCAATCTCGGTCACGATCGCATCGTCGTCGTCGAAACGGATCGTGCCCCCCCCGCCCGACCGCGTAGTACCGGCGACCAGCCAGCCATCGGCCTCCAGCAGCGCCTTGATACGCCGCGCCGAATAGCCGAGGCCGAAGACGAACAACCGGCTCATTCGGCCGCCATCCTGCCCTTGTAGAGCGTCCCGAAATAATCGCCCTTGTTCCACACCGGACGGACCGGAGCGTCGGCGACCTCGCGCGCGATCCGGTAGTTGACGCCGACAAAGCGCACCCCTTGCGCCCAGTCGATCGGCTGCGAAAGATCGTCGGACGGGCGATGATAATTGGCCGACATGAAATGCGCGACCGCGTCCTTGCCGCGCCCTTTTTGTCCGGGCCATAAAAAGACGGAGGGAATGCCTTTCTGCACGAAACGGAAATGATCCGACCGGACGAAGATGCCCTGTTCCGGCATCGGATCGGGGGACAGTTCGACCCCGGCCGACTCCACCGCCCTGCGCACGATCGGCCCGAGCGTCGATCGTTCGGCCCCGTAAACGATCATGTCCTCGAACGGATAGAGCAGGATCGGCATGTCGAGATTGATGTCCGCGACGATGCTGTCGATCGGCACAGTCGGATGATTGGCGAAATAATCGCTGCCGATCAGTCCCTTTTCTTCTGCCGTCACGGCCAGGAACATCACCGTTCGCTTCGGCCTGCCGTCGGCGGCGGTGAAGCGCTTGGCCTCCTCGATCAGCGATGCGATCCCGATCGCGTTGTCCAGCGCTCCGTTGTTGATGCTGTCCCCATCGACCGGTCGCCCGGTGCCGATATGATCCAGATGTGCCGACAGGATAACGACTTCGTCCTTCAGTTTCGGATCGCTGCCCGGGACGAGACCGACGACGTTGCTGCTCTCCGCCCGGCTGAACTGTGTGCGCGTTGCCACCGCCAGCCTGCCTTTCAGCGCGACGGGGCGGTACCCTGCGTTCGCATCGCTCGACAGAGCCTCGATCCGGTCCCAGCCGTTCTCGGCTCCGGCGAACAGCTTGGCCGCGCCGCTCGCGCTGATCGTCGCAAGTGCCGGCGCGCCGCTCGCATCGCTCGCGCCAGTGCCATCGGGCTTTGCCCAGGTGATCCTCTCCGCATCGAAATTCTGGACCAGCCGCGAAAATGGACGACGGCTTCCCGGACTGTCAATCGTGATCGTGCCGGCCGCGCCCTTGCCCGCGGCGATCGCCGCCTTCGTTCGCGCCGACCCGAAAAATGCCCGTTCCTCTCCGCCGAACCGTGCGGGTGCGCCGGAGAAGAACGCGACGATCTTTCCCCTGACATCGATCCGGCGATAGTCGTTGTACCGATATTGCGGGGCGTCGATTCCGTAACCGACAAATACGACCGGCGCGGTAATGCTCGTCTCCACCGACGCCGGATTGGCGCTCGGCACATAATCCTCACCAAAGATCAGCCGGACGGGATCTTCGCGCCCTCCCGCGAGCCAGACGAGATCTCCCTCCCCGGCGGAGAGATACGCGACGAGCGGCACCGTTTGCAGATAACCGCCCGCATCGCCGCCCGACCGCAATCCCGCTGCATAAAATCGAGATGCGACATACTGCGCGGCAATGTCATATTCCGGGCTTCCCGCTTCGCGCCCCTTCATCGCATCCGAAGCCAGGAAAAGGACATGTGCCTTCATCGCAGCCTGATCCGCGGGTAACGGCTTGGCGAGCTTCGCGTTGAGCATTGCGGGAGAGACCGGGACCGGGGCCGGGCGCGGCTCGATCTTCAGCGGAGCATCCTGCGCCGGTGCTGCTGCCGACATTGCCGCCAGCGCGGAGAAATACAGGAC
The DNA here is from genome assembly GCA_965219075.1 of Sphingomonas sp. Taxonomy (GTDB): domain Bacteria; phylum Pseudomonadota; class Alphaproteobacteria; order Sphingomonadales; family Sphingomonadaceae; genus Sphingomonas. The sequence goes on from CBDCMM010000002.1 coordinate 109,784, forward strand.
AAAGCGGATAGGGATCATCCTGGCTCGCCTAGCAAAAAGGGGAGGTCCGGGCAAAGCCGTCGATCCCGTTGGCGATGATCGCGCCCACCTCTATATTCGCACGATGATTGATGTCCAGCACAGCCTCGCCCAACCGCATATCACGTACCGCGGCGACTATGCGCCGCCGAAATGGCTGGTCCCGGAAACCGGCCTGGATGTCGATCTGGACGCAACCGTCACCAGGGTGTCGGCATCCCTGCTCGTCCGCCGCAACGGCCGCCATGACGATCCTCTCCGGCTGGACGGCGCGGGGCAGCAACCTCTCTCCGTCAAGGTGGACGGCACCGCGATCAATGATTGGCGGATCGAGGGCGAACAGCTGGTGATCCCACTGTCCGGGGAGACGCACCGGATCGAAACCGAGGTCGAGATCGCGCCGGACCGGAACACCCAGCTGATGGGGCTCTACGCCTCGGGCGGTAATCTTTGCACCCAGTGCGAGGCGGAGGGGTTCCGGCGGATTACCTTCTTCCCTGACCGTCCCGATGTCCTCAGCGTCTATACCGTCCGCATGACTGCCGATGCGTCGCGCTATCCGGTCCTGCTGGCGAACGGCGATCCGGTCGACCGGGGGACTCTCGCCAACGGCCGGCATTGGGCTGAATGGCATGATCCGTTCCCCAAACCCTCCTATCTCTTCGCGCTCGTCGCGGGCAATCTCGCCGTCAACCGCGACAGTTTCACGACGCGGGACGGGCGCACGGTCGATCTGGGCATCTGGGTTCGCACTCACGATTTGCCGCGCACCTGGCACGCGCTCGATGCGCTCAAGCTCGCGATGGCGTGGGACGAACGGGTCTATGGCCGTGTCTATGATCTCGATGTCTTCAACATCGTCGCGGTCGACGACTTTAATTTCGGCGCAATGGAGAACAAGGGACTGAACATCTTCAATTCGCGCTATATTCTGGCCGATCCGGACACCGCGACCGATTATGACTATGACGCGATCGCCGCGGTCGTCGCACACGAATATTTCCACAACTGGTCGGGCAATCGCGTCACCTGCCGTGACTGGTTTCAATTGTCGCTGAAGGAAGGTTTCACCGTCTTTCGCGATCAGGGTTTCTCCGCTGACCAGGGTTCGCCCGCGGTCCAGCGGATCGAGGCTGTCCGCACGCTTCGCGCGGCGCAATTCCCGGAAGATGCCGGGCCGCTCGCGCATCCCGTCCGCCCCGACAGCTATCAGGAAATCTCGAACTTCTACACGGCGACGATATACAATAAGGGCGCCGAGCTCATCCGGATGATGGCGACCATCTTGGGTCCGGCCAGCTTCCGTTCCGCGACCGACCTCTATTTCGAACGTTTCGATGGCACCGCCGCGACCTGCGAAGATTATGTTACCTGCATGGAAGAGGCGGGGGGAATCGATCTCACCCAGTTCCGTCTTTGGTATACGCAAGCCGGCACGCCCCGCGTCACGGCGCACATGACGCATGAGGCGGGCGGCGGGCGCGCGGTGCTACAGCTCGAACAGTCCGTGCCGCCCACGCCAGGCCAGCCTGACAAACGGCCGATGGTGCTCCCGCTCAAATTACGCCTGTTCGGTGCCGAAACCGGCAAACCGCTCGGCGAAGAGCAGCTCGTAACCCTTACTGACGACGATACGCGAATTACGTTCGAGAATGTTTCCGAACGCCCGCTGTTGTCGATCAATCGCGGGTTTTCTGCACCGGTTATTATCGAGAGCGACCGTAGCGCCGCCGATCTCGCCGCATTGTCCGGTTGCGACGACGACCCGTTCGCGCGCTACGAAGCGATGCAGCAATTGATGCTCGACACGCTCGTTGCGGCTGTCCGCACCGGCAGTGCCGACCATCGCCCGGTGATCGATGCTGTCCGCAATACGCTCGACGATCCAGCGCTCGACCGCGCTTTTGTCGCCGAAGCGCTGCTGCTTCCGTCCGAGGCTTTTGTCGGCGATCAGCTCGACCAGGTCGACCCGGACGTGATCGCCCAGGCGCGCGATGCACTCCGCAATGATCTCGGCAATCTTCTCGCCGACCGCTGGCGGATCGCTTACGCCGTCGTCCCGGCTGTTCCCTATATCTATTCGCCCGCGCAAAAGGCTGCACGCCGCCTCCGCAATGTTGCGCTTGCCTATATCGACGCGGGCAATGCCGCCGATGCCGCATCGCTCGCCTTCACCCAGTTCGATCAGGCCGACAACATGACCGACCGCCAGGCCGCGCTGACGGTCCTAGCCGGCGGCACGTCGGACGAACGCGAGGCCGCGCTCGACATCTTCTACAATCGCTACCGCGACAACCCGCTCGTCATCGACAAATGGTTTCAGGTGCAGGCCTTGTCACCGCGCAGCGATACCCCTGATAGGGTCGAGGCGCTCGCGCACCATCCCGACTTCACCCTCACCAATCCCAACCGCGCGCGAGCATTGATCGGCGCGTTCGGCGCCAATCAGCGCGCGTTCAACACCCCGGACGGCACCGGATACCGCTTTCTCGCCGATCAACTGATCGCGCTCGACGCGATCAATCCGCAAACCTCGTCCAAACTGCTCCCGCCGCTCGGCCGCTGGCGTCGCTATGACGACAATCGCGCTCGCATGATGCGTGGTGAACTTGAACGCATCGTCGCTACGCCGGGCTTGTCGAAAGACTTGTTTGAACAAGCATCAAAAAGTCTCGGTTAATTCCGGCAAGCGCCATCAGAAATCGACATTGTCATATTGCTTCGGTGGAGAGATCATCTCCATCCGTTCGCTCAGAAGCGGGCGAAAACTTGGCCTACTCTTGAAACCGCGATACCAGCGCGCAGTTTGTTCATGGCCTTTCCAGTCGATCCCGCCCAGATAATCGGCAACCGATATCTGCGCCGCCGCCGCAAGGTCCGCCAACCCCATCGTCGCCCCGGCCAGCCAGTTGCGGTGATCGAGCAAATAATCCGTATAATCCAAATGCTTAACCGCTGCTTTCATCGCCTCGCGCAACCCCTTGGCATCGGGTGCGGCGCGGTGCGCGATCCGCTTGACCATCCGTTCCTCGAGCAACGGCCGCGTGACCTCGCGATAGAAATGGGTGTCGAACCATGTCACTAAACGGCGGATTTCAGCGCGATGCGTCGCCGTACCGTTGATTGCCGCGGCCTTGTCGACCGTCTCCTCGAAATATTCGCAGATCGCCATCGAATCGATCAGCAATATCCCGCGCGACGGATCGGCCATCACCGGCGTCTCTCCCGCCGGATTCATATCCAAGAACTCGTCGCGCCGCTCCCACGGGGATTCGCGTACCAGCTCGTATCCAACGCCCTTTTCTCCGAGCAGCAAGCGCACCTTGCGCGAAAAGGGACAAAGCGGGAATTGGAACAGCTGCCACATGCCCCCGTCTATGCATTTCCCGCCCCCAATGCCAAGCCTGCCGGGCGGCGCAGCTTGCTGAGATCAGCGGATGTGCAGGCCTCAACCCATCATGAGCCAGACAAACGCCGCGCCGCCGACGACGATCCTATACCATCCGAACGGTGAAAATCCCGTCCGCCCGACCAGATTGACGAACCAGCGCACGACGATCAGCGCGACGACGAACGCGATCACCGTCCCCAGTCCGATTGCGCCAAGCCCGACGCCCGCCCCGCTCATCACCTCCGCGCGATTGCTGATAAGCTCAAGTGTCGTCGCCCCGACCATTGTCGGAATGGCGAGGAAAAAGCTGAATTCCGCGGCCGTGCGCCGTTCGACCCCCAATGCCAGCGCGCCAAGGATCGTTGCCCCTGACCGGCTGACCCCCGGCACCATCGCCAGGCACTGGATTAATCCGATGCCGATCACCGTGCCGATCGGAATGTCGGCGACGCCGCGTACCTCACCGGGTTTGGTCAATCGTTCGATCGCGATGATCGCAACGCCGCCAATGACCAGCGCGACGGTGACGACCACCGGTTGACCCAGCAGCGCCTCGATCTTCTTGTGCAGGATCAGGCCGATGACCGCGGCGGGGATGAACGCGATCAGGATATTGCGCACGAACCGGATCGCGACGGGATCGAACTTCATCAATCCCGTCAGCACGACCCAGAATGTTCGCCAATATAATACGACGATCGCCAAAATCGCGCCCAGCTGGATAACGATATTGAACACCGCCCAATATTTTGCGTCATAGCCCAGCAGCGCGCTTGCGAGGATCAAATGCCCTGTCGACGATACGGGCAGGAATTCGGTGACGCCCTCGACAATGCCAAGGATGATTACGCTCAACAGGTCCGTCATAGCCCAGCCTAGACGGTCTGATCGACGCGGCGGCTGAATCGCCCCTGGCGACGGAAACGGACCATCCATTCCGGCGCGACCGCTGCCATCGGGGTCGGCGTCACCTCGAACGCCTCGATCCCGGCGGCATCCCGCGCTACGACATTATCGCGCTGCAGCATCTGCCACTGGTCCCAACTGATGGGAGCGCCGGGCAGAAAACCTGCGCGCGCGATCGTTGCGCCGACCGCATCGGGCAGCTCGATAAACTTTGGGTCACGTCCGATCGTTTCCGCGATCCAGCGTTGCAGCGCACCCATCGTGATCACATCGGGTCCGCCGAGTTCGAATATGTGGCCCTTAAAGGTATCGGGATCGCTCAGCGCGGCCGCAATCGCATCGGCGACATCGGCGACGAATACCGGCTGGAATTTCGCATCGGCCTTGATGACCGGGACTACGGGTGTTTTGCGGATCATTCCGGCGAACCGGTTGATGAACTGATCCTCGCGCCCGAACACGATCGAGGGGCGGACGATGATCGTGTCCGCGAACGCCTCGCGCACCGCCCGCTCGCCCTCGCCCTTTGACCGCCCGTAAGCAGATGGAGAATCCGGATCGGCCCCGATCGCCGAAACCTGGACGAATGCGCCGGCTCCTCCATCAGCGACGGCGCGCGCTACGTTTCGTGCGCCCTCGACATGGAATCGGCGGAAGTCGCCCTCAAGCACACCGACCAGATTGACCACACCGTCTGACCCCGCCACCGCTCGCGCGACGGTATCGGGACGGGTAATGTCCGCGGCGACGAATTGCGTCTGGCCGAGCCCGCCCAGAGGTTTCAGGAACCATGCCTGACGGGGATCGCGCTGAGCGATGCGGACACGTACACCTTTTGCCAGCAACGCCTGCGTAACATAGCGGCCAACGAACCCGCCGCCGCCGAACACCGTCACCAACCGGTTCATCATCCGCACAAAGCTCCCGCAATACGGCCCCAACACGACCCCGGCCCCCCGCCCCTTGCCCCGTGCGCTGTCGGTTGACAAGGTTCACGCCCCTACCCTAGAGCCCGCCGCCTACCTGATGAACATGTCTTCTGGGGCCCAGATGGCGGAATTGGTAGACGCACCAGCTTCAGGTGCTGGCGGTCGCAAGGCCGTGGAGGTTCGAGTCCTCTTCTGGGCACCAAGAATTTACTAGAGCTCTGGAGCGGCGAAGAGTCGTTACAACAACGTGATCGACCGCGCCGTAAAAAAACCGTCGCAAAAGGCCGGCGGCGTTCGCAATTTCCTTAAGGTGACAAACACCGTTAGGCACGGCAGATTGTCTGTCGTCTCGCGTATTCGGCCGCGCTCCGCACTGTTCTATTTGTGAACCCCATACAGAGCGAAAAGTACGATTGGTAGCGAGCAACTACCCAAAAAGTTTATTCGCCGCTGAGCTTCAAGTGCTAACAACTGTACCCATCCTGGTAGGTGGTGATTTAGGCCCGGAAGTAGAACGCGAAATGAAGGAACGGACTAATTCTGTCGTCGAGAGTATTGTCGGCTCGGCTCTTTAAAATACCGCCCGGGCGTACCCGCGCCGGATTCAATTCGACGCAAGTCCAAAACACCACGATGCCACCTCAAGTTGTCGACGCGATAACGAAATTGTGTTCCATGATAATGATTCGATAGAGGTTGCGCCGTGATGGATCGCCACCCAGAAGCAAAAAAGACTAGAAAACCACAGGCACCGCTGCCCCGCGCCTCAATTCATCTCGGCGGCTATTGTCTGGCTGCTGAGCGCAGCCATCAAGCCATCAACCATCGATTAGATCATTGGAAACAATGGCGCGCCCGGAGCGATTCGAACGCCCGGCCCTCAGATTCGTAGTCTGATGCTCTATCCAGCTGAGCTACGGGCGCGCATTGGAAGTGCGCTCTTATAAGCGGGTGGCCGCGATGGCAAGTGTGTTGCGCGTTCCGGGCGCGCCGCCTAGGTCGCGAATGATGATCCGCTTGATCCTGATCTTTCCGCTTGCGCTTGCCGGCGCGGGATGTGCGCGCGATGATACGCGTTACCCGTCCTTGGCGGTGCGGCCGATCGAGCGGGTCGGGTTCGAAGAACCGGCGGCTCCCCCCGCCCGGCCAGTTACGGCCGACACGGCGCTTGATGCGAAACTTGCCGGATTTGCCGAACAACTGGACACGATCGTTTCGGGGTTCGACAGCGACCTTGAGCGCGCCGGGCGAAGCGCGAACCGGGCGCGGGGTGCAGCGGTCGGGAACGAGCCTTGGTTGACGGTCCAGGCGGATTTCGCGACGCTCGACGTCGACCGCGCCGCGCTCACCGACCTGATTGCCGCGCTCGACGATGTTGCTCGTGCGCGGGCCGGCAACCTGAAGCCGCCTTATCCGGCGCTCGCCGAACTTCGCGCGCGTGCTGTTGCAGAATCGGAGCGAGAAGACCGGTCTATCGCGGCGGTCAACGCGCTTGTGCCAAAGGCCTGACCCGTTGCGGGCGCAGCTGATACTGCGATCTACCCGCCCATCAGTGTCGCTGCATGCGCTGCATGGTACGTCAGGACACCCGATGCTCCCGCACGTTTCAACGCCATCAGCGTTTCGAGCACCATCGCATCGCGTTCCGCCGCCCCCGCTGTTACCGCCGCCTCGATCATCGCATATTCGCCCGATACCGCATAGGCGAACACCGGCACCTCGAAGCGCGACCTTACCCGGTGAATGATGTCGAGATAGGGCAGGCCGGGCTTGACCATGACGCTGTCCGCGCCCTCGGCGAGATCGAGCGCGACTTCGCGCAGCGCTTCCTCCGCGTTGGCCGAATCCATCTGGTACGTTTTCTTGTCGCCCTTCAAAAGCCCGCGTGAACCCACCGCGTCACGGAACGGACCGTAAAAGGCACTCGCATATTTGGCGGCATAGGACATGATCTGGACGTTGAAATGTCCCCCCGCCTCCAGCGCGCTGCGGATCATGCCGATGCGACCGTCCATCATGTCGCTCGGCGCGATGATGTCGGCACCCGCCGCCGCCTGATTGAGCGCCTGGGCCACCAATAGTTCGGCGGTCGCATCGTTGACGACATAGCCCGCCGCGTCGATCAGGCCGTCATGCCCGTGGCTGGTATAAGGATCGAGCGCGACGTCGGTCAGCACGCCCAGATCGGGCAGCGCGTCCTTCAGCGCGCGGATCGCACGGCACATCAGATTGTCGGGGTTCAGCGCTTCGCGACCGTCGTCGCTCCGCCGCTCCGCTTGGGTATAGGGGAACAGCGCAACACACGAAATGCCGAGCGCTACCGCCTCGTGCCCGCGCGCGACAATTCCGTCAACCGACCACCGCGACACACCCGGCAGGCTCGCGATCGGTTGCTCGACGCCTTCTCCGTCAACCACGAACATCGGCCAGATCAGATCGGCGGGCGTCAGGACGGTTTCCGCATGGAGGCGGCGGCTCCACGCAGTTGCGCGCGTGCGGCGAAGGCGGGTGGCGGGGTAGCTGGACATGGCCGGTGTCATGCTTGATGGTAACAACCGGCGCAAGCACATGCCCCATTTGCCGACAGCCATTCCCGCCGTTTCAGGACGTCATGCCCAAGCCGATCATCACCAGCGCCGCAATGATCGTCAACGCCCAATCGCGATCGGGCCGCAAGATGTTCCGGCGCGCCTGCGCGGCGATGGAAGCACTCGACTATCCGGTCGATGCGCATCCGGTGCAGGATCCGGCCGAGCTTGAGGAAACGGTCCGCCGCGCACTTGCGAAAAAACCCAATCTCGTCATCCTCGGCGGGGGCGACGGCACGATCAGCAGTCTTGTCGACCTGCTCGTCGGACAGGATGTGGTGATGGGCATCCTGCCGCTCGGCACCGCGAACAGCTTTGCGCGCACGCTCGGCATCCCGCTCGACATGGCGGGAGCGGTCGAGGTGTTCCGCACCGGACGGCCGAGGCGAATCGATCTCGGTATGGTCGACGGTGATTATTTCGCCAATTGCGCCGCGATTGGGATCAGCCCGAAGATCGCCGAGACCGTCCCGCACGGCCTTAAGAAAGTTCTTGGGCGGATCGGCTATCTCGGCTGGGCGGCCTATCAATTCACCCGCTTCAGGCCCTTTACGCTGATCGTGGGCGAGGGCGCGAATGCCGACCGGCTGCGCGTCGTCGAGGTCCGGATCTCGAACGGGCGCTTTCACGGCGGGGTCGAACTGGTCGAAAGCGCGCGGGTTGATTCCGGCGAGATCGTCGTCCAGGCGGTGCGCGGCCACGTGAAGCGCCGGCTCGTCACCAACTGGGTCGCGAGCATGCTCCGCCTCGATCTTCGCCACGAGGACGTAACTGAGTTTCGCGGCAAGGCGATCCATATCGCGACCGAACCGCCGCTCCCGATCTCGATCGACGGAGAGGTGCTCGCTAAAACCCCGGTCACCGCCAAAATCGCGGCCGGTGTTATCGAAGTAATGGTACCGCTCAGCCCGCCGGCTTGAGCATTCCCGACGGTTCGGCCCCGGCCTGCGCCTGCTCCTCGCATTCCTGCTGGCTCGGCACGATCATCACGCCTTTGCGCCAGTCGGCATAGCGGTAGTAAAGCGCCGCCATCGCCAGCGTCGCGCCGGAACCGGCGGGGAAACTCCACCAGAGCGCATCGACGCCCAGTACCGGGGTCATCGCGAAGGCGATGCCCAGGCGAACCGGGAACATCGCGACGAACAATATTGCGAGCGGCCCCCATACCGCACCGTTCGCGCGGACAACGCCGAACAGGACCATCGTGCAGCCAAACAGGATGAAGCCCCAGGTCGCGATCAGGCTGATACGCTCGGCGATCGGAATCGCGGGGCTACCCGGGCCGATGAACAAAGTGAAGATCGGCCTGTCGAACAACAGGATCAGCCCGACGAGCAACCCGGTCATGACGCTGTTGTAGAGCAGTCCCGAGCGCGTGATCCTGGCAACCCGGTCCCATTTTCCTGCGCCGATATTCTGTGCCGCCATCGCGCTGACCGCCGCGCCGATCGCAAGCGCGGGCATCTGCACATAGGACCATAGTTGCTGCGTGATGCCGTATGCGGCGACCGTGTCGATGCCGTTGCGGTTGACGAGCCCGACCATCGCCAGCCCGGCAGATGACAGCACAAGCATCTGTGCACCGATCGGCACGCCCTTTTCCAGGATCGTCCTGACCAGGCGCGGTTCGGGCAGGATGTAGCGCATCTCCGCCCCCTTCAGCCGCAGCGGAAGATCGCGCAGGTGGATGTAGGCAGTCAGCGCCGCGACCGAGACGACGTTCGCGATCAGCGTTGCGGTTGCGGACCCCGCAATCCCCATGCGCGGCACGGGGCCAAGTCCATCGATCAGCACCGGGTTCAATCCGGCATCGATCACGACGCTGATCGCCATGAACCACAGCGGTGTCATCGAATCGCCCGTGCCGCGCAATCCCATGAACATTAGCACCGTCATCATCGTCGCCGGCAGCCCCAGGAAGATGACGCGCAAATAGGTCAGCGCCTGTCCGAACGCATCGCCCGGGGTCGCGAGCGCGCGCAGTATTTCGGGCGCGAACACCCAGCCCAGACCTGCGACGACCACCGATCCTGCCAGCATCAGTCCGATCGCCGATCCGAATGCGCGCCTTGCCCCGTCCAGATCGCGCCGACCATAGCTCTGCCCGATCAGGATCGTCGCCGCCATGCCGAAACCGAACACCGCACCGAACGCCAGAAACATGATGATGTTGACGTTCGATGTCGCCGCGACCGCCGATTCACCGAGGAACCGCCCGACCCAGATCGTGTTGATCGACCCGTTCAGCGTCTGCAGCACGTTCGACGCCAGCGTCGGCAGCGCAAAGATCAGCAGCGCCTTGCCGATCGGCCCGGTCGTCAGATCACGCTGGCCGGGGCGTCCGGGCGGTACGGCCACGGGTCTAGCGTCCCCGTACCGGCGAGATAGGGCAAGAAGCGCGCGGCCCGTTCATCCCAGCCGCCCGAGCGCTGCGCGCAGCCGCCCGGCCTCCGCGCTCTTGTCCGCGTGATCCGCCCTTGCCTTTTCGACGGCCTCGGGCTTGGCGCGTTCGACGAAACTTGCATTGCCGAGCCGCGCGCCAAGCGTATCACGTTCCTTTTCCGCCGCGGCGATCCCCTTGGTCAGCCGCGCGCGTTCGGCATCGAGGTCAATCACACCTTCCAGCGGCAGGATGAACGTCGCCTCGTCCACCAGCACCTGCGCCGCGCCGCCCGCCGCATCCCCATCGCACGGGTCCACTCGCGCCAGCCTCGATAACGCCGCAGCTTGTCGTTGCAGCCGCGCTTGGGTAACTCCGTTCGCACCGCGTACATGGAGCGGCATTCGCGCGCCCGGCGGAACGTTCAGTTCGGTCCGTGCGGTGCGGATTTCGCCGACCAGCCGGATCAGCCAGTCGACCTCCTTCTCCGCCTCCGGGTCGAGGCTGCGGGCATCCGTCATCGGCCACTTCGCCACGATCAGATCGTAAGGCCGCGGGCGGGCGGGGTCAGCGAGCGCGTGCCACAATTCCTCGGTGATGAACGGCATAAACGGATGCAGCAGCACCAATATCTGGTCGAGCACCCAGCCCGCGACGGTCTTGCTCTCCGCCTGCATCTCGCCGCGCTCGCCATCGATAAAATCGGGCTTGATCAGTTCGAGATACCAGTCGCAGAACCGGCTCCAGACAAATTGGTAGATCGCGTTGGCCGCGCCGTCGAAACGGTAGTCGGCGAGCGCCAGATCGACCACCTGAACGCATCCGATCGTCTCCGCGATAATCCATTTGTTGACCGCGAGCCCGGCCTCCGGCGCATCGAGCGTGGCGCTCGCACCGATCCCGTTCGCCTGACAGAATCGCGCCGCGTTCCATAGCTTGGTCGCAAAATTGCGATAGCCCTCGACGCGGCGTTCATCCATCTTGATGTCGCGGCCCTGGCTCTCCATCGCCGCCATGAAGAACCGCAGCGCATCCGCGCCATATCGGTCGATCAGGCCCAGCGGATCGACCGTATTGCCCTTCGACTTCGACATTTTCGACCCGTCGGCGGCGCGCACGAGACCGTGCAGATAAAGCGTCCTGAACGGCACATCGCCCATGAAGTGCAGCCCCTGCATCATCATCCGCGCGTCCCAGAAGAACAGGATGTCGAAGCCGGAGATCAGGACGTCATTGGGATAGCGTCCACCAAGTTGGGGTTCCCGCCCCCCGCCCCCGTTCGTTTCGGGCGCAGTCGAGAAACCCTGCGCGTCGCTCGAAGCGAACGGGGTTTCTGCGGCGTTATCCGGCCATCCCAGCGTCGCGAACGGCCAGAGCGCGGAGGAGAACCAGGTGTCGAGAACGTCGGAGTCCTGGCGTAACGCGACGCCCTCGCCCGCTTGGCGCTGCGCCTCGTCCGCGGTCATCGCCACGAATATGCCGCCGTCATCCGAGAACCATGCAGGTATCCGGTGTCCCCACCACAATTGCCGGCTGACGCACCAGGGCTGAATGTTCTCCATCCAGTTGAAGAACGTCTTTTCCCACGTCTTCGGTACGATCCTGATCACGCCCGACTTCACCGCCTCGATCGCTGGCTTGGCGAGCGTCGCGGCATCCACATACCATTGGTCGGTCAGCCAAGGCTCGATCACCACGCCAGAACGGTCGCCGTAAGGCGTCTGGATCACTCGGTCCTCGACGCGCTCAAGCGCACCCGCCGCCTCCAGCATCGCCACGACCCGCGTCCGCGCCTCGAACCGGTCGAGTCCGATCAGTTCGTCCGGGATCGCACCATCCCCGGTCTGCGCTACCCTCCCCTTCGCATCGAGCATGTTGAGCATCGCGCGCGCTTCGATCCCTGCCCGCTTGCCGACCTCAAAATCGTTGAAATCGTGCCCCGGCGTGATCTTGACCGCACCCGAACCAAGCTCGGGATCGGCATGTTCGTCCGCGACGATGGGAATTTCGCGGCCGGTAATCGGCAGGCGAACCATCTTTCCGACGATCTCGCTATAACGTTCGTCCGACGGGTTCACCGCGACCGCCATGTCGGCGAGCATCGTCTCGGGTCGCGTCGTCGCGACCGAAATCGTGCCGCTGCCGTCGGCAAGCGGATAGGTCAGGTGCCAGAACTTGCCCTGCACCTCGCGCGTCTCGACCTCCAGATCGCTGATCGCCGTACCGAGGCCCGGGTCCCAGTTGACCAGCCGTTTGTCGCGGTAAAGCAACCCCTCATTGTAGAGATCGACGAACACCTTGACGACGGCCTTCGAGAAGCCCTCGTCCATCGTGAAACGCTCGTTCGCCCAGTCCATCGAACAGCCGAGACGGCGAAGCTGCTGCGTGATCTCCCCGCCCGACTGTGCCTTCCAGTTCCAGATCTCCGCGGTGAATTCCTCGCGGCTCATGTCCGTGCGCATGATGCCGCTCTCGGCCAGGTTACGCTCGACGACCATCTGGGTCGCGATGCCGGCATGGTCCGTGCCGACCACCCAGAGCGCATCCTTGCCCTTCAATCGCGCATGGCGGGTCAGGATGTCCTGCAAACTATTGTCGAGCGCATGGCCGATATGCAGCTTGCCCGTCACGTTGGGCGGCGGGTTGACGATCGTCCACGGCTCGGCGTCCGGGCGATCGGGCCTAAACAGTCCCTTTTCCTCCCAATGCACGTACCAGCGCTGCTCGATGGCAGCCGGGTCGAAGGTCTTGGCGAGTTCCGTCATGGCCAGGGCTTTAGCCGCGCTTTCGCCTACACGTCACCCCGTCAATTGGCGGATTTGCCGGTCCATCTGTCCATCCAGCCCAGCACCTCGTGATACCATTGCCGCGAATTGGCGGGTTTCAGCACCCAGTGGTTCTCGTTGGGATTGACGATCAGCCGCGAAGGGATTTCGCGCCTCTGGAGCGCGGTGAACGCTGCGATCCCCTGCGTGTACGGTATCCGGAAATCCCTCTCGCCGGTGATGACCAGCATCGGGGTTTTCCATTTGTCGACATAGTTGACCGGGTTCCATCTCTCGAACGCCTGCGGGTCTTCGTAATAAGCCTTGCCGCCATGCTCCCACTCGTCGAACCAGAGTTCTTCGGTTTCATACGCCATCGCACGCGCATCGAACACGCCGTCATGCTGGACGATACACTTGAACCGGTCGGGCCATTTGCCCTCGATCCAGTTCATCATATAGCCGCCGTAAGAGGCTCCCAGCGCGCACGCATTGTCCGCATCGAGCCACTGATATTTGTCGGTCGCTGCCTTCAGTCCATCCTTCAGATCCTCAAGCGGCCAGCCGCCCCAATTGTTGCGGATGCTGTCGGTGAAGTCCTGCCCGTATCCGGTCGACCCGTGGAAATCGACCGCGACAAGGCCATATCCCGCCCCGGCGAACACTGCCGGGTTCCAGCGGTACGACCAGCTGTTGTTGCTCGACCCCTGCGGTCCGCCATGAACCATGAAAGCGATCGGAACCTTGCCGCTGCCGCCATACGGTTTGACCGCATAGCCATGGACCGTGTCGCCGTTCGCGCCCTTGAAGCTGAACCGGTCGACCGCAGGCATGTCGATCCCCGCCAGCCGTTCCGCATTGACGCTTGTCAGCCGCTCCGGCGTTCCTTTCGTCAATCTGTAAAAGTCATCGGGTGCGACCAGACTGTTCATCGAATAGACGATTCCGCCCGCGACCGGCACGACGCCGGACACATGGCCTTCACGGGTCAGCCGCGTCACCTTTCCGCTCGCGACGTCGATCGCGAAGACCGGCGTTTCCTGCGTGTCGTCCGCGGTCGCATACAGCGAGCGACCATCCGCGCTCCACGCGAGCGAGCCCGCCGAACGATCCCATTGTCCGGTCAGCGCCCGCGTCCGCCCGCTCGCCAGATCGCGCAGCATCACCACCTGACGGTCGGATTCATAACCCGGCCGCTTCATCGCGACATAGGCCAATGTCCGCCCGTCTGGCGAAACGGCCGGCAGCGTATCGGTTGCGCGATTCGCCTGCGTCAGATTGACCGGCGCTGCGGACCCGTCGGCGGGTGCTGCAAAGATGTCGAGATTGGTCGATAGCGGCTCGATCCGGCCGGCCTCGCGAAGCGCGAAATACACCGTACGCCCGTCCGCGCTCCAGGCGACTTCCTCGCCCCCGCCGAACGGTTTGGACGGCACGTCGCCAACCAGAGCGCCCCCGATCGCAACCCCGCTCCCCTCCGCGCGACCGGCTTTGAGCGGCAGCACGAACAATTGCGAGCGACTGCCGTCGCTCCAGCTGTCCCAGTGACGTACGAACAAATGGTCGTAAATCCTGGCTTCGCCGGCGTTCGGATCCTTCTTTTCCTTTGCCTGCTCAAGGCTCGGTGCGCCGGGCTTGCGATCGGCCCAGACCACCAGCTTATCGCCAGTCGGCGCGACCTTGAAACCACCGAAGCCACCCTGAAAACTGGTGATCTTCGTCGCGGCGTCGACCAGCGGAGAGGTTCTGACGTCAACCGACCAGATCGCGTCGCCGCCGCCTTTGTCCGAACTGAAATAGACGGTGTCACCGACGATCTGCGGGTCGTTCTCGTTGACATCCGGTTCTGCGATGAACTTCTCCGGCTTGGCCCCGCGCCGGGACAGGTCGAGCCGCCACAGATCGTAGCGGCCCTTGTTTGCCGCCAAATCCGTCTCGCGCTGGGCCCACACCATCCAGCGCCCATCCTTGCTGACGGCCGGCGCGCCGATCCGCGACAAGGTCGAAACATCCTCAATCGTCAGCGGCCGGGAAAGGGCGGGACCAGCGGACGCCGCAGCGACCAACGCGGCGGACAGGGCAAAGCGCGATTTCGTCATGCCCGCAATTAGAGCAGAACCCCCGCCACGCGGCAACGCCCCGTCAGCGCGATTGACCGCTGATCCTCGCAATCTCCGCTGCCACCATCGTTTCGACCATCGAAGGAAGATGCGCATCCATCCACTCGCGCAGCATCGGCCTCAGCATCTCTCGCACCAATCCCTCAAGCGTCCCGTCCGACGGCGGCTCAGCCCTGATCATTAGCCGGGACAGCGCCTCGAGCGCACCACGGCTGGCCTCGGCGGCCCGTGCGGAAACGATCGGTTCAGCCTGCGCCGATACCGGCTCCGCGCGATCGGCGTGCTCGGATTCAGGCCGGGTCGGAGCCACATCGATCTGCGGAGCGGGGGGGATCGGATCGCTCAGTTCGAGCACCTCTGCGTCATCTCTTGTCCCGTCTGCGGGGCGTTCAGCTTCACGGGATGCGCTCATATCCTCCGCGCGATCGGTTTTGCGCACAGGGCCGCGGCCGCGCACAGGGGCGTCGCCCTCTTCGGCGATGATCCGTTTGATCGAGGACAGGATTTCCTCCATCGACGGCTCCGAGCTGATATCTCCCATCACCGCGAAGATCCCTCCATCCGATCGGCCTCTATTGGCGATCCGGCGAATCGGCACCTGTCGTCAACGCCGGGTTCGTGTCAACCGGCGTGTAAAGCGCGGGGTCGCGGTTCTGCTTGACCAGAGCATTCTGTTCCGGGGTATCGGCCGTCGATGACGCGACCGGAGCAGGCTCTCCGTCTCCTCCGAAATCAGAAATACGGTTACGCACACGGCGGTAATTGATCGTCGGATCATAAAGCGCTCCGCCATCGAGCCCCAGATCCTTGGCCTCCGCCTGCCCCATCGCCGCAAGCAGCGCGAAGCCCGCCACATACGCATCACGACGCGCCGTCACCAACGTTACCTGGCTGTTCAACAGCTCCTGCTCCGCGTTCAGAATGTCCAGGACGGTCCGCGTCCCGACGCTGTTTTCGGCCCGCACGCCTTCAAGACTGAGCTTGTTCGCGTTGACCGCCGTCTCCGATGACTGGATCACGAGCTTCGACGCTTCCCACATCGCATAGGCGGAGCGCGTTTGCGACACGACGTTGCGCTCGGCACCGGTCTCGTTCTCGATGGCCTGCGATCTGAGCGCCTCCGCCTGGCGGACCTGCGCCGCGGGACGCCCGGCCTGGAACAGCGGCAATGTGAACTGGACCCCGGCGGTCGCGGCCGTAGCGCTGTTGGGGATTGACTGGCCGTTGGCAACGGTCGGGATCGAACCCAGATAATTGATGTAGGTGCCCCCCGTTACAAGGCTGAGTTTGGGAAGCCGGTTCGCGCGCGCTACCTTCACGTCGTAACGCGTTGCATCACGCTGCTTGCGCGCGGCGAGCAGCGTCGGATTCTGCTTTAGCGCCACGTCGACCGCGACCGTCGGGGTGCCGGGCAGGTTGGGAAGCGCGGGCGGCGGTTGCAGGTCCGTCGGCGGCGTACCGACGATCGCAACGTAATTTTCCCGGCTGGTAATCAGTTGCGCTTCAGCCGACTGGAGCTGCGCGCGTGCGAGCGCCAACCGCGCCTCGGATTGCGCGACATCCGTCCGCGTCAGATCACCGACCTGGAACCGGTCCCGGCTTGCGTTGAGATTGACGTCGAGCACGCGGACATTCTGTTGGTTCAGCCCGACGATCGCCGCATCGCGGATGACGTTCATATATGCCGCAACGACATTGGTGAACAAATTGGCCTCGGTCCCGCGAAGGGTCGCGCGTCCGGCCTCGACCCGGGTTTCCGCTGCCAATACGCCGTTCTTGACCGCGCCCCCCGAATAAACCGGCAGTGACAGATTGACCGCGGCGTTGCCGAAACGGCTCGGATTTAGAAAATTGTTGCTCGCCTGAACGACATTGTCGGTCACCCCGCCGTTCGCGTTGACCGCCGGCAAGCCTTGTGAACGGGCGATCGGAACGTTTTCATCGGTTGCGCGCTGCGCGGCCCGCTGGGCGGTGATCGTCGGATTTCCCTTATAAGCCGAAAGCAGCGCCTCTCTCAACGTTTCGGCAGCAACCGGCTGCGCTGTGACCAGCACGATTGCAGCACTCATCAGGGACGATCGTAGTAAGCCGGACATTGCGTGATCAGAACCGGAAGGTTTCGGGTTGCTCGAACCCGGGCAGCACGGCACATTCCACGTCGGCAAACGCCTGCAGACCAAATCCGCCCGCGCTACGCCCGCCCGCGGCCAATCGCGTGACTCCACGTTCGATCAGCCCTGAAGTTGCCCGCCCTCCGTCTTTCACCATGTCATACAATCGGGCCGGGACGGCGCGAACCGCACCATCGATGATCAAAACGTCGAACGATCCGCCTTCGGCAGGCCCGGCGACAAGCTCCGCATCGACAATCTCGACGTTCGCAAGGCCGGCAACGTTGCGGCGGAGATCACCGATCAAGTCCGGCGCATTTTCGACCGCAACCACCCGCGCCGCCATTCCTGCAAGAATGTTCGCCGCATACCCCGTCGCCGCTCCGATCAGCAATACGGCATCGCCCGGTACAACATAGGCTTCGTTCAGCAACCGCGCCGTTGCGAGCGGCGTATTCAAATAGCGGCCGTTCCCAAACGGAACCAGCGTGTCTCTGTATGCGATCTCCCGCGAGCTTGCGGGTACGAAGCGCTCACGCGGCAACGTCGCCATTGACGCCACAACCCGCTGGTCCGTCACGGCATTCGGCCGCAGCTGGCTGACCACCATCGCATGCCGCGCCATGCGGATATCGATCCCGTCAATGATCATCGTCGTCATGCTTGCCCCTGTCGCACAACTGTCTTAGTCACGCAATACACGCTTGAACAGATCCGGTTCTTAGCCGCACAGGCGACCCCGGCCAAGCGTTGTGCGAATCTGAACGGATATCAAAAATTTGTTTTTACAGGCTTGCGAAATGCGCAGCCCGCATTTTTCCACGCGTCGATTGGGTTTCGACTGCCGCCAGGGATCTGATCCCTCGTCCGGGCGTGTTTAGCGGGTTGCATCGCGCGCCCGTCTGCCACAAGTTGTTGCGGTTGGTGTCGGCGATCACCGCAACCGGTAGTATTCCGGTTCCTGAGAAAGGAACTTGGGTATCCAAGAACACGATTTACCTGGCAAGTATTGATGTTCTCTTTTTGTTCACGTTACGCCATGTTGCGATTATTGCCCGGCGTTACGATTCGAACGATAAAAACAGGGGGTACGCACGGTGGACCTGCAAAGTGATGGAAACGGACATGAAACGATGAGCACCGGCACGATCGACGCAGCGCCGAAGCACTCCGCCTCGACCGACCTCGACGGTCATACGGCCAGACGTCGGCCCTATCCGGTCGAAGTCGATCACAGCCGTGACGCGCTCCTGACGGATTTCGGCAAGGAAACGTTGAAAGACCGCTATCTGCTGCCGGGTGAATCCTATCAGGATTTGTTCGTTCGCGTCTCTTCGGCTTATGCCGATGATGCCGCACATGCGCAGCGGCTCTACGACTATATATCCCGGCTCTGGTTCATGCCCGCAACCCCGGTTCTCTCGAACGGCGGCACCGGGCGCGGGCTGCCGATTTCCTGCTACCTCAATTCGGTACCCGACAGCCTGAACGGGATCGTCGATACCTGGAACGAGAATGTCTGGCTCGCAAGCCGCGGCGGCGGG
Source organism: Sphingomonas sp. (assembly GCA_965219075.1). Classification (GTDB taxonomy): domain Bacteria; phylum Pseudomonadota; class Alphaproteobacteria; order Sphingomonadales; family Sphingomonadaceae; genus Sphingomonas. Next base: position 128,536 of record CBDCMM010000002.1, read on the forward strand.
ATTGGTACGTATTGGGGCAATGTGCGCGGCATCGGCGAACCGGTCGGGCTGAACGGCAAGACCAGCGGGATCATTCCCTTCGTTCGCGTCATGGATTCACTCACGCTTGCGATCAGCCAGGGTTCACTGCGGCGCGGCTCGGCGGCCTGCTATCTTGACGTCTCGCATCCCGAGATTGAGGAATTCCTCGAAATCCGCAAACCGTCGGGCGACTTCAATCGCAAGGCGCTCAATCTCCACCACGGCGTGCTGTTGACCGACGCTTTCATGGAAGCGGTGCGTGACGGGTCAGAATGGCAACTTCTCAGCCCCAAGGACGGCAGCGTCCGTGCGACGCTCGACGCGCGCGCGTTGTTCCAGAAACTGGTTGAAACCCGCCTCCAGACCGGAGAGCCGTACATCGTGTTCGCCGACCACGTAAACCGCGCGATGCCCCGGCACCACCGCGAACTCGGCCTCAAGGTTTCCACCTCAAATCTGTGCAGCGAGATTACGCTTCCGACGGGCAAGGATCATCTCGGCAACGATCGCACCGCGGTCTGCTGCCTGTCCTCGCTCAACCTCGAGACGTGGGACCAGTGGAAGGATGAAAAGGGTTTTGTCGAGGACGTCATGCGCTTCCTCGACAATGTTCTTCAGGATTACATCGATCGCCATGAACCGGGAATGGAGCGCGCCGCATATAGTGCAGGACGCGAACGCTCGGTCGGGCTTGGCGTCATGGGCTTTCACAGCTTTCTGCAGGCGCGCGGCCTCCCCTTTGAGGGCGCGATGGCGAAGTCGTGGAACCTGAGGATGTTCAAACAGATCAGGGGTCAGGTCGACGAAGCCTCGATGCAGCTCGCGATCGAGCGCGGCCCCTGCCCCGACGCCGCCGATATGGGCGTAATGGAGCGCTTCAGTTGTAAGATGGCAATCGCGCCGACCGCCTCGATCAGCATCATCTGCGGCGGAACCAGCGCCTGCATCGAACCGATCCCGGCAAACATTTACACCCATAAGACGCTGTCGGGCAGCTTCTCGGTCAAGAACCCGTATCTCGAACGTTTGCTTAACGCCAAATCGAAGAATTCGGACGCGGTCTGGAACACGATTCTCGAACGGGGCGGCAGTGTCCAACACCTTGATTTCCTCACGACCGAGGAAAAGGATTGTTTCAAGACCAGCTTCGAGATCGACCAGCGCTGGCTGCTCGAACTCGCGGGCGACCGGACACCCTTTGTTGATCAGGCGCAGTCACTTAACCTGTTCATCCCTGCCGATGTCGAGAAATGGGACCTGCTGATGCTCCATTTCCGCGCATGGGAACTGGGCATCAAGTCGCTCTACTATCTGCGCTCGAAAAGCGTGCAGCGCGCGGGCTTTGCCGGTGGGGTCGAGGCGGACAATACGATCGATCTGAAGCAGATCGATATCGAAACGACTGATTACGACGAATGTCTGGCGTGTCAGTGAGGTGCGCGATACCGGTCTTCTTCCCTGCAAATCGCGTTGCGCAACGTGCGCCCCGGGCTTGCCGGGGCGCGTGAAAGGCTCAGTTCCTTGCAGCCATCGCCGCAGCCTTGTCGACCTTCAGATAGATCCGGTTGTCCTCGACCCGGTCGACCATGTCGAAGGGGAGGAAATGGTGTGCATGATCTTTGGAATCGGTCTTGGTCAGCTTGATCGTGTCACCGTCGACATGATCGACCGTTCCGACATGCTCGCCGTCCGACCCCGTAATCTCCATATGCTCCTTGATGCGCATCTTCTCGAACATGGCTTTTCTCCTTTTTCAAGCGGTCCGGCATCCCAACGCACGACATGCGGGTTGGTGGCATGACCTGGCAGATCGTCGCCATGTATGCGGTCGCGACTGTCCTGTCGCTGATAGGCGTAGGCTTGCTCTTGTCGCTTATGCGCCCGGGGGGTCCGGCCAGGGCCTATGTCTATCGCATGGTCGGCATCATGGCACTGGCCGCCGGTATCGTCCTCACATTCTCCGCGACCGCGATGTGGCACTGGAGCGCGAACCCATGATCTTCTTCCACCCGTATTTCTTTTGCACGGAGTAACCAATGTCCCTCCTCGCCGCCTCCAAACAGTATAAGCCGTTCGAATACCCCTGGGCGTTCGAATTCTGGAAACGCCAGCAACAACTCCACTGGCTCCCAGAGGAAGTGCCGCTGGGCGAGGACTGCCGCGACTGGGCGCAGAAACTCTCTGACCACGAGCGCAACTTGCTGACTCAGATCTTCCGGTTCTTCACCCAGGCCGATGTCGAGGTACAGGATTGCTACCACGAGAAATACGGCCGCGTGTTCAAGCCGACCGAGATCAAGATGATGCTGACCGCGTTCAGCAACATGGAGACGGTCCACATCGCCGCGTACAGCCACCTGCTCGACACGATCGGCATGCCCGAGAGCGAATACGGCGCCTTCCTCGAATATGCCGAGATGAAGGACAAGCACGACTACATGCAGAATTTCGGCGTCGACAATGACGAGGACATCGCCCGTACGCTCGCGATGTTCGGCGGCTTCACCGAGGGCGTGCAACTTTTCGCCAGCTTCGCGATGTTGATGAACTTTCCGCGCTTCAACAAGATGAAGGGCATGGGCCAGATCGTCACCTGGTCGATCCGCGATGAAAGCCTGCACTGCGAGGGAATCATCAAGATGTTCCACGCCTTCTGCGCCGAGCGCCAATGCCTGACCAAGGCGGTTAAGAACGACATCGCCGATGTTTGCCAGACGACGATCCGGCTCGAGGACGCCTTCATAGATCTTGCCTTCGAAATGGGCCCCGTCAGCGGCATGAGTGCCAAGGAAATCAAGAAATATATCCGCTACATCGCCGACTGGCGGATGGGACAATTGGGGCTGAAACCGATCTACATGATCGACGAGCACCCGCTGCCGTGGCTCGCGCCGATGTTGAACGGCGTCGAGCACGCCAATTTCTTTGAAACGCGCGCAACCGAATATTCCAAAGCCGCGACCAAGGGCCAGTGGAACGACGTCTGGAGCAGTTTCGACAAGCGGCAATCGGCGCAGAAGGCGGTCGTGGCGAACGAGGATGGCAGCGTCGGTGCCGACATGTTCGAGGCGGCGGGCGTGGCGGCTGAATAAGCCGCTACCGGTTGATCGGCGGACCCGCCACCAGCGGCGCGAAGCGCGCGACCTGACGCCCGACGAGTCGGAGTTGCTCGGCAACGGCAGGCTCGCTGGTGCTTCCGGCCGCATCGAACTTGGTCAGCTGGCTGTTGATCGCGGCGGCGAACGGCGTCGGCCAACCGCGCAGCGCATGGACGATTGAGCGCAGCGCCGCAATCGTCGAGCCCGTCGCCTGCCAGCCATAAGCCGTCGCGATCAGTCCGACGGGCATGTCCGCGAGATACGGCCGTTCGTCGCCCGAAGTTTCCTCCAGCAAATCGAGCGCGTTCTTGACCACGCCCGAAATGCTGCCGTGATACCCCGGGCTCGCGATAATCACGGCGGACGCTCCGCGCACCGCATCGACGAATGCGCGCTCATTGGCGGTTCTGGTCGTCGCGCGCGGATCATAAAGCGGCAGCGCGGCAAGTTCGGCACCGCCGAAAACCCTTGTGCGGAACCCCTCGGCTCCCGCGGCTTCGACCGCCATGCGCAGCGCCCGCTCGGTCGAGCTGACCGCGCCGATCGTGCCGCCAATCCCGACGACCAGCGGTTCCAACCCTGACTGCGACTGTTCGGTATTCATGGCCTTGCGTTCAACCGGCTCATGAACCGGCGCGCAAGCCTTAAGTCCATTGCTTCGTCACCGGCCATTGGGCCGCGGCTCGATTTTTCGCTTGCGGCGTTGAGCAAAGTCGGGACGGTATGCCGGCGAGCGAACCGGCCGCAATCCAATGGGGGACAGGCGTGAGCCGACGAAACTTACAGCGCCCGCCCTTGCCGCCCGAAAATCCGGGGGTTCAGGTCGCCGCTGCGCAAGTACCGGGTATGGCCGGTCTGCTCGGCCTCGCGGTTGGGGTCGTGGTCATTGCCGCTTTATATTTTGCGAGCGACGTCCTGATCCCGATCACGCTCGCGGTTCTGCTGTCCTTTGTCCTCTCCCCAATCGTATCCGCGCTTCGATCGATCCGTTTTCCAAAGGGTCTTGCGGTCATCGTTTCGGTCCTGTGCGCGCTCGGGGTGCTTGGAGCGATCGGGACCGTGGTCGGCCTTCAGGCCGCTTCGCTGGTCGATGCCGCCCCCGGCTACGCGCGCACGATCGAGGGCAAGATTGACCGGGCACAGAATTTTACCGTCGGTCGCCTTGCCAGATTCACCCATGTTCAGGCGAGCGCACCCTCCCAACCCAAGGGTACCGCACGCGGGCGTTCCGTCGTTCCGGTCAGCGTTATCCAGGCCGAACCGACCCTGATCTCGGTCGCGTCGACGATCCTGGCACCCGTGCTTGCGCCGTTCGAGACGTTCATCATCGTACTCGTGGTCGCGATCTTCATTCTGCTGCAGAAGGAGGATCTGCGTGACCGGCTGATCCGCGTATTCGGTGCATCCGATCTCCACCGCGCTACCCGCGCGATGGATGACGCCGGATCGCGATTAAGCCGTTATTTCCTGTCGCAACTTGCGGTCAATACCAGCTTCGGGATCATCGTCGGCATTGGGTTGTGGATGATCGGACTTCCGGTCCCGGCGCTTTGGGGCATCCTGGCCGGCATCCTGCGTTTCGTCCCCTATATCGGCGCGCTGCTCGGCGGCGCATTGCCGCTGATCGTCGCGGGCGGCGTCGATCCGGGCTGGACGATGATGATCGGCGTCGCGGTCTTGTTCGCGGTCGTCGAACCGCTTGTAGGCTATGTCGTCGAGCCGCTGCTCTATGGCCATTCGACGGGCTTATCGCCTTTGTCGGTTGTGATTGCGGCGGTGTTCTGGACGTGGATATGGGGGCCGATCGGGCTCGTCCTGTCGATGCCGCTTACCCTTTGTCTCGTCGTGATGGGTCGGCACATCCCGGCGCTCGAATTCATCGACGTCCTGCTCGGTGACCGGCCTGCGCTGACGCCGGTCGAGACCTTTTATCAGCGGATGCTCGCCGATGACCCTGAAGAAGCGCTTGATCAAGCCGAGCTGCTGCTAAGCGACCGCTCGCTGACCGCTTATTATGATGAGGTCGCGCTGGGCGGTCTGAAGCTTGCCGCGCTCGATGCCCGGCGCGGTGCCTTTGACGGCGATGGCGCGCGACGCATTGTCGATGCGATGCTCGAATTGATTGTCGATTTGCAGGACCAGAACGATATGCCGGAGGGTAATCCGGCCGCCGGTATTTCCCCGCCGCTAAGCCCGGTCGGTAATGAGGCGCCGCCTGAAATCAGGGAAACCGCCCCTGATCGCCTTGCCGTGATCCCGCAGGAATGGACTCTTGAGGGGTCGATCGCCTGCATCGCCGGTCGCGGCGTGCTCGACGATGCAGTGGCTGCGATGCTCGAACAATTGCTGTCCAAACGCGGACTGGGGGTAAGGCGGATCGGGCACGACGCGGTCGGGCGCGATACCGTCGAAACTCTCGACCTGTCGGCGACCCGGCTGATCTGCCTTTCCTATCTCGAACTTGACGGCGGCGCGAGCCATCTGCGTCGCCTTATCCGCAGGTTGCACTCCGCGATGCCCGGCATTCCGATCATCGTCGGCATGTGGCCGGCGGGCGAAGCGGCGCTGACCGATCAGCAGATTCAGCGCACGATCGGGGCCGACAGCTACGTCGGAACACTTGGCGAAGCCGTTTCCGCATGTCTTGATCATATCGGTCGAGCGGCAACGGAAAAGGCGGCGTGAAGGAAAGCGAACAGACAGCACTTGGTGCCGGATATTCGTCTCCCGCTTTCTGGTGGAAGGCGGTAAAACGCACTTGGGCGGAGGCCGGAGAAGATAATATCGCGCTGATTGCCGCCGGTACCGCCTTCTACGCCTTTACCGCCTTCGTACCGATTTTGGCTGCGACGGTACTGACATACGGCCTGATCGCCGACCCCGCCAAGGTGGCGAGCGACATGCAGTCCTTGTTTCTATTACTGCCCGCCGACGCAGCAAGCGTTGTCAGCGACCAATTGAGCAACGTGGTCAAAACCTCGGACGGCAAAAAGGGTCTTGGCCTGATCGTCGCGCTCGCCATCGCCTTCTATGGCAGTACGAAAGGGACGGCGTCGATCATTACCGCGCTCAATATCGCCTTTGATGAAGAGGAAAAGCGCGGGTTCGTCGCACTGAATCTAACCGCGCTTGCGCTTACGGTTGGCGGGATCGTGCTGGTGGTCATCGCACTCGGCGCTGCCGCCGCGATGACGTTTTTACGCGGCCTTGTCCCGGACGCGCCCGAAGCCGTCGTGACCGCGATCCGGCTAATCGGCTACGTCATCACAGGTGTAATCATCGCCGGCGGTGCGGCATGTCTTTACCGGTTCGGACCCGATCGCCGTGATCCGCGCTGGCAATGGCTTTCGCCGGGCGCAGTGCTCGCAACACTGGTTTGGCTCGCGGCGACCGCGGGGTTCGGCTTTTACGTATCGAACTTCGGCAATTACGGCGCAACTTACGGCTCGCTCGGTGCCGTTATTGTCCTGCTCACCTGGCTGTGGCTCTCCGCCTATGTTTTCCTGCTCGGGGCGGAACTGAACGGTGTGCTGGAACGGATAGCGTTGAACGGGAATCAACAGCAGCACGTTGATAAGGGCACGGCGCGAACAGTTATTGTCAAGCCGGACGCTGCTGCGTCGTCAATCAGCGGCACCATCGTAACGATTATAGGGGGCTTCGGGCTCGGCGCACTTCGTCGTGGGCGGCGGCGCGGCATATTTTTTACTCTCCTGGCAACCGCGTTTGCCGTCTGGAAAGGTATAGCCCGCAACAACGCTGCGGCTGACAAATCGGCCGAAATGATGCAAGGACGTAACAATGGCGCTGGGACATCGGCGCGAACGCAGAACAGGGAGTGATGTCATGATTCGCAGTGCGCTGATCGACAGGCTGGAGCGTCATCTCGAATTGCTGCCTGCTGAGCGCGAAACGTTGTTGCGGGTCGAAGCGCGGGAACGCCGCGTTCCATCGGGCAAGCGTCTGACAAATGAGGGAAAACCAAATGAATGGCTTTACGTCGTTCAGCAGGGATGGTTGCACGGCGCGCGCTCGTTGCCGGGCGGCGGCCGTCAGATCCTCGAATTCCATTATCCCGGCGACCTCATCGGAACGCCGAACATTGCATGGGCCAACGCCTCGACGACACTGACCGCGGTCTCCGACTGCATCGTTGCCGAACTGACCAAGACCGACGTCGGCATGTTGTTTGATTCGCATCCGCGTCTTGCCGCCTTGCTCTACGCGATGGCCGCCGCCGAAAATGTCGCGCTCAGCGACCGGCTGATATCGATCGGCCGCATGAACGCTGTCGGACGGCTTTCGACACTGCTGCTCGACATGCTCGCGAGGCTTCGGATGACCGCAGGCGGCGTGGTCAGCAGTTTCGATCTGCCGCTGACCCAGACGGATCTGGGCGATGCGGTCGGTCTGACGAAAGTCCATGTCAGCCGCACGCTCGGAATATTGGAGCGCGACGGTTTGATCGAGCGCAACGGCAAGCGGATGCGGATCGTGGACGAGGGCCGGATGATCGAACTGACGGGTTTCGTCGACCGTTACAAAACGATCGACACGAGCTGGCTTCCGCCTTCCCACCGGGTCGCGGCATAAGCGACGTCAATGTCGAAAATGACGCATGCCGGTAAAGATCATTGCCAGACCGGCGTCGTCCGCCGCCTTGATCACCTCGGCATCGCGCATTGATCCGCCGGGCTGTATCACCGCCGTCGCGCCCGCCTCCACCGCTGCCATGAGCCCATCGGCAAACGGAAAGAACGCATCCGACGCGACCGCCGATCCAAGCGTACGGGGTGCATTCCATCCCGCCTTTTCCGCCGCGTCACGCGCTTTCCAGGCGGCGATGCGCGCGGACTCGAGCCGGTTCATCTGCCCCGCGCCGATGCCTGCCGTGCTACCGTCCTTGGCATAGACGATCGCATTCGATTTCACATGCTTGGCGACGGTCCACGCGAAGCGGCAGTCGGCAAGTTCCCGGGGGGTCGGCTCGCGCTTTGTCACCACGTTGATGTCGCCGATCGCGCCGTTGTCTCGTGACTGGACCAGCCAGCCCCCTGCGATCGATTTGGCTGTAATCCCGCTCCGCGCCGGATCTGGAAGCTCCCCCGTCAGCAAAAGCCGCAAATTTTTCTTGGCGGCGAACATCCGAAGCGCGTCATCGTCGGCATCGGGCGCTACCACAACCTCGGTAAAGATTCCGGTGATCGCCTTTGCGGTCTCAGCGTCAAGGCGGCGGTTGAGCGCGATGATTCCACCGAACGCCGACACGGTGTCGCATGCGAACGCCTTCTCATAAGCCTCCGCCAGGGTCGCCGCGGTCGCGACCCCGCACGGATTGGCGTGCTTGACGATCACGACCGACGGATCGGCATCACGAAACTCGGCGACGAGTTCCAGCGCGGCGTCGGCATCGTTCAGGTTATTATACGAAAGCGCCTTGCCCTGCACCTGTCGCGCCTGCCCGATTCCGCGCGCGGCTGGGCCGGTTGCAGCATAGAAGGCCGCGTCCTGATGCGGATTTTCGCCATAGCGCAACGCGTCGCCCGCACGTTTCAGCGTCAGCGGCAGCGTCGCAGGAAAACGCTCGCCCTGATCGGTAAAGGCAAACCATTGCGCGATCGCCGAGTCATAGGCCGCCGTCATCGCGAACGCCTTTGCGGCGAGGCGTTTGCGGTCATCTCGCATCGTCTGTCCGCTCGCCACCAACGCATAATCGGCGGGATCGGTGACGATCGCGACATGGGCATGATTCTTGGCTGCGGATCGAACCATCGAAGGTCCGCCGATGTCGATATTCTCGATGATCGTTGCCCGATCCGCACCCTTCGCTACGGTCGCCTCGAACGGATAGAGATTGACCACGACCAAGTCGATCGGATCGATCCGGTGCTCCTTCATCGCGGCCAGATGATCGGGATCGTCGCGCACGGCCAAAAGGGCCCCGTGCACTCCCGGATGCAGCGTCTTGACCCGGCCGTCCATCATCTCCGGAAAGCCGGTAAGGTCGGAAACGTCGCGAACCTTCAGCCCTGCATCCCGCAACGCCCCGGCCGTTCCTCCCGTCGACACCAGTTCGACGTCTTTGGCGGCAAGCGCGCGCGCCAAGTCGACAAGACCCGTCTTGTCCGAAACCGAAAGAAGGGCGCGGCGGATCGGGATGCTGGTCATGGCTCCCGCCTTTGAGCGTTCAGACCGCGCGCTTCAAGACCCACCCAACCATAGCACCGCCCGCCTCTGCGCTGCCGGTCACGACGAGTTGCTGTGTCGCGACCGGGCGTCCGTCGGGATCGATCCATAGCGAATCATCGACGCTCAGCGCGCCGCCCTCGCAGCGAAACTGCCACAGGCCACCGCCCGGCATGCGCAACAGCGCGGCAAGCCCGTCCGCCGTCGGTGATACGCGCACCCCTCGGCCGAGATGGAACCGGATCGCAAACGCAATCGGATCGAGGCGGCGGCGGCGTCCTTCGGGCACCAGCGAGTCCTCACCGCGCAGCACGCGCCCGTCACCGCTCAACGCGATCTGACGCCGGTGAATAAAGCCCCAGCGTCGGACATAACCGTCATGGCTGGCGTCAATCCGGCTCGTGTCATCGCTTTCCTGCCGGGAAAGAGCGACTTCGCTTACACCGCGGCCCAATGTCCCGTCACCATGAACAGCGGTCGAATTGCTGTCCCCCACAACCAGTGTCGAATGCGCGGCCGTCGTGCGCAGTCCCTCCGCCAACGATGCGGGACCCCATGCCGCTCCGCCGCAATTAACGACCAGTCTGTTCGGGCCGTCGGACAATTCGAACGCCAGTGTGGACGCACATCCGCAACCGACGGGCTGCGCAATCGGCGGCGGTGCCGCATCCATGATCAGCACTGTCGAACCTGCTGCAAGCCGCTGATACCCCCAGTCACGAGACTGGCGAAGCGCTCGCGTTCTGACCCCGCTTGCCTCGATCAGCGAAACGACCTCGGCTTCGCTCACCGCTCCGCCGCCCTGCCAGCTCGAAAGTCCGCCATCCCCGTGCGTCACGCCCATCAATGCCGACACCATCTGTTCACGCGCGGTGATGAACGATGCCGGCTGGTCGGCGCGCCGAGCGGAATAGCTCGCTTGCAGCATGGTCAAAAGCATGATCGTGTCGAACAGCTTGACCGGAGAGCGCGATACCAGCCCGCCATCGTCGCCGACACCACTCACCAGCGCGCGCGTCAACCCCGCCTCGCCATGCGCTTGCCTCGTTTCACCCCCAGGTATCAACAGCCCTGACGCAATCACGCCGCACCACGCCGCGATCCGCGCGTTTCCCGCCGCGGTTTTGTCCGCCCCTCGGTCCAGATGCCGCGCGCCCCTCGCCAGCGTGTTCAGCACCTGCGAGCGATAGATCAGGTCGGTCGAGGACAGGATCAGCGGTGCATGCGCCGTCCAAAAAAGTACGCGTTTGCCCCAGTTTTCGGCCGTCCAGGCGCTCCCTCCGATCCGGTCCGCATGAACCTGAAGCCAGCGTGTCATCAGCATTTCCGCGATCGGCGCGCCCTGAACGCGCGTCGCAACCGTCGACAAATCGCGCAACCACATGAAACTCTGGAAATACCGATCGAACGAACCCGACCAATCGACCCGGCCCGGATCGAGCGTTTCAATCGGCCGGATTTCGCCGCGAAAGCACAGTTTTCCCTCAAGCAGGCTACGTCCGCGGACGACATCGCCGATCAACGGGTCGTCCGGAACCGCAATCAGCTTCAACGGATAGCGCCCCTTCAGGCGCATGCTGTGAAACGGCGTCCGCCACGTCAGCTTTTGCATCCGCTCGGCCAGCCGCTCACCGAGTGACAATCCCCGGTCGCGACCAACGCGGACCAGACGCTCGCCCTCCTCGATGCGTTCGGAGGCGTCGGGCACGTCGTCGATGCCGACTGCTATCCGCGCGTCCCTCAAGCGCCCCTCAACGCGGCGATATTGGCTGCGTAATCGTCCGGACCGCCGCGAAAAACCGAGGTTCCCGCAACCAGCGCATCGGCACCCGCTTCAATGCAACGCCGCGCATGCGTCGCATCGATCCCGCCGTCGACTTCCAGGTCAATCGACCGCCCGCTCGCATCGATCATCTTTCGGATCGCCGCGATCTTCTTCAGCTGGCTCTCGATGAAATTCTGTCCGCCAAAGCCGGGATTGACACTCATCACAAGCACCAGATCGACCATGTCCAGAAGGTAATCGAGCATCTTCGCCGGGGTCGCAGGACAGAGCACCAAGCCCGCCCGCTTGCCAAGCCCCTTGATGTGCTGGATCGTACGATGAACATGCGGTCCCGCTTCGATATGCACCGTGATCGTATCCGCTCCCGCCTCTGCGAACGCATCGAGATAGCGATCGACCGGCGAGATCATCAAATGGACGTCAAACGGCTTGGTCGTCACGGGCCGGATCGCTTTTACGATCGCCGGACCCATCGAAATGTTCGGGACGAAATGACCGTCCATGACATCGATATGAATCCAGTCGGCACCCGCCCGATCGATTGCGGCCACCTCTTCCCCGAGGCGGGCAAAGTCGGCGGAAAGGATCGAAGGAGCAATACGAACGGGATGCATCCGCTAATCCTAGCGGCTCTGCGCGATGATCGGAAGCGTCAGCCGCGACGTTTCAGTTTGGCGATGAAAAAACCGTCCATGCCGCCGTGGTTTGCGAGCAGGGCGGGGTGCGTTCTGACCCAGCCGCGCTCGTGCGGTTCGACGCCGCACGGAAGGGCCGCGGGGTCGGGCGGTTCGATCGTAAAATCGGCGTTTGTCCGCAGAAATGCGTCAATCTGCGCTTCACCTTCGGCGGGTTCGAGCGAGCAGCTGGCATAAATCAAATGGCCGCCGGGCTTCACCCATGCGCTCGCGCGGACGAGCAATTGCGTCTGCAAGGCCGCAAGTTCGTGGATCATGGCGGGCCGAACGCGGTGGAGAACGTCGGGGTGTCGTCGGAAAATGCCGGTTGCGCTGCATGGCGCGTCGAGCAGTACCGCGTCTGCGTCGTGCTCGGGTCGCCATTCGCGGACATCCGCGCGCACCACGTCGACCTTGATGCGGGTGCGATGTAGGTTCTCCCGCATACGCTTCAGCCGGGCCTGTGACCCATCGACAGAGGTAACCTGCCAGCCGGCGCCGGCCAGTTGCATCGCCTTGCCACCGGGGGCCGCGCAAAGATCGAGGACATGACCGCCAGACGTCCCGAGCATGCGGGCGGGAAGCGAGGCGGCGATGTCCTGAACCCACCAGGCTCCGTCGGCATAGCCCTCCATCTCGGCCACCGGCGCATGCTCGCGGAGCCGCAAATGCCCGCGCATCAGGCTCTTGCCGCCGAGCCGCGTTTTCCACACCTCCGTCGCGTCCGGATCGCCGATCATAATATCGAGCGCGGGCGGTGCGGCGAGCGCAACCGCCGCGGCATCGACCATCGATGCACCCCAGGCCGACTCCCACCGTGCCGCGACGGAATCGGGAAGCGCGGGAATTTCGGGCAAGAGCATGCCGCTGCGTATCAACGCGCCGAACACGCCGTGGACGAGCTTGCGGGGACCGCCGTCGACCAACGGCAGAACGGTTGCGATCGCGGCATGATGCGGTGTGCCGAGGAAAAGCGCCTGGACGAGCGCGATCCGCAAAACCATCCGCCCCTTGGCATCAGCCGGCAGGTTCCGCTCGGTCGCCGAATCGATCATAGCGTCGAGATCGGACAGCCGCCTCAGCGTTTCCGCGGCGATCGCATGCGCAAGACCGCGGTCTGGACCGTGTATCTCTCGCGTCGCGACCGGAAGCGCCGCCTCAAGCGGTTCGCCCCGGCGCAATACCGCGTCGAGCAAACGCAAGGCAGCGCGTCGCGCCGGGACGCCGGGCGGTTCGGGGGGGCGGCTCAAGAGAGACGACGAACGGGATCGAGCGTGCGGCTGATCGCCATCTGTACGATCAGGGCAGCGAACGCTACGACCAGGGCCGCCGCCGCCGTCAGTGCCATCATAGCGCCGCCCGTACCGCCGAACATAGAGTCGAGCGATCCGAACGGCGCGGTCAACGCAGCGAGCAGCATCGTCGTCTTCAGTCCGTTCACTTATCTTTGCTCCTTTGCGCACCTATGTGGGTTGCCTGCTTTGACCCCGCAATCGGAGACCGGCCAATGGGCAAGCGCCCCGACGATCTAACCCCGCCGCCCTATCTTTCAAAGAACCCGCCCGTCCCGGAACCCGAACCTCTCAAACGACCCGAAAACGATCCGGACGGACTCGATCCTACCCGCTATGGCGACTGGGAATTGAAAGGGATCGCGATCGATTTTTGAGACGTCAGGCCGTCTCGTGACGCAGGGGCCGGGCAAGAAGGTCGCCGATCACAGCGTCAATATCTTCACCCTCCAGCAAGCGGCATACCGCGTCGCAGACGGGCATGTCGATCCCGGCATCGCGCGCTGCGGCTTGCAGAACAGGGGCGGTCGATGCACCCTCCGCTACCGTGCGCCGATCGGCGAGCAGCGCACGGGCTGACTGACCGCGTCCCAATCCCAGTCCCAGCGAGAAATTGCGGGACGACGACGACGAGCAGGTCAGCACCAGATCACCGAGTCCCGACAAGCCGCCAAGCGTTTCTGCACGACCTCCGCGCGCCAAACCGAACCGCGTCATTTCTGCAAAGCCACGGGCGATGATCGCAGCGCGAGCGTTCAGACCGAGTCCGGCCCCTTCGACAACGCCGCAACCGATCGCCAGCACGTTCTTGACCGCGCCGCCGATTTCCGCGCCGATTACGTCGTCGCTTGCATAGGGGCGGAAATTGGGTGCGGCGAGCCGGTCTAGCAAACGCTCGCGCACCGCACGATCCGTACAGGCAAGCGTCACCGCGGTCGGAAGGCCAGCGGCGACTTCATGAGCGAAGGTCGGTCCGGACAAGACGGCGATAGGAGCACCGGGATGGGCATGGCGCGCGACCTCACCGACCAGACGTTTGCTCCCGGCTTCGATCCCTTTGGCGCATAGAACGAGCGGGGTCGTTCCGACCGGGGTTTCGGCAAGTACCGCGCCGACATGCTGCGCAGGCGTGACGACCAGGATCGCGTCGACTCCGGCCATGTCGCCGAGTGCGCCGGTCGCACGGATGGTGCGTGCAAGTTCGATACCGGGAAGAAAGACCGGATTGTGATGCGTGTCGTTGATCGCCCCGACCACCGCATCTTCGCGCGCCCAGAGCAGGACGTGCCGTCCGTCATACGCCGCGATCTGAGCGAGCGCGGTACCCCACGCTCCGCCGCCGATAATGCCGATCCTCATGCCTTGACCCCCGCGCCCCGGACTGCCGCCGCTTGCGGATCGAGCGGCCAGCGGGGTCTTGCCGGCGTGTCGAGCGGGTCGGTCAGCCCGGCTGCCAGTCGTTCGGCTCCCGCCCAGCCGATCATCGCCGCATTATCGGTGCAGAGCCACGAGGGCGGCGCGACGAACCGCAATTGATGCCGTTCGGCAAGCGCGCGTAACGATGTGCGGATTTCGGTATTCGCCGCAACGCCGCCTGCGATGACCAGCGCGGTAATGCCCTGGACACGACAGATCGCCCCCTCCGTCCGGTCTATCAGACAATCGACGACCGCGGCCTGAAACGATGCGGCGACATCGTCCGGCGCGTATTGATCCGCGATGCGTGCGACGGCACTTTTCAATCCCGCGAACGAGAAGTGCGGCTCTGCCGATCCTTTCAGCGGACGCGGCAGAGAAACCGCGCTCGCGTTCCCGGCCAATGCCGCCCGCTCAACCGCGGGACCGCCCGGAAAACCCAGTCCTAATAATTTGGCGGTCTTGTCGAACGCCTCCCCAGCCGCGTCGTCGATCGTCGTGGCAAGCCGGCGATAGCGTGCCACGCCGTCAACCATCAGCAACTGGCAATGACCACCGGAGACGAGCAACAAAAGATAGGGAAAATCGAGATCGGGGTCCGACAATCGCGGGCTTAGCGCATGCCCTTCCAGATGATTGACCGCGATCAGCGGCTTGCCCGCAGCGTGCGCCAGTGCCTTGCCCGTTACAAGTCCGACCATTACCCCGCCGATCAGCCCCGGCCCCGCGGTCGCAGCAACGGCATCGACACCGGCAAGCGTTAATCCGGCATCGGCCAGCGCGGCCTCAACGAGCGGACCGATCGCCTCGACGTGCGCACGCGCGGCGATTTCGGGAACGACACCGCCAAAGGGTGCGTGTGCCGCCTCCTGCCCGGCCAGCCGATGTGCGAGGACGCGCCGGTCGCTCGTGACGATTGCAGCGGCGGTCTCGTCGCAAGAGGATTCGATACCGAGAATGATCGATACGGTCATGCGCCCGGCCTTACGCGTAACCCCGGCGCTTGTCGAAACCCCCGCCAAACGTCAAAGAAGGGAAGACGGGGTCAGGCGGAGAGACTGTGGCGACGATTTTCCGGATCGGGACACGCGGTTCCCAGCTTGCGCTGACGCAGGCGAACATGGTCCGCGACGCGCTTTGCCGAGCGCATGACTGGGCTCCTGAAGATGTCGCAATCCATCCGATACGAACGACGGGCGACCGGGTTCAGGACCGCGCCCTGGCCGAAATCGGCGGCAAGGCGCTGTGGACCAGGGAGCTCGACCGCGCGCTGCTGGACAACGAAACCGATTGCTCGGTCCATTCGATGAAGGATGTGGAGACGATCCGTCCAAAGGCGATCCGGATAGCCGCCATGCTGCCGAGGGCGGATGTTCGCGACCGGCTGATCGGCGCGGAATCGATCGCCCACTTACCGCTCAACGCCGTCGTCGGGACAAGCAGCCCGCGACGACGCGCGCAATTGCTGCGTCTGCGGCCGGACCTGCAAATCGTCCTGTTCCGCGGGAATGTCGAAACACGGCTGGCCAAGCTTGCGGGCGGAGAGGTCGATGCAACCCTGCTCGCGGCCGCCGGACTCGACCGCCTTGGCCGCGGTGAAATCGGCCATGCGATCCCGAGCGACGTCATGCTGCCAGCACCCTCGCAGGGCGCTGTCGGAATCGAGACTCGGGCAAACGATCCGTTTTCGGAAGCGACGGTGGCGGCTATTAATGACGACGATACCGAGGCTTGCGTCATGGTCGAACGCCAGTTGCTTGCGGCGCTCGGCGCGGATTGCCGCTCTCCGGTCGGAGCGATGGCGGCGCGCGCGGGACAAACCGTGCGCCTTCGCGCCGAACTGATCGCCGAGGACGGATCGGCACATATCGACGGACTGATCGAGGGCGCTTTTGGGGACGGGGTCGGCGCAATGCTGGCGGCCGACCTGCTGGCGCGCGCGCCGGATAGCGTACGGCGCCTGTTCACCCCGTGACACGCCCGGTCATCGTGCTGCGGCCCGAACCGGATAATGCGACCACCGCCTCGGCGGTCAAAGCATTGGGTTACGCCGTAATCCGTTTACCGTTGTTCGCGGTCAGGCCGCTTCCCTGGAGTCCGCCTGACACCGCCGGATACGACGCGCTGTTGATCACGAGCGCCAATGCGTTGCGCCATGGCGGGACCGGGCTTGCGCTGCTCCAACGCCTGCCAGTTGTCGCGGTCGGCGACGCAACCGCAACGATGGCACGCCAGAGCGGTTTCACCGTTGCTGTCGTCGGCAGGCACGGTGTCGCGGATGCCGCTCGAACTGCACGGGCGAACGGTTATTCCGGACTGCTGCACCTCGCCGGTCGTGACCGCAGGACGGACGCTGCAACTCGGTCAGTCATCACGGTCTATGCGAGCGAAGAACTGCCCGTTGCGCCGGAGCGCATCCGCGGCTGCCGCAATGCGATCGTGCTGCTCCACTCGGCGCGCGCGGCGCGACGATGGGCGGCATTGGTTGAAGCCGCGGGGATCGGGCGAAGCACGATGGACGTCGCGGCGGTCAGCGTTGCGGTGCGAGACGCCGCCGGAACGGGCTGGCGTCGCATGCTCGCCGCACCGTTGCCGGATGCGTCTTCACTGCTGAAGATGCTGCCGGCGCTCGCGCATTGACCCATCCCGCGACCGCGTCGATAAGCCGGTCATGATTGAAACCCGTTCGATCTCCAACCCCCGAAACATCGGCGGACTGCGTCCCGGCATCGTCCTGATGCTCACGATCTTGGCGTTCGTTGCCGGTCTCGCGGTCGCGGTCTATGCGGTGCGGGCGGGATGGTGGCGGGACAAACCCGGCGCGACCATGACCGATCAGTCCGGCGCTGCGGCCCGTTTCATTCCTGCGCAACCACTCGGCGCAAACGGCGAACCCGAGGGGCCGAGCGCCGATACCGCAGCACTTCAGGCCCGCGAAGCAACGCTTGCAGGACAACTCGCCGCACTTGAAGCAAAGACCGCCGCGATCACCGTCGAGGCAAGCGCCGCAGGGATACAGGCAACGCGTGCCGAAGGATTGCTCGTCGCCTTTGCCGCACGCCGGGCGATCGATCGCGGACTAAGGCTCGGCTATCTTGAGGAGCAGCTTCGCGCGCGGTTCGGACGCGCGCAACCGCAAGCGGTGACGGCCATCATTCGCGCATCGCGCGCGCCCGTCACGCTTGAGGATCTAAGGCTGGGGCTGGAGGCGATCACTCCGGATATCGGCGCGGCGGGGGGTCGGTCCTGGTGGGAGTCGCTCAAGCGTGAACTGTCGACGCTGGTCGTCCTGCGTCAGGCAGATACGCCTTCGCCGCTTCCCTCCGACCGGATCACACGCGCAGGCAGGCTGATCTCGGCGGGCCAGGTCGAAGCGGCGCGCGCGGAAATCGTGCGGCTGCCGGGCGCTTCCCATGCGAACAACTGGCTCGATGCCGCCAACCGCTATATCGCCGTGCGTCGCGCGCTCGACACAATCGAGAGCGCCGCCATCCTCGGTCAGGCGACGCAGCCCGTTGTTCAGCCGATGGTGCCGATACAGCCCGATGAGCCGACCACCGAAGTCCAGTCCGCCGAACCCGCGCCGGTCGCCGCGAATTCACCTTAAATCCGGTCGATCAACGCCATCGCTGCCTGCGGCGCGCGGACCTTCGCGCCGTTGATGAAGAACAGGAACGTATCGCGCGACCGTTGCGGCGGCGGCGCGTCAGCGACATAAGGCAGTCCATCCGGCCGCTCTCCCGCCGCCCATTGCCTTGCGACCTCGGCCCATTTGTCGAGCGTATCCGAAGCGTAGCCGGCGGCGTGACGCTCCTCCGCATTTTCGAGCCTTGCGTAAACGAAATCGCCGGTAATATCGGCGATCGCGGGATGCTCGTCCGACTGCGCGAACACGATCGTGACGCCCGCCGCGCCTGCGATCCGGACGAATTCGGGAATACCGAAGCTTTGATGGCGCACCTGTACCGCGTGACGCAGCGCGACACCGTCATGCTTTGCGGGCAGCAGCTGCAGGAACGCGGCGAAATCGTCCGGGTCGAAAACCTTGGCCGGACTGAACTGCCACAGGATCGGGCCAAGCTTGTCGCCGAGTTCGACGATCCCCTGATCGCAGAACCGGGCAATCGACTCACCCGCCTCCGCCAGTACCTTGCGGTTGGTACAATAGCGCGACGCTTTCAGCGAGAAAACGAAGCCATCGGGGGCTGCTTTTGCCCAGAGAGCGAACGTTTCAGGCTTCTGACGGCCGTAATAAGTCCCGTTGACCTCGATCGCGGTCAAATGCGCGGCGGCATATTCGAGTTCGCGCTTTTGCGGCAGACCCTGCGGATAAAAACTGCCGCGCCACGGCGGGTACGTCCAGCCGCCGGTCCCAATACGGATCGTCATTCGGGTGTTCTGCGTACCGGCGGCATCGCCGCGCAGATATCGACGCCGCCCGCGGGAACATCGAAAAACGGCGGCGTGCGGTTCTCCCGCGAACGGACCCATGCGGCAAAGCGCGGATTGCCGGTCGCGCGATACTGAAAACGGGGACGCGTCGGAGGCGGCATTTCGCTCGCAAGGCGGGCGGACATGATCGGCATCGGCACCTCCCCTTTTACCAGAAACCCGAGTTCGCCCGTTCCGCGCGGTAGCGCCGACAGCGCATCCATCCCGTCTATGACCCGGCCGACAAGAGCAATATTCCGGTCGAGCGCACGAGGCGAATGACCGATCACGGTATAGAGTTCGGCCCCGGTCCCCGTACTGGGCGCCAGATCGCGCCCCACGCCGACCATGGCGTAGCAATGCGGCAGCCACTCATTCTTTGCATTACCCGCAAGCGGCCAGCCGTCGCGACTATACCCGGCCCAGCTGGAATAGGGATCGGCCTTGGTGAGCTTGACAACGGCGGTATCGCCATCCCGGACATATTCCGGGGGCGGCATTGGAACGACGCCACCGGGCAATGGCTTTTTTTCGGTGGGATCGCCCCACTGCGCAACATAATTGTCCTGGACGCGGTAAACGCTCGTTCCCGCATCCCACCAGCGTGCGGCCGCAAGACGGCGGATATTGGCGACATGGACCGGAGCGTGACCGGGCGCGAGACGGACGGTGACCGTCCGGCCGTTCTGCAGCGTGAATATCAGCAGTTCTTTGTCGGGGATCGCGATCCAGTCCGCTTCGACCGGATCGGACGAGGGAAGCGGCGTTGCCGCTTGAATGGAAGCCGCAGCTAGCGCGAGGAGTATAGCGATCATGTAAATGATCCTGCCCTGCCGACTTCGATCACGCAATCGCTTGCGCGCAACCGTCACGCCCTTTAGGCGGTCGCTTCCGGCATATGCGGAGCGGTGGCCGAGTGGTCGAAGGCGCTCGCCTGGAAAGTGAGTATGCGGCAAAACCGTATCGAGGGTTCGAATCCCTCCCGCTCCGCCAAAAAACTTGTCTTGCAAACGCCCGCGTTGCCCGGTTAATTGAAAACCGACTATGGCAAACAAGATATCGCCTTAGATCGTCCAGCGACATCCGGGATCTTGCCGCGCTCGATCCGGCGAAGTTGAGCAGGCGCGCGCTGCATTCAGCGATCGCTCAACGACGGCAAGCAATGGCGTAAAGTTCTTCCTCGCTGCCGATCATCGCTCCTCGACCGCCCTCAGGATCGCACGGCCGTACGCCGTCTTCCCGAACCGCTTGCCCGCCGCGCGCGCCTGGTCGGCGGTGATGAAGCCCTGTTCGTAGGCAATCTCCTCGAGGCAGGCGATCTGGATGCCCTGACGGTGCTGGAGCGTGCGGACGAATTCGGAGGCTTCGAGGAGGCTATCGTGTGTGCCGGTGTCGAGCCAGGCATAGCCGCGCCCCATCTGTTCGACGTGGAGGTCACCTGCCTCCATGTAAAGCCGGTTGAGGTCGGTGATCTCGAGTTCGCCGCGCGCGGAGGGTTTAAGATCGCGCGCGAGATCGACGACGCGGCTGTCGTAGAAATAAAGCCCGGTCACCGCATGGTTGGATTTGGGCGCTGCGGGTTTTTCCTCCAGGCTGACCGCGCGGCCGTCCGCGCCCAGTTCAACCACGCCGTAGCGCTCGGGATCCTCGACCCGGTAGCTGAAGACGGTCGCGCCGTCCGTGCGCGCGACGGCGCTTGCGAGCAGGTCGCTTAAGTGCGCGCCGAAGAAGATGTTGTCGCCGAGCACGAGTGCGACATTGTCGTCGCTGATAAATTCCGCCCCGATCGTGAACGCCTGCGCCAGCCCCTCCGGACGCGGCTGTTCCGCATAGGAAATAGCGAGCCCGAGTGCCGTGCCGTCGGCGAACAGTCGGCGGTAATTGCCGAGATAATCGGGTGATGAGATGATCAGGACGTCGCGGATCCCGGCCAGCATCAGCACCGACAGCGGGTAATAGATCATCGGCTTGTCATAGACGGGAAGAAGCTGCTTGTTGACCGCAAGCGTCGCCGGATGGAGCCTTGTGCCCGAGCCCCCTGCAAGAATGATCCCTTTCATAATGCCGGTCCGATCAGTTCGTCGAGAATGTTACCGAGCGCGTCCTGCCACGCGCGGGGCACGATGTCGTAAGCCGTGCCGATCGCGCCATGGCCGAGCAGTGAGTTCCGGGGCCGGTGTGCCGCGGTCGGATAGTCGGCGGTCGCGATCGGATCGACGGTGGCGCTTGGCCCCCCGCGCAGCGCCGACTGGCGGAAGATCTCTCTCGCGAAGCCGGCCCAGTCGGTCGCGCCCCGGTTGCTGAAATGGAAGATGCCGGTTGGTGCCGCCGCGTCGTCTGCAAGCCGCAGCGCGATCGTCATCAACGCCGTGGCAAGATCGGCGGCGCTGGTCGGAGAACCGCGCTGGTCGGCCACGACCGACAGCCGCTCGCGCCCGGCCCCCAGGCGGAGCATCGTCTTGACGAAATTGCCGCCATGCGCGGAGACGACCCAGGCCGTCCGCACGATCGCATGACGCGCACCCGAGGTGCGGACCGCGAATTCACCGCCCAGTTTCGATGCACCGTAGACGCTTAAAGGGTCGGGCCTGTCGTCTATTTCCCATGCGCCCCTCTTCTCGCCGTCGAATACATAGTCGGTCGAGACCTGGACGATCGGGATATCGGCTTCTCGACAGCCTTGCGCGAGCGCGGCAGGCGCCAGCGCGTTGACCGCCCAGGCGGCGGCTGCCTCGCTCTCCGCTCTGTCGACCGCGGTATAGGCGGCAGCGTTGATGACCGCGGCCCAGCGGCGTTCCGCAATCCCGGCGGCGACGGCGGCGGTATCGGTCAGGTCGAGCTCGGCGACGTCGACGCCCGTGACCATCCAGCCACCGGGCCAGGCGAGCCGCTGCAATTCGGTGCCGAGCTGGCCCGCAGCCCCGGTGACGAGGACGTGCCTCATGCGCCAACGCCGCGCCGTTTGGTTGCGCTTGCCGCAAGCAGCGGATGCCACCAGTCTTCGTTAGCAAGATACCAGCGCACCGTCTTCTCGATTCCCGTCTCGAACGTCTCGACCGGCGACCAGCCGAGTTCGCGCCCGATACGGGTCGCATCGATCGCATAGCGCCTGTCGTGGCCCGGGCGGTCGGCGACCGGGACGATCTGTCCAGCATGCGGCGTGCCGTCGGCACGCGGGCGCAAACGATCGAGAATACCGCAGATCGTCTCGACGACCTCGATATTGCGCTTCTCGTTATGTCCGCCGACATTGTAGGTGCGCCCGGCCTCGCCGCGCTCGAACACCGCCTGGAGCGCGCGGACGTGATCCTCGACATGGAGCCAGTCGCGGACCTGGTCGCCTTTGCCGTAGATGGGGAGCGGATCGCCGGCGAGCGCGCGCACGATCATCAGCGGGATCAGCTTTTCGGGGAAGTGATAAGGCCCGTAATTGTTCGAGCAATTGGTGATGAGAACGGGGAGACCGTAGGTGTGTCCCCAGGCCGAGACGAGATGATCCGAGCCCGCCTTCGATGCCGAATAAGGCGAGCGCGGGTCATAAGGCGTGTCTTCGGTAAACAGTCCCGTATCACTAAGCGATCCGTACACCTCGTCGGTCGAGATGTGATGGAAGCGGAAGGCGGCGCGGGCGTCATCGTCCAGTCCTTGCCAATAGGAGCGGGCTTCGGCGAGCATCGTAAAAGTGCCAACGAGATTGGTCTGGATGAACGCGTCCGGGCCGTCGATCGAGCGGTCGACATGGCTTTCGGCGGCCAGATGCGTGATGATGTCAGGGTGGAAGTCGCTGATCGCCGCGCGCACCGCGTCGGCGTCGCCGATGTTGCCCCGGACGAAGCGGTACCGCGCGGACTGCGCGACCGGTGCCACGCTCGAAAGTGAGCCCGCATAGGTCAGCTTGTCGAAATTGAGGACCTCATGCGCTGTATTAGCGATAAGGTGGCGGACGAGCGCGGAGCCGATGAACCCGGCCCCGCCGGTGACGAATATACGCATGGGCGGCGGTTTTTCAGTCAAGCGCTACGAGCGGGTGGCCGTCATAGGCGAACGGGCTGTTGAAACCGGCAAGCGCAGGGAGCGTCTTGTCCTTGTCCGACAATTCGGGTGCGGTTCGCGCCGGTAACGGCCAGTCGATGCCCGCGCCGTCCCAGCCGATCCCGGCGTCGTGATCGGGGGCATAGACGCTCGAGCATTTGTAAAGGACCTCGCAGTCGGGCTCGAGCGTCAAAAAGCCGTGCGCGAAACCGATCGGCACAAACAGCTGATGCCCGTTCTCTGCGCTAAGCTCGGCGCTGATCCAGCGTCCATAGGTCGGCGAGCCGCGACGGACATCGACCGCGACGTCGAAGACCCTGCCCCGGATGCAGCGCACCAATTTGTCTTGGCCGTGCGGCGGCGTCTGGAAATGCAGCCCGCGCAAGGTGAAGGCGGGCAAGGAGAGCGAGTGATTGTCTTGGACGAACGTGCAGCCGATGCCGAGGGCGGCAAACGTCTCGACATTATACGTCTCGCTGAACCAGCCGCGCGCATCGCTGTGACGACGCGGGGTGATAAGTTGGGCGGTGAATGACATGACTCGGCGTCATACGAATGAAGCGGCCGGAAATGAAGCATTGCCTGCCGCTAAACTGAGATAAGCACGTTGAGCAGTGGTGAAGGTGTCCTAAAATACATCTATAATGTTAAACCTCCGCCGGACGCAGGAATTGTTGGTGCGGTGGCAATCTGGACACCGCGCCAGCTACGTTGTGCGACAGATCGGCCAATGCCTCACGAAGTTTCCGGCCTTCGAAAAGCCGGGCCACTTGATGGTGGGCTTTTGGTTTAACGCCCTGACCGAGCATCACCTGAACCCAGGAAGCCTCCCGAAACAGCTCTTCGGCAGCCTGGTATGTTACGGCGCGCCTGGGCCGCAAGATGATCTCTCGGCAGAGCGGCCGACCCGAAAATATAATAGTCGAATATCGACCGCTAGGCCTCCTCTTCCGCCGCGGGGCATCGCGCAGGCTGAGCATCGCGTGGCGCAGCGTCGTCATCGGCGTGTCCATGAAGGCAGGTGCCGTGTTCCACCAGTGATTGATCATCACGTTGAAGTCGTCGAGCGCTTCGACCTGATGCCACCAAAGCGCAGGGGTAGATCATCGCGTCGCCGGGATGGCGTTCACCGACTTGCGCCGACGTCAAGGCTTCGTGGAACCTTGGATAATTTGGCAAGGCTATCGAGCGGACGCCTCGTCACCACGTTGATCGTTGCCCCATGCCGCCCGACGGTGTCGCTGCTCTGCCGGTCTTGTAGACTTCCAGCGTCTTTACGCCTTCGCAAGCGAGATTGGAGAAATCAAACTAGCGGCTTGAGCCTTGCGCCGAATCGGCGTTCTCATCACCGCCGACGACCGCAACGTTGGAAGTGGCCAGCGTTCGGCCGTTGAGCGTTACGAGCTTGTAGGACGGGCCGAACCCGCGAACGGTGAGGAGCGAACCCTCCCCCGTTCGTCCGGTTGATGGAAACGCCGGTAATACGCTCCACCGATTCTGCCAGATTGGTGTCGGGAAACTTGCCGATGTCTTCCGCCGAAATCGCGTCGCCGGACAGTGTCAAGACGGTAGCTGGCGGCTTCGATAAACAGAACCCAGCTCATTAAACAGTTTATCCGTTCGCGTACCGCAAAGCATCGGGTCGAGCGTGCGAGCGGGTTCACCGTTTCACACGCGGAAAATCGCGCGACCTACAGCGTATATCGTCAGGCTATTGGCCAAATCTCCGGACGTTTTCGTAAGGGCGGTCTCAATCCCAGCCATGCGCTGATATGAGGCAGCCGTCGCAGCACGAAAACTTCAAGGGTCAGCACAAAGAGGAGTGTTGCACCGAACATCGGAAGGCATATGCCGAGGGCTAGGATCGCCGCGACCGGCACCGGCCCGAACCGTGGGCGCGACAGCGGGACGGGTCCGCCGAGCAGGCCGACCGGCCGCCTTCGCCACCACAGGATCGCGCCCGAGACCGCGAGAAGAACGAGCAGCAGCGCGGTGATCGTGCCGAGCAGCTGGTTAGCAAGCCCGA
Organism: Sphingomonas sp.; assembly: GCA_965219075.1. Lineage (GTDB taxonomy): Bacteria > Pseudomonadota > Alphaproteobacteria > Sphingomonadales > Sphingomonadaceae > Sphingomonas. Next base: position 153,498 of record CBDCMM010000002.1, read on the forward strand.
ACAGCGCGCCTTCATGGACCGCGATGCCGTAGCCGATCAGCCGATCGATCCAGTGTCGCTGGGTAAATTCGGTGCGCGACACAATCGCGCCGGTCCTGCCGTCGACCTTCATATCGGTGCGCAGCGGTCGGTCCGCGGCATCCGACTTCACCGACCACGGTCCGTGCGCGGCGGCGGGGGGCAGGATAAGGACGGGCGCGGCCAGATCGGCGCGGCGCGCGGTCATTAAGACACGTGCCAGTTCACCCGCGCGGATGGCCAGCTTCGGGCGTACTGTTCCGTTGTGACCGGCATGTTCGCCCAGCGTTGGATCGGCCTTCGGCGCCTTGCCCCCGATCGTCCAGTCGACCGGGCCGTTGACGGCACCCGTCGCCGCACGGACCTCGGTCAGATACCCACCCCAGGCCTTTGCCCAAGGCAGGCCGGTCAGGATCAGCCCGATCGCCGCGACGGACACCCAGATGCCTGCCGTCGCATGGATGTCGCGCCAGAAAACACGGCGTCCGCCGCGAAGCCTTGGATAGAGTACGCCGCCCAGCCCTCGCCTGCCGCGCGGCCACCACAGATAAAGGCCCGTCAGCAACATCACGATCGCCCAGCAAGCCGCGATCTCGACCAGATAGCTGCCCCAGGCCCCCGCCAGCAATTCGCCGTGAAGATGAAAGATCATCCGCATCGGCCGTTTTTCCTCGGTAACGGTATGGAGCACCGCAAGGTTTTGCGGATTGACATAGACGCGCTTCACCGAGTCGCCCGTTCCGACGAGGATATTCACCGCCGCATCCGGCGCCGTCGGCAGCACATATTTGACCAGCGACGACCCCGGTACCGCTTGGATCGCCGCTTTAACCTGCGCGTCGGGCGAGGCCAGCGGGCCGGCCGTTGCCAGATGCTGATAGGGCCGGTCCAGCCATGTCTCGATCTGCGGGCGCCACAGATAGATCGTGCCGGTCAGCGCCAGCCAGATGACGAACGGAATGCAGAACAGTCCGGCATAGAAATGCCAGCGCCAGACCGAATTGTACCAGCGCGTGCCGGGTGCCTGCACGCTCACAACTTCAAGCCCGCTTCAAGCAGAAAGGTGCGCTGCGGATAGGGGTGGAATACCCAGGCGCGGTCGTTGGTCAGGTTGTTTACTCCTGCCGACAGCCGGAACCGATCGTTCAGGTCGAAATTGCCACGCAGGTCGAGCGCAAACAATTCGGACGTATAGCCATAGGTGTCGCCGCGCTGCATTCCGTCGAGGTCGGTGTTCGGCCGGCTGGCATAGCGCACGCCGATCACGCCTTGCAGCCGGGGAGCGAAACGGTAGCGCAGGTTTCCGTTTAGCCGCCACCGGGGGATGCGCGGAAACTGCACGCCTTCGGAGGCCGGATCGGCTCGGTTTTGCTGCGTGATCGCGTCGATCCAGGCGGCGTTGGCGTCGAGGTCGATGCCATCAAGGGGCCAGTTGTGCGTCTGTGCGATCAGTTCGGCACCATATTGGCGAGTCGCATCGATATTCTTGAAACTAGAGGTCGAAACGCCGTTCTGATTGAATCCGAAAAAGTTAAATAGCGTATCGCGGACGCGCTGATAGAAAACGCTGCCGGTCAGCGTAACCGGACCGAGACCGTGGCGCAGCAGCAGATTGGCGTCGTCGCTCTTTTCAGGTCGCAGGTTCGGGTCGAAGCTGTTGGGATTGAATGTCCCGTCGCCGTTCAGCCCGCCCTGAAACAGCTCGCCGACGCTCGGGAAGCGGGTTGCGCGGGCCAGGCTCAGCTCTACCACCCAGTCACCGGCGAGGGATTGGCGGAGCGCGGCCTTCGGACTCCACGCATCGTCGCTGCGCGCGGCGTAGTATTGCGTCACAGGCTGCCCGGCGTTCGGCCCCGTCCGCGCCACCGCGGTCAGACCGCCGCCATAGGCGCGCCAGCGATCGTAACGCAGCCCGAGCGTAAGCAGCGTTTCCGGCGCGAGCGTGACCGCATCCTCCGCATACCCGCCGATCATGTTGGTCCGCCCGAACGTGCGCGTACCGAGCGTCGCGCCCGCAGCCTCCCGCCAGCGGGTCGTCGCGAAAACGCTCTGGTCGGTCTCGTAAAGGTTGGCATCGACGCCTAGCGCAATTGCATGAGCGCCAATGTCGCGCGTCACCAGCAAGTTGCCCGTGTACCAGCCGGTCGGACCCTGCCTGGTCAGCTGTCCGCCGCCATCGGCGATACCCGCGGCATAGCCGTTCGACTGACGGTTGTCCTGCCGGTCGAAGCGCAGCGTCGAGAGGTTCAGGCGTGTATCGAAGCCTGCAAACGGCACCTCGATCTTGCCACCCGCCAGCCATTCGTTCTTGTGAAAGATCCCGAGCCGGAAGCTGGTCGCAGGATTGAAATTATAGCTGTGCCCGCCGGTACTGACGATGCCGCCCGCATCGCCATAAAACGGCGCCCCGTCCGGCCCGGTGACGTAGGATTTGGGGTTGAGCGTCCGTTCCGTATTCCACCAATAGGCAAACAGCAGTTCGCCATGGACATCGCCCGCGTCGTAGCGCAGCTCTGCGCGGGCCTGATCCTGGCGGGTGCGGACAACCGAGTAATCGCCGACGATCGGTGCGGTAATCCCGTTCGTACCGGTGACCGGCACCAGCTTCGGATCGCTGACCGCGCCGCTGATCGGCGTACCGGCATTTGGCCGCGCATAAAGCGTGGCGGAATAGCCAAGCAGGTAGAATTGCTGCGGCTGCCCCTCATTCACCAGCCGCCGTGCCGAAATACGCAGGCCGAGCGGACTGTCCTTGGGCTTGATCGACAGACCGCCCTCGATCGACGATCCGAACAAATTATCGTGCGTCGCATATTGATCGAACGGCTGGTAAAAGCTTTGCGCGTTTACGAATGCCCCGGTCCTGTCGGGTGCGCGGGTGGTGATGTTGACGATGCCCCCCATCGAATTGCCCGGATAGCGCGCCGAATAGGGACCATAAACGATGTCGACCTGACGCACCTCGCTTGGGCTGACGATTCCCCAGGCGGGCGGGAAGCCGAACGAATTACCGAGAAGATTGGAGATGACGAAGCCGTCGACCATGACCAGCGAGCGCGCCGACTGGGTCGAATGCGTACCGCGGAAGCCCGGCACGGCATTGTTGTCGCCGATATAGCGGGTGCGCACGAAGAAGTCGGGCGCGTATTTGATCAGATCTTCGGTATTGAAGGCGTTGACCCCTGCAAACTGCTCGTCGCCGAGACTGACCGACAACCCGCGCGGCTCGACCGAGATCGGGGCATCGCGCTGACCGACGACGAGGATGTCGTCGGCGACGGACTTTACCCCCTGATTCAGGACGGGATACGCGGGCGGCGGCGGTTCCACCGTCTGTGCGGCGGTAAAGCTTGGAAAGGCAAACAGGACCAGCGGTGCGCAGACAAGCGCGCGGGACAAACGAGGCATGGATATTCCTCAAACCGAACAGGACAGGCCGCCTCCGGGGGCGGTACGATAGTCAGGTTGAGGAAGGTGGCCCGGTCGATGGCGGCGGCGGGGCGGCAAGTCCCTGACCGACCGAGGCAAGGATGTGCGGCCGCGATTGAATTAGAACTGCAAGCGCTGCCGGTAGAACGGCGACTGGCAAGCGCGCCGCATCAAGCGCCAGGCCCAGCCCCGCATAGACACACGGATGATCACCGCGATCGTGACCGGAATCATGCCCCCGATGGTCAGGCGCTTTATGGTGTGCGCCCATGCCGGTATGGGCGCTGGAGTCCTGTGGCGCCATACCGTCGCAGATCGTCAGATATGTTCCATCGGCACCGCTGACGGGCATCCACCCGGCCGGCACCGCGAGCCGCAACAGCAGCGCCGAGGCAAGCAGGAGGATCCAGGCGAGCCGCGCCGTAGGTCCGGGAAGGCGTAGCTGTTGCAGCACGTTGCCCCCCTAATCCCCAATTCTTTCGATTCAAGTAATTTGGGAGCGGCAGTTGTTTAAGGTTGCGTGTTGGCCCCGATCGGGCATTGCTTCAGACAGTCCGCGACAGCTGCATCCGTATCGACGGAACGTCGGCACCGGCAGCCAGGCACGGCCGCATGACGCGACCGGTTTCGATGAAGCCAAGTTTCTCAAGCACCCGCTCAGCGGTATGCTCGCCACTCTGGGGAGTCAGCCCGACCACACCGATCAGTGTGTCGGAGCCTTTGAGGGTCATTGCCCACACCCACTCGACCGGTACGACCTGTTCTAGAAAGTAGCGCGCATCGGACGCTCAATGTGCCCAGGAACTGACGACGAACATCAGGGCGACACCGGCAAGACTGGCAACGCTGGTCCTCAGCCGCGGGTTCAGCGCATAGCTGCGCGGGATCAATTCGCATGCTCCGATATAGAGAAAGGCACCGGCGAACACCGCCAGCGATATCGCCAGCGCCGATGACGGGATCGACAGCTCAAGCCCAATCACGGTGCCGAGCAGGGGCGCCAGCCCGTTCGCAGCCAACCACAGTCTTGCCGCATCCTTCCTGCGTGCAGCCAGACACAGGCTGACGGTATTTACCCCGTCGGCCAGGTCATGCGTCAACACCGCGATCGCAATCACCCAGCCGGCGGTCGAGGAGGCCTGAAATCCCAAACCGATCGCAAGGCCGTCGATCAGACTGTGGAGGGAGAGGCTCGCCGGACCAAGATGCATACGCCACCGCGAAGACGTGCCCGACGACCGATCGAGCAAACGATCCAGCAACATATAGCCGCATAATCCGCATGCGACGGGCACGAACATCGCCCGAACGCTCCGCTCGCCGCCCATCGCCATCGCCTCGGGCAAGAGATCGAAAAGCGCAACGCCGATCACGATGCCTGCGGTCAATCCGAGCAGCAGGTTGATACGATCGCCCAGACGCAGCGCCAGCAGTCCGCCGGCGATCGTGGTCAACCCGGCGACGACCCCAAAGAGCAGAGGAACGGTCTGGCCTTCCAATTCTCGTTCCCGCCCCTCGTCCCGGTGATGCTGTAACGTAACGACCGGTGATGTTCTGGCCGAGCAGGGCCGCATACGCAAGTCCTCGGCCTATCCGGCGGCGGCGATGTCCGACGATGCGCGAATTGAATGAGCGACCGAAATCGTGCTCGGGCGTTGACGGTTCAAATACGATTTAGCGATCTCGACCCGAGCGCACGGCATTATCGAATGGTTTTGGGAGAAACATTATGGACAACGGCCACGAAACGACCGGCCTTCCGCGCCTGACGGCAGGTGCGCTGGCAATCGGTGCGGTGACCGCGGCCCTGATCATCGGCGGGCGCGCGAGTCCGACGCCGGATCATCCGCGCACGCGACGATGGTATAAAGGATTGCGGAAGCCGGGCTTCACGCCCCCCTCGCCCGTTTATGCCGTCGCATGGACCGGCATTCAGGCTTCGATGGCATATGGATGCTATCGGCTTCTACGCGCGGATCGCTCTCCCGAACGTAACAGCGCGCTGGCGCTGTGGGTGGCCAATCAGGCTGGGATCGCGGGTTGGAGCGAGGTCTTCTTCGGCCAGCGTTCACCCGGTTGGGGAACGATCGCGTCGGCAGCGCTCGGCGGTACGGCAATCGGCTATGTTGCGGCGGCGGACGGCGTCGACAAGGCGGCATCACGCACTGGAATTCCGCTTGCGCTATGGGTCAGCTTCGCGACGCTTTTGTCGGAGGAAATATGGCGGCGCAACGACGTTTGACCGCGACAAGCCACGATCGCACTGGCTGCGATCAGATGCGCAATGGCGTGACGTCGCTTATTTTTTCCTTCACCCATCCACCGCGGGTGCCGGCAAGGCATCTTGCCCTGCCCGCGTTCAAACTTTAGAGGCGCTTTGCGTGACAGGTTCCCGGAGACGGGATCAAAAGGGAACCCGGGGGCGAGCATTGCTCGTAATCCGGGGCTGCCCCCGCAACTGTAACCGGCGAGCGTCGCCCATTCGTGCCACTGGTGTCTCCGGACTTCGGGAAGGCCGGGCGAAGCGCTGACCCGGGAGCCAGGAGACCTGCCTGTTGCGGTTTGTCCTTCGCGTGGACGGGGTGTTCCGTGCGATCGAGGTTCTCCTCGCGTGACGACGTGCCTTTGGGGTCGTGCGCGGCGGATGTGACCATCCCGGCGAACGTCGAGTGCGTGCCCCATTCAATCGCGAAGGGGATTATCGACGTGAAATTTCATCTGCTGCTACTGCCTTTACTGGCGATCGGTTCGCCGTCGTTGGCGCAGAGCGCGCAATCGACCGAAGGTCTCGAGGAGGCGGCAAAAGCGGAGGGCGACATCGTCGTCACCGCGAACCGCAGCGCGCAACCCGTCTCCCGCGTCGGTCAATCGGTGAGCGTGCTCGACGCGAAGACGATTACCCAGCGCCAAGCCGTCGTCGTATCCGAACTGCTAAGCCAGACGCCCGGCGTGACGGTGGTGCGCAACGGCGGTGTCGGCACCGTTACGGGCGTGAGCATCCGGGGTGCCGGGAGCGACCAGACCGTCGCTCTGATCGACGGTGTTAAAATCAACGACCCCTCCTCGCCCGCCGGCGGGTTCGACTTCGGCGCGCTGCTGATCGGCAGCATCGCGCGGATCGAGGTACTGCGCGGGGCTCAGTCGGTTTTATGGGGCAATCAGGCGATCGGCGGTGTCGTTAACGTAATCACCCGCCAGCCGACCGATGAAATGCGCGTCAACGCCCGTGCCGAAGGTGGCTGGCATCAAACGGGGCAGGTGTTCGCCAACATATCCGACAAGATCGGTCCGGTCTCGGCGAGCTTGGGCGGCGGCTATTACCGCACCGACGGTATCTCCGCGTTCGACGGCGGCAGCGAGCACGACGGACACAGAAACTATGCCGCCAACGGCAGCCTCGGCATCGCGGTTGCAAACGGCGTCTCGGTCGACCTGCGCGGCTTCTACGTCAAAAGCCGGACTGATTTCGACAGCTTCGTCTTCGTGCCGCCCGACGGCTTTGCGCTTGGCGATACGCCCGACTATACCGACAGCACGCAATGGATCGGCTATAGCGGGCTGAATATCGCGCTGTTCGACGGGCGGCTGCACAACCGCTTCAGCTATGCGCATACCGATACCGACCGGAGCAATCTCAACCCGGATTCTACCCCGCGCGAGACGTTTCGCGGCATCGGGCGCAACGACCGGCTGGAATATCAGGGGACGCTGAACCTGACCTCCGCGCTGTTCGGTACCTTTGGCGTGGAGCGCGAGGTTTCACGCTTCACAACGTCCGATCCGTTCAGCGCCACGACGCGCGGCCGGGCGCGATTGTTCAGTGTCTATGGGCAAGTGGCGCTGACGCCGATCAAGGGGCTGACCGGCACGGCGGGCGTACGCCATGACGACCACAATATCTTCGGCGGCGCGACGACATTTTCGGGCAGTGCGGTGTATTCGCCCAATGACGGAGCGACGACGCTGCGCGCCAGCTATTCCGAGGGGTTCAAGGCCCCGACCGTCTATCAGTTGCAAAGCGAGTACGGCAACCGATTGCTGCGGCCGGAGCGCTCCGCCGGTTTCGACGCAGGGTTGACGCAGCGCGCGGCCGGCGGCGCGATCGAGGCGAGCGCCACCTATTTCCACCGCCGCTCTTCCGACCTCATCACCTTTGTATCATGTGCCGAACCCCTGAGCCGCATCTGCGTCGGCCGGCCCTTCGGTACCTATGACAATGTCGCGCGCGCCGTCTCACAAGGACTGGAATTCGCGTTGACGATCAAACCGGACGAAGCGCTCACCTTGACAGGAAGCTACACCTATCTGAACGCCGAGGATCGCTCTGCGGGCGGTCTCAACAACGGACGGCGGCTGGCGGGCAGACCAAGCCAGAGCGTGACACTCAACGCCGACTACCGGTTCGCGTTCGGCCTCGCGACGGGCGCGACGCTCACCGCGATCGGCGACAGCTTCGACGATGCTGGCAACACCCGCCGCCTCGAAGGCTACGTGCTCGCTGCTCTCCGCGCATCGTTTCCGCTCACGCGCTACCTTCAGGTCTATGGCCGCGTCGACAATGTGCTCGACCAACGGTACGAGACGATCTTTCGCTATGGTCAGCCCGGGCGCGCGGCGTTCGGCGGGATCAGGCTGACATACTGACGATGGTTTCCGCCCGGATCGTATCATGCCTGGCCTTTGCCCTTCTCGGCGCGACGGACGGTAGCGCACGGCCGCCGCGCATCGTATCGATCAATCCGTGTATCGACGCGGTTTTGATGCAGGTGGCCGACCCGGGGCAGATCGCGGCAATCAGCCATTATTCGATGGATCCGCGCGCGACGTCGATTCCGATTTCGGTCGCGCACCGTTTCCGCGCAACATCGGGCACCGCTGAAGAGATCGTCGCGCTGTCGCCCGATATCGTGCTCGGCACCTTTCCCGTCCCGCCCGCGACGGTCCGCGCGCTGAACCGGATGCACATCAGGCTGATCCAGGTGCCGATCCCGCAAAGCATCGCCGAAAGCGAAGGCCAGATGCGGGAGATCGCAGCGATTGCCGGCCATCCCGCCCGCGGTGAAGCGCTTGCCGGACGCATCGCGTCGGCGGCGGTGCCGCTCAGACTTCCCCCCGTCACTGCGCTCATCTGGCAAAATAGCGGTCTGGTGCCGGGCGCAGGTACGCTACCCGATGAAATGATGCGCCGTGCGGGGTTCCGTAACATCAGCGCGTCTTATGGGCTGAAGCAATGGGATGTCCTGCCGCTCGAATATCTTGTCGCGCGTCCGCCGCGCGTGTTGTTCTCGGTCGGCGCGGTTGAGCACGGCGGGGACCGCATGACCTCGCATCCCGCGGTGCGCGCATTGGATGCACGAATGATCCGTGCGCCGTTTCCGGAACGTCTGATCAGCTGTGCGGGGCCAACGATCATCGATGCGATGACGCGGCTGAAGGCGGTCCGGCGGGGGATTGCCCGGTGACCCGCACGAATGCATTGCTGATGGTCGCGGCGCTTTTCGCGGCGGCCCTGTCCGTTGCTGCGGGAAAGGTGTGGGTGCCACTCGACGCCTGGACCGCCGCCGATCCGCGCTCGATCATCATCGTCGAACTTCGCCTGCCGCGCACCGTGCTTGCTCTTGCCGTCGGTGCCGCGCTCGGCCTGTCGGGTGCGGTCATGCAGGGGTATCTGCGCAACCCGCTCGCGGACCCCGGCGTCTTCGGCGTTTCGGCGGGCGCGGCGCTCGGCGCGGTGATGTCGCTCTTTTTCGGTTATGCGGCACAGGCGTGGCTGCTCCCCGGTTTCGCGCTCATTGGGGCGGGCGGAACGATGGCGCTGCTGGCGCTGATCGCCGGCCGATCGGGCAGCCTTGTCCTGTTCACGCTCGCCGGGCTGATCCTGACCAGCATCGCCGGATCGCTCACCGCGTTCGCGATCAGCATGGCGCCGACCCCGGCGGTCGCGTCGGAGATCGTCACCTGGCTGATGGGCGCGCTGACCGATCGCAGCTGGAACGACGTCTATGTCGCGCTGCCTTTGATCGTCATCGGTAGCGCGATCCTCGCGACGACGGGGCGTGCGCTCGATGCGCTGACGCTTGGCGAACAGGCCGCCGAATCGATGGGGGTCGACCGACACCGGTTGCAGATCGCGGTCATCGCCGGGACCGCGCTCACGGTCGGCGCCGCGGTCGCGACGGCGGGTGTGATCGGCTTTGTCGGGTTGATGGTCCCGCATCTGGTGCGGCCGCTCGCCGGCAACCGGCCGTCGGCGATCCTGCTCCCGTCCGCGATCGGGGGGGCCGTACTGCTGACGCTCGCCGACAGTCTCGTCCGCCTGATCCCGACCGTCAGCGAACTCCGGCTCGGGATCGCGATGTCGATGCTCGGCGGCCCGTTCTTTCTCTACTTGCTGATCGCGATGCGGCGGAGGCTGGCATGAGCGTTCTTGCCGCGGAGGATATCGGCCTGACGCTGGGCGGGATCCGCGTCCTCGATGGTGTGTCGGCACTTTTCCGGCGCGGCCGGGTCACCGCGCTGCTTGGTCCGAACGGCGCAGGCAAGACGACGCTGCTGTCGTGCCTCGCCGGTTTACGTGTTCCCGATAGCGGTGCCGCGACGCTCGATGGCAAGGACGTGCGTTCGATCGACCGCGGCGAACGCGCGCGCAGGATCGGGATGTTGACCCAGGCGGGGGATATCCACTGGAACGTCGATGCGCGAACGCTCGTCGGTCTGGGGCGGCTGCCGCATCGCGGGCGCAGCGGGGAAACCGCACAGGATCGCGCCGCGATCGACCGCGCGATGGCCGTAACCGATACCACTATCTTCGCCCGCCGCGGGGTCGAGCATCTGTCTGGCGGTGAACGCGGGCGTGTGCTGCTGGCGCGGGTTTTGGCGGGTGAGCCCGAATGGCTGCTCGCCGACGAACCGCTCGCCAGTCTTGATCCGGCGCACCAGCTCGACGTCCTTGCACTGCTGCGCGCGGTGGCCGATGCGGGCAAGGGCGTCGTGCTCGTCATCCACGACCTGCAGCTCGCCGCGCGTATCGCCGACGAGATCATATTGCTCCGCGCCGGCAAGCTGATCGCAGCGGGCGAGGCGGAAGCGATGCTGACACCGGAATTGATCGGCGAGACCTACGGCATCAAAATCGAAAGCGGCCGCACCCCGCTAGGCCACCGCTTCCTGCTGCCCATATCACGGCGGGAAAAATAGCGGATGACCCAGCCGTCTGTTGATGGTGTCCCCGCCAGGTGGTAGCAGCAAGCTAACTGAGCGGCTTTAAAGCGCCGACTGACCATATACAAGACTGTGTAATCGCCCCTTGCCATTGCGGTTAGTAATATAGGTGCCTTTGAGACTCTATTTGAAGTGCAGCCCCTAGTGGCGTTAGATGAATTTTTGATCGGACGAACCCCGGATGGATACGCGCTAATACACGGGTATAGTGGACTCAGCAGTAGATTCTGCCGGAGAGGGTATTTGCTGCCGCCTTTTGGTCATGGGCTGATCACGAGCATGAACGAGAAACTGTCAGCGAAGAGACACTCGAATGGTATGGGCTAGCCTTATTTTGGCCGTTGCGATTAAGGTGAGTTAAGGGGCGTTCGGTGAAGCCGTTTACACGATCAATCGTCGATCTTTTCGACGGCAAGAAGCGATACCTCATACCCCTCTATCAGCGGCAATACGCATGGCCGATTGCTCAGCTTGAATTGCTATGGGAGGACATCGAGCGGGCCGTTGACCGGATCAATACCGACCGGACGACGCTGACGCCCCATTTCATGGGCGCAATCGTCATCAGCCCAATCAAGACGTTCGGCAAACAGGTGCAAGCCTACGAAATAATCGACGGTCAGCAACGGTTGACCACATTCCAAATCCTGCTTTCCGCCTTGCGGGACGTAGCGAACGAGTTTGGATCGGCATACGGCGCTGAAATCCAAGAATACCTGTTGAACAGCGGCGTCATGGATAGCTCCCAGGTCGAACGGTATAAGCTTTGGCCATCCCTGACTGATCGTCGTGCCTTTGTGGCACTCATTGATCCTGCTGCCGACCCGTCAGAGATTGAGGCGGCTTCGATTGACGAAGCGAACTACGTCAGGCGATCAACCGAGGCCCATGCCTACTTCCTGCGGCGCATACGCGAGCAAGTCTTGCTCGACGGTGGCGATTTCGAGGAGCATCGTTTGGAGGGCATTTTCGAGGCGTTGAAGGAAGGGCTTGCGGTCGTTTCCATCGAACTCGAAGGCGGCGACGATCCTCAGACGATCTTTGAAACCCTGAACAGCCGAGGCGTGGAATTGACGCCCGGCGACCTCATGCGGAATTTCATATTCCAGCGTGCCAAGGGGTTGGGGCAATCGTCCGGCTCCCTCAACATCGACAAGCTGTATGCCACGCACTGGCTCCCGCTGGACGGCTCATTTTGGCAGACGCAAGCTTCAAGAGGGCGCTTGTTCCGGCCCCGCTTGGTCTGGTTGCTGACCGACCATCTATCCATGCACTTGGCGGATTTGGTGTCGGCTGACGGATTGTTCGATGTGTATCGCAAATGGGTTCTAACCCAGCAGCCCTTCGCCTCTACCGAGGATGAACTGAAATCCATTTCGGCAACAGCGGCGATTGAGCGGAGGCTGTTCGAGCAATCAAAAGATGATGCCTTGGGCCAGTTTGGCAAATTTGCCGAAGCCTTCGACGTGTCCACCGCCATGCCTTTGGTGATCTATCTTGCTAATGCCATTGCAGATGAGAAGGCACTGGCAGACGCGCTAGGGTCACTGAAAAGCTACATCCTGCGTCGCGACGTATGCGGGTTGACCACCAAGAACTACAATCGGTTTTTCGTCGGCACCATTGATCGGCTGCGGAAAGCGGAAGGCGACTTCAGCGCCAACTTGAGGGAATATCTGTCCGCCCGGACATCGGACATTGATCGTTGGCCCGACGATGCCGAATTCCGAAATGGCTGGCTTGGCAGGGATCAATACAAGAATGCGAGACAGCCCCGCCTACGCCTGATTTTCGAGGGTATCGAGCAACGCAAGAGGTCGCTCTTGAATGAGAATATCGAAATCCATTCAACCCTGACCATCGAACATATCATGCCGCAATCGTGGCGCGAGAACTGGCCTGTTCCCCCGGCGGAAGGCGAGATCAACATATTGGGCGCGGTGGACAACGAGATCGCCCGGAGTATGTGCATCAACAAAATGGGCAATCTGACGCTGTTAACGCACAGTCTGAATGCGTCGGTTTCCAACGGGCCTTTCGACGTTAAGATGCCTGCCGTTCGCGCTCACTCTTCGCTCGCCCTCAATCGGGAATTGACCGCCTATCAGGTTTGGGACGAAGAAGCCGTTGCGGAACGCGGCATGGCCTTGTTAGCAATTGCTCAAGTCGTATGGCCCGCGCCGGATAGAGCGGAGGGTTCCCTACCAGCGAACACGACCGCCGGAACGGTTTTGTCGGTTGGATTGCCCCCTGTCGGAACAAAATGCAGCTTCCGTTACGCGAACAAGACTTGGAACGGTCAAATCGTCGCGGGGGGATTGCAAATCGACGGACTGGACGGGTTGGCTTCAACTTTCACGGCGGCATCGCGCACGGTGACAGCAACAAGCCGAAATGGGTGGATGGATTGGCGGCTTCGCCTACCCGGTGCAATCGACGACATTTTGGCAGACGAATGGCGACAACAGCTAGCTGCTTCGTGAGGCGGAGCAATGGCAGAACATCGCTCAGAATCTTTTCAAAATTTTTGAGCCGCGCCAGAGGCAACTTTTCTAACGACGCTGGGAAGATGCGATTTTACCCCCCCCCGCCGGGGCCACCCCGTAATCGGATCGGGGAAATCGGTGACGCTACCCACCTCACAGGGGGCAAATGCCAAAGCAAACCGGTGAGGAACCGGGTGGGGATGTAGTGGGGCGTTTTTCTGCCGGGTCCGCCTGATGGCGCTTAAACCTTGAAAATTCTGGAGCGGGCGAAGGGATTCGAACCCTCGACCCCAACCTTGGCAAGGTTGTGCTCTACCCCTGAGCTACGCCCGCTCTGGCGCCTGCCCCGAAATATCCGGGCGGGTGAGGCGGCTCACTAGCAGCGCCCGGCATCGCTCGCAAGCCCGGCCGATTCAAAGGTTGATGAGAAGGATTATAGAACATAACAGGAACGTATGCCCGACTCGGTCGCCCTAGTTTCTCGTCTGCAGCGCATCGCTGCGACAGGCTTTGCATCGGACACACGCCCATCGACGGCACGCAATGACGATGACTGGCAGTCGAGGGGTTTGCCCAAGGGGCAGTTGCACGAAGTCTATGCAGCAGACCCGACCGATTCGGCGTCTTGCGCGGGGTTCGCCCTGGCCCTGAGCGCCGCTTCACATGCCTTGCCGATTCTGTGGCTCAGAACATTGTCCTGCACAAAGCGGAGCGGACATCCGCTGGGACAGGGGATGATCGAACTCGGGCTGCCACCATCCGCGCTGCTCCTCGTAAACTTGCCCGACATGCGACAATCGCTGCGTTCAGCCGCCGATGCGGTGCGGTGCGCGGGTTTCGGTACCGTATTGATAGAGAGCTGGGGCAGCGCGCCAGAGCTGGATCTTACCGTCACCAGACGCTTGATGCTGGCCGCTGAAACGTCCGGCGTAACCGTAATTCTGCTGAGAATCGCCGCCGAGCCTTTGCCGAGCGCAGCGGCCACGCGCTGGGCTGTGTCGGCTGCACCTTCTGTACCCCTGACGATGAATGCACCCGGCCGGCCGGCCTTTGCAGTCGAGCTTCTGAAATGGCGCGGCGGGGCGGCCGGGCGGCAATGGCATGTGGATTGGATATATGAGACAGTCAGCTTCCGTTGCCGGGCGCCGTTATCTGGCGCTGGTCTTTCCCTGGCTTTCGATCGAACGGCTGAGGGGCACGCGTCCGCACCTCTTCGCCGGACAGGATGACGCACCGGTCGCGCTGACCGAACAGCTGCGCGGCGCAATACGGCTGGCAGCGCTTGACCTGAACGCAACATCGCTTGGGCTGACGGCCGGGCTGACGCTGGCGGATGCGCGCGCGCGGGTGCCGGAGCTTGTCACCTTCATCCATGAACCGCTGGCCGATCGCGCCTGGCTGGAGCGGCTGGCGGATGGTTGCATGCGTTACACCCCTGTCGTGGCGCTCGCACCGCCCGACGCGCTGACGCTCGATATCGCCGGTTGTACCCATGCCTATGACGGCGAGCGCAGGCTGGCGGCGGATGTCGTAGCACGGCTGTCGCAGCGCGGTGTGATCGTGCGCCATGCCTTTGGCGATACATCCGCCGCTGCCCTGGCGATCGCGCGTCACATCGGTACTGCCGCCGGCGACGAGCGGCGCGCGGTCAAGCGGCTTCCTGCCTCAGCGCTCGGGCTGACCGATGACATCACGACGGCTTTGACGCGTGCCGGACTGAAGACGGTCGGTGACATCGCCGCGCGTCCGATGGCGGTCATCGCCGCGCGTTTCGGTGATGCCGCGGTGAGCGCAATCCAGAACCTGACTGGCGAGATGAAATCCCCCGTCACACCGCGGCGGCATGTCGACCCCGTCGCGGTCGAGCGCCGCTTTGCCGAGCCGGTCGCACGGACGGATCACATTCTCGACATACTGGGCGAACTTGTCGCAGAAGCGGCCGACACGCTCGAAAAGCGCCATAAGGGCGGTCGTGCCTGGCGGACTCGGCTGTTTCGAAGCGACGGTGCCGTACAGACGCTTACCGTCGAGACGGGCCGGCCGACACGGGACGCGGGCGTGCTGATGCGCCTGTTCCGAGAGCGGATCGATGCGCTGGCCGATCCGCTCGATCCGGGCTTCGGTTATGACATGATCCGGCTCGATGTGACGCTTGCCGAAAGATTGGATGCCGCACAACTGAAGCTTGAGGGCGGTGCGTTGCGCAGCGAAGCGGTCGAGGCGATGGTCGACCGGTTGAGCACGCGGCTTGGGCGCGAACACGTCCGGCGCTTCGCTCCCGCCGACAGTCATATACCCGAACAAGCCGAGCTGACATTGCCGGCAGTTGAACATGCGGCCGAAACGCCAGCCTCCTGCGGCTGGGGAGAGCCCGAACCCGGTGAGCCGCCGCTTCGCCCGGTCTATCTGTTCGATCCGCCGCAGCGGATAGACGCGGTGATGGCCGAAATTCCCGACGGCCCGCCGCGCCGTTTCCGCTGGCGGCGCAATATGCACGAAGTCGCGCGTGCCGAAGGGCCCGAACGGATCGCCGGCGAATGGTGGCGCAGACGCGACGGCCAGATACCGGCACGCGACTATTACCGGATCGAGGACCGACGCGGCCGTCGCTTCTGGATCTTCCGCCTGGGGCTGTACGAAGAAACCGGCGCGCCGGAATGGTATCTCCACGGCATGTTCGCATGACGGCATTCGCTGAACTTGTCGCGGCGACGAGCTTTTCCTTCCTCGACGGGGCAAGCCAGCCGGGCGACATGATCAGCCGTTCCGTGGCGCTCGGCCATGCCGGGATCGGGATCGCCGATCGTAACACGGTGGCAGGCGTCGTCCGCGCCCATGACGCGCTGATGAAGGCGAGAAAAGGTCTGCTCGGTGCAGGGCTACCGCCGCTCGACTTCAAGTTCGTGCCCGGCGCGCGGCTGGTGTTCGCGGACGGCACGCCCGACATTGTCGTCTATCCCGTCAGCCGCACCGGCTGGGGCCGCCTTACGCGCCTGCTGACCGTCGGCAATCGTCGCGCTGAAAAGGGCGGTTGCATTCTTGGGCTGGACGATCTTGTCGAGCACCACGAGCATCTGCTGCTCATCGTGCTGCCCGAATCGAGCGCGCGCGACGCAGCGCCCGTGCCGGACGCCGATCTGCCGCGGATACGCGACGACCCCAGCCTGACATCGACCCTAAAAATCCTGAACCGGTCCTCCCCCGGCAATATCTGGCTCGGTGTCGCGATGCCGCATTCGGGCCGCGACCGCCGGCGGCTCGCGATGCTCGGCGATATCGCTGACCGTACGGGTGTGCCGCTGCTCGCCACCGCAGACGCGCTCTACGCCCACCGCGATGACCGGCCGCTTCACGACATCGTGACCTGCATCCGCAACGGTGTCGCCGTCCAGCAGGCCGGGCGGCTGCTTGCCGCGAACGGAGAGCGCCATCTGAAGGACGGCGACGATATGGCGCGTCTGTTCCGCGACCGGCCCGAAGCAGTCGCGAATACGCTCGACATTCTTAGCCGTATCGGTTTCTCGCTCGAACAGCTGCGTTACGAATATCCGCATGAGCCTGTGCCCGAAGGCTGGGATGCGCAGGGCTGGCTCGAGCATCTTGTCTGGCAGTCTGCGCTCGATGAATATGACGACCGCGTTCCCGACAAAATCCTGGCACTGCTGCGCGAAGAGTTCGCGCTCATCAAAGCGCGCCATTATGCCTGTTATTTCCTGACCGTCCACGACGTCGTCCGCTTCGCGCGGACACAAGACCCGCCGATCCTTTGTCAGGGGCGCGGCTCGGCAGCGAATTCGGTGGTTTGCTATCTGCTGAAGATCACCTCGGTCGATCCGATGAAATACGACCTTCTGTTTTCGCGCTTCGTCTCGGCCGAGCGCGACGAGCCGCCCGATATCGACGTCGATTTCGAGCATGAGCGGCGCGAGGAGGTCATGCAGTATATCTACCGCCGCTACGGCCGCGAGCGTGCCGCGATCGCCGCGACCGTAATCCATTACCGGCCGCGTAGCACGGTGCGCGAAGTCGGCAAGGCGCTTGGCCTGACCGAAGATATAACCAGCAGGCTCGGCAGTACGGTCTGGGGCAGCTTTGCCGGGCGGCTGGAGGAAGAACGCTTCGCACAGGCCGGGTTCAGTCTCGATAATCCGGAAATCGCGCGGCTGCGCGACATGGTCGACCGGCTGCTCGAATTCCCGCGCCATCTGTCACAGCATGTCGGCGGATTCATACTGACGCAGGGGCGGCTCGATGAAATGGTCCCGATCCACAACGGCGCGATGGCGGATCGCACCTTCATCGAATGGGACAAGGACGATATCGACTGCCTCGGCCTGATGAAAGTCGACATTCTGGCGCTCGGCATGCTGACCTGCATTGCCAAGGCATTCACGCTGATGCGCGAACACGGGCTGGGCGATCACCGGCTCGACACGATCGCCGTCGCCGAACATCCGGCCGTCTATGACATGCTTTGCAAGGGCGACAGCATCGGTGTCTTTCAGGTGGAAAGCCGCGCGCAGATCAACATGCTTCCTCGGCTCAAACCGCGCGAGCTGTACGATCTGGTCGTTCAGGTCGCGATCGTGCGGCCGGGGCCGATCCAGGGTGACATGGTCCACCCTTATCTGCGGCGCCGAGCGGGCAAGGAACCGGTTGAATTCCCTTCCCCCGATCCACGCTTCGGCCCCCCCGACGAGCTTCGCAAATTGCTCCGCTTCACCTACGGTGTGCCGCTGTTTCAGGAACAGGCGATGAAGCTCGCGATCGTGGCGGCGGAATTCACGCCTGACGAGGCCAATCAGCTGCGCCGTGCGATGGCGACCTTCCGCAATGTGGGCGGCATGGAGAATTTCGAGGCCAAACTGGTGAACGGCATGATGCGGCGCGGCTATAAGCGCGATTTTGCCGAACGCTGTTACAAGCAGATCGAAGGGTTCGGCAGCTACGGCTTTCCCGAATCCCACGCCTTGTCGTTCGCGCGGCTGGTCTATGTGTCGTCCTGGATCAAATGCTTCCACCCGGCGGTCTTCACCTGCGCGTTGCTAAACTCTCAGCCGATGGGCTTTTACGCACCCGCCCAGCTGGTCCGCGACGCGGTCGAGCATGGCGTCGAAATCAGGCCGATCGACATCAATGCAAGCAGCTGGAACAACGCATTGGAGGGGGATCCTCTCTACATTCGACTGGGCTTTCGTCAGATTGACGGTTTCCGCGAAGAATGGGCGGAGACAATCGCCGGTCACGCGCCCTTCACGAGCATCGAGAGCCTGGCACGCCATCTCCCGCCGCGTGCACTGAACCTGCTCGCCGATGCGGACGCCTATCGCTCGATCGCGAAGGATCGGCGGCAAGCCTCTTGGGACGTGCGGCGCACACCGCCGAAGCAACTCCCGCTGTTCGCCGCTGCGGCCGCGCCGGAACTGCGTGATGAAAATGATGCGCCGCTGCCACCGATGCCGATGTCCGAGCATGTTGCCGCCGATTACCAGACGACGCGGCTGTCGCTGAAGGGGCATCCGATGGCGTTCCTGCGAAACGCGTTCGCCGCCGAAGGGATCGTTTCATGCGCCGAAGCCGGGATGATGAAGGACGGCCGCCGTGCGCGGGTCGCGGGCGTCGTGCTCGTTCGTCAGCGGCCGGGCAATGGTCGCGCGATCTTCATCACGCTGGAAGACGAAAGCGGAGTCGCCAACGGACTGATGTGGGCCGACGCCTTTGAAAAACATCGTCGCGCGGTGATGGCGGCGCGACTGCTGGTACTTGAAGGCAACATCCAGCGCAGCGAGGAAGGCGTCGTCCATCTGATGACGACACGCGCTTATGATCGCACGGCCATGCTGCGCCACCTGTCGGAAGATCACGATCCCGCCATCACGCTGTCGCGCGCGGATGAGTTCCTGCGGCCACAGCACCCGCGCGGCCGCGATCCTCGCCATGCACAGGCCGAGCCGCGCAGCTTGCCGCCCAAGCCTTCACACCACGGTCATCCGCGCGACGTCCGCATCCTGCCCCGCTCGCGGGACTTTCATTAACCGCCGCCGCGCCCCAAATAGGCTGTCGAACACAAGACAAGGAGCAAGATTTGGCCACGCTTGGAATGTCTTCAGCCGAAAAGACCGCTGTCGAGGATTTTCGCCGCGACGTCGTCGAACCGTCGATGACCAAACTCGTCATCATCGATTTCTGGGCGGAATGGTGCGGACCCTGCAAGGCGCTGACGCCTGTCCTTGAAAAAGTCGCCGCTGATTATGCGGGCAAGGGCGTTGTTCTCGCCAAAGTCGATACCGACAAGAACCGCTTCATCGCCGAGCAATTTCAGATCAAGTCGATCCCGACCGTCTATGCGATGTTCCAGGGTCAGCTTGTCGCCGACCTGACCGGCGAGCGCACCGAAAGTGCATTGAAGGCAAAGCTTGATACACTGTTGAAGCAACTACGGCTCTCCTCGGAAGCGGACGATGGTGCCGCCGAGATTGAACCGCTAATCGCGATGGCCGAAGACATTCTCGAATCCGGGGATGCCGGGCGGGCGCTGTCGATCTTCGAACAGCTGATCGACATGGCCGCTGACGATCCCCGTATTGTCTCCGGACGTATTCGCGCTCTTGTCGCTGCCAAACGCCATGACGAAGCGAAGGCTTTGATCGAGGGCCTGCCCCCGGAGATCGCCGACGGTCCCGGCATCACCCGCGCGAGATCGGCCATTGATCTCGCCGAAACGGCTCACCCCGTTGAGGATCTCTCCGCACTCCGGAAGCAGGTTATCGACAATCCCGGGGACCTTGATGCGCGTTACCGATTGGCGGGCGGTCAGATGGCAGCGGACGACCGCGACGGTGCGGCGGAGAATCTGCTCGGCATCATCGCTGCGGATCGCGACTGGAACGAAGGTGCGGCGCGGACACAATTGCTGAGACTGTTCGACGTCGTCGGGCTTGAAGATTCCTGGGTATCCGCGCAGCGCCGACGCCTGTCGGCGATCCTGTTCGGATGACCGCCCGGTTGTCGATCTTCCCGCTTCCGGGCGCGCTCCTTTTTCCGGGAATGCACCTGCCGCTCCATATCTTCGAGCCGCGCTACAAGGCGCTGGTGTCCGATGCGATGGCGCGCGATCGCCGGATCGCGATGGTCCAGCCGTCCGGCAACGGCGAGACGCCGTCGCTTTACGACATTGGCTGCGTCGGCAAGATTGCCGAAGTCGAGGCGATGGAGGACGGTCGCTACAACGTCATTCTGGAAGGGATTGCGCTCTTCCGGATCGTCCGCGAACTTGAAGTCACGACCAGCTTTCGTCAGGTCGAGGCAGACTTGCTGCCCGTCATCGACAACGACACACTCTCACTCGGCAGACGCGCGTCGCTTGAACAGGAATCGCGCCTTTTCGCCGAAAGTCAGGGCTATAATGTCGATTGGGATGCCGTTTCGCAGCTCGATGACGAAAGCCTGGTCAACGGCATCGCGCAGATCGCGCCCTTTGACGTCGCCGCGAAACAGGCGCTGCTTGAGGCCGAGGGCATCGAGGAGCGGGCGGAACGGCTTATCCAGCTGATGCAGTTTTTTGGCCGTCATGACGGTGAAGAACGGGTGACTCTTCAGTGAGCGAAATTGATCCATGGCTGCTGGAACGGCTTGTCTGCCCGCTGACGCGAACTGCGTTGCGTCATGACGTTACTGCCGGAGAGCTGATTTCGGACGCGGCCGGTCTCGCCTATCCGATCCGCGACGGCGTACCCGTCATGCTGGTCGATGAAGCGCGCGTTCTCGATCCGGCGAAATAACCGGTACGGAGCCGAAGCGGGCTGCGATGCGTTCTGTTCGTACGATCCGGCTTGATGAGGTTATCAGATGACACGTGTTTCCATCGCACTCGCGACCGGTTTTATGACTATGGCGACCCCGGTGCTCGCGCAATCGACCTCCCGCATTCCGGCACACTCCCCCGCGCCTGCCCCGGCACCGCAGCAGCAGAGCGGCATCCTTGGAAGTCTGGGCGGCTTGGGTGGGCTGCTCGGGGGTGGCGGGCTGCCCAATGTCGGTTCGGCCGGGATGGGCAATGTCGCCGGCCTGTTGGGCTATTGCGTAAAGAACCGTTTGCTCGGCGGAGCGGGAACGAATTCGGTGCTCGGCCGGCTTACCGGTCAGCAAGGGGTCACGAACAGTCCGGGTTACGCCGCCGGCCAATCGGGCATGCTCCAAACCGGTGAGAACGGTACCTTGCCGCTCGACGCGCTCAAGGATCAGGCCAAAAGCAAGATTTGCCGTCTGGTGCTGGACCATGCCCAATCCTTTCTCTGAGCCGCGCCTCCCTTTGATCCCCAAAGCTCAGACCATGATCCCGTGGAGTAATTTGGGAAGGTCGCCCGATTCTCCGCGCGCCTCTGCCATGAATTGAGCCTTTAGCGGCGCGATGGCATTGACGGTCGCAATTCCGATCCGTCGTATTCCGCTCGCCGCCCGCCCGGGTACGCCGAACAATCTTGTCAGCGTATCGGTCGCGGCCGCGACCATTGCCGTGTCGAGACTGCGCCAGCGCTGATACCGCGCGAGCAGCGACGGATCGCCGAGGTCAAGTCCGATCCGGCGTCCCTCGACCAGGACTTCGGTCAATGCCGCGACATCCCTGAACCCCAAATTCAGTCCCTGCCCGGCAATCGGGTGGATCCCATGCGCAGCGTCGCCGACCAGCGCAAGGCGATCGGCGGTGATCCGTGCAGCGTGATGGAACCCAAGCGGATAGGAGGCGCGCGGACTGGCACCGGTCAATTTCCCAAGAAAACCGCCCATCCTGCGTTCCGCCTCGGCAAGAAACGCGCGGTCCGGCAGTTTCATCATGGGACCGCCGTTTCCGGCATCGACCGTCCAGACGATCGCCGAACGATGTCCTTCATCGTCATCGCGAAGCGGCAGCAGCGCGAACGGGCCGGAGGGATAAAAAATCTCGTACGCCGTGTTGTCATGCGGGCGTTCGTGGTGAAACGCACCGATGATCGCCTGCTGATCGTATTGCCATTTCGCCATCGTCAGCCCGGCCGCAGTCCTGGTCGGCGAGTTGCGTCCTTCCGCCGCTACCAGCAACGGCGCACGCACGGTCTCGTTCGAACCAAGCATCACACGGACCGATCCTTCACCGCGATCGACTTTGATCGCGGTGGTTTTCATTCTGAAATCGATTTTGCCGTTCCGGCTGACCGCGTCGAACAGCGTACGGCGGAGCAGCTTGTTCTCGTACATCGTACCAAGCGCACCGTCCGCTTCATCCGGCACGAAATCGAGTGCGCCGGGGCGCAACCCGTCGCTCACCCGAATGGCCTTGATCCGGCACCCCTTGTCCATCAGCGCCGGGCCAAGGCCGATCGCATCCAGCATCCGGCCGCTTGCACTCGCCACGGCCGAGGCTCGCCCGTCGAACCCCGGCGTCAGCGTGATCTCGGGATCGGCGGGATCGATGACGATCGACCGCAACCCATGCGCTCCCAGCGCCAGCGCCAGTGTCGAGCCGACCAGCCCGCCGCCCAAAATGATGACATCGCTATCCATCCGTCATGTCCTAAACCCGTCGGGCGCACGTGCCAATCCGCCGAACCTTGACGCAGGTTCTCCGGAAGCCGATGATTCCCTTTGTTTTGCGGGATATGGGGCGTTCATAATGGCAAGCCGGGCACAGCCTGCGTTATGGCGTGAAACCGTAAGGGCTGGTGCGGTGCGAAGCGGTGCGTTGATTGCTTCGGCGGCGATCTTTGTACTGACTATGGCGCTGACGCTGGCGCTTGCAAGTTATCACGCAAGCGATTCCGCGCTCAATACCGCATCCGGTTCGGCTCCTGCAAATTGGCTTGGCGTGCCGGGGGCATGGTTTGCCGACTTCGCGCTGACTCTGCTCGGTCCGACGATCGTGATGCTGTTGCCGATCGGTCCGATCGTCGGACTGCGACTTTGGCGCAACCTTCCGGCAGGGCGCTGGATGGCAATGCTGCGCGGCGCGACGATCGGCGTGGCATTTATGGCGACCGCGCTCGCTTTCGTTTCCGATAAATCAGTGATGGCTCTCCCCGCGGGCTGGGGCGGCCTCGCCGGCCTCGGGATCGCCGCCGGTCTGCGTCAGCTGATCGCTTATGCCGGCGACCCGCAAATCATCCTGTGGCTCGAACGTTGCACCGGCGTCCTCGCGGGACTTGCCGGCGTCATCATCTGGAGCCGCAGCCTCGAACTCGATTTCGGGGATCGCAGCTGGCGCCTGCGCCGCGAGCGCGCCTCCGACGCTATCGATGACGAGCCGCTGACCCTGACGCGCAAACCGGTCGAGCCGCGCGCCGTCGCCGAACCCGATCCGCGCCCGGCGCCCCTCATCGCCGATCCGCCGAACGCGCCGACCGCGGCAGCCTCAAAACCCAAACAGGCGCAATTCGATCTGCGCGACAACTATATCCTGCCCACGCTCGACTTGCTCAGCCCCCCGCCCGCCCCCATTGGTGTCACGGTCGACAAGGCCGCGCTCGAACGCAACGCAAGGCTGCTCGAAAACGTCCTCGACGACTTCCAGGTCAAGGGTTCGATCATCGAGGTACGGCCCGGTCCCGTGGTGACGATGTACGAACTTGAGCCCGCGCCGGGCATCAAGGCAAGCCGCGTTGTCGCGCTTGCCGACGACATCGCGCGCAACATGTCCGCAATCTCCGCCCGCGTCGCCGTGATACCCGGCCGCAACGTCATCGGTATCGAACTGCCCAACCAGAAGCGCGAAACCGTCAGTCTGCACGAACTCGTGGGTAGCCAGACGTTCGAGGATCAATCGGCGCAACTCCCTATAATCCTTGGGAAAAACATCGCGGGTGATCCGGTGATCGCCGATCTTGCGCCGATGCCGCATCTGCTGGTCGCGGGGACCACCGGTTCGGGAAAGTCGGTCGGCCTGAACGGCATGATCCTGTCACTGCTCTACCGGCTGACGCCGAACCAGTGTCGATTGATCATGATCGATCCGAAGATGCTGGAACTCAGCATGTACGACGACATTCCGCATCTGCTCTCACCCGTCGTCACCGACCCTGCAAAGGCGGTCAGGGCGCTGAAATGGGCGGTCGAGACGATGGAGGATCGTTACCGTCAAATGTCATCCGTCGGCGTGCGCAGTCTCGCGAGCTTCAACGACAAGGTGCGGCAGGCGAAGAGCAAGGGCCAGCCGCTCGGCCGCAAGGTTCAAACGGGCTATGACGCCGAGACCGGCCAGCCGATCTATGAGGAAGAGCGTCTCGAATACGACGTGCTGCCGCAAATTGTCGTCATCGTCGACGAACTCGCCGACCTGATGATGACCGCGGGCAAGGAAGTCGAATTCCTCATCCAGCGGCTCGCGCAAAAGGCTCGTGCGGCGGGTATTCATCTCATCATGGCAACCCAGCGCCCTTCCGTCGACGTCATCACCGGTGTCATCAAGGCCAATTTGCCGACGCGGATCAGCTTCCATGTCACCAGCAAGATCGATTCACGCACGATTTTGGGCGAGCAGGGTGCAGAACAGTTGCTCGGCCGCGGCGACATGCTTTACATGCCGGGCGGCAAGGGAATCGTCCGCGTGCACGGCCCGTTCGTCAGCGACGACGAGGTGCGTGCGGTCGCCGACCATTGGCGCGCGCAGGGCCAGCCGGATTATATCCAGTCCGTTACCGAGGAGCCGGAGGACGGCTTCGTCCTGGACGGCGCGCCGACCGGCGAAGATTCGGCGGAAGATCAACAATATCGGAATGCAGTTCAGCTGGTCTGTGAATCGCAAAAAGCTTCGACCAGTTGGCTGCAACGCCAGCTTCGCATTGGATATAACTCCGCTGCAAGGCTGATTGAGCGGATGGAAAAGGACGGTATCGTCGGTCGCCCCGACCATGTCGGGCGTCGTGAAGTTCTACGCGACGCAGAAGGTCATGTCATTTAGACGGAAGTCTTTCGAAGTATTCAGTAAAAGCGCGGACTAAATTGGGGTCGCAACGGCTGCGCAGGCGAGAAAGACGAGGAATCCTGCCATCCTGTTCGCGCGGAATATGGCCAGCGCGTTGCCTTCATTATCCGGCGTGATGCGAAAGACTTGCCAGCAAAAATGCAAAGAGACCGGAAGAAGCGCTATTAGCGAGAGCGCGTCGTGACGTGTCGCCAGGAGCGCGAGACCCCAGAGCACCAGCGCCGCCGCATAGCACAAGGCTACACCTGACCGGACGTACCGACCCATTCGCAAGGCAGACGAACGGACACCGATGAGCGCGTCATCCTCGCGGTCCTGAATTGCGTAGATCGTATCATAGCCGACGACCCAAGCGATTGCGCCTCCGTAGAGCAGCCAGATGGGCAGCGACATGTTGCGTGCGACCTCGCTCCATCCGACCAGCGCACCCCAGGAAAAGACGAGGCCGAGCCAGAGTTGGGGCCACCAGGTTATACGTTTCATGAAGGGATAGGCGGCGACGGGAACGAGGCTGGTTAGCGCAATAGTTGCAGCGAAAACATGGAGTTGCAGCAAAACGAAGAGGCCGACGAGACTCAATGCGACAAGCCAGACGGACGCAAGTTGCGGTGAGATGAGGCCACTTGGGATCGGGCGCGCGCGGGTTCGCGCAATGCGTGCGTCGAGGTCGCGGTCGATGATGTCGTTGTAGACACAGCCTGCGCCGCGCATTGCGATACTTCCGAGCAGCAGCCACAATATCGTCCGCCAATGCGTGACTGCTCCGCCCGCAAGAGCAACGCCCCATGCCCCCGGCCAGAACAGCAACCACCAGCCGATCGGCCGGTCGAACCGCGCGAGAAGGACCAGTCCCCTGATCGGAGCAGGCAATCGTGCGACCAGTCCGCGATGTTCGCTGTCGGGGACGATATCGGCGGCCATGCGCTAAATCGGTAGAAAGTCGGGATTTGGCGCGCAAGCCCGTAATCTATAAGCCCGATGCGATGGCGAATGGGATCAATTCATGATCGGCCTGTCGGTGGCGGTCGGGCGCTTTGTCGAGGCGTTGTTCTGGGCTATCTTTCGCGTGGCGGGGGTCGTTGCGGTTGCGGTGGTCGCGGCCTTCATCGTTTTGGCAATCTGCTTCGTCGTTTTGCGGCGCACATGGCGCATGCGGCGATGACCGCAACGCCCGCCTGGCCGCCGCGATCGACGCCGCGCCTGTTCATCGATCGGACGCTGGAGCCGGGACACTTCTCGATCGATGGTGCCGCAGCGCATTATCTGACCGGGGTGATGCGGATACAGCCGGGCGATCCGGTCCGGCTGTTCGACGATCGCACCGGCGAGTGGCTGGGAATCGCGCGCGAGATCTCCAAGCGATCGCTGGCGCTCGAGGTGACCGGCCGGTTGCGCGCACGGGAAGCGGTTCCCGATGTCTGGCTGTGCGCCGCGCCGATCAAAAAGGGCCGGATCGACTGGATGGCGGAGAAGGCCTGCGAACTGGGGGTAGCGCGGTTCGTCCCCGTGATCACGCGCCGGACGATCGTCGGACGGCCGAATACGGATCGATTGCGCGCTCACATGATCGAAGCGGCCGAGCAGTGCGATCGGACGGCCCTTCCCGCACTGGCCGAGCCCGTCAAACTCGTGCAGCTGCTGCGCGGTTGGCCGGATGGACGGACACTGTTCTTCGCGGACGAAACGGGCGGGGCGGCGGCGTTCGACGCGATGCGGGCGCATCCGGGCCCGGCGGCGCTGCTGATCGGACCCGAAGGCGGTTTCGATGAAGAAGAGCGCAACGCCGTGCGCAGCGTCCCCGGTGCCGTCGGTATCACGCTCGGGCCGCGCATCCTGCGCGCCGACACCGCCGCCGCCGCCGCGGTCGCGGTATGGATGGCGGCGGCAGGCGACTGGAGCGCGGCCACCGCCGACTGATCAGTTCGCGCTGATCCCCCAGACCTTATAATCGCGATCGACCATCGGTGAGAGCAGCCGCGCGAATTTCAGGTCGGCCGCCGCCGCGGCGTTCTGTCCGAGCTTCTGACGAATTACGGCGCGCATGAACAGGCTCTCGGGAAGCGCCGGATTTTCGTCCAATGCAGCATCGAGATCGGTCAGGGCATCTTCGCTACGGCCCAATCTGAAATAGGCCATTGCGCGACTGTCCAGCATCGAGGCCGGGTTGTCGCTCAGCTCGATCGCCTTCGTGCAATCCTTGAGCGCGCTTTCGGCGGAGATATTGTGCGTTCCCTTCAGCCAGCACCGTTGATTGAGCAGTTGCGGATTGCCCGGTTTTTCGGCGATGGCCGCGTCGACCATTGCCAGCGCTTGTTCGGCACGTCCGGAATCCGCCAGAATCTGAGATTTGGCTATGGTGTAGTCATAGCGGTCCTTGCCGCCCGCATCGATCCGCTCCTGCAACAGCGAAAGTGCGGCAGCAGCATCGCCCGATCGCTCTTCATAACGTGCGATCTGCAAGGTCGCGGCCGGCGACGAAGGGTCAAGCGCCAGCGCCGTTTTCGCATCCGCCAATGCGGATTTCATATTGCCCAGATCTTCGTACAGCCCGGCGCGCCGAAGATACAAGGGAATTGCCGGGGCAATCGCGATCGCATGCGTCAGATCTTCGATCGCGCCCTTGCGGTCGAAAATTCCTGCCCGAAAACTTGCCCTGCTGTCATAACCGTATATCTCGTCGGGATCGGCGATGATCGCCTGCGAATATATTTTTTCGAGCACCGCGTAACGGGGATCGTCATGGCCTTTGATCGGGCCATTCCAGCGCCGTTCGGCATTTTTAGGAGCCTTGATCTTGAGCAGGCGGGTTTGCGCCCCGGCGAGCCGGGCGCGGGTCGCCGCGATCGCATCCGGCGCGATCTCGGCCCCCAATCGATCGATCCGTTCTTCCGCCTCGACCACATCTCCCGTGATACCCGCCTTGCGTGAAACGAGCGCGCCGCCGAGCGACCCGTCGATCGAACGGTCCCCTTCGAGGACATAGCCCTTGCCCGCCTCGGGCAAATGATAGCGTGCGCGAGAGGCCATACTGGTAAGGCCGCCGGTAACGACGGGGATATCGTGCCACGCCATGCGCGCGCGATCGGGCGCGAATTCGATCCCCTCGATCCCGTTGTCGATGCCCTGTTCTGCGGTCTGCCCATCGCGGCCCCATGGCGTCGTGATCAAACCGGTGGCGGTTACCGTCGCAATCGCGGTTTCCGGATCATATTTGAATTCGCTCTCGCCCAACAAAGGCTGGTTGAATACTGTATTGACCATTGATTGCGCCATATCGCGCCTGGTTTCGGCATTGGCCTGACTATACCCCGTCTGCATGGCCGCGGCTGGTCCGCCGCGCACCGAGATAACGGTCTTGATGACGGTCGGCAGATCGATACCGGCAGTCTGGTCGTAGTCGGTCGTCACGCTGAGCGAGGGGCGTGCATCGGGCTTCATCGCGATCGGCATCAGCGATGCGCCGGTGGACCTGAGCGGGAGGACATAGCGCAACATCGGCGTGTCGTAGATATCGGGAAGCCGCGTCCCGCTCTGCGTACCGTCAAGCCAGAGCGTCTTGCCGTCGATCGTCGCGCGGACAAGCACATGATCGAAAGCGCCGGGTGCCGCCAGCTGAACCGGGAGCAGCCCGTTCGCCTGGATACTGGCGAGCGCCGGCTCGGCCTCGATACCCATGCGGTGAAGCATTGCGAGCAACAGCAATGTTTTTGCCTTGCAGTCGCCGTAACGCAGCGTCCAGGTCTCGGCGGGCGGCTGGGGAACGTAATTGCCGCCGTTCATGCCGAGCAGCAAATAGCTGATCTTGTCCTGAACGACGCGCAGCGCCGCCGCGGCGCGCGCAACCGGTGTCGTTTGTTCAGCCTCGATCCGATCCACTTCCTTTGCCAGCGCACTGCCAGGCACGATCAGACCGTCCGTCGCGAACAGGGGTGCCATCGTTTTCGATACATCCTGCCAACCCGCGAAATCGGTCGCTTCGAGGAGCGGCGGATGTGCGAACCGGGCAGGCGCGTCATCGGGCACCTCGGGCTGTTTTGCGACGGGCATCATGACGGTGAGCGTGCGAAAACCGCCAATAATCTCCAGCTTCGGATCGGCTTCGGTCAGAAAGGTTTTCCAGACAATCTCGCTCTTTTCCGGCCAGGAAAGCCGGGCACGCGCAAAACCGGCACGAAACGGTTCGGGCAAGACCGGTGCGACAGCCTGGACATGGCCTTTAAGCGCCGCATCCGACTGCGTGGTCGTGAAGCTGACCCGCAGAATATCGCCGATCCGCAACCCCTTGACCGGCATGGTCGCGGTCAGGACGCCGTTCAGTTCGCGGTGCTCGAGTCCGGCCTCGCGGCGAAGAACGGTGAAACGCTCACCGGCCTTTAGCTGGTCGAGATGCTCGGGACCGCGAATGATTTCGACACGGTGAACGATCAGGTCGCCCTTGTCGGGGATCCAGGAAACGGTGACCGTTCCGATCTTGTCGAGCAACTCGGCGGAGGCGACACGCATCGCCGTATCCCGGTAATCGGCGACGGTCCCGTCCCCAAGACGCTGCTGCGTATCGAGGATGACGACGACGGGGGGCTCACCGCTCGTCTTGATGCTGTCGACAGGTGGTGCCGGGACCACCCAGAGCGGGACGGGTTTATACACCGGCGTTTCGCCCGCCAAGGCAGGGCCTGCGCCGAACAGCAACGCGCTGCACGACACCATCCACGTTTTCATATCCGTCTGCCCCTATTTGACGATTCGTAATCGTATCTGGGCACACGCGTAGCGCAACAAGTCTTTATAAACCGCCGCTCGTCCCGGCGCCTATGGTATTCGCGCAAGGCTTCGCCTAGCGAGACGCAGGAGAGGAGCGGGCATGACGAGCGTTCGGACAATCCTGGCATCGCTCGAACCGGTCGCGGACGGTTGGCGGGGACATATCCCGGACAGCTGGCTTCAGGGGCGGACGGCCTATGGCGGCTTGTCCAGCGCAATCGCACTTCACGCGGCGCAGGCGAGCGAGCCGGACCTGCCCGCGCTCCGGTCGGCACAGGTCGCGTTCATCGGTCCGCTATCGGATGAAATCACGGTCCGGACAGAACGGCTGCGGCGCGGACGCAACGCGACGTTCATTCAGGCCGATGTTTCAAGCGAGGCGGGTCTGGGCCTTCGCGCGACCTTCGTGTTTATGCGCGCAATCGAATCGAGGATCGACTTCTCGCAGGGGAAGGCACCCGCCTTCCCGCCGCCGGTCGCCGCAACCGAGACCTTCACGGGTCATTCAGGCGTCGCCTTTTCACAGAATTTCGAGCTCGTCGATCAGCGCGACGGGTTGGGGAAAGCGGAGTGGCTGCGATGGGTGCGGCTGCGCGACCGCGAGGGTCTCGATCCGATGATCGAATTGATGACGATCGGCGACTGCCTGCCGCCCGCGGTGCTCAAACTCCTCGGCGGTCCGGCACCGGTCAGTTCGATGACATGGATTTTCAATCTGCTGGATTCCCGGCCCGGCACGAACGATGGATGGTGGCTGCTTCGCGCGAATAGCGATTTTGCCAGGGACGGCGGCTCGAGCCAGCAAATGGGGGTGTGGAACAGCGACGGCGTTGCCATCGCCGAACATATGCAAAGCGTGGCAATGTTCGCATGACCTACCGGGCCGAGGATATTCGTGCTCCGTTATTTTAGGGGTTCGCTGGTCTTTGCCGCGCTGAGCCTCGCCGCGGCGGCATGGCTTGGTTTCGAGACAACCGGCAGCCTGACGGGCACATTCGGCGTGTTGTGGATCGTCATCGTCCTCAGCGTGCTGGAAGTGTCGCTGTCGTTCGACAATGCGGTCGTCAACGCGACCGTCTTGCGCGACATGAGCGCGATCTGGCAACGACGGTTCCTCACCTGGGGAATCGTGATCGCGGTGTTCGGAATGCGGATCGTCTTTCCGCTGGCGATCGTCGCGATCGCCGCGAGGCTCGATCCGGTCACCGCGGTCAAGCTGGCCGCAACCGATCCCATTACCTATGAGCGTCTGATCACCGGTGCGCGTATCGGCATTTCAGGGTTCGGCGGCGCATTTCTGGCGATGGTCGGGATCGGCTTTTTCGTCGATGAGGAAAAGCACGACCATTGGCTGCGTCCGATCGAGAGGCCGCTCGCAGGGTTATCACGCGTACCGGGTCTATCGATCGGGATCGCGCTGGCCGCGCTTCTCGGCGTATCGCGGTTATTGCCGGCGGAGGATGCTCTGAGCTTCCTCGTATCGGGCATGTTCAGTCTGCTCACCTATATCGCGGTACAGGCATTCAACGTTCTGATGGCACGGCGGACGGGTGGCGCGGACGGGATCGTGGTAAGATCGGGGCTGGCCGCGTTCATGTACCTCGAAGTGCTGGACGCCTCGTTCTCCTTCGACGGGGTGATCGGCGCCTTCGCGCTGTCGAACAATCTGTTCGTCATTGCGCTGGGGCTCGGCATCGGCGCGATGTTCGTCCGGTCGATGACGATCATGCTGGTCGAGAAGGGAACGCTAAGCGCCTATCGCTTTTTGGAACACGGCGCGTTCTACGCCATCATCGCGCTGGCGACGATCATGCTGCTGTCGGCGCGCTTCCACATCCCGGAGACGATCACCGGCCTGATCGGCGCGGGCTTCATTCTGCTCGCTTTGTGGGCTTCGATACGCAACAATCGCAGGCGAGATGACGGCGGCGTCACGATCAACGGGGGGGGATCGGCATAGCGTGTTCCGTTTTCGAATCTTCGTCCGATATTGAGTCGTATATTTTCTTGATTTGGTTTAGTTTCAAACTCCTGCTCCGTTTTAATTTGGTATCATGTCCAACTCACCCCCGCATCAATACGCCGTCGCGATCGAATCCTCGGACATCGATTTCATGGGGCATGTCAACAATGCGAGCTATCTGAAATGGGTGCAGAGCGCGGTACAGAGCCATTGGCAGCGGCTTGCTCCAAAGGATGCGGTTGCCGAACACCTCTGGGTCGCGCTGAAGCACGAGATCACCTACCGCAAGCCCGCTTTCCTCGACGATACGGTGATCGCGACCGTCGTTCTCGAACGCGTCCAGGGGGCGAGCGCATTTTACGATACCGTCATCCGCCGCGGCGAGGAAATTCTGGCCGAGGTCAAGTCGCGCTGGTGCTGCATCGACGCCGATACGCTGCGCCCGACACGGCTCGCAACGAACATCGTCGAACGATTCTTTCCGAAATTGGAATAGCAGGTTCGGCGCGGGCGGGATCGTCCGGTTGATCACAGGTGCATTGAAGAACGGTTAGGTTCAGCCGAGCAGCCAGAGTCCACCCGCAGCAACCGCACCACAGATGCCCGAAACGGCAAAGGACAACAGGCCGGCGACAAGCGAGCCCTGACGCCGTTTGGCGAATGCCGCGCGCTGGCCCGGTTTGCCGAGTTTCAGTTCAACCAGCGCCGCGCCCGCCCC
This sequence comes from Sphingomonas sp., assembly GCA_965219075.1. Classification (GTDB taxonomy): domain Bacteria; phylum Pseudomonadota; class Alphaproteobacteria; order Sphingomonadales; family Sphingomonadaceae; genus Sphingomonas. The sequence continues at coordinate 186,047 of CBDCMM010000002.1, forward strand.
GCCCGCCGCCGTCATGACCAGCGTCAAAAGCGCTCCGAGCGGATTGAGCCTCGCGATTGCCACCGGCAGGATGACGGCGAACGGGGCGGCCATGACCAGGGCCGCGATCAGTTTCCCGCGCTGGATCTCGGTCCGGGCTATCGGGGCCACTCTGATAAGATCGGGCGCATCCTCCGCCGACACGGTGAGCCACGCAAAGCTGCCGGCAAGCTGCCCGGCGATGACCACGCTGACGAAGCCGACCGATGCCAGCACCGGGACGGGCCCGTCATGCCGGAACGCGACGAGAGCGATCGGCGCGAGATAGACGATCCGCAGGACGATTTGAAAGATAAGCGCGGGATCGCGCGCCAGCAGCCGGAATTCCTTGTCGAATATCGAGCGCAGCAGCCCGGAATGAAACAGCCGCGCCGTCCCGCGGGGACCGGAACGCGATCGCGACAGCCGCATCGCGCCTTGCTGATAGCCGCTGAGGAATGCGTGCTGCATGACCGCGCCGACCAAGAGGAACAGCAAAACGCTGCCGCCGGTCAGGATGAGGATCGCGTCCGGGTCCCCGAACGCGACACGCCCGGGCAGGCCGCTCCAGCCATCAGCGCCGAGGCCGCGTGCGCGGACCCAGTGAAATGCATCGGCATAAAAGCTGCCGCGACCCTGCCCCCCGCCGCGCTGACCGCCGATCTGGCTGACGAGAAATGCCGTGCCGCCCATCAATGCGGCGGCGATCTGCCCGACGGTTCGCGCCGCACGCGGCCCCGATATGCGCGCGAGCGTCAAGGTAATCGCCAGACCGATTGCGGCGGCCGTGAGCGCAAGCGCGCCCAATAGCGCGACGACGCCGAACAAGCGCGGATGTCCCAGCAGCGCCATAGGAATAACGACCGGTAGCAGCAGCAGCGCATAGGTCAGCGCGACCGCCCCCGCGATGCCGACGAGCTTGGCGGACAGCACGTTCCGCGCGCCGACCGGGGCGGTGAGCAGAAGATCGAGATCACGCGTCTCGTACAAGGTCTGCTGACTGCCGATAATCGCCTGGGTCGTCATCAGCGACAATATGATGACCGCAGCAATCGATATGATCGCCTCGATCGACGGATCGGCGCGGATGGGTGTTCCGATCAGCATCGCGGCGACCGTGAAGCCGGCGCAGACATAAAGGATCATCAACGCGATGCCGATCCATCGCGTAATCGACTTCGTCTTACGCGCCCGCCACGCGATCCGGAGCTCGTGCATGACGAGCCAGCCGAACGATCCGGACGCGAACATCAGCCGGTCAGGCCTCGCTCGTCAGACGGATGAAAACGTCTTCCAGCGTCTGCCCTTCGGCACCCGCCATCGAACGCAGTTCGTCAAGCGTGCCTTCGGCCAGCAGCCGTCCGCCCGCGATAATGCCGATCCGGTCCGCCATTCGCTCCGCCACTTCGAGGATATGCGTCGTCACTATGACCGTCTTGCCTCGGTTGACCTGTTCCCTCAGCGCATCCTTAACGGCGCGAGCCATCGCCGCATCGAGCCCGGTCAACGGTTCATCGAGGATCAGCAGTCTCGGATCATGGATCAGGGCGGCGGCAAGCGCGACCTTCTGCTTCATTCCGCGCGAGAAGCCCTCGCACCGCGTATCACGCTCGTCCCATAAGTCGAGCCAGTGAAGCAGCCGCTCGGCCTCCGCCACCGCGCTCGCCGGGTCCATCCGCCAGAGTCCGGCGATGAAGGCGAGATACTCGCTGGGCGAAAGCTTGTCGTAAAGCATCGCCTCATCGGGCAGCCAGGCCGTGATCGCTTTCGCAGCAAGCGGGTCATCGCGTGTGTCGATCCCGAAAATCTCGATCCGCCCGGTATCGGGTTCGCTAAGACCCGTGACCATCCGCAATGTCGTCGTTTTGCCCGCTCCGTTCGGGCCAAGCAGCGCGTACAACTGCCCCGCGGCCACCTCCAGGTCGAGCCCGGCGATCACCGGCTTGTCGAAGCTTTTGGCAAGACCGCTGATGCGGAGGGCAGGAATGTTCATTCTGCGTCATTCTAAGCGATCTTTGCCAGCCGTCCAGCCGCCGCGGCGACTGAAACGACACGGCGAACAGGTCGCTGCCGGCGACCGGCCGAATGTCCTGCCGGTCACACCGCAACAGCGGGGCGCTACGTCGCAAGTCGTTAGCCAACCACGACCAATTGCTCAAAGACCGGCACCGCAGGGGAAACCGGAGAGTGCACATGTTCAAGATTGTTTCGAGCGGCGCGTTGGCCGCTGCAATCCTATTCGCGGGTCCAGCCACAGCGCAACAGCATAGCGGCACGCACAAGCACAAAACCAAGATCGAGGCACCACAGCCCCCGGTCACCGATCAGGCCCAGCCGCCGATGACCGATGATGCGCAGTCCCCAACGAACGACCAAACAGACCCGGCCACGAATTCCGCATTGCCCGGGACGGATCAGGCCGATCCGGCGACAATGTCACCCAAGACAACAGCGCCGGGCGATGACGGAATGACGACGCCGCCGGACGCGACGATGCAGCCGCAGGCGAAACCGGCGTCCGAACCGACGACAACGCCGCGCTAATCCTGAGCGTATCACGGTTCCATTATCTTCTGCTCCGGTACGATATCGGAGCAGGAGGCTTTCACGAATAATCGTTATATCGATGCTGTTGCTTGCACTCGGCAGGCGCTAGACTAGCAGCAATGTTCCTGAACTTTTTCGACGAACTGCGATCGGCAGGCATTCCGGCCAGCCTGAAGGAGCATCTGCTTCTGCTGGAGGCGCTGGACCGCGAGGTGATCGAGCGCACACCCGAGCAATTCTATTATCTTAGCCGGTCGGTCTATGTGAAGGACGAGGGATTGCTCGACCGGTTCGATCAGGTCTTCGGCAAGGTCTTCAGGGGTGTTTCGCCAACCAGCGGGACCGAAAGCGCCGATGTTCCGGACGAATGGTTGAAAGCCGTGGCGCGCAAATTTCTCACGCCCGAGGAAATGGCTGCGATCGAGTCGCTCGGATCCTGGGATGAGATCATGGAGACGCTCAAGAAGCGGCTCGAGGAACAACAGGGTCGTCACCAGGGCGGCAACAAGTGGGTCGGAACCGGCGGGACCAGCCCTTATGGCAATTCGGGTTACAACCCGGAAGGCGTCCGCATTGGCGGCGAATCGGTGCACAAACGCGCGATCAAGGTTTGGGACCAGCGCGAATTCAGAAATCTGGACAGCACGCGCGAACTCGGCACACGCAACATCAAGATCGCGCTGCGCCGCCTTCGCCGCTTCGCGAGAGAAGGGGCAGCGGACGAACTCGACATCGACGGCACGATCGACGGCACCGCGCGTCAGGGCTGGCTAGACGTCAAGATGCGTCCGGAACGCCGCAACGCGGTAAAGCTACTGCTTTTCCTCGACGTCGGTGGATCGATGGATCCGTTCGTCAAGCTATGTGAAGAGCTGTTCTCGGCAGCCACAACCGAATTCAAGAATCTTGAATTCTTCTATTTTCACAACTGCCCCTATGAGGGCGTCTGGAAAGACAATCGTCGCCGCTTTGCCGAGCGTACCCCGATGTGGGAAATCCTGCACAAATTCGGGCATGATTACAAACTGGTGCTGGTCGGCGATGCGTCGATGAGTCCGTACGAGGTCACACACCCCGGCGGGTCGGTCGAACATATGAACGAAGAAGCGGGCGCGGTGTGGCTGCACCGGCTGACGACGACCTATCCGGCTGCGGTCTGGCTCAATCCGGTCCCGACGACGCAGTGGGCCTATTCACAATCGGCACGGATCATCCAGGACCTGATGACCGATCGCATGTACCCGCTGACACTCGGCGGGCTGGATGACGCGATGCGCGAACTTACGCGCAAAAGGTAGGAACATCGGGGTCTTGTCCGAGTTATCCTACCCAAACTCCATTACAGGATCGAAACGATGTCGAACATCCCGGCCGCCGCAATGCCGCATGCCTATGACCATAAGGCGAGCAAAAAAAATGACGGCGTCAGGAGCAAGAAACGCTGGCGCATCCTCGGCTACGCGGTTGGAGTGACGGTAATCGGCGGTACGGCGCTGGCGCTTCTGTTCCCGCGCAAATCATAACCGGGAACCCCGGTCAGCCTATCATCCGTCCCGGAGCGTCGGCGAGCACCCGGCCGATCGCATCGAACAACGCTTCCATCGCGACCGGTTTGAAGATGACGTCGTCGGCACCGCCTTCTATGCATTGCTCACGCAGATTGACAGCGATGTCAGCAGTGATGACGATCAACGGCAGTTGTGCCTTGGCATCGTCCCGCGCGCGAATGTGCCCGATCGCCGTCATGCCGTCCATTCCCGGCATGCGCAGATCGACAAGTACGACGTCATAATCATGCGAATCGATCATCCGCAGACCTTCTTCGGCGCTTTCCGCTTCGAACATTTTTGCGCCCGCGACATCAAGCATATCCTTGACGACCCTGCGGTTCATCCGGTCGTCCTCGATGAACAAAATATTCACCGGACTTTACATAGATCAATAAAGCGTAACATCGCACGAGCAGCCTTACGCGCTAAGCGACTTGGGTTTCAAGTACTCGCACCGTTGTTTCCTCCGGTGGCAAGGGAAACAGGTGCTGGAAGATCGTCGCGCCGGATACCGGTTTCAGGATCACGGCATCCACGCCGCCGGCAATCAGCTCTTGACGTTCCGCTTCGGGACAGTCCGGCCATAGCAGATAGGTCGTCGCGCCGGCTTCCGACGCGGCACTGCAGATAGCACCCAGCGCTCCCGGAACGTCGGCGGCGGCGGCAATCGTCTGATGATCGATCAATACGCGCTGTATCCCGCCCGCGCGGATGCAGTGTACCGCTTCCGCGCTGTCTCCGGCATAGGCGATCGCGCTCGTTTCAGGCGCGAAAAGCGTCCGCCACATGCTCCGCATGATCGGATTGCACTCCAGAATGAGCAGGTTGGCTACATCCGCCTGTGCCGTGCAAGGAATTGCGAGTTCCGCGTCGACATGAGGCAACGTCAGCGTAAACGTCGACCCCTCCCCTTCCACACTCGCAACACTTACATCGCCGTTCATCGCGCGCGCGAGATTGCGTGAAATCGTCAGACCAAGACCCGTACCGCCGAACCTGCGCGTCGTGCTGGCGTCGCCCTGGCGAAATGATTCGAAGATTTCATCAAGCTTGCCGGGCGCGATGCCAATACCGGTGTCCGCGACCTCGACCCGGATCGCCGCGTCACCGTCTCGCACGGCACGGAGGGAGACGCGGCCCCGTTCGGTGAATTTAACCGCATTCGACAACAGGTTGAAGATGATCTGCCGAACCCGCGCCGGGTCGCCGATCGTCCCATGGGGACAATCGTCGAGATCGACGTCGAAACTGATCGACCGGTCGTGCGCCTGCTCCGTCCATAGCTGCGCCGCGCCCGCAAGCGTCGCGCGCAGATCGAACGGCATCGTCTCGATCGAAAGATTCCCCGCCTCGATCTTCGCCGCGTCCAATATGTCGTCCACCAACGCACGCATCGTCATGCCCGCACCGTGGATCACGTCGAGCCGGTCGCGAATAAGCGGTTCGACACCCGGTTCGGCCAGCATGACCTGCGTCATCCCCAGAATACCGTTCAGCGGTGTGCGGACCTCATGGCTGGTCGTCGCAAGGAACTCGGTCTTGGCGGCAAGCGCCTTGCCAAGCGCGCTGTTGGTCGCCGCCAGATCGTCATTTGCCGCATTGACCTTGTCGCGGCTACGCCGGATCGTAATCAGGCCGATCAGCAATAATGTGATGATGACCGCGAACGACCCCAATGTACCGAGTAGAATGAAGCGCTGCGTCCGCGCCTTGGCGTGTTCGTAACTGACCGAACGGCGCAGCTCGTCCGCCTTCAATTGCGAGATCTTGAGTTCCTGGTTCGCGAAATCGAACCGCGCCGCCATCAGGGCCGTGCTGGTGTTCGTCGCCAGTTGCGTTGCCTCATCATCGAGCCGCTTCAGTGCCGCGAGGTGGACGAGCGCTTTTGCAGGTTGGCCGCCGACTTTGTAGATTTCATAAGCAGCATTGTGCGCCTGATGGAAGGCGATGGTGGTCTTGGCCGGGTTGACGCCAGCGAAAGCGCGCGCAATCTGCTGTTGCGCTGCCTGCCGGTCGCCCGCCTGGAAAGACGCTTCGGCGGCAACGGCCCAGGTTTGGCTCACCAGGCTCGGAAAACGTCCTTGCGCTACATCCGTTAGACACGGGGCAAGGTTCTGTTGAGACGCACTCCACTTACGCTGCTCAAGCATGTTATCCGAGATATTGATCGTTATTCGACAGAATAGCAACTTGTCTACGGTACTACTCGCTAATTCCCTTGCTCTTAAATAATAGCTATTTGCTTCAGAAAAGCGCTGCATATCTTGCAGGGTGAGAGCAATATTATTATATAATGCTATTTGCGATTTATTATCTAGAACGTTAAGTTCATTGACCATTTTATAATAGCTCAATGACTTTATATTGTCCTTTCCATCATTATACAGAATACCAATATCCATCAAGGCAGCAGATTGTCCTCGATTATCTTTAATTTTAACGAATAACTGATATGCCTGCTGATAATTCTTGAGAGCGCCAGATACATCACCTTCCGCTGCTCTAATACCGCCTTGAGTTAGCAGGGCATTACCGAGATCGTCAGAGTTACTAGCCACTTTCCTAAGAACGTTAACTGATTTTTCTGATAACTCTAAAATATTACTTAGTCTTCCTAGTCTAAGTTTAGATTCAGCTTCGAGCCGATCAAAAATCGCATTAGTTCTAGCTATAATATTTTCATTGCTGAGAATCTTAGTATTCTGCCGCGAGCCAGATATCAGCTCAAGCGCCCCGCGCGGGTTACTCGTCATTTTTTCTTTAATAGGATCTATATATTTGATAGAGAATTTCGTAAACTCTCCCTGCTTTGATTTAGATATAGCCGAAACGCTTATGGCAGATAAAGCGCAGAAAAATATCAGAAACCTGAAAGCGTTATGCATGCCGCCTAAATCTACTTGCTATTTCTGCGTCGAATGCCGCGAAGGACACTGATATATCTTGACCGAGATACGCAATAAGTTCGTTCAATGCAATCGGTCGGCTGATCAGGAAGCCTTGAACCAGATCGCATCCCATGACCGACAGCAATGCGAGTGCCCCGGGCGACTCCACGCCTTCGGCGACCACTTCCATGTCGAGCGCATGCGCGAGGTCGATCGTCGAGCGGACGATCAGGGGGTCGCGGTTCGATTTGGTGAGTTCGGTGACGAACATTTTGTCGATCTTCAATTCGCGTGCCGGCAACTGTTTGAGATAGGCAAGCGAGGAAAGACCAGCACCGTAATCGTCGATCGCAAGGGTGACGCCGATCCCCGCAAACTTTTTGAGGTTGGCGATCGCAACGTCGGGTTTACTGATCAGCGACGTTTCCGTAATTTCGAAGCCGAGCGACGCCTCGCTTGCTTCCGCCAGCTCAAGCGCCCGATCGACAAACGCGTCGTCCGATAACAACGGCGCCGCAATATTGACGAAAATCGGCAGGGAGTGCCCGTGCGTGCGGAGCAAGGACTGGTCACGAATGACCTGTTCGATCGTCCATAACGTCAACGCGTCGATCGCTCTCGTCCGCTCCGCGACCGGAATGAAGTCGGAGGGACCGACAAAGCCGAGCACCGGATGACGCCAGCGGATCAGGGCCTCGAGACTCCTCACCTTTTGACTGCGAAGGTGAACCTTCGGCTGATAATGCAGAAACAGTTGCTCCGTGCCGATTGCCGACAAAAGATCACGCGACAAAAGGCTATCGTCCAGCCGGCCCCTGTTCCGCTCGGGGTCGAAAACGATTGGCTGGTGCTCCGTCCGAGCGGCTTCAAGCGCGAGTTCGGCATTCTCGGTCAGTTTGATTTCGGCGTCCGGCCCGTCGGGTAGCGCCGCCGCGCCGATAGACGCTTCCAGTTTGAAGGCCATTCCTTCTATCGTCAGCGGACTTGCCAGTATCTCTCCGACGGCATCGATCGTTCGCGCGAGCAAGCCACGATCCGGAGAAGACTGGATGACCTCGATTAATCCTCGTCCGACCGCCAACGTCTCGGATCCGTAAATTTTATCGGCGATGATCCCGGCCATTGTTGACGCTAATTTATTGGTGCCCGCAACGCCCAGTTTACGACGGATCGCGCCAATATTTTCGATCTCTATAAGAACGAAAAACCGCCACATTACAGAAGGTTGCGCAAAGTCGACGTTGGCAGCGGCCGACATTTCGTCACCAGTAGACGGCGGATCAATTCCGGAAGGCGGCGACTTGCTCATGTCTCCGGATAGTCCGGGACACTGAAAATATCCTTAAGAGACCGCAATCTATATGTCTGTTTAACAAACTTAATCTGCGTTATCCTGTTGCATCACATTTTTCCGGGACTTAGTATCGTCTGGCATCCGCTAAGAGATGCATAACAAGGGAAAAAATTATGCTGCAACTCATTATTGCGCTTGTCATCGGCGGCCATATTCGCCCGTTCTAAGCGTACCGGGTTCGGGCGGTGGCGAGGTAATCTCGCCGGGCTGCCCGGGCCCTTTTACCTCGCGGTCGCCGACATTCCCTCAACCGCATCGATCCGCCCCCCCGCCATCGCCGCCGCTACGCCGGTCGTTCCCGGAAAGCTGATCGCCAGCGTCTTGAGGCACCGCACCGCCAAATAGGCGAACCCCTCGGCCTCAATCGCATCGCCGTTCCATCCCATCGCATCGACTGGTTCGATCGCCAGGCCCGTCCGCTCCGCGATCATCGCCAGCATCGCCGGATTGCGCCGCCCGCCCCCCGCCACCAGCATCCGCCGCGGCCGTCCGGGCAGATGCCGGAGAGATCTGGCGACGGCTTCCGCGGTGAACGCGGTCAGCGTGGCCGCGCCATCCTCGATCGACAGTCCGCTTACCGGCCGGATCGTGAAATCGCTGCGGTCGAGCGATTTGGGTGGGGCCGCGTCGAAATAGGGGTGATCGAGCATCGCGGTCAGTACCGGTCTGGCGATGTGCCCCGCGGCGGCCAGCCGCCCATCTTCGTCAAACCGCATCCCCGTATGTGATTCGACCCACGAATCGATCAATCCGTTCGCCGGTCCGGTGTCGAACGCGATCAGTTCGCCGTCGCTGCCGATAAACGTCACGTTCGCGACTCCGCCGAGGTTGACGATCGCAAGCGGACGCTCCAGTCCCGCCGCCAGCGCGCGGTGATAGACCGGGATCAGCGGCGCGCCCTGCCCGCCCGCCGCGACATCGGCGCTGCGGAAATCGCTGACCGTCGTGATCCCCGTCTCTTGCGCAAGTTGCGCCCCGTCCCCGATCTGCCACGTCCACCGGCGATCAGGGCGATGTGCCACGGTCTGCCCATGAAAACCGATGACGCCAACCTCCCCGCCCGCGACTCGAGCCTGATCTAACAATGCGCGGACGGCATCGGCGTGACGCCGCGTAATCAGCGCGGCCGCGCTCGCAATCTCGGGCGTCTCGCCCGGTCGTTCCATCGTCAGCGCAACGCTGGTCGCCGCCGTCAGCACCGCACGCTCGGCATTGGTGTACGGCTGGTCGCGAAACGCCAAGCGCCGCACCTCCGCCTCGCCGTCGGTTTCGATCAACGCCGCGTCGATCCCGTCGAGCGACGTTCCCGACATCAGTCCGATCGCCAGCATCCGCTTCTCCCGCCATTTATCCGGCCCTGCAACCTGGACCAATTTGTCGCAACCTGCGCCGCCACATACAAGCGGTGTGGAAACTCATCTCCGCCGGTCCTATGTCACCCGCTTCGCATGGCTACCAAACTCCCATCCCCGCCGACGGTCGGCATGGTTTCGCTCGGTTGCCCGAAAAACCTCGTCGACAGCGAACGCATCCTGACACAACTGCGCTCGGACGGGTACCGGATGTCCCCCGATTATGCAGGCGCGGACGTCGTGCTCGTCAACACATGCGGCTTTCTCGACTCAGCCAAGGAAGAAAGCCTGGAGGCGATCGGCGAGGCCATCGCCGAGAACGGCCGGGTTATCGTAACCGGTTGCATGGGCAAGGACGCCGACGCGATACGCGCCCGCTTTCCGAGCGTCCTCGCGGTCACCGGCGCGCATCAATATGAGCAGGTCGTCGGCGCGGTCCACGAAGCGGCCCCGCCCGTGCCTTCGCCATTCCTTGATCTCGTCCCCGATGCCGGGCTGAAACTGACGCCGCGTCATTACGGCTATCTCAAGATCGCGGAGGGCTGCAACCACCGATGCTCCTTCTGTATCATCCCGAGCCTGCGTGGCGATCTCGTCAGCCGGCGTCCCGATGCGATCCTGCGCGAAGCGGAAAAGATGGTGGCGGCGGGGACGAAGGAAATACTCGTCATCAGCCAGGATACGAGCGCCTATGGCCTCGATCTGCGTCACGCAGACTATTCGCTGAAGGGCGGTGGGCAAGTCCGCGCACACATGACCGATCTCGCGCGCGAACTCGGTCGTATCGCGCCCTGGGTGCGGCTGCATTATGTCTATCCCTATCCGCATGTGGACCATGTCATCCCGCTTATGGCCGAAGGGCTGGTCCTCCCTTACCTCGATATTCCGTTCCAGCATGCAGCGCCGACGGTTCTGAAACGGATGAAGCGGCCCGCAAATGACGCAAAAGTGCTTGAGCGCATCCACCGCTGGCGCGACATCTGCCCCGACATCGCCATCCGTTCGACGTTCGTGGTCGGCTTTCCCGGCGAAACCGAGTCCGACTTCGCCTATCTGCTCGACTGGCTCGAAGAGGCGCAGCTGGACCGGGTCGGCGCCTTCCGCTTCGAACCCGTCGAGGGTGCGGCGGCAAACGCCTTGCCCGATCCCGTTCCGGAGGCGGTCAAGGAAGAACGCTACGCTCGCCTGATGGAAAAAACGGCTGCGATCTCGACCGCGAAACTCCATGCCAAAATTGGCCGCAAGATTGACGCCATTATCGATGCCGTTGACGAGCAGGGCGCGACCGGGCGCAGCAAGGCGGACGCGCCCGATATCGACGGTCAGGTGTTCCTTCGCAACGCCTCGCATTTGGAACCGGGCGATATCATATCCGCCATGGTCGAAGACGCCGACGAACACGATCTCTACGCCGTTCCCGTCTGACGGCGTTGCGCAGACGCGTCGCATCTGCTTTCGTTCACCCCATGCTGCTTCGTCTCTCCGTCCTTATATTGCTGGTCTTCCCGGTTCCGTCGTTCGCGCAAGCACTGACCGCGGCTGAGACGACCGCGATCGACTCGGTCGTTCGCAAGACGCTTGGCGATACCGGTGTGCCCTCCGCCTCGATCGCGGTCGTCCGGGACGGAAAAGTCGTTTTCGCCAAAGCTTACGGCAAAATGTCGCCGTCGATTCCCGTCGCGGACGCCTCCAAGCCCTATCAGATCGCCTCGATCTCAAAACAATTCACCGCCGCGGCCGTGCTGATGCTTGAGGATCGAAAACAGCTCAGGCTTGACGATCACGTTTCACGCTACCTCGCGGGCATCACCGGCGGAGACCGCATCACGATCCGCCAGCTTCTCAGCCATACCTCTGGCCTCCAGGATTACTGGCCGCAGGATTACAGTTTCAAGGCGATGGCGGCGCCCGTAACGCCGGAGCAGATCATCGATCGCTGGGCGAAAAAGCCGCTCGATTTCGAGCCCGGTACGGCGTGGCAATATTCGAACACCGGCTATGTGGTCGCCGGGCTGATCGTCGAGAAGGTTTCCGGCGAGCCGTTGCTGACTTTTCTTCAAAAGAATATTTTCCGGCCGCTCGGAATCACTGCCATCGATCAGGACCGGGCGGTTGGCCCAGCCTATCCCCAAGGATACAAGCGGTTTGCGCTCGGCCCCGTCCGTCCTGAAACACCGCCCGCCCCAGGCTGGCTGTTCGCGGCGGGCGAATTGTCGATGAGCGCCGCCGATCTTGCCAAATGGGATGTCGCGCGAATCGATCGGACATTGCTGCCCGCCGATGACTGGCGAGCTCAGGAGACGCCGGTCATACTGGCCGACGGAAGCAGCAGCGGGTACGGCCTTGGCGTCACGATCGGCACCACCAACGGTCGCCCGTCGATCGAACATAGCGGAGAGGCGGTCGGCTTTCTTTCCGAAAATATCGTCTATCCGCAGGATCGCGCCGCCATCGTCGTCCTCACCAATGCGTGGTTCAGCGATGCCTATAAACGTATCGCCAACGGCATTGCACACATCATATTGCCGGTGCCGCCGGAATCTGAAGCCGATCAGGACGCACTCGCAAGTGCCCGGCGATTGTTTGCGCAACTCCAGGGAGGAACACTCGATCGCGCCGCGCTGACCGACGATGCGAATTTCTACTTCACGCCGGTCGCGCTTGCTGACTATCGGACGAGCCTGAGTCCACTCGGATCACCCCGCGAATTCGTTCAAACCGGAACGGTCCGTTTACGGGGAGGTTATGTCAATCGCCGGTACCGCTTGATGTTTCCTGGCCGCACTTTGTCGCTCAGCACCTATGCAGAGCCGGGCGACAACGGAAGGTTCGAACAATTCATCGTGGCACCAACGGAATGACTGATTTTTCAACATTGATTCAGCCCGATCGCGGGCAAGACGCGCGCACTATCCATGTCGTTCATCCCGGCGGCTATGATCGATGGCTTGCGATGCAACCCCCCGCCGTCCGTGCGACCGTCTCCGCACACTGTCTGACCGGCAAGCCGGGTGACCGCGCCATCCTTCCGGGGCAGTCCGATGACGATTGGTCGATGCTGCTGGTCTGTGACGAAGCGATCGGCTCGCCCTGGCGCATCGCCTCCCTCGCCGCGTCGCTTCCGGCGGGAAGCTACCGGCTCAGTCCGCCGCCGGTGGGCGCGGCGGGACTCGGTTGGCTTCTGGCTCAGCACCGGTTCGACCGCTACATCGTCCGCGAACCATATGGTCCGCGCATATTGCTGACCGACAATCCCGCAGCGATCGACGAGACCGTCGCCATCGCCGCCGCCACGGCAAAGGTTCGCGATCTTGTCGATACGCCGACACTTGATCTGGGTCCGGCGCAACTTGAGGCCGAAATGGAGGCGCTTGCCAAACGCTACGGCGCTACGCTCGAAGTGACGCGCGGCGACGTGCTGGAGCAAGGCTATCCGATGATCCACGCCGTCGGCATGGCGGCGGGCAAGGACAGGGCACCGCGCCTGATCGAACTCGTCTGGGGCGACGCCGACGCGCCGCGCGTCGCACTGGTCGGCAAGGGCGTGTGTTTCGATACCGGGGGGCTCAACATCAAGCCCGGAACGGGCATGAAATTGATGAAGAAGGACATGGGCGGTGCCGCGCATGCGCTCGCGCTCGCCGATCTCGTCATGGGCGCTAACCTGCCCATAAGGCTACATCTCCTGATTCCGGCGGTCGAAAACGCAATTGCCGGCAACGCCTTTCGACCGGGCGACGTGCTGCGGACCCGCAAGGGCCTGACGGTCGAGAACACGAATACGGATGCGGAAGGGCGCCTCATCCTCGGCGATACCTTGACGAAAGCGGCGGAGGGATCGCCCGAGCTCATTCTCGATTTTGCGACGCTTACAGGCGCGGCGCGTGTCGCGCTAGGGCCTGACCTTCCGCCGCTGTTCACCGACAGCGAAGACCTCGCGACGGATCTGCTCGATGCCTCCTTGGCACAGGCGGATCCTATCTGGCGGCTGCCGCTATGGAGCGATTATGACGAGATGCTGAAATCCGATATCGCTGATCTCGTCAACGCACCTGACGGCGGTTTTGCCGGCGCGATTACCGCGGCCTTGTTCCTGCGCCGGTTCGTCCCGGACAATATCCTCTGGGCGCATCTGGACGTTTTCGCCTGGCGACCCGTCGCCAGACCGGGCCGACCAAAGGGGGGTGAAGCCTATGCTCTGCGCGCCGCCTTCCACATGCTGAAACGGCGCTACCGTCGCTGACGCTTGGTTATGCGCCGTCCGCCGCTTCGATGATCGGCACGAACTTCGCCGCGGTCAGGCTCGCTCCTCCGATCAATCCGCCGTCAACGTCCTTGACGGCCATGATACCGGCCGCATTCTCGCCGTTCATCGATCCGCCATAGAGAATGCGAATGCGGTCCGCCGCATCACCGGCCAGCATCCTCAGCCTTGCTCGCGCGACGCCGTGCATCGTCCCGATCTCGTCGATAGTCGGCGTTCGTCCCGTCCCGATCGCCCAGCGCGGCTCATACGCAAGCGTGAACCAGCTTGCATCGACATTGTCGGGAACCGACTGCTCTATCTGCGCCTGAACCACGCGCTCGGCGCGACCGGCATCGCGTTCCTCCTCCAGTTCACCACAGCACAGTATGACGTTCAGTCCGTTGCGATGCGCCGATACCGCCTTTGCCCATACGTCCTGGCTCGTCTCGTGCTGGTCAGCGCGGCGCTCGGAATGACCGACAATGGTGAAGGTCGCGCCCGCCTCGACGACCATCGCTGCGGAAACACAGCCGGTGTGCGCGCCCGAATCCGCCGCATGAACATCCTCGGCACCGATCGCAAGATTCGGGACATGCTCAGCCGCCGCTGCGATCAGGGTAAAGGGGACCGCGACCGCTACGTCGACGCCGGGCGCGGCACCGGCCGCCCGCGCAATCGCGCCCAGTTCGGCGAGGCCGCCGCGCGTCCCGTTCATCTTCCAGTTTCCCGCGATCAGCTTGCGCCGCATTGTTATTCCCCCTTTTTGTTCGAACATCGGGATAGCGCAGTTGTGCAGGCGCACAAGGTTGATGCCCGACTGCTGCTTCCCTAAAGCGGCGGCGCGTCCTTACATGATTGGTCCTTCATGCTCAGTTTCCTCCGCGGCCTCACCAATTCGAAGATCGGCATGGTCATCACCTTTGCCGTGTTGGGCCTTGCGGCGTTTGCGTTCGCAGCCGCTGACGTGACGGGTTTTCATAGCGGGGCGGGCGGGATTTTGGGCGGTGACGTGGCGACCGTCGGCAAAACCGAGCTGTCGGTTGCCGACCTCCGCTCGCGCGCACAGAATGAACTCGAATCATTTCGTCAGCAACAGCCGACGCTCGATATGCAGCAGTTCATTGCCCAGCGCGGGCTGGAGGGCACGCTCGAGCGCATGGTCGCGGGCGCGGCATTCGAAGTGTTCGGCCACCGGCAAGGCATGGCCGTCAGTAAACGTTCGGTCGATGGACAGATTGCCAGCATCCCTGCGCTTCAGGGGCCGACCGGCAAGTTTGATCCGATCCTATACCAACGCATTCTTGCCGAGCGCAAACTGACCGATGCACAGATCAGGGCGGATATCGCGCGCGATACGATCAGCCAGCAGCTGATCATGCCGGCGATGGGTGCGACCCAGGTGCCGGACCAGCTCGTACTGCCCTATGCATCGCTGCTGCTCGAAAAGCGCAGCGGCACGATCGGGTTCGTTCCGACCGCCGCGGTCCGCTCGGTCCCGGCGCCAAGCGACGGCGATCTGCAATCCTATTACGAGCGCAACCTGCGGCGCTACACTTTGCCTGAGCGGCGTGTCGTTCGCTACGCATTCGTGACGCCGGATAGGGTTGCGGCACGCGCTACGCCGAGCGATCAGGAAGTCGCGCAGGCCTATCGCGATGCCGGAACGCGTTTCGCTGCCAAGGACAAGCGAACTGTCTCCCGCGTCGTCGTCATCAATCAAGGGGGCGCGAACGCGCTTGCCGCAAAGGTTCGTGCGGGTACGTCGCTCGCCGCCGCTGCCGCCGCCGCCGGACTAGAGGCATCGACCCAAACCGTCAGCGACAAGAATGCGCTTGCTAGCGATACCTCAGCTCAACTGGCGGACGCGATCTTCGGCGCGAGCGCTGGAGCGATCGTCGGGCCGGTCAAGGGGCCGCTCGGCTGGACCGTCGCCCGGCTCGACAAGATTGAAGGGGTTCCGGGCAAGACCCTCGATCAGGCGCGCGGTGAAATCGTTACCGAACTTACCAAACAGAAAACCGCCGATGCATTGAACGCGGTTCGCGACGCGATCGATGATTCGCTCTCCTCGAACGCGACCTTCGATGAGGTCGTAGCCGATCAGAAGCTGACGCCCCAGACGACACCGCCGGTGACCAGCGCGGGCGCGAACCCCGATGATACCGCCTACAAGGCCAGCGGGGAGGTTATGCCCGTCATCACCGGCGCGTTTCAGGCGGATGAGGGCGACGGCCCGCAAATGGTCGCAGCGGGACCGGATGGAGCGTTCGCCGTCTTTACCGTCGGCCGCGTGATCCCGAGTGCGCCTCAGCCTCTTGCCAAGGTTCGCGCAGCCGTCGAACGCGACATCACCGCGGAGCGTCGCGTGAAAGCCGCCCAGGCGCTCGCCCGCCGTATTGTTGCCGCGGTAAAGGACGGCACCGCACTTCCCGCCGCGATGAACGGTGCCGGTACGGCCTTGCCGAAACCGCAAGTCGTTGCGACGTCGCGCGCGCAACTTGCCGCCAATCCAAACGGTCCGCCCCCGCCGCTCGCGTTGATGTTCAGCATGACGGCAAATTCGGTGCGGATGCTCCCCGCCCCCAAGAATGATGGCTGGTTCATCGTGAAGCTCGATTCGATCACCCCCGGCGACGCCGCAAAAAATCAGGGCGCGATCAATGCGGCGCGCGCTGAACTCTCACGCGATGTCGGTCAGGAATATGTCGCGCAATTTGCCCGGGCGGTGCAGGCCGATGTCGGGGTCAAGACCAACAAGACGGCAATCTCGCGCGTACGCGCCGACCTGCTAGGTCAGGGCAACGCCGGTAACAACTGACACCGGCATGTTGGTCGAGGCCAAGGCGCTTTTGGCGGCGGGCCGCCCCGCGCTTCTGTGGCGCGCGCAGGTGGCGGACACGGAAACGCCGGTCGCCGCCGCGCTGAAGCTGATTGAACCCGGGCGTGGCGACTTCCTGCTCGAATCGGTCGAAGGCGGGGAGACTCGCGGTCGCTACAGCTTGATCGGTCTCAACCCGGATCTGGTCTTTCGCGCACACGGCGAAAACGCGGTCATCAACCGTCGCTGGACGTATGATCGAACGGCTTTCACGCCCTGCGCTCAGCCGACGCTTGCGGCGCTCCGGGCGCTGGTCGACGAATGTCGCACCGACATCCCGGCAGAGCTTCCGCGCGCGCTTGCCTGTCTCGTCGGGTATTTCGGTCACGAGACATTCGGTCTGATCGAATCCCTGCCGCAGCCGGACGCCGATCCGCTCGGGTTGCCCGATGCGATGTTCGTCCGGCCGGCTGTCATTCTTGTGTTCGATCGATTGGCCGACATTCTGTTTCTTGTCGCGCCCGCCTGGCCCGACGGCGGGCGCACTCCGGACACGATCGTCGCCGAGGCTGAGGATCGCCTCGAATCGGTCGCAGCGCATCTCGGCGCGGCGTCACTCCCCGCGCCGGTGCGTGGCCCGATATCGGACCTCGAGTACACACCCGCTTTGCCGCCGGAGCGTTACGAGTCGATGGTCCGGTGCGCGCAGGACTATATCCTCGCGGGCGACATTTTTCAGGTTGTGCTCGCGCAACGCTTCACGGCGCCCTTCGCGCTGCCCCCGATCGAACTGTACCGCAGCCTCAGGCGTATCAATCCGTCCCCTTTCCTCTATTATCTCGACCTGCCCGGCTTTGCCTTGATCGGGTCGAGCCCCGAAATCCTAGTCCGCGTTCGCGACGGAGAGGTCACGATCAGGCCGATCGCCGGCACCCGCCCCAGGGGCCGGACAGCGGCAGAAGATCAGGCCAACCGTGCCGAGCTGCTCGCCGATCCGAAGGAACGCGCCGAACATCTGATGCTGCTCGACCTCGGCCGCAACGATGTCGGGCGAGTCGCCGAGGCCGGAAGCATACGCATCACCGGCAGTTACGACGTGGAATTCTACAGTCACGTCATGCATATCGTCTCAAACGTGATCGGAACGCTGGCACCCTCCGCCGACGTTCTCGATGCCTTGTTCGCCGGATTTCCGGCGGGCACTGTGAGCGGCGCTCCAAAGGTCCGCGCGTGCCAGATCATCGCCGAACTCGAACCCGAACGACGCGGAGCGTACGCCGGCGGTGTCGGCTATTTTTCACCGGACGGATCGATGGATTCCTGTATCGTCCTTCGTACTGCCGTCGTGAAGGACGGGTTCGTCCATGCTCAGGCTGGCGCCGGGATCGTCGCCGACAGCATCCCGAAATCCGAGCAGCGTGAATGCGAAGCGAAGGCGGGCGCAATTCTTGCCGCCGCCCGCGACGCGATCAAGCGGTCCGCCGACCCGCTATTCGGGCAGTAGGCCGTCCAGGTCTCAGGGAATGTCGTCGGGCGGCGGCGCGGTTACGACCGGTGCGCTGGGCCGCCGGTCGACTGAGGTCGACTGCACGATCGAACAGCCCGTCTGTCCCCCCGTACCGACGGGTGAACAGGTATTCGGCAACCCGCCCGCGACGCGCCCGACCGCGTCCAGCGTCGCCGTGCGATTGACCCAGCTCTGGTTCTTCGCGGGAATTGGGCGATCATTACGCAGTTGCTTTGGAATGCGGAACGGCTCACCCACGCGAGCGCAAACCACGACTTCGTCAGGTGATGTCGCTTCCGGGCATGTCTGATTACCGGTCAGCGTGACACTGCGGATACGCTTCGGCGGTTCGCTGTTAGACACGCCATCATCCGTCCCGGCGACGGGCGAAGGCTGTGCAGCTGGCGTTGACTGCGCTGCCGCAAGGGACGGGGCCGCCAGTAGCGCGATCGCAAGACAGGAACGGATCATCGACGCTATACTCCTTTATCCGCATCAACGTCATACACACGATATGGCTCCCGGCTGAATACGGTACGCCATTCGTCAGAGGCGTTGCGCCCGACTTGGCTTTCGCTATGGCCGACCGATGATCCTCGTCGTCGACAATTACGACAGCTTTACCTGGAACCTGGTCCATTATCTGAAGGAACTGGGGGCAGGCGTAGAGGTTGTCCGCAACGACGCGCTCACCGCCGCGCAGGCGATTGACACGGGGGCAAGTGCGTTCCTGATTTCCCCAGGCCCGTGCACGCCGAACGAAGCCGGCATCTCGCTTGATCTCGTCGCGGCCTGTGCAGAAAGCGGACGCCCGCTGCTCGGCGTATGCCTGGGTCATCAGGCGATCGGGCAGTATTTCGGCGGATCGGTGGAGCGCGGCGGGTTGATGCACGGCAAGACCTCCCCTGTGCTTCACGATGGGACCGGCCTGTTTGCCGGCCTCCCCTCGCCGTTCACCGCGACACGTTATCATTCGTTGATCGTCAACCGGATCCCTTCGATCCTCTGCGTCAACGCGCGCTCGGACGATGACTGTGTGATGGGTTTTCGCCACGCCTCGCTGCCGATCCACGGTGTCCAGTTTCACCCCGAAAGCATCGCGACCGAACATGGTCACGCGCTCCTCGCAAATTTCCTGCGTATGGCCGGAATGCCCGTCACGGTACGCGCATGACGGCGGTTGTGCTGCTCCCCGATCCGCGCAACCCGCTATCGCGCGAAAGCGCTGGCGCGGCGTTCGCCGACATTCTTGATGCGCGCGTTTCGGAACAGGCGATCGCCGAATTCCTGGTCACGCTGTCGGATCGCGGGGAGACGAGTATAGAGATTGCGGAGGCCGCGCGCGCCTTGCGCCATCGCCTGATCCCCATCACCGCGCCGCCGGGGACGATCGACGTTTGCGGGACGGGTGGCGATGGTCATCATACGCTCAACGTCTCCACCGCCGTCTCTCTTGTCGTCGCTGCGCTCGGCGTGCCGGTCGCAAAGCACGGCAATCGTGCCGCCTCGAGCAAGGCTGGTGCCGCCGACACGCTCGAAGCGCTCGGGCTTGACATGGACCGGGCGGGCGCGACAGCGCAGGCAACCCTCAACGATATCGGTATCGCCTTCCTTTTTGCCGCCAATCACCACCCCGCAATGGCGCGGATCACGCCGATCCGACAGCGTATCGGCCGCCGGACGATCTTCAACCTGATGGGGCCGATCGCCAACCCGGCGGGCGTCACGCGGCAACTGATCGGCATCGCCCGCCCCGATTACGCCCCCCTCTACGCTGCCGCGCTTGAGCAGGTCGGAACCGAGGCAGCACTTGTCGTATCCGGTGACGAAGGACTGGACGAGCTTTCCGCCGCCGGTCCTTCTGTCGCCGTCGCGGTCGGAGCGATCGCGGTTGCCGGAACCATCGTCCCCGAAGATGCCGGCCTGCCCCGCCATCCGATCAGCGCAATCCGCGGCGGCGATCCCGCGTACAACGCCGCCGCGCTCCACCGTTTGCTGACCGGAGAGCGTGGCGCCTATCGCGACGCCGTCCTCCTCAACGCCGCCGCTGCGCTGATCGTCGCCGGACACAGCGATACACTTTGCGAAGGCGCGAACCACGCGGCCGTCGCGATCGACCACGGGCGCGCTGCCTCGCTACTCAACCGCTGGATCGCTTATTAGATGACCATGCTCGATCGCATTATTGAGACAAAACGCGCGGAGGTCGCGGCGCGCAAGGCAACGGTCTCGCTCACCGATCTGGACGCACGTATCGACGAAGCGACGCCGCCGCGCGGTTTCCGCGCCGCACTCCATGCGGCAAGCGGTTACGCACTGGTCGCCGAGATCAAAAAGGCCAGTCCATCGAAGGGCCTGATCCGCGCCGATTTCGACCCGCCCGCCCATGCCCGCGCTTATCAGGCGGGCGGTGCGGCCTGTCTGTCCGTCCTGACCGACGAGCACTGGTTTCAGGGTGCCGACGCCTATCTCGAGGCTGCACGCGCAGCGGTATCGATCCCCGTCCTGCGCAAGGACTTCATGATCGATCCCTGGCAGGTCAGCGAATCGCGCGCAATCGGCGCTGACGCGGTCCTCATCATCGTCGCCGCGCTCTCCGACGCGCAGATGGCGGAGATCGAGAATTCGGCGATCGAATGCGGCATGGACGTCCTGGTCGAGGTGCACGATGCCCGCGAGCTCGACCGCGCGCTTGCGCTCAAGTCGCGGCTGATCGGCGTCAACAACCGTAACCTGCGCGATTTTACGGTCGATTTCGCCCGCACCTACGATCTGGTCGACCGCGCCCCCGGCGACTGCACCTTTGTCGCCGAGAGCGGGCTGACGAGCCGGTCCGACCTCGACGCGATGGCCGAACGCGGCGTCCGCTGCTTCCTGATCGGGGAGGCGTTGATGCGCGCGGGCAATATCGAAGCCGCCACCCGCAGGCTTCTCGCATGACCGCTCTTACCCATATCGATTCAGCCGGTGCCGCGCGCATGGTCGATGTCGGCGGCAAGACGATCACCCGACGCGAAGCCACCGCAACCGGTCGCATCGATATGAACCGCGAGGCGCTTGTCGCAATCCGCGACGGCACGGCGAAAAAAGGCGATGTCCTTGCGGTTGCGCGCGTTGCCGGGATCATTGCCGCCAAGCGGACCGCCGACCTCATCCCGCTCTGCCACCCGCTTCCCTTGACCAGCGTCACGCTCGATCTGCGACTGGACGATGCAGGCGTCATCGCCACTGCAAGCTGCGCCGTGGACGGCAAGACCGGCGTAGAAATGGAGGCACTGACAGCGGCCACCGTCGCGTTGCTCACCGTGTACGACATGGCCAAGGCGATCGACCGGGAGATGGTGGTGCGCGACGTGCGGGTGACGGCGAAGACCGGGGGAAAGTCCGGGGATTGGGCAACCGCCCAAGGATGAGCCTTTGCCCGAACGCATATCGATCTTCTGCCCTGCTCGCCTCAGGATTGCGGGCCAGATGCGGATGGCCGGCATGACCCTCGTTCCGATCGCCGTTGCGCAATCGCGCCTGTTCGCGGCAAACTTCCCGGTAGAGCCCGAAACCGTTCCTCTTGCTTCGGCCGCGAACCGCTGGGCCGCTGCCGACATATCAGCGCTGCGTACCCAGCCCGCGGCCGATCTCTCGGCGATGGACGGCTATGCGATCCGTTTCGACGATATGCCCGGCCCCTGGCGCGTCATCGGCGAAAGTGCGGCGGGGTGGCCGTTCGCGGGTATTGCCGGAAAAGGAGAAGCGATCCGCATCTTCACCGGCGCGGTGTTTCCCGAAGGTGCGGATACGGTCCTGGTACAGGAGGAGGCAGAGCGCGAGGGAGCCATTGTACGGCTGACCGGCGACGGCCCCCCGCACCTCGGCCGCAACATCCGCCGTCGCGCGCTCGACTTTGATGCGGGCGAGCGGCTGATTGCCGCGGGTGAGCGACTGACCGCCGCGAGGATTGCGGTTGCGGCAACCGGCGGACATGCCGCGCTCCCCGTTCGCCGCCCCATCCGTGTCGCGATCGCCGCCACGGGTGACGAGCTCGTCGCGCCCGGCACCGCGACCGACGGGCTTCAGCTGCCGGAATCGAACGGTGTCATGCTTGCCGCGATGCTCGCCGACATGCCGGTCGATATCGTTGATCTTGGCATCCTGCCCGACCGGCTGGAAACACAGCGCGATGCCTTCGCCGCGCTTGACGTCGACCTGCTCGCCACCACCGGCGGCGCTTCGGTCGGCGACCACGATTTGGTCCGCCCCGCGCTTGAGGCGGCGGGCGGCGTCATCGATTTCTGGCGGATCGCACTCCGGCCGGGTAAGCCGATGATGGCGGGCCGCCTCGGTCGCGCGGCGGTGCTCGGGCTGCCCGGTAATCCCGTCAGCGCCTTTGTGACCGCACTGCTGTTCGTCCGCCCGCTGATTGCGCACATGGGTGGTGCCCGCGATCCGCTGCCTCCGACCGTGATCGGTACGCTGGGCGAGGACCTGCCTGTCAACAACGCGCGCACGGACTATCTGCGCGGCGAATTGCGCGGTGGTCTCGCCTTTGCCTCGACTATTCAGGACAGTTCAATGCTTTTGACGCTCGCGCGCTCGTCCTGCCTGATCGTGCGGCCAGCGGACGCTCCCGCGGCGCGCGCCGGCGACTCGGCGGAACTCCTCATCATCGCTTGACGCTATGCGCAATGTTCTTTATCGGTTCCGCGTCTGTTCCCGGACGGAGGATCGTCATGCTTACGCGCAAACAGCACGAACTCGTGTGTTTCATCAACGATCGACTGGCCGATACCGGCGTTTCCCCCTCGTTCGAGGAAATGAAGGAAGCGCTTGATCTGAAGTCGAAGTCGGGGGTCCACCGGCTGATTTCCGCGCTTGAGGAACGCAATTTTATCCGCCGCCTGCCCAATCGGGCGCGCGCACTTGAGGTCTTGCGGATGCCTGAACGGCCTGCGCGCAAGGCAAAGGCCGCCGCCGCCATGAAAACCACCGTGCCGCCGCCCGCAAACGATGTCGTTGAAATTCCGCTGCACGGACGGATCGCGGCCGGTGTTCCGATCGAGGCTTTCGAGGACAACGCCACGCTCGCCGTACCTCAGGCTTTGCTCGGTGCCGGCGATCATTATGCGCTCGAAGTGTCGGGGGATTCGATGGTCGATGCGGGCATTCTCGACGGCGACTTCGCGCTCGTCCGCCGCACCGATGTCGCACATGACGGAGAAATCGTCGTCGCGCTGATCGACGACAGCGAAGCGACGCTTAAATATTTCCGGCGTGAAGGTTCGATGATCCGGCTCGACCCCGCCAATCGTGCTTATGACCCGCAACGCTACGTCCCCGATCAGGTCCGCGTCCAGGGTAAGCTATCCGGCCTGCTCCGCCGCTACGATTGAACCGCGACTGCGTCAGCGGCGGATCGCGCCATGGGTGCGGATCGCCGGGGGTCAGCACCGTTCTCACCGAACCCGTCGGTAACGTGATCGCAACGCCGCCCGTCTTTCTGAGCGTCGGCGCATCCAGCCGCATCCAGCGCGGTTTGCAGCCGCCGGGCAGCGACCGTTCGCTGACAACGATGTCCGCGTTACGGCATGCCGCGACCAGCGCCTCGACCGGCACCAGATACGCGCTGCGCGTTGCGAGAACCGTAACCGAGCGACGCCCGGCAGAGGGCAATCGCGGTAACCAGCGCCGCCGTACCGGGACCTTCGTCATGCACAGATCACGGCTGCACCGTGCATCTACCTGATCCGACATTGCCAGCGGCTCGTCGTCGAACCCGCTATTCTCGGCAAGTGTTGAGCGGGTATAATCGCCGGCGCGGTCGCGCAGCAGCGCAAGCGCTCCGTTCGGCATCCTCACCGCGACGTGCCGCCCGTCCCCGGTCACCAATATGTCCGGAACCGGTGTAGCAAGCGACCAGAGTAAGCCCGCGATAATCGGGATCGCGCCCGCCCGCCGCATCCGTGTCCGCCACAAGGCAACCCACAACCCGCCAAAGACCATTAACGCGAACGCACCGTCCGGCATCGCCGGCAGCGCCGCGACCGACCCCGGCGCACCTGCCACCGCATGGGCCAGGGTCAGCAGCGCGTTCAGCATCAGCGACGCTAGCCACCAGAATGGTGCGCCGATCCCGGCCGTGTCGAACAGCAACGCGGCCGCCTCCAGCGGCATTACCACGAACGTCGTGAGCGGGATCGCGACGATGTTCGCCACCGCGCCGTACAGCCCCGCCTTGTGAAAATGATAGACCGCGATCGGCATCAGCGCGGTCTCGACCAGCAGTCCGGTGATCAGCAGCGACGCCGTTCCACGCAGCATCCGCCGCAACTGCCCTTCGTCGTGCCGGGCGAATGCGCGCTGCACCGCCGGATGCTCGTGAAAGGCGATGATCGCGGTGATCGCCGCGAAGGAGAGCTGGAAACTCGGCCCGGCGAGCGATTCCGGCCACAGCAGAAGGACGATGACCGCTCCCGCCGCGACCAGCCTCAGCGTCACCGCTTCACGCCCGATCGCCAGCGCGGCGAGCACGAGCAGTGCGGCGACACAAGACCGGATCGTCGGAACCTGTGCGCCGGTCAGCAGCGTATAACCGATCGCCGCGGCCGCGCCGGCCGCCCCCGCCACCAGCGGCAGCCTGACCCGCAGCGCCAGCGCCGGACTGAGCGCCAGTATACGTATCGTTAGCAGCATCGTCAGCCCGACCGCTGCGGTAATATGCAGCCCGCTGACCGACAACAGATGCGCCAGCCCTGCGCGCCGCATCGCTTCTGCGTCATCGGTTCCGATCGCGCCAATATCGCCCGTTGCCAGCGCCGCCGCGATCCCCCCGGCACTCCCCTCCACGCGCTCGGTGATGTGTCGCGACAGCGCGTTTCTCAAGTCGGCGCCTGCCTTGCCCGGCCGTATCACGACAATCGGGGCGAATGCGCGCCCCGTCGCACCAAGCTGATCGAACCACGCCTTACGCGCAAAATCATACGCCCCCGGCACCGCAGGCAGCGGCGGCGGCATCAACCGCGCGCGCAACCGCAAGACCGCCTTCGTCGCCAGCCCCTCCGGTACATCCGCGTCCGCGACGTTGACCCGAAGCTTCGGCGGCACATCGATATGGCGGCCTCGCCCGTCCGTCACGTCCCGCACTTCAACGAGCGTCAGGCGAACGAGCTCCCGCGCAGCCAGCGGCTCGATCCGGTTTACACGCGCGGTCATCGTGATGATTTCCGGCCGGGCCAGAACCGGTGCCGCGACGCGTTCGGATCGCCACCAGACCAGACCCAGTCCGATCGCGAAACCAAGCGTGCCGATCGTCAGTACGCGCGAAAACCTGCCCCCCTTCGCACCACTTACGGCACAAAGTGACACTGACAGCGCCGCGAGCAGCGCAACCCGCCACCAAATCGTGTCGCACAAGACGAACCATGCAGCGATTCCGCTCCCGATTGCGACCGGTACCCACAGGACTAGCTGATCGCGCTCCGCCTCTAGCCGTCCTTCGATTGCGGATATCCAGGGCAGCCGAGATTGTGGCAGCCAAGGGTGCATGCTAGAGGCTGCGGCGGCTGAATGGCCCATCTGTCCATTAGACTGGGAGCATGCGCGCTTGAGCGCAATCAACGATCTTGACGCCGCCGCCGTGCGAGCATCGACGTATCAGGACGGCACACCCGTCGTGACCCGCTTCGCGCCGTCACCGACCGGTTACCTCCACCTCGGCGGCGCGCGGACCGCTCTCTTCAACTGGTTGTTTGCAAAGGCAAAAAACGGAAAGTTTCTGCTGCGGATCGAGGACACCGATCGTGCGCGGTCGACAGATCCGGCGATCGAAGCAATCCTGAGCGGCCTAAAATGGCTTGGCATCGATTGGGACGGTGAAGCGATTTTCCAGTCCGCCCGCGCCGGTCGCCACGCCGAGGTCGCGCACCGGATGGTGGAAAGCGGCGACGCCTATCTTTGCTATTTGAGCGCGGCCGAGATCGACGCCATGCGCGCCGCCGCGCAAGCGGAAAAGCGTCCGCTTCGCATCCGCAGCCCTTGGCGCGACAGTCCACCCGGCGCCGAACGTCCCGACCGGCCCTTCGTCATCCGCCTGAAAGCTCCGCTCGAGGGCGCAACCACGATCGATGATCGTGTGCAAGGTCCGGTGACCGTGCAGAACGCGGAACTGGACGACCTCGTGCTGCTGCGGTCCGACGGTACGCCGACCTATATGCTGGCCGTTGTCGTGGACGATCACGATATGGGTGTGACGCACGTCATCCGCGGGGACGACCACCTCAATAACGCGTTCCGCCAACTGCCCATCTACCGTGCGATGGAATGGCCCGAGCCGGTTTATGCGCATATTCCGCTGATTCACGGAGCCGACGGCGGCAAGCTTTCCAAGCGTCACGGCGCAGTCGGCGTCGACGCCTATCGCGATGAAATGGGAATCCTTCCCGAAGCGTTCGACAATTATCTGCTCAGGTTGGGCTGGGGACATGGTGATGATGAGATCATCACGCGTGAGCAAGCCACAGCATGGTTCGATCTCGATGGCATCGGCAAGAGCCCCTCGCGATTCGATCCCAAGAAGCTCGAGCATCTGAACGGCCATTATATCCGCGTGGCGGACGATACTCGCCTCGCGGAACTCGTTGCCGAGCGGATCGGGGAACCAGTCGATCTCGACCTCTTGATCCGTGCAATGCCGTCCCTGAAGCCTCGCGCCGCGAACCTGAACGAACTTGCCGACAATGCCCGCTTTCTATTTGCTTCGCGTCCTTTGTTGATCGATGATGAGGCGGATGCGTTGCTGCAAGGCGAGGGCGGCGCTATTCTAGCAAGTGCTTTTCAGGCGCTGGAAACAGTCGAGTCATGGAATCCGCAAGAAATTGAGACCGCGGTACGGCAGACTGCCGAGAAATCCGGCTTGAAACTCGGCCAAATGGCGCAACCGCTACGCGCTGCCGTTACGGGACGAAGAACATCGCCCGGAATATTTGACGTGCTGGTCCTTTTGGGCCGGGACGAAAGCCTTGGTCGGATCGCCGATTGCATGGCTGTATGACAATCGAGAAAGGACAAGAACGATGAGCGACATGGCCAAACTGGACGTCAACGGCAAGCATGTCGAGTTTCCGATCCTTTCGGGAACGCTCGGACCCGATGTTGTCGACATTCGTAAACTTTACGCGCAGACCGGCGACTTTACCTATGATCCGGGGTTTACCTCCACCGCGAGCTGCGAATCTAAACTGACCTTTATCGACGGCGATGAAGGTGTGCTCCTGCACCGCGGCTATGCCATCGGCGACCTGGCCGAAGAATCAAGCTTCATGGAGGTTGCGTACCTGCTCCTCAACGGTGAACTGCCCGGGCAAGACGAGCTTGATACATTTATCGGCACCATCACGCGCCACACTATGGTTCATGAACAGCTGGCGACGTTCCTGCGCGGGTTTCGTCGCGACGCCCATCCGATGGCGGTCATGTGCGGCGTTGTCGGGGCGCTGAGCGCATTTTACCACGATTCGACCGATATCCATGATCCGCATCAGCGTACCATCGCGTCGCACCGCCTGATCGCCAAAATGCCCACGATCGCCGCGATGGCGTATAAATATTCGGTTGGTCAGCCCTTTCTCTATCCCGACAATGCGCTCAGCTACACCGGCAATTTCCTGCGCATGACGTTCGGTGTTCCGGCCGAGCCTTATGAAATCAATCCGGTAGTCGAAAAAGCTCTGGATCGCATTTTCATCCTTCACGCAGATCACGAACAGAATGCGTCGACATCGACCGTTCGTCTGGCCGGATCGTCGGGAGCGAACCCGTTTGCGTGTATCGCCGCGGGCATTGCTTGCCTCTGGGGTCCCGCACATGGCGGCGCTAACGAAGCTGCCCTAAATATGCTGCGTCAGATCGGAACGCCCGATCGCATTCCGGAGTTTATCGGGCGGGCCAAGGACAAGGACGATCCATTCAGGCTGATGGGTTTTGGTCACCGCGTATACAAGAATTACGATCCCCGCGCCACGGTCATGCAAAACACCGTCAGAGAAGTGTTCAAGTCGCTGAACGTCACCGATCCGGTTTTCGACGTCGCATTGCAGCTTGAGGAAATGGCGCTGAGCGACGATTACTTTATCGAAAAAAAGCTGTTCCCGAACGTCGATTTCTATTCCGGTGTCATCCTGTCGGCGATCGGATTCCCGACCTCGATGTTCACCGTCTTGTTCGCGCTTGCGCGTACGGTCGGCTGGGTGGCGCAGTGGAACGAAATGATCACCGATCCTGACCAGAAGATCGGCCGCCCCCGCCAACTTTACAGCGGACCTGAACAGCGTCCGTATGTTCAGGTGCAGAAAAGATAGTTCGCGTGTTGAGGCCGGTCATCATTCTGGTCGGTGCGGTTCTCGCGCTGATCGGGATGTTATGGATCGGTCAGGGACTCGGCTATGTCGACTGGCCGAAATCGAGCTTCATGATCGCACGAAAAGAATGGGCGGATCGTGGCGTTGTCGTCGCCATAGCCGGTCTGGCAATGATCCTGGCCGGACGCCGCCTGCCCCGCGTGGGTTCGCGCAGCAGGTAATGTAACGATCGATCGCCGCTATTCCTGCGGCTGCAACGCCTCGATTGCGGCCGCCAGCGTGATTGCGGAATACGTCGCGACGATACCGAGCCCCGTAACGGGAAAACCGAATATCACGGGGACTGTCGCCAACATCAAATACCCGGGCGCGCTGCCCCACCACACCCTGCGGGAGTGGTCCCGGGTCGCGCGTTCGCCAAGCAAGCACGCCACGGTCGCGGAAATGGCGATCACCAGCGCGGCGTGATCGTCGCTCCCGCGCCACTCCGCCCATCCTATCGCCATCAATAGCAACAGCGAAATCCCTGACGCCGCAAAGCGCTGTCGTTTCATCAACATCTGCTGATCGCGCAAATCGGCAAGCACCGATCCCAGACCCAGAACTATCACTGCGATCAAGGCGGCCACGGTTCCGATCGCATATTGCCCCAGCGAAACGGTAACCACTCCCGCCAGACCCAAGGCGATGCCGAGAACCGCGAGCGTATTCGTCGGAACGATCCGATCAAGCAGCAGCGGCAAAACCGTGCGCGCTATCGGAGCGACAAGATAGCGATCGAACCAGTTGGGCCGAACCGCCAGCAGTGCTGCGATGATGGCACGACCACGTTCCTGCAGCGTGTGCGCTCGATCGACAATCCCGTGTCCGGATTCTCCAGCCATCCTGGGAAGAGCAATATGCGCTGCACCCGCCTGCTCGGCGAGGCGAAGAAGGGTCGACTGCAGGTCATAGTCGGCGGGCAACTCCGCTGCCTCAGCCATCCGAAGAGGATCAAGCCGCGCTAAACCCGCCCACGCCAAATCCCCGCCGACGCGCTCCAGACTGTCCTGGGCGCCGGCGGCGTCGACCACGAGCAGTGCGTCACCGGTTACCCGACAAAGCGAGCCGATGATTGTTTCCGTAGTAACGAGCCCGTCTGCAACCGTGATAATATTCGCAAGCGGATGCAGCTTTGCACATGTTTCCGAAGCTGAACGGACAAGATCGACCGTCAGTCCGGGTCGCCTTATCCGTGCGATCGCGCCGAGCAGTTCGGGCGTCAGCCGCGCGATGAAGATGATGATTTGGGAAACACCGGCACTCAGCAGCAGGCGCGCTTGATACTCGATCAACGTCATGCCTGAGAACGGCAATGTTGCGATCAGCTGATCGGGCCGGTCCTGAGTTTCGGATGTGGCGAAAAGCAGACCGGCGAGCATCGTCCGCCTGTTAGGGAGTCAATGCTCAGGATGCAAAATACGCGGTTGCGTGCCCGTCATAAGCCGTTGATGAATTTATGGAGCCGTTCGAGCATGCCCAAATCGTAGGGGTCGGCTGCCGCCATCTCTTTAGCAAGCGTCATCAACTGCCTTGCACCGAAACTCGCGGCCAGACCATGCAGCCGTATCGCCGCTACCAGCCAAGCGGAGTCCTCATCTGCATCTTGCAGCGTTGCGAGCGTGCGGCGGGCACTGGCGACGAACGCCGTATGAAGTTCGGCGATCAATTCCGGATCGTCGCCTACACCCGCAGCTAGCCGCGCTTCGATCGCGCCGGAGTCATACACCATCGCCCGGCGCTAGACCGGGCGCGGTTAAGAAAAGGTTATGCTCTTGGCGCTTGGCTTGAACATGGTAGAACCGCCGGTGAAATCGGGGATCGAACATGAACGCAGACAGCAGGATATTTTCCGAACAGGCTTCGGCCGAGGACAATGATCCGTTCGTTGCTGTGAGCGCGAGCGAAGTTCATCGCGCCGAATTCGACGAACCGGCAGAGCGCTTCGAACCTCGTATCCGGCCGGTTCCGATGGTTCCGACCGTCGTTGCGATCGGCTTGATCCTCGCCTGGATTGCAGCGGCACTCTGGCTGACCGCGAATAGTCTGTCGTCTTTGGCTCCAACCGCGTTGGTCGAGTTTTTTGCCGCATTGTGCAGCGTCCCCGCGCTCATCGGCATCGCGTGGCTTGCTGCACTCAGAACAAGCCGCGCGGAGGCAAGACGGTTCGGCGAAACCTCGACCGCGATGAGGGCGGAGGCAACAATGCTGGAACGGCGGGTCGCCGCGCTATCGGAAACGATCGAACGCAACCGCCTCACGCTTGCCGATCAAATCACCGCGATCACCGACCTGGGCAGCGCGAGCGAGCTCCGGTTCAGCTCGCTGGGTGATCAGATTGAACGCGTCGATGCTCATGCGCACTCACTGAACGAGGCTGCGCGATCAACCCAGTCGACCGTCGGCAATCTCATCGCCTCGCTCCCCAATGCCCGCGATGAAACGATCGAGGTCGGCAAGCTTCTCGAACAGGCGGGGTTGTCGGCAAGCGGACATGCCTCCGTATTGAAGGCTGAAGTGACGGCGCTTGGTATACGCGGGCAGGAGGCGGACGCGATCGCAAGCGGCGCGGCGCAGCGTCTTGCCGAACATATGACGCGGATGGAGATGGTCAGCGAAACCGCTGGTGCCCGGCTTGAAGAGGGTACCGCGGAAATGGCGGGCGCAATTGACGCGCTGGTGAAACGCGCCGCGGACTCGCTCGACGATTCCCGCAGGGACATCGCAGCGCAAGGCGACGCGATGCTCGCGATGGTCGGAGCACATCGGGACGCGCTCGACTGCGCCGCGCGGGAAAGCGCGGACGCACTGGCGAACCGTATCGGCGGTATCGAGGAAACGATCGATCGGATGGCCGCTCGGCTCGATGCACAGCGTATCGCGGGGGACGCAATTGTCGATGATCTTGAACAAGGACTGGAGCGCGTCGACCGTCGGCTCGATGCACTCCACGCGCAGGGGATTGATCGCTCGCAACTGCTCGCCGCGTCGATCAGCGCGCTCGGCGGATCGGCGGACGCGATGACCAGCGCGCTTGAAGCCGGCGATGCGATGGCGACCCGAACGATCGGGACGACCGAAACGCTGCTGATCGCGCTCGACGCCGCCGCCCGGGAAATCGATGAGACGCTGCCCGACGCGCTCAACCGGCTTGAAGACAAGGTTGCGGGTTCACGTGTGGCGGTCGGACAGGCAAAGCCCGAACTGCTCGCCCTCGTTACCGCAGCGGAAAGCACGCATGACGCGATCGACGCGATTGCCGGCGTCATCGGGGAGCAGCGCGACGCGCTTGACCGCCTGTCCGCAACCATGCTCGACACGCTGAGCGATGGGCGCACCAAGGTCGACGCACTCGGTCACATGGTAGACGAAACAATAACCCGCGCGCACGTCTTTACCGAAGATGCGGCGCCGCGGCTGGTCGAGGCCTTGCTGCGCGTCCGGGAAACTGCCTCGGTCGCTGCCGACAAAGCGCGCGAAACGCTGTCGAGCGTAATCCCCGAGGCGGCGAATGCGCTTGAGGGAGCCAGCGCCGAGGCGATGCGCCGCGCGACGAACGACACCGTCGAACGGCAAATTCACGCGATCACCGATGCAACCAGATCTGCGGTCGATGCGACTACCGCTGCAACCGAACGGCTTGCGGAGCATATCCGCACGATATCGGATCAAACGCTTGTTGTTGAAAACCGCCTTGAGGCTGCGCGAAGCGAGCAGGAGGAGTCAAAGCGTGAAACCTTCGCCAAGCGCGTCTCCCTGCTGATTGAAGCGCTTAATTCGGCGTCGATCGATATCGGCAAAATTTTGCGCACCGACGTGTCCGATAGCGCCTGGGCGGCTTATCTGAAAGGCGACCGCGGCGTATTCACGCGCCGCGCCGTCCGGTTGCTCGATACGAGCGATATGCGCGAGGTTGCGAATCTTTATGACAATGATTCGAGTTTTCGCGATCAGGTCAATCGATACATCCACGATTTCGAATCGATGCTGCGAACAATTCTCGCGGAGCGGGAAGGTTCACCGCTTGGCGTCACACTCCTGTCATCGGACATGGGCAAGCTCTACGTTGCACTTGCCCAGGCGATAGAAAGGCTGCGTTGAGCAATGTCCGTTCTGACGATCAGTTCGACAGCGCGGCTCCGCTTTCCACCTTTTCAACCCAATAGGGAAAGAATGCAGGTTGGCGGTCAGACCAGCCGGACGCGGTAGCGGCCGCCTCGCTGATCGACTGAAGCAACGACCGGCGAAACTCCGGATGAAGATGCGGGAGCGCTGCAGCGGCACAAAAGGCAGAGGGCAGCCACGGTCGTACTTCTGCACCGATCAGCCGCTCGTATAGGAAACGAAGCGCCGAAAAACTGGTGATGCGGCCTTGGCCCAGATCAAACGCAACAATCGTCAAGAGCGACGCGAGGAACGGTTCGACACCATTTAGCCCGGTATCATCCGGCACCAACGATCTGAGATGGGGCAAGTTTTCGTATAAACGGGCTTGGGCACGAATGCTCGCGGCCTCGACAATATCGCGCGACCAGCGCAATAACGCGTCTTCCCGGTCGAGGCCGATATCGAGCGAACGGCGAATATAACGCTGCGTGGCGGCCCCGAACCCGGCAAATTCCTTCATTTCCGCAAGCGTCATTGCGCCTTTGACCGGTTTCATTTTCGCAGCCATGTTGTCACCCCATCCGCTTGCTGAGCCAAGGCAAAACTAACGCGTAATGGTTAAGACAATCATTACGGGCCGTTAAACCGGAACAACAAGCGAGCACGATATGTGTTGCGGCGCAACAGTGATGCGTTGAAATACACCGATCCGGCAATGTTAATATGGCAGGTGCGACTTTTGGGTAACAAATGGCGTAATAGTCAGGACCGTTTTGCCTCCGCCTCCGCGTCATAGCCCGACGAAGGTGCAGCCTCTTTGCGATGTACCGGCCGCGTCGTCGATATGGGATCGCTTGCATCCATCGATTCATCGAGTCCGGCATCGAGTTGTGCGTCCTTGTTATCAGGATCCGCCGTCAGCCGTGCCTCAATCGAACGATCGGTTCCCGCATCCGCTTGTGCGCTGTCGCCCGCTTCCTTGGCTTGCGGTGGAACCACCGCCATGTGATCAAGCGCATGTTTCTCGATTTCGATCATTCTCCACCTCCCAATCGGATTTTAATCAACGGATCAACACTCCGCTCGTTCCGGACTGAGCGAGGACATATAACAGCAATCCAATTTACGCCTGTCGGCAAGATTCGAAAATATTCTCTACCAGACGTAACGGCGCAGCCACAAAAAAAGGCCCGGCGATAGGCCGCCGGGCCTTCCATGAAGCGGGTTCTCAGCCGCCTAGTTGCGATTTCCCCCGAACATTCTGAGGATGAAGAGGAACATGTTGATGAAGTCCAGATAGAGGCTCAGCGCCGACATCACGACCACCCGCTCTTCCATCGCCGTACCCGCAACTTGTGCATACATGCTTTTTGTCCGCTGCGTGTCGAATGCGGTAAGCCCAGCGAAAAGCAGCACACCGATCCCGCTGATCAGCAATCCGAGCGGCCCCGACTGCACGAACATGTTGATTACCATCGCCACCAGTAACCCGACGACCCCGATGATCAGAAAAGTACCGATCGGCGAAAGGTCGCGCTTGGTCGTGTACCCATAGAGGCTCAGCGCAGCAAAGCCTGCTGAAGTCGCTGCAAAGGCCTGAGCGATCGCGACGGGGCTATAGGTGATGAAAATTGTCGAGAGCGACAGCCCCATCACGAAAGCAAAGCCCCAGAACATCATCTTGAGCGTCGATGTCTGCATCCGCGCCTGACCAAAGCTCATGCCGAACACGAACGCGAGTGGCGCGAACATGATCACGTATTTCAGAATGCCGGGACCGAAAAAAACCGATTGCGCATAACCGCTCAGCGCAAAACCGAGCGCGACAATGCCGGTCAGCAAGACGCCCGACGCCATGTAATTGTAAACGGACAACATGTATGCACGCAGACCCGCGTCATACCCCTCCGAAGTGCGCCCCTTGGCGGTGGTGCCGAACGACGCGGCGCTCGGCCGTGGATCAGACCAATTTGCCATTTTGCGAATATCTCCTTTGCCCGGCATAAAGACCGGATGAAGCGAATATCGCCCGCAATTGCCGGTTTTTCAAGCGAAACCGGTCATGGCATCGCGTTATACTAGGTTAAGCGGACGCAGATTATGATCCGGCTATTCGTCGCCCTCCGTCCCCCTGCTCCCGTCCGGGAGGCGCTATTCGACGTGATGGACCATGTCGCAGGCGCGCGGTGGCAGGACGATGACCAGTTACACCTTACCTTGCGCTTCATCGGTGACATCGACAGGTCGACAGCGGAAGATGTCGCCGCATCGCTCGCGCAAATTCATGCACCGGCACTGGAGGTGACGCTGAATGGTGTTGGCGCGTTCGACACGCGCGGCAGCGTCAACACGCTATGGGCAGGCGTCAAGCCGCGTGAGGGCCTCGAACACTTGCATCATAAGGTGGACCAGGCATGCGCAAGAGCCGGTCTCGTCCGGGAACGCCGGGCATTTTTGCCGCACATCACGCTTGCCCGCTTGTCTCGCCGGGACGGCTTCGCCGCCGCGCGAGAAATTGAGCATTGGCGCACACGACATGACGGCTTGACCAGCCTGCCGTTCAGTTTCCGGCATTTCGTCCTTTTTCAGAGCAGTCTCGGTCGTCACGGAGCGGTTTACGAACCCGTTGCGCGCTGGCCGCTCGGAACCACTCAAGGACTGGCTGGTTCGCAAATGTAGGATGGGGAGAGCAGCATGAGATTCGCAATCGTGACCGTGGCCGCAATAGCAGCCATAAGCCTCAGCGCATGTGAGCAAAACAGCGTCAAGACGGGTATGCCGGTTGCGGGTGGCATACTGGCGAGCGCGCCGCTACTTTCTGCCACAGGCGCGAGTCTTGGGCGCGCGACCGCGCGGGAAGTGGCGGGGGGTTTGCGTTTCACGATCGATGCAACCGGAATGCCGCCGGGAACACACGGCGCTCATGTGCATATGACGGGGCGATGCGACGCACCTGATTTCACGAGCGCGGGAGGGCATTGGAACCCGGCGATGCGACAACACGGAACGCTCAATCCGCAAGGACCGCATATGGGGGACTTGCCCAATCTGGTCATCGGCGCAGACGGCCGGGGTACGCTTGGAATTACCATTCCGGGTGCGACGATGAGCGGATTGCTCGATACGGACGGGTCGGCGATGGTCATTCACGCCGGTGCTGACGACCTGCTGACCGATCCATCGGGTAACAGCGGTGCCAGGATCGCTTGCGGCGTATTTCGCGCTTAAATAGGTTCTCCGGCCCCACGTGCCCTCATTTCACGCGTCTGCTCGGCGTTCGGTACGAGCCGATATGCAGCGATACCCGCAGCCAAGGTTAATGGAAGTGCCAGCAAAAGCGACAATATCCCCGTGGACAGGCTGCCCGTCACGCTCGATACCCTGCCGGCGATGTAGGGACCGAGCGCAAGTCCGATTAAAGTCGTACCGATAAAGAACGTCGCTGTGGCGGTTCCTCTCATCCGAGGAAGCACAAGGTCCTGCATCGTCGCGGCCGCAGCACCCAGCGCGGTACTCGCGCAGATTGCCGCAACGAATATGCACGGAAGAAAAATTCCGATCTGACTGCTCGTGAACGCGACCGCGACGAACGGCGCAGGAACAACTGCGCCGAAAATTACGACTTGTACGCGCCCCGATGGATTGCGCTGTCGCAACCGATCCGCGACGATACCGCCGATGGTGACGCCCATGAACCCGGCCGCCGCGAGCGTGCCTCCAAGGAGCAATCCCGCCGATGCGGGCGACATGCCCAAATTGCGCAACGCATAAGGCGAGGACCAGAAACTTACCGCATACGCAACGAAGGCGTTCAGTCCGTATGCGATGACGATGCACAGAAAAGCAGGATTGGCGACGATGAGGGCGAAAGTCGGCGGATCGCGCCGGCGTAGCGCGCAGGCCCAGGAAAACACCGCATAACATCCGATCCCGATCGCGACCCATTGCGGCCACGGTTCTCCGAGCAAATGCAACAACACGACCGACGCCGCGACGACGGCCAGACCGCACAAATTGACCGCAAGCGCGCGGGACCCGTCCCGAAAGGCGCTGATGATTGTCAGCGGCGGGATTATCGTTACCAGTTCCTGCAAAAATGCGCGGAACGGGTTCGCATGCTTGGCGGGCTCGGGCAGGCCCTCCATCGCACCGCGGATCGGCTCCCTGAGCGTGGCTATCCACAACGCAAGCAACAGACCCGGCAAGCCGACCGCCAGAAACGCCGCTTGCCAGCCGTGCAGTCCGAACGGCCCTCCGTCAGGATATGCTCTATTCCAACGCTGCACGATAAGCCCGCCGATCCCGAGCGAAAGTCCGCCGCCGATGTAAAGGCCGGATGAATAGATCGCGAGCGCAGTTGCGCGCAGTCGCTTGGGAAACCAGTCGGAAATCAGCGAATACGCCGCCGGACTTGCGGTCGCCTCGCCGATGCCGACGCCGACACGGGCTGTAGCCAGTTGACCGCCGCTTGCCGACAGCCCGGACAGCGCGGTCATCGCGGACCATAAGCCAAGCCCCATCGTCATAAGCCGGACGCGGTGCCAATTGTCCGCCAGCCTTCCCAACGGAATTCCGAACAACGCGTAAAAGACCCCGAAAGCGGTCCCGTACAGAAACCCCAAATCTTCGTCCCTGAGGTTCAGGTCGCGCTTGATATCCTCGGCAAGGATGGAAATAATCTGGCGATCTACGAAGTTCAGCACATAAACAAGAAACAACACAGCAAGCACATACCAAGCGTATTGCGGTGCCTGCGATGTATCGGCATCCTTCGTCTCCGGCATCCTCGTCCCTCTTCGGCTTTGGACCGGGCTATCAGACGAGGGAGGTTACGCGAAGCCCTTTATCCGCTCGTTTGCCGTCGTTCGTGCATCAGGCGAAGCGAAGCAACCTGCTCAAGCCTGTCCAGCAAGGATTCAAGTGCCGCGCGCGGTTCGGGGCGGTCGGGCATTCTCGGCAAGTGAATGGAGGGAACGATGTCGACGTTACCGGAATCCGCCAATGCTACTGTCTCTCGCCCCTCGGACAATGCATTAAAACGGATAGCGGCGAGCGAACGCAGCATCGTAACCGGTTTGCGCCCCACCGGCGGGACCGGTTCGGAACCAACTGCCAAGCCAGACTGAGCGCGTTCATAGGGAAAAAATGGAACAAGCATGGTCATTTTGATCGGAAGCGGCTCCACGGAGGACAAGGATGCTTCGATCGAGTGATCCGGATCGTGCGCCGATACATCAAGCTGCTCAGTTTGAAGTTCAGCGGCGCAAGACTGCGACGAAATTAGCAATCCCAACACCCCGCCCGGGCCCAAAAGCAGGTAAAGGTTTGACCAGGTGAATGCGCCAACGGTGATCGCCGCTCCCATTGACTGGACAAACCGGATAAGCAGCAAGGGTTGAGCAAGGTCGGCTTTGTGTAGCGCGCCGACGTCAAGAACTTTTAGCATTGACCGGTCGTACAAAAACCAGATCAGCAGGCCCGCAACAAGAGCCGTGGCAGCAGCGAGAATACACGGCAACCTACGCATCGCCGTTGCGTTCCCAAAATATCGCACCCATCACCAACCGGGCTTCCCCTGATATGAACCCATAAACCATTATGGTCACGAGGATTTACAGCGGAGCTACGTATTTAAGCGGACAATAGACGCCAGACGTCCGGTATTTTTAATCCGGTTGCGTTCCGAAATACAGGCAGGAATTAAGATGGCTGGCCTGTCAAAGACGATGATCTTTTTTGTCAGTGGCAAATCTTCATCACCACCAAACTGACAGGGCGGGACACAGCATCGCAAATACAAAATGCGAGGCGAAGTTTAACCATCCTAGGCGTAAACGACATGGTTAAAATATCGCAGAGGCCGTTTTGGCGGATAACGACGCGCCCAAAATTCAATGGACGCGCCGGAAACGGAATCAGCCGTTCGAAACGTTCGAAAATTCTTCGGTCAAGGCGGCCATTATTGCGTTGTTGAATGCGTGGAGATCGCCGGGCTTACGACTGGTAATAAGCTTACCGTCCACGACAACTTCTTCGTCGACCACGTTAGCCCCCGCATTGTCCAGATCCGTGCGTACCGAAGGCCAGCCGGTCACCCGCCGCCCGTCCACTACATCGGCTTCGATCAACATCCAGGGCGCATGACAGATTGCGGCTACGATCTTTTCATCGTCCATGAATTCACCGACGATTTCCACGGCTCGTTCTTGAAGCCGCATCGTGTCGGGATTGGCTACGCCGCCCGGGAGAACCAAGGCATCATAATCATCGGTGTTGACATCGTCGATCGTGATATCCGGCGTGATCGCCTCTCCCTTATCGCCGCCCTTCTCTCCTCTGATCGGGTCCGTCTTGATCGAGGCCAGCGAGACTTTCGCTCCCGCATCAAGCAAGGCTTGCCTCGGTTCGAACAGTTCGGACTGCTCAAAACCGTCCGTCGCCATGATCAGCACATGGGCTTGCGAAAGATCGGCCATATGTTTCAACTCCTTGGGAAATCTGCATTGTCAGAACCCGCTGGCCGCACGCATCGTTCCGGAACGAAGATCGATGCGGACCGATTTTCTGGTAACCAAAGGCGGAGCATGGTCTTGAAGACGGAAATTCGCATTTCAGATGACGGCAGTCCCGGAATAACCCGAAAAAAGATTCGCGAAAAATGGGCCTATTTCAGCCACGAAGGCGAACGCATCACGGACCGCGACGAGATCGGCCGGCTGAACGCGATCGGGCTTCCGCCGGCATATTGCGACGCATGGTTTTGTCCAGATCCCAACGGTCATATCCAGGCCGTCGGCTGGGATGAAAAGGGCCGCAAACAATATCGCTATCACGTCGGTTACCGCGCAGAACGAGAAGCGGAGAAATTCGAACGTTGCGCCGATTTCGGTCGCAAGCTGCCCAATCTGCGTCGTCGCGTTGCTAAAGATTTGCGCAAGCGCAAGCTCGACCGGGATCGAGCAACCGGTGCTGTCGTCCGCTTGATTGATCTTGCGCATGTCAGAATTGGCAACGAAGCCTACGCAACCGAAAACGCGAGTTTTGGCGCGACGACGCTGCGCAAACGTCATGCAACGATACGGGGCAAAACGGTAACGCTGCGCTACAAGGGTAAATCGGGAAAGGACCGGCTGATCAAGATCCGCGACCGCCGCCTCGCGACATTCTTGAAGAAATGCGCGGCCTTGAATGAGGATCACCTGTTTGCCTGGGTCGACGCACATGGCGATGCGCACGGGGTTAGTTCAGCCGACGTGAATCATTACATTCAGGATGTTACCGGCGACGATTTCACGGCAAAGACGTTCAGGACCTGGGCGGCGAGCGTCGCCGCGTTCGAGGCGATCGCCTCGGCCGAGCGCGATCTGAGTCTGAAAGCGCTGCTGAAACCCGTTGTCACGCAACTCGGCAATACTCCGGCGGTCGCGCAGCGAAGTTATGTTCACCCGGCCTTGATCAAACTCGCGAAAACGGGACAGTCCACGTTTCGCAAGGCGCTGCGTTTGCCTCGGGCGATGCGTTATCTCAGCGCCGCTGAACGCGGTTTGATCGCCTTTCTGGATCGTCAGGCGTAACCTCTCAAAGACCGCCTTCGTCGAGATTGAGCAACGTCGCATTGCCGCCGGCACTTGTCGTGTCGATCGAAACCGCGCGTTCCGCACAGAAGCGATAAAGGTAATGCGGACCGCCCGCTTTCGGCCCCGTCCCTGAAAGACGCTCACCGCCGAAAGGCTGGGAGCCGACGACTGCACCAATCATCGTCCGGTTGATGTAAAGGTTCCCGACCATGGCCCGGTTTTCGACGAGTTCGGCGGCGCGCGCTATCCGGCTGTGCAGACCCATCGTCAGCCCGTAACCCTTTGCGTTGATCCGGGCGATCGTGTCGTTCAGCCTGCCGCTTTTCCACGTCGCAACGTGAAGCAGCGGGCCGAACCATTCCCGATTGAGCGCATCGACGGATTCGATGCGGATCAATGTCGGCGGGACGAACAAACCTTCGGAAGGTGCGTCGACCGTCTTGATCCAGCGGTCGCGCATCGTTTCCCGGTAATCCATCAACTTGTCGAAAGCTGCGCGGTCGATCACCGGGCCGATGTCTGTCGCAGGATCGGCTGGATGCCCCAGGCGCAACGTCTCCATCGCGCCGACGAGCATATCGATCATAGCCGGAGCAACATCCTCCTGAACCAGAAGCAAGCGAAGCGCCGAGCAGCGCTGTCCCGCCGATCGGAACGCGGACGCTATCACGTCAGCGACGACCTGTTCGGGCAAAGCGGTCGAATCGACGATCATCGCATTTACCCCGCCGGTCTCGGCGATCAGGGGGACGATCGGACGCTCATCATCGGCAAGCAACGCCCGCGCGATCGTCTTGGCGGTGCCGGTCGAGCCGGTGAACGCGACCCCCTGCACCCGCGGATCTCGAATAAGCGCGGCTCCGACATCCGGCCCGCCGGGAACGAGGATCAGTGCATCTTGCGGAACGCCTGCCTCATGCGCCAAGGCCACCGCGCGCTCGGCGATTTCCGGCGTCTGCGGGGCGGGCTTTGTAACGACGGTGTTGCCCGTCACTAGGGCTGCGACGGTCTGACCGAGAAAGATGGCGAGCGGAAAGTTCCACGGCGCGATCGTCGCCCAGACGCCGCGTCCGTCGAGATGGAGCGAATTCTGTTCGCCGGTCGGTCCCGGCAGTTCCTCCGATCGCAGTTTGCGGCGCGCCTGAGCCGCATAATATCTGCAAAAATCAGCCGCTTCGCGTACCTCACCAAGCGCATCCGGGATCGTCTTGAACGCTTCCCTGACGCAAATCGCCATTAACTCGATACGGTTGCGCTCAAGCAGATCGGCAAGACGTTCGAGAATATCGGCGCGTTCTCCGACGTCCAACCTTGTCCAAGCCGGGAAAGCCGAGTGCGCGCGAGCAATTGCGCTCGAAACGTCGATATCCCGGCGCCGACGATCGCCCATTGGCCGCTGCTCCGCGATCGCTCGCGTCGTCGCCTCCAGCGTTGCAACGTCGGCCAGATCAATGCCCGATGAATTCCGGTGGCTCGGCCGGAAGAGGTCGACAGGCAGCGGGATGTTCGGATGGCGGCTGCCGCCAACCTCCGCAATTTTGGCGACAGGATCGGCCAAGATGTCGGCTTCGCTCATCGCCTCATCGGCAAGTTGATGCACAAAGCTCGAATTTGCGCCGTTTTCGAGCAGTCTTCGAACGAGATACGCAAGCAGGTCGCGGTGACCGCCGACCGGAGCATAAACGCGGCAACGATAGCCGTTCTCCCGAACCAGTCGCTCATATAAACCGTCGCCCATCCCGTGGAGACGCTGAAACTCGAAGTCCCGGCGGTTACCCGCCCATTCTATGATCGTCGCGACGGTCAGCGCATTGTGGCTCGCAAAGGCGGGGCGGATATTCTCCGC
The DNA here is from genome assembly GCA_965219075.1 of Sphingomonas sp. Taxonomy (GTDB): domain Bacteria; phylum Pseudomonadota; class Alphaproteobacteria; order Sphingomonadales; family Sphingomonadaceae; genus Sphingomonas. The sequence continues at coordinate 228,242 of CBDCMM010000002.1, forward strand.
CGCCAGCATGTCTCGCGCGACAGCAAGATAGGAAACGTCGGTGGAAGCTTTGCGGGTGAAGAGCGGATAGTCGCTCAAACCGTCAACCTGTGTCCGCTTGATCTCACTGTCCCAATAGGCGCCCTTGACCAAACGGACGTTCATCGGACGGCCGAGCGCGTTTGCCCATTCGACAACCGGACGGGCGCGTTTGCCATAGGCTTGCACCGCCATTCCGAACCCGTCCCAGCCGCGCAGGGCAGGCAACGCCGCCACATGGCCGATAATGTCGAGACTGATGTCCAGCCGTTCGGACTCCTCAGCATCGACGGTCAGCGGGATGCCGCGTTCGGCGGCGGACAGCGCGAGCGAGCCCAGCATATCGGCAAGGGCGGGGACGCAATCGCGGCGATGAGCGACCTCATAGCGGGGATGCAGGGCGGAAAGCTTGACCGAAATCGAGTGTCCGGCGTCGGCATTATGTCCGATTGCGTCGATCGCGCGTCGATATTCGTCGAGATAGCGCGCGGCGTCGTCATAGGTGCGGGCGGCTTCGCCCAGCATGTCGAAGCTTGCAGTGAAGCCGCGCAGTTCCGGTCGCCGCATCCTTTTCATCGCTTCATCGATGGTACGGCCCATGACGAATATCTCGCCCATCATCCGCATCGCCGCGCCGACTGCCTGACGAACGAACGGCTCCCCCGCGCGGCTGATCAGCCGGCGCAGCGGACCCGCTTCTTCCTCGCTGACAAGGACCCGCCCGACGATCAGTCCCCAGGTCGCGGAATTGACCAGCCGAGAGTTCGACCGTCCGGCATGCGCGCGCCAGTCCGCATCGCCCAGTTTGTCGGCAATCAGAAGGTCGGCGGTCTCGGGATCGGGAACGCGCAAAAAAGCCTCTGCAAGGCTCAGCAGCGCAATGCCTTCGGAAGAGCTCAGCCGGTATTCCAGCAGAAACTGGTTCACCCAGCCGCCGCCTTGCGCCGCGCGCAAATCGGCAAGGAGTTCCGCTGCGTAATCCAGAATACGAGCGCGCGACTCGGGTGTCGTTGCGGCGCGGTCCAGCAAAGGTTTTAGAACTTCGGGTTCGCTCAGCCGATGCAGTCTTCTCATGGTTTCACGGGCAAGCGACGTTACGGCAATCGACATGTTCCAGCTTTCGGTGCGTCCAGGGGTTGCGAGCATCGTGCGCGCGCGCCTAAGGCTATAGCGAGCGTTTAGCGCCAAAGACCGTAAGAGGGGAATGCCGTGCCGACACTGTCCGCACAACAGATGAAGGCGCGGATCGGTACGGAGACGGTGTCCGATTGGGTAGAAGTCACGCAGACTATGATCGATGCGTTTGCTGATGCGACCGGCGACCGGCAATTCATTCATATTGATCAGGAGCGCGCCAAGTCGACACCGTTCGGCGGCACGGTGGCGCACGGGTTCCTGACGCTTTCGTTGATGCCGATGCTCGCCGCGAAGACTCCCGATCAGCCGGTGCTGGAAGGTGCCAAAATGGGCGTCAACTACGGGGGAAACAAAGTCCGTTTCCTGACGCCCGTGCGTTCGGGTTCAAACATCCGCGGCCGCTTCAAACTGTTAAACTTCATCGAAAAACGTCCCGGCCAGTTTCAACAAACGACCCAATTTTCCGTCGAGATCGAAGGGCAGGACAAGCCCGCGCTCATCGCCGAATGGATCAGTCAGATCTTCGCCTGCTTTTGAAAGGATTAAACCATGCGTTCAGCCGTAATCGTATCCACCGCCCGCACGCCGATCGGCCGTGCGTATCGCGGCGCGTTCAATAACCTCCCCTCCCCCACCCTTGCGAGCCACGCAATCAAGGCGGCGGTCGAGCGCGCCAAATTGGACGGCGCGGACGTCGATGACGTCGTATTCGGATCAGCGCTCCAGCAGGGTCATCAAGCCGGCAACATCGCGCGCACGTCGCTACTGCGCGCAGGGCTGCCGACGAGTGTTTCGGGCATGTCGGTCGACCGCCAATGCGCGAGCGGCCTGATGGCGATCGCGACCGCGGCGAAGGAAATCGTCGTCGACAACATGAACGTCACCATCGGCGGCGGCGTCGAGTCTATCAGCCTTGTTCAGACCCCGCAGATGCGGGTCGCTCCCGATCCCGAACTGATGGCGTTGCATGACGACATCTACATGCCGATGCTGCAGACGGCAGAAACCGTCGGGGAGCGCTACGGAATCAGTCGCGAGGCGATGGATGAATATGCGCTGCGATCGCAACAACGCACGGCCGCGGCTCAAAAAGCCGGCAAGTTCGATGACGAAATCGTTCCGGTAACCGCGACGATGCAGATCGTGGACAAGGAGACCAAGGAGGTCTCGCACAAGGAAGTCACTCTTTCACAAGACGAGGGCAATCGCGCCGATACGACCCTTGAGGGACTGGAGTCGCTGAAGCCGGTACTCGGCCCCGATGCGAAGATTACCGCCGGCAATGCGTCACAACTTTCGGATGGTGCGTCGGCGAGCGTGTTGATGGAGGAGAAACTGGCAGCGAGCCGCGGCCTGTCGCCATTGGGTCGGTATGTCGGCATGGCTGTCGCGGGCACCAAGCCGGACGAAATGGGGATCGGCCCCGTGTTTGCGATCCCTGTGCTGCTTGAGCGTTTCAACCTGAAAATCGACGATATCGGCCTGTGGGAATTGAACGAGGCCTTTGCGGTGCAGGTGCTTTATTGCCGCGACAAGCTGGGCATCCCGGATGAACTGCTAAACGTCAACGGCGGTGCGATCTCGATTGGACATCCTTACGGAATGACGGGCGCGCGCTGCACCGGTCATGCTCTCATCGAAGGCAAGCGGCGTGGCGCCAAATATGTTGTTGTCACGATGTGCGTCGGTGGCGGCATGGGTGCGGCGGGCCTGTTCGAGGTCCTTTGATAAGGCCGTCTCGCCGGCTGCCCGACAAAATCGTGGCAATGGAAAGTCGAGGATACGAACGCAATGACGGGGCTGGTGGCTGATATCGGCAGGGTGACGGTCCGGTTCGGATTGGTCGACGCCGGAGCTTCCGCTCCGCGGAACGTCAAACGAATGTCGACATCGGACTATTCGACATTCACCGATGCCCTGCTGTCCTATTTGCGAGAGAACGGAATCGAGGGAAAGGTTATTCCGAGCGTGCTGGCCGTCTCCGGTGCGGTTCAGGGAACGTCGATCAACCTGACCGGCAGCCGGTGGCATATTTCGCTTGCCGGGATCGGCACGGTGTTGCGGACCCCGCCGGTCGCGATGAACGAAGCGGCCGCCAACGCATTGGCGCTTACCTTGCTGTCATCGGGAGAGCTCAGTCCGTTACCGGGCCCTAAAGTCGAGTTGCCCAAGCCCGGCGGCACATATCTCGTCATCGGATGCGGAACCGGGCTTGGCGTATCGACACTGGCGACGGTTGCGGGCCGGCTGGTCCCGCTTCACAGCGAGGCGGCGCATATGAGCTTTGCGGTCGCGAACGACGATGAGCGAGCGCTGGCCGACGTGTCGGTCAGAAAAGGAACCGTGCTCAGCAACGAAGCGCTGCTCAGCCCCGCCGGCCTGATTGCGGCGCATGCGTTGTTCGGCGGACATGCAGAGCGGGCCGAGGATGTCACCCGTGCCGACGCCCGCGAGCAAGCAGCGAGCCGAGCGGTCGACCTCTATATCGAGGCGCTCGGCGCGGTCGTCGGAAATCTGGTGCTTGCATTCGCGGCATGGGACGGCGTGTATTTAACCGGCGCGATCGCGCGCGCCCTTCAGTCGCGACTGTCCTCACCGAAGTTCCGGCAACGGATCGAAGCGAAGGCAGCCTACAGACGGCAATTGTCTCAACTGCCCATCGCCGTCATCAATCGCGGTGACCTGGAATTGATTGGCGCGACGGCCGCGCTTGCAGGACTGTCGGGCGCAACCATAGCCTGACAGGTACGTTCAAAACGAATAACCCAACAGGAGAAGTTGAATGGCGGATACGCCCAAGGAAGTAGCCGACAAGTTCCTGTCAAAGCTCAAGTCAAGCCCGTTCGTCATGATCGGTCTTGGTGATGGCGAGCATTCCGAGCCGATGACCGCCCAGATCGACGACGATCGGCCGAACACACTGTTCTTTTTCGCAGGGCGCGACAACCGGATCGCGAGCGGGGGCGATGCAATGGTCCAGTTTGCGTCAAAGGGTCATGATTTTTTCGCTTGTCTGGCGGGAAACGTATCAACTCACAACGATCGCGCGCAGATCGACAAGCTGTGGAGCAAGCAGATCGAGGCCTGGTTCCCCGAAGGCAAGGATGATCCCAACCTGACCCTGCTCCGGTTCGACATTGCCAGCGCAGAATTGTGGGAAGCCGATGTGTCGATCGGCGGACGTCTGAAGATGCTGTTCGGTGGAACGATCGATAGCAGCGAAGTCGGAGATCATGCGGTCGTGAACTCCGTAGCCTGACCTATCAAGCCCTGGCTGCCGGAGAATGGTAGTCCGCAGTCAGGGCAACCAATCAAGCGTTGGCCGCAATCCATTTTTCCATGACCGGCGCAATATGGTCGCGCCATTTCGACCCATGAAAAATTCCGTAATGGCCGACGCCTTCGGCCATTAGATATTTCTTCTTTCCCGCCGGCAATTCCCTTGCCAATGTCAGCGCAGCCTTGGTCTGCCCGAGCCCCGATATGTCATCGCGCTCGCCCTCGATCGCGAGAAGGCCGACGTCGCGGATGTCGGCAGGGTCGACACGGCGGCCACGGTGCGTCATTTGACCCTTTGGCAAGGCGTGGGTCTGAAAAACCAGATCGATCGTCTGAAGATAGAATTCGGCGGTCATGTCGCAGACGGATCTATACTCCTCGTAAAAATCCTGCGTCGCCTTGGCCCCTGCGCCGTCGCCCTTGACCAGATGTTTGAACATCTCCCAATGGCTGATCATATGACTTCCAAGATTCATCGACATGAATCCAGAGAGTTGCAGAAAGCCCGGGTAGACACGCCGCCCCGCCCCTGCATACGACATCGGCACGGTTGCGATCACGTTGTTTTCGAACCAGCCAAAGGGGCGTTCCGTGGCCAATGTATTGACCGTAGTCGGGGCTTCCCGCGTGTCGATCGGTCCGCCCATCATCGTAAGCGATTTGGGCCGGTAACGATCGCCGTCGGCGCACATCAAAGCGGTCGCGGCAAAACAGGGAACGGAAGGCTGACAAACCGCCAGCACGTGCGCCGCCTCTCCATTACCGGCTTCGCCGATCACCTGCAGGAAACGCGTTACATAATCGACATAATCGTCCAGATCGAAATGACCATCCGACAGCGGCACCCGTTTCGCATCGCGCCAGTCGGCAATGTAGACGTCGGCGCTCGTAAGCATCCTTTCGACGGTACCTCGGAGTAAGGTCGCGTAATGCCCGCTCATCGGCGCGACGATCAGCAGTTTCGGCCCGCCCTGCACGCCTTCGCGCACGAAATGTTTGAGCTGCCCGAACGGCAAGCGGAGCGCGACCTCCTCGTGAACAGCGACCGGGCGACCATCGACGACCGTCTCGTCGAGTCCGAAAGCAGGCTTGCCGCGCGGTGCCGAGGCGTGTGCGAAAACTTCCAGCGCGGAGCCGATCACGGATCCGCCGCCGATATAGGACAGGGGGTTTGCCGGGCTTTGCATCCAGCCCGCACCGAACTGCGCCATCGCGCTTGCCCCGGAAAGCATCGAGCGCTGCAGTTCATAAGCGTCGTAAAGCATTGAATTCCTTCCGGCCCCGAATGTAGGCGCGCAACCCGTGTAAGCCGGGCCGAGAATAATCATCGGTTCCTGCATTGCAGCATGACAAGCGCATGACAAGCGCTACCGTTGAGCGCGATGTCCCGCCCTGCTAGGCGCAGGTCATGCCTCAGACCGTATCAGATGCACCCGCCCGCCGCCCGATCGGCAGCCTGCGCATGGTTTGGCGGTTTGCGTCGCGCTACCCGTTGCAGATTTCCGCCGCGGTCGTTGCGCTGATTTTCGCGGCGGGGGCGACATTGTGGATCCCGCGGACCTTCCAGAAGGTCGTCGACAACGGTTTTGCGGCCAATGCCGACACTTCACGCATCGCGCCGTATTTCGAGGGTTTGTTGGGCGTTGTCGTCATCCTGTCGATAGCGACCGCGCTTCGGTTCTATTTCGTTTCCTGGCTAGGCGAACGGACGGTCGCGGACATCCGGGTCGCCGTCCACCGTAACCTGTTACGTCTCGCGCCCCGCTGGTTCGAGGAAAACCGCCCCTCCGAAATCGCCAGCCGCCTTACCGCCGACACCGCGATCATCGAGCAGGTGGTCGGCTCCACTGTTTCGATCGCGCTGCGCAACGTCGTGATCGGCATCGGCGGCCTAATCTATCTTTTTACTCTATCGGCAAAGCTGGCCGGTTCGCTGATCCTCGGCATTCCGCTGCTGGTGCTTCCTATCGTTATCCTCGGGCGGCGCGTCAGGAACCATTCCCGGACCAATCAGGACCGTCTTGCCGATATCGGTTCGATAGCGGTCGAAACGCTGAGCGCGATGAAGGTTGTCCAGGCATTCGGCCAGCAGGAGCGTGAGGGCGACCGTTTCGAAGCCTCAGTCGCACGTGGCTTCGCGAGCGCGCGTCAACGCTTTCGCCTTCGCGCGATCATGACCGCTGCGGTCATCGCGCTGCTGTTCGGCGGTGTCACGCTCATCATGTGGGACGCGGTACACGAAGTGGCGAGCGGAAATCTGTCGGGTGGATCGCTTACCGCCTTTGTACTGACGGCGGGGATCGTGACCGGATCGTTCAGCGCGCTGACCGAAGTGTATGGCGACCTGCTGCGTGCATCGGGCGCGGCGTACCGGCTGTCGGAACTGCTGTCCGAGCAGCCCGAGATCGCGCCGCCGGCCAGACCCGTCATGCTGCCATCACCGGCACGCGGCGCGCTGGCGTTTGAGAATGTGAGGTTTCACTATCCGACGCGCGCAGAAGTCGCGGCGCTGAATGACTTTACGCTGAAGGCCGATCCCGGCGAGACGATTGCCGTGGTCGGGCCGTCGGGCGCGGGGAAGACAACGCTCTTCCAGCTTGCTGAGCGGTTCTACGACCCCGATGCCGGACGAATTATGATGGACGGGGTCGATCTTCGCGCCGCCGATCCTGCCGATATCCGCGAGCGGATCGCGATGGTCCCTCAGGAGACGGTGATCTTCGGCGCATCCGCTCGCGACAATCTGCGCTATGCCGCGTGGGAGGCGAGCGACGCGGAATTGTGGGCTGCGGCCGAAGCCGCGAACGCAGCGGAGTTTCTGCACAAGCTGCCAGAAAAGCTCGACACGTTCCTCGGCGAAGGAGGCGCGCGTCTGTCCGGAGGGCAGCGGCAGCGTGTGACGATCGCGCGCGCGTTGCTGCGTGACGCGCCGATCCTTTTGCTGGACGAAGCGACGAGCGCGCTGGATGCGGAAAGCGAGCGGTTGGTGCAGGAGGCGCTTGAGCGGCTGATGACGAACCGAACGACGCTGGTCATCGCGCACCGCCTGGCGACCGTGCGCGCGGCCGAGCGTATCGTGGTGATGGACGAGGGGCGGATCGTCGAAGAGGGTACGCACAACGCGCTGATTCAGCGCAGTGGGCTCTATGCGCGGCTTGCGAGCCTGCAGTTCAGCGAGGCGGCCTAGATCAACGCCGTTTCCTGCCCTGATGCCGGATGTTGGCGGGGCGGCCACGATGCTTGATCTGACGTTTGGGCTTGTCGGTGCGGTTGCCGCCCGGCCGTGCGACTTTGCCGTCCGGACGTTCGAATCGCAACCCGCCGGAAACGGGATCAGCCTCCGCCAGCCTCAACGTCAATGTTTGACCCGAGGCATAGACATCACCGCTCTCCTCGCCCGTCAGGGTCCGGGCCGCCTCATCGTAGCGGAAATATTCGCCGCCAAGATCGCGAACCGGCATCAGCCCGTCGCCGCCAATTCCCTCGACGGTTGCAAAAAAGCCGAAATTGGTGACGCCGGTGATGCGGACCTCGACCGTCCCGCCGACGCGTTCCGACAGATAGGCGGCGACGTAGCGGTCGACGGTGTCGCGTTCAGCCTCCATTGCGCGGCGTTCGAGCATGCTGATGGACTGTCCGATCGCCTCCATATTCTGCGCGTCGGCGGCTGGGAGCGCCCCGGGGCCAAGACCATAGGCGCCGGCGAGCGAGCGGTGGACGATGAGGTCCGCATAACGGCGGATCGGTGACGTGAAATGTGCGTAACTGCCGAGCGACAGGCCAAAATGTCCGTGATTGGCGGGCGCGTAATAGGCCTGGGTCTGGCTTCTGAGAATCTGCTCCATGACTTGCGGGCGAAAATCGGCGTCGCCGATCCGGTCGAGGAGATGATTGAATGTTTGCGGTCGAATGACCTGTCCGAGCGCGAAGGCGATATCGAAGGTCGCGAGATAATCCTTCAGCGCGGCCAGTTTTTCGCGGCTGGGCGGCTCATGGACGCGGTACATGACGGGTGCCTTTTTACGCTCGAGCGCCTTGGCGGCGGCAACGTTAGCGGCGATCATGTAGTCCTCGATCAGCCGATGGGCATCGAGCCGCTCACGCGCCGCGACGGACACAATGCGTCCGTCCGCGTCGAGAATGACGCGGCGTTCGGGCAAGTCGAGTTCAAGCGGGGCGCGATTGTGTCGTGCCTTGGCGAGTGCGCGCCAGCAATTCCATAGCGGTGACAATATAGTGCGCAAATCGCGATCAGGTGCCGTTTCCGACCGCCCGTCAATGATCGCCTGGGCATCTTCATAAGCGATATTCGCGGCGATCCGGACGAGCGCGCGCGAAAACCGCCAGGACTTCAGTGTACCGTCTTTTGCCACGGTCAGATGGCACGCCAGCGCGGCGCGGTCCTCCCCTTCCTTCAACGAGCAGACATCAGCCGAGAGTATCTCAGGCAGCATCGGGACGACGCGGTCGGGGAAATAGACCGAATTGCCGCGTTTGCGTGCCTCGCGGTCGAGTTCGGAGCCGGGGCGGACGTAAAAGCTGACGTCAGCGATCGCGACGATCGCCTTCCAGCCGCCGGGATTGGCAGGATCAGCATCAGCGGAAGCCCAGACCGCGTCGTCATGATCGCGCGCGTCGGCGGGATCGATCGCGACGATGGGAACGTCACGCAAATCCTCACGGTCGTCGCCATACGGTATCCGTGCGAGCCGTTCGGCCTCCTGTAAGACTTCCGGCGAAAACCGGTCGGGGATACCGAGCTTGTGAATGGCGATCAGCGAAAAGCTGCGCGGTGCGAACGGATCGCCCAGCACTTGCACCACGCGGGCGGTCATTCGCGGCGGTCGGCCGGAACGCTCGGCCAGGACAAGATCGCCTGGCCCTGCCTCGCCTGCGTCCGATACCGGAAACTCGCGTCGCTCCTTCTTATCGACGCTCGTCAGCCACAGCCGGTCCGCCTCTCCACGCAAAACGCCGAGCAACTGTTCGGAGGCGGGCGCAAGCGTTTTCATCGGATGCGCGATCCACCCTTTACCCGCCTCCTCGGTGCGGGCGAGCACACGCATGCCGATCCCGAGCGATCCGCGCTTTCGCTCGCGGACACGCAGGCGGGGAACAGGTACGCCGTCCGCTTCCCAGCGTTCTGGTACGGCCCAGACCTGACCGCTGTCGTCGACATCGGCGACACGCAGGACGGTTACCTTGGGCAGACCACCCATCTTGTGGAACGCCCGGCCCGGCGCGCTGTCGATCAGTCCTTCGTCGGCCATGTCCTTCAAAAGCGCTTTCAGACCGATCTTTTCCTGAGCAGACAGGCCGAAGGCACGCGCGATCTCGCGTTTGCCGGCGGGCTGATCACTGGTCTGAATGAAGTCGAGGATTTGCGCCCGGGTGGGGAGCGCCGCGTTGTGCTTTTGCATGCGCGAGCAGATAGGGGCATGGACCGGCAACGCCAAATCCACAAACGCGCGAGCCGGTCATGAGCGACATCTACGATCTTCTTATTGTTGGAGGCGGGATCAACGGATGTTCCATCGCCCGCGAAGCGGCACTGAACGGCTGGCGGGTGATGCTGGTCGAGAAAGGCGATCTGGCGGGCGCAACCTCTTCGGCGTCGACCAAGCTCATTCACGGCGGATTGCGTTATCTCGAAAGCTATGACTTCGGTCTCGTTTCGGAAGCGCTACGCGAACGGGAACGGCTGCTGAGCGCGGCACCGCATATCATCCATCCGATGCGCTTCGTCTTGCCGCACCGGAACGGCGTCCGGCCCTGGTGGCTGGTCCGGCTTGGTCTGTTGCTTTACGATACGATCGGGGGACGCAGCAGCCTGAGGCGCTCGCGCGGATTACGGCGCAGCGACACGGCCTTTATCGCCCCGCTGAAGGACGGGGCGCGCGGCTTCGTCTATTCGGACGCCTTTGTCGACGATGCGCGGCTGACGCTGCTGAATGCGGTTGACGCGGCGGAAAACGGTGCGGACATCCGGGTCGGGACCGCGCTGAACGGTGCGTACCGAAGCGATGGGCTGTGGCAGGCGACGATCGGCGGTGGGCAATCAGTCCGCGCTCATGCGATCGTCAATGCGGGTGGACCCTGGGTTGCGGAACTGTTCGGCAAATTCGGGGTCGATCCGCAATCGCGTGTGCGTCTGGTCAAGGGAAGCCATATCGTCGTCCCCGAATTGTACGAGGGCGATCATGCCTATATCCTGCAGCTCGATGATCGGCGGATCATATTTGCGCTTCCCTATCATGGTGAAACGGCGATCGGCACGACAGACATTCCGGTCGATCGGCCGGAGGATGCACGGATCGGGAGCGATGAGATCGCGTATCTGTGCCGGGCGGCCAACGCGCACTTCAAGCGACAGATCAGTCCCGACGACGTAACCTCGACCTGGTCCGGCGTACGACCCTTGTACGATGACGGCGAAAGCGATGCGCAGAGCGTTACGCGAGATTATGTGCTCGAACTCGATGGGGAAGGCGATGCGCCGCTGTTGTCGGTGTTCGGCGGCAAGATCACGACCGGGCGGCATCTGGCTGAAGACGCCATCGGCAAGCTCGGCAAGACGCTGGGCCGACGGACCGCGGAGCAGACGCGCGATCGGCCTTTGCCGGGCGGCGCGATCGGCGATTTTGCGACCTTTCTCGCCGAAGTCCGCGCCGCATGGCCCTTTTTGGGCCAGGCACGCAGCGACAGGATGACGCGCGCCTATGGTAGCAGGATCGCAGAGATGCTCGCCAATGTCGCAGTCGAAGCCGATATGGGAGAGCGTTTCGGTGCGGGTTTGACCGAAATCGAACTGACATGGATGCGCGACCGCGAATGGGCGCGATCGGCGGACGATGCGCTGATGCGGCGCAGTAAGCTAGGCCTTGCGCTCGACGCCGCGGCGACTGCGCGTGTCGCCGCCTGGTTCGCCGCGCAGCCCGCCGGCGGGTAGTGCGTCCCCGTCCCCGGCCTTCACGACTTCGATGATCGAATCGCCCGGCACCAGCATCTGCACTTCGGTTTCCCAGAACCCATAGGCACGGCCGCCGCGATAGATGCGGAGCACCTGCCCGGATTCGATCGACCGGGCCGAATTGCCGATTTCCGCTTCGCTGACGAGCCGTTCATGCAACTCGCACTGACCACCCCGGGTAATCAGGTCGGACACATAGTCAACGATGTGTGGCCCGACCGTCGACCCGGCCAGCAACTGCCCGCCGACATGGATCGGGTTGACGATGATATCCGCCCCGGCGTCGCGCGCGAGCCTTTCGTTTTCTTCCTTCTCGATCCTGACCGCGATCGATCCCGTGGCGGCAAGCGAGCGGATCGTCAGAAGAATCAGTACCGCCGTATCGTCGCGCCCCGGAGCGACAATGATCGACGCGGCATCGGCGACCTTGGCAACGCCGAGAACCGCATTGTGCGTCGCGTCGCCCTCGACCGTTGCGACACCCAGTTCTTCGGCCATGCGGAGCCGCTCCGCATTCAGGTCGACGACGATAATATCGTCGAGCGGAACGCCACGCGCCAGCAATTCACGGACCGACGCTTCTCCGGTCGAACCATAGCCGCAGACGATGACGTGCCCGCTTACCCCCTGCCTGACCTGTCGCATCCGAAATCGCTCCCAACCCTGCCGCAGCATGAAGCTATAGGCTGAGCCGAGAAAAATCAGGAATATGAAGATTCGTATCGGCGTAACGACAAAAGTATCGAACATCCGCGCCCGGTCGGTGACCGGAACAATATCGCCATAGCCTACCGTCGTCACGGTCACGACGGTAAAATAGACAACATCGAGAAAAGAGACATGGCCGTCGGAATTATCCCGCAGGCCTTCCCGGTCGAGCAAATGGCCGCCAAGCGCAATCCCGATCAGCAGCAATACCCCCAGCGCACGGAGCGCCAGTGCGCCCTTCGCACCGATCCGGCTGCGCCTGAAAAAGCGCGGCCCTTCATGTCCATATTCCTGACCGTCGCTCAATAGGCGCGTCCGATCAATACGCGTTCGACCGCGGGTTCGCCCGAGAAGACACATTGACCTTCGGCAGCCGCATTTTGCCCGATCGGCGCATTGCGAATCGTAAGCTTGAGTCCCTTCAGCCGTTCGACAACGGCATCGAGCGCCGACCCCGTCGGGCGCGACCAGCGAACGTCGACCCAGCCGGGATTTGTCATGCGGTCGCTGAAATGCGCCTCGACATCGGCCCAGCGGTCGACAGGCGTGATCCCCGCCCGCAACCGTTCGGTCGACTGAGCATGCAGGGCCGACTGAATGTCCTCGAGCATCATGACTGCGTCATCGATAAAGGCGGACTGCGCAACGACGCGACTGTCGAGTTTCCCGTCGTCCCGGTAGAGCGCGTCGCGGCGAATCGCCGAGACGTTTCCGCCCGCCAAGTCCCGCCCGCCGACCTCAACGACGATCGGCGCGCCCTTCTTGATCCATCCCCAGCGCTTGGTCGAGGCCTTGGCGGGTTTGAGATCCAGGAGCGCACGAACCGGCTCGCCGAGCGCGACGAGCGCGGACAGCCGTTGCTGAAGCGTCCGGCAATAGTCGATGATCGCCGCATCCTCCGGCTGATCGCGCAGCATCGGTACGATCACGATCTGCCAGGGCGCGATCCGGGGGGGAACGCGCAGACCGTCATCGTCACCGTGGACCATGATGACACCGCCGATCATCCGCGTGGAAACGCCCCAGCTCGTCGTCTGCGCAAGTTCGAACTCTCCGTTCGCGTTTTGAAAACGGATGTTCTGTGCGGCTGAAAAATTGGTGCCGAGGAAATGCGAGGTGCCCGCCTGTAGCGCCTTGCCGTCCTGCATCATCGCCTCGATCGAATAAGTTGCGACAGCACCTGGGAAGCGCTCATTTTCGGGCTTTTCCCCCGCGACGACGTGCAACGCGAGGCAATCCTCGGCAAAGCTGCGATAAACCTCAAGCATCTTCAGCGTTTCGGCGCGTGCCTCGTCCGCGGTGGCGTGCGCGGTATGCCCCTCTTGCCAGAGGAATTCGCTCGTACGCAGGAACATCCGGGTCCGCATCTCCCAACGCACCACGTTCGCCCATTGGTTGATGAGCACGGGCAGATCGCGCCACGACTGGATCCAGCGTGAGAATGCCGCACCGATCACGGTTTCCGACGTCGGCCGCACCACCAACGGCTCCTCCAGCTTTGCATCGGGATCGGGTTGCAAGCGGCCATAGGCGTCCGCCTTCAACCGGTGGTGCGTAACGACCGCCATTTCCTTGGCGAAGCCGTCGACATGTGCTGCCTCCTGCTCGAAATAGGACAGCGGGATGAAAAGCGGGAAATAGCAGTTTTCGTGGCCGGTGGCCTTGATCCGGTCGTCAAGCAGCCGCTGGATACGTTCCCAGATGCCGTAGCCCCAAGGGCGGATCACCATACATCCCCGCACACCCGATTCCTCGGCAAGGTCCGCCTCGGCGATAACCGCCTGATACCAGGCGGCGAAGTCGGCGTCGCGGGTGACGGTGAGAGCGTGTTTGATCATGGCGCAAGCTCTAGCGCGAAGGCTCGATTGCGTCACCCCGGCCTTGTCGTCGGCGGCGCGCTACCGCAAGGACGCTCAGGTGACGCAAGACCGCATTCTACCGGCCATCGGGTCGAGGCTTTTATCGGTCTTTTTCCTCGCGACGATGGCAGCGCTGATCAAGGTCGCCGAAGTTCAGGGTGCCTCGCTAGCGGAGATCCTGTTCGCGCGGCAGGCAGGGGCGGCATTGCTGGTCATCGCGGTCATCGTCGCCGGTCCCGGGCTCAAAAGCGTCAGGACGACACGGATCGGAGCGCATATCTCGCGTTCGATCGTCGGGCTGTCGAGCATGGCCTGCATGTTCTCCGCATTGTTGATCCTGCCGCTGGCGGAGGCGACGACGCTTCAGTTCACCGTGCCGATCTTCGCGACCATTCTCGGTGCGCTGCTGCTTGGCGAACCGACCGGCCGGCATCGCTGGAGCGCGGTCGTCGCGGGCTTTGCGGGCGTGCTCATCGTGGCGGGTCCGGGATCCGGTCATTTCCCGCTGAACGGCGCGGCGCTTGGGCTGACCGCCGCTTTGCTGGCGGCGCTGGTGTCCATCCTGCTGAGACGGATCGGGCGGACGGAAACCGCGATGACGACGGTTTTCTGGTTTTCGACATTGTCGCTGATCCCTCTTGGGATCGGCTATGCCTTCGCATTCAGGCCGCATCCTCCGGTTGTCTTTGCAACATTGCTGGCGCTTGGCCTGCTCGGCGGCGCGGGTCAGCTGGCGCTGACCGCGGCGCTGCGACTGGGGCCGGTTTCGGTCGTTGTCCCGATGGATTATTCGAGCCTGGTGTGGGCAACGCTTTACGGCTGGCTGTTTTTCGACGTTCTGCCCGCAGAGGCGACCTGGATCGGCGCGCCGATCATCGTCGGTAGCGGGCTCTATATCGTGTGGCGCGAGCACGTCCGGAACGTCGTCGCGACCAGGCGCGCGATCGCGGAAGGACTTTAGACAGCTAGGTGTGAACGCTCAGGCGAGGTTAGGTCTGCTTGGTAAAATCCCTGTTTTCATCGAGCGCGGCAAGAATTGCAGCCCGGTCGGCCTCGAACGATGCATACGAGCCGGCATGGTTCGCAACGTCGGCTGCATGGTTCCGGCAGAATAGCGAAATCCGGTCATTGTCGCATTCGGATGCCCGACGGAGCGTTTCGATCAAGCGGATCGCGACCTGCGGGTAAGCGGCCGCCGCGATCCGTAGCGCGCGGAGCGGTTCGTCGAACAATTCCGCAAACCCGACGCCGTCTATCCTCACCCGCGCGACCCCGTCGCCCCCCGCGAACCAGTGCGGCGGTTCGGGGCGACTCCATTGTCCGATCATAGCCCGGCCGAGCGCATCGACCGCCGCGATCCCGGTGTAGAAATCATTGATCGCCGGGGAGAGCGCGCGCGCCGCGATTTCTACGATCAGACGCACCTCGAACACCGCGCCCTGGCTTGTGCTGCGGAAATCGCCGATCCCGATCGCGCTCCGGATTGCTTTCACGGTTCGATCAGGGTGACCGCCGATCAGTAATGCGATCGGATCCCCCAGGTTGACCGGATCGCCCACCGCCAGGACCACGCGGACAACGGCGTTTTGCCGGGTCATCCATTTTTTCAAACGGGGAACGTCCAAGGTTTCGATATATCCTGAATCGTCAGACAGGATCGGCGTTGCGCGGCTCCAGTCAGGCGCGTCGGCAGGAGCGGTAGTGACACCGTCGACCGGGTCATCGACCGTCGCGTTCGCGATCGCCGCGAGTTCGAGATCGACGTGGATCGTTCGCGCAAGATCGTGAAGCGCATAGGCAAGCCAGCAAAACGTCGCGATGCTGATCAGGATCAAACAGAGCAAAGAATAGCGCGGCAGATCGCGTGACGGACCGTCCGCAGCAATTGATTGAAGTATGATGAGAGAGGCGGTGAGCTGGCCGAGCAGCAAGCATATCGTGAGCCGGGTCGTCCGGCGCGCGATCCAGCGATCGATGAGGCGTATGCCGAGACTGCCCGCCGCGAGCGTCAGGACCAGAAGCGCCGCCGAAAAATAAAGGGCCACAAGCGCGACATGCACGCTGACGAGCGCGGTTGCGGTCTCCTGAACCGCGTTGCCGGACGGGAGAAATTCGCGGCCTCCGACAGCGGGTATGCGCCAGCCCTGAGCCTTTTCGGTCACGAGCAACGCGATGGTCAACATCGTCGCCGCGATGATGCTGAGGAGGGCCGCGCTCCAATAGTTGCGCAAACCGAGCCAAAGAACCCATTTTATGGGCTTTACCAGCGCTTGCTTCATTCGCGCGTCCCCCTTCGGTTATTGCCCGAACCAACGTTTACCGCAGAATTCAGACCCCGCTGGCGCTGCTCAGTTCGAATATCCGGTCAACTTCAATGACGAGATCACGCAAGTGAAACGGTTTGGAGAGAACCCGCGCATTCGGGACTTCGCGGCCCGCCTTCAGCGTTACCGCGGCGAAGCCGGTGATGAACATGACGCGCATCTCGCTGGTCATCTCGCCCGCACGCCGCGCGAGCTCAATCCCGTCCATTTCGGGCATGACGATATCGGTCAGCAGCAGGTCAAAACGTTCAGCTTCGAGCAGCGGAATCGCATCAGTCCCGCGGTCGACGGCGGTCACATCATAGCCCGAACGCCTGAGCGCGCGGGTCAGATATTCGCGCATCACGTCGTCGTCCTCGGCCAGCAGGATCCGGATCATGGCAAACACCCCGTCATTGGGCGCGTTATCCGCCAGCCCGGTTAAAATTTCCAGAGCGATTGTCATAAATCGCGCTAGAGTCCCGTTGATGGACGAGTTTTCCTTTGACCGGCTTGGTCCGGAGCAGCCCCAATGTCCCGTGATCATATCGGTCCCGCATGCGGGGCGTATTTACCCGCCGGGCCTTTTGCAGGCGCTGATCGTTCCGCCCGAAAAGCTGATTGCGCTGGAAGACCGCTTTATCGATGCCGTCGCGGTGCGGGCGCGACACAGCGAGACAGTGTTCGTTCAGCGCACGGCGCGCGCGTGGATCGACCTGAACCGCGCCGAAACCGATCGCGATCCGCTGGTCGAGCAGGATACGCAGTTTTCCGGAAAACCGTCGCTGCGCGCGCGGAGCGGGCTTGCGCTGATCCCCCGGCGGGCGGGGTCGACAGGTCGCCTGTGGCGCACGCGCTTTACGGCGACGGACATCGATCACAGGATCATATGCTGTCACCGACCCTATCATGATGCGCTGGGTAAAGCCCTTGCGCTCGCGAAGGAAAGGTTCGGCGTGGCGGTCGTGATCGACCTTCATTCAATGCCGCCGCTCCACGGTTCGCCGAATGCGGCGCGGATCGTACTTGGAGACCGGTTCGGCACGTCGGCGGCGGGTGCGATAGTGGAGGCCGCCGGGCGATCCGCGGAAGCGGCGGGTTTTGCCGTTGCGCTGAACGCGCCTTATGCGGGCGGGCATTTGATCGAGCGGCACGGGCACCCCGCCCGGGACATCCACGCGATCCAGGTCGAGATCGATCGGTCATTGTATCTCGACCGCACGCTTGATCAGCCCGGACCGGGCCTGATGGCTACCGTCGCTTTGCTTCGCCGCATGATCGACGCGGTGATTGAGCAAACCGGTACGGCAATGTTCGCGAAAGCGGCGGAATGAAAAAAGCCACCTCGCATCGAAATACGAGGTGGCCAAGGTTCAGGGAGGAGACACGCTGAAAGCGTGTCGTACGACGACGCGAAAGGGGGGACACGACGCCGTACTCCAGTAAAATAAGTGAGCAGCGTTTTAGTTCAATGCTCTGCGAAATAAGCGATAACTTTTATCAACGCGGTTCCAGAAGCGGCGCCATTCCGGCGAGTACGCGGTCACGCCGGATAAAATGATGGTAGAGCGCAGCGCCGATGTGAAGCGCAACCAATGCCAGCATAGCCCAGCCAAATATCCCGTGCGCCTGATGCGCAACGCCGCCCGTGTTTTTGCTTACGGGCAGATAAGGAATTGAAAACACTCCGAACCAGTCGAGCGGGGAATTTTTCGCGCCGCCCGATACCATTGCCCAGCCGCTAAGCGGCATCACGACTAGCAGCGCGTACAGCAGCCAGTGGGTCGAATGGGCCAGTTTCTTCTGCCAAACCGGCATAGTGACGGGCAAAGCGGGAGCGCTGTGTGCCAGCCGCCAGGCGACACGCGCAGCCGTCAATACCAGAACGGTGATCCCCACCGCCTTGTGCGCGGGCATCAAGGCCCGAAGTGCCGGCACCGATTCATGCAGCAATCCCACTGCAAGATTGAAAAGAACGAGCAACGCGATGGTCCAGTGAAACCCGATCGCAACGGTGGAGTATCGTTCGGTACGAGCCAAAGCCATCACATTTCGTCCTGTTGAGTCAGCTGGTCATCATCGGCTGCGGCGTTTTGCCGGACTGCATCTGGCGGCCGAACACTTCCCGCATCAACGAAAGCGAGAAAAGATGCGCGTAAAGCAACGGCAACATGCCCGACTGGGTCAGCTTGCGAAGCTGATCGCCTCGCATCTGCGCCAGTTTTTCCTCGTTCACCATCTGGAACCCGCGATAGACGAACGGCTGCTCCGCACCTTCCGGCTGTATCGAGACTTCGCCATCCATCAGCAGCTCATATTCGCGCAGTTCATTCATGAAATTCTGTGTACGCTGACCCGCCTGTTCAAACGATTCGTTGAACGTAAGTATATTTTTCGTCAGCTCGGTCGGCTGGCCGCCGTCGAACAGTCTCTCGCCATCATCGAACGCACCGATCGTGGTCGATGTCGGATCGAAACACAGCGACAACTCCTCCGCATCGGGGCGAAGCCGCGCCAGCATATAGGGATAGCGGCGGATATAAGCGGGGATGTAAAGTTTGGTCTCGGTCAGCTTGCCCTGGTCATCGACGAAAACGTTCACCCCTTCGTTCAGTCCCATCAGTGCGAGCGGAATCGCATCGTCGCCAACCGAAAACACAATGGGCATATGCCGCTGCACCAACGGAAATTCCTCAACGGTGAGCGGGATGGCATGTTGGCCGACGAGGAACGGCGCGGTTTCCATCGCACGAAAGCGCCAGTCGGCATGGGTTTCGCTCGATAGGGGTTCGAGCCCGTTGTAAAAAAGCGGAAGCTGCGGCGCACTCGCCATGATTGTCTCCGTCGTGATTCGTGTAGCGGCGCGCATGCGGATCGAAGCGGCCGGGTCATCGCCGCTCTATGAAACGGCACCCGAAGGCGCAAGCGCAACGAGCTTGCCGGGATTGAAGATGCCGAGCGGATCGAGCGCGGTCTTGATCGCTCTGAGCGTTTTCATACGAGCCGGCGACGAGAGTCGTTCGAGCTCTTCGCATTTCATTTGACCGATACCATGCTCTGCCGAAATCGTGCCGCCGAACGCCGTGACCAGATCATGCACGAAGCGTTCGATCCGCGGTGCATCTTTGCGGTAGAATGTTTCATGATCCGCTCCGGACGGCGCGCGAACGTGAAAATGAATGTTGCCGTCACCCAGATGACCGAAGCCGCTGGCAGTGGTCCCTTGAAACTGCCGCTCGCAGGCACGCGTCGCTTCCGCCAGGAAATCCGGCATCGCATCGACCGGAACAGCGATATCGTGCTGTGTCGCCGGCCCAAGCGATCGCTCGGCATCGGAAAGTGCGTCGCGCAACCGCCAGAACGCCTCCGTCTGTGACTCATTGGCCGCAATTACGGCATCCGCGATCCGCTCGAGCGCAAGTGCCTCTCCCAGCAATCGTTCGAGTAGGGATGACGGCGCTTCCGTGTCGCCCTCCGCCGCTGTCGCCTCGATCAGGACATGCCAGCGATGACGCCCCTGAAGCGGAGCGTGCGCGCCCGGCAGATAGGCGAGTGCCGCCTCCAGCGTTTCGACGGGGAGCAATTCAAAACTCTCGACCGCGTCGGTCCGTGCTTCGAGCGTTCGCAAAAGCGCGAGCGCCTGATGGGGATCCGCAAGCCCCACCCACGCGGTTGCGCGCTGAGCGACGGCGGGCACGAGGCGCAACGTTGCCGCGGTGATGATGCCGAGCGTTCCTTCCGCGCCGATCAGCAGTTGATCGATAGCATAGCCGCGATTGTCCTTTTTCAAAGCAGCAAGGCCGTCATATACGTTCCCGTCCGCCATCACCGCCTCAATTCCACCAACCAGAGCGCGCATCGTGCCGAACCGCAGGACCTGGGTCCCGCCGGCATTGGTCGATACCAGACCGCCGACGGTCGCGTTGCCCCGTGCGCCAAGCGTCAAGGGAAAGCGTCGTCCGGCATCGATCGCAGCCTGCTGAAGATCGGCGAGGATGACACCGGCTTCGACCGTGATCCGTCCGGCGTGCGGATCGATGTTGCGAATATTGTTCATCCGCCTGAGCGACAGAATTACCGCAGAGCCGTTCTCCGGCGGCGTCGCGCCGCCGACCATCGAACTGTTTCCGCCCTGCGGAACGATCGGAACCTGCTCGGCCGCCGCCGCCGTGACGATGAAAGCAACGGCTTCGGTTGTCTTTGGCGCGAACATGACGGGCGCGCATCCGTGATAGCGGCGTCGCCAATCGATCTCCCACGGTGCGATCTCGTTCGGATCGGTTACGATTGCCCGATCGTCGAGCAGCGGGCGCAGGCGTGCGACCATCCTGTCTTGCGCCGGTGTCATGGGCGTGAAATTACCTGTAGTTCATTCACCATTCAACGCGCATCCTTACGCTTCAACATTATCGTCATGATTCAGTCTTCCCTCGCGACCCTTGTTTTTGCCGGCGCGGCTTCGCTGTTCGCCGCCGGACAGGATGCGCCGCGCGTAGCGGGTACGGAACTGGCGCAGGTGACGATCCACGAACGAATCATTGTGAGAGTGCGGAGAATGGGCCCGCCGACCATGGTTGCGCCGGTCGTTACGCGGTGGAAGGAAAAGCGGGGACCGAAATGCCTGGCCCCGGGCACGATGGCAGGCGCGTTGGTGAGCATGCCAGGAACGATCGACCTGGTAATGACCGGCGGGTCGCGATATCGCGCCAGGCTGGACGGTGACTGCCGGCAGCTTGGCTTTTATTCCGGATTTTATCTCAAGCCCGCCAGTGACGGCATGGTCTGTGCCGGGCGGGATGCGATCCACATTCGATCGGGTGCCAGTTGCGATATCAAGGCATTCCGTAAGCTGGTCGCCAAACGCTGACCCGCCTGCATTTCCTTGACATCGCGCAATGAATCCGCGAGCGCCGGGACGATTGAGGTCGCGAGCGCGCCTCCCGATCCGGACGACTGCATGACCTTTGCCGATCTCGGCCTTTCTGACGAGCTTTTGAAGGCAGTAACCGACGCCGGCTATACCGAGCCGACGCCGATTCAGGCGAACGCCATCCCGAGTGTGCTGATGATGCGCGATATTATCGGCGTCGCGCAAACGGGCACCGGCAAGACGGCGAGCTTCGTGCTGCCAATGATCGACATTCTGGCGCACGGACGCAGCCGGGCGCGAATGCCGCGATCGCTGATTCTTGAGCCGACCCGCGAACTGGCCGCGCAGGTGGCCGAGAATTTCGAGCAATATGGCGCGAACAGCAACCTTTCGATGGCGCTGCTGATCGGCGGCGTATCGATGGGCGATCAGGTCAAGGCCCTTGAAAAGGGCGTCGACGTGCTGATCGCAACGCCGGGTCGCCTGATGGACCTGTTCGGACGCGGGAATATCCTGTTGACCGGTTGCTCGCTGCTCGTGATCGACGAGGCGGACCGGATGCTGGATATGGGATTCATCCCCGATATCGAGGAAATCTGCACCAAATTGCCCAAACAACGCCAGACTTTGCTGTTTTCGGCGACCATGCCGGCGCCGATCAAGGCGCTGGCGGACAAGTTCCTCGACAATCCCAAGATGATCGAGGTCGCGCGGCCGGCCTCCACCAACGAAAATATCCGGCAGTGGGTCGTGCCCGTTCCCGCGAATTCCGCGAGGAAGCGCGACAGGCTGCGCCGTCTGTTGGGGCAGGACGAGGTGACGACGGCGATCATCTTCTGCAATCGCAAGACGACGGTGCGCGAACTTAACAAGAGCTTGCGGCGGCACGGGTTCAAGTCGGGTGAAATTCATGGCGACATGGAGCAGGCGCAGCGGATCGCCGAACTCGATCTGTTCAAGGACGGCGCAATCAACATCCTGGTCGCAAGCGACGTCGCGGCGCGCGGTCTCGACATAAAGGGTGTCAGCCACGTCTTCAATTTCGATGCGCCGTGGCATCCCGACGATTATGTTCACCGGGTCGGGCGGACGGGTCGCGCGGGGGCGAGCGGGACGGCCTATACGCTGGTCGGACCCGAGGACGGAGAGAATATCGCCAATATCGAGAAGCTGACGAATCAGACGATCGACCGGCTCGATGCCGAGGCTCCTGCCGACGTGCCGGACGATGACCGTCCGGCCAGCCGACGACGCAAGACGCGTAATACGGCGGGCGACGAGAAACCGCGGCGCGCGCGCGGCGGTGCGCGGAAGGGGGAACCAGCCCAAAAAGAGGCGGCGCAAGGCCAGCATGCACCCGCTCCGCGCCGTATGAAGGATGTCGCGCCGGGCGAGCCCGAGACCCCGTCCGGGGAGGGGGCCTGGAACGGCCCATTGCCGGATTTTCTGCAGGTATCGATCCGCGACTGAACATTCCGCCGCATGTGGTGACCGGAATTTTCAGTTGTCCTCCACAGGCATGAGCGCGTCGTCCTGTGCGGATGCGCGCCTCCAGCCGTCGCGCGCTTCCAGGCGTTGCCAATAACGCTCGAACGCCGCGCGTTTCGGCAACGTCTTGAACTGCAGACCCCAGCCGATTTGCGAGCCGAGATAGATGTCGGCGGCGCTGAACCGGTCGCCCGCCACGTATTCGACATCCATGACGGCGGCTTCGAGGACGTCGACCATCCGCTCATAGCTGCCATAGCCCGCCATCCGGCCCTGCTCCGCGGTCGGGGCGAAGCCCATGGCACGATCGGTAATCGCCTGTTCGACGGGTCCTGCCGCAAAGAACATCCAGCGGTAATAGTCGGCACGATCGGCGGGCGGCGGCGCGAGTCCGGCGTCTGGAAACGCGTCGGCCAGATAGGCGCAGATGGCCGCGCATTCGGTCACCACTTTGCCGCGGTGAACGATCGCCGGAACCTTGCCCATCGGATTGACCTTGAGATAGGGCCCGGCCTTCATCGTCGAGGCGTAGTCGAGCAGTTCGGTATCATATTCGGCACCGGCCTCCTCAAGCATCCAGCGAACGATGCGTCCGCGCGACATCGGGTTGGTATAGAAGATCAGGTCGCTCGCCATTCAAAGCCCCTTTCCGGCTTAACGATCGCTTTAGCCCGGATTACCCATCCAGATGCTGGCGGAAAAACTTAATCGTCCGGTCCCATGCCAGGTCCGCTGCGGGCTTGTTGTATCGTTCCGCCGAGGTGTCGTTGTTAAAGGCATGATCGACGCCGGGATAGACGAAGGACTGCACGTCCTTCTCCGCCGCCTTCAGCGCCGCCGCCCAGGGCTGACCGGTCGCGGCGACGCGCGTATCCTTGCCCGCATAATGGAGCATCATCGCGGCATTGACCTTAGCCGCCGCCGACGGATCGGGCGCGGGGCCGTAATAGGATACGCCCGCGCTCAGCGCGTCGCCCGCCGCGACCGCGACCTGATCGACCAGCGCGCCGCCCCAGCAGAATCCGACCGTGCCGACCTTGCCCGTCGAACTCGGCAATGCTTTCAGCCGTTCGAGCGTGCCGACACCTTCTGCAATGACGGCGTCGTAATCGACGCTGCCGATCAGCTTGCGCGCAGTGTCTTCATCGGCAGGCGTACCGCCCTGATCCGACAGAAAATCGGGTGCGACCGCGAAGAAGCCGGCAAGCGCCAGGCGGCGCGCGATATCCTCGATATGCGGTTGCAGTCCGCGATTTTCATGGATCACCATCACGCCGCCGACCTTGCGCCCGGCGCGGCGGGGTGCCGCGAAATAGCCGGTCAGCATCTTGCCGCCGGGAAGCGCGTACCCGCCCTTGCGCGTGACGATATGCGGATCGTCGGCTTGCGTGATCGCGGCCGCGGCGGGCGACGCCGAAATCCCGATGATCAATGCCTCGGCGGCCGCAACCGACCCCGCGAGCGCCGTCATCTGCTTTAACAAGGTACGCCGGTCATGATGATCGTGCGTAAAGGCATCGTAGATCCGGACGGCATTGTCGCGAAGCTCGGTCATCGGACAGACTCCCTTGTCTCGCACGAACAGCGGGTGCGAATGTTGGCCAATTTGGTACCCCGGACGATGTTTTGCCCGTCACCGATCAAGGCAGGAGGGGGCAAGTGACTCGGATCAGGCGGCATTCAGTCAGCATGACAGATGCGCAAGCTGTAGGACAGGGGCGAGCGTCGGGATGCTCAGCCGTAGGTCAATTTGCGGATCACGGGCGGACAATCACCAAACCGCCGGAATACATAATCCCTGACCGCCATCCTGAACGCGATGCCCCAGGGCGCGCGCGACACGATCGTGCGAAGCGATGCAACCGCCCAGTTGCGCGTTCCGTACCGGCCGCGCGCCCATTCCAGCCGCTCGACAAACGCCTTGGGAACATCGCGCCGGCCGCGATTTTTCTCGGCGTACAGCAGCGCGTTGCGGACGAGAAAATAAATGTTAAGCGGCGACGAAACGCCGCCCATCGTTCCCGATCCGGCGTGATGGACGACGGCATCCCTGACCATCAGCACGGGGAACCCCGAATTTATCGCCTGGGTGCACCAGTCGTGCTCCTCAAAATTAAGGAAAAAACGTTCGTCGAACATTCCCAGCGTCTGAAAATGTTCACGGTGGCAGAAAAGCGCCGCGCCCTTGACGAACGCGGTCTCATAGACCGCGCCGCAACCCGCTGCGTCGTTAGTCTTGACGATATCGGGGAAGATCTTCGTTCCGGTGTCGGACGCGCCAAACCAGCCGTTGCCGCCATCGTCCTCGAGTTGCGGCGCGCCGAGGATCGGACGGCGTTCGCTTTCCTGCTCGGCCGTCCGCAGCAGCCTTGCGATCGCATGGGGTTCGACAAGCGCATCGTTGTTGAGCAGAAACAGATAATCATAGCCCGCACGCAGGGCGGCTGCCACGCCGAGATTGTTGCCGCCCGCCCAGCCGCCGTTGACGTCGGACCGGATGAGCGTGACGTCATCGCCCAATGCCGACAAAGTCTCAAGCGAGTCGTCGGCCGATGCATTGTCGACGACGAAGCAATGCCACGAGGCATCTTTCGATCTGCGCAGGGCGTCCACACAGTCACGCGTCAATGACGCGCGGTTCCAGTTGACTACGATTACCGCGACCGTTCGATCAGTTGCCCGGGACATAAAGTTTCCTTTTGCTGATAACGGTCTGTGAAGCCCCCGAGTGAACGGATCGTTAACCCGTCCCGTTAACGGTTTTAAGCAACGTCAACCATAACGCACGACCCTGCCTTTGCGGTCCGCTTAAACGCGGTTCGGCACCGACGGTTTAACCATATTGATACACATTTGACCTTATAACGTCATAAACGCGCCATAGCGTGCATCGCGTTCGTCAGCGTAAATTCTGGTTCTATTCTGTCGAGAGGGACGATTTCTGTGGACCGCCCGGACTTGCTCAATCGAAATCAACCGAACGCGCTTGCCGGTATCTTGCGCGGCGCCATGTCCATATGAACGTCGTGCCGATGGATTCCCCCCGTAGTCTCCGGATACTTCTCGTCACGCGGGAAATTCCGAAGCGGAACGGATCGGGATCGGCGCAGCGCGCATGGCATTTGCTGACCAGCCTATCCGATATGGGATCGGTCGAACTTCTGGTGATCTCACGCCCCAGTGATCTCAACATCGAAGTCCGGGATCTGTCTCATCTTGACGATCTGACGACGCGCGCCGGTCATGTCGTTGTTCGCGAATGGGCGCCGTACCGGATGAGAAGGCCTGGAATGGGCAGGCGGCGAACGGATATTCTCGACACGATAAAAGTCGGATGCTCGGAAGCGCCGAAACTATCCGGCGCGGCAATCAAGGAGATCGCGGACGCCGTATCGCGCCGGGATTATGACGTCGTCGTCGCACAGAAACTTTCCTCGGCATCGATCATCGACGCCGTCCTCGATACCGGCTTGATCACCGCGAGCCGCAAGATCGCCGATTTCGACGACATCCTGTCATCGTTCAAAGAACAGTCCTACACAGCGTTGCAGGACGATATGGGTGTCCTGCACAAATTTCTTACGCGCATCGATGACGCCCGGATCAAGGCAACCGAACTTTCAATCCTGAAAAAATGGGATGTGGTGACGGTCTGCAAGGCGGAAGATGTCGAAACGTTGAAACTATGGTCGCCGGACGCAAGGGTCGAAACGCTGCCCAACGTCGTCGAGCGCCCTGCACTGCCCGCGCGCCTCGATGGACAGCCGAAGCTGTTGTTCGTCGGCCTGTTGAGCTACCTTCCGAACAGATCGGGACTGATCAGATTTCTGACCGAATCCTGGCCGAGCGTTCTGGAAGCGGTGCCCGACGCACGTCTCGAGATCGTCGGAATGCATCCGACCCCCGACCTTGTGAACGTCATCGATCGCCAAAAGAACGTCGTCCTGCATGCGAACGTCGCGTCGGTCGAACCCTATTATGCCGGCACGGACGTCTGCATCATTCCTTTATTCCTCGGCAGCGGTACGCGGGTGAAAGCGCTCGAAGCGATGGCCTATGGCCGCCCGATCGTATCGACGACACTGGGTGTCGAAGGTCTCGGAATGACGGATGGTATCGACGGACTGATCACCGACGACATGGGCGCGTTCGCACAGGCCGTCGTGACTTTGCTGAAATCGAGCGATGCCCGAGCGGACATCGTCGTGAATGCCCGGCAACTCCATGCAGACCGGTTCAGCCTGGCGAGCATGCAAGACAAAGTGGGCACGCTCGTCCGTCCGGACGATGAATTCCGTTCGACCGCAGCCGCGTAACCGTCGACGACGAGGGCGGATCGCCGTCGAGCGGAGACCAAGAGCGGCGTTACCGCGCCGGCCGGATCAAACCTTCGCCGGATCGCCGAACAGTGCGCGCGCCTCGTCGGCCGCATTGCGGTCTTCTGCCGCGACCTCTTGCGCGTGCTGTTCACGTTCGGCGCGCAGCTGTTCCAACAATGCCTCCCGGTCACCGGCAAGGCGCGTATCGGTCTTTGCGGGTTCGATGCCGGCCGCCTTCGCCGCCTTTGCGACCGCTGCGTCGAGTTCGCGCTGCGTCGTCAGCCCGAGCGTTACCGGGTCCTTCGGCGTGATGTTGGCGATGTTCCAGTGCGACCGCTCACGGATTGCCGAAATGGTGGTTCGCGTCGTGCCGATCAGCTTGCCGATCGCGCCGTCCGTGATCTCGGGATGGTTGCGTATGATCCATGCGATGCCGTCGGGCTTGTCCTGACGCTTGCTGACCGGCGTATAGCGAGGGCCCTTCGTGCGGCGAACCTGATCGGGGCCCTGAACCATCTGCATGCGATATTCGGGATCGCCCTGCGCCTTGTCGATTTCGTCCTGCGTCACTTCATGCGCGCGGACGGGATCGCGCCCAGTCAGCTTGGTGGCGGCGGTATCGTCGGCGATTGCCTGAACCTCAAGAATATGGAGCCCGCAGAATTCGGCGATCTGCTCGAAGCTGAGCGAGGTATTGTCAACCATCCAGGAGGCGGTCGCATGCGGCATCAGGGGCTGGGTCACGTAAGGACTCCGTCAAGGCACAAACACAAAGGGCCGCCCCTTCCGGAGCGGCCGCGCTGCATCAGGATGTAGGCGATCAATCGCGCTGGAGCAAGGTGCGGCAACCGTAGCGCATTGTGGCAAGGATGTCGCAATGGCTGAATTCTTTGCCGATCGGCACGACTGACATAGTCATGCAACATTGCTCGGCTTAAGCGGGCAGCGCATGATTCACCCCCGCTGTGCCGGGGACCGGAAGGAATAAGGATGACGATGGCAAAACTGATCAAATCGACGTGCACCGGAATCGCGGCGGCATCGCTCCTAAGCGCATCGACGATGGCAATCGCGGCCCCTGCGCCCAATGCCGCGAAGGCATTGTCGGTGCCGCCGCAACGCGCCGTGACACCGGCTGCGGATGCGCAGCAATTCGCAGGGATTCCGGGAACGTCGCTGATCAATGTCGGTATTCTTGCCGCACTGGTCGCGATCGTGCTTGTCGCGACGACGACCGGCGGGAACAATGATAACAACGGCACACCGGCGAGCCGTTGAACGATATTGAAGCGCGGAGCCGCCGATCCGGTTTCGCTTACGCTTTGCCGGGGGTCAGGACGATCTTGCCGGCATGGTCGCCCGCTTCCATGCGGCGGTGCGCGTCGGCCGCGCGGGCAAGCGGATAGATGCGATCGATCACGGGTTTGAGCCTGCCATTTGCCGCGTGCGGCCAGACGGATTGCCGGAGCGTCTCGGTCACGCGTGATTTGAACGCCGCATCGCGTGCGCGCAGCGTCGACCCGGTCAGCGTCAGGCGGCGGCGCATGATCTCGAAGATCGGGATCGTCGCCTCCGCGCCGCGCTGTACCGCGATCGAGACATGACGACCCTCATCCGCCAGGCATGCGATGTTGCGCGGCAGATAGTCGCCGCCGATCATGTCGAGCACCGCGTCGACGCCGTTGCCGCCGGTAATCGCCTTGATGCGCTCGACGAAATCGCCGGACTTGTAATTGATGGCATGCGCCGCGCCGAGTGACCGCGCGATCTCGCATTTGGCATCCGACCCGGCGGTGACGATAATGGCGATGCCGAACAGAGCGCACAATGCGATCGCCATCGTGCCGATGCCGCTGGTTCCGCCGTGCACCAGGACGGTGTCCCCTTCGCTCGCCCCGCCGCGCTCGAACAGATTCGTCCAGACGGTGAACAAAGTCTCCGGTATCGCCGCCGCCTCGGTCATTGTCAGCGCGTCGGGGACGATCAGGCATTGTGCGACGGGCGCGGCGCAATATTCGGCATAGCCGCCGCCCGCGACCAGCGCGCAGACGCGTCTGCCCGCCCAGTCTGACGATACGCCCTCACCCGATGCGACGACCTCTCCGGCGATTTCCAGTCCCGGGATCGAGGGCGCGCCCTTTGGCGGCGGGTAGAGCCCCTGCCGCTGCATCACGTCGGGACGATTGACGCCGGCCGCCGCGACCCGGATCAGCACTTCGCCGGGTGCCGGGGCCGGTACGGGCCGCTCGACCGGACGCAGGACTTCGGGTGCGCCGGCATTCTCCGGATCGATACAGGTCATGGTGTCCGGGATCGTCATCATCGAAAGATTCCCTCAACATGCGGGCGCATACTTAATTATCCTGCGTTTATTGACACTGTCCGGCGAGCGGTCAACATTGGTCCGCGATGGACGCCGACGACGCCCCCGCCCGCCGCGAAGATCCGCTTGCAATGCTGGTGCGGCAGGATCTCGATCCGCTTTCGGTGGCGGAACTCGAAGCGCGCATCGCTACGCTCGAACGCGAAATCCTGCGTACCCGGACCGCGGCCGAACGCGCGGTCAGCCACCGTGCCAGCGCCGACCGGCTGTTCGGGTCTTGAACCGTCACGCGGCACGCAGATCACAACCGGTGCCGCGCCGGCATGCTTGATGCGAAGGGCCGCAACCCCAACATATCGGATGCGGGCCCGGCGTTCCCATGCGGCCCGATCGGAGTATCCTGAATGCCATCCTTCGCCCCCGCTCTCGAAACCACGCTGCACAAGGCGCTGGAAGCTGCGTCATCGCGCCGCCACGAATATGCGACGCTTGAGCATCTGTTGCTCGCGCTGATCGACGATGAGCACGGGTCGAAGGTGATGACATCGTGCCATGTCGATCTGGGCGAACTGAAAACGACCGTCGCGCATTATCTCGACACCGAACTCGACGCGCTGAAAGTCGATGCGCAGACCGATCCTTCGCCCACGAGCGGGTTCCAGCGGGTCGTGCAACGCGCCATTCTTCACGTGCAATCGTCGGGTCGTGACGAAGTGACGGGCGCCAATGTGCTGGTCGCGCTGTTCAGCGAGCGCGAAAGCTATGCCGTCTATTTCCTGCAGCAGCAGGATATGAGCAGGCTAGATGCGGTCAGCTATATCAGCCACGGCCACGGCAAGGGCGGAACCGCCGAAGCGGCGACGCCCAAGGGTGCCGAGGAAGAAAAGGCGCAAAAGGGACAGGAGAAGGGCAAGACGGAAAGCGCGCTGAAACAGTTCTGCGTCGACCTGAACGAAAAGGCGAAGAACGGGAAGGTCGATCCGCTGATCGGGCGTGGTGCGGAGGTCGACCGGACGGTGCAGATCCTGTGTCGCCGTTCGAAAAACAATCCCCTCTATGTAGGCGATCCGGGCGTCGGCAAGACCGCGATCGCCGAAGGGCTGGCGCGCAAGATCGTCGAGGGCGACGTGCCCGAGGTCCTGCTGCCCGCCGTGATCTATTCGCTCGACATGGGCGCGCTGCTCGCCGGCACGCGCTACCGCGGTGATTTCGAGGAGCGGTTGAAGCAGGTGGTGACCGAACTTGAGAAGCTGCCCGATGCGGTGCTGTTCATCGACGAGATCCATACCGTGATCGGCGCGGGCGCGACCAGCGGCGGCGCGATGGACGCGTCGAACCTGCTGAAGCCCGCTTTGTCGGGTGGCAGTATCCGCTGCATCGGGTCGACCACCTACAAGGAATTCCGCAACCATTTCGAAAAGGACCGCGCGCTGCTCCGCCGGTTCCAGAAGATCGACGTCAACGAACCGACGATCGACGACACGATCAAGATCCTCGCGGGCCTACGTTCGGCGTTCGAGGAGCATCATTCGGTCAAATACACCCCCGACGCGATCAAATCGGCGGTGGAATTGTCGGCGCGCTACATCAACGACCGCAAGCTGCCCGACAAGGCGATCGACGTGATCGACGAGGTGGGCGCGATGCAGATGCTGGTGCCGCCGTCAAAGCGCCGCAAGACGATCACGCCCAAGGAAATCGAGCAGGTTATCGCAACGATGGCGCGCATCCCGCCGAAATCGGTTTCGACCGACGACAAGAAATCGCTTGCGAGCCTTGAGACCGATCTGAAACGCGTCGTGTTCGGGCAGGACAAGGCGATCGAATTGCTGTCCTCTGCGATCAAGCTAAGCCGCGCGGGGCTGCGCGAGCCCGACAAGCCGATCGGCAATTACCTCTTCACGGGGCCGACCGGCGTCGGCAAGACAGAGGTCGCTCGCCAGCTGTCGACGATCCTGGGGATCCCGCTTCAGCGGTTCGACATGTCGGAATATATGGAGCGCCACTCGGTCAGCCGCCTGATCGGTGCGCCCCCGGGCTATGTCGGGTACGACCAGGGCGGATTGCTGACGGACGCGGTCGATCAGCAGCCGCATTCGGTGCTGTTGCTCGATGAAATCGAAAAGGCGCATCCCGACCTGTTCAACATCCTGCTTCAGGTGATGGACAGCGGCAAACTGACCGACCATCATGGCAAAACGGTCGATTTCCGTAACATCATCCTGATCATGACGACCAATGCGGGCGCGTCGGACATGGCGCGCGAGACCCTGGGCTTCGGCAATCTGACACGCGAGGGCGAGGACGAGCAGGCGGTGCAGAAGATGTTCACGCCCGAATTCCGCAACCGGCTGGATGCGGTCGTACCGTTCGCCTATCTTCCCCCGGAAGTCGTGGCACGCGTGGTCGACAAGTTCATCCTGCAGCTCGAGTTGCAACTGGCGGACCGCAACGTCCACATTCAGCTTGATGATGCCTCAAAGAGCTGGCTGACCGAAAAGGGTTATGACCGGCTGTACGGCGCGCGCCCGATGGGCCGGCTGATCCAGGAAAAGATCAAGCAGCCGCTTGCCGAGGAATTGCTGTTCGGCAAGCTGGTCCATGGCGGCGAGGTGAATGTCAGGATGAAGGACGGAGCGCTCGCCTTCGAGATCGTGGCGTCGCCCCCGAAGAAACCGAAGAAAAAGGGAAAAGCCGAGGCGGCCCCCGCGAAATAGGCTCATTTTCGCCGATTGCCCTTCGGGCGCAATCGGCAAAACCTAGCTTCGTTCGCCATCGTCTTTTGCACGTCCTTGACCGCCATCGACGGCGTGCCGCATAGCGAGGTCATGGAAACACCGATCGAAGAGCTGAGCTTCGAGGACGCGCTGAAGGATCTGGAGAGGATCGTAGCGCGGCTGGAGAGCGGGGATGCGACGCTTGATGAATCGATCAGCCTGTATGAGCGCGGCGACAAGCTGCGGCGCCGGTGCGGCGATCGGCTGGATGCGGCACAGGCCAAGATCGAGGCGATCCGCCTGGATAGCGATGGCAAGCCGGTCGCGACGCAGCCTTTCGTGACCGGTTGAACATGACGTCGCCATCGACGCCGCTGCGGCAAGCCATGGTCGATGTCGCAGAAGACGTCGATGCACGCTTCGACCGCCTGCTTGCAATTCCGGGCGATTCGCGCGCCGACCTGTACGCCGCGATGCGGCATGCGGCGATCGGCGGCGGCAAGCGCATCCGCCCGCTTCTTGTCGCAGCGACGGCGGCGCTGTTCGATGTCGCGCAGGACTGCGCGGGCAATGTCGGGACGGCGATCGAAGCCGTACACGTCTATTCGCTGATCCACGACGATCTGCCCGCGATGGACGACGACGCGCTGCGCCGCGGAAAGCCGACGGTGCACAGGCAGTTCGGTGAGGCAACGGCGATCCTCGCGGGTGATTGTCTGCACGCAATGGCGTTCGAAATCCTGGCCGATCCGGGCACGCATCCCGATCCGTTCATCCGTGCCGAACTGGTGCATGAGCTCGCGCGCGCGGCTGGGCCGAACGGGATGGCGGGGGGACAGATGATGGACCTGATGGCGGAGCGGACGCGGTTCGACCTGGCAACGGTTACGCGGTTGCAACAGATGAAGACCGGGGCGCTGATTGCCGTGTCGGTCGATGCGGGCGCGATCCTCGGCCGCGTGCAGCCCGACGGACGCACCGGGTTGAGAGGATATGCCCGCGACCTGGGCCTTGCATTCCAGATCGCGGACGACCTGCTGGATGTCGAGGGCGACGAACAGCTGGCCGGTAAAAAGCTCCGCAAGGACGGCGCGGCCGGCAAGGAAACCTTTCTTTCGTTACTGGGCGTCAATCGCGCCCGCGCTCAATGCCGGATGCTCGTCGATCAGGCGATCGAGCACCTCCACGGCTATGGAACGGAAGCGGACCTTCTGCGCGACATCGCGCGCTACGTCGTCGAGCGCGACCGTTGACCCCGCGCGTCGGCGTCTATCCGGGCACGTTCGATCCGGTCACGCTCGGCCATATGGACATCATCGCGCGCGGCGCGCGACTGGTCGACCGGCTCGTCATCGGAGTCACGACCAACCCGTCCAAGTCGCCGATGTTCTCGCTCGATGAACGGCTTGCCAGCGTCAAGCGTGAGGTTGCAACAGTTGCGGGCGATATCAGCGTCGTCGCGTTCGATTCGTTGCTGATGGATTTCGCCTCACGCGAAGGCGCGCGGATCATCGTCCGGGGGCTGCGAGCGGTCGCCGATTTCGAATATGAATATCAGATGGCGGGGATGAACCAGCAGATCAATCCCGACGTCGAAACGGTGTTCCTGATGGCGGATGTCGCGCTGCAACCGATTGCCAGCCGGCTGGTCAAGGAAATCGCATTATTCGGCGGTGATATCTCAAAATTCGTGCCGCCGCGCGTGCATGACGAAGTCGTGGCGCGGGTCGACAGGATCGGTCGCAAGGGCGAATGAGCGCACCATCGGTTCAGTTTGGCGCAATCGGCGATCTGTTCTAAAGCCGCGAACCGTAACCCGCTTAGGAAAAAATATGCGCGTCATTGCCGCCCTTCTCGCGCTCGTCGCGGCCATTGTCGCTGGTCCCGTCGCCGCCCAATCGGAACCGGTAACGACCGGCCGGGCAACGCCGCCGCCGATCACCGACAAGAGCAATTTGTGGCTGCTGGACCTGTCGACCGGCGGACGGGTGACAATTTGGCTGCGGCCGGACGTCGCCCCCAAGATGGTCGCACGCGTCAAGGAGCTGACGCGCGAGCATTTCTATGACGGGCTGCTGTTTCACCGCGTCATCGACGGGTTCATGGCACAGGGCGGCGATCCCAAGGGTGACGGTACGGGCGGATCGAAGCTGCCCGACGTCGCGGCCGAGTTCAACTATCTGCCGCATGTCCGGGGTGCCGTATCGGCGGCGCGCGCCGAGGACGAGAACAGTGCGAACAGCCAGTTCTTCATCGTCTTCCAGCCCCGTCTCACCCTCGACAAAAAATACACGGTGTTCGGCCGGGTGATCGACGGCATGCAATATGTCGATGAAATCCACCGCGGCGAGCCTCCCGCCGATCCGAGCCGCGTGCTCCACGCCTATATCGCTTCGGACAATCCGCCCGCTTACGTTGCCGCACCCGCCGCGCTGCCTCAACTGGGCGCTCCGGTGACGCTGCCCGGAACCGGCCCGGCGGTCGCCGCGCCCAAACTTGCGCCGGCAAGTCCAAAATCGCCGCCGAAGAAATAGCGCGCTTGAACGTCGACCTGTTCGACTTCGATCTGCCGCCCGACCGGATCGCGCTCCATCCGGCGGTACCGCGCGACGCGGCGCGAATGTTGTTGGTGCAAGGCCAAGCGAAGCCCGCCGACCGGCATGTCGGTGACTTGCCGGACCTGTTGCGGCGAGGCGATCTGCTGGTCTTCAACGACACGCGGGTGATCCCGGCTCATCTTGAGGGCAGACGCGGGGATGCGCGGATCGGCGCGACATTGCACAAGCGTGAAGGTCCAAGGCGGTGGCGGGCATTCATCCGCAACGCCAAACGCCTTCGCGAGCGCGACGTCATCGATTTCGGCAATGACGTTTCGGCAACCGCCGCCGCACGAGGCGCAGACGGAAGTTTCGCGCTGGAGTTCGCGGGCGACCTGCCCGTCGAGCTTTTGCTGGAACGGGCCGGGCGCGTCCCGCTGCCCCCCTATATCGCCCAGCGTCGCGCACTGACGCCGCAGGACGCGGACGATTATCAGACGATGTTCGCGAACGAGCCGGGTGCCGTCGCCGCGCCGACCGCGGCGCTGCATTTTACCTCCGCATTGATGCAGGCGTTGGAGGCGAAGGGGATCGCGCACGTCACGCTGACCCTGCATGTCGGCGCGGGTACGTTCCTGCCGGTCAAGGCGAGCGATACCGCGGATCACAAGATGCACGCCGAATGGGGGCGGATCGAACCCGGCACCGCGGAACGCATCAATCAAGCGCGCTTGGCGGGTGGCCGGGTGATCGCGGTCGGGACAACGTCGCTGAGGCTGATCGAAAGTGCGGCGGATGAGGCCGGGACGATCCATCCGTTCGAAGGCGATACGTCGATCTTTATCACGCCCGGCTACCGGTTTCGCGCTACCGACGGACTGATGACGAATTTTCACCTGCCGCGATCGACGCTGTTCATGCTGGTCAGCGCGCTGATGGGACGCGAGCGGATGCAGGCGGCTTATGCCCATGCGATCGAACACGGCTATCGTTTCTATAGCTATGGCGATTCGTCGTTGCTGATGCCGGGGGTGACGGAATGACGATGTTTGCCGCGCTCGCGCTGCTTCAGGCGACGACCGCGGCTGCCCCGCAGCAGCCGCCCGCGACCATCGTGGCCGAACCCGTCGCGGTGATGATCGCCGCCTGCGACGCGAATGGTGATGCGCGGGTCACGCGCGCCGAACTGACGCAGGGCATAGCGCGGTCCTGGCAGACGGCGGAGGGGTCCGCAGCGGGCAGTATCGGCTATCTGTCCTATGCCGAATGGGCTTTGGTCTGGCTGGGCGATCGGAACGCGCTGCCGAGCCCCTTCGAGATCGACACGGACAACGACAACCGCATTACCCTGGCCGAATTACAAACGCGGTTTCAACAATATTTCGACCGGTTCGACCGTGACAAGGACGGGCAGCTGAGCCGCGCAGAGTTGCTGACGATCCGGGCAAGCGCCACCGGTGACGACGAACGGGGACGCAAGCGACGGCGATGAATACACCGCGTTTCGCCTTTACGGTGGCGGCACAGGACGGTCACGCGCGAACGGGCACAATCACGATGCGGCGCGGCGTCATACGGACGCCCGCGTTCATGCCCGTCGGGACTGCGGCGACGGTCAAGGCAATGAAACCCGGCGATGTCGAAGAGGCGGGGGCCGACGTCATCCTCGGCAATACCTATCACCTGATGCTCCGCCCCGGCGCAGAGCGGGTGGCGCGGCTTGGCGGGATGCACCGTTTCATGGGCTGGTCGCGGCCGATCCTGACCGATTCGGGCGGGTATCAGGTGATGAGCCTGGCCGATCTGACCAAGCGATCCGAGGAAGGCGTGGCGTTCAAGTCGCATCTCGACGGGTCGCGTCATCTGCTCAGTCCGGAACGCTCGGTCGAAATCCAGCGCTTGGTCGGCAGCGATATCGTGATGGCGTTCGATGAACTGGTGCCGACGACATCGCCGCACGACGTTCAGGCAGCGGCGATGGAGCGATCGATGCGCTGGGCTAGGCGCAGCCGGGATGCGTTCGACAACGACGAGCATGCCGGACGTGCCGCGATCTTCGGCATCCAGCAGGGTGCGCTTGATCGTTCATTGCGCCTGGCGTCGGCTGAGGCGCTCAGGGACATAAGGTTCGACGGCTATGCGATCGGTGGCCTCGCGGTCGGCGAGGGGCAGGCGGCGATGTTCGAATGCCTCGATTACGCACCGTCGCAGCTTCCGGACGACAGGCCGCGCTATCTGATGGGGGTCGGCAAACCCGACGATATCGTCGGCGCGGTCGAGCGCGGGATCGACATGTTCGATTGCGTGCTGCCGACGCGCTCGGGCCGCACCGGTCAGGCATTCACGCGCGATGGCCCGGTCAACATCCGCAACGCCCGCTTTGCCGAGGATCAGGGGCCGATCGAACCCGAATGTGATTGTCCGGTGTGCGCGAAATGGACACGCGCTTATCTTCACCATCTGGTCCGGAGCGGCGAAATCCTCGGCAGTATGTTGATGACCGAACACAATATCCGCTTCTATCAAAAGTTGATGACCGATCTGCGCTTTGCAATCGGAGCAGGCGCGCTCGGAGGGTTCGCAAACGCGTTTCGGTTGCGATATACAAGGCAAAAATCGGGAGAGAATGAATGACCGAAGAGTCGGATACGCCGAACGAAATCCTCGCCGCGGTCAAGGAAGCCAAGACCCACCGCAAGGCTGCGCGCACGGACGAGCCGTACCGCGAAAAAAACTGGAACCTAGGCAAGATCGGCGTGCAGATGGGGATAGGGTCCGCCGCGGTTGCGGCCGCGGTGCTGTTCGCCAACCGGCCGCGCACTAGGAAATGAGCGCTTCGACGAGAAGGCTCGTGATACGCGCTGCGTTGATCGCAGGCGTCGCGTTGCTGCCTGCGATGGTGCAGGCGCAGACGAGGGCCCCCGGCGGTGCCCCGGTCTCCGCAGTCGGTGAAGGCATCAAACCGCTCGCCTTTACCGAGCGGAGGCTTCCCAACGGACTTCGCGTCTATGCGCTGCGCGATACGTCGACGCCGAATGTCGCGGTGCAGGTCTGGTACGATGTCGGATCGAAAGACGATCCCAAGGGCCGGTCGGGTTTCGCGCACATGTTCGAACATCTGATGTTCAAGGCAACGCGCAATCTGGTGCCCGAACAGATGGACCGGCTGACCGAGGATGTCGGCGGTTACAACAATGCATCGACGAACGACGATTATACCAATTATTTCGAGGTCATCCCCGCCAATCACCTCGAGCGATTGCTGTTCGCCGAGGCCGACCGGATGGCGAGCCTTGTCGTCGAGCCCCAGAGCTTTGCGTCCGAGCGTGACGTGGTGAAGGAAGAATTGCGGCAGCGCACGCTCGCCCAGCCTTACGGCAAGCTGTTTTCGATCTATTATCCCGAAACGGCCTACAGCGTGCATCCTTACGCGCGACCAGGAATCGGCAGTCTTGCCGACCTGGAATCGGCGAAGATCGACGACGTGCGCGCGTTCCACGCCACCTATTACCGGCCCGACAACGCGATCCTTGTCGTCTCGGGCAATTTCGATCCCGCTCAACTGAACCGCTGGGTCGAGAAATACTTCGCCCCGATCGCCAAACCGTCGCAGCCGATCCCGCGCGTGAGCGTCAATGAGCCCGCGCGAGCAAAGGCAACGCTGCGCACGGTATATGAAGCGAACACGCCGCTGCCCGCGGTGCTGATCAGCTATCATATCCCGGCGGACAAAAGCCCGGATACGCCAGCGATCACGGTGCTGAACGCGATCCTGGCGACGGGTGAGAGTTCGCGG
The DNA here is from genome assembly GCA_965219075.1 of Sphingomonas sp. Lineage (GTDB taxonomy): Bacteria > Pseudomonadota > Alphaproteobacteria > Sphingomonadales > Sphingomonadaceae > Sphingomonas. Next base: position 266,566 of record CBDCMM010000002.1, read on the forward strand.
CTTTATGAAACGCTCGTTTACCGGGACCAGCTGGCGCAGAGCGCGGCGACGTTTCTCGATACCAAGCAGGCGACGGGCAATCTGGTTGCCTATGCAATCCTGGCGGACGGGAAAAGCGTTGCGGCGGGCGAGGCTGCGCTGAAGGCGCAAATTGCCCGGCTGCGCGACCAGCCCGTTTGCGCTGACGAACTGAAAGAGGCGAAGAACGAAATCCTCACCTCCGCGATCGAAGCGCGGGAAACCGCGGAAGGGAAGGCGAGCACGCTTGCGGCGGCGGTCCTGATCGATGGCGATCCTTCCGCGAGCGACCGGCAGCTCGCCGCGGTTCAGCGCGTCACCGCGGCCGATGTCCAACGTGTCGCACGCGCCTATCTCAAGGACGCGCAATCGGCGACGATACGCTACCTCCCGGCAGTTGCGGCGGGCGAGCAAGCGAAATCGGGCGATACGATCACCGTTGCGCCGACGGTTCGCGTCGCGGACCTGATCGCTCCGCGCGACGTCGCGATCGTTACGCCCGCCTCCCCCGGCCAGCGCGTTCAGCCGCCGGCTCCGGCCGCGATCGTCAAGACCAGCTTGCCGCAGCCTGGTGAGACGCGTCTGGCGAACGGACTGCGCGTCATCACCGTCGAACGCCACGATTTGCCGCTGGTCACAGCGTCGCTGGTCGCGCTTGGCGGTGCCGCGACCGATCCTGCGGGCAAGGCAGGGACGAGCAGTCTTGCGGCAACACTGCTGACCAAGGGCACGACGACGCGATCGGCGACCGAGATCGCGCGCCAGATCGAGGCGCTGGGCGGTTCGATCAGCAGCGATGCCGGTCGCGACGGAGCAACCATCGACGTAACGGTCAAATCGGATCAGCTCTCCGCCGCCACGGCAATTCTGGCCGATGTCGCGATCAATCCCACCTTCAGGGAAGACGAGGTCACACGGGCGCGAACGCAGGCGATCGACGGCGTTACGCTGACGATGAAGGATCCGGCCCGCCTCGCGGCGATGGTCGCGAATCGCGCGGTGTTCGGTTCGGCACCTTATGGCGCGCCGGTCGAGGGGACGCCGGCGTCCCTGAAGGCAATCAACCGCGCCGCGCTGCTCGAATCCTATCGACAGACCTGGCGCCCGGATGGGAGCGCGCTGGTGATCGTTGGCGACGTGACGCAAGCCGCTGCGCGCAAGCTTGCCGAGCAGCAACTCGGCAGCTGGAAAACGCCGCAGGGCGTGCAGCGAAATGTTCTGTCCACGCCGTCGGTGCCGAAGCCCCGCGTGATCGTCGTCGACATGCCCGACGCAGGGCAGGCGGGCGTCGTGATCGCAAGACCCGCCATCGCACGATCGGATGCCCGCTATTACCCGCTGTCGGTTGCAAACACGGTGCTCGGCGGCGGCTTTTCATCGCGTTTGAACCAGGAAATCCGGATCAAGCGCGGGCTGGCTTATGGCGCGGGGAGCAGTCTGTTCGCCGGACGAATGCCGGGGAGTATTTCGGCGCGAACGCAGACGAAAAATCCGTCGGCGGCGGAGGTCGCGGCGCTGATCGCCCAGCAGATGACGGCGATGGGCGCTGCCGTGACGCCGGATGCCGAACTGGAAACGCGCAAGGCAGTGTTGATCGGCAATTTCGGCCGTACGATCGAAAGCACGGCCGGACTGGCCGGAATCATCGACGGCTACGTCCTGCAGGGTGTGCCGATCGGTGAACTGCAGCTTTACACCGGCAAGGTCGATGCGGTCGATGCGGCGAGCGTACAGGACGTTTCACGCACCCTCCTGTCGCCTGCATCGGCGAGCGTGATCGTGGCGGGTGACGCGAAGCAATTTCTGGGTCCGCTGCGCAAGGCCTATCCCTCGCTCGAGGTTATCGAGGCGGGCAGCATTTCGCTTGACGATGCATCGCTCCGGAACTCACCCTGATCATGCGGGGAACGCCCGCAGGCGGCGACCGTTGCTGATTTCAGGAGACGAAAATGACCGACAACGTCAAACCTGTAACTGAGACAAGCAGCCCGAACCTGTCGACCGAGCATCAACGCGATGGTGATGCGCGTCGCCCGAACGAATTGCTCGACAAGAATCGCAAGCCGGAGAAGAAAACGAAGCGCAAGACGTCGCTGACCTGACGATGACAGCGTAGGCGGTCAGGCGTCGATAGCTTCCTCGTCCATCAGTCGTGCATTGTCCTGAATAAAGGCGAAGCGGTGGGCGGGATTGGTCCCCATCAGCCGATCAACAAGATTCTTTACGCTTGCGCGCTCCTCATATTCCTTGGGCAGCGTGATCCTGAGCATGGTTCGCGTTTGCGGGGCCATCGTCGTCTCGCGCAACTGTGACGGATTCATCTCCCCCAACCCCTTGAATCGCGCGACTTCGACCTTTTTGCCCTTGAAAACGGTTCGCTCGATTTCCGCCCGGTGCGCCTCGTCACGCGCATAAAGGGATTTGGCACCGACCGTCAGCCGATAGAGCGGCGGCTGTGCCAGATAGAGATGTCCCTGGCGCACCAGTTCCGGCATCTCCTGAAAGAAGAACGTCATCAATAGTGTCGCGATGTGCGCGCCGTCGACATCGGCATCGGTCATGATGACGATCCGGTCGTAACGCAGGTTCGATGGGTCGCAATCGTTGCGCGTGCCGCAGCCCAGCGCCAGCGTCAGATCGGCAATCTCCTGATTGGCGAAGATCTTGGTTGCGCTGGCGGAGGCGACGTTCAGGATTTTGCCGCGGATCGGCAGGATGGCCTGCGTCTTGCGATCCCGCGCCTGCTTCGCCGAGCCACCCGCCGAATCCCCCTCGACGATAAAGATTTCGGTTCCCTCGGGTGCGTCGGCCGAGCAGTCGGTGAGCTTACCGGGCAGGCGCAGCTTGCGCGCCGACGTCGCGGTCTTGCGCTTGACCTCGCGTTCCGCCTTGCGACGGAGCCTGTCGTCCATCCGGTCAAGCACATAGCCGAGCAGCGCCTTGCCGCGATCCATGTTATGACTGAGGAAATGGTCGAAATGGTCGCGGATCGCCTTCTCGACCAGCGTCGCCGCCTCCGGGCTGGTCAGACGATCCTTGGTCTGGCTCTGGAATTGCGGATCGCGAATGAAGACGGACACCATCAGTTCGGAACCGGCCATCACGTCGTCGGCGGTGATGTCCTTCGCCTTTTTCTGCCCCGTCAGATCGCCGAAGGCGCGCAACCCGCGCACCAGAGCCTGACGCAAACCCTGTTCGTGCGTGCCGCCATCGGGTGTCGGTATGGTGTTGCAATACCAGCTGTAGCTGCCATCGCTCCATAGCGGCCAGGCGACCGCCCATTCGGCCCTGCCCTGACCGTCGGGGAAATCCTGGCTTCCCGAAAAGAAATCGGCCGTCGCGCATTCGCGCTCGCCGACCTGTTCCTTCAAATGATCGGCCAGTCCGCCTGGAAACTGGAATACGGCCTCTGCAGGCATATCGCCCTCGATCAGTTCGGGCGCGCATCGCCAGCGTATTTCGACCCCGGCAAAGAGATAGGCCTTGGAACGCGCAAGACGGTATAGCCTGGCCGGTTTGAAATGCAGTTCGGTCCCGAAAATTTCGGTATCCGGCGTGAATGCGACCGATGTTCCTCGCCGGTTCGGCGTACCGCCCAGATGCTCGAGCGGCCCCATCGTCTGTCCGCGCGCAAAGCGTTGACGATAAAGTTGCCGGTCGCGCGCGACCTCCACAACCGTATCCGACGACAACGCGTTGACGACCGACACGCCGACGCCGTGCAGTCCGCCGCTGGTCGCGTAAGCCTTGCCGGTGAATTTTCCGCCGGAATGAAGCGTTGAGAGAATAACCTCGAGCGCCGACTTGTCCGGATATTTGGGGTGCGGATCGACGGGAATCCCGCGACCATTGTCGACTATCGTCAGCCGGTCGCCCGGCTCCAGCATAATCTCGATCCGGCTCGCATGGCCCGCGACCGCTTCATCCATCGCGTTGTCGAGCACTTCAGCCGCGAGGTGATGCAAGGCACGTTCGTCCGTTCCGCCGACATACATGCCGGGACGCCGCCGGACGGGCTCGAGCCCTTCGAGTACCTCTATCGAGGATGCGTCATAGGCGTCGTGCTCGGTCGGAGCCGCCGCGAAAAGGTCTTTAGCCATAGAGAACGTATGCGGTACGCACCGGTAAGGGGCAAGCACTCACACCCGCCCCTTGGCCGATCTAAACGGCGGACGGCGCCATATGCCTCATCGTACGCGCGGACCGCCGAAGGGCAATGGCGGGGGCGCGCGACGGTCACGACGCGGCAATTGCGCCTGATAGGCATGACCGCAATGGTCGACGCAATAGGGAAAGCCCGGATTGACCTTTTCTCCGCAGAAATGGAAGTCGGGTTCGCCGGGATGACCGAGCGGCCATTTGCAGATACGGTCGTTAAGATCGAGCAGGCTGGTCTTGCCGGTCATTTCCGCAGACGGCTTTGCAGGAACCAGGCGGCGCGGCGGCGCGGGCGTCGAGGGCGCCTGCTGTTCGCCCGGTGCCTGCCGCAGAAAGCCGCCCGGCCCGACCGAACGGAGAACGGGTTGTGCGGGCTCGGCTTCGCTTTTTGTCGCCGTACGCGCCGGATCCGGGGCAGATGCCGCGGCCGGTTCGGTTCGCGGCGGTGCGGGTGGAGGGGGCGGCGGCGGGGGCGGTACCTCGGCCAGCTTGGCGGCCGCCACCTTTGCCGCTTCGGACTGTTTGACGGGAGAGGGTCGCGACTGGAGACCCAGCCGGTGCGCCTTGCCGATCACCGCGTTGCGGCTGACTTCACCCAACGCTTCGGCGATCTGGCTTGCCGTCTGGCCCGCCTCCCACATCTTCTTGAGCGTGGCGATCCGCTCGTCGGTCCAGGCCATTCGTCTTCCTTCACAGTCTCTCGCAAATGCTTGCGGGTGGGTCCGGCAGCGCCTACGCGCAAGCGCGATGAACAGCCAGCGTCCATTCGGCCCGAACACCAACGGTCCAAATTCGGCAATCCGAAGCGCCCCCGGCGAACCGGTCATAAAGAGGGTCAACTGGGGCGGCCTCCGAACGCTCTATATCAAGGAGGTCAGGCGCTTCTTCAAGGTCCAACTGCAGACGGTCTGGGCACCGGCTGTCACGACGTTGCTGTTTCTCGTCATCTTTACCGTCGCGCTCGGGTCGCGTCATGCCGTGCAGGTTGCGGGCAGCGAAGTGCCGTTCGCCGATTTCATCGCTCCGGGCCTGATCATCATGGGCATGCTCAACAACGCTTACGCCAATGCCAGCTTTTCGTTGCTGGTCGGCAAGATCCAGGGGACGATCGTCGATTATCTGATGCCGCCGCTGTCGGTATCGGAATTGCTGAGCGCGCTTGTCGCGGGCGCGGTGACGCGCGCGATCTGTGTCGGGCTGACGGTATGGCTGGCTATGCTGATCTGGCCGGGCGTGAGCGTGAGCCCGTATTCGGCGGTCGCGATACTGTGGTTCGGATTGTTCGGTTCAATCTTTCTCGCGCTGGTCGGCGTATTGACGTCGATCTGGGCGGAAAAGTTCGATCATGCCGCCGCCGTGCAGAATTTCGTGATCGCGCCGCTGACACTGTTGTCGGGCACCTTCTATTCCGTCGACGCGCTTGCGCCGTCGTTTCGCATGATCAGCCACGCCAACCCGTTTTTCTATGTGATTTCGGGATTTCGCTACGGATTTCTTGGTCTTGCCGACTCACCTGTGCTGATCGGCGGTCTGGTGATCCTCGCGATCGACGTCGCGTTGGCGCTGCTGTGCTACACGTTGCTGAAACGCGGGTGGAAACTCAAGAACTAGCGTGCTTGACGCGCTACCGGCGGCGGCATCGACCGATCAATCCCGGCGTGTCTGGCCGAATTCAGGCGTAAAAAAGCCGCCATTCTCGTTAGAAGAATGGCGGCTTTTCTCGAATCAAGCGACAAATATCAGACGTAGCTGACCTTGGTCGCGACCTTGCTCTTGCGGCGCATCATGAAGCCCATGCCGCCGAAACCGATGAGCATCATCGCCCATGTCGAAGGCTCGGGAACCGCACCGGCAGCCGTCACGGCCACATTGTCGATCTCGAACGAGTTCACCCGTGAGGTTAGCATGAAGCCGAGATACTGGGTGCCTTCAGTGCCGAACACCGAGAACAGGCCATTGGTGCCCGGAGACACCTGGTTGCCGTTGGCTGGCGTATTCGTGAAGGTCGTTCCCGGGATGACGATGCTGTCTGCGCCACCGGACGGAATGATGGTCAACGTGTTGTAATCGTCGATCGAACCCCAATCGAAGCTGAAGCCCGTTACCGGCCCGGTAAACAGGATAGTGGCCAGACCGCCCTGCAAAACGGACAGATAGTTCGTTCCCGACGGCATCGAGTTCGCCGGCGGCGCACCGTTGGCATCGGCTGGCGGCGACTTGATCTGAACCAGCGGGCCTGTGATCAAGCTCGCGGGTATCGTTGTGTCAAAATCATACAGAACCGATTGACCCGAAGCAGGCAATGAGCCGCCCGGGGTGAATGTTATCATCGTCGCTGCCTGCGCGGCTCCGGATAGACCAAGAATACCCGCAGCACCCATCAATGCATATTTTATTTTCATGCAATCCTCCCAAATTATTCGCCTCCGATACCACGAATTACCAGTTAATCCGGCATTAGTTATTTTATGGTCTTGACAGGATTGAACGTCCCAAAGCGGGACATCTTTGACATTTTGTTGGGGTAACGGTGGAAGCAAAATAAAGCCAACCCGCTGTAAATCAGGAATAATGTTCTCGGCGGCGGGATAGGCGCGTGCAGTCACTCTGATCTTTGTCCGATTAGAAGTTTTGTTGCGCTGCTGCAGAGAGCGCAGATCGTCCGCGGTTTGAAATAATCCCGCGCGAGTCGCGGTGTTGCCTAAACGCTCAGGACGCGACCGTCGGAGCGAGCAGCATGAAGCGGGGAATTTCTGCGTCGAAAGTTGTCCCGTCCTCGCCAATCATTCGATAGCTGCCCTGCATCGCGCCCGAAGGCGTCGCAAGCGGGCATCCCGAGACGTAGTCATAACTCGCGCCCGGCTCGATCAGCGGCTGCTCGCCGACAACGCCCTCTCCTTCGACAGAATGCCTCGCGCCGCGACCGTCGGTGATCACCCAATGACGCGTGATCAGCTGAACCGTCCCCTCCCCCTCATTCTCGATCCGGATATGATACGCCCAGAACCACCGCCCGCGTTGCGGTTCGGACTGTTCGGGCAGATAGCTGACCGATACGCGCACCGTCACGCCGCGCGTCGTCGCGGCGTAGGAGAACAAGGATTTCACAACGACACCGCGCATAACGCCTGATCGAGATCGGCGATAATGTCCGAAGGATCCTCGAGCCCGATATTGATCCGGAGCAACCCTTCGGTCACGCCCATCGCCAGACGCGTCTGCTCGTCGAGGCCAGCATGGGTTGTCGAGGAGGGATGCGTCATCAACGAACGCGAATCGCCGATATTGTTCGAAATGTCGACCAGCTGAAGCGCGTCGAGCAACGCGTGAGCCTGCGCACGGCCGCCGTCCAGTTCAAACGCGAAGATCGGGCCGCCCGCATCCATCTGTTTCCTCGCCAGCACATGCTGGGGGTGGCTGGGCAGCCAGGGGTGAATGACGCGCGGGACGCGGCCTTCCAGAAACCGCCCCACCGCCAGCGCATTGTCCGACTGACGACGGATGCGCAAATCGAGCGTTTCAAGCCCCTTCAGCACGACCCAGGCGTTGAAGGCACTGAGCGTCGGGCCGGTATTGCGGGTAAAGGGAAGCAGCGTGTTGTCGATGAAATCGCGCGTGCCGCAGACCGCGCCCGCCAGCACCCTCCCCTGACCATCCATCATCTTGGTCGCCGAATAGGCGGTCACATCGGCCCCGAACGTCATCGGCCGCTGAAGCGCCGGGGTCGCAAAAGCATTGTCGACAACGCTGACGATCCCGTGCGCACGGGCGATACCGCAGATCGCCTCCAGATCGGCGATGTCCATCGTCGGATTGGCGGGCGTTTCGAAAAAGAAGACTTTGGTATCCGGCTTTACCGCATCCTGCCACGCTTGCGGATCCCGCGCATCGACGATGTCGGTGCTGATCCCGAATTTCGGCAGCAGCGTATCGGTCAGCCAGCGGCAGGAGCCGAATGCCGCGCGGCCGCCGACCATGTGATCACCCGCCTGAAGCTGGCAGAGCAGCACCGCCGTCATCGCCGCCATGCCGCTCGCCATCGTGCGGCACGCTTCCGCTCCCTCCAGCATCGCGATCCGCTGTTCAAGCATCTCGACCGTTGGGTTCTGGAGCCGGCTATAGGTCATGCCGACCTGATCGCCCGCAAAGCGCGCGGCGGCGTCGCCCGCGCAATCATAGCTGTAGCCGGACGTCAGGAAGATCGCCTCGGACGTTTCGCCATATTCAGAACGGGCGGTTCCGCCGCGAACCGCCTGCGTGGCGGCACCCCATTTGTCGGTCGTCGAGCGATCCTGGCCGGTCCTGCGCTTCATCCCCCCGCTTTGCCGGGCGTGAAGGCGCACGACAAGTACACAGGATTAATTATGGCAACGCGGACAGCCGGATAGTCAGAGGACATGCAGCACCGCATCGGTCATCTCGAGGGTCGACATGCTGCCGCCAAGGTCGGGCGTGCGGGCACCGTCCGCGATCGCCGCCGCGACCGCCGATTCGATCCGGTCGGCGGCGGGTCCGTTACCGAGCGAGTAACGTAGCATCATCGCCGCCGACAGGATTGCAGCACAGGGGTTTGCCTTGCCCTCACCTGCAATATCGGGCGCGCTGCCGTGGATCGGCTCGTAAAGTCCGCGTCCCGTGCCGTCGAGTGCCGCCGAGGGAAGCATGCCGATCGAGCCGACGCATGCCGAAGTCTGATCGGACAGAATGTCGCCGAACAGGTTCCCGGTGACCATCACGTCAAATTCGCCCGGTGCCCTGACGAGCTGCATCGCGGCGTTGTCGACATACATATGGGTGAGCGCAACATCGCGAAAATCGGACGCGACTTCGTTCACCACGTCACGCCAAAGCTGAGAGGTTTCGAGCACATTGGCCTTGTCGACCGAAACCAGCCGCTGTTTGCGCGTCATTGCGGTCTCGAAGCCCACCCGCGCGATCCGCGCGACCTCGACTTCGTCATAGCGCATCTGATCGTACCCCTCGCGCAGCCCGGTCGATGTCCGGCCGCGGCCCTTGTCGCCGAAATAGACATCACCGGTCAGTTCACGGATCACGACGAGATCGACGGTCCGCGCAAGTTCGGGTCGCAGCGCCGATGCCTCCTCAAGTCCGGGGAACAGTCTGACGGGGCGCAGGTTGGCGAAGAGTCCGAGCGCCTTGCGCAGTCCCAATATGGCCTGTTCGGGGCGCATCGCACGTTCGAGCGCGTCGAATTCGGGATCGCCGACCGCGCCGAACAAAATGGCGTCGGCGCGCTTCGCAAGCTCGACCGTTTCCGGGGGAAGCGGATGGCCCTGCGCGATATAGGCTGCACCGCCGACCCAGCCCTCCTCGAAAGTCAGATCGAGGTGGAGCGCCTCAAGCACGCGGCGGGCAGCGCCGGTGACTTCGGGACCGATTCCGTCACCGGCGAGCAGCGCGACCAACGACATTCATTCTCCTTTGCATGGAACGGCGCGGTTTCTGCCTTAATCCGTACAGATTAAGCAACCGCCCTTTTCAGACGGTCGATCAGGCGGGCACGCGCAGCCAGGGGGTCGGCGCGTCGCTCGACCAGTATGTCACGTGCGAGGAAATGGCCGGCTATTGCGAGACCGGCAAAGATATCGGCCCAGTCCGCACCGCCGCCTTGCGATAGAAAACCCGGCAGCGGCAACAGCCTGGCTTCGTGTCCCATCGCCGCCGCCTGCGAGACCGCACGACCCGTACGCGGGCTGACGTACACGAGGTCGCGTGTATCGCCGGTCACCGCACAGCGCGTAAGATCGAGCCCGAAGCCGAGTTCGGCCAGAATGACAAGCTCGTAGCGGACGAGCGCTGCCGCCCAGTCACGCGCCGCCGGAGCCGCTTCGATGGCACCGAGCACGCCGTCGAGCGCGCGGTAGATGTGCGGATAGGCGTGCCGCTCGGGCAAAGATACGGCACCGAGCGCGGTCGCCCATTCGATCCCGGCGGCGGCGATCGGTTCGCCGTGCAGCACCGCGCGACTATGGACCGGCTCGACGGTCAGGCCCGCGAGCTGTTCACCCGTACGCGCGCGCCACTCCCCCTCAATCAAGTTGCCGGGCTGGAGCACTGGACGCAGCCGCCTCGACGTGCCGCCGCGGACATATCCGGCCTGCAATCCGTAATCTTCGGTCAGCGCACGTACGATCGCGCCATGCTCGCCGTGGCTGCGGGTCGACAGGATAATGGCGGGGGCAGCGATCCGCATCCTCAGCGGCGCAAGCGGTCGGTGTTCTCATCGTCAACGCGCATGGTAAAAATCATAAACCTGTTGCGCGACGCCTTTCGACACGCCGGGCACCTTTCGCAGATCGTCAAGGCTTGCATTGCGCACCGCGCGGCCGGTGCCGAAATGCATCAGCAGCGCCTTTTTCCGCGCCGGGCCGATACCTGGCACTTCGTCGAGCGGACTGGCGCCGATCGCCTTCGCGCGCTTCGTCCGGTGCGCGCCGATCGCAAAGCGGTGCACCTCGTCACGCAGCCGCTGAAGATAGAACAGCACGGGCGCATTGACCGGCAGCGTCAGTTCGCGCCCGTCCATCAGGTGAAACACCTCGCGCCCCTCGCGGCCGTGATGCGGTCCCTTGGCAACGCCGACGAGGCACAGATCCTCAATCCCGAGATCCTCGAGCACCGCTTTCGCCGCGTTCAGCTGGCCGCGTCCGCCGTCGAGCAGCACCAGATCGGGCCATTCGCCGCCGTCGCGATCGGGATCCTCATTCTGCGCGCGTGCAAAACGGCGGGTCAGAACCTCTCGCATCATCCCGAAATCGTCGCCGGGAACCGTGTCCTTGTCCTTGATGTTGAATTTCCGGTACTGACCTTTGCGAAACCCCTCGGGGCCGGCAACGACCATCGCACCGACCGCGTTGGTCCCCTGAATGTGGCTGTTGTCATAGACCTCGATCCGGTCCGGCGGCTCGGCCAGATCGAACAGTTCGGCAACTTCGCGATTGAGCCTCGCCTGCGTCGTACTCTCGGCCAGCCGCCGTTCCAGCGCCTCGACCGCGTTGCGCTTGGCCTGGTCCATCAACCGCCGCCGGTCGCCGCGTTGCGGGATCGACAGCGCGATCCTGTATCCCGCGCGCTCGCCTAGTGCTTCCGCCAGCAGCGCGCCTTCGTCGAGTTCGCGGTCGAGCAGGATCATTTTCGGCGGCGGAACCTCCTCGTAGAATTGGCTCAGAAATGCGGTCAGCACTTCGGCTTCCGCGACGTCGGCGGTATGCGCGGGGAAAAAGCTGCGATGGCCCCAATTTTGTCCCCCGCGGATGAAGAACGCCTGGATTCCCATCGTTCCGTCCTTGCACGCCAGCGCGAAGACATCGGCGTCGCCGACGCCCTCTGCATTGATCGACTGCGTACCCTGGATAAACGTCAGCGCCTTCAGCCGGTCCCGAAGCAGCGCCGCCAGTTCGAAATCCTGCCGCTCGGCCGCCGTCTCCATCTGCTTGCCGAGCTTCGCCTGAACGCCTGTCGACTTGCCCGCGAGGAATGCCTTGGCGTCTTGGACGAGTTCTTGATAGCCCTGGGCATCGATTCGCCCGACGCACGGCGCCGAACAGCGCTTGATCTGATAGAGCAGGCACGGCCGGTCACGCGTCTTGAAGAAGCCGTCCGTGCACGACCTTAGCAGGAACAGCTTCTGCAGAGCGTTCAGCGTGTTGTTGACCGAGCCCGCACTCGCGAACGGACCGTAATAATCGCCCTTGGCGCGCCGCGCGCCGCGATGCTTCTGGATACGCGGAAATTCCTGATCGCCGCGCAGCAGGATGAAGGGGAACGACTTGTCGTCGCGCAGCAGGACGTTGTAGGCCGGGCGATAGCGCTTGATCAGCTGCGCCTCGAGCAACAGAGCCTCGGCTTCGTTATTCGTCGTGACGATCGTCATCGAGCGCGTTTGCGCGACCATCCGCTGCAACCGTTTGGTCAGCCGCTCGACCTGCACATAGTTCGCAACGCGGCTCTTCAGTGCGCGCGCCTTGCCGATATACAGCACATCGCCGCGTGCGTCCTGCATCCGGTAGACACCTGAGCGCGTCGGCAAGGTCGCAAGCACGTTGCGGATCGCCGCTATCCCCGCCTGGAGATCGGGCGCGTCGCTGCCGCGAACCGTATAAGTCGATTTTTCTTCGTTGAACCGGTCGGGTGCGTTGGGCGAGGACATCGGCACCTATTTAAGGCATGACCGCGCCGCTATCCAGCGACACCCCAACCATTGGCACTGCGCCGCTGAAGTCCGGCCGACTACGTATCAGACCTGCGCGAACAATTTCGTCCCGACGACACCGATGACAGTCAGCGTCATGAAGCCCGCCTGGACTCCGCTCACCTTGTCGCCAAAGAAAATGACACCGCCAATGATCACGCCGACTGCGCCGAGGCCGGTCCAGACCGCATAAGCGGTTCCAGCGGGCAGCCCGCGCATTGCAAGCGCAAGCAGTCCCATGTTTACGAAGCTGAGAATGATCGGAACGCTGGACGCCTGCCAAGTGGCAACCGTCGCCGCCCATTTGAGGCTGAGCGCCCAACAGATTTCCGTCACGACCGCGACGGCAAGGATAAGCCAAGACATCGGTATCGACGCTTTAGTTGGGGCGGCCGAGACCCGAGATTGCCCGATCGACCATCGCGCGGTCAGCCGCGGCACCATGATGTTCGACGATCAATGACCGTGCGGCACCGGCGGCGGCGGCGGCGGCCAGTGCCCGCACGTCGCTGACCGCGCCGCGTTCGGCGGCGGCTATCTTGTCTTCGGCCATCCTGGCGCGCCGCGCGATCAGATCGGTGGCATCGCGCTCTGCCTTGTCGAGCATCGCGGCGGCCTCATGCTCCGCCTGTTCGACGATCGCCGCCGCATCCCCCGCACTTGCCGCATCGCGCGCTTTGGCAGCGGTAAGAAGCGCCTGAGCCTCGGTCCGGACCGCGGTCGCTTCGTCGAGTTGCCGCCGGGTCTCGTTGATCTTGGCGTCAAGTGCATCACGCAACCGGTGATGCGCACGACCGAACCAGACCATCGCGATTAGAAAGATCGTCAGGCTGACATAGACCCAGCCCTCCGCATTCAAGCCGAGAACGGTCTCACCTTCGGTCAACGCCTCCGGACCATGGACGGCGGTCTGCGCCAATGTCGCCAGCAGCATGTTCGTTCCTTAAACCAGCGCCGCACGAGCAGCTTCACTCGCCGCTTCGGGTCCGGGACGCGTGCCGGTCAGCTTTTCGACTATATCTGCGGCGGCGTCCGCCGCCACATTCTCGATATGGCTCATCGCCTGCGCACGCGCTTGATCGAGGGAAGCCTCCGCCGCGGCCGACCGCTGCGCGATCTCCGCATTCGATTCGGACAGCCGCTGTTCGAGTGCGTCCGTCGACTTGACCCTTGCCGCCTCAACCCTGGCGCGCGCCTCGTCCTGCGCCGTCGCGACCCCCGCCTCATAGGCGTCCGCCATCCGATCGGCTTCGGCCTTGGCGCGTTCGGCCTCGGCAATATCGTCCTTGATCTGCCTGTCGCGCGCGTCGACCGTACGACCGAGCTTGGGCAAGGTCAGCTTCACGATCCCGAAATACAGGATCGCAAACGCGACCACGAGCCAGACGAACTGGGGCGCGAAATTGACGAGTTCGAACTGAGGCATGTATCGGTCCGCTCAGCGTTTGCTGTTAACCCGCGAAGGCGAGGTAGAGCGAGACGACCGCCGCGATCAGACCGAGCGCCTCCGCGACCGCGAAGCCCAGGAACAAACGCCCCGCGACACGGCTGTCAGCGTCGGGATTGCGGAATGCGCCCTGCACATAGCTGCCGAAGATGTAGCCGACGCCGATGGCGGCGAGTCCCGCTCCGATCGCCGCGAGGCCCGCGCCGATCAGCTTTGCCGATGCTGGATCCATGAATAATTCCTTTTCGTGAATTGGGTTTAGTGGAGATTGACTGCGTCGTTGAGATAGATCGAAGCAAGCAACGCGAAAACATAGGCCTGGATGACCGCGATCAGCAGTTCGAGCGCGGCAAGCGCGACGTTGACGGCCAGGGGCACGACCCCGAACACATAAGGCAGCGCTCCGAACGAGCCGAGCGCGACCACGAACGTACCGAACACCTTCAGCAATACGTGTCCGGCGGTCATGTTGGCGAACAACCGGATCGCGAGCGTGAACGGACGCGCGAGGAAGCTGATGACCTCGATCGGCATGATGAAGATACCGAGCGCGGGATGCACCCCCTTCGGCCAGAATAGCGTCAGGAAATGCAGGCCATGCTTCCAGAAGCCGACCAGACATACGATCAGGAACACGATCAGAGCGAGCGCCAACGTGACCGCAACGTGGCTGGTCGGCGTGAACGCCCCGACCCAGGGGATCAGGCCCAGCAGGTTCAGCACAAGAACGAAAATGAAGATCGAAAAGATCAGCGGCACAAAACGCCGACCGCCAGGCCCGACATTTTCATCGAGCATGCCAACGACGAAGTCATAGACATATTCGACCGCCGCCTGCGCCCGTGACGGCACGAGTTTCGGACTGGCCGTGCCGATAAACAAAAACACTGCAACGACGCCCAGCGCAATCAGCATCCAGAGCGATGAATTGGTGAAGGACAGGTCATAGCCGCCCGCGTGGATCGGGTGGAGAACCCGGATCGCGAACTGTTCCATCGGATTATTGGATGCGGCCATCGTTCGAATAATCCCTATCGCCGATCGTCGGTGGGACGCGCGTCGAACTGATTCGACGTCTTCATCGCGCGCCGCGTCCCCGCCGCGAAACCGAGCACCAGCAATACAATCATCAGCCAAGGCGTCGTGCCGAGCCACCGGTCGAGCAGATAGCCGAGCAGGGCGCCGACCAGTACGGTACCGACGAATTCGATCCCGATTGCCCAGCCGCGCGTTTCGGCATTGCCGTCGTGCGGACGCGCGTCGACCGACTGCTCGGACTTCGCGCGCGCGATCCGGCTGTCGAGGTCATCGGGTTCGTTTCGGCGATCGTCGGCCAACGCGAAGGACATCCTGATAAAAAAACATCGTCGGTATTGACCCGACGACGAAAAAGGCGACGGAGAGCCGTTGCCCCTCCATTTGCGCGCTCCGTTTAGGAAAGCCCCGTCAACGAGTCAACCGGCTGTCCCGGGAGCGGCGAGAGCGCCTCAAATGCAGCGCGCGTCGCGTTCGGGAGCGCCGGCCCCGCGCGCCTTCCATGTCCCATCAGGCGCCTTGTATTTTTCGCCTGGATTCGTCTGCGCGATCAGATTGCAGCCGCTGGTAAACGCCATCTGCTCGACGGTCGCGCCCGCCGACTGCGCCTTTTGCGTATAGGCCGACTTGCGCTGGATATTGATGCTGCTGACCAGAGCGCGGAGTTCGGCCGAACCCGAACCGACGACGCCCAGATAACCGTCGGGTTGCTCGCCGATCGATCCCGAGGCGCGCGCCGACGCATACGCCGGATCACGCTGCGCCGACGCCGGACCGGGAAGCATGGTCGTGGCGGCGACCGCTGCGATCAGAAGGGCTTTGTGCATCATATCAAAATATTCCCGGGTTCTGCTGAATTAACGACTTCGCGTCACTGTCGAGCCGATATACCACTTCCTGCGTCACGTTGATATTCAGGTTGATCTCGATCGGCTTGTCGGGCGCGGTGATGCTGATGCAACCCCCGATCGGGGCGAGTGCAACAAGCAGGCCTGCGCATGAAATGCCTCGTCTCCACCCTCCGGCGCTGTTCCCTTCTTTCGGTCTCGATCCTTGGATGCTCATGGCATAATCCTGCTTTCGGGTGGCTTAACGATAGTGTCATTGGGCGCGGCCTCGCTGCTGCGCGTGTTCTGCCGGTTCAGCAGTGCCGGTAGATTGCGTTCGATCAGACGCTTCGGGTCGGACAGGGACTGCGCCGAATCCAGCAAGCCACGAAACGGCGCGCGGATGCGGATGTTGAACACGAACGGCAATTTCTGCAGTCTGCGGATCAGGAAGTTTGACTTCGCACCCTTGCCCTGGCTGATCCCGGTAAAGCGGACTTCGGTCACCATCTCTCCGCCGAGCGGGCCGTTCAGCGTTAGATCGAGGTTGCGATAATCGATCGAACGCAGCGCCTGAAAGGCCAGGTTCGGCCAGAAGCCCAGATCTTTCTGACTGAGATCGCCGACATAGGCGATGTTGCCGCCGCCCTTGCGGACGTCCAGCGTTCCGCGTTCGATCCGGCCGCCGTCCACGTCGAACACCATCGGCAATACACCGTCGAAGATGCCGGTCGCGTTGATATTCTGGAAATCGAACTGTTGCAGGAACTTGTCCGCGGCGGCACCCTTGACGCGGAACGTCAATCGCTTGGCGGCGAGCGCGGAAAAATCGAGCAGGGTCGGATCGAGCGTCAGCGCACCGCCCGCAAATGGCCAATAGCCGCTGTTCACCAGCACCCTCGCGTCACGATATGTCTGATACACGATTTGCCCGTCGGTGACCGCGATACCGGGGTTGATCGAGGCGACGGTCGCGATTTGCCCGGGCGCGCTTTCGAGCGCGAGCAGATCGGTGAAGCGGATCGTCGTCGCGAGACCGGTAACGGGTCCGAAGGCAGCGGCGAGATCGGTCGCGGGCGTTGTGAAAACGCCGGTGCTGCTCACCGCGTCGGGGCTCCAGTCGATCCGTCCGCTGCCCGATACGCGGCCGCGAACATCGGCGATCACGCCGAAAGTGACGGGGGTCAGCAATTCGGGCTGAAACCCTTCGTCGAACTGGATACCCGGCACATCGATTGACGCCCGCCCGCGACCGTTCGCCAGGTCATGCCGGATCGTCAAGGCGGCGACGTCCCGGGAGTGTGTCGGCTCGATCAATTCGCCCTGCGCAGCGATCGCATTGCCTGAGAGCGCCAGCAAAACGTCACGCACCAGCATCGGTTTGAACCGCGCGGTCTCGGCGGCGTCGCGTACGCTCATCGACCCGCCGACCGACAGTTTGCCACCGCTCAGGTTCCAATGCCCGATCGCGCCGGACAAAAGCAGCGGTACATTGCCGATCCGCCCCCCGCCGCCCGCGAAGAGACCATTCAGGCCGTCCTTCGTCAGGCGTCCCGACAGGTCGGCAAATTCCAGCCGCGTCGCCCTGGCGGGCATACCGATCCGCGTTCGCAGGCCAGCGACGTCGAAAGTTCGCCGGTCGAAGACGAATCGTGCCGAATCGAGCGCGATTGCGATCGGGGTCGATCCCAACCGACCGTCGATCCTGTTTGCGCCGAGCCTCACGCCGCCCGCCGTGCCGCCACCGCCGACCCGCACCATCGCTCCGTCGACGGGGCAAAACCGGAGCTCGAGCCGGTCGGTGACGAAGCCCGCGACGGTCAAACGATCGGCAGCGACCGGCGCGCACGCGGGATTGACCGTCAGATTGCGTCCGCCATCCCATGACAAACGGATCGGGATCCTTGCATTGTCGATCCGCCCGGCGCCGAACGGGCCCGATAGCGTCATGCGCGTCGTGATCCGCGTTAGACCGCCCGGCGCCGCGGAGAAATTCAAATCGCCAAGCGCAAGCTGAGCGCCACCGCTGGAATAAGGAGCGATCGACCCTTGCCCGTTCAGCGGTGCGCCGGATTGCTCTTGCGAAAGCGTAAACCGTGTCTCGGGGATTCCGCCGCCGCTCGTCGCCAGGTGCGTATTGATCCGGATGCTCGGCTGCGGCCAGACATAGGTTACCCCGTCGCCGCCGCTGAGGCTAAGCCTTCCCCCCGATCTCGCCGCGATTGCAAGATCGGTCAGTCGAACCGCACCGCCTTGTCCCAATAGCTCGATCGCCGCATCCGTCCGCACGGAAAAGCGCCGTCCGGCGTCGCGAAGCGCCCGCTGCAATTTGACGGCAAGCGGGGCAACCGGGCTGCCTGCAAGCGCCCGGACCGTCGCGCCGGTCGCGACGAGCCGGTCAATATCGGTGCTCACGCCGTCGGCCGCGATCCGTCCAGCAAAGCCGGTATCCGCTCCGAACCGGTAATTGCCTTTCATGATTATGTGTTCGGCGCGCCAATCCGCTCGTTCGACGCGTGCCGCCGCCAGGTCGAGCGTTCCGCCGGTTCGCCCGGCGGTTCCCGCGAATTGCACTCGACCCGCGACCGATCGCGCAGCGGCGTACGGCGTCGACAGATTGGCCGCGTTGACCCGGGCATTGCCGCGCCATCGGTCGAACGCCGGGCTGAATGTCGCGACGATATCGGTTCTTGGTCCCGTGAGCAGCGTCCGCCAGCATCCCGCACTCTCCGCGCTGACGGGTCCGCGTATCGTCGGACTGCGCCGGTCGACCGTAATGTCGACAGCGGCGTTGAGTTTGCGGATACGGCAACCATTGAGCGCCAGCCGGTCGCTAGACGCTTTCAACGTTCCGTTGAACCCGTCATTCAGCCGACCCGTACCCGCCAGCTTCACAGTGACCGGTCCGTAAGGTGTCGCCAGCGCGATTCTTCCGTCGGCGACTGAGACATCGAGCGCGGGAAGCGCGAACGGCTTGCCTCCGGGCGGCGGTAACAGCCGATCGATTGCCCCGAACGACACTTTCCCGTCCTTCAGTGTCGCACGCAGACGGACGTGACGGGCGCGGACGCCGGTGACATGCGCGCCCGACCATCCGATACGGGTCTCGGTTTCGATCCAGTCGGCGACAAGGTCGGGCCGATCCGGATTGCCGATGACGACATTGGTCAGCCGCTGCTGCCCCGGCCCGAGATCGGCGATCGTGTACCGCGCCGCGACGCCGGCATCCCGCAACGTCCGGTCGACGATCCGGCCTGCAATCTGACGGCGTTCCAGCCACACACCTAGCGCCGCCAAGACGAGCACCAGCGAAATGACCAGCATGATGCGCAGGAATAAGCGTCGCGTCGGGTGGCGCGCCGTCCCAACCTCTTCGCTCGCCTCGTTCACGCCGCCGCTCGTCCGTCCTTACCCGGCGATGATCGCCGGAATGCCGCGGGGAATTGCACGCCACGTCGCCGCTGCCTAGTCTGGCGTTCAACCGATGACCGACACCACCACGAAATCAGCCGACGACGCGGGGCACCGCGAACGCTTGCGCGGACGGCTGCTCGCGGGCGGCGGCGAGGCACTGCTCGATCATGAGCTGCTCGAATATCTGCTCGCGCTTGCCATACCGCGCAGGGATACAAAGCCGCTCGCCAAGACGTTGATCCGTGAATTCGGTGGTCTTGGCGGCGCACTGACCGCCGATCCTGAGGCATTGATGCGCATCGGCGGGATGGGTGAAACATCCGTCGCCGCGCTGAAGATCGTGCAAGCAGCCGCGATCCGGCTGATGCAGGGCCGCATCGCCGACCGGCCCGTCCTGTCCAACTGGCAGGCGCTGCTCGACTATCTGCGCGCCGACATGGCGCATCATATGATCGAACGTTTCCGCGTCCTGCACCTGAACGCCAAGAACATGCTGATCCGCGACGAGGTGATGAGCGAGGGTACGATCGATGAAGCCGCGGTATATATCCGCGAAGTCGTCCGCCGCGCTCTCGATTTCGGCTCGGCTGCAATCATCCTGGTCCACAACCACCCATCCGGCGACCCTGCCCCCAGCCGCGCCGATATCGACATCACGCGGCGCATCGCAGAAGCCGGAAAGCCGCTCAACATCACGGTACACGATCATCTGATCATCGGCACGGGCGGCCATGTCAGCCTGCGCGCGGAAGGCTTGCTATAGCGCCCTCCCTTGATTTCCTCACTTGTACGAAACCCTGTCTTTTTAAAAGGTAAAACCGAATGATCGACCGCTATTCCCGGCGTGAAATGGCAACGATCTGGGAGCCGGAGACGCGCTTTCAGATTTGGTTCGAGATCGAGGCGCACGCGACCGATGCACTCGCCGAACTGGGCGTGGTGCCAAAGGAGGCAGCGCAAGCGATCTGGGAGCGCGGCCGGTTCGAGGTCGAGCGGATCGATGCGATCGAGCGCGAAACGCGGCATGACGTCATCGCTTTCCTGACCAACGTCGCCGAGCATGTCGGGCCGGAGGCGCGGTTCATGCATCAGGGCATGACCTCGTCGGACGTTCTCGACACCTGTCTGGCGGTACAGCTGACGCGCGCGTCCGACATTCTGATCGCCGATCTCGACGCGTTGCTGGGTGTGCTCAAGCGCCGGGCAATCGAACACAGACTGACGCCCACGATCGGCCGCAGCCACGGCATCCATGCCGAGCCGGTCACCTTCGGCCTCAAATTGGCCCAGGCCTATGCCGAATTCGGCCGCTGTCGAACGCGTCTCCTCCATGCGCGCGCCGAGGTTGCGACCTGCGCGATCTCGGGCGCGGTCGGCACCTTTGCGAATATCGACCCGTTCGTCGAAGACTATGTGGCGGGCAAGCTGGGACTGACGCCAGAACCCGTCTCGACCCAGGTCATCCCGCGCGACCGCCATGCGATGTTCTTTGCGACACTCGGCGTGATCGCATCCTCGATCGAACGCCTCGCGACCGAAATCCGTCACCTCCAGCGCACCGAGGTGCTTGAGGCCGAGGAGTATTTTGCGCCCGGCCAGAAGGGCTCGTCGGCGATGCCGCACAAGAGGAACCCGGTGCTGACCGAGAACTTGACCGGGCTGGCCCGTATGGTGCGCGGCTATGTCACGCCCGCGCTCGAAAACGTTGCGCTTTGGCACGAACGCGACATCAGCCATTCCTCGGTCGAGCGTTATATCGGTCCTGACGCCACGATCACGCTCGATTTCGCGCTCGCACGACTGACCGGTGTGATCGACAAGCTGCTCGTCTATCCCCAGCGAATGATGAAGAACCTCGACAGAATGGGCGGGCTGGTTCACTCGCAGCGCGTCCTTCTCGCCCTGACGCAGGCGGGGGTGAGCCGCGAAGACGCCTATCGCGTCGTCCAGCGCAACGCGATGAAAGTTTGGGAATCGGACGGCGCGCTGTCCTTGATGGCGCTGCTGAAGGACGACCCTGAGGTGACCGCGGCGCTGTCGCCGGACGAGATCGAGGACAAGTTCGACCTCGATTATCATCTCCGGTATGTCGATACGATTTTTGCACGCGTGTTCGGAACGGACAATCTGCGGCCGGACTGAATGCAATGGAACGCCGTGGCCTGCGTCCGTTGCAATCGTCTTCGCGAAATACAAAATTGCGCAGCACCGCAACAATATCCATTTCTCTCTTGCCGGATATTTCACTGGCATCGGAGGCTAACCAATGCGTATGTTTGAAACCGTGACCAGCACAGCGCTGGTGATCGCGGCTCAGGCGCTGGTAGTCGGCGTGATCATCTCGACGCTCTGACTCGCGGCCCGCGCGCCCCTCACCCGGGGGGCGTGGCAGGTCCAGCGATCACGCGGCGATCCGAGTTCGATCCTCTTCATTATCGTTATCCGGCGACTTCGCCGGCCGCGAACGGCGCGAACGCGCCTTTGCTCTTCGTTGCGGAAGCGACGTGCCGAAGGCCGAAACTGCCCGCCCCGCGTGTCCCGAAGAGGCCGCGACGGCCAGGGTGAACAGAACATCGACATAGGTCGCAACATCGACAGTGATAAGGAAGCCGGCAACGTCGGGAGACATCAGGCGCATCACGACCACGGCGTCGGCCCCGCCAAAATGAATCGCGATCGCCCCGATGCTCAGCAACCCACCCGTCAGCAGAACGTGACCGCGCTTGATCCGGGAAAGCCATATCGCGGGCGTACCAACCATCGTCCGAATTAATGCGCGGCCGATCGGCGTTTCCGGCGCGAAACCGATGATCAACCAGGCTGCAAGAAACGTCGAGACCAGCATCACCACCTCCGTTGAACGGCTAACCCGTCAGTCGCCCGCGAATGCGGTTTTCAGCTTACCGAAAAAACCTTTCGTATCGGGGCATTCATCCCCCGTTTCGGTCTCACGGAACATCTCGAGCAACTCGCGTTGACGGGTCGAAAGACGCGTGGGCGTCTCGACTTCGATCTGTATGACCAGGTCGCCGTGTCCGCGCCCCTGCAAGACGGGCATACCGGCACCGCGCTGACGCAATTGCTTGCCGGACTGGATTCCCGTCGGAATCTTGATCTCGTGCGTACGGCCGTCGAGGCCGGGTATCGATAGCGATCCACCAAGTGCGGCGGTCGAAAAGCTGATCGGTGCGCGTGCGAACAGGGTCGTACCTTCGCGCTCAAACAGTGAATGCCGTTTGACGTGAAGGAAGATGTAGAGATCACCGGGGGGCGAACCGGCAGCACCGGCCTCACCCTCGTTCGACAAGCGGATGCGGGTTCCTTCATCGACGCCGGGCGGAACCTCGACCGCAAGCGTCTTTCGCTTGTCGACCCGCCCGCCACCGCGACATTCGCGGCACGGATCCTCTATGATTTGACCCGAACCCGCGCAGACCGGACATGGTCGTTCGACGACAAAGAAACCCTGCTGCGCGCGGACTTTGCCATGCCCGGAACATTGCCGGCAGGTGTTGGCGGATGTTCCGGGCTTCGCACCCGATCCTCCGCATGTGTCGCACGCGGCGGAAACCTCGACGGTTATCTCGGTCTTTTTGCCGTGATACGCTTCGTCGAGACTAATCTCCATGTCGTAGCGCAGGTCCGCCCCGCGTCTGGCCTGCGCCCGGCCGCCAGCGCGCCCCCCGCCCATGAATTCACCGAAGACGCTTTCAAAAATATCCGAAAAGCCGCCGAAATCCTGACCGCCGCCGCCGCCGCCGCCGTTTTGGAAGGCCGCGTGGCCGAACCGGTCATAGGCGGCGCGCTTTTGCGGATCCTTCAGGACATCATAGGCTTCGTTGACCGCCTTGAATTTGGATTCGCTGTTCTTGCACCCGGCATTCTTATCGGGGTGGTATTTCATCGCCAGCTTGCGGAACGATGCCTTGATCATTCCCGCATCCGCGGTCCGCTCGCATTCGAGCAGTTCGTAATAATCGACTTGGGTACTCATTCACTGCCCCCGATGCTTTCCCGCCGCCCGGAACAGGGGCGGCGGGAAATCATGGTTTTACGCCTTGGCGCTATCGTCGACTTCGGAGAATTCCGCATCGACGACATCGTCGTTGGCGGGGGCGCTGTCCGCGGCCGGCGACGCATCAGCTTGCTGCTGCGTCTCATAGATCGCCTGGCCCATCTTCATCGCAACTTGTGCGAGCGCCTGTGCCTTATCGTTCATCGCATCGGGATCGGCGCCCTCGACCGCCGTCTTGGTATCGGCGATCGCTGCTTCGATTTCACTCTTCAGCGATGCGTCGATCTTGTCGCCATTGTCCGCCAGTTGCCGCTCGGTCGTGTGGATCAGACTTTCGGCGTTGTTCTTCGCCTCTGCCGCCGCGCGCCGCTTCTTGTCGTCCTCGGCAAACTGCTCGGCATCGCGCACCATCTGGTCGATGTCGTTATCCGACAGCCCGCCCGAGGCCTGGATGCGGATCTGCTGCTCCTTGCCGGTGCCCTTGTCCTTGGCGCTGACGTTGACGATGCCGTTGGCGTCGATGTCGAAGGTGACCTCGATCTGCGGCACGCCGCGCGGCGCGGGCGGAATGCCGACAAGGTCGAACTGGCCGAGCATCTTATTGTCCGCCGCCATTTCGCGCTCACCCTGGAACACGCGGATCGTGACCGCGCCCTGATTATCGTCAGCCGTCGAATAGGTCTGCGACTTTTTGGTCGGGATGGTCGTGTTGCGGTCGATCATCCGGGTAAAGACGCCGCCCAGCGTCTCTATGCCAAGCGACAGCGGGGTCACGTCGAGCAGCAAAACGTCCTTGACGTCGCCCTGCAGCACGCCCGCCTGAATAGCGGCACCCATCGCGACGACCTCGTCGGGGTTGACGCCGGTGTGCGGCTCCTTGCCGAAGAAATCCTGCACCACTTGGCGGACGCGCGGCATGCGGGTCATTCCGCCGACCATCACGACCTCGCTCACGTCCGCGGCCTTGATGCCCGCATCGGCAAGCGCCTTTTTACACGGATCAAGCGTACGCTTGATCAAGTCCTCGACCAGCTTTTCCAGGTCGGCGCGGGTGATCGTGCGCACCAAATGCTTCGGCCCGTTCTGGTCGGCGGTGATGAAGGGCAGGTTGACCTCGGTCGACTGCGCTGACGACAGTTCAATCTTCGCCTTTTCCGCGGCTTCCTTGAGCCGCTGAAGCGCTAGCTTGTCCTTGGTGAGGTCGATCCCCTCATCCTTCTTGAAACCGTCCGCCAGATAATCGACGATCTTGTTGTCGAAATCCTCGCCGCCCAGGAACGTGTCGCCGTTGGTCGCCTTCACCTCGAAGACACCGTCGCCGATTTCGAGGATCGACACGTCGAACGTACCGCCGCCCAGATCATAGACCGCGATCGTCTTGCCGTCCTGCTTCTCGAGACCGTAAGCAAGCGCCGCCGCGGTCGGTTCGTTGATGATGCGCAACACTTCGAGGCCGGCGATCTGCCCGGCGTCCTTCGTTGCCTGGCGCTGTGCATCGTTGAAGTAAGCGGGCACCGTAATGACCGCCTGGGTCACCGTCTCACCCAAATAGGATTCGGCGGTTTCCTTCATCTTCTGCAAGGTGAACGCACTGATCTGGGACGGCGAATAGTCCTTGCCGCCCGCCTGAACCCAGGCATCGCCGTTTTGTCCGCGCACAATCTTATAGGGCACCAGTTCGGTGTCCTTCTTGGTGACGGGATCATCGAAGCGGCGACCGATCAACCGCTTCACCGCGAAAATCGTGTTGTCACCATTTGTCACCGCCTGACGCTTGGCGGGTTGCCCCACCAGCCGCTCGCCGTCCTTGGCGAATGCGACGATCGACGGCGTCGTCCGCGCGCCCTCCGAATTCTCGATCACCTTGGGCTTGCCGGCTTCCATTACCGCCACGCAAGAATTGGTCGTGCCAAGATCGATACCGATTACTTTTGCCATGAGTCTTTAAAGCCCCTCACACGTTAAAACAGTCGAGTTCCCGGATGCCGATGCCGGCAGCGGAACCTCTTCGTTGATGCGCGCGATATAGGTGGGCATAATCCGCTCGCAAGATTATCGCAGGCGGAGGTGCCGTCCCTGCGGCGCGCGCCTGAAGCGGGAGAAGAAATAAAATGCCTGACATCCTCAAGCATGGCGCGATCATCGGATTGGCCGCGATTTCGCTTGCCGGCTGCAACAACAAGCCCGATCAGCTGTTCGTCGACCATGCATGGGTAAGGCTTGCCGCGGTCCAGGGCCGCCCGGCCGCCGCCTATTTCACCGTCCATGGCGGACCCGCGGCGCATACTTTAATCAATGTCTCGACCGACATAGCCATCCGGTCGGAAATGCATCAGACGGAGGTGGATGGGACGACGAGCAGCATGGTCCCGATCTCGAACGTCTCGATTCCCGCAGAAACCGCCGTCGAATTCAAACCCGGCGCGATGCATGTAATGCTTTCCAACGTGAACCCGGGGATCAAGCCCGGCGGTTCGATTACCCTGACCTTCACTTTTGCGAATGGAGAGCGCATCCTGCGCAATGCGAACGTCATCGCCGCCGGAGTTGACGCGCCGGCATGACAACCGCGCGCCATAATCGGCGCGGCCTGACCGAAGGTGAAATTTCGCTCGCTACCTCGGTGTTCGGCGCGGCGATCGATTACGCCATAGTGGGGCTCATCAACCGGAAATGGGCCTTTTTTCAGCCCCGCGGAACGGTGATGGCGCCTCGCGGCTGCATCCACTTCCATCCGCGCGGCGGCTTGTGGTGCGAGGATTTTTCGACTGAACATGTTACCGCGCAGGGACTGTTCATCCACGAGATGGTGCACGTCTGGCAGCACCAGCGCGGCATCTTCCTTCCGCTCGCGCGTCACCCGTTCTGCAGATACGACTATACAATCCGGCCGGGGGTTCCTCTCGATCGTTACGGCATCGAGCAGCAGGCCGAAATCGTGCGGCACGCCTTCCTGCTGTCCCGTAATGTGACGGTTTGCGGCGCGCCGAAACTGTCCCGGTATGGGACGATAATTCCGTTTAAGCCTCTAACGACAATTTAACCTGACGCGGTATGCGTCCGGAACGGCTGGCCGCGCGTACATCAAGTTGCGGCATTCCGACACATTAAGTGACGCTTATTGACCGGGATTATGATGTTACCCGTGCAAATTTTGTGTAGTGTTGCTCGGTTAATTTAATGTTAAGATTGGACCGTCCGAGTCTCCGGTGTTTTGATTTTTGAGACTAAGGGTTGATAGCAGGAGGAAAAGACATGAAGAAGATTTTGATCGCCGGCTTGCTCGCAGCGACCGGCACGGTTTCAGCGCCTGCCTTCGCGGCAACGACTATAGATCTCACCCAGGGGGGATCGCAGTTTTTCGGTAATCGCATCATGAACGGCGGAGCGTTCACCGATACCTTCACCATATTGTTGTCGAACTCCAACGTGACTGCGTCAGTGATCACGATCGCTTTGAATGGCAACAACAAGCTTGGCGATATTGATTTCTCCAGCATTACTTTGGCGGGCATACCTTTTATCCAGACGCGAAACGACATGTCAGGCAATCCGCTTGAAGGTGTGAGTGAGTCCTACGTACTGCGTCCGCCCGTTGATTTCACCAGCGGAAGTTACGATCTGGTCCTCAAGGGGTTTGCCTATGGTGATTCGTCTTATGCCGGGACAATCAACGCCGCTGTGACTGCCGCAGTACCTGAGCCCGCGACATGGGCCATGATGCTGGTCGGATTCGGTGCGGTCGGCTACGCGATGCGTCGTCGCAAGTCGAAAGTCACCACCAGGGTGCAATTCGCTTAATCTATAGCGATTGTCTCTAAAGAAGGGGCCGCAGGACGAAAGTTCGGCGGCCCCTTTTTCGTTTACCGACGACTAACTCTGCTTGCGCGGGAATGGTCCCCCCGACCGTCAGGCCGGACCGAGATCCCCCCGGCCCACCGTTCCCCCCGCCATCGACAGCATTGCGTCGAGACTTTTCTTCGCCTTTAGCCGCAAATCTTCCGGCATTTCGATCCGCGGCTCCAGATCGCGGAGCGCGACATAGAGCTTCTCCATCGTGTTCAGCGCCATGTACGGACAGATATTGCAGTTGCAGTTTCCGTCCGCCCCCGGCGCGCCGATGAATGTCTTGTCGGGAACCGCCTTTTCCATCTGGTGAATAATATGAGGTTCCGTCGCGACGATCAGCGTGTCGCCCGGCATCGTCTTCGCAAATGCCAGGATGCCGCTCGTCGACCCGACATAATCGGCGTGATCCAGGATGACCGCCGGACATTCGGGATGCGCGGCGACGGGCGCACCGGGATATTGCGCGCGCAGCTTCAGCAATTCGGTTTCACTGAACGCTTCGTGGACGATGCAAACGCCCGGCCACAATAGCAGGTCGCGCCCGGTCTTGCGCGCAAGATAACCGCCGAGATTGCGGTCGGGGCCGAAAATGATTTTCTGCTCCGGCGGAATTTGCGCCAGGATCGTTTCCGCCGACGACGACGTCACTATCACGTCGGAGAGCGCCTTCACCGCCGCCGAACAATTTATGTAGGTAAGCGCGATATGGTCGGGATGTTCGGCACGGAACGCGGCGAATTGTTCAGGCGGGCAGCTGTCCTCCAGGCTGCATCCGGCATCCATGTCGGGCAGCACGACAATCTTTTGCGGACTGAGGATTTTCGCCGTCTCCGCCATGAACCTGACCCCGCAAAAGGCGATTACATCGGCATCGGTTGCCTGCGCCTTGCGGCTGAGATCGAGGCTGTCGCCGACGAAATCGGCGATGTCCTGAATTTCCGGCTTCTGATAATAATGCGCCAGAATGACCGCGTTGCGTTCCTTGCGAAGCCGCTCGATCTCGCCGCGGATATCCACACCGCGCAGATTTTGGGGTTGTTCCATCGATCGTCTCCCGGCGTCAGTTACCGTTTCCTAGCACGTCCTCGATCGAACGCGACACATCCCAGCGCTCGTCGTTCGGCACTGGCTCACCGGCAAAGCGGACCTTGACCTTCGCTTCGACTCCCGCCGCCCTGAGCGGCATGGCGAAACTGCGCTCGACCGCCCGCCGCGTCGCATCGCGCGCCAGCCGGATCATCGGGGCCTCGCGCGCTTGCCGGATCAGCTCGACCTGACCCGCGCGGCGATTGGCGGCGTCGAGCTTGGTATCGGCATCGGTAATGCGCGCGAGTACGCCGCCCGAACCATATTCGCGCATCGCA
Organism: Sphingomonas sp.; assembly: GCA_965219075.1. Taxonomy (GTDB): domain Bacteria; phylum Pseudomonadota; class Alphaproteobacteria; order Sphingomonadales; family Sphingomonadaceae; genus Sphingomonas. Next base: position 294,905 of record CBDCMM010000002.1, read on the forward strand.
TTCATATCCACCTGCGGTCCGTCGACCTCAACTGCGGGCAGGCGGACGGACAGCGTCTTGGTATCGGCGTTCCATGCGACGTCGCGCTGATTGAGCTTGCCGAGGTCGACTTCATAACGAACCATCCCCGGCATGATCAGCGTCTTTTCGGTCGACAAACCGAACTGGGTCTGACGCGACGTCGTCACCGCGACGAAGCGCGCGGCAAAGGCGGACAAGCGGTTCTGTTCGCGCAGCCCCTCCAGGCTGGCACTCGCGATCGTCGTTGGATCCGGCGACAAACGACTCGCGACATAGCGCTGCACGCCCCACAACAAGAGCAGCACGGCTAGGATCAGCAGGATGACGACCCCGGCGATCTTCGCCACCGTTCCCGGCAGAGCGGCATGGCGCGATGTCTGACGCAATTCGGTCATCGCGCGCTCCTCCAGACATCGCCGTCTGCAACCGCCATTCCGCGCCGGTGCAGATCGATCAGATGGGCAAGAACCGATTGCGCAGCCGCACCCTCCAATCGAGGATCGAGCCCGGTATACATTCGCGCAACCATCCCCGAAATCGACTGATTGCCCTCCCGGAGCAGCCGTAAAATCTGTCCCTCGCGCTGCTTTTTGTGGCCGAGCATTCCGCGTACCAGCCGTGCCGGGCGCTCGATCGGATCGCCATGCGCAGGATAATAAATGCGGTCATCGCGTTCGAGCAGCTTTTCAAGGCTTGCCATATAGTCCGACATATCGCCGTCGGGCGGCGATACAACCGTCGTTGACCAGCCCATGACATGATCCCCGGAAAACAATGCGTCGGCCTCTGGGAGCGCGAACGCCAGATGCTCGCTCGAATGGCCCGGCGTCGCGAGCGCACTGAGCGTCCAGCCATCACCCGACACGCTGTCGCCGTCGCCCAGCACCCGATCCGGCGCATAATGCGCATCAAACGCATCGTCACCCGGCCCGCCTCGCCCACGCCGCGCGGATGAGGCGCCGACAATCGGCGCGCCTGTCGCTAATTGCAGCGGACGCGTTGCCGGACTGTGATCGCGGTGGTGGTGCGTGACGACGATCGCCCGTAGCGGCCGGCCGGCAATCGTGCTCAGCACCGCGTCGATATGCGCGGCATTATCCGGCCCCGGATCGATCACAGCCAAATCCGAGTTGCCGACGAGGTAAGTCTGCGTGCCGGTGTACGTGTAAACGCTTGGGTTCGGCGCCAGGATTCTCGTTACGAGCGGCTCGAGAATGACCGGAATCCCGGCCTGCGTCTCAGCCATCCTGAACCCAGGAGCCGCCGCTGGCCCGGTAACGACAAACGATGCCGATGCGCCTGATCAATTCGAAGATTTGTCGGTCCCCGCCAATTCGGCCAATTCACCGCTCTCGTACATCTCCATCATGATGTCCGAACCGCCGACGAATTCTCCGTGCATGTAGAGTTGCGGAATCGTCGGCCAGTCGGAATAGCCCTTGATACCCTGGCGGATTTCCTGATCCTGAAGCACGTCGACGCTTTCGAACTCGACCTTCAATTCGTTCAGGATCGCGACCGCGCGACTGGAAAAGCCGCATTGCGGGAACAGCGGCGTTCCCTTCATAAACAAGACCACGGGCTTTGCCTTCACCAGCGCGTCGATCCGCGCATTTGCATCTTCGCTCATTATTCGATCCTCATGAAATAGCGGTTGTCAGTTGCAGCGCATGAAGCGCGCCGCCCATTCGGCCGCCAAGCGCCGCATATACCGCCTTGTGCTGTTTGACCCGGTTCATCCCCGCAAAGCTCTGACTTACGACGCGCGCCGCAAAATGATCGCCGTCACCGGCAAGATCGGTGATCTCTACCTCTGCGCCGGGTATCGCGTCGCAGATCATTTGCCTGATTTCGTCGGCGGCCATCGGCATCTCAGCGCGCCTCGGTCAACTGACGACGTGCTTCACCCATCTTGTCGTCTAGCGTCCGGCGAATTTCGCCATCGTCCACCGCAATGTCCGCAGCCGAAAAATCGGCAACGAGTTTGCGGACGATATCTTCATCCCCCACCTCTTCGAAATCGGCATGGACAATCGCGGAGGCATAGGCCTCGACTTCCGTACCGCTCAAACGCAGTTTGCCAGCCGCCCACTCGCCGACCAGCCTGTTCCTGCGGGCTCGCACGCGGAACATGATCTCGTCGTCCCGAACATGCTTGGCTTCAAAGGCGCGCTCGCGATCGTCGAATGTGGTCATTGATCGGGCTCTCCGAAATGTCGTTCAGTAATTGAGATAGGTCGGTCGATCGTCCGGCGCAATCCGCGCTTCAGCCGACCTCGACGACCAACTTGCCGATCGCGCCCCGGTTTGCCATTTTCGCGATCGCATCGCCGCCCTTGGCCAGCGGAAAGGTTTCGGTCACAGTCGGAGAGATCTTGCCCTCGTCCCACAGGCGGAACAGATGCTCCATATGCGCGGCATTCGCTTTCGGATCGCGCGCCGCGAACGCGCCCCAGAAAACGCCGCATACATCGCAGCTCTTGAGGAGCGTCAGGTTCAGCGGCAGCTTCGGAATGCCCGCCGGAAAACCGACCACCAGATAACGGCCCTCCCAGGCGATCGAGCGCAAGGCGGGCTCTGCATAATCGCCGCCGACCGGATCGTAGATTACGTCCGCGCCCGATTTGCCGACCGCATCCTTGAACTGTTCGGCAAGCGCCTTGGACTGCGCCTTGTCGAACGGACCGCGCGGATAGATCAGCGTTACGTCCGCCCCGGCCCGCTTTGCTGCCGCCGCCTTCTCCTCGCTAGACACGGCAGCGACGACTCGCGCGCCGAACGCCTTGCCGAGTTCGACCGCTGCAAGTCCTACCCCGCCTGCCGCGCCCAGGATCAACAGCGTATCGTCCTTCTGCAAATGCCCGCGGTCGAGCAAGGCGTGAATCGTCGTTCCGTACGTCAGAATCAGCGACGCGCCCTCGGCAAAGCTGCGCCCTTCGGGCAGCGCGTACATCCGGTTCGGATCGACCACGACCTGCTCGGCCAGCCCGCCATGACCTATCATCCCGATCACCCGGTCTCCGGCCTTCCATCCGGTCACACCTTCGCCGACAAGATCGATGATCCCGCGATTTCGCCCCCCGGCGCGAAGGGGCGTTCGGGTTTGAATTGATATTTGTCCTCGATGATCAGGACATCCGGATAGTTGATCGCACAGGCTTTCACCGCGACGACGACCTGCCCGGGGGCCGCCGACGGATCGGGAACCTCGGTCAGTTCCAGAGTTTCAGGTCCGCCGGTCGCCTTCGACAGCAATGCTCGCATATCCGCTCCTAATCATGATTCCATTGACGATGCCGCTTCATCGCCAACCGTACTTTTTTAACGTCCGGTATCCTCCGGCAATGTCGGGTTGATTTCGTTTTACCGACGAAACGCATCGACGCCGCTCGGTACAGGACCCGATCAATCCGCCGCTCGCGGAAAAGCGGGGAGCTTTGAGATATCGCGCGGGTCATGCTGGATGACGACGATCGCCCGATCATTCGTCGCTAACCGCTTCAGCCTGTCCATCGATGCGAGCGAACCGGCGCGGTCGGTGTTGAACGTGGGCACGCCGTCACTCGCCAGATTCTCACGGAAGTGCGCGGTGTCCCCCGACAGCAGCACCGGGCCCGTCGCAGTAAGCCGAACAAGCAAAGCGTGGTGTCCCGGCGTATGACCCGGCATGTCGAGCATCGTCACGCTGCCGTCGCCGAACACATCCTTGTCGCCGGATACCTGATCGGTCTTGCCCGGTCCGCCGATCCAATGATTGAGCGGCGCGGGATCGGCACCATCCGTCGGCGGCTTCGCCGAAAGCGCGGCATAATCGCCCTTGCCGATCATCAGCGTGGCAGCGGGAAAGTCGCGCGCTTGGCCGATATGATCAAAATGATAATGGCTGATTCCGACAATCGCGATCTGCGCCGGCTTCACCCCGAGCTTGGCGAGTTGCTCGGCGATCGTCGAGGTAAGCGCCGCGGACATCGGCTGCTTGGTATCGATTGGCTTGCCCTTTAGCGCGGCGGGCAGGCCGGTATCCCAAAGCATATAAGTGTCGCCATGCTCGATGAGGTAACAGCTGTCGGTCAGCGTCCGGTGCTGCCCGGTATAGGCGTGCGTGTCGGAGAACGCGTTGAGATCGTTGGCGGCAACAGTGCCGCAATCGAGCCGCCAGAGCTTCACCGGCGCGGGCGTCTGACCGCTCGCCGCGAACGCTGCGATCCCGCTGAGCAGCGAACCCGCCATCAGCATCGCCAGAACAACTCTCAAACTCGCTCTCCCCCTTGGATGGATTGGCGCCGTCCACCGTGTATCGCCTGGTTTGCCTCGTTCGGCCGCATCAGCAAGCTGATGCCTGGATTGATTAATCGAAAATATTCCTTTTGCCTAATCACCGCGCAACACAATTGCGCTCTAGGGTTGACGAACGGGACCGAGATGCCTGTTCAGGAACGTGACGCTGTCGGCAAGCACCGGCGCCTTTCCCCGGAAGGGCTTGGACAGCGCCATTGCGACATTCTGATGAGTCAGGCCCTGATATTCCTTGAACACCGCGGTCGCGCCCTTCGCCTTGAGGCGATCATAGAGATGCACCGCATTATACGGCCGGACGATTGTATCTTTGGTAGAAGTCACGATCAGCATCGGCGGCGCGTCGGCGCTGGCATAATTGATGGGCTGCGTCGCCGGGCCGTCGGTGACGCCCGCAAACGCATCGATCGCGCGCTTCGCCGTAAAGGGATAAAAATCATACGGCCCGTTCAACCCGACCGCCGCCTTGACCGTCTTCGGCCCGAGCCCCTCTGCCGCCAGCCATTTTTTGTCGAGCGTCAGCATCGCGACCGTATAGGCTCCGGCCGAATGCCCCGCGAGCGCCAGCCGGCCGGGATCGCCGCCATAATCGCCCGCATGGTCGTGCGCCCATTTCACCGCCTGCGCGCCATCAACGAGAAACGCCGGATAGCGTACGTCTGGCACCTTGCGGTAATCGGGCAGCACGACGACGAACCCGTTCGCGGCATAAGCGCGGGCGGCGAACGCGTACCCGGCCCGTGTCCCCCCGACCCAGCCCCCGCCGTAGAAGAAGACCAGCATGGGCCGGGTGCCCGCGACCGGACCGTTCGGGACATAGACGTCGAGCTTTTGACCGTGCGTCCCGAAAACCACATTTTGCGCTGCCTCGCGCGATCCCGATCCGCCGCCGTCGATGCTGTCCAGCGTCGAGAGCAGTTTGGGTCCCGAACACGCCGCGACCAGCATTAGCGGCAGCGCCAGCAGCGCCGCCCTGCGCTCAAGCATCATAGGCCGCCGTAGTCTTCGCGGCGATCTCGTCGGCCGTGACGCCGGGCGCAATCTCGATCAGCTTGAACCGTGATCCGTGATCGGGCCGCATGAACACGGCAAGGTCGGTCACGATCATGTCGACGACATTTCTGCCGGTCAGCGGCAGCGTGCATTCGGGCATGAACTTGGGCTCGCCGTGCTTCGAGACATGGTCCATCACGACGATGATCTTCTTCACGCCCGCGACCAGGTCCATCGCGCCGCCCATCCCCTTGATCATCTTGCCCGGGATCATCCAGTTGGCAATATCGCCGCCCTCCGACACCTCCATCGCGCCGAGCACGGTCAAATCGATATGTCCGCCGCGGATCATCGCAAAGCTGGTGTCGGACCCGAAATAAGCCGATTGCGGCAGCTCGCTGATCGTCTGCTTGCCCGCGTTGATCAGATCGGCATCCTCCTCGCCCGCATAAGGGAACGGGCCGATGCCGAGCATGCCGTTCTCGCTCTGCAACGTGACCGATACACCGTCGGGGATGTTGTTCGCGACAAGCGTCGGGATGCCGATGCCGAGATTGACATAATATCCGTCCTTCAGTTCCTGCGCGGCGCGCGCCGCCATCTGGTTGCGGTCCCAAGGCATATTATTTCTCCTGCAATGGCGGCGACCAGCGTTTACCGGCCGGGAAGACATCGTCGATCCCGCCTTTCAGCGCGGTGCCGTAGGTCGGATTGGGCATCACGAACCAGCCTGCCCCCCATAACGATGCGATCGCGGGCATCGTGACCGCGCTGCGACGCCGCGCCGGGGACAGTCCTTCGTTGAACAGATCGCTGAAATCGCCGAGCTGATCGCCGCCCATCGCCACCACGCAATAGCGTTCTGCGATCGTCGCGCGCCGCATGTCCTTGTGTCCGCCCGTCGCATCATCGCCCGCCAGATACAGCGTCTGCCCGTGCACGGCGGGTCCAAGACCGGCACCATCAATCGCTGCCGCCGTCTGATCGGCGTTATGCGCGCTGCGATTGGTATTGAAGATCACAGTTACGCCAAGTGCGCGCAATTTCGTCAGCGCCTCGACCGCGCCCGGCGTCGCCACGACATCCGCGGCACCGGTCCGCTCCCACAGGTCCCAGCGCTTCGGGTCGAACGGCCGTGGATCGACCGCCGCGTCATATTCCGCGCCGAGATTGAGCAGCACCGTCTCATCGACATCGAAAATCACCGCGGGCGGCCTGTCTCCGCAAGGCATGAACGCCGGGCTCGCAAGCGTCGCGTTCGCCGCCAGAACGACGCCGGTGCGCGCGCGGCGCATCACCGTGCGCGCGACATAGTCCGTCAGCGCATGCCAGCTTTCAACACTGATCGCGGCACTCTCGCCCGAACCGTAAAGATACTGCATCCCCGGCGGCACCATCGTCGCTGAAGGCGGGGCGTTCGCGGCGGGCGGGGGGCCGATCCCTGCCGCCCGGTTCGGCGCACAACCGGCCAGCAGCGCGAGGGACGCTGCCGCCATCCCGATGGATTTCACGCCGCCGCCCGCTCGCGCACCGTCAAAAACTCAATCTTCTTGTCATAGGGCGCGCCCACGATCATCCGGTTGACGTAAATCCCGGGCAGATGGATGTGATCGGGGTCGAGACTGCCCGCAGGCACGATCTCCTCGACCTCGGCAACGCAGATTTTGCCCGCGGTCGCCATCGGCTGATTGAAGTTGCGCGCCGTTTTGCGAAACACGAGGTTTCCCGTCTCGTCCGCCTTCCAACCCTTAATGATCGACAAATCGGCGCGGATGCCGCGTTCGAGAATATAATCTTCCCCGTCGAAGCTCTTGACCTCCTTGCCTTCGGCGACACGCGTGCCGACGCCGGTCTTGGTATAAAAGCCCGGTATACCGGCGCCTCCTGCGCGGCATCGCTCCGCGAGCGTTCCCTGCGGACAGAATTCGACCTCTAATTCGCCGCTCAAATACTGGCGCTCAAACTCCTTGTTTTCGCCGACATAACTGGAGATCATCTTCTTGACCTGATGCGTGCGCAACAACTTGCCCAGCCCCTCATTGTCGATACCCGCGTTGTTCGACGCGATCGTCAAATTCTTGACACCTGATGCCTGGATTGCATCGATCAGCCGCTCCGGGACGCCGCACAGACCGAACCCGCCCGCACAGATCGTAATGCCGTCCTTGAGTAAACCGTCGAGTGCGGTCGCGGCATCGGAGTAAAGTTTCTTCATTTCTCTGCTCCTAAAAGCTATCGAGCGGCAATTCCAGCGCGTCCGCCAGATTGTGCAGTGCCTGATCCTCGCTTGCCACCTTGATTGCCGCCATCCCCATCGCAGCGGCAGGTTTGCAGTTGATGCCGAGATCGTCGAGATAGACGCATTGCTGCGGTACTACGCCGAGCGTATCGCAGGCGAGCCGGTAGATCGCGGGATCGGGCTTGCGGATGCCAGCCTTTGAACTTTCGACGACATGATCGAAGCGTGCCATGATGGCAGCGACCGCCTCGGCCTTCCCAGCCGAACGCGCCATCCCAGGGCCTTCGCCAGTAGGCACGTTGTTCGTGATGCACCCGATGCGGTAGCCGTGCACCTTCAGCCAATCGAGCGCGGCCACCATGCGCGGTCTGATGTCACCGAGCAGGACGGCGAGCACATCGCGTCCCTGCAACCGGTGTCCGAGCATCTCTGCCTCTATGGCGAAGAGAGTATCGAACACCTCCGCATCGATCTCCGCCCGCTCGAATCGCGCCCAGGCGTTCGCGTCGGGTTCGCGCCGGTTGATCTTGCGAATAAACCCGTCCGGCAGACCGTATTCGCGCTCCAGCCGTGCGAAAGCTTCGAACGGTGACGTCGTGATCACCCCGCCGAAATCGAAAATAACCGTATCGCGTCGCATCAATATGCGAGTCTCAGCCCGGGTCGCGCCCAGCGCGTCTTTACGAGCCGTCCGGTGCCCGAACAGGTGATGTAGGCGTCCATCATATCTTCTCCGCCCCAGCAGATATTGGTGGTGAAAATGTCGTCGGTGGCGACGAATTCGACCAGTTCGCCGGAGGGCGAAATCACGCTGATCCCGCATTCTCCGATCGTCGCGACGCAGATGTTGCCGCCCGCCTCGACACCGAGCGAATCGAAGAATTTATATCCTGCGGGCCGGTAGAGCGGTATGCCCGGCCCGCCCGGCCCGGCATCCGCCGCGACCTTGCCAGGCGCGGTGACGTTGAACTTCATCAGGCGGCACGTATAGGTTTCGGCGGCGTAGAGCGATGCGCCGTCCGGGGAGAGTCCGATCCCGTTCGGATTGTTGCTTGGGAAAATGACTTCCTCGATGAAGCTGCCGTCCGCCTTCGCGTAAAAGATGCCGACGATGTCGTGGCAGCGCTTCGCGTAATCGACCTTGCCGTGATCGGTGAACCAGAAACCGCCCGCATCGTCGAAAACGATGTCGTTCGGCCCACGCAGCACGCAGCCGTGATCCCCGGATTTATAGAGGATCTCGACCGCCCCGGTATCGAGGTCGATCCGCTCGATCCGCCCGCCCGAATAATCTTTCGCAATCCCATGCGGCGCGAGCATGCCGTTCGCTTCAATATATTCGAAGCCGCCATTGTTGCAGCAATACAGCTTGCCGTCAGGGCCGATCGCGAGGCCATTTGGGCCGCCGCCCGGCGCCCCGACGGTTTCCTTCGACCCGTCGGGGCGAACGCGCGTGATCTTCCCGTCGGCGATCTCGACGAGAATGATACTGCCATCCGGCATCCACACCGGACCTTCCGGAAAGCGCAGACCATCGGCCACCAGTTCGAAGTCGGCCATTATCATCTCCTAGATCGGATGGGTTCTTCCCAGCTCCATTCGTTTGGAGCGTAGTCGAGAAACACCCCCCATACGCAACCCCGTTTCTCGACTTCGCTCGAAACGACCGGCATTATGAGGGCATGACCAATATTAGAACCGGCGGCAGCATCCTCGTCGACAACCTCGTCGCGCAAGGCTGCGGCCGAATCTTCACCGTCCCCGGCGAAAGCTTCCTGGCCGTGCTCGACGCGCTTCACGATACGCCCGAGATCGAATTGGTGACCTGCCGGCAGGAAGGCGGGGTTGCGTTCATGGCCTGCGCCGACGGTACCCTGACGCACCGCCCCGGCATCGCCTTCGTCACCCGCGGCCCGGGTGCGACAAATGCCAGCATCGGGGTCCATGTCGCGATGCAGGACAGCCAGCCGATGATCCTTTTCATCGGCGACGTCGATCGCGGCACGAAGGATCGCGAAGCGTTCCAGGAGATCGATTTCCCCGCGATGTTCGCACCTATCGCAAAATGGGCCGCAAAGATCGACGACGCCGCCCGCATCCCCGAATATGTCGCGCGCGCCTACGCCACCGCGATGAGCGGGCGGCCCGGCCCGGTCGTGCTCGCGCTGCCCGAGGACATGCTGCTCGACAAGGTTGAGGCCGTGGACCGACCGCGGATCGAGCGAGTCACGCAGGCGTGCGATCCGGTCGCTATGGCGACTTTCGCAAGCATGATCGGCGGCGCGGAACGTCCGATACTGATCGTCGGCGGCGCGGGGTGGGACGATCGCGCTACCCTCGATATCGCCGAATGGACGGAACGCAACGGCATCCCCGTAGCCTCCGCATTCCGCCGTCAGGACGCGATACCAAACGACTGCCCGGTCTGGGCGGGCAATCTCGGCTACGGCCCCAATCCGAAGCTCGTCGCGCGCATCAAGGCGGCGGACCTGTTGCTCGTCATCGGTGCGCGTCTCGGCGAAGCGACTACGGACGGCTACGCGCTCATCACTCCCGATCATCCCGGCCAACAGCTGATCCACGTTCATCCCGATCCCGATGAACTGGACCGAACCTATCGAACCGATATCGCAATCTGCTCAGGGATGGCGGAATTCGGCGACGCCCTGCTCTCGATCGATTGCGCGCCGTTCGAGTCTGGCGCCGAAGCCCATGCCGACTACCTCGCCTGGTCCACCCCGACCCCTCGCGAGAACGTCGCGCTTGACCTTGGCCCATGCGTCGCGACGATGCGAGAGGCGCTCCCCACCGACACGATCATCTGCAACGGCGCGGGCAACTATAGCGGCTGGTGGCATCGCTACTGGCGCTATGCAGGGCCGGGGTGTCAACTCGCGCCGACCGCGGGCGCGATGGGCTATGGCGTTCCTGCCGCGGTCGCCGCCAGCCTGCGTTATCCGAAGCGATCGGTCGTCGCGCTCGCGGGCGACGGCTGTTTTCTGATGAACGGCCAGGAACTCGCGACCGCTGTCCAGCACGGCGCCAACCTGCTGGTGCTTGTCATCGACAACAGCGCATATGGCACGATCCGCATGCACCAGGCGCGCGAATTCCCCGGCCGCCCGATCGCCACCCGCCTCGCCAACCCCGATTTCGCCGCGCTCGCCCGCGCTTATGGCTGCTCGGCCGAAACCATCGAGAGAACCGACCAATTCGCGCCCGCGCTTGACCGGGCGATGGGGGAAAGCGGCGTCCGGCTGTTGCATCTGAAGACCGACATCGAAGCGATCACACCCGCGACCACCTTATCGGCGATCTCCGCGCTAGAATAGGCGCGTCAGCGAGCGTTCAAGCATCATCAACTGCCACAGCGTCCGGCCATGTCCGGCGCGACCCGCCCGGTGATCGGTCGCGATCCGGTCCAGCGCGGCCATGTCGAACCATCCCGTATCCGCGAGGACGTAAGAACGGCCGAGCAGAGCCGCCGCCCCGGCAAGCACGGCCCGAAGCCACGCATCGATAGCTTCAGGGCAGCGATGTGTCGGCGCAAGGATCGATCGCGGCAGATACCGTCCCATCGCCGATTTCATCAGCCATTTGCCTTCGCCGCGCCTCATCCGCATCGATCCGGGCAGCGTGGCGCAAAATTCGACCAAGCGGTGATCGATCAGCGGCGCGCGCATCTCAAGCCCGACGGCCATGCTCATGCGGTCGTTCCTCGTCAGGATATTGCCCGGCAGCCGGTGTTTGAGGTCGGCATAGTACGCCCGGTCAAGGGCATCGCGGGCCGGTGCTTGCGCCATCGTCCGTTCGTAGCGCATCTCGGCGCGGTAGCCCCCAAGCAACCGCATCGCATCCTTTGAATATAACGACTTACGCAGTTCGGGCGTCATTACCCCGACGGCGCGCGCATAAGCCTCGCCACCGCTTACGCCCAGCGTCGCAAACACGCGCCGCCCAAGATCGCCAGGCATCAGCGAACGGACGCGCTCCTTCACCGCATGGGCCTTGTATCGGCGGTAACCAACCATTGTCCCGTCCGCTCCTGTCCCCGAAAGCGCAACCGTCACCCGTTCACGCGCGAGTTCGCACGCCCGGTAAATTTCGAGCGCGCAAGGGTCCGCGAACGGCTCGTCGAACGCATCCGCCACCGCTTCGATCAGTTCGGCATCCGCTTCGGTCAGGATGCGCTCATGATGGTCCGCCGCGAAGCGGCGTGCGATCAGCGCTGCGCGCGGTCGCTTGTCACACCCCGCATCGCCGAACCCGGTCGTAAACGTGCTGACGGCCCGGGGTGACGCCTCCGCCATCAACGCCAGCACGGTCGCGCTGCCGATGCCGCCAGAAAGTAATACGCCCGGCGGTACATCGGCGACCATCCGGCTGGTCACGCCTGAGCGCATCCGCTCGACCAGTTCCCCGCCCAGCATCTGCGCCGATCCGCGTGCCCGGTTCGAGAAGTCGACATCCCAATAGCGGCGCGAAGTCGGGATGGGCCGTCCGCGTTCGATCAGCAGGAAATGCCCGGCGGGCAGCTTGCGCACCCCGGCGACCAGGCACGTGTCGTCGGGCACATAGCCGTAAGCAAGATAATCCTCGACCGCCGACAGATCGGGAACGCGGTTCAGCAAAGGATGCGCGAGCAGGCCCTTCAATTCCGATGCGAACGCGACCGAGCCGTCCGACAATTCGGTCCAGTGAAGCGGTTTCACCCCCAGCCGGTCGCGCGCCAGAAACAGCACGCCCGCATCCGCGTCGTGGATCGCAAAGGCAAAATCGCCCGTCAGCCGGTCGAGCATCGACGGCCCCCAATGCCGCCATCCATGCAGCAGCACCTCGGCATCGCCCGCGGTTCTAAAGCGTGCGCCCTTGGCGGCCAGTTCCGCTCTGATGTCCGCAAAGTTGGAAATCGAACCGTCGCAGGCGACGCTGAGCGCTCCGTCATGGAGCGGTTGCGGCCCCTTGACGTCGATGATCGACAGCCGCCGATGACCTAGCCCAATCCCGCGTGCCGTCCATATCGCCTGACCGTCGGGCCCGCGATGCGCCTGGGCGGCGATCATCGCGGCGATCCGGCCCGGCTCGACCGGCTTCGCTACGCCTGCGTGGAACAGCCCCGCGATCCCCGACATCAGTGCATGTCCGGCTTGCCGAGCGAGGCACGTCTGGTCCTGATCGCGTGAGTGCTGGCTCGTCGGTTCTGCCGGCATTGCCGGGGACGCCCCGGCGCATTAACGCGGTTGACCGCAACAACCGAGGTTCTCATCCTGTGATACCCGAAGGGACTGCAACCGTCGATCGGACGATCCGCGCCGTGCTCGCGGATGTGCTTGGACTGTCCGCCGAACGTGTCGCGGGGTTCACTGCGACAACGCCGCTTTTCGGCGCGATCCCCGAATTCGATTCGATGGCTGTCGCGGGTGTGCTGACCGCGATCGAGGAACGTCTGGCGATCCTTATCGAGGATGATGAGGTCGACGGCGAAATGCTCGAAACGTTCGGCGCACTCGTCGCTTTCGTCGCGGCAAAGGCCCTTCTCTGAGCGCGAGAACGGCGGCAGCTTGACGCTCACCCCCAGATACCGAGCGTACCGCGTCACTCGGCCGCTTGCGCAATTTCCTCATATTCCGACGCCGCCAGAAACCGCTCGGCATCAAGCGCAGCCATGCATCCGCTGCCGGCTGCAGTCACCGCCTGACGATAGATTTTATCCTGAACGTCGCCGCAAGCGAAGACGCCGGGTACGCTTGTTCGCGTCGATCCCGTCTCTACGGCGATATAGCCGTCCTGATCGAGATCGAGATGCCCGCGGAACAACTCGGTCGCCGGGTGATGGCCAATCGCGACGAATGCTCCGTCGGTATCGATTCGGCCACGCTCTCCCGTAACCGTATCCTCAAGCTCCAGCGCGACCAGCCCAGCCGTGCCGCCGCCGTCGATGAAGGTCCGCACTTCCTTGTTCCAAACGACGCTGACGCCCTTGTGCGCGAACAGCCGGTCCTGCAGGATCTTTTCGGCGCGCAGACTGTCGCGGCGATGGATCAACGTGACGTCGGGCGAATGGTTGGTAAGGTAGAGCGCCTCCTCGACCGCGGTGTTGCCGCCTCCGATCACCGCAACCTTCTTGCCGCGATAGAAAAATCCGTCGCACGTCGCGCATGCGCTGACGCCCTTCCCCTTCATCGCTTCCTCGCTGTCGAGCCCCAGCCATTTCGCCTGAGCGCCGGTCGCGATGACCAGAATGTCCCCTTCATAGACATCCCCGCCATCGCCGGTCAGCCGGAACGGACGTCTCGTCAGATCGACACTGACCACCGTGTCCCATATCATCCGCGTGCCGACATGTTCGGCCTGTTTCTGCATCTGCTCCATCAACCACGGACCCTGGATGACGCCGGCGAAGCCCGGATAGTTTTCGACGTCGGTGGTCGTCATCAATTGGCCGCCGGGTTCGATCCCCTGAACGACGATCGGCTCCATCCCGGCACGCGCACCGTAGATTGCGGCGGACAAACCGGCGGGCCCCGATCCGAGAATGAGCATACGGGTGGAATGAGTCGTCATCAGCGGTTTTGATCCTGTCGGTGCAATCCTTTCCCTTTAGCCGGGACGCGCGGCAATTTGAACCTGCGCAAGCTCGGCGGCGCGCATCGAAACCGGAGTGCGTTCGTTCAGCACGCAGAGGGATAGCATCATGACGCATAACGACCCGGACCATCGCGACGAACGCAAGGATATTGAGATCGAATCCTATGGCGGCCCCGCGGGTGGCTGGGGTTCGTTGAAGTCGTTGGCCGAGATGGGCCTGCGTGAAAAATCCGGGCCTGAAGTCGCGAGGGAACTGACCAGGCAGAACAAGCCCGACGGATTTTCCTGTGTAAGTTGTGCGTGGGCCAAACCCGCTGAACCCCACATTGTGGAATTCTGCGAAAACGGCGCGAAAGCAACCGCTTGGGAACTGACCGCCTACCGCACCACCCCGGACTTCTTCGCCGAACATACCGTTACAAAACTACGGACGTGGAAAGATTTCGATCTCGAACAGGCCGGTCGTCTGACCGTCCCGCTCAAATACGATTCCGCGACGGACCATTATGTGGCGGTGGGCTGGGAAGAAGCCTTTTTGGACATCGGAGCCAAATTAAACGGTTACGATCCGAGCAAGGTGATCTTTTACACCTCGGGCCGTGCGAGTCTTGAGGCATCCTACATGTATTCGCTGTTGGCACGAATGTATGGCAGTCAAAACCTGCCCGACAGTTCCAATATGTGCCACGAAACTACGTCGGTGGGCCTGAAGTCGGCAATAGGGTCGCCGGTCGCGACAATTCATTTTGAAGACTATGACAAATGCGACGCAATCTTCTATTTCGGGCAGAATCCGGGTACGAACAGCCCTCGCTTCATGCATCCCCTGTCGGACTGCGCCAAGCGCGGTGTCGAGATCGTCGTCTTCAATCCGCTTCGTGAACGCGGGCTTGAACGCTTTATATCACCGCAAAACCCGGTCGCCATGATGACCGGTCATTCGACTCAGATCGCCAGCCAATATCATCAAGTCAAGGCGGGCGGCGACATCGCGGCGTTGATGGGAATCTGCAAATATCTGATCGAGGCGGACGATAGCGCGCGTGGCGCAGGCGCCGCCGCAATCCTGGATCATGACTTCATTGCCCGCCACACGCATGGGTTCGACCTCTTCGCCGATCATGCCCGTTCCACACCCTGGCCGGACATCGAGCGTGAAAGCGGGTTGTCGCGGGCGGCGCTGGAGGCAGCGGGCGGCGTTTACGCCCGCTCCGAACGCGTCATAGCGGTTTACGGTATGGGGCTGACCCAGCATGTCCGCGGCATCGACAACGTCCATATGCTCGTCAACCTGATGCTGTTGCGCGGCAATATCGGCAAGCCGGGCGCGGGCATGGGACCGGTGCGGGGTCATTCCAACGTTCAGGGTCAGCGGACCGTCGGCATCACCGAGAAACCCGAACTCGCTCCGCTCGATCGTCTTGCTGAACAATATGGTTTCGATCCGCCGCGTACCGAAGGCTGGGATACGGTCGCGTCGTGCGAAGCGGTCCTCGGCGGCAGTGCAAAGGCGTTTGTCGGGCTCGGCGGCAATTTCCTGCGCGCGGTGCCGGATACGGAGCGGATGGAGCCGGAATGGCGCAACCTTGATCTGACCGTCCACATCGCGACGAAACTGAACCGTTCGCATCTCGTCCCCGGCAAGACCAGCTACATCCTCCCCTGTCTTGGGCGTATCGAGGCCGATCATCAGGCAAGCGGCGCCCAGTCCGTCTCGATCGAGGACTCGTTCAGCCGGATCTATGGTTCGCGCGGCAAAGCTACCCCCGCCGCCGATACTCTCCTCTCCGAACCCGCAATCGTCGCCGGAATTGCCAACGCGACGCTGGCGCCCAACCCAAGGCTCGACTGGGATGCCTGGGTCGGCGACTATGCGAAAATCCGCGATGCGATTGAGGTTAGCTATCCAGCAATGTTCGCCGGGTTCAACGATCGCATGTTCACCCCCGGCGGCTTTTGGAAGGGCAATGCCGCCGCACACCGCGAATGGAAAACCGAATCCGGGCGCGCCGAATTCAATGTTCCCGGCTCGCTCAACGCGACCGGTTTCGAGGATTCGGCCGGTCGTTACAGGCTCGTTACCCTTCGCTCGAACGATCAGTTCAACACGACCGTCTACGGTTATCACGACCGTTTTCGCGGTATAAACGGGACTCGCGACGTGGTGCTGATGAACCGTGCGGACATGACGGCGGTCGGCGTCGAAGATGCCGAATTCGTAACGCTGATTGGTGATGCGGGCGGCAATGCCGACAAGCGGGTCGAGCGACTCCGCGTCGTTCCCTATGACATCCCGCAAGGCTGCGTCGGAGGTTATTTTCCCGAATTGAACCTGCTCATTCCCGTGTCGCATCATGCGATCGACAGCCGCGTTCCGGCAGGCAAATCCGTGCCCGTCCGAATCGAGCGAAGCTGCTGATACTAGGCGCCGTCCTGGCCGGCGGTCGATCATCCCGCTTCGGATCGGACAAGGCGCGCGCCGTGCATGACGGCCGCGCTCTTGTTGATCACGCAGCGGCGGTCTTACGCCCTTTCGCCGACTGCGTCGTCAACGTCGGAGGTGCCGGAGCGCGCGTTCCGGATTTGCCTAAAGCCGGGTTGGGACCGCTTGGCGGCATTGCGGGCGCGCTGCATCATGCAGCAGCGCGCGGGTTCGACTCCGTCATCAC
The DNA here is from genome assembly GCA_965219075.1 of Sphingomonas sp. Taxonomy (GTDB): domain Bacteria; phylum Pseudomonadota; class Alphaproteobacteria; order Sphingomonadales; family Sphingomonadaceae; genus Sphingomonas. The sequence goes on from CBDCMM010000002.1 coordinate 311,711, forward strand.
GATCGGCTGCGACATGCCCCGGGTTCCGACTGCATTACTCACCCAAATCGCAGCACGCGCGCCCGGTTTTTGCAGTGATGCACCGGTTCTCGGCCACTGGCCCGCCGGTCTGAGCGTTCATCTCCTCGCGTATCTCGATACGGAAGAGAACCGGTCGGTCCGGCGGTGGGCAGCGGCGGTCGGAGCCGCCCCATTCGCCTCGCCGGTTCCAATCATCAACGTCAACACCCCCGCCGACCTGGACGCTCTATGAGCAAAGCCTCGATGATGTGCAGCGACACGTCGGTCACGATTCTGACGCGCGATGCGTTACGACCCGCAATCAGGCCGGTTGCAATCGAATCGCCGGTCGCGGTCGAGATCAACGGCCTTGGCTATGCCGTCATGATGATGACCCCCGCCGATTTCAGCAGCTTCGCCGTCGGCTTCTGTCTTAGCGAAGGCCTGATCGACACGCCGACGGACCTGATCGACAGCGAAGCGATAGCACTCGAACATGGCCATATCCTTCGCCTGACCCTGTCACCATCCTGCGCCGGCCGGATCGGCGACAGGGTTCGTCACCGGACCAGCGATACCAGTTGCGGCCTGTGCGGGATCGCCGGACTTGAACAGCTGACGCGCTCGCGCGCCGTTCGATCGAAAGCGCCGGTTGGTATCGACCGGACGGCGATCTTTGCGGCGCTCGATTCGCTCGCCGATCACCAGCCGCTGAACCGTGCCACCGGCGCGGTCCATGCTGCGGCGGCCGTCGATTGCGACGGACAAATCATGCAGGTGTACGAAGATGTCGGTCGTCACAACGCGCTCGACAAGCTCGTCGGCGCGTTGGCGACGTCGGGAAACGGCGTCGACGGCTTCCTGCTCGTCACGTCGCGCATCAGTTACGAGATGGTCGACAAGGCGCTCGTGACCGATACGGCAATGCTGGTCGGTGTTTCCGCGCCGACCAGCATCGCTATTGCCCATGCCCAAGCGCACGGCCTGACGCTGCTCGCCCTTGCACGGCGCGACGCGATCCTGATCGTGGTCGATCCGCAAGGATGCTTCACTCCGGCAACGGCCGAAAGCCGCCGGTCGCTGTGACCGACGGCTCCTCGACCGACCCTAAGGGAAAGAGTCAGGCGAACTGTATCCCGGTTGTGACCTTTCCTCCCCGACGGCGCATCGAATAACCGACCGCGCCGAAGCCGAGGATGAACATCGCCCAGGTTGCAGGCTCGGGAACCGCCGAGTTGACGGTAATCGACGCGATCTTGAACCCGTCGTTGGAACTGTTGAGTCCCGCGCCGACCAGCCAGATGCTCGATGCGCCCTTTGCACCGGTCAGGACAGGACCGTTGGCACCAATCCCCGCGACGTTAGTCCAGAGTGACGGGACCGCACGGTAATTGCCGAGGTTGATGTTCGCATTCCACGCGCTGGTGACCAGGTCCGCGGCATAGAATGAAAGATCATTGTCCTTGGTGCTGCTCAACCCGAGGTTGAAGCTGTTGAGCGTAAGGCTCGAAAGCGTAACCGGCCGCTCGAACTGCAGCATCACGAAGTCGGCATAGCCGCCCGCATTGTCGATCTGGTGATAGCCGTTGTTACCGTTCTGGTCGCCGATGCCGGTAACGCCGAACCCGGGGCTGTAAGCACCGACATAAGCGGACGAAATGCTGTTGGTGCTGTGATTGATCTGCCAGCCGGTAACTTTCACGTTCAGCGCGCTTGATCCATCACTTCCCTTGAACGTCAGTGAATTACCGTACGTGCCGTTATCGACCATGTTGCCGGTCGTGTTGAAGCTGTATTCTCCTGCTTTTGGCGCAGCTTGTACAGGAACCGCCGTCAGAGCAGCGAAGGAGAGAGCGATAGCACCGATCATTTTCATAAGACTTGTCCCTTTAAGAAAATAGTCGATGCCAATTCACCGCCCATTTGCCGTGAACAAGTCTTAGATCTTGATCATTCCTCTATGCAACAATTCGCTGAAGGCAACGAATCTCGCAATGAAACACTGTATTACCTTTAGTGATTACTGGCGTTGGTTAATGTTACTACCGGGTAGTGGTTAACGACTTCACATGGAGGATATTAAGCGCAAAAGATCGAACGCCGCTTTTCCGGCTCCCGCCAGATGCTTGCAGATTTCGGTAAGATCGGCGCGCTACGATGGTAGCGAAGGAGGGACTTGAACCCCCGACCCCAGGATTATGATTCCCGTGCTCTAACCAGCTGAGCTACTTCGCCCCGAATGCGTGCTTGAAACGCGAGCGCGGGCTATAGAAACGGCTCCCCCGGCGGTCAAGCGAACATGTGCCGCGACAGTCTTTCCCACGGGCCTCCCCGATACCGCCACGCCCCCAACCCCGCTATCGCAACGTCGCGGGGTGTAAAACCGCGTTGCAGGTCGGCAAGCAAAAGTTTCGCGACCGAAGGCGTCACCTTGTTCTGGATGGTGACATGCGGTCGCCAGCCGCCAGCATCCTGCGGCGTCAGCAATCCGGCAAACGCTTCGACGAGCCTTCCGCGGATCGCGGCCAGCGCCGGGCAATCGATCCGGAATGCAACGCCGCGCCCCAGCGACATCAATGACGACACCCGTGCTTCCGGCGCACGGATCATCCGCGTTTCCTCCGTCAGACGATGCTTCAGTTCATCGACGATCGACGGGGGAAGGTGGTGAAACAGAGTGCAATGCGCGTCGAGCTGGTTGCGCTCGGGCGGGAAATGCTTGCGCCGCATCATATCAAAATACGCCTGATCCTGTGCACCGAACAACGCGGTGACGATGATCGGTGCGGAATCGCTCATTCGGCGGCGGTATAGAACGAATGCAGCGTCAAATTTCGACCTGACTGCCCAGTTCGACGACGCGATTGGTCGGCAGGCGGAAAAACTCCATCGCGCTTTCCGCATTTCTCAGCATCCAGGCGAACAGCTTCTCGCGCCATACCATCATGCCCGGCGATGCGGAGGGGAGCAACGTCTGCCGCGACAGGAAGAAGCTGGTATCCATCATCTTGAACTCGCGTCCGCAATCATGAACCTGCTTCAGCGCGATCGGAACGTCGGCCTCTTCCATGAACCCGAAACGCAGGATCATCCGGTGAAAGCCGTGACCTAGATCACTCAACTCGGCGCGTGACGCCTCCGGCCAATACGGTTGATCGGCGATTGAAACCGTCAACAGGATGATGCGATCGTGCAGCACCTTGTTGTGCTTCAGGTTATGGAGCAGCGCGTGCGGAACACCGCTCGCCGACGAGGTCATGAACACCGCCGTCCCCGGCACGCGCGAGGCGGCATTGGCGGCGGATGCGATGAAAACCTGCATCGGCATCGCCCCTTCGCGCAGCCGCTCCATCATCAGCTTGCGCCCCTTGGACCAGGTGGTCAGGACCGCGAAGATGATGAACCCGACCAGCAACGGGAACCAGCCGCCGTCCGGAACCTTGGTCAGGTTCGCCGAGAAATACGCACCATCGACAAGGAAGAACAACGCGAGCAGCGGGAAGGCCGAATAAGCGGGCCAATTCCATAACCGCCGCAGCGCGACACCAAGCAAACACGTATCGATCAGCATCGCGCCCGTCACCGCGATCCCGTAGGCGCTGGTAAGGTTGGAAGAGGTGCGGAAGAAGAGCACGAGCAGGATCACCATCGTCATCAACAGCCAGTTGACGAGCGGAATGTAGATCTGGCCCGCCGTCGCCGCGCTGGTATGCGCGATCCGCAGACGCGGCATGAATCCCAGCTGGATTGCCTGTTGCGTGACGGAGAACGCGCCCGAGATGACAGCTTGGCTCGCAATTACTGCCGCCATCGTCGCAAGCACGACCAGTGGCAGCTGCAAGCTGGCCGGCGCTAAATTGTAGAACGGGCTTTCCAGCGCCTGGGTCCCGTCGCGAAACAACAATGCGCCCTGCCCCATGTAATTCATCATCAACGCAGGAAGGACGAAGACGAGCCAGGACAGACCGATCGGTTTGCGCCCGAAATGTCCCATATCCGCATAAAGCGCCTCTGCGCCTGTCACCGCAAGGACGACCGATCCCAAAGCCAGGAACGCGGCGAGCGGGTCGATCAGGAAAAACTCGACCGCATAATGCGGGGAGAATGCGAGCAGGACGTGCGGTGTTTTGACGATACTGATAACCCCCAGCACCGCGATCGTCCCGAAATAACACAGCATGATCGGTCCGAAGAACAATCCGACCTTTTCCGTGCCGCTGCGCTGGATCGAAAACAGGCCGATCAGGATCGCGATCGATATCGGCAGCACCAGTTCGCCGAAGGCGGGCGCGGCGACCGCCAGTCCCTCGACCGCTGAAAGAACCGAGACCGCCGGCGTGATCATGCTGTCGCCGTAGAACAGCGCAGTTGCAAATACCCCCAGCAGGATGATGCCGCGCGTCCAGCGTTTTGATTTCGTCCGCCCCGAAACCAGCGCGAGCAACGCCAGGCTGCCGCCCTCGCCCTTGTTGTCCGCGCGCATGATGATCGTGACATATTTGATGGTGACGACGATCATCATCGACCAGAACATCAGGCTCAGCACGCCCATAATGTGCGCCGGGTCGAGCGTCAGCTTGTGATGCCCCGCAAACGTCTCGCGAAACGCATAAAGCGGGCTGGTGCCGATGTCGCCGAAGACCACTCCGACCGCGCCAAGCATCAGTTTCGGAACACTGCCCGGATGATGATGCCCGCCGGTATCCCCCGCATGCCCGGCGGCGAGCGCGTTCGCACCATCGACGGCGGAAGCAGTCGCGTTCATGCGCGTTGATTCCGGTCCTCGGGACCCGTGGAGATGGACATCCGCATGTCCGCTGTCTGGCCCGTCATCGTGCGTTCAGCTAGCACGCCCCCGATCGGCTGCGCAACGGGACATTGATAACCCGTCGGGTTATACGCCGTGGTCATTTTTTGCTTGGAGTAGAACGGCATGCGAGTCGGTGTCCCGAAAGAGATCAAGAACCACGAATACCGGGTCGGACTCACACCGCCCTCGGTCGCAGAACTAATCGGTGCCGGGCATCAGGTTTTTGTCGAAACCGGCGCGGGCAAGGGCATCGATTTCGAGGACGCGGACTATACCGACACAGGCGCGACCATTCTTCCCGATGCCCGGTCCGTCTTCGCCGGCTCCGACATGATCGTGAAGGTCAAGGAACCGCAACCCGGCGAGATTGCGATGCTCGAACCGCGCCACCTGCTGTTCACCTATCTCCACCTCGCCGCGGACAAGGCGCAGGCGGAAGGATTGATCAAGTCCGGAGCGACCTGCATCGCGTATGAAACCGTCACCGACAACACTCGCGGACTGCCGCTTCTGAAACCGATGTCGGAAGTTGCGGGCCGGATGTCGGTTCAGGTCGGCGCGCACTATCTCGAAAAGGAACAGGGCGGCCGCGGCGTGCTGCTCGGCGGCGTTCCCGGTGTCGCCCCGGCGAAAGTCGCGATCCTCGGCGGCGGCGTGTCGGGCGTGAACGCCGCGCAGATGGCGGTCGGGATGCGCGCGGACGTCACCATCTATGACATCAATAATGACCGGCTCGCCGAGCTCGATATGTTCTTCTCGAGCCAGATCAAGACGGCTTATGCCTCGAAAGCGGCGGTGGCGGCCGCGGTCCGGGGCGCACATCTCGTCATCGGCGCGGTTCTCGTCCCCGGGGCCGCCGCACCCAAGCTCGTCACCCGCGACATGCTGAAGACGATGAAGCGCGGCTCGGTGCTCGTCGACATCGCGATCGATCAGGGCGGCTGTTTCGAGACGAGTCATGCGACCACGCATGAAGATCCAGTGTTCGAGGTCGACGGCGTCATCCATTATTGCGTGGCGAACATGCCGGGGGCGGTCGCGCGAACCTCCGCCTTCGCGCTCAACAACGCGACGCTGCCCTTTGTCCTGAAACTCGCAAATCAGGGTGCGGAGGCCGCGATGGCGGCGGACCCGCATCTGGCGATGGGATTGAATGTTTCGGGCGGACGTATCCGTCACCAGGCGGTCGCCGACGCGCTTGACCTGTTCCACGCTCCTTGGCCCGATCGGGACACGCAACTTACATCGTTTTCAGTCTGATCGCGCGGGAACGAAGTGGGAACGCCGCATGTTTGGCGGTTGAAAGGATTTATCGATGACCGACACCGCCAATCCCAAAAGCGAACCTTTCTCCAATGCGGAGAAGGATCCTGACGACTGGACCACCGGCGACGAACGGATGACTGGCGCGCAGGCGAGTTATCTCAGGACGCTCAGCGAAGAAGCAGGTGAGACATTCGACGATTCGCTGACGAAGGCCGACGCATCGAAACGGATCGACGAACTTCAGTCGAAGACCGGTCGGGGTCAGGACTGACAGCCTAAAGCGGACTTTGACCGGCCTGCTGCATCTGCATCAGGCGGTTGAGCAGGTTCAGCCGTTCGCCGATCTGATCGCGATAAGCGGCCCCGGGCGGGGTCATTGTATAGGCACGGGACCACGCCGCTTGTGTTCTCGCAAGATCCCCCGCCCGGACGAACGCCAGGCCCAGGAAGAAGACAGGTCCGGGATCGTCCGGTGCGAGCTTCATCGCATGACGGAACGCGAACATCGCGGCGGGCGATACCTGTCCGCCGTCATGCGCTGCATAGGCATTGCCGAGCGCGGTCCAGAGCATAGCGCTGTTCGGAAACCCGCGAATCCCGCCAAGCAGAACCTGGACCGCCGCTTTCGTCTCACCGGCGCGCGCCATGCCGTCCGATGCGGTCAGATACGCGCCTTCGGGTCCGTATCGCCCGAACATCTCCGCCCTCAACCCCAGCATTTCCGGATCGTCGGACAGCGGATCGGGGGCACTTCGAGCGGGCGACGCGCCCAGCGTCGGGCGGCCCTGAAGCGCATAGCCGGCGGCACCCAGCATCAGCGCGGCCGCCACGAAAGCCCACATGGCGCGACCCACCCGCAGCAGCATCAGCGATCCCATAGCAGCAAAACCAAGCGCCGCGAGCATGACCCATCCCATCAGCGCCGTCGCTTGAAGCTTGAGCGCGCCACCCATCCGCCGATGACCAGCAGCGCGATCGGCGCGAGCCATAACGGCCATGTGACGGCGGAAAGCGGCGGGTCGTAGGTAATATATTCGCCGTAGCGGCTGACCAGCCAATCCCTGATCGCGGCAGGACTTTCCCCCGCCGCGATCCGCTGGCGTACCAGCGAACGCATGTCCCCCGCCATGTCGGCATCACTGTCCGCGATCGACTGGCCCTGGCAAACGACGCACCGCAGCGTCTCCATCAGCGCCTTGGCCTTCGCCTCCTTGGCCGGGTCGCTCAGCTGCGTATAGGCAAGCGGAGCGGGCGGCAGCGTGCCGTCCGCATTCGCGCCGACGCTCGCCGTGATCAGCAACAGCCAGGCAATTATCGCGCGCAACGTCACCGGGCATCTCTGACGGTCTTGACGATCTCGGCGACCTGTTCGGGACGGATGTCGCCGACATATTGCCGGATTATCACGCCGCGCGAATTGACGAGAAACGACTCAGGGACGCCCGATGACCCGAGCGCGACCTGAACGCTGCCGGCGCGGTCGCTGCCGATCCGGCGATAGGGGTCACCGTTGCGCGCCAGGAACGCGCGAACGGCGGGTGCGCGGTCACGGATCGCGATCGCGTCGATCGGCACGCCCATCGCGCTCAGCTTCATCAGTTGCGGCGCCTCGGCGATGCAGGGGACACACCAGCTCGCAAACACGTTCAGCAAGCGCGGACCCCCGCCCACGAAACTTGCGGTCGTCACACCGTCTTTGCCCTCGATCATTGGCGGCAGCGCGAATTGCGGCAACGGCTTGTTGACGAGCGCCGAACGCACCGTGCGATCAGCAGGACGATAAAGTGCGGCCGCGATGACCGCGAAACAGACCACGAACGCGGCAAACGGCGTCCATAGCATCCAGCGTCTCACGTCCATGCCTCGCGCTGGTGCCTGTTCCGCCGTTCGCGCAATCCCCTGCCCAAAAGCGACAAGGCTCCGCCGGCCGCGATCATAGCGCCGCCTGCCCAGATCAGCGTCACGAACGGCTTCCACCACAGCCGCAACTGCCAGCGTCCCTCCTCGTCCGACGCGCCGAGTACGGTGTAGAGCTGCCCGTCCCACTCGGTCGCGATCGCGCTTTCGCTTGTCGTCGTGACGGGATCGCTGAAGAACCGCGATTGCGGATAAAGCCGGAGCGTATCGTAGCCGCGCTGCGCGCTCAAACGCGCCTGAAGTGCCGACCAGTTGTCGCCGATCACCGGGGAAATGCCGTCTAGCCTGACCGTAAACGGTCCCACCCGCACCGGCTGCCCCGGCCGCACCGCGACCAGTGTCTCGCTGGTAAACGCCGCATCGCAAGCCATCCCGGCAAGGCTGACGGCGATCCCCAGATGCGCGAACACCATCCCAAAGGTGAACAGCGGCGTCCGCGACAGCTTGCGTCCCCACAGCGGCGCGATGCTCGCAACCGCAAGGCCCGCCGCGAACCCCAGTCCGAGCAGCGGCAATAAGTTGATCCCGCCGATCACCAGCAACACCAGCAATGTTGCAATACCGGCCGCAAACGGCAGCGCCGACCGAACGGCAACGCTTGCCGCATCGTCGCGGCGCCAGCGCAGCAGCGGGCCGATCGCCATCCCCGCGATCAGCAGCAGCGCGACCGGTCCGGCCGCCTTGTCAAAGAACGGCGGTCCGACCGAGAGTTGCACACCGAAGGCCGCGGCGACGATCGGATAGAGCGTCCCGATCAGCACGATGCCGAGGATGACCGACAGCAACAGGTTGTTGGCGACCAGTCCGCCCTCCCGGCTGACGAGATCGAACACATTGCCCGCGCGGACCGTCCCCACGCGCGTTGCGAAGAGCGCAAGCGCGCCGCCAATATAAAGCGCGAGCAGTACGAGGATGAACGTCCCCCGGCTGGGGTCGACCGCAAAGGCGTGGACGCTCGTCAAAATACCCGATCGTACCAGGAATGTCCCGATCATCGACATTGAAAACGCGACGACCGCAAGCATCACCGTCCACGCCCGCAGTCCGTCGCGCGTCGCGAGCACCGTAACCGAATGAAGCAGTGCGGTCGCGGCAAGCCACGGCATCAGCGAGGCGTTCTCGACCGGATCCCAGAACCACCATCCCCCCCATCCGAGCTCGTAATAGGCCCAGTAACTCCCGGCCGTGATCCCGAGCGTGAGGAAAATCCACGCCCCCAATACCCAGGGCCGCATCGCGCGCGCGAACGCTGGCCCGACATCGCGCGTGACGAGCGCGCCGACCGCGAACGAAAACGCGACCGATAATCCGACATAGCCGATGTAAAGGGTCGGCGGATGGAACGCCAAACCGGGATCCTGCAACAACGGATTCAGTCCCTGTCCGTCGCGCGGCGCGGGAGCGATCCGGTCGAACGGGTTCGATGAAAACAGCAGAAACGCGTAAAAGCCGAGCGCAATAACCGCTTGCGCGCCCAGCGTCGCGATCAGGCTATTTTCCTTCAACCGCCGCTCGAACAGCGCAACCGCCGCTCCAGCCAGCCCGAGGATCGTTACCCAGAGCAGCATCGACCCCTCATGATTGCCCCACGCGCCCGCAAACTTGTAGATCCACGGTTTGGCAAGGCTGCTGTTCTCGACCACGACGCGGACCGACATGTCCGAACGCAGGAACACCCCGATCAGCATCGCCATCGCGACCACGGCCATCGCGCCCTGAACGATCGCAACCGGCCGTACCGGACGGGCAAGCTCGGCACCGACGGGCTCGGTCCACCGCTTCAACGCCAGCGCCGCGAGCATCACCTGCAATGCCGCAAGCACCGCCGCGAACCACAATGCGACAAGGCCGGTCTCGGCAATCACCGCGCGAGCGTCTTCGTCTCGTGCATTGCCCCGGCCTGCGTCGCGACCAGCGGCGGGGGCATGTATTTCTCGTCATGCTTGGCGAGCAGATTGCTCGCGACGAAACTGCCGTCACGTTGGAACTCGCCCTCCGCGACGACGCCCGATTTCTCCCGGAAAAGATCGGGCACGATGCCTGCAAAGACGACGGGCGTCTGCGCCTTGCCGTCGGTCACAACGAAATGCACTGTCACGCCGTCCGGCGCGCGCGCGACCGACCCCGCCTCGACCATCCCACCCAGCCGGACCGCCTTGCCGAGCGGTAGGCCGTCCGTGCGCACGTCCGATGGCGCGTAGAAAAACGAAGCCTGATCCTTCAAACCCGACAGTGCGAGCAATGCCGCCGCAATGATCGCGACCATCGCCAGCACCGCCAGCGTCAACCGCTGGTTCTTGGCCGTCATCGCTCTGCCTTCCGCATCGCCAGATACGCCAGCAGCGCCAGGACTCCTGTGCTTCCAAGCGTAATTGCATAGGCGGCGGTTACGAACGGCCAGGGGTTCATGCGCGCGCCATCCGCCGCATCCGCGCCTCGGTCTTGGCGATGCCGAGCATTGCCCGCATCCGCATCAGCGTTATGCCTGCGAAAACAAGCGTAAATCCCGCCAGCATTATTGGCAGCGGCCACAGGATCGCTGAATCGATCGTCGAACGCGTCAGGCCGATGCTCTGTCCTTGATGCAGCGTATTCCACCACACGACCGAATAGCGGATGATCGGCAGCAGCACCGTCCCGGCTATTCCGAACAACGCCGGAATGCGGCCGTCGCCGCCGCGATCGGCGTCCGCCTTTGCCAGCGCCATATAGCCGCAATATACGAAGAAGAGCAGCAGCATCGACGTCAGCCGCCCGTCCCATTGCCACCAGGTTCCCCAGGTCGGACGACCCCAGATCGAGCCGGTAATCAGGCAAAGTGCCGCAAATACCGCGCCCGGCAGCGCCATCGCATTCGCCGCGATCCGCGCAAGCGGATGCCGCCAGACGAGATAGGTGATGCTGGCGACGGCAATCCCGCTCCATCCGCCCATGCCGAGCCACGCTGTCGGGACATGGATGTATAGGATTCGTACCGTTTCGCCCTGAAGATAATCGGGGGGCGTCCGCACCAGCCCCGCCCAGCAGCCGATCGCAATCAAAACCGTTCCGCACCAGAACAGGATCGGGGTCAGCGGGCGTGCGATCCTCAGGAAACGCGCTGGGTTTGCAAGGGCATGGAGCGTCGGCACGGTCCGCCCGGCAATACGGTTAAATTCCGTCCGCGTCACCCATGACTTGTATCGAAGATGCCGATCAGCCCGCTGCATCACGCGTGAAGTCGAAATGGATACGGACCCAGCTGCCGATCATGACCTTGCCGCCGACCCGGGGCGGCCGCACACGAAACTGCCATGCCGCCTCGCGCAGCCCGCGCGCAAGGCCCGAACCGAGCGGTGATTCGCCCAGCGACCGGCAATTCTCGACCCGGTAGTCGGGTATCGTCCGGCAGGCGATCTCGGCCCAAGCCCCGCGCGGCGCGTTCGGCAGATAGGTGACGAGCTCTGCATGGGTCGGTTCGCGATACCATTCGGCACGGTACAGCCTTTGCCCCCCCGGACCTTCGCCGGGACCGTATGCCGCGACGCTGTCGCGCCCGGCACCACCCTTCGCTGAACCGCCATCGTCGTCTTGGCCCGGCAGCGCCGAAATATCACCGGCCGCAAACAGGCTCTTGTCCCCGAATAGTGTCGGGACCGGTGTTGCCGCAGCCTTCGGCATCGGCGTAACCACATCGCTGGAAGCCGCCGGCGGAGATGTTTTCGCTTCTGAAGCCGTCCTCGCCGCGGTGGCAATCTTCGGCTTGGCAACCGTCCGCGCCTTTGGCGCTTCGACGCGCGTCGCCGACGGCTCGGGCAACAGGGAAAAGGTGGAAAGCGCGCGGTCGCTCTTTGGCACCGGCGTCAAATCCGGACCGAGCCTCAAAAGAATCAGCAGGATCAGGAGATGCGCCGCGATCGTCAGAACCAGCGCGGTCGCGCGCCTGCCGGTCGGTGGCGTCTGCCAACCCTCGAACTGTCGTGCCGTCATCGGCTCCGGTCTACGGATCGGACGCCGGTCACCCGATAAGGCGGCTCGCGATACGGTCCGCGACTTCGGCTGCCGGATCGCCGCTGCGCTCGCTTTCGTCCCAGATTTCGTTCAGCCGCTCGGGGATACGCGCGATCCGGGCCATAACTTCATCCTCGTCGCCCTGGCCGAGATATTCCAGCCCGACATTGATGATCCCGCCCGCATTGATGACATAATCAGGCGCATAAAGAATGCCCTGTTGATGCAGGCGGGCATAATCCTCACGCTTGGCCAGTTGATTGTTGGCACCCCCTGCGACGACTTTCACGCGCAACGACGGAATGGTGCTCTCGGTCAGAATCGCACCCAGCGCATTGGGACTGAGTATATCCGCCTCGGCCCCCAATATGGCATTCGCCGCAACGCACTCAGCCCCGAGTTCGTCCCCCAGCGCCGCGGCGCGCTCTGTGTCGACATCGGCAAGCGTAAGCCGCGCGCCATCCCGCGCCAACAGCCGCGCCAGCCCGCCGCCGACCGAGCCGACCCCCTGGATCGCGACATGGACGTCCCTCATTTCGCTCACCCCGAGCGCACGCACGGCGGCTGCCTTCACGCCGAGATAAACGCCTTGCGCGGTGTAGGGTCCGGGATCGCCGCCTGCCGCGCCGCTTTCGACCGGCAGGCCGGAGACATAGCGCGTCTCGCCCGCGATCACCTTCATCCGCGCCTCGGACATGCCGACATCCTCGGCGGTGACATAACGCCCGCCGAGCGATTCGACGGCGCGCCCGAACGCCCTCAATTGCGAGTCGCTGATGGTGTCGCCGGGGTTTGCAGCGAGCACGACGCCCTTGCCGCCGCCCAGCGCCAGTCCCGCCATCGCGTTCTTGTAGCTCATCCCGCGCGACAGCCTCAGCGCATCGACGATCGCCTGTTCGGGCGTCGCATAATGCCAAAAGCGCACGCCGCCCGCCGCCGGGCCAAGCGCGGTCGAATGTACCGCGATCACCGCACGCAACCCCGATGCGGGATCCGTGAACAGGTGTACGCCCTCATGATTGTCGAAATCGGGGAAGCCCCAGCCGGGTGTCATGGCGTCTCGTCTTGGAAAGGATCGAATAGGAAATGGGGCGACCGACGGGACTTGAACCCGCAACTTCCGGCATCACAAGCCGACGCTCTAACCAATTGAACTACGATCGCCGTAAGACCCGCGGCCCTAGCTGCCCGGATCGGTCGGCGTCAAGATTATCAGAGGCGGCCCTCAACCGAAAGCCGGTAGCCGTCCTGTCCGGCAACAAAGCCCAGCATCTGTAACCGCTGCGCCGCCGCGGGATCCGACGGGTTCAGCGCCAGTTCGGCCCGGTATTGCCCGTCGCCCCCGATCCTGAGCAATACCGACTCGGTTCCGGCCTGACTTTGCGCGGGCACCAGCAACTTACCGGCATCGCAGCGCACATTGCCGCTCATCGACGGCGGCAGGACTATCCCGCCCGCTTCGCCAAACACTTTGGCCGTGACCCGCCCTTCCGCCGCTTCGCAGGTTCCGTCGCGAAACCGCACGCTCACATCGTCAAGCGACACCGCCGCGATCGGCAGCGGCGCGAACAGCCGCCCGGTCGGAATGACGGCCGTGACATCGTTGATTCCGACGAGATGGCGCGCGACCGTAGCTGCCCCGCGGATCGTACGAGCGGGGTCGTCCGCGCCGTGAAAGGCGAGCCGCATTTGCCCGATGACCAGCGCCAAGGGCGAAAGTTCCGCCGACAGATCGCCGAGCGGCAATTCGCCGAACCGCGCTTCGCTGAGCGTCGCGCCCCAGACACTGCCGCTGACGGAGCGCGCCGTCATCCCCTGTTCGCCGACACCCGCAATTCCCAGCGCCAGCCGCATCGGCAAAAAGATCAAGAGGGCCGTGATCAGCATTGCGCCGAACAACACGACCGGTCTGGTCGCCAGACGAAACCTTGTCATGGTGCGCGCGTCTCCAAACTCAGCGTTACCCCGACAGTCCGGTCGCCATTGTCGGTGAGCGTTGCCTGATCGACCAGGATTCCGGCCGCCTCGAGCTGCGAGAGCCAGCGCGCAAGCGCAGCCGGACGCGCGGACTGGATGCCGATACGGACCTGCGACCGGCTGGTCTGGTCCAGGCTCGCCAAGGTAAAGCCGGCATTGTCCGCTGCCAGCCGGACCGCATCCGGAAGCGTGCCCGGGATCGGCTGCGGCCGCGTGCGCTGCGCGGCTTGAAGCGCCTCGACCCGCGTCTCCGTTGCGCCGAAACGGACGACCGCATCGGCATAGCGCTCACGCGTACTCGACAATCCGTCGCCGATCGGACGGATGACCGCGGCCCAGATCAGTGTAACCACCGCTAGCGCGATCATGACGATCAGCAATCGCTTCTCACGCAGCGACCGCTGACCGAACCAGCTGCGCATTTTCGTCATGGTGCCCTTACCGTGAATTCACCGGTAATACGTCCACCCATTCCGGCCTGGAAAACACTCGGCTCCACCCGGAAGCCCTGCGCCTCGATCGCGTTGCGAAGATCGACCGCGACGGCTTCGCGCTCGACCGCGACGGCAACGCGGATAGTACCGTCGGGCTGAAAGTCGAGCGAGGTGAGCTCGCTTCCCGGCGTGCCGCGCACCGCTGAATAAATCGCGGCAACGCTGCGGCTGAAACCGAGTCCCGGTCCGCGGACCGAGGCGAGCCGTTCATTTAACTGACGATCCGCATCATTGACCGTTTCGCCGCGCGGCAGTCCGGTCCGCGCGAGCAGGTCGGCGCGCCGTTCAAGCGCATCGGCGGCAAAATCATATTTGGCGATCCTGACCAGATCGATTGCAAGCGTAAACGACAGGATGGTTAGGCAGAGCCAGCCGAGTTTGACGATCAGCCGCCGATCGAGCGCAAATTTTCGCCGGCGCGCGAACGGACCCTGACGCAAGTCAAGCCGCGGCGACTGCGCCGAAGCGATCAGCGCCTCGATCACGGCACTGCGGGTCAACGTCGCGGGTGGCTCGCCTCCGGTCAGCAACTCGGTAAGCCGCGCCTCGTCGGCAAAGCCCGCATTGGCCCCCCGGATTACACCATGCCCCGCAATTTCCGCGCGCGCATAGCCGTCATCGGGGCGCGCCAGCAGCATCGGCGCGGGGACGAGCGCGACCGGATCGACGCCCGCCCCGCTCAGCATCGCCAGCCAGTTCCGCATAGTACCGACGCCGACGACGGCGATCGGTCGATCGGGCATCCCTTCGTCGCCGACCGCAACATGGAGTTCGGATAATGGAGCAGCGCTCGCCTCACCTGCCAGGATCCGCGCTGCCGCCGTCGCCTGCGCGTCCGACCGGTCGGGCAGGTCCGCCCAGTGCAGTGTCACGTCCTCGGCCGGAACGATGGCGACGGTCGGGTCATCGGTGACGGGCACCCCCTCCCCCTGACCGATCACGGTCTCGTCATCGAGGCGCATCCAGCGGAAGCCGATATCGCCTGCGGGCATGAAAAGAAGCGTCGTCGCGGTCACGATTGTTCCCCCCATTGCCGCGATACGAGCCGCGCGGGAAGATGCGTCGCATCGACCAGCGCATGTTCTTCCAGCCGGGTCCCGCCGATCGTCACGTCGATCGACAGGTTGAACCATTTGGAGGTCACGTCGACGAACCCCCCGGTGTCGATACTGAGGCCGCCCAGCGCCCTGCTGTTCTGGAAAGCAGCGGGATTTTCATATCCTTGCGGCGGTCGCATCAGCAGTGCCTGTGCCGCGCGCGCGGGCTGAAGCGTATCGGGATAAAGCATCGCGACCAGAATCGCCTGTTCGGGCAGCAAAGTGTTGACGTTGATCCGCGCTGGTTCCGCGACCGGCAGCGTGCAGAGATACGGTTTCAACTTCGCATATAAATCCGGTGTAACGCCGTTCACTGCGCGCAGTTCGCTGACATCCGCCATCAACGTCCCGCCCGTCCGATAAGCGGGAACCTGCGCCGTATAGACGCCGTCCTCCGCGCCGTTCGCCTGCTGCTGCTGATCGGTATCGATCCAGTCGCCGGCACTTCCCGCAACCTGTTCGGCCACCTGTCCCGGTATAGCGAGCAAACGCATCAGCCGCGCGAAGACCACTTTCTGTTCGGCGACGCTCTCATAAACGCCCGGTGCCGTCTGACGGACGAGCCCGTTCAGGTTGAAGCAATTGCCGCCGTCGCTCACGCGCGCACCGGCGCTCCCGCCGCCGGGAAGCGGCAATCCGAACGGCCGGCCGCTCCATCCCCCCGCCAGCGTCACCCGGTCGGGGCTTTGTGACAACAGGTCGTCGATCCGTGTCGTCGCCAGCGTCTCCGCCGCGAGCGCATAGCTTTGCGCCTGCCCCGCCGCGCCCGCATTGGCGGCGAGCTTGGTCCCGATCCGCAATCGCTCGAGCGCCGTCCCCGCGAGCACCGCGACGACCGCGACCAGTAGCAATACGGTCAGCAGCGCCGCGCCGCGCTCCGCCTCAGGAGGTCGCACCGGCGGCTCCCGTTTGATCCGCTGTCCCGTCTGGCGCGGTCGCTGAATTCGACGGCGGGGCAGGCAGCGGAGCGTACCCCGTGCCGACCAGGAACAGCTGGCGATAGACCGTCCCGTCCTTGCGCCCGACGCTGAGTTCGACCGCCTGCGGCAACGCGATGCCCGCCGAACCGTCCCACCGGTCGGTCCAGGCCCCCCGAAACCGGTAGCGCAGCCGGACTGACGTCACATCCGTTAGCACCGCCGCAGCGGGCAGCGGCGCGGCGCCGTCGATCATCGGATAGGCAACGCGTTCCAGCGCGCCGCCTGCAACGCGGTAGGCGACCTTCTGAAGGCTCGCGCGCGGTACGGCGTCGATATTGGTCCACCCCTCCCGCACCAGCTGAAGCATCGGCACCGCGCTCGCATCCGCCTCTCCGATAAAGGCGGGACGGACGACACCTCCCTCGTCGCGCGGCGCGCGGTCGACCGCTTGCGCCAGGTCGGCGGAAAAGACTGCGTTGGTCTGGGCAAGCTCCGACAGGCCATCGAATTTTGCCCCCGTCGCGGATTGCGCACGTACGCTGAACGACAGGATCGCGACCCCCGCCAACGCCAGCATCGCAAAGATCATCAGCGCGATCATCACCTCGACCAGCGTGAAGCCCTGCTCCGATCGCGGTTTCATTGCGCAACTCCCGCCGCTGCCGGAACCGGTCTCTGCGGCGCGGCGGCCGTCGGTCCCCTGACCATCGTCTGCCGCCCCACCACCGATCCCCCGCTGTCGCGGACCGCGACGTCGATCCGGACGATCCCCGCGCCCCCGGTCGGCGTCACCGAACGGGTCCAGCGCCAGACGCGGCCGCCATTGGTTTCCACCCCGCTCGACTGCCCTGGTATCGGCGCCTCTGCATCGCTCACCGTCTCGATCGCGACATTGCGCGCGACGAGCGTGCCCAGTTGCGTATCATCGACGATCGCCGCGCCGCGGATCGTCGCGCTTTCCAGCCGGATCAGCGCCATCGCCGCCAGACTGAAGACTGCCAGCGCGACCATGATCTCGATTAGCGTAAAACCAAGCTCGGCGGAACGCGTCCGATGCGCAGGCTCGCGATCAGCGCGCATTGAGCTGAACGCTCCCGTCGCCGTCGATCCCGACCGGCACCTTCGCATCGCCGCGAACCAGCGTCACCAGCGCCGCGCGATCCGGCAGTCCCGTCGCATCGAACGTCACTCGCAACCGCCCGGCCGTCGTGTCGAGTTCGGCGGTCGTTCCGTCGCTCCACCGCTCGACCTTCAGCGGCTTGTCGGCGATCGGCGTCCAGCCGCCGTCGATGCGCTTGTCGAAGCCGTAGCCGCCGGTCGTTACCCATAGGCTGACCGGCTTGCCATCGACAATCGCCAGGTCGCGCGCCGCCTTCACGCGCGTTGCGAACCGGGCAGCCTCGTCACGCGCGCGTCCTCGCGGATCGGGCAGCGCCCATGCGACCGCAGCACTCGTCAGCCCGATGATCATCACGACGACCATCAGTTCGACAAGCGTAAAGCCACGCTCGTCGCAACGCCCTGAACCGCTCGCGGCTCGGGCGCTACTGCCAGCTGCCGATATCGGCATTGACCCCCTCGCCGCCGTCCTTGCCGTCCGCACCCAGCGTCCAGACATCCGCTTCGCCGTGCTGACCGGGCGACGCATAGAGATAAGGCCGCCCCCAGGGATCATCGGGCAGCTTCTTCAGATACCCCCCGCGTTGATAGCGTGAGGGATCGGCGAGCCCGGCGGGCATGCTGACCAGCGATTGCAGCCCTTGCGAGGTCGATGGATAGGTCAGGTTCTGCAATTTGTAGAGTTCCAGTCCCCCGTCGATCTGCGCGATATCCGCCTTAGCCTTCTGGATGCGGGCGGTATCGCCCGAAGGGAGCACGTTCAGCGCAACGATCGTTGCCAACAGGCCGATGATGACGATCACCACCATCAGTTCGACAAGCGTGAAACCCTCTTCACCCGGACGTCGCGGGCGCTTCGATGCACGACGTTTCTCAACGGAAGGACGATGGTTTTTTAATCGGATGGGCATCGGGTTCCTCATTGTCCGGCGAGCGTGTTCAACTGGAGGATCGGCAACAGGATCGACAGTACGATCGTCGCGACGATCCCGCCCATCACGACGATAATCGCGGGCTCCAGTAGCGACAGTGCGGTCGCGGTGAACCGGTCGAACTCACGCTCCAGATAATCGGCCGCGCGCTCCAGCATTTCGTCAAGCCGTCCCGCCGCTTCGCCGCTCGCCGCCAGATACGTCAGCAGCGGTGGAAAGACGCCCGCGCGGCGCATTGCCGACGACAGGCTCCCGCCGCCCCGGATCGCCTCCACGATTTCGTCGGATGCCACCTTCAGCCGCCGGTTATGGATCGTGCTCGCTGTCAGGTTCAGCCCTTCGAGCAGCGGCAACCGGCTTGCGACCATCGTTGACAGCGTTCGCGCCATCCGCGCCGCATGCAGATCGCGTAGCAATCTACCGATCAGCGGAATCCTCAGCAGCCAGCTGTCGAAGGCGAGCCGGATACCAGGCTCTTTCAGCAACCGCCACCCCCCGGCCGTCGCCAGCACCGCGACGAGCGCCATGACCCACCAATATCCGACCAGAAACGCCGACAGTCCCATCACCATGCGCGTCAATAGCGGCAATTGCTGCCCGACCGTATCGAACTGCTCGACGACCTGCGGCACCACGAACATCATCAGCGCGGTGACGACCCCCATTGCGACGACCGCAAGGATCGCCGGATAGGCGAGCGCGGTGATCAGCTTGCCGCGTATTTCCGCCTGCCGTTCCAACAGCGCTGCAAGCCGGTCGAGGATCGTCGGCAGCGACCCCGAACTCTCCCCCGCCGATACCATCGCCCGGTAAAGCGGCGGAAAGCTGCGCGGCTCGCGTGCCATCGCATCCGCCAGCCGGCGACCCTCGACCACGCCTGCATGAACCGTCGACACGATGCCCTGGACGCTTTCCTGCTCGGTCTGCCGCACGATCGTCCGCAAACTCTCCTCCAGCGGCGAAACGCGGTTGAGCGTCGCCAGCTGCCGCGTGAACAAGGTGAGGTTCTTACCCGACATTTTGGGCTTGCCGAGCTTCAGCCCGAACAGCGGCCGTCCGCGGACCGCACTTGGCGGCGATCCGGGCGTGATCCGGACGACATAGAGCCGCTTGGAATCCAGCGAACCCCGCGCGGCATCGATCGTATCGGCGGCGACATGCCCGCGCCGCTCGTTGCCGCGCGTGTCGATCGCCAAGTAATCGAAATCGGCCATCTTCTAGACCGGCAGCCCGCCGGGCAGATGCGCGAACTCAAGCATCGACCGTCTCCGGCATGACTTCGGTCACGTCACGCCGCGACACCCGCACCGCTTCTTCGGGCGTCGTCTGTCCCGACAGCACAAGCTCGCGCGCGGATGCCGCCAGATTGGGGCCGCGTGCAAAGGCATGTGCTGCGATCGCCTGCTCATCCCCGCCGTCATTGATCAGCCGCCGGATGGTTTCGTCGACGCGCACCGCCTCGAACACGCCGATCCGTCCCTTGAATCCGCTTTGCCCGCACTCCGAGCAACCATGCGCCGTGTAAACAATCGCCTGGGGGTCGATCCCCAGCAACGGGGCAACCGTCTCCGACGCTTCAACCGGACGCCGGCAATCGGGACAGAGCCGCCGCACCAGCCGCTGCGCGATCACGCCGCGCAGCGTCGAGGCGAGCAGGAATGACTCGACCTTCATGTCGCGCATCCGCGTAATCGCGCCGGCCGCGTCATTGGTGTGGACGGTCGAGAGCACCAGATGCCCGGTCAACGACGCCTGCACGGCGATCTCCGCAGTTTCGCGGTCGCGGATTTCGCCGACCATCACGACATCGGGATCCTGACGCAGGATCGCGCGCAATCCCGCCGCAAAGGTCAGCCCGACCTTGGGATTGACCTGCGTCTGCCCGACCCCGTCGACCGCATATTCGACCGGATCCTCGACCGTCAGGATATTGCGGCTGCCGTCGTTTAGCAGCCGCAGCGCCGCGTAGAGCGTCGTCGTCTTTCCTGAACCGGTCGGCCCGGTGACCAGCAGGATTCCGTTGGGTTCCGCCAGCGCGTCCTTCATCATCGCGTAAAGCGCTGGCGTCAGCCCCAGCGCTTCCAGATCGATCCCGGCATTGTCCTTGTCGAGAATTCTCAAGACCACGCGCTCGCCCGCCCGGCTCGGCAAGGTCGACACGCGTACATCGAGCAGCTTGCCGCCGAGCGTCAGTCCCATCCGGCCGTCCTGCGGCACCCGCCGCTCGGCGATGTCGAGCCGCGCCATCACCTTGATCCGGCTGACGACGACGGGCGCGACGTGCGGCGGCATCCTCAGCGTCTCGCGCAGCACCCCGTCGATCCGCATCCGGACGACCAGACCTGTCTCGTACGGCTCGATATGAATGTCGCTGACGCCGTTGCGCGCGGCGTCGGCGATCACGCCGTTGATCAGGCGGATCGCGGGCGCATCGTCCGCTGTGTCCAGCAGATCCTCCGCCGTCGGCATATCGCCCGCCAGCAGATCAAGTTCGTCACCCATCCCGACCGCCGCCAGCGCGTTCGCCTGCCCGTCCATCGCATAGGCGTCGGACAGCAGCCGGTCGAAGACGGGTGCCTCGACCACCGTGACGTCGAACGGGCGCGCAAGGTATCGGCGCAGTTCGATCAGCGCCCTGGGGTCCGCCCCTTCGCGCAACCCGATCGTCAGATGTCCCTCCGCCGCGACATGCTGAACGACAACCCCGAACTTGCGTGCAAACGCGTAGGGAACCGTAACCATCGGCAAGGCTCTGACCGGTGCATCGGCATTCTCGGCAATCGACTCCGGAAGCAGTACGACCTCGTCACTATCGACGCTCTCGATCTCCCTGCCCGTCCGGATCCTGAAGGTGCGATCGTCGCTCATCGCTGCGGCCGGATCGTCATCGTTGATTCCCGGTACACCGGCACCGCGATGTTCGGATCCTCGATGTTGCCCGGGATCGGCGCCGACGGGATCGGCGGCGCCGCGCCCATATAGTCGCGCACCAGCTGATCGATCGACGGCTCGACACCGGGCTGCGAATAGCCCTGCAACCGCCGCATATACCCGTAACGCTGCTCGGTAAGCCTGCGGCTGTCCTCGGACGTCTTCAGGATCGTCGGCCGGATGAAGACCATCAGATTGGTCTTGGTTCGCGACCGCGCCTTCGACCGGAACAGCGCGCCGATCACCGGCAGGTCGCCGAGCAGCGGCACCTTCTCGATCGTACGCCGCTCGTTATCGTCGAGCAGCCCGCCGATCACCACGATCTGCCCGTCATCGACCACGAACGTATTCTCGATCGCGCGCTTGTTCAGGATCAGTTCGCTATTGTCTGACGACACCGGCCCCGCAATCGAACTGACCTGTTGGCGAACGAACAATTTGATCGCGCCGCTCGAATTGATCTGCGGTTTGACGTCCAGCTGGATGCCGACATTTTCCCGCTGGACCGTCCGGAACGCATTGTCGAAATTATTGCTCAGCGCCTGACCCGTCGTGATCGGAATTTCCTGTCCGACCAGAATATGCGCCTGCGCATTGTCGAGCGTGATCAGATGCGGCGCCTGGAGCAGATTAGAGCTTGTGTCGCTCTTTACCGCATTGATGATGCCGCCAAAGACTGCGTCATTGCCAAGCGTCGTCGCAATCCCCCCAAACCCGCCGCTTGCCGCGAGAATCGAAGAGATCGCCGATTGCGCGAGCGTGTCGGAGATCGGGTTGTTGGTCTGCGTGGTTGTAGTTTGCCCGTTGATCGTGGTCGTCGTCGTATTCAGCTGACGCGCGCCGATCGCGCCGGCGATGGTCAGCAGGTTCGGCACCGAATTGGTATAGGTGGTCGCCGCGAACGGAATGCCGCTGCCCGGCAATCCGGCAAGCAGGAACTGGACGCCCAGCTGACTGGCGGTGCTGTCCGACACCTCGGCGACGATCGCCTCGACCAGCACCTGCTGGCGCCGCGTATCGAGTTGCCGGACGACCTCGCCAAGCTGCCGCTGAATATCGGCGGGAGCTGCGATCACGATCGCATTGGCACCGACAAAGCGCGTCACGACGACCGCGTTCTTCGCCGTCCGCGTCGAAACCGCCGCGGCCGTATCCCCGGTTGTCGCACCGCCGCCGCCGGTTGTGACCTGCGCAGGAAATACGGGTTGCACCGGCACCGGACCGCGCGCACCGAACCCGCTTCCCGCCGTCGATCCGGCATTCTGCGAAAACGTCCCGCTCGACAGCGTCGTTTCCTGGATCGGGTCGGGCGTCTGTCCCACCAGTTGTTGCAGCACGGGCAACAATTGTTCGGCGTCCGCATTCTCCAGGAACACGACCCTGATCTCGGTCCCGCTCTTCGCCTTCTGATCCAGATCGATCGCCACCTGTGCAAGCCGCGCGACGGTCGTTGGATCGCCACGCAGTGCGACCGAATTCGAACTGTCGATCGCGACGACCGACACACCGGACGCGCCACCGCCCGCCGCCGCACCTTGCCCCGCCGGAGCGTTTCCGCCCGCGCCGCCGCCCCCGATCAAACCCTGCAATGCGGTTGCGATTTCCCGCGCGCCGGCGTTTTTCAGCGCGACCACGCGGGTTTGCGATGTCTCGGTATCGATCTGGCGCAGCACCTGACGGACACGGCTGACATTGTCGGCGAAATCGACCACGACCAGGCTGTTGCCCGCACGGTTCGCCGTCACCGATCCTTGCGGACTGACCAGCGGGCGCACCGTATCCAGCGCCAACGCCGCATCGATCGCGCGCAAACGCACGATCTCCGTGACGAAGCTGTTACGCGCGGCACCTCTCGAACCCACGCGCCCGGGCTGCGACGCCGCATTGTCGACCGGCTGGACGCGAAACGCCCCGCCCGCCGTCGGAACCGCCACCAGCCCGTTGGCACGCAGAGTCGAAAGAAAGACCTCGAAATATTCCGAACGGCTGAGCGGACGATCGGTGACCACCGTCACCTTGCCGCTTACCCGGTTGTCGATAATGAAAGTCCGCCCCGTCACCTTCGCCGCATCGGCGATGAACGCCCGGATATCGGCATCGCGGACGTTCAGCGTCGTCTGCGCGGCAACGGGGCTTGCCACCACCGCGACAGCAGTAATCACGGCGATCGGCGAGGTAAAACCGTTCCGCATCAGTTGGGCGCGATCGTCAGGGACAGTCCCAGCGTCTGCTTGCCACGTTCGACGGTGATCGGGATGTTACCGCCGCCGCCATATTGCGTCACGATCCGTTGCAGGTCGGTCGCGCTCGCAACCGGCTGACCCGCGATCGCGGTGATCACATCGCCCTCGCGCAACCCGATCTCGCGAAACGCGGTTCCAGTCCCCTGCGAACGGACGGCCAGCCCGCTGATCCGCCCGCCGTCCAGACGGGGAATGAAACCGATATCGCTTTGCAATTGCGCCAACCCTATGCCGCGTGTTTCGCCCGATGATGCTGCTGGATCGATCGACCCCGATGACGCGCCGTCAGCACCCGGTCCCGGCAAGCCGGCCGGGCCGCCGGCATCCGCGTTCGCCCCTGACTGATCGATGAACAGGTTCTCGTCGACCCCGCCGCGCTCCAGCGTGACATGATCGAACGCAACCGCCTTTAATCGGACGCCGGGCTGTATCTCGTCACCGACGCTGATGCTTCGCTGCAACCCGTCCGCCCCCGCGATGATCGCCGATCCGCGCCCCATCGCCTCGTTTATGCGCGTTCCGTACAGGACAAGCTGCAACGGTGTCACGGTCGAGGTCTGCGCTTGCTGGTCCAGCCGGAAAAACGGGTCGAAACCGCTCAATATATCCCGCGCATCGGCGCCGAGCACTGGCGTCGCCGGCCGCCAATCTCCCAGCGGCGACACGGGCGTCGCCAGCACCCATGCGAAACGCGCAACCTGCATTGCAAGCGCCGCCATCAGCACAAGCTCCGCCGCCGTATAGGCATTTACGACCGGCAGTCGACGCAACAGGCGACGGCCGCGCGCGTCGAGTTTCAATCGCATCGATTCATCCTGTCCCGCACTCTGTCCCGCACTGGCACAATATCCATCTCATGTTCCCGCCCTTACGGCAAAGTCTTGAAACTTCGTAAACCATGATAAACGGTTGCGCGACGCTAGAACAGGCGGAACCCGATGATTAAAGACGATGACATGGTCGATACGACGAAACCTCCGCGGCTCGGTAGCGGCCTGTCCGCCGAACCCGTCATCGCCAACATTCTCGCGCAGCCCGGCGTTCAGCGCGTGCCGAGCGCGAAGCTGACGCTGTTTCTTCGCAGGAATTTTCTTTCACCCGAACTCTGCGCGGACCTTATCGACCGCATCGACCGCGTCCGCCGTCCGTCCACACTGTCCGATCCGAACGGGGACACCGCTTTCCGCACCAGCGAAACCTGCGATCTTGCGGCCGATGATCCCGCGGTCGTCGCCGTGGAAGCGCAGATTTCCGCACTGACCGGATTGTCCCCCGAATTCGGCGAGTCGATACAGGGTCAGCGTTACGCGGTCGGTCAGGAGTTCAAGGGGCATACCGACTATTTCGAACCCAAGGGCATCGATTTCGAACGGTATTGCGGCCGATCGGGCAATCGCACATGGACCGTCATGATCTATCTGAACGAACCCGAGGCCGGCGGGGCGACGCGGTTCAAGTCGATCGACAAGATCGTCCAGCCTGAAACCGGCAAGCTCCTCGCCTGGAACAATCGGCGGCCTGACGGTTCGCTTAATACCGCGACGCTGCATCACGGCATGAAAGTTCGCGGGGGCGTTAAATACATTATCACAAAATGGTACCGCGAACGCATTTGGGTTGGTTGAGACCATGGGGCCTAATCGATCATGACTCGAATCGCACGCGATCCCGTACGGGCCGATCAGGAAAGTGTCTGGGACTATCCCCGGCCCGCGGTCGCTCAGCCGACGAACGCGCATGTCCGGATCATTCATCGCGGGACGCTACTGGTCGATACGCGCGCCGCCGTCCGCACCCTCGAAACGTCTCATCCTCCGACATATTACTGTCCGCAGAGCGATATCTTGATGCCGGTGTTGCGTCCAAACACCCGGACAAGCTTTTGCGAATGGAAGGGAAACGCTCGCTACTATGATGTCATCATCGGCGATGAGTGTTTTGCAGATGCAGCCTGGGGGTACCCCGATCCCACCTCGGAATTTCGCATCTTGCGCAATCATATCGCCTTCTACGCCGCGCCTTTTGATCGCTGTTCTGTCGACGGCGAGCGCGTCGAGCCGCAACCCGGAGGCTTCTACGGGGGTTGGATAACGGACAAGGTTGCCGGTCCGTTCAAAGGGGTACCCGGCAGTCGGTTCTGGTGATCGGGTTTGGAACGGGGCCGCCAACGGATAAGCGCAAATGCTCGGAAGGAATGCGACATGAACGATATGACCGACGTCAACGACTGGCGCGCGATCGGTGAGACGGTGCTCCCCGATACTATCGCGCTTCGCCGCGCGATCCATGCCGATCCCGAACTCGGCCTGCATTGCCCCCGCACGATCGAAAAGATAAAATCCGCGCTCGCCGGCCTGCCGCTCGAATTTTGCGAAGGCCCGTCGACAACGGGTCTGATCGCTGTTCTGCGCGGCGGGGATAACGGTCGCACTGTGTTGTTGCGCGGCGACATGGACGCGCTGCCGATGCAGGAGGAAACCGGTCTCGATTACGCCTCGCGAACGGCGGGTGCGATGCATGCCTGTGGTCACGATTCGCACACAGCGATGCTTGTCGGCGCCGCGCGCGTCCTCTGCGAACGGCGCGACAACATTCCCGGAACCATCGTCTTCATGTTCCAGCCCGGCGAAGAGGGGCATCACGGCGCGCGGTTTATGATAGAGGACGGCCTGCTCGATGACCCCGCGCCCGGTGCCGCATTTGCGCTCCACATCTCGCCGAACATGCCGCGCGGTACCGTGGTCGGCCGCAGCGGCCCGTTGCTCGCTTCGACCGATACGGTGCGCGCGACGATCCACGGACGGGGCGGCCACGCGGCGATGCCCCAGGATTGTCTCGACCCGATCCCCGTCGCATGCGAGATTGTCGGCGCGCTTCAAACCATGATCGCACGCACGGTTCCCGTTTCCGATCCGGCGGTGCTTACGATCACCAAGATCAACGCGGGGTCGTCGCACAACATCATCCCGGCGGCCGTCGACTTGATGGGAACGCTGCGCACATTGTCGCCGCAAACCCGGAGCGCGACCGGCGAAGCATTCGACCGGATCGTGCGCAACATCGCCGCCGCGCACGGCATGTCCGCCGATACCGAGATCGAAGCGGGCTATCCGGTAACAATGAACGATCCTCGTGCGACCGCGCTAATGCGCGAGGCCGCGACCGCGGTCGGCGGGCCGTCGGGGTGGCTGGAAATGAACGCTCCGATCATGGGCGGAGAAGATTTCTCCTACGTCCTCGAAAGAATTCCCGGTGCGATGGCGTTCATCGGTGTCGCGGCCGAAGGCACCGATCCGCTGACTAATCCTCCGCTCCACAACACGCGAATGACAATCGACGAGCCAGTGATGGCGCAAGGTATCGCGATGCATTGCCAGTTTGCCGAACATTTTTTGAGACATGGATTTGCATGAATTTGTTGTGATATTTTTCGTCGGAACGTATTGAGAACAAATGGCACAGCTCGACACTCGGCAAAAACTGGAAATTCTTGCCGACGCCGCGAAATATGATGCTTCCTGTGCGTCGTCGGGAACCGCGAAGCGTAATTCGGCCGACGGCAAGGGATTGGGTTCGACCGAGGGGATGGGGATTTGTCACGCCTATGCGCCCGACGGCCGCTGTATAAGTCTGCTGAAAATCCTGCTTACCAACAGCTGCATTTTTGATTGTCATTACTGTATCAATCGCAAAAGTTCGAACGTCCGTCGCGCCCGCTTCACTGCGAAGGAGGTGGTGGACCTCACCATCGCATTCTACAAACGCAACTACATCGAGGGACTGTTCCTGTCGTCGGGGATCATCCGGTCGTCAAACTACACGATGGAACAGCTTGTCGAAGTCGCTCGGTCCTTGCGAGAGGATCATCTATTCCGCGGCTATATTCACTTGAAGACGATTCCCGATGCCGATCCGGCCCTTGTCCATCAGGCGGGATTGCACGCCGACCGTGTTTCGATCAACGTGGAGCTCCCGACGGTCGGCGGGCTGACGCGGCTTGCCCCCGAAAAATCGGCCAAGCGCATCGAGGACGCGATGTCCGACACCAAACGGAACATTCTCGACATGGGCGGAGACCGCAAGCGTTACAAATCGGCGCCCCGTTTTGCTCCTGCGGGACAGTCGACGCAGATGATCGTTGGCGCCGACGCCGCGACTGACGGCGACATCGTCACCAAGGCATCGACGCTTTATGACCGGTTCAACCTGCGCCGGGTTTATTATTCGGCTTTCAGCCCCATCCCCGATGCAAGTGCGGTCCTGCCGCTCAAGCGTCCGCCGCTCATGCGCGAACACCGGCTGTACCAGTCCGACTGGCTAATGCGTTTTTACGACTTCAAACCTGCCGAAGTGGTGGCGGCAACCGATGATCAAACCGGAATGCTTCCACTCGATATCGATCCCAAACTTGCATGGGCGCTGAAGTTTCGCGGCGCGTTTCCGGTGGACGTGAACCGGGCTCCGCGCGAAACATTGCTCCGCGTGCCCGGGCTCGGCGTAAAGGCGGTCGGGGCGATACTCAGCAGCCGTCGCTGGCGACGCTTGCGGCTCGATGATGTCGCGCGGCTCACCGTATCTGTCGCTAAGATTCGGCCCTTCATCGTCGCTGACGACTGGAAGCCCGTATCACTTGCCGATCGCGACGATCTGCGTCCGGTCGTCGGTCCGAAAAAGCAACAGCTGGAACTTTTCGCCGCCTGACCGCCTCTTGGCCGCAAGAAACAATCTGTCGATTCATTCAGCGGAGCATGGCAGTGTCCGTAGCGCAGAAATTTCCAGAGACCCGGCCGCGATCATGCTGATGGCCCCGTGACGACGGTAACGCTTTCCGAACCCGACGATTTTGACGGCTGGCGCAACGCTGCGCGGATGCTTGCAGCGCAAGGCGTGCCGCCCGATCGCGTGATATGGCAGGTCGGCTCTTCCGCGAGCGACCTGTTCGCGCTCCACACCACCGATCCGGCTACTACCAACGGAGCCGGTTTTTCTGTCCCGCGTGCTTTCCTTGCGCTCGCCCGCGATGCGATCCTTTCGTCCGATCCGGAACGGTTCGCACTGCTTTACATGTTGCTCAACCGGCTGCGAAGCGAATCCCGCCTGATCGACGACCGCGCCGACCCGCTTGTGCGTCGGCTCGAAGGGCTGGCAAAGACGGTCCGTCGTGACATTCACAAGATGCGTGCCTTTCTTCGCTTCCGTGAAATCGCAACCGATGGTCAGTCGCGCTACGTCGCCTGGTACGAACCCGAACACCATATTGTCCGAGCCAACGCCGCATTCTTCGTCAATCGCTTCGCAAGCATGCATTGGTCGATCCTGACCCCAGACCTCTCGCTCCATTGGGACGGCACCGCGCTTTCGGAAGGACCCGGCGCGACCAAAAGCGATGCGCCGGACGGCGATCCGACCGAAGAGGTCTGGAAAACCTACTACGCCGGCATCTTCAATCCCGCCCGGGTCAAGGTCGGTGCGATGCTGAAGGAAATGCCGCGGAAATACTGGAAGAACATGCCCGAGACCGCGCTGATTCCGGCGTTGCTGGCCTCGGCACAGGCAAGGGAGAGCAAGATGATCGAAACCGCACGCGGCGCGATTGGGGGCAATGCCCGCGCGGCATGGGAGGCGCTGCGCGACGAAGCCGCCGGATGCACGCGCTGCCCGCTTTACCGGCCGGCAACCCAGACCGTGTTCGGCGAAGGACCGGTCGATGCCGACATGATGTTCGTTGGGGAACAGCCCGGCGATCAGGAGGATCTTGCGGGCCGCCCCTTTGTCGGACCGGCCGGACAGATGTTCGATCGCGCACTTGGTCAAGCCGGGATCGACCGGTCGCGCGCCTATGTCACCAACGCGGTCAAGCACTTTAAATTCGAGCAACGCGGCAAACGCAGGATTCATTCGAAACCGGGCACGGGCGAAATCGATGCCTGCCGGTGGTGGATCGAACAGGAATCCATACTGGTTCAGCCCAAGGTGACGGTCGCTCTCGGCGCGACGGCAGCGCGCTCGCTCTTTGGTCGCATTGTGACGATTGGACGCGAACGCGGACAGGCGCGGGATTTGCCCGATGGCGGTACGGCATGGATCACCGTTCACCCAAGCTATCTGCTGCGCATTCCCGACAAGGCCAGGGCTGATGAAGAATATCTCAGGTTCGTTGAAGATCTTAAGCTGGCCCACACGGCATTGACCGAGGGCCGACCGGACTAAAGCCTCAGCGCCGACCGAATGCTACATCGACATCGGATCGGGACCCATCCGGCCTTCCGGGTCGTCCATCACATCCAGTTGATCCATATCGTCAGCGTTGAGCGTCAAATCATTTGCAGCGAAATTGTCGCTTAGATGCTCCGCGCTCGATGCTTTAGGAATCACAGAAAATCCCTTGGCCAGATGCCAGGCGATTACGACCTGTGCCGCGGATCGATGATGTTTGTCGGCAATCTGCGTGATCGTCGGATTGCTCAAAAGCTCCTTGCCCTGCCCGATCGGACTCCAGCTTTGCGTCACGATATTATGTTCGCGATGATAGTCCTGGAGCGTACGTTGTTGAAAATTGGGGTGCAACTCGATCTGATTGACGGCTGGAACGACGTCCGTCGCCGCGATGATCGCGTCGAGATGTTCCGGCAGGAAGTTCGATACTCCGATCGATTTGGCTTTGCCGCTTTTGCGCAGGTCGATCATGCGTTTCCAGGCGTCGACATATTGATCCTGCCCTGGCGCGGGCCAATGCATCAGATAAAGATCAACCGCTTCGAGCCCCAAAAGTGATAAGCTTTCATCCATCGCCGCTTCGACATCGTTCTGGCGATCATTCCACAATTTGGTCGTGATCCAGACATCCGTTCCTGCGATGCCTTTGCCTACGCCGCGTTCATTCTCATAGATTGCGGCGGTATCGACCAATTGGAATCCGGTATCCAGACCCTGCCGGACGATCGCGGGTGCCTGCGCATCGCTGATCTGCCAGGTGCCCATGCCGAGTTGCGGCATCGTGCGTCCGTCGTGAAGCTTCATATCTTTCATGTCCGATCAACCATCCGAAGGGAGCGCAGTTCCGATTGACCGCGGCGGACTGATCGCCCAATCGGCGATCATGTTCGAAACGATCCTCTCCGCGCTCGCTACTTTCACGATCAACGTGATCTCGGGCGGCGGCTATATCGGCATCGCTCTTCTGATGGCGATAGAAAGCGCCTGCATCCCTCTCCCCTCTGAAATCATCATGCCGTTTGCGGGTTACCTCGTATCGACCGGTCGGTTTGACCTTTATCTCGCCGCGACCGCGGGCGCGGTCGGATGCAATCTGGGCTCGATCGTCGCTTACGAAGTCGGTAAGCATGGCGGTCGCCCGCTTGCTCTGCGCTGGGGCAAGTATCTGCTGATCGGACCGGGCGAGATCGACGCTGCGGATCGCTTCTTCGAACGCTATGGCGGCGTCGCGGTGCTGATCGGACGCCTGTTGCCCGTCATTCGCTCGTTCATCGCGTTTCCGGCCGGTGTTTCGCGCATGCGCCTGCTGCCCTTCCACCTCTACACCTTTATCGGCTCATGGCCCTGGTGTTTCGGCCTTGCCTGGGTCGGGATGAAGCTCGGCGACAAATGGAACAGCGATCCGCGCGTCAAGGCTGCATTTCATCAAGCCGATCTGGCAATCGGAATCATCCTGATCCTGATCGTCGCGGCCTATGTCTGGCACCGCGTACGCGGGATGAGGGCTACCCGCGACTGAGGCGCTCCGCTACTGCCAAGGTGCGCGCATCGCGGTCCGGGCCGCTCACGGCTGCAAGCTTTCGATATCGTTCCAGCACTTCCTGCTCGACCTTGTCGGGGGAACCCGCGTCGAACGGTGGAGCGGGATCATATTCCAGGCTGAGTTGAACCAGTTTTGCCTGCGCCTCTCCCCTGATCGCCGCGATCAAGGCAAGGGCGAAGTCGATACCCGCCGTCACGCCGCCTCCGGTGACGCGATTGTGGTCGAACACGACGCGCTCCCGGACAGGGATCGTACCGAAAGCCGCCAGATGATGGTGCTGCCCCCAGTGACAGGTCGCGCGGTAACCGCGGAGCAGACCGGCCGCGCCGAGCAACAGCGAACCGGTACATACGCTCGTGATCCATTCGGCGTCCGCCGCTGCGCTTCGAACCCAGTCCATCACGGCACGATCTTCCATGGCATCGTTGACACCAAGGCCGCCGGGAATGCACAAAATGGCCGGACGGGGCGCGCTGGAAAACTCGGCAGTCGGAACGATCGCAAAACCCGCATCGGTACTGACCGGCGACATATCCCGTGCGACAACATCGATCCGGACATTGCCCATTCGTGACAGAACCTGCGCCGGTCCGACAAGATCGAGCGCAGTCAAACCGGGGAATAGCAGGAAAGCGATGTTGACGACGCCGGTCACCGGATCACGGCCCTATCGTGCCGGGCGCAGCTTGCCGCAGACCCGATCACTTGCCCTCAGACTGTTGCGCCTTTCGATCGGCGTTCGCCGTACGGACTTCGCGCGTCTGTTGCAGGAAACAACCGGTTTGTCCGCCTGGTCCGACCGCCGAACAACTACCCGTACCGTTTACACCGACGCCCGCGTCAAGCGTCGCCTGCGCCTTCGCTGCCCAGCTTGCATTCTCCGGCGTGACCTTGAACTCTCGCAGTTCCTTGGGAACACGGAACTGCTCTTCGGCCCCGCGGCGGACACATACGACGATCTCATTTCCCGAATTATCCGTCGGGCAGCGCTCGTTCCCGAACAGTGTCAGCACCCCGTTGACCGGCGCGCTCTTGGATACCGGGCCGGGCGCGCTCACCCGCTCCACCGGAAGAACGCCGGGCCCTGCGGTCTGCTGCGCGGATACCGGCGCCGCAACGATGGCAGTTATACCGGCCAGGATTTTAATCATCATACGCATCCTCAGACCCTCTTCGCGGCGGCGATCGCAACCTTGCAGCCCATTCTAATCAATCCGCTCAAAACAGGATAACCTATCAGATCCTCCGCACCCGCCGAAATCGCATGGTCGCGGTGTTCTAGCTCTTCGGCCTGGAAATCGGCAATGGCGTCGGATAATTCGGGATCACTGTCGCCCAGCTCGACGAGTTGCTCGGCATAATGTTTGTCAATTTCGGTTTCGACCGCCGCCGTGCACGCCATCGCCGCCTTTGGCCCGATCGCAGCGGTGACCGCACCAAGCGCGAACCCCGCGACATCCCAGAACGGTTGCAGAATAGTCGGGCGGACACCGCGTTCCACGATCATTCTGTCAAAGAACGCACGATGCCGTTCTTCCTGATGCGCCATTTGACGGATCGCGCGCGCCATCGGATGACGATCGCCCATTACCGCCAGCTGTCCGGCATAGATGCGCGTCGCGCCGTATTCGCCCGCCTGATCGACACGAATCATGGCGTCCGCGGCCTTGCGGCTATCGCCCGGTTGCCAATGCCGCTGCCTTGTGCGTTCGCTCATGCCGGTTTCCTCATCAGCGCCAAGATAATGACGGCCGCGCCGATCGAAAAGATCGCGTTATAGCCCGCAAGCGAGATACCGGCGAACCGCCACTGCGCTACGTCGCAGCGGATCAGCGGCGCACGCATGATCGCGGCAAGCCGGTCCGCGCTCGTCGTACCCGTCATGTCGATCGTCGAGCTGCACGTCGTCACCCCTTGCCACCAACCATATTCGACGCCTGCGTGAAAGACGCCGATCGCACCCGAACCCGCGATCAGCACCGCTGCCAGGATAACGCAGGTCCGGCGGATACCGCGCCGCCTTGTCAGGAACGCGATCAGCGCGACGACGGCCGCCGCATAATGCGGCCAGCGCTGCCAATGGCACATTTCGCACGGGTACAGACCGCCCAGATACTGCGATATCAGCGCACCCGCCAGAAGCGCGACCGGGACCGCCAGCGCAAGCCCGCCCGCGACCTCCTCGCGTTGCGTCACTTGACCGCGGGCTTGGTCGCCAGCGCGACCTGCGCCGGGCCGCCCAGGCGCGCGATCGTCTTCAGCGCATAATATAGCTGGAAATCTTCGATGCCGCGCTTTTTCAGGGACTCGGCGGTATCCGCGAAGCGCGGATCGGCTTTCGTGTCTTCCTCGATGATCTTGTCGTCCGCCTTCACCTCGTTGATCAGATGGCGACGCAGATCATCTTCGCGAAACACCGGGCGGGTCTTGTAGTCAGCATCGGACAATTGCGGCACCATGATGTCGGGCTGGATGCCGCCCTCCTGTACCGACCGGCCCGACGGCGTATAATAACGCGCGGTGGTCAGCCGAAGCGCGGTTTCGGGACCGAGCGGCAACAGCGTCTGGACCGATCCCTTGCCGAACGTCCTCTCGCCCATGATGATCGCACGATGATGATCCTGCAGCGCGCCCGCAACGATCTCGGATGCCGATGCGGTGCCGGCATCGGTCAGCACGATCACTGGCAATCCGTGCGCATCGTCGCCGGGACGCGCGTAATATCGCTCGATATCGCTCTTTTCACGCCCCCGCTGCGATACGATCTCGCCGTGATCCAGGAACGCGTCACCGACTGCGATCGCCTGCGTCAGCAGCCCGCCGCCATTCTCGCGCAGGTCGACGACATAGCCGAGCGGACGATGTCCGAGCGACTTATCGATCGCCATGATCGCGCCGCGCGTATCGGCACCGGTCGCCTCCGAAAATGTATTGATGTTGATATAGCCAACGTCGCCGCGCACTTCCCATTTGACCGGCTTTTGCACGATGACTTCCCGCTTCATCGTGACGTTGACCGGCTTGTCGCGGCCAGGCCGTACCAACTCCATCGTGATTATCGTACCGGGTTTGCCGCGCATAAGCGCCACTGCTTCATCCAGCGAATCGCCATAGATCAGCTTGCCGTCGACATGCGTAATATAGTCGCCCGGCTTGATCCCCGCGCGCGCGGCGGGCGTATCCTCCTGCGGCGAAACGACCTTCACCGCGCCGTCCTCCATCGACACCGTCAGACCCAGACCGCCATAATTGCCGTCGGTCATGATCTTCAGGTTCTGAAAATCGATCGAGTCGACATAGGAGCTGTGCGGATCGAGGCTTTGCAGCATCCCCTCGATCGCTCCCTTGATCAGCGTCTTGTCATCGACCTTGTCGACATAGTCGGCCTTGACGCGGTTGAAGACGTCGATGAACTGGTCGAATTCACGGTAGGTATCGGAATCGACCGCCGCCATTGCCGACGTCGCGATCGGAATGAGGGTCAACGTACCGAGGATTGCAGTCGCGGTCAGGAGCGGACGAGCCATCTATGATCCCAAGGTCGGAGAAACGACGATGTCCTTAGCCGTTTGCCGTCGCGGATCAAAGCGGTGTCCGCCTGAACCGCACATGACCGTCCGCAGCTTCATCGGTCGATCAGCGCGGCAATATCGACCGGCTTGCCGTGCCGCCGCAATTCGACCGTGACGCGCGGATCGTCGCCGCCGCGCACGATGCCGATCGGTGCGCCGATCGCGACGGTCGCGCCGCGCACCGCGCGTACGCTCGCCAGTCCGGTGACAAGGCTGATCCAGTCATCGCCGTGATCGATGATGATAATCGTCCCGTAATCGCGGAACCGCCGCGCATAGCGTACGACGCCGCCAGCTGGTGCCACCACCGCGCTTCCGGCCCCCGCCGCAAAGGTCAGCCCGCGCGAACGCACCCCCGCCTCGCTGATCTCGCCAAACCCCGTCACGAGCCGCCCGCGCACTGGCAGCCGATAGACACTGGCGGGCGCGACCGTCTCCGCCCCGTTCGCACTACGCGGGATCGGCTCGACCATCAGCGCGGGTTGCGCCGCGGTAGCGGCCGTGTTCCCTTGCGTCATCATTCGATCGCCCATCTCCCTCGCCCGGTCTCCCAACGCGATCGCGCGATGGAATTCGCTCGAATTACCGCAGCCTCGACCGCCTGTCTTGTCCTTGTTAAACGCTTATTCGGATCGCCCTCCTGTTGCGTTCTGCAACGAGCCTGATCCCAGCAGCAAAGACGCGGCGATCGATATCCGCCTGCGCATGCCGCGCTCAGCTTTCCCGGTGATACGGATGGCCCGCAAGAATGCTGGTCGCGCGGAATAGTTGCTCCGCGACCATCGCTCTCACCAGCAGATGCGGCCATGTCGCTTGGCCGAACGACCAGAGCATGTCTGCTTCGTCGCGTTCTTGGTAGGTAAAGCCGTCCGCTGCCCCGATCAGCAACCGGGTCTCGCGCACCCCGTCGTCGCGCCACTGCCCGATCAGATCGGCAAACCCACGCGATGACAGCGTCTGTCCACGCTCGTCAAGCATGACGCATCTGGCTTCCACCGTTACCGGCGGCAACCGGCTCGCCGCATCGGAAAGCTCGGTGATGCGCGTCGGCCATTGCATCCGTTTCAGATAGCGATTGACCAGCTCCGCCTCCGGTCCCCGCCCGATCCGTCCGCGCGCGATGATGTGCAGCATCAAGAGCGCATGCCTCCGACGCCGGTCAGCTTTCGCCTTGCGGCGGCGGTGCGTCGCCGAACGACCACATCCGCTCCAAATTGTAAAAACTGCGCACTTCCGGGCGGAACAGATGGACGATCACGTCACCCGCATCGATCAGCACCCAGTCCGCTGTCGGCAGGCCCTCGATCCGCGTTATCAGGCCGAATTCCGCCTTGATCTTTTCGGCCAGTTTCGTCGCCATCGATGCGACCTGCCGGGTCGACCGGCCGCTCGCGATTACCATGAAGTCGGCGATCGAGGACTTGCCTTCGAGCGGGATCGAAACGGTCTCTACCGCCTGATCGTCGTCAAGACTTTCCAGGATCACCCTCATCAGTTTTTCTACATGATTGGGATCGCTTATACGAACCGCGGATTGTGAAACAGCCAAATCAACTCCTGTCAGCGTCGGACCGATACCAATCGGGATCGCGCGCCCTCAACTCGGTGGCGGATGCCGGATCCGGGCGAAAACGCAACAGCACGAAAGCCGGCAATCTCCACGTCGTCCAGTTCTTCGCCTCGTCCGCGGACCTTTGAAAGTGCCGCAGCCAGCTCGTCGCGGGCGCGACGCGAGCGGCACGAGCATAACCCGGTCGGACGATCGCCGCAATCGGTAGCGCGTGCGCGATACCTCGCCAGTCTTTCCACCGGTGGAACTGGGCCAGATTGTCCGATCCCATCAGCCAGATAAACTGCTTGCTGGGAAACCGCCGCCGGAGAGCGCGAATCGTATCACAGGTGTATCGCGTCCCGAGTTCGTCCTCGATGCTCGTCGGGCGGATGCGGCTGCGTCTCGCCATCCTCCTCGCAGAGGCCAGCCGCGCGGCCAGCGGTGCCATATCCTTGCCGGCCTTTAGCGGATTGCCCGGCGATACCAGCCACCAGGCCTCATCCAGTCCCAGTGCATTGATGGCGGAAAGCGTAATGCGCCGATGCCCCGGATGGGCCGGATTGAACGATCCGCCCAGCAATCCCACGCGGAACGGATGAGGCCCCCTCAAGACTCCTCGAGCGCTTCATTGGGACCGACGCGACGCCCGTTCCCCTGCCGCGCCAGCATCCAGCCCGGATATTCCTTTTTCAGCTTGCTCGCTTCATCCAGCTTTTCGAGACTCTCTGGATCCAGCGTGACATCGACCGATCCAAGATTGTCGCGCAGCTGATCCATGCGTTTTACGCCCATGATGACGGTAGTGACGGCGCTTCGGGCCAGCAACCACGCAAGCGCGACCTGGGCCATCGACGCGTTCTTGTCTTCCGCAATAACGTGCATCGCTTCCAAAACGCCGCGTCCCTGCGCGTCGTCGACTGGAGGAAACGCATTGGTATCGCGTCGGCCTTCGCCCTCACCGCTCTCATATTTACCCGTCAGATACCCGCCGGCGAGCGGACTCCAGACCATCAGTCCCATGCCCGCATCGTTCAGCATCGGGATGATTTCACGCTCCAGTTCGCGACCCGCCAGCGAATAATAAGCCTGTACCGTTTCGAAATGCGCCAAAGAGCGGCGTTCCGCGATACCGCGCGCCTTTTCTATCTGCCAGGCCGCCCAGTTCGAAACGCCGATGTAACGCACATGCCCATGCTGGACGAGCGTCTCGAGCGCGGCCAGCGTTTCCTCGATGGGGGTTGCCGGATCAAACCCATGAACCTGATAGAGATCGATATAATCGGTGCCCAGACGCTCAAGGCTTTGTTGGCATTGTTCGAGAATATGCGACCGGCTGAGCCCGCGCGCATTCGGCCCGTCCCCCATCTGACCCATGACCTTGGTCGCCAGAACTACATCCTGACGCGCAATGCCGAGGTTCTTGATGGCTTGCCCGGTGATCTGTTCCGACAAGCCTTGCGAATAGACGTTCGCGGTGTCGATGAAATTGACGCCCGCATCGATCGCAGCCTTGACGAGCGGATCCGCCTCGTCCTGCTTCAATCCGCCCATATACTCGAAGAAACCCGCCCCGCCGAACGTCATTGTGCCGAGGCAAAGTTCGGAGACGAACAGCCCGGTGCTGCCCAGTCGATTATAGCGCATGAGTGTCTCCTGTACGGTGTGTCAGCCCCGCGACCACCAATCTTCATCCTGCCCGCGACCGCGGCGTGCTTACGGTCAAAGACCCGCGACGCAACCTAAAGTTTCACAAGCAGGGACACTCGTTTCCAGGACGCCGCCTCCTTGACGAGACGGCGTGCGGTCACGCACCAAGCGGACGCGGCGTTCCGAACGGTCCTGTCGGGCGCCGGGTTTTCGGGATCGACGTTCCGGCTGCCGGAACGCTCGGCGATTTCGGACCCTGATCCATCCGGCCGATATCGTCGCCCGCGACGAGCTTTTTGATTTCGTCGCCCGTCAGGGTCTCGTATTCCAGCAACGCTCCCGCCAGTGCATGAAGCTGGTCGATATGCTCGCTCAATACATGCTTGGCGCGATCGAGACCGCCTTCGACGATATTCTTGATCTCGTCGTCGATCAGTTGCGCGGTCGCGTTCGACATCCGCGCCGGCTGGCTCGATGAATAACCGAGATACGTCTCACCCTCGGGCTGCGCATACTCGACCGGCCCGACCTTGTCGGACATGCCCCAGCGCGTCACCATGTCGCGCGCAAGCCCGGTCGCATATTGAATGTCGCCCGAGGCGCCCGACGACACCTTGTCGTAACCGAAGATGACTTCCTCGGCGACGCGCCCGCCCATCGCGACCGCCAGATTGGCGTACATTTTGTCGCGGTGGTAACTATAGCTGTCACGCTCGGGCAACCGCATGACCATGCCGAGCGCACGCCCGCGTGGGATAATCGTTGCCTTATGGATCGGATCGGACGCGGGTTCGTGAAGCGCGACGATCGCATGCCCTGCCTCATGATAGGCGGTCATCCGCTTCTCATCGTCGGTCATTACCATCGAACGCCGCTCGGCGCCCATCATGACCTTGTCCTTGGCCTCCTCGAACTCGGCGCTCGCGACCAGACGTTTTCCCTTGCGCGCGGCCGTCAACGCCGCCTCGTTAACCAGATTGGCAAGATCTGCACCCGAAAAGCCCGGCGTTCCGCGCGCAATCGTCCGCGGATCGACGTCAGGCGCAAGCGGCACCTTTTTCATATGAACTTCTAGGATCTTGATCCGCCCCTCGATGTCGGGTCGCGGCACGACGACCTGCCGGTCGAACCGGCCGGGCCGCAACAAGGCGGGGTCGAGCACGTCCGGACGGTTGGTCGCGGCGATAATGATGATCCCCTCATTCGCCTCGAACCCGTCCATTTCGACGAGCAGCTGATTGAGCGTCTGTTCGCGCTCGTCATTGCCGTTACCGAGGCCGGCGCCGCGATGACGCCCGACCGCGTCGATCTCATCGATGAAGACGATGCACGGCGCCGATTTTTTGGCCTGCTCGAACATGTCACGGACGCGGCTCGCGCCGACGCCGACGAACATCTCGACAAAGTCCGAACCCGAAATAGTGAAGAACGGCACACCAGCCTCCCCTGCGATCGCGCGGGCGAGCAGCGTCTTGCCGGTGCCGGGCGAACCGACCAGCAACGCCCCCTTTGGAATTTTGCCGCCAAGCCGCGCGAATTTGGTCGGATCCTTCAGAAACTCGACGATCTCCTCAAGTTCCTCGCGCGCCTCGTCGATGCCGGCGACGTCCTGGAAGGTGACCTTACCTTCCTTTTGCGTCAGCATCTTTGCCTTAGACTTGCCGAAGCCCATCGCGCCCGAACCGGAATTCTTCTGCATGTGGCGCAGGAAGAAAAAGGCAACACCAAGGAACAGCAGGAACGGCAGCGACTGATACAGCAGCACCATCCAGATCGACGGGCCGTCCTCGGGCTTCGCCGTGATCGTGACGTTCTTCTCGCGCAATTTCGGTACCAG
Source organism: Sphingomonas sp. (assembly GCA_965219075.1). Classification (GTDB taxonomy): domain Bacteria; phylum Pseudomonadota; class Alphaproteobacteria; order Sphingomonadales; family Sphingomonadaceae; genus Sphingomonas. Next base: position 351,774 of record CBDCMM010000002.1, read on the forward strand.
CGTCGAGTCCTGGATCGGATAGGCGCGGAACTTGTCGCCGCTCGTCAGCGTGCCGGAAATAATGTCGCGGCTGATGTTGACGTCCTTGACCGTCCCTTCGTCCACCTTGTCGAGGAATGACGAATACGCGATCGTGTTGCCGCTCGCCTGCGAATTGCGGCCTTCAAACATGTTCACGAACAAGAACAGCGCAAGCAGAATGCCGACCCAGATGAGCAAGCTCTTCATCCACGGATTTCCGCCGTTATTGCCCGGTTGCTTGTCGTTGTCGTTCATAGCCTGCCTTTCACCTCTCAAGATAGGCGTATGCAGGTTAATGGCAATGGAACAAAAGCCGTCGCGTCAGGATGTTTTTTTACGTACGAGCTCGATGCGAAAACACCACCGCCCGGCATCCGGGATGACCATGACGCCCGCTTTGGTCGCCGATCGCCCCGTTGTCAGTGCATCGATCAGCAACTCGACGCCGTCCGCCTCGTTCCATTCCGGTTTGCTGATACCGCCGAGCGACCGCACGCGGCCGATCGCCCGCCTGACGATCCTGCGCTGCAACTCACGGGGCAAATCATCGGCGGCGAATCGTACGACCGTTCCGCTCTCCTCGATCCTCGTTCGCCACATTTCATCGACCATTCCACCGAGCAGCGCATCGATCTCGGCCAGATGTCGCGCGCTCGACGCCAATCCCTCGGGCTTCAGCCAGGGCGTTCGAGCGAGCAAGTCGCGGATGCGCGTCCGGTCGTGCCGCATATCATCATTGGCCGGATCGCGAATGAAGGGCAGCCCGCTTGCCTGCGCGATGGCGTGCAACTCTGATCGGCCGAAATCCAGCAGCGGACGGACCACGGCGATCGCCGCAATCGTCGTCCGCGCCCTGATCGCGGCAAGCCCGGCGACGCCCGAACCCCGGATCGCGCGCATCAGAAACGTCTCCGCCTGATCGTCTCGGTGATGCGCGGTCACGATCGCTCCGGCCCCGATGGAACGCGCATGGCCGGCCAGCAACCCGTATCGCGCCGCGCGCGCCTTGGCCTGGATGCTCGCGCCCGCAATCGGCGCTGATGGCGCCAATATTGCGTGATCGAACCCAAATTGTCCGCAGACCGCACCGACCATCCCGGCTTCTTCGCGCGATCCTTCACGCAAGCGGTGATCGACGGTCGCGACGCTCACGCCATCGATCGCGGACTCGCGCGCAAGTGCCAGCATCGCCATACTGTCGGGACCGCCCGACACTGCAAGCACTACCCGCGACGCATTGCTTAGCGTCGATAATCGTGCCCTGAACCGCTCCGCCGCCGCGGCGACCGCGCCGTGATCGATGCCGTGCGTGCGACTATCCGCACTTTGCAGCGGTTCGACCCGCGGCCAGGCGCGCCTTGGCATCGTCCGACAACCGTGCACCATAGACATCGGACAGTTCGCCATAGACCTTGCAGGCATCCGCGGGTTTTTTGAGCGTCAACAGCGCCTGCCCAAGATAGAGAAGACTGTCGGACGCCCTCTCCCCTTCGGGCATTTTCTTGTAATTTTCATAAAAGGCGATCGACGCGAGGCTCGGCTTGCCTTCATCCAGATACGCCCGCCCGAGCAGATTCTGTGCAAAGCTTGCACGGCGGCTCTTGGGATAATCGGCAACGACTTTCTTCAACTGCGCTTCGGCTTCGGGATAGAGTTTCGCATCCCACAAGCGATAGCCGTAAAGATACGCGTCCTCAGCGGCATCGCCCGATGACGGCTTATCGACCGCCGCAACACGCTCGGTGCGCGCGGGATCACCGGCGGCAGCCTTGCTCGCGCCCGTATTCTTCGCCTGGGCAGCGCTGATGCCGGTCGTATCGGCCCCGCCGCCACCCCCCGCACCGGGTCGCTCGGAGGCGGTCAGGCGCGCATCCACCGATTTCCTGTAGGCATCGAACTGGGTCTGCAACTCGCGGATACGGTGACCGTTCTCCTCGGTCTGTCCCGTCAGCGTCGCCATCTGCTGTTCGAGCGCGCTGACCCGCGCCGACAGATCGACGACCGCATTGGACGCAGGAGTTCCGGGCAGCGTATCGACCGGTTTGTCCGCTGTGATCTCCGGCTGCACGACGGACGGCGCACCGTTCGCAAACACCTTGCGCTGGACCGCGCGCATCTCGTTTTCCAGTCGTCCGACCCGCGACTCCACGGTCGATTGAGCGCTCGCGCCGGCGCTCGTAAGCGCGGCGCATCCAGTGGCAAAGATAAGTAATTTACGCATGGCCCCTCCATAACGGCGTAACGATGCGACGAACAGAAAAACGATCGGTCGGTCGAAAATGACGCCCGTCCGTCAGGTTCCGGCGGCAGCGGCGGCTGCATTCGATGCCGTGCCCGCAGCTGGTCCTTCTTTGGCCGGTCCGTCACCGGCGCGTGCGGCGATCGCCTCGGCGCTGACCTTTACGTCCTTGATCGGTCGCGCTGCGGTGCCAAGCGGAGGGATCGCCGATCCGTTCAGCGTGACCTGCAACAGATCGGGCCGCCCGACATTGATCATCGGATCTTCGGCCTGTTTGGGCACGTCATATCGATCCCCCGCCTTCATCGTGCCGATGAACAACGTATCGTTCTTGCCGTCATAGACCCTCAGCCACACGTCGCCCTGCGCGGTCAGCGTGACCTGATCGCCTCCGGCTGCCCGTTGCAAGGCCGGTGCGGGTGCGACGGGCACTGCGGCCTCGCGCGCCGCGGGAGATTGCTGCACGACCGTTTCTACCCGGTCCGGGCCCGCAAACGTCCCGCCATACCAGAGCAGCGCCAGCACCAATATGGCTACAGCCAGGCCGAGCCCGGCGATCGCCAGTCCGCGCGACGGGACGCGGGAGGGATCGCGTGGTTCATAGGGATGGTATTCGGGCGCGCGAACGCCCGTCCGGTCGACCTCGACCCTGACGCGGCGGCCGATCTCGACCTCGTCGACCCCGATCGCGCGGGCATAGGCCTTGGCAAAGCCGACGGCATAGGTCGCGGAGGGCAGTTCGGCATAGTCCGACGCCTCTATCGCATGGAGATGCCGCGTCGGAACGCGTGTCTGCGTGCCGATATCGTTCAGCGTCAGTCCCTGCGCCTCGCGGGCTGTCCGCAACATATTCCCGGCAGTTTCGGTGGCGGTCGCGCTTTGCAGGGGCGCTGTCTCGTCCATCGTCCTCTCCGAAGCGACGTCGGCCCGTCCCACAATCGCACCATACTCATCACAGAGCGCCCCCGGTGTGTCAACGTGAGGCAGTTGACGGTTGCGCGGCTCAGTTCAGCTCGACGCCTTCGGCCGATGCCCAGTCCACCAGAGCCGAGCGCATGTTACCCGGCGGCCGCGCCAGCAACGCGGTCATCTTCGACTTGATGCGCCCCCTGTCGAGCGAGCGCGTCATCGCCTTGATCGGGCCGACCGCCGCGGGCGTGATGGAGAACCGCTCGATCCCCAGACCGATCAGTGCCATTGCCTCAAGCGGCCGCCCGCCCATCTCGCCGCAAATGCCGACCGGAACCCCGGCTGCGGTGGCGGGTGCGACGACGCGCGCGAGAAACCGGAGGATCGACGGGCTGAGCCAGTCATACCGCTCCGCGAGCCGCGGGTTGCCGCGATCCGCGGCGAACAGGAATTGCGTCAGGTCGTTGGTCCCGATCGAAAGGAAGTCGACCTGCGGCAACAACAGATCGAGTTGTTCCGCCAGGCTCGGCACCTCCAGCATCGCGCCGTAGCGGATCTCGTTCGGTACGCGCTTGTTGCGCTTTACGATCCATTCGCGCTGCGCCTCGAACAAGGCCTTGGCCTCGGCGAATTCCCACGCTTCGCTGATCATCGGGAACATCACGTTCAGCGTCCGGCCCGCGCCCGCCTCGATCAGGGCGCGCGCCTGCGCTTTCATCAAACCGTCCCGGTCCAGCGCCAGTCTCAGCGCGCGCCAACCCATTGCCGGATTTTCCTCGCCGCCGTCCGCGATTTTGAGATAAGGGAGCGCCTTGTCTCCGCCGACATCGACGGTGCGAAATACGACCGGCTTGTCACCTGCGACGTCGAGCACTTCGCGGTACAATCGTTGTTGCCGCTCCCGTTGCGGCAGCGTCGATGAGACGAGAAACTGAAACTCGGTGCGAAACAGGCCGATGCCGTCCGCGCCAACGATATCCAGCGCGGCGACGTCGTCGCGCAACCCTGCGTTGACCATCAGCGTCAGCCGGAAACCGTCTTTCGTGACGGGCGGATCGTCACGCAACGCCGCGAATGCCGCGCGACGCTTCTGCCGCATCGTCAGCCGCGCCTCGAACGCTTCTTCCATCGCCGCGGACGGCCGGGCGAACACGCTGCCTTCGCTCGAATCCAGCAGCAGCTTGTCGCCATCGGCGATCATCTGCCGGACTTCACGTACGCGGCCCAGCACCGGCACCCCCATCGCGCGCGCGACGATGATGACATGCGCGGTCAGCGATCCTTCCTCCAGGATCACGCCCTTCAGCCGTCGCCGGTCATATTCGAGCAATTCCGCCGGACCCAGATTGCGGGCGATCAGGATCGTATCCTGCCGGAGTCCCAGTTGCGCCGCCGTCCCCATCTGGCCTGAAACGATCCGCAACAGGCGGTTCGACAGGTCCTCCAGATCATGCATCCGGTCCGCGAGCAGCGGATCGTCGATCTGCCGCATGCGCTGGCGCGTTCGCTGCTGGACGCGCTCGATCGCGGCCTCCGCGGTCAGTCCGGAATCGATCGCCTCGTTGATCCGGCGCGCCCAGCCTTCGTCATAAGCGAACATCTTGTACGTCGCGATCACCTCGTCATGTTCGCCGCCGACGCCGAAATCGGCCTCGTGCATGATCCGGTCGATCTGCGTACGCATCTTGTCGAACGCGGCATAGACTCGGTGACGCTCCGCATCGGTATCCTCGGCGACGGTATGCTCGATCAGGATGCGCGGCTGGTGAAACACCGCTTGGCCCGCGCCCATCCCGTCGACCAGTTTCTGCCCCGACAGACGCATCGCGAGCGTCGATTGCGAACGATTGCCCGCGGCGCTTGCCGGGTCGATCAGCCCGGCATTGGCGATCAGTTCGGACAGGACCATCGCAACCGTCTGAAGCGCCTCGATCTCGATATCGGCGTATCGCCGCTGCTCGACATGCTGCACCGCCAGCACCCCGACCGCGCGTTCGCGGCGGATGATAGGGACGCCGGCGAAACTGTGAAAACGGTCCTCACCGGTTTCGGGCTTGTAGGCGAAGGCGGGATGGCTCGCCGCTTCATCCAAATTGAGGACGCCGACGTCGTCAGCGATCGTGCCCACCAGTCCTTCGCCGAGCGCCAGCTTGGTGACATGCACCGCTGCCTGGGCAAGTCCGCGGGTCGCGAACAGCTCCAGCACGCCTTCGCGAAGCAGATAGATCGAACAGACCTCGCTATCGATCGCTTCGCCGATGATGTTCACGACCGCATTCAACTTCGCCTGCGCCGGCGTCCGCGCCGCCATCACGTCGTGAAGGCGGGTCAGGATTTCACGCGCGGACGCGGATGCAGCGACGGAAGCGGGCATGCGGACCGGCTAACAGATGATCGCCGAAGGCGCCATGATCCATTCAGCGATACCTTCCGGTTTGCCTCCAACGCGCGGAATTACCGCTCGAACAACTCGTCCTGCGACCCGGCGGGCGGATTGAGACCGAGATGCTTCCATCCCATCGGATTGAGGCATCGCCCCCGCGCCGTCCGCGCGACCAGCCCCAATTGAATGAGATACGGCTCGATCACTTCCTCGATCGTATCGCGCGGCTCGCTCAGGCCCGCCGCGAGCGTTTCGACGCCTACCGGTCCGCCGCGATAGACGTCCGCGATCATCATCAGATAGCGCCGGTCCATCGCGTCAAGCCCTAGCGTGTCGACCTCCAGCCGGTTGAGCGCGGTGTCCGCCGCCCGCGCGTCGACTATTGCCTCGCCCGCGACATCGGAAAAATCGCGGACCCGGCGCAGCAGCCGTCCCGCGATCCTGGGCGTCCCGCGTGCCCTTCCCGCGATCTCGCGCGCGCCTTCGGGTGCGATCGCCAAGCCAAGCAGACCCGCCGCCCGCGTTACCACCCGGGTCAATTCCTCGACCGTATAGAATTGCAGCCTGACCGGAATGCCGAACCGGTCGCGCAGCGGCGTCGTCAGCAAACCCTGCCTCGTGGTCGCCCCGATCAGCGTGAAGCGCGGCAGGTCGATCCGGACGCTGCGTGCGGACGGCCCCTCGCCAATCATCAGGTCGAGCGCGCGGTCCTCCATCGCCGGGTACAGTACCTCCTCGACCGCGGGCTGAAGGCGGTGGATCTCGTCGATGAACAGGACGTCGCCGTCCTCGAGATTGGTCAGCAGCGCCGCCAGATCGCCCGACTTGGCGATGACCGGGCCGCTGGTGGCGCGAAACCCGACCCCCATTTCGCGCGCAACGATCTGCGCCAGCGTCGTCTTGCCGAGACCCGGCGGTCCAAAGAAGAGCACATGGTCAAGCGCGTCACCCCGCGCGCGCGCCGCCGACACGAAGACCCTCAAATTCTCTCGCGCCGCGCGTTGCCCGACAAAATCGTCGAGCGTCCGGGGGCGGAGCGCCGCATCGACATCCTCGGGCCGCCGGTTTGGCGTCGTCAACCGGTCGTCCGTCATCGTGCCGCCTTTTTGAGCGCCAACCGGACCAGCGCATCAAGCCCGGCATCGCTCCCCAGTTCGTCCTCGGCCGACGCCACGGCGGCAGCGGCTTCTGCGGGACGGAAACCCAGATTGGCGAGTGCGGAGACCGCATCCGTCGACGTTCCGGCGCTCGCCATTCCCGTACCGCCGCTACCAAGCGCGATGCCGCCCGCCCGGTCCTTCAACTCACGCACGATCCGCTCGGCCAGTTTGGGCCCGACGCCGTTTGCCCGCGCCACCATCGCCTTGTCCTGCGCCGCGATCGCGCGCATCAGTTCAACCGGCTCGAGCGCCGACAGGATTGCCAGCGCGACCCGCGCGCCGACGCCCTGGACCCCCGTTAACAACCGGAACCAGTCGCGCTCGGCGGCATCGGCAAATCCGACCAGCCTGATCGACTCCTCGGCGACCAGCATTTCGGTGAACAGCGTCGCTGCCTCGCCGACCGGTCCCAGCGCCGACAGCGTTCGCGCCGATGCTCCGACGAAATAGCCCACACCACCGACATCGATCACCGCATGGTCGACCCCGGTCGCCTCCAGCCGGCCCTTCAGATGCGCGATCATAGCCCGTCCCTGACCCGGCGTGCCCTTGCCGAAGCGCTCGCCAGATGATGCGCGTGGCAGATCGCGACCGCGAGGGCGTCCGCGGCGTCCGGTCCCGACAGTTTCGCTCCCGGCAGCAAAACCGCCATCATCGCCTGAATCTGCCGTTTTTCGGCACCCCCCGTCCCGACTACCGCCTTCTTGACCGTCGAGGGATGATATTCGCCCACCACAAGCCCCGCATTCGACGCCGACAGCAACACCACCCCCCGCGCCTGACCCAGTTTCAGCGTCGATTGCGGGTTGGAATTGCCCAGCACCTCTTCAACCGCCGCGCTATCGGGCCGCTCGACGCGGATCACGTCCGCAAGTGCTGCCGCAAGAACCGACAACCGACGCGGCAACGCCATCGACGGATCGGTGCGAATCTGGCCATTCGCGACGTGGCCAATCCGGTTTCCGTCGACACGGATCACACCCCAGCCGGTCGTGCCGAGGCCGGGATCAAGACCGAGGAGAATGACGGCGCGGCCCTCCTGTGCACGATGTGCTGATGGACGAGGTGATCATCCGAGCTGTTCCATCACCTCGTCAGAGACCTCGTAATTACCCCACACCGCCTGAACATCATCGTCATCGTCAAGCGCGTCGATCATCTTGAACAGCGTCTGGGCGTCCCCCTCGCCGACATCGACCATCGTCTGCGCCCGCCAGGCGAGTTTGACGGCCTCGGCCTCGCCAAATTTCGCCTCCAGCGCCTTTGCGACTTCGTGGAGGTCCTCCATCGCGGTCCAGATTTCATGCGTGTCCTCGCCTGACGTCACGTCTTCGGCACCCGCTTCCAACGCCGCCTCGAAAACCGCGTCCGCACTCGCGACGGCTGCCGGATAGGTGACCAGCCCGACCCGGTCGAAACCGTGGCTGACCGATCCGCTTGCGCCCAAATTGCCGCCGTTTTTGCTGACGGCGGTGCGAACATTCGTCGCGGTGCGGTTGCGATTGTCCGTCAGCGCCTCGATTATCAGGGAAACACCGCCGGGACCGAACCCTTCGTACCGGATTTCCTCGTATGTTTCCTCGTCACTGCGGCTCGCCTTGTCGATCGATCGCTGGATATTGTCCTTCGGCATCGACTGGGCTTTGGCGGCGTTGATCGCCGCGCGAAGCCGCGGGTTCATGTCCGGATCGGGCAAACCCATCTTGGCCGCGACCGTAATCTCGCGGCTGAGCTTGGAAAACATGCCCGAGCGTTTCTTATCCTGCGCACCCTTGCGGTGCATGATGTTCTTGAATTTGCTATGACCCGCCATCGACACCTCTTGAAAACATTGCTCTGTTCATACCCCCTCGTCAGACCGTCCTGCCAGCATGCGCGACGTCGTCAGCGATTTCAGATCATTCCAAGCGCATGCATGTAGGTTTCGAGGATCGCCTCCTCTTCCTGATATTCCTCTTTCTTCTTCTTGCGGATCGCCAAAATCTTGCGGATCGCCTTGGGATCATATCCGCGACCCTTTGCCTCTGCCATCACATCCTTGATGTCATCGGCGATCGCACGCTTGTCCTCCTCCAGTCGCTCTGCACGTTCGATCAGCAGGCGCAGCTCGTCCGCCGCGACCGTCGTCGATCCGTCGTAATTTTGCGTCTCGGCCATCTGCTTAAATTCCCCTTGTCGGTCACGCGTTGACGCGCGGAGCCGCTCCGGCGCTGGCGGTGTCATGACGATTGTGAATGCCCGGCTCATGCCGCGCGAGCCATCGGCTCTATGCGGTTCATCCGTTTCGCTCAACCGTCAGGCGTTCCTTGCGACGCTTTCCTTCATGCGCTCCAGCTGTTCGGGGGTGGCGTCGCTTTGATGCTGCGACTTCCAATCGGCATAGGGCATCCCGTAAACGACCTCTCGCGCCTCGTCCTTTTCCATGTCGCCCGCCTCACCGATCCAGTCGGACAGGCAGTTCCGGCAGAACCCGGCAAGACCCATAAGATCGACATTCTGCGCATCCGCACGGTGCCGCAAATGCCGGATGAGTTGGCGAAATGCCGCTGCCGCCACGGCATCATCGAGGTCATTCAACTTACCCATTCCGCATCCTTCAAGGTTGATTGGTATCAGTTAGGGACTATGGCCGGTCGCGGCAAAGCCAGCTTTCGAGGAATCCGGCCGAATGACACAGGCGCTCGCCCCGCGATCACGCAAAATCCGCGTGCTCGCTACATTGGGTCCCGCAAGCAACACCCCCGACATGATTGCGACGCTGTATCAGGCAGGAGCAGACGCGTTCCGGATCAACATGAGCCACGGCGACCAGGCGTCGAAGATTGCGATCATCAAGGCGATCCGTGACCTTGAAGTGCGTTTCGGTCGACCCTCAACGATCCTCGCCGATCTTCAGGGCCCGAAACTGCGCGTCGGCAAGTTCGCAAGTGGTCGCACCGTTCTGGAGAACGGCTCAACGTTCATATTGGATCGCAGCGATGCGCCGGGCGGTTCGGACCGGGTCCAGTTGCGCCACAAGGAAATCTACGAAGCGATTGAACCCGGCGCGAGGTTACTGCTCGATGATGGCAAGCTCGTGCTGCGCGTAAGCGACCATGACGCCGAACGGATCGTGACCACCGTCGAAATCGGCGGCGCGCTGTCGGACAACAAGGGATTGAACGTCCCCGACGTGGTGTTGCCGATGGCCGCGATGACCGACAAGGACCGCAGCGACCTCAGCTTTGCGCTGGACCAGAATGTTGACTGGATCGCGCTGTCCTTCGTCCAAAGACCCGAGGACCTGATGGAGGCGCGCCGCCTGATCGCCGGAAAAGCGGCGCTGCTAGCGAAAATCGAAAAGCCCGCCGCGATCGAGCGGCTGAGCGAAATCATCGAACAATGCGATGGCGTAATGGTGGCGCGCGGAGATCTGGGCGTTGAACTTCCGCCCGAACAGGTTCCTCCGCTCCAGAAGTTGATCGTCGAGGCCTCACGGCGGATGGGCCGGCCAGTCGTCGTCGCGACGCAGATGCTTGAATCGATGATCAAGAGTCCCACGCCGACCCGTGCAGAGGTCTCCGACGTCGCGACGGCGATCTATGACGGCGCCGATGCGATCATGCTCTCCGCCGAAAGCGCGGCCGGTGACTGGCCGGTGGAATCAGTTTCTATGATGAACGCGATCGGCCAGTCGATCGAGCGTGACCCGGCGCACGGTGAACGTGTCCATTTCACCGTCATGCGGCCCGACCCGACCACCGCAGACGCGCTTGCCGAAGCGGCCAAGAGCATCGCCGCGACCGTCTCGGCGGCGGCGATCATCTGCTACACCAGTTCGGGATCGACCGCGCGCCGGATCGCCCGCGAACGCCCGTCCGTCCCGCTGCTCGTCCTGACGCCCCGGCGCGAAACCGCGCGAAGGCTCGGTCTGCTTTGGGGCTGCCATGCGGTCCACACGCGCGACGTCGAGTCATTCGAGGAGATGGTCGCCAAGGCCAAACGCATGGCGCTTCGACACCGGATGGCCGGGGCCGGGGACCAGGTTGTGGTCATGGCCGGGGTTCCTTTCCGAACGCCGGGATCGACCAATGTCCTCCACGTCGTCAGGATCATGGGAGATGAGCTGAAGGGATTCGACCAGGAACCGGTGATATGAACGCCCTGCCCCGGTGGTCCCGTAACGAACCTTGGTGATTTATAAACAACCCTCCGCTAAGAATCTCATGTCTACGCCGCAGAACGTAGGGGGAGGGCGAAATGAAGAAGTATTTGCGGAAGATGCACAAGATCAGACCTTACATCCTCGATGCAAGGCGATCGGGTTTCGGTTTCATGGCCGGAGGAATCAAATCGGCCGTCGGCAAGACGCCTATGGTCTCGGTAAGCATCCCGGGGCAGCGCAAAATGCACGTCAGACCCGGCACAAGCGATTTCGAGGTACTTCGTCAGGTCTTTCGCGACCAGCAGTACAGACTCTCCTGGCGAATTTCCCCTTGTCTGACGAAAACCTATGAAGCGATCCTCAAAAAAGGAAAAGTCCCGGTAATCGTCGATGCCGGTGCGAACATCGGCGCCGCTTGCTTATGGTTTGCGGAGGAATTTCCAGAAGCGTCGATCGTCGCGGTCGAGCCGGATCCGGACAATCTGGCGATGCTCCGATCGAATGTCGCAGACAATCCGAGCGTGACGGTTATCGAAGCCGCGATCGGCTCACGACCCGGGCATGTCTCGATGACCGGTTCGGGTTGGAGCGTTCAAACAAAGCGCAGCGAGGGCGGCTGCCCTGTCGTGACGATCGGGGAGGCGTTCGGCCAGATCCCCGGGGGAGAACTGTTCATCGTGAAGATCGATATCGAAGGCTTCGAATCCGATCTGTTTGCGGAAAACACGGACTGGATCGATCGCACGGCGATTGTCTATATCGAACCGCACGATTGGAAGTATCCCGGAAAGGGGACCAGCAAGAGTTTTCAAGCGGCGTTCGGAAAACGGGACTTTGAAATCCATCTATCCGGCGAAAACATCGTTTACGTTCGCCCGGAAACGGCGTGCGCAGATTAAAGACCCGCGACCGCCTTCATATCTTTGAGGCATAGATCATCCGGCCCGTACCGAGACGATCGAACACCTGGGAAAGGTCTCCTTCCGCAACGGCAAAACAGCCTTGGCTCCGTCCCAGCATCCCGTACGTACGGATCATCTCCGGGTTTGCGTACCAGGCGGAATGAACGACGATGGCGCGCCCGAGCGCATTGTCGTTAGTCGGGTCAAGCCCAGTCAGCCGCTGCGACCGGCCATGTTTGCCGACATAATGATCTTCGGCGAGGAACGCACCTTCGGAGGACGCATTCGATCCGAACGCGTTTGAGAAGCGTGAAAGAAATCCCGAATGTGACGGGTCCGATCCGCTGCCGTGGGTCACGCGTAGCGACACGCTCTGCCCGGACAGCAGATCGACGAAATGGAGGCGCGGCTCGGACGACTTTACCGCGAAGTCCACGATGGCAATCCGGTCGTGGTTTGGAATACGTGCACCGTGCCGGTCCAATGCCGCCATCGCTTCACGAAACAGGGGCGGCTTCACGCCGCGCGGGGACGAAGCGGCATTTGCCGCTGATCGAACTTTAGGGATTGGCGGCTGCCGCATGGGTCTCAAGTCCGCTTTGCTCAAACGATCCGTTGCGGAAACCGCACCTGGTATGAAGAGCACACCCGCCAGCGTGAAACTGGTCTTCAATACGTCGCGTCGTGCACGAACCTTGTCATCGTCAAAATGCATTCGCTGTAGATCACCTGCGTCGCTGTAAACGCATTCGCTATACCACAACAATTCCGAAAAAACGTAATCTCAGCCGTGGGTTACCCGTCATCTACCTCGGTGCGGGCACCGTTCGCCGATCAACGGCCCGCGCATACCTACACCATCTCGCGACCGGCAGAAAAATCATCCAGACCGAATCAATTAAAAAGCCGGTCTTTTTGGGAAAATGAGCACAAGCAAGCGCCTTGCTCAACGACGCGGCACGTCGGCTAGTGAAGCGTTCCGAACGCCGTTAGCAGCTCTCAGCCCTGTCGCGCCTTGAACCGGCGATTCGTCTTGTTGATAACGTACGTCCGCCCTCGCCTGCGAATGACGCGGTTGTCGCGGTGACGATCCTTCAAGGATTTCAGACTGTTACGGATCTTCATGCCGAATTCGCTTCTTTTCGCAAAACTGCTGTAGGAAAGGAGCGGCCCCTAACGATGGCCCTGTTTCAAGTCAAGCAACGCGACCGCTCGCTCAGGCGTTGTCATTGAGTATATTCACCGCTTTGAAGAGGGCCGTTGTCATGACTATCCGTTCACTCGCCGCGCTCGGTATCGCTGGAGCCGGCCTCGCCGCATGCTCGACCGTTCAGCTCCCGCCGACGCAAGTCATCCGTTATCATCTCGGCGCGCCCGTCGCGCGCGGCACGATCGGCGTGATACCCGTGACGTCCGGTGCCCCCGCGAGCATCGAATTCAAGACCTATGCCGCAGCCGTCGAAACGCAGCTGCTGCGCAACGGATACACGCTTCCGGCGGCGGGTTCCCAACCCGATCTGATTGCGACGGTAGCGTTTACGCGTGCCAACCGGAGCGGCCCGCCGCGTCGTTCTCCTTTTTCGATCGGCCTGGGTGTGGGCGGCTCGACCGGCGGCTATCGCGGCGGCGGCGTGGGCGTTGGCGGCGGGGTCGGCTTTCCGATCGGCGGCGGCGGCAGCACGGAGATCATCGTGACGGAGCTCGGGGTGACGATCAAACACCGCGTCGATCAATCGCCAGTCTGGGAAGGTCACGCGCAATCCGCCGCCGAGGCGCGCAAGCCCGATTCGACTGCGTCGGTCCAGGCGGGCAAGCTTGCCGCGGCGCTCTTCACCGGCTTCCCCGGAGAATCTGGCCGCACTATCGAGGTCAAATGATGACAAACGTCAATGCCGCCTTCGACAGCGGTAATATCCGGCTCGTCGAGATCGACGGCAATCGCATCGATCTGGAAATCGTCAAGGACAATGAATCCGAATTTTTCCAGTGGTTTTACTTCAGGGTCGCAGGCGCAGAACAACAGGACCTTCGCTTGCGCATCCTCAATGCGGGCCAGTCCGCTTATCCCTTCGGCTGGCCCGGCTACATGGTCCGCGCCAGCACCGATCGCAAAAAATGGCGGATGATCCCCACCCGGTACGAGGACGGGGTTCTTGAATTTGACTGGACCGGGGACAGTGACGTAGCCTGGTTTGCCTATTTCGCGCCCTATACAACGGAAATGCATGCCGATCTGGTGGCGCGGACCGCGCTGCTCCCGGGCATGCGCCACCAGACACTCGGGCTGACGCTTGACGGGCAGGCGATCGACAGCTTCACGATTGGCGAAGGCACCAAACAAATCTGGATCTACGCCCGTCAGCATCCCGGTGAATCAATGACCGAATTCTGGATCGAAGGTGCGCTCGAATGGCTTGCAAGCGAAGCCGCGGCGGGCCTGCGCAACAAGGCGACGATTCATGTTGTGCCGAACATGAACCCCGACGGTACGCGCCGCGGGCATCTTCGCACCAACGCTGCGGGCGTCAATCTGAACAGGGAATGGCACGAACCTACGCCGGAGCGCAGTCCCGAGGTATTTTGCGTCCGCGGCGCGATGGATGAAACCGGCGTCGATGTGGCAATGGACATTCACGGGGACGAAGCGATCCCTGCGAATTTTCTTGCCGGTTATGACGGGATTCCGTCTTGGAGCGATGAGCACGGCGCGCGGTTTTACGATTACGCGCGTCGTCTGGCGGAGCACACCGCCGAATTTCAGACTGAGCGCGGGTATGAGAAGGCGAAGCCGGGCACCGCTAACCTTTCGATGTCGACCAATCAGGTCGCAGAGAGGTTCGGCGCGCTTGCGATGACGCTCGAAATGCCATTCAAGGATCATGACCCCAAACCCGATCCCGAATTCGGCTGGTCTCCCGAACGCTCGCGCATGCTGGCGGTCGCGATGCTGGAAACGCTCGACGCCGTCCTCGCCGGCGCCTGATCGTATCAAAGGAACCACTATGCCGACGCTCGTCCTCCTTCGCCACGGTCAGTCAGCCTGGAACCTGGAAAATCGCTTCACCGGATGGTGGGATGTCGACGTGACCCAGCAAGGTCAGGCAGAGGCGCGCGCGGCGGGGGCGCTGATGGCGGAGAAGGGTTATGACTTCGACCTGACGTTCACGTCGCTGCAGACGCGCGCCATCAAGACGCTCAACCTCGCGCTTGAGGTCATGGACCGGCTTTGGCTGCCGGTGGAAAAGAACTGGCGGCTGAACGAACGTCATTATGGCG
Source organism: Sphingomonas sp. (assembly GCA_965219075.1). Classification (GTDB taxonomy): domain Bacteria; phylum Pseudomonadota; class Alphaproteobacteria; order Sphingomonadales; family Sphingomonadaceae; genus Sphingomonas. Next base: position 366,808 of record CBDCMM010000002.1, read on the forward strand.
GTCTGACCGGGCTGGACAAGGCGGAAACCGCCGCGAAACACGGTGCCGAACAGGTGCATATCTGGCGGCGCAGCTTCGATACCCCCCCGCCGCCGATGGAGGCCGGCAGCCGCTATGATCTGTCCGGGGATCGGCGCTATGCGGACATCCCAATTCCGGCGACCGAAAGCCTGAAGGACACGATCGCGCGCGTGCTTCCCTATTGGCAGGACCGCATCGCGCCTGCGCTGACAGATGGACGACGTGTCCTCATTTCCGCCCACGGAAACTCGCTCCGCGCGCTGGTCAAGCACCTTTCGAACATTCCCGATGACGACATTACGAGCCTCGAAATCCCGACGGGACAACCGATGGTTTACGACCTCGACGACAATCTCGCCGTGGAGGAGCATTATTACCTCAACGAACGTTGACTTCCGCAACTTGCTCACCGGACATGCTCAGGCTAGTCGATCTTCATTCGAACACGGCGGAAAGCGCGGATGACTCTCGTCGGCATCATCATGGGAAGTGCTTCCGACTGGAAGACGATGCACCATGCCACCGACATCCTCGACACGCTGGGTGTTCCTTATGAGACACAGATCGTCTCGGCGCATCGGACGCCCGATCGTCTGGCCGAATACGCGAAGGGCGCGGCAGGACGCGGCCTGAAAGTCGTGATAGCCGGGGCGGGGGGCGCGGCCCATCTGCCCGGGATGGTTGCGGCCATGACGCATCTTCCGGTCCTTGGCGTTCCCGTCGAATCCAAGGCACTCAGCGGTCTCGACAGCCTGTTGTCGATCGTCCAGATGCCGGGCGGCGTGCCTGTCGGAACGCTCGCGATCGGAAAACCGGGGGCGATCAATGCCGCGCTGTTCGCCGCCGCGATCCTTGCGACCGCCGATGACGCGTTAAAGGCGCGGCTGATCACCTGGCGGCAGGCGCAAACCGACGGTGTGGCGATCGATCCCGAATGATGCTGCAACCCGGCGCGACGATCGGCATCCTCGGCGGCGGCCAGCTCGGCCGCATGCTGGCCGCGGCCGCCGCTCAGCTTGGATTCCGGACGCATGTATTGGCCCCGGACCGGGAAAGCGTGGCGGCGCAGACCGCGTCCAGCATCACGCGCGCGGACTATCATAACCGGATCGTTCTCGCCGACTTTGCAGCGCAGTGCGACGTCGTGACATATGAGTTCGAGAATATCGCGATCGGGCCGGTGGAATGGCTCGCCGAGCGCGTTCCCGTACGCCCCGCCCCCGCCGCTCTCGCCGTCGCGCAGGACCGCGTCGCCGAAAAGCGCTTCGTTGAGCGCCTTGGCGGCCGCCCGGCGCGCTGGGCGGCGGTCGACAGCCGGAAGGCGCTTGCCGATGGACTCGAAAACACCGGATATCCCGCGATCCTGAAGACCGCGCGGTTCGGCTATGACGGCAAGGGACAGGCGCGGATCGATGCCCCACGTGAAGCCGGGTCGGTCTGGGACATGATCGGCGGTCCCGCGGTGCTGGAGGCGTTCGTTCCCTTCGAGGCGGAATTTTCGATCATCGTCGCGCGCGGTATCGATGGGGACATCGTGCGCTACGAAGCGCCGCACAATCTCCACGAAGCTGCGATTCTGCGCCGATCGATCATCCCCGCGCCGGCCATCGTTGGGGGGCAGGTCGAAGAAGCCGCCGCCCTGACCGCCAGGATTGCCGGCGAACTCGACTATGTCGGGGTGCTTGCCTGCGAATTTTTTGCCGGGCCGGACGGGCCGGTATTCAATGAAATGGCGCCGCGTGTGCACAATTCGGGGCATTGGACGATCGAGGGTGCCGAGACGTCTCAATTTGAAAATCACATCCGCGCCATCTGTGGCCTCCCTCTCGGCAGCACGACATTGACCGGCACCGCGGTCGAGATGCGCAACCTTATCGGCACTGATGGCGCGGAATGGCCCGGCTTGCTGTCCGTTCCGGGCCTGCACGTCCACTTATACGGGAAAGGCACCCCGCGCCCCGGCCGAAAAATGGGTCATACGACCCGCCTCAGCCGCAGCTGATCAATAAGGCCGGGGGATGAAACGCGGCACGCGCGCGGCGTAGCTGTCGTAGACTGGGCCAAACATCTCGCGCAGCAACCGCTCTTCTTCGCTGACTCGCAGCCACGTGCCAAATATGAAGACGGGCGCTCCGCCAAGCATTTGCGCGACATGGCCGTAACCAATCGCGATCGAGAACATGACCAGCGTCATCGCGACATAGATCGGGTGCCTCATCCGCGCGAACGGGCCGCTCACTACCAACGCGTGATCGGTCCTGGTGCGTGCAACAAGGCTCCACTGACGGCCCATCGTGCGTGATGACCAGAAAAACAGCGCAATCGCGCAAACCATCGGCAGCGCGGTCAGCGCGGCGAGCACCATCGCTTCCGTTGACAAGGGGTCAAGAACAACCCGTATCGGACCGATCGCCACGATCGCGATACCCAATCCTTGTGCGACGATCCCGATTACCGAACGTCCCGAGCGTTTAGCGCCGGATTCACCGGCCCCCGGCCCTCTGCGCAGTCGCGCGGCGAGCAGCAGGATCATGAACGCAAACAGCCCGGCCGCGACGACCGCGAGGCTGGGGAGGCCGGTTGCGCTTACACGGATCATTTCCCCGGACGCTGCCCTTGGCGCTGCAGAGCCGCGAGCGCTATGCCGCCCGCGATCTGCAAAACGCCGTAAATGCGTCGTCGCGCCGGGTGACGCCTGAACGGACGCGTCAGCATATCGACCGCGCCGACATCCGACCGCCACAATTCGACATGGCGTTCGGGCTGCAACAGCCCGAGGATTCCGTCGCCGATCATGAACACCGCCGCCATCTCAAGCGAGCGGCGTATGCCGACCTCGATGCCACCCGGTTCGCGATCTCTGGCTGTCATGATCGGTATTCCCTGATTTTTAGAACCGCGCAGCCCCCCGCCTTAAAGCTGGAACCGCCGGACCATATTAGGGGATTGTCCCGCGCGCTCCTAGTCTTGCGATGCGCAGGAATTGATGGCGCGCCGCTCGCCCCCATATAGATGCGGTAACGCCGCCCGAGGGCGACACCGGAGCATCCATGAACCAGACCTACCCAATTCTGCCGTTGCGCGACATCGTAGTCTTCCCGCACATGATCGTACCTTTGTTCGTCGGACGCGATAAATCCGTGGCCGCGCTGGAGGCCGCAATGGCGGCGGACAAGGAAATCTTCCTCGTCACGCAAATCAATCCTTCGGAGGATGATCCCACGCGTGAGGATCTCTACGAGGTCGGCGTGACTGCCACCGTCTTGCAATTGCTGAAACTGCCGGACGGTACCGTCCGCGTTCTGGTCGAAGGCAAGACGCGCGGTCGACTCGACGAAGTTGAGGAAGCCGAAAACTATCTGACTGCGACGATCATCGGTATCGAGGATCAGCCGGCCGGGGGAACCGAGGTCGAGGCGCTCATGCGCTCGATCATCGAACAATTCGAAAATTACGCCAAACTCAATCGCAAGCTCTCGAACGAAACCGCGGCCCAGCTGAGCGAGATCGACGCGCCCTCCCAGCTTTCGGACGCGGTCGCCGCCAACATTCAGGTCAAGGTCGCCGACAAGCAGGCCTTGCTGGTGGAGACCGATCCCGCCCGGCGCCTTGAAATGGCGATGGCGCTGATGGAGGGAGAGCTTGGCGTTCTTCAGGTCGAGAAAAAGATCAAGAGCCGCGTCAAGCGCCAGATGGAGAAGACCCAGCGCGAATATTATCTGAACGAACAGTTGAAGGCGATTCAGCGCGAGCTCGGCAACGAGGGCGAGGAAGACGGCGATGAGATCGCCGAACTCACGCAAAAGATCGCGACGCTCAAACTCTCGAAAGAAGCGCGTTCCAAGGCAACGACGGAACTTAAGAAGCTGAAGTCGATGGCACCGATGTCCGCCGAGGCGACGGTGGTGCGCAACTATCTGGACGTGCTGCTGGGCCTGCCCTGGGGCAAGAAGTCAAAGCTGAAAAAGGATATCGCCGCTGCTCAGGCCGTGCTCGACGAGGACCATTACGCGCTCGAAAAAGTAAAAGACCGGATCGTCGAATATCTTGCCGTCCAGGCGCGCACGAACAAGCTGAAGGGCCCGATCTTGTGCCTTGTCGGCCCGCCCGGCGTCGGCAAGACTTCGCTCGGTCAGTCGATCGCGAAAGCGTGCGGCCGTGAGTTCGTTCGTCAGTCGCTCGGCGGCGTGCGCGACGAAGCGGAAATTCGTGGCCACCGGCGCACCTATATCGGTTCGCTGCCCGGCAAGATCGTCACGAACCTCAAGAAAGCCGGAACGGCAAATCCGCTGTTCCTGCTCGATGAGATCGACAAACTGGGTCAGGATTTCCGCGGCGATCCTGCATCCGCACTGCTTGAGGTGCTCGATCCCGAACAGAATGCGAAGTTCAATGATCATTATCTGGAGATCGATATCGATCTGTCCGATATCATGTTCGTTTGTACTGCGAATACCCTCAATTTGCCGCAGCCGCTGCTCGACCGGATGGAAATCATCCGGCTCGAAGGCTATACTGAGGATGAAAAGGTCGAGATCGCGGAGCGGCACTTGATCGGCAAGCAGGTCGCCGCGCACGGCCTGAAAGACGGCGAGTTCACCCTGACTACGCAAGGGCTGCGCGCGCTGATCCAACGCTACACCAGAGAGGCGGGCGTCCGTACGCTCGAGCGTGAGATTGCCAAATTGTGCCGCAAGGCACTGCGGCGGATCCTCGAAAAGCAAGCCGACAGCGTCACGATCACGCCGGACAATCTCGCCGACTTCGCGGGCGTACAGAAATATCGCCACGGCCTCAGCGAAACCGAGCATCAGATCGGCGCGGTGACGGGGCTTGCCTGGACCGAGGTCGGCGGCGAATTGCTGACGATCGAAAGCGTCACCGTAGCGGGCAAGGGCACGGCAAAGCTGACCGGCAAGCTCGGCGATGTCATGAAAGAATCGATCGAAACCGCGTTCAGCTTCGTCAAGGCGCGCGCGCCGAGCTACGGGATCAAGCCGTCGCTGTTCAGCCGCAAGGACATACACATCCATCTGCCTGAAGGTGCTGTGCCAAAGGATGGCCCGTCGGCTGGAATCGGGATTGTCACCTCGATCGTCTCGACCATGACGGGCGTGCCGATCCGGCGCGAGATCGCGATGACGGGTGAGGTTACGTTGCGCGGTCGCGTGCTGCCGATCGGGGGGTTGAAGGAAAAGCTGCTGGCGGCGATGCGCGGCGGGATTGAGACCGTTTTGATCCCGGCCGAAAATGAAAAGGATTTGGTCGAGATACCGCAGAACATCCGCGATGCATTGAAGATCATCCCGGTGTCCCATGTCGACGAGGTCCTGCGGCTTGCGCTTGTCGAACCGCTTGAGGCGATCGAATGGACCGACGCGGACGAACTCGCAGCCCTTCCGCCCGTCGCCATCACCCCGGTCGGCGGCGGTTTGCACCACTGAATGTGATGCCCCCGCACGGTTTTATTTGACACCGGCGAGGGCAGCCGCATTATCGCACGCTCGTCGGAGGAAAAGCCGACTCAATTCACTTATGTTAAGAAACCGGGTCGAAAAGGGGTAGGCAATGAACAAGCAGGAATTGATCGCGACGGTCGCGGATACGGCGGGTCTCGCGAAAAACGATGCGGGCAAGGCGGTTGAAGCGGTGTTCGATGCGATCTCGGCCAGTTTGAAAAAGGGCAATGAAGTTCGGCTCGTGGGCTTCGGGACGTTTTCGGTTTCGCAGCGCAAGGCGTCGACCGGGCGCAATCCGCGTACCGGCGAACCGATGACGATCAAGGCTTCGACCCAGCCCAAATTCAAGGCGGGCAAGGGCCTGAAAGATACGGTCAACTGACCGGACTGGACATGGCGGAGGCCGCCGCGTACGGCGCGGGGCTTCCGGCAATCCGGGGCGCGTAGCTCAGCGGTAGAGCACACCCTTCACACGGGTGGGGTCACAGGTTCAATCCCTGTCGCGCCCACCACCATTCTGCGGCGGGCCAGCCGGGTGATTTAATGCCGTTTCGATTTTCCCCCAGTCGATCGAGCCCCTCATTCCATTGCAAGAATGATCTGATCGACCGCCAGGCTGTCGCCCGCCGCCGCTTCGACGGATTTGACGATCCCGCCTTTTTCGGCGCGCAGGATATTCTCCATCTTCATCGCTTCGACGACCGCCAACGGCTGTCCCGGCTCGACTGTATCTCCTTCGGCGACATCCAGCCGGACGAGCAGACCGGGCATCGGACAGATCAGGAATTTCGACAGGTCGGGCGGCACTTTTTCGATCAGATGCCGGGTATAGGCGGCAACGCGTTCGGGCAGCACGCGCGCAGTCCGTGACGCCCCCCGCGTCGTCAGACGAAATCCGGTCGTAAGCGGCGAAATCCTGATCGTGAGCGGATCATCGCCTTCAAGCTCGATCATCCGGTCGCCCGGTGTGTACGCCAACTCCAAATCGACCGGCTCGCCGTCGACGCAAACGGCATCGGTCGAAAGCGAAACCGCGTAGTCGGTTCCCTCCATGCGGACGACCCAGTTGGCCGGAGGCGGGAGCGTGCGACCCAGCTGCCCGTCGATCCGGTGTGAGCGATCCGATTGTGCGGTCGCGCAAAACGCCGCGACCGCCGCCAGCCGGCGCATGAGTCCGGCTGTGGCTGGTGCGCCGTGGAAACCCTCGGGATATTCCTCCGCGATGAAACCCGTCGTGATGTTACCCGACCGGAACCGCGGATGCTGCATCAGCGCCGAGAGGAAATCGATATTGTTGCCCGGTCCCTCGATCTCGAACGCATCAAGCGCCGCGATCTGCGCATCGATCGCGGCCTCGCGCGTCGGCGCCCATGTGATCAGCTTGGCGATCATCGGATCATAGAACATGCTGACCTCGCCCCCCTCGCGCACGCCGTCATCGACACGTACGACAGGCATGTCGCCGTCGCGCGTTTCGCTATGCGGCGGATTGTAGCGCACCAGCCGCCCGATGCTCGGAAGAAACCCGCGATACGGATCCTCGGCATAGACGCGGTTCTCGATCGCCCAGCCGTTGATGCCGATATCGCCTTGCGCGAACGGCAATTCTTCGCCCGCCGCCACCCGGATCATCAGTTCGACGAGATCAAGCCCGGTAATCTCCTCGGTCACCGGATGCTCGACCTGCAACCGGGTATTCATTTCGAGGAAATAAAAGCCTTTGCCGGTCTTGTCCGCACCGCTGACGATCAGCTCGACCGTCCCCGCGCTGTAATAGCCCACCGCCTTCGCCAGCGCCACCGCCTGTTCTCCCATCGCCTTGCGCATCCCGGGCGTCACGAACGGCGAGGGCGCTTCCTCGACGACCTTTTGATGCCGACGCTGGATCGAGCATTCGCGCTCGTTTAGATAAATGACGTTGCCATGCTTATCGCCGATCAACTGGATCTCGATGTGCCGCGGGCTCTCGATGAACTTCTCGATGAAGACGCGGTCGTCGCCGAAGCTCGCCAGCCCCTCGCGCTTGGTCGCCTCGAAGCCCTCGCGGACGTCCTGCTCACTGTACGCCAGCCGCATCCCCTTGCCGCCACCGCCCGCCGACGCCTTCATCATGACGGGATAGCCGATCTCGCCCGCGATATTCACCGCCTCGTCGGTATCCGCGATCTCGCCGAGATAGCCCGGCACGACGTTGACCCCCGCCTCCTTGGCGAGCTTCTTCGATTCGATCTTGTCGCCCATCGCCGCGATCGCGTTCGGCGGCGGCCCGACGAAGGCGATCCCCGCCTCCGCGCACGCCGTCGCGAAGCTTTCACGCTCGGACAGGAAGCCATAGCCCGGATGGATGCAATCCGCGCCCGTCTCCTTCGCGGCGAGCAGGATCAGATCGGCGCGCAGATAGCTCTCGCCCGCAGGCGCCGGCCCGAGCCGCACCGCCTCGTCCGCCATTAACACATGCGGCGCGCGCGCGTCCGCGTCGGAATAGACCGCGACGGTCGCGAGCCCCATCTTCTGGGCCGTGCGGAACACCCGGCACGCGATCTCGCCGCGATTGGCGACCAGGATTTTCTTGAACATTAGCGAGCTCGCTTTCTAAAAATCAGCCAGTAGCCGAGCAGGTAAATGACAGCCGCAATCAGTAAAAGCGCCCTGCCAAATATCTTACGCTGTTCGTACGCACCCTGCACAGGATCGCCCATCAGCGCAAAGCCAACGCAGAAAAACGCGACGACAGGCCACGACAATGTCCAAAATATCGTGACCAAACCGCGGAGCACTACTCCGCCGCCACCCGCATTGGCTCTTCACTCTGCATGGGTCGCACGCCCAGTTTCGCAAGCAGCGCCGCATCCGCGCTTTCGCCGCGATTGCCCGTCGTCAGCAGCTTGTCGCCCGTAAAGATCGAGTTCGCGCCCGCCATGAAGCACAGGGCCTGCGTGGCCTCGCTCATGCTCTCCCGCCCCGCGCTCAACCGCACCATGCTCAGCGGCATCGTGATCCGCGCGACCGCCACCGTCCGGACGAATTCGATATCGTCGATCTTCGCCATCGGCGTGTCCGCCAGCATGTCGCCAAGGACCGTGCCGCGCACCGGCACCAGCGCGTTGACCGGTACGCTCTCGGGATGCCGCGGCAGCGTGGCGAGCGCATGGACGAAGCCGACGCGATCCTCACGCGTTTCACCCATCCCGACGATGCCGCCGCAGCACACCGCGATCCCGGCCTCGCGGACGTGTCCCAGCGTATCGAGCCGATCCTGGAAGGTCCGCGTCGTAATGACGTTGCCGTAATTCTCCGGCGAAGTGTCGATATTGTGGTTGTAATAATCGAGCCCTGCTTTGGCCAGCCGCGCGGCCTGATGCGGCTCGAGCATGCCCAGCGTCATGCACGTCTCCAGCCCCATCGCGCGCACGCCCTCGACCATCGCAACGACCTGATCCATGTCGCGATCCTTGGGGTTACGCCACGCCGCACCCATGCAGAAACGCTGCGACCCCGCCGCTTTCGCCTCGGCCGCCGCGGTCAGCACCGCATCGACATCCATCAGCTTTTCGGCCTTCAATCCGCTCTCGGCGCTCACCGACTGCGAGCAATAGCCGCAATCCTCCGGGCAGCCGCCGGTCTTGATGCTGAGCAACGTACACAATTGTACCTCGCCCGCGGCATGATGCGCGCGGTGGACGGTCTGGGCACGGAACATCAGTTCGGCGAACGGCAGCTCGAACAGCTCGGCGATCTCCGCGTCCGTCCAGTCGGTACGGATCGCGGTCGACTCTCGCCGGGTCGGCGGCGGGACGTCGGCAGTGCGGACAAGCGTATCGGTCATTTCCGCTGCATCGCTTTCAATTGTTGCGTCCGCTGGGCGGTCAATCTTGCCTTGCACTGGCCAACCACCATCGGTTCGGCAGAGCCGCCGCGATACTGATAGCCCTCGACCAGGCATTCCGCGTCGCGAAAGCCGAGCCAGGCGCGCTGGCTGGCGAGCAGCGCAGTCCGGTAGCCGGGGCGGTTCCTGGCGTTGGGCGCATGATAGCCGTCCATCGCCTTCATCCGTGCCATCGCCGCGCGATACGCGCCGTTCATCGCGGCATCGGCCTCTGCAAAACTACGTCCCGCTTGCCGGGTCATTTCCGTCTGCGTCTGCGCGAGCGCGGGGCTTGCCAGCGCCATAAGCAGGATCGGGAGCATTTTCATTCGGCGGCCTCCTCTTGCGGCGGCATGTTATGACCGAGCAGCCGCAGCACGTCCTCGGCCGCGTCGATCAGGTTGGTGCCGGGGCCGAAGATCGCCTGCACGCCTGCGTCGCGCAAGGCCTGATAATCCTGCGCCGGGATGACGCCGCCCGCGATCACCTTGATGTCGGCGCGGCCGGCATCCTTAAGATGATCGATCAGCGCGGGGATCAGCGTCTTGTGGCCAGCCGCGAGGCTGGACGCACCGACGATATCGACATTCTCCTTCAGTGCCAGTTCGGCGGCCTCGGCGGGGGTCTGGAACAGCGGCCCCGGCACGATCTCGAAGCCCAGATCGCCGAACATGGAGCTGACCAGATTGGCACCGCGATCATGCCCGTCCTGCCCCATCTTGGCGACGAGCATCCGCGGGCGTCGTCCCAGACGACGCTCCGTCGCTGCCACGCCGTCGGTCAGGCGATCCCAGCGCGCGTCATCCGCATAAGCGCCGCCATAGATGCCGCTGACCGGCGTCGGTTGCGTGTCGTAGCGGCCGAACACATCCTCCATCGCCGACGAGATTTCACCAAGCGTTGCGCGGGCGCGCGCTGCCTCGACCGCCAGCGCCAGCAGATTGCCGTCGCCCCTCGCACCCTTGCGCAGCGCATCGAGCGCCGCCCGGCACGCTGCCTCGTCCCGCGCCGCCTTCACCCGCGCGATCCGCCGCACCTGCGCCTCGCGGACCGCGTGATTGTCGACGTCGAGGATGTCGATCGCATCCTCGTCCTTCAGCCGGTATTTGTTGACGCCCACGATCACGTCCTCGCCGCGATCGACCCGTGCCGCGCGACCTGCGGAGGCCTCCTCGATCATCGCCTTGGGCCAGCCCGCCGCGACCGCCTTGGCCATGCCGCCTTCGCGCTGGATGCGCTCGATCAATTCCCATGCGCCATCAACCAGCGACTGCGTCAGGCTCTCGACATAATAGCTGCCGCCGAGCGGATCGACGACGTTGGTCATCCCCGTCTCTTCCTGCAGCACGATCTGCGTATTGCGCGCGATCCGTGCAGAGAAATCGGTCGGCAACGCGATCGCCTCGTCGAGCGCGTTGGTGTGGAGCGATTGCGTCCCCCCCAGCATCGCCGCCATCGCCTCGACGCACGTGCGCACGACGTTGTTGTACGGATCCTGCTCGGTCAGCGACACGCCGCTGGTCTGGCAATGCGTGCGCAGCATCTTCGACCGCTCGTCCTGCGCGCCCAATTGCGTCATCGCGCGATGCCACAGCGTTCGTGCCGCGCGCAGCTTGGCGACCTCCATGAAGAAGTTCATGCCGATCGCGAAGAAGAACGACAGCCGCCCCGCGAACGCGTCGATGTCGAGACCCGACGCCATGCCGTATTTCACATATTCCATGCCGTCGGCGATCGTGAAGGCAAGCTCGTGGAGCTGCGTCGCGCCTGCCTCTTGCATGTGATAGCCGCTGATCGAGATGCTGTTGAACTTGGGCATCTCCGCCGACGTGTACGCGAAAATGTCGCTGATGATCCTCATGCTCGGCTCGGGCGGGTAGATATAGGTGTTGCGGACCATGAACTCTTTCAGGATGTCGTTCTGGATGGTCCCGTCGAGGTCGGCGCGATCGACCCCCTGCTCCTCGCCCGCGACGATGAAGAAGGCGAGGATCGGGATCACCGCGCCGTTCATGGTCATGCTGACCGACATTTGCCCAAGCGGGATGCCGTCGAACAGGATCTTCATGTCCTCGACGCTGTCGATCGCGACCCCTGCCTTGCCGACATCGCCGGTCACGCGCGGATGGTCGCTGTCATAGCCACGGTGCGTCGCCAGATCGAACGCGACGCTCAGCCCCTTCTGCCCCGCGGCGAGGTTGCGACGGTAAAAGGCGTTCGATTCCTCCGCAGTCGAAAAGCCTGCATATTGCCGGATCGTCCACGGCCGCCCGGCATACATCGATGCCTTCACCCCCCGCGTGAACGGCGCGAAACCGGGCAAGCCCGGATCGGCGGTGACGTCGTCTTCGGTATAGAGCGACTTGACCACGATCCCCTCAGGCGTCGTCCAGTCGAGGTCGCGGCCCTTCGATTCCTTCGCGGCGCGCGCACGCCAATCGTCGAGGGTCGGGCGCGGGGTCGGCTCGGGCTCCCGCTCAGGTTCGCGCGTGCTGCCCGCATCCTCGCCGATATTGGTTTCAATCTCCGCCATCAGGCTCCTTTGAACGCGGGCTTTCGCTTCTGCAAGAACGCCATGCCGCCCTCGTTACTGTCGGCAGTGCCACGCGCGCTGCGCTGGTTCTCCGCCTCGCGATCCATCGCCGCGGCGTAATCCCCCTCATACGCCGCATGCAGTTGCCGCCGCGCGAGGCCGAACGCAACGGTCGGCCCCGCCGCCAGCCGCCCGGCGAGCGCCAACGCCTCTGCGTCGAGCGCGTCGTCCGCGACGACCCGGTGGATCATCCCCCAGTCGAGCGCCTTGGCGGCAGGCACCTTCTCGCCCAGCAGCATCATCTCGGTTGCGCGCGCGCGACCGATCAGTCGCGGCAGCATCCACGACGCGCCACCATCGGGGACGAGTCCGATATTGACGAACGCCTGGAGGAAATACGCGGTCTCGCTCGCGACGCAGAAATCGGCGGCGAGCGCGAGGCTGCACCCGATCCCCGCCGCCGGCCCGCGCACCGCACTCACCACCGGCACGCCAAGCTCGGCAAGCGCCAGCATCGTCGGATTGTAGCTCTCGGTCAGCGCCTTGAAGGTCGCGTTGCCGGGATCGTCGCTCCCGAGTGCTCCGCCACCAACATCCGCGCCGGCACAGAATGCGCGACCCGCTCCTCCGATCAGCACCGCACGCGCACCGTCAAGGGCGGCGAGCGCATCCGTTATCTCGGCAAACATCGCGGGTGCCGCCGCATTCAAGCGATCGGGATTGTTCAGGGTAACTTTCAGAACATCTCCGTGCCGCTCGCACAGAATATGGTGATAGGACATTCCCGACTCTCCCCGCCGACCGTGCCGGACCGTATGATGAGAGCGTTAGTCGCCTTCCGGCGTCATGCCAAATCGCCGGCAGGGCACACGAACGACGTCCGGGACGATCGACTCGCCGGGGCGCACCGCTAAAGTCCGAAGCGCAGCGAGACGCGGATATCGCGACCGGCGAGCGGTGCGAAATCCTTCAGGAAACTCGAATGCCGCCGCGCGACCACGTCGAAGATGTTGTTCGCGCTGACCAGCAGATACGTCTTGCTGTCCGCACCGAAGGGTTTGAGCGATACCGAGGCGTTGACCAGCGTATAGCCCGGCGTCGTCGTCTCGAACGCGGCGACCCGGTCCTGGTTGAAGACATGCTCGACCTCACCGCGCAAAGTGAAGCGATCGGCTTGCGCCTCAAGTCCGCCCAATAGCCTCATCGGCGGGATGCGCGGGATTGGCCCGGCATCGACGATTGACGCGTGGACATAATCGCCCAGCGCGTCCGCATTGATCTGCGCACCCCCGATCTGGAACAACCGTGCCGATGCATCCGCCTCGAACCCGTAATATCCGGCGTCCGCCTGCTGGAACTGGAAGCATGGCAAATCGACAACGCGTCCCGACGGCGCGGCCGCGGCTTTGCAGACGCCTTGGTCGACCTGATTCTCCGAAATATAATTCTTGAACCGGTTGTAATATGCGGAGGCGTCGAGGTTGAAGCGGTCGCCATGAACGTGGAGCGTGCCCTCCACCCCGTAACTGCGCTCCAGGCGAAAATCCGGGCGCCCTAGCTCATAGGCCTGGGTGCCGGCATGCGGGCCGTTGGCGAAGGCTTCCTCGGCCGACGGTGCGCGTTCGGTATAGGACCCGTTCAGGCCAACGCGTACGGCGTCGCCCAGTCCGTAGGACGCGCCGAGCGAGCCGGAAAACGCCCCGTAATGCGACTTGCCCCGGACGAAACGCAAATCGTCGAACCCGGTCTTCGCGGCCAGATCGGTGAATTCATACCGTGCGCCGCCCGATGCCTTGAACGCGCCGCCGTCGTAGCTTTGTAGCGTAAAAAGCCCGGTCTGATTGGTCTCGTTACGCGGCAGGAAGGCTTCGTCCCCAACGACGTTGAACAACCGGTTGAAATATTGGACACCCGACGCACCGTGCCAGCCGCCGCGGCGCGCCTGGACCAGTTCGACGCGCGCTTCGGTTCCGTTATTGTAAAACGCGGTTCCGATCTCTCCCGACGGTTCCAGCTCGAAGTGACGGTAGTTCGCATGGCCCATCCGCACGCTGATATGATCGAGAACGCCGCCGCCCGTATCGACCTGTCCGCGCAGGTCCACGCGGTTTTGCACGACGTCCAGGCGAGGCGCTTCCTGTCCCTGCCCGACCTCGGTCGCATAGCGGATCGGTACGCCGTAGAGGCTGTCATAGTGGCTGTACGATACGCCCAGATTGCCGGTTTCGGTGATAATCGATGCGCCAGCACCCGCGGTCCAAGTCTCGGCCTGCGTATTGGGCAGCTTGCCCTTGATCGCTGCGGTCGCGGCGAAATCGATCGGGTCCTCGCCCGGCGCGACATCCTGCGGCAGCCCGACCTGGCTCAGCGCGGCGGCGCGAGCAGCGGGGGTCAGTGCATAACCGCCGATCCTGAGATCGCCCGATTTCAGGTACGAACCATCGGCATGCAGCACGAGCTTCCGGCCGACAGCGACATCGCCCGCTCCCTCGATCGCACGCTCGTCGGCGGCGGAGCCATAGGTCGCGATGCCGTTCAGGCGATAACCTGCCTCGGGCACCGTGCGCGGAATACGCGTATCGATTACGTTCACCACGCCGCCGACCGCCGATGATCCATAGAGCAAGGCGGCAGGACCGCGGATGACCTCGATCCGCTCGGCGAGCAACGGGTCGATAGCGACGGCGTGATCGACGGAGGTATTGGACACATCGATCGATCCGATCCCGTCCGTCAGCACACGGACGCGCGGTCCCTGAAACCCGCGCAGGATGGGGCGCGACGCGCTCGGGCCGAACGAGGTGGCGGAGACGCCGGGCAATCGCGACAGCGTCTCTCCGACCGTGGCACGAAGATCGCGGGTCAGCGCTTCGCCTTTCAGCACTGACGTGCCTTGCAACACATCGGCTTCGCTCTGGTCGAGCACACCCGTCACGATGATCTCGCGCGGGGCCGTCGTGGGCGCGCTCGACGATGTCGGTACGGCCGGCTGCGCGGTCGGAACGGCGTTCGACTGCGCCATCACCGGCTGAACAAGGAGGGCTGCCGTCGCGGAGGCAGCGAAAAATTGGTATTTCATGTTATACTGTCCCATGAGCCGCATGCTGCGGGCCTCTAACAGTGATATTATACTATATCAACAGCCGGATTTCTGCGGGAGCGGGCCAGAAACGGGCATACGAGCGCTATCAAAGACTCGATGTGCTTCGACAGCGTGCCGGACGTCGCCGGCGCTTGCCGCGCGCCGGGATCGTACATATTTCTAACGAGATTTCCTGATAAAGCCCGGACATGCTCGCAAAACTGCTCAAACCACGCCGTCCGCCGGTGCGAACGGCGATCATTCCTGATGGACGGCGGGTCTATGCGATCGGCGATATTCACGGTCGCCTCGATCTGCTTGATGAGATCATGGCGATGATCGACGCTGACGGCGTTGCCCGACCCGCCGCCGCGACGACGATCGTCTTTCTCGGCGACCTGGTCGATCGCGGGCCGGATTCGTCAGGCGTCGTCGAACGGCTGCGTGGTTTGGCGCAGGATCGCGCCGACCTCCGCTTTTTGGCGGGCAACCACGAAGAGATTTTCCTTGGGGCGATCGACGGCGATGACAAGGCGCTGCGGCTGTTCTGCCGGATCGGCGGGCGGGAAACGATCGTCAGCTACGGGGTCGACCCGAAGGATTACGACGCCATGGAATTCGACGATGTGGCAGAGGCGCTGCGACGCGTCGTTCCCGCTGCTCACCGCGGTTTTCTGTCGACCTTCGAAGATCAGATCGTCATCGGTGACTATGTCTTCGTTCATGCCGGTATCCGCCCCGGCGTCGCGCTTGATGATCAGCGCACCAAGGACATGCGCTGGATTCGCGAACCCTTTCTCTCGGACGCGGCCGCAACGCCGTACCGCGTCGTTCACGGCCACACGATCAGCACCGATGTCGAATACCGGACGCACCGCATTGGTATTGATACCGGCGGCTATGCCTCGGGTGTGCTGACCGCGATCGGATTGGCCGGGTCAGACACCTGGCTTCTCCAGACCAGCCGCGATACGCCCGGCGACTGACTGATCGGGGCCCGGCTGGTCCGGCCGGGTGTATTTCTCGATCATCGCGTGGATGTCGACCCGCGCGGTCAGCCGCGCCGCCAGCAGCGCGGTCCCGCTGATCTTGCGCTGTACGAACAGCGTATCGACCGGCGGCAAATGCCAGGTCGCCCGATCGCGCGCCATCTCCATCGCCTCGTCGCGCAGCACGTTAACGAAAGCCCGATCGCCGAAATTGAAAATCCCCGTCCGGTTCATTTCCGCCAGGATGACGTCGATCATGCGGTCGATCAACGCCCGGTGCCGTGCCACCGCTTGCGCGCCCAGAAATCCCGCCTCGATCGCCCCGTCCCTGACCGCGTCCCGGTCCGCCGCCAGTCCCGCTGCCAGCAGCGCGCGGTATCCCTTGGCCGTTGCCGCCGGCACCTCCCGCGTCGCGCCGAAATCGAGCAGCACCAGCCGCCCGCTGTCCGCCTGCCACCGGTAATTGGCGAAATTGGGGTCGGTCTGCATCAGTGACCAGTCGAACAATTCGCTGAGGACAATGCCGATCAGCCGCTGCATCACCGTATCGCGCACGGCCTGCGGCGCATCCGCAAGCGTCTCAATCGGCTCTCCGGGCACGTAACTCATCGCGAGCACGCCCGGCGTCGTCAGTTCGGGGTCCAGCACCGGCACCACAACATCCGGCGCATCCGCCAACAACGTGCCGTATCGCTCCATCATCGCGCCTTCGCGCAGATAATCCGCTTCCTCCTGCAACTGCCGTTTCGCTTCGGTCAGCAGCGGCGCGACATCCAGCCCGCGCGGCATCAATCCCGAAAGCCGCAACAGCGTCGCGACATTGTCGACGTCCGCGTCGATACTGTCGCGCACGCCCGGATACTGGACCTTGATCGCCAGTTCGCGCCCGTCCGGCATCCGCGCCCTGTGCACCTGCCCGATCGACGCGGCGGCGATCGGATGCGCCTGGAAATGCGCAAAGCGCCTGCGCCAATTCCGGCCCCATTCGCGCGTCAGCACTTCATCCAGCTGGCGCGGCGGCATGTGGTGCGCATCATCGCGCAGCCGGGCAAGGATCGCGGTCAGTTCGGCGGGCAGCATATCGCCCGCATCCATCGAGATCATCTGCCCCAGCTTCATCGCCGCACCGCGCAGGTGCGCCAGCTGTTCGGCGACCCGGGTTGCATTGGCAGGCGTGAGCAAGAGGTCGCTCATCGCCGGCCGCTCGCCGCTCGCTAGCCGCCTGGCGCCGCCGGTAACGACGCTTCCCGCAACGCCGCCCGCGATCTTTCCGAACGCACCAAGCCGCGCTATCCGCCCGCTAGGCACCCTGCGCCCTTGCCTACCTTCGTCGCTCACCCGTTATCCAATCGCGTTACATGCACAGACAGATGGGATGAATCGTCCCGACATCCCAGCATCCGATACGTGCGAAGACGATCGATGTTACGACGGCGTGCTCGCAAGGTGGCCCGTCCAGTCGCGGATCGCCTCGACCACTTCCACCGGTTTTTCCCAGGTGACGAAATGACCGGCTTGGATTTTCGTGACTGTCAGATCAGGCACATATTCGTCCAGCGTGTCGATCAGCACCGGCAGCAATGCGCTGTCCTTCATTCCCCAGATGACGAGCACCGGCATCCGCGTTTCAGGGAACGGTGCGTCGAGAAACGCGGGCCGCGCGGCGTTTTCGCCCACCTCCG
Source organism: Sphingomonas sp. (assembly GCA_965219075.1). Classification (GTDB taxonomy): domain Bacteria; phylum Pseudomonadota; class Alphaproteobacteria; order Sphingomonadales; family Sphingomonadaceae; genus Sphingomonas. The sequence continues at coordinate 384,439 of CBDCMM010000002.1, forward strand.
GCACGGTGACCGAACTCGCCCGGTACCAGTTGAGCATCGCGGTCATCGCCCCGGGCTGGCTCCATTGATCCAGATAGACCGCCTTTTCCTCCCCCAGCAACGCCGCGGTCGCGTGCTTGACGAAGGTATTGTCGAAAAACCGCTCGATGCCCGCGCCGGTCAGCCCCTTGTCGATGCTGGTGTCCCGGAACGCGCGGATATACTGACTTGCGCGGCGTTGTTCCGCATCGTCGAACAGCGCCTTTTGGAATAGGAAGGGATGCGGCGCGTTGATGATGATCAGCCGTTCGACCCGGTCCGCTTGCCCCAGCGCCGCCATCCACGCGACCGCTCCGCCCCAGTCATGGCCGACCAGCGTGAAGCGGTCGATCTCCAGATGATCGGCGAGCGCAATCAGGTCGCCGACGATCTTGTCGGGGGTATAGTTCTCGACCCCCTCGGGCTTTGACGACCGCGCATAGCCGCGCTGGTCGGGTGCAATGACGAAATGATCGCGCGCCAGATCGGGAATGATCCCCCGCCATGTCCGATGCGATTCGGGAAATCCGTGCAGCAGGATGACCGGCGGATCGGTCCTGTTTCCCGCCAGCACGACATCCAGTTCGACCCCGGTCGACAGCGCGATCCTCGTTTGATCGAATTGGCCGCTCATCATTGTATCTCCTCGACTGAAACGGCGTCGGTCGCCTCCAGCATCGCGATCAGGTCGGCGGGATAGATCGGCTCCGCCCAACCCTCGATCTCATCGCGCGCAAACCAGCGCCAGCTCTGCATAACCTGTCGCTCAAGCGGCGTATGCCCGGCCGGATCGACCGCATCGCTCGCGACCTTGACCCGGAAATACCGCTCGTCCGCCGTCACCGGGACACCCTCGATCGAGACGAAATCGACTAGCCGTCGTGCGACCTCGTCGCCTGGATCGCGGTCGATGCCCGTTTCCTCGAACAATTCCCGCCGCGCCGCCGCACCATAAGCCTCACCCGGCTCGAGCGCGCCGCCCGGCGTCACCCAGAATGGCGGGCGATCCGCAGGCGTAAAACGAAACAGCAGCGCGCGTCCCCGCCCGTCGACCAGTAAGATGCGCGCGGCGGGACGCGGGCGGCGGATCGGCTCACTCATCGTCGAGTTCGGGATAATACCTGAAAATCCCGTCGGTATTGAAGGCAAGCCGCCGTTCGCTTCGCAGATATGCCCGGATCGCGGGCAGTTCCGCCACCTGATCATGGATACGGACGACGCCCGGATACTCCGCTTCGATCGCCTTCATCCGCCTCGGGAACATATAACGCAGCCCGGCAACCACCTGAAACAGCGACGTGTCGACATAAGTCCAGCGATGATCGATCAGCCAGTCGCCGGCATGACAATCGACCGCTGCCTCGAAATGCTTCAGATATTTCGGTATCCGCTCCTCACGGAACTGCCCGGCCGCGCGCTTCGCCTCCGCCTTCTGCTCATCATAATAGGCCGACGCTGCAACCGGATGATGAACATTGTGCGCCTCCGCGACCAGGTCCGCGATCGTCAGCTGGAACTGGTTCAGCCACAACCGCTCGGCCATGCTCGACGGTGCCAGATTGTGCCGCTCGCCCAGGAACATCAGGATGTTTGCGGTCTGCGCGATGGCGAGGCCGTCCATCGTCAGATAGGGCGGAGCAAAGGGCGAACGGCCTTCGCGCGCCTCCATATCACCGACCAGCGCCTCCGCGCCCTCGTCCCGCGCACGATCCCGGTACGCGATCTCGCCCCCCTCCAGCGCCAGCCGGACGAATTCGCCGCGTCCCTGAATGGACGGCCAGTACCACAGATCATACCCCATCAGGATTCCCCTGCCGCCCGCGCTTTGATCGCGAGCGCATGGACACGATGCTCGAGCAGGTCGGCAAGTTCCCGGTTGATCATTCGCTGGCGCTCCACGCGTGATACCCCCGCAAACCGCGGGCTCTCGACGATCACGCGGAAATGGCTCTCGCCGCTCCCGTCATCGCCCATATGCCCGGAGTGGAGCGCGCTTTCGTTGATGACCTCGAGATGCGTCGGACTGAGCAACTGATTGAGGCGGCGGGTGATTTCCTCGGCGATGGTGCCGGTGGCAGGGTCTGTCATCCGCCCTATATAGCCGATTTGTCCGAAGCGGGGAGCCTGTGGCGAACGACGCCCAAAGAAAAGAAAGACCCTCGGCCCGGTTCCACGGCCGGGTCGAAAATAGCGGGCGGCGCTGCGCCGAACCGGGTTGCGAAGAGCCCGGCGAATTTCGCGCGCCGCCGCACGCCGGCACTGCCGGAGAGGGTCCGCCCGCATTCCGCTTCTTCTGTCTCGATCACGTCCGCGCGTTCAACGCGCGTTACAATTTCTTCGACGGGATGACTACGGACGAGATCCACCATGCGCAGCGCCCGATGGCGGGCTGGGAACGCGAAACGCGCGCTTTCGCGACCGCTGGCGGTGACAGTCCGCCGCGCTGGGCCGATTTCTCCGACCCCATCGACGCAATCGGCGCGCGCTTTGGCGAACCTGTCGGCCGGCGCACTGCCGGACCGCCCTTCACGGAGCGCGAGCGTCAGGCGCTGAAGGTGCTCGGGCTGACCGCCGATGCCGACCGCACCGCGCTCCGCCGTCGCTACAGCGACCTCGTCCGCCGCTACCACCCCGACCGCAACGGCGGCGATCGCAGCCACGAAACGCGCCTCACCGAAGTCATCGCCGCCTATCAGTCGCTCAGAAAATCCGCCGCCTTCACGTGAGCAAGCGGTGTCGGACGGGCGCGGCGATCTAGCGGCGATAGACCTCGCGCCGGTTGCTTTGCGGCGCTGTCGGCAAGTTTAATCCGCCAAGCCATACTCTTCCAGCAGCGCGCTCAGAGAAATACGGCCTGTGCCTCCGGCCCGCACGCGTCGAAGAACCTTTGCCGAATAATGCGCGTCCTCCAGATCGTCGATATGGTCGATGATCGCCTAAGTCGCATAAAACGTCTTCGACCGCCCCTTCAGCGTCTAAAGTGCGGACAAACGTTCCTCAACGTCGGTTGGCAAGCGCAGGGAGATCGGCATGGCCTCCGGCTGTCATGGCGATACATGTATCGCAAACTATTCTTGGCATCAGTTCCAGACTTGCCTTGCGGGGGTCACCGACGACGCGACCGTGGAAGAAGCAACTCTAACGCGGAAAAGATTCGCCGCCGGGTTGCCCTGAGGCGCCTTCATTTGCTGCTGGAAAACGAGCTCTCGACGCTATCGGTCCGCTTTGGTGTAGATGCGACATGCCCCGATCGAGCAGTGACATCCGACTGCGACGGTTCCATAGTTCAACGATTCAAGCATCCTGAACCGCAACGCTACAGGATAGGGAATGAGCGCTTTCGACAATTTCGCACGACCGCCATGCGCGGACACGCTCGGCTGGCAACTCCTCGAAGCCGATCCTGACACGGGCACTGTCCGGGTTTCGATGGAGGGAAGGACCGCATTCTGTAATCCGGGCGGCAACATTCAGGGCGGCTTCATCGCGGCGATGCTTGACGACACGCTCGGGCCGACGGTCCTCGTGAAGTCGGACGGCACGCATTACTGCGCGACGATCGATATGAACGTCAGCTATCTTGCCCCGGCCCGCCCCGGAACATTCACCGGCGTCGGCCGGATCGTTCAGATGGGTAAGACGGTGGTTTTCCTTGAAGGCGAATTGTTCGACGCTGACGGTCGCTGCGTGGCGCGCGCAACCGCCTCCGCGCGTGTCGTCCCGACGACTCACGTATCCCGCACCTAGCGGCCAGCAAGCGCATCACACAAATGCACGAGTAGGTTTGCCGAATGATGCGCCGCGCCCGGATCGTCCATCTGGTCGATTATCGCATCTTTCGCGAAAGATGTCTTCGCCATCCGGCAGGCACGGCGCGATTGTCTGGTTCATTGCTCGGAATGACCTATCGCGGTTCACCGGCGAAGCGCGTTCTCCGTGCTTCCGCAGACCTCAACTAGTTGCTCTGTACCGGATCGGTGGGCTGCCTTCCGCCGCTCTGATCCACGTCGGGCACGCCCTTCTTTTCGACATAATTTTTCTCGCCGACGGCGTTAGCGGCACTGCCCTTTTGACTGTCGGGTTGCCGGCTCTGATCCGGCGTGCCGGTCGAGGCGTTGCCCGGTCCGCCGGTACGCTGCGCATTCGGGTTATCGCTCATGTCGGGTTCCTTGACGTCGTAGAATAGAGGGAGCGCACGCGACCTGCGCTTGGTTCCGGCGCGCAAAGCGGAAAACTCGCTTCAGCTGGGCATAGCAACGCCTGCCAACGCTGCCGATCCTTAACTCTTCATCCCCAGCTTCGTCCTTGGGACCTGCGCGACGATCCAGTCGCCGACGGTTTTGAGCGCGACCGGGGCAATCGTTTGTTCGATCCGGCCATATTCGGCAACCTGCCCGCTATCGGCGCTCTGGAACAGATGGTTGAGCCCCGGCAGCTCTATGACCGTCGCATCCTTGTTGTGGCGAAGCGCGGTCCTGATCCCCGCAAGGTTGGTGCCGGGGGCGACCTGCATGTCTTTCTCCCCGCCGATCGCGAGCACCGGGCACGCGACCTTGGTCAGCACGGGGCGCGGATCGTGGCCGATGAACCAGCGCAACCAGGGCGATGCAACGACCTCCAATTCCGTCGGAAGGGGGGCGGCGGCGCTGCCGCCCGCACCCGCAATCCGGCTCCATTGCGCGCTTAGCGCCTTGTCCGCGCTGGCTTGATCGGGCGCGTCCTTCACCGCATCATAGAGCCTCCGCATCGTCGCCGAGGACTGCTCGACAACCTCCGCCTTCAGCCCGGAAGCGGTTTCGATCCGCCGCTTCTGTTCCAACAACAGCTCCTCGCCCGGCTCCCCCGATCCCGCCAGCAGGACGATGAACGCGATTGCTGGATCGCGCGCCGCGACCATCGGCGCGATGACTGCGCCCTCGCTATGCCCGATCAGGCCGACGCGCTTCGGATCGATCTCCGCGCGTGAGCGCAGGAACGCGACCCCTGCCGCGGCGTCCCCGGCAAAGTCGGCGGTGGTCGCCTTTCGCACCTCCCCCGTCGACCCGCCGATCCCCCGGTCGTCCACCCTCAGTACGGCGAGCCCGCGCCGCGTCAGATAATCGGCCCAGAGCAGGAACGGTTTGTGCCCGAAGACCGTCTCGTCACGGTCCTGCTGGCCCGACCCGGTGATGAGCAGGACGGAGGGGAACGGTCCCTTGCCGGATGGCAGCGTCAGCGTACCCGCCAGATGCGCGGGACCCGCGGCATTGTCATAACCCACCTCCTCGCTGCGATAGGGAAAGGGGGGCTCGGGCGTCTGCGGGCGGCGCAGGCTGACCGGCGCACCGGCATCGCCCCGCGTCATCGTCAGCGGGATCGAACCCGGCCCCTGCATCCAGTTGCCGCTGAGCGTCCGTCCGTCCTTCGAAAGCGTCGCGACATAGCTGGCCCTGGGCGCGGTCAGGTCGAACCGGACCGCGTCCTTTTCCTGCGTCACCGACGTGACCGGCAGACCCATCGCCCCTTGCGCCGGGCTGTCGAGCGTCGCGGTCCAACGGCCGGACGACCCGCCGACATGCAGAACCAGCGGGATCGTTTGGCCACCGCCTGGCGACAACGCCCCGCGCCATTCGCCGAGGATCGTCGGACCCGCGGCCTCGCTTGCGCTATCGGTCGCGGGCGCGGCCTGCGGCACTGCGAACGCTGCGGCCAGCGCCAGGATCGGGTAAAGCATTGCAGGCGCTCCATCGATGAAAACGAGGGGCCGAATTCAGCAAAGCGATCCGGCGATGGCAAGCGATTTCGGCTGTCCTACAAGCGCGCATACCGGCATGGTCGCGCTATGCGACTTCCCTCGACCCGGCACGCGCGCCTGCACCCCGGATACCGCTCGAACCCGCGAAGTCGCGACGTCAGGCTCGGCTCATCCGTCCGCTGCGTGCGAAACATACGTTTGGGCACCAAAAACACCAACATTCGCATGTGCGCGGCTCGTATCCGAGCTCGGCCACCCATGTGGAATCCGCAACCGAATTGTTGCTCAGCGGTTGAGTCGCCTGCGCTGACTGGCCTAAGGCTCTCCTTATGATCGACATCCCCAATACGCAGCCCGACAGCCGCGAGACCACCATCCTCGATGCACCCGACAAGATGGTGCAGGCGCGCGACCTGTTCGGCCTCGACGTTGATATGGAGGTGGCAGCCTTCAGCGAGGCGGACGAACGCGTGCCCGATCTCGATCCGGCCTATGTGTTCGATCCCGACACGACGATCGCGGTGCTTGCCGGGTTCGCGCACAACCGCCGCGTGATGGTGCAGGGTTACCACGGCACCGGCAAGTCGACGCATATCGAACAGGTCGCGGCTCGCCTGAACTGGCCCTGCATCCGCATCAATCTGGACGCGCACATCAGCCGCATCGATCTGGTCGGGCGCGACGCGATCGTGCTGCGTGACGGCCAGCAGGTGACCGAATTCCGCGAGGGGCTGCTCCCTTGGGCGCTACAGACCCCGACTGCGCTCGTCTTCGATGAATATGACGCCGGGCGCCCCGACGTGATGTTCGTGATTCAGCGCGTGCTTGAGACGGAGGGCAAGCTGACGCTCCTCGACCAGAACCGCGTCATCCGCCCGAACCCCTGGTTCCGCTTGTTCGCGACCGCCAATACGGTCGGCCTCGGCGATACCAGCGGCCTTTATCACGGCACCCAACAGATCAATCAGGGTCAGATGGACCGCTGGTCGATCGTCGTCACCCTGAACTATCTGCCCGCCGCGACCGAGGCGCAGATCGTGCTCGCCAAGTCGGGCGAATATGACAAGCCGGAGGGCAAGAAGACGGTCGAAAACATGGTCCGCGTCGCCGACATGACCCGGAAGGGCTTTGTCGGCGGCGATATCTCGACTGTGATGAGCCCGCGTACCGTCATCACCTGGGCGCAGAACGCGCTGATCTTCGGCGATATCGGCTTCGCGTTCCGTCTGTCCTTCCTCAACAAATGCGACGAGGCCGAACGCCCGCTTGTCGCCGAATATTATCAACGCGTGTTCGGCAAGGACCTGCCCGAAAGCGTGGTCGGCAAGAGTTGAGCGCGCGGAGAAAAAGAGGGCGACCGAAACGGCCGCCCCAGCGGAGCCTGCTGCAATCAGGCTGCGAAGCGGACCGACAATTTCGGACGACGGCGCATCGCACTGCCGACCACACCAAAGCCAAGGATCATCATCGCCCAGGTCGCGGGTTCCGGCACGCTGCCGACCTGCCCGCCGATAAAACCGATCAGGTTGCGAGTCAGCGCCTGCGAATTTTCAGGCGCGTTCGTCTGGAGGAAATTGACGTCGAAGATCGCGGTCAGCGCCCCCCGCTGGGCATTGGCGAGCGACCCGGTGCCAAAGGCAATACCCGTACCCGCGGTGCCCGCCGCATTCGACGTGATCCACTGTCCGGTGCCGAAGCTGGTGACACCGCCCGGTGCGTTATAGCTGACGTCCATGACCGAATTCGGCCCGGTAAAGGGCGCATAAACGATCTGATTCGACGTCGGGACCGTGAAGTTGAGCGTACCGCCGCCAGCTGCCGCGATCAGCGACAGAACCGAAGTATTGCGAGTGGCAAAACTGCTGTTTTCTCCCATGACGAACATACCGCCGCCACCCTGCAGATACGCCAAATACTGGTCCTGCTGACCGGTGGTAATCGCCAGCGCATTCGAAAATCGGATGTCCCAGATCTGTTCGAACCCGGCAAGGCTGCCCGGAACCAGGTCGGAGACGGTCACCGTGTTGCCGACGGCCATATGCAGTTGCGAAATTTGCTGCGTGATCGATGCCGTCGTGCTGGTTTCGCTGGTCCCGCTCGACCCGTTGATGATCAGGATGTTACCCGCCATCGCCGGTGTTGCCGCGGCGCCCGCCAGCAATGCGGACAAGACAGTCATACCTCTTTTGAACTTCATCGCAACTTCTCCTTCTGAACCGCCAGTGCGGAATGAATGGTGCCGACGATCTTCCAAATCCCGCCGTTTTCGTGTTGAACTCGACTAACTCTTTGCAAACACGACAAAACTCTCTTCTTAACCATGTATTAACACAATTTACTCTGCATGAGAACTTATAAATACGTAATCAGGCAATTCTGGATGGTAAAAATTATAATGTCTTTATTGTTCATCAACTTGCCGGGTAATCATTGCCGGGTTGCAGTCTTGCTCCGTGCTGCCGGGCGGTCCAAAAGCCGCTAGATGTCCAACGACCAACCTCTCGACCGTTTCAAGGCCGTGCTAGGGGGTGCTGCGCGGGCGCTGGCTGGGGAGGCAGAGCTTGAACTCGCCTTTACCGCCGATGCGCCCACCGCCTCCGGCAAGCATCTGCGCGTGCCGATGCCCGCGCGCGACCTGCCCGCGGATCAGGTTGCCGAGGCGCGCGGCTTTGCCGACGGGTTCGCGCTCCGTCTCAGGCTTCACGACGCCGCGCTTCACGACCGCGGCGCGCCGGGTGAGGCGGTGGCGCGCGCGGTCTATGATGCCATCGAAGGGGCGCGCGTCGAGGCGCTTGGATCGCGCGGTTATGAGGGAATCGCCGATAACCTCGCGACCGCCCTCGAGGTCCGGTTGCGCGCCGATCCGATCACGCGCGCGCGAACCAAAGGAGAAGTGCCGCTTTCGACCGCCTTGTCTCTTCTCGTCCGTGAACGGCTGACCGGCGCGCCTGTGCCCGCGTTGGCCGAACGAGGGCTCGCGCTGGTCCGCGATTGGGTCGAGGACAAGGCCGGTTCCGATCTTGATGCGCTGGCGCTGACGCTCGACGACCAGCGGGCGTTCCAGGCGCTGGCGATGAAGATGCTCGCCGATCTCGATCTGGTCGATGCGAGGACGGATCCGGACGAAAGCGACGACAGCGACAGTGACGACGACGGCGACGACGACGAACAACCCGGCGATTCCGATGACGGAGAGGATGAAGGCGGCGACGCGCAGGGTGAGGCCGAGGCGCGCGGCGAGGACCGGCAATCTGACGAAGAAGCGGGGGAAAGCGAGGAGCAGGGCGATGACGCGCCGGGCGATATGGACGGGGAGCCCGGCGATGATGGGGAAGAGGGAATGCAGCCCGTCCAGCCCAACCGCCCGAGTTTCGATCCTTCGGGCCAGTTCGATTACAAGCCCTGGACTGTCGAATTCGACGAGACCGTCGCCGCGAGCGATCTGTGCGATATCGACGAGCTTGCGCGTCTGCGCAGCTATCTCGACCAGCAGCTCGTTCACCTCCAGTCCACCGTCTCCAAGCTTGCAAACCGGCTCCAGCGGCGATTGATGGCGCAGCAGTCGCGGTCCTGGGATTTCGATCAGGAAGAAGGATTACTCGATGCCGCCCGGCTGGCGCGCGTGGTCGTCAACCCGACCCAGTCGCTCAGCTACAAGATCGAGCGCGAGACCGACTTTCGCGATACGATCGTAACCCTGCTGATCGACAATTCGGGGTCGATGCGCGGCCGCCCGATCTCGATCGCGGCGATCAGCGCCGATATCCTCGCGCGCACGCTCGAACGCTGCGGCGTCAAGACCGAGATTTTAGGGTTCACCACCCGCGCATGGAAGGGCGGGCAAGCTCGCGAAAGCTGGCTCGGTGCCGGGCGCCCGCCGCAGCCCGGGCGGCTCAACGACATCCGCCATATCATCTACAAAAAGGCCGACGAGCCCTGGCGACGTGCACGATCTTCGCTGGGACTGATGATGCGCGAGGGCTTGCTCAAGGAAAATATCGACGGCGAGGCGCTGCTCTGGGCGCATGCGCGGTTGATGGCCCGTCCCGAAGAGCGTCGCGTGCTGATGGTCATTTCCGACGGCGCGCCGGTCGACGACTCAACGCTCTCGGTCAATTCCGGCAGCTATCTCGAACGCCATTTGCGGCAGGTAATCGGGTGGATCGAGACCAAATCGCCGGTTGAGCTTGTAGCGATCGGCATTGGGCACGATGTCACCCGCTATTATGCGCGCGCCGTGACCATCATGGATGCCGAACAACTCGGCGGCACGATCATCGAACAACTCGCCGCGCTGTTCGATAGTTGATTATTGAGCCTCCATTCGGCGGGTTCGCCGGACCCATAAAGCGATCGATCACCATATCAGGGCATCAAAGTTCGATCAGTCTCGAACCGATATTCTGGCAGGCGCTCGAAAACGCAGCGGGCGAATTGGACGTACCGCTTAGCGCGCTTGTTGCCGAAATAGACGCGCTAAGGATTAGTACCGCCCAAGCGCCCAATTTATCGAGCGCGATCCGGAACTGGCTTTTCAGCCGTTGCTGGCTGCCGCATGCCACGGATGACGGCACCGGTTGAGTTTCAACATCGTCAGCGTGCCAGCAGCACCCGCGCCTGCCCTGCGATTTGCGCCAGCATCGCCGCGTTGGGCTGGCTCGCATGTCGGGCGCGATCGATGACCGCCTTGAATTGTGCGACGCGGGGGCGATTGGCGTCGAGCCAGCGCTCAACGGCGGCCTGTGGATCATTGTTGCCGCAACGTGCCAGGAAATCGAGCCGCAATTGCTGGAAATCACGCGCGAGACCAGCGATCAATAACCGCTCCCACGGGTCGGTCGGCGAAATTCGTGCCGCATTCGCCTGCGCCCAATCCAGGCCCAGCGCTTGACCCAGATGCGTGAACGCACGTGTCAGCACCACTTCGTCCAGTTCCATCCGCGCGCCGAGATCGGCAAGCCCGACCGCGCCGTCAAGTTCGAAAATCCGGACGACGCGTGCGGCCAGACCGGCGGGAGCGCCCGCCGCCTCCAGCTCTGCGGCGATGCGAGCGCTTTGCGAACTCGCTTCCTCAAGCAACAAGGCGCGGGTCTGATCGTCCAGCCGAACGATTCCGTCCGACAGCAGCGCACAGACATCTTTGATCGGCGTCCTAGATGCGGTTACGCGAAGCAGATCGGCAATCTGCGATCGTGTGCCAAGCGCAACCTCGTCGAAAAGCGCGATGCGCGCGTCCTCGGGCATGACGGTCGTCTCGATCGCTTCCCAAAGCGGCGCAAGACCGAACAGCCGCTCGGCAACGACAAACATCGCCGCGATATCCGCAAGCGAAGCGCCCTCCTCCTCGGCAAGTTCGAAGGGATACAGAATTCCCAGCCGGTTTACGATCCGGTTCGCGAGCTTGGTTGCAACGATTTCCGCGCGAAGACGGTGGCCGTCAATTGCCGCCTCGAACCGCTCGCGCATCGCCGATGGAAAGGCGGCGTGCAGATCCGGGAGCAGCTGCGGATCATCGCCGAGATTCCCATGCTCGATCGAATCCTGAAGCACCAGCTTCGCGGTTGCGAGCAGCACGGCGAGTTCAGGCCGGGTCAGTCCAAGCCCGTCCTGCCCGCGCCGCAGCAACTCTTCGTTCGTTGCCAATCCTTCGACGGCGCGGTCCAGCCGCCCTTCGGCCTCGAACATCTCGATGACGCGGACATAGCTCGGCATCGCCGCCGCACCGTCCTGTTCGGCAATGGAAAGCGCGAGCGTCTGCAGCCGGTTATCTTCAAGCACCAGATGCGCGACATCGTCCGTCATCGCCGTCAGCAGGTCGTTGCGGTTGGCGAAACTCAGCCGGTCATCGATCATCTCCCGGTTGAGCGCGATCTTGATATTCACTTCGTTGTCCGAACAATCGACCCCGGCGGAATTGTCGATGAAATCGGTATTAATCCGCCCGCCGTGCAGCGCGAAGACAATCCTTGCGGCCTGCGTCACGCCGAGATTGGCACCTTCGCCGATCGCGGTAACGCGCAAATCCTCCGCATCGATACGCAGGCGATCATTGGCAGGATCGCCGACCGTCGCATTGTTCTCGTGCGCGGCCTTCACATAGGTGCCGATACCGCCGAACCAGAGTAGATCGACCCGCGCCTTCAGGATCGCGGCGATCAACATGCCCGGATCAAGTTCAGTCTCGTCGATCGACAACGCGGCGCGCGCCTGTTCGGACAGCTTGATGACCTTGTCGGTGCGCGCAAATACCCCGCCGCCTTTCGAGATCAGCGCCTTGTCGTAATCTGCCCAGCTGGAACGCGGCAAAGCGAACAGACGCGCGCGCTCATTCCAGCTTGCCGCCGCGTCCGGATCGGGGTCGATAAAGATGTGCCGGTGATCGAACGCGGCGATCAGGCGGATGCATTTCGACAGCAACATGCCGTTGCCGAACACGTCGCCGGACATGTCGCCGCAACCGACGACGGTAACCGGATCGCTCTGCACGTCGATGCCGCGTTCCGCGAAATGCCGTTGGACGGAGATCCAGGCACCCTTGGCGGTAATCCCCATCGCCTTGTGGTCGTAGCCCTGACTGCCGCCGCTCGCGAACGCGTCGCCGAGCCAGAAATTGCGTTCGAGCGCCAGCGCATTGGCGACGTCGCTGAACGTCGCGGTTCCTTTGTCCGCGGCGACGACGAAATAAGGATCGTTGCCATCGAGGATCGTCACCCCTTCCGGATGCACCACGGTACCGTCGACGATATTGTCGGTGATCGAGAGCAGGGCACGGATGAAGATGCGATAGCTCTCCGTCCCCTCCGCTACCCAGGCGTCTCGGTTGATGATCGGCGGCAGTTGCTTGGGATAAAAGCCGCCCTTGGCACCGGTCGGTACGATCACCGCGTTCTTGACCCGCTGAGCTTTCATCAAACCGAGCACCTCGGTGCGAAAATCATCTCGCCGGTCGGACCAGCGCAATCCGCCGCGCGCGACCGGGCCGGCCCGCAGATGGATACCCTCGATCCGTGGCGAATAAACCCAAATCTCCCTCCAGGGGAGCGGCGCGGGCAGGCCGGGCACGCCGTGGCTGTCGATCTTGAACGCCAGCGCTTCGGCCGCCGCCGGGGCAAAGGCGTTGGTACGCAAAATGGCCGAAACCAGATGATGATAGGCGCGCAGCACCCGGTCGTCGTCGATCGCAGAAACGCCGTCCAGCCCGTGCGCGATCGCCGTGTCCGCAGCCTCGACATTACCCTTGCGGGCAGGATCGTGAGCGACGGTAAAACGATCGACGATCGCGCGCGTAACCTCCGGTGCCCGGCGGAGCGCGTCAACGACGGTGGTCAGGCCATAGGACAGCCCGGCTTGGCGCAGATAGCGAAACCAGGCGCGCAGCAGTACGACCGCCTCCGGCTCAAGCCCGGTCTCGACGATCAGGCGATTGAACGCGTCGTTTTCGGCGGCGCCCTCCAGCACCGCGGCGATCGCACCTTCCAGGATGCCATTGTCGCTTGAGAACGCATCGTCATTTGCCTCGACGACAAATTCATGGACGAACGCATCGCTCGCCTCTTGGAGCCGGGTCGGCAGTTCGCCGATCACGCGAAAGCCGAAATTCTCCAGCACCGGCACCGCATCCGAAAGCGCGAGCGCACCGCCCAGCCGGTAGATTTTCAGCAGCCGTTCGTCGCCTGACGTATCGGGTGACAGCCGGACGCCGCGGCGGCCCGGACCATGAAGCGCCGCGATCCTCAGAATATCCTCCGCCGCATCGTCAGCGCTGCTGACGTTACGGTAGTTGATCGGAAACGCGCCCGCCCAGCGCATCGCCAGCCGCGCCGCGCGCGGTGCGCTCGTCCGTTCGGCGAGTGCGGCCTCGACATCGGGCATCCAGCCGCGCATCATCCGTTCGAGCCGCTCGGCAAGCGGGGCGGCCTCGGGCATGCGCGCATCGCCTCTTAGGTCGAGCATGTAGCGGATCAGGGCAACATTACCGCCCTCAAGCGATAACGACCAATTGAGCAGCGTTGCGTTCGCCGCCTCTGCCAACATGTCACCGATCGCCAGCCGTCGGCCGGTCGTCAGATCATCGCGCGGCAGCCAAACAAAAGCGAACAAATGCCGCCCCAGCGCCGATCGGACCAGCACCAGTGCCGGACGCGGCCGGTCCGCGAGCGACATCGCGGTCAGCGCCAGTTCCTCGAGCGAAGACGAATCGAATGCAGTAACAAGGTCGTGCGGCAGCGCGGTCAACGCATGCGTCAATGCCTTGCCGGTATGTCCCTTGGGGTCGAAACCGAACTTGTTTTCAAGCGCGGCAAGGTCGGTACGCAGTACCGGCACCTCTCGCGGCGGCATGGCAAGCGCGGCACTGGTCCACAACCCTGCGTGCACCGAAAGACCGATAACCCTTCCCTCTTCACGCAACGCGACAATGGCAAGGTCGAGCGGCACGGTGCGGTGAACGCGGGATACCAGGTTGGATTTGAGCAATAGCGGCCCCTCACCGCCCGCCTCAAACCAGGCAAACGCCAGTCGACGTGAAGCGTCGGCCAATATCGGTGCCGCTTGGGCATTGCGTGCAATGCCGAGCACGGAGCCTTCGCCCTCCTCGGCCGCCGCGTGCCATTCGACATGACCCAGCAGCGTCATCATGCCTTGATTGAACCAGCGCAGCAGCGCTGCACCCTCTGTGTCGCCCAACCGTTCGGCGTCGATCTTCAGTGCCTCGCTCATCGCGGGCCAATCGGCGACCGCTGCGCGGACATCGCCCAGCACCGCGTCGAGGTCGCTACAAAGGTCGCGGCGTTCACGCGCGTCTGCCCGGTCCATCTCAAGATAGACCATCGACTCACGCTGGCTTCCCGTGCCGACTTTGGTGAGCAGCCCCTCGGCATCGCGTTCGACGGCGACGACCGGATGAATGATGCGGTCGATCTGGATATCGCGCACGCTGATTGCCGCCGCGATCGAATCGACCAGGAACGGCATGTCGTCGTTGATGATCGCGACACGCATCCGCCGCCGGATCGCTTCCGAAGCCAACGCCTCGATCGCGATGCGATGCTCGCCTGCCGCTCGCTGTGCCGCGGTCGCGAGCACAAACTGGGCGGCGACTTCTCGCTGATCGGGATCAAATCCCTCCAGTTCACCGGGGAGCGCGCCTGCCGTCAAATACGGGCGAAGCGCAGCGACGAGGGCATCGGAAGTACGTTCAGTCATAGCGGCATTCTATGCGCCCGCATCCGGCTCATCTCAACCCTGGCAGGCACCGGTACCCGGCGGCCGGCCACGGCATGTCGCTATGCCGCAGCGCGCAAGACCCGCTCGGCAAGGGCGTCGTGATCGGCAAGCGCTGCAACAATGTCGAGCCCCCCGTTTTCGGTCGCGGTGGCAACAAGCAGCACGGTACTTCCAACCCGCGCGCCGGCATCGAACGCCACATGCGCTATCACGGTACGTGCGCCGAAATCGGGTGACGACGGCTTGGTGAGCGCCGTTTTGCGCGCCGCGCGCTCTGCGGCAACAACCGCCTTGATGCCGCCCGTAAAGCCGCCCAGAAAATCACTCAGCGCTCCCGAGGCGACGCTTTCGCGCCGCGCGAAACTCAGCACCGCTGCATATTCGGTCAGGCGCGTCTTGTCGAAATCCGCCCCGAAAACGAGTTTGACCACCGGCGTCATCGGTGCGCGCGCCTGCGCCTTCAATCCCGCCGCGCCGAGCAGTTCGGCATAGCCCGCTTCATCCTCGTCTGCCGCCAGCGCGAAATCATGCGCGCGACCGAGCGCCCGGTACAGCGCGGTACGACCGCGCACATCTGCGGCGGCGAATAACGCGGCGCTGTTGCGCGCGAAGGCGAGATGCTCGTCAAGCGTCTCTGCGGCCTCTCTATCCTCAAATATGGCATTCGTACCGCTCCCCTTGCCTCGAACCTCAGGCAAGGCCGGCTCGAAGGTACCGCTGGGACCATCGGCCCAGACCGGTGTGTCGACATTGGCCGCAGGTCCGACGCGCAAGGCGTTGACGAGCTGCGAATCGATCGACGCCTGAATCGCCGCGTCGGCCACCTCCTTCCAGTTGATCACGCCATAGATGAAGTCGATAACCCTGCCGTCGGACGAATACGGCATCAGGATACCGCGATACAGCGTCGTGCAGCCGCGCGATGAGACGAATTCGGCCTCAAATCCGATCGGCACCTGATTGGCGATGATCTGCAGATAGTGGTCGGTAAGCCGTGACAGCAGCGAGCGGGTCGGAACATCGGCGATCCTGATAATCGACGCATCGAGATCGCATTCCTTCCGCAATTCCCGACCGAGAAACGCAATCACCGGATCATCGCTCGCGCCCGCAAAATCGAGCAGAACGCTGTGCGGCCCGAAATCAGCGATATCTTCGGGCTTGAGGTCGACAATGGCTGGAAACGACTGTCCGTTCAGAAGCGAAACCCAGTGATTGTACGCGCGGACGTGCATGCGGCGTTCGTCGCCGCCCAGATCGAACAGCGCGTCGCTGACACCGCCTTCGTCGGCGTCGTCGACTGCGGCCGTGCAGCCTCCGAACAGGGCGTCCGCCATCCGCCGCTCGTCACCCAGACCCTGCACCGTGTCCATCGTCGCCAATCCCCATCTCGTCGGCGCAGCAGTGCACGATCCTGGTAAACGGGGGGTAAACGCCGCCCGGCTTGTCAGCACAAACCCGGGCTGATAAGCGCGCCTCGTCGACTGTGCATGTTCGCGGGCGACGCGCCGCTTTAGCTCAGTTGGTAGAGCATCGCATTCGTAATGCGGGGGTCGCAGGTTCGAGTCCTGCAAGCGGCACCATTCTCATGGCGCGCAGACGATTTCTTGATTAGGGGCGCGCCGTCTTGTGGCGGCAAGGATGTGGCGATGCGTCGTTCGGTCTGGGGCGTGATTTTTATGGGTCTGCTTGTCGGTTGTTCATCGCAGGCGGACAAGGACAATACAGAGATCGCGGACGGGGCACGCTCAGCGACAACGACGCCTGCGCCTCCTGAAGCGGTGGAAGCAAGGAGTGTCGTCCGGCGCTATTTCGATGCAATAGTCAGGCGGGATTTCGCCGCCGCCTACGGGCTTTGGGGCCATGACGGCGCCGATACGGGAGGGTCGGCCGCACAATTCGCGGCATCGTTCGACCAGTATAAAAGCTACAAACCATCCGTCGGCATTCCGACCGAAGTAAAGACGTCCGGCGGAATGCAATATGTCCTTGTTCCCGTCGAGCTCAATGTCGAATTGAAGGACGGTGGCCCTGGCGAAGATCGCAAGGGACCCGTCATGCTGCGGCGATCAAAGGATCGCAGCGCGAAGGGGTCTAACCTGCGCGATTGGCGGATATGGGGAACCGACATTCGCGTCCCGCACTGACGTTAATTATCTTGTTTGCTACAGTAATATTACGCCGCTGTGTCATTTGAATGACTAGTCTCCCTATTTTATCTTTAAACTTTCTGTCACATTAGCATCATCAACCGCCGCTATTGGCGTCCCCACAGTCTTGATCGGCATTCACGCCGTTCCGGCTCCGTCGATTGTTTCGCATCGGGATCATGGGGAAAATGATGAAGTCTCTTCGCAACGTGCTGCTCGCCGGTGTTTCAGCGGCAATCCTGACAGGCTGCGGCGCGGATGACGTGGCGTCTCCGGGTACCGGCGGCAACATCACGATCATCACGAACAACCCGCCCCCCGCGCCTACGCCGACCCCCGCTCCGGGACCGGTGCTGGTAACGCCGGCTTCGGGATGCCCGACGATCGCCGATTCGCAAGGCCTGGGCGATGGCGGCATCATCACCGGTCCGACCGGCAGCTACCGAGCCTGCATCCTACCCGCGCGAATCAATCGCAGCATTACACTGCCCAAGCTGGCCGGCCTGCTTTACCAGCTTCCGGGCCGTGTCGACGTTGGAACCGACGGAGGACCGGCCAAGACGGCTGCCGATACGAATGTGACACTGACCATCGATCCCGGCGTTATTCTTTACGCCAATACGGGCGTGGCTTGGCTTGCAGTCAACCGCGGCAACAAAATCAACGCGGTCGGTACCGCGACACAACCGATCATCTTCACCAGTCAGGACAATGTGCGCGGACTGAACAATGACGCATCGGCGGGGCAATGGGGCGGCGTCGTGCTGCTGGGTCGCGCCCAGATCACTGATTGCACCAAGCCTAACGCGACGCCCGGCACGATCGCCTGTGAGCGTCAAACCGAAGGTGCGATCGACCCCGCACTCTACGGCGGTGCGACCAATGACGACAGCAGCGGACGGATGAGCTACGTACAGATCCGCTATTCCGGCTATGTTCTCTCGATGGACTCCGAACTGCAATCGTTGACGCCATCGGGTGTCGGCGACCAGACGGTTTTCGACCATATCATGTCGTTCAACAGTTCGGACGACGGCGCGGAGTTTTTCGGCGGTCACGTCAACATGAAATATTATGTTTCGGTCGGCGCACTTGACGACAATCTCGATACCGACACCGGATTGAAGGGGAATTTCCAGTACGTCCTGGTCGCGCAGCGACCGGGCAGTGGGTCAGCCGGCGCCGACTCGATGATCGAGGCGGATTCGGACAATACACGTGATGGCGATAATCCGCGCCAGAACACGATCGTCGCCAACTTCACGTTCCTTCAGCGGGTGAACAACGTTGCGGATCAGGCGTCTATCCTGCTGCGGGGCGGTACAGACTACACGATGGTGAACGGCGTGCTTGCCAGCGACCCGCTAAACCCCTGCCTGCGCATCAGCCGTCCGCAGACGGCGTCGGCAACGGTCGATCCGGCGATCGACGAATTGGGCCTGCCCGTTTTCCGCTCGGTACTGTTCCAGTGCGCCGCGCAGAAATACATCGGCGCCAACGGAGTGACCGATGCCCGGGTCGCCGCGATCTTTGGCGCGGGGATGAACAACAATTCGGATACCTACACGCCGACGCTTACCGGCATGTTCATCAACGGGGCGACGGAATCCGCCGTGCCGGCGTTCGACGCCAGCACGCTGAACGCCGCCATGGGCGGTCCGGCTTTCTTCGACAAGACGACCTATATCGGCGCGGTCAGGGACGCGATGGATAACTGGTACAAGGGCTGGACCTGCAACAGCAGCACCCTCGATCTCGGCACCGGCAATTCCGGCCTGTGCACCTCTCTCCCAACGACCTGAACGGTCGGAGCGGATGGTTGGGGACGAAGCCCGCATGGACGCGGATGCTTCGTCTTCGGGACGAACAGGGGAATTTATGCCGAGGCCGAACACTCTGATTGCCGCCTTGCTGTTGTCAACGGCGCTACCCGGAGTCGCGTCCGCGCAGACTTCTCCGGCCGCGCCGGCGACCGCTGCGCCGCCGCAAGCCCCGGCAGCCGCGGTACCCCCCGTGGATGATGCGCAGGAGGAGGAGCCCGCCGACATCTCGGTTCCGGGCTCCGATATTGTCGTCACCGGCCGCCGCAACACCAACCTTCAACAAACGCAGCCCGCGGTCATCTCGGTTCTGTCCAGCGCTGACATCGCGCGGACGGGCGAGGGCGATATCGCGGGCGCTCTCAGCCGGGTGACGGGCCTCAGCGTCGTCGGTAACGGGTTCGTTTATGTGCGCGGCCTTGGTGACCGCTATTCTTCGGCTTTGCTGAACGGATCCCCGCTG
Source organism: Sphingomonas sp. (assembly GCA_965219075.1). GTDB lineage: Bacteria > Pseudomonadota > Alphaproteobacteria > Sphingomonadales > Sphingomonadaceae > Sphingomonas. The sequence goes on from CBDCMM010000002.1 coordinate 403,849, forward strand.
CCGAGCCCCGAGCCGCTACGCCGCGTCGTGCCGCTCGACCTGTTCCCGACCACGGTCATATCGTCCGCCTTGGTGCAAAAAAGCTATTCGGTGAACTTTCCAGGCGAATTTGGCGGCGGCATCATCAATCTTACAACCAAGGCGGTGCCGAAAGAAAGCTTCCTGTCGATCGGCGGCGGTGTCGGGCTGGATACCGAATCAACCAACCGGCTGGGATACACCTATTACGGCAGTTCGACCGACTGGACCGGCTTCAGCAACGCCAACCGCGACAATCCGCCCGCGCTCGATGCCTTTCTGCGCAGCGGGGATCGGCTGAGTTCGGGAAATGTCGATTCGCAGGCGATCGCTTCGCAACTGGTCACTGGACGTAACTCGATCGTTCAGCGCAACCGGCACATTCCGCCTAACGCATCGGGTGCGATCACCGGCGGCACCTCGTTCGATCTGGGCGGCGCAACGCTTGGCCTGATCGCGACGGCCGGATACGGGAGCACCTGGCGTACGCGCGACAATACGCAACAGACGGCGGCGAAGTCCGACCTGACGCTGCTGAACGAAAACTTCCGCCGCGTGATCACCGACAATCGGATCGTAGTGAACGGCCTGTTGGGCGTGGGGCTCGAATTCGGCGCGAACAAGATCCGCGCGACCGGTCTCTACATCCGCGATACGTTGAAGCAGGCACGGCTTGGACAGGGGCAGCGCCTCGCGACGTCGCCGACGCTGACGATCCAGCAACAGGATACGGCATGGTACGCGCGTCAGCTGATCGATGCGCAAATGGTCGGCGAGTTCAAACTTTCGCCCGAACTCGAATTGGACGTGCGCGGCGGTTACGCCAATTCCAAGCGCCAGGCCCCCCAGGAATTCAGCTACGAATATGTCCGCACGAACGATGCGAACGATCCGTTCGGAAACTATTTCGTCAATCGCCTGAACGGCAATCAGGGAAGCGCCAATGTCAGCTATTCCAATCTGACCGAAGACCTGTATTCGGCGGGAGCGGATCTGACTTACAAGATTACGCCGTCGATCGCGTTCACGACCGGCTATGCCTATACGGACACCGCCCGCAGGACCCAACGCCGCGATTTTCAGTTTCGCGTGACCGATGCGATCCCGAGCGGTGTCACCCTGCTTCGTCCGGATTACCTGCTCGAACCAACCGTGATTAATTACTTCAAGATCAACCTGATCGACAATAACGAAGGCAACCCGCTCTTCCGTTCGACGCTTCGCATCCATGGAGTGTACGGCAAGGTCCAGGCGCAGATTACGTCAGACCTGAACCTTGACGCGGGCGTGCGCTACGAAGTGGGCCGTCAACAGGTCTCGCCGATCCAAGTGTTTACGAACCCGATCGCTTCGCTTGCGGGCACCAGGATCGAACGCAACTACCTGCTGCCCGCCGCGACGCTGACCTATCATCTGCGTGACGATATGCAGGTGCGTATCGCGGGATCGAAGACGCTTGCCCGGCCGCAATTCCGCGAACTGATCTTCCAGCCATTCTACGACCCGGAAGCGAACCAGTCGTTCCGTGGCAACCCGCTGCTTCAGGACAGCCAGCTATATAACGCGGAAGCACGCTACGAATGGTATTTTGCACGTGAACAGCGTTTCTCGCTTGCCGGGTTCTTCAAGCGTATAGAGAATCCCATCGAACCCTATGTCAGCATCGACGACAATGCGCAGACGACCAATTTTGCCAATGCGCCAAGGGCAAATCTCTACGGCGGTGAAATCGAGACGCAGAAATATTTCCAGCTGAACGGCTTGACCGACGCCGACTGGCTGGCCTCGCGGCGGTTGGTCGTGATCGCGAACTACACTTATACACATTCCGCCCTCAAGGTCGGCCCCAACGATCCGACCCAGGTGTTCCAGCAAGGCGCGTCAAAAGCGTCCGATCTGTTCAAGGACGGCGCGCCGCTTACCGGTCAGTCCGATCATCTGGTCAATTTTCAGGTTGGACTGGAGGACAAGGACAGTCTGTCGCAGCAGACATTGTTGTTCACCTACGCCAGCAAGCGCGTGACGCGTCGCGGCGGGTCAAGCCAGGAACCGGATCTGTACGAAAAACCGGGAATTCAACTCGATCTGGTTATTCGCCAGGGCGTTGATCTTACCGACAAGATCAACGGCGAAATGAAGCTGGAGGTTCGCAATATCACCGGAACCAAATATCAGGAACTCCAGGAAAACGGGGCGAACAAGGTCTTTTACAATTTGTACAACGTCGGCACGGTCGCATCCTTGGGGTTCAGCATCAACTTCTGACGATCCGCCATACCGATTAGCGCTCAGTCTTGCGTTCAGCCCAATTTCAGCGGTGCGTGATCGATGTGCGGCAGTACGTGTCTCGCGAACAAATCCGCCTCGGCGGCGTGCGGATAACCGGACAGGATAAAGGCATCGATCCCGAGCGTGCGGTACATGCGCAGCTTGGCGAGCACCTGATCGGGGTTGCCGACGATCGCCGCGCCGCAGCCTGATCGCGCGCGGCCTATCCCTGTCCACAAATTGTCTTCGGCATAGCCGTCGTCCGCCGCCTGCTCCCGCAAGCGGCTTTGCGCCGCCACGCCGGCGGAGGCGGAGTCGAGGGATCTGGCGCGGATCGCGGTGCCTTCATCGGCGTCAAGTTTCGACAGCAGACGATCGGCATAGGCACGCGCCTCTTCCTCGGTATCACGCACGATGACGTGCGCGCGGTAGCCGAAGCGAAGTGTCCGGCCATGTGCGGCGGCGCGTGTTTTCATGTCGGCAATGATTTCTGCCACCGTTTCCTTTTTATCGGGCCACATCAAAAACACGTCGCACCCCTTCGCCGCCGCCTCGCGCGCTGCCGGTGACAGGCCGCCAAAATAGAAGGGCGGAGCCTTGCCCGACAGCGTGCCGATGCGGGGAGCGTCGATCTTCAGCCGCCAGAACTCGCCCTGATGGTCGAGCGGTTCACCGTTCAGCAGCGTCTTCAGGATATGCATCGCCTCGACCGTACGGGCGTAGCGCGGCGCGGAGTCCATCGTTTCGCCCGGCAGGTCGGAGGAGATGATGTTGATCGTCAGTCGCCCGCCCGCCATCCGGTCGATCGTCGCGATCTGACGCGCAAGCTGCGGTGGCCAGTTCTCGCCGATCCGAACCGCCATCAGCAGGTTGATCCGCTGTGTGAGCGTCGCGATCCCCGCGGCGAATGCGGTCGTGTCGATGCCAAGCGCATAGCCCGAGGGCAGCAGAATGTTGTCGAACCCGCCCGTCTCTGCCTGCATCACGATATCGCGGCAATGTCCCCAGCTTGATGCCAGCATCGGATCCGCGCGGCCGAGAAATTCGTAATCGTCGTCGCAGAGCGCGGCGAACCACGCGATTTCGCATGGCCCGTCGCTCATGGCAGCGCCTCCCCCCGCGCTGCCGTCAAGACCGCATACCAGTCCGCGCGCGACCAGCGAACCTTGAAGACATCGGCGAGTTCGCTGATCCGCGCCTTGTTCTGCGTGCCCGCGATCGGGATCGCGCGCACCGGATGCGCCATGATCCAGCTATAGGCGACAGCCGCGCGACCGACCCCGAACTTGGCCGCGACCGTGTCGAGCACATCCGCCACCGCCCGTTCATGAACGCTCGCCGGCACCGCGATGCGCCCGCCGCCGAGCGGTGACCAGGCGAGGATCGCGATATCGTGGCTGATCGCCTGATCGAACAGGCCATTCGTCATCGGATCGAGGTAAAGCGGGGAGAATTCGGGCTGCTGCGTCGCAAGCGGCACCGGCAGAAATTTCGCCAGCGCCCAGGTCTGCTCGACCGTATGGTTCGACACGCCGACCGCCCGGACCTTGCCTGCCGACACCATGTCCTCGAGCGTCCGCGCAACCTCCTGCGGATGGGTAAGAATGTCGGGGCGGTGGATCTGATAGAGATCGACATGCTCGACGCCCATCCGGCGAAGCGAATCGTCGATCGCGCGCATCAGATAGTCGCGACCCGAATCATAGGGCACCGGCGGCGTGATGCCCCCCTTCGTCGCCAGCACCATCCGCTCGCGCAAACCCGGCGTCGCGGCAAAAATTCGCCCGAGCAGGGCCTCTGCCTCGCCGAACCCGTCCTGCCCGTCAAAGCCGTAGATATCGGCGGTGTCGAACAGCGTCACGCCTGCGTCGAACGCCGCCTCGATCAGCGCCCGTCCCCCGCCTTCCGAATTGCCTGCAAAGCGCCACATGCCCCATGCGATCGGCGAAACCATCAATCCGCTCTTGCCGAGCGGACGCGAATCGGGTGTATGATGAATGTCCGACATCGTTGTCATGATAGGGACGAAAATGACGGGAGGGCAAGTCCGTTACGGTCTGATCGGCACCGGCATGATGGGGGTGGAGCATCTCGCCAACCTCGCCATCACGCCCGGCGCCGTCGTCACCGCGATCGCCGATCCGACGGAGGCGTCGCTTGGCTGGGCGCGCGATGCGCTCGGCACGCGCGCCGACGGAGTGACCGTGTTCGGCGGCGCGGCGGCGCTCGCGAAAAGCGGCATGGTCGATGCGGTGATCGTTGCCAGTCCCAACCACACCCACCGCGAAGTGCTGGAACCCTTGTTCGGCGAGGGGCTGGCGATCCTGTGCGAAAAACCGCTGGCGACGACGATCGCCGATGCGCGAGCCGTCGTTGAACGCGCCGAAGCGCACGATGCGCCCTTCTGGTGCGCGATGGAATATCGCTACATGCCGCCCGTCGCCGCGTTCATTGATGAGGTGCACAAGGGCGATGTCGGGCATTTGCGTATGCTGTCGATCCGCGAACACCGTTTTCCGTTCTTGGCAAAGGTCGGGGACTGGAACCGGTTCGCGCGAAACACGGGCGGCACCATGGTCGAGAAATGCTGTCATTTCTTCGATCTGATGCGCCTTATCACGCGCTCCGAAGCAGTGCGCATCTATTGCTCCGGGGCAATGGACGTAAATCATGTCGACGAATTCTATGCCGGGGAACGCCCCGACATCATCGATAACAGCTTTACGACGGTCGATTTCCTTGACGGGACGCGGGCGATGCTCGACCTGTCGATGTTTGCTGAGGGCGCGGAAAATCAGGAGGAAGTTTCGGCCGTCGGCGACACCGGGCGGCTTGAAGTGCTGATCCCGGAGGGAAGCCTGATCCATTCCCCGCGCGTCGGTTTCCGCAACCCCAAACGGGTGACGCGACGCGTAATCGACGTCAATCCGGCGGCGCTCGGTGCGGGCAGTCATCACGGATCGACCTTTTACGAACATCAGCGCTTTATCGCAGCGGTACGCGGAGAGGGCCCGGTTGAGGTGACGGCGCGCGACGGGTTGATGGCGGTCGCGATCGGCACCGCCGCCGAAATCAGCGTACGCGAGCACCGCGTCGTGACTATGGAGGAACTGGGTTTTTAAGGGCATAAGGATCGACGAAACGAGCCGCTTTGAAAAGCGGCCAGCAGGGGATGGACGATGAAGGCAATCTGGATTTGCGGCGTTGCCGCTCTGGCGATTACGGCAACGGGAACATCTGCTGCAGGGGCGCAGGACACGACCACCGCGGGTGCCGGTACCGACGCATCGGATCCGCAAACGGGCGCGCAAAGCGCGCTTGTGCCCGGCGACCGTACCGCCGATGAAACCGTCCCCGGCGACATCATCGTCACCGCGCAGAAGCGATCGGAACGGCTGCAACAAGTGCCGGTCGCCGTGTCTGTCATCTCCGGCAACCAGATCGCGGCGTCGGGCGCGGTGAACCTTGAGGGCGCCCAATATCTGGTCCCTACGCTCAACTTCCGCAAATCGGGGACGACGATCAACCAGTCGCTGTTCCTGCGCGGCGTCGGCACCTCGACCTTCTCGATTGCGGGCGAACCCTCGATCTCGACGGTAGTCGACGGCGTCGTCTACAGCCGCGCAGGAGAGGCGTTCAGCGACCTGATCGACATCGACCGGCTGGAAGTCTTGCGCGGACCGCAGGGTACATTGTTCGGCAAGAACACCAGTGCCGGCGTCATCAACATCGTCACCAAGCGTCCCGGCGACGATTTCGGCGGCTTTATCGAGGGCGGCTTCTATACCAATGGCAACGAATATCGCGCCCGCGCCGCGCTCGACATGCCGCTGGGTGACAAGGTGAAGAGCCGCGTCACCGGCTTTTACGGCAATTATGACGGCAACATCCGCAACCGCGTCTATGACACGCGCGTCAACGGGTATGAGCATTACGGCGTGCGCGGGATGGTGGTCGCCGATCCGACGCCCGACCTGACATTAACCCTGATCGCTGATTACCGCCGGTCGAAGGACGATTGCTGCGCCGAATTGATCGGCACCACGCCCGCCGCCGGCAACCTGGCCGCGACGATCCTGCCGGCCCCGCGCGGCAACGAAACGCGCGACGTGATCCAGAACCTCATCACGCGCACCGATGAGAAAAGCTGGGGCGTCTCGCTACAGGCCGACGCAACGCTTGGCGGCCAGACGGTCACCTACATCGCCTCGTACCGCGAATACGACAATAACGAGATCCGCGACGGCGATTGGCTCGACCAGGCCTATGTCGGCATCGTCCAGTTACATGACATCGGACCGCAAAAGAGCGATACGCTGACGCAAGAGATCCGGCTCACCTCGCCCGCCGATCAGTTCCTGTCCTATGTCGTCGGCGCTTTCTATTCGCGCGCCTATACGGAGCGGACATTTACCCGGAACGATCAGGCCTGCTCGGCGACGCCCGCGCCGCTCGTGCTTACGCCCTGCAGCACGCCGGGGATCGTCTCGACGTTTCCGACCGGCACCGCCGATTTCGGTTCGACCTTCAAGAACCTGGCCTTTTTCGGCCAGAGCACCCTGAATTTCACGCCCCGGCTGCGTGCGATCGCGGGACTGCGCTACACGACCGATCAGCTTGATGTGTTCCACAGCCGTGTAACCCCGTTGACGGGTCCGGGCATCCAGGCCAATTTCGATCAGGGGGTGAACGATGCCTTCGTCCGCCTGACCAACGCCGGGACCCCATTGCCGGCGGCGCTGGCGCAGGCGGTCGCTTTCTCGAACGGTGTGCCGTTCCGCACCAAGACGACCAACGACAATTTGTCGGGCAAGGCGGGCCTGCAATTCGACATCGTTCCGCAATCGACCGCCTATGCGACCTATTCGCGCGGCTACAAGGGACCGGCCTTCAACATCTTCTACAATCTGAACCCGACCGGTACCAACGTCATCCAGCCCGAGACCGCGGACAGCTACGAGGCCGGGCTGAAAAATACATTGTTCGGCGGCAAGCTAGTCCTCAATCTCGCCGCCTATTACGCCAAATACAAAAATTTCCAGGCGAACAACCCGGACATCGTCTCCGGCGTGGTCGTGACCCGCTTCACCAACGCAGGTACGATCTCGACGCGGGGCGGCGAACTGGACCTTGTGTTCCAGCCGGTGCGCGATCTCTCCTTTTCGGGCGGTCTCGCTTATACCGATGCGCATATCGACCAATTCAGGGCCCCAACCAACGGCGCCACGACGGGCGTAATAGCCCCCGGCACGCGGCTTGCCTATGCACCGAAGTGGAAGGGGTCGCTCGGTGCGGATTACCGGATCCGCACCGGCGGCTTCGCCGACCTGCAACTCGGCGCGCAGGGGTCGTACCAATCGAGCCAAATCTCTCAGCTTGATGCAAGCGCGGTGGTCCGTGACGCGACGACGATCAAGGCTTACGGCTTGCTCGATCTGTCTGCCGGGCTGGTCGAGGCGAACGATCGCTTCCGTCTGACCTTCCAGGTCAAGAACCTGCTCGACCAAAGCTTTGCATCCTCGATCACCAGCGGCGGGCCGGGCGGCAGTTATCGCTATATCATCCCGCGCGAAGCGAACCGCTATTACGGCGTGATCGGGCGGATCAATTTCTGAGCGCGCTCAATGCGCCACCGCATAGCTGCCCGATCCGTCTTCGGGCACCGCGACGATGCGCGGGATGATCAGCTGGACGATGCCGAGCGCCAGCAGGTAGGAGACCGAACAGATGCCGAGCAGCGGGCCATAGCCATATCCCGCCGCCAGTGACACGGCGGCAAGCTGAATCAACACGATCGACCACATATTGCCGCAGAACGCGGCGATGCCGATGGTCGATCCGACCGCGCGGGCGGGTACGATGTCCGTCGCCAGTGCAAACAGATTGGTCGAAAAGCCCTGATGCGCGAACAGGCCGAGCCCGAGCAACAGCGCCGCGGACCAGGCATCATTGACGACCAGCACCAGCGTGACCGGCAGCACGAGTACGGCATAGAGCAGCATCGTCCCCTTGCGCGCACGATTGACGCTCCAGCCGCGCGTCATCAGCCGGGTCGGCAGCCAGCCGCCGGTCAGCGCCCCTGCCGCCGCCATCGCATAGGCAAGCGCGACGGGCAGCCCGACCGTTCCCTGCGGCAGGCCGAACATCCGGTGGAACAGGTCGGGAAGCCAGGCGAGCATGAAGAACCACACCTGATCCGCCAGCACCTTGGCGATCGCAATCGCAGCGGTCTCACGCCTTCTGAACAGATCAGTCCAGCGGATCGGCGTTGGCCTTACGCTTTCATCGACGACCGGGGGTACGCGGATCGTGACCCACACAGCCACCCAGATCAGGCCGAGCACACCCGCCGCGAGGAACGCGGAGCGCCAGCCGAACGCGACTGCCATCGCGGGAACGATCAGCGGCGTGACGACCGCGCCGATGTTGGGCGCTGTGTTGCCGATCCCAAGTGCGACCGAGCGCTCCTTCTGCGTGAAATAGACCGCGGCGGACTTGACCGCTGCGGGCGTACCGACCGATTCGGCGGCGCCAAGCACGATGCGCGCGGTGATGAACCCCGTGACGCTGCTGACCATCGCATGCGCCATGCCCGCAAGACTCCACAGCGCGACGCCGATCGCGAAGCCGCGCTTCAGCCCGACCCGGTCGATGAACCATCCGGTGCCGAGAAACGCAACCGCCGCGGCGACCTGAAACCCCGACAGCATGTTCGCATAGTCCTGATCGGACCAGCGAAATTCGGTCTCCAGTGTCGGCTTGAGCAGCGCAAGGATTTGCCGATCGACATAGTTCAGCATGATCGCGACGAACACCAGCGCAACGATGGTCCAGCGTTTCCTGTCGGCGGTCATGGTCCCTCCCGAACGAATACGATACCGTTGTCATAGACAGGAGAACTTCGCCACAGCTTTATCATGTTAGCGCCCGACGCCATGACGCAGCCTCTATACGCTCATCGCTTACGTTGAGTCGCGAACGACGAGCGTATGCTGCAAAATCCGATGCTCGATTCCCTCGCTCAGCAACAGGTCGGCAGCTTCCCAGGCAAGATCGCGCACGGGTTGACGCATCGTTGTCAGCGCCGGCCAGACATAGCCCGCCAGCGCATCGTCACCGAACCCGGCGACGGCTATGTCTCGCGGAACGGCCAGGCCGCGCCGATGAGCAACGACCAGCACCCCCGCCGCCATCTCATCCGAAGCGGCGAAGATCGCGGACGGGGGATCGGCAAGCGATAAAAGCACCTCCGCCGCGGCCGCACCGCTTGCGAAATCATAGTCACCCGGAATGATCAGCGACGGGTCGGGCGGGATTGCGGCCTCGCGAAGCGCCTGCTCATAGCCGATGCGCCGCTGTCCGCTTGCCGCATAGTCGCGCTGCCCCATGACATGCGCGATCCGGCGATGTCCGCGCGCAATCAGATGCTCGGTCACCTCACGCGCGGCACTGATGTTGTCGACCGAAACCGTCGGCACCGATGCGACCGCCTTGCCCGGCGACACTTTTACGAAACGCAGTCCGCGCGTCCGCAAAAGGCTCAAGACGTCTTCATTGTCCGTCAGCGGTGGAGTAAGGATCACGCCGTCGGGCTTGTTCGTCGTAACCAGCAGGTCGAGGTCGTCGATCAGGTGCGCAGAACCCCTGTCATAAGGCTGGGCTAGCATCTGGACCCCGTCGAAGCGGCAACGATCACTGATGCCCTGCTGCATGGCATGGACGTAAGCGGGGCTAGGGTTGTCGCAGACCAGCGCGATCTGGAACGAGCGCCTGCCCGCCAGCGAACGCGCGGCAAGATTGGGGCGAAAGTTCAGTTGGGTGATCGCATGTCTGACCTTGGCCCGGGTTACGTCCCCGACATGCGGCTCGTTGTTGATCACCCGGCTGACCGTCTTGATCGACACGCCGCTCGCCGAAGCAACGTCCTTGATCGTCGCTTTCCTCAACCCACGATCCAATTAGCCATGACCGGTTGTTACACCGCAGGAGATACTCGGCAACGCCATTTCTTGACCCATGTTGGGACATGTACCGGCACTGGCCGACCGCAGATGGACCGGCAATGCATGGCTTGACGAAGTGCGCTAACGCCGTCCGCGCACCGCAAGTATCGCACCGCCGCCCGCCAGGGTGAGGACCGCAAGCGTCAGCATCAGCGCGCTGAAGTCGTTGGGTGTTGCCAGCAACCAGGTCAGCATCGGCGCGAGCAACGCCGGAACGGTATGCGTCAGATTGAGAACACCCAGATCGCGTCCGAGATGCCGGGGGTTCGGCAACAATTCCATTGCGAAACCGGCATACAGCGCAAGAAACACCGCAGATCCCGTAGCATATACCCCGAAAGCGATCGCGCTCTGCTCCCAGCCTGACCCATGCGCCATCAATACCAGCCCCGACGCAGCACAACTCGCCGCGCCGAACAGGAACGGCTTGCGGCGACCGACCCGGTCCGAAAGCCACCCGGTAAACACTGCGACCGGAAGCGAAATGACGTAAATCAGCGTCAGCAATCGCCCGACACGCGGCGCGATAAGGTCGCCGGGAATATCGGGGGCGACGCTCTCCATGTAATAAAGCAAATACGCAAACAGCACATTCCCGCCGATCTGGACCAGCAACCGCGCAATCCATGCGAGCGCCAGATCGCGCCGCGCCATATGCGGCTCTGTCCGGACCGGCGCGATGACCACGGTCCGAGACCGCGTCAGAAGCAGTGGCGTGATACATGTCGCGATGACCACGGCAAGATAGACGAAGCGCGTCCCCTCCTCCAGCACTGCATTCCCGACCAGGGCCGCGGACACCGCCGCGGCGAGCGGATTGGCGAACGCCAGCATCCCGCTCGTGACGCCCTTTTGCGCGTCGGGAATTTCCTCCGCCATGATTGCCAGCAACGGCGCAAGAATGGCGTTCACCGAAATCTGGAACACGATGACCGCGACGATTATCGTGGTCGGCGACATAGCGAGCGTAATTCCGCCATAAGATACTATTGTTGCCGCTACGCCGCCCGCGATCCACGGCCGACGCTTTCCGCCTCGCGCAACCGACCGGTCACTGAGCGTTCCGAACAGGATATTGGCGACACTCGCGGTGATCGCACCGGCAATCACGGTTACGGTAATCACGCCGACCCGCGCCTCGGCGGCAAGATGCTCGACCTTGATCGGCAGCAGCAATGTCAATAGCGGCAGAAACGCGGTGATCGCACCTGCATTGGCGATCGCGTAGATCAATAGAAAAGCATTCGATCGCCGATCGTCCGGACCCGCAAGGCCGGATCGGGGAGACTTGGCCGATATGCGCATGGCAGGCGGGACCGGGCGCGTTATCTCGGCAGGTCGCTAAATCGCGCCTGCGGCGCAAACGGTGGGTTTCCGCACTTCGTAAACGCCGCGAAGGTTTGCCTGTGTTCAGTCACAATAGTCCTTGCCGGTCAAGCGCGCGCAAGTCGCGTCCCCTTGTTTCCCTGCCGAATCGCATAACAAGCGCCAGCGCGGCGGCGGCAGGTAGGAGGATGATCACCGCTGCTGTTCCCAACGCAGGTTCAAGTGCAAGAATACCGAACGACTGCGCCAGCAGGCCACCCCCCTTGCTGCACGCGGCGACCCATCCGGTCGCGCGACCACGCACCCGCATCGGAAAGCTCTCTGTCGCATAGGGCAGCAACGTCGCGATTACGCCGTTACTGCCTAGAATCAGCAGTGAAACCGGAAGCACCGGACTTCCACCGACGATGTCTAAACGCAGTACGCCCATCAGACCGAAGAGCGTTACGGCGATCATCACCGCCAGCGTCCATTTGGTGCTCCACCAGCTATAGAGCAGCGCCGCGAAAAAGACCGTCGGCAGTGCGAGCAGTGCGGACTCGGCGAGCAACCGGCTGGCGGTGGATACGCTGTAGCCCTTCGCTACCAGATCGCCGGGCAGCCAAAGCATCAGCCCAAAGTTGATCAAACCCCAAGAGATTGCAGTGAGACTGAGTGCGATCAACTTGGCGACGAGGGCGCGACCGCCGGGCAGTTCCGCAGGCGGCGCGCTTTGATCATATGCCAGCGGTTGCTCCATCTTGTGCGCCGTCGCGCCGAAGCGCTCCATCACCGCGCCCGCTTCATCCTTGCGTCCGCGCGACAATAGAAAGGCAGGGGATTCCGGAAAGAACGCACCCATTGCAACCAGCAGCAGACCCGTCGGAAGATTGAGCAACCACAGAATGCGCCAACCGAAGAACGGCTGGAGGATCGCCGAAAATCCGCTTGCTGCGACATAGCCGCCGACCGCGCCGAGACCGCCGACCAGCACGAGGCTCCAGCCGCGATGGCGGATCGGCATCGTTTCCGCGAGCAGCGCGTAGGTGACGGGCAGCATCCCGCCGGCGGCGGCGCCCATCATGAAACACATCGCGATGTTCCAGGCGAGGCTTGGCATCGCGCCGCAGATTGATGTGCCGACGAACATCACCGCCGATAAAAGGATCGAGGCTTTGCGACCATAAAGGTCGGCGATCGCACCCCAGGCAACCGACCCGAGGACCGTACCCGCTAACGCCGAAAACGGCACCAGCGCGGCATGCGCCGGGGTGGTGCGATATTCAGCGATCATGCCGGGCAGCGTGAAACCGAGCGTGGCGGGTTTTAGCACATCGATCGTCAATGCGACGGCCAGCACAAACATCAACTGCCAGTGCGCACGTCCGAGCGGCGCATCTTCCGGCGCGGTGATCGTGACCGACCCGATGTTTGCCCCGGGTTCGGCCAGGCGTGAGGGCAAGAGGCCGTACGCGGCAACCGCAGTCCCGCCGAGTATCAATGCCATGCCAATCAGCATGCCGGCATCCATCGCCATTCCCGCCAAGCGACAGCCTATCGACCGGCTCGCAATGAACATCGGCAAATGCAGTACGACGCCTGCGGTCACGCACGCGCAGCCGAACAGGAAAGCCCGCACGCCCCGGCGTTCAATCAGCGTTTCCGTCACAGCCGGGCCAGCAGGTCGGCAAGCAACGGGCCCAGGCGCTGCAACTCAACGCGGTGTATCACAGCGAGAGATTCGAGCGTGTCGTTGGCGATCCGGGTGAGTCCGATCAAAACCTCGCGCCGGTCATCGGCGGCGGTTCGGCGCTCGACCAAACCGAGCAATTCGAGACGATTTGCCAGTCCGGTCGCGCTGTTCGGGCGAACAAGCAGTCGCTCGGCAAGTTCGCCGACGCGCAATTGTGCGTGCGGCGCGGCACGGATTGCAAGCAGAGCCTGGTATTGCTGCGACGTCATTCCACTCCTCACTGCTGCATCCTCGCTGAACCGCGTGAATAGCCTGATCTCGCGGCGAAATGTCGCGAGTGTCTGATATTCCGCATCGCTGAGCGGTCGCGATTTCATCCTGCGTTCGACCCCTTGAACAATGTCGTGCCGCGACATACGGCGCTGCGACGTCGAAGCAAAGGAATAGAGTTGAAAGATCGACACTTGGCACGATCCGTTCGTATCGCGGCCGGTCAGCCACGGCTTGCCGATCACAGCGCGGACAAGAGGATGCTGTGGCTCGCCGCGATGGCGCTTGTGGTAGGTACCGGCGGCGCACTGTCGGCTTGGGCGCTGATTCATTTGATCGCACTCGTCACCAATCTGCTTTGGTACGGACGATGGTCGGTGGACCCTTCTTCCATCGCCAGCGCCGCTTCCGGACCGATGGTGATCGTAATCCCGGTTATCGGTAGCTTGGTTATCGGCGCGATGGCGCGCTTTGGTTCGGATAAGATCCGCGGCCACGGCATCCCCGAGGCGATCGAGGCAATTCTGTATGGTGAAAGCCGATTATCGCTAAAGGTCGCGATGCTAAAGCCGATCTCCTCGGCGATTTCGATAGGCAGCGGCGGCCCGTTCGGTGCCGAAGGACCGATCATCATGACCGGCGGCGCAATCGGTTCGCTGTTTGCGCAATGTTTCAACCTGACCGCCGCCGAACGCAAGACCTTGTTGGTCGCGGGCGCCGCAGCAGGCATGACGGGAATCTTCGGCACGCCCGCGGCTGCCGTTCTCTTGGCCATCGAAGTGATGCTTTTCGAGTGGAAGCCGCGAAGCTTCGTACCGGTCGTCGTCGCGTCGTTGACCTCGCTTGCATGGCGTCCGCTGCTGATCGGATCCGGCGCGTTGTTCCCAATGATTGCCCCGCTATTGTCGGGCGTCGGGCCGCTTGCACTCGCAGCTTTGATCGGCCTGATCGGCGGTGCCCTTGCGATCGTGCTGTCTTTGAGCCTCTACCGGATCGAGGATATGTTCCACCGGCTTCCGATCCACTGGATGTGGTGGCCGGCCATTGGATCGATCGTTGTCGGACTCGGCGGGTTAATTGAGCCGCGCGTGCTTGGCGCTGGCTACACCAATATTCAGGACCTTATAAACGGCGAACTCGCGCTAAAGTCGTTATTCTTGCTGCTCATTCTCAAGGCGGTAGTCTGGCTTGTTGCTCTCGCCTCCGGCACTTCGGGCGGTATATTGGCACCGCTACTGATCATCGGCGGCGCGCTGGGCGGCGTCATTGGTTTACAGCTCCCGATCGGGGCCGCTGCAGGCGCCGTTTTCGGCATGACCGCAGTGATGAGCGGCGCAATGCGCTCACCGCTCACCGCGGCATTGTTCACCACTGAACTTACCGGTCGTTTTGATGTGCTTCCGGCGGCTCTCGCCGCTTCAGGTGCCGCCTTTGCGATCGCGGTGCTAGTGCTGAAACGTTCGATCCTCACCGAAAAGATTTCGCGACGCGGACGTCACATCCTTCAGGAATACAGCGTCGATCCGCTCGCACTCGCGCAAGCAGAACAGGTTATGACCGTCACGCCTGAAACGCTTCCCTCCAGCATGCGGATCAACGATGCGGTTACCTATTTCGAACGCGATGCCCGGCATCGCACCTATCCCGTAGTTGATGAAGCGGGGTGCCCTGTTGCAATGGTGTCGCGCTCAGACGCGTTGCGTTGGAGCCAGAACGGCGTCGATGCCAAAGTGACGATCGGCGAGCAGCTGTCCGATGCTTCGCTACTGGTCGCGTATCCGAAAACGCCAGCAAGCGAAGTCGCAAACATGATGATTGCCGAAGATGTCGGCAGGATCTGTGTCGTATCGCCGGAAGATGGCAAGCTTTTAGGCCTGATCGCTCGCCGCAACCTTCTTAAGCCGCGCGCCCAGGCAAACCGAACCGAGCATTTGAGGGGCGGAAAAATTGGCTGATTACTTCTGCGGGTTTTGCGGTTGACCCTGCTCGCCGGTATACACGCCGCGTAGCTGCGTTCCGCAAGGGATGTACGGACCAACGTACAACCATGATCACCACCACGTCGACGTGATCCCGATGGATGCCATCCGGCATGACGACGGCTATTCTGCGAGGCCGGTGCGCCCGGTCGAATATATTCACCCTCGGCTCGACTGAAAAATTCGCGGCAGTGCTGGCTTGCGACGCAGCAATATCGGGAGCAGGTGTCTTGTTGATAGTATCGGACCGAGCCATTCCGGAGAGATAAAATGCCTCACAGCGATCCATCGAGCCTTATCAAGCGTTCGCCAACCAGCGTTGACGGAGTGCGTGACTTGACGCCAATGTCCGTTGGCCGTGCCAACGCAACATGTCCAGATCTTACGCGGATGATCGTTCAGCGAAACGATCCTTGCAATGCCGAAACGAAGCCTGCGGAACTGATCGCCGGCCAAATTACACCTCAGGCAATCTTCTACATTCGCAACCATGGGGACGTGCCGCCGCTCGGACCCGATCACGCAATTACTATCGGCGATCGTGCATGGAACCACGCTGCCCTCGAACGAATTTTTCCGGTCCGCACCGTGACCGCAACGCTGCAATGCGCCGGCA
>CBDCMM010000002.1:427500-475000 GCA_965219075.1 Sphingomonas sp.
CGTCATCGCCGACTGTCCGTCACGGGCAAGCGCATAAATGACGTCGCGTTCGGAGAGAATACCCGCGACCTGTTGACCGTCCATCACCGGCACCGCACCGATGCGCCGATCCGCGAGCAACGTCACCGCATCCTTCAGTGTCGCTCCGGTCTGCAAAGCGATAACCTCGCTGCCCTTGCCCTTCAAAATCGCTGCGATCGTCATGACCTTTGTCCTTCCCGAATTCGACTCACGGTTGGAGCAAACCATGAATGACGGCATAGGGGAAGGATGACCGACTACCGCCCGCCCGGCCTTGGCGATCACGAACAGGCCCGATTCGCCTGGGCGAGGTTCCGGCGTATCATGGTCTGGATGACGCTTGCCGCCGCGATTGCAGTCCTGATCGCCATCTCGGCTTTGACGCAAAGCCTAGGGCCGCTCAACTGGGTGACGATTCTCGGCGTGATCGGTGGGGTCGGCGGTTCGGTGATGCTCGCGGCCGTGCTGATGGGCTTGATGTTCCTCAGTTCGGGAACGGGCCATGACGAGGATGTCGACCGGATCGACTGATCGCAATCACTGTTGCGGCACGGGCCCCGCGACGAGCAGCGGGTCGAGGCGCGCGTTGTTCCACATCAGCCCCCAATGCAGATGCGGTCCGGTTGCCCTCCCCGTCGCGCCGCTATAGGCGATTACGTCGCCCTGCCGCACCCGTGCGCCCTCGGACACCGCGATCCGGGATAGATGAAGAAACGCACTCGACAGGTTCATTCCGTGCGCGAAGATCAAAAGATTGCCCTCTAGCGTGAAGGGATGGCCGGTCGCGAGCACCACCACCCCGTCGGCAGGCGCAAGGACCGGCGTTCCGCTCGGCACCGCGACATCCGCGCCGCCATGATATGATCCGGGCTTGCCCTGATAGACGCGCTGTGATCCGAACCAGCCGGACTGTCGCCCATGCACCGGCCAGACGAACCGCTGTCGCCAGCCGTCGCTCGTCACGCTGATGTCGCGCGCCGCATGGATCGCCTCGATTTCGCCGGGTCTCACCGCCGCAAATTGCGCGCTCGTCCGTCCCGCATGATACGGCGTATCGACGCGCTCGATCCGCCAGTTCCTCGGGGCGATCGCAATGTTGCGGATCAGATCCGTGCCGTCGGACAGCGTCGCATCAAGCGTTGCGGTGGCATCCGCGTCACGGTCGAACGCGATGAGGAATGCCCCATCCGTGCCGATCATGACCGGTTCGCCGTCAAAGGTGAGCGTCGTCGTCCCCGCCGGAACATGGCCTGTCGCCATTCCGCCCTGCTCCAGGGTGCCGATCAGTCCGAACGTTGCGGCAACGTTCCCGGCGGGTGCTGACGGCGCCGACCCGATCTGCGCCGCGCCGGTGGTCGCCGTCAGAACCGATGCGAACAGCACCGCGTGTCGCAATCTCATTCCGGCTTGAGCGCCTCGCTTGCGACGGATGCGCTCGCATAGGCTTCCTGTCGCGCGACGCTCCAGTAGCGCAGCTCGTCGAGCGGAACGCGGAGCCCCGAAACGCCGCATGTCACATGGTCCCCGGGTGCAAGCACGCGAAATCCGTTCGCCATGTAATGAAGCCGCGCGGGCCGATCGGTATTGGACATCAGCATTAGGGTACTCGGGGTCGCAGTTGTCAAAGCAGACTGGGCTGTTCGGGAACGGCGCGTTCATACCCCCTGGATGCGCCGCGCTCAACCCGCGCACCGACTGCGCCGTCGCTAAAATGCAGGGTCAATGTGCCCGCCGAACGCGCCGCTCCCCCGGTGGTCAGCGTTCTGCCGCCCGGTCGTGCCGTAACCCTCGCATAACCGCGCTCTAGAACCCGGTCGGGGTTGAGCGATTGAATTAGCCGCCACGTCGCATCCATCCGGGCCCGCTCCGCCGCGACCTGACGCAGCAGCACCGCCGGTCGCAGGGCACCACCGACGCGGTCGAGGCAACCGCGCGCGAAAGTGGCCCTGCGCTCCAGCCCAAGTCCCAGCCGCTGCGCCGCATCGTCTGCGCGCTGCCGCTGCGGCCCGAGCAACTGCTCGCGCCGGGGCAGCAACCGCGCCATTGCATCCGCCCGTTCACGCCCGCGTTCCAGATAGCGTCTGGCGCATCGTTCGCTCCGCTCGGCTTGCGACGCCAGCGTCAGCCGCAGGTCGGCGAGTACCGGCACCGCCAGTTCCGCCGCCGCGGTCGGAGTCGGGGCGCGAAGGTCGGCGGCGTAATCGCAGAGTGTCGTATCGGTTTCATGCCCGACCGCCGAGATGATCGGTATCGTACACGCCGCGACGGCGCGCACCGCAACCTCCTCGTTGAATGCCCATAAATCCTCGGCAGATCCTCCACCCCGCGCAACGATCAACAAATCGGGTCGCGGCACCCCGCCGCCGGTCGACAAGGCATCAAACCCGCATATCGCCTCCGCGACCTCAGCCGCCGCGCTGTCACCCTGAACCTTGACGGGCCAGACGACGACATGCGTCGGGCAGCGGTCTTCCAGCCGGTGCAGGATGTCGCGGATGACCGCGCCCGTCCCCGACGTCACGACCCCGATCGTGCGCGGCAGATAAGGCAAGCGCTTCTTGCGCGCCGTCTCGAACAGCCCTTCCGCCGCCAGCTTGGCTTTCAGCTTCTCGAGCAACGCCATCAGCGCGCCCTCGCCCGCCAACTCAAGCCGCTCGATCACGATCTGGTATTTCGAACGCCCGGGATAAGTCGTCAGCTTACCCGTTGCGATAACCTCAATACCGTCTTCCGGCTGAAACGCGATCGCGCCCGCCGTTCCTTTCCAGATTACGCCGTCGATTACAGCCTTGTCGTCCTTGAGGCTCAGATAGGCATGACCCGAAGCGACGCGCTTATATCCCGAAATTTCGCCGCGCAGCCGGACATGCCCGAACTCGCCCTCGACGTATCGTTTTAGCTTGAACGCCAGTTCCCCGACCGACAGCGGTGCGGAATTGTCCCCCGGCAGCGTCTCGGCTACCAGCCGCGCTTGGGTTGAAAAGGGATCGGGCATGAACGTCCTGCTGCTGGGTTCGGGGGGCCGCGAACACGCGCTTGCGTGGAAACTTGCGCGTTGTCCGCGTCTCAATACGCTCTACGCCGCGCCGGGCAACCCCGGCATCTCCAAGCATGCCGTCTGCGTCGGCTTGCAGGCAACCGACCACGCAGCGGTGCGCGATTTCGTCCGCGACCGCGGCGTCGGCCTCGTCGTGATCGGCCCTGAAGCGCCGCTCGTCGACGGGCTCGCCGATACGCTCCGCGCGAGCGGCATCCCCGTCTTCGGTCCGAGTGCCGCAGCGGCCCGGCTGGAGGGGTCGAAAGGCTTTACCAAGGATCTCTGCGCCCGCGCCGACATCCCGACCGCTGCCTATGCTCGCGTGTCCTCTCTGAGCCAAGCGCACGCCGCGCTCGACCGGTTCGGCGCGCCCGTGGTCGTGAAGGCGGACGGACTCGCCGCCGGCAAGGGCGTCACCGTCGCGATGACCCGCGCCGAGGCCGACGCCGCGATCACAGCGCTGTTCGCCGACCCCGGAACTGGGGCCGAAGTGGTCATCGAGGAATATCTGACCGGAGAAGAAGTCAGCCTGTTCGTCCTGACCGATGGTACCGCGCTGCTGCCGTTCGGGACCGCCCAGGATCACAAGCGCGCCGGCGAAGGGGACACCGGACCCAATACCGGCGGAATGGGGGCCTACAGCCCTGCCCCGATCCTGACGCCCGAACTCGAACGCCGGGCGATCGAGACCATCGTTGCACCGACGATCGCAGCGCTGGCCGCGGACGGCACGCCGTTTTCGGGTATTCTCTACGCCGGATTGATGCTGACCGATGCCGGGCCGAAACTGATCGAATATAACGCCCGCTTCGGCGATCCGGAGGCGCAGGCACTGCTGATGCGGTTCGACGGCGACCTCCTCGAAACGATGATCGCTGTCGCACAAGTACGACTGGCGGACCTCGACCCGCCCGTCTTCTCGGATGACTGCGCGCTGAGCGTCGTGATGGCCGCGCGCGGTTATCCCGGAACGCCTGAAACCGGCGGACCGATCAACGGCATCAGCCGGGCCGAAGCGCTTGGCGCGACCGTATTCCAAGCCGGAACACGCGATGACGGCGGCATGCTGGTTGCATCGGGCGGACGCGTCCTCGCGGTCACCGCGCGAGGGGGCAGCATCGCCGCTGCGCGCACCGCGGCTTATGTCGCCGTCGACGCGATAGATTTTCCATCAGGTTTCTGTCGTCGCGACATCGGTGCGCGCGCCGGGCGGTAATCACGGCGTCCGCGGCCCGGATCGACGCAATAACGCTCGCAGGACCAAAATTGGGGCGCTAAGGTCAGAAACATGAACCAAAGTAGCGCCTCCTCGGCCCCGGGTGCCAGCCTGATCCCCAACGGTACCGGCACGATCACCACTCTCGTCTTCATTTTCATCGCATTGTTCGCGATCGCGGCCGTGGCGATCATCGTCATTGGCATCGTACGCCGCCGTCGCCGCGCCGAGGGAGCCCGCGAGCTCGCACGAAACGCGGTGGCGTCAGGCGTTCCGGCACCCGGCGACGAACCGGCTGAGGTTCGGACCTCCGAGCCGACGAACGAACCGCCGGCCAAAACCGTGGAAGCGCTCCCCGCACAATCGCAGTCGGAATTGACGGAAGCGCAACCCACGACCGGGCTGGAACCTGAACCTGCTCCTGTTCCGGTTGCGACCCTCCCGGATACCGGCGCTTCTACCACCGCTCCCGAAACCGTCACGCATTCTCCTCCGGCCAACGGTCCCGCCGCCGCGCCGGTCACCATGTTGAAGGGGCTTGGTCCCAAGGTCGCAGCGCGCCTCGCCGAACTCGGCATTAGCACGGTCGGACAGATCGCGGCACTAACTGACCGGGAGGCAGAGGCGCTCGACGTGCAGCTGGGCAATTTTACCGGCCGGATGACGCGCGATCGCTGGATCGAACAGGCCCGCTTCCTCGCGGCCGGCGACAAGGCAGGGTTCGAATCGGTGTTCGGCAAGCTCTGACGTCCAGGTTCGACGCAGCAACCCAAAACAAAGCTCCTAACCGCCGCCGTTGCCGTTGCCGTCGGCGCTTACCATCAGCTTGTCGATGCGCCGGCCGTCCAGCTCCATGACCTCGAAGCGCCATCCCTGTTCGACGAACGTTTCGCCCTCGCTCGGCAGTTTGCGGAACGCCGCCAGAGCCAGGCCTGCGACCGTTGCATAATCACGGTCTTCGGGCAGTTCGATGCCCAGCCGGTCGGCCAGCATGTCCGCTGCCGTCGTCCCTGCGACGAGCAGCGATCCGTCTTCCTGCTCGACCATTGACGGCGTCTCATGCGGGTCCGCGTCGGACACGAATTCGCCCGCGATCGCGGCGAGCAAATCGGCCGGAGTGACGATCCCCTCGAAATGTCCGTATTCATCATGGATCAGGGCCATCGGCACTTCAGCGCGCCGAAGCGCATCGAGCGCGTCCATAGCATCGATCCGGTCGATCACCACCGGTGCCTTGCGCATCAGCGCGCGCAAGTCGAGCAGTTCACCCCTGAACAATGCGACCGCGATGTCGCGCGCCTGGACGACACCGATCACCGCATCGACCGATCCCTCCGCGACCGGCAGCCTGGTCCTCGGCGTCGCGAGCAGCGAAGTACGGATCGCGTCGATGTCCATGTCGGCGTCGAGCCAGTCGATCTCGGTTCGCGGCGTCATCACCTCGCGTACCGGCCGATCAGCGAGCCGCACCACGCCCGAAATGATCGAGCGCTCATGCTCCTCGATCACTCCCGACTTCGATGCCTCCGCAACGATCAAATGCAGTTCTTCGGCGGTGACGGGTTCGTTCTTCTCTCGTTTCATTCCGAGCAAACGGAAAATGAGGCGGCTGGTCGAATCGAGAATCCAGCCGATCGGCGCGGTCGCAATCGCCAGCCAGCGCATCGCCGGCGCCACCGACGCCGCGATCGCCTCGGGCGCCCTCAGCGCCAGCTGCTTGGGGACCAGTTCACCGATGATGAGCGAGGCATAGGTCGTCAGCCCGATCACGATCGTCAGTGCTATCGATCGCGCCGGATCCGGGGCAAGACCCAGCCGCGCAAGCCGGGCCGCGACGGGATCACCCAGGCTTGCCCCCGAATATGCGCCCGCGATAATTCCGATCAGCGTAATCCCGATCTGCACCGTTGAAAGGAATTTGCCCGGGTCCGACGCCAGGTCGATTGCCGCTTTCGCCCCCCGCCGCCCGTTCCGGGACAGCGCCTCCAGCCGCGCCTTGCGGGCAGAAACGATTGCGAGTTCGCTCATCGCGAAAACGCCGTTCAGCGCCACCAGCGCTAGGATGATGAGCACGTCGATCCAGGGAAAGGGAGCAAGGGGGGCCATCGGCACCCCGTCTCTTGCCGCGAATCGGCGGAATTAACAACGCCGGAGTCAGCACGTGTTCAGTGCGCTTCCGGAACAATCTCAGCGTCGTCCGTGTTGGCGGTCATAACAACAAAAGGGATTTTTCATGATACGACTCAATAACAGGCTGCTCGCGGGTGGCGCGATCGCGATGCTCATCGCTACAGGCGCATGCACGACCGACCCCGAAACGGGCCAGCGCCGGATTTCCAAAGCTGCGATAGGCGGGATCGGCGGCGCGCTCGGCGGCTATCTGCTCGGCGATGTCGTCGGCGGCCGCAACGACCGTACCGAAAAGCTCTTGGGTGCCGGAATCGGCGGTCTAGCTGGTGCCGGCGTCGGCGCTTACATGGACAAACAGGAACGGGAACTTCGCCAGCGTACCGCAGGCACCGACGTTCAGGTTGTTCGCCAAGGCGACGACCTTGTCCTCAATATGCCGTCAGGGATCACCTTTGCCTATGACAGCGCGAACGTGCAGCCCCAGTTCCGCACCACGCTTGATCAGGTCGCATCGACCCTCGCCCAATATAACCAAACCTATATCGACGTGTACGGCCATACCGATTCGACCGGCAGTGATGCCTACAATCAAACGCTGTCCGAACAGCGCGCGCAATCGGTCGCGGGGTATCTCGGCAGCCACGGGGTTCAGGCCGCACGCATCGGCACACGCGGGTTCGGCGAGACTCAGCCGGTTGCCTCGAACGACACCGACTCTGGCCGCGCCGCCAATCGCCGGGTAGAGATCAAGATCGTTCCCCTTACCGAGAACGACGTCAATGCGGGGCGTCGCGCACCCGGTTATTAATCTGCGCGCCGACGTTCGGCGAAAAAGGAACGGAGCATCGCCGCCGCTTCACTCGCGGCGATGCCCACATAGATTTCCGGGCGATGATGACAGGTCGGTTGCGTAAAAAACCGGGGTCCGTGTTCGATCGCGCCGCCCTTCGGATCGTCGGCTGCATAATATAAGCGGGCGATGCGCGCATGAGCGATCGCACCCGCGCACATCGCGCACGGCTCCAGCGTGACCCAGAGATCGCATCCGTCCAGACGGTCGGCGCCGATCTCGGCTGCCGCCTGGCGGATCGCCAGCATCTCCGCATGCGCAGTCGGGTCGTGCAGGCGACGCGGCGCATTCGATGCCGCCGCAACAAGCTTCCCGCCCTTCACGATCACCGCGCCAACCGGGATCTCGCCCGCAGCGCCGCCCCGCCGCGCGATTTCCAGCGCCCGTCGCATCGGCACGGGGACCGGAATCATATTGCTGTCTAATTGGCGCTTTGCTGAGGGGCTGGCTGGTCGGCGGGCTTATCGACGGAGACGGAGGGGACGTCGACCGTGCGCTTTTCAGTTCCCACCGAAACCCGCGCGACATCCGCACTGAACTTTGGCACTTGAACATATCCGGCCCGGGTTTGATCGATGCTGATCAGGCCGAATGTCATGGCTGCTGCCACGATCAGACAGCCCAGCCCTAGGATTACGAGAATGAAGCGCATTGGGCATCCCTTTTATCGCGATAACCGGTTCGATAACGTAACAACGCCAACGCTCCCTCCCGGTTGCATTGATCGATCCGCTGTGCGGTTGACCTAGTCCCTATGAGCGGGTATCGGCCTTCGCTCTCCGGATCCATCCCAAGCAGGAACATTCATCATGTCGCGGATTTGCGAACTGACCGGCAAGGGCCGGCAGGTGGGGCACAACGTTTCCCACGCCAACAACAAGACCAAGCGGACTTTTCTGCCCAATCTGCAGAATGTCACGCTGATCTCCGATTCGCTCGAAACCAGCGTTCGCCTGCGCGTCTCGACGCATGGCCTGCGTTCGGTCGAACATAATGGCGGCCTCGACAACTGGCTCGTCAAAACGCACGATGAGAAGCTGTCGCTGAAGGCACGCCGCCTCAAGCGCGACATCGTCAAGAAGCGCGCCGCCGCGGCATAATAGGCCGGTATTTCCGCCCCCCGCCGCCCCGCGACTTTGCAGGGCGGCATCACGTCTTTGCGTGATCTTCCAGGCGAAATTTCAGCAACAACGAACGCTGCAAGAACGAACGGTTATCGTCCGACACGACCCAGATGATCGTTTTGCTGCCTTCGCGCACGGCGGCCACCCCCTCGAAATTATCGTGAATCAACGGTGCGTCGAGCGCAGCAATCGACTGTCCCGCGACGATCCGCCCCGGTTGCACCGCGCCCGGCCTGATCGTCAGCAATCGCGTCGAGAATTGGTAGGGCAGGCTGAACCTGCGTTCAACTATTAGCAGCGTCCCATCCGGCAGCTCGGTCGCATCGACCGGACGAAAGCCCTGCGTCGGCTTGTAGAAAAAACGGTATCCGGCGCGTGGGACAAGCGTCGGATCGCCGCTGAACATGATACCGTCGCGCAGTGCTTCATCCTGTCCTGGCCGGGCGACCTCGGCGATGGTCAAAAACTGCCCGTCATGCAGGCGAAGCAGCGTTTCCGGTCCCCCGTTTTCCCGCCATTGGCGGATTGACGGCGGTCGCACCCACCGCTCCACGCGTGCCAAATCCGCCGAATAGCGCCATATTGCATTGGCCCGTTCGAACCCGACCCAATTCTGTCCGGTCGCCGGATCACGCGTCAGCGATTCGCTGTCCCGATCGCGCTTGTTCCAGCCCGTTCCCGGTCCGCCCGGCAGATTGGCGAACGTGACCGATTGCGGTCGCCAGTCGCGGCCAAGCTGGAATCTGACGATGTTCCCTCCGTCGCTCAGCAGCGTGAAACGATCACCAACCACCTGAAGCGAAGAAAAGCCGCCGAACGCCGGATCGGTGCTTGTCAGCGATATTCCTCCTAAAAAGCGTAATCGCCCGACCCGAACGCGCCCCGGATGCGACCGCTCGAGGACCACCCGCTTGACCTTCATATCGGCGTCCTGCCCAAGCAGCAGCAAGCGCTCGTCCCCCGACCAGGCCGGAACAAGCGCCCACACTGCCAAGAGTACGAACGGAATGGTCGGCAGGCGCATCATCGCCGGCGTCATACTCACGATCTGCGTGCGGTACAGCCTGAACCGGCGATAACGTCCGCATTCAGGCAGAACTCAATTCGACTCGGCAATAGATGATCGATCGACGAAGATCCTGAATCGCCGCCGACCATCAACGGGAGAAGATCAGTGTTCAAAATGATATCACTCACCGCCGCCGGGCTCGCCATGGCAGGGACCGCACTGGTCCCGACCGCATCGGCTGATGCCCAGCGCTATCGCGGTTATCGCCACGAGCGCGCGGATCACACCGTTTACCGCGACCGCGACTATAATCGGCGGTATGAAGGCCGTCGTTACCGTGAACGGCGCTGCAACAGCGGCACGACGGGCACGGTCGTCGGCGCGATCGCGGGCGGTCTGCTCGGCCGGACGATCGATACGCGCGGCGATCGCCTGACCGGCACAGTGCTCGGCGGTGCCGGCGGTGCGCTCGCCGGACGTGCGATCGGCAAGTCGAACAATCCCAAATACTGCCGCTAAGGGCAACGGAGATCCCCCGCGTATCTTGCCGGGGGCGGGGGCGGGCTTCTGGAGGGGCCCGCCTCTTGATATGCGCCGGCGGAGGACGGCCGGATCGCGTTGCTCCGACGGGTCAGCCCCGGTGGCGATCCCCTGCACCAGAAAAATCGAACATTTGCGGTGTGATCCAGTTGTAGTGGTAATTCAGCTGGAACAGCGCGAACAAAATCGTCGCGACAATCGTTACGCGGATGGCAATGCGCTTTCCATGAAATTCGTGCGGGGCGCTTTCTGCCTGGCCCGGTACCGCCTCGCCGCCCGCTTCCTCGGTGGTCTTCACACCGAACGGCAGCACCAGAAATACCGAAAAGGCCCAGAACAGGACGTAAATCGCGAGCATCGATGTCCAGCGCATCGCGTCGGCCTCACGTCTCTATGATCAGTACTTCGACAAGCGGCTTCTTGCCCGTCCACTGCGTCGCCACCTTTCTCACCGCCAGCCGTACGTCTTCACGCAGGCGGTCGATCCCGCGCTTTTTGCCGCCCGCCGCTTTGGACGCAGCCTCCGCAGCTTCGGTGATGAAAGCATCGCGCTCGTCCTCTACGGGGACGCCCTTCACGCTGACTTGCGGCTCGCCGTTCGCGCGACCGTCTTTGCCGATCGCCAAAGCGACCGCGATCTGACCGTTTAAACCCAGCTTGCGCCGTTCGTTGATTGTTGATCCGTCGGCGGGAAGAATAACGTCGCCGTCCAACACCAGCCGCCCGACTCCGGCATTGCCGATCTTCTTTGGCGCGCCGGGTGCCAGCTTGACGATATCTCCGTCGCTTTGCACGAACGCATCGCCAATGCCTTCGGACAGCGCGAAACGCGCATGTTCCATCATGTGCCGCATTTCGCCGTGAACGGGGATAAGGGCCTTCGGTTTCAACCACGAATACAGCTTGGCAAGTTCCGGGCGACCGGGATGGCCCGAAACATGGACATGCGCCTGACGTTCGGTCACCATCTCGACACCTTTGGCCGCAAGGCGGTTCTGAATCCGGCCGATCGCAACTTCATTGCCGGGAATCTGCTTTGATGAAAAAATGACCGTGTCACCCGCATCCAGAGAGATCGGATGAGTACCCTCGGCAACACGTGCCAGCGCGGCGCGCGGCTCGCCCTGCCCTCCGGTCGCGACGATCAGCACTTTGTTGCGCGGCAGGCGCATCGCCGTGTCGGGATCGATCGTCTCCGGCAAATTGTTCAGATATCCGGTCGCCTGCGATACCTTGATGATCCGGTCGAGCGAGCGCCCCGTCACGCACAATTTGCGCCCGGTCTCTCGCGCGACCTCGCCCAGAGTAGCGAGCCGTGCCGCGTTCGATGCGAATGATGTGACGAGCACGCGGCCCTTTGCCTTCGCAACCTCTTCCGCCAGTCCCTTGCGCACCGAAATCTCGGATCCCGACGCTTCCGCGTTAAAGATATTCGTTGAATCGCAGACCAGGATGTCGATGCCCTTGTCACCGATCGCGCTCAGTTCTTGCGGCGTCGCGGGTGTGCCGATCACCGGATCGGGATCGAGCTTCCAGTCGCCGGTGTGAAAGATGCGGCCGTGCGGTGTCTCGATCACCAGCGCGTTGGCTTCCGGGATCGAATGCGCCATCGGCACGAAATCGAAGCCGAATGGGCCGAGCTTGAACGGCTTGCCGGGTTTCACGATGTTCAGCTTGACGCGGTTCGCGATGCCCTCCTCGTCCAGCTTGCCGCGGATGAGCCCGGCGGTAAACGGCGTCGCATAAAGCGGCACGCCAAGGTCTTCGGCCAGATAAGGCAGCGCGCCGATATGATCCTCATGCCCGTGCGTCAGCACGATGCCGAGCAGGTCGTCGATCCGGTCCTCGATAAAGGACAGATCGGGAAGAATGATATCGATGCCGGGATACAGCGGATCGGCAAAGGTAATGCCGAGATCGACCATCACCCACTTGCCCTCACAACCGTAAAGATTGACGTTCATGCCGATCTCGCCCGATCCGCCGAGCGCGCAAAAGAGCAGTTCGTTCTTGGGGGTCATTCAAAACTTTCAAAAAAAGAAACAGATGATGCCCGCTGGCCAGATCGGCGCGGGCAGTCTCATCCGGTAATATGGGCACGCTCGCACATGATCGCCAGTCCCTGGATCGTCAGGTCCGGCTCGATCGTGTCGAACACGTCCGTATTCGGTTCGAACAAGGTCGCAAGTCCGCCTGTCGCGACCACGTTAACCGGGCGGCCGACTTCTGCCTTCATCCGCGCGACAAGCCCCTCGATCATCGCGATATACCCCCAATAGATACCGATCCCCATCTGATCGACGGTATTGCGACCGATGACACTTGTTGTCGCGGGTGCCTCGATCGCGATCCGCGGCAGCTTGGCGGCGGCCGTCACCAGTGCGTCGAGCGAAAGGTTGATTCCCGGCGCGATAATGCCGCCTTTGTACGCCCCGCTGTAATCGCTCAGATCGAACGTCGTCGCGGTCCCGAAATCGACGACGATCAGGTCGCCTTTGTGCAGCGCATGCGCCGCGATCGTGTTGACAGCCCGGTCCGCGCCCAGCGACGCGGGCTCGGCAACGTCGATCGAGATGCCCCATTCCAGCGGCGCCTGGCCCGCGATCAGCGGCTCGGTGCCGAAATATTTGCGCGACAATACCTGCAGATTGTGGAGAGCGCGCGGAACCACGGTCGCGACCGTCACTGCACCGATCGCGGCGCGCTCATACCCCTCCAGCGCCAGCAACTGGTTGAGCCAGACCGCATATTCGTCCGCCGTACGCCTTGGATCGGTCGCGATCCGCCACCGTGCGCGAATCTTCCGCCCTTCGACCAGCGCGAAGACGATGTTGGTGTTGCCGGCATCGATCGCGAGCAGCATAAGCGGGGCCTTCAGATCAGGAATACGTCGCCCGCGTGAATGACACGCCGCGCGCCCGACGCCAAGCGCAGGATCAGCGCGCCGCTCATGTCCAGTCCTTCGAACAGCCCGTCCACGCTGTCACCCTCGGGCAAGTGTGCACGGATCGGCGTGCCGATGGGATAGGCGCGTTCGAGCCATCGCGCGCGGATTGGCGCGAGCCCTTCGCCACGCCAGCGCCCGAGCCACCGGCCGAAAGCCTCGACCAGCGTTTCTAGGAACTCCGCCGCATCCGGCGCATAGCGATGCGCGGCGATGCTTGTCACCGCGCGCGCGAGACCGGCGGGATGACGGGCGAGATTGACGCCGAACCCGATGACGACCGCATCCTCGGCGCGTTCCAGCAGGATACCAGACAGCTTGGCCCCCTGCAGCATCAGGTCATTGGGCCATTTCAGCCACAACGCCGTGCCGTCGCGCATTGCATCCGGCAGATACCAGCACACCGATTCCTGCAGTGCGACCGACGCGACCAGTGCGAGCGTTGGCGCGGGTGGATCAGTTGGTCGCAGACGAACAATCGTGCTGGCGTAAAGATTACCGGGCGGCGACACCCAGTTGCGCCCCTGTCGTCCGCGTCCCGCCGTCTGCCGTTCTGCACGCAGCCACAAACCTTCCTCCGCGCCGGCTGCCGCGAGCGCGATCAGGTCAGCGTTGGTCGATCCCGTCTCCGCGAGCGTCCGGATCGTCAGGGGAAGAGTGCGTGTGCCGCCGCGAGCGACCACGCCCCGATCAGCGGGATCGCGAGATAGCCGAGCGGTGAAATGAATACGGCCGCGACGACGATCATTCCGCCTTCCAGACGACTGTCGCCGGGCGCATACGCCGCATTGGACGGATCGAGGTACATCGTCTTGATGACCCGCAAATAATAATAGGCACCGATTACCGATGCCGCGATCCCGATCACCGCCAGCGGGAACAGCCCCGCCGCTACCGCCGCATCGAACACCGCGAATTTGGCATAGAATCCGAACAGCGGGGGAATTCCCGCAAGGCTGAACATGAACATTGCCATCGCAGCGGCAAGTCCGGGCCGCGTCTGGGACAGGCCGGCAAGGCTCGCGATCGTCTCGACCGGCTGGCCGTCCACGTCGCGCATCTGAAGCACGACCAGGAAGCTGCCGAGCGTCATCGCGACATAGATCGTCATGTACGTCATCACGCTCGCGACCCCGGCGGGCGTTCCCGCCGCCAGCCCGATCAGCGCGAAGCCGATATTGTTGATCGACGAATAGGCGAGCAGCCGCTTGATATTGGTCTGCCCGATCGCGGCGACCGCGCCGAGGATGATCGAGGCAAGTGCCGCGAAGATCACGATCTGCCGCCATTCGAACGTCGCCGGACCCATCGCCTCGACCGCGACCCGGACCGAGAGCGCGACCGCCGCGACCTTTGGGGCCGACGCAAAGAACGCCGTCACCGGCGTCGGCGCGCCCTCATAGACGTCGGGCGTCCACATGTGGAAGGGCACCGCCGAAATCTTGAACGCGAGCCCTGCAAACACGAATACCAGCCCGAACAACAGCCCGATCGAGCGCGTACCCGCATAGGCCCCCGCGATCTGGCTGAAGAGGGTCGTTCCCGAAAAGCCGTAAACCAGGCTGATTCCGTAGAGCAGGATACCGCTCGCAAGCGCCCCCAGCACGAAATATTTAAGCCCCGCCTCCGCCGAGCGCGCGTCGCGCCGCATGAAGCTTGCAAGCACATAGGCGGCGAGCGACTGAAGCTCGAGCCCGACATACAGCATCAGCAGGTCGCCTGCGGAAACCATGATCCCCATCCCGCACGCCGACAGCAACATCAGCACGGGATATTCCGGCCTCAGGTCATCGCCTGCGGTGCGCTGGAAGAAGCGCGGTGCCATCAGGATCGCCACCGCTGTCGCGATATAGATCAGCACCTTCGCAAAAGCTGCGAACGCATCCGCCCGGTACAGCCCGTCGAATGCCGCGCCACCGGACGAGGCAGGACCGAACAGCGCGATCCCCGCGCCCGCCAACACCGCGATCGCCGCATAGGAAACCCCGCGCGTCGACCCCGGACCACCCCAGGCGCTGACCAGCATCAGGGCGATCGCGCCCAATGCCAGCACCAGTTCGGGCAGCGTCATTATCAGATTAGCGGAATAAGCCATCAATGCGCCTCCGCACGCGCTGAGGGACGGGCTGCCTCAGCAGCGCGACCCCGTCCGGCCGTCGGCAGGGAATCGCTCACCGGTGCGGCCCCCTCGACCCGCGCGACGAGAATGCCGGCATCCTGCCGCATCGGTGCAAGGAAGCTTTCGGGATAGATCCCCATCCACAGCACCACCACGGCGATCGGTGCCAGCAGCCACAATTCGCGGTTCGACACATCCGTCATCGCGCGGACGTCGTCCGCCTTGATTTCGCCGAAGGCGACACGGCGATAGAGATACAGCATATAGGCCGCACCGAGTATGATCCCGGTAGTGCAGAGCAAAGCAGTCCAGGTCGAAACCTGATACGCCCCCATCAGCGACAGGAACTCGGCGACGAACCCGCTCGTCCCCGGCAACCCGATAGAGGCCATCGTGAAAAACAGGAAAAACGTCGCGTAACGCGGCATGTTGATGCTGAGCCCGCCATAGCGTGCGATCTCGCGGGTGTGCAGCCGGTCGTAGATCACGCCCACGCACAGGAACAACGCGCCGGACACCAGCCCGTGGCTGAGCATCATTATCATCGCGCCCTCGATACCCTGACGGTTGAAGGCGAACAGCCCGATCGTGACGATCGCCATGTGCGCGACGCTCGAATAGGCGATCAGTTTCTTCATGTCGTTCTGCACCAGCGCGACGAGGCTTGTATAGACGACCGCAACCGCCGACAGCGCGAAGATCAGCCAGGTCAGCTGTCCGCTCGCGACCGGAAACATCGGCAGCGAGAAGCGGAGGAACCCGTACCCGCCGAGCTTCAGCAACACACCCGCCAGGATCACCGAACCGGCAGTCGGTGCCTGAACATGCGCGTCGGGCAGCCAGGTATGGACCGGCCACATCGGCATCTTGACCGCGAACGACGCAAAGAAGGCGAGCCAGAGCCATGTCTGCACGCCCGGCGAGAAGTCGAAGGCCTGAAGCGCGGGAATGCTCGTCGTCCCCGCCGTCTGCGCCATATAGAGCATCGCGATGAACATCACGACCGAGCCGAGCAGCGTATAGAGAAAAAACTTGTAGCTGGCATAAATGCGGTTGGTGCCGCCCCAGATGCCGATGATGAGGTACATCGGGATCAGCCCGGCCTCGAAGAAGATATAGAACAGGAACAGGTCCTGCGCCGCGAAGGTGCCGATCATCAGCACCTCGGTCAGCAGGAACGCGGCCATATATTCAGGAACTCGCGTCGTCACCGCGCGCCAGCTTGCCCCGATGCAGATCGGCATCAGGAAGACGCTGAGCATGATCAGCATCAGCGCGAAGCCGTCGATCCCCAGCGCCCAGCCGAACCGGCCGAACACAGGCTGATATTCGACGAACTGCCATTGCGCGCCGCCGATGTCGAATTGGCTCCAAAGCACGATGCCGAGAACCAGATCGACAAGCGTCGCGATCAGCGCGACGCGTCGCGCGGTCTCTGCGGCCAGAAACAGGCAGGCAATGGCCGCGACTGCCGGGATCGCCAGCATGACGGACAGGATCGGGAAACCGCTCACCGGGTCAACCCGCGATCGCCCATGTCACCGCGGCGGTGAGCCCGATCAGCATGACAAAAGCATAGGTATAGAGATATCCCGTCTGCAACCTGTGCGCTGCGCGGCTGCCGACTTGGACAAGCCAGGCCGAACCGTCGGGACCGAAGCGATTGATCGTCTTTTCGTCGCCCCGATGCCACAGGAACCGCCCGATCGCGAAGGCGGGACGAACGAACAGAAAGGCGTAGATCTCGTCGAAATACCATTTTTTGAGCAGGAACCGGTAGAGGATGCGGAACTGATCGGTGAAGTGCTTCGGAAAATCGGTGCTGCTGATATAGCCGAACCATGCGATCAGCAGACCGGTCAGCATCACGACCGTCGCCGACAGCGCGACCCAGAGCGGCACTTCGTGCCGCGCGTGCATCAGCGCTTCGTTGAATGCGATCGACCCGCGCCAGAACGCCGCGCCGCCTTCGGGATCGACGAAATAATGCTCGAATCCGAACCCCGCCGCGACCGCGCCGATCGACAACAGGATCAGCGGCAAGCCCATCGACCACGGGCTCTCATGCGGATGATAGCCGCCGGTACCGCTTGGCAGTTCATGGTGCGTAGCGCCTTCTTCGGAGGGTTCGTCGCCCGAATCCTCGGCCTTGGGCGTGTTGTGATGCGCCTCCTCGTCCGCATGCGGATGCGCGGCGTGGAGTGCGTGCTGGATATGCTCGGACGCGGCCCAGCGCGGCTCCCCCCAAAAGGTCAGGAACATGAGACGCCATGAATAGAAGCTTGTCAGCAGCGCCGCGATCACGCCTACCAGAAACGCCGTCCGCCCGCCACCGCCCGCCGCCCAGGCGACCTCGAGGATCGCATCCTTGGAATAATAGCCCGCAAAGCCGCCGATCCCGTAGATGCCGACCCCGGTGATCGCGAGCGTCCCCGCCATCATCGCCCAGAAGGTAACCGGAATGCTTTTCCTGAGACCCCCATAATAGCGCATGTCCTGTTCGTGATGCATCGCGTGGATTACCGAACCCGCGGACAGGAACAGCAGCGCCTTGAAAAAGGCGTGGGTAAAGAGATGGAACATCGCCGCGCCGTAAGCGCCGACACCCGCTGCGAAGAACATGTAGCCGAGCTGCGAACAGGTCGAATAGGCGATGACGCGCTTGATGTCGGTCTGGACCGTCGCGACCGTTGCTGCGAACAGGCACGTCGCCGCACCGATGAACGTCACGAACCCCAGCGCCGTCGGGCTGGTCTGGAACATCGGTGACAGGCGGCACACCATGAAAACGCCTGCGGTCACCATCGTCGCGGCGTGGATCAGCGCGGAAACGGGTGTCGGCCCCTCCATCGCATCGGGCAGCCAGGTATGCAGCCCCAGCTGCGCCGATTTGCCCATCGCCCCGACGAACAGCAACAGGCACAAGACCGTCATCGTGTCCGCACGGAACCACAGGAAACCGATCGTGCTCCCCGCCATCCCGGGTGCCGCGGCCAGGATCTCGGGGATCGAGACGGTGTTGAAGACCAGATACGTCCCGAAAATCCCGAGCATGAAGCCCAGATCGCCGACGCGGTTGACGACGAACGCCTTGATTGCGGCAGCATTGGCCGACGGCTTCCTGAACCAGAAACCGATCAGCAGATAGCTCGCCAGCCCGACCCCTTCCCAGCCGAAAAACATCTGGACCAGATTGTTCGCGGTCACCAGCATCAGCATCGCGAACGTGAACAGCGAGAGATAGGCGAAGAAACGCGGCTGATCCGGATCCTCGTCCATATAGCCCCAGCTATAAAGATGAACCAGCGCCGATACCGACGTCACAACGACCAGCATCACCGCGGTCAGGGCATCGACGCGGAGCGACCATGATGCGTCCATGCTGCCTGAGGTCATCCAGTGCAGCACCGGCGTCACGCTGGCCGTATCGGTGCCGCTGAGGAATCCGATGAAGATCGGCCAAGACAGCGCCGCGGACACGAACAGCGCCCCCGTCGTAAGGACCTTGGCGGAGACATTGCCAATCGCCCTGTTGCCCAGCCCCGCAATCGCCGCGGCGATCAGCGGCAGGAAGACGATAATCTCGATCAACCGTATTACCCCTTCATCCGGTTGACGTCATCGACCGCGATCGTGCCGCGCCCACGGAAATAGATGACCAGGATCGCCAGCCCGATCGCCGCCTCGCCCGCCGCGACGGTCAGCACGAACATCGCGAACACCTGCCCGACCAGGTCGTTCAGATAGGCGGAAAAGGCAACCAGGTTGATGTTGACGGCAAGCAGGATCAACTCGATCGCCATCAATATGACGATCAGGTTCTTGCGATTGAGAAAGATGCCGAGCACCCCCATCGTGAACAACAGCGCCGCGACGACGAGATAATGGATCAGGCCGACCTGTCCGCCGCCCGTCACAGTTCGACTCCCTGTCCGATGACCGGCCGTGCGTTACGCGTGGCATCCTGCGGCCTGCGCGCCACCTGCCGCGCGATGTTTTGCGGCCGGACGCCGCTGCGCTCCCGGTGCGTCAGCACGATCGCGCCGATCATAGCAACGAGCAGGACCAACCCCGCGCCCTCGAACACGAACAGATAACGCGTATAGAGAAGATAGCCGATCGCCTCGATATTGGGCACCGCCGCATCGATCGGTGCCGCGCGCCGCGCCAGTTCGATCCCGCCCGCGCTCCATGCGCCGACCGCGATCATTACCTCGGCGGCGAGCGCGACCGCGAGCGCCAGGCCGATTCCGAAATAGCGCGCGACACCCGAACGCATCTCGGCGAAATCGATGTCCAGCATCATGACGACGAACAGGAACAGCACCGCAACCGCGCCGACATAGACGATGACGAGCAGCATCGCGATGAATTCCGCCCCCACCAACACCATCAGTCCGGCGGCGTTGAAGAAGGCGAGAATCAGCCACATCACCGAATGTACCGGATTGCGCGATGAAATCGTCATCGCCGCGCTGACGACCACGACGACCGCGAAAAGGTAAAAGGCGACGGCCTGGATCACGATGAAGGCCCCCTAGTCGCCCATGAATCGAACGACGCGGGCATTAGCGATAGGGCGCGTCGGCGGCAAGGTTCGCGGCGATCGCGCTTTCCCACCGGTCGCCATTGTCGAGCAGCTTGGCCTTGTCGTAGATCAGCTCCTCGCGCGTCTCGGTCGAATATTCGTAATTCGGCCCCTCGACGATCGCATCGACCGGACAGGCTTCCGCGCACAGCCCGCAATAGATGCACTTGGTCATGTCGATGTCGTAACGCGTCGTCCGCCGCGATCCGTCGTCGCGCGGCTCGGCCTCGATCGTGATCGCCTGCGCCGGGCAAACCGCCTCGCACAGCTTGCAAGCGATACACCGCTCCTCGCCATTGGGATAGCGTCTCAGCGCATGCTCGCCGCGAAACCGCGCGCTGACCGGATTGCGCTCGAACGGATAGTTGATCGTTGCCTTGGCCTTGAAGAAATACTTCAGCGTAAGCGCGTGCGCCTTCAGGAACTCCCAAAGCGTGAACGCCTTGATCGTCGATGCAACACTCATGAACCCACTCCCACGCGCATCCACATCAGGATGCCCGACACCAGAAATACCCAGAACAGCGACACGGGCAGAAAAACCTTCCATCCCAGCCGCATCAACTGGTCATAGCGATACCGCGGCACCGTCGCCTTCACCCAGCTGAACAGGAAGAAAAAGGTCAGCATCTTTATGAACAGCCACACGATTCCGGGGACGGCATAAAGCGGTGCCCAGTCGACCGGCGGCAGCCACCCGCCCCAGAACAAAGTCGCGTTCAGCACGCACATCAGGATCACATTGGCATACTCGCCCAGCCAGAACAGCGCGAAGCTCATCGACGAATATTCGGTCTGATAACCGGCGACCAGTTCGCTTTCAGCCTCGGTCAGGTCGAACGGTGCGCGCTGCGTCTCGGCGAGCGACGAGATGAAGAACATCACCGCCATTGGAAACAGCAGCGGATTGAACGCGAACCCGTTGACGAACCCGTACAGCCCGACCTGCGCCATAACGATGCCAGACAGATTGAACGTCCCCGCCCACATCACGACCGAGATCAGGATGAACCCGATCGCGACCTCGTAGCTTACCATTTGCGCCGCGGCACGAAGCGCGGAGTAAAACGGATATTTGGAATTGGACGCCCAGCCCGACAGGATCACGCCGTATACACCGAGCGACGACGCCGCGAGCACGTAAAGCAACCCGACATTGATATCGGCCAGCACCACTCCCGCGCCGAACGGCACCACCGCCCAGACGATCAGCGCGACGGTGAAAGTGATGATCGGGGCTAGCAGGAACAGCCCGCGATTGGCCGCAGACGGGATGATTGTTTCCTGCAGGAATACCTTCAACCCGTCGGCAAAGGATTGCAGCAGCCCGAACGGCCCGACGACATTCGGCCCGCGCCGGAGCGCCATCGCCGCCCAGATCTTGCGATCGGCATAGATGATCATCGCAACCGCCAGCATCAGCGGAAAAGCAATGACGAGGATGCCGACGATCGTTGCCGTAAACCACGCCCAGCCATAGCTGAACCCGAGCGTCGTGTTGAAGAAAGCGGTCATTCCGCCGCCTCCGCGAAATCCTCGCCGTGGACAAGTTCGGCCGAACAACGCTGCATCGTCGGCGAAGCGCGGCAGATCGCGTTGGTCAGGTAGAAGTCCTCGATCGGATAGCCCTCGATCCGCCCGCTCGCCGCCGCGGTTGCAATGTCCGGCACCGCCCAGTCGAATACAGCAAGGCCGAGTGAACCGAGCGCGGGCACGTCCTGCGCCATCGCCGCACGCAGCGCCTCCAGCGTGTCGAACGGCAGCGTCTGTCCCATCACCTCGGACAGCGCGCGCAGGATCGTCCAGTCCTCACGCGCATCCCCCGGCGCATAGACCGCCCGCTCGCCGCGCTGTACGCGGCCTTCCAGATTGACCCAGGTTCCCGATTTCTCGGCATAGGTCACACCCGGCAGGATGACGTCCGCATGCTGCGCGCCGCGGTCGCCATGATGACCGATAAAAACCTTGAACCCGGCGAACCTGTCGAAATCGACCTCGTCCGCGCCGAGAAAGAAACCGAGCTTTGCGTCCATCACGTCGGCGATCCCGCCTGCTTGCGCATAGCCGAGCATCAGCGCGCCCATTCGCGCCGCCGCCATATGGACGACGTTGAACCCGTTCCAGCCGTCCTTCACCAGCCCCAGAGTCTCGACCAGCTTCAGCGCAGCACCCTGACCACCGGCAAGTGCCGCCCCGCCGACAATCATCATCGGCCGCTTGGCATCGCCGAACGCTTTCATCACCGCATCGGGCAAATCGCCGAGCAGCGACAGGTCATCGCCGAGCCAATCCACCTTGTAGGTCAAATCCGTTTCGGGGCCGATACCGAACACCTTCGCCCCGCGTTTGATCGCCTTGCGGACGCGCGTATTCACCAGCGGCGCTTCCCAGCGCAGATTGGTCCCGACCAGCAGGATAACGTCCGCACGCTCGGTCCCGGCAATCGTCGTGTTAAAGTTTACCGCGGCCAGGCTGGACGTGTCGTACGCCATGCCCATCTGCCGCCCCTCGAGCATCGTCGACCCGAGCCTCGCGACCAGAGCCTTTGCCGCGTACATCGTTTCGCAATCGACCAGGTCGCCTGCGACCGCAGCGACGCTGCTACCCGCATCGACCGCCGCGATCGCCGCGAATGCCTCGTCCCAGCTCGCCGGGTGCAGCTTGCCGCCGCGCCGCACATAGGGCTTGTCGAGCCGCCGCCGCACCAGCCCGTCGATCGCGTGCCGCGTCTTGTCAGT
Organism: Sphingomonas sp.; assembly: GCA_965219075.1. Lineage (GTDB taxonomy): Bacteria > Pseudomonadota > Alphaproteobacteria > Sphingomonadales > Sphingomonadaceae > Sphingomonas. The sequence goes on from CBDCMM010000002.1 coordinate 449,817, forward strand.
CGCCCATTCCTCGTTCACGTCCTCGTTGATCCGCGGGACGCAGCGCAGCACCTGACGCCCGCGGCTGTCGAGCCGGATGTTGCTGCCGACCGCATCCATCACGTCGATCGTCAGCGTCTTGCGCAATTCCCAAGGCCGCGCCTCGAACGCATAGGGTTTGGACGTCAGCGCGCCGACCGGGCAAAGATCGACGACATTACCCGACAATTCGCTCGTCACCGCCTCTTCGAGATAGCTGGTGATCTGCATATTCTCGCCGCGATAGATCGCGCCGATCTCCTCGACGCCCGCGACCTCCTCGGCGAAACGGATGCAGCGCGTGCACTGGATGCACCGCGTCATCACCGTCTTTACGATCGGCCCCATATATTTCTCAGTCACCGCGCGCTTGTTCTCGTCATAGCGCGACTGCCCCCGGCCATAGGCGATCGACTGGTCCTGCAAATCGCATTCGCCGCCCTGGTCACAGATCGGGCAGTCGAGCGGATGGTTGATGAGCAGGAACTCCATCATCCCTTCCCGCGCGTGTTTGACCATCGGTGTGGTGGTGAAGATTTCCTGATTATCAGCGGCGGGCAGCGCACACGACGCCTGCGGCTTGGGCGGCCCGGGCTTCACCTCGACCAGGCACATCCGGCAATTCCCTGCGATCGACAGCCGCTCGTGATAGCAGAAACGCGGAATCTCCTTCCCCGCCAGCTCACACGCCTGAAGCACAGTAGCGCCCTGCGGCACCTCGATCTCGATCCCATCGACCTTAACTTTGGGCATTATCTGTTCACCGGATTGGTAGCGGTCGCCTGTCGGAATGCGGCTTCGGCCAATACGGCTTGAAGCACTGCGCGACTGAAATGGATCTGGTCGCCCGCGGCGACACAACGCCCTAAGGCCGGCGAAAGCGCGGATAATGCTGCACTTTCAGCCGCTGTAGCCGGCGACGCCATGACGAGGTTCCGAACGTTCTCGCCGTCCTGAGCAAAGACGCAGTCCGCAAAGCGGTTTAGCGGCGGCTCGGCGGCAACCGTTCCGAGCTCGATCGCCTGCGCCGAAGCTTTCGGAGGGATGCGACCGTAATCCCGCAGGTAGAGAGCGCGAAATATTGCGCCTCGAAGCAAAAGCGCGGGCATCCGGAGTTCGCCGCTGGTCAGGCAATCGCTGTCAGCCATGTTGCGCAGCGCTTTGTCCGTGGCGTCTTCGGTCGGTTGTTTGATGGCTTTGTCTACGCTTTTCGAATGCATCTTCACCAAACAAACCGCGAAATCGTTTGTCGTCGTTCGAGCGCGATCCGAGTCAGAAATCTTGCGTACTGACGGAACCGCCCTTGGGTCGAGGATCAAGCTGCCAGTCTGCGCGGCTATCGCCTGGGTTGCAAGCATACCCGTCAACACGGCCATCCGGATGGCCAAAACCGCAACCCTCATTCCGCCGCCTCCATCAACGGCACAAGATTATTTCCGCGCTCGATAATCCGACGCTCCATCTCCGGGCGGAAATGCTTGATCAGCCCCTGGATCGGCCACGCCGCCGCATCGCCAAGCGCGCAGATCGAGTGGCCCTCGACCTGCTTGGTCACCTGTTGCAGCATGTCGATCTCAGCGATCTCGGCCTCACCTGTGCGCATCCGCTCCATTACGCGCCACATCCAGCCCGTGCCCTCGCGGCACGGCGTGCATTGGCCGCAGCTTTCGTGCTTGTAGAAATAGCTTATCCGGCTGATCGCGCGGACGATATCCGTCGACTTGTCCATGACGATCACCGCCGCCGTGCCGAGACCCGAGCCGACTTTCTTCAACCCGTCGAAATCCAACGGGCAGTCAATGATCTCCGCCGCCGGCACCAGCGGGACCGACGATCCGCCCGGGATCACTGCGAGCAAATTGTCCCACCCGCCGCGGATGCCGCCGCAATGCGTCTCGATCAGGTCACGAAAGGTGATCCCCATCACCTCCTCGACGACACAGGGCCGCTCGACATGACCCGAAATCTGGTAGAGCTTCGTGCCCCTGTTGTTCTCCGCGCCGAAGCTCGAAAACCAGTCCGCACCGCGCCTCAGGATCGTCGGCGCGACCGCGATCGATTCGACATTGTTGACGGTCGTCGGGCATCCATACAGCCCCGCGCCCGCCGGAAACGGCGGCTTCAACCGCGGTTGCCCCTTCTTGCCTTCAAGGCTTTCGAGCATCGCGGTTTCTTCACCGCAGATATACGCCCCCGCACCGCGGTGGACGAATACGTCGAAGTCATAACCCGACCCGCTCGCGTTCTTCCCGATCAGCCCGGCTTGATACGCCTCGGCAACCGCCTCGAACAGCACCTCCGCCTCACGGATATATTCGCCACGGATATAGATATACGCCGCCCGCGCCCGCATCGCATATCCCGCGATCAGTGCGCCCTCGATCAGCTTGTGCGGATCATGGCGGATGATCTCCCGGTCCTTGCAACTGCCCGGCTCGCTCTCATCGGCATTGATGACCAGGAAGTTCGGCCGGTCCGGTTTCGGCTCCTTGGGCATGAAGCCCCATTTGGTTCCGGTCGGGAACCCCGCCCCGCCGCGCCCGCGCAGGCCGCTCGCCTTGATCGTGTCGATGATCGCGTCCTGTCCGCGCGCCATCAAACTGGCGGTATCGTCCCAATCCCCCCGCTCGCGCGCGGCATCCAGCCGCCACGACTGGAAGCCGTAGAGATTGGTGAAGATACGGTCCCTGTCAGCCAACATCGCTCAGACCTCCGCCCCGTCGCGCAACTCGAGCCGACGCTCGACGCGGCCCAACCGCTCCTCGATCCGGTCGAGGCGGTGATTGATGCCCGAGTTCAATATGACGACACGGGACAGGTGTTCCTCGGTCGCTGTCGCCCGAAGCTTCAGATCAAGGATGTCCAACCGCATTTCCTGTTGCTCGGCGCGCATTTTCTTCAAAAGCTCGTAGGTGAGATCGCCTATCGTCGGGTGTTCGTCAGCCATCAGCCCACTCCCCGCGGTAATCGTGATTGGCGTCGACCATCTCCTTCAGCGTCGTCGGACCGCCCTCCGGGCAGCTCGTGCGGCGTCCAATGGTCGAACCCGGCTCCGGACGCTCGCCCTTGGCCAGCGCATCCAGGACCGAAGTAGTCCGGTCATAGTCCAGATCCTCGTAATTGTCGTCGTTGATCTGAACCATCGGCGCGTTTGCGCATGCGCCGAGACATTCGACCTCACTCAGCGTGAACAGGCCGTCCGGCGTCGTCCGGCCCTTTACCAACCCACGATTCTTACAAGCCGCAAGCACATCGTCGGACCCGGCCAGCATGCACGGCGTCGTTCCGCACACCTGCACGTGATAACGTCCGACCGGCGCCATGTTGAACATCGTATAGAAGGTCACGACCTCGTAGACGCGCATGTACGGCACACCGATCGCGCGCGCGACGAATTCGATCACCGGCACCGGCAGCCAGCCCTGCGTTTCCGTGTCCGCGCCAACCTGCCGCTGCGCCAGATCGAGCAACGGCAGCGACGCCGACTGCTCGCGCCCTTTGGGGTAGCGTCCGAGGATCTCGTTCGCCCTGGTCTGGTTTTCATCCGTCCAGGCAAACGCGCCCCAGCGCGCGCGGACCTCCGCCTCATCGGGAATTTGGGGTGCATCAACCATGACGCGGGTTAACCTTTTTGTCTGCAATGCTCAGGATCACCTGCAGAAATAACGCCGCGAAGGAGGCCGCCACAATCGGTTTACCGACCGTCTGACCATAAATGACGCCGCCGAGAATAGCGATAAATAGGAGGACCCCGGCAACAACAAGCATTCCGAATCTCAGCTTGGTCAGCATAGGTAAGGCATTCACCGGTCGCACTCCCCGAACACGATATCCATCGCCCCCAAGATCGCGGTCGTATCGGCGAGCATATGTCCCCGGCTCATGAAGTCCATCGCCTGCAAATGGCTGAACGCGGTCGGCCTGATCTTGCATCGATACGGTTTGTTCGACCCGTCCGCGACCAGATAGACGCCGAACTCGCCCTTGGGGCTTTCCGTCGCGACATAGACGTCGCCCGCGGGGACGTGAAATCCCTCGGTATAGAGTTTGAAGTGATGGATCAGCGCTTCCATCGACTGCTTCATCTCCGCACGCTTGGGCGGCACCACCTTGCGGTCGAGCGAGGCGATCGGCCCCTCGGGCATTTCGGCTAGGCACTGCTTCATGATCCGCGCGGATTGCCGCACTTCCTCAACCCGCACCATGAACCGGTCATAGCAATCGCCGCGTGTGCCGACGGGAATGTCGAAATCCATCTTGGCGTAAACATCGTAAGGCTGCGACTTGCGCAGGTCCCAGGCGATGCCCGCCGCGCGGATCATCGGACCGGAGAAACCCCACGCGATCGCGTCGTCGCGGGAAACGGTCGCGATATCGACGTTGCGCTGCTTGAAGATGCGGTTGTCCGCGACCAGGCTGATAGCGTCCTCGAACAATCGCGGCAGTCGCGTGTCGAGCCAGTCGCCGATATCGGCGAGCAGCCTCAGCGGCACATCTTGATGCACCCCGCCCGGGCGGAAATAATTCGCGTGCATCCGCGCACCCGACATCCGCTCGAAGAAATTCATGCAATCTTCGCGGATCTCGAACAGCCACAGGTTCGGCGTCATCGCGCCGACGTCCATCACATGACTGCCGAGATTCAGCATGTGATTGGAAATACGCGTCAGTTCGGCAAAAAATACGCGGAGATACTGCGCGCGCTCCGGCACTTCCAGATCGAGCAGCTTCTCGATCGCCAGCACGAAACTATGCTCCATGCACAGCGGCGAGCAATAATCGAGACGATCGAAATAGGGCAGCGCCTGCGTATAGGTCTTGAATTCGATCAGCTTCTCGGTGCCGCGGTGGAGCAGCCCGACATGCGGGTCGATCCGCTCGACGATCTCTCCGTCCAGCTCCATCACCAGCCGCAACACGCCGTGCGCCGCCGGATGCTGCGGACCAAAATTGATGGTGTAGTTCTGGATCTCAACGTCGCCGACCGTAGGGTCCACCGCATCGCGGCGATCCAGGACCTCCTCGATATAATCGCTCACTGGTTCTGGCCTCCGTCCTTGGTCGGCATCACGTCGGGGTCGTCGGGCTTGCCTTCGGGCCGGTTGCCCGGATGCGGCTCGCCCGCCCCGGTCTTGCCGGTATAGTCCGACACCTTCGCCTCGCGCGGCTGCTCCTTCGCCGTCTCGACCTTGCCGGCCTTCGCGATCTCGGCAGCGGACAGCGGCGTCTGCGCGCCCTTCGCCTCGGGCAGCATGCCCTTCTCGTCGCCCGGCAACTGATATTCCGCGCCTTCCCACGGGCTCATGAAATCGAACGTGCGGAAATCCTGCGCCAGCTTGACCGGCTCATAAACGACCCGCTTCGCCTCTTCGGAATAGCGGAGTTCGACATAGCCCGTCATCGGGAAGTCCTTGCGCAGCGGATGCCCGCGAAACCCGTAATCGGTCAAAATGCGGCGCAGGTCGGCATTGCCCGCGAACAGCACGCCGTAAAGGTCATAAACCTCGCGCTCCAGCCAGCCCGCTACCGGCCAGATGCCCGTCACCGACGGTATCGGCTGCGTATCGTCGGTGTGGACATGCACCCGCAGCCGGTGGTTGCGCGTCAGCGACAACAGGCAATAGACCACCTCGAACCGTTCGCCACGATCCGGATAATCGACGCCCGCAATCTCCATCAGCTGCTGATATTCGAGACCCGGCGTATCACGCAGCGCGATCATCGTGTCGATCAGGCTCGCGCGCTCGACATGCAGCGCGACCTCGCCCACCCGGTCGAACGCATCGTCCAGCCGCGCACCGAGCACCGAACGCGCCGCCTCGATCGTCGCATGGTTCAGGTCGGCCGCATAGGCAGGGGCGGAACTTCTCACCGTTCGATGCTCCCGCTCCGCCGGATCTTCCGCTGCAGCTGCATGATCCCGTACAGCAGCGCCTCCGCGGTCGGCGGACAGCCGGGGACGTAGATATCGACCGGCACGATCCGGTCGCACCCGCGCACTACAGAATAGCTATAGTGATAATAGCCGCCGCCGTTCGCGCAGCTGCCCATCGAGATGACGTATTTCGGGTCCGACATCTGGTCATAGACCTTGCGCAGCGCCGGTGCCATCTTGTTGCACAGCGTGCCCGCGACGATCATCACGTCCGACTGGCGCGGGGACGCGCGCGGCGCGGCGCCGAAGCGTTCCAGATCGTATCGCGGCATGTTGACGTGGATCATCTCGACCGCGCAACATGCCAGCCCGAACGTCATCCACCACAGCGAGCCCGTCCGCGCCCACTGGAACAGGTCCTCGGTGGACGTGACCAGGAACCCCTTGTCGGTCAACTCCCCGTTCAGGCTGTCGAAATAGCCTTCGTCGGGCGGTACGACCGAATTCGCTTGCGCCGACCGGTCGAGTTCGACTGGGCCGACTGGTGCTTCTACTCCCAATCCAGCGCTCCCTTCTTCCACGCATAGACAAGCCCCAAAGCAAGCTCGCCGATGAAGATCATCATCGAAATCCACGCGGTCCAGCCGAGAGTGAACACCGACACTGCCCATGGATATAGGAACGCCGCCTCCAGATCGAAGATGATGAAGAGTATCGCGACGAGATAAAATCGGACGTCGAACTGGCTGCGCGGATCCTCGAACGCAGGGAAACCGCACTCATATTCGCTGAGCTTCTCGGCCGTCGGATTATGCGCCCCCGTCCACCGCGCGACGATCATCGGCAGGAACACGAAAGCAGCCGAAATCGCCAGCGCAACGCCCAGGAACATCAGGATCGGCAGATATTGCGAAAGATCGACCACGCACGCCTCACAGATAACAGGAACGCCGCCGCTTTAGGCGTCTGCACAACAGCGGGCAAGGTCGCAGGGCAGCTACGAGCGGCTCCGCCCTGCGCTGGATTGACGCGCCGTAATGCTGATCGGCGCGAAGTCCTTAACTGTCACCCATAAACAGCCGTACAGGTGCGCTGTTCGATTCAAAGGCAATCACTCCGACGCAAACTCTGACGCGTAGAGCGACCGGGATTGGCGACTTTGCGGTCAGGCCGCTATTGGCGTGTGGAGGTCGATAGCGGACGCTTGACTGGTCAGCACAATTCGACCCAATTTTGGTCACCAAACGAAACCGCATCAGTTGCTTAAATCACGCCCTACAAGCTGACAGCATTAATGAAGATCAAAGCAACGCCCTCTTTCATGACGGGATAACCATAATAAAAAATGACTGAACAAACATGAGCCAAACAACGCAAAATTCAGGGCTGAGAGGCGCGCAGAGGGCAAAGAAGGACGAATTCTATACGCGCCTTGAGGACATCGAAAAAGAGCTTCGGCACTATCGCGAACACTTCAAGGGTAAGGTGGTTTTGTGCAATTGCGATGACCCCCGCGTGAGCAATTTCTTTCACTATTTTTCCTACGGGTTTGAGCATCTCGGCCTAAAAAAGCTGATTACGACCTGCTACAAAAACCGTGTGCGCGACATGTTCAGTGAAAGTGAAGACGAGACGGCGATTTCGCTGGTTTATCACGGCGACAGAAACGGCAACCGCGTTCCCGATCCTGAAGAGATTGGCGTCAAATCGCTGGTAGGCGATGGCGATTTTCGCAGTGACGAATGCGTGGCGCTTCTCAAGCAAGCGGATATAGTCGTCACCAATCCGCCCTTTTCGCTCTTTCGCGAGTACATCGCGCAGCTTGTTGAGCACGACAAAAAGTTCCTGATTATCGGAAACGTGAATGCCACAACTTACAGAGAGGTTTTTCCTCTCATCAAAGATAACAAGCTCTGGTTAGGTCCCAGCATCCGGAGCGGTGATAGAGCGTTTGGCGTGCCGAATGACTATCCCTTGGAAGCGGCTGGATGTGGCGTCGACGAACAAGGCAAGAAATTTATCAAGGTGAAGGGTGTCCGCTGGTTCACGAATATGGACTTTGCCGAGCGGCACGAAAATTTGGTTCTACACCGGAAATTCAATTCAAATGATTACCCCAAATATGACAACTATGACGCCATCAATGTTGGCAAGACCGCTGATATCCCGGTAGATTTTGATGGGGCAATGGGTGTTCCAATCACGTTCTTGGACAAACACAATCCGGAGCAATTTGAGATTCTCGGCGTTGCGGGCCGTGACGATAATGCTGGCTTAAAAACTCGGGTCTACACGAAAGAAGATGGTAAAAATTATTCAGACTTAAATCGGACTGGCACTCTCATGATCAATGGGCAGTTAAAATCAACATTCGACCGAATTTTCATCCGAAAGCGTTCGCAATGAAAATAATTCCCGAAGAAATTACCGTGCGGGAACTAAGCGAAGGTTACACAGACAACACCGAAGGCGGTGTCACGGGTTACGGCGGCAAACTCGATATCAGACCACCCTACCAGCGCGAGTTTGTCTATAAGGATCAACAGCGCGATGCGGTGATCGACACCGCCTCGAAAGGTTTCCCCCTCAACGTCATGTATTGGTCGGTTCGGGACAATGGCGAATATGAGATTATCGACGGCCAGCAGCGCACCATTTCGCTGTGCCAATATGTCCACGGGGACTTTTCGGTCCGGATCGGCTCGTTCAATGAAAAGCGCGCGTTTCACAATTTGCAGGATGACGAGCAGGAACGGCTGCTTAACTATCCCCTCACCGTCTATCTATGCAGCGGCACGGACACCGAAAAGCTGGAATGGTTCAAGACCATCAACATCGCGGGCGAGCAGCTCACCGAGCAGGAGCTGCGCAACGCCGTCTATCATGGTCCATGGGTCACGGAGGCGAAGAAGTGGTTCAGCAGACCGAACTGCCCCGCGCAGGCGGTCGGTTCCCAATATCTGAGCGGCTCCGCAATCCGGCAAGACTATCTTGAAACCGCGATCAGGTGGCACGCGCCGGACGGTGACATAGAACAATTTATGTCCGATCATCAGAACGAACAATCGGCCCAAGAGCTGTGGGACTATTTCGAGGGCGTGATCGTCTGGGCGCAAGCGTGTTTTCCCAAATATCGCAAGCAGATGAAAGGCGTGCCGTGGGGGCCGCTCTACAACGAATATGGCCCTGCCGTGATCGATGCAAAAAAGGCAGAGGCAGACGTCAAGCGCCTGCTCGTCGATGACGATGTTTCCAACAAATCGGGCATCTACAGTTATATCTTCGATCGCCGCGAGCGCCATCTGAGCATTCGCAAATTCACCGACAAGGACAGGATCGAAGCCTACGAGCGTCAAAACGGTGTTTGCCCAAATTGCAAGGAGACGTTCGTGATTGCCGATATGGAGGCCGATCACATCACACCCTGGCATGCGGGAGGCAAAACGAACGCAGCGAACTGCCAGATGCTATGTAAGGAAGACAATCGCAGGAAGTCAGGTGTTTGACCCGAAGCAATTGCGCCATTGCCTAGCGTAAGGGACTAAAGGGACCGTCCGTTTTCCAACATCTATCGCCGTTCACGGCGGCGAACAGACGCACTGGAACGACCGCTGTCAGGTTGCGCGAATTTGGGCATGAGCGACGCCTTCTGGTCAATAGCAGCCTTAGCGTTGCCGGTGTCAAAACCCAACCCGTTTGTTAGTATCCCGGCGCGCTGCTTCGGAGCGCAGGATGTGTCGACATCATGAGATTGCCGCCACTCAAATTAACCGGCCACGCTAACGCAAAGCACCCGCGACCAGCTTGTGCAGCTTTGAATGCAGCGCGCCGTTCGCTGCCAGATATTCGTTGCGCTCCGTCACCTTGTCGCCGCCGCGGAAGTCAGTGACATAGCCGCCCGCTTCGCGCACCAGCAGCATGCCCGCCGCGACATCCCAGGGCTGGAGCGAGGATTCCCAGAATCCGTCATACCGCCCCGCCGCGACCCAGGCGAGGTCGAGTGCCGCCGATCCGAACCGCCGGATGCCCGCCACCTGCGGCGCGATCGCGCCGAAAATCCGGCTCCATTCGACAAAATCGCCCTGCCCCAGATATGGAATTCCCGTCGCGATCAGCGAATCCGCGAGATCGCGCCGCGACGACACGCGCAACCGCTGATCGGTCAGCCACGCGCCGCGCCCGCGTTCCGCCCAGAAACTCTCGTCGGTGAGCGGTTGATAGACGAGCGCCGTCGTGATCTCGCGCTTGCCCGACGCGAGCGGCTCCTCCACCGCGATCGAGATCGCGAAATGCGGGATGCCGTGAAGGAAGTTGCTCGTCCCATCGAGCGGATCGACGATGAAGCGCGGCTTGGCCGGATCGCCCGCCACCTCGCCGCGCTCCTCCATCAGGAACCCCCAGTCGGGGCGCGCATGGCTTAGTTCCTCGAAGATCGTCTGCTCGGCGCGCTGGTCCGCCATCGACACGAAATCGGCCGGGCCCTTGCGGCTGACCTGAAGCTGCTGAACTTCGTTGAAGTCACGGCGCAGGCGCGGCGCCGCTTTTCGCGCGGCGCGCTCGATCATGGTCATCAGACCGGAATGCGATGGCATGATCCGTTCCTCAGTTCGCGGCGGAGCGGACGAACCCGTCGAGCGCGGCGGAAGTTTGCCTGAGCGTTTCCGCCTCGCCCGTAACCCCGTGGCGCGCGGCTACCCAGGCCGGGTCGTCATACGCGATCCAGGTCTGCCCGGCCTTGTCCGTATAAACGACCGCGCGCTGCGGCAGGTCGATGCCGATCGTCTGGTCCGCCTCGATCAACGGCGTGCCAAGCTTCGGATTGCCGAACAGCACCAGCGTCGTCGGGCGCAAGTCCGCACCGGCCTGTTTTGCGTTCGCCTGGTGATCGATCGTCGCGAACACAGTCCCACCCTTTTGCCTGACCGCCTGTTCCAGCCGCTGTACCGTCTCGCTGACCGGGTGCGCACTTTTCATGATTATCATGCCCGCATTCTTGGCGGGCGTATCGGGCTGGGCCAGCGCTTCCGGCGCGCCCGCGGCAGGTTCGGAACGGATCGTGTCGTTGCCGTCGTTGACGCCTCCGCCGCATGCGCTCAGCATCAGCGCGAATGCAGGGACGGCAGTTTTAATCCGCGCGGCGGACATAGCTTTGTTCATAGACATCGACGACGATCCTCGTTCCGCTCGCAATATGCGGGGGCACCATCACCCGCACCCCGTTTTCAAGCACGGCGGGCTTGTAGCTCGACGATGCCGTCTGCCCCTTCACCACCGCGTCCGCCTCGACAATCATGGCCTCGATCGTATCGGGCAACTGCACCGAAATGGGCCGCTCGTCATAGAGTTCCATCACGACGTCCATCCCGTCCTGCAGGAACGCCGCGGCATCGCCAAGCAGATCGCGCGGCAGCGTGATCTGTTCATAGCTTTCCTTGTCCATGAACGTCAGTTCGTCGCCGTCCGCGAACAGGAACTGGAAATCCTTGGTATCCAACCGCACCCGCTCCACCGTCTCCGCCGAACGGAAGCGGACGTTGTTCTTGCGCCCGTCGATCAGGTTCTTCATCTCGACCTGCATATACGCGCCGCCCTTGCCCGGCTGGGTGTGCTGGATCTTGACCGCGCGCCAGATGCCGCCTTCATATTCGATAATATTGCCCGGACGAATGTCCACGCCACTGATCTTCATTTGGCCGCCTGTCGGGAATGATGGAGCCCGGGCCTTACCCGTGCGGCCGTTGCCCTGCAAGGATCGGGTAGGGGTCGACCGCCTCGCCCTGCCACCACTTCTCTCCCGGCTGCATCCGCTGGATACCGAAATGAAGGTGGTAATTGCCCGGCCCTGCATCGCCGCTGTCGCCGACAAAGCCAATGGTCCGTCCGCCCGCCACCCCCATACCCTCGGCAAGACCCGGCGCATATCCGGAAAGATGCGCGTAATAATAGATGCGCGTTCCGTCGCGCGAGCGTTCGTAGATCGTCGTTCCGCCCAGATCGCTCTGGAACAGTTTCTCGATCCGCCCGTCCGCCGCTGCAACAACGGGCGTACCCAGCGGCGCGATGATGTCCGTCCCCTCATGCCGGCGCGTTCCATCCGGCCCGCGCGGATCGCCGAAACTGTCGACCAGCGCGTTTCGTTCAACCCCCGCAACGGGGACGACCACATCGTCGGCGGCCGTCCCCTTACCGGCCGTTGGACGCTTGATCGCTGGCCGATCTGGCGATCCAAAACTCAGCATCGACGCAAATGTCGCGATCCCGATCACGATCAGCGTCAGGATCGCCCAGCCGAGCTTGGTCACGTTACGCCTGGAAAATGACCGGCGTGCCCGGTTTAACCATCAGCGACAGCCGCGCCGCGTTCCAGTTGGTCAGCCGGACGCAGCCATGACTCGCCGTCCGGCCAATGAGCGATGGCTCGGGCGTGCCGTGGATGCCGTAATGCTCCTTGGACAGGTCGAGCCAGACGACGCCAACGGGACCATTGGGTCCGGGCGGCAGCATCGCCTTCGCGTCGTTGTTGCTCGCGTCCCAGAACAGCTTGGGATTATACGCGAATTTCGGGTTGTAATCCGGCCCGTTGATCTTCCAGTCGCCGATAGGCAACGGATCGTGCGTGCTGCCCGTCGTTACCTGGAACTGCGCGACCAGCTTGCCCTTGCCGTCGAGGACACGCAGCACCGAATCCGACTTGTCGACGACGATCTTCGCCGCTTCCGGCTCGTTCGCATCGACGTTTAGCATGTTGAGCGTCGCGCGCCATTCGGGCGACAAAGACGAATCATACTCGCGCGACGTCGGCAACGCGTTCGGGAAGACGACCTTCGTCCCCGGCGCCAGCCGCGTCGTCGGACTGTTGAGCGCCATCAGGACGTCCGGCGTCGTGTGGAACATCTCCGCCAGTTTCTCCATCGGCGATCGGTAATTCAGCGCCCGCATCCCGGCCTGCTTATCCTCGCCGTGCGGGATCTGCGGCGTGTAGGGATAGCGCAGGACATCCTCGGTCAGCGTCAGCGTCTTGGTCGCCTCGATCCCTGCATAAGGCTTCAGCGCCCTCAGCGTCGCCGGGTCGACCTCGCCGGTTTGCGGCAGGTTCCTGCTTTCCTGAAATCCCTTGATCGCGGCGGTCAGCGACATCCCGCGCTGCCCGTCGAGCATGCCCGGCGAAAAACCGAGCCGGTCAAGAATGACCTGCACATGCAACACGCCCCGGTCGATCACGGGCGCCTGACGCACATCCGTTGCGGGGTTTTGCGCCTCCAACATTACGGGGACGGCGGCAATTGCCGACATAAGGAGAAGCGAACGTACGAATTTCTGCATGGACCACCCTGGATTGTTACACATCATCGTTCAACGGTCTGCCGCCCCCCGATATCCGTCAGTGCATCGGCAAACGCACCAACCGCCGCTGCCTCGTCCCCCTGCCAGACCGCGCCCGACACCGCGATGAAGTCGGCCCCCGCCTCGACCAGCGGCCGCGCATTGCCCGGCGTGATCCCGCCGATCGCCACGCAGGGGATTTCGAACAGCGTCGACCACCAGCTGAGCAGCACCGGCTCTGCCCGATGCGAAACCGTTTTCGTCGTCGTCGGATAATGGCTTCCGAACGCGACATAATCCGCACCCGCTTCCCCCGCGTCCATCGCCAGATGGCGGCTGGCATGACAGGTCACGCCGATCTGCGCCGACGGGCCCAGCACTGCGCGCGCATCACGCGGATCACCGTCATTTTGCCCCAGATGCACCCCGTCCGCGCCGAGGCGTTTGGCAAGCGAGACCGAATCGTTGACGATGAACGTCACCCCCGCATCCGCACAGATGCGCTGGAGCGGCTCTGCAAGCGCGGCGGCCGCATGCTGATCGACATCCTTGACCCTGAACTGGAACGCCGCGACGGGCCCCGCCCCCAGCGCGCGGCGGAGACGATCGGGGAAAGCACCGCCGACCTCCAGCGGGGAAATCAGATAGAGCTGACAAGCTGGGTGCCGCATGTCACGCCGGAACTTCTCCGCAAATTCAGGGTCGAGCGGGCCGAGCGGATCGTCACTATCCATCCCCGCCCCCTTCGCGTGCCGCCCGCCGCAAACCATTTGGCTCGACCAAAGGCTTCACTCTTCACCCTTGTAGATGCGGACCAGCTTGGCGAGCATCGCCAGCGCTTCCGCGCGCGGCCGCTGGAAGGTGTTGCGACCGATGATCGATCCATTGCCGCCGCCGTCACGAATGTCGCGCGCATCCTGATAGACCGCATCCTCGCCCTTTGACGCGCCCCCCGAAAACACGTTGATCCGCCGCCCGGCAAAGCTTGCTTGAACCATATGCTCGACCCGTTTCGCCATCGTCGACCAGTCACCGTCCTTGTAAACGGCTTTCGCCTCCTTCTGCTCGATATGATCGGTCGGCAGCTTGGTTTTGATGATATGCGCACCGATCAGCGCCGCCATATGTGCGGCATAGGCGCCGACATCGAGCGCGAGTTCGCCCTCCTTGCTCAGCTCGCCGCCGCGGGGATACGACCAGATCACCGTCGCCAACCCGACCGCCTTCGCCTCTTCGGACAGTTCGCGAATTTCCTCGATCTGCTCGAAAATCTGGTCCGATCCCGGATAGATGGTGAACCCGATCGCCGCCGATCCCAGCCGGATCGCATCCCCGACACTTCCCGTCACCGCCTGGTCGATCGACGTCGCCCAGCTGTTCGAGCTGTTGAGCTTCAGGATCGTCGGGATCTGCCCTGCAAAAGTATCCGCACCCGCTTCAAGCATGCCGAGCGGGGCGGCAAACGCGGACAATCCCGCCTCGATCGCCAGCGCATAATGATAATGCGGGTCATACCCGGCCGGATTGACCGCGAAGCTGCGCGCCGGCCCGTGCTCGAACCCCTGGTCGACGGGCAGGATTATGAGTTTCCCGGTCCCGCCAAGCTCTCCGTGCATCAGGATGCGCGCAAGGTTCGCCTTCACCGCGGGACTGGTCGCTTCGTATTTGTCGAGAACGGATTTGATGGTCGGCGTCATTCGGGTGTTCCTCGGTTGCTAAAGTTGCAGCCAACGACGCAACGCGTCGTCGACCATGGTCATGATGTCGGCAGGCACTGCCCCGATCACGCGGACAATGCGGTGCCGGCGGAGCGCCTCGATTTTGTCGATCTGCACCTCGCTGGCGCGATCGAGTCCGGTATCGATCGAGGAATCGATTGCGATGCGGAACAGATGCGCGCCGTTCAGCGTGCTCGTGACGGGGCACATCGCGAACGAAGCATGCACTTCGTTGAAGCTGTCAGACTGCACGATTACGAACGGACGGGGACTCGTCGAGAACTCGCCGGGACCCGCCGCCAGCACGACGTCGCCGCGCGCTATGTCCAAGGTCCGTCCTCTGCTTCGATCGCTTCGAAGAATTTCCAATCGTCGGCGCGGTCTTCCAACGCGGCCTTCAACGATTGGCGCTTTGCCTCGGCCAGGAACGCTTCATCGTGCCGCTCGACGTAACGGCGCACGGCCTCGCGCGCGATGTCGCTCTTGCTCCGCCCCTGCGTCCGCGCGACCGCGGCGAGCCGTTGCTCAAGGTCCTCGTCCAGTCTGACGCCCAGCATCCCGATCTCCGTTTAACATGTTAAACATAGCCGTTTGAGGCGGCCGGGGCAATGCCCGCCAGGCGGCACAGGACCGCCTCTTGACGGCTCCCGGTCGTCCGGTTCTATTCTTTCGCTTCCGGGGGGATTCGCGAATGAAACGGTGGTTATGGCTGGCGATCGCAGCTCTCGTTTCGATCGCATCCGGCGATGTGCAGGCAGGACAGACCGGGCCGAAGGTCGGGCAACGGGCACCCGATGCCGAATTGACGCTGATCGACGGGTCGAAAATCCACCTGGCCGATCTGCGCGGTCAGGTCGTCATCCTGAATTTCTGGGCGACATGGTGCGGCCCGTGCAAAACCGAATTGCCGCTGCTCGACGCTTATTACCGCCTGCGCAGCCCCGCAGGGCTGCGGATATTCGCGATCACGACCGAGGGGTCATTGCCCATCTACCGGTTGAAACCCGTCTTCGAAAAGCTCGCAATCCCCTCTGCGCGGCGTATCCGGGGGCCCCTATGCCGCAATGGGCGCGCTTCCGACCAACTACCTCATCGATCGCGCGGGAACTATCCGCTACACCCGGGCTGGCGCGTTCGATCTCGACGAACTGAACGCAATTTTGGTTCCGCTCCTCCGCGAGCCCTCCCGCTAGCTGAGGCTCAGCGCCGCGACGCCCGGCAGGTCGCGTCCCTCCATCCATTCGAGGAACGCCCCGCCCGCGGTTGAGACGAAGCTGAAATCTCCGGCGACCCCGGCCTGGTTCAGCGCAGCGACGGTATCGCCGCCGCCCGCGACCGAAACCAGCGTACCGCCCTCGGTCAACGCCGCCGCCGTTCTGGCGAGCGCAACTGTCGCGGTGTCGAAGGGCGGTGTCTCGAACGCACCCAGCGGCCCGTTCCACACCAGGGTACGGCAGGTCTTGAGCACATCGCCCAGCGCCTCGGTCGCGGCAGGACCGATATCGAGGATCATCTCGTCCGCGGCGACGTCGTGAACGTTGACGATCCGTGTCACCGGGTTCGCCTTGAACTCGGTCGCGACGACCACGTCATAAGGCAGGTGGATCGTGCACCCCGCCTTGTCCGCCGCCGCAATGATCTCGTCGACGGTCCCGGTCAGGTCGTGTTCGCACAGGCTCTTGCCGACATCGACGCCGCGGCTTGCGAGGAACGTGTTCGCCATCCCCCCGCCGATGATCAGATGATCGACCTTGCCGACCAGATGCTTCAGCACGTCGAGCTTTGATGACACCTTCGCGCCGCCGACCACGGCGGCAACGGGATGTTCCGGATCGCCGAGCGCACGGTCGAGCGCGGTCAGTTCGGCCTCCATCGCGCGTCCGGCAAAGGCGGGCAGAACGTGCGCCAGACCCTCGGTCGAAGCATGCGCCCGGTGCGCGGCGGAAAAGGCATCGTTGACGTAAAAGTCGCCGAGTATCGCCATCGCCGCCACCAGTTCGGGATCGTTCTTTTCCTCGCCGGGATGGAAGCGCGTATTTTCGAGGATCGCGATATCACCGCTCTTGAGCGTCGCGACCGCGCGCTGCGCCTGCTCGCCCGCAATATCCTCGATGAAGCGCACGGGCCGGCCGACCAGCGCCGAATAGGGCCGCGTCACCAGCGCAAGCGACATCGTCGGGTCGGGCTTTCCCTTGGGTCGTCCGAAATGCGCGAGCAACAGGACGATTGCCCCCTTGTCCGACAGTTCGGTTACGGTATCGATCGTCGCGCGCAGCCGTGTGTCGTCGGTCACTTCGCCATCCGCCATCGGCACGTTCAGGTCCACGCGAGCCAGCGCGCGCTTGCCCGTCAGGTCGCCGATCCCGGCATCGACATCGTCGAGCGTCTTGAAGGCCTTGGTCATGCTTGCTCCCATGTTACCGCGTCACCCAGTTGAATTTCGCCGCCGGACAGGACACGGGTGCAGATCCCGCCCCGCCAGTCCGGCGTCAGCGCCGAGCACAACCCTTGTGCAATCTGGTCCATGCGGAAGCACGGATCGCATTCGAACGTCAGCTCCAGCATGACCGGGCCGATCATCAACCGCGTTCCGGTCGCGCGCGGCAGCTCGTCGCCGTCGACCAGCAGGTTCACCCGCCGTTCGTACCAGACAAGATCCGCACCCAGGTCGCGCATCGCCGCCGCCCATCCGGCGCGCGTCATCAACGTCACCTGCCGCCGCCTCCGGCTGCCGGGCTTGGCCGTGCCGCGCACATCACCTTCTATTCCGCCCATCAGCGTAATCCGGGCGCGGTCGATCGTCTCGACCGGACCCTTTGCCCGGTCGTGGCGGGCGATGCCCGCGAGCACGCCCGCCATGGCGGACTAAAGGAAGTTTGCCATCACGGTCGCGGTATCGACCATCCGGTTGGAAAAGCCCCATTCATTGTCATACCAGCTGACCACGCGGACTAGCTTGCCGTCGATCACCGCGGTTTCCAGACTGTCCACCGTCGAAGATGCAGGCGTATGGACGATGTCGATCGAAACCAGCGGTTGGTCGGAAAATACCAGCACATCCTTCAGCGGGCCGCTTTCCGATGCCGCCTTCAACAGCGCATTGACCTCGTCGCGCGTCGTATCGCGCTTGGGCGTGAAGGTCAGGTCGACCAGGCTGCCGTCGGGCACCGGCACGCGCACCGCCGACCCGTCGAGCCGACCCTTCAGTTCGGGCAGAACCTCGCCCACCGCGCGCGCCGCGCCCGTCGTCGTCGGGATCATGCTCATGCCCGCTGCCCGCGCCCGGCGCATGTCGGGGTGAATCTGGTCGAGAATCTTCTGGTCGTTGGTATAGGCGTGGATAGTCGTCATCAGCCCGCGTTCGATCCCGATCGAATCGTTCAGCACCTTGGCGACGGGGGCAAGGCAGTTCGTCGTACACGAGGCGTTGGAGACGATGAGGTGATCAGCGGTCAGCTTGTCATGGTTGACGCCGTAGACGACGGTCAGGTCGACGCCCTTGCCGGGTGCCGAGATGAGCACCTTCTTCGCGCCGGCATCGATATGCTTGCGGCACGACGCCTGATCGGTGAAGAATCCCGTGCATTCCAGGACGAGATCGATGCCCATCTCCCGGTGCGGCAGGTTCGCGGGGTCGCGCTCGGAGGTTACGTGGATACGCTTGCCGTCGACGACCAGGTCACCGCCGTCCGCCGAGACCTCGCCCGGATAACGGCCGTGAACGCTGTCGCGGCTGAATAGCCACGCATTCGATTTGGCGTCAGCCAGATCATTGATCGTCACCAGCTCGAGATCGCCGCCGCGCTCGATCAACGCGCGCGCGACCAGTCTGCCGATCCGTCCGAATCCGTTGATCGCCACCTTGACCGTCATCGTCGCGTCTCCTGCATTTCGGCGTCGGGAACAGAGTTGCTCTCCGTCGTTCGCGCAGTCCATCGCCAGCGTACCGCCGGCTGTCAACCTTCGGCCTTGCATCGAAATCGCGGCACGAACCGGCGATAGCGGCTTGTCGGACGAACATCGCATGCTAATTCGACGCGATGGCATCCAGGAACGCGCAAGATACCCGAATGACAGGCGAACGAATAGACGCGGCGATCGCCCGCATAGAAGCGGCGATCGCGAAGCGCACAAAAGATGCGGAATCGCTCGCACAGCGGCACGACGCATTGAAGGCGCGCATGGCAGAGGCAGTCGCGGCATTGGACGACGTTATCGCACGCGGGGCGGCCGGCTGAGTGGCTGACGTTACCTTCAACATCGGCGGCCGCCCCTATTCCGTCGCGTGTCGCGCCGGAGAGGAAGCACGTGTCGCACAACTCGGCATGATGATCGATGAACGCTGGGCCCCGGCAATGCGCGCAGCCGGCGGCATAGCCGGCGAACGGGCGATGCTGTTCGTCGCGCTGATGCTCGCCGATGCGCTTGACGAGGCGGAAAAGCGACCGCCCGAGGGTGCCGCACTGAGTGAGACCGCGCTGACGCATATCGCCGATCGCCTGGAAAGTCTGGCCGATGCCCTTGAGCGCAGCCCGGCAAAGACCTAAGTCACTCTGCGGCGGGTTCTGCCCGGTACGAGCCTTCATTATCCCTGAGGCTATTCATCATCCTAGGGGGCTGTCCCTGCCCGGATCCTGGTCCGACGCACATGGTCCCCACCTGACGTACCGTGCGTCAGAGGATAACCCGGCAAACGGCCAAGGCGGGCCCGCCACCCTCCGCTTACGGGACTGCGCATGACCGACAAGGCTGCTCTTCGCCGCCATATGCGAGGTGCCCGCGCCGCGCTGCCGCGCGTCCCGATCCCGGTCCCCGCGCAATTCATCGCGCGGCTTGCCCCCGGGTTGACCGTCGCTGTGTATCTGCCGATCGACGGCGAGGCCGATCCGTCCGAATTCACTGCCGCCGCGCGAACCGCCGGTTGTTCGATCGCACTTCCCCATGTGGTCGATCGTGCGACGCCACTTCGTTTCCTGATCCATGACGACGACGCACGCGTCGAAGCGGGTCCCTTCGGTCTCAGTCAGCCGCACATCGACGCAGCAACGGCGATACCCGACATCATCTTGACACCGCTCGTCGCCTTCGACGCGCGATGCAACAGGATAGGGCAGGGCGCGGGTCATTACGACCGGGCGTTTTCGCACCTCCCCTATGCGTGGCGCGTCGGCATCGCATGGTCACTTCAGCGGGTTGCGCTGATTGATCCCGATCCCTGGGACATCCCCCTCAACGCCATCGCGACGGAAACCGAATGGATCACGCCATGACCCCAAGCTGGCGCAAACCCGCGGGAGTCCTGGCTATCCTCGCATTGATCACGATATGGGCAGCGCTCATCGCCAGCGCCTCTGCGCTGATCAACAGCTGGCACTGGGCGTTCCAGGCGCTGTTCTACCTCGTCTCGGGAATGATCTGGATCGCCCCCCTCAAACCGCTTTTGCTCTGGATGGAGACGGGCCGCTGGCGCTGAAGGTCAACGTAAATTAAATCAGGCCGGCAAGAGGGCTCGATGGATCGGCATAGCGGCGTTTGCCCATCCGTCCCGCGCGGTACGCGAGCCGCCCGGCCTTGACCGCCGCGCTCATCGCAGACGCCATCATCACCGGGTCCTTAGCCTCGGCGATCGCAGTGTTCATCAGCACGCCGTCGCAGCCGAGTTCCATCGCGAACGCCGCGTCCGATGCCGTCCCTACGCCTGCGTCGACCAGCACAGGCACGCCCGCACCCTCGACGATCAGGCGGATCGTGACCGGGTTCTGGATGCCAAGCCCCGACCCGATGGGCGCGCCCAAAGGCATGATCGCAACCGCGCCCGCATCTTCCAGCCGCTTCGCCGCGATCGGATCGTCAACGCAATATACCATCGGCTTGAACCCCTCCTTCACCAGAACCTCGGTCGCGCGTAGGGTCTCGACCATGTCGGGATAAAGCGTCTTCGCCTCGCCCAGCACCTCCAGCTTGACCAGTTCCCATCCTCCCGCCTCGCGCGCCAGACGAAGCGTCCGGACCGCCTCCTCCGCGCTGAAACATCCGGCCGTGTTGGGCAGATAGGTGAAGCGCTTGGGGTCGATGAAGTCCGTCAGCATCGGCGCGTTCGGATCGGTGACGTTCACGCGGCGCACCGCTACCGTGACGATCTCGGCGCCGCTCGCTTCGAGCGCGGCGGCATTCTGCGCGAAATCCCTGTGCTTGCCCGTCCCGACGATCAGTCGTGACCGAAAGGTTTGACCGGCGACGGTCCAGCTGTCGACGGCCACCTGCCGTCCGTGGTCGCCGCCCCCGACAAAATGCACGATCTCGAAGTCATCGCCGTCCTCGACCCGTACATCCGCGAGCGTGGAGCGCGGGACGATCTCCAAATTGCGCTCCACCGCGACTTTTTCAGGCACCAGCCCCATTTCCCGCGTAAGGTCGGCAATGCTTTGCCCGGCGGCGATCCGCTTGTGCTCGCCGTTTACGGTGATCGAGACTGTTCCGTCGGCATGAGGCATGATTATAGGCATTCCATTTGGATGGCTCCGCTCCCTACGCATCTCGACGCGGAGCTCGGGGAGCGGCTATGATGACCCTTGATATATGGCGAGCCGGTATGCGCCCGCAACTGAAAGGCAATAAGCGCGGTGCCAAAAACGGTGTTTGTACTCAACGGCCCGAACCTCAATTTGCTTGGCCTGCGCGAGCCCGAAATCTACGGGCAAGAGACGCTTGACGATATCGCCGGGCGGTTGGAGGACCGGGCCCGCGAACTCGATTTGTCCGTCGACCTGCGTCAATCCAACCATGAAGGGCATCTGATCGACTGGCTGCACGAGGCTCAGGCGACTGATGCGAAGGCGGTGTTGCTCAACGCGGGTGCCTTCACCCATAGTTCGATCGCGCTCTATGATGCGATCCGCGCGATAACGACGCCGGTGATCGAAGTTCACCTGTCGAACCCGCAAACGCGCGAACCGTTTCGCCATCGAAGCTATGTCGGGCGGGCCGCCAAGGGCACGATTTCCGGCTTTGGCGCGCTTTCATACATGCTCGCGCTTGAAGCGGCCGCACTCATCTGACAGGACGCATCCGCATGACCGATAATTCTGAACCCGGCATGAAGATCGACGTCGATCTTATTCGCCAGCTCGCACAGATGCTCGACAAAACCCGGCTGACCGAAATCGAGGTTGAGGACGGCGACCGGCGTATCCGGGTCGCAAGGAAGGCCGCGGCGGTCCAGATGGTCCCGGCTGCCCCCGCTGCGCCGACGCCGTCTTCGATGCCGAGCGATCTTGCGATCCCTGCGATCGTTCCGCATCAGACGACCGTCGAAGTTTCCGCACCTGCGGCCGCTCACGGTACGGTACGATCGCCGATGGTCGGGACCGCGTATCTCTCGGCAGAACCCGGCGCGAAACCGTTCGCGGGCGTCGGCACGACGGTCGCTGCAGGGGATACGTTGCTGATCGTCGAAGCGATGAAGGTCATGAACCCGATCGTCGCGCCCAATGCGGGACGCGTCACCGCAATCCTCGTCGACAACGGCCAGCCTGTCGAATTCGATCAGCCTCTCGTCGTCGTCGAATGACCGGACGGCCGTGATGATACGACCCATCGCCAAACTGCTGATCGCCAATCGCGGAGAGATCGCGCTCCGGATACACCGTGCCTGTCACGAAATGGGTATCAAGACGGTCGCGGTGCATTCGACTGCGGACGCCGATGCCATGCATGTCCGGCTGGCGGATGAGGCGATCTGCATCGGCCCGCCCGCGGCCGTGGACAGTTATCTCAACATCCCCAACATCATTTCCGCCGCCGAGATTTCTGGCGCGGACGCGATCCATCCCGGTTACGGGTTCCTCAGCGAAAACACGCGCTTCGCCGAGATTGTCGAGCTCCACAACATCATCTTCGTCGGGCCCAAGCCCGAACATATCCGCACGATGGGCGACAAGGTCGAGGCAAAGCGCACCGCCGGCGCGCTCGGCTTGCCGCTCGTCCCGGGATCGGACGGCGCGATCGCCGATGTCGACGAGGCGAAGCGGGTTGCCGCCGGGATCGGCTATCCGGTTATCATCAAGGCAGCCTCGGGCGGCGGCGGCCGCGGTATGAAAGTGTGCCAGTCCGAAGACCAGCTCGAGACGCTGATGCAGCAGGCGGGGACCGAGGCGAAGGCGGCTTTCGGCGACGCGACCGTTTACATGGAGAAATATCTCGGCAACCCGCGCCATATCGAATTTCAGGTTTTCGGCGACGGCAACGGCAATGCGATCCATCTGGGCGAGCGCGATTGCTCGCTTCAGCGCCGCCACCAGAAGGTGCTTGAGGAAGCGCCCTCGCCGATCATCACCCCCGGCGAGCGTGAGCGGATGGGCGGCATCGTCGCAAAGGCGATGGCCGAGATGGGGTATCGCGGTGCGGGGACGATCGAGTTTCTCTGGGAAGCGGGCGAATTCTACTTCATCGAGATGAACACCCGGCTTCAGGTCGAGCATCCCGTTACCGAGATGATCACCGGCCTCGATCTCGTTCGCGAACAGATCCGGATCGCCGAGGGCCATCCCCTAACTCTGCGCCAGCAGGACGTCCAGTTCCGCGGCCATGCGATCGAATGCCGGATCAATGCCGAGGATCCGAAAACCTTCACGCCTTCGCCCGGCCTCATCAAGCTTTTTCACGCGCCCGGCGGCATGCACGTGCGCGTCGATAGCGGCCTCTACGCGGGCTATCGCGTGCCACCTTATTATGACAGCATGATCGCCAAGCTGATTGTTTACGGCACCACGCGTCAGGGCGCGCTGCGCCGACTTCGCCGCGCGCTTGAGGAGTTCGTGATCGAGGGCGTAACGACGACCATCCCCCTTCATCAGGCGCTGCTCGAAAATGCCGATTTTCAGCAGGGCGACTATACGATAAAATGGCTCGAAAACTGGCTGGCCGACCAGGCCGCCCCCGCACCGATCATATGATCGGCCGATCGGGCTGAATTCGAATACCGACGGGACGCCCGGTAAACCGCCTTGCGCTGGGATGATCGATTTGGCATTTGCTTGTTTACCCGGCGATTGGCACCGAATTCACTATGCGCCATTGAGCGGGCTGGCTGCATCTGACCGGGAAACAGCGTGAAAAAGATCGAAGCGATCATCAAGCCCTTCAAGCTCGACGAAATCAAGGAAGCGCTGCATGAGGTCGGCGTATCGGGCATTACCGTGACCGAGGCAAAAGGGTTTGGCCGGCAAAAGGGTCATACCGAACTGTATCGCGGTGCCGAATATGTCGTCGATTTCCTTCCCAAGGTGAAGCTGGAGGTTGTCGTTGCCGATAGTCTCGCTCCCCGCGTTGTCGAGGCGATTGCGGATGCGGCCAAAACCGGACGGATCGGCGACGGCAAGATTTTCGTCACGCCCGTCGAAACCGCACTACGCATCCGCACCGGCGAACGCGACGAGGACGCAATCTGAATACGGACGCTCCACCCGACCCCGGTAAACGTCGTTCGACCCTCGCTTTCGCCTGCCCTTAGCGACGATGTCGCCAACAAAGGAACTAGAGACATGGCCAACAAACCGACCGACATCCTGAAACGGATCAAGGATCAGGAAATCGAATGGATCGATCTGCGGTTCACCGATCCCAAGGGGAAGTGGCAGCATCTGACGATGGTGGCGTCGCTGATCGGCGAGGATGAACTGACCGATGGTCTGATGTTCGACGGCTCATCGATCGCGGGATGGAAGGCCATCAATGAATCGGACATGATTCTCCGGCCCGATCTCGATGCGGTCTATGCCGACCCTTTCTCGCCGACGCCGATGCTGATCATCTTCTGCGACATTTACGATCCGGGCAGCGGCGAACTATACGCCCGCGATCCACGCTCGACGGCCAAGCGCGCTGAGGCGTATCTCGGAACCACGGGCATCGGCGATACGGTCTATGTTGGCCCCGAAGCCGAGTTCTTCATGTTCGACGACGTGCGCTTCGAAACGAGCTACGCGCAAAGCTTTTTCAAGCTCGACGATATTGAACTGCCGACCAACAGCGGACGCGAATATGAGGGCGGGAACCTCGCCCATCGTCCACGCGTCAAGGGCGGCTATTTCCCTGTCGCACCCGTCGATTCCGCGGTCGATATTCGCGGGGAGATGGTTTCGACGATGGTTGAAATGGGTCTGCCGATGGACAAGCACCATCATGAAGTCGCCCCGGCGCAGCACGAACTCGGTCTGACCTTTGGTACGTTGACGACCACCGCCGACCGG
>CBDCMM010000002.1:482500-2626895 GCA_965219075.1 Sphingomonas sp.
CTGACGCCCGTCGCCGTTGAACTGACCAGAGGACAAACGCGAGTCGCCGAAAAGCTGCGTCACGCCGCCATCGAGGGAAATATAGGGATTTCCTCCTGTCGACCAGTCGAGCACACCGTTCTGGTAACGAAAAAGGTCGAGCGAGTTCATCACGACGAAATTTTCCAAGGTACCGTTACCGGCCGCATTCGGACCGTTCGGGATAGAAAACGCGTCGTAGCTGTCCACGCCGCTGACAAACCCGAGCGCATGACCGATCTCGTGGATCGCGACGCCGATGAAATCGAACGTGCCCGCGGCGATACCGTTCGTCGGATCGAAATCGAAACCGAAATTCGAACTGAACGTCACGCTCGCGTCGGCCGAATTATAGTTGATTGCACGGCCGTTGACATCGGTCGTGAGCCCGAGCGCCTTTGCACTAGCCTTGGTGATCGCGAGCGTCGAATTGTTGACGCCGCCATCGGCATCGATCCGCTTCTTGCCCGAGATATAGCCGTCGCCTGTGGGATTTAGCGCGTTGGCGACCGCCGCGACCGCGCCGAACGTAAAGCTTGGATCGTCGAGAACGCTGGCACCGAGTTCCGGAAGGTTCGTCACCGCGCGTACGTCGAGCGCGCTTTTCGCATCATTGGCAAGTCCGGCATAGCCTTGCGTCATCGACAACAGAGCGCGCGCACTGCCCGTCGAGCCGAGCACGCCGGGGGCGAGCGAACGAAAACCGATATTCAGATTGACGGTCACATTGTCGGTGAAAACCGACGACCAGTAGCGCGTCGCAATATCGAAACCGAG
The DNA here is from genome assembly GCA_965219075.1 of Sphingomonas sp. Classification (GTDB taxonomy): domain Bacteria; phylum Pseudomonadota; class Alphaproteobacteria; order Sphingomonadales; family Sphingomonadaceae; genus Sphingomonas. The sequence goes on from CBDCMM010000002.1 coordinate 483,296, forward strand.
CCGCGCCTGCGTTCCCGCCGCAGCCCCGCCGGTATCCGTCAGCACGAAGTTCAGCGCCTGGGCCGGAACCGCAGTCAGACCCATTGCGCACACCGCGCTCGCCAACAGAAGCTTCATCGCTTTCATAATTTACCCCTCGTTTCGGTTCCGGGTACCGCACCCGGACTGGTCGTCGACATCGCGCCGCCCTCATCGTTAACTCAGGCAGTTAATGTTCTGGTCACGTTCGTCGTTTCTACTGGCACGTCTGTCAACAACCAGTTTTGGAGCGCCCGACGTAAACGGCGCCGCTGTGACCTTTTTGCACCGCACAAACTCTGCAGCGCCAATTTCCACAGACGGAACGTTTTGCGCTCAAGGTCGAGCTCGCATCCCCGTTAACTGTATGAAAAGACGGCGCTAGTTTCGAACATTTTGGGTTTGAACGAGCCTGCATCGGATTTCTCCCAGCACGCATCAGGCATTCTCCGCACCGACGCGTGCTTTGGGAGTTGTGCGAGCGTGTCCAAAACCGGGACATCTTGCACACGCCCCGGCAAAGTTTGACAAGGCGACGTCATCCGCCAAATACCGGGAGCCGATCCGTGTCCACTCATGCCGACCGTCTTGCAGCCCTTCGCGCGCAGCTGGCCGCCGACCGATTCGACGGTTTCGTCGTACCCCTGACCGACGAGCATATGAGCGAATATGTCGGCGATTATGCTCAGCGCCTTGCCTGGCTGACGGGTTTCCGGGGTTCTGCGGGCAGCGCGGTCGTCTTGCCGTCCGAAGCCGCGATTTTTACCGACGGACGCTACACGCTTCAGGTCCGCGAACAGGTCGACGGAGCGCATTGGGCCTATGTCGCAGTCCCCGAAACAAGCGTCGCCGACTGGCTTGCCAAGCATGCACCCGAAGGTGCGCGGATCGGCTATGATCCCTGGCTCCACACCCGCGCCTGGGTCGAGGGGGCAAGCGCGGCGCTTGCCGATCGCGGCGCAGCACTGGTCGCGGTCGCGTCCAACCCGGTCGATGCGGCCTGGCCCGACCGGCCATCGCCCTCGGACGCGAAGCTCTCCGCCCAGCCCGACGCCCAAGCGGGCGCCTCGTCAGCGCAGAAGCGCGCGGTTGTCGCCGATTGGCTGATCGACAAGCGCGCGGACGCCGTCATCCTCAGCGCGCTTGATTCGATCGCCTGGGCGTTGAACGTCCGTGGCAGCGACATCGCGCATACGCCCGTCGCACTCTCTTATGCGATCATTGGCAGCGACGGCGCGACCGACCTGTTCATCGCCGAAGACAAGGTGGGTGCGGACGTCCGCCGCCACCTCGGCAACGCGGTCAGGGTGCACGACATCGCCGCCTTCCGTCCTTATCTCGCGAACTTCGCGGGTAAGCGCATCGCCGCCGACCCGGATCGCGCGGTCGCAGCGATCTTCGATTCGCTCGAGGCAGGCGGCGCGACCGTCCTTCGACTGCGCGACCCGGCCGTCCTTGCAAAGGCGATCAAGAACCCGGTCGAGATTGCAGGTCACCGCGCCGCCTCCGTTCGCGACGGTGCGGCGCTCGCGCGCTTCCTGCGCTGGGTCGAGGCGGAATGTCCGGGCGGCAATCAAACCGAACTCTCCGCCGCCGCCAAACTGCTCCAATTCCGCCAGGCGACCGGGATGCTGCTCGACACCTCTTTCGATACGATCTCCGCGACCGGCGCGCACGGTGCCAGCCCGCATTATCATGTCACGGAGGATTCGAACGTGCCGATCGAGCCGGGGCAGCTGTATCTTGTCGATTCGGGCGGGCAGTATGCCGACGGCACGACGGACGTGACGCGCGTGATGCCGATCGGCGCGCCGACGGACGAAATGCGCGACCGTTTCACGCGCGTATTGAAGGGGCATATCGCGATCGCGACCGCGGTCTTTCCCGACGGCACCGTCGGCGGTCACCTCGACAGCTTCGCGCGCCGCCCGCTTTGGGAGGCCGGGCTCGATTTCGGCCACGGCACCGGCCACGGAGTCGGTTCCTATCTGTCGGTGCATGAAGGGCCTCAGCGGATCGCGCCGCCCGAACATTCCAGCGGCCAGGCGCTCGAACCGCTCCGCGCAGGGATGCTCCTCTCGAACGAGCCCGGCTATTATAAATCCGGCGAATACGGCATCCGGATCGAGAATCTGGTTCTTGTCGAACCGCGCGAGATTGCAGGGAGTGACCGGCCGATGCTCGGGTTCGAGACGCTGACCCTGTGTCCGATCGAGCGCACGCTGATCGAACCGGGTTTGCTTACGCCCGAAGAACGCGGCTGGCTCGACGCGTATCACGCGCAGGTTCTCGAAAAGCTCGGCCCCGAACTGGACGGCGGGGATCGCGCCTGGCTCGAGCGCAAATGCGCCCCGATCGGATGACCGGACCCGCCCGGCCCAAACCGCCTGCGATGGATGCGGACACCTTTGCCGGTTTCCTTGATCAACTCCGCCGGTTCGTGCGCGAACGGCTCGTCCCCGCCGAAGCGCAAGTCATCGCCGACGACCGGATCCCCGACGATATCGTCGCCGCGATGCGCGACCTGGGGCTGTTCGCACTGACCGCACCCGCCGAATATGGCGGCATCGGCATGAACGTCTCCGAATATATCGCGACGATCCGCGAACTCAGCTGGGCGATGCCCGCCTATCGCTCGATGATCTCGATCAACACCGGCATGGTCAACACCGCAATCGTGAACGGCGGGACCGAGGACCAGAAGCGCATCTGGCTCTCCCGCATGACCGCGGGCGCGGTCGTCTCGTTCGCGCTCACCGAACCCGATAGCGGCTCGGACAGTGCAGGGCTCAGGACCACCGCGAAACGCGACGGAAACGGCTACGTCCTGAACGGGACCAAGCGGTACATCACGAACGCGCCGATGGCGGAGATGGTGCTGGTCATGGCCCGCACCAATGCCGCGAACCTGCCCTCTAACGCACACATCTCCGCCTTCCTCGTTCCCGCTGGCACACCCGGCGTCACGATCGGCAAACCCGACAGGAAGATGGGCCAGGCCGGGTCTATGATCGCCGATGTCGTCCTTGACGATGTCAGGCTGCCCGGCGACGCGCTGCTCGGCGGCGTGGAAGGCGCCGGGTTCAGGGCGGCGATGGGTGCACTCGACACCGGCCGTCTGTCGGTTGCCGCCGCCGCGACCGGGTATATGGACCGCATCCTCGATTCCGCGCTCCGCTATGCGACCGAGCGCAAGGCCTTTGGCGCGCCGATCAGCGACTTTCAACTGATCCAGGCAATGCTCGCGGATTCAAAGGCCGAGCTCTACGCCTCCGACTGCATGCTGAGCGACGCCGCGCGCAAGGCCGATACCGGTGCCCGCATATCCTTGGAGGCGGCATGCACCAAGATGTTCGCGACCGAGGCATGCGGCCGGGTTGCCGACCGTGCCGTCCAGATTCACGGCGGCGCGGGCTATCTTAGCGAATATGACGCCGAACGATTCTACCGCGACGTTCGCCTCTACCGCATCTACGAGGGCACGACCCAGATCCAGCAACTCGTCATCGCCAAACAGATGCTGCGCCAGTTCGCCGAACAGGCTGGCTGACACGCAAACCGATATTGCGCTTGGCTGCCAGAGCGTTAGCCTGTCTGAACCAATAGACAGGAGAGGCGAAATGGACCGGCGCGAAAAGGCGAAGAAACTTCACGATACGGTCAGCTTTGTGGGACTGCGCGCTCAGGCGACCGCCGTCGGACTCGTCCAGCTCGTGGCGGAATTGCGCCGCGCGGATATTCTTTCGAACGACGCGGTCGAACGTATCAAGACCGCGATCGCGCACGACATCAATGTCTCGCGCTCGGCGACCCGCAACCGCGCAAAGTTCGAGGCGATGGTGCAACACCGCCTCGACATCCTCTTCGCACCGCAGGATACCGAGGATGCCCGCACCCCGTTTGTAGGGGACTCCGAAGACGGCCAGTCCGCGCTGGGGCTGCCGGATGAAGATTGCGAAAACTGATCGTCCGGAATTACCCCATCAGCGGGACGCTTGCGAACACCGCCCAAGCAATCGCCCGCATGCAATCGCGCTCGCCGCCAGCCGGGGTCCGTGCAACCTTGACCACAGCAGCATCCCGGTCAGGCTCATCGCGATCAACGCGCCCGCAATCGTATCGATCAGCAAGACCCACGCGATGCCGAGCCCCGTTCCCTTGTGCAGGTTCTTGATGACCGCGAGCATGCCGAGCGTCTCGACCTTGGCCGTGACGTTCGACGACCCGGGAACATAGGTGACCGTTACCTTCTCATTTGCCAGATAAAAGATGCGGCCGAACGTTGCTTTCTGCTCGACCGCTTGCCCCATGAAGCGAACCGTGCTGCCGGTGGCTCTACTGTTGATCGCCGGCAACGGCTTCGGCTCCACCGCCAGTCGCAATTCGTGCTTCGCCCATTTCCCAAGCGCAGTCTCATCGGTGATCGCATTTTGCGCCACGGGCAGCAGCACGTTATCGACATCGACCGGGCCCCCCGCATTGATCGGCAGGATCGCACGGTGATTGAGCAGCACGCCGCTCGTGCCCATTAGCAAAAACAGCGCCGCGCCCCAGAACCCGGTCCAGGCATGGACACGTTTCAGCGTCATAAGCATTGCCGGTCGCTGCCAGCGCGCGGGTACGAAAAGCAGCGGACCCCGGCGGGGTTGCGTGCGCGGCAAAACGGGGATTTGCATTCCCATCAGCGATCCTTTTCCGGCACTGGTTCGGTCATGATCTGATCAGAACCTGACGCGTATCGTCGCCAACACCGTCCGCGGTCCGCCCGGCAGGTTGAGCAGCGGCGATGTCCCGTGCCCTGATACAATATATTTTTTGTCGAACAGATTATACGCATTCACCTGCAATCGCGCGGGCCCGATGTCGGCATAGGCCAGCGCATTGACGGTAAAATAATGCGGCAGCACCGTCGTATTGGCGGGATCGGCGAAACGGTTGCCGACATAATTTCCGCCCGCACCGATGCCGAACCGCTGCGCGATCGTCTTCGCCAGAAACAGATTGACGGAATTGCGCGGTGTGATTGTGGCGCGCTTGCCGATCAGGGCGGGAGTGCCGGACTCGGTTACTTTGGTGTCGAGATACGCGTAACCGAAGATCGCGTTCAAACCGTTCGCAAGGTTAAGCTGGCCCGACAGCTCTGCGCCCTTTGTACGCTGCGTGCCGATCGGAATCACGCGCTGCGTGACCGGGTCGCTCCCTTTGATGCCCGTACGGCGCAGGATGAACCCAGCCGCCTGGATCGCCAGCCGCCCGCCCAGCAGCGTGTATTTTGCACCGCCCTCGTAATTGGTCGATTTCTCGGGCGCGATATCGACATTGTTCGTCGCCAGCGGAAACGTCTCGGCGGACGGCTGAAAGCTGCGACTGTACGAGACATAATAGGATTGTGCGTCATCGGGCTGGAACACCAATCCGGCGCGCGGACTCCAGACATCGTCCGTGCGGGCAAGGTCGGCCTGACCGGACAACCGGTTGTCCGTTTTCTGGCGGAACCGGTCGTGCCGGACGCCGGCCAGCGCTTTTATGCCCGAACCGAAATCGACCAGGTCCTGAACGTAAAGCCCCAGCGTGTTGAACGTGTTGAGCGAACTCGACGCCGCCGCGATGTAATCGGCATTGTCGACCCTCGGCAGGACCGGCGCGTCGATCGATGTCTCGGCTACGATCCTGGATGTAAGGATGACGCCGTCCTTGGCCTGACGGGACACTTCGACCCCGTAGAGAATAGTGTGCTGCATCCCCGCAAACGACAGCTTCTGCGTCAGCTCCGCCTGGTTCGACCACCCGTCCTCATCACGCAGGATGCCGCCGTGACGAAGCGTCACGGTCCGTGCGACCGGGTCGACAGCGCTTGACTGCGTATTGTGACGATCGAGCGTGTCGCGATAATGACGAAAGCCGTTGCGGAATGACAGGCTGTCTGAAAACCGGTGCGCGAGCGTCAGCGTCTGCGAAAACACTTCCGAACGCGCCACGTCCGCGTCGCGCGCATTGGCTGCGCCGAAATAGGTTGCCCGCGGCACGTCGACCGGTCTGCCGTTGATCGCGGGAATGCCGAAATCGGTCAGCCGCCGGTCCTTCAGATAATCGGCTTGCACCAGAATAGAGGTGTCGCTGCCCCGCCCGATCAGGATTGATGGTGCGAGCGCGACGCGCTTCAAAAACTGCTGGTCGCGAAAGCTGCCATCGTCTTCGACCGCGCCGGTGACGCGAAAGCCGACGCCCGATCCGACATCGAACCGGCCGATGTCGAACTCGCCGCGATAATGACCATAGGACCCGCCGGAAAGCGCTGCCGACAGGATATCGATATCGGGCTTCTTGGTCACGCGATTGATGATGCCGCCCGACGAACCGCGGCCATAGAGCACCGCCGCCGGACCCTTGATCACCTCGACCCGCTGAACGTTTGACAAGTCACGGAAATACAGCCCGTCATCGCGAAAACCATCGACATACTGGTCGCCGATCGCCGAAAATCCTCGGATCGATACCTGGTCCCTCTGCCCGTCGCCCGATCCCAGACTGACGCCCGGTACGTTCTGTAACGCGTCCTGCAAGGACAGCGCGCGCTGATCGCGCAGCACCTGTTCGGTCACGACCGCGACGGATTGGGGAATGTCGCGCAGCGGCGCGGCGATTTTCGCCGCGTTCGTTTCCTTCGCCACATATCCTTCCTGATCGCGGACCCCCGTTACTACGACGTCGGTCGCCGCGTCCGGCAATGGCGGCTGGCGCTGCGCGATCCCCGGCGATGCCAGCAATCCGATCCCTGCGACCAATCCCGGCGAAAATTTCATACTGACCCGCTGCGAATGATTATCATTATTTGCGACGGTTAAATCAGCTGCGACTGTTTCGCAATAGCGAAGTTTCGTGGGTCTTGCCCAGCCGCTGAACAGCCGCATGTGCGTCGTTGCTGCGCGTGGCGCTCCGCACGTCACGCCCCCAATCGAGCGTCAGTCCGGGCGGAATATCTTGTCCGGCGTGATTGGCAGGTCGCGGACGCGCTTGCCCGTCGCGTGATATACCGCATTCGCGATCGCCGCTGCGGCGCCGACGATCCCCAGTTCGCCGATCCCCTTCGCGCCCAACGGCGTCAGCGGGTCGGGACGATCGAGGAAATGAACGTCGAAACGCGGCGCATCGGCGTGGCAGGGCACATGGTAACCGGCAAGGTCGGCATTGACGATGCCGCCGCTTCGCGCGTCGGTGACGCTCTCTTCGTGCAGCGCCATCCCGATCCCCATGATGATCCCGCCGATAATCTGGCTGCGCGCGAGAAGCGGATTCAGGATACGTCCGCCGTCGATCACCGCGGTCCAGCGCACGACCCGGATCTCGCCCGTATCCTCGTCGACACGCACCTCGCAATAATGCGCGCCGTAAGCGTGCATCGAATATTTCTGGCCCTTCAGCGACATCGCGCAGCTGCCCTCGACCGCGACACGCATACGTCCGGCGCGCGCCAGTATCGCCTCGAACCGCTCGCCTGCCCCGGGCCGGTTCCGCAGGTAAAGCCCTCCATCCACCGTATCGCAATCCTCGGATTTCGCACCGTCGAGCACGGTCCCGCTGCCCCGCTCCAGCTTCAGCAGCGCCCTGATCAATTTCTTCTGCGCGTCGTGGATCGCGGCCCCCAGCGTCACGCTGGTGGACGACCCGCCCGGCGTCGTCGCATCGGGCAACCTCGTATTGCCCTCGACGAAACGGACGCGATCGAACGCCACGCCGATACGCTCGGCCGTTGCCTGCGCCTGCGCCGTCGCCGTACCCGTCCCGACCTCCGATGTTGATGTCTCGACAAGCACCTTCCCGTCCGCCTCCAACGTCAGGCCGGCCTTCGCGATCAGTTGCGCGGTCGGGTGGATTGCGCTTGCCATGCCGTAACCGGTCAGCATCCGGCCCTCGCGCATCGATCGCGGTGCGGCAACCCGCCCGCGCCACCCGAACGCGTCCGCGCCGCGTGTCAGGCATTCGACCAGATGCCGGCTGCTGAACGGCGTTCCCTTGGTCGGATTGCATTCCGGCTCGTTCATCCGCCTCAGGTCAAGCGGATCGATCCCGCCCGCGATCGCCAGTTCGTCCAGCGCGCTTTCCAGCGCGAAGCTGCCCGGCGCGTCGCCCGGCGCGCGCATGAAGCTGTTCTGGATCCGGTCGAGCGGCGCGACCTGCATATGCAGCCTTATCGCGGGCGCCGCATACAGATGCCGTGCAGGCGTGATGGCAGCTTCCGCAAAAACCTCCCCGGTACACATGCCCAGCGCTTCGTGGACCAGCCCCGTCAGCCGCCCCTCGCCGTCCGCGCCGATCGCGACGCGCTGCTGCGTCATCGACCGGCCGCCCGTCATCGCGAATACGTCGCGCCGGCTCAGCACCAGCTTGACCGGCCGATCGATCAGTTTTGCCGCCGCCGCGGCGAGCTCGACATGCGGCCACGCCGCCGCCTTGCCGCCGAACGCCCCGCCCAGAAACCCGGACTCGACCACAACATCATCGCGCGCGAGCCCGAATTTCTTGGCGAGCATATCGCGGCATCCGACCGGAAACTGCGCCGCATCGTAAACGAATAGCCGCCCGTCCCGCCATTGCGCGACCGTTGCGTGCGGCTCCATCGCATTGTGGTTCATGTACGGCGTCGTGTAGCGCCGGTCGACCTTCACCTGCGCAGCGCCGATCGCCGCATCGGCATCGCCGATGACCGTCTCCGATTCCTCCATCGCGGTCATCATCGGCGTGAATGCCTTGCCGCGCGCGCGGTCGAGGCTGACCGTCGCCGCCTCGGGCGCATACTCTATCGTGATTAACGCGGCCGCATCGCGGGCCGTCTCGAAACTGTCTGCAACCACAACCGCGACAGGCTGCCCGCACCAGTGAACCCTATCGTCGCCGAGCACGGGCACGCCGACGCCGGAGGCCGAAAGCATACCCCGCGCGGTCCCGAACGGCGCGGTGACCTTGCGCTCCGGGGCATTCTCATGCGTCATGATCAGCGTTACTCCGGGCGCCCCCGCCGCCGCGCCGCTGTCGATCGACACGATCCGCCCCTTGGCGATATTACTGCCGACGATGACCGCATAGCTGAGCGCCGCCGCCTGCGCCTCTGCGGTGTAGGTGACGCCGCCGGTTACCTTGGCCGGGCCGTCGGTACGTACCCGCGCCCGCCCCATCTCACCGATCGCATTGCGCAGCGGGTCGGGCTCACCATCGGGAATCAGCCCGGCAATCGTGCCCACCGCTTTGGTGACGACCCCGAAACTCTTTGATGCCAGGCTCATGTCTTGCGTCCCCTATGCTGCGACCACCGGCGGTTCGGGGCCATTTCGCTTCCGTTCGGACACCGCTTTGCCTATAGGTTTAGCATGGCAACAAACCCCCGGAAAAACGAATATGGCGCAGACTCGATCAAGGTCCTGAAAGGGCTTGACGCGGTCCGCAAACGACCCGGAATGTATATCGGCGATACCGACGACGGATCTGGCCTCCATCACATGGTTTTCGAGGTCAGCGACAATGCGATCGATGAAGCGCTGGCCGGGCACTGCGACCGGATCGACATCGTCCTCAATCCCGACGGCTCGGTCTCGGTTACCGACAACGGCCGCGGCATCCCGACCGGGATCCACAGCGAGGAGGGCGTCTCCGCTGCCGAAGTCATCATGACCCAGCTTCATGCGGGCGGCAAGTTCGAGAACACGTCCGATGACAACGCCTACAAGGTTTCGGGCGGGCTTCACGGCGTCGGCGTCTCCGTCGTCAACGCGCTCAGCGAATGGCTCGACCTGACGATCTGGCGCGACGGCGAACAGCATGAGATGCGTTTTGCGTTCGGCGATGCGGTCGCGCCGCTCAGGATCACCGGGCCGGCGGATGGTCGCAAGGGAACGCGTGTCACCTTTTTGCCCTCGCCCGCCACGTTCAAGATCGTTGAATTCGACTTCGAAAAACTCGAGCACCGCTACCGCGAACTCGCCTTCCTCAATTCCGGCGTGCGGTTGTTCCTGACCGATGCGCGGCATGACGAACCAAAGACGATTGAACTGTTTTACGAGGGCGGGATCGCCGCGTTCGTGCAATATCTCGACCGCGCGAAAACACCGCTGATGCCCGAGCCGATCGCGATTTCGGGCACGCGCGACGATGTGACGATCGACGTCGCGCTCGAGTGGAATGACAGCTATTACGAGAACGTCCTCGCCTTCACCAACAACATCCCCCAGCGCGACGGCGGCACGCATCTGGCCGCGTTCCGCGCCGCGCTGACCCGCACCCTCAACAATTATGCCGACAAGTCGGGCATGCTGAAGAAGGAAAAGGTTTCGCTCACCGGCGACGACATGCGCGAGGGGCTGAGCGCGATCGTCTCGGTCAAGCTGCCTGATCCCAAATTCAGCAGCCAGACCAAGGACAAGCTGGTCTCCTCCGAAGTTCGTCAGCCGCTTGAATCGTTGATGGCGGACAAACTCGCCGAATGGCTTGAGGAAAATCCGGCGCACGGAAAAGCGATCGTCGGCAAGATCATCGACGCCGCCGCCGCGCGTGAGGCCGCCAAAAAGGCACGCGAGCTTACGCGGCGCAAGGGCGCGATGGACATCGCCTCGCTCCCCGGCAAGCTGGCCGACTGCCAGGAGCGCGACCCCGCCAAGTCCGAACTGTTCCTGGTTGAGGGCGACTCGGCCGGCGGTTCGGCCAAACAGGGCCGCGACCGCCATTTCCAGGCGATCCTTCCCTTGCGTGGCAAGATCCTCAACACCGAACGTGCCCGCTTCGACCGGATGATTTCCTCCAAGGAAATCGGCACGCTCATTCAGGCGATGGGTACCGGCATCGGCCGCGACGATTTCAACGCCGACAAGCTGCGCTATCACAAGATCGTCATCATGACCGACGCCGATGTCGACGGCGCGCATATCCGCACGCTACTGCTGACCTTTTTCTATCGCCAGATGCCCGAGCTTATCACGCGCGGACATCTCTTCATCGCCCAGCCGCCGCTCTATAAGGCTACGCGCGGACGCTCGGAGGTGTATCTGAAGGACGACGCCGCGCTGGACGACTATCTGGTCGATGCCGGTGTCAATGCGATGATGCTTGACGGGCCGGGCGGGTTGCGGACCGGGGCCGACCTGAAGCAGCTCGTCGACCATGCGCGGCGGATGCGGACGCTGATGCGCTACGTTCCGCGCCGCTATGATCCGGCGATTATCGAGGCGCTGGCTCTGGGCGGTGCGCTCGACCCGGCGCTCAGCCGTGAACAACGCGGCGAACGGGTCCGGGCGGTGACGCTCAGGCTCGATGCGGGCGATGGAGAGGCGCGCTGGTCGGCACGGATGACCGAAGACGGCGGCGTCCATTTCGAGCGGCTCTGGCGCGGCGTCACCGACCACCACATCGTCGAGGCGAACTTCCTCCAGTCGGCCGAGGCGCGCAAGCTCAACACGCTCGCGGCGTCCGAAGCCGGCAGCTTCGGCGGCGCAACCAAGCTCATTCCGGTCAAGGCCAGCCAGTCAGCCGACGACGAGGAGGAAACGGGCGAGGGCGTAATCGGCAGCGAAACCAACGTCCGGACGCTCGCACGCGGCGAAACCCGCGTCGCACGGCCCAGCCAGCTGCTCGATGCGATCCTGCTCGCCGGACGCAAGGGCCTCGCGATCCAGCGCTACAAGGGCCTCGGAGAGATGAACGCCGAACAGCTGTGGGAAACGACGCTCGATCCGACCGCGCGCTCCATGCTCCGCGTCACCGCCGCCGACGTCGCGGGTGCGGACGAGGTCTTTTCCCGGCTGATGGGTGAAGTCGTTGAGCCGCGCCGCGAATTCATTCAGGACAATGCGCTGAACGTCGCCAATCTCGACGTCTGACGTCTCAAGCGAGGAAACTCTGTGGTCAGGATCAACGCCGTTGCCGTCGCATTTTTCATCGCCGCGGCGTTGTCAGCCTGCGGTCAATCCAACCCTGCCGACGACGCTCCCCCCGCCGGTTTCAAGCCGCCCGAGATGCAGCGTCCTGCGGCAATTCCGGGTCAGGCCAACACGACACCGCTCAGTGCCTATGTTGGTCATTATCCGCGCGACGCGGTTGCGGGCGTCGATTTCTTCGACCGGACGGAAGTCGCGCGGACGCTCAACAGGGCTGTTGGCGACCAGAACATCCGTTCGCTGATCACCAAGGCTCAGGGGCCGGCCACGCCGATCTTCGCGCTCCCGGGCGGCCGCGTCGCGTCCTGGGGTTGCGAAGCGCATAATTGCGGCGGTCATCACTGGACCGTTATCGTCGCGAACGATCCGGAGGCGGGGCGCGTCTGCTATCATGACGAGGCGAGCATGGGCGGCAAGAGCCGCTGGTACGCCGGCGGCGCAGGTCAACTGAAGGCGGAGGCATGCCCCTCGGAAGCCGGCGCATCGGGTTGATCACGCCGCGCGGATGCGATCGCGCCCCTCGGTCTTGGCTTGATACAACAGACTATCGGCACGCGCGAACGTGGCATCGGCGGCTTCCCCGCCCACGACCAGGGTCACGCCTGCCGATATCGTCACCGACCCGATCGGCCGGTCCGTCTCCCGGCTGCGCAGACGCTTTGCGGAAATAACCGCGCGCGCGGTTTCCAGCAATTCCGCCGCCTCGGCGAGCGAAACGCCACTGAACAGGATCGCGAACTCCTCGCCGCCGTGCCGCGTCACCAGATGCCCGGCGCATTGCAGCGCCAGCTCCTGACCGATCGCGCCCAGCACGCGGTCGCCGACCCCGTGGCCGTGTTCGTCGTTGATCCGTTTGAACCGGTCGATGTCGCAAAGCGCCAGGCAGCAAGGGCCATCGCCGGCGCGGCACGATACAAAGGCTTCGTCGAACGCCAGCCTGTTGCCGAGACCCGTCAGCGGATCACGCCGCGCTGAGTTTTGCGCTTCGTCCAGCTTCTGGCGCAGCACCTCGACTTCGGCGGTGGTCGCTTCCAGTTCTTGCTCCGACGCCCGCAACTGTTCGATCATCGCGCCGGTGATGCGCGCAATATCCTCGATCCGGGCGATACTCGGGTCGCGCCGGATCGCCGCCGTGCCCTGCGTCAGATCGCGCTCGAACCCCGTCGTCGCATCATGCATCGTCCGGACCGTTTCGGCAAAGGCGCGCATGTAATCCTGCGCCTCGGCAATTAGCACCTCGTCCGTCAGCCGCTCGATAGAACGTGGAGGGGTCCGCTGCGAACCGGCGGGAGGCCGATCGTCGAGCCGCTCGATATCCTGCGACTGAAGGCGGAAGCCGCCATCGACCAGTTCCGCAACCGCTTTCGCGACCGGTCCGGCAGGGTCATTCAGCACCAGATGCACAAACCGGTACGTATCGGGATCGGCAGGCAGCCGGTGATCGGTCAGGAAGGAGCCGATGCGATCGAACATAACGTCGGTCGTCGCTCGATCTCGCGCTGCCTCCGTCCTGATCATTGATTCCATTCCCGACCGTTCGGTACGCTTAGACCCTAAAAGGATTGATATTGCGTAACTGGGTCAAGTTTGAACTAGCGTGAGAGTTTCTGGACTTCCGCCAAGGTCAGCGAAACATGATCCGCAGGGTTCATGTCGCTGTGAACATAGCTGATCTTGCCGTCCTTGCCGATGACATAGCTTGTCCGGCTGGTAATGTCGCGGCCCGCCATCTGCTGGGGGAGTTTTACGTCATAGGCCTTGATGACCGCAGGCCCCGCGCTCGCCACCGCGAACTTGCCCGCGCATTCGCTCTGCGAAAACTTGACCAGCTTCGATACCGGATCGGCGGACATACCTATAACAGTCGCCCCCGCCGCCTTGAACGCGCCGATCTTCTCGGCAAAGGCGCGCGCCTCTGCGTTACATCCGCTGGTGAAGGCCGCGGGGAAGAAATACAGGACGACCGGGCCCTTCTTCAACTGTTTGTCGAGATTGACCGTAAAGATCTTCCCCGCCATCGCGCCGCGTGTCGTGAAATCGGGCGCATTCGCCCCCGGGGCAAGCGTCGCAAACGCCGGCGTTGCAACCATCAGGGCGGCGATCATCATGGACAGGCGGCGCATCGGCAATTCCTCACGGGCTAAGATTACGGCGAGCCTAGCCTATCCGCATCCGCTGCGATAGGCGGCAGTGATGTCCCTCTCGCGTTCCGACATCGATCTGGCGCTGCGCCTCGCCGATGCGGCGGGCGAAGCGATCCGTCCACGGTTCCGTCAAACGATTGCGACCGAACTGAAGGAGGACCGCTCCCCCGTCACCATCGCCGACCGCGAGGCGGAAGCGGCGATGCGCCGCCTGATCGAGGCGGAGCGCTCGGGCGACGGCATCATCGGGGAGGAATATGGTTCGAAGGAGGGCGTGACCGGGCGGCACTGGGTGCTCGACCCGATCGACGGGACGCGCAGCTTCACCATCGGTCGCGCGATCTTCGGGACGCTGATCGCGCTGGTCGAGAATGGCTGGCCCGTGCTCGGCATCATCGATCAGCCGGTCCAGCACGAACGCTGGCTCGGGATCGCGGGACGAAGCACGACGCTCAACGGTGCCCCCGTCCGAACGCGGTCCTGCGCTTCGCTTGCGAACGCGACCATCGCGACGACCAGCCCGCATCTGTTCGATGACGCCGACGTCCCGCTCTTTCTGTCGCTCGTCGCCGCCATCGCGGGCGACGCCCCCCGGCAAGGTCCCGTCTATGGCGGCGACTGTTACAATTACGGCCTGCTTGCCTCGGGTTCGCTCGACATCGTCTGCGAATCCGGACTGAAGCTGCATGATTTCGCCGCGCTCGTGCCAATCGTAGAGGGCGCGGGCGGGCGCATGTGTGACTGGACCGGCGACCCGCTGACCGCCGACAGTGGCGGACAGGTCCTCGCGATCGGCGATCCCGCGCGTATGGACGATGTGCTCGAAGCGATGCACGCATCGCATTCGGCCGGACGGAAAGACTGACCGTCCGGCCCGTGACGGCGATTGCCGCCGCTAAAGCACGTTCATCGTCGGATCGACATCCTCACCGTTCACCAGAACACGGCCTTCGAATATCAGCACGTCATTCCCGTTGAAGCTGGTGAACCCCCAATAAGGGGCGGTTCGCGCCGGTCCTCGCCGCTCGGCATATTGCTGGCTTTCGCGCCGCAGTGTTTCGGCGGCTAGCTGTTCGCCGAGCCGCATCGACCGCGTATTGTCCGACCGCCAATGCACGCCGCCCATCGAACGGCCCATAGCCACGTTGCAGGCGATCTTGTTGAGCTCGCCCTCGACCGTGATCTCGTCGGCGTCCGTACCGGTATAGGGGGCCAGTTCGCCGGCAGTGGTCGTTGATGACAGAACCACCGGGCTGTCCGACGCGGGTGCCTCTTTATAGGGGCTCTTCGGCGATTTGCTCGTCAGCCATGCTTTGAGGCCGATCTTCTCGTCGAGCCAGGCCTTGAGGACGGTCACGCATGCACCGGCAACCGTGGCATGGCCCGCCCCATAGGAAGGATGCGGCGGTGAGCCCGCGGTGAACGCCATCGGCAAATAGTAATTGTGATTATGGCTCGTAAACAGCCGCTTGGAAGCTTCGCTCGTGAAGGCGACCGCGGGAAGCCCGTAGTCGCGCTTGACGAACATGCCGGGCTCTTCTTCCAGACCCACTTTCTGCATTTGCATCAGGCCGCCATAGGCTTCGGGACGCAACCGCCGGTGAACTTCCCATTTCTGCCGCCACACAACATCGAGCGCTCGCGATGCGACCTCCGATACCCGGGTGAGCAGGTCCGGCCCGCCGAAAGTCCCGAACGGTGCCTGGCGTGCGAGCGTCAGATAGGGATTGCCCGGATCGAAGGGGACGCCCCAGGCAAGACATAGCAGCGTCGTGTTGAAATAGGCTTGGTGCAACGCGTCCTTGTTCACGAACCGCGTCATGTCGCGCATCGTGCTGATCCGGCGCGGCGCGACCGGTTCTTCCAGCGACGCCTCCGTGGCGAAGTCGTTGTCGCCGGCATAGCCGTGACCCCATTCGTCATAGCCCGCATTCTGCGCGCGCAGCCAACTGCCATGATCGGTAAGGAAGTTTCGGTTCGCTGCGTAGGGCCTGACGCGCTGCTGGATGAACTGGCTTCCGTACGCGACATCATGGAGGAAGAACTGGGAAACGAACGGACCCTTGTCCTCGCCCAGCAAGCCGCAGCGAAAGATGGTCTGCGCGCGCAAATCGAGCTTGCCGTCTGCCGTCACCGGCAAATCCGTGCCCAGCCGCAGCCCGCCCGGTTCGTCAAGGTCGATCGCCCGCTTGAATTGAACCCGCAAATCTTCGATCGCGGGCGTAAGCGTGGCTGTATCGAAGGACGCGAATTTCGTGTCGCGCAGGATCGACATCCATTGCAACTCGGTCATTTCGGCCGCCGTGGACAAGGACCGGACTTTGGGCGCGGGCGGCATCATGAAGTGCGCCGGACCCGGTGTAAGGCCGTCCGTACTTCGCGCAGCCTGAGGATTGTTGAATTTGTCGCCGACCGTCGGGGCTACCGAAGACACATAACCCGATTGATAGGGAACCGGCGCCGGCACGCCGGTCGGGCCGCGCTTGATCGTGTCGTAATCGCCGCCGGTCGTCGCGACCAGCTTGAACTCGGCATAAGCGGCGGGATCGACTTCTCCGAACCGGTTGTGCGGCAACGTCTTGTGAAAATTGCCGAACCCCAAGACTTTGGGACTTCCCGGCCCGTCATAATCAAGAGTTGTCTGGATCAGTTCGTCGGCATTGTTTCCCATCGCAAATTCCCGTCATGCAAATGTGCAAAATCGGCCACTGAAGCCGAGTCGTTCAACAAAAACATATTTTGGGGGAGCATCTACCCTAGCTCCTCAACTGTCCCATAATAGCACAAAACAGTTGTTTGGTACCGGGAAATATCTATTGATACGGATCGGACTAAGTCTTTGCGGTTGATACACAAAGCTACGGTTCCGCAACCCCGGCAGCGCCTTTTATCGTTTCCGGTTCGGTTCAAAGGAAGATATTCCGGGCATCCAAGCGTCCGAGTCGCTCGGTTGCCCGCACCCTGCTGTCCTACAAATAGCGGTCTGTGCCATGACGATATGCCGGGCCGGCGACTCGAGGATGATCATGGCAGAATGGCGTGTTGCGCACCAAATTCACCAACATTCGCGCTTCGCTCGCGATTGGGGGACTGCCAAACCGACATGCGATGGAAGTGCCGGAGGGTGATCAAAAGATTCCGAGAAACTTCTTTCGTTGCGCCTTCTTTTCGCCCGGCGAGCGCTTGCCGTTTTCCTTGGTCGCGGTCGTTCCGTGCCCGACATCGTCGCGCGGCTTGCCCTTGGTCGTTCGCTGTGCCGACGCGGTTGCGCCTGCCAGCACCGGGCCGCAAGCCGCCGATTTCGCATCGCCGACATCGACAAAGGCCAGCACCGCCGCGACCGGTGTCGCCGCGATCGCAAGGCCCAGCCCGGCACCCGCCCGGCCAAGCAGTTCCTTGCTGATCACGTCGATCCCGGGCTTCGCGAAATATCCATTCAGCCCGACCGGCGACTGGCCCGAAAACAGGCTGAACTTCTTGCCGTCCGCGCGGAACGCAAGGTCGATCCCCTCGCTCTTGAAGCTGAACCCGCCACGCCCGAGTATCACGTTCTTCGCCGTATCGATCAGGATCGGGTCCGCTGCCGCGATGCCGTTTTTCACCGTGAAGCCTATCAGCCCGCAATTGATCTCGACGGGCTTCTCCAGCTTGTGCTCGAACATCTTCTGGACGAACGTGCCGACATCGAGTTCGGCAAGCTGGACGTTGCGCGTCCACATCGTCCCTTGCGGCATCGTGAACGCGATCCGGCCATGCGAACTCGCAAGCGAATCGTGCAGCGTCGCGCCGTCGCCCTCCAGCTGCATACGCCCCTTGATCGTCCCCGTCGTCCCCGACTCCGCGACGCCATATCCCGCCAGCAGCCTTCCCATCGGCGTCGGTGCCAGCCGGATGTCGTAGCTGCTGTGCACCGGCGCGCGGCGCATGTCGATCACGATGTCGGAGGCAACGTTCCCGCGCGCCATCGCAAAGCTAAAGGGAGAGAGTTTGAGCAGGCTGCGATCGAGCGTTACCGTCACCGCGATGTCGGAAATCGGGATTTTTTTCGATTTGACGACGCCGATCGTCCAGCGCGCATCCGCATCGAACGCCTTCATCGCCTCGATGCCGAGCCGGGCATCCGGGATGAGGCGCGCGGGCGCTGCCCCCGTCGCAGCCGCCGCGGCCTCGACACCTTGTGCCACAATAATGTCCGGGTTGTATCCGATGAACGGCGCGGCATCGACGATATCGAGCGACCGCGTGGCAAGCGTCGCATCGATATGAACGCGCGGTTCGCTCTGCCGGACGGTGAATTGCCCCGCGATGTCGCTCGCGCCGAACAGCCCCTTCAGCCGCGTGAAGCGATAGTCGATCCCGTCCTTCACCAGCCGTGCGGTCAAATGATAATCGCGCGTCCGCGGGATCGCGACGCCGATGATCTGGAGCAGTTCGGAGGCGTTTCGCCCGCGCGCCGCGACGGCGAGCGGGACGCCCTCGATATCGGCGATGCTGGGCAGCGTTCCCGCGATGTCGATCACGTTGTGTGCGGCATGCGCGGTCAGCGTCAGTTTGTTCGCGCCGCGCGCCACCGTCCGGTTCGGCGAAAGCAGTGCACCACTGAGCGTGAACGGAGTGGCCCTGATCTGCCCCTCGCCGCTGAACCGGACGGCATCGCCGATATGTGCGCCCGTCGATCGCACCGTATCGAAGTTCAGGTCAGCGACCAGTCTGAGGCGCGTGTCGCGGTAGCGCAGCGTCGTCCCGGCCACCATCGCGTGGTCGATAATCGGGAATTCCAGCGGCTCGCCGCCCTTCTTTTCGCTGAACGTCCAGGTATTTGTCGTATGCGCCGGGTTCCACTCCAGATCGATCGCGGCCCCCTGCAATTCGAGCCGGCGAAACCGCCGCTTGCCGAAAATCAGCGACAAGGGTGCTATCCGGCTGTCGATCAGCCTGGCCTCGAACAGATTGGGCCGCGTCGCATAGCCGGGGTTGGAAATCGTCAGACCCTCGGCCAGAAACTTGATTTCGAACGGATCGAAGAATAGCTGGAAATCCCCGCCGACCGTAACCTCGCGGTGCGTGAGCGATCCGGCGATCCGCTCGAAGGGATGTCTCAGGAACCGCCCCTTGGTGATGAAGAGGACGAGCCAGATCGCGAACATCAGCGCGACGATCCCGATCAGCACGTTCCGGACGATGCGCCGCCCGCGTCCGGGGCGTTCGGCCCCGTCCTCGGTCGCACTTGCCTGATACGCGGCGTCACTCATCGCGTCCGTATCGCATGATCGGCACGACTGTTCCACTATGGTTGATTTTGCAGCCCGCCGCGGCTATGCGACCCCCTTCCCGAGCGGATGCGTGGAAGATGGACGGCCCGGCCAGTGTGGGCTGCCGCGGCTGTCTGATGCACCTGCTATCCTGAACCGAAAGGACAAAAATGCCCAAGCTCAAGACGAAGAGCGGCGTGAAGAAGCGCTTCAAGCTTACCGCCTCCGGTATGCTGAAGCACGGCGTTGCCGGAAAACGCCACCGCCTGCTCCATCACAACGGCAAGTATATCCGCCAGAATCGCGGCACCAAGGTGCTGTCGAAGGCTGACACCGCGACGGTGAAGGCCTGGGCCCCCTACGGTCTCGGCTGAGCGGAAAGGAATTAGCACATGGCACGCGTTAAACGGGGTGTTACCACCCGCGCCAAGCACAAACGGGTCCTTGAACAGGCGAAGGGCTATTATGGCCGTCGCAAGAACACGATCCGCATCGCCCGCCAGGCCGTCGAAAAGGCCGGGCAATACGCCTACCGCGACCGCAAGGTTAAGAAGCGGACATTCCGTGGTTTGTGGATACAGCGCATCAATGCCGGTGTGCGTGCGGAAGGGTTGACCTATTCGCAGTTCATGCACGGCCTGAAACTCGCCGGCATCGATCTCGACCGCAAGGTCCTGGCCGATATCGCGATGCACGAGGAAGCCGCATTCGGCGCGATCATCGCCCAGGCAAAGGCTGCGCTTCCCGCAGCAGCCTGAGCCGGTTGATCACCACGCAAAGAGGGCGCGCCCGGCATGTCCGGTCGCGCCCTTTTCGTTTCGCCACCGCCCGACTAGAAAGACGGCCATGACCGACCTGGACCAGATGCGCGAACATATGCTTGTCGCGATCGACGCGACAATGGGCCTCGACGCGCTCGACGCGGTACGGATAGAGGCGACGGGCAAGCAGGGGACAATCACCGCACTGCTCAAAACCCTCGGCGGCATGACGCCCGATCAACGGCGGAGCGAGGGTCCGCGTATTCACGCTCTGCGCACGGCGATCGACGACGCAATCGCGACCCGCAAGACGACCCTCGAACGCAAGGCGCTCGACCGGCAACTCGCGAACGAAACGCTCGACATGACGCTTCCCGGCGACGTGCCGGCTGCGGGCACCGTTCATCCGGTCAGTCAGGTGATGGACGAACTTGCCGAAATTTTCGCCGATCTCGGTTTCGCGGTCGCCACCGGACCGGAGATCGAGGACGACTGGCATAATTTCAGCGCGCTCAACATCCCCGAAAGCCACCCTGCGCGTGCAATGCACGATACTTTCTACTTCGAGCAAAAGACGGAAACGGCGCTCGACGGGCAAACCCCGTCGTCGAACGGCGAGCGGGCGACGGGTGACGCTCCGCGCAAGATGCTGCTTCGCACGCACACTTCGCCCGTCCAGATCCGCACGATGCTCGAGCAAAAGCCGCCGATCCGCATCATCGCACCCGGCCGCACCTATCGAAGCGACAGCGACGCGACGCATACGCCGATGTTTCATCAGGTCGAAGGCCTGGTGATCGACAAGGGGATCACGCTCGGCCATCTCAAATGGACCCTGGAAACTTTTTTAAAGGCCTTTTTTGAGCGCGATGACATCGTGCTGCGTCTGCGCCCAAGCTATTTTCCCTTTACCGAACCAAGCGCGGAGGTCGATGTCGGCTTCACCATGAAGAACGGCAAGCGCGTGATCGGCGGTGCCGACGGCTGGATGGAAGTTCTGGGTTCGGGCATGGTCCACCCGCGCGTGATCCGCGCATGCGGCCTCGACCCCCAGGAATGGCAGGGCTTTGCCTTTGGTTGCGGGATCGACCGTCTTGCGATGCTGAAATACGGGATGGACGACCTGCGCGCCTTTTTTGACGGCGACATCCGTTGGCTCAAACATTACGGCTTCTCCAGCCTCGACGTGCCGACATTGTCGGGGGGAGTGGGCGCATGAAGTTCACTCTGTCCTGGCTCCGCGAACATCTCGACACCGATGCCGATCTGACGGAGATCACCGAAACGCTCACCCGTATCGGACTTGAGGTTGAGAGCGTCACCAACCCCGGCGATGCTCTCGCCCCGTTTCGTGTGGCGAAGGTCCTGTCGGCCGAACCGCATCCTCAGGCCGACAAGCTTCAGGTCCTCTCAGTCGATGCCGGAGACGGCCCGTTACAGGTGGTTTGCGGCGCCCCCAACGCACGCACCGGCATGGTCGGCGTGTTCGGCGCGCCCGGTACGCATGTCCCAGGCCTCGATATGACCCTGAAAATCGCATCAATCCGCGGCGTCGAATCCCACGGCATGTTGTGTTCTATGCGCGAACTCGAACTTGGCGACGCGCACGAAGGCATTATCGAACTACCCGCCGACGCTCCGGTCGGAGCCTCGTACAGCGACTATGCGAAGCTCGACGATCCGGTCATCGACATCAGTGTCACCCCGAACCGTCAGGATTGCATGGGCGTGCGCGGGATCGCACGCGACCTGGCGGCCGCCGGGCTCGGAACGCTGACGCCGATCGTAATTCCCGGCGTCGATACCGTCGGCCCCGGCCCCGACGTAAGGACGGACGATCCGGAAGGCTGCCCCGCCTTTTACGCGCAGGCCGTGATCGGCGTCACCAACGGTGCCTCGCCCGAATGGATGCAGCGGCAGCTTATCGCCATCGGTCAGAAACCGATCTCGGCGCTGGTCGACATCACCAACTATCTCTCGAACGATCTCGGCCGGCCGTTGCACGTTTATGACGGCGCGAAACTGTCCGGCGCGCTCGTTGCGCGCAAGGCGCGGGACGGAGAAACCGTCAGGGCGCTGAACGACAGGACCTATACGCTCTCCGGCACGATGACGGTCATCGCCGACGACGATCAGGTCCATGATATCGGCGGCATCATGGGCGGTGAGGATTCCGGCGTTTCTGCAACGACTGCCAACGTCTTGATCGAATGCGCCTATTTCGACCCTGACGGCATCGCGCGGACCGGACAGGCGCTCGCCTTCACCACCGACGCCCGTCAGCGGTTCGAACGCGGCGTCGATCCGGCTTTTCTCGACGACGGCCTCGCAATCGCGACCGCGCTCGTCATTCACATCTGCGGCGGCCGTGCGAGCGGGATCACGCGGGCGGGTTCGCCGCCGGTCGAGCCGCGCAGCTACACCTATGATCCCGCACTCGCCAACACGCTCGGCGGGCTTGCCATCGATGATAAGCGGCAGCGAGAGATTCTTGCTTCACTCGGCTTCGCGATCGACGACGACTGGCAGGTCGGCGTGCCATCATGGCGGCGCGACATCGACGGCCCCGCCGATCTGGTCGAAGAGGTGATCCGCATCGAGGGTATCGACAAGGTTCCCCCGGTGCCGCTGTCGCGTCTCGAAGGCGTCGCCCGGCCCACCGCAACACCCGAACAAATGCGGGAGCGTCGCGTCCGCCGTGCCGCCGCCGCGCGCGGTCTCGATGAAGCCGTAACATGGAGCTTCATATCGGAGGTGCAGGCCGAACGGTTCGGCGGCGGCCGCTGGACGCTTGAAAATCCGATCAGCGAAGAATTGAAGGTCATGCGACCTTCGATGCTGCCGGGTCTGCTGTCGGCGGCGGTTCGTAATCTTGATCAGGGTGCAGACAGCGTCAGGCTGTTTGAGATCGGCCGTCGCTATCTTGACGACACCGAACGTCCAACGCTCGGCGCGGTGCTTGCGGGCGACCGGCGAACGCGCGGATGGCGCGATGGCAGGGCGGTGAGTTTCGACGGCTATGATGCAAAGACTGAGGCGATGGCGCTGCTCGCCGCCGCCGGTGCGCCGGTCGAAAACATTCAGGTCATGGGCAATGCCGGGGACGCCTGGCATCCGGGCCGCTCGGGCACGCTCCGGCTTGGACCCAAGACCATTCTCGCCGCCTTCGGCATGGTTCATCCGGGCATCATCAAGGCGTTCGATATCGACAGACCGGTCGCCGCATTCGAACTGTATCTGGACTCGATCCCTGAGAAACGCGGACGCCGTGACTTCATGCGCGCTCCCTTTGCACCGCCCGTACAGCAATCCGTCCGCCGCGACTTTGCCTTTATTGTGGCCGGCAGCGTCGCAGCCGACAGCCTTGTCCGTGCCGTCAGAGCGGCGGACAAGACGGTGATCACCGCCGCGCATGTGTTCGACGTGTTCGCGGGCAGCGGGATCGATCATGGGTACAAGTCCGTTGCAATCGAGGTGATTCTTCAGCCCGGCGACCGCAGCTTTACGGATGCCGAACTGAAGGCGATCACGGACAGGGTCGTGACTGCGGCCGCTAAGATGGGAGCGGCCTTGCGTGGCTGATCGTGAAATGATCCGGATCGCCTCCGACCATTTGTCGGTTGCGATAAATCCGTTCGGTGCCGAACTGACGCATATTACGGATGCAGACGGGCGTGAATTGATGACCGACGCCGACCCGGCGTTCTGGCCGCGCCATGCGCCCATCCTTTTCCCGGTTATCGGCGTCGTCAATCAGGGCGTGATTCGCGTTGACGGGACTGAATACCCGATGACCAAGCACGGATTTGCGCGTGATCTGATGTTCGAGACCGCTCGTCACGACCGCGACCATGCGGTTCTGCAACTCGCCGCCTCGAACGCGACCCGCGAAATGTATCCGTTCGACTTCGTCCTCGATATCGGGTTCCGGATCGAAGGATTTCGCCTCACGCTGGAAGCGCGGATCGCGAACAAGCACGATACGCCGATGCCTGCGCAATTCGGCTTTCATCCGGCGCTTGCCTGGCCCCTTCCCTTCGGCGAACCCCGCGATGCGCACCGTATTATCTTCCAAACCGGCGAGCCCGCCCGGCTGAAGGAAATCAACCCGGACGGCCTGATTGCGCAGGCGACGCGACCCAGCCCGCTCGACGGCCGGGAACTGCTGCTGCGCGATGCGTTGTTCGACAATGACGCGCTGGTCTGGGATCCAGTGGAATCGAATCGCGTGACCTACGGCGCGGCGCAGGGGCCCGTGCTGGACGTCGACTTCCCGGACACGCCGCGGCTGGGCATCTGGACGAAGCCCGGCGCGCATTTCGTCTGTATCGAGCCGTGGCACGGCATCGCCGACCCGGAGGGCTTCACTGGCGAACTGAAGGACAAGCCCGGCGTCTTCATCATCGCCCCGGGTGGTGAAAAGCGCATGTCGATGAGCATTACGCTGGTGCCATAGCACCGCCCGCCGATCCTTGACTCCAATGCATGCCGCTGTTGCCCAGCACAGCCGGCGCGATATCTTCTGGAATATCCGATGCCTTCCCCCCGCCGCACTTTCGCGATCATCTCCCATCCTGATGCGGGCAAGACCACGCTGACCGAGAAACTGCTCTATTTTGGCGGTGCGATCCATCTGGCGGGCGAGGTCAAGGCGCGTGGTCAAAATCGCCGTGCGCGCTCCGACTGGATGAAAATTGAGCAGCAGCGCGGCATATCGGTCACGTCGTCAGTGATGACCTTCGAAAAGGACGGGATCACCTTCAACCTGCTCGACACGCCGGGGCATGAGGATTTCAGCGAGGATACCTACCGTACGCTGACCGCGGTCGATTCCGCCGTCATGGTAATCGACGCCGCGCGCGGGATCGAGGCCCAGACGCGCAAGCTGTTCGAGGTCTGCCGCCTGCGTTCGGTTCCGATCATCACTTTTGTCAACAAGGTCGATCGCGAAGGGCGCAGCCCGTTCGAACTTCTCGACGAAATTGCGGACGTGCTCGCTTTGGACGTCTGTCCGATGAGTTGGCCGGTCGGTATGGGCGGTGAATTTCGCGGCGTGCTCGACCTCGCAAGCGGCCGTCTCAGCCGCCCGACCGGCGACAGCAAGGCGTTCGAGGGCGCGGTCGACGAGACACCCAACCTGCCCGATGACATCGCCGAGGAAATTGAGCTTGCGCAAGTCGGCTATGCCGGATTCGACGCGACCGCTTATCGGAACGGTGACCTTACGCCCGTCTATTTCGGGTCCGCGCTAAAGGATTTTGGTGTCGCCGAACTGATAGCGGCACTCGCCGATTTCGCACCTGAACCGCGTCCGCAACCCGCCGAGCCTGCCCCGGTGTCTCCCGACGGCGACGAGGTGACTGGCTTCGTCTTCAAGGTTCAGGCGAACATGGATCCGCAGCACCGCGATCGCATCGCCTTTATGCGGCTGTGCTCGGGGGTGTTCAAACGCGGCATGAAGCTCACCCCGACCGGTCACGGCAAGCCGATTGCGGTTCATTCGCCCATCCTGTTCTTTGCACAGAATCGCGAAGTCGCTGACGAGGCGTTCCCCGGCGATATCATCGGCATTCCGAACCACGGCACGCTGCGCGTCGGCGACACGCTGAGCGAACGCGCCGATATCCGCTTTACCGGCCTGCCAAATTTCGCGCCGGAAATTCTACGCCGCGTCGTGCTGAGGGATCCGACCAAGACAAAGCAGCTGCGCAAGGCGCTCGACGACATGGCCGAGGAGGGTGTGACGCAGGTCTTTTATCCCGAGATCGGCTCGAACTGGATCATCGGCGTCGTCGGGCAACTCCAGCTGGACGTCCTGCTCAGCCGGCTCGAAGCGGAGTATAAGGTTGCCGCGGGACTCGAGCCCGCGCCCTTCGATACGGCCCGCTGGGTTTCGGCGGGTGAGGTCACCGATCTGAAGGCATTCACCGACGTCAATCGCGCCGCAATGGCGAGGGACCGGGACGACAATCCGGTATTCCTTGCCAAAAGTGCGTGGGAAGTGGGCTATGTCGCCGATCGCTATCCCAAGGTAAAGTTCGCCGCGACCCGCGAGCGCTAATCGATCCTGAACAGGCGGAGCGGTGATCCCTTGGCGATCGGCATCGGCGTCAGCCAGCCGAACTGCTTCCCCTTTGCCAGTTGTCCGTAAAAGCCATCGGGCGCGCGTGAGCGATAGATCGTCGATTCCGCCATGTTCGGGCAAACGAGTAGCAATGTCGCTTTGTGCCGCTGCATGATTGCACGCGCCTCCGCCGGCGACCGCGTGAAGGCATGCTGCACGTCCAGTATGGCCGGCCCATTGCGGTGGTACGGCCCGGCAATGGCATCGTGATGCGTGGTGACGATCAACCGCGGCCCCAGATCGACAAAGGTGAACACGACCTGCCCCGGATAGCGGTTCAATCGCGTCAGGACCGACGTCCGCGCGCAATTGGCGCCCGCCAGATTGACCCGGCGCGCATAAGCGGTGGGTTTGCCGCCGGGCAGGTAGCGGACGGTCAATCCTGCGAAAATACCGGAAATCATGACGAACGCCGCCGCCGTGCCGCCAACGCGCACCAGCATCGATCGATGGTCCAGCAGTCTCGGTGCGATAAACCATGCCAGCGCCGTAACCCCGGGCGCCGCCAGCATCTGCGCCGCCGGGCCGGAGCGGATCTGCCACAGCAGCAACGCTGTCGCGAAGGCCGCGAACAAGGTCACCGCAATCCACCCCGCGAACCGCCGCTCGCCGCGTGCGCGCCACATCGCCCATGCAGCACCGGCCAATCCGATCAGCGGTAAAATCGCAATCAGGAATCCCACGCGGAACGGATGCAGATAGATCGGCTTTGCTTCGCGCACATTGTTGAGCCAATCCTTAGCCAGCTCGGGCGACACCTGTTCGGGCCGCCCCAGGCACTGCGGAAACGACCAGGCGAACCCCGCCACGATCGCCGCCCCCGCCGCAACCGTCAGCCCAAGCCTGACCGCGCGCGACGAAGGCGCGGCTAGCGCTAGAAGCACGAGCAGCCCGCCGGCTGCGACCATCACCGACAGCCATACCGGCGTCAGAGCATCGCAGCGCAGCACCCTGTTCGCTTCCGATGCGAACAGGACATACCCCAGCCCGGAACCTGCCCCCAATGTAATGCCGTAAATGGCAAGACGTGGAGCGGTTGCGCGATCCTGAATCCAGCCAAGCGCGACAATCGCGCCCGCCATCGCCGCATAAGGCAACATTTCAAGGCCTATCGACAACGAAATCGCACTCGCGATCCCGATCATCGCCCCCCCGCGACGCAGTTGTGAATCGCACAGCCCGGCGACCGTCAGGCTCAGCATCGCCAGTTGCCAGCCGTGATGATCAATCCGCTCGGGCATGAACATCTGCATCGCAACACCGGCATTAACCAGAATCAGCAGCGCGAGCGGCCATGCGTAAGGACTGATCAGCCGCCTTACCGTCGCTGCCATCCCCAGCATCGCGACACCAAGCGGGATAAGCGGCGCGATACCCGTCGCCAGCCGTTCGGCCCAGGCGTTGCTCGTAAACAGGCGGAAAAAGAGGATCAGCCCCGCGATCGGCAAATCGACGATCCTGCTCCAATGAATGTCGAACCCGGCGGGCGGGTTCAGCCTGTACTGACGCAGATCATACCAGCCCTGCCCGCTCAGCAGACCGCGGACCTGCATCAACCGCATATTGTCGTCGGTATCGCCGAGCGACATCCAGTGCACAGCATTCCAGTGGCCGTGAAGGAACCAGACTGTCGCGAGCAGCCATCCGACCAGCGTCCAGCGAACCCAGTGGCGCTCCGTCTGCCGTTGGATTCGCTCGCCGACGGTGCCGCGCGCCAAACTTGCTTCCTTCACGCGTTCACTCGCTCTAAATGCCCCGACCGGGAAGCATAGCGCGCTCTAATGCAGGCGGCGTAAAGGGCAAGACAAGGTGACGGCGATTTTGCGGCAAATTGATCGGATACAGGAGAGCGGCGTTGCCGGCCAGCTCGTCCGCTTCGCCGTGTCGGGTGCGGTTGCCAGTCTGGTCTATGCGATCATCTATCTTCCTTTTGCCTGGTACGTGACGGGTGAGCGGCTTGCGGTCATCGCGGTGATCCCCGCGTTCCTCGCAGCGGCAATCGTGGGTTATGTGCTCCACAGCAA
Organism: Sphingomonas sp.; assembly: GCA_965219075.1. GTDB lineage: Bacteria > Pseudomonadota > Alphaproteobacteria > Sphingomonadales > Sphingomonadaceae > Sphingomonas. Next base: position 511,540 of record CBDCMM010000002.1, read on the forward strand.
TTGGAGCTTCAAAGGACATGGCAGCCGCGACAATCCCCGCGGGCGTCAAATCAAGTTCCTGATCGTCCAGGCGCTCGGAATGATACTCAACCTCGGCTTTACATGGATCGCGACCGGGCCGATCTTCCATGCCGCCGCCTGGGTTGCGCTTATGCCGTGTTTCGTCATTACTCCGTTTGCGACTTTTGCGCTCAACCGGCAGCTGGTATTCAAATAACATGGACCGCATCGTCTATGACCGCATGGCGGCACATGACTCGATGCATTGGTGGTACCGGGCCCGCCGCGACATCCTTGCCGATTACATCGGCCGCTATGGCGAATTGCCGCAGGATGCACGGGTTTTGGAAATCGGATGCGGGACCGGCCACAACTTGCCGATGCTGGCGCGTTTCGGGACGGTCGATGCGATCGAGATCGACGACGCGGCGCGGCGAATCGCCAGCGAACGGCTCGGGCGTCCGATCGATGATGCGCCGCTTCCCGAACTGCCCGGCGTCGCGCGAGCGACCTACGACCTGATCGCGGTTCTCGATGTCATCGAGCATATCGGAGATGACGTTGCGGCGCTGTCGACGATGGCGACGTGCCTTGCGCCCGGCGGCAAGATTCTGATCACCGTCCCCGCGCATCGCTGGATGTGGAGCGCGCACGACGTCGTCAACCACCATCATCGCCGGTATTCGAAGTCGAGCCTGCGCAAGGCGATCGAGCATGCCGGGCTGCAACCGCGAAAGCTCGGCTATTTCAATTCGATCCTCTTTCCACTTGCCGCTGCGGGGCGCATCGCGGGCCGGTTGACGGGCCGTGAGGACAGCGACGACTCGCCGCCGCCTGTGGCCATCAACACCGCGCTCGAACGCATCTTTCGGCTCGAGCGTCATTTAGTCGGACGCGTGCCGATGTCGCCCGGCGTTTCGATCGTCGCGCTCGCCTCGCTTGCTTGAAAACCGAGCGTCGCGTGGCCCCGTAACGGCCCGGTGACGTCGGCGACAAAATATAGCGGACGCCGCTTCGACTCGATGTAGAGTCGGCCCAGATACTCACCGATCATGCCGAGGACGAACATCTGCACGGCACCGAGCAGCACGACCACGAGCATCGTCGAGGTCCAGCCCTGAACCGCACTGCCGCTCAGGAACCCAACCGCAATGTACAGGAGAAGGAGGATCGACGCCGCGGTCAGCCACAAACCGACATGGCTGGCGAAGCGAAGCGGGGCCGTCGAGAATCCAGTGACCGCATCGAAGGCCAGCCGAAGCATCTTGGCAAGCGGGTAGTTCGTTTCCCCGGCCATGCGTTCGGCCCTGTCATAGACCAGCGGAACCTGGCGAAAGCCGATCCATGCGACCATGCCGCGAATGAACCGGGCCTGTTCGGGAAGCGCCAGCAGCGCATCGAGCGCGCGGCGGCTCATCAGGCGGAAATCGCCCGCGTCGACCGGGATCGGCGTGTCGGTCATCCGCGTCAGCATGCGGTAGAAGGCAGCGGCGGTGGCGCGTTTGAACATTGTTTCGCCCGCACGTCTGCGCCGCACGCCATAGACAACGTCCGCATCCATCGCCGCCATCGTCCGGCGCATGTCGAGCAGCAATTCGGGCGGATCCTGCAGGTCGGCGTCGATGATCAGGACCTGGTCGCCCGCGCACAGATCGAGCCCGGCGGTCAGGGCAAGCTGGTGGCCGTGATTGCGCGAGAGGTTGACCGCCACGAGGCGCGGGTCGCTTTCGGCGAGACGCTGCATCAGGAGCCAGCTCTCGTCGCGCGAGCCGTCGTTGATGAGCACGATTTCGTGATCATCGCCGACCGCCGATCCGGCCGCGGCCGACAGGCGCGCGTGCAGCAATTCCAAGCACGCCGCTTCATTGTAGCAGGGAACGACGATCGATAGCGCTGGGCGGTGCATGAGGCGATCTCCTAATCCCCGCCGCCCCGGTCGTCACGAGAACTCTGGTGGGCGCTGACGGGTTCGAACCGCCGACCTACTCGGTGTAAACGAGCCGCTCTACCAGCTGAGCTAAGCGCCCCAGAGCGGCCTCCCTGCCAAATCCGCAGCCCAAGTGCAATCGGATCAATTCAGCGCCTTGACGATTTCCTCGACCATCTTCTTCGCATCGCTGAGCAGCATCATTGTATTGTCGCGGTAGAAAAGTTCGTTGTCGACGCCCGCATAGCCGACGCCGCCCATCGACCGCTTGATGAACAGCACCGTCTTCGCGCGTTCGACGTCGAGCACCGGCATCCCGTAGATCGGCGACGTCTTGTCGGTCTTCGCCGCCGGATTGGTGACGTCGTTCGCGCCGATGACGAAGGCGACGTCGGTCTGTGCAAACTCCGAATTGATGTCCTCCAGCTCGAACACCTCGTCATAAGGCACGTTCGCTTCGGCCAGCAGCACGTTCATGTGTCCCGGCATCCGCCCCGCAACGGGGTGGATGGCGTATTTGACGCGCACCCCCGCCTCTTTCAGCTTGTCGCCCATTTCGCGGAGCACATGCTGCGCCTGTGCGACCGCCATCCCGTAGCCGGGGACGATCACGACCTGCTCGGCCTGTTGCATCAGGAACGCCGCATCCTCCGCGCTACCGCGCTTCCAAGGCCGATCGATCGCCGTGCCGCCGCCGCTGGTGTCCGCCACCGCGCCGAAGCCGCCCGCGATCACGCTGATGAAGCTGCGGTTCATCGCCCGGCACATGATGTAGGAAAGGATCGCGCCCGACGATCCGACCAGTGCGCCGGTGATGATCATCGCGGTGTTGTGAAGCGTGAATCCCATCGCTGCGGCCGCCCAGCCCGAATAGCTGTTTAGCATCGACACGACGACCGGCATGTCCGCGCCGCCGATCGGCACGATCAGCAGGAAACCGATGAGGAAAGCGAGTGCGGTCAATACCCAGAACGGCCAGCCCTGCTGCGTATGCGCGAACTCGGCGACCAGCACGAGGATGGCGACCAGAATCGTCAGGTTGATGACGTGCCGCGCGGGCAGCAGGATAGGCTTGCCGCCCATATTGCCGTTCAGCTTCAGGAAGGCGATGACCGAGCCCGAGAACGTGATCGCCCCGATCGCGACGCCCAGACCCATTTCGACCTTGCTGGCGGGTTCGATTACCGTGAATGCGTCACCGATCAGCGGAACAACCGTATAGGCGATGCCGAACGCCGACGGATTCAAATAGGCGGCGCACCCGACCAGCACCGCGGCGAGGCCGACAAGGCTGTGAAACGCGGCGACGAGCTGCGGCATCGCGGTCATGGCGATGCGGCGGGCGGTGACGAGACCAATCGCTGCGCCGATGCCGATTGCAGCGAGGATTTCGAGGAGGGTGGCCGTATCCAGATGGGACACGATTTCATAGGGTTCGTCCTGCCCCGGTAATACATTCACAGCATCAATGACGTTGGTCATCGGCACATGGGTCACCAGCGTCGTCACGACAGCTATCGTCATGCCGATGATGCCGAACCGGTTACCCCGTTGCGAGGTTGCGGGGCTCGACAGTCCGCGCAGCGCGAGGATGAAGCAAACTCCCGCAATTAGATAGGCGAGCGCGGTCCAGGGGTTCACTGCTTGCGCGGCCTCCATCAACTCTCCTCTCCTTCAGGGGAGGGGACGGGCGTGGGGCATGTAAGAAAACACGGCGTTCGAGGCTTAGGCCCCACCCCAACCCTTCCCCTGAAGGTAAGGGACTTCAGGAGGCAATGCCGCGCGGTCATGCTTTGCTCTTCCTCTTGTACATCGCGAGCATTCGCGCCGTGACCGCGAAACCGCCGAAGATGTTGATGCTTGCCAGCACGACCGCGAGCAGCCCCAGCCATTTGGATGCCGCCCCGCCCGCACCGACGCCGCTCGCGGCCGCCGCGATCAGCGCGCCGACGATGATGACGGAGGAGATCGCGTTCGTCACCGCCATCAGCGGCGTGTGCAGCGCGGGCGTTACCGACCAGACGACGTAATAGCCGACGAAGCAGGCCATCACGAAGATCGAGAGAATTGCGATGAAATCCATATCAGCCCCCTGCCGCCCGACGAATGTTGGTGAATTTGGTGCCAAAACGATTGTTTTCGCACCCGTCCCACGCATCACCGGCATCCAATACCACGTCGTGGCACAAGACGACGCTGTAGGACAGCCGCCTCATCCGGCAAGAAGTCTGGGATGGACGACCTTGCCGTCCCTGGTCAGCCGGATGGCGTCGCCGATCTCTTCATCCAGCACCGGCTTCCCCGCATCCTTGTCCCAAAAGGCGCTGAGGAAATTGAAGAGGTTGCGGCTGAACAGCGCGCTGGCGTCCGCTGCAAGCCGTGAGGGCACGTTGCGGTGGCCGACGATCTTGACGCCGTGAACCGTGACGACCTCTCCCGCGACCGCGCCTTCGACATTGCCGCCCTGTTCGACCGCGAGATCGACGATCACGCTGCCGGGCCGCATCGTCGCGATCTGCGCATCGCCGATCAGCCGCGGGGCCGCACGACCGGGGATCAGCGCGGTGGTGATGACGATATCCTGTTTTGCGATATGTCCGGAAACGAGTTCGGCCTGGGCCTTTTGATATTCGGGACTCATCTCCCCCGCATACCCGCCCGACCCCTCGCCTTCGATCCCGGCGACGTTCTCAACAAAGATCGGCTTGGCACCGAGCGACTGTATCTGCTCGCGCGTGGCCGATCGCACATCGGTTGCCGACACCTGAGCGCCGAGCCTCCTGCCCGTCGCGATCGCCTGAAGTCCTGCGACGCCGACGCCCATCACGAACAGCCTGGCCGCGCTGATCGTCCCCGCCGCCGTCATCATCATCGGGAACGCGCGGCCATATTCGGCCGCCGCGTCGAGCACCGCCTTGTATCCGGCGAGATTCGATTGCGATGAAAGAACGTCCATCGACTGCGCGCGCGTGATCCGCGGCATCATCTCCATCGCAAGCGCTTCATACCCGGCCGCGGCATAGGCATCGATCCGCGCCCGCTCCCCGAACGGATTGAGCGACGCCACGATCCATGCGCCGGGCTTGGCCCCGGCAAGCGACGCGGGTGCAGGCCCCTGTACCCCGAGGATGATGTCCGCACCCGCGAGTGCGGCAGATCGCTCGTCGAGCGCCGCTCCCGAATCGCCATAAGCTTTATCATCGACCCCGGCGGCGACACCCGCGCCCCGCTCGACCGCCACTTCGGCACCCAGACCGATGAATTTCCGGACCGTTTCGGGTGTTGCGGAAACCCTGTTTTCGCCGTCGGCTTGTTCTTTCAGGACGGCGATCTTCATCAGGTTTACGCTATCAGCCAGATCACGAAGGCTGCGACGATCGCGCAACCGACCGCTCCCCATTTCAGCATCCCTATCACCCGGTCGTAGGTCGCAATATGGGGTTTCAAATTACCGTCGGCCATCGCTTAATCTCGACTGAGTGATCGTTTCGATCCCGGACCCTAGCGGCGACGCCGGTCATCCTCAAGTCCCCGGCTAATTGCCAGCAAAACCCGGCGAGGATGCGTCCTTCCCGGTTTAAGCTCGTCTTTACCCCCCATGACTAAGGCCGAAGCGGAACCCGAGGGGACGGTGATGACGCGCAACGGCCAGCGGCTGTTATTGTTGATAGACGACGAGCCCGCACAGCGCCGGCTCGTGACCGCGCTTGCCGCGCGCAGCGGCTGGCGCTCGATCTTTGCGGCCGATGCCGAGATGGCAACCGCGATGCTCGGAACGCAGGAGGGCGCGCATCTCGACGCGATCCTGATCGACCATCAGCTGCCGGACGGAAAAACGCTCGCCCTGCTGTCGGACCTGCGTACGCGACGCCCCGCTTTGCCGATCCTGGTGCTGACGGCCAATGGATCGATCGAGGATGCGGTCGCGGCGGTGCGGGCGGGGGCGACGGATTTCCTGGTCAAGCCGCTTGCCCCCGAACGCCTTTTGCTCGCGCTTGAAAGTGCGGTCGCAGGCACTGCGGCGGGCGAGCTTCGTCCGCTGACCGAAAAGATACCGGCGCTGCTCGCGTTCGACGAGATCGTTGGATCGTCCCCCGATTTCCGCACCGCACTGGCGATCGCCGCCAAGGCCGCGCGCGCTCGCGTATCGATGCTGATCGAGGGCGAAAGCGGCGTCGGCAAGGAGGTCGTCGCAGAGGCGGTCCATGCCGCCTCGCCCCGAGGCAAAAAGCCGATGATCGTCATGAGCTGCGGCGCGGTGCCCGCGAACGCGGTCGAAAGCGAATTGTTCGGTCACGAACAAGGCGCATTCACCGGTGCGTTCGACCGCAAGGTCGGTCGCCTGCAGCAAGCCGACGGCAGCACGATCCTGATCGACGAAATCGGGGAAATGCCACTCGACGTACAGGCCCGGCTGCTGGAATTTCTGGACTCGAGCGAAATCCAGCCGATCGGGGCGCGCCACGCGCAGCTGGTCGATGTTCGTGTCATTGCCGCCTCCGACCGGACCTTGCTGGACGAAGTCGCCGAGGGCCGTTTTCGTGAAGACCTTTATTACCGGTTGAGCACGGTATCGGTGCAGATCCCGCCCTTGCGTGACCGGATAGGCGATATTCCGGCGCTCGCGCGACATTTGCTGACGCGGATCGCGCAACAGCCGGGGCTATGCTCGCTCGGCATTACCGAGGATGCGCTGTCGCTGCTGTCCGGTTACGCATGGCCGGGCAATGTCCGGCAGTTGCAGAATGCGCTGTTCCGGGCCGCCGTGCTATGCGAGGGCGCGGCGCTGACCAGCGCCGATTTCCCGCAGATCGCGAGCCTGGAACAGGAGAACAGGGGCGCGGTCAGGGCGGGATCGGCGATGGCCGGGGGCGTGATGCTGTTTCTGCCCGACGGGAATCTGCGCCCGCTCGAAGACATCGAGGCGGATGTGATCCGCCTTGCGATCGGCCATTACCGCGGCCGTATGACCGAAGTCGCCAGGCGGCTCGGCATCGGACGTTCGACGCTCTACCGAAAATTGGGTGAACTCGGCATCGACGCCGCAGCATAAACGACGGCGAGCGGTTTGGCCGCGGCGCGGGCTTTGCGCATCGTCGCGGCCGGGCCGGAAGGGTCGGCACCGGTCCCCGAAGGGAAGTAAGGGACCGTATCAAGCTACGTTCGAGACGGGCAAATGGACGACCTTGCCGTTTTGAAGCGGGGGTGATTAAAAAAATATCCAGTTCAGTCTCGTAAATGCGCCGTTCAGGATTGGGACACCGGCACATCAGAACGTAGATTGCTACATAATCCAAAACCCAACATCTTCCGCTCGGTTTGTCGGCGGGGAAGCATGGGGATCATCTGGGCAATCGACGCGATTACGCGGGAGGCGACGTTGTTCGCCGCGGTGGGACTGTTGGTCGGCGGAACCGACGATCTGCTGGTCGACCTTGTCTATATCGCCCGGCGAATCTGGCACCGGGGGGCGGGCGCGCTGTCGCTGGCGCATCTGCCGCCCCCCGCCCTGCCCGGGCGAATCATCGTCATGGTTCCCGCATGGGACGAGGTCGCGGTGATCGGCGCGATGCTGTCGACCGCGCTCGCCCGTTTCGATCATCCCGATTACCGCATCTACGTCGGGGTTTATCCCAACGACCAGCCGACGATCGATGCCGTCATGCGAGTCGGGCGACCGGATGACCGGGTCCGGATGGTCGTCAACGACAAGCCCGGACCCACGACCAAGGCCGATTGCCTCAATTCGCTCTGGCGCACGCTGCTCGCGGATGCGCGGAGCGAGGGATTCATCGTCAAGGCGATCGTGCTGCACGATGCGGAAGACGTCGTGCATCCTGCCGAATTGCGCATATTCGATAGGCTGATCGAGCGTTATGCGGTCGTGCAGCTTCCCGTGCTGCCGCTGGTGAACCGCGAATCCCGGCTCGTTTCCGGGCATTATGCGGACGAGTTTGCGGAAACCAACGCGCCGTTACCGCAATGGCTAAGGGTCATTTACGGCTTGGCCTTCACCGTCAGGACCGCCGCCTCCTTCCGCATCTTGGGCGCCTTCACGATCCGGGGCGATGCAGCATATGTCAGCGGATATTTGAGATCGGCTTTCATGCCCGTGCCGTCGCCGAAGTCACCCGCCGAGCAATTAAGCCCCTTGTCTATGCAGTTGTCCTGCCAGGTCTTCTTCGCCGTCTCGTTCCATGCCTCGAAATAGTCGGCGTGGAAGCTGATTCCCGGCTTCAGTTCGGGCATCCCCGGCATCCGGTCGGAACTCAGCCGCCAGAGGCCCCGCTTGCCTGCATGCCACTCGCCGCTGTAATCGGCGGTGTCGTCCAGGTTCCAGAATATCTGCAACGTGAAGTGCGGAATCGCATAAGGGTGAGTTTTGGGGCACGCTTGGCGGCTTGTTGCATTGGTATCGTTGATGAAGTCGGAGACGTGACTGCGATGATTGGCGCTGTCCAGATCGACACCGTTCCAGCATGCTTGAGCCGACACGCGCGCGACGAGCTGCCAACTCGCCGAAGTTCCGCCAAGGTTGAGGCAGGAATGCAGCGCATCAACCATGTTATCGAAAAGCGGGCCTTCGTTTCCGTTTTTTACGCGGCACAGCCAACGCCTGTACCCGCTGGTGACCGTATTCGACAGCATGTCATAGCCGAAGATCATGCGCAGCCCATTAGGAATGCCCACACACCGTCCGACATATTTCGGACTCGCCGGGTCGCATTCAGGGCGATACGCGGGATACATCTTGTAATAGACCGACACATATTCGGGCCGACGCACCTGATCGTTGGAGTCGAGCAATGCGGGGTGCCAGTATCCGGAACGATTCAGCCGGTTGATGCAACTAGACTCGCCGGTGGTGCGAGCCGACGAGTAGGTCGAAAACGCATCGATTTTGTCGTTGCCGTAAAAGCCGTGCAGATGGCTTTTGCCCGGCTGGTTCGGGTAAACGATCGGATCGTCCGTCTCCAGATTATTCGATGCCATGCAGATCATGCGGAATGCCCCGACGCTATCGCCCTGATCAATTCCTTCGTTGAAGGTATGCCCGCCCCGGTGTTCAGTGAACGAACTATATACAAGCCCGTCATCGATATACGGCAGCGGACCAAATTGATGTTCGAGCGGCGGTGGTGGGGTCGCGCCGTCAACGGCACGCTCCTTGAACGACTGTGCTTGCAGGCTTGCAAATGAAAAACACAAAGCGATGATGAACAGTAATTTACGCAACATGCAGATTTCCTTCGACTAATTGTAACGACGCACGGCGCTGATCGCTGGGTACGCCAATTCTTCTTGACCTGTATTGATGCGCATTTTTTCGTTCCTGAACCAAAGCGCGCCGACGCGATACGTCTTGAATGCGTGGTTCTTGGTTGAAATAAGCGTTCCGTTCTTCCAGACTTTGAACGTACCGTCATTGACGCCATCGTCAGAAGCAGGGATCGCCTCGAAACTGAATATGTCTCCAACGGCTGTTGCGAGGCTGGTGATCGAAGTGGCGGCGGTGGGTATCTTGAATTGTGATGGCAACTCGGCCGGGCTGTTGATGAACCAGCCGACATTTCCCGTTCTGTCAGAGTTGCCCAAGGCGAGGACTTTGATCTCGCCTTGCGTTGGAATGTCACGTGTGCCCGTGAGACGGCGGGCCTGATATGTGCCGGCGCTCGATAATCCGGTGGCTTGGCGTTTGTCGGCCTGATCTAAAATGACGTAATGACTCTCTTCATTTTCATCGAGGACCGTTACCGCTGGCGGCAACGCGACGTCGTTCAGCGTTTGACTGATCGTTGCACTGTCGGGTCCGTAAGCATTGGTCGTCTTGTCCTGGATACCGGCGAGCGCGCGGAAAGGGCCTGATGCCAGCCCGTTGATCGTGTTGGTCACGAACTCCTCCGCATCGAACGCGGCGCGCAAATCCTCGATCACGATCTTGCGCGCGTCGTCCTTAACCAGTCCGCCGGTACCGCCCCGGTCGTACCAGATGATGCCGCGGAACTGATCCTTGTCGGTGTTGTCGCCGATCCCGACGACAATCAGCGGCGGGTTCGTGCCCGCGACATAATCGGAGCCGTCCTCATTCTTGCTCGCGAACGCGATCGTCAGCGGCTCGACAACGGTTTGCGGGGCGGCGGCGACCGTCAGGACAGCGCTCTTGGCGAGCGTGACGCCGTCCTCCAGATACACCCAAAGCTGATAATCGCCGGTCTGCGCCCACTGGATCGATCCCCCGCTTGCATCGGCGAAGTCTGCCCCGTTCCGGTACAGCCTTTTATTGCCGAACGGACGGTTGGCGGTGCCGAAGTCGAACTCAGCAAACTCGCCGACCGCCGCGCTACCGTCGCTACTGATCGACGGTAGCGACGTGAAGGCGGGCGCGGGGGCAACGTCGTTATCGGCGATCGTCACCGTCGTTTCCGCGGTCGCGTTCTCATAGCCGTTAAGCCCCGCGCCAACGATGATCGCCTCGTTACCCTCAACCTCCGTATCGCCGTTGATCGTGAGGATAAGATTGCCCGTCGAGACGCTCGATCCGATCGACAGCGAAACAGGCGGGGCGGCGTAATCCGTCCCCTTGGTGGCGCTGCCGCCATAGGTGAAGTCGATTGTTTGCGCACCGGTCAAACCATCGCGATTAAGTATGACCGGGATCGTCAGCGTCTTGGGCTCGCTGTCGCCTTCCGCGACCGAATAGAATGCTTCGCCGAACGCGATCGTCGGGACGGGCACAGGTGGCGGCGGCGGTGGCGGTGACGCAGGTCTATGGATGATCGTGTTGTAGACGGTGTCCGTGTTTCCGTCGCGAAGAGCGGCCGACAAGCCGAACATCTCGTCCGTTACCTCGGTCAAGTTGCCCACCACCGTGGCCGAAATCAAGGCCGAGGATGCATCGGGATCGAAGGTGAATGTTCCGCTCGGAAACGCCCCGCCGAAATCTGCCGGGTCCGCCGGGTTTTCACCGATGCCGAACACCGTCCAGTCAAAGATCTTCGGCGAAGTCGATCCGTCGCGGTTAAGCGCCACCGTGAATTTGAATTCTGTCGTTCCACTATCGCCCACCGCCAGCGCCTGCCCCGCGGAGATAGAGATCGTCGGGCGGGGCAGCGGCTCGCTCCCCGGAAACAGGCTGCCGTCATCGATGATCATCACGCCGGTCGTGTCCGTCTCGATCGCGCCCGTCGCGCTGTCGACCGTGATCGTCGCGCGCGGCACGAAATAGCGCGGGCTCGCCGTCGCGAACGGCTCGATCCCCTCGGCCGACTGGCTGATCGTCAGCGTCCCCGCCGCGATCACGTTCTTCCCGATCGGCAACCGCTCGGCGAGCTCGACCTTTACCGCCAGCTTCGCATCGTACAGCCCTTGCCCGAACGCGGCATCGCGCGCGAACCGCAGGGTCGAATTGGGTTTCCGCGTCGGCGTGATCGAGTGGACGATATGCCCATCCTTGTCGTAAAAGACGAGCACATAGGCCCGCTCTTCGATCGGCAACGGATCGCCGCTGTCTTTCTCACGAAAGCGAACTTCGAACAGGAACGGCTCCCCCGTCGACAATTTGTACGAGGCGAGTTTGGCGTCGACGCTCAGCATGGCAGTCCTTTCGTGTGTTTTATCGTGGCGCGGGGCAGGTGACGGTCATCCCGCTCGCCGCCGCCCATCGGCACAGCCGCGCGACCTGCGCCCAGCCGCGCTCGCCCCACCCCTCCAGCGTCGCCGAGTATTCCGCCGCCGCGCGCTCGCTCGTCACGATCGCGTCGGGCGGCGCGGGCTTCGGCATCACGGCCAGGTCAGCAACCGGCGGATACAGCGGCTGCACGGCCCCGCGCGGCCTCGATGCGCAGGCACCCAAGCCGTTTAGTGCTAGCACCAGGGCGAGCGTCCGGAATGTCGTGGATTTCATCGATCACCTTTTTCGTTGCGTGCTGGATCGCGTCTTCGTCCGCCGCGCGCTCGGTCGCCGCCTGTTCAAGCGCCCGGTTCTGCCGCGTGAGCACCGCGTTCTCGGCAACCGCCCGGTCGACCTGCACCGCCAGCGCCGCGCGCCGCCGCGCCTCATGCTGCCACGCGCCGTACAGCCCGGCGATTGTCGCCAGCACCGCCAGCACGATCAGCAGCGGACCGCCGATCCGCAGCCAGGGCGGAATCATTCCGGGGCCTTCAGCCGCACCGCGTCCGCCGGGACCGACTGGTCGACCGCGAGCGAAAACAGGCGGCTATGCTCCAGCCGGTCGCGCGCCCAGGTCCACGCCCCCGCCAGCCCCAGCAGCACCGCGCCGGTGATCAGGTCGATCGTCTGATCGTTGACCAGCGCGGCCGGAAGCAGGTTGCGCAACACCAGCGCCCCCGCGAGCGCCGCCACCGCGACGCGCAGCTGCCCCTTCGCGATCTGCCGCACCGCGGACGGGTCGACCTCCAGCCCCAGCGGCACCCGCGTCGTGCCGGGGTTTGTGATCGTCGGTTCGTCGGTCATCGTGCCCAATCTCCTGTCTTTGCGTGCAGCCACATCATGAATTGCCCCACCGTCTTGCCGCGCAGGATCGACGGGTTCGCACGGGTGGCAGCAGGCCCTGCGATCGCATCCGCGCGCTCGGTCGTCTTCGCGCCGATGACCCGCGCGGCGGTCTGCGGCCCGAAGAAATGCGCCGCGTAGAGCGATGCCTTGTTGATCGGCATCCCCGCCTTGACGAGATACGCAGCGTTCTTCGCCGTGAAGGTTTTTACGCGCGCCGTTTGTTCATCGCGCGATGGAGACAGCCCGCCAAAGGGCAGCGCAAGATTCATGCCCCATTTCCCGCCTTCGCCGATCCACGTCGCGCGCAAGAACTGGTACAGCCCAGAACCGGTCGACGTACCGGCTTTCGCCATCGGCCTGTCGCCGCTTTCTATCATGGCGAGCAAATGCCAATAGTCGTCGGGAATTGCGGGCATGTCGCGCGCCAATGGCGCATCCGTCGGCACGCCCAGCTGGGTCAGGACGTCATCGAGCGCGGCAACCGCGTCGGCGTCGGCAAACTTGGCACCTGCCGCCTTCGCGGCATCAAACACGGGTTTGCGGCTCACAGAAACCTCCATCGAATATAGAAACCGACCGGCATCCACAGCACGGAGGCCAGAATGTAGAACCGCCACCGCCGCGGATGCCGTGCCCAGGCGAGCGCCAGATGCCCCTGTGCCGCGATCAGCGACAGGATGACCCCGCCGAGCACGATGAACTGCTGCCACAGCGGCCAGGCACTGCGATCGACCAGCGAGGTCGCGATGCCCGACAGCCCCATGTTGAACGCCGACAGCCCGACGAACAGCCGCAGCCACCGCCCGCTATGCTCCGCCCGCACGATCGGGGGCAGCTCGCGCCGCCACCAATGAACGATGTCATCGCCCAGCGACGTGAAATACCAGCGCAGGAACCGCCAGATCGCGGCAGGCACGTCGCGCACCCGCCCGCCGTCTGCCTGCCACGACCAATGCGCCGCGCGGGTATATTCGATCATCACCAGCGCCCAGGTCGCCGACCAGGCGAGATAGACCGGAAAATAAAGGTTGTTCACTGATCGAAATTCCCCGCATCGTCGGTGCAGTCGATCACCGACCGGATCGTCAGGCTGGCGCACGCGCCCCGCGCCTCGCTCGCCGCCGCCTCGACCTCGTCGATGCTGTCGAGCAGCTGCTGGAGCCGCGCGGGCATCCCCGTCAGCGGCCGGAACATCGTCCTGAGCGCGATGCCCGTTTCGTGCGCGCGCATCACCGGCGAAACTCGACCGAGGATTCGAGCCGCGACAGCGTCGCCGCGGTCGATTGCTGCGCCGACGTCATCTCGCGCAGCGCCGCCGCCGTGTCGACATTCGCCGCGATCTGTTTCGAGGTCACCCGGAACGACAGCCCGATCACCCATACCAGCGCGATGAACTGCATCACGACGATCAGCAGCGCGACGAACAATATCGCGCGCCAGTCATCCAGCGTCGCCATCACCCGCCCCGCCTCGACCACGTCGGGCGCGGCCCCGCGCGCCGCCGAGGCAGCGTCAAGGATCGGCAGGACGGTCATGTCAGGTCGTCGGCGCCTTGCCGAGAAACGCCGTCTCGACGTTCCGCGCGCAATGCCCCGGCTCCTCGCCAAGCATCACGAACAGCCGGTCGATCACCCGCGCCGTAACCAGCGCCCACGGTTTGCCGTCCATCGCCCCGCGCCCGACATAGCTGCTGATCGTCTCGTCAGCAGAAGGGCAGACATCGGTTAGGTGCGCAACGTAAGCGAGGCCGACGATCCACACCTGCGCCGCCTGGTCGATCGACACGAGGATCTGTTGCATCCATTCACGCAGCCGCATCGAGCACGCTCCAATCGATCGCTGCTGAGTTGATGAGCGCGCCGAGCGTTGCCGCTTGCCCAAGCGCGCTTTTCGCGCCCATCCGCCGCCCCTCGATCGCGGACCCTATCGCGACCCAGGCGTCCGACAGCGCGATCACTTCCGCCGCGAGGGTAGCGATCGTCATCCCGCGTGCCGGGGCTTCCGCCGACAAAAACGGCGTCGCGACACTGTTGTCGAGTGTCCACGCCCGCGCCTCGGTTTCCTTGCGCGCATACGTCATCGCCTGCCCAGACCCGGGAGTCAGGAAGCGTTGCCGCATCCGCTCCGCATCCGCATCGACGCCGATTTCCAGCGATACCCGGAGCGCCGCCAGATCGACCTCCTGATGCGCGATCACCGCTTGCGGCACGACGATCAACCCAGCGCCTTCCGGCAATGCCTGCACCGCGCCCGATCCCGCGCTGCCGCTGCCGCGCCAAAGCACCTCGCCCGAGGCAAGGTCGTAAACGATCCAATATTCCATGTGCGGCGCTCCTAAATCGCGATCCATGTCACGCTCAGCGAAATTGCACTGAGCGTGTAGGTCGCGGAGATATTGCGATAATAACTGTCACCGTCATCGACATAGCCTGTGTCGGTATTGCCCGCCGCGATATCCGCGACGAACGCGGCGTCGAACGGCGTCGTCGCGATCACCGGACTACTCCCCGCCACCTTCGGGACGTAGGCGTGCCCCTGATTATCGACCGCGCGCAGGTAAAAGCCGCCATCGGCAATGTAGCTCGTCCGCAGCGGCTTACCGTTGCGGGTCCCTAAAACCTGCGTATTTGCGTTAGTCGTAACTTGCGCGCTGAACTCCCACAAAAACCGCCCCTGCGGCTGGATACCGGGCAACGTCAGGTTAAACGGCACCCGGATCGTCTGTCCCGGGGAGGGTGAAATGCCGCCGGTCCATGTACCGGTTGCTTCGCGCGACCAACTCGACGCGAGAATGCTTTTTGCGGAGAGCGTCCCGTCTATCACGACATCGCCGCTGACCCGCAAGTCTCCAACCAGATCAGCACCCGCCCCGCCGTTCGCATCCGCGCTAAGCGTCAATTGCGCGCGGTAATTCCCCGCGACGGTGAGCAGCCGGACATACGCCGCCGTCCGCTGCCCCAGCCCCGTGATCGTCCCGGCCTGCTGTGAAACCGTCGCCTTGGTGCCGTAATAGTCGCTTTCGAGCGTCTGCACCCGTGAAGTACTTACGAAGCGTCCGTCCGTCGTCGCGGTCTCGACATCTGACACGCGCCCGCTGACCTGCCCTACCGCCACCTCGATATCGCTCGCGCGCTGCGCCGTCGCGAAACGCCCGTCGTTCAGCGCCGTCTCGGTATTTGTGACCCGCGCGACCAGACCGGTGTTCGGCGCGTTGAGCGCTGCGTCCGCTTTGTCGCCCCTGATCTCACCGTCGCTCGCGGCACGGATGCCGACCAGATGCCATTCGAGATAGACCGATGCGCGACCGAGCGCTGACCAGCCGGACAGCGCGATGAGGTCAAGGCTCGCGGTCGTCGATGCGGTAACTTTGACCAGAACATTGTAGCGATAGACGGCGCCGTTCGCTCCGACACCCGGTGTGACGTTATTGATATCGGCGGTGTTCGAAAGGCCAATTAGACTTTCTTGGACGATGCTTCCGCCGCTGTCCAAGCCTCTCACCAAAACGGCAGATGTTCCCAAGTCACCCGCTATTTTGCGAACGGAGATCGTGACGACATACGTTCCGGGACCCGCGCCGCCGATTGCTTGGGCTATGCCGTAATCGGCATCCGCAAGCGTATTCTGTCGATAACCATAGAGGCTTTCGAGTCCTGTGACCCGCGTTCCCTCCGCTGCATGCCCGGCATCGCGCCACCGGGGTGGTATGCCGCTCGTCGCCGTATAGTCGCCGAATGTCGCGTCCCTGTTGAGATAGCCGTCGAACGATGTCTTTGCCTCGATCAGGTCCGCGCGCTCCGCGAAGGCGGTGTCGGCATCGTTATAGGCGGTGATGACGTTATCGACGCGCGTGTTCGTCGCCGTGTCCTTGCCGCGAAACTCGGTCGTCACGCTGTCGATGCGCGTCCCGAGCGCATCGTCGTTCGACACATAGGCGCGGTCGATCCGCGTCAGTTCGGAGCGGGCATAATTGTCGACGCCGCTGCCGTTGTCGTTCGCCGCCGCAAGATTGTCGATCCGCTGGTTCGTCGCGTCGATCCGCCCGTCGACCGCCGCTCTCGTCGTAGCGATCCGGTCGCTCGCATCCGATACGGCGAAATCAATCGCCGGGATCGTCTCGTTCTCAAGCGTGTCGACCCGCGCCTTCTGCGCATCGGCGATCTGCTTGGCCTGGCTGATGCCCCCGATCGCGTCGCCGACCGTCCCGTCCGCGCCGAACGGGCTCGCCGGATCGGCACTGTTCGTCGCGTTGTCGGCGGGTTTATCCGGCCCGACCACGCCCGTTGCCCAATCCGCCGATGCGCTCGACGAATTGACGGGACCGAGCAGGATCGCATCGCTCAGTATCCCGCGCGCGCGGTACCGCACGCGCGCTTCGTAATCCGTATTTGCCTCGATCGGAGCGAACACGCGCCGCGTCGTGTCGGGCGACGAGACGGCGGTATCGATCCAGTCGGATGTCCCCGCGACCCGGTATTCGAATATGATCGCATCGGCACCGGCGTTGTCCGCCGCGCCGATGATCGCGAGCGCCGGGACTTGCAGCCCGCCCGACACCGCAAGCGTCGCATACAGCGCCCAGATGCCCGCCGCCGGTGCCGCGATCACGTCTGGCGCGCTCGTCAGCGTCGGCGTCGGCGGCGTCTCCCCCGTCAACCCCAGAGCGGCCGGATGCTTGCCCGCCGTCTCCGAACGGAGCGTCAGTGTGCAGATGCCCGTCGCCGGATCGCGAGCGGCTCCGCGCACCACCGCATCGCGCACAACCAGCCCAAGTTCGGGTAGGTCGATCGTCAGGCAATCGCCGAGCTTGTACCCCATCGCAAACGGCTTGAGCGGCAGCACGATCGGGTCGAGTTCGCGGCTGTCGAATACCTCATACGCCGCCAGTTCGGCGCATTGATCCGGGTCTTGGCAAAGCGCGAAATCGCCGCTCCCCGTTTTCGCGCGATTGTCCTCCGCGACGTAATCCGGCACCTGAACGATGTCGATCGACGTCATTTCCCAGCCATGCGCCTCCGAACGGAACCGCGCGCGGAACCCGTTTATGCGGTTGCTTTTCGGGCGCATCCCCGGCGTGAACAGTTTGCCGTCCGCCAAATCCGCCGCCGTGATCGTGGCGAGCGGTACACGCGGAGCCTTGACCAGCGTCGACATCATCGCACCGACCGCGATCGGCTCCGCCCCGCCCGCTTGGTCGATCAGCTTCAGGACTTCCCATTTGTCCATCTGACTGTCGACCTGTCCGCCGACACGCCAGCCGTTCGCCGCCTGAACACTGGCCGCCGTCGCGATTGCGGGCAGGTCGATCATGTCGACCGGCGCGCCGATGCCCATGATCTTTTGATAGCGCGCGTTCGGATTATTCTCGTCGCGCTGCCAGATGCCGAGCCGCCACATCAGCCCGTGCAGCGCGGGCGATTCCGAATAGACCCATGTCGCGCGTGCCGCTGCATGAGCCGCCGTATCCGATGGGTCCGCCCAGCGGCACGCCCCCGAACCGCCCGGATATGTGCTGTCCAGCCGGGGATCGTACACCCGTACGCCGCGCAATATCCACGCCGGTTTTGGCTCACCGTTCGCGTACCGCCGCGCCTTGGTATCGAACAACATCGACAGCGACGCCGCGGCATAGCCCGACAGTTTCGACTGCGATCCCCATCCGGGCGGTGTTCCGGCGTAACCATAAGGCGCGACCGCGATGCCGTTCGTCAGTGCGTCCGGTTCGGGAGTGAGGCCGGTCTGCTGATCCTGCCACATCCATTTGTTATAATATCCGGTCGCGTTTCCACCCGCGAAACCGACCACCGCCCGGTCCGCGGTGAACGCCTCGATCCCGTCGACCGGTCCGCCCCCCGACAACACCGTAAAATAGGTCTTGTACGACGAGTCCTTGCCGTAAGTGTCGAGATAAACGACCGTACCGCCGACCGAGGTCCGCCCCATGACATACGGGACCGGCCCGCCAGGATCGATCTTGAATTGCAGCTGCTGCCCTTGGCGTTCGTTCGAAGGGCGCTTGGCAGTCAAAGCCGACGCCACCCCCGCGACCGCGCCCGTTGCCCCCGCCACTGTGCCTATCGTGCTGAGTAATGCCGCCGTCGCCACCGACCCAACGCCGAGCGTTCCCGCCGCAAGCGCGATGCTGCCGACCACCGCCGCCGCTGTGCCGACGACGCGTAAAACTTTGCTTATTGTCGCCTCCCTCGGCTAACGATGAACGGAAAGGTATGAGAAATGCGCTTTTTATTATTGCTATCCGCGATCGGCGCAGCAGCCAACGCGGGACCGATCAGCAAATTTGATCAGCGCAAGCCTGTTGCAGAATATTCTTCGTCCGCAGGCTTGTATGATGTTGAGCGTTGCTTGCTTGATATGGACAACCAAGGCGTGCCGATGGTTTACAGACAGCCCGATCATCCAGGCCGGTCAACCTTGATTTGGTTTGACCATGCCAAGGCGGACTCTCGCGTTGATCTCGAAAAGCAAGGTAATAAAACATTAATCAGAACGTGGAACGGCGCTAAACAAGTAAGGCGGTGCGCACTCTAGATCTGCCAAGCCTCGGCCGCCGACCAGTTGCCGATCCGGATCACCTCGATCGTGTCGCTTCCTTCCGCGAACCCGAACACCGCGCCGTTGCCGATCACGATCGCCAGCGCATGCCAGCCCTCGGTTCCCGGCGTCAGGATCACGTCACCCGGCAACGTCATCGCGGGCGCGATCCGTTCCAGTCCAACCCCGTCGAGCGCGGCGGCAATACTGTCATGCCCTGCGCGCTTCAGAGCCCGCTTCGCGCCGATCGCCGTCCGGTACGTCCCCGCCTTGTGCAGCCCCAGTGCCAGATGATGCCCCATCGCGCGCAGATGCGACACGCCAAGCTTCACACAATCGCTTTCACCCCAGACGAACCTCTGACCCTGCCACCGCGTCATGGTGACGCTCATCGCCTCCTTTCGTCGCACAAGATCATGCATCAGAAATACCTTTGCACGCCGGTTGACGGGAAGTTCGCGATCAGCGTTGCAGCGGGCGGCTTCTCGCCCGGACCCCACAGTTTCGTGATCGGCGTTCCGTACATGTTCGCGAACCCGTATTCGCCCGGCCAGATCGACCGGTGAAAACTGTCGGAAAGCGTCGCGCCTTCGTTCGGCTCGAACAGCCGCTCCCACGCGCTCGCGATGGACATGTGCAGCACCCGGCTTCCGCGCGCGATCTCAAGCGTGGTCACGTCGACCTCGCCCGCGAAAAGCAATTCCGGATCCGGCAGCACCAGTCCCGACGCCTCGTCGACCACCGACAGCCACAGCCGCACCGGCGCACCCTGCATCCCCGTAGCCGATAATTCGACCGCCGCACTGGTCGATGGCGGCAACAGCGACAGCTCAAGCCCCGGAATGCTGTCGCCGACCGCTTCCGACAGCGCTTCCACCTCGTTGATCGTGCCGAAACGCGGATCGCGCCCGGCAAAGACCTGGCTTCCCCACGTCACTACGCCCGCGCCGTCACACAGCCGGATCGTGTGACCCGGCAGTTCGATCCTGAGCAGCCCCGCGATCGTCACCCGCCGCGCGGCAAGTGCCGTCTGCATCGCGGGCGTCATTCGCTTTCCTCCAGCCGGAACCCGAACGTGGGCGCTTCGTCAACATCGATCGGCCACGAAAAGTCACCGATCAGCTCGCCCTGCACTTTCGGCACCAGCAACTCGACCAGATCACCCGTCGCCAGCACGCTGCGCAGCATCGGGAACACCGGCAGCGTTGCCGTGCCGCCCGGCGCAACCGTCACTTCGGCAGTCGTGAAATACAGATACCGGCGCCCGTCATGGATGATCGACAGCGCCTTGCTTTCCGGGATGACGCGCCCTTCGATCATCCCGCGCACCGGCGCCGCCATGCCACCCGTCACCGCGCTCGCGATATTCGGCACCCCGATCGGGTCGAACACCAGCCCCGGCTCGGGATAGGCGATCAGTCCGCCTTCGATCTTCGCGCGCGCCAGCCGGCCAGCCCATACCCGCCCGGTATCGATCGGCATTTTCGGCGTCTGACATTCGATCGCATGCCGCGTGCCGATCCGGTTGACCCGTTGCCGCGGCCCGCCCGTCGCTGGCGTCAGCACTCCGCCGAAATCCATCACCGAAGGCGACGCCGAAAACAGGGGCAGAGCGGTAAGGTCGATCAACGCAGCCGCCGCGATTGTGCGCGCGCTTGCGTCCGGTTGCTCGCGCCGATGGTTTGCACCGCGACCTCGCCCGACACGCTTTGCACCCGAGCGTCGAAATAGTCGTTCGCTTGTACCATCACGCGCACGACACCCGCGCCGCCGATCTTGTCGTTCGGCACGATCGATCCGCCGCGCCCGCCCATTCTTAGGATTTCAGGCCCGCGCTCGCCGACCAGATAATCCGTGTTCGCCAGCACCGGCCCGCCGATCGCGCGACCGCCGCCGAACGCCTGCAATCCGTTCCCGGTCGACGGCGTCATGTTCGTCGAAAACGTCCGCGTCGCGGGCTTGCCCGTCCCCCGGATAATTCCCGCGACCTGCCCGATGATGTCGAGCACGTTTTGTAGCGCCCCGATCCAGTCTTTGGATTTGATCGAATTGACGAAATTGCCGAGCGACCCTGCAACATCGCGCGCCAGCCCGGCAAAACTCGCGACCACATTATCGTTCGCCGCGCGCACCCCGTCCCACGTATCGCTGATCGTCTTGCCCAGATCGGTGATTTCGCTCTCTGGCGGCAACGCGCTGACCGGGCTACCGATCGTCGGCGCGTCCGTTCCGAGTGCACCGCGATTGTCGCCATTATCGGCCCGGAGCCGCTTTATCGCTTCGGCCGTCTTGGCATCCGACCAGCCCGACCCCTTCGCGAAGTCCTGCAAATCCTGCATGTCCTTGGCGAACGCATTGGTTTTCGCTTGATCCGGAAACAGCCGGTCAAGGATTGGCGCGACCCGGCGCTGCAATGCCTCGAACGCCTGCGCCGCCGCATCCGTCGCCTTTTTGGCGGGCGATACCATCTCGGCATCGAGCCGCGCCATCTGCACGCCGATCTCGTCGACCATGTCCGGGACATAGCTATGCCCGACCACCCGGTCATATAGCCGGTAGAACGCATCGCCGACAACGCGGATCGGCTTCATGACCGCGTCCCAGACCGCGCCCAGCTTGTCGACCAGCCACGTCTTCACGCCCCGGTACAGTCCGCTCATATAGTCGACGACGCGGCCCGCCACCGCCTTGATATCGTCCCAGTGATTGACCGTCGCGACCACCAGCGCCACCGCGCCCGCGACCGCCGCCAGCGGGAGAAGGATCGGCGACATCGCGACGATGAACGATCCGATCGCTGGAATTGCGGTCGTCGTGATTGCTGTAGATATTGAGACAATTCCTGCCGTGATCGGGCCGATCGCCGGAAGCAGTATCCCGAATATCTTGATCATCGAACCAAAGCCGATCAGGACCGGACCAGCGGCAGCAGCGAGCGCGCCAAGTCCGATTACCCATTTTTGCGTGACAGGACTCAGTTCTGAAAACCAGCCCGCAAGACCGGAAAGCATATCCGCAAGATGTCCGACCGCCGGAGCAAGCGCCGTACCGATCTGGATAGCGCTCGCCTGCAAGCTGTTCTGCATCGCCTGCATTTTAGCGACAGTCGTCCCGGCCTGTTTTGCCACAGCTTCGGTGAGCGCGTCCGTGCCGTCGCGCATACCGCCCAGCGTGTCGGTAAACGCTTTGCCGTTCTGTCCGGTCAACCCGACAACCGCGTTGAAGCCTTCGATCGACCCGAGCAGTTTCAACAGCTGCGCATCGTTCCCGCCAACCGCGCCCTTGATCGCGGCGAACGCCTGAACCATGCCGCCGGACTTCTCGACCAGCCCCTTGAAGTCCTTGACGCCCAGCTTTTCGAACGCAGCGGACGACTCTTTCGTGTCGCGCGTCAACCCGGCAATTGCCGCCCTGATCTGGGTCTGTGCCTGTGCGGCCGGAAGCCCCGTCGTTGTCAGTGCGGCGACGCTGGCAAGATATTCGTCCAGTTTGATCCGCGACTGCGCGACCACCGGGACGACGGAGCCAAAGCCTTGCGCTAGTTCGCTGATCGTCGTCTTGCCCGCTTTCACGGTGCGGAAGATGTTGTCGTAAACCTTCGCCTGATCCGCACCCTTCAAGTTAAAGGCGTTGATCGAGGAGGTGACAAGATCGGTCGCCTCCTTGGTCGAACCCAACCCGGCCAGCCCCAGCTTAGCCGAGCCCTCAAGTACCTTCATCGCGTCGGCCGCGCCGATGCCCGCCGATCGGACATCGTAAAGCGCGGCCGTCAAGTCTTCGGTCTGCACCGGAACGCGTTTGGAGATGTCGATAACCGACTGCCCCATCGCGTCGATCGACTCCTTGGACGTATCGACCAGCGTTGACACGTTCGCCATCGCCTTGCCAAAGTCCTTGGCGGCGCTGATCCCGGATCCGGCGATAATCGCCAGGGGGGCGGTAATGCCGAGCGACAGCCCAGCACCGACCTTCTGGAAATTGCTGCCGATCCGCTCGAAATTCTTCTGCGTCTTGCGCATCTGTTTTTCGGCGTCGGTCAATCCAGAGCGGAAAGATGAGCTTTCAAGGCCAAGGGACACAAGCAAACTGCCGAGCAGCGTCGCCATGATTTACGCTCCTCTCTTTTGCACGGTCAGACGCATCGGCACCCCGCGCGCCTGCATTGCCGTTATTTTTTCAGCGATCGTCATCGCTGGCCGGTCGTTCAGATAATGATCCAGCCGCTCCAGCTTTTGCGCGCGAACGAACGCCGCGTTGGTATGCGCCAAAGCCAGATCGCGTTTTGCCGCATCCCGGTCCCGGTCGCGCGCGCCGAGCATCGCCGACTGGAATGTCGCGGGCGTCTGCCGCCAAAATGCGTCCGGCTCATAGCCGGAGCGGCACCATTCCCGGTGAAGCGTTACGAAGTCGCTTTTGGCTTCCGCTGCACCGGCTTTGTAGGGCGCGCTTTGGCGTCGCCGACTTCAGCCGCGAATTCGCTAGATAAAGACGCCAGCGCTTCGCGGGTTTCGCTCGGATAGCGCACGATCAACGCGAACGCTTGCTCATCGTTGAAGTCGGGCTGGTCCGGCATGGCGAAAGCCGATACGACCGACGCCAGTTCCAGCGGATCAACATCCGACAAGGACTTTACGATCAGATTGACCCCGTTCGCTTTTGCCAGCGCCAACGTCCGCATATTGAGGCGAAGCGTGATACGGTCGTCACCCGCGACAACCTCAGCCTTCGCATCGATCGGTGCGAGCATCAGGCAACTTCCTCAACCGGGAAGCCGACCGGCTTCATCGTCACCGTCATCGTCCGCCGGTCATCCATCGGGTTCGATCGCTTGAGCGACATGAATAGCGCCGGGAAGTCTGCGGTAAGAAACCCTTCGCCCTGCGGCGTCTTGATCTGCACCATAAGAGCGTCCTTTGCCGCGACCGCCGCTTTCAGCGTTTTCTCGGCAGCGGACCCCGGAATGTAGTTGAATTCCGCCGTCATATCGTCGCCTTCCTGGCGGACGTTTTTCTTATGCTCTTTCACCGGTCCGCTTTTCATGTGCGTCGTTTCATACGTCGTTTGCGTATAGCTTGGCAGATCGGACAGATTGATCAGTTCGGCGACCTCAACCAAGCCGGTGCCAAGGTCGACAAAGAATTCTGTCTCGTCGCCGGTTTCGACCGCCGACAGTTCAGGGGGTGCGCTTGCCATGATATTTTACTCCGTTTTCCACCAGAACACCGCATCGATTGAATCGCGGTGAATGAATTGCGTCTCGCCCTGCGTGCTCAGGTCGCGCACCGTAACATCGCGGACGCGCTCAAACGCGACGCCCTCGACCACGGTGCGCGGACTGACCGCCGCAATCACCGCTTCGCGCAAACTGACCTTGGTCGCAGCATCAAGCGCGAACACGTCGATCTGCACCCGCGTCCGGCGCTTGACCTGATACCCGGTCATCGTCTGGTCGCGCGGATCGCTGACGACCTGCATGACGACCGCCGGATAGGCCGATGCCTGCGGCCGCTTGACCCATTCGACCGGCGCACCCGTGGCGATCACATCCGCCGACTTGATGCGAGCGCGAAGCGCGGTTTCAAAACTCATGCCGTCTTAGCCGACTTCGCTGCCTGTCGCGCCGCCTTGCGCGCCGCCCGGTCTGCCGTCGCCTTTAATTCCGCCCGCAGATCGTCGGCCAGCCGGTCAACCGCCGTTTGTTTCTTTGTCTCGAACGCGTTGCGCCCTGCCGGATTCGCTGGTTCACTGTGTCCGCCGAATTCCTCGATATGACCATAGATTGACAGCCGCTTGTTGACCGACAGGTCAAGGCCGACATACGTCGACACCACATCGCCCCGATTACCGCGGCGATTGTCCTTGCGGTTGGCCTTGCCGATCTTGATCGAGGACTTCAGGTCGCCGCTATCGACATCGACACCGCTTGCCCATTCGTCGCGGATCGGTATCGCCGCTTTTGCGAGCGCGCGTCGTGCCACGCCTCTACGCGTCGCCATGCTTTCGATCTCGCCAAGCGCGGCTTGCAACTCGCGTCCGCCCTCGAACCGGAACTGGACGGGTTTACCCATCGCCCGCTACCGCCGTGATTTCCAGCCCTTCGCGCCGCCCGATCTCGATCACGCTCGCGATATCGAACACGCGCCCGTCGTCATCCGCCGGAAACCGCAACCGGTCACCCGGTCCGATCGGCGGCGCATCCGCGCGCCAGCGGATGCGGAACGTCGCCGGCATCGTCGCCTCGCGTCCCAGCGCTTCGCGCGCCTCGCGGCCTCGCGCGGGCAGATACTGCGCCCACACCGTGGCGAGCGGCGTCCACACCTCCGTCTCATTATACCCGTCATCGCCCATGCCCGCCCGCTCGATCCTGATCCGCCGGTCGAGCGCACCCGCATCCAGCCCCGCCATTTCAAGCGTACACCCGGTACGGCGTCAGCAGCGCGGCGACGCTCGCCGCCATCGGCACCGTCGTCGCGGTCGTCCCGATCACCGATTCCTGCCGGTTGCGGTACAGATCGCCCGCCATCAACAGCACCGCCACCCGGATCGGTGCCGGGATCGTCTCATATCCCGCTTGGTAGCGCACCCGCACCCGGTCCATCTCCCACCGGACCGACGGCCAGAACCGCCCCGGCACAGGATACAGCCGGTCGCCGCGCAGCTCGTAATCCGCGGACGGAATGCTGGTCCACACCCCATCGTCTCCCCGCACGGCGACATCCTCGATGGAAATCACCGGCGGACAGGGCAGCACCGGCGCGCCGCCTTCGAATCCGTGATAATAACTGGTCAGCATTTGCACCCCGATCGCCCGCCCCAGCCAGCCGTCCGGACCGTCGATATGCGCTGACGCCGCGTCGATCATTCCCCCGATCAGCTGGTCCTCGCCCGCATCCACCCGCAAATGCTCCCGTGCTTCCTCGACGGACACGAACCGCGCGGGCGGGGTGACGACGATGACGCGCACCGCCTCAGCCTTGCGCGCGCTTCTCGGCGATCGCCTTGCGGATCACCTCGGCCTCGGCCTCCCCGGCGATCTCGACCTGTTCCGCCGCCGCGACCTTCACCAGCGCCGCATGATCCAGCGTCTTCAGATCGACCGGCGCGCTTGAACGTTTGGTGCGGATCAGGTCGACGATCGCATCCGCTTTCTTCGCATGCCCCAGATCGACCTCTTCCGCCTTGGCGATCTCCCGCAATTCGGTCACGCTCTTCCCATCGAGTTCGTCTTCGGGGATCTCCGGCGCGCGCTCGGACAGGATTTCCAGACATCCCGCATGGATCAGCCGCGCCGCCTGGCCGGCATCGGGCTCGGGCAGGAACTCATCCTGCGGCATGAACCGCTTGCCGGTACGCCGGTCGACGCATTCGCTGGTTACAAGATAACGCATTGCTCACCTCACTTTCATAAAATGCCCGGCCCGCGTCAGCCGCGGGCCGGGTTGGTCGGATCAGGCGGGAACATCAAGCCCGACGAACGGAGAGATTTCCCAGCCATTCTCTTCCTTCAGCGGCTGCGTCAGCCACGGCTTGCCGTCGACGTTCCAGAAAATCTTGATGACCGTCTTGTTCTGCGTGAACAGCACATGCTCGGACGCCGCGACGAACGGGCCCGATCCGTCCTTGATCAGATATTGCGACCAGTCGCTAAGCGTGATGTCGCCCTTCGCTCCCGGCACCGGCGAGCGGTTATTCCAGCGTAGCGGATAACCGAGCAGCGTTCCCGCAAAACCCTCGCGGGCGTTCGCCTGCCAGATATAATGGCCCTCGGGGTCTTGCAGCGTCGCGATCGCCGGGAGCAGCTGCTGCGGCATCGACCACACCGGTGACGAACCGCCCCGCATCAACAGATGCGACACCATGTCGAGCAGGTCGAGATAACTGACCTGCCCGGCTGTACGCCGGTTGACATATTTCATCGCCGTCGAATTGATCGCGCCGAGCGGCTTGCCGATCCCGTCGCCGCGCAGGAACGCATAATCCTCCGCCTGCGTCACCGCCCCGCGCAGCAGGTTTTCCAGATACGCCGTCGCCGCCGTCCAGTTCCTCAGCATCTTGTCGGTGACCGTGATCGTCCCCGCAACCTCGTGCGGCTCAAGCGTGATCGACCGGAACGCGACGTTCGTCTCGGGTTTAAGGCCGCCCTCGCCGATCCACTGGACCTGCACCCCGCCAAAGATATTGCCGGGGTTCGCGCCCGTCTGATCGAGCGCAGGAATCACCAGCGCCGCGTCGGGCGGCGATCCCGCCGGGATCACGTTCGCCCGCGGCCGCACCAGCGCGTCCTGCGGCTCGACCCGCATGATCTGCTGGCGGAACTGCGTCGGAACCAGGAACCCGCCCCCGGTCTGATGCTGATCCATTCTCAGTTCGGCACCGATTTCGCTGTCATCCTCGGCATTGCCGCCGATGCTTTCGACGAAATTCAGCCGCTGATCGTTCGGATTGAACCGTACCGCCGACATGAATTCGCCCAGGCTTTCGAATTCACGCCGCGCCGACGGGCCTTGCGGCACCGATCCGACCGCCGCGCCGCGCGCCGCCGCCGGCGTCACCGCATCGCTCGCCGCCTCGGCGCTTGCCATCTGCACCGCGCGCGCGATTCGCGCGTCGAGCTGATCGAGTTCCGCCTTCTTTTCGTCATACGCGCTGAGTTCCTCGGCGGAAAAATCCCGCTCTTCGGTCTCGGCCGCGTTGATCATGCCGCGCATATCCGCGACGAGCTTGATGCGCTTATCGCGCAGCGCTTGCAGATCCATGAAAATAGCTCCTTCTTGAAAATCGCCGGTGCACATGTCCCGTCATCGCCCGCGCCGGCGCGCGAACGGGGAAAACCCGATCCGTCCTGTGTTCGCTCAGCCGAGCGCGAGCGCGCGTTTCTCGCGTTCGCTGGCGAGCCGCCTGGGCGCGACGCCGAAACGCGCGAGCGTATCGCTCATCGTGCCGATCCGGTCCGCCATCCCGGCCCTGACCGCCGCTGCCGCGCCGAGCATCCGGCCCTCGCCGAACCCTTCGCGCACCGCCGAAGCCGCGACATCGCGACCGGCTGCGACCCGGTCGACGAACATCGTGTAATAATCTTCGATTCGCCCCTGCATGTATGCGCGCGTCTCGCCGGACAGCGGGCCGATCAGTCCCTCGCCCTTGTATTTACCCGCCGCGATGATCTCGCGCGCGACGCCCTGTTTCGCCAGCGCCTCGGTGATGTCATCATACGCGGTCCTCACCCCGATCGCCCCGGCCTGCGAACTCGGGCTCATCACGATCTCGTCCGCCGACGCGCCGATCCAGTATCCCGCGCTCGCCAGATTCCCCGTCACCTGGACGACGATCGGCTTGACGCCCCGCACCGCCGCGACCGCCGCCGACGCTTCGTCGATCCCCAGTACGTTGCCGCCGGGCGTATCGCCGTCGATCACGATCGCCTTGACCTGGTCGTCCGCCGCCGCAGTCTCGATCGCGCCCGTGAACTCTTCCGCCGTCGCGCCGCCCCCGGTCGAACTGTTCGGCGTCATGCTCGCGCGCGGCGCGATAATCCCTCTCAGCGGCACGACCGCGACCGCACCGTCGCGCTTGGCGACCGCGCTCGCCGTACGGGCGGGAATCCGCGCCTCGGTCGTCTGCGTGGTGACCGTGATCCCGTCCGCCTGCATCGCCAGCAGATCGACGATCGCGAGCAGCTTTGCCTCTTCCATCGCCCAGATTTCGGACGCAAGCGCTGCGAGAAGATACGGATATTTCATGCCGCCTGCCCCATTTCTGCCGATCCTGTCGTCATCACGCCGTCGCCCGCGATTGCGCGCTCCAGCGTCTGGACGTTGTTCGACACGAAATTCATGTCGCCGTCCGCGCCGATCCCGTTCATGTCTTCAAGCGCGAGGATTTGGTTCATCGTCATGCCGAGCTCGAACATCGTTTTGTAAAAAATCGCGCGCGCCGCCATGTCGCCGCGCAGCACCGCGTTCATGTTGAACTTGACCTTCAGCCCGCGCGCCCGCTCGGCCTCGGTGAACAGCTTCCAGTTCAGTTCCTGCTCGGTCGCCTGCACCCAGGGCGCGACCGTCTGGATGATGAACCCCAGCATCAGCTGCTCGATCCCCGTCCCCCAGCTCGACGTCTTTTCCATGCTCTGGATCATCACCAGCGGCACGTCGTACATCCGCGCGATCTCGGCGATCTGGAATTCGCGCGTCGCCAAAAACTGACCATCCTCGGGCGGGATCGTCGTCTGGATGAACTTCATCCCTTCCTCAAGCACCTTGACCCGGTGCGCATTATCGAGACCGCCCTGCCGCTCGACTACCGCCGCCGGGTTTTCGGGTGCCGCCTGCGCTTGCCCGTCCGGTCCCATGACATTGGTCCGCGCGCGCGGTGACAGCTTGCCAGGATGCATCAGGAACCCGCCGCTTTTCATGTCGTTGGCGAAAAACTTCCCGCCGAACTCCTCCAGCGCCTTTGCCATCCCCATCGCCTCGCGCGACATCGCCACCTGCGACAACCCGATATAGCCGTCATGGCTCAGATCCATCACATGCGCGACATTGGCCTGGTCGATCTCGAACGTGTCACCAGCGATATTGGTACGGAAAACCAGCCGGTCGTCGCGCCGATGCGGGCGCGTCCGGTCGGGGAGCAGCGGCCACAGCCCGACCGCCTCACCGCGACCGTTGCGCTCGATCTCCTGATAGCCGTTACCCCAGAGCAGCGCATGCGCCTGCGTCGTTTTGCGCAGCGTCCGCGACGACATGAAATCATTTGGCCGCAGCCCCAGCCGCTCGGACATGGGATGCTCGCTCACCCGCGCCCAGCCGCCGCGCCCGTCCGGCGCGACGATGCTCAGCGGAAAATTCGCGATCGGATTGCCGATCCGGTTCACGCACGCATAGACAACCGGCAGATACAGCGCGCTCCATTCGTTTACCGATGGCCCCGCTTTCGTCGCGCCACCCCCCAACAACCGTACGAACCATCCGTCGCGGTCGACCCGCCCGCCGTCGCGGTACGGCACCACAGCGCTCGCTGGCGCCGGCGTCTCGATTGCCTCCGGTTCTACGGTCGCGCGCCCTCGCGCGCGGTCAAGGAACTCGGCTACGCGGCCCATGCACCGACATCGATTTCGATGATCCCGCGGTCCTCATAGACGCTGTGCCCCATTCCTTCCGGATTACGCCCCATCAGCATCACCGCATTGAACGTCGCGATCAGCGGGTCGATCTTGGCCTTGCCCGCCGTCTGCTTCGTAATCAGCACGGCATTTCCTTTCTGCTCGACCTTGGCGTTGCCGACACACCAGTTCATCAGCGCCTGGCCTGCATGCCTGAGTGTCCCGTCCGATAATTTGCGCTCCATTCCCCACACCGCGGACGACAGACGGAACCCCTGGGAAATGCCCATGATCTGCTCCTCGCCGATTCCCTGCCCGACCAGCTCGCCGAGAAGAGCCGTAATCCCGTGCGGGTCGACCCCGATCGCGTTATTCTCCGGCAGCAAACCCGCATCACCGGCCCGCACCAGGATCGCCGCCAGCTCCTCGATATCCTGCGTCGGATGCGTGCACCTGACCAGCGTCCCTTCCGCGATGTAATCGTCCAGCTGCTGCGCGATCTCTTTCCTGCGTTCCCACACGATCGAATGCGCCCAGGCCCGGTTCCACACCAGCCAGTCGCGCGTCCGCGCGCAGCGCCCGATCAGCGCGAGGCCGAGCAGATCGTCGAGCCCGCCGCCGTCGATTCCCGCAACGATCACGTCCGACCGCTCGATCAGCGTTTCCAATCCGATCGTCGCATCCGCCGCATCCGGCCAGTAATCCGCGCCGATCCACCGGTCGGTATGCAGCGCGAGGCCGATCTGAACGTTCAGATGCTGCGACGCCCACCGCCTCAGTTCCTCTTCGCCCTTTTCGACCGCGACCTGATATTCCTCGACCAGCCGCTTCAGCGTGATCGACAACCCCAGATTGGGCAGCACCGCGCTCCACTTCCCGGGGTCGCGCCAGCCATCGCCGCGCTGCAAATCCTCGGGAAACTCGTACAACAGCGGCAGCGTATGGACATTGTCCGTGATCCGCCCGTCACGCACCCCGCGCGCATAATCCAGTTCCGCCTTGAACGCGCCCGCCGGCGGTTTGTCCGACTGCGTCGTGATGATCACCATGAACGCTTCCGGGTTCGCGATCATTCCGCCGCGCAGCTGCCCGATCACCCGCGCCGCATCCGACATCGACGACATCAGATGCAATTCGTCGAGCAGGATCCCGGCGGGCTTCGATCCCGTCGCCACCTTCATATCGAACGTCTTGATCTTCAGCCGCGCCTTCGTCAGCCGGTCCGTCACCGTCTTCAGATGCTCGGCGACGTGATACCGCGTTCTCAGGAACGGATCGGCCTCGATCATCCCCGTCACCTGCTGGAACGCGGTGTCGGCGACTTCCTGCGTCGGCCCGACCAGCACGAACTCCGCCCTCGGCCGCTCGTTCATCAACAGCGCGGTCAGCATGATCGCGCCGCCACCGGTCGTCTTCGCGTTCTTCTTGGGCACCAGCGCAAAGATTTCGCGCAAGGCCCGGACCCGCGTCTCCGCATCGATCGACCCGAACAGCACGCGCACGATATCGCGTTGCCATTCGCCCGCCGCCTCCGCCAGCAGCGGTTGTCCCGGCACATCGGGCAACCGCAGCTTGTTGAAGATCGCGACCGCGCGCTCCGCCTCCGCCTGGTCGATCGGCAGGTCGTCGGGCAATAGCGACCGCCCGTCCGCCAGCCGCTCCGCCCAGTCCGGGCAAGCAAACCGCCATTCTAGTGCCTCAGCAAAGAGCCCCATTCACCGCTCTTCGTCGCCGCCGCCGCATCGACGACCGCCTGTTCCTTCTTGCCCGGCTTGGGCGGCTTGGCACGGCTGACCGGGGCCGTGACCCCCGTCACCAGATCGTGCCGGTCGAGCCGTTTCCAGACCTTGTCGATCGCCGACACGTTGCCACCATCGACCTCGCGCATCAGCGCCGCGAGCAGTTTGCCCTCCAGCCGCTGCCGTGCCTCACGCCGCGACCTCAGCTCACGAAAATAATGCTTCCTGAGCGTCGGCCCGCTGATCGATAACGCCGCGGCGATCTGTTCCTCATTCTTGTCGAATGCCGCTAACGCGATGATTTTGCGCCGGTTTTCATCCGTCGCCAAATGCGGAGGCCGACCCCGCCGCCCCAGCCCTTCCGGCACCGGATCACCCAGCAGGTCAAAATCCCAAACACCCAAAAAAAATCTCCCAATGGGTTTAGCCGTGGTCTAGCCGCCCCCGCCCTTCCAAACTTTTACCCCCCCCCCCGCCAGCGCGGCGCCCGATCAGCCGCGCCCGGCACCCGCTAGCAATCGCGCCTCGACCCGCGCTTTCGCACTATCGTGACAGCGCTTGCACAAGCACCACAGATTGCTCATATCCCAGAACAGCGCGGCATCCCCCCGGTGCGGCACCCGGTGATCGGCGACCAGCTGCGACGTATCGCCAACGACGCGCCCGCACCCCGGCCAGCGGCAGGTGAACTGATCGCGCACCAGCACCGACCAGCGCAGCCGCTGCCAGCGCGCCGTCTTGTACCACCGCCGCCACGTCTGCTGATCCCGCGCCCGGTCGAACGCGGCCCGGTCCCCCGCCAGCGTCCCGATCCGGGGCGCGAGCAGCGGAACCGCCGATCGCAACGTTCGCAGCTTCACGCGCACACCCCCGGCGCAGTCCCCCGAAAACGCGACGGGCGGCAAAACCGAAGCCGTGCCGCCCGTCGTGAAAGTTCAGGAGAGGATGCTGCTCCAAACCCGTAGGCCCGTCCCAGCGTGACAAGAAATACCCCCATTTTGCCCGATAGACGAACATAATTATTTCGCCTTTTACGAAATAAAGGGGATTGACAGCGCCGCTCGTGGATTTCCGCCGTTCAGCCGCTCCGCGATCGACGCGATCGCCCGTCCGTACCGCATCCTGAGCCCGTCAGCCCCGCGCCTCAGCCCCATCGGCGCGAGCAGCGCGCTCCACCGCACCTCCCGCGTCCCCCGCGCGAGCAGCGTCACCACCAGCCCGACCAGCTGCCGGTCGCGCGGCGCGAGCCGGTCGACCCAGCCGAACGCCTCTTCCATTTCCGCCGTCTCGATCCGCGTCAGCGCGGCGGGCCGGATCGCCACATCCGAACTGGAGCCGTCACCGCCGCGCGCATCGTAATCGCCCGCCTCGCGCGTCACCTCGGGCCAGTGCGACCGCAGACGCTGCCACCCGCGTTCCCGGTCCGGATGCCGCCAGCACGTGATCATCGCCTCGACCAGCCGGTCCTGTATCATGTCAAAGCTATATGCTCCCAAACTCCCATTGATGGGAGGATGATTGGGAGGATAGAATGTAACAATATCAGACATATAACCTCGTTCTGGGATGTTGGGAGCGAAATACGTGGTCGTTCCGTGTGCGCGCCTGCGCGCGCATTATGTGGAAGGGTCCGGGAAATGCTCCCAACCTCCCAAAGCCTCCCGGAACCGCGCAAAGCGGCGGTTTTCGAGAAACGGCGATCCTCCCAAAACCGGGAGCGTGGGAGGATCACAGCGGGATATCGTCGTCATACTCCTCCGTCACCGGGGTGCGCATCGGTGCGGGCGGCGCGGTCGCATCGGGGTATTTCGGCGGCGGCAGCGCGGCGGTCACCGGCCTTCCTTCGTGATCGATGAAGTCATGCGGCTCGAACTGCGCCGCGATGTCGTCCCACAGCATCGAACTCGATTTGCGCTTGCGGAACTGCTTCTTCTCCATCTGCGCGGAGAGATATTTGGGTGACCACGGCTTGCCGCTTGCAGGGAGCAGCTGCGCCCAGCTTTGCCAGGCCGCGAACAGTTCGTGCAGCGCGCTCGCCCCGATCGTCGCATCGGGCGTCCGTACGATGCACAGCGCCAGGAACTTGCCGAGAATGTCGTTCTCGTCGAGATACGCCTTCGTCGCCTCGCGGATCGCCTCCGCCGACGGCAGCCCCGATGTCAAATAGACGATTGCACCGCGCACGATCCGGTTCAGGATACCGCTCGCTTCCGCCTTCAATTTGGGCTTCAGCTGCAAATCCTGCCGCTCGTCGGGAATGATGACATTCCAGGGGACGACCTGCATCCGGCGCTGGATGCCGTGGTCCGTGCCGATCTTTGGCCGGTTGTTCGCCGACACCGTGTTCTTGAACGTGACGAGCAGCTGGAACGGCGGCTTCATCAGTTCGCGCACACCGCCGATCGGCTCGTCGCTCGTCATCGCCTTGATCAGCCCGTCCGAAAATTTGGACCCTTCCTCGGGCTCGTTGGCGTACACCATCCGCCGCCCGGCGAGCGCTGCCAGATCGGGCGAGGCATCGCCGCCCTTTTTATATTTGCCCTGGTCGATGAACGTCTCGATCGCCGCCGCCCAGGCATAATCGCCCAGTATCCCGGCATGCGTGTTGACCCACACGCCCTTGCCGTTCGATCCCTGCCCGTAAAACAGCGCCATTTTCTGCGCATCCGCCAGCCCCAGCGCGTTGTACCCCGACCAGGCATCCAGGAACGCGCGCATGTCCGCATCCGGCTGAACCTCGGCCAGGAACGCATCATATTTCGGGCATTTCGCGTTCGCGTCATAATCCGCATCGGCGATCTTCGTGATCCGGTCCCGGCGGTCGAACGCGGCGAGCGTCACTTGCGCCCCCGAACCGGGTGCGTCCCCGGCCTCGCCGCGCGTGAACACCAGCGTCCCGTTCGCGACGTTCAGCCGGAGCGGATCGGCGTCGAAATCGTCGGGCCGGGCCGACAGCCGCGCCTCCGCCAGCTTGGCGATGCACGCGATGTGCCCCGCACTTTCCGACGTCCGCCCCCATTTCGCGATCGTGTCGGACAGCAGCAGCGGATCGCCGCCGCGCACCTCCGCCTTGATCACCCGGTCGATCCGGCCGTCCTGCCGCGCCGCGTGCTCGGCCAGCGTCCCGGCATCGCTCGCCTCGATCGGTGTCGGGGTTTCAGCCACCCCGGTCGCGCGCACCAGCGCCGCTTCCCCCTGAATCGCGCGCATCGTGTTCTGCGCCGCCCGCCCCAGCAGCGCCAGCGCCATGTCGCGGTTCCAGCGCCGCCCGTCCCATGCCAGCCAGCCCCATTGCTCGACATACAGGAAATCGTCGCCATACCGCCTGAGGAAGCGTTGCAGATTGCCGAGGTCGGTGTGCGGCAGCATCGCGCAATCGCGCGTCACGTCTTCCCCCGCGACCCCCCGCACCCCGTTTCCCTGACGATCGAAGCCCGCGCCTCCCGATTGGGAGCTTGACCCCATGTTTTGCCAGTTGCCGGGGCCGGGGGAAGACGCCCGGCCGGAGTCGGAAACATGGGAGGGCCCGCGCGGCCGCTCCGCTCGCGCGCGGGTTGCAGCCGCGATCTCGCCGAGATCGCGCGGACCTTGCAGTCCTGCGGTCCAGCCCGACGCGACCGTCGCCAGCAGCTGCGCTTCGTCGTCCTCGCCCGGATTGTCACGCGCCGCCGCCTCGATCGTACCACGCGCGAAGCGTTCGTCGATCACCCCCGACGCGACCAGGCTCGCGATCTTCAGCGCGCTGATGTTCAGCTGGCTGTTACGCTTGCCCGACGGAGCCTGCCGCACCGCGCGGCATTCCCCTTCGAGCGCGCTCATCGCATATTTGCGCAGCGCCGCGTCGACCGCGTCCTCGCGCGCGCCCGGCGACCGATCGCGGGCGCGCGTTGCCGCTGCCGTGCGCAGCGGGGATGCGGGCTTTGCCTTTTTCGCACGCAGAACTTCGATCAGCGCCGCCGGCGCTTCGGCGATATCGCCGTCGTCGCGCCAATCCCCCCGATCAAGCCACCGGTACCGCGCGCCGCTTGCCATCCCGCTCGGCGGCGCGATCACATAGCCGCCCAGCCCGCGCACATCGACATGTTGGGGCAGATTGCCGCGGTTGCGGATCGGGTCGCCCGGCGGCTGGCGCAGGAACAGATGCACCCCGTCCGACTGCGTCATCGCCGTCACCGATTGCGGCAGCGCGCAGCCCATCTGCGCCTCCAATTCGCCTTTCAGCCGTTCCAGCGACCAGATTTCACCCGTCTCCGCATCGGTGCGCGGATCGAAATCGAGTACGAAACAACCGTTGATCCCGGTCGGCACCCCGATCAGCGCGTGCGGATGCTGCCGCCACCACGCCTGGATTCGCGCCTCGTCGGTCGTCGCGTCCTTCAGCCCCTTCCCCGTGTACGGGGCTTTGGCTTTCAGGACGCGCGTCGCGCCCGCGGCGGTCGTGACCGTCTCGTCGCGTTCCCGGCACGGGAACACCGCCCAGCCGCGGCGCGCATATTGCAGCGCCGCCTGGCACATGGCGGACGGAAGGTCGGTGGCGGACACTGTGACGAATTACCCCTGAAACGATGATGCTGCGGTCTCACCCGGCAAAAGGCGCGGGCGGAGCGGCCTCAGAACGGAACGTCGTCGTCCAGATCATCGGCATGTCCGCCCGAACCCCCGCCCGATCCCCCGCCGCCCGAACCCCCGCCGCCCGAACCGCCCCCGCCCGATCCACCAGGCGTGTCGCGGTGCCCGGAATAATCATGCCGCCCGGGATCGCCCTCGCGCTTGTCGAGCAGCGTCAGCGCCGCGTTGAACGCCCCCAGCACGATTTCGGTCAGCCAGCGGTCATTGCCCGACTGGTCCTGCCATTTGCGCGTGCGCAGCTGCCCCTCGACGTAAACCTTCGATCCCTTGCGCAGATAGTTTTTGGCGATCCGGCACAGCCCCTGATTCATCACCGCGACATTGTGCCATTCGGTGCGTTCCTTGCGCTCGCCCGTCGCCTTGTCCTTCCACGATTCGCCCGTGGCGATGCTGAAACTGACGACCTCGTCGCCATTCGCGAACGACCGCGCTTCCGGATCGCGGCCCAGATTGCCGATTAGCATGACCTTGTTGACGCTGCTCATGCCAGCGCCTCGCGCAGCGCGGCCAGCTTCGCCTCCGCCCGCGCCGCCCGGTCCGTCGCCTCGGCCAGATCGGCTTCCAGCGCCGCCGCCATCCCCGCCGTCTCGAACCGCCGCGCCAGCTCGCCCAGCAGGTCCTCGACCGCGATCGCCGCCAGGTCGTCCGCGGCGTCCGCGGAATCATTCTCCCCGGCCGCCGCCAGCACCAGCTCGCGCGCCGCTTCGGCCATCGACACCGCCGTTTGGTCCGCCTCCGCCCGGATCACCGCGAACGCGTCGCCCGAAAATTCTATTCTCACCGTGTTCGCCATCGTCTCCGTCTCCTGTCTGTTCTGTGATTGCGCTCGCACCGGCCGGTCGAGCGGCATCGGCCTGTCGAGCGGCGCCCGGCCGTCGCGGCAATATCCGCACCGCCCGTTCACCAGCCGCGGCATGTCTTCGCCGCATCCGTCGCAAATCCCGGCCACCCCTGCCGGAATCCTGCGGGGCATCGACGCCCGCACCCGCGACCACGCGCGCGCGAAATGCTCCGCCTCAAGCCCGCTCGCCATGTCGACGATATCCGCCATCACCCGCCCCGCTTCCCGATGCAGATCTCGATCGTCAGCCCCAGCCAGTCGGCCTGCACGTACCGCCCGTGCACATCCTCATCTTTGTCGAGCCGCGAACCGCACCAGCAGCCGGTCCGGGCGCGCGGGAGGATCGCGGCGAATAATCGAACGGCGTGACGAACCATTGCCGGACATCCGAACGTGTAAGCCTGGCTTACATGTTGCCATAAATCACGGATCACAGGCTCACACCCGCATCGGCATGATGACGAACACCGCCGCCGCGTCTTCCGCGTCGCGCCACAGCGTCGGATCGCCCGGCGCCGCGAAATCGGCGATGATCGTGCCCGCGCTCAGCTGGCCGAGCGTATCGAGCGCGAACCGCGCATTCAGCCCGAATTCCAGCGGGTCGCTTTGATACCCGCACGGAATGTCCTCGCGCGCGGCCCCGTTCTCCAGCGACGTCACCGACACGGTCAGCAGGTCGCGTTCCAGCGCCACCTTCACGACCCGCGTCTTGTCGCTCGAAATCGTGATCACCCGGTCGATCGCCGCGATCAGCGCGGCGCGATCGATCGTCAGCCTCTTTTCGTTCGCGACCGGAATCACTCGCGTGTAATCGGGGAACGTCCCGTCGACCGCCTTCGCCGTCAGCACCGTGCCGCCAACCGCGAACCGTATCGCCGTCGCGCTGGTCACGACCGCGACCGGCCCCTCGCACCGGTCGAGCATCTGCAACAGCACCCCGGCCGCCTTGCGCGGCACGATCACGTCCGGCATCGACGCTGCGCCCTGCGGCGGATCGATCGTCACCGCCGCCAGCCGGTGCCCGTCGGTCGCGACGAACCGCAGCCCGTCCGCGTCCGCGTGCATCAGCACCCCGTTCAGATAATAGCGCGTCTCCTCGCTCGACACCGCATGCCGCACCCGCGACAGCGCATCGCGCAGCACCGCCGCGTCGATCGTGAAATCCGCGTCCCACGACCGGTCCGGTGCGGCCGGAAACCCGTCGACCGGCAGCACCGGCAACGTGAACCGGGCACGCCCCGCCGACACGATAAGCCGCTTGTCCTCGATGCCAATCCGCGCCACTCCGTCCTGCGGCAGCTTCGCGAACACATTCGCCAAAGTTGCCGCCTCGACCGTGGTCGCGAACCCGGCGTCCCCCGTTGCGTCGACCTTGGTCGTCAGCCAGACATCCAGGTCGGTCCCCGCGCACGCGATCCGCCCGTCAGTTACATCCAGCCGCACATTCGTCAGGATCGGGACCGTGTTCCGCCGCTCGATCGCGCCGGTCACGCTTTTCAGCGCCGCGCGCATCGCCGCCACCTCGACGCCGATCGTTTGCGCGGCCGTGTCCCCCGCGCCTGTCTTTACAGCACTCATGCGACGATCCCCGTCCGGTATCCGCTCTCGACCATCACCACGATGCGCAAGGTCGGCGCTTTCGCCGCCAGCACCCGGATCATGTTTTCGCGTTTCAGCGCCGCGATCGTCGGCGCGATCCGGTCACGCGGCATGCCGGTCAGGAACCCCAGCTGCGCGTCGGTCGGACACGGCCGGTTGAACCGCGCATACCGGTTGAGTACGGGCAGCAGCGCGTTGATCGCCGCGACCTCCGCCGACAGCGCTGCCGATTTCGGACTGGTCTGCGCGCGGCGTGGCGGGCGCTCGCAAAATGCCCGCGCCGTCCGCGTCGCGCGGTAATCGAACCACCCCGCCAAATCGTGCCGTCGCTTCTGCGTCAGCGTGACCACCCCCTGCTCGGCCAGGCGGCGCAGGAACGCGGCGGCGGGCGACGCCACCGGCAGCCACGGCCGCGTCGCGTACACCAGCATGTCGCCCGCCGCCGCGTTCTCGGCCCAGGACGCGATGTCCGGCGTCGCCATCACCGGGGGCCCGCTGTCCGCTTCGGCTTTGCCATTTTCCGGCGGGGAAGGGGCAAGGGAGGACTCCCCCGCCCCGCCGGCACGCAGGCGACGCCGCGGTTGCGCCGCGCCCGCGTGATTTCGTGACGCCGTCATGCGGCGCGGTTCCGGATCGAAAAGCGGGGGGACACGGCGTCGAACCACCCGCCCTCCGCCTTGTTCGTCCAAGGATAATGTCCGACCGCGCCCTCGCTCGCCAGCCAGACCCGGTGGCGGAGCGTCAGACCCGGCGCGATCTCCCCCGACAGCAACCGGTCGACGGTCGCGACGTCATGCCCGATCGCCGCCGCGAACCGGTCGAGCGCGCCGGGGCCCTGCCCGGCGATCCAGCGCGCCAGCAATCGCGCGCCTTCGTTCGGCGGTGTCGCCCGCAAATGCATTTTCGCCGCCCGCCTCATTTCGCACCCCCGCCCGGCACCGCGATTGCGCCGTGCCCTTCGGCGATGATGATCAGCATTTCGTCGCGCAGCTCGGCCGCTTCGCGATGATCGATGTGATTGCCCGTCTGCTGGAACTGGCAGACCTTCGCCGCGAACGCCGCCGTCCGCCCGCCCAGCCCCAGCCAGTCCGCCGCGACCGGATCGACCGGTGCCAGCTGGAACCCGCTGTCCTCGATCAGCATCGACATCAGCTCGGCCGGCACCACCCGCGCCAGCTTGTTGAACACGCACAGCCCCATCAGCGCGGTCGCGCGCGAATGGACCGGCTTGTACGACCCCAGCGTGCTCGCCGGAATCTCCGTCGCCGCCGCCAGCGCCGCCAGCGTCAGCCCCCGCCGCTCGCACGCGGCAAAGAAGATTCCCTGTTTCACCGCGAGATTTCGCGCCACCGGGTCGTCGTCACGCATGATCCCGCGCACCCCTTTCGATTACATGGATTAAATGTTGGACAGAAAACCCCGTCATGCCGCGCATCCCTGAGCCGGTCTTGGCCGTGCCGCGTCTGCGCGCGCTGCTCCGCTGGCTGCGCGGACGGCGCGCGCCGCCGGGCCGCTGCTCGCTGTGCCGCGCACCAACCAGCCAGTATCTGTGCGACGATTGCTACGACCGGATGCAGGTCTGACATGGCGCGCGGTAATGGCCATTGCGCGATCAGGACGGCATCGCACGGATGGACTTTCGGGATGCGCGCGCTTTCGGGACGGGCGATTGTGCCGCCCGTCCCGTCCGCTATCGTCGTGCTTCCACCCACCGACGAAAGGCCGAACCATGACCGAACTCGAAGAACTGCGCGGCGTTGTGCGCGCGCAAGCGCGGCTGCTGTAGCGGGATCTGTCGAATATGGCGGATCATCTCGACGCGGAACCGCCGGGGACGCGGCAATAGTCACGCCGCGATCTCTTCGTTGGGGGTGCGAAGATCAGGCGGTATTAGGTCGTCGAGAACTAGCGGCGTATCCGTGTCTTGCGATGCCGTGATGAGTAGGCTCCAATGACCAACCGGAATTTTATCGCGATCGGCCCAGCCCTGCACCGTGGTATGGCTCGCGTGCCCGAGCATCAGTGCCACTTTTCGGATACCCCCAAGCAGCGCGATAATTTCCGAATGGGTTTTCATTCTCCTGGCGTACGCCCACGACGTACGTTCGTCAACGTAGAAAACGGACGATTGATAGCGGACACTCAGGTGATGAGCGATCCGCCTTCAACCGGTGTTGAACTGTTAAAGATAAAGAACCGGCTGAGGTTGTCTTTGGACGCGATCGCCAGAACCGCCGGCTATAGGGGGCGGTCGTCAGTGCAGCGGTATTTTTCAACTGATTTCACTGCCCCGCTCCCGCCGGAAGCGGCCGTAGCCCTATCACGCGGGCTTGACGGGAAGGGCAGTCCGCCCGTTACTGCCGACGAGATATTGGCATTATCTTTTTCGGAAGTGCTCGTTCCGATCAATCGGATGCTTACCGAAAAGTTGACCGTGAAAGGCACGGTTGAAGCCGGAATATGGCGTGAACAGACGGACTGGCCTGGCGATGAGCAGTATGAAATCGACGTCGGACCCCCA
Source organism: Sphingomonas sp. (assembly GCA_965219075.1). Taxonomy (GTDB): domain Bacteria; phylum Pseudomonadota; class Alphaproteobacteria; order Sphingomonadales; family Sphingomonadaceae; genus Sphingomonas. The sequence goes on from CBDCMM010000002.1 coordinate 552,965, forward strand.
CCATTTGGCGGCGCCAAAAGATTCGCGGTGAGGATGGAAGGTCAATCGATGGACAAGACTATCCCGCCAGGTTCTGAATTGGAGGTTCTTTGGATCAAGTTTACTGATATCAAAGCCCAACCGGGCGATCTTGTCATCGTTGAACGTCAACGCCATGATCTGACCGAAATGACTTGCAAGCGGCTGGCGTTAGAGGATGGCGTTCTCGTTCTACGTGCTGAATCCACGCGCCCGGAATGGAGCGAACCGATCATGGTTGGCGAACCCAGCAAGGACAGTATTTCCGACGACGGCGTTCGGATCATCGGTATTGTACTGAATTCTCAACAACAGCACAGTCACAGGCGCTTTAACTAAATAACCGCGCAAACCATCCCTTCCGCTTTTTAGACACTGTATGCGCGGTCAAGACGGTAAGAATAACGCCCCGCGACGGCTTTCCTCGCACTCCTCCGGTAATGTCGCGAATGCTCGCGCGTACCTCGGTTTTGTCGTCGAGGATCACGCGTGTAAGCCATCCGTTGCGCTCTAGGTAGCCGAGAGCGCTCCCATCACACGTTGTTACTTTGATGGCCCGCGAATCAAATTTGTTTAATGGCTCGGGAACAAATTCAACCGGTTCACCAATACGAGCCGACTTTATCTGCTTCTGACAATGTAACTCGCCGACGATTGATACAGTGTATTCGCCCATAATTTTCTCCTCAGCGCCAGCATAAGGATAAACCTGTACGTTTTCAGTGTACGTTCTAGCTTGACGGAACGTACGCTCTTAGCGTACGTCGCTTTCCACGGCCCCTTCCGGGCTTGGAGGCACCAATGTCCGAAATCACGCCGGAACCCGTAATTGATCAGCATCATGGCGCGCACACTCGCGCGCGAGCGCTCGGCGCGCACGGACCTTTCCTGAGGCACATTCCCCCTCACGCCGCCCTTCTTGCCGAAAGTTCGTTTGATGATTCTTGCCCCTCTGATGCTTCTCGCGCTGACCTGTTCGGTGACCGACGGCGACACGTTGCGCTGCGGACGGACAGCGGCGCGGACGGAACGCGTTCGGCTGCTCGGGATCGATGCGCCGGAACTGCCGGGGCATTGCCGGACGGGCCGGGTCTGCGCGCCGGGCGATCCGGTGGCGGCGACGGAGAGCCTGCGCGCGGCACTGCGCCGGGGACCGGTGACGATCCGGCGTTTCGGGAGCGACCGGTACGGCCGCACGCTCGCGCTGGTGGCGGCGGGGCGGACCGACCTGTCCTGCTGGCAACTCCGCGCCCGCCACGCGATCTACAAGCCCCGCTGGGACAATGGCGGACGCGTGAAGGCGATCTGTCCCGCTTTGGCCCGCTCCAGGGACCGCGCCGCGAAGGCGAACTGACCGACCCGTTCATGCGCGCGACACTGATCGCGGCCGCGGCATTGATTGCGTGGATGCTGATCGGCATCGCGGGCGCATGGATGGCGGGGCTGTGACCGCCGCGCCGGTGACGCTCGGTCCGGTCGAGCGGATGGTCTTTGCCAGGAACGTGCGCGGCTGGTGGGGCGTCCCCTTCGCCGAAATCCTCCTCGCTCCCGCCGTCGACGGTTGGCGGCAGGCAACCGCCGTGGCGCTCGACGGCCACGGTTATGCCTTTCCGCTCACCATCCGGAGCAAATCGCACGCGACCCGTGAAGCGGCGCTGCGCGCCGCGATCGAACGGCTGCGCGCCGCGACACCGGCGGGTGCCGGAACGCGCGCCCGGCTTGTCAGCGCCTGGCTCGACCGGATCGATCCCGATCAGCGCGACCTGTTCGCGCCCGCCGCATGACCGGGCCCGGCACCCGGCCCCGCTTCGCCGACGCGCATGCCGAACTGGCGATCGTCGCCGCCGACATCCGCGACAACCGCGCCCGCGCCGATCCGGACCTGGTCGCGGCGGGCAAATTGGATGCGGACGAAGCGCGCGATAGGCTCCGCATCGCCGCCGCCCTCGCCGCCCACTGGCGCGCGGTCGTCGATTTCGCGCCCCTACCCGATCCAGTCACCGCCGGGGCGGCAAGCCAGCGCGACCTGCTGGCGATGCTCGAACAGGTCACCGCCGGGGCGGCGCGGCGCGCGGCCCGCGCGCACGACGCGATGATCGCCGAACGCGCGCATTTCGGCCGGATGACGCGCGAGGAACTTTGGGCGCTCACCGATGCGAACGACCCGCTCAGCCACCGCATCCGGCCCTGGCTGCACCACGAAAGCTACGCCGCCGCGTGCGGGGCGCTGCTCTGGTGGCAGCGGCGGACCGGCGAAATGTCAGTACGCTTTCTGGTCGACACGACGCTCGCGCTGCGCGCCGCCGCGCGCGCCTGGAAACAGGCGGCGTGAGCACCTCGCGTTCTGTGCCCCGGCCGGCCCCGCCGTCGCACCCCGACGTCATCGCCTTTGCCAAAGCCCTTGCGCGCGCGCACGCGGCAAGGGACATTGCCGCAGCTGCCAAGGATTCCGCCCGTGCGCACCGTCATTTACGCCCGTTATTCTAGCCACCTTCAGAATCCCCGTTCGGTCGACGATCAGCTAAACGCCTGCCGCGCGCGCGCGGACCGCGAAGGCTGGAGCGTGACCGGCGAATATCACGATCAGGCGATCAGTGGCGCGGCCGGCACCGGCGGCGATCAGCGCCCCGGCCTCGCCGCTTTGCTCGAACGGGTCGAGGCGGGCGGCATCGACCAGGTGCTGACCGAATCGACCGACCGCATCGCCCGCCATCAGGGCGACGCCTTCGCGGTCCGCGAGCGGATCAATTTCGCGGGCGCGCGGCTGTTCACCCTGATCGACGGAGAGGTCGACGACATCACCGGCACGATCAAGGGCCTGTTCGATGCAAAGATGCGCACCGACCTCGCCCACCGCGTCCGCCGCGGCCATGTCGGCGCGATTGCCCAGGGCCGCGCCGCGAACGGCGTCGCCTTCGGGTACCGCCGCGTCATCCGCATCGACGACCGCGGCGAACCGGTTCGGGGCTTGCGCGAAATCGATCCCGATCGCGCCCAAATCGTGCTCCGCATCTATCGTGAATATGCCGCGGGGAAAAGCGCGCTGGCGATTGCGAAGGGGTTGAACGCCGACGGCATCCCCGGCCCGCGCGGCGGCATCTGGCGCGCGTCGTCGCTGATCGGTCACCGCGCGATCGGCTTTGGCGTGCTGTGCAACCCGGTTTATGCGGGGACACTCAGTTACGGACGCAGCCGCAGCGTCACCGATCCGCGCACCCGCGAACGCCGCAACCGCCCCGGCGCCGGCGGCATCGCAACCGGCGCAGCGCCGCATCTGCGCATCATCGACGACGCGCTCTGGCACGACGTTCAGGATCAGATCGCGCGCCGCTCGACCCCGCACGGGGAGCGCCAGCGCCGTCCGCGCCACATCCTGTCGGGTCTCGGCGAATGCGGCGTCTGCGGCGGGCGGCTGATCATCACGCGCAAGGGCTGGTGGGGATGCAACCGGGCGGACAGCGGCGCATGCGCCAACCGCCGCCTGATCGCGAGCGCCGAATATGAACGGCGCGTGCTCGACGAACTAAAGGATCAGATGCTCGCCCCCGACGTCGTCTCCGCCTATTTGCGCGAATACACCCGCGAACATACCCGCCAGGTCCAGGCGGTGACGCGCGACGGCGACCGGTTGCGCAGGCGGCTGGCGGAAGCGGAGCGCAAGGTCCGCCGCCTGGTCGACGCGGTCGCGGCGGGCGGCAGCGACTTTGCAGAGATCCGCGAGCTGCTGACCGCCGCGCGTGATGAACGCGACCGGCTGACCAAAGAAATTGCCGGGCTCGACGCGCTCCCCGTGCTGACCCTCCATCCGGGGCTCGCCGGCCAGTACGCGCGCGCGATCGACGATCTGGCCGCATCGCTCGCCGACGAAGCGACCCGGATCGAGGCGGTGCCCCGCCTGCGCAAGCTGATCGCCCGCATCATTGCCACCCCGTCCCCGCGCAAACGCGGCGTCGACCTGAAAATCATCCGCCACATCGACGAGGTGCTGACCCTCGCCCAACACCCCCGCACCGCGACAGGCTAAGGCAGCCGCCAAGTAAAAATGCGATCCCGCCCCACCGTCAGGTCGCCTTGCGTGATGATATCCATGCCTATCAACACGTCGAAATCGTCATTGTCTTGAAAATCCACACCGATGACTTCATCGAACCAGTAATATCCCCGCGTACCGGCGTCGTCGTACAGCGCGCCCGCGACGAACCGGAACTGGTTGTGGAGCTCGATGCCCGATACGCTGCCGAGCCGCTGCTTGCCGCGGGACTTCAACCCGATCTTTCGCGCCGCAGCGCGAGTGATACAGGTCACCTGCGCGCCGGTATCGATCAGACCTCGTAACGCACTTGCACTCGTCACCGGCGCAAATGCCACCGGCTGAACGTCCGGAACAATCATTTGTGCGGGTTGTACCGCGACATCGATTATCAACCGGCGATGCTCATCGACCGGACCGGTGATCGTCCGCACTAGGCAACAACGTGCGAGAAGAACCCGAGATCGACGACGGCATCGCTGACCTCCTGGACAGAGAAGAGATCGTCCGCAAACATACCGGCCCCGCGCGTTTCCGCCGCACCGGCCGTCGGATGAAGCGAATGCACTTCGCCATGTCGCAACAGCGCCCATTCACCTTTGTGCTCAGGCAAATAGGTTTTGATCACGCGCTGAAAACTGTCGAAATTCCTGTCGATTTCGTGTTGCAAGGTACTCATGTCTCTCTCTCCGCCAACCCATCAAATGAGTAACACGCAACGAATCGCGGGCGCAATGGGCTTTGAATCGATCAATCCAGAAGCGGTACCATCATTGCGGTAACGGCGAATGCGTTGAAGCGCACAGCAAACAGCTCGTCGTCAGAACGGCGCTCGGCGCGGGGATGCCGCTTGCGGGCACGGGGTGCGCGATCGCGCCCGCGGTGCTGGCCCGGATTGCGGAAGGCCGCGGCGGTGAACCCTTTGATTCGACCAGCCTTACGGAAGATTACGAACTCGGTCTGCGCGTCGCCGAGCTCGGCGAACGCGGACTGTTCGCGCGGGTGCGCGACGATGCGGGCGAAAGCGCGAACCCGAAACGCGATCTGGTCGCCGTGCGCGCCTATTTCCCCGGAACGCTGGAGGCCGCCGTCCGTCAAAAAGCGCGCTGGATGACGGGGATCGCGCTTGCGGGATGGGACCGGACGGGCTGGGCGCGGCCGCTTGCGCTCAGCGACCATTGGATGCGGATGCGTGACCGGCGCGCGCCGATTGCGATGGTCGTGCTTGCCACGGCCTATGCCGCATTGCTGCTCTGGGGGCTAAGCATGGCGATCCATCGCGGGACCGGATTGCCCATCAGCGCACCGATCGAAGGCGGCCTGTGGATCCTGATCGCCAACGCCTTGCTGCTGGCGTGGCGGCTAGCGATGCGCGTCGCGTTTACCGGGCGGACGTACGGGAGGGTCGAGGCGCTGCTGGCGCTGCCGCGCTTCGTCGTCGGCAATTTCGTGGCGCTGCTGGCGGCGCCGCGCGCGGTCATGCGGTACATCTCCATGCTGCGCGGCCATGCGCCGGTCTGGGACAAGACGCGGCATGAATTTCCCGCCGACGGCATTCCGGAGGGCGTATGAGCGGAGGCCGCCCCTTACGTTTTCTCGTCGCGTCGATGGCGGGATGGGCGGTCGTGCGCGCCGCGATGATGTGGCCCGTAGCGCCGCCGGTTTTCGAGGCCGCAAAGGCGGTCGCGGCACGCAGCGCTGAGCTTGTGGCGGCAGGGGGCGGCGTCGAGATGCGCGGGTTCGGTGCTGCCTGGGTCCGACCCGCGGCGAGGACGCTGGTGATGGCCGCGCCGGGTACTGCCGCATTGCCGCCCACGTCGCCTGTTGACGGCGAGCGGACGGTCGCGCCCTTGCCCGAGCGTTCGCCGCAAACGGTCGCGCTGATCGCGCCGCCACGTCAGCCGAGCCCGGCCGGAACCGCCGGATCGCGCTTCAGCGGCAGCGCCTGGCTGATCGCGCGCGGCGGCCAGACCAGATCGCTGCTCGGCGGACAACTCGGCGCGTCACAGGCCGGGTTCCGGGTTGCCTATGCACTGGGCAATACGCGCCGGGTCGCGGTCACAGCACGGGTCGCGACGCCGTTGTCGGGACGGGGGCGTGAGGCGGCGATCGGTGTGGAATGGAAGCCGATCAAGGCGCCGGTCCGCATTTTCGCGGAGGAGCGGGTATCGCTGGACGGCGGACGCGGCGGTCCGACCGCTGGCGTTATCGCAGGGCTCGATCCGACCCCGGTCGTCGCGGATTTTCGCCTGGAAGCCTATGGTCAGGCAGGGGTCATCGCGCGGGACGGGGTCATCGGTTTTGCGGACGGCGCGGCGCGGATGACGCGGCCCGTAGCGGCGGTCGGGGGCATCAAAATCGATGTCGGCGCGGGCGCATGGGGCGGTGTGCAGCCGGGGACGGCGCGTGTCGATATCGGCCCCACCATCGGCGTTGCCGTGCCGGTCGCGGGCAAATCGCTTCGCCTGACGCTCGACTACCGCGCGCGGATCGCGGGATCGGCAAGTCCGGGATCGGGCATCGCGCTATCGGTCGGAACCGACTTCTAGCCTAGCAAGCGCGAGGGGCGTATCGGGCAGCGGTGGACCTGTATCTTCCCATCGCCAACCTGTCGGTCAACGCGTTCGTCATCATCGCATTGGGCCTTGGCGTCGGGCTGCTGTCGGGGATGTTCGGGATCGGCGGCGGGTTTCTGACGACGCCGCTGCTGATCATCTATGGGGTGCCCCCGACCGTCGCCGCCGCCTCCTCCGCAAGCCAGGTGACGGGGGCCAGTGTTTCGGGCGTCTTTGCGCATATCCGGCGTGGCGGCGTCGACATGAAGATGGGCGGCGTGCTGGTCGCAGGCGGCATTGCCGGGTCGTTCTTCGGCGCATGGATATTCCGCCTGCTTCAGCAAAGCGGGCAGATCGATACGGTGATCGCGATCGTCTATGTCGTGCTGCTGGGATCGATCGGCACGCTGATGGCGGTCGAATCGATCGCCGCGATCAGAGTGGCGCAGGGGCGGCGACCGCCCAAGGCACGCAAGCGCCGGCATCATCCGCTTGTCGCTTCCCTGCCGTTGCGTACGCGCTTTTATACCTCGGGCCTCTATATCTCCCCCATCGCGCCGCTGCTGCTTGGGTTCGGGACGGGTATACTGACGATATTGCTCGGCATCGGCGGCGGCTTCATCCTGGTGCCTGCGATGATCTATCTGCTCGGCATGGCGACGTCGGCGGTGGTCGGAACCTCGCTGTTCCAGACGCTGTTCGTGACAGCGGTCGCGACGATGGTGCATGCGACGACGACGCGAGCGGTCGACATCGTGCTAGCCGGGTTGCTCCTGATCGGGTCGGTGACGGGGGCACAAATCGGGGCGCGCCTCGCAACGCAGTTGAAGCCCGAATATCTTCGTTTGGCGCTCGCGGTCATGGTGCTGCTGGTCGGATGCCGAATCCTGCTCGGGCTGGTCTGGCAACCCGACCAGCTCTTCACGGTCGCCTTGTCGTGAGGCGCGAGGCGCTGCTGATCCTTGCCGCGCCGCTGCTCTGCGCCGAGGCGAAGCCGGTGCTCGTCCCCGATGTTTCGCAGCGGACGATCGACATCGCCTACAGCTTTACCGGCGCCGAACTGCTGCTGTTCGGTGCGATTCTCTACCCCGGCGGACGCGTGCCGAGCGACACCAAGCCGACCGATATCGTCGTCGTCGTAAAGGGGCCGACACAATCGATCATGGTGCGCCAGAAAGAGAAGGTGGCGGGGATCTGGGTCAACGCAGCGCGGATGCGCTATCGTTCGGCCCCGTCCTTTTACGCCATCGCCTCGTCGCGTCCGATCGAGGAACTGGTCGATGACCGTACGCGCGCGATCTACGAACTCGGCCTCGACAGCCTGCAACTCTCGCCCGCGTCGAGCGCACCGCTCGTCGAGCAGGATCGGTTCCAGGCCGGGTTGGTCGACCTGAAACGCCGCGCCGGGCTTTATTATGCGGCACCGGGTGCGGTCGCCATCACCGACGGCGTACTGTATCGCGCGCGGCTTGCCATTCCCGCACGGGTGCCGGTCGGCCGTTTCACCGCCGAGACGTTCCTGATCCGCGACGGCCGTGTCCTGGCGGCGGCTACGCGTGACATCGAGATACGCAAATCGGGTTTCGAGCGTTTTGTTGCCCGCGCGGCCGAGCGAAAGTCGATTGCCTACGGACTGGTCGCAGTGATGCTGTCGGCCGGGCTCGGCTGGGCCGCGGGATGGGTTTCGCGACGAATTTGAGCGGCCGGCCGGAACGGTATCTTTACGACCTTTCGGGCACGACCGAATCGAACCCGTCGAAAAGGCTCGACCACCAAATGTCGCAAATGCCAGATGCCCATCATTTCTCGAACGGAGTGCCGCTTGGCGAAGCGATCGCCGCGGGCGACTCGGCGCTTGCTCCGATCGGCTGCGTGCTCGCGATCGGCGGGGGAAGCAGCCGTATCCTGCTTGACCGGGTCGCGGTCGAATTACTCGCCAAAAACAGCGATCCCGTCATCGCATCGGCGGGACAGGTCGGCAGCCAGATCAAGGTCCGGATGGATGGCATCTGGCTGATCGCGAATATTCGCGCGCTCGCGCTCGACCGGGCGGGAGAGGGCGAATGGATATCCGCCGATATCGATTTCCTGGGCGAAGGAAGCGAAGAGCGGCTGACCGGAAAGCTCTACAGCTTCAGGCGCGGCGTGACCCGCTATCCCATGCCGGGCGCCGAAGTCTTTGCCGTGTCGAGCGCCGACCTGAAACAAATCTATGCCGCGGACGGGCGCGCGCATATCGGGATCGGGACGATCTATCCGACCCGGGACATTCCCGCAGGGCTCTACATCGACGCGCTGCTCGGCAAGCATTTCGCGCTGGTCGGATCGACCGGGACGGGCAAATCGACCGCCGCCGCGCTGATCCTTCACCGGATCTGCGAACTGGCCCCGCTCGGGCATATCGTGATGATCGATCCGCACGGCGAATATTCGGCTGCGTTCAAGACGACGGGCGCATGTTTCGACGTCAACAATCTGCAAATGCCCTATTGGCTGATGAACTTCGAGGAACATTGCGAGGTCATCCTGACCACGCGCGGGTCGGAGCGGCAGGTCGATGCCGACATCCTCGCCAAATGCCTGTTGATGGCGCGTGCCAAGAGCCGCCAAGGTCAGGAGATCGCCAAGCTGACGGTCGACGCGCCAATCCCCTATCTGCTGTCCGACCTGACCGGCATCATCGCGCTCGAAATGGGCAAGATGGACCGCGCGGGCGACACCGCGCCGTATCTGAGGATCAAGAGTAAGATCGAGGAACTGAAAGCCGACCCGCGCTACGGCTTCATGTTTTCAGGCATGCTGGTCGCCGACACGATGGCGGCATTCATCCAACGTGTGTTCCGTATGCCCGGCGACGGACGGCCGATCTCCATCGTCGATGTCTCGGGAGTACCGTCCGACATCACTTCGGTCGTGGTGGCGATGCTGTCGCGAATGACGTTCGATTATGCGATCTGGTCGCGCAACGAAGCGAAACGCCCGGTGCTGCTCGTCTGCGAGGAGGCCCATCGCTATATCCCGAACGATCTTAACGCCGGGAGCTCTTCGGTCGGACGCATCCTCGCACGGATCGCGAAGGAAGGCCGCAAATACGGCGTGTCGCTCGGCCTGATAACGCAGCGTCCGTCCGATCTTGCGGAAGGCGTCTTGTCGCAATGCGGCACGATCATCTCGATGCGGCTCAACAACGACCGGGACCAGGCGTTCGTCCGCGCGGCTATGCCCGAGGGTGCGCGCGGGTTTCTGGATGCGATCCCGGCGCTGCGCAACCGCGAGGCGATCGTTTGCGGCGAAGGCGTCGCGATCCCCATCCGCGTCGCGTTCGACGATCTGGCGGAACAAAAGCGCCCGGCATCGAGCGATCCGCTCTTCTCCCTGCTTTGGCGCGATGCGGGCGACGAAGATCAAATCATCGCGCGCACGATCCGGCGTTGGCGGTCGCAGGGCAAGTAGACGCGCGAAGCGCCCGGTTCAACGCGAGCCGGATTTTACCGCGAGCAGACGCGCGACGGTCAGTTTGAACGAACGCAGCTTTTCCCCCGACAGCCGGGCGACGCTGTCGAACGAGATCGATCGCGGATTGATCGACGCGCCGTTGCGCCAGATTTCCCAGTGGAGATGCGGCCCGGTCGACATCCCTGTCGAGCCGACATAGCCGATGACCTGGCCTTGGTGAACGCGCGTACCCGGTCTGACCGCGATCCGGCTCATATGGCCGTAGCCGCTGGCAAGCCCGCCCGCATGACCCAGTTTGACGAAATTGCCGTAGCCGCCCGACCGGCCGGCGAAACTGACGACACCGTCGAGAACCGCATAGATTGGCGATCCGTAGGCGGCACCGATATCGATCCCCTTGTGCATCCGCATGAAGCCGAGCAGCGGGTGCATCCGCATGCCGAAACTGGATGTGATCCGCCCGGCGACGGGCATTCCCATGAAGCCGCGCCGTTCTGACTGGCCCTTGGCATCATACCAGTCGCCGCCCTTGCCATCGGCGTCAAAGCGGACGAGCCGGGTGGTCTTGCGGCCCTGATCGAGGCCAGCGAACAACAGCTTGCCGATTCGCGTTTCACCGGTCGCCGCCCGATCCTGTTCGGCGATGAGATCGAAACCGTCGGCGGCGCGGATGTCGCGACCGACCGAGAGCCGGGTCGCGAGCGCCTTCAGATACGCCTCGACGATCTTGGCGGGAGCACCCGCCGCGCGCGCCGAGCGATAGAGGCTCGATCCAACAAGACCTCGGATGCGAAGCGGTGTCGAGTCGATCGCGATCGGCCGCTGGATCATGGAAAGGCCGCCCTGCCCCCGCCTGATCGTTACCGCCATGTCGAACCGGGCACGCAGTTCGAGCGTTTCGAGGGGCCTTGCGACCGTGCGGTCGGGGCGGCGGCCGAGCGTCAGCGCGATCCGCGTTCCCTGCGCAATATCGCCTAGCGGAACGATCTCCTGGATGAGCTGGGCGGCGGCGTCGGCATCGATGCGTCCCACGCCCGCGCGTTGCAGCACATTCGTCAGCCGGTCGCCCGCACCGATGGTCGCCGACAGGTCGATCCGCGGCCGTTCGGGTGCTTCGGCAAGCGGGCGGACAAGATCGTTCGCCGCCATGCGCCGTCCGGTCGTGCTGCCAAGCGCGATCGGGGCGATCGCCTGCGTCCGAGCCTCTTCAAGATCCGAGCCGATGAGCGGTGCGGGAACCGCCCCGATCAGCGGGCGGTCAAGCCCCGGCGACAGGCCCCACGTCGCGGCGCACAACGCCGTGAGCGTCGCAAGTCCGCGCCACCAGACACCCGATCCGATCTGAGCGCCGAGGTCGGGAACCCAGTCGATCCCTGCGGCGGCGTGCAGCGCGGCGAACCTGCCGGGTGGTGCGACCGGGGGTAAGGCGCGACCAAACGCTCTCGCGCTCGTACCGCCCGCGAACTCCAGACCCTGATCGTTGCGTAGGAACACGCTGCCCTGAACCCCTCGCCCTCAACCTTGCCGATCCGTCCCGGCGGCGGAGCGAATCACTGTGCAATCAATGTGCTAAAGTCAAATTAACCGCGTGTCCCCCTGCGACGGAGCGTGGTTGGATAAGGACCGCGTGCGCCGCGTGCCGGGCGGGCGCGGGAAATGCCATTGCGCCCGGACGCCCGAGCCCCGATGTTGCACCGCATGCAGAGCCGATCCGACGACACCGTGACCGCGGTGCTGGGACCGACGAATACGGGCAAGACGCATCTTGCGATCGAGCGGATGTGCGCGCATTCGAGCGGGATCATCGGCTTTCCGCTCCGCCTGCTCGCGCGCGAGGTCTATGACCGGGTCGTCGCGCTGAAGGGTGAGAGGCGGGTCGCGCTCGTCACCGGCGAGGAAAAGATCGTGCCGCCGGATGCGCGCTGGTTTTTGTGTACCGCTGAATCGATGCCCGAGCGCGATGCCGCCTTTGTCGCGCTCGACGAAGCGCAGATCGGCGCGGATACAGAGCGCGGACACGTCTTCACCGACCGCTTGCTGCATATGCGCGGACGCGAGGAAACGATGATCCTGGGGTCGGAAGCGTTGCGACCGATGGTGAAGGCGTTGGTCCCGGAAGCGGAAATCGTCGAGCGACCGCGGTTTTCCACGCTGACCTATGCGGGCGCGAAAAAGATCAGCCGGTTGCCCAAACGCTCGGCGATCGTCGCGTTCAGCGCCGAGGAGGTCTATGCGGTCGCCGAGATGCTGCGCCGGTTACGCGGCGGCGCGGCCGTGGTGATGGGCGCGCTTTCGCCCAGAACCCGCAATGCGCAGGTGGCGATGTTCCAGGCGGGCGAGGTCGACTATCTGGTCGCGACCGATGCGATCGGGATGGGGCTGAACATGGACGTCGCGCATGTCGCGTTCGCGAGCCTCAGCAAGTTCGACGGCCACCGGCAGCGTCGCCTGACCGTCGCTGAAATGGCGCAGATCGCGGGACGTGCGGGCAGGCACCAGCGCGACGGAACGTTCGGTGCGCTTTCCGAGGAGGGTCCGGGTGCGTTCCGGTCCGAGGAGATACTCGCGATCGAGGAGCATCGCTTCCCGCGGCTTGAGCATCTGTACTGGCGCGACGGTTCGCCTGATCCGTCGAGCGTCGACACGCTGATCGCATCGCTGGAGGCGCCGCCCGAGCCCGGCGTCTTGCGCGCCGCGCCGCAGTCGATCGATCTCGGCGTGCTCAAACGGCTTGCGGAGGAGGACTGGGTCCGCGACCGCGCCCGGGGCAAGGCGATGGTCGCGCGGCTGTGGGAAGCGTGCAGCATTCCCGATTTTCGCAAATCCGGCCTCGATCCGCATGCACGGTTCGTCTCCCGGTTGTTCGGGCATCTGAGCGAAGGGCATGGTCATCTTCCGCATCAGTGGTTCGCGGACGAGATCGCGCGGCTGGAAAATGTCGCGGGCGATGTCGAAACGCTGGCCGGGCGGCTCGCGGGGATCAGGAGCTGGGCGTATATCGCGCAGCGTGCCGACTGGCTGGCGGACCCCACGCATTGGGCCGGGCGGACGCGCGCGATCGAGGAAAAGCTGTCCGATGCGCTGCATGCGGGGTTGACGCAGCGCTTCGTCGACAAGCGCACGACGGCGCTTATCCGGCGGGTCGGGGCGGATGCCAGCGTACTGCCGGTGACGATCGGCGAAGGGGGCGAGGTGCTGGTCGAGGAGCATGCGATCGGGCGGCTCGACGGGTTCCGCTTCACCGTGGCGGGCGACGCGCGGGCGGGCGACAAGAGGATGCTGCTGGCGGCGGCGGAAAAGCGATTGGTTGGCGAGCGGGCGCGGCGCGGCGCGGCGCTCGCCGGTGCTGCTGATGCCGCGTTTGCGATCGACGATGGAGGCGGCATTTTTTGGGCGGGGCACCGGGTCGGCTTTCTTTGCAAAGGAGGCTCGATCGGCCGCCCGGCGCTCGCCCTGGAGCGTGATGTCCAATGTCTGGATGCCGTCCTGCTGGAGCAGGTGCGATCGCGGCTGGCGACATGGCTCGATACGATGTTCGCAAAGCGCGTCAGGTCGATCGTTGCGCTGGCGGCGGCGGCGCGCGATGCGGATGCGACACCGCATTTCCGGGTCGTCGCAACCGCGCTCGAGGCGGCGGGCGGGATGACGCCGCGGCTGCCGCTAAGAGCCTCGCTCGATGCGCTTGATGCGAACGAGCGCAGGCGGCTGCGCTCGATGGGGTTCACGATCGGCGCGCTCGACCTGTTCGATGCGCGGCTGCTGAAGCCCGAGGCGGCCAGGTGGCGACGGGTGATGATGGGGCTTGGCGGCGCGCAGCCGGCAGCGCCGCCGGCCGGGGCGGCTGTCCTTGCGCGCGGCGAAGCGGGTGCCGCGCTCGCCTCCGGGTTTCGCCCGCTTGCGCGACAGGCGGTCAGGATCGATCTGGTCGAGCGCATCGCGCGTGCGGCACACGACGCGCGGTCGGGACGCGTGCCGTTCGCCCCCGATCCGGCGCTCGCGACGTCGATTGGGGTTGAGCCGGAAACACTGGAACGGTTGATGATCGAACTGGGATTTCGCGCGGTCAGCCGCGATGATACGTCCGCGCACTGGGTCTGGCGCGGGCGGCCGCAGGCCCGGCAACGGCCCGCCACGCCCGGCCCCGGCAATGCGTTCGGCGCGCTCGCGGATCTGATCGGGCATGGCTGAACCGCGCGGCGAAACGATGCGGCTCGATTGTTATCTCTGGTGGACCCGCTGGACGAAGACGCGTTCGCAAGCCCAGCAAATTGCGGAAAGCGGGCGGCTGAGGATCGACGGTCGCCCGGTCGAGCGCAAGCATGCGGGCGTGCGGGTCGGCAACATCCTGACCTTTGCGCTGCGCGGGCATGTCCATGTGATACGCGTCGAGGCGCTGCCTGTGCGGCGCGGACCGCCCGCCGAGGCGCGTTGCTGTTTCAGCGAGCTTACGATCGATGGCGACGGGCTTGCCAAGACCGGGCGGGGACCCCACGTCGATTGACCTGACCGGCGTCGCGGCATAGCAGCGTGCCCGGCCGTACCCTGGAGCGCGTGAATACATGACCTACGTCGTCAACGATGCCTGCATTCGCTGCAAGTATATGGACTGCGTCGAGGTATGTCCGGTCGACTGTTTTTACGAAGGCGAGAACATGCTCGTCATCAATCCGAGCGAATGTATCGATTGCGGCGTGTGCGAACCCGAATGCCCTGCCGAGGCGATCCTGCCCGATACCGAGAGCGGACTGGAAAAGTGGCTCGAGATCAATACAAAGTTCTCCGCTGAATGGCCCAATGTCACGCGCAACACCGGCCAGACGCCCGCGGACGCGGATGAGCATAAGGGCGAGGAGGACAAATATGACAAATATTTCTCGACCGAGCCCGGCAAGGGAGATTGAGACGGCGCTGAACGACGGCGCCCGGTGTCCCGATACGCGGCGCTGGTAACTTAACGACGTTTGTGGTACGGCGCTGCCTAACGGGCGCGGTGAATGCTGCCCGCCCGGAGACATTCAACCCCCTCTTTGCCGGGAGCAGACCCGCGGGCCATCGTCGTTCGCGCCCGCCTCCCGCGAAGTCCTGATCCTGAAAGGCCCTTTATGGCTGCCAAGGCACTGTCCTTCGATGTCGGTGATTATGTCGTTTACCCAAAGCACGGCGTCGGCCGCGTGATCGAACTGCAAAAGCAGGAAATTGCCGGAATGAGCCTGGAACTTTACGTCCTGCGGTTCGAAAAGGAGCGGATGACGCTCCGCGTTCCGACCAACAAGGCGGAGAGCGTCGGGATGCGCAAGCTGTCATCCGACAAGACGATGCGCGAGGCGATGGAAACGCTGAAGGGCAAGCCGAAGGTCAAGCGGACGATGTGGTCGCGCCGCGCCCAGGAATATGAGGCGAAGATCAATTCGGGCGACCTTGCGTCGATCGCGGAAGTCACGCGCGACCTGTTCCGTGCCGATGACCAGCCCGAGCAGAGCTATTCCGAACGGCAGATTTTCGAAGCCGCGATCAGCCGTCTTGCGCGCGAACTGGCGGCGATGGAAGAGATTGACGAGCCGAAGGCGCAGCAGAAGATTCTTGAAATCCTCAACGCCTCGGCGGCGATCTATAACAAGGACAAGACCGCCGCCTGATGGGCGGCAAGGAACAGGGCGGCCGCAGGCGGTGCGCCCTTTTCATTTGCGGACGCTCATGTCATGTGTATTATACAGATAATACACATGAGGAGGCCTGCCATGTTACGCACCGTATCGATCGCTGTACCGATGCTATTTTTGCTGACGCCCGTTACGGCATGCTCCGCGACGGTCGATACGGACGATAGGGGCACGGGCATCGCGGCCTCCGGGACAGGCGATACGCGTCAATGGGCAGTCAAGGATTTCGATACGGTGGGGCTCGGCGGCGGGGGCGACGTGGAGGTTCGCACCGGTGCTGCGTTCGGGCTGACCGCGACCGGTACGCCCGCCGCGCTCGACAAGGTCAAGATCACACGCGACGGATCGGCGCTGAATATCGGTCGTAAGAAGGGCGTGACCTGGGGCCGTGCCGACAAGGTCCGCTTCATCGTGACGATGCCCAAGATCAAGGAAGCCGACATTGGCGGATCGGGCAACATCGTCATCAACCGTGTCGAGGGTGAAAATTTCGCGGGGAATATCGGCGGGTCCGGGAACCTCGACGTCCGTTCGCTCACAATCGACAAGGCGAGTTTCAACATCGGCGGATCGGGCAATATCGCCGCCGCCGGGACCGCCAAGAGCCTGAACGTGTCGATCGGCGGGTCGGGCAGGCTTCGCACCGCAGAGCTTACCGCACAGATCGCGACCATCACGGTCGCCGAATCGGGGGATATCCAGGCGACGGTCACCAACGACGCCGACATCACGATCGTCGGAGCCGGTGACGTTACGATCGGAGGGGGCGCGAAGTGCAAGGTGACCAAGATGGGCAGTGGTTCGGTCCGCTGCGGCTGAGGCGGAATTGGGCGCGGGCCGGACGCTTGAGCGCGGGCCCGGTCCTTGCCATGATCTGCGTTGCCCCCGCCCCGGCGGCGGAACGCGCCATTGGACTGACAAGCTTCGACCGCGTCCGGCTTGAAGGTCCGTTCGCGGTCGAAATCAGAACGGGGCTTGGGCCGGGCGGACGAATAACCGGCGATCCCGCGGCGCTGGAGCGTATCGATCTGAGCGTTACCGGGACCACGCTGGTCATCCGGTCCGACGCGAACGGCTGGGGCGAACGGCCGAATGCCGGCGCCAAGACCCCTGTAAAGCTCGTCCTGACCACCCCCGCCCTGAGCACGGCCGTGCTGTCGGGCGGCGGCACACTCTCGATCGACACGATGAAGGCGGCGCGTGTCGACCTGACGCTGAACGGTGCCGGCGCGCTCAGCATCGGCAAGCTGGAGACCGCGGCCCTCTCGGCGACTTTGGCCGGCGCGGGCACGCTGTCGATCGCCGGACGCGCGGACAAGGCCCGGATCGTCAGCAGCGGTGCCGGGACGGTGGCGGCGGGCGCGCTCGCCGCAGGCGACCTGACCGTCAACCAGCAGGGGACCGGCACGGTCTCGATCGCCGCGCGCTATACGGCGGACGTCACGAATGCGGGGTTGGGATCCGTGACCGTCGGCGGCCGGCCGAAATGCAATTTGCGCGGCGCGGTTGCCGGGCCGGTCAGTTGCGGCGCCCCGCGCCCCTGATGGCGGTCGCATCGCGCGGCGAACCGCCCTATATGCACCGCTATGAGCTGGCCCGTCGGCATCCTATTGTTCGTTGCCACCGTCGCGGTGATGGAGGGCGTTGCCTATGTCGCGCATCGCTGGGTCATGCACGGCTTCGGCTGGTTCCTGCACGAGAGCCATCACCGCGCGCGCGAGGGCAATTGGGAATTGAACGATCTATATGCGGTGATCTTCGCTTTGCCTTCGATCACGCTTCTGGCGGGCGGCGTTCAGTTCGGCTGGTGGCCGGGCTGGATCTGGATCGGGGTGGGGATCGCGGCTTACGGCGCGATCTATTTCGGTTTCCACGACGTTATCGTCCATAAACGGCTGCCGACGCGCTACCTTCCCAAATCGGCCTATATGAAGCGGATCATCCAGGCGCATCGATTGCACCATGTCGTCGAGACGAAGGCGGGGACGGTCAGTTACGGGTTCCTGGTCGCCCCCAGTCCCGAATCGCTCAAGGCCGAACTCAAACGCCGGTCCCGTGCCGGCGTCCGTGCGCCGCGTCCGCGCGCGCAGGCGCTGGAGGATAATTAACCGCCGCGCCGCCCTGACCGTGTCTCAACGCCGGTCAGCCGCCGCCATCACGCAACGCACGTTCGCCCTCTATCATATAGTCGCGCGTGATGGGCAGTGCGGTTCGGCTGCGGGAGAGCTGTATTTGATAATTGACCAGCCCCCCCGTGCGGAACGCGGACGCGGCACCGGCAAGATAGAATTGCCACATGCGAAAGAAGCGCTCGTCATACAGGGCGACGATTTCTGCCTTTGCGGCGGTCGTGCGATCGTACCAATGGTCCAGCGTCATCGCATAATGAACGCGCAGCACCTCGATATCGGTCGGGAACAGCTTCAACCCTTCATAAGCGCGCACGATTTCGGAGAGGGCGGGGTTATAGCCGCCGGGGAAGATGTATTTGGTCGTGAACGTGTCGGTGACGCCGGGGCCGCCCATGCGGCCGATCGTATGGAGCAACATGACGCCCTGATCATTCAGCAACGCGCGGCATTTGCGGAAGAAGGCACGATATTGCGGCGGTCCGACATGTTCGAACATGCCGACCGAGACGATCCGGTCGAACGTCCCGGTGACATTGCGGTAATCGATCAGCTCGAACCTGACCTTGTCGGCGACGCCCGCCTCTGCGGCCCGGGCGCGCGCCACCTTTAGTTGTTCTTCGCTGAGCGTGACGCCGAGCACCTCCGCACCGGTCTTGCGATGGAGATAAAGCGCCATGCCGCCCCAACCGCAGCCGATATCGAGCACGCGCATGCCCGGTTCGATCGCGACCTTGGCCGCGATATGCGCGCGCTTGTCCGCTTGCGCCTGATCGAGCCCGACATCCGGACCGGTGAAATAAGCGCAGCTATATTGCCGGTCGCGATCGAGGAACAGATCGTAGAGCCGGTCCGAAAGATCGTAATGATGCGCGACATTGCGCTTTGCCCGGCGGGCCATATTCACCCGGTCGATCCGGTGGCGGACCGCATCGAACAGGCGGATATGCGGCTTGGGATGCAGATCGTTCTGACCCGATTCCCATGCACTGTTGCCCTTCAATAACCGGACGAGATCACGGATGTCGCCCCGATCGATGACGAGCCGGCCGTCCATGAACGCCTCCGCCGCGCCGAGTGCGGGATGCATGACGATCGCACGGGTCGCGCCGTTGTCGGTAAAGCGGATCGATACCGGCGCGAAATCGGGATCGGGCGCGCCGAAGCTGCGCGTCGTGCCGTTCGCATGGATAACGGTCAATTGCCCGCGTGTGATCTGACGGGCGAGAAAGCGATCGATCAATGCCATCAGCCGTTGCTAGCGACCGGTATCGGGCTAGGCTAGTATTTCGATCAGTTCAGATGCCCGCATACCAGTCATAGTCGACATTATCTTCCCAATATCCGCCCTTGCCCTTGCCGATGCCATCGAGGGTGCGGACCGCGCTCAACTGCATCAGATATTTGGCATGCTTGTACCCCAACTGCCGCTCGACGCGCAGGCGGGCGGGGGCGCCATGTTCGATCGGCAGCATCCCATCGTTCATCGACCAGGCAAGGATCGTCTGCGGATGAAAGGCGTCGATCAGATCGATCGATTCATAATAGGGCTTGCCGCCGTAGAGATCGGCGCAGGTAAAAACGATGTAGCGCGCGGACGGGCGCACCCCTGCCGCCTTCAGGACCGTGCCGAGCATCGGTCCGGTCCATTTGCCGATCGCGCTCCAGCCCTCAACGCAATCGTGCCGGGTAATCTGGCTGCGGTTCGGCATTGCGCGCAGGTCGGCGAGCGACAGGTTGAGCGGGCGATCGACAAGACCGTCGACGCGCAACCGCCAGCCGGTGAATTTACCTGCGGCCAGCGCGCCATATTCCGCCGTCCCCGGATCATGCGTGCCGTTCGACCGGAAGACGGGAGACATTTGCGACGGCGCGAATTCGACCGCGAGCGCATGACGATCCTGAAGCGCGCGCTGCAACCCCTTGTGGATGTCGTCACCGGCGAAAAGGATTTTTCTCGCGGCGGGGATTGCAAGCACCTGGTCGCAGCCAGACAGCATCAGCCCCGCCCCGCCCGCGAGACCGCCGGTCAGCAGACCACGCCGCCCGATCATTCCGCCGCCACCGGTTCTACGCGCTCGTCCGGGATCCGCCAGCGGCCCGTCAGCATCGAGCGGACCTCGTTATACGTGCCCGCAAGGATGACGAGCACGAGATGGACGACGACGAAACCGCCGACGAGCGTTGCCGCAATAAAATGGATCGACCGCGCCGATTGCCGACCGCCGAGCAGCGACAACAGCCAGTTCCACGCGGCGTCCATGCCGGGCGACATCGCCAGCCCGGTCAGGATCATCAGCGGCAACAAGATGAAGATGACGAGAATATAACTGAGCTTTTGAAAGATATTATACGCGCGCGGGCGATCGGGATCGTGGAAGCGGAAATCCCAGTGCCGCTTCAGATCGGCGAGAAGATGGCGGGGACGAAGCTCCGCTGTTCGCAGCGTCAGGTCGCGCGTGAAATGGCGGTTGATCAGGCTTGCGATCATGTAGGCGAGCAGGCCAAAACCGAGAACCAGCGCAAAGAACAGATGCCAGCGCCGCGAAATCGCGAGGTTGTAGCCGGCCGGGATCGTGATCCATGCGGGCATACGCGGCAGCGTCAGCCAGGCGGGATCGAAATTCGCGCCGTAACTGCCCCAGTACAACCGGGGATGGGCATTCGAGATACCGAGGCCCGACCCTAGCAGAATGAAGATCGCGATGGCATTGATCCAGTGCCAGATCCGGGTGGAAACCGCGTGACGGCGGATGAATGTGCCGGGTTCGGCGGGTGAGTCCGGGGGGCTGTCCCGATCGACGGTTGCGTCCATCGATCACGCATAGCATGGGAAAAGGCATGACTGAATGGCATTTCTATGAGCCAGCGAACGGGCACCGCCTGCCGCATGATCCGTTCAACGCGATCGTGGCACCGCGCCCGATCGGCTGGATCGGCAGCGTCGCGGGGGACGGATCGCGCAATCTGGCGCCTTATTCCTTTTTCAACGCATTCAACTACCGCCCGCCGATCGTCGGCTTCTGTTCGGTCGGATGGAAGGATTCGGTCGCCAATATCGATGCGACGGGAAATTTCACGTGGAACCTTGCGACGCGCGCCTTGTCCGCGGAGGTGAATGCAAGTTCGGCCATGGTCGAGCCCGAAGTCGACGAGTTCGCGATTGCGGGGGTCGAGGCGTTGCCGTCGAAGCTGATCGCCGCGGACCGGGTCGCGGGCAGCCCCGTCCAGTTCGAATGCCGTCATACCCAGACGCTGCGCCTGAAAACCAAGGAGGGTACCGACGTCGACGCCTGGGTCGTGTTCGGCGAGGTGATCGGCGTCCATATCGACCCGGCAATGCTGGAGGACGGGGTTTATCAGACCGCGCGCGCGCACCCCATCTCACGCGGGGGCGGGCCCGGCGATTATTTCGAGACGCGCGAGGACGCGCTGTTCAGGATGTACCGCCCCGCCTGACCGTCAGGCGTAGGCACGCCAGAAAAAGATCGCGGTCGTGATTGCGGTTATGATCAGCGTCCCGATCCGAACGACCGCGTCCGGAAGGCGCTTGCCGATCCGCGCGCCGGCCCATCCGCCGATCACCGCCCCGGCCAGCATCGGCAGACACGCCGCCCAGCGTACCAGCCCGGTCGCGATGAAAACGATGGCCGCCGCCGTGTTGGCGACCGCGAGCATCAGCGTACGCGGTGCGAACAGCTTGCGCGGGGTGATCCCGGCAAGTAACCCGTAAGCCGCCGTCGTCATCAGGCCGACACCGCCGCCGAAATAGCCGCCATAGATGCCGAGCACGGCCTGCGCGGTGAGCAGCGACCGGGTACCGATCGTCAGCCGCTCACGCAGCCACACCGAGGCGGGCCGGCCGAACGCCAGCACGACCGTCGCGAACAACAGCAGCCAGGGAATGATGACGTCGAAGGCGCGCGCGGGCGTGACGACGAGCAGCACGCTGCCCGCCAGTCCCCCGGCGAACGTGATCGCGGCGAGACTGCGGATCGGTACGCCGCCAACCGGGCCGAGTTCGTCGCGAAACGCCCATGCGCTCGTTCCTGCGCCGGGCAGCAGCGACACGTTGCTGGTTGCGTTCGCGACATTGGCGGGAAGGCCGAGTGCGACAAGCGTCGGCAACGTCGCGAACGATCCGCCGCCCGCCAGCGCGTTCATCGCTCCGCCCGCAACGCCCCCCGCGACCGCCAGCATGACGTGCGCGACGACTGGATCAGGCAAATGCGGCTGCTTCCCGGTCGCGTTCCGCACGGCTCTGCTTTGCCGCGGCGGTCTTCAGTTGACCGCAGGCGGCATCGATATCGCGCCCGCGGGGGGTACGAACGGGGGCGGAAATGCCGCCCGCGAAGACGATCGATGAAAAGCTGCGAATCCGCTCCGGCGTCGAACATTCATATGCGGCACCCGGCCACGGATTGAACGGAATGAGATTGACCTTGGCGGGAAGCCGATAGTGCCGCAGCAACCGGACAAGTTCACGCGCATCCTCGTCGCTGTCATTCTTGTCCTTCAGCATGACATATTCGAACGTGATCCGCCGCGCATTGTTCGCGCCCGGATAGTCGGCGCATGCCTGAAGCAATTGATCGATCCCGTATTTGCGGTTGAGCGGGACGATTTCGTCGCGCACGTCCTTGCGAATCGCGTGCAGCGAAACCGCCAGGTTGACGCCGATTTCCTCGCCCGCCCGCGCCATCATCGGCACGACGCCGCTCGTTGAAAGCGTGATCCGCCGCCTGGAGAGCGCAAGGCCGTCGCCGTCCATCACGAGCCTAAGCGCATCGCGGACATGCTCGAAATTATAGAGCGGCTCGCCCATGCCCATCATCACGATGTTGGTGAGCATCCGCCCCTCGGGCTTGCTTGGCCATTCGCCGAGACCGTCGCGCGCGAGCATCACCTGGCCCACGATCTCCCCCGGCGTCAGATTGCGGACCAGCCGCATAGTTCCCGTGTGGCAGAAGGTGCAGTTGAGCGTACAGCCGACCTGGCTCGATACGCACAGCGTCCCGCGGCCGGCTTCGGGAATGAAAACCATCTCGTAATTATGATCGTCATCGGAACGCAGAAGCCATTTGCGCGTCCCGTCGCTCGACACCTGTTCCTCGACGACCTGCGGACGTCCCACGACGAACCGCTCGGCAAGCCAGCCATGCTGCGACTTGGCGATGTCGGTCATCAGCGAAAATTCGGTGGCACCGCGATTATACATCCAGTGCCAGATCTGCTTGCCGCGCAGTTTCGCCTGACGCGCATCCAGACCCGCCCCGCCGAGCACGCCGCGAAGCTGATCCTTCGATAGACCGATGAGGTCGATCCGCCCATCCTTGCGGGCGACCGGCGCGCGCGGAACGGGCACGGGGTCGACATGCCCCGGAATGGGCATCAGTTCGGCGGGGGTCGGCATCGCGCAGGCATAGGACGAATGCCGCCGAAACGCCAGATGCCGCGCAGCCGGAACGAGAAACCCGCCGCGACGTTTTGATCGCAGCGTCGCGCACTTCTGCGTAGGGGCACGTGGAGGAAAATCATGCTTTGGACGATCGTCGTCATCCTGCTCATTCTTTGGCTGCTGGGCTTTGCGTTCCACATCGCGGGCGGCCTGATCCACGTCATCCTGGTCATCGCGGTCATCGTCGGCCTGATCCAGCTTTTCCGCGGCCGAGCGGTCTAGCCGCGCGCGCCACCGGCGCGGGCGATCTTCGCGGCATCGATCGCCGTCGCCGCGCCGGATAGCGAATGGCCATCGGCAAAGGGGCGGCCGCCGGTCGCGACCGCCTCTCTGCTCATGCTTTGCGGGCCTCGCACCGTAGCGACGATCCGGCGATCCGGCGATCCGGCGATCGCCGTTACCCGCTTCCCCCGTATGATGTGAGCATCATCGCGATCGCCCGCATCACGCGGGCGCGTGTCCCGAGCCGCGATGCACGATCGTCTCGATGCCGTTCTCGATCATTGTGACCGAGCCTTGGGGCAGATTATCGGCGATCGGCGCATCATAACCGGCAAGCACCTGTCCGCCGGTCATCACGCCCCTGAGTACCCGGCTCGACATGCCGTGCATGATGACAAGCCGGTCACCCGGATCGTCAGCGGTAGCCGCCAGCCATGCGGACACGCGCTTCGCGATCTCGTCATACCATTCGCCGTCCGGTGCGCGTATCCTGAACAGGCCGGTCGCCGGATCGAGGATCGGGCCGTTGCCGGCAAGATCGGTGTAATAGGACCCGCCCCAGCGGCCCATGCCGATTTCGACCAGACGTGGATCGGTATGAGCGAGGTGCCAGTCGCAGCCGAGATGTTCGGCGATGATCGCAAGCGTCTGAAGCGCCCGTCCCGTGGGCGATGCCCAGAGCGTCAGCGCGGGTCGGCTTCCTATAAAATCGACAAGCGCCCGCCCCATTTCCTCAGCCTGGGCAAATCCCGCGCGGGTGAGCGGCGTATGCGTCGCCTCGCCCTGCAATCGACGCGCCGAATTGAACACCGTCTCGCCGTGCCGCGCGATGAAATCGCGGCCCCGGCGCCGGGGAGGAAGAACAGCGGAGCTTGTCATCCCCCGCGCTTTCGGCCCGCGTGCCCGTAAAAGCAACGATCAGGCGCGGACAGTGGCGAGACGCTTGCTCCGGCCCCTTTGTCGCGCGTAGGAACGGCGGCATACAACGCCCGGGACTGAAGGCGAGGGGGATTCATCATGAAGGCTACGATCGAACGCGCGACGCTCCTGAAGGGGCTGAGCCATGTGCAGTCGGTGGTGGAGCGTCGTAACACGATTCCGATCCTGTCGAACGTGCTGCTCGAGGCAACGTCCGACGGGACTTTGCGGATGATGGCCACCGATCTCGACATTCAGATCGACGAATCGGTCCAGGCGACGGTCGAGCAGGCAGGCACGACAACGGTCTCCGCGCACACCTTGTTCGACATCGCGCGCAAACTGCCCGAAGGTGCGCAGGTCGCGCTGTCCGCGGCCGAGGGGCGGCTGACGATCGTTGCCGATCGTGCGCGCTTCTCGCTCGGCACGTTGCCGCGTGACGATTTCCCGGTCATCGCCGAAGGCGAACTTCCGACGAAGTTCGAACTTCCCGCCGAAGCGTTGAAGCAGATCATCGACAAGACCCGGTTCGCGATCTCGACCGAGGAAACGCGCTATTATCTGAACGGCATCTTCCTCCACGTCTCCGACGGCGATACCGCGCAGCCCGTGCTGAAAGCAGCCGCGACCGACGGCCACAGGCTCGCGCGGGTCACGCTTGCACGTCCCGAAGGCGCGGATGCGATGCCCGATGTGATCATCCCGCGAAAATGCATCGCCGAAGTCCGCAAACTGCTCGACGAGATTGACGGGTCGGTCGGCATCTCGCTTTCATCGACCAAGATCCGCTTCGATTTCGGTCGCGCGCTGCTGACCTCGAAGTTGATCGACGGCACCTTCCCCGATTATTCGCGCGTGATCCCTACGGGGAATGACAAAATCCTCAAACTCGATCCGAAAAGCTTCATGCAGGGCGTCGACCGTGTCTCGACCATCGCCACCGAAAAGACGCGCGCGGTAAAAATGGGGCTGGATCGTGATCGGATCACGCTATCGGTGACGAGCCCGGAAAACGGCACCGCGTCTGAAGAGGTCCCCGGCGAATATGCCGCATCGCCGTTCGAGATCGGCTTCAATTCCCGCTATCTGCTCGACATTCTCGGGCAGATCGACGGCGACCTTGTCGAAGTGCACCTCGCCGACGCCGCCGCTCCGACCCTGATCCGCGAAAACGACAAGAGCCCGGCGCTCTATGTCCTGATGCCGATGCGGGTGTAAATGAGCGACGCTTGCGCAAATTGCGGTCAAAAATTCAAGACAGGATTGTTATCGGCAAACCTACCTTTGCTAGACTCGCAAAATCGAACCATCCGGCTTGCTAATGCTTCAAGCTCGAACATGTCGTCAGTGTTCTGCACCGGCTGCGGCAGCGATCTTCTCGCGACCGCCAAAGCAGAATTGACCGTCGAAAGCGGCCGAATAAAATCGCTCTTGAAGGCGATGCTCCCACGCATTCCAATCGTCTCACTTCAGCATCCAGCTGGCTGGACTTATGAGCCTATCACGATAGTGACTGCACAGACGGTAACCGGGACTGGGTTGTTTTCCGATGTTGCGGCCGCATTCACCGATTTATTTGGAAACCAGTCCGGTACGTACAATGCCAAGTTGCGAGAAGGGGAAAATCTCTGCAAAATGTCCTTGAGATCTCAAGCGATTGAATTGGGCGGGAATGCAGTTATCGCAGTTGATGTTGACTATGCTGAAGTCGGTGGTTCGCGAGCAATGCTGATGGTTTGCATGACCGGCACAGTGGTCAAAATCACAGACCTACTGAAGCCCGACCCTGAATTTTTCGAAAATACCGAAGGTGGGTTTGAACTCGCCAAGCGCGCTCGGAGCATCGATTCAGCGTTGCAAGTGAGCCGCTACTGAGCTTACCGGACTTATGGCTTGGAAGATCATACCGACGCTGGTCTAGCGTGTTGGCGCGGGGACCTGCGATCGGCTAGGCCGTTCGCAAAGGAGAGCTGCGCCATGCCCGATGTCGAATACACGCCGCCTGAAGTCTGGACCTGGGACAAGGAAAGCGGAGGGCGGTTCGCGAACATCAACCGCCCGGTCGCAGGAGCAACTCACGACAAGGAGCTGCCGGTCGGGAAGCATCCGTTCCAGCTTTATTCGCTCGCCACGCCCAACGGAGTGAAGGCGACGATGATGTTCGAGGAATTGCTCGAGGCGGGGCACGCGGACGCCGAATATGATGCCTGGCTGATCCGCATCGATCAGGGCGACCAGTTCGGGTCGGGCTTCGTCGCGGTCAATCCCAATTCCAAGATTCCCGCGCTGATGGACCGCAGCGGCGCGGAGCCGATCCGCATCTTCGAATCGGGGGCGATCCTCATTCATCTGGCGGAAAAATTCGACGCGTTCCTGCCCAACGAAGCCGCGAGACGTGCCGAATGTCTGTCATGGCTGTTCTGGCAGGTCGGCAGCGGGCCGTATCTGGGCGGTGGCTTCGGGCATTTTTATGCCTATGCGCCGACTAAAATCGAATATGCGATCGACCGCTTCGCGATGGAGGTGAAGCGACAGATGGACGTCCTCGACCGGCGGCTGGGCGAAAGCGAATATCTGGGCGGCGGCGATTATACGATTGCCGATATCGCGGTGTGGCCCTGGTATGGCGGGCTCGTTAAGGGCTTGCTTTACGAGGCGGGGAAGTTTCTCCAGGTCGACGATTACAAGAACGTCCGGCGCTGGGCCGATGCGATCGGCGCACGCCCTGCAGCCCAGCGCGGGCGGATGGTCAACCGCGTGATGGGCGAGCCGTCGAGCCAGCTCCACGAACGCCATGACGCAAGCGATTTCGATACGAAGACGCAGGACAAGATCGGCGAAGGACCGGACGCATGAAGCTTTACGACAGCAAGCGCGCGCCGAATCCGCGCCGGGTCCGCTGGGTCATGGCGGAAAAGGACATCGACGATATCGACATCGTCCAGATCGACATCATGAAGGGAGAGCACCGCAACCCCGATCTTGTCGCGAAGGCGGGGCTCGCCAATATCCCCGCGCTCGAACTGGATAGCGGGGTAACGATCACCGAATCGATCGCGATCTGCCGCTATCTAGAAAGCCTCTACCCCGAACCGAATCTGTTCGGCCGCGATGCAGAAGAAACTGCGGTCGTCGAAATGTGGATGCGCCGGGCCGAGATGATGCTGGCCACGCCCGCGATGATGACGGTCCGCCACTCGCACCCCGCGCTCGCCGCGATCGAGACACAAGTGCCCGAAGTCGCGGAGAATAATCGCAAGTCGGCGACCCGCGCGCTGTCGTTCTTCGATCGGCGGCTGGGCGAGAGCGCGTTTCTGGCGGGCGATCGTATCACCATCGCCGATATCGTCGCGATCACCGGTCTCGATTTCGCGCGCATGGTAAAGTTTGAACCCAGTGACGAACACGTTTCGCTCCGCCGCTGGGCTGAGGCGATGCGCGCGCGCCCGGCGGCCGAAGCAGCCAACTGAGCGCCGGAATCGGGCCAAGGCTATAGGCTGGCGTACCCGGAAGATGCCCTTCCGGGTACGCGCCGCCGCTTACCAGATGTGCACGCGGTCATCCGGAGCGAGGTAGAGCTTGTCGCCAGGTTTTACGTCGAAGGCGCTGTACCAGGCATCGACGTTACGAACGATACCGTTAACGCGGTAATATGGCGGCGAATGCGGATCGGTCAGCAGCCGTGCGCGCGCCGCGCCTTCGCGCAGCTTGGCCTGCCAGGCCTGTGCATAAGCGAGGAAGAAGCGCTGATCGCCGGTGAGACCGTCGATGACCGGTGCCTTGCCGTGATCCGCCTGATAGCGCTGGTACGCGGCATAGGCGGTTTCGACCCCGCCGAGATCGCCGATATTCTCGCCGAGCGTCAGCGCGCCCTTTACATGCACGCCCGGGATCGGTTCATAGGCGTCATATTGGTTGCTGAGCGCCGAAGTCCGCTTGGTGAAGGCGGCACGCGCCTCCGGAGTCCACCAATTCTCGAACTTGCCCGATGGGCCGAACTGACTCCCCTGGTCGTCGAAGCCATGCCCCATTTCATGCCCGATGATCGCGCCGACCGCGCCGTAATTGACCGCCGGGTCCGCCTTGGGATCGAAATATGGCGGTTGGAGGATCGCGGCGGGGAAGGTGATCTGATTGTTGAACGGATCGTAATATGCATTCACCGTCTGCGGCGTCATGCCCCATAGCGTACGATCGACCGGCTTGCCGAGCCGGGAGAGATCGAGCTGGTGATCGAATTCGGCCGCGCGGACCGCGTTGCCGAGCGGATCGCCCCGCGTGACCTCCAGGTTCGAATAGTCGATATATTTGACCGGATGACCGACACGCGGGTCGAACGCCGCAAGCTTGGCAAGCGCCTGTTTCTTGGTCGCATCGTCCATCCAGCCGTTCGCCTCTATCCGCGCCTTGTAAGCGGCGCGAAGATTGGCGATCAGCTCGTTCATCTTCGCCTCGCTCTCGGGCGGATAATGGCGCTTGACATAGACCTGCCCGACCGCTTCGCCCATCGCGCCGTTGACGACGCCGATGCCGCGTTTCCAACGCGCCCGTTGCTCGGGCTGGTCGGAAAGCGTCTTGCCGTAAAAGGCAAAGGTCGCATCGTCGAACCGCTTGGGCAGGAACGGCGACATCGCCGCGACAAAGCGGAACTTCATCCAGTCCTGCCACGTCGAAACCGGCGTCGCGGCGAAAATTTTGCCGAGGCCGGTCAGCGCGGTCGAATTGCCCATGATGACGACCGGGAACGCGCCATAGCCTGCGGTCTTCTGCATCAGATCCCAGTCGAATTGCGGAGCGAGCGCCTTGCGCTGCGCGGCGTCCATCGGCTTGATCATCGCCTTCAGGTCGCGCGACTGGACGGGCGACCACTGGACTTTCGCCATTTCGGTTTCGAGCGCGACGATCCGGTCCGCGCGGGCCGATGCGTCGGCGATCCCCGCCATCGTCAGCATCTGTTCGACATAGGCGCGGTATGCCTTGCGGAACGCGTCGTATTTGGGGCCCTGCTCCAGATAATAATCGCGCCCGCCCATGCCGAGCGAGCCCTGCCCCGCGAACGCCGCGTAGCGGGTAGGGTCGGACGGATCGGGCAGCTGGCCGAGCTCGACCGGAGAGGCATAGCCCGTGGTCGCGAAGAGCTTCTGTAGCCCTTCCTTGTCCTTGGCCGCATCGATCTTGGCAAAATAGGGCTTGAGGGGTGCGGTTCCCGCACGCTCGATCGCCGCCTGGTCCATGAAGCTGGCATACAGGTCGCCGAACTTCTTCGCGCCCGGGCCGACCGCTGCGGGATCGCGCGCCGCGTCGGTCATGATGTCGCGAACCTGCTGCTCCGCCTGGTCGGCGAGGAGGACCGAAGCCCCGGCCGAGGTGCGGTCTGCCGCGATCGTCGTGCGCTTGTCCCAGTTACCGTTGGCATAGGTCCAGAAATCGTCACCCGGATCGATCGCCTTGTCCTCAGCGGTCAGGTCGATCCCGAAGCTGCCGTAAACCGGGCCGGTCCGCTCAACCTGCGGCGTTACGGCCGCGTCGGCTGAAGTTTGGGTCCGGGTCTGGGTCTCGGTCGGAGCCTGGGCGATAGCGGGTGCACCAAGCACCAGCGCGGCAGCGCTTAGCGACAGGCGCGTCATCATGGTCGACTTCATCTGAATTCCTCTCTTTCCAACGGTCATAGCATGGTTTTGCATCAAACGGGTGCGCGGCGCATCAGCCGCGCGATCCCCGCCAGGCTCGGCTTCTGCCCGGCACCCAGCAAGCTCGCCCTGAACACGCGGCCGAGCGCGACGAATTCGATCCCGACAAAGATCGCAAGCGTGACCCCGCTGCCGATAATCTCCCAGACCGGCACCCCGACGCCCAGCCGCGCGAGCATCGTGAACGGCGTGTAGATCGGCACCCATGTCATGATGGTGACGCCGATCCCGCTCTTGTCGGACAGGATCGCCTGCGCCAGCACCGCGAACGGCATCGCGATGACGAGGATGACCGGGGTCAGATAGCTTTGCGCATCGCGCATCGAATCGCTCATCGCACCGATTGCGAGAAAGATCATCGACACCATCAGATACCCGGTCACGAAGAAATAGAGCATCGCGACGATGATTCCGGGCGATGACAGCGGTGCAAGCGCGGGGCGAAGAAATTGCGCGACGGCGCCCTGCGTCGCAAACGCCGCGATGCCCGCAAACCCGACCCAGACGACGACCATCGTCAGCCCGATCGCGACGGTGCCCGCCAGCTTGCCGAACAGCAGTTCATCGGGGCTGATGCACGCAAGCACGGTCTCGATCAGCTTGTTCGAGCGTTCCTCGACCAGGCCCTGCAACATCCACGACCCCGACAGCAGCAGCGACATCAGCAGAATATAGGCGGCGAGCAGCGGCAGGATCGAACGGACGAACACCCGCTCGGCTCCCCCGCCCGGCGGCGGCGCGATGACCTCGATCGCGGGCGTCAGCGTCGCCGCGTTCGCCGCCTGTTCCGGCGTCAGCCCCGCCGCGCGCAGATAGCCGTTTCGGAGGTTTTGCGTCAGTACCGACTGGACCGGCTGGAGAAAGCGCTGACCCGGCTGGTCGGCCGCCCATAGCCGCGCGCTTGCCCCGCCCGTGCCGAAATCAGCCGGAATGTACAGCACGTAATTGAGCGGCTTCGGCCTGCTTTTTCCGGCAGCGTCGCTCCCCTTCATCAAGGGTTTGAGCCGCGCATCGAGCGTTGCCGGATCGGCACCGGTGAGCGCGGCGGGCACCGGCACGATTTCGAAATCGGGTTTGGGCGGATCGAACGCGGGCGTCCCGTCCGTCATCGCCGGCTTCATCCGGCTTAGCGCCGATTTGACGCCGCCCGATCGCGCGAAGGCGGCAACCTCCACATTGCCGTAGAGGCGGTCATGCTGCGCCCAAAGAGCGGCCGGATCGGCCTTGTCGAGATGATAGCGTTCGGAATAGCGCGACAGCGCGGTGAGGACGCGCCGGTCCTGGTCGAGATCGAGCCGCTCCCGGATCGCGGTCGCTTCCCGCCCGTTCCGGTCGATCAGCATCACCCGCTCAATATCGTCCGATCCGATCATCCTCTGCGCGATCGGCCCGATGGCGAGCGCGGCGGGAAGGATCAGCAACGTCACCCAGAAGCTGCGCATGCCCGCGATCTGCCGGAACTCGCGCGCCGCGACGAGCAGGATGTTGGCGATCATGCGGGCTCTCCCGGAATTGACTGGCCTGCAAACGGCTGATCGGTTCCGACCAGATGGATGAAGACGTCGTGAAGGCTGACACGATGTTGTTCGAACCGGCGCAGCAGGACGCCGCTTTCGGTCAGGCACTGGAGCAGGTCGGCGGGATCGACGCCGTCGTCGAGCCGGACGTCATAGTCGCACCAGCCGTCCGCCCCGGTGTGTCCGGCGACCGCGGAGGCGACACCCGGGCAGCGTACGGGTGTTTCGCGCGCCGTCACCGCGATCCGCGCGGGCAAGCGGTTGCGCCCCTCGGCCTGTGTCCCCTCGAACACCTTGCGCCCCTTGGCAAGTAGCAGCAGCCGGTCGCACAGCCGTTCGGCATGTTGCATGACGTGCGTCGAAAAAATGACGCTCGCGCCGTTCTCAGCCGCATGAACGATCTCTTCCTCGAGCAGCGTCTGGTTGACCGGGTCGAGCCCCGAAAACGGTTCATCGAGGATCAGCAGGCGCGGCGAATTGACGACCGTGGTCGCCAGCTGCACCTTTTGCGCCATCCCCTTCGACAGCTTGTCGATCGTCTGTTTGGACGCCGTCGACAGGCCGAACCGGTCGAGCAGTTTCAGGCCCCGGCTGCGCGCATCGCGCGCCGTCATCCCTTTCAGCCGTCCGAAATAGACGATCGTGTCGATCGCGGTCATGCCGCGGTACAGCCCGCGCTCCTCCGGCATGAAACCCAGATCGGCGCTGCTTTCGCGTCCCGGCGGTCGACCCAGCACCGCGATGCGGCCGCTTGTCGGGCGGATGATGTCGAGCACCATGCGCAGCGACGTCGTCTTGCCCGCGCCGTTCCCGCCCAAAAAGCCGAACACCTCGCCTTCGCCGACCGAAAAACTCAGGTCGTCGACCGCGGTCGCGTCGCCAAAGCATTTGGTCACGTTGTCCAGGACCAGCGCGTCCATCGTCATTCCCCCCCTGTCAGTTCAGTATTACTTGTATCGACCTGCATCAGGTCGCCCGGCTGGCAATCCAGCACCCGGCAGATCGCCTCAAGCGTCGTGAAACGGATCGCCTTGGCCTTGCCGGTTTTCAGGATTGAAAGATTGGCAAGCGTGATGTCGACCGCCTCGGACAGCTCGGTCAGCGTCATCCGGCGCCGGTGGAGCATATCGTCGAGTGTGACGGTCACCGCCATCAGACCGTCGTCGCCAGGTCGTCGCGCATCGCCGCGCCGATCCGGAAGACGCGCGCAAGGACGAAAATCATCAGCACGGCGAGCCAGCCGCCGATCGAGGGACTCCACGCCGCCACGTGCAGGTCGAGCGCGCTCAGCCAGCGCGTCAGCGCGCCGATGCAAAGGTCGAGCAGCTGCAGGGCGAGCAACGCCCATCCGATCCGCGTCAGCTCGGTTGCGTTGCCGTCCACGAACGGATCGCCCGCCTCGACCGTGCGGACGATCCGCAGCATGCCTGTAAAGATGAGATGGACGGCGACGGCGCCCGCCAACCCGAGCATCGCCGCAAGGCGCAGTCCCGTAATGGCCCGGGACACGTCCAGCGCCGGTCCGTACTTCCGTGCGAGGCGTGCCGCGAGCCAGGGGTCGAACGGAAAGGAGAGGATCAGCACGACCGCAAAACCGGCAAGGCAGACGAGATTGAGAACGATCAGCACACGCAACAGCAACGATGCCGCCCGCAATACGCGATCCTTCTGCATGGCTATTGTCCCCTTATCGAAAAGCAATATGGGCTTTATCGAGGAACGGCAAGCCGTTTTTGGCAACGCCGCCGCCGCCGGAGGTTCAGCCGCGCATGAAGCCGAGCAATCCGTCGATCACGAACTGGACCGCCAATGCGGCGAGCAGCACGCCGAGCAACCGGGTGATGACCGCCTCGATCTTCGCGCCGAGGATGCGCATCAGCGGCCCGGCCGCAAGCAGCGCCGCCAGCGTCAGCAGCAGGATCGTGGCCAGCGCGGCCATGACCACCAGCGAGCGCTCAAGCCCGCTGTTGCGCGCCATCAGCAGCATGACGCTGGCGATCGATCCCGGCCCCGCGATCATCGGCATCGCCATAGGGAAGATCGAGACATCGTCGGTCTCGGCATCGTCGGCGACCTTGGCGGCGCGATCCTCGCGGCGCTGGGTACGTTTCTCGAACACCATTTCGAGCGCGATCAGGAACAGCATGATCCCGCCCGCTATGCGGAAACTGCCAAGGCTGATGCCGAGCCCGCGAAGTAAATCCTCCCCGAACAGCGCAAAAACAAGGAGTATTGCCGCCGAGACCGCGACCGCACGGATCGCCATCGCACGCTTGTCCTGCGGCGATGCGGATGCCGACAGCCCGGCATAGATCGGTGCGCAGCCGGGCGGGTCGATCACCACGAAAAACGTAATCAGTGAGGAAATGTACAGTTCGATCACAACGCGGTCTCGTCGATTACGACGCCCTGCCGCTTCGCGGCGGAGATCAGCGTGTTGCGCAGCAGGCAGGCGATTGTCATCGGTCCGACGCCGCCCGGCACCGGCGTGATCGCGCCCGCCACCTCGCAGGCGCCATCGAAATCGACATCGCCGGCCAGCCCTTCGCCGGTGCGGTTGATGCCGACATCGATAACGGTCGCGCCGGGCTTGATCCATTCGCCCCGGATCAGCTTCGGGATGCCGACCGCGGCGACGACGATATCCGCGCGGCGGACATGCGCGAACAGGTCGCGGGTGCGGCTGTGCGCGAGCGTGAGGGTACAGCTTTCGCCGAGCAATAGCTGCGCCATCGGCTTGCCGACGATGTTTGACCGGCCGACCACGACGGCCTCGAGCCCCGGCAGATGCGGCTCGACGCTCTTGATCAGCATCAGGCAGCCGAACGGGGTGCAGGGAACGAACCCCGGCAGCCCGGTCGCCAGCCGCCCGGCATTCACCGGGTGAAAGCCGTCGACATCCTTGTCCGGGTCGATCGCGGCGATCACCGCCGCGGCATCGACATGGGCGGGCAGCGGCAACTGGACCAGGATGCCGTCGATCGCCTCGTCCCGGTTGAGCGTGTCGATCAGAGCCAGCAGTTCCGCCGTTTCGGTCTGTTCGGGCAGCTGGTGTTCGCTGCCCTCCATGCCCGCCGCGCGCACCGCCTTGCCTTTCGAGCGGACATAGATGGCGGATGCCGGGTCTTCGCCGACCAGCACGACCGCAAGCCCGGGCGCGTGTCCGCTTTTGGTGCGCAGCTGCGCGACCTGATCCGCAATACGGCCGCGCAGGTCCGCCGCAAACGCTTTTCCGTCGATGATCGTGGCACTCATGCGCGCGCCCTTATCGGGCGAAGCCGCCGCTTACCAGTGCGGACCCGTTCACGCCGTCGCCGCCAGATAGCTTTGCGCCAGATTGGGAAGCAGGATGTTGCTACATATGTAAATAAGCAGCAGCACGATCAGCGGCGACAGGTCGAGCGCGCCGAAATCGGGCAGGATGCGCCGGATCGGCCGGTAGAGCGGCTCGGTAATGCGCAGCAGCGCGTTCCAGATCGAGCGGATGAAATCGCTGTGCGTGTTGATGACGTTGAACGCGATCAGCCAGGAAAGCACCGCCTGGATGACGATGATCCACCACAAGATGTTCAGCAGCAACTGGATGATCTGGAAAATGGCGATCAAGGCTCGGGTCTCCGAAAGGCGCGCACATCTGCGCGCGCGTGGCTACCTCTATAGGCGCCGGCCCGCCCCGCGAACACCCCCCGGAATTAGCTTGGAGAAGGCCTGCGACGCCAACATTTGCGCTGGCGCTCTATCGGCTGACCAGCGTGCCGACACCGGCCTTGGTGAAAATCTCCAGCAACATCGCGTGCGGCACGCGCCCGTCGAGAATGACGGCGCCCTCCACGCCGGCCTCGACTGCCGCGACGCAGGTTTCGAGCTTGGGAATCATCCCGCCACTGACCGTGCCTTCCGCCCTGAGCGCGGCGACGCGCGCAGGATCGAGTTCGGCGATCAATTCGCCCCCGGCATCCAGCACACCCGCGACGTCGGTCAGCAGGAAGAACCGGGCCGCACTCACCGCCGCCGCGATAGCGCCCGCCATCGTGTCGGCGTTGATATTATAGGTGTGCCCGTCCGCGCCCGCCGCGATCGGTGCTATGACCGGGATGATGCCCGCCGCCGCCATCGTGTCCAGGATCCGCCGGTCGACCGCGACGGGTTCGCCGACAAAGCCCAGATCGACATGCCGCTCGATCCCCTGGAGCGGATCGGCATCGCGCAGTCCCACTTTCTCCGCCTGGACAAAGCCGGCGTCGCGGCCGGAAATGCCGATCGCGCGTCCGCCCGCCTGTCCGATCCAGCCGACGATATCCTTGTTGATCGATCCGGCCAGCACCATCTCCGCGATCCGCGCGGTTTCGGCATCGGTGACGCGCAGACCGCCGACAAATTGCGATTCAACACCCAGCCGCTTCAGCATCGCCCCGATCTGCGGTCCGCCGCCATGTACCACCACCGGATTGATCCCGACCGCCTTCAGCAGCACGACGTCTTCGGCGAAATCGCGCTGAAGTTCGGGATCGCCCATCGCGTGACCGCCATATTTCACGACGAACGTCTTGCCCGCATAACGCTGGAGATACGGCAACGCCTCGGTCAGCGTCTCCGCCTTGGTCAGCAGCGCCGGGTCGGGGGAATGGTCGGTCATGTCCGCGCGCATAGCCTCCTCGGCGTCCGCGTCAATTCACCCGCCGAGCGTGATCCGCATCGCGCTTTCGGGCAGGCCGTCGAACAGCGCCGCCTCGGTCCCCGTCATCCACACCTGACCGCGCCCGGTCAGCCGCTCGAACAGGGCCGCGCGGCGCAGCGGATCGAGGTGGGCTGCAACCTCATCGAGCAACAGCACCGCCGTGCGTCCGGTGCGCCCAGCGACCAGCGCCGCATGCGCAAGCACGATGCCGAACAGCAGCGCCTTTTGCTCGCCGGTCGAACACAGCGCCGCCGTTTGCCGCTTGCCGATATGCGTAACCTGCAAATCGGCGCGGTGCGGTCCGATCAGCGTCCGTCCTGCCGCTGCATCACGGCGTCGCCCGGCCGCCAGGATCGCGGCCAGGTTTTCGTCGCTATCCCATCCTGTCAGCGCCAGTCCGGCGCGCGCAAACGGTCCGTCCGGCTCCTCCCCCAATGCCGCGGCCAGCGCCTCGACCGTCTCGCGCCGCGCCGCATCGACCGTCGCGCCGTGCACCGCCATCCTCGCCTCCAGCGCGTTCAGCCATTCGGGGTCTGCGGGGCGATCGTCGCCGAGCAGCCGGTTGCGCTCACGCATCGCCGCGTCGTACCGGCTCGCCTCATTTGCATGACCGGGAACGAGCGCGAGCGTCAGCCGGTCGAGGAAGCGCCGCCGCTCTCCCGGCGCTTCGACGAACAGCCGGTCCATCGCCGGCGTCAGCCAAAGTACGCTCAGCCAGTCGGGAAGCGTATTCGCCGCCGCGCTCGCGCCCTGAACTCGCACGATCCGCCGTTCGGGCGCGGTCGTTTGCGTACCAGTGCCGATGCCGACCGCTCGCTCGCCCTCACCGATCGTCGCAGCGACACCGAAAGCGCCGGGTCCGTCCTGACGCGCCATCTCCGCAATTGCCGCGCGGCGCAATCCGCGCCCGGGCGACAGCAGCGACACCGCCTCGAGCACATTGGTCTTGCCAGCACCGTTCGGTCCGGTCAGCACGACGAACCCCTGCCCCGGCGCGAGGGCCAAGTCGGCATGATTGCGGAAGTCGGTCAGGACCAGTCGGCTCAGCACCGCCGGTCCTTTGCGTAGTTTTCGAAAATCAGGCGTGCGCCGCCTTTTGCCTGCTCGCATAGGACGCCAGCGCTTCACCAAGCTCACGCTGCGCGCGTTTATACAGCACCGGCTCGACGATACCCAGCCGTTCGCGCGCCGCATCCAGCGGTTCGTGCATCAGCGCTTCGTAATCCTCGCCCTGGATCCACTTTGCGCTCCGCCCGTTGCGATAGCCTTCCCAGACCGCCTGCGCGAACAGCAACCCCTTGGTTTCGCGAATACTTTTCAGCGCCGCGCCCGCACCGATGAAGGCCCAGCCGAGCCCGCCCGTCTGCGCATAGCTGAACGCCACCAGCGCCGCCTCCCCCATCGTCTCATCCGCCTTATACCCGGTCAGCACATGCCAGATATCATGCGTATCGCGCACGCGGCGACCGTACCAGGCATAGGGATGCTCGATAATCCCCTCGATCTTGTCGAGATTGCTGATCTCCGCCAGCCCCTGCGCGGTGTAACCCGTCTGCTCGAGGAACGTGCGGTACGCGGCCCCGACCGTGCCGGGCGCGAAACTTGCGATGAATTCGGGATCGGAGAATCGCTCGGCCAGTTCGACATGCCGGTACGCGAGCCGCCCGCCCTCCGGCGTCCGCATCAGCCGGGCAAAATTCTTCGGACCCGTGGGGCCGTTGAGCGAACGCATGATGACGAACACCTGCGTCGTGTCGTCGCCGTTTGCGAGCAACGTCCTCAGCGCACGAAACGCCGCGGGCAAGTTGCGCTTATAAGTATCGGGAACCTTCGGGGTCATCACGGGCATCCTTGCTGACACTAATGTTAGTATTACGCCGCTCAAGATGCGTCAAGACTATCGATTCCGGGCATCCCATCAAGTTTCGAAAAACTCCTCGTCGAGCTGTTTGACCGCCATTACTTCCTCGATCCGACATCCGACCTCATGACGGATCATCAATTCGGTCAATCGCTGTCCGTCAACGAGGACGATACGCTTGCTTAGCCCTTCGGCGGTGATCCGGGCTTTTGTGGAAAACCCCGAGGTTGTGACGAACAGACCCTTGCCGGCCTTGAACTGATCGAGCGCGCCAAAAAAGTCGCGGATGTCGCTTGGGCCAACCGCATTGCCCGGCTGATAGCGCTTTGCCTGAACATAGATCCGGTCAAGGCCCAGCACGTCTTCGTTTATCACACCATCAACGCCGCCATCGCCGGACTGACCGAGCGCCCGTCCGGCGTCATCGATCGAGCCGCCATAGCCCATCGCAGTCACCAGTTTTACGACGAGTCGCTCGAAGAACGCCGGGGATCCGGCGAGAATACGCGCAAGCATCCGTTCGGCCAATTCCCCGTCGATCCGGTCACGCGCGCGACGCATTTCCTCATCCGGCGTAAGGGCCTGATTATCCTGCAAAACAGCCGTTTCGATTCCCGGCACGGCGTCGCTCGACGACCGAAACTGCTCGAATTCGGGGAAACTTTTGAGATAGACGATGTCGATACGCGCAGGCGGAGTGCCGAGAACTTTGCGTCCGCGATCGGTAATGCGAAAATGGCTTCGCCGCGTCAGTTCGATCAGCCCTGCCTTGCCTAATTGCTCTTTGCCCAGTGAACCCGGTTCGCAAACGTCGTCTGGCGACCGGATGGCAGGAGTTGCGTTCTCTGCGCCTCGGTGAGATGATACGCATCCATCAGTCGCGAAACCACGTCACCGATCTTGACTTCGCCGTTCTCGGCAGATCGAAGCACCGGAAGCATGAGCGACTGAAAATCGGGAATTTCTTGAATCACCAACACGTCTTCCCCGTATCGCAACTTAATCCACGAACATTTGGATCGGTATGATTTTGCCGCCGATGCAAGACATTGCCGGCCGGATCGACTATTTTCGCAATCCTTCATCACTGCCCGATTTCATCGCGTGCGCGTCAACGACGCGGCGGATGATTTGGTCGTCACCCGCAATCTGGCCGTCCAGGATCAGCAGCGCCAGTCCGTGCGCGATCGACCACGCCTGAAGCGCAAAAACCTGCGGGTCCGTCTCGTGCGGCGATAAGGCGGCGGCATTGGCCTGGAGAAAGCGCATCGCCTCTTTCTGTGACGTGTCCTCGGGGTCAGTTCGCGGCTGGGCGAAAATCAGACGGAACAAGGCGGGGTTTTCTTGCGCGAAGCGGACGTAGGCGACACCCGTTGCGCTGAAGCCTTTGGTGCCGCCGCCCGCCTGTTCGAACGCGTCATGCTGAGCGCTCGCCAGCGCCTCCAGGCCGCGTCCTGCAAGTGCCGTCATCAGTGCGTCGCGATCGGGAAAATGACGATAGACCGCGGTCGCACTGACGCCTGCCCGTCGTGCAATCTCACGCAGCGACACGTCTTGGGCGCTT
Organism: Sphingomonas sp.; assembly: GCA_965219075.1. GTDB lineage: Bacteria > Pseudomonadota > Alphaproteobacteria > Sphingomonadales > Sphingomonadaceae > Sphingomonas. The sequence continues at coordinate 592,721 of CBDCMM010000002.1, forward strand.
TTCGCGTCAAGCAGGATCAGCCCCTGCTCGATCAGCTCGCTTCGCAGATTGCCATGATGATAAGCGCGCGCACCCATGTTGACACTGTTACCTTGTGAGCATATTGACACCGTGAACATGGCAGAGGATGAGTCGCGGTGGCAAGCAGCATAGAGAAGATCGTCCGTTCGACGGTTGGAAAAGGCGTCGGCATGGTCGCCGAATTCAACCGCAAACGCCTGCCCGAGCGAACCTCTCCGCATCCTTTCCTGACCGGTATCCACGAACCGATGCGTGACGAATTGTCGCTGACGGACCTGGAGGTGACCGGGACGATCCCGCCGGTCTTCAATGGACGGTATCTGCGCATCGGCCCCAATCCGGTCGAAGCGGACCCGGCCTCCTATCACTGGTTCACCGGCGACGGTATGGTGCACGGCATCGCGTTGAAGGACGGTAAAGCGCAGTGGTATCGCAATCGCTGGATCCGCTCCGGGGCGATCGGCAAGGCGCTGGAGGTGGAGCCCGCGCCGGGCCCCCGTCATGGCGGGTTCGACACGGTCAATACCAACATCGTCGATATCGGCGGGCGGACCTGGGCGCTGGTGGAGGCGGGCAGCTATCCGGTCGAACTGTCAGAAAACCTTGAACAACAGGCGTATAATCCGTTCGACGGGACGCTGAAAGGATCGTTCACCGCGCATCCGCACCGCGACCCGGAGACCGGCGAGCATCATGCGATCGCCTATGAAGCGAGCGATCCGACTACGGTGCGCTACATCGTGCTGTCCGCGGACGGGCGGGCCAAGCGCGAGCAGCCGATTACCGTTCAGCACGGTCCCTCGATCCACGACTGTGCGTTCACCGCGCGCTACGCGGTGATCCTCGATCTGCCGGTGACCTTTTCAATGAAGGCGCTAATTGGCGGGCACAGCTTTCCCTATCGCTGGAACCCCGATCACGCCGCGCGGGTCGGGCTTCTGCCGCGAGACGGCGGCGGGGATGACGTCATCTGGTGCGACGTCGATCCCTCTTATGTCTTTCACATCGCCAATGCCTTCGATGCGGAGGACGGCACCGTCGTGATCGACGTCGTCGCTTATGACACGATGTTCGACAGCGATCTGCCGCCCGGACCCGATTCCGCCGGGCGCGGACTGGAGCGATGGACCGTCGATCCCGTCCGCAAAACGGTGGCGCGCCGGACGATCGATCCCTCGCCGCAGGAATTCCCCCGTATCGACGATCGCCGCATCGGCCAGTCCTATCGTTATGCCTATGCGATGGAGCTGTCGGATCGCGAGTTCGAGATTTCGGGCACCGGGCTATACAAGCACGACCTGCAAACGGGAGAACGCACGACCCATTCGTTCGGCGCAGGCCGCCATCCCGGCGAATTCGTCTTCGTCCCCGCGCATGACAAGGCCGCAGAGGATGAGGGGTATCTGATCGGGCTGGTGATTGATCAGCCGAACGACCGGACCGATCTCATCATCCTCAATGCCCGCGACATTGCGGGCGATGCCGTCGCGAGCATCCGCATCCCGCACCGCGTTCCGCCGGGCTTTCACGGCAACTGGCTTCCCGGCTGAACGGCTCAGACGTCGGCGACCAGCCGTCCGTAAAGATCCGGGCGGCGGTCGCGGAAAAATCCGAAGGCGGCGCGGTGACGCCGGACCGTGTCGAGATCGAACGTGGCGGTCACCACGCCCTCGCTTTCCCGGTCGAGTTCGGCGACGATGTCACCGCGTTCGTCGCAGATGAAGCTGCTCCCGTAAAATGTCTGGCCGTGCTCGGTGCCGATCCGGTTGGCGGCGACGATCGGCACGACGTTGGAGACCGCGTGCCCGATCATTGCCCGCCGCCACAGCCGCGCGGTATCGAGCGACGTGTCGTGCGGCTCGCTGCCGATCGCGGTCGGATAGAATAGTATCTCGGCCCCCATCAGCATCATCGCGCGCGCCGCCTCGGGATACCATTGGTCCCAGCAGACACCGGCACCCAGCGTCACGCCCGGGCCGTCCCAGACGCGAAAGCCGGTATTGCCGGGCCGGAAATAAAATTTCTCCTCATATCCCGGACCGTCGGGAATATGACTCTTGCGATAGACGCCCGCAATTTCCCCGTCGGGACCGATCATCGCCAGGCTGTTGTAATGATGCGGGCCGTCTGACTCAAAAAAGCTGGTGGGTATCCAGATCTTGAGCGCCTCGGCGAGCGCCTGCATCGCGAGCACCGCCTTGTGTTCGCCGGCCGGTTTGGCGTTCGCGAACAGTGCCTCATCCTCGACCCGGCAGAAATATTCACCCTCGAACAATTCGGGCGGCAGGACCACCTGAGCCCCCCGCCCCGCCGCCTCACGCACCAGCGCGGAAACATTGGCGATGTTGCGCTCGATATTACCGGTGAAGCCGAGCTGGAGCGCGGCAAGTGTAATGCTGGTCATGCGCGCCCATGTAGGGGATTGGTTACCGCCCTGCCATTGTTTGGTGGGCGAGGTGCGGGCGCGCTGATGATGGTCGACCGTGCCAGCGAACGGGCATGCTCCCAATGCTCGTCATCCCGGCCCTGAGCCAGGGTCCCGCTCACTCGATCCGGCACGTCGCACTCGTCTGGCAATACCGGTCCATCCCTTATGGTTCGCCCGCGTGAGAAAGCGGGATTCCGGCTCAAGCCGGGGGTGACGAAGTATGGGCGACTGCTACCGCCCCAGTTGCGGACGTCGGTTCATTCCGTAAGATCAGCTTTGAATTACGGAGCAACGGTATGAGCAACGGAATCCGATTTGGTGTACCGATCATTGCCGCCGTGATCATCGGAGGCAGTATTTACACAGTGATGAACTGCTGGCGCCATGTCATGCCAGAGGTCGTCATTAACGTGCGCGCCGCTCCTAGCGGCAACGATAACCCCGCTCTATTGATTATCTATGGGGAGCAGGGCAGTGATCCGTTCCGTGGTAGTTATATGAGAGCCGATCAGCGCATTTCTCAATGCAAGACTATCGCTTCTCGTTGCGTGAGCACCGCCGCTCGCAAAGAGTTGGGAGTGATTACTGAGCGCCGACAGAGCATCCAAATCCGCCTATTCAACGGAGATGGAAACCCGATTGTCGGAGGTGTCTATTGGACGAGTTCCTGGCACCCCAGGCAGGTCCGTGTTACCTGTGATCTAGGCGGCACTGACGTGCGAAACGCTTGTGCTGTAACCGGAGTGACGACCTAAAGGCGAACGGCCGGTTCCCGCCAACTTTTTGCATTCGTTGACAGCGTTTTCAACGGGCCGCTGGGACCAACTTCGGATAATTGACAGCCTTCGCTCGGAACGCCTGGATATCTCGACTCCGGCCTCGATAAGCGGTTCGCTCCATTCGCCCTAAGCCGGCATCTGCTGTGAGATGCAGTGAAAGCTGCCGCCGCCGGTCAGGATGTGGTCGGCGCGCAGGCCAGTGACGTGGCGGTCGGGGAAGATCGACTGGAAGGCCGCGACGGCGGCTTCGTCGGCCGGGGCGCCGTACAGAGGCACGACGACGGCGGCATTGCCGATGTAGAAGTTCATATAGCTGGCGGGCACGACCTCCTCGTCGCGCAGCACGCGGCCGGGCGAGGGAACGGGGACGACCTCCAGACCCGCCGCGCGGATGCGGTCGGCGGCGTGCTGATAGGCGAGCCAATTGGGGTCGTTCTCCGCCGCCACGGGTAGCGCGACGCGGCCCTCGCCCACGAAGCGCGCCAGATTGTCGACGTGGCCGTCGGTATGGTCGTTGGCCAGCCCCTCGCCCAGCCAGACGACGCGGTCGAAGCCGAGGTCATGGACGAGCCGTTCCTCGACCTGCACGCGCGACAGGCCGGGGTTGCGGTTCGGGTTCAGCAGGCACTGCTCGGTCGTCAGCACGGTGCCGGTGCCGTCGCCGTCGATCGCTCCGCCTTCCAGTACCCAGCCGTGCGACGTGGTGGCAATGCCGGACGCGGCGGCGAGCCGCTGCCCGATCGTGTCGTCCCCCGGCAGGTCGTACTTGCCGCCCCAGCCGTTAAAGGCGAAGTCGCGCGCGGTGCCATCGGGCATTACGATCGCGGCGGTGTCGCGCAGCCAGATGTCTCCGAAGGGCTGGATGAGCACCTTGGCGAAGGACGCCATCTCGCGTGCCGCCATGCCTGCATCGTCATCGGCGGCGACGAGGAGCACCTGTTCGCCGTCGCCGCCCGCATGGACCGCGCGGGCGAAGGCGGCGACCTCTTCGCGCGCAGGACGCAAATCGTCCTGCCAGAGTTCGTCATGGCTCGGAAAGCCGATCCATACCGCCCGGTGCGGTGACCACTCGGCGGGCGGCGGCGTCACTTGGCTTGCGGGCGGCTCTTGTCACGGATCGCGCGGAATTCGGCGGTCTGATACCAGTTCGGCCAAAGCCCGGTATCGTCCGCCAGCTTGCGGCCTAGCGTGTAATAGACCTGTAAATCCTGTACCGCGCCCGACCAGTCCCAATCCGGATTATATTCGTCCTGCGGCTTGTGATAGCGATGCGCGATATAATCCTCGCTCGCGGCCTTCCCCGCGGCCGATCCGCCAACGACCATATTCTCGCCCGATGCCGCATCGAGCATTGGTACGCCGAGCTTGGCGAAACTGAAATGGTCGGAACGGTAATAGCCCCCCGCCTGTGGATTGGGTTCGGGGCTGATCGTGCGCCCCTGCGCCGCTACGATCGGTTTGACGAGGTCCTCGATCTCCGACTTGCCCGCGCCGGTGATCACGAAGTCGCGGCTCAGGCCGTTGACGTTCAGCACGTCCATGTTGACGCCGCCGACCGTATGCGCGAGCGGATAGACGGGATGTTCGGCATAATATCGTGAACCGAGCAGCCCCGATTCCTCGGCCGTGACCGCAAGAAACGCGATCGAGCGCTTGGCGGGTCCCGACTTGACCTGAGCCTGGGCCAGCGCGATCAACCCGGCGATACCGCTCGCATTGTCGAGCGCGCCGTTGCAGATATCGTCGCCCTCGACCGCGTCGCACCGGCCCAGATGGTCCCAATGCGCGGAATAGAACACATAGTCGCCGGGCGCCGCGGTGCCGGGCAGTACGCCGATCACGTTCTTCGACGCCTGACGCTTGATCGCGTTGTCGAAACCCGTCGACATGGTAAGCCCGAGCGGAACGGCCTTGAACCCCTTCGAACCTGCCGCCTCGGTCAGCGCGCTCAGGTCCTTGCCCGCGCTTGCGAACACGCGCTCGGCGGCGTCATGCTGAATCCACCCGATGACCTTCGACTGGTCGAGGTGATCGCCCTTTTCATCAAGCTCAAGCTGTGGACCCGTCCAAGAAGATTGTACGACCGCCCACGGATAGGCGGCGGGTTCGGTCGCATGGATGATGATCGCCGCGGCCGCCCCCTGCCGCGCCGCCTCCTCATATTTATAGGTCCAGCGGCCGTAATAGGTCATCGCCCGCCCCTCGAACGGGCCGCTGCGATCCTTTGCCTGCCAGTCGGGATCGTTGACCAGGATGATGACGGTCTTGCCCTTTACATCGATGCCCGCATAATCATTCCACCCTTTTTCGGGCGCGTTGATCCCATAGCCGACGAAGACGACCGGGCTGTTCTCCACCGCAATGTTCGTCAGGACGCGATAGGTCGCGGCGACCATGTCCTTGCGATAATCGAGGCTGACGGGCGTCTTGCCGCCGGAAAACACGAGCGGCCGGACGTTTTCGCCGGTGATCTCGACCATCGGCACGTCCTGGGTCCACGATCCCTTATTACCGGGCTTCAGCCCCGCGGCCTGCATCTGCTTGATGATGTAGGCAACTGTCTTGTCCTCCGCAGGCGTCGTCGGCGCGCGGCCCTCATAGGCGTCGGCCGAAAGCTCCTTGTCGACCGTCTTCAACGTCTCGACGGAGATCGCCGGCGGAGGGTCGGCCGGGGCCGGAGCGGCGGCGGACAACAGAATGAGGGCGAGCGTAGCGTGCATGGATGGCTTTCCTGATGATCCGATGCACGGGTTTGGCATTCATGGCGCGCGCTCGCAAGCCGAAGCGCGGTTTGCCCTTGATCGTCAGCATGCCATCCGGGCTGTGGCACGTCGTTCGGTCCACCCCGGTTCGCGCGCACGAATCGCAGGTGTTCGTTCGGTCCAGCCCTCACGCCACATCCGCTCGACATGCGCGCGGTAATTGGCCGGTGAAATATTGTCCTTCGAATGCACCATGACGGCAACCGTCTGCGCGCAGACCGAAGCAAAAAGATCGCTCAGCGCCGACGGCGTATCGGTCGGCTTGTCCCACGATGTCTGAACAAGCGCGCGGTCGTCGGCGAAATGATGCGCGGCAGCCAGGCCGGTGACGCTGTGCGCGTGGACGCCGTAGGTCACATATTCGGAAAACGTACGCTGACGCGTTACCGCGATCTGCCAGGGAAGATGCTGCTTTGCTTCAATCGATGCCAACATCTGATCGACCGATTCGCGCCACCAGGGGATCAGCATGCCGACATGGTTCTGCGTCACGCTTGGCGGGGCGCAGCCGAGCAACCGTCCCGCGATCCTCGACCAGTTGCGAATCTGTTCGTTCTCGAAATCGACCTGAAACAAGGCCAGCCGATCCTCGCGCATCAGCAGGTCGACGGCGAAGGGGCGGACGAAGACAACGTCGGAATCGACGTTGATCAGGATATCGGCGTTGCTGATTCGCGGCATCGCCATCTTGCGGATCTGCTGTGTGATCCAGCCGCGCGCGGGCGGGGCCCGTCCGCTGACCCACCAGTGATTGCGTCCCCATAGTTTCACCAGCGATTTGTCCAGCAACTCGCGGGAATCGACGATCATCGTGTTGAGGCCGGCAAGCGTCTTGAACATCGGCAGATCGGGACGGTCGACGATGATGTAATGCGGTATCGAAGGCGCACATTCCTTGCGCGATTCTACCAGCAAGCGGCATCGATCGAAATCGCCGGCATAGCTCGGCGTCACAAAACAGGCTGATCTGGCCACCGGCGTCCTTTCGGAAAATGTTGCCCTTGGGACCAACGCTAGGCCACAATCGTAAACGGCGAGTAAAAGGGCATCGGCCGGACGTTCTGGCAGCCGCATTCGACACGTTTCGCCGCCCGGGTTAATGCAACCGGCGACATTCCTTTTTCAAAAAGACTTTATCCTTGCCCCGAAAAACTCCCGCGCGTCTCCAAATCCGGCCCGCCGAACAAAGCGACGTTCCCGCAATCATCGCACTCATCCGCCGCGTCTATCCCGGCTTCGGTGCCTATAGTCCCGGCATGATTCAGGGGCAGATCAACAACTTTCCCGACGGTCAGTTCGTTGCACTCTACGAGAGCGAAGTCGTCGGCTATTGCGCCGCATCCCGCATCGATGAAGCGATCGCGCTCGGCCCGCATGACTGGGAAACGATCACCGGCAACGGTTTCGGCAGCCGCCACGATCCGACCGGGGACTGGCTCTACGGCTTCGAGCTGGCGGTCGATCCGACCCGCCGTGGCCTGCGTATCGGCAAGCGCCTGTACGATGCGCGCCGGGCGCTTGCCGAGCGGCTCGAATTGAAGGGTATCGCGTTCGGCGGCCGCCTGCCCGGCTATGGCCGCGCCGCCGCCAAGGTCGGCACGCCCGAGGACTATCTGGACAAGGTTCGCGCCGGGCAGATGCGCGATCAGGTCATCAGCTTCCAGCTTGCCAACGGCTTCGCACCGATCGGGATATTGCCCGACTATCTGCCCGGCGACGCCGCATCGAAGGGTTTCGCCGCACACATGGTCTGGCGCAACGCTTACGTCGACCCCGACGAGCCTTCCGCTTTCCGCGTGCCGCGCGGGATCGAAAGCGTCCGCCTCGCCACCGTCCAGCTTCAGGCGCGCGCTGTGAAGGACTTCGCGGAGTTTTCCCGGCACATCGAATATTTCGTCGACGTCGCCGCCGATTACCGCTCCGACTTCGTCGTCTTTCCCGAACTCTTCTCGCTGTCGCTCCTTTCATTCGAGACCGACAAGCTGACCCCGATGCAGGCGATCGACCGGTTGACCGAGCACCGCAAGCCTTTGGTGGAGGAACTGTCGCGGCTGGCGCTGCGCTACAATATCAACATCATCGGCGGTTCGCATCCGACCCGCACCGAGGACGGCGACATCCACAACGTCGCCTATGTCTGCCTGCGCGACGGTTCGGTTCACGCGCAGGAAAAGATCCACCCGACCCCCAACGAAGCCTATTGGTGGAAGATCAAGGGCGGCGATTCGGTCGACGTGATCCAGACCGATTGCGGCCCGATCGGCGTCCTCATCTGCTACGACAGCGAATTCCCCGAACTCGCGCGAAGACTGGTCGATGAAGGCGCACGCATCCTGTTCGTGCCCTTCTGCACCGACAGCCGCCAGGGCTATATGCGCGTCCGCTATTGTTCGCAGGCGCGCGCGATCGAGAATCAATGCTTCGTCGTCATGTCGGGCAATGTCGGCAACCTGCCCGGCGTCGACAATATGGACATCCAGTACGCGCAGTCCTGCATCCTGACGCCGTGCGACTTCCCCTTCGCGCGCGACGGCATCGCGGCGGAAGCGAGCGAGAATATCGAGACGCTGACGATCGCTGACGTCAATCTGGCGGACCTTACATGGGCGCGCGCGGAGGGGACCGTCCAGAACCTGTCGGATCGCCGCTTCGACCTGTACCGGATCGACTGGACCGCCAATCCGGAACCGCAACCCCAGCCCGTCAAGCCGCACGCGGAACGCGTCAAGCAACCGGGCGGGGGATGATGAACCGCGCGACACCGCCGCTGTGATCGTCGCCCTGCTCCTGCTTCAGGACGTGGAAGCGATGACGGTGAGGGCGCATGAACGGCTGTCGATCGTAAGGAAGTGCGCGGCCGATCCGGACGATGGCGACATCACCGTTTGCGGACGCCGGAACGATCATGACCGGCTGCTGCTCGCGACGGAACCGGACGCTGAGCGTCCTCGCGTTGCGGCTGACCTGCCCGGCGGAATGGCTGCGCTCACCCCGGGCGGACGCTGCGGCATCTTTCAGGGCGAGCGCCGGTGTGCGAAGGCGGAAGCGCTAGATTACGGCTATGGCGGGGGTCGCGATCCGATAACAGTGCTGACGCAGGTCGTCGGCAAGGTCATCGGACCGCAAACCGATTAGGCCTGATACCCGGGTCGCCGGGTTCTACGATACCGGCGACGGACCCGTATTCACTGCGGCAGGCGGGACAGCGGTCGCGTCGCTCGCAGGGGCAGACCCGCCAAGCCCCAGATCCTTCAGCAGCGGTTCGATATCGGGATCCTTGCCGTAAAAGGCGCGGAACATCGGCGCATAATCCTCGGTATGACCCTTGGACAAGATCATGTCGCGGAACCGCTGACCGTTGGCGCGGGTCAGTCCGCCATGATTTTCGAACCACTGATAGGCGTCGTTGTCGAGCATCTTGGTCCAGCTGTACGCATAATAGCCCGCGGCATAGCCGTTGCCCCAGATGTGGCGGAAATAGCTTGAGCGATAACGCGGCGGCACGTCCTTGGTATCGAGCCCGGTGGCGGCGAGCGCCTTGGCCTCGAACTGGTCGACGTCCTGGCGCGGCGCATCGGCGGGCAGCGAATGCCATGCCATGTCGAGTTCGGCCGCCGCCAGCGCCTCGCCGAATCCATAGCCCTGATTGAACGTCGCCGCCTTCTTGATCTTGTCGACCAATGTTTGCGGAATCCGTTCGCCCGTCTTGTAGTTCACCGCATAATGCGCGAGCACCTTGGGATCGAGCGCCCAATGCTCGTTGAACTGCGACGGAAACTCGACGAAGTCGCGGGCGACATTGGTGCCCGATACGCTCGGATAAACTTGATCCGCGAACAGGCCGTGCAGCGCATGGCCGAATTCATGGAACATCGTCGTCACATCGTCGAAACTGATCAATGCGGGCTGGCCAGCCGCAGGCTTCGTGAAATTGCCGACATTGTAGATCACCGGCTTGGTGCCGAGCAGCTTGGACTGCCCGACGAAGTTCGACATCCACGCGCCGCCCGACTTGCTGTCGCGCTTCCAGTAATCGAAATACATCAGCCCGAGCGGCTTGCCGTCCGCCTCGAACACCTCATAGGTCATCACATCGGGGCTGTAGACGGGCAGGTCGGTCCGGCGCTTGAAGGTCAGTCCGTACAGCTGATTGGCGGCATAGAAAACGCCGTCGTTCAGGACCTTGTTGATCTCGAAATATGGTTTCAGCTGATCCTGATCGAGATCATATTTCGCCTTCCTCACCTGCTCCGAATACAGGTCCCAGTCCCAGGGCTTCAGGTCGAAATCGCCGCCCGCCGCCTTGATCTGTTCTTGCAGGACGGTCGCCTCGCGCCGCTGCTCGGCGGCAACCGGCGTGCCCAGTTTGCGCATAAAGGCATTCGCCGTGTCGGGCGTTTTCGCCATCTGGTCCTGCAACACATAATCCGCATAGGTCGCAAACCCGAGCAGCTTCGCCTTTTTGGCGCGCAGTTGCGCCAGCTCGGAAATGGTCGCGCGGGTATCGTTCGCGCCGCCGCGTTCGGATCGCATCCAGCTGTTGTTGAACAGCGCCTCGCGCGTCGCACGATCGGTCATCGTTGCAAGCAACGGCTGTTGCGTCGTGTTCTGGAGCGGCAGCAGCCACTTGCCCGCCATCCCGCGCTCCTTGGCATCGGTAGCGGCGGCGGCCAGTTCGGCGTCGGACAGCCCGGCGAGCTTCGCCTTGTCGGCAACGCTCAGCGCCCCGTCCTTGGTGCCTGCGAGCAGCTTCTGGTCGAAGTTCGTCGACAGAGTCGAAATCTGCTTGTTGAGGTCGCGGAGCGTGGCCTTGTCGGCATCGGACAGCTGTGCGCCCGCACGGATGAAATTCTCATAGGTCAGCTTCAGGACCTGCGCCTGCTCCGGCGTCAGGCCCAGCGACGCGCTGCGGTCGCGGAGCGACTTGACCCGCGCGAACAGCTTGGGATTGAGCGTGATCGCATCCTGATGCGCGGCGAGCCGCGGCGCCTCGCTCGACTGCACTTTTTGCAGCACCGGGTTGGTATCGGTGCCCAGGATCGCGAAAAACGCCGACGTCGTCCGGTCGAGCAGGCGTCCCGACCGCTCCATCGCCGCGATCGTATTGTCGAACGTCGCAGGGGCGGGATTATCCGCAATCTTCTGCATTTCACGCAACTGCCCGGCCATCCCCGCCTCGAGCGCGGGCTGATAGTCAGTGTCCTTGATCCGGTCGAACGGCGGCGCGTGAAAGGGGAGCGTGCTCGGCTTCGCGAACGGATTGGATGCCGGCAGCGTCTGCGCGGCGGCGGGGGTTACGGAGGCGAGGGCGGTAGCGGCAAGCAACGTCATGGAGCGCATCGGAATCCTTTGATTAAAAATAATCTGGTGCCTGAATATCATATCCTGTTTGAACCCAGCCTTGCCGTCCCGCAACCCTTGCGCGCGTCACTCGGCCGCGATCGCATCTTCTGCGCGTTCCTGCGCCTGGCGCGCCCACATCTCGGCATAAAGCTCCCCGCGCCGCAGCAATTCAACGTGTGTTCCCCGCTCCGCGACCCGGCCGGCATCCAGCACCACGATCTGGTCCGCATGGACCACCGTCGACAGCCGGTGCGCGATGACGATCGTCGTACGGCCGCGCTCGATCCGGCGCAGCGTTTCCAGGATTTCGCCCTCCGTACGGCTGTCGAGCGCGCTCGTCGCTTCGTCGAGGATCAGCACGGGCGGATTCTTGAGCAGGGTGCGCGCAATCGCGACCCGCTGCTTTTCGCCGCCCGACAGTTTCAGCCCGCGCTCCCCGACGCGCGTCGCATAGCCGTCCGGCTGGCGCTCGATAAAGCCGGCGATCGCGGCCCCCCGCGCCGCTTCCTCCACCTCGGGAAGGCCGGATCCTTCCCGGCCATAACCGATATTATAGCCGATAGTATCGTTGAACAGCACCGTATCCTGCGGCACGATGCCGATCGCCGCGCGCAGCGATCCTTGCGACACTTCGGCGATATTCTGCCCGTCGATCGTGATCGCGCCGCTCTCGATGTCATAGAAGCGGAACAGCAGCCGGGCTATCGTCGACTTGCCCGCCCCCGACGGGCCGACGATCGCAAGCGTCGTCCCGGCGGGCACATCCAAGTCGATGCCCCGCAGGATTGGGCGGTCGGGGTCGTAGCCGAATTCGACCCGGTCGAACCGCAAATGCCCACGCCCGACGACCAGCGCGGGTGCGCCCGGAACGTCGATGACGTCGGCGGGCGTGTCGATCAGGCGGAACATCGCCGCCATGTCGATCACTCCCTGCCGGATCGTGCGATAAACCATGCCGAGCAGGTCGAGCGGACGGAACAACTGCGCGAGCAACGTCGAGACGAACACCACGTCGCCCGCGGAGAACCGTCCCTGTGACCAGCCCCAGGCGACATAAGCCATGCCGCCGCCCATCATCAGATTGGTGATCAGCGCCTGCCCGACGTTCAGCCAGGCGAGCGAATTCTCCGACTTGGTCGCCGCCAGCGCATAGGCATCGACCGCGCTTTCGTAGCGTCGCGCCTCGCGCTCTTCGGCACCGAAATATTTGACCGTCTCGAAATTCAGCAGCGAGTCGACCGCATGCGCGACCGCCCCGGTATCGAGATCGTTCATTCGCGCGCGAAGCGCATTGCGCCAGTCGGTCACCATCCGCGTGAACGCGATGTAACCGATCACCATCAGCACCGTCGCCGCGACCAGTTCCCAGCCGAAGCTGCGCCCGAAGATACTCAGGACCAGGGTCAGTTCCAGGATCGTCGGCGCGATGTTGAACAGCATGAAATACAGCATCGTATCGATGCTCTTCGTACCCCGCTCGACGACCTTGGTGACCGCGCCCGTCCGCCGTTCGAGATGGAAACGCAGTGACAGCGCATGGAGGTGGCGGAACACATCGGCGGCCAGACGCCGCGTCGCATCCTGCCCGACCCGCTCGAACACCGCGTTCCGCAGATTATCGAACAGCGTTGTCGAAAAGCGCGATGCCGCATAGGCAACGACCAGCAGCATGACGAGCGTGCCGAGCGTGCGGTCGCCCGACGCCATCCGGTCGACCGCGTATTTCAGGGTATAGGCGGCACCGAAGACCTGGATCAGCTTTGACATGACGACCAGCAGCATCGCACCGACGATCCGCGCTTTCAGCCGCGGCTGCCCCTCCGGCCAAAGATAAGGCAGAAACCGCCGCATCGTCGGCAGCAGCGGCTGATCGATGCTGGTCGTGGTCGTCGTGTCGGGTGGCATGCCGTCCCCAAGTTAGAACGGGAACGGCGTTCCGCAAGCAGACGGCCTGTCAAGCCTCAACCGGCGCACGTATGGAACCACTGATCGCAGCCCGCCGTTCTGATCGCAGATTGGAGGCACGGAAATGGAACCGGTTTTTTTCGTAATGGCGATCCTGGGTTGCGGCGATGCGGGCGCGCAGTGCACCGAGGCGCGGATCGATCCGGTGCGTTACCAGACCGTTCAGCAATGCCGAGCGGCGCTTCCCGCCGCACTCGCGCGCAACACTGACCTTGCCTACCCCGTGATCAGCGCATCGTGCCGTGCAAACCGGGCCGCTTTCGCCAAAACCGCGTCGCCCGACAAGGCGGGCTGATCGTCAACCTTTTGGCCGCGTCCACAGTTTCGGGTCGCGTACCGTCTGCCCCAGTGATCTGCGCCTCAGGGACGCGACGCCGGCACCTGCCATAAACCGCACCTTCTGCCACCGCGTCGTCGAAATGCGGTGATCCCACGCTTTCTCCCCGCGCGCCGCGACCTCCCGGCCGATCGCGCCGTAAATCTCTCCCGCCGCCAGCACCGCCCACGCGGCACGGAAATTGAGCCGCGCGGTTCCCGCCCGCGCGCTCGCCTCGAACGCACCCGCCCGGTCCGTCATCCGCCGCGTCAGCAGCGCTAGCCGGGCGCGGAACGGCGGTTTCATATGCTCGCCCGGCGGCATGTCCATCTCGACGAGCCATTCCACCGGCAGGTAACAGCGCCCGGCGCAATCATCCTCCTCGATATCGCGCGCGATATTCGCCAGCTGAAACGCCATGCCCAGGTCGCACGCGCGGTCCAGCGTTGCTTCGTCATCCGGATCGACCCCCATCACGACCGCCATCATGCAGCCGACGACACCCGCGACATGATAGCAATAGCGGTAAAGGTCGTCTTCGCTGCGTGGTCGCCATTCGTCCGCATCCAGCGCGAACCCGGCGATCAGGTCGCGTGCGAAGCGCGGCGGCAGGCGGATCTCCGCGGCGACGATACTTAGCGCGTCGAACGGCATCTCTCCCACCGCTTGCCCGGCCAGCGCCGCCTCTGTCTTAGCCGCCATTTCCGCGATCCGTGCGGGCGCATCCGCGACGGCGCTCATGCCGTGGCCGTGATCCTGTCCGTCGGCAATATCGTCGCACGCCCGGCACCAGGCATATAGCAGCCAGGCCCGCTCACGCGTCGTCCGGTCGAACAACCGGCTGGCCGCCGCAAAGCTCTTCGATCCCCTCCGTATCGACGCGCGCGCCGCTGCGACTACCGCCGCACGGTCGTGCCCCGCTGCTACTATTCCCGGCCCCGCCATTACCGACCGTCCGTCATCAAAGGTCGTCGGCGTTCATCCGCACGATCGGCTGCGTCGGCCGGTGCTCGCCCATCCGCTCGAGCAGCATTTCGAGCGTGCCGGCGACGATCAGCAGGTCGCGGTGCTGCGCGCGGAGGAAGCCGACCTCGCCCATCTTGTCCCAGAATGCGATCAGTGCGTCATAATAGCCTGCGACGTTCAGCAACCCCACCGGGTCGGCGTGATAGCCGAGCTGCGCCCAGCTCAGCGCCTCCCACAATTCATCCATCGTCCCCGTGCCCCCGGGCAGCGTTACAAAGCCGTCCGACAGGTCGGTAAACGCGGCCTTGCGCTCATGCATCCCGCCGACGACATGAAGTTCGGTGAGCCCCCGGTGCGCGACCTCGGCATCGACCAGCGCCTGCGGGATAACCCCGATCACCTCCCCCCCGGCGGCAAGCGCACCGTCCGCGATCGCCCCCATCAGGCCAAGCCGCCCGCCACCGTAAACGACCCCGATCCCCCGCCCGGCCAACGCCCGCCCGACGGAGCCGGCAATTTCGAGATATATCGGATCAGCGGGCGTGGCGGACCCGCAATAGACGGCAAGACGCTTCATAGCTGTGCGCTAGGCGAAGGACGCTCACGCGACAAGCGAAGGCATGACCCATGATTTTAATCCGGTGATATTCGCAATGATTAAAAGCGGGATGGACGGCGAGGCAATGACCAGCAACGCGGAAAGATTAACTCGAGCGAGAATCAAGAACGACAGAGTTGCAGTATGACCGCGCCGTTAAACGACCGCAATATATCGTCAACGGAATCGGGTCTCCCCTCAACCAGTAGCGCCGCCGTAGCCTTCGCGCTCCCGACGCTGTTCGAGATGCCGGCGCACGGGTGTGTACCTGCACCGACGAACACATATCCGGGATTTGATGGTCGCGGGAAAAGTCTTGTCGGGTAAAGACCGGCTCAAGGCTGACCGCGCTGGTCAGCCATCACCAGCGGCATGCTCTTTCTGGATGCCGAAACAATGAGTCCTTACCTTATACCCGCGCTTCCAGCACCATATTGAACGGTCCCTCGGCAGCGCGCCTGACTTGGCTGAAACCTGCGCCATTGAGCAGTCCTGTCAGCTTGGCCTCACCCGCCTGAGCGCCCAGCGCTTCCCCCACTTCTTGCGACAATGACGTCGGCACGCAAACCATAGTGGACGCGTTGTAATAAAGCCGCGTAACCGGACTTTCGAGCGCATCGGCGGGATCATCGGCGGCGATCGGTTCCACGATCATCCAGGTGCCGTCTTCCTTCAGCATTGTCCGCAAATGCGCCGCACATCCGCGCGGATCACCCATGTCGTGCAGGCAGTCGAACATTGTGATCAGATCGAACTCGGTGTCGGAGATGTCCTTGGCCGTGGTCGTTTCAAAGCGCACGCGATCACTCAATCCGTGCGACGCGGCGTGGATATTCGCCTGCTCGATCGACGGTGCATGGAAATCATATCCGGTAAAACTGCTGTTCGGGAATGCCTTGGCCATGAGGAGCGTGGAAAATCCGATCCCGCAGCCGATGTCCGCAACTCTTGCACCCTGTTCAAGGCGCGGCATCATGCCGTCGAGCGAAGGAAGCCAGGACTGAACAATGGCGTTGACGTAACCCGGCCGGAAAAAGGCACCGACCGCGCAGAACAGGCACCCCGCGCTATCCCCCCAGGTTACGCCTTCGCCGGTTCGGAAGCCCTGTTCGACCTTTGCCTGGCCCTCCATCATCGCACCAGCCAGATCAAAAGCGCCCTCGAGATAAACCGGACTGTCCTTCACACCGAACACCATTGCCTGTTCCGCACTGAGGCTGAATTGTCCGGTTTTCCGGTCGACCGTCACATATCCGTTTGCTGCCTGCGCAAATGCCCATTCGCGCACATAGCGCTCGGACAGGTCGAGGCGGTTCGCCAATCCCGACGCCGTGGCGGGTCCGTCGTTATGGAGCGATTCGAACAGGCCAAGCCGATACCCGATCCGCACGGTAGGAACGCTGAACGCGCCGCCCAAATCGCCAAGCATTTTTCCGACAAGCTGATTTAGCCGGTTGCCGTCCGCGTCAGTCACGTGAGCTTCCTTTCAAGTGAAGAAGGAATTCGACGTTCTTTGCTATTTGTGAACAACCAATACCTGAATTGTCCTGATTGCAAGTATAAAATGCTGACGACTAATTATGTTTAAGTATGAAATCGAGCAATGACATCGGGTTATTACTTCGGCCGGTATAGGCTCTAACCCTCACCTTGCCCCCTCCAGCATCAGCTTCGCCGTCGCCTTCGCGCTTCCCACGACCCCCGGTATGCCCGCGCCTGGATGCGTGCCCGCGCCGACGAAATACATGTTCGGGATATGATCGTCGCGGTTGTGGACGCGGAAATAGGCACTTTGCGTGAGCACCGGCTCAAGACTGAATGCGCTCCCCATATGGGCGCTCAGATCGGTCGCGAAATCATTGGGGGCATAGCTGAACTTGGTGACGATCCGCTCATGGATATCGGGGATCAGCCGCCGCCCGATCTCGTCCAGGATGCGCCGTTCCAGCACCGGTTTCACCTCCTCCCAATCGACCGGGAACTTGCCCATGTGCGGCACAGGTGCCAGCGCGTAAAAGGTCGAACAGCCCTCCGGTGCCATCGACGGATCTGTGACGGTCGGATGATGCAGATACAGCGAGAAATCCTCGCTCAGCACGCCATGATCGTAGATGTCGGCGAGCAATTCCTTATAGCGCGGGCCGAACAGGATCATGTGGTGCGGGATGCCGGGCCAGCTGCCCTTTACCCCGAAATGCACGACGAACAGCGAAGGCGAATATTTCTTACGCTCCAGTTTCGCGCGTGTCCGCTGCGCGCTTCGCGAACCGCTCAGCAGGTCGCGATAGACATGGACGATATCGCCGTTCGCCGCGACCGCGTCGGCCTCGATCTTGAGGCCGCTTTTCGTCACCACGCCGGTCGCGCGGTCGCCCAGCGTCTCGATCTCGACCACCGCATCGTCGAGCCGGATCGTACCGCCGACCCGCTCGAACTGCGTCACCATCGCCGCGATGAGCCGGTTGGTCCCGCCCCGTGCGAACCAGACCCCGCCGTCGCGCTCCAGCTTGTGGATCAGCGCATAGATCGCGCTCGTCGTCATCGGATTGCCGCCGACCAGCAATGTGTGAAACGACAGCGCCTCGCGCAGCTTCTCCGATTTCACGAAGCTCGACACCATCGAATAGACTGACCGCCACGCCTGATATTTGGCGAGCGCGGGGGCCGCCTTGATCATCGAGGCGAAGTCGAGAAACGCGACATGGCCGAGCTTTTCATAACCTTCCTTGAACACGCCCGCCGAATAGGTCAGGAACTTCTGATACCCCTCCCAGTCGTCGGGATCGAGCGCCTCAATCTGCGATCGCAGCAGCTGATCGTCGTTGGTATAATCGAAATTGGTCCCGTCGACCCAGTTCAGCCGGTAAAAGGGCGCGACCGGATCGAGCACGATGTCATCCGCCATCTCGCGTCCGCTCAGCGCCCATAGCTCGCGCAAACAGGCGGGGTCGGTGATGACCGTAGGCCCGGCGTCGAACACGAACCCGTCGCGGTCCCAGTAATAAGCCCGCCCGCCCGGCTTGTCGCGCGCCTCGACAATCGTCGTCGCGACGCCCGCCGATTGCAGCCGGATCGCGAGCGCCAGTCCGCCGAATCCCGATCCGATGACGACCGCGCTCTTCATCGCGCCGCTCGCAATACGCGCACCGCGCGTCCGATCGGGACGGGCGGCTTGCCGATCAGGATCCGTGCCTTGTCTGTCATTGTCGATCTGCCTGCGTAAAAGCGGCCGATAAGCCGCGGGTTAAGTGTATAGAAGCGCTCAAGGATACGGTAGCGATCCTCGGTCCCCGATGCCTTGAACAGCATCGTGTCGAGCATCCGGTAGAAACCGCGCGCCTTCCAGCATGCACGTGCATGATCGTGGGTCACGTCATGCAGCGCGCCCCCCGAGAAATCCCGGCGCGCGGCCAGCATCGCCGCCAGCCTCACCGCATCGGGCAGCGAATAGCCGGTCGTCGGGTGGAACAGCCCGGCGCGCATCCCCGCCTTGGCGATGCCCGACCCCGACGATCGCCAATACGCTTCAAAATCTCCGCCCATCGCAACCGGCAGCACGCCGGACTCCTCGCGCGTCGCCTGTGCGATCGGCCAGTCCCGCATCGCCGCATAATCGTGCAGCCGCGCGCTGATCGACTCGGCATCGAGAGCGGGCGTATCGCTGTAATAGGTATCCTCGATAAACATCCGGTCCGCCGCTACGGGCAGGGAGTAGACGAAGCGATATCCGTCGCTCTGCTCGACCGTCGCGTCCATCACCACGGGCCGGGAACGGCCGTGCGGCGCATCGAGCAAGAATTCGCGGCCGAGAAACTTCTGCCAGCCCAGATCGAGCAGCGACAGGTCCCCTGCCCCGCGCGCGTCGATGACACCTTTGGCCTTTATCCGTTCCCCGTCCGCCAGCCGGATACCGGTCGGCGTCACCTCCGCTATGGAGCGCCCCAGCATCAGCGCGTGGCCGGGCAGGCTTCGCCTGACCACTTCGTCGAGCCGTTCGCTCTCGATCGAATGATAACTCGCATCGATCGTCCGGCGATGCGCCGGAAAAGCGACGTCATACCCGCGCCAGGCATGCGAGATCAGCGGCGCAACGATCCAGCGGTCGGCGTCCGCGACGTCGCTGCCGAAGAAGGACCAGAGATGGTTGCCGCCGACGACCCGCGCCGCATCGATCAAGCGGATTTCAAGTCCGGGATGGCGGCCCTTGAGCGCGAGCGCGATGAGCCCGCCGGCCAATCCCGCACCGGCGATCGCAACATCGCAGGTGTTCGCGGCGGCCATCGCCATTTCGCCTAGCCCAAAGCGCACATCCCTCAAACCGCTTTCGTGACGATCGTGCGGCAGGTTACGCGCCGCCCGCTCGCTGGCCGGATACGCCCGCCATACCTTGCGCTTCGACAAAGCCGCTCACGGTTTTGCGGAAACTGCGGTACTGACCACGACGTGCTGATAACGATTCTTCTGTCCGTGGTGGCAATGACGGCGATTGTAGCCGTACGTTATATGCTGACGTCGGGCGCGTTCGCGCTCGCGACGCGGGTCCGTCATCCGCGTCTCTATGCCGGGCTTGACACACAGATGCGGCGCGAAATCATGTGGAGCCTCTTGTCCGCCGCAATCTACGGCATTCCGGCTGGCATTGTCGCCTGGGGGTGGCGCGATCACGGCTGGACGCGGATCTACACCCATATTCATGCGATGCCGCTTTGGTATCTTCCCATGTCGCTGATGCTCTATCTTCTCGCGCATGACAGCTGGTTCTACTGGACGCATCGTTTGATGCACTTGCCCGGGCCGTTCCGGCTTGCGCACGCGGTTCATCACGCCAGCCGGCCGCCGACCGCCTGGGCCGCGATGGCGTTTCATCCGATCGAGGCGCTGAGCGGCGCTGTGGTAATTCCGCTACTGGTGTTGCTAATTCCAGTCCATGTTGGCGTCCTTGCGTTGGTGCTTGCCATCATGACGGTTATGGGGGTGACGAATCACATGGGCTGGGAGATTTTTCCGAAAGCCATTTGGTCGGGGCCGCTCGGTGGCTGGTTGATTACGGCAAGCCACCATCAGCGGCACCATGAACGATATGGATGCAATTATGGCCTCTATTTCCGCTTCTGGGACCGTCTGTTCGGGACCGATCAGGGGACCGGTGAATTTACGAAAGCGCATGCCCGTGCGGTGCGTTCTGCCGGGCATGATCGGCGCAGCAATGCTGATCGGCGCGGCTCCGGTCAGTCGGCTTGACGTCGCGGTCGACCATCTGCGCTCGACCAAGGGGTTGATCCGCGTCTGCCTGACCGCCGATCCCGATAATTTTCCCGCCTGTGTCGATGACGCAGAGGCTGTAACCCGGTCGGTCCCCGCCGCCGCACGATCGGTCCGGTTCGAAGGACTGCCGCCGGGCGACTATGCCGTCGCGGTGATCCATGACGCGAACGGCAATGCCAAACTCGACACCTTTGCCGGCATCCCGCGTGAGGGCTTCGGATTCTCGCGCAATCCCGCGGTCGGGTTCGGGCCCCCCCGCTTTTCAGCCGCGCGGTTCGCGCTCGGTGCGGAGGCGGAGACGCAGCAGATCAGAATGCATTATATTTTCTGAAACCCGGTGTCCGGGGCTTGGCACAAAAAACTGGGATGGAGGCTAGCCGTGTCGCTAATTCGTCCTGGAAAATGCCGAAAAAAATAATCCTAAATAATTCGTTGCACGCATCCACAAACCGTTTCGACCGTTACTTGGCCGGATGGGTCGCTCCTGTGCAACTGCTGGGGGTGGTATCCGCCAAACGGATTTCGTCGCTGGACTGGCACCTGCCGAATGATTCATAACACGTCGACTACCCGTTCCATCTCAACCTCAGGGGAGGTCCTTTATGACTGAAAATGATAAATTGATCGATGCTTTGGACGCTCGCGCGGTTCGCCGCGCCGACCGTCGGGCTTTCTTCACCGCCGCGATCGGTGCGGCCGCCGTCGGAGCCGGGGCGTTCGCCTTCGCCGACCCAGCCGCCGCGCAGGCAGCGCCGTCCGACTCCGACGTGCTGAACTTCGCGCTGAACCTCGAATATCTCGAGGCGAACTTTTATTCTTACGCCGTAACGGGCAAGTCGATCGACGCCGGACTGACGACGGGCACCGGCACGGCCGGTTCGGCAATGTCGGCCACGGCGCATGCGGTGCCTTTCCAGGATGCGGCCATCAAAGCCTATGCGATGGAAACCTATCAGGACGAACTCGCGCATGTGAAGTTCCTCCGCACGGCGCTTGGCGGCTCCGCGGTCGCGCAGCCCGCGATCGACGTGGGCGTTTCTCCGACCAGCGCGTTCAGCGCAGCTGCTCAGGCGGCGGGCGTTATCGGCGCGGGCCAGACCTTCGATCCCTATGCGGATGATCTCAGCTTCCTGCTCGGCTCGTTCATTTTCGAAGATGTCGGTGTGACGGCTTACAAAGGCGCCGCCCCCCTGCTGACGAACCCGGTCTTTATCGAGGCGGCGGCCGGTATTCTTGCGGTCGAGGCGTATCACGCCGGACTGGTCCGCACGTCGCTATACCGTATGGGCGTCGCGATGCCCTCGGTGTTTGATACCGTCCAGAAGATTTCGGATGCGCGCGACAGCCTCGACGGCTCGGACGATCGGGATCAGGGTATCTCTCCGATGATGGTGAACGGTGGGACTGCATCGAACATCGTTCCGCTCGATGCCAATGGCTTGGCCTACAGCCGGACAACCGGTCAGGTGCTCAACATTGTCTATCTGACGAAATCGGCAGTGACGATGGGCGGGTTCTTCCCTGCCGGCGTCAACGGCACGATCAAGACAAGCACCGCGCAAAGCTAAGCTTTGAGCCCGATCCATACGGGGAGAGATTCCAATGACTGATATCGACACGATCAACAACATTCTCGCGGCAAATGAAAAGCGCCGCGCGGAACGCCGCAAGTTCATGAAATACGCCGGTGGTGCGACCGTCGGCCTGGGTGCGGCTTCGCTGCTCGCCGCCTGTAACAACAATAATGACGACAATGTCTTCACGCCGGGGCCGAGTGCCGGACCTGCGCCGTCACCGGCGCCGACGCCGGGGGCAGGCGTGACGGACGAGAATATCCTGAACTTTGCGCTGAACCTCGAATATCTTGAGGCGCAATTCTATTCCTATGCCGTGTACGGCACCGGTCTGCCGGCGAACATGCTGACCGGCTTCGGGAAGCAGGGTACGGTCACCGGCGGTGCCAAGGTTCCCTTCCAGGATCCGATCGTGTCCGCTTATGCGCGGGAAATCGCGCA
Source organism: Sphingomonas sp. (assembly GCA_965219075.1). Taxonomy (GTDB): domain Bacteria; phylum Pseudomonadota; class Alphaproteobacteria; order Sphingomonadales; family Sphingomonadaceae; genus Sphingomonas. The sequence continues at coordinate 615,179 of CBDCMM010000002.1, forward strand.
GGACGAGATCGCGCACGTTGCCTATCTGCGCAGCGTCCTTGGGTCGTCTGCGGTCGCAATGCCGGCGATCAACATCTCGGGCGATGCAAACGGCGCATTTACCGCGGCGGCACGTGCAGCAGGCGTCGTACCGGCGGCGGGGACGTTCGATCCCTATGCCAGTGACGTCAACTTCCTGATCGGCGCGTTCATATTCGAAGACGTCGGGGTTACTGCGTACAAGGGCGGCGCGCCGCTCATCAAACAGGCGAACACGCTGATCGGTGCGGCCGGGATTCTCGCGGCGGAGGCGTATCACGCCTCGCTGGTCCGGACCGTACTCTACGGAATGGGCCTCAATACCCCGGCGATCATCGACAACGTCAACAAGATCAGCGCGGCGCGTGACAGCCTTGACGGCACGACCGCGGCGCAGATCGCCGAGGATACGACAACCGGCAAGTCTGCAAACGATGATCAGGGTATTACCGTCAACAACATGGCCAACATCGTTCCGACCAACGTCAACGGGTTGGCCTATAGCCGCAATACGATGCAGGTGCACAACATCGTCTACCTGACGAACAAGCAGGCGTCCGCGGGCGGCTTCTTCCCGGCGGGAACGAACAACCAGAACCCGGCATTGACGATGAGCGGCAACTACGCCTGATCGCTGATCGATCGAGAACATGGGCCGTGCGAGCAATCGCGCGGCCCTTTTTCATTGGCGCATGGCGTCACGCATGCCTATGTTGATCGCATCCCCGGGGGAGCGCTGCTTGCGCGCTTGAGAGGGGGGCAGCAGCCCTCGACCCGCCGAACCTGATCCGGTTGAGACCGGCGGAGGGAGGGAGCGGTTTCGTCCCCCAGAACGGATGGCCCGCCGTCCTCGCTCCGGTATTGGAGCGAAGACCTATGGCCGACATTGATTCCATGATCGAACGGGCTCCCGACGCAAGCCGCGCCCCTGGCTCAAGCGCCGTCGAGAAAGAAATCGGCGTCACCACCGGCCCGATCCGCGGCTCCGAAAAAATTCACGTCGGTCCACTGCGCGTAGCGATGCGGGAAATCCACCTCGACCCCGCCTCGGGCGAGCCCCCCTTGCGGGTTTACGACCCCAGCGGCCCCTACACGGACCCCGCCGCCAGCATCGACATCATGGCGGGCCTCCCCCAGCTCCGCCGCGAGTGGATCATGGGCCGCGGCGATGTCGAGAGCTACGACGCGCGCGAAATCCGTCCCGAAGACAACGGCCAGCTCGGTCCGGATCGCTCGGGCGGCGTGCCGCAATTCCCGAACGTTGTGCGGCGCCCGCTTCGCGCCAAGGCCGGGCAGAACGTCAGCCAGATGCACTATGCCCGCCGCGGCATCGTCACGCCCGAGATGGAATATGTCGCCACCCGCGAAAACCTCGGGCGCCGGCAGCTGAAGGAATACGCCCGCGACGGCGAGAGCTTCGGCGCGAGCATCCCCGATTACGTCACCCCCGAATTCGTCCGCGACGAGATCGCCCGCGGCCGCGCGATCATCCCCAACAACGTCAACCACCCCGAATCCGAACCGATGGCGATCGGCCGCAACTTCCTGGTCAAGATCAACGCCAACATCGGCAACAGCGCGGTCGCGAGCAATGTCGCCGCGGAGGTCGACAAGCTCGTCTGGTCGATCCGCTGGGGCGCCGACACCGTCATGGACCTCTCGACCGGCCGCAACATCCACGACACGCGCGAATGGATCATCCGCAACTCGCCCGTGCCGATCGGCACCGTCCCCATCTATCAGGCGCTCGAGAAAGTCGGCGGCGTCGCCGAAGACCTCACCTGGGAGATCTTCCGCGACACGCTGATCGAACAGGCCGAACAGGGCGTCGATTATTTCACCATCCACGCCGGCGTCCGCCTCGCCTATGTCCCGATGGCGGCGAAGCGCGTCACCGGCATCGTCAGCCGCGGCGGGTCGATCATGGCGAAATGGTGCCTCAGCCACCACAAGGAATCGTTCCTCTACGAGCGCTTCGACGAGATCACCGAGATCATGAAGGCGTACGACGTCGCCTACAGCCTCGGCGACGGCCTCCGCCCCGGCAGCATCGCTGACGCAAACGACGAGGCGCAGTTCAGCGAGCTCTACACGCTCGGCGAGCTCACCCACCGCGCATGGAAGAGCGACGTGCAGGTGATGATTGAAGGCCCCGGCCACGTGCCGATGCACAAAATCAAGGAGAATATGGACAAGCAGCTCGAAGTCTGCGGCGAGGCGCCCTTCTACACGCTCGGCCCGCTCACCACCGATATCGCGCCCGGCTACGATCACATCACCAGCGGCATCGGCGCCGCGATGATCGGCTGGTACGGCACCGCGATGCTCTGCTACGTCACCCCCAAGGAGCACCTCGGCCTCCCCGACCGCGACGACGTGAAGACCGGCGTCGTCACCTACAAGCTAGCCGCCCACGCCGCCGACCTCGCCAAGGGCCACCCGGCGGCACAGGTCCGCGACGACGCCTTAAGCCGCGCGCGTTTCGACTTCCGCTGGCGCGACCAGTTCAACCTCAGCCTCGATCCCGACACCGCCGAGGATTACCACGACCAGACCCTCCCCGCCGAAGGCGCCAAGACCGCGCATTTCTGTTCGATGTGCGGCCCCAAATTCTGCTCGATGCAGATCAGCCAGGAGGTGCGGGAGTTCGCAGCGAAGCAGAACCAGCCCGCCGACGCGTTCATCGCGGCGGGGGGTCCGACTGGGACCGAGACGGCGGCGGCCAGCAAGGCGGCGGCGATCAAGGGTATGGCGGAGATGAGTGAGCGGTTTAAGGAGAAGGGTGGGGAGATTTATCTGCCCGCAAAATGAGGAGGATAAGTTGAGTGACGTCGAAAAACTGATCGAAATTTTGACCAAAAGCCGGAATTGCTTTTATCACTTTACCGACACGCGAAACTTGCCGCTCATTAGGGCTAATGGCCTTGTGTCTACACGAGCACAAAAAGCAAAGCAGCGGGTCGCCATTGCGCCAGGTGGAAACGACTGGAGCTTGGATGCTGATCGGCGAAGCGGAATGGACGCTTATATCCATCTCTGCTTCTTTAGCGATCATCCAATGGAGTGGATCGCGCGTCAGCAAGGGCGTATTTCGGAATCGATCTTTCTAAAAATCTCCCCCGAGGTGCTCCGCATACCGGGCACGTTAATCGTTGATACGGTTTCGAACAGAGCCGACGCAGTGCCTCATGCAGCGGAGGATATGATCAGAAAATTGGATCTCAAAGTCATATACACCCGCACCGATTGGAAAGACTCCGCTGTCCAAGAACGACTTAAGGCTGCGAAGAAATGTGAAATTCTTGTGCGAGATCATATCCCGTTGAATTTGATAATGAATATCCCCAATGGCTGAGCGCCCGGTGTTCATACCAAATATTGCGGGCAAACGCTTAGTCATTGAAATGCCAGTTACATTTACATGGCATCCCGGAATGGCTTTAAGCCAGAAGAAGAAAAATGTAGCCGCTTTGCATGAAGCGGCTCACTCTCGCGGTCTGTCATATCTTCTGGAAGTTTCTAGCAAATCGGATCGTGAAATTGGAAAACGATTAAGCGCTTTCCATCAAATAGTTAATTTAAGAGACGGCAGATCAATCCCGCTTGAATGCGCATTTCAAGGGAGTAAGGTGTTCGAGAGCGGCGGTCCCTATATAGATTTACTCGATTCAGAACCTTGGGACGCCAAACGCGACCAAAGGCTGAAAGATTCGGGTAATTTGATACGTTTCGATTTCGAAGGAGATACTTTTCCTCTTCATCCAAAAAGTGCATTCTATGATTGGCTTTATATAAATGCAATTTTTCCAGAGCGAGCCTGGCTTCAACGACTTTTTAAAGTGGATGGATTTACGGATATCGAATTTAATCCTGAAAAGTCAATTAACTGCCAAGCTCGGTCATGTGCCTTTTTTGTAGCGCTTGAGCGGCGGGGCAAACTTGACGAAGCGCTTAGCTGTTTTGGGAAATTTGTTGAAATACAGAATGGGGTCACGATTTAAAATTACGATAACAGTGAATTAATCCACTGTCTGCAACGCCGCCAACACCCCCGAAAACCGGATCAGCTTCGGATACGTCCCACCCACTTCCTCCGCCACGCCCTGCGCAATCAGCTCGTTGATGTTGTTCATCGCCCCACCGTAACTCACTCCCAACGCCTCGGTGAAATCGGACACCGGTCGCACCGGGCGCTCGAACGCCAGATCGATAATCCGCAGCATCAGTGCCGATCGCCGCGCGGTCTGGAACCGCTCGCGATACTCGCGCTGCAAATCCTGCAACCGCTCGACCATGGCAATCGTTTCCGCCGCCGATTCCGCCACTGCCTTCAGGAAGAACGCGATCCATTCTTCCCATGCGCCATCGCGCGACACCGCGTACATCAGGTCGATGTAGCGATCCTTATGCCGCTCCAGATACGGGCTCATGTACAACAGCGGCATCGGCAACGTGCCATTGTCGATCAGCATCAACGTGATCAGCATCCGCCCGACCCGCCCGTTGCCGTCGGCGAACGGGTGGATCGCCTCGAACTGATAATGCGCCAGCGCCGCGTCGATCAGCGGCGATGGTCGCTCCTCCCGATTGACGAACCCCATCAGCGCATCGAGCACGTCTGGCGTCTGTGCGGGCGGCGTGGGGATGAACCTCGCGCTGTCGATCCGCCCGCTGCCCCCGATCCAGTTCTGGTCCCGCTTCAATTCACCGGCCTCGACCGCGGCACCTCGATTCCGCGCCACGCCCGTCAGCAACACACGATGCGCGTCGCGTATCAGCCGGGAAGAGATCGGCAATGCCGTTAGCCCGTCGATCGCCCCTTCTAGAGCGCGGACATAGTTCAGCACTTCGCGATTGTCGCCCCGCGTCGCCGCTTCCGCTGCGCCCGCCTCGAACAGGAACAGGTCGGTCAACGTGGTGTACGTGCCTTCCATGCTGGACGACGACACCGCTTCGCGCCGCTGCAAGGGCCGGATCAACAGCAGCGGATTGGGGACGGATCGCCCGATACCCTTGAGTTCCCCCACCGCCTGCGTGGCGCGAGTCAGTTCGGGCAAAAACCGCGCGACTGCGATCATCATCGGTGGCAGCGGATCGGGAACGAACGCCTTGCGTCCACCGATCGTCGGCATCAACGTGCCGGTGGCATTTGCGCCAAAACCGTTTCTGTCCATTGCACGGAACTACAAACTGCTGGCCGCACTTTCAATGAAAACGTGGTTTCGTGAAAAGTGACGCTCGCAATTTCAACGTACGTTCAATCCGACCGCATACGTCACCCAAGGCGACGTACCTCAGCTAGTCCCCATCGCCGTTCGGATCGCCAGACCAGCCTTCACCGCACCTCGACCCCCTTCCAGAAAGCAACTCGGTCCGCGATTTCCTTCGCCGCGTCCTTCGGCTCGGGGTAATACCACGCCGCATCCTTGTTCTCGCTGCCGTCCACCGCCAGCGTGTAGTAATGCGCGGTGCCCTTCCACGGACAGGTGCTCGTCGTCGCGCTCTCCTTCAGCAACTTGGGCGCAACCGAATTCTTCGGAAAATACGCATTCCCCTCCACCATCACGATATCGTCGCTCTTCGCGATCAGCGTGTCGTTCCACCATGCTTCGGCCATGTCCCGTCTCCTTCGCAAGCGATAACGATCGGTCCGCGCCGCTGGCTCCAAAATCGCCGGATGCGGATCAGCTCTTCAGGTTCACCATCGCCACCGGCTTGTCCTTGGTCGATGCGTTCGCCGCGATCGTCTTGACCTTTTCGGCCTTGGGCTTGCGGATTTCACGGTTCGATTTCTTCTGACTTTTGGCCATCGCTCGGATCCTTCGGGGGCGGTACGCCCCGGCATGGCTTAGCGCGTTTTGGGGACGCACCCCCCATCAATTCGCTTGGGCGGCGGATCAGGGGGGCTCTCCGATACCGCCCTCGCTGTTGGGTGCCCCCGCGCCACATGCTGGTGCAAAAACGTCCGGCATGCGCAGATTGCGCTGTCCTACACCGTCGTTTGCCGTTCAATCACAGCGGATGACGAACGCGGCACCCGCCCCGGCACAATTGTGTGAACACGCTCTGCACCCTCAAATTCACCAACATTCGCGCGATTGCCGCCGATCAAAAGCCGGCCGCCCGTCCACCCGAAATTGACCGGGCACTGCCTATGCTGTCACTAGGGGCGTTGCACCAATGAACGAAGCGATCATGCCCCAGCAAACCTCGCCCGCCCGCCACGACGTCCTGATCGTCGGTGCCGGGCATGGCGGCGCGCAAGCCGCGATCGCGCTGCGGCAGGCCGGATTTTCGGGATCGGTCGCGATCATCGGTGACGAGCCCGAACTGCCCTATGAACGTCCCCCCCTCTCCAAGGACTATCTGGCGGGGGAAAAGGGTTTCGAACGGATGCTCATCCGGCCGGCATCTTTCTGGTCCGAACGTAAGGTCACGATGCTGATGGGTCGGCACGTTACCGCCGTCGATCCGGCGCTGCATCGTGTCGAAAGCGATACTGGCGGCGAACACGGCTACGGCACGCTTGTTTGGGCGGCGGGTGGAACCGCGCGGCGGCTTGACTGTGAAGGCGCAGGGCTCGGCGGCGTCCATGCGGTGCGCAGCCGCGCGGATGTCGACCGGATCCTCGCCGAGCTTCCGCGGGTAGGCCGCGTCGTCATCGTCGGCGGCGGTTATATCGGGCTTGAGGCCGCAGCTGTCCTTGTCAAACGCGGCAAGCGCGTCGTGCTGGTCGAGGCACTGGACCGGGTGTTGTCGCGCGTTGCCGGCGAAGACCTGTCACGCTTCTACGAACACGAACACCGCAACCACGGGGTCGACCTCCGCCTCGGTGATGCGGTCGAAGCTGTCGAGGGCGACGATCGCATTGCCGGCGTCCGGTTGCGGAGCGGAGAAACAATCGCCTGCGACATGCTGATCGTCGGGATCGGCATCATACCCTCGGTCGATCCGCTCATCGCGGCCGGGGCGGATGGCGGCAACGGCGTCGGGATCGACGATCAATGCAGGACCAGCCTTTCCGATATTTACGCGATCGGTGATTGCGCGCTCCACAGCAATCGCCATGCGCAAGGCCGGGCGATCAGGCTCGAATCGGTTCAGAACGCGAACGATCAGGCACTTGTCGTCGCAAAATCGATATGCGGGCAGCCCGCCGCCTATGACGCGATCCCCTGGTTCTGGTCAAACCAATATGATCTGAAGCTTCAGACCATAGGTCTTTCGGCCGGATATGATGAAACCGTGCTGCGCGGCGATCCGGCGGGGCGCAGTTTTACAATTGCCTATCTTTGTGAAGGGCGAGTGATCGCGCTCGATTGCGTCAATAGCGTCCGCGATTATGTTCACGGTCGCAAGCTGATCGCGGCAAAGGCCGTGGCGGATCGGCAGGCGATCGCTAATCCGGCGGTTGCGCTCAAGGATCTCGCCCCGGCGGAATAAGGGACCGATCGAATGACATGCTCACGCCAATCTTCAGGGGTCGATAGAATGACCCGTGCCCAGGCCGGCAGATGATGGCCAAACCGGTCTTCGGCTGCATCGAAGCTGGCGGCACCAAATTCGTGCTAGGCATAGCAAGCGGACCCGACGATGTTCTGAGGACCGAACGCATCCCGACCGAGGGACCGGGTCGCACGATCGACCGTGCCATCGCTTTCTTTCGTGCGGCGGAAAGCGAGTCCGGCCCGCTCGCCGCGATCGGCATCGCAAGCTTCGGGCCGGTCGGTCTCGACCCGGCTAGTCCCGAATGGGGGCATGTGCTGGGGACGCCCAAGCCGGGATGGAGCGGAACCGATCTTGCCGGATTGTTCGGCCGCACATTCGGCTGTCCGATCGGGTTCGATACCGACGTCAACGGCGCTGCGCTTGCGGAAACGATCTGGGGCGCGGCGGTCGATACGGACGTTGCGACCTACGTAACGATCGGCACCGGAATCGGCGGCGGCGCGATGGTACGCGGACGCCCGCTGCACGGTGCGCTTCATCCTGAAATGGGTCATATCCGGGTCGCCCGCCACCCGTTCGACCTCGACTTTGGCGGGATATGCCCGTTCCACGGCGATTGCCTGGAAGGGCTGGCGAGCGGCCCGGCGATCTTTGCGCGCTGGGGCGCAGACCTCTCGACTTTGTCCGATGCCGACGATGCCATGACCGTGATCGGCCATTACCTCGCACAGCTGGTCATCGCGCAACAGGCGCTGTTATCGCCGCAACGCGTCATCCTTGGCGGCGGCGTCATGGCGACGCCCGGATTGATCGAGTGCGTCCGCGCCGAAGCGACTCGCCTCGCCTCGGGCTATTTCGGAACCGATGCCGATGGCTATGCGAAATTGATCGTCGCCCCCGGACTCGGCACGCGATCCGGACTACTGGGCGCCCTCGCCTTGGCGATGCAGGCATGCGAGACTTAATTCGTTTCCTGGTTCGTCTGCAACGCTTCTACGAACCATCCGGGACGCAGCGCGTCACCGAGGTCGTCGACACGCCGCAGTTCGACCATTTGCCCAAGGCCGGGATAAACAGCGCGCGTCCGCGGGCCGCTCCCGGCAAGCGGCGCGACCACGAGCCGGCGATTGACTCTGCCGCGATGGTGCATGCGCGCAGTATTCTCCTGCCCGACATAGCAACCCTTCGAAAAGCTTACGCCGTTCAGTTCGCGAGCGTTGCATTCGAGCCAAAGCGTCTCTCCCGCGCCAAGGTCATTAACCCCTTCGGTTACACCAAGGCCGAGTCGATGCGCCTGCCACCCAGACGCAGCGGGTCCCGGGCGGCCAAGCCAACGGTGACCGAGCGCGTCGAGACGCGGATCGGCAATTCCGTCGTTCGTGTCGCGCGACCAATGCACGGCGATGTCCGTCGGCTCGATCCTGATCGCACGGCGCAGACGATAGACCGATAGGCGGCGGGCAAGTGCTTCGCTCTGATTCGACTCGCAGTCTATCAGTACGTCCTCGCCGTCCTGCCACATCATGAAATCAAATAACGCCTTTCCCTGCGGCGTCAGCAGCCCCGTCCAGATCACCGGCCGGCTTCGCAACAGCGCAACATCGTTGGTGACCAGCCCTTGAAGAAAATCGACTACATTCTCGCCGCAGATGCGAAGTACCGCGCGGTCGGCGAGCATCGTGCCCGGGCTGGTTTCGTCCATCCGCACAAGGTAGGAGCGACATCACCGAGGCGAAAGGGCCGAGCATGGCGAGTTACGATCTGAAACTGACCGGTGGCACCGTACACATGCCCGGCGGACCGGTCATGGCGGAGATCGGTGTTCGGAACGAGCGTATCGCTGCGATCGGAACGGCGATTGGCGATGCGGGCGAAACACTCGACTGTCGCGGGCTCGATATTCTGCCCGGCGTCATCGATACGCAAGTCCATTTCCGAGAGCCGGGGCTTGAACACAAGGAAGATCTTGAGAGCGGATCGCGCGCCGCAGTGCTTGGCGGCGTCACGGCGGTGTTCGAAATGCCCAACACCAATCCGAACACGGACAGTGAAGCCGCGATCGGCGACAAATTGCGCCGCGCACGGGGTCGCATGTGGTGCGATCACGCCTTTTACGTCGGCGCGACCAACGCGAATGCCGCCGAACTCGCCGAACTCGAACGGTTGCCGGGGACGGCGGGGGTTAAGATTTTCATGGGTGCCTCGACCGGCGACCTGCTGGTATCCGAGGATTCCTCGCTTGCCGACGTGCTCGCATCGGGCCGCCGGCGGGTCGCGATCCATGCCGAGGACGAGGCGCGGATGAATGCGCGCAGCGCAGAGCGCGTGCCGGGCGATCCGTCATCGCATCCGGTCTGGCGTGACGATGAGAGCGCGCTCCTCGCGACGCAGCGCATCTTGGCGTTGGCGCGGTCCGCAAAGCGGCGCATCCACGTCCTCCACGTGACGACGCCTGCCGAGCTTGAACTACTTGGGCAGAACAAGGACATCGCCAGCTGCGAGGTGACGCCGCAGCACCTGACACTGGCTGCCGAGGACGCGTATCCGCGCCTTGGCACGCATGCGCAAATGAACCCGCCGATCCGCTCGTCCGCGCACCGCGAGGGGTTATGGCACTGGTTGCGGCAGGGCGTGCCCGATGTCATCGGCTCCGACCACGCGCCGCATACGCGCGAGGAAAAGGCAAAGCCTTACCCCGGTTCGCCGAGCGGGATGCCCGGGGTGCAGACGCTGTTGCCGCTGCTGCTGAACCATGTCGCCGAAGGACGGCTGTCGCTGGAACGGCTGATCGACCTGACCAGCGCCGGTGCGCAGCGTCTGTTCGGAATCGTCGGCAAGGGTCGGATCGTCACCGGTTACGACGCCGATTTCAGCGTTGTCGATCTGAAAGCGCGCTGGACCATAGGCGAAGACTGGCTGGCATCACGCGCCGGCTGGTCGCCCTTCGTGGGCGAAATCCTGACCGGCAAGCCCGTCGGGACCATCGTCCGCGGCAAGGTGGCAATGTGGGACGGTTCCTTGGGAATCGCGGCGAGCGGCGAACCGGTACGGTTCGAATCGGTTGCGTTCGGCTGACGGTTCAGCTTTGCCCGTCATCGTGTCGGACGTTGATCGTCGGAAATCCGACAATGTCATAGGTCGCTGACGCGATGCCGATATCGGCCTTGTCCAGTTCTTCGACGATGTAGCGGCTCATTGCATCCTTGGTCGCGCGGATGCGGTGTGTCGTCACAATGAAGCGGACGGTCAGTTCCAGCCAGTTATCGGTAATGCGAAAAAACACCTTCGGCTCTAGGTCGATCCGTTCAACGCCGAAGCGCCGTTCCATTTGGGTTTTGAATTCGGCTGCCATCTGTGCCGGATCGTCGCCCCAGCGCCGCGCGGCTTCGAGGAGAATGGCTTCGACGCGCGCCCGGTCCGCCTTGTAGGTGATCGGAATCACCATCTCTTCCCAGATAAAGGGAAAGTCGCGCGTGTAGTTGTAAACCGGATCGGTAAAAACCTTGGAATTGCTGACGGTGACGACGCGACCAGTGAACTGGCGACTCTTGACCCACATGGCGGGGTCGCTGTCCTGTACCGAGGGGGGCTGACCCATTTCCATGATCGTGGTCTGGATAAAGCCAAGCTGAAGCACATCCCCGCGCACGCCGCCCATCGAGATGCGATCGCCGACATTGAACGTCTCGCCGCGCAGAATGACGAAATAGCCCGCGATCGACGTCACCGGCTGTTGCAGTGCGAAGGCGAGGCCCGCCGACACCAGCCCGAGCGCAGTCGCGAGCCTGGTCGGATCGCTGAACCAGATCGACAGCAGCCCCAGAATGAGAATGACGGCACTGATCAGGCTGATTGCCTGACGCGTCCAGAACCGGGTGCGGACCGAATTCGTCTCGGTACTGCGCATGGCGATACCGACCAGCCAGCGCAGCACGCGACTGATAATGACGACGGCGGCGATGAAGGCAAGCGAAAGCAACAGCTTGTGCCCGTTAGCAGGGTTCACGCCGACCCATTTGATCCCGAAAAATTCGATTGTCCCGCTCCCGTTCCGGTGGCACTAAAAGCGCCGGGGCCTGCGGGTTTGTTCCGTCCCGCGCCGCTCGGAATCCGTCGGTGCGGTCGTCAAATTTATGTCGCCGGCCCTCGATATGACGAGGGCCGGGACCGGATTACGTGCCGGATCAGCGGCTGTAGAACTCGACCACCAGGTTCGGCTCCATCTTCACCGGATAGGGAACCTCGTCCAGCGTCGGTACGCGCGTGAACGTCACCTTGGCATTGCCGTCGGGCGCCACATAATCGGGGATCTCGCGCTCGGCCAGGCTCTGCGCCTCCATCACCAGCGCCATATCCTGTGCCTTCGCACCCAGCGTCACCTCGTCGCCGACAAAGCAGCGACGCGAGGCGATGTTGCATTTTACGCCGTTCACACGGACGTGCCCGTGGCTGACGAGCTGGCGCGCGGCGAAGACCGTGGGTGCGAACTTGGCGCGATAGACGAGCATGTCGAGCCGCTGCTCGAGCAGGCCGATCAGGTTCTGGCTGGTATCGCCCTTCATCCGCGCAGCCTCGTGATAGCAGGCACGGAACTGCTTTTCCGTCACGTCGCCATAATAGCCCTTCAGCTTTTGCTTGGCGCGCAGCTGGATACCGAAGTCGCTGACCTTGCCCTTGCGACGCTGACCGTGCTGGCCGGGACCGTATTCGCGCTTGTTGACCGGACTCTTGGGACGACCCCAGATGTTCTCGCCCATCCGGCGATCGAGTTTATACTTGGCGCTCTGGCGCTTCGACATGAGAAATCCTTTCAGATGCAGATAACGGCCGCGCGCCTGACGGTGCGGGGCATTCCCGGTCGTCGCCTGCGCATCGCGATCTCCACGACGCGCACGATCACCGCTTCACCGGGATGCGGGATCTTCTGCGAAGTTGCGGCGAATGACAGATTTGCGGGCGCCGGTCAAGGCAGGGGTCAAGGCGGAAGCCGTTTTTTGCTCGGCCAACGGGTGCATATCGGCGTCGCACGCCTTATGCTCGATCAATGTCAAACCCAATCCTGCCCGGCTCCGAATGCACCACGATGCGAGAGGTTCGCGCCGGTGTCGACGCGGTCGACCGCGCGCTTGTCGACCTGCTAGGGCGCCGTTTCGCCTATATGGACGCAGCCGCCCGGATTAAACAACGGCGTGAAGCGGTCCGTGACGAGGCCCGCAAGGCCGAGGTCATCGCCGCCGCCAGAGCGCATGCCGAGGCCGCTGATCTCCCCGGCGGTGCGATCGCGGCGATCTGGGATTTGCTGGTGGAGACGTCGATCGCGTATGAATTGAACGCCTTCGATCAGTATCGCTGACACGCCCCCCGCGTAGCAGTTGTTTAACGCATTCGGTCCATGAGCGGTCCCATGACCGAACACGCCGCCGCGGCCGCGCCCAGGACGCTTCAGATCACCGCAAGCGAGCGGCGTTCGGGCGAGCGACACCGCTCCGTCCTGCTGATCGGCCGGTTGTGCGGCGCGACTCAGGCGGCGTGCGTCATCCATAATCTGTCGAGCGGAGGTCTGATGGGGCGCTTTGAAACAGCGCCCGCGATCGGCGAGCGCCTCAGGATCGAATTGCGTGGCCTCGACGCGGTCGAAGGAACAGTTCGCTGGGTCCGCGGACACAAGGCGGGAATCGAGTTCGACACCAAACAGAAGCTCGATCCCGTCTTCTCGCTGAGACAGGAGGATGGCCGCACCGCGCGTCCGCCGCGCTTCCCGCTCTCGACACCCGGGCGACTGATATTACCGGGAGGGGCGTTCGACGCATCGGTGCTCGACATTTCGGCGGGCGGAGCAAAACTGGCGATCGAGGGCCACGTGACGGCAGGCGATACCGGGCAGTTGCTGCTGATCGAATCGGGTACCGCGATGTTCGGGACCGCCGCCTGGTGCGTGTCGGACCGGATCGGCTTTCGCTTCGCCGCTCCGCTAACCCTCAATGCGCTTGCGACGTTGCTTGGAGAAAAGCGACCGGCGGTTTAGCCCCCGCGGCGCGGCTACGCCCGCCCGGCAATGCCGCGTGCGATTGTCAGCGCTTCAGCCTCGGCCAGCACCCGCCCTGCATTATCCGGTGCCATCACCGCACGCTCGGCAGCGTTGATACGGGTCAAGGCGCGCGCGAACATCGCTGGCGTCCAGATCCTGAGCGTGCGCGCGGTCTGCGCCTCTTCGCGAAAAAAGATACGATGGCGCTTCATCACGGTCGCGGGGTTTTCGCCCCGGTCGATCTCTGAGCGCATCTGGGCAAGCGCGATCAAGCGGCGGGCAAGTTGCCGCAGCCAAGGGATCGGTGAGGCACCGGCCTCTCCCGTCCGCGCGAATTCGGTGCCGAGATCGGCGACGCGACCCTCGACGATCGCATCGACCACCGCGCTGATTGCGGTATCGCCCGCATCGGCACCCAACAGGTCGACCACGTGGTGATTCAGTTCCTTCGGCCGGTCGGCCGCGGCATCGAGATAGAGCGCGAATTTCTCGATTTCCCGCGTCAGGATCGCGCGGTCGTTGCCGCTCGCCTCGACCAGCCGTGCCGGAACGCCCGACGCCGGCCGCAAGCCATGATCGGACGCGATCTGCACTGCGCTACGCTCCGCATCCCGCGCCTCCGGCGGATAGCAGGCATAGGCCATTGCGAACGGGCTGGCGATCGCGAGCTTCACGATCTTTGCGGCGGTCCGGACCGAAGGCGCGATCACCATGACCGGATTGACGGTGTTTTCGGCCTCCAGCAAAGCGGCAAAGGCGTCGAGACTTTCCTCCCCCGCCCCGGTCACGCGAACGTAGCGCGCCTCTCCGAACAGCGATAGGGAAGCAGCCTCGTCCGCCAGCCGCGCCGGATCGGCTTTCAGAACCGCAGGATCGAGATCGAATCGCTCGGCTGTCGCGCCCATCGCGGCGGCAAGCAGAGCGGCCAGTTCATACGCGCCAGCCTCATCCGGACCGTGCAGCAGGAACAGGCGGATATTGCCATCGGTGCGGCCGAGCGCCTTGCGGATCTGGGCGGCGTTCGCTTTCACCGAACCGGCGTGCGTCGCTTTGCATAGACCGCGACCCGCGCGACGATCTGGTCGGCGATCTGTTCGGACAGGCGTTCGAGTGCAGTGCTTTCCGCAGCGATCGTCGCATATTCCGACCGGACGACGTCAATCCCCTCGTCGGATCCGGCCGTCGCGTCGATCAGCACCGCGTCATTGCTGAGAGCAACAAGCTGGTAACGCGCACGCAGCGTCCGGCGCTCACGCGTGACGCTGTCATCCCTGCGCACGCCGAGGCCGATGATCTTGTCGTCGAGCCGGATATCGAGGCGATAGAGCGGCGCGCTGTCGCTCGCCGGGATACGGTCGCGTAGCGCGTTGGCCACCAGCCACCCTGACTTGCCCCTGATAGGCCCGACCTCGACCCGCGACAACGCACCCGCCACCGGACCCGATCCGCCGCCGGCATAAAGCGGGTGCAGCCCGCAACCCGGCAAGACGGCCATGGCGGCGAGAACCGAAAGCGGGGGAAAGAGGCGGAGGCGGCTCACGCGACGAGGTTCACCAGCCGGTCGGGCACGACGATGACCTTGCGCGGGCTTTTGCCCCCAAGAAACTGGACGACCTTGTCGGAAGCGAGCGCCGCTGCTTCCACCCGCTCGCGCGGCGCGCCTTTCGGAAAGGTCAGCGTATCGCGCAATTTTCCGTTCACCTGAATCGCGATCGTGACTTCGTCGTCGATCAACATTGCCTGATCGAGCGCGGGCCACGCCGCCTCTGCGATCAGTCCGTCATTCCCCGCCGCCGCCCAGGCTTCCTCGGCAACATGCGGGACCATCGGCGCGACGAGCAACAGCAACGTTCGCACCGCCTGAACGCGGTCGTGCGAGGATCGGGCCTTCTCGATCGCGTTCGACAACGCGTAAAGCCGCGCAACCGCCTTGTTGAATTGCAGCGCCTCGATGTCGTCGCCGACCCCCTTCGTCGTACGGTGCGCCAGCCGCCGGAGGCCGATATCCTCGCCGACCCCCTGTTCCTCCGCCGAGACGATGCGCCACAGCCGCTGGACGAAGCGCCACGCCCCCTCGATTCCCGCCTCGCTCCACGGCAAGTCGCGCTCGGGCGGCGAATCCGAGAGCATGAACCAGCGTACCGCATCCGCACCGTATTGATCGACGATCGGTTCGGGATCGATCGTGTTCTTCTTAGATTTGGACATCTTCTCGACGCGCCCAACCGTAACCGCGTTGCCGGTCGCGGTTTCGATGCCGTCCCGAATGTCGTCCGGGGACAACCAGCGGCCATCCGCGGACTTGTACGTCTCGTGCGTCACCATCCCTTGGGTAAACAAGCCCGCAAACGGCTCCGCGATATCCAGCTTGCCGATATGCTTCAGCGCGCGGGTCCAGAAGCGCGCGTAAAGCAGATGCAGGATCGCATGCTCGACCCCGCCGATATATTGCCCCACCGGCAGCCATTTCTCCGCTGTCGCGCGGTCGAACGGCCTGTCGTCGGGCTGGCTCGCGAAGCGGATAAAATACCATGACGAATCCGCGAACGTGTCGAGCGTATCGGTCTCGCGCACCGCTTGCCCGCCGCACGCCGGGCACGCGACATGCTTCCACGTCGGGTGCCGGTCAAGCGGATTGCCGGGATCCGCGAATGACACGTCCTCCGGCAATATGACCGGCAGCTGATCCCGCGGCACCGGCACTGCGCCGCACGTCTCGCAATGGACGATCGGGATCGGCGTGCCCCAATATCGCTGGCGGCTGACCCCCCAGTCGCGCAGGCGGTAGACGGTCGAGCCGGTCCCCCAGCCCTCATCCTCGGCGCGGCGGATGACGATGCGCTTCGCCTCCTCGATATCCGTCCCGTCGAGGAAGAGCGAATTCACGATCATGCCGGGACCGGTATAGGCGGTGTCGCCCGCGAAAACCGGTGCGTCCTCTGCGCCGTCCGCAACGACACGCTTTACCGGCAGGTCGTATTTGCGCGCGAAATCCAGGTCGCGCTGGTCATGCGCGGGGACTCCGAACACCGCGCCGGTTCCATATTCCATGAGCACGAAATTGGCGATGTACACAGGGAGCCGCCATTCCGGATCGAACGGATGCGCGGCGGTGAGCGCGGTTTCGAAGCCGAGCTTTTCCTGCGTCTCCATCTCGGCGGCGGTCGTGCCGCCCTGTTTGCAGCGCGCGATGAACGCAGCGGCGTCTTCGTCACGCCCGGCAAGCGCCTGCGCGATCGGATGATCGGCTGCCACCGCGACGAAGCTCGCGCCGAAGATCGTGTCGGGGCGCGTAGTAAAGACTTCGACCGATCCGCCGTCGGACATCGCGAAGCGAAACGTCAGTCCCCGGCTCCGCCCGATCCAGTTCTGCTGCATCAGCTTGACCTTGTCCGGCCAGGCGTCGAGGTCGTCCAGTCCCGCCAGCAGGTCGTCGGCAAAATCCGTGATTTTAAGGAACCATTGCGACAGCTTGCGTCGCTCGACCGGCGCGCCCGAACGCCAGCCGCGACCGTCGATCACCTGCTCGTTGGCAAGCACGGTCATGTCGACCGGGTCCCAGTTGACCGCGCTTTCCTTGCGATACACCAGCCCGGCGTCGAGAAAGTCGAGGAACAGCGCCTGTTCCTGCCCGTAATAATCGGGCTCGCACGTCGCGAGTTCCCGCGACCAGTCAAGCGCGAAGCCCAGGCGTTTCAACTGCGCCTTCATCGTCGCGATGTTGGCGCGCGTCCAGCCGCCGGGATGAACGCCCTTTTCCATCGCCGCATTCTCGGCGGGCATGCCGAACGCATCCCAGCCCATCGGATGCAGCACCTCGTGTCCCGTCATCCGGCGATAGCGCGCCAGGACATCGCCCATCGTGTAGTTGCGGACATGCCCCATATGGATTCGCCCCGAAGGGTAGGGAAACATCTCGAGCACATAGGCGCGCGGTTTGGGCGATGCGTCATCGGCCGCGAAGGTTTGCCGTTCGTCCCAAACCCGCTGCCAGTTCGCATCGGCCTTCAGCGCGTTGAAGCGCGACGTCATCGGGACGTTATCCGGCCAGCGACGCGCGGCGGAGATCACGTGCGCGCGTCAGGATGATGTTCTCCAGCTTCTGCGTCGTCGCTGCCTGAACGGGGGCAGCGACCCATTGGTTGTTCTGCCGCACTTCACGCAGCGCCGCGACCCGCACCGCATCGGCGCGCAAATCCTGATCCAGGATCGACACGGTCACCTTCATCCGCTCGGTCGGAACCTGCGGGTTGATGTACCAGTCGGTGACGATCACCCCGCCGTTGGAATCGGTCTGAACGAGCGGCATGAATGACAGGGTGTCGAGACTGGCCCGCCACAAATAGCTGTTAACGCCGATCGTGGTGACCCTGGACGCTGCCAAATCGGCCTTGGGCAATCCACCGGTCGAACAGCCCGAAAGGGAAACGGCAGCAATAGCGGCGAATGCAAGGGGGAAACGGCGGAACATCGGCATCGTCCTGGCTGTACGGCGACTGGAAAAGCGTAAAGCGTCCTCTACATTGCAGCCGGTAGGCCCGCAAGCGGCGCTCATGGCCTGAATATTGTGGGATCATGGCAACAGTCGGGCAAAATGTGACGCCGTTGATGATTGCGTTAAGCGATTTCATGTTAGACGCGTTACTAGGGACTCGGAGGAGGGACTTGCTCGCATGAATTTGCCGCGCGGATTGGTCGGGATTGTTGCCGGGGGGCTTTTCGCCGCCGCGGTCGTCGCGCCCGCGCTCGGTGCCGTGGAACAGTCTCGCCGCGTCAAACCTCATGTGAATGCCGCTGCGCGGATTGTCGGGACGTTTACCCCCGCCGCCGCCGATCCTCGTCTGGCCGCGATGTTCGCGCGCGGTGGCCTCGACACGTCCGGGTTGCGCTTCACGCCTGCCGAGACGAAGGAGTCGAACCGCGCCGTGACCGTCGCCGTACGCGCCCGCTCGAACGCCGGAACCGACCGGTCACGCGCAGCCGCCGCGGTCGAGCCTGGCGTAGGCCTCGCCCCGGTTGCTTACAGTCTGGGCGCAGCCGTGGGCTGGAAACGCTTCGCCTTGTCCGGCGACATGAACAAGGTTGATCTAGCAGGCATGCCCGGCAGCCGCGAAGGTGCTGATGTCGCAATCAGCTATACCAACAAGCGTTTCTTCGGTCGTATCAAGGCGACATCGGACCGCCCGGTCGCCGCCCTGCCGCTCGCGATCGAGGATATGCCGAGCTACTCGCTTGATCTTGGCGGATCCTATGCACTGACGCGTCATATCGATGTGACCGCGGGCGTGCGGTATCGCAGCGATCGTGAGCGCCTCGCCAGGATCGACGACAACCGCCGCGACAGCCAGGCGGTCTATCTGGGGACTGCGTTCCGCTTCTGATCGCGCGTCAGCCACGCGTCGATTGCTGCCCAGCCGTCGAAACCCTTGAGGCGTCGGAACCGTCGTTCCGTCATCCCACCAAGAGCGACGCGTTCTACACCCAACCCACGACCGATTGCCCGCGCCCGCCAGCCTTTGAGCGGAGTCGCGCCGGAATGCGAACGGGTGACACGGACCGGCGAAATAAAGATCTGCCCCGCATCATTTCGCTTGCCCTCGATCGCCTGCCGCCGATCATGCGCCGGCCAGGTTTTGAGACCAAGTGTCGCATGACCAGATCCGTGCAGCCCATCGTTTCCGGGGATTGATCGTCCGGCAACGAGCAGAATCAGTCGGCGCGCGCGACAGATCGCCCGCACTTTGCGGAAAACCGCCGCACGCTCGACGCGTGGCGTTTCATAATGGCGAAAAACGACCCCCGTTCGCGGCGGCAGGCGACGCAACACCTCCCACAACGCCGCACCCATCCGCTCGTCGGTCATCAGCCACCGCCTGGGGTATCGGCACTGCATTTGCTCTCCTATAGCGCGCCAATGAGAGCAGATGCTATCGAAAGGCTGGACGACGTTCGCCAGGAAATCGCCCGCGCGACCGCCCGGTCCGGACGGGGGCGTGAGCCGGTTCTTATCGCAGTTTCAAAGACTTACTCGTCCGAACAGATCGAACCGTTCCTCATTGCCGGTCAGCGCCATTACGGTGAGAACCGTGTTCAGGAGGCCGCCGCCAAATGGCCCGGCCTTCGCGTCCGCTATCCTGATACCATCCTCCATCTGATCGGGCAGCTGCAATCGAACAAGGCCGCCGACGCTGTCGCGCTGTTCGAGGTGATTCACTCCGTCGACCGCCCTTCGCTCATCAAGGGATTGGGCCAGGCGATGGCGGATCAGGCCAAATGGCCGGAGTGCTTCATTCAGGTCAATATCGGCGAGGAGGCGCAAAAGGGCGGCTGCGCGATAGACGCGGTGCCGAACCTGCTGAACCTTGCGCGTGGAGCGGCGGTTCCCATCGCGGGACTGATGTGCATCCCGCCGGCGGATGTCGAACCCGCCCCCTATTTCGCCCTGCTCGCGAAACTCGCGCGCAAGCACGGGCTGACCGGCCTAAGCATGGGGATGTCGAACGATTACACCACCGCGACCATGGTCGGCGCGACGCATCTCCGCGTCGGCAGCGCCTTGTTCGGGGCGCGGAACTGATGCTTGGAATAACGGAGCGCTTCGACGCGATACTCTTCGATTTCGACGGCGTGCTGATCGAAAGCGAAGCGGCGGGCAATCGCCAGATAGCCGAGTGGCTGACGGGTGCGGGGCATCCCACCACGCCGGAACAATCGATGAGCAATTTCATGGGTTTGTCCGGCCCGGATTTCCATGCAGCGCTCGAACGCTGGATCGGCGGCCCGGTCCCCTCCAGTTTCGCTGCCGCCCGTGCACAGGAAGACGCCCGTGTCATGCGTGAAGGAATTGAGCCCGTCGCCGGAGCGATCGCGTTCGTTCGTTCCCTTCCGTCTGGCTTGCCGCGCGCGATCGTGTCGTCAAGCTCGACCCGATGGATCGACCGGCACCTCCGCCATATCGGGCTGCGCGATGCCTTTGGCGGCCACCTCTATTCCGGCAGCGAGCATGTCGCCAACGGGAAACCGGCACCCGATCTTTATCTATACGCCGCGGATAAATTGGGCGTCGCAATCGAACGCACGATCATTATTGAGGATTCACCGGTGGGCGCAAAGGGTGCGGTCGCATCGGGCGCTTTCGTCATAGGGCTGTGCGCGGGCTTGCATTGCGCGAGGGGACATGACGAGCGCTTGTCGGCGCTAGGCGTACACGCCGTCGCCTCCGATTTCGAGGAGGCAGCGTCGCTTCTAAAAGTAATGCAACGCCAATAAGGACAGACGACGAAGGCCGTGCCGCCTCTCGACGTTGCTGGAACATCAGAGTTTTTCGGTCAATTCCGGAACCGCCTTGAACAGATCGGCGACCAGTCCGAAGTCCGCAACCTGAAAGATCGGCGCATCTTCGTCCTTGTTGATGGCAATGATCGTTTTCGAATCCTTCATGCCCGCAAGATGCTGGATCGCACCCGAGATGCCGACCGCGATATAGACTTCGGGTGCGACGATCTTGCCGGTCTGGCCGACCTGATAGTCATTGGGCGCATAACCCGCATCGACCGCGGCACGGCTCGCCCCCACTCCCGCACCGAGCTTGTCGGCAAGGGGGTCGATCAGCGAATGAAACTGCTCGTCCGAACCCAGTGCCCGCCCGCCGGATACGATCACTTTTGCGCTGGTCAGTTCCGGCCGCTCTGATTTTGCGATCTCCTGACCTTTGAACGTCGATAGACCCTTGTCGCCGGTGGAGCCGACTTGTTCGATCTCGCCCGAACCGCCTTCTGCCGCGGCCTTCTCGAACGCCGTACCGCGTACCGTCAAAACCTTCTTTGCGTCCGTCGACCGTACGGTGGCGACGGCGTTGCCCGCGTAAATCGGCCGGGTAAAGGTGTCTTCGCCCTCGATCGACAGGATATCGCTGATCTGCATGACATCGAGCAGAGCGGCGACACGCGGGGTGATGTTCTTTCCATTCGTCGTTGCGGGTGCCAGGAACGCATCGTGATGACCCATCAGTTCGACGATCAACGGCGCGACATTTTCGGCCAGAGCATGTGCAAAGGCGGCGTCATCGGCGACATGGACCTTGCCGACACCCGCAATTTTCGCCGCCTCGCCGGCAACGCCGTCCACACCCTCTCCCGCAACGAGGAGGTGCACGTCTCCCATCTGCGCGGCGGCGGTGACCGTCGACAGCGTGGCATCCTTGACGGCGTGACCGTCATGCTCGACCCAAACCAGCGTCTTCACTTGGCAACTCCCATGGCTTTCAACTTGCCGACCAGCTCGTCGACATCGGCAACCTTGATACCGGCGCTGCGCTTTGGCGGTTCGGCGACCTTCAGCGTGGTGAGCCTTGGACTGATGTCGACCCCATAGTCCTCGGGCGTCTTGTTCGCCATCGGCTTCGACTTCGCCTTCATGATGTTGGGAAGCGAAGCGTAGCGCGGTTCGTTCAAGCGCAAATCCGTCGTTACGATCGCGGGCAGCTTCAGCGCCTCGGTCTCCGATCCGCCATCGACTTCACGCGTTACCGTCGCGGTGCCCTCGGACAGTTCGACCTTGGATGCAAACGTCCCCTGTCCCCAACCGAGCAATCCGGCGAGCATCTGCCCGGTCTGGTTGTTGTCGTCGTCAATGGCCTGCTTGCCGAGAATGACGAGGTCGGGATTTTCCTCCCCGACCACCTTCGCCAAGATCTTAGCAACGGCCAATGGTTCGACCCGCTGATCGGTTTGAACCAGAATCGCACGGTCTGCCCCCATGGCAAGTGCGGTGCGAAGCGTTTCCTGACATTTCTGCTCGCCGATCGAAACCGCGACGATTTCTGTGACGCCCTGCTTTTCCTTGAGTCTGATCGCTTCTTCGACGGCAATCTCGTCAAACGGGTTCATGCTCATCTTGACGTTGGCAAGATCGACACCGGAGCCGTCCGCCTTCACGCGGGGCTTGACGTTGTAATCAAGCACGCGCTTGACGGGAACCAGAACCTTCATATCAATCTCTCCGTAAGCCCGAACTGTCCCATCAGCGGATCAGGCGGCCTTCTTCACCTCTGCCACGATTTTCTTTGCGGCATCGCCAAGGTCGTTGGCAGGGACGATCGCGAGGCCCGAATTCGCCAGTATTTCTTTGCCCTTGTCGACATTTGTTCCCTCCAGCCGAACGACGAGCGGGACCGAAAGGTTCACTTCCCGGGCCGCCGCCACGATGCCGTCCGCGATGATGTCGCAACGCATGATACCGCCGAAGATGTTGACCAATATGCCCTTCACATTGGGGTCGCCGAGGATAATCTTGAACGCCGCAGTCACCTTTTCCTTGTTGGCGCCGCCGCCGACGTCGAGGAAGTTCGCGGGGAACATGCCGTTCAGCTTAATGATGTCCATCGTCGCCATGGCAAGCCCGGCACCGTTGACCATGCAGCCGATGTCGCCGTCCAGCTTGATGTAGGCGAGGTCGTATTTCGAGGCTTCGAGTTCGGCTGGATCTTCCTCGGTTTCGTCGCGCAATTCGGCGAGATCATTGTGGCGGAACATCGCGTTACCGTCGAACGCGACCTTCGCATCCAGCACCATCAGCTTGCCGTCGTCCGTCACCGCAAGCGGATTGATCTCGATCTGCTCGGCATCGGTGCCGAGGAATGCCGCATAGAGTTTCGACGCCGTCGATGCCGCCTGTTTGGCGAGATCGCCGCTCAACCCGAATGCTGCCGCGATCGCACGACCGTGATGCGGCATGAACCCGGTTGCCGAGTCGATATCGATCGTCATGATCTTGTCGGGCGTCTCATGCGCGACCTTCTCGATTTCAACGCCGCCCTCGGTCGATGCGACCATCGACACCCGCCCGCTCGCACGATTGACGAGCACCGCCAGATAAAACTCACCGGCAATGTCGACGCCGTCGGTCACGTAGAGACGGTTGACCTGCTTGCCCGCGTCACCGGTCTGCACCGTGACGAGCGTGTTGCCGAGCATGTCGGCTGCGGCGGCACGAACCTCTTCGGCCGACTTGGCGAGGCGAACGCCGCCCTTGGCATCCGGGCCGAGTTCCTTGAACTTGCCCTTGCCGCGGCCGCCGGCGTGGATCTGCGCCTTGACGACATAGAGCGGCCCCGGCAGCTTGCCTGCCGCCCTGGCGGCCTCGTCCACCGTCATCGCGGAATAGCCGGCGGGAACCGGCACACCGAACTTGGCGAGCAATTCCTTCGCCTGGTATTCGTGAATATTCATCGGGTCGGATACGCCTTTCGAAAACCGGGAACGTTTATTGGCCCTGTAAAGCATACGGGGCCTGTGGAATCCAGTCTGAGGCCGAAACCTTCCTCAGATCAGAGCGAGCTCGACAAGCTTGCCGATCAGCGCAGGCGGCAACTCCGACAAGCCGGACGCGCCCTCGCCAAGATCGCCCGGCGCATCCGCCGATTCAAGATACCGCCATCCCTGATGCGCGCGTTTCGGGCGTCCCTGAACCAGAACGAGGCCGGGATCGATATGGATGGCAACCTTACCACCCTCTGCCTCGCCGAAGCGCTGGATCGGACTGCGCGCAACTAGCTGATGCTTGATGATCCAGAACAGCGAACCCTCGCCGGCCACCTCTGCATGCCGTTTGGGCAAATAGCGGGTCGTCAGAAACATTTCGCCCGCCTCGGCCCGCGCTCGCAACCGCTCGGCAAGATGGTCCAGACTGGTCACTCCGAACGCGACTTTGGTCAGATGAAGCGGCACACCGCTGATTTGGTGGCAACCGGTCTAGCCGCCAAGACCCCATAATGCCGCAAGGCCGAGAAACGAAAGAAATCCGCCGACGTCGGTCATCGTCGTCACGAACACCGCGGACGATACCGCAGGGTCGATCCGCGCCCGATCGAGCGTAACGGGGACTAGCACGCCAGCCAGCCCCGCCAGCAGATTGTTGATGATCATCGCCAGCCCGATCACCAAGGACAATTCACGGTTGCCGAACACCAGAAACGTGCCGAGGCCGATAATCAGCGCGAGCGACAGACCGTTGGCGGTCGCGATACGGAACTCGCGTCCGATCATCCGGACCGTGTTGGAACTTGTCAGCTGGTTCGTCGCCAGCGCGCGTACGACGACCGCGAGCGTCTGGGTCCCCGCGTTGCCGCCCATCCCGGAGACGATCGGCATCAGGACCGCAAGCAGAGCGAACTTCGCGATCTGGCCCTGAAACAATCCAACCACCGATGAGGCAATGATCGCGGTGCCAAGATTAACCACCAGCCATAATAAACGGGTCTGAACTGTTAACCTTATCGGTTCGTTGATGTCGCCATCACCCGCTCCCGAAAGGCGAAGGATATCCTCTCCGGCTTCTTCGGACACGATGTGGACGATATCGTCGACGGTGATCATCCCGACGAGCCGTCCGTTCGGATCGATGACGGCGGCCGAAATCAGCGCATATTTCTGGAAACGCAGCGCCACTTCCTCCTGATCCATGTCGACCGGGATGAGCGTCTGTTCGCGCTTCATCACGTCGCCGATCGGCACCGCGCGCGGCGTTCGCAAAATCCAGGAAAGGGCGCAGGTACCGATCGGCCTGTGCGTCGGGTCTACCACGAAAATTTCCCAGAAATCCGTCGTCAACTCATCCTGGCTGCGCAGATAATCGATGGTGTCGCCGACCGTCCAATGCCTCGGCACCGCGACGAGATCGCGTTGCATCAGCCGTCCGGCGGTTTCCTCCGGATAGGACAGCGCCTCCTCGATCGCCGCGCGGTCGTCAGGGTCAAGCGCGCGCAACACCGCCCGCTGATCATCCTCGTCCATGTCCTCGATGATCGAAACCGCGTCATCGGTATCGAGTTCGGAGGCAAGGTCGGCAACCTCATGCGGTTCGAGCGCGTCGATCAGGTCCTCGCGGACATAATCGTTCATTTCGGCGAAGACATCGCCGTCGAGCAGATCGGTGATCGCCAGCGCAAGCGCGCCGCGCTCCTCGCGAGGCGTCAACTCGAACAGGTCGGCGATGTCGGCGGGGTGGAGCGGTTCGACCAGCGCGCGTGCCGCTTCGCCATCGCCGTCTTCGACCGCGCTCAGCACCGCGCTGACGAATTCTGGCTTCAGCCGGTCGTCTGCGTCAAGCTGGGTTTCGGCCGCGACCTCAGCTTCGCCTTGAGTTTCTGAGAGTTCGGTGTCGCTGATCACTGCCTCCCATCGCACGGCCGCCTGCGGCTTTAGCTACCGTTCCGCCAATTTGCCAGCCGCCGCCCCGCGCCCTATCTGCACGCATCATTCGATGGAGGACCCGCTATGACCGATACCCCCGAAACCCTGACGATAACGCTTGAGGGCGGTGACGTCACGATCAAGCTGCGCCCCGATCTTGCGCCCGCTCATGTCGAACGGATCGTCGCGCTGGCCAATGACGGCTTCTACGACGGCGTCGTTTTCCACCGCGTCATTCCCGGGTTCATGGCGCAGGGCGGCGATCCGACCGGTACCGGCATGCACGGATCGGACAAGCCGAACCTGAAGGCCGAATTCTCGAAGGAACCCCATGTTCGCGGGACGTGTTCGATGGCCCGGACGAACCAGCCCGACACCGCAAATAGTCAATTTTTTATCTGTTTTGGTGAGGCGTCGTTTCTCGACGGACAATATACCGTGTGGGGTGAGGTTTCCGACGGGATGGATCTGATCGATGCGCTGCCGAAGGGGGAGCCGCCCCGTGAGCCGGGCAAGATCGTCAAGATGCGCGCCGGATAGCTTATTGCCGTCCGAGCGTTCGTCTCCGGGTTCTACTCGGAGCCAGACGTTCGAACGGTGGCGTTCATTCCGCCGCCAGCGTCGGGATCAACCAGTCGTGAAAAATCCGCACGGGCTTTTGCTGAAGCGCGCGGGGGCGGCAGACGAACCAGTAGCTGTACGGACTTTCGACCGCGATGCCGAACAAGCGGACCAGGCGCGGGTCATGCGCATCGGCGAAATGACTTTCGTGCATGAAGGCTACGCCGAGTCCTTGCGCCGCAGCCTCCAGCATCAATGCGCCTGAATCGAAATGATCGATCGCCAGCGGCTCGACATCGACAAGTCCCGCCGCGATCCGCCAGGCGGTAAACGTGTCGGGCATGTCGCGGTGAACAAGCGCGGTCAGCGATGCGATCTGCTCCGGGCGCTCGATCGGGTCGGGACCGTCGATCAGTGTCTTTGCGCCGATCACGTAAACCGAGTTGCGATCGAGCCTTTTCCCGTAAAGTGCAGGGTCGACATCGCGCGAGAGTGCAATCACGGCATCGAGTCCATCACCGAGACGGGCGACGCCGTGCGCCGCCGTGTCGATGTCTAGATGCAGTTCGGGATGCGCCGCGCGCAGCCGCCCAAGATGCGGGAAAAGCCGCTGCGACGCGTAAAGCGGCAATACCCCGAGACGGAGCCGCAGAACTTCGGTGCCGCTCGTCATCGCCTCGATGGCGTCGGACAGATGATCGAGGACCGGCGCGATCTGCATGAGCAACCGCTCGCCGTCCTCATTCGGCGTCATCGACTGGTGCCGCCGCGTGAACAACGATTTGCCGATAAAGCGCTCGAGGCTTTGAACGCGGCGACTGAGTGCAGGCGCTGATAACGCCAGTTCGTCGGCCGCGGCCTTCACCGAGCCAAGCCTCGCGACCTGAACGAATGCCTCGATCGCGCCCAATGGAGGCAATCTGCGCATGGCCTTTTCTCTCCCGGCGAATCTCGCAATTGCGTCTAGCGCAATCGCCTGTAAAGCAAAACGCAATTGCGGGTTACTTTGCTGCATTGCAATAGAGTCCTGCCTTTCAGGCATCCTCTCCTAAACTTTCATGGGCCGGTCCTTAGGGATCGGCCCTTTTTTTGCTTCGATGGCGCGTCGCTCCCCTGGAGCGACCCGGAACCCCCAGCATGCCTGATGCGCTTCGCAAGGCGGAGGTGGCTTGATGCCCGACGGCGATGATATCAAACGCAAGATCCAGGTTGCGAACAGCCGGCCCGAGGACAGCGGGCGCGGCCTGGCGCATATGCCGCGTACCCTTATGGCGATGCTTGAGGTCGGCGAAGGCGACGTAATCGAAATCGTCGGCAAACAGTCAACCCCGGCTCGTGTTGTCGGACCCTATCCCGAGGATGAGGGCCTCGATATCCTTCGCATCGACGGTTTGCAGCGGGCGAATGCAGGCGTCGGTTCGGGTGATTTCGTCGAGGTTCGCAAAGCCGTGTCGAAGCCTGCGACCCGGGTCGTTTTTGCGCCTGCGCAACAGAATCTGCGGCTTCAGGGCTCGGCTAACGCGCTGAAGCGTACCTTCCTCGGCCGCCCGTTTTGCCAGGGAGATATCGTCGCGACCGCGGGGCACCAGCGTGTGGGCAACATGCCCCCAAACGTGCAGCAATTCATGAACGCGCCCGCCTATGCGCTTCAGGAAATTCGGCTATCGGTCATTTCCGCGCTCCCGAAGGGCGTCGTCCATATCGATGAAAATACCGAGATTGAACTCCGGTCCGAATATGAAGAGCCGCAACAGGCGCGGCGTGCCGATGTCACCTATGACGATATCGGCGGCATGGCAGCGACCATTGATCAGCTGCGCGAAATGGTCGAACTGCCGCTGCGCTATCCTGAATTGTTTCAGCGCTTGGGCGTTGATCCGCCCAAGGGCGTTCTGCTTCACGGGCCCCCGGGGACGGGCAAGACAAGGCTCGCACGAGCCGTCGCCAACGAATCGGACGCGCAGTTTTTCCTCATCAACGGTCCGGAAATCATGGGTTCGGCCTATGGTCAGTCGGAATCGCAGCTGCGTGAGATATTCGAACAGGCTGCCAAATCTGCTCCGTCGATCGTCTTCATCGACGAAATCGACTCAATCGCTCCCAAGCGCGACCAGGTTCAAGGTGAGGCGGAAAAGCGACTCGTCGCGCAGCTGCTGACACTGATGGACGGCCTAGAATCGCGCGCCAACCTTGTCGTCATCGCCGCGACGAACCGGCCCGAGGCGATCGATGAGGCGCTGAGGCGACCTGGCCGGTTCGACCGCGAGATCATTGTCGGCGTCCCTGACGAGCGGGGTCGCCGTGAAATCTTCGGTATCCACACACGCGGCATGCCGCTGGGCGACCGGGTTGATCTCGCCGAATTGGCGCGAACGACATATGGTTTCGTCGGCGCGGATATTGCCGCGCTCGCGCGGGAAGCCGCGATCGAGGCAGTGCGCAGGATCATGCCGCGCCTCAATCTGGAGGAACGGACAATCCCGCCCGAGGTTCTCGACGATCTGTCGGTCACGCGCGAAGATTTCCTCGAAGCGTTGAAGCGCGTCCAGCCCTCGGCGATGCGCGAAGTCATGGTTCAGGCGCCGCAGGTCCGCTGGGACGATATCGGCGGCCTGGACGACGCGCAGATGCGGCTGAAGGAGGGCGTCGAACTTCCGCTTCGTAATCCCGACGCCTTTTTACGGCTCGGCATCAGGCCCGCCAAGGGGTTCCTGCTCTACGGCCCACCGGGGACAGGTAAGACGTTGCTGGCAAAGGCCGTCGCGCGCGAGGCGGAGGCGAACTTCATCGCCACCAAATCCTCCGATCTGCTCAGCAAATGGTATGGCGAAAGCGAACAGCAGATTGCCAAGCTCTTTTCGCGCGCACGTCAGGTTGCGCCCTGCGTCGTCTTCATTGACGAACTGGATTCGCTTGTCCCAGTGCGCGGCGGCGGCATGAGCGAGCCGCAAGTCACTGAACGCGTCGTCAACACCATATTGTCGGAAATGGATGGACTTGAAGAGTTGCAGTCGGTGGTCGTGATCGGCGCGACCAACCGCCCCAATTTGATCGACCCCGCTTTGCTCAGGCCGGGCCGGTTCGACGAACTTGTCTATGTAGGCGTCCCGAACCGCGCAGGCCGTATTCGCATCCTGACCATCCAGACTCAGAAAATGCCGCTGGCAGACGATGTCGACCTGGATGCGATCGCGAGGCGGACCGACCGTTTTACCGGTGCCGATCTCGAAGATGTCGTCCGCCGCGCGGGGCTCGTCGCGCTGCGTCGCGCTATAGACTCCGACTCGGTAACGATGGCCGATTTTGATGCTGCGCTCGATGATTCACGCGCCAGCGTGACGCCGGAAATGGAACGCGATTATGAACTGATGGCGGCGCGGCTGAAGCAGGACGCCGCCGCGATCCAACCGATAGGCTTTATCGCCCCCGGCCAGCTGACGCCCCGCGGGCCGAAGGGAAATGACTGACGGTACGGGTGTTATACGGGTAAGGCTCGCTTATCGCCCCGCGTCTCGCAGCACGACCCAGGCGTAACCGATCATTACAACGCATGCGCCCCCTGCGATCAGATAGGGGAGCGAATGGTCGATCTGATAAAGGCCTACTCCGATCGATGGCCCTAGCACGAAGCTGGCACCATTGACGGACGTCACCTTGCCCGCAACCGACCCTTGGGCATTGGGACCGACCGCGAGTGAACTTCCCGCCGTGAAGCCGGGACGCGTGAAGCCGAACCCGAGGCTCGCCAGCGCGTAGGCGGTTGCGATCCCGTAGAGCGAGCCCGCAAGTCCCGTCATCGCAGTGCCGGCCGCCGCCAGCGCCAGCCCGACCAGCACCAGCCGGCGCGGAGCCAGGTCAAGTTGCGGAATGATCCCCCACTGCGCCAGCAGCGCAGCGCCTGCCCCCATCATCAGCACGATCCCGGTCGGTTGCAGGGCCATATCAGGCGCCAGGCGGAGGCGGTCGATGACCAGAAACCCGATCACCTGCCCCGTCATCGCCTGCGCATGACCCATGACCAGTCCGGCGATCATCCAGCCGCGGATGCGCGGGTCGGTGTAACCGACCGGCTCGCCAGCCGGGCGTGTCGCGGCGGTGACGGTTGCCCCCGTCGGCGATGCGCCGATCGATGGATAGCTTGAGCTTGTTCCACGCGCGATTCCGCCGCGATCGTCCGGCAGCATCCGGCGGACCGTAATCCATACGACGACGCCGAACACCGCGAACAGGAAAGCGGGTCCGGCAAGCCCGATCTCGAACGATCCGATCGCGCCGAGCAAAAGATAGGGCGCGATCGCAGGGCCAAGGATCGTCCCGAGACCGAAAGCGGAGGCGAGCAACGTCAGCGCCTTGGTGCGCTCGTCGATGGTAGTCTCTCCTGCGACCAGCGCCTGCACCGCGGGCGGCGCTGCCGCACCGAAAGTTCCGTAGATCAGCCGACCGAGGATGAAGAGGATGAACGCAAGCGTGCCGCTGATCCACCCGTTGATGCCCGCGGCAAGGAACAAACCGCACAAGGTCAGCGATACCGAGAATCCGCCCAGCCCGAGCAGGATCATCGCCCGCCGTCCCCGCCGGTCGGACCGGGCCGCCCAGATCGGCGCAGCGATCACCCAGAACAGCGCCGATACCGAAAATGCCGCCGCGACCGCCGCATCCGCGACCCCCAGCGATCTTCCGAGCGCGGGCAGGACCGACTGCAGCGCGGTGTTCCCCGCCGCAATCGTCAGCATGACCAGAAACATGAGCGAGAAATTGCGATCCAGCCGCTTCACCAGCGTCATGGCCGTGCCCGGAAATGAACGGGCTGCAATGTTGTCACCGCGATCATGTGCGGCGTGATGGAGACAAGGAGGGTCAGTCCGGTACGCTCGACATTCATCCCCCCCGGTTGCGCATCCACCTGATTTTGGCAACCGGACTTATCCTGTAATATCGCGCAAACCCTTGAAACCGGCTCGCTGTTCGTGCGACGGGGAAAGTTGCTTTATTTGCGTCGCTTCCGACGCCTGTGAACGACAGGATCATGATGCCCAGTTCAACGACAGCCGCGCGCCGCGCGCGGAGCCGTGTTGCTTTGATGCCTTCGCCATGGTCGATGTTTTTTTCGGGTTTCCTGAAACATCCCGTAATGGTCGGATCGATCGTCCCGTCGTCCGATCGGCTGATCCGCAAGATGCTTGCCCCCGTCGACTGGGCGAATTGCCGGCTTTTCGTCGAATATGGCCCGGGCGTCGGCACATTCTGCCGCCCTATCCTCGACCGGATGGCACCCGATGCAAAGCTGATCGCGATCGACACCAACGACGATTTCGTCGGTTATTTGCGTCAGACGATTACCGACCCCCGTTTTGCCGCTGTCCCCGGTTCAGCCGCTGACGTGCGTCAGATCATCGCCGATCACGGGTACGACTCGGCGGACTATATCCTTTCTGGACTGCCGTTCTCGACCCTTCCCCCCGGCGTCGGTCCGGCGATCGGAGAGGCGACGCACGACGCGCTGCGAAGCGGCGGCGCGTTCCTCGTCTATCAGTTCAGCCCGAAGGTCAGGGATTTCCTCACCCCCCATTGGTCGACGATCGATCACGACATGGAATGGTGGAATGTCCCGCCCGCGCAACTCTATTGGGCGTGGAAGGACTGATCCCGCCTATTCGTCGATGCCGAAATTGAGCCCGCGCGACAAACCCGGATCCACCACCGCCAGCGCGACGTAAGCACCGAACTGCTTGATCCGCTGCACCCAGCCGGTTTCCTCTTCATATTCCTCCATCGTAATCTCGTCACAGCGTAAGATTTCCGCATCGACATAACCTCGGACATGGTCCGCGAATGCGGCATCCTCGATCCTCAGCATCAGTTCCAGGTTGATGAACAAGCTGCGCATGTCGAAATTCGCCGAACCGATATAGACCGCGTCGTCGACGACGTAGAGCTTGGTGTGGAGCTTAGTCGGCAGATATTCGTAGATCCGGATGCCGTATTTCAGCAGGCCTGAATACGTGAAACGTGCCGCGGCGATTGTCGCATTGTTGTCGGACAGCGACGACGTCACGATCCGGATGTCCGCATCGACCTTTCCCGCGCGGTCGAGGTTGCGCAGGATCGTCGGGCTCGGCGTGAAATACCCTGCGATCAGGTCGATGCGCTTCGCCCGGCTCATATCGTCACGCACGGCCCGCGCCCAGGGTGACAGTTTGCGCGTCGGGCCGCCGATCAGCCAGCGCGTTGCGCCCTCGCTCTCGCTATAGCTTGCGAGTTCCTTGTTGAGCGGGCGCAGCTTCACTTTGGGGCGGCTGATCTGTTCATGCAGGGCGTCGAAATAATCGGCCATCCGCCCCGCCGCCGGACCCTCGACCAGCAGGCCCAGATCGCGCCAGGCTTTCTCCGCAGGGGTGCCGAAATAATCGTCCTCGACGTTGAACCCGCCGATGATGATCCGCTGCCGCGCCTCCCCCGCATCGGCCAGCGCCAGCTTCTGGTGATTGCGCAGCAGATAGCGTCGACCGAACCGCGCCGAGAACTGACAGACCCGGACGCCCTCGTGCTCCAGCGCATCGAAGAATTGCCCGGGTGTCTCGTCGCTGCCGAACCCGTCGACGATCAGCGTGACGCCAACCCCGCGCTTCGCCGCCGCGATCAGCGCCTCGTTCACCCGCCGCCCTGTCGCATCGTCGGCATAGATGTAATAAAGGATGCGGAGCGAACGCTCGGCCTCTTCGATCAACGCGATCAGCGCATCGAGCCGCCTCGGCCCGGTATCGAGCAAAGTCAGCCGGTTGCCGTCGACGGCAAAGCCGGGTTGCGGTGCGGGCGTCCCCATGACGCAAGGGTTTGGCGGTTGCGGGCGGCGGCGACAACCCCGTTTTCCTTGACGTGAGGTCCTTCTTCGGTATAGGCGCGGGGCTTCACGTATCGATATTTGCGAAGGAAGCGGCCATGGCGCGCGTCACTGTCGAGGATTGCGTCGACAAGATCCCCAACCGGTTCGATCTGGTTCTGTTCGCCGCGCAGCGCGCGCGCCAGATTTCGGGCGGTGCCGAACTGACGCTCGAACGCGACCGCGACAAGAACCCGGTCGTGGCGCTGCGCGAGATTGCGGATCAGAACGTCAAGCCGAAGCATCTCGAGGAGGCGGTGATCGCCGGATTGCAGCGGGTCCAGATCGACGAGGATGATGAAGTCGACGCGGTCGGCTCGCTCAGCGACTCGGCGGAAGCGCTTCGCCTCACCGCTGCCGCTCCGCCGCGCAACCAGAATCTCGGCGCCGATTACGAAGGCTGATCAGCGGCGTCGAACGCTGCGGTTTATAATCCTTCGTCCGCCAGCACCTGATCGATCCGCGCGACGGCTCTTGCGAACCGCGGGTCATCGATCCCGCCATAATGCTTGACGAAACCGGCGTTCGTCATGCCGTCTGCTTGCGTCGTCAGCACGCGCGGCAGGATGCGGTCTTCGGTCGCGCCCGATAACCGCCGCGCCTCATTCGCGGGATCTGCGCCGCCCGCCGCCGCCTTCGCAATTCTCGACCCCGAACGGTCCGCCGAGAGGTCTACGAACGAAAATCCTGTCGGATCACCCGGCTGAAAACTGGATTGCTTCGACAGGCTGTCGGCCAGTTCCTTCCATTCGCCCATCGACTCACTCAGATGCATGCCGACACCGACCGCAAGCGCGGCGGACAGCGACCAGTGTTTGGGCCAGTCCGCGCGCCCGTGCAGCGTGATCGGCATCACCGGGACCGGGCACGCGGCAACCTGCGCCGCCGTAACATCGGCAAGATCGCCGACCTGCGGATCGACGACGAACATCGCGAGCGCGATGAACGCCGCGCGGTTGCTTTCCACCGTCGCATTCTCAGCCATGTTCGCCGGAAACGCTCGCCGCACCTGCACGGCGAGGCTCGGTTCCGGGTCGAGGGTCTGCGCGCGCGCCAATCGGCAATAGGCCCGGATCACGGCCGCCCGGTCACTTTCTTTCGTCGATCCGGCGATCTGTTCGACGGCGTCGCGTGTTTTCGGCAGATCGACCGTCGCCGCAAAAGTATCGCGACCGACCCGGGTTTCACGCACCAGCCGGTCCAGCGGCGGCAGATCGGCCCCGCGCCACCGCAGCACGACGCGCGCCAATTCGAACAGTTTGCGGGTGAGAACCGGCGGCACGCGCACCTTGCCGATCGCCAATTCCGTTCGCGGGAAACCCTTGCCGCCGCCCGAAGTCCTGACCGTCAGGTTCAGCCAGCGGTTTAGCGGCAGTTTACGGCTGTACGTCATGGTCAGCACGCCGCCGCGCACCGCGACGTCGACGCGGTCGGGCCGGAACCCCCGCGTCGCAAGGACGCTCAACCCGTCAAGCTGTTCGGGACCGAAGCGGACAGGCGTCGGCACCGCTGCGGACGGAACGGGTGCGAGTTGCGTCACCGCATCGCGCCCTGCGCCCACTTCTTCGGCGGTCGGCGCGACCCGCGATCGCGCGGTGGATGATCCGCTCGTCAACAGCACGAACGAAAGCATGACCGCGATCAGCACCGCGACCGCAGCGATCAGGATCCCGTTCCGGCGGGTCAGGGATATTTTGGGTTGAGCCCGCGTCTGCGCGGAACGGTTCGGCTGCGGGGTTTCCAGCGGCATCCCCCCGCCATGCCGCACCGCAGTATATTTGGAAAGCCGGATGTAACGGTCCGGGCCCGTGGGAGGGACGCTTGATCTCGCAGTCCCGTGCTCACCTTTCCCACAGCCGATGGTTAATACGAAACAGTTATAATATTGCCGTGTTCCGAACATGGGTGATTCATTGTCAGTATCAATGAAGATCTTTCATGACAAAAGCTGCCGTTTCACAATGAAACTGAAACCCGATTTGCGCGCCGAATTCATGGCGGCGGCCGAGGCCAGCCACGGTCCCGCGTCGCAAATGGTGCGTGAATTGAAGCGGAAGTTCGTCCTGCGCCAACGGGACCGGCGCGATCATGATGCTTTTCTGCACGCCAAGGTCGCTGCGGCACGGGCAAGAGGAAGGGGAAGGGCGTCCCAATGCGATAGTGGAAGCCGAATTCGCCGCCCGCCGCATTCGGGTCAATGACAAGGCGTGAAGGTCGTACGGACGCCGGAAGCGGAGCAGGACCGCACGGCGTCGGGATTACCTCGAAGCCCTTAATCCCGAAGCCGCACTTCGCATCGACCGGCTGTTCCGCGATGCCGCCGCGAGCTTGGCCGACTTCCCCCTCCTCGGACAGGAAGGTGAGGTGCCCGGTACGCGCGAATTTACGCCGCCCCGGAGCTATCAGCTCGTCTGTGACGTTCCCAGGCCCGCTGATATAACCAGGCCGCCGAGGCAATTGCAGCGGCTAGTATCACTCCCACAAATGCACCCATGCCAAACCTCCCTACATCCGATAAAAGACATTATCATATGTTTGAAATGATGCTAATCTGTTAGAGAACAGCGTTGTGCAATACGGCAATCATGATATGTCTGGCCTTACACGGCATTGGCCATCATCGTCGCGTTACGGTGTCCGCCGCCCTCAACATAGACGTAATCGACGATGTCCGAGACCGGGACGTATTCTGGCACCAACTCCAACAACAGCTCGCGTGCGCTCGCAACGTCACCATGTGCGATCAGCGCTGCCATCTTTTCTAGCTTTGGCTCCAGCTGGTCGAGCGGCAGATACGGTTCGCTGGCCGTCATGATGCGTGGATGTGCCGTCGGACCGGGATTGTTGCCTATCAACAGCTCTTCGAACATCTTTTCGCCGGGACGCATCCCGACCATGACTACCTCGATGTCACCATCAGGATTCGCCTCGTTCTGAATCGACAAGCCCGACAACTCGACCAAGTTGCAGGCAAGGTCATAGATGCGCACCGGCTCACCCATGTCGAGGACGAAAACCTCGCCACCGCGCGCCATTAAACCGGCCTGCAAGACAAGATGCGCTGCTTCCGGAATTGTCATGAAATACCGTGTGACGTCCTGATGCGTAAGCGTGATCGGACCGCCGCGCGCGATCTGATCGCGGAACAATGGCACCACTGATCCGCTCGAGCCTAGCACATTGCCGAACCTGACCATGGAGAAGCGTGTCCGGTGATCTTTGGACGATGCCAATCCTTGCAGCACCATTTCACCCAAACGTTTGGAGGCTCCCATGATGTTCGTCGGCCGTACCGCTTTGTCCGTGCTGACAAGAACGAACCGCTCCACACCGCCACGCAATGCCTCCTGTGCTACAGTAAGCGTTCCAATAACGTTGTTGCGAAGACCTTCGAGTGAATTGTGCTCGACCAAGGGAACATGTTTATAGGCAGCAGCATGAAAAACCATGGCGGGCTGCCATGTTTCCATGATCGACCGCATCCGCCGCCGATCGAGAATGGACGCGAGCAGCGGGACCGCAATCCCGCCTGCTCCGCTATTCAAAGCGTGGTTGATTGAATAAAGGGCGTATTCGCTCGATTCTACCAGCAGCAGCTTGGTGGGTTTCATCCCGTAGAGCTGGCGGCATAGTTCGCTGCCGATCGACCCACCCGCTCCGGTAACCATTACCACCCGGTCGCGAACACTCTCCTCCAGCGTATTACGGTCATAAGCCACGGGTTCGCGACCCAGAAGGTCATCGATCGTGAGATCCCTAAGATCGCTGGCCTGGACTGTTCCATGCGCAAGATCCATGAGACCAGGAAGCGTTCGAACGCTCGCTTCATGGCTCTTGAGTGCTGCAATAATAGTGTTGCGACGTGCGCGTGACGCCGATGGCAAAGCGAGCAGGACATCGGTGATCTGATGCTTATCGATGTGCGACGCGAGCTCCGCCGGATCGAATACCATGAAACCGCGAACTCTGCTTTTGTGTAGCGATCGGTCATCGTCGAGGAAGCCTACGACTTTAAGCTCCCGACTATCCGCCATTGCGCTCGCCAGCTGCTGCCCGGATGAGCCAGCGCCATAAATGAAAGCGCGGCCGGTTGCTTTCTCGCGCCGCAAGCGCCGGTAACGTCCGCTCAGCACGAAAGACGCCCCAACGCGGGTCGCGGTTGCGGTTAAGAAAAGTAGCGCCGGCTGGATTAGACCGATCGTACGAGGAATGCCGTTGATCCCGTAGGCGCTGATCAGCGTCGCGAAAGCGAGCCCATAGAGGCCGCACGCTGTCGCGCTGCGCCCTAACGTATCCGCCCCGGCGTGGCGCAAAACGATGCGGTACATGCCGGTTGCAGCGAATGCCGGAACAAATAGGAAGAGCGATATCGCTGCGGCGAGCGTCGGCCGTCCATACATCGATACCCATATGCCCAACCGCAAATAATAGGCGAACCAGATCGTCAGAACGCACAGCAAGACATCGACGCTGACCACAATGAAGCGCTTCCATGCACGCGGAAGCATGAGAAGAGGGTGCCCCACCGGACGCATTCGATTCTCCATAGACGATCTGCACCCGCAATGTGCAGATTGCTTCCTGCCGTCAGATCCGCGGCGTGCTGCCTATACGCGATTGATCATCGCGAACAAATGCCTTCACGCCGTTACAGTACCGCGTGGATTGAAAGCTTGATCGCCACAGTTTACCCAGCCCCCTCCAATGCCCGATCGTACAATTTCGCCCACGCCAGAGCGCCCCGCTCTCGATGCTATGCTGCAGGATGGACGAAGTATGCGGGTGGCGGTAATTCTCCTCAACTGGCGCGCCGCAGACATGACGCTGACCGCCGTGGCGCGCGTGTTCGAACAAACACGGCAACCCGATCACGTCTTCGTCGTGGAGAATGGAAGTGGCGACAATTCGGAAACCCTGTTGCGCGTCGGCCTTGCCGCCTATGGTAATCGCGTCACGCTGTTCGTGAACCGCGACAATCTCGGCTTCGGCGGGGGATGCAACACTGCGTTGCGCACTGTTCTCGATGCCGATTATGCATTTTGCTGGTTGCTGAACAATGACGCGGAGCCTGCACCCTCCTGCCTAGCTCATCTCGTTGCCGCCGCCGCGCGCTTTCCGTCGACCGGTGCGGTTGGCTCGCTGCTAGACAATCCCATACAACCTGGTCACGCGCATTTCGGAAGCTACGTTCACCCCCTGACTTTGGTGTCATACCTGCTGCACCGTCCGGACGATATCGACGCGCATCGCTACGCCTGGCTGACCGCAGCCTCGCTGCTGGTGTCGGTATCGGCGCTGCGTCGGGTGGGCATCTTCGACGAACGCTATTTCATGTACTGGGAAGACGCAGATCTGAGCATGCGACTGCGCAAAGCTGGATACCGTCTCGTTGCCGAACCACAGGCCCTCGTGACGCACACTGCGGGCACCAGTTCGCAAAGTATAACGATCCGCCGCTACCAGTGGCATCTCGCGTCGCAGCGGCTGTGGTTGCGTAAGCATCATCCGCTAGGTCGAGCGATGGGACCCGTGTTGCATGCCAAATATCTTCTGAAGGCTCTGATTGATCGCGACCTAGGGCGCTTTCGTGCGCTGCTGACTAGCTAGAGCGGATTAGGCCATGCCCCCGGCTCGCCCCGGGATCGTCGCAGCGCGTAACGGCGTGACGCCGACGTTGTAGCGGCACCCAAGATGCAGCAAGATATAGATAATTAGCCACGTCTGCATCGCTGACAGTATGGCCCCTAACAGATCTGACTCAAACGTAATGAAGGACGTGCAGAACGCCATAGCCAATGATATTTTCCATCTATTCTTATAAAACAGATGGGTCTCCACAACCCTATCGAAAACTCTACACGCCCTGCCAATTAATAAGAATGCCACAAACAAGCCAGGGATGCCCGCGTAATAAAGCGGATCGGTTATTATTGAATTGCTATCGTCTAGCCTATCTGACTTCAATACTACCTGTGTATAATACTGCTTAGACGAGGTCTGTCCTAATATCTTTGCTTCTTGCGCTGCTTTTAGAAAGGGTACTTTGGAAACCAGCGGCGCCAACACGTTGACGTCCCAAGTGCCCGAATAAGGCATAAGATGCGCTTCTCGCAACTGAGTAACAATGTTTAGTCCGTCCAGACGCTGAAATATCTCGACTTGGACATAGTCGTGCAGCGAATAATAACTTTCCGCCCGCACGGAACTAAAATATGTAAATGAAGCGAAGACTAGAGCCAGCGCGAAAAAAACGCTAACACTATTTGCGACATATCGAACTACCTTGTCTAGCGGGAAAAATGCCATGACGGTGAGTGCGATGACGACCACTCGGCCGCGTGAATCTGAAATCCCCATGAACGGCAGCGAGGTAAGGACGCTTACAATGATCGCCAGCCTGTCCAATCTGCGAACGGGTTTTGCGATCAGGTAGAGAATAAGAACGGGAATCAGTATCAACTCGTAGACGCGGATGATCGCAAGCACCAACAGCGGCATGGTCCCGTAGATTTCCGCCATTACTTCGGAGCCCTGCCGACGGTTCAGCAAGCCGAAGTCGAGCGAAAGAACGTCATATACGACGCTTAATGCAAGGATCACCATCCAGAGCTGCGGACGCGGAACGAGTGACACGTCTAGCTTTGGGAGCGTACCGGGCGTGTTGCTCAGCTTGACGAACGCCCCGATTGCGAACGCGATCACCGCAACTAGACCAACGCCTACCGGTGGATGGTAGCCGAATTCGCCTGACGCGCGAAGAATCGGCATGAGTAGAAGATAAATCGCCGCTTGAGCGAAGACGATCCAAGTAATCATCTCGCGTAAACCTCGGGCGTTTTAACGTATCTCGGGAAGTCCACCTTAAATTCCGAGCCAAAACGCAGGGCGCGCACGCCGTTCAAATCTTCACGCAACTCAGATATATTTCCGCGCAATCTCGATCGTGCGTGATCGAGCGAACCGTTTCCAATGCTTCGTAAGGCACCGTTTTGCGGCTCTGACTCGCCGCAGGCACCTCACCGCGGACCTGCTCGCGGCTTTGCTGCACGATGAAGCCGCCCAATGGGGTGCCGTGCACACCAACCTCGCCGAAGCCTTCCTGCTTCGCCAGCAGGCGCAGCGAACCGGGCGTGTGGATCGACAGGTGGCGTGGCACCTCCAGCCCACGCCAAGCCGCTCCGGCCTGTCGCGCATCGCTTGAGGCTGCGTTTGGCGTGCGCAACACAAGGCGGCCGCCCGGACGGAGCACGCGCCTCGCCTCGGCGAAGAAAGCGCGCGGATCGGGCACGTGCTCGATCGTATGGCTCGCGACCACCGCGTCGACCGAGCTAGTTGCAAACAGTCCATCGGTGAATTCGCCGCGGATCGCGTCGAATCCCAATCCGCGAGCGGATTGGACGCAGGTTTCGTCAAGTTCGCTGCCCAAGACTTCCCATCCAGCCTCGCGCATTAGCGCCAGTGATTGCCCGTTACCGAACCCGACCTCGATCACGCGGCCATCCGCGACATAAGGCAGCCAAAATACTCGCGAGAGCGCCATTTCACGAAAATACGGTATGGCATCCAACACACGCGCCAGAAGCGCCGCTCGCCCCCGCTGCGCCGTAGGATATCCTAAATGGCGATGCATGATGTGTTTCAGCGCCGCACGATACAGTCCCTTTACCCCGGTTGTCGTTAAAACGGGCGGTGCATGGGTGCTGTACGTTTCGTAGAAACCGCCTAGCTGTTGCGCGGTCAGATCATGCGCCAAATATAGTGCCGCACAAGATGCGTTGATGCAGCGGTCTAGGTTCCATTGCCCGGCGACCCCATAGACGCGATCTTCGACACCGCGAAACGCCGGCGCCAAGTCACTGTTGCACACCATGCAATGATTCGGTTGACGGTAGATCAGCACTTGCGCCCCCTAGCCAGCCACCATCCCGAGAGCAACACATCACCGCGCGCCAGCCCCAGCTCCTGCGCGTTGAGCCGCTCATCATGAACCAGTGTCAGGACCAGCCTGATTGTTGCGGAAAAAGCCAAGGCGATCGGGATACCTACGATGCCTAGGAAATGACCCAGTATTATACTCCCCGTAATAGACAGGACCGCTTCGACCATCGGGCTTAGCCACAAGGTGTGCTGGCGCCCCGCAC
Organism: Sphingomonas sp.; assembly: GCA_965219075.1. Taxonomy (GTDB): domain Bacteria; phylum Pseudomonadota; class Alphaproteobacteria; order Sphingomonadales; family Sphingomonadaceae; genus Sphingomonas. The sequence goes on from CBDCMM010000002.1 coordinate 656,447, forward strand.
TCATGACGAAAATCGTAAAGCACATTGTCAGTAGACGCAGAACGGTAGCAGGCAGCAGCATCAGAGAGAACAACTTCACCTCGTCGGCCAGTTGTGGCGTCAGCCATAAGGCGTAAAGGGCAACCGGCGCAGCTACGATCACCAGCGCGGTCATGAAAATATAGCCTTGGAACAACGTGTTGACGAGAAGAAAAAACCGTCGGCGCAACGGTCGGGGCCGCTCCAACGCCGCGGTCGCGTGGACCGCAATCGGCCCGGACACTGCCACCATCGCCGCGGAAACAATCCCCAGAAGACTGATAGCGATACTAAACGGCACGATTTGGGCGCGATACCCCACCGCGACCACCATCACCGTCGCCGTGGTGGCAAGATACGCTGTCACGTTCCACCACAACACTCCGCGCAGACCGAGTAGCAGGTCGCGGATCAATCCTGTCGGTGCCGGTTCGCTCTTTGCACGGTGGGCATCTCCCCCCCTTATGCTCGATCGTAGAAGAAGCAAGATTGCGATCGACCATGAACTGACTGCATAGACCGCAAAGATCCAAGGAAGCGGCCGACCGCTTCCCGCTATCCAGATCGCAGCCACACCAGCGAGTTGCGCTAATCCCGGCCATGATTTGGCGACATTGTCCGGACGAAAGTCGCGCTGGGCGGCTGCAGGAGCGATCGCCAACCCCACCGCCAGCAATCCCAGTGTGTACATCAGCAGCGCGTAAAGACCAAAACGCACTGTTGTCGGATCTGAGACGATATGCCCCAGCCGGACGTACAGCTCGATGCCCACGATCGTTAGCGCGATATGTGCCGCGGTGACGATGATAACGAAGCGGCCGTATCCCGCTATTGCACGATCGGCACCATATCTAGCTACTGCCAGCGCGAGCTGCGATGCGCCAACCGAGCGCATGGATTGCGGCAGGATCAGCACCAGCGGAAGCGAGGCGAGAACGACCGAGTATATGTCAAACTGGGGACGAGTCAGTGCGCGCGCCAGAGCAGCCGGGATCAGCACTGTCGAAAAGATCAGCATTCCGCTCGACACGACGCTACCAATTGAGTTGCTGAGCAGGCTGCGAGGACGCGTGGACATCACGCATCTCTAGCGCGTCTCGCAACCCGCGCCAGTGGCTTGGTCGCCGACGCACGATCATGGCGCAGTTGACTTTATGGAGACAATGGCGACTAGAAGAGGCTTGCCAATCGCGAGAATTCCGCCGTTCCCGCCTGTTCGACAAGAGGCTACGTGACTAAAAACACATCAAGCTGGCCGTCCTTCACCGCGGAGGAAGTCGAGGCGGTCGGGGACGTAATCCGCTCCAATAAGGTCAACTATTGGACCGGCACCATTGGCCGCCGGTTCGAAACCGAGTTCGCGGCTTGGGCGGGGACACACCATGCCGTCGCGCTGGCAAACGGCACTTTGGCGCTTGACGTTGCGCTGAAGGCGCTTGGCATTGGTGCCGGTGACGAGGTCATCGTCACGCCGCGCACGTTTATCGCCTCCGTCTCCGCGGTGGTAAACGCGGGGGCGACACCGGTCTTCGCCGATGTTGACAGCGATAGCGGCAACATCTCTTCCGCAACGATCGCCGCGGTACTGACCGAAAGAACGCGCGCGATCGTGCCGGTTCATCTCGCCGGGTGGCCGTGTGACATGGACGCGATCATGGCGCTGGCCGCCCAGTACGGGCTGAAGGTTATCGAGGATTGCGCGCAAGCGCACGGCGCACAGATCGGTGGACGCATGGTAGGCAGCATCGGTGATGTCGGTGCTTGGTCGTTCTGCCAGGACAAGATCATGACCACTGGCGGCGAAGGCGGCATGGTCACCACCAACGACCCGGACCTATGGTCGGCTATGTGGTCGTACAAGGATCACGGCAAGTTATGGGAAGCGGTGTACGAGCGCCCGCATCCCCCCGGTTTTCGCTTCGTCCACGACAGCTTTGGCACTAACTGGCGAATGCTGGAGGTCCAGGCGACAATCGGACGCATTCAGATTGGTCGTATGGTGGCATGGACTGCGCGCCGAACCGCAATCGCCACCCAGCTCGCGAAGGCCTTGAGCGAGTTCGGCACGGCGGTTCGTGTGCCGCTTCCTGCGGGCGAGATAATTCACGCCTTTTACCGGCTCTACGGCTATGTCCGCCCTGAGGGGCTGGCGACAGGATGGTCGCGTGATCGGATCGTTGCCGAACTGGCGCAGCGCGGAGTTCAAGTGATGCATGGCACCTGTGCCGAGGTGTATCTGGAACACGCATTCGACGACACGCCGTGGCGCCCGACCGAACGACTACCGGTCGCACGTGAGCTCGGGGAAACCAGCATTGCCTTTCTCGTGCATCCGACGATGTGTGATAAGGAGATAGCCACCGCGTGTCTCACGATCAGAGCGGTTTTGGCGCAGGCAACGCGATAATATCAGAACAGAGAGCAGGGATGCGGATCGCTATTATTGGGGCTGGTGGCCTAGGACATGAACTCATTGCGCCACTGCGCCGACAGCTGCAAGCCAGCGGCGCCATGGCAGATGTCGTTTTCGCGGACGATGTTGATCGATTGGCAAGCTTGCCAGTTCTTCGGATCGAAGATCTCGCATCGGATGATCAATTTATTGTCTCTGTTGGCGATGGAAAGACGCGTGAGTTACTGCACGAGCGCGCAATTACTGCAGGCCTTACTCCTTTTCCGTTTTGCGCACCCACTTCCATTCAAGGCATCGATGTAACGATTGGAAACGGTGGAGTGTTGTGCGATTTTGTAAATATAACAGCTCGAGTGTCTATCGGACGACAATTTCAAGCCAATATTTATAGTTACGTTGCTCATGATTGCGTGATTGGCGACTATGTCACGTTGGCGCCGCAGGTATGCTGTAATGGTAATGTTCACGTTGCCGATTATGCATATATTGGCACTGGCGCAGTCATCCGCCAAGGCACACCAGACAAGCCTTTGCGAATTGGTGCCCACGCAGTCGTTGGAATGGGTGCAGTAGTAACCAAGGATGTGCCCGAAGGTGCAACGGTCGTAGGGAACCCAGCGCGTCCGTTTTGATAAACCGATTTTAAACTGGCTACGGTCTAGTTCGCAGCACCGTTCCACGACCGGCGTCAAGCAGCGAAGGCCTACCCGGAATATTATCAATCCAATTGCCGTCCAAGACGTTGTCGCGAGACATGATTGGTGGATGCTGCGCAAGCGGGATGCCATCGCCCGCCGTAAGCGCCGCAACCTGAAGGCCGCCATAGCCTTTACCCCAGTCATGAATGGTATTGCCCGCTATCCTGTTTCGCGACGCTCCTTGGAGCACCATCCCCTGAGTGCGCGATCTGGTACAGATGTTATCGGTGAACTCGCTGTCGTTAAGCAGGATGAGCCGCACCTGCCCGGCAAAGGTATTCGCGTGGATCCGACAATGCGATGCGCCATACACAAGCCCCCCGCCCCGCTTGCCCTGCCCTGCGTAGCGCTTGCCATGCAGTGTCTGGGCAAGAAGAGACTCGGGCGAAATCGCAAACGCAACGTCTGAACGGCAATCGTTTCCCGTCACTTCGACACCGCTGGCATCCCGACCAAGCAGGATATCGACGCGATTATCAGCACAGACGCTGCCGCTCACCTCCGTCGATATCGACGCTGCAACCGCGATGCCAGCTAGCAGGTTGCCCGTCGCTCGGTTTGAGCCCACGTAACTGTCCTCGGTGCCCGACAAGTAGATTCCGTCTTTAGCGTTACCAGACACCGTGCAGCCCTCAACCCGGTTGCCCGCGCCGTATTCGATGATAATGCCATCATTCAGACAATCCCGGACGATCACGCCACTGAGACGGCATCCGGTGCATCGGGTGAGATGAATACCATCGCGAAATGCCACAAACGATCGCGTCCGGCGAGCACCATCGACAACTAGTTGTTCGATGGTGATGGCGCTATTGCCTTCCGGATCGGCATTGACAATCAGAGCCAGTCCGTCCTCGGACCTCTTCACCAAGATGCTTTCGGTGCCCTGTCCGGCGATACGCCGCCCGGACGGCACCCGTAGCGGGGCGCTGACGAGGTAGCGGCCACGAGGGATCAGGATTACAGACGATGCGTCGATCGCGGCCTGGATGGCGCGGGTGTCGTCGCTTCGCCCGTCGCCGCGCGCGCCACCTGCAAAGCGCAAGTCACGCACCGACACTGAGGCCCCGGCTTCCTGCGCATCGGTACACCACCCCGTTCGGCCCACTGCGATCACGAGAATGCCCAAGGCCACACGCCGGGTGATCACCGCCGCGGCTCTTCGACAACGAAATCGACCCACTGGTCGGCTAACGTCCGACGATCGAAGCGTTCACGGGCCAAGGCGGCACCGTACGTGCTCATGGCCGGTAGCAGCCCCGACCGATCAGCCAGCAACTGGAGCGCATCGGCGAATGCCTCAGCGTCATCAGGTGGAACCGCTATTCCGCACCGGTGCTCGCTAACCAGATCCGCGATCCATCCCGGATAATTGGTCAGCACTGGCAATCCTGCTGCGATATAGTCGAAAAACTTGTTGGGTGATGTTCCGTAGTAAAATGCCGGAATGTTCGCGAGTATCTGCAAACCGATGTCAGCCCTCGCCATAATCCTTGCGAGCTCTGCCTTGTTCACCGGCGATCGAAATTCGACGGCACCAATTTTCTCCGCGACAACACGAGCCTGGAGCGCTGCCTTCTGCTTGCCGTCGCCGATCAGTACGATCCGGATTCGCTGCTCACCACGCTGTTGGAGCACGTGCGCGGCGTCCAGTACCGCGTCGAGTCCATTTGCGGTGCCGTGCGTGCCGGTAAAAACTGCTAACAGCGGATTATGAGCATCTACAGGAGGGCGGGCGCCCTCGCCCCGGTTACATCCGGCGTCGAACAAGTCGGTATCGCAGCCGTTGGGTATCATCGCGATCGGCTTGTTCCCGCCTCCGCCATGCCGGATCCCCTCTACGATACCAGGTGAAAGCCCGACCAACCTGTCCGCACTGCGATAGCCCAGCCACTCAAGCGCGCGCAGCAGCGCGATGACAACCGGGTTGCGGATCACGCCCATTGCCTTGGGAAGCTCCGGCCAGAGATCGCGCACTTCGAAGACGAACGGCCGCCCGCGTATTTGTGCCACGATCCCTGGTATTGCGGCCGTCAACGGCGTACTCGTGGCGAAGACAATATCGGCCGGTTCCGACCAGGCGAGACGGGCGCTGCGCATGGCATAGCGCAGGAACTGATTGGCTCGCGCCGCGAAGCCGAGCTTATTCGAATAGGAAAGCTCGAGCTCGATAACCTTAATTCCGTCCACAGTCCCGCGCCGCTCGCCGTGCTCGAAGGGCATGGTCAGCCCGGTAGATCCCTGATCGTAAGATCCGCACACCATGGTAACGCTGTGCCCACGCGCGATCAGCCGCCGCGCCATCTGGTACGAACGAATACCTGCCGAACCCTGTGGCGTCGAAAAATGCTGATGGAAGTAGAGGATCCTCACGCCGACCATTCTATAGTTGTCAGAACGCGCCCTGCGCGCGCGATCGAGACTTCAAATACAGGAATGTTGTGCTGCTCGGCATAGTAGAGCGACTCCCGGCCAATCTCTATCGTTCCCGGCGCATCCACCGCATCCGACACGACGCGAAGCGTGACGTTGCCGTCGGTCACGCCGTTGCCGTCATTGAGCGTTCGCCACTGTTTTGGATCAAGCCGCCACCTGAGACACGCATCCCGTTCGAACCCGCTTACTTCGTCTTCAATCACTATCTGCCCAGGCAAAAGCGTCACGCGGCGGAAATGACGCGCGCCCAGATGATCGCGATAGCCAGCACCAAACGTCCAGCCGTCGCCTTTGCGGCGGAGTGGCTCAAGCCGGTCAGTCTGAAGCCAGTCGCCGAACAGAAAGCGGGAAAGTCTCGGCATTTGGTCACGTTCGTCGAATGCAATCGTGCTGTGCCCTGCAGTTCCGCCGAAATAGGCCACGGGGTCGGGCCGTGCATGATAGCTGTACGTGCCTGCGTCGCGCACGACGTTGCGCGCGCCGATCCATATGTCGAGATGCAGTGCGTCAGCCTGCGAAGGCCGAAAGCGGAAGCGGGGATAGCGCAGTAGCGCGCGTGCGATGCCGGCGCGCAACATCGCATAACCGCCCACGTCATATTGTGCCGACCCGGGGGGAGCCGCAACACCATCGGCCGACAGGCCCAGCCACACCAGTTCGTCCCCTGCTGTAGCCGCATTTAGGTAGGCCCGCTTGCCGTGGAAAAGAACCATCGCGCGTTCCACCGACGGGCGAAAATCACGATAATCGGCATCGGAGAGCATGATTAGGCGTGCACCGTCATTAGCACCCAGATTGGGCGCGTCACCGGTGGCCGGATCGGTCATCTGGTACAGCCAGTCCGCCGCTGCACGCAGCCGACTCACGACAGGTGAGGACCAAGGGCGAAGTTCGAGCTTGCGTCGCCACCACTCGGCAGCGGCATAGGTATCGATCATCAATCGATGATAAACTACGGAGTGTTGGCTGAAGCTGCCATCTTGCGCAATCAGCGCTAGTGCGCGCTCCTCCAGCCAGCGGCGTCCGAGAGCAGCCCATCGCTTCCCCTGCGGCACCCCGCACCGCGCCAACCAGCTTCCGCCGACGAACAACGCGGCCGCTTCGGACGTGCCGTGATTATTGTCTTGGCCAAGCGCATAACCGATCGTCGGCGCGATCCGCGCGAGATGCAGTCGGACGAGAGCCATCAGCGCGTCTGACGGGGCATCGTCTTGGCACAGGATCGCGCTTGCAAGCGCGAGCACTAACACGCGCAACGAGGCTTCCTGCCCGCATTTCCAGTTAGGGCCGCGATAAGGCGAATTGTCCGCGATCCACGCCGCAAGCCATTCGTTCAGCCGGTCATGCGCGTTCGCATCACCCGCGCGCGCCTGCTGAGCCATCGGCACCAGCCAAGGAAAGCGCGAAAGCTCCCACACCAGTTTGATATCATGCTCACCGAAATCGCCAAGCTGCCACCACGGCATGTCCGCGCCGGGCCATGATTCGCCGTGCAGCGGGTGGGCGGCAAAATCGGGCGGCTGATCGCCGACCGCAATACGATGGTGGCCGAACAGCAGACCGTGATGTCGCCACAGCGCGGGCACGCGCGCGGGCGCAGGCGGCATTTGCCGCGGCGGGAAGATCGGCCCATCCGGCGCATCCCCACTCAGCCGCAGCACCGACGCGGTCCGCAGCCGCAGGCCGAGCCGGTAGCGTGCGACCCGCCCCACACTGCGCCACCCCAGCGCGCGCAGCACCCGCACCTTAGCAAGCGCGGTCATTGCTGTCGCAACTGATCCGCCGCTTCGATCGTCGCACGTGCTACCTCGAAAATCTCCGCAGGCGGGATCGCGGGCGTACCGCTGCGCACCGCATCTAGGAAGGCGGCGGCGCAGGCTTGCTGTCCTTTGTCCTGACGCAGCGCCCGCATGGTTTTCACCCCGCGCCAGCCGAATCCGCGTAACGAGCGGAAATTGTCATTCTGCAGCACCCCACCGTCAGCGAACACCTCAATGCGCTCCTTTGGAAACACCGCCCCGCCATTGGCAAGATAGTGGATCGTTCCAAACGACCCATCGGCGAAACCGAGAACGATGACGGCCTTATCCTCTGTCACCTCGACACCCGGTGCGTCTCCCATCCTGCGTGCGCTAATCGACGTGATCGGATGCCCGCATAGGAACCGCATCAGATCAATGTGGTGACACGCCTCACCAATGATGCGCCCGCCGCCAATCGCCGGATCTTGGGTCCAGTGCGTCACCGGGATGGCACCGGCATTCATAGTGAAGACAAAAGCCTTGGGGGCAGCAATGCGCTGCAGTGCCGCATACATGCGCTGCGTGGTGGGGGCAAAGCGTCGGTTGAAGCCCACCATCAACTGCCGCCCGCCGCGCGCGTGGGCACCCTCGAAAGCTGCTTCCGCCGCATCCACTTGGTTAAGGTCCAGCCCGAGCGGCTTCTCGACGAACACGTGCTTGTCCGCGGCCAGTGCGCGTTCCACCAACGGCGCGTGATTGTCATGACGGGTAGCGATCACGATCGTATTGACGTCGGGCGAGGCGAAAATCGTCTCGAGATCGCTCGAAGCGGCGGCGAAGCCCAGCTTGCGGCCTTCTACCACACCTGAAACGCTGCCTGCAGTAGCGATATGGCTGAACTGAGCTCCCGCAGCTTTGAACGCGGGCAGCAGCACACGAGAGGCATAGTTGCCCGCGCCGATCACACCGAGCGTTGGCTCCCCCGCGGCGAAGTACCGCTCACTGAGAACGATCGTGCTCGACGACCGCGCCGTGGCGTCACGATCGTAGCGCAGCACGATGCCGAGCGCATCCTTGCTGTCGGTAAGGGTTCGGTAGGCAGTCCCCGCATCGTCGATCGCATAGCGATGAGTAATGAGGGGCATAACATCTAGGCGCCCGTCCGCCATCATGTCGAGGATCGCTTCGAAATTGCGCTGTTCAGTCCAGCGAACGAACCCGAAAGGGTAATCATGCCCGCCATCCTCGTAGGAGGCGTCGTAGCGCCCAGGCCCATAAGAGCAGGACACCTGAAACGACAGCTCCTTCTCGTAGAAGTCGGCACGGCTGAGCTCAAGCCCGGTCACGCCAACGAGAACGATGCGCCCGCGTTTGCGCGACATGCGTGCCGCTTGTGCTACAGGCTCGCTCGATGCCGTCGATGCGGTGATCAGCACGGCGTCGACGCCGTTACCCCGGCTGAAAGCCATTCCGGCGGCGACGGGATCGGTGCTGCCCGGATTGCACGTCTCAGCGCCGAATTGCCGCGCAAGCGCGAGCCGCTCCTCGGCAAAATCGATTGCCAGCACGCGTGCTCCATGCGCGCGCAGCAGCTGAATGGTAAGCAACCCGATCAACCCGGCACCCGTCACCACCACGGCCTCGCCCAGCGTGGGTTCGGCAAGACGAATGCCCTGCAGTCCGATCGCCGCGACGACTGTGAAGCTGGCGGCTTCGTCACTCACGCCATCCGGGATCTTCGCGGCGAGGTTCGTGGATACGCGGACGACCTCCGCGTGCGGTCCGTTCGACACGATGCGATCGCCAGGGGCAAAGCCGGCAGCGCCGACGCCCACCGCGGCTACACTGCCGACGTTGCAATAGCCGAGGGGTATCGGCTGGCCCAGTTTCGAGCGCACTGCGTCGAGCGTCGTCAGCACCCCGTCCGTGCGCATCTTGTCGAACACTTGCCGCACCTTATCCGGTTGCTGGCGCGCCTTGGAAATAAGGCTCGACTGACCGAAATCGACGAGCATGCGCTCGGTGCCTGCCGATACCAGACTGACTGCCGTGTTGACCAACAGGCCGTTGCGCGGAACCTGCGGTACCGGAACCTCGATGAGTTCGGTATCGCCGGTACCCATATGCTGGATGATCTGCTTCACGTCGCTGAAGGTCCGTTCGCTAATGAATAGTAGATTGGTCTGGCGGAAAGTCGCCATCGATGAATTGCTGACACCACAGCTCGATACACATTAGCGCAAACACAGTGTATCCGGCGTCGTTGGTGCCGGCAAAAAGCCCGCGCAGCAACGCGTCGACCGCGTCCGGATCAAACAGTCCGCGCGCTTTGAGCGCTTCGCGCGCGAGCGTGCGTTCCACCAGCAGGCGCAACGGGCCGTTGAGCCACTGTCGCAGCGGCACGCCGAATCCGGTTTTGGGGCGATAGATCACCTCATTGGGTAAAATACCCTCCATCGCCTTCTTGAAGATCCATTTGCCCGTGCGACCGCGTTGTTTGAGATCGAGCGGGATCGTGCCGGCGAAACGCACCAGATCCTCGTCGAGCAGCGGTACGCGCGTCTCGACCCCGCAGGCCATCGCCATCTTGTCGGCGTAGTTGAGATTGTGATCTGCGAGGAAGTGGTTGCACTCCAGATACAGCATACGATCGAGCGGTGCCGTGCCGTCCGGCAGACGCCCCAACGTCTCGCGCATCGGCGTGAACAGGTCGTTGTCCTCGATCTGAGCTCGCAGATCGCGCGACAGCAGGTTCGTTATACTGTCCGCGTCGAGCCATAGAAAATAGGCAAGGAGGCGCTCCGTTTCTGGCTGATCAGCATGACGGAACGCTTTGGCGATTCGCCGTAGCATCGGATGGCGTTGTGGCGGGAGCCCGGTCGCGGCGGTAAGGCCCCGGCGCGCGGCTTGCGGCAACCACCCCCATGTGCGTTCCTGCATCAGCGCGAAATGCCGTCGGTATCCGGTGAAGATGTCGTCCCCGCCCGTTCCGGAAAGTAGCACCTTGATGCCGTTGGCGCGCGCAAGTTCCGCGATCAGCAGCGTATTCAGGGCCGATGGATCCGGGGTGGGTTCGTCAAGATGGTAAATCATCTCGGGCAGACGATCCATGATGCGCTCGTCGGCGGTCACCACATCAAGATCGACATCCAGCGCACCGGCGACCTTGCGAGCATAAGGCAAATCCTCCGCGAACCCCTCGCCGCCTAACTCCTTCGCCTTCACCTCGATGCTGAAACAGCGTAGTTTGCCCGGACCGGTACGGTTGCGAGCGGCAAAGGCTACGATCGCCGAACTATCCAACCCACCCGACAGAAAGGCACCGAGCGGCACGTCCGAGATCAGCTGACGCTGGACTGCTTGTTCCACCATGGCGCGCGTCTGCGCCACCAGATCATCGACCTTGGCGGCCGACTTCGTTTCGGCCGGTCGTGCAGGATCGGCATAGCGCACGGCCACCGGCGCCCCCGCGCCCAGGCGCACTTCCATGTACTGCCCGGGAAGAAGCTTGTGCACGCCCGCGACGATCGTCTCCTCGCCCGGTGACCAGAGCAGCCCGAGAAGACGCAGTACCGCTCGCGGATTCACCCGCGGCACCACATCGCCGGCGCGTACCAGCGACTTCAGTTCGCTGGCGAATGCGAAACGGTGCTGCTCTCCGACCCAGTAGAACGGCTTAACGCCCATCGAGTCGCGCACCACCGTGAGCGTGTTGGAGGCTCGATCCCAGAACGCCGCCGCGAAAATACCGCGCAACCGCGTAAAACAATCGCGTCCCTGCCGCGCGAAGAGCCGGAGCAAAACCTCCGAATCGCAATGGCTGACGAACGTCTCACCCGCCTCCTCGAGCTCGACACGAAGCTCTAGAAAATTATAGATTTCGCCATTGTAGACCATCACGAAGCGTCCGTTGGGCGACACCATCGGCTGGTCGCCTGCCGCTGTCGGATCGATGATCGCGAGCCGGGCATGGCCGAGCCATACCCCTGCGGCTTCATCCTGCCACGAGTGAAGTCCGTCGGGGCCGCGATGGGAAAGCGCGGAAAGACCCGCGGCAGGAGATCGCATTGCGCCGATAACGCCGTAGATCCCGCACATCGTTATCAGGGTTCCTGTCAGCCCGCCGGGGTTCCTGCCTGCCGCGACCCGGAGCGCAAGCGAGGGCAGCAGAGGGACTTCCCGTAATGGTTGAGTGGTTTAGGTAGAAGATTACGCGCCCGATACCGGCCGACGTCCCCTCTGTCCAGTTTAGCCCGGCAGATGCGGAGACGCTGCCACCTTACCGGCCTGCGACTTGCGCGATGATCTTCGCCAGTTGGCGGCGCCGGCGATCGAGCGAGAAATGTTCGGCGATCCAGGCATGGCCCGTCGCACGATCGGTGGCGGTCGCAGGCTCATCGACCGTACGATCCATCGCCGCCGCAATCGACGACGGATCATGTGGATCGACGTATCGCGCGAACGTGCCTGCTACCTCGGGGACGGCACCGCGCGGTGCGGCGACGACCGTCGCGCCGGACGCGACAGCCTCCCCGATGGCGTGTCCAAATCCCTCGTACAACGTAGGTTGAACGTAGGCGATGCACTCGTGATAGCTGACAAGCTTCTGCTCCTCCGAGATCATGCCCGGCAACTCCACGCGTGCAGCGATGCCCAAGTCCTTGGCGCGCGCCCACAGCGCGTCATGGGCATTGCCATGCTTGCCCGCGATGACGAGTCGCGTGTCAGCGTGACGTGGACCGAGTTTCGCCATCGCTTCGATCGTCATCGTCAATCCTTTGCGGACGGCATTTTCGTGCGAGAGCAACGACATCGAGAAAAAGTAATCGCTTCTCTTTGCGGCGGGATCAGGTTGATAGCGTCCGGTGTCGATAGCGAGCGGCGCGGCGATCGGATTACGTACGGTTAGGTGGCGCGTAACCTCGTCGAATTCATATTGAGAGACGAAGAGGTTAGCGTCGGCCAGACGCAGCATCGTACTCAGCACCGCTTTTTGCCATTGCGGTCGATCGAGATAGCAAACTCCTGGCAGTTCAGCGCGGCAAGTCGCGTAATCGAACGCGCCGGTGACCACGATCGGACGCCGCCGCAGCTTGGCAGGAATCATGGGGAAACCGGCGTGGCCCCACCACCAGCAGTAATAGAGGTCAGCCGACCAATCTATCACGCGCGGATGGCCGACGGTTACGACCTCATGACCAAGCTCGCGTAACAACTGGATATCGATCCGGTAGAATTCGACGCGATCGAACATCTCATGCCAGTTCGCGTGAGCCGACATGTTGGCGAAGAAACAGATGCGCATCGCGGGCAGCTTCGATTATGCGACCGGAACGGTCGCGGGGTCCGGTGTGCGCGACCATTGCCCGCGCGTGTCGACTACCCGCTTGCCCGCAACCCGGGAGCCCAGTGCCTCGAATGCACGATGATCCACCAAAAGCGCGAGCACGCCTGCACGCGCCAGCGCGTCGTCGATCGATACTAGTTCAACACCGAGGTCGGCGAGCTTCGCGGGCAGCGCATTAATATGCGGCTCAACGGCCAGCACGCGTCCGGGAAACCGCGTGGCGAGCGCCGTCGCAATCCGTACCGCAGGGCTCTCGCGCAAGTCATCGATGTTCGGCTTGAAGGCGAGCCCGAAGCATGCCGTTTGGAGCGATGTATCCTCATCCATCGCTTGCGCGATCTTTGCCACAACCCAGTCCGACTTGTCGTCGTTAACCTCCCGTGCAGTGCGGATCAGACGAGCGTCATCGGGGCTTGATGCGACGATGAACCACGGATCGACCGCGATGCAATGCCCCCCAACCCCCGCACCGGGCTGGAGGATGTTGACGCGCGGGTGACGGTTGGCGAGACGGATCAATTCCCACACGTCGATACCGAGCTGGTCGCAGATCACCGACAGCTCGTTCGCGAACGCGATGTTGACGTCGCGGAAGCTGTTCTCCGACAATTTGCACATCTCCGCCGCGCGTGCATTGGTGACCACGCAATCGCCCTTGACGAAGATGCGGTAAAGGTCGGTCGCGCGAGCCGCACAAACCGGTGTGAGACCACCGATGATGCGGTCGTTGGTGATCAATTCGCGCATCACCTGCCCAGGTAGCACGCGCTCCGGACAATAAGCGATATGCACGTCGGTCTCGCCTTCACCGGTCGTCTCCGGAAAGCGCAGGTCGGGGCGCTCCTGTGCGAACCACTGGGCAAGAAGCTCGGTGGCCCCGACAGGTGACGTGCTCTCTAAGATAACCAGATTGCCTGTGCGCAACCGCGGAGCAATTCTGCGTGCGGCCTGCTCAACATAGCGCAGGTCGGGTTGCCGCTCTTCCTTGAACGGCGTCGGCACGGCGATCACGAAGGCGTCCGCCTCTGGCGCGTCACTGGTCGCGACCAGTTTTCCCGCCGCCACAACATCATGCACGACCGCATCGAGATCGGGCTCGACGATGTGTGTACGACCGCCGTTGACCGCGTTAATCAGATGTTCGCTGACTTCGAGCCCGATGACGCGGCATCCCTGCGATGCCAGCATCGCTGCCGTTGGCAGGCCAATGTAGCCCAACCCCACCACGCAGATCGTATCGAACATCTCGGCTTGTTCCTTATCGTTCGTCAGATCGCAGCATGGCCAGCGCCTCGGCGATCCTCCCGCAGGCCTGACCGTCACCATAGGGATTGTGGCTGCGGCTCCTCGCCGTATAGGCCTCATCATCGTCAAGCAACACGCCGACTTCGCGCTCGATCAGGTCGGGATCAGTCCCGACGAGCTTGACCGTTCCCGCCGCCACCGCCTCCATTCGCTCGCTAACATCGCGCATAACGAGCACCGGCTTACCCAATGATGGCGCTTCCTCCTGCACGCCGCCCGAATCCGTCAGGATCAGGTGCGATCGATTCATGAGGTAGACAAACGGCAGATAGTCGAGCGGCTCAATGAGGTGAATGTTGCCGATTCCGCCGAGAAACCGATCCACGGTTCCTCGGACATTTGGATTGAGATGCACTGGATAGACGATGTCGAGATTGGGGTAGCGCCGCGCGATAGCACTCATGGCTTGGCAAATCCGCTCAAACCCTGCGCCAAAGCTCTCACGCCGATGCCCCGTAACGAGCAGCATGCGCGCGTCGCCGCGAAGGAAGGAGAATTGCGCGTCGAGGGTGGAGCGATGCGGTGGCAACATGTCAAGCGCGAGGTATAGTGCATCGATGACGGTATTGCCCGTCACCACGATCTGTGTAGCGGGAACACCCTCATCCAGCAGATTTTCCTGTGCCGATCGCGTGGGCGCGAAATGCAGCGTAGTCGGAATAGCCGCGATCCTGCGGTTACCCTCTTCCGGCCAAGGCGCATCCATGTTGCCGCTGCGCAGGCCCGCCTCGACATGACCAACGGGAACCCGGGCAAAGAAACTTGCGATACTGGTCATCATCGTCGTGGCGGTATCGCCGTGAACCAACACGATGTCGGGCTGCCATTCGGTGAACACACGCTTCATCCCCGTGAGAACGGCGCAGGAAACATCTGTTAGATCCTGGCTAGGCTGCATTATATCGAGATCGAACGCGGGATGGATTTCGAAGAGATCAAGCACCTGATCAAGCATCTCGCGATGCTGTGCCGTTACGCAAACCCGCGCATCGAAGCGATCGTCCTTTGCCAATCGCCTGACAAGCGGCGCCATCTTGATCGCCTCCGGACGGGTGCCGAACACGCTCAACACTCGTATGGGCATCGTTTCTCTCGCGAATAGGCGCGGCGGACACTACGATAGCGACCGACTGGTGGAAGCCCGCGGCCTTTGCCATGGCGGACACGGCTTGTCCACGTGGCTCGAACGGGATGATCAGCTTGGGTCAGAGCCCTGCGAGCCGTTACCACGGAACACCGTCATGGTGGCCTCACCCTCAGCCGAAATGCCGTCGCGCCGCAGGACCTGACGGACGGTCAGCAGCAGGATGTGGATGTCTAGGGCGAAACTGCGCCGCTCGACATAATCGACATCAAGCGCGAACTTTTCGTCCCAGCCGATCGCGTTGCGTCCGCATACCTGCGCCCACCCCGTAAGGCCGGGACGCACGTCGTGTCGCCGCGCTTGCTGCGGAGAATAAAGCGGAACATAAGACATGAGTAACGGTCGTGGCCCGACCAGGCTCATGTCACCCATCAAGATGTTTATCAGCTCTGGCAGTTCATCAAGACTGGTTGCGCGCAGCCAGCGACCGAATGGGATGAGACGCTGGTCATCCGGCAACAGCGTGCCGTGCGGGTCACGCGCATCCGTCATGGTGCGAAACTTAATCATCGTAAACGGCACGGCCCCACGACCGGGACGGGCCTGTTTGAAGAGAGCGGGTGCACCGATCTTCCAACGGACCAGCACAAACAAAATGAAGAGAACCGGCCATAGCAGCAACAGCGCGGCTGCAACGACCGCAAGATCGAACAAGCGCTTCACCCTAGCTCCAATGCAACAATCGTAATCCGCGCTGCCTCACCATGCCCGCCGGGCATCGTCAACCGATGCCCGGCCCCTTGCCTCCACAGCCAACATCTCTAGTAAGCCGGGTTCTTAATGGCTGCGCCTCGATCCGTTTGGAACCCATGACAAAACGAGCACTCATCACTGGCATCACGGGGCAGGATGGTGCCTATCTCGCTCAGTTTCTTCTGGGAAAGGGCTACGAAGTTCATGGGTTGGTGCGACGCTCATCGCATCTAGGCGTAGCAGATCACCGGCTGAAATGGCTCGGCGTGGAACGTGACGTCGCGCTTCATCATGCGAACATGATTGATCTGTCTTCGCTGATACGCATCGTCTCAAAAGTGCGTCCGCAAGAAATATACAATCTTGCAGCGCAGTCTTTCGTCAGCTCATCGTGGGACCAGCCGTTGCTGACCGGCGAGGTAACCGGTCTGGCGGTGACCAACATCTTGGAAGCGATCCGCGCCGTGGATCCCTCCATCCGCTTTTACCAGGCATCCTCGTCCGAGATGTTTGGCCTGATACAAGAGACGCACCAGTCCGAGACCACGCCATTCCACCCGCGTTCGCCTTATGCCGTGGCGAAGTTGTACGGGCATTGGATCACGGTGAACTATCGCGAAAGCTTCGACTTTCACGCGTCGTCCGGCATCCTGTTCAATCACGAAAGTCCGCTGCGCGGCATCGAGTTTGTCACACGCAAGGTGACGGACGGGGTGGCGCGGATCAAACTTGGGCTGGAGCGCGAGCTGCGGCTCGGCAATATCGATGCCAAGCGTGATTGGGGACATTCGCGTGACTATGTCCGTGCAATGTGGCTGATGCTGCAGCAGGACAAGCCCGACGATTACGTGATCGCTACTGGCAAGACGGTCACCGTCCGCGCTATGTGCCGCGTTGCCTTCGACCATGCGGGGCTGGATATGGATGCGCATGTCGTGATTGATCCGGCGTTCTTCCGTCCGGCCGAAGTCGACATACTGCTGGGTGACGCGTCCAAAGCAGAACGCGTGCTCGGCTGGACACCCGAGATTTCGCTTGAGGCGATGATCCGCGAAATGGTCGACGCTGATCTGAAGCGACTGACACCCCTCGCCTGACCGCCGTCGTGCCGCCCGGTCCGAAAGTGCTGATTACTGGTGCCGATGGCTTCGTCGGAAGATGGCTCGTGCCGACGCTGCTCGACGCACTACCCGATGCTGATCTCGTTGGAACCAGCACGGTGCCCGGCAAGCCCATATCGGGTGCGCGCGCAATAACGCTCGATCTACTCGATCCCGCGAATATTGACGCCGTCGTCAAGTCGGAGCGACCCGAGGCCGTTATCCATCTGGCGGCGATATCCACCGTAGCAACTGCGCGTACGGACACTTTAGGTACCATGAACGTCAACCTGCTGGGGACGATGCGATTGGCGGAGGCAGTACTGCTTCATGTACCAGAAGCACGGTTCGTACATGTTAGCAGTTCCGACATCTATGGTCGCACCTTCTCCGAACGCGAGGCACCGCTCGATGAAGAGGCACCGTTCGCACCGCTCAACACCTATGCCACCTCCAAGGCCGCGACCGATTTACTCATCGGCCAGATGAGCGCGTCGGACGGACTACGCGCGCTTCGACTGCGCCCCTTCAATCACACCGGCCCCGGGCAGGATGATCGCTTCGTCATCCCCTCCTTCGCCCAACAGATCGCGCGCATTGAGTTGGGATTGCAGCCGCCCGTAATCAGAGTCGGTAACCTGGAAAGTTATCGCGAATTCCTCGATGTACGCGATATAGTGCGCGCCTATGCCCGTGCGATGACCGCCCCGATCGGTATTTTTAATGGCCAAGCGGTCAATCTGGCATGTGCCAAGCCGATAAAGATCCGCGAAATCCTCAAGCGCCTGATTGGATTGGCGACTACGCAGATCGACGTTGTCGTTGATCCCGATCGCTATCGGCCAGAAACGAATCATTTTTCCGGCGGTGATGCACGGCGCGCTCATCATCTGCTGAACTGGCAGCCTGAAATCCCCCTCGATGCCACGCTCGGCGATGTTCTCGACGCGGAACGTGCGGTCTTGCATCACGCGGGCTGACCATATCAGACCGGCTTCTCAGGTCTGCCAGCTGTCTTTACCGAAAGATGACCAACCCCATCCATCTTATCCATCCCCGCCGCCACGGCGACGCACGCGGCTGGTTCACCGAAACCTACAATCGCGAGACGTTCGTCGCGCATGGGATTGACGTCGCGTTCGTTCAGGACAACCACTCGCTTTCCGCGCCCGCTTTCATATTGCGCGGGCTGCCTTTTCAAACTCCACCCCGCGTGCAGGATAAGCTCGTCCGCTGCATCCGCGGACGGATTTTCGACGTCGCGGTAGATGTGCGGAACGGATCGCCGACCTATGGCCAGTGGGTCGGTGCAGAGCTGTCGGCCGAAAACGGTGACCAGCTCTTCATCCCCGTCGGCTTTGCGCACGGGTTTTTGACGCTCGAGCCAAATTGCGAAGTCGTGTACAAATGCTCGGATACCTACGCGCCCGAGGCGGACGGCGGGATCGCGTGGGACAGCGTCGGGATCGACTGGCCGCTGCCGACGGGGAACATGCCTGAGCTGTCCGACAAGGACCGGTACCAACCCTCCCTCGCTGACTTCGGTAGCCCGTTCGCCTATGATGGGCACCCGCTCCAACCGCTCGCCTGAAGGACAATCCCATGCGCATCTTCGTCACCGGCGGGGCCGGGTTCATCGGCTCGGCGCTCGTGCGTCACCTCATTCGCGACACCGGGCATGAAGTCCTGAACTTCGACAAACTGACCTATGCGGGCAACTCGTCGACAGTAGCCGAGGTGGCGGGGTCGAACCGTTACCGCTTCGTCCAGGGCGACATCTGCGATGCCGACGCGGTGCGCGCCGCGATCGTGGGGTTCCGGCCCCACATCATCACCCACCTGGCCGCGGAAAGTCACGTCGATCGCTCGATCGACGGGCCTGGCGCGTTCATCGAGACCAACGTGGTCGGCACCTACGTCATGCTCTCGGAGGCACGCGCCTATTGGCAGGGGCTGGACGAAACCGCGCGCGCTGCGTTCCGCTTCCACCATATCTCGACCGACGAGGTATACGGCTCGCTCGGCGATACCGGGCTGTTCACCGAGGAGACGCCCTACGACCCGCGCTCGCCTTATTCGGCGTCGAAGGCGGGCAGCGACCATCTCGTCAGCGCCTGGGGGCACACCTACGGTCTGCCGATCCTCATCACCAACTGCTCGAACAATTACGGGCCGTATCACTTTCCCGAGAAGCTGATCCCATTGGTGATCGCCAAGGCGCTCGATGGCGAACCCCTTCCCGTCTACGGCGCGGGCGATCAGGTGCGCGACTGGCTCTACGTCGAGGATCACGTGAAGGCCCTGCGTACCGTCTTCGAAAAGGTAGGCCCGGGCGCACCTACAATGTCGGCGGGCATAACGAGAAGCAGAACGTAGAAGTCGTGCGCACGCTCTGCGCAATCCTCGACCGGCTTTCTCCAAACGAGGACGGCGAGAGCGATGCCGGGCAGATTACCTCGGTCGCCGATCGCCCGGGACACGACAAGCGCTATGCGATCGACGCGACGCGGATCGGCGAGGAACTCGGCTGGCAGCCGGAGGAGACGTTCGAGACCGGGATCGAAAAGACGGTGCGCTGGTATCTCGGCCATCAGGACTGGTGGCGCCCGCTGGCGGCGGGCAAGGCGGCCGAACGGCGCGGCGTGGCCTCATGATGACGCGTATAACTGTCGACATGTCGGCGCGTTGTTATGCGTGACATCCTCGTCACCGGCGCGGGCGGGCAGCTCGGCACCGAGCTGCAGCGCGTCCAGTGGCCCGAGAACGTGCGGGTCGTCGCGAGCGACCAAATCGATCTCGACCTGACCGACACCGCGGCGATCGCCGCCAAGGTGGCGGAACGCGAATGGGCCGCGGTCATCAACGGCGCGGCCTATACCGCGGTCGATAAGGCCGAGAGCGACCTTGTTACCGCTTGGGCGGTGAACGCAATGGCACCCGCGGCGTTCGGCAAAGCCGGTGCGGAAGCGGGCATCCCGCTGGTCCAGGTTTCGACCGACTATGTCTTCGGCGGTGACAAGCATGGTACGTGGGAGATCGACGATCCGGTCAACCCGCTCGGCGTCTACGGCGCATCAAAGCTGGGCGGCGAGCTCGCGGTGCGCACCTCGGGCGCGAAGGCTGTGATCGTGCGCACCGCTTGGGTCGTGTCGGCGCATGGCAACAATATCGTGAAGACGATGCTTCGGGTGGGCGCGACCAGCCCGACCTTGCGCGTCGTCGCGGACCAGCATGGCTCGCCGACCGGTGCCCCGGATCTGGCAGACGCCCTCCGCGCGATCGTGCTGCGGCTGATCGAGGATACCGACGCGCCCACCGGTACCTTCCATTTCTCGAACGCAGGGGAGACGAACTGGGCGGACTTCGCGCGTGAGATCTTCCGCCAGTCCTGCCTTCGCGATGGTGCGGTCGCGAAAGTCGAAGGGATCACCACCGCGGACTATCCCACCCCCGCACGCCGACCCACCAATTCGCTGCTGAGCCATCGCGCGATCGGCGCGGCCTATGGCATCGCCCCCCGCGCTTGGGAACCGGCGCTCGGCGACATTCTCGACGAACTGATCGGAACACCGAAATGAAAGGCATCATTCTCGCCGGCGGGTCGGGCACCCGGCTCCATCCGGCGACGCTCGCGGTCAACAAGCAGCTGCTCCCGGTCTACGACAAGCCAATGGTCTACTATCCGCTCAGCGTGCTGATGCTGGCGGGAATCCGCGAGGTGCTGATCATCTCCTCGTCCGAATATCTCGGCAATTACCAGCGATTGTTTGGCGATGGTTCGGCGTTCGGTTTATCGATCAGTTACGCCGAGCAGCCGCGCCCCGAGGGACTTGCACAGGCGTTCACGATCGGTGCCGACTTCATCGGCGACGATGATGTCGCGCTGGTGCTGGGCGACAACATCTTCTTCGGTGCAGGCCTGCCCGAACTGCTGGCAAGCGCGGTCGACCGGACGAACGGTGCGACGGTCTTCGCCTATCAGGTCGAGGATCCCGAACGGTATGGCGTGGTCGAGCTGGGTGATGCCGGCGTGGCGTTGAGCCTCGAAGAGAAGCCCGCGAGCCCCAAATCCAACCATGCGGTGACTGGGCTGTATTTCTACGACAATCGCGTCGTAGACATGGCGCGCAATCTGAAGCCTTCGCCACGCGGCGAGCTCGAGATCACCGACCTCAACCGTCTCTACATGGAGGCGGGCGACCTCTTCGTCGAACAGATGGGCCGCGGCTACGCCTGGCTCGACACCGGCACCCACGACAGCCTGCTCGAGGCGAGCGAGTTCGTCAGTACGCTCCAGCACCGCCAGGGCATCCAGATCGCCTGCCTGGAGGAAATCGCCTTCGAGACGGGCTTAATCGATGCCGACCAGGCACGCGCATGTGGCGAGATGTTCAAGAAGACCGCCTACGGACGCGCCATTCTACGCGCGGTGGACGGGCGCTAGATCCTCACCCCCACCGGCGTTTCACCGTGCTTCCTGAGCACGTCGTCGAACGCCTCGGCCATCAACGCCTGAAGGCTCCTGCCCTGCCTCCTCCCCAACATGTGCATTGCGAGGCTCATCTCGGGCGTGAAGAAGCCCGCGATCTGCTTGCGGCCCTCGCGGCTCGCGGCTCGCAGGCTTCGTCGGCTCGGGCGCAGGGGTCGGGGTCGCCTCAGGTTCGTTGGCGGGCGGCGCGGCCCGCGATCGCGCGGTGGATGATCCGCTCGTCAACAGCACGAACGAAAGCATGACCGCGATAAGCACCGCGACCGCAGCGATCAGGATCCCGTTCCGGCGGGTCAGGGATGTTTTGGGTTGAGCCCGCGTCTGCGCGGAAAGGTCCGGCTGCGGGGTTTCCAGCGGCATCCCCCGCCATGCCGCACCGCAGTATATTTGGAAAGCCGGATGTAACGATCCGGCGCATGGCAGAGCCGGTCAACCGCTCCGGGCGCCGGATGGTCCCTGTGGACATTCACTCACGCGCATGCGATCCCGCTTGATATCGCCGCTACGTGTCGGCGCTTACAGTCGCTGGTCTCTGCTCGCGTTCAGCAGCAAAGGCGTCGTTGAGTGGATCGAGACAGTCCGCTTTCGGACAGACCGCCCTGATACGTGGCAGTTTCCAATCAGCGAACAACGGCGTTGCGTTGGCTAAGCCGCGAGCAATCGATCATTCGATCCGTCACCTCGTCCACTGTGCAACTCACTTCTCCAACCAACCAGCTTCGGAGCATTGCAAGTTGTGCCGCTGCGATCCCGGCTGCCCTGATGGCCAATGCGACGTTGGCCTCGTCGGCCCGCCCGATCTGGATAAGGACCATCTCCGCCAAGCGGCGTTCAATGATCCGAGCGGTGGGTGAACTGAGAATTATCCGTCCTGTCGATCGTCTTCTCCAAAGATGACTAATCATGCTCTTGACGTAACATCTGGCCGCTCGACCCGAAGCAGCGGTGGAAAGCGCAAGAAGAACGGGCTCCATCGCAGAAATCAGGACATCGCTCTTGCCCCGAAAATGCTCGTAAAACGTTGCTCTGCCAACGTCGGCCTCATGTACGAGGTCGGCGATGCGGATTGTGTCGTAGCGGCGTTCGAGCGCGAGCTTTACGAACGCTGCCAAAATTGCCGCACGTGTGCCTAATTTACTCTGGCTATCTGATACCGGTTGGTCCTGCATATCCTATCCCTAGGGTATGACCCCCCTATATGCGACGCCGACAGCGGCATTCCGTCCGGACATTTTGCGGGTAGTGTCCGCCGAGGCCGTTCTGGGCAGCGTTTGCGCTCGCCAACAAGTTTGGTGTGGGCCAGATTGGATTCACCAACATCAATGCGGAGGACTGGACCTTGGATCATCGATCGGTCGCAATCATACCCTGCGGAAACCTTGACGCCAGCGAAGCCTTTTACAGCAAGCTCGGCTTCGACGTGATCAGCGATTATGGACTTTACCGGATTTTGGCGGATGGTCGAGGTTGGCATCTGCACCTGACCCATGCGCCCGGTTGGCCAAAAAATATCGAGGCCAATCCGTTTGGTTTGTATCTGTATGTCGATGACGTCGACGCAGTTGCCGCGCGAGTACACGATATGATTATTGAAAAAGGGGCACCGCACGAGAAGCCTTGGGGAACGTACGAATTCTCTGTAAGCGATCCAAGCGGGCTGCTCGTGCGCGTCGGCCGCAGTATCGACGACGGATAACGAACGGCAATCGTGCTCATCGGGAGCGGCGGATGGTTGTGATGCGACCGCCAACCCCAGCGCCAGCACTGTTCAACCGGTCCCGCGCGCTGCCCCGCAAAACCCACCGCTCCGCACCGCGGCACCCAGTCCGCTACGCCCGAACATAGTCCCCCGGCGCGTCAGTCAGCGCGGGCAGAGTCCCTTCGCCCGGCACCCGCGCGCCGTCCGCTGCGACGTGCGCGTCGTCGCGGTCGCGGAGCCAGGCGAGCCAGTCCGGCCACCAGCTTCCCTTGGTCTCGGTTGCGCCATCGACGAATGCCTCCAGCGTCTGCGCCGCCCCGTCATTCGTCCAATATTGATATTTCCCCATCGACGGCGGATTGACGACGCCTGCGATATGCCCCGACCCCGCCAGGACGAAGCGCATCGGTCCGCTGAACAGATCGGTGATCTTCCACACGCTTTCAGCCGGAGCGATATGATCCTCGCGCCCCGCCTGGACATAAGCGGGCGTCGCAACGCGCGTCAGGTCGATCGGCGTGCCGTCGACCGTCATCGCCCCGGGATCGACCAGCCGGTTGTCGCGGTACAGGTCGGTCAGATAGCTTTTGTGCCATTTCGCGGGCAGGTTGGTTGTGTCCCCGTTCCAGTGGAGCAGGTCGAACGGCGCATAATCCTTGCCCAGCAGGTAATTGTCCGTGACGTAATTCCAGATCAGGTCGCGACCGCGCAGCGCGTTGAACGTTGCCGCCATATACCGCCCGTCGAGAAACCCGTCCCCCGACAACGCCTCGACCAATGCCAGTTGTTCGTCGCCGGTGAAATGCGACAGATCGCCCGCGCTTGCGAAATCGACCTGCGCGGTAAAGAACGTCGCGCTCGCCACCCGCGCCGCCTCACCCCGCGCCGCGATCAATGCCAGCGTTGCGGCAAGCGTAGTGCCCGCGACGCAATAAC
The DNA here is from genome assembly GCA_965219075.1 of Sphingomonas sp. GTDB lineage: Bacteria > Pseudomonadota > Alphaproteobacteria > Sphingomonadales > Sphingomonadaceae > Sphingomonas. The sequence continues at coordinate 680,467 of CBDCMM010000002.1, forward strand.
CGATCGTATGCACCGCCGGTACGTCCAGCAATGCGCGGATCGTATCGACGGCATCGATCTGCGCCGCGACATAATCGTCCCAGATGACGTCCTTCATCGACGCATCCGCTGACTTCCAGGAGACCATGAACACCGTGATCCCCTGCTCCACCGCCCAGCGGATGAAACTTTTCTCTGGCGTCAGGTCCAGGATGTAAAAACGGTTGATCCACGGCGGAAAAATGACCAGCGGCGTCGCCAGCACGCGTCCGGTCGCCGGCGCATATTGGATCAGTTCGTACAGCGGCGTGCGGTGGATGACCTTGCCCGGTGTCACCGCCAGGTTGCGCCCGACCTCGAACGCGCCCGCATCGGTATGCGTCATCTGCCCGCGCCCCAAATCGTTCAGCATGTGCTGAAGCCCTTTGAGCAGATTTTCGCCGCGCGTCTCCAGCGTCTTTTCGATCACCTCCGGATTGGTCAGCGCAAAGTTCGCCGGGCTCATCGCGTCGACGAAACCGCGCGTCGCAAAGCGCAGCTGTTCGCGCTGGCGTTCGTCCAGCCCCTCCGCACCTTCGACGCCGCGCATCAGATGGTCGGAGATCAGCTGGTAACTCTGCCGGATCATATCGAACACGGGATTGTCCCGCCACGCCTCCGCCCTGAACCGCCTGTCCTTGGCGTGTTCGGGGCGATCGACGATCGGCGGCGCGGTATCGGGATCGAGGAATCGCTGCCACAGGTTGACGCTGTCGGTCCAGAAATTGCGGACCCGGATCAGCGTCGCCGGATCGTTGAACCCGGCTATGACCGGCACTCCGGCTGGTGCCTCCATCATCCCGAACCCGCGCTCCATCATCATTTGCTGCGCGCGTCCGGCGATCTGGGTCCAGTGCTGCATGTCGGCCAACCCCGGCATCCCGCCATCCGCCGCCGCCCCGGTTTCGCCGTCCCGGCGTCGAGACTCGCTCACATCGCTCTCCTCTTTTTCCCGACCCTAGCCGCTTTACCGCCTTAAGCGAAACGCCGTAGTCCTTCCGCGTCCTGCAGAAGTCGGATACCATAAAGGTGAAAGGCCAACGCATGTCCGATCAGTTCTACCGCATCCGCCGCCTCCCGCCTTATGTCATCGCCGAGGTGAACGACATGCGCGCGGCGGCGCGGGCGCGCGGAGAGGACATTATTGACCTCGGCATGGGCAATCCCGATCTGCCGCCGCCGCCGCACGTCATCGACAAATTGTGCGAAGTCGCCCGTAACCCCGACGCACACGGCTATTCGGCATCGCGAGGCATCCCCGGTCTGCGCCGCGCGCAGGCGGGCTATTATGCGCGCCGCTTCGGCGTCGATCTCGATCCCGATCGAGAGATCGTCGTGACGCTCGGATCGAAGGAAGGGCTCGCCAACCTTGCCCAGGCGATCACCGCGCCGGGCGACGTCGTGCTCGCGCCCAACCCCTCCTACCCGATCCACACGTTCGGTTTCATCATCGCGGGCGCGACGATTCGCAGCGTACCCGTCACCCCCGACGAAGCGTATTTCGGAAGTCTTGAACGCGCGATGGCGTTCACCGTCCCGCGCCCGTCGGTCCTCGTCATGGGATACCCCTCCAATCCCACCGCGGAAGTTGCCGACCTCGCCTTTTACGAACGCGTCGTCGCCTTCGCGAAGGAACACGGTCTGTTGGTACTCTCGGACCTCGCGTATTCCGAACTTTATTATGACGACCGCCCGACGCCCTCGATTCTGCAGGTACCCGGTGCCAAGGATGTCGCGGTGGAATTTACCTCGCTCTCCAAGACCTACAGCATGGCGGGCTGGAGAATGGGATTCGCGGTCGGCAATCCGACGCTCATTGCGGCGCTGACCCGGGTCAAAAGCTATCTCGATTACGGCGCCTTCACCCCGATCCAGGCCGCCGCCGTCGCTGCGATCAACGGACCGCAGGACATTGTTGCAGCGAACCGCGCGCTCTACAAGCATCGCCGCGACGTGCTCGTTGAAAGCTTCGGTCGTGCAGGGTGGGACATCCCGCCACCCGCCGCCTCGATGTTCGCCTGGGCACCGCTCCCTCCCGCGCTCGCGCATCTCGGCAGCCTTGAGTTCTCAAAACAATTGCTCACCTGCGCACAGGTCGCAGTCGCGCCGGGCGTCGGCTACGGCGAGAACGGCGAGGGGTTCGTACGCATCGCGATGGTCGAAAACGAACAACGCCTCCGTCAGGCGGCGCGTAACGTCAAACGCTACCTCGCCTCGATGGACGCAGGCATCAAACAAAGGGGGACGGGCTGATGTTCGTATTCAAGGGCGTCGAATCTCATCCGCGCAGCTTCGTAAAGGCCGTTTCGTGGCGGATCGTCGGCTCGATCGACACCTTCATCCTCGGCATGATCTTTTCGGGCAGCGCCAAGGTGGCGGGCTCGATCGCACTGACCGAGGTCGTGACCAAGATCGTGCTGTTCTATTTCCACGAACGCGGCTGGTCGCTGATCCGCTGGGGTCATCGTCCCGACGCCGTCGATCCCAAACTTGCTGCAAAGGAAGAGGCAAGGGCGAGCCAACCCGCCCGGCCCATGCTCCATCCCGACCGGAATGGGGGCGGTTGATCAGCGGCCCCCGCCGGCTGCGACCGGATAAGTTGCACGACGCGACTTTTCCCGCTTTATTCGACCGCGAACTCGACCGGAGGGGCCCCCGACCATGCATAAGCGCGCGCTTACCGCGACTTTGTCCGCCGCAACACTACTCGCATCGGCCGCCGGCGCGCAGTCGCGGCCCGATCAGAAACCGTTCTTCGATCTCTACAAACAGCTTGTCGAAACCAACACATCGCTCAGCGCCGGCAGCTGTACCCAGGCCGCGAGCCAGATCGCCGCGCGCCTGAAAATCGCAGGTTACAGCGACCGCGACATCACCCTTTTTTCGGTTCCTGAACACCCGAAGGACGGTGGAATCGTCGCGATTCTGCCGGGCAGCGACCCGTCCGCCAAACCCATGCTCCTCCTCGGTCATCTCGACGTCGTCGAGGCAAAGCGAGAGGATTGGGTCCGCGATCCCTTCAAGCTGATCGAGGAAGGCGGCTATTACTACGCCCGCGGCACCGTCGACGACAAGGCGATGGCGGCGATCTGGGCCGACGCGATGGTCCGTTTCAAGCAACAAGATTACAAGCCGAAACGCACCATCAAACTCGCGCTAACCTGCGGCGAGGAAACGACTTTTGCGTTCAACGGCGCGGAATGGCTCGCCAAGAACAAGCCTCAGCTGATCGCCGCCGAATTCGCCCTGAACGAAGGCGGCGGCGGCCGCATCGACGATGACGGCAAACGCCAATTGCTCGCGATCCAGGTGGGCGAAAAGGCCGCGCAGAATTACACCTTCGTCACCGCCAACCCCGGCGGTCACAGCTCCCAACCCACACCCGCAAACGCGATCTACGAACTCGCCGATGCGCTGAAAGCAGTGCAAGGCTATGAATTCCCCATCAGATTCACCGATACGACGCGCGCGTTCTTCGCCGCGACCGCAAAGGGCATGGGCGGCGAAACCGGCAAGGCGATCGACGCGCTGCTAAAGAACCCGAACGACAAGGCCGCCGATGCGATCGTCAGTCGCGACAAGGCACTCCATTCGACGCTTCGCACCACCTGCGTTGCGACGCTGGTCGATGCGGGCCATGCCGAAAACGCCTTGCCGCAAAGTGCCAAGGCGAACGTAAACTGCCGCATTTTCCCCGGGGAGACGGTGGACGGAACGCTCGCGACGCTCAAGCGGCTAGCGGGCGGCAAGGTTACGGTCACCGCCAATCAGCCGGTTCGCCCCACCGCAATCCCGCCCACGCTTGACCCCAAGATCGTCGGCCCGGCAATCGCCGTCGCGAAACAGCATTTCCCCGGCATTCCGCTGATCCCGATGATGTCGACCGGCGCCACCGACGGCATCTTTTTCGAAGCGATCGGCATCCCGGTTTACGGCGCGCCCGGCGTCTTCATCGACAAGGACCTTGGCGGCATCCACGGCCTGAACGAACGCATCCGGGTCAAATCGCTCTATGACGGTCGCGATTACCTTTACGACCTGGTCAAGGCTTACGCTGACAACCCGTCAACCTGACGGCAGGGCCAGCGCGTCGGGATCGGTCAGCGCCGTCACCCGCCGCGCCGCGCGCCGCGCGAAGCCGAGCGTCGATCGTTTGCGCGCATGCGCCGAAAGGGGAACGCTATGCGCCTGGCGGACGATTTCCGCGTCATAGCGATCGGCGACGATGATCCCGGTCCGCTCGGGAAGGAACGCCCCCCCCGCCAGCGGCGATAGGTCGAATCCGGCGGGCAACGCCCAGAAGAAACGGTCGCAATGCGCGAGATAGTCGGGCCATTTGCCGTCCCCCATCAGGTCGGCGCGCGATACCTTGATCTCGACGATAACGATCCCGCCGCGCGGATCGATCGCCATCAGGTCGGCGCGACGCCCGCCGTCGAGCGGCACCTCCGCGATCGCCGTCAGGTCGTGACGCATCAACATGCGCATAACGCCGCGCGCCACATCCGCCGCGCATAAGGCCGAATCAGGAGCGTCGACACAGCTTTCAGGCGGGGTATCAAGCATTCCGGATTTATAGAACATGCCATGAACACATCAAGGTCGTTTGGCCTTGATGTGTTCCCGCCAATGCATGCGCAGCGAAGGTGCTCGATTCACGCGAATCGTTGGCCGCAGCCCTATCTGACGATCACCGCTGCAGGCACCCCCGTCAGCCCGGCGGTGTCGAGGAGCAACCTGATGTTCAGCGCGATGATGATCGCGGCAATCACCCATATGGCGACCTTCAGCCATGCCGGGCTGACCAGATTCCCCATCTTGGTTTTGTCCGAGGTAAACTGGATGAGCGGGACGATTGCAAAAGGAAGCTGCATCGACAGCACAACCTGGCTGAGGATCAGCAGTCGCGCGGTGCCGCTCTCACCGTAAATCGCCGCGACGAACACGGTCGGCACGATCGCCAGACCGCGCGTGATCAGCCGCCGGAGCCAGGGTTGAAGCCTGATACGAAGGAAGCCCTCCATGACGATCTGTCCCGCCAGCGTGCCGGTGATCGTCGAGTTCTGGCCCGATGCGAGCAGCGCGACCGCGAACAACGTGCTCGCCGCAGCCGCACCCAGCGTTGGGGTCAGTAGCTTATAAGCATCCTGAATCTCGGCGACGTCGGTCCGCCCGATGGTATGAAACGCCGATGCCGCCAAGATAAGGATAGCGGCGTTTACGAACAACGCGAGGCTGAGCGCAACCGTGCTGTCGATCGTCGCCCACTTCGCCGCATCCTTCTTCCCCGCCGGTGTGCGCGGATAGTCGCGTGTCTGGACGGCGGCAGAATGGAGGTAGAGATTATGCGGCATCACGGTCGCGCCAAGGATGCCGATCGCGATATAGAGCATCGTCGGGTTGGTCACGACCTGAGCTTGCGGGACGAAGCCCGCCATCATCGCGCCGATCGCGGGCTGCGACTGGATGAGTTCGTACACGAAACACAGCGCGATGATCGTAATGAGCGCGATGATGAACGCTTCGAGCTTCCGGAATCCGCTTTTTTGCAGCGCGAGGATCAGCAGCACGTCCGCGCCGGTCAGGACGACGCCCCACACCAGCGGCAGGCCGAACAGCAGGTTGAGCCCGATCGCGGTGCCGATCACCTCCGCCAGATCGCACGCGACGATCGCGATCTCGCAGAAGATCCATAATATGAACGAAACCGCCGGATGATAGGCATCCCGGCAGGCGGAAGCGAGATCGCGGCCGGTCGCGATGCCCAGTCGCGCCGACAGCGCCTGCAACAGGATCGCCATCACATTCGATATCAGGATCACCGACAGCAGCGTGTAGCCGAACGCCGAACCGCCCGCGAGATCGGTCGCCCAGTTGCCCGGGTCCATATAGCCGACCGCGACGAGGAAGCCCGGGCCGGTGAACGCCGCCAGTTTCCGCCACCAGGACGCACCTTCGGGAACCTCGATCGAACGGAACACCTCGGGGAGGGAAATACCACCGCCGCTCCGCCAGCCCGGATCCCCGGTTTCAGCGCTTCCGGGAATTGTCATGATATATGCCGCTCCGGGCTGATCCACGCCGTGCTTCAAACCTCCGTCCGCATCATCGCACAACGCCCGGTGCTGCAAGAAGCTCGCCGATCTGACCGGCGGCCGGTGTCCAGTCGATATCGTGTTGCTCCAGCCATCGATCACAATAATAGGTATCGGCATAGCGATCGCCGCCGTCGCACAACAAGGTGACAATGCTACCGCTTTCATCGCGGGCATCCATCTCCCGGGCAAGACGCAGGGATGCCCAGAGGTTTGTCCCGGTTGAGCCGCCCACCCTGCGCCCGAGCTTGACGCTGAGCGCTCGCATTGCCCCAATACTGTCCTGATCCGCGACGGCGATCATGCGGTCGATGACATTTGGGATGAAACTCGGTTCGACCTGCGGGCGTCCAATCCCTTCGATCCGGCTGCCGCAGCCTTCTGGCAAACGCGTGATCGACCAGTAGTTATAATGTCGGTGAAAGACCGAATGGTGCGGATCGGCAACACACAGGCGGGTGTCGTATCTCTGATAGCGGATAAAACGGCCGATCGTCGCGCTGGTACCGCCGGTGCCTGCACCACAGACCACCCAGGACGGAATTGAATATTCCTCCTGGCGCATCTGCGCGAAGATGCTCTCTGCAATGTTGTTGTTGCCTCGCCAGTCCGTTGCACGTTCGGCAAAGGTGATTGATCCAGATAAAACCCGCCTGTTTGCGCCGCGAGCCGACGGGCCGCCTCGTAGATGGTGCGTGGATCATCGACCATATGGATCTCGCCCCCTTCAAACCGTATCGCGTCCAGCTTCGGTCTCGCCGTTGCGGCGGGCAGCACTGCGATGAAACGCAAACCCAACATGCGTGCGAAATAGGCTTCGGACACCGCGGTTGACCCCGATGACGATTCGATGATGCACGTCTCGGGACCGATCCATTCGTCACACAGCGCATAAAGAAAGAGCGATCGCGCGAGTCTGTGCTTCAAGCTTCCCGTCGGATGGCTGCTTTCATCCTTGAGATACAGCGCAATCCCCGGAAAACACGGGACCTCCAGCCGGATGAGATGCGTATCGGCAGATCGGTTGTAATCCGCCTCAATGCGGCGGACGGCGTCATTCAGCCAAACCCGGTCCTTCACGCGAACCGCATCCGCAAACCCGGCAGTCGTCCGGCTCGCCGGTCATTCAAGGCGGAATATTCGGTCAACGTCGGACGTCGTTTCCTGTCAATTCGGGGCTATTATTGAACGGACTTCGGCGATAGCCGCTTCGGCGCTCTGCCAGCTCGGCCCGCCGCCCTGCGCCATATCTGCGCGACCGCCACCCCCCTTGCCGCCTAAAACCGCGACGGCATTTTTGACCGCATCGATCGCGCTATATTGATCGACCAGATCGTCCGTCACCCCGATCACGACCGACGCGCGCTCGTTCTTGATTGCAACAATCGCGACGATCCCGGACCCGACACGCTTTTTGGCCTGATCCACGAGATTCTTGAGGTTCGATGGATCGATGTCTGTCAAGACGGTGCCGATAAATGCAATCTTGCCGATCATCTCGGGAGAAAGGCTGCCTGCGTCATTCGGGTTGGCCGCGTCGCTTCTTGCCCGCAGCAATTCCTGACGTTCGGTTTTGCGTTCCTCCAGCAGCATTGTGATTCGGCGGGCGACGTCCTGCGGCGGCACTTTCAACAACAAGCCGGCTTCGCTTAACATCCGTTCCCGATCCGTCAGATATTGTCGTGCGGCCTCGCCGGTCAGCGCCTCGATCCGGCGAATTCCGCTCGAAACCGCGCTCTCGCCGACGATCTTGAACAGCCCGATGTCGCCAAGCGCGCGGACATGCGTGCCACCGCACAACTCTACCGAATATGACGCCCGCTTGTCCGTTCCCGCTTTGCGTTCGCCCATCGAGACTACGGTCACCTCGTCACCATATTTTTCCCCGAACAATGCCATCGCGCCCGCCTCCATCGCCGCGTCGACGGACATGATCTCAGAAATAACCGGGCCATTTTCGCGAATCCGCGCGTTCACCGCCGCCTCTACCTCGTCAATTTCGTCGATGGTCATCGCGAGCGAGTGAGACACGTCGAAGCGAAGCCGGTCAGGCGCCACGAGCGAACCCTTTTGCGCCACATGAGTCCCCAGCCGTTCACGCAGCGCCTCGTGCAACAAATGCGTCGCCGAATGATTGGCGCGAATCCGCGTGCGGCGAGCGGCGTCGATCTGAAGTTTTACCGCATCGCCGACCGCGATCGACCCTGCCGCGATCAGGGCGTGATGAACGAAAACGCGGCCGAGCTGCTTCGATGTATCCTCGACCGAGACGAGAAGCCCCGCATCGGTCGAAATGATGCCGGTGTCGCCGACCTGCCCGCCGCTCTCGCCATAGAAGGGCGTTTGATTGACGACGACATCCACCCGTTCGCCGGCCGCCGCGCGCTGCACGCGTACGCCGTCGCGGATCAGCGCGACGACCTCCCCTTCGCCTGTGGCGGACGAATAGCCAAGAAATTCGGTGCTGCCGTTTGCCTCGACGATAGCGAACCACAGATCGTCCGATGCCTTGGCACCCGATCCCTTCCACGCGGCACGCGCCGCGCGCTTCTGTTCGGCCATTGCCGCATCGAAGCCCTCGCGATCGACGTGCAAGCCCTGCGCGCGCAACGCATCCTCGGTCAGATCATAGGGGAAACCGAAGGTGTCATAGAGTTTGAACGCGGTTTCTCCCGCCAGCGTCGACCCCTTCGCCATTCCCGCGGTCGCCTCGTCGAGCAGCTTCAGGCCCTTGTCGAGCGTTTGGCGAAAGCGCGTTTCCTCCTGTTTGAGCGTCGCCTCGATCATGGGTTGCGCCCGGACGAGTTCGGGATAGGCCGCGCCCATTTCCGCAACGAGCGCGGGGACGAGCCGATGCATCAACGGCTCCTCCGCACCGAGCAGATGTGCGTGCCGCATCGCGCGGCGCATGATCCGGCGCAGAACATAGCCGCGACCTTCATGTGCGGGCAGCACGCCGTCCGCGACGAGGAAGCCCGACGCGCGCAAATGGTCGGCGATGACGCGGTGGCTCGCCTGATTGCCGCCGTCGGTCCCGGTTTGAGTCAACGCGCCCGACGCGGCGATCAGCGCCTTGAAGGTGTCGGTGTCGTAATTGTCGTGGACGCCTTGCAAGACCGCCGCGATCCGCTCCAGCCCCATGCCGGTGTCGATCGACTTTTTTGGCAGTTCGCCGGTGATCTCGTTCGCATCCTGCTCATATTGCATGAAGACGAGGTTCCAGATCTCGACGAAGCGATCGCCGTCCTCGTCCGGACTGCCCGGCGGCCCGCCGGGAATATGGTCGCCGTGATCGTAGAAGATTTCCGAACACGGCCCGCACGGCCCGCTGTCGCCCATCGCCCAGAAATTATCCTTGGTCGCGATGCGGATGATCCGGCTGTCGGGGAGCAGCTTGGCCCACAGCGCATGGGCTTCGTCATCGGTGTGATAGACGGTCGCGGTCAGCCGTGCGGGGTCGATCCCCCATTCCTTGGTCAGCAATGTCCATGCATGGTAAATCGCCTGTTCCTTGAAATAATCGCCGAACGAGAAATTACCCAGCATTTCAAAGAACGTGTGGTGCCGCGCGGTATAGCCGACATTGTCGAGATCGTTGTGCTTGCCGCCTGCCCGCACGCATTTCTGGCTCGACGTCGCGGTCGAATAGGGACGCGTTTCCAGCCCGGTGAACACGTCCTTGAACGGCACCATCCCCGCATTAACGAACATCAGGGTCGGATCGTTCTGCGGGACCAGCGGCGCGCTGGGAACGATCCGGTGCCCGGTATCACCGAAATATTCCAGGAAGCCGCGACGAATGTCGTTGGTCGAAATCATGGCGTCGTTTCATCCAGCCTTTCAGTTTGTCACGTACCGCATCCGCAGCCCGGATCAGCGCCCGCAAAGATCAGGCCATCTGCACGCGGGATTGACGCTGCTTCGGTTACCGATCCGCCTGATGGCACATCGTTCATTTGTCGAGCAATCTTGTCGGCAAGCCCGGCACTTTCAAGGATTTTGGTAGCGGCGCGATTTTATCCTGCCTTGCATGACACCGTTTTGAGTGACGGCGCCACCCTTCATAGTGGCGCTGGTAAAGTTTATCGGCAAATTCATTCCGCGCTGCGCTAGGGTGCGACACGATGAAAAACGCCCGTCGACGACCGAGCCGTTTTGCCGCCGCCCTGTTCGCTGCGGCGCTGGCCGGTATCCCGCTCAGCGCATGTCAGCGAAGCGGCGCTTCGAACGCGGCCGACATATCGGGCGCCGTCCCTCCGCTGGCGCTATCGATGACCCGGGCGGACGACGGCAGGACGATCAGCGCGGCCGATTACAAGGGCAAGGTGACGCTGATGTATTTCGGCTATACTTTTTGTCCGGACATCTGTCCGATGACTTTGTCGAACGTCGCGCGGGTGCTGAAGAGGCTCGGCCCCTTGGCGCGCGATGTCCGGGTGTTGTTCGTGACGGTCGATCCGGACCGGGATACGCCGGACGTTCTCAAGCAATATGTGTCGGCATTCGGCCCGGAGTTCGACGGTTTGCGCGGCGACCCCGATCATCTGGCCGCGCTCGCCCGGCGCTACCGCGTCGCTTATTCGGTCGATCCGCACGGACCGGGCGGCAGCTATCAGGTGACGCACGGGTCGGGCATTTACGTTTTCGACAGGAAAGGAAAGGCGCGTCTGCTGATGAGTTCCCTGTCCGGCACCGACCCCGATATCGACGGCGCGACCGCCGACCTCCGGACCCTGTTGCGCTAACGTCCCGTCCAGGGGGCGGGCATCAGGTCCTCCTGCCCGGCCGACCGGCGTTCGTCGTTCAGCCGTAACGCATTTAGAATGACCAGCAGCGCAATGACGCTCATCATCGCGGGGGGAATCCATACGATCAGGCCGCCGAGGCTCTGATCGTCGAGCGGCCCGATCGATGGATAGAGGCGACCGCACCATGCATAAAAACTGTAGAGGTCATGGCGTGACAGGGCGATGACCGCCCCGATGATGATCTGGGGGAACATCACCCCTACCGCCAGTGCCGCGCGCATTCCGAACGAAATGCCCGCTTCGCTCTTGTCGCGCGGATCGAGCGCCACGCCCCAGAACAGCAAGCCGTCGCCGACCATCGTCCAGTTCATCACGAGATAGAGATCGGGATCGATCATCGCGCGGAAATGTACGTTCGGAATAAGCCACAAGGCGATCAGGCCGACGAACAGAACGGCCGCAAGCAACGGCTGCCGGACGATGTGCAGCGATCCCTCGACCGTCCGCGACGCGGCGAAGCGGCGAACGAACCCGGGAGCGCCCGCCAGTACCACCTCCCACGGCCACGCCAGCGCAATCAGGAACGGGCCGAGATGATGCATGACGACATGCTGGAGTCGATTGAGAAAGAACATGTGCTGGGCAAGATATTCAAGCCGCGTCTGCAACACCGCGTAGATGATCGCGACGCCGAGGACGAAGCACCCGCTGCGCCAGAGCGAAGGCCTTCGATCACTGTCGAGCTTACCCAAACCGCAAAAATACCAGAGCAGCGGAAAGGCCGTCGCAAAGAACCAGGAAAAGGAGAAGTCCCAGGGGGCCCAGTCCGGCATGGCTGCGGCATGAAAAGTGCTGAGCCACCACAGCAAGCCACTGGCGGCAAGAATTATCGCCGTCGCGCGGTGCTCTGCGGACAATAAGGACGCGACGATCTTCGGATTCGAAGCGGGGCGGCGCTGGTCAAACATCGGGCGCGGGAGTACCGCACCCGGATGAGCGATCCAAGCGCGGGTTTCTTCGTCGCCGGTGCGATTGCGCCGGTGCTTGCCGCGGCGACCTATGCAAACGGTGTCCGGCGCAGGGCCGATACGGGCCGGACGGTATCCCCCATGCGGCAGGCCTTGTTCGCGGCGGGATTCGGTGCGTTCCTGCTGTCGATCGAATGGCCGTTCGCCGGCCATGCGCATCAGCTTTTCTGGGTGCATCAGGTCGGTATCCTGATCGCGCGTCTTGTCGCTCCGATCCTGACCGTCACGTCGCGTCCGGCCGGATTGCTGATCGCGGGCTTGCCCGGTGCGGCGCGGCGGCGGATGCTCAGGCCCGCACTGTCACAGCCGTTCGTTCGGGTCGTCTGGCCGATCGTCTCGCATCCGTTGACGGCCGTCACGCTTTACGTTGCGACTTTGTATGTTTGGGAGATACCGGCGCTACAGGGCGATGCTATACATTCCGGCACCGCGGGATTGGCAATGCACTTCACGCTGCTGCTGACCGGGCTGCTCTTTTGGAGCCGCATATTCGAACGCAGGCCTGCGCCGCATGCGCCGACGCATGGGTGGCGTCTGATGATGATCTGGATCGCCGTGCTCGCGCAAATCCTGCTTGGCGCCTACCTGACCTCGAAAAGCACGATCATCTACCCCGCTTATGCCGCTCTTCGGCCTTCGGCGGCCGCCGCGCTCACCGACGAACAGACGGGCGGGTTTATCATCTGGGTGCTGAGCAGCTTGCTGTCATTATCCGCGCTAATTGTCGTGATCGACCAGTTCGCTCGCCATGAAACAAAAATGGACGAAAAGCGAAAGCGCTGGTCGCCGTCCAATTCAGCCATCCTGCTCTATCCGACGACCGCCGGGGCCCTTCGCGCGATGACCCGCACGAAAAATCGGCGGATGGCGATCGGCATGGTCGGCTTTGCGCTAATAGTGCTTTGCGCAGCGTTAGGCAGCGCGGTCAGCAGCCACCGGATAAGCCGGCGTGAGAATATGCGGCAATACCTGCTGTCCCGGTCGTGACGACGGGTGAGAGTCCCTTTTTGACCGCGAGCGCATGGCCCCTTCACGAGGGTTTGATCCACGGTCTGCGTCGACGGTGCATCGGCACCTCCGGTCCAGCCGTCTGCATCATGTGCTTTCGTGCGACCGGTGAGCGCATCGCGCGGCGTAATTCGATTCGCAGCCAAGGACCGCCGCTCACTGCCTCTCACCGATAGAATATATGGTTTCCGATTGCTGCGAGCTTCGTCAATCGGGCCGATGGCCGGTTGCCGGGGGTGTTGAAATACAGCGCCTTCTGCGCCGGGCTCTTGCTCCACGCATCGGCAAGCGCGGTCTTCGCCACGGCGACGGCGCGTCGATAGGTTGCACGGCTGGCATCGACCGCCGGAATTTCCCCGCCGCGTATGAAACTGAATTGTCCGCGCTGGGTCACGACCGAACAGATGTCCGTCGGGAAACGACCCGACTTCGCCCTGTTCAGGATCACCTGCGCTACGGCATATTGACCAGCCAGCGGCTCGCCCCGCGCTTCGAAATAAACCGCACCGGCAAGGCACCGGACGGCGTCGTCGCCCGTGGCGGCATCATGCGCGGCAATCGCATCCGCGAGCGTATCATATTCGGTCTGTGTCGCGGCATCGGGCAACGCGATCGTAACGGAAACCGACTTGGCATCGGTCACGGTTTCCTGCGGAACCAACGCCGTATCAGGCGTGTTTATCAACGAATTCGCATAGCCGAGGCTCACCGCCTCGATCCCTTCAGCGATAAACGGATGTGCAAGAACCGGAGTCCCGAATCCGCAAAGACCGACAAGCGACAAGCCGATCGCCGCAAATCCTGCGGCTTTTTGTAGAACAGTCATTCGTTCGAGTAGACATGCGGTTGGCAAGCGAAACGCCGACGACTTGTTTCCAAGTCAAAATGCGCCCGGTCGACCCCCCGACTGCGTAACCGTTCCGCCTCTGACCCGGACCGACACAACGCTTCAAAGCAAGATATGGTCGTTCACAGGGCGGACCCGGGCCGTCAACCTTACAGGATCGTTTCAGCGATGAATCGTTCCGCCCCTGCGATGTCCACCTCGATCACCCATAAATCCGGGTCCCACGCACGCCGTTTGCGCCAATAGGGTTCGATATCGTCCGCAGGGGTCGAATCGATCAGAATCGTTTTACCGTCCGGACCAGGCCCGCGTTCCAACAGGCGCGAACCCCCTGCCTCCACCGACACCGCAAGGATCGCGCCCGCATCGCGATCTCCGCGCGCGAGAACCATTCCCATTCCGCCCGCGTCGTTGACCCGCCGCAGCAACGCGCTGACAATCAGCCCGCTTGGCAACCGGTCACTCATCGGTATCCCGGCAGGTCTGTAAGCGGGATGCGCGACCGCATGAAGGTTCCCGTTCCTCGCGCCGCTTCCTCGCCTTCCGCATCGATCAGCCTGGCATCGGCGACGAACACGCGCCGTTTGCCGCTGACCCAGCGCCCCTCCGCGGTGACCGGTCCGGCGCGCAGCGGCTTGGTCAAAAGCATGTTAAACGCCGTCGTCAGCAAAAACCGATCGGTGACGAGACTGTTCGCCGCGTAAAACGCGGCATCGTCAAGCATCTTGAAATACCCCGTGCCGTGCGCCGCCCCCGCCGCATGATAATGCGCCTCTTCGATCGAAAACCGGATGCGCGCGAGGCCGCCCTCCAATATTTCGAGGCGCGATTCGAACAGCCGGTTAATTGGTGCGCGCGCGTAAAGATTTTCGAGTGCGCGGAAATGTGCGGCCTCTCCCGCCGGTCCGGTATCCGCCCGATCGGCATCAGGCCGCATCGCGGGTACCGTCCGCCGTGAACAGAGCGTACAGCGCATCCTTGGAGCCTGCGCCGCGTAGTTTCGCGACAAAGCCCGCATCGCGCAACCGGCGTGAGACCCTCGCCAGAGCCATCAGATGGTCAGCACCCGATCCGGACGGCGACACCAGCACGAACACACAGTCGACAGGCAGTCCGTCGACCGCCTGATAATTGATTGGGCTGGCGAGACGCGCAAACGCCCCGACCGGACGCGTCAGCCCGCCGACCTTTGCATGCGGGATGGCGGTGCCGTTCCCGAAGCCGGTCGACCCCAGCTGCTCGCGTGCGGCCAGTCGATCGGCGATACCCGCCGGATCGACGTCATTAGCCGCGGCGATCGTCGCCGCCATGTGCGCGAAAACGGCCTTCTTGCTCGCAACGCCAAGATCGATGAGAACCGAGCCCGGTTGCAGCAGGTCATTGAAATCATTCATCGTCTAACAGCGCTCCTGCGGAGCGCCTTAGCCCGACTTGGCCGTCGCAGGCTAGGTTACGCCGCGCGTTGCGGCTCGACCCAGCCAATCGTCCCGTCGCCTCGCCGATACACCATGTTGTAGGCACCCGTGCCCGCGTTTTTGAACAGCAGAGCGGACGTATTGCGCAGGTCGAGCATCATGACCGCGTCCGACACGCTTGCATCGGGAACATCGACGCGCGTTTCTGCGATAATCAGAGGCGCATCCTCCGTCTCATCCTCGCTCATCGACTCCTGGAACAATGTGTAGCCTGCATTGTCATAGCCGTTGCTCTCGGCCAACGCGGCCTGCGCACCCGCATTGCGGTCCTTCAGCCGTCGCATGTAGCGCCGCAGCTGCTTTTCGATCTTTTCCGCCGCTCCATCGAACGCAGGGTGCGCTTCCTGCGCGTTGTTGCTGCCTTTAAGCACCAGTCCCTGCATGACGTGCGCGACGATATCGCACGTAAAACCCGCATCGTGCGGCCCCTTGCCGAAAGTGACGTGCGCGGAGATCGTGCGCGCAAAATATTTGTCGGCGATACCCTGAAGCCGGTCCTCGACATGGGCTTTCAGCGCGTCGCCTGTTTCCACCTGATGACCTGAAATCCGGATATCCATTCTCGTCTCCATCTATCTGCGCGGCATCACCGCGCCTGTCCCTTCGGCATCATCCGGACGCCGCGGTTTGCTCGGTCGCTCCCCAGATCGGGTTGTCGATCTTGGTCAAAAACGCTGCATGTGCCGCGCATTCTCCCTCACTCGCGCGAAAAACACGCACCGGCCGGATTTTCCTGGCCGGGACATCGCCGACGGGCGGTGCCGCGACCGCAACCGCAATATTGCTGACCAGCCCAAGGCCGATCTGACGACCGCCCGTCAGTTCGACATAGACCTGAGCCAGCAGCTGGGCATCCAGCAAGGCTCCGTGCAGGACGCGGTGACTGCGGTCGATGCCGTAACGGCTGCACAGCGCATCGAGCGAATGTTTGGCCCCGGGATGCCGCGTCCGCGCGATCTGCAACGTATCGACCAGCCGCGTCCTGGTGCAAACGGCGCCGCGCCCGCAGCGCGCAAGCTCGCCATTCAGAAAAGAAAAATCGAACCCGGCATTGTGCGCGATCAGCGGCGCATCACCCAGAAACTCGAGCAACCCCTCCACCGCCTCGGCAAAGCGCGGCTTGTCGCTCAGGAAATTGGCCGACAGTCCGTGAACGGCGAACGCCTCTGCCGGCATGTCGCGTTCGGGATGATAATAAGCATGGAACGTCCGTCCCGTTTCGACCCGGTGAACGAGTTCGACGCAGCCGATCTCGACCATCCGGTCGCCGCCGCCGAAACTCAGGCCCGTGGTTTCGGTATCAAAAACGATTTCGCGCATCCGGCCGGTTATCCGTCTTCGCCGCCCGCGACGCAAGCGATCACGCGGCGTGCCTGTTCGCGCGTATCCTCGATCGGACCATCGGTCGTGATGATGAAATCCGCCCGCGCGCGTTTGTCCGCATCCGGCATTTGCCGCGCCATGATCTGATCGAACCGCTTCTCCGACATTCCAGGGCGCGCAAGGACGCGAGCGCGCTGAATATCCGCCGGAGCGGATACGATGATCACCCGGTCAACCCCTGCTTCGCCGCCGGTCTCGAAAAGCAAAGGGACATCGAGGATCACGACCGGGGCGTTTGCATGGCTTTTCATGAACGCCGCGCGCTCGTCCGCGACCGCGGGGTGGATGATGGCTTCAAGCCGCCGTAATGCTCGGGGATCATGCATCACCCGTGCGCCGAGCGCCGCGCGGTCGACGCCGCTCGACCCCGTCGTGCCCGGAAACTGCGCTTCGATCACATCGACAAGCGCCCCCGCGACGCCCTGCAACCCGTGAACCACTGCATCCGCATCGAATAGCGGGATCCCTTCGGCCTCGAACATCGCCCCGACGGTCGATTTTCCCATCCCGATCGATCCGGTTAAACCGAGTATGATCAAGCGGTTAGCCTTTTGCGCAGCACCTCGTCCTGCTCGCGCGGCGGAGCCTGCCCGAACAGGATCTCAAACGCCACCGCCGCCTGCCCTATCAGCATCTCCAACCCGTCAATTACCTCCATCCCCCTACCTCGCGCTTCGCGCAAAAGCGCGGTTTCCTGCGGGTTATAGACAATGTCATAGACGATCGCGTCGTCGTTCATCCGCGACAGATCGAGCTCCAGCGGCGGCTGACCGACCATGCCGAGACTGGTTGCGTTGACCAGCAATGCCGATGCCGGGACAACCGATCCGAGCGGCAATGCGTGCCCCTTCAAACCGAAAGCCGATAATAAAGCGCTTGCTTTCAAAGGGTTACGGTTCAGTATCGTGACGCTGCCAACTTCCATTTGTGCAAGCGCGAACAGGATCGCACGCGCCGCGCCCCCCGCCCCGGCAAGCGTGACGTCCGAACCCTTCAGATCGAAGCCGGCAAGCGGAGCATAAAATCCCGCAGCATCCGTGTTCGTCCCGAAAACGACGCCCTCCTCGTCTCTTGCGGCAAGATTGATCGCGCCGATCGACGTCCGGACGCCGCCCGGGTCCGCAATATGCGTCAGTGCAGTGACCTTGTGCGGCAGGGTTATGTTGCATCCGCGCCAGTCCGGGTCATGCTTTCGCTGATTGAAGTAATCCTCGAGCGCGGTTGGGGCGACATGCGTCGCACGGTAGTCGGCCTCGATCGCCAACGCCTGCAGCCAGAAATTATGGATGATCGGGGATTTGGAGTGCGCGATCGGATCGCCGATAACCTCGGCAAAAACACCGGTCATATCGTGATCACCCCACGTTCCCGCAGATAGTCCAGGACGGAGAGTAGCGGTAATCCGAGCACGGTGAAATGGCTTCCTTCGATACGCTCGAACAGTTGCGGGCCCAGCGCCTCGATCCGGTAGCAGCCGACGCATCCTGCGATCGCGGGCCATTCGGCGTCGAGATAGGATTCTAGGAACCGATCCGAAAACGCGCGAACATGCATCGCCGCGCGTTCGGCATGGCGCCAGACGGCACGGCCATCCTCCACTATCACTGCCGCGCTCCAGATGTCATGAACGGAACCGCGCATCCGGCGGAGATGGTCCGCCGCTTCGGCGCGATCGCGCGGTTTGTCGAGCATTTTACCGTCTGCCAGAGCAACGATGGAATCGCTGCCGAGAACCAGCTTGCCGGGTTCGGACGTCGAAACCCTGATTGCCTTCATTTCCGCAAGCGCACCCGCAATCCCCCGCGGGGACAGATCGGCAAGCAACGACTTGGCAGCATTCTCATCGACATACGACGGCATCACCGAATACGGAACGCCCGCCGCACTCAGCATGGCACGACGCGATACGCTTTGCGACGCAAGGATCAGCGTCACGACCGCCCGGACCTGCGGTCGTTGCACAGGGCGATAATCGCTGCGGCGGTTTCTTCGATCGATCGCCGCGTGACGTCGATCACCGGCCAGTCGTTGTCTGCGAACATCCGCCGCGCGAACGCGATCTCGCGCAGAACGGCGTCCTGCCTTACATAATCGGTGTCGGGGGTCTGGCTGAGCGATAGCAGGCGGTTGCGCCGGATCTGGATCAACCGGTCCGCACTGGTGGTCAGCCCGACGATCAAGGGGTGCCGGAGAGCGAACAGCAAGGACGGCGGCGGGCTTTCGACCACGATCGGGATGTTGGCGGTCTTGTATCCGCGATTGGCAAGATAGATCGAGGTCGGGGTCTTCGACGTACGGCTGACACCCGCAAGCAGAATGTCGGCTTCTTCCCATTCCTCCCAAGCCACACCGTCGTCATGCGCGATCGTGAACTGGATTGCGTCGACACGGGCGAAATAGGCGGCGTCGAGAACGTGCTGCCGCCCGGGCCGGGCCTTGGCCTGCTGGCCGAGCATGCCCGAAAGCGCGTCGTTGACCGGATCGAGCGGCGCAACGACAGGCAAGCCGAGCGCCCGGCAGCGCTGTTCCAGCACGCGCCGCGTCTGCGGATTGACCACCGTAAAGATAACCAGGCCCGGGCTTTGCGCGATTTCCTGCAAGATGCGTTCCAAATGCATCTCGGTTCGCACCATCGGCCAGAAATGACGGACGGTCTCAACATCGTCATATTGCGCAAGCGCCGCATTGGCGATGTTTTCGAGCGTCTCACCGGTTGAATCGGAGAGCAGATGGAGGTGCAAGCGCGTCAAGGCCACGCCCGGGATCGATCTGTGGATAACATCGGTATAACGGCTAGCGTAAGTAAGGCGATGCGCCAAGCGAAGCCGCGACGGTGGATAACCGGGTAGTTATCAACATTTTTCTACCGTCGCTGCGCATTCGTCCACAGCGTGTGAATCAAGGGCAGGACTTTTGCGACTCCGAACGATTGATCGCTCCCGGCCGAGTCAAGATGTTGGCATTTCCGGGACGCCCGCATAAGCCACGCCAATCACACGCCAACTACAACAACAGACTCCTTAAGATTCTCTTTAAATGAAATAGGAGGTTTGACTGACCGACCCGTTCGTTGCCACCTGCGCTGACAAACCGCTGCTCGACATTTTGATGCGCAAAGCATCGGACGTCACACCGATCTGGCTGATGCGGCAGGCGGGTCGCTATCTTCCCGAATACCGTGCCCTTCGCGCGCAAAAGGGTGGTTTCCTTGCGCTCGCAAGCGACCCGGAGACTGCTGCGGAGGTTACGTTGCAACCGATCCGCCGGTTCGGCTTTGACGGGGCGATCCTGTTTTCGGATATATTGATGGTCCCCTGGGCGCTGGGGCAGGATCTGACCTTCGGTCCTGGTGAAGGACCGCGGCTCGCCCCGCCTTTGATCGATACCGCCCTCAGCGCCCTGAATAACGCCCCACAGCGCTTGCAACCGGTCTACCGAACGGTTGCCCGGGTGGCAGCCGCCTTGCCTTCCCAAACCAGTTTTCTGGGCTTCGCGGGATCGCCCTGGACGGTCGCAACCTATATGGTCGCCGGGCGGGGCAGCAAGGACCAGGGGGAGACGCGGCGCTTCGCTTACCGCGACCCCGCTGCCTTTGCCGAGATCATCGACGCGATCGCGGAAACAACGATCGACTATCTCGCCGGTCAGATCGAGGCCGGGGTGGAGGCGGTGCAATTGTTCGACAGCTGGGCCGGATCGCTCAGTCCCGAACAGTTCGAACGCTGGGTGATCGAGCCCAATGCGAGAATCGTTGCGGGCCTAAAGGAACGGTGTCCGGCCGTTCCGGTGATCGGATTTCCAAAGGGCGCGGGTGCCAAACTCAGCGCTTACGCGGAGCGCACCGGTGTCGACGCCATTGGGCTCGATGAAACGGTTGATCCCGTCTGGGCCGACAGATCGTTGCCTGCCGGGATGCCGGTCCAGGGTAATCTCGATCCGCTTGCGCTGGTAACGGGGGGCGAGACGCTCGGCCGTGCGGCCGATCATATCCTTGATGCCTTTCGGGATCGTCCGCATATCTTCAACCTCGGTCACGGCATCCTGCCCGATACACCCGTCGCGCATGTCGAGACACTGGTCGAACGGGTCCGGAGTCGTGGGTAGATGGAGTATTTTGCCGTGACCTATTACTGGCTTCTCGCCGCGCACCTCATCTTTGTGATCTTCTGGATGGCCGGGCTTTTCATGCTGCCGCGCTATCTTGTCTATCATCAAGAGGCGCTGGTTGCCGGGCGTACGGACGAAGCCGCGTCATGGGTGGAGCGCGAGAAGAAAATCCGCGCCATCATCCTTACCCCGGCGATCATCGTCGTCTGGCTGCTCGGCATCGCGCTCGCAACGATCGGCCATCACTGGGCGGAAGGGTGGCTGGGGGCAAAACTGGTCGTCGTCCTTGCGCTGTCCGCCTATCACGGCTGGATGGTCGGCTATGCGCGCAAGTTGGCGAGCGGCGAGCACAGGCTTGCCGGCAAGACGTTGAGGCTGTTGAACGAAGTACCGGCGCTCGCCGTGACCTTCATCGTAATCCTGGCGGTCGTCAAACCGTTCTGAGCCGCTTGACTTCGCATGAGGCGCGGCATAGTCCGGCAATAACCGCGGATGAGGCGTATCGCCGACGTGCCGTGCGTATCTCCTCAAGCATCGTGTCGCCCGCACAAATCGCCGCCGTCCGAGCATAATATCCAACCGATCCTGCATCCGGAAATCCCATGCATCTGAAAGACCTGAAGAAAAAGAAGCCCGCCGAACTGGTCAGCATGGCCGAGGAATTGGGTGTCGAAGGCGCATCGACGCTGCGCAAACAGGACCTGATGTTTGCTATCCTCAAGGTTCAAGCGGAAAACGGCGACCAGATCATGGGCCTCGGCACCATAGAGGTGCTGCCTGACGGGTTCGGTTTTCTCCGCAGTCCGGAGGCGAATTACCTTGCCGGGCCGGACGACATCTACATTTCGCCCAATCAAGTGCGCAAATTCGGTCTGCGCACCGGTGACACGGTCGAAGGCGAGATCCGCGGTCCCAAGGACGGTGAGCGGTATTTCGCACTGATCCGGCTGACGTCGGTCAATTTCGATGATCCCGACGCCGTTCGCCACCGGGTCAATTTCGACAATCTGACCCCGCTTTACCCCGAGCAAAAACTGACGCTCGACCCGGAGGATCCGACGCAGAAGGACAAGTCGGCGCGGGTCATCGATATCATCTCTCCGCAGGGCAAGGGCCAGCGCACGCTGATCGTCGCGCCGCCGCGGGTCGGCAAGACGGTGATGCTGCAGAACATTGCCAAGGCGATCACGGATAATCATCCGGAAGTGTTCCTGCTGGTGCTGCTGATCGATGAGCGGCCCGAGGAAGTGACCGACATGCAGCGCAGCGTAAAGGGCGAGGTGGTCAGCTCGACCTTTGACGAACCCGCGCAACGGCATGTGCAAGTCGCTGAAATGGTGATCGAAAAGGCGAAAAGGCTGGTCGAGCACAAGAAAGACGTCGTGATCCTGCTTGACAGTATCACGCGCCTCGGCCGCGCCTACAACACCGTCGTTCCATCGTCGGGCAAGGTACTGACGGGTGGTGTCGATGCCAACGCGCTGCAACGTCCTAAACGCTTTTTCGGTGCTGCGCGCAACATCGAGGAGGGTGGATCGCTATCGATCATCGCGACCGCGCTGATCGATACCGGCAGCCGGATGGACGAGGTGATCTTCGAAGAATTCAAGGGCACCGGCAATTCCGAGATCGTGCTCGACCGCAAGGTTGCCGACAAGCGGATCTTCCCGGCGCTGGACGTCGGAAAGTCCGGGACACGCAAGGAAGAATTGCTTGTCGACAAGGGCAAGCTGTCGAAAATGTGGGTTCTTCGCCGCATCCTCATGCAGATGGGGACGATCGACGCAATGGAGTTCCTGCTCGATAAGATGAAGGATTCCAAGAGCAACGAGAACTTCTTCGACAGTATGAATCAGTAGCGGCTATCGGGCCGGCGGGCATCGATCGACCGTGTATCGCCGTCGACAATCTCGTTACACGAGATTGTCGCGGAAGAATTTTGCGGTGCGATCGTCCGCCAGATTTGCTGACGCGTCCGATCGTCGGCTCCCGAATTCGGTTGCAAAGCCGTGATCTTCGCCGGGATAATCGTACAGCATAACCTTGGGATTATTGTCCAGCCCCTGATGCATCGCCCGCTGGCTTGCCTTGTCGACGAAATGATCATCCTGCGGAATGTGAAGAAGTACGGGATGTGCGATCGCGGATTGTTCGCGGAGTAGATTATCGATCCCGACCCCGTAATATCCGACGCTTGCATCGATATCCGTTCGGGTCGCCGTCATGAAGGCCAGGCGTCCCCCGAGACAATAACCGACCGCACCAACCTTTGCTCCGTCCGGAAGCTTGGTCTTGACGTGTTTTATCGTCGCCTCGATATCGCGGATGCCCAGGTCCTGATCGAATTTGCCCATCAGGGTCAGCGCACGCTGCATCTCGGGTTCGATATCGGGGTCGAGTTCTATGCCCGGCTCAAGCCGCCAAAACAGGTCGGGCGCTATGGCCAGATAGCCGTCCTCGGCCAGCCGGTCGCATTTGCGACGGATGCCTGCGTTGACACCGAAGATTTCCTGAATGACGACAATCGCCGCTTTTGCGCTGGTTTTAGGTTCCGCGACATAGGCTATGAACGTTTGCCTGCCGTCCAAAGTTGTGATCTGCGTCGTCGTTGTCATGGTTCGCGTCTCCAGAATGCCTATCGCGATCAACGCCGGACCTGTCGTCGACGTTGCAGCACGTGCCGATTCACCGCATAAACGGGCGGGCGAACGGAGAGGTCAACGAAGCGGGGCGGATGCGATGAAGGTTCATGTGGAAGTTGATCTGACGCCGGAGGAGGCGCGGCGGGCGGTCGGGTTGCCGGACCTTACGCCGGTGCACGACCGGTACATCGCGATCCTGACGGACGCAATGGAGCATGGAGTGAAACCCGAAATGCTGGAGGCGATGGTCCGTAACTGGTCACCGGTAGGGGAGGCGCAATTGGGGTTCTGGCGGCGGATGTTCGACGGGACGACTTCGTCAAGCGATTGAAAATGAAGACGATTTTTGCTGTCTCCAGCGGGCGGCCGCCGGCGGCAATCGCGATCATCCGGTTAAGCGGCAGCCGCGCTTTTGCGGCCGGGGAGGCGCTCGGCGGACGGTTGCCGGCGGTGGGGCAGGCAGGATTACGCGCGTTGCGCGACAGCAGTGGAGCGTTGCTGGATCGCGCGCTGGTCCTTCGGTTTGCCGCTCCCGGCACCGCAACGGGGGAGGATCTGGTCGAATTGCATTGTCACGGGGGGCGGGCGGTGGTCGATGCGGTTGAACGCGCGCTTGGTTGTGTCGAAGGGGTGCGCAGGGCGCATGCCGGTGAGTTCACCCGGCGGGCCATGATGAACGGCAGGATCGACCTGGCGGAGGCGCAGGGGTTTGCGGACTTGCTCGAGGCGCAGACGGAGCGTCAGCGCGTCGCTGCGATCGTGGCTGCTGAGGGCGTCGTCAGTCGATCGATCCGGACATGGCAGGTCGAGATTACCGCGTTGTCAGCGCGGGTCGAGGCGTTGCTCGATTTTTCCGACGAAGACGATGTCAGGACGTCGGGAGATGCCGAGGATGCTTTGGTCGACGACATCAAGGCTCTGGGGCGAGCAATTGCCGAGGCGGCCGGTCGTCCATCGGTCGAGCGGTTGCATGAGGGGGTGCGGGTGGTGATCGCGGGACCGCCCAACAGCGGGAAGTCGACGCTGCTCAATCTGATGGCTGAGCGTGATGCCGCGATCGTGTCGCCGATCGCGGGCACCACGCGCGACCGCATCGAAGCGCAGGTCGTGCGGGACGGGATCGTTTATGTGATCACCGATACCGCAGGATTGGTCGATGCAAGTAAAGATCCGATCGAGAGGATCGGTGTTACCAGAGCGCAAGAGGCGATGGCTGGCGCGGACATTTTGCTATGGCTCGGAGATGACGAAGGTCCGGAAGCCGCGATCAACGTCCATTCGCGTGCGGACTTGCCGGGGCGCCATGACCTGCCGGGGAGCAAGGAGGTCGCGATATGCCGGAACGATCCGGGTTCGATTGAGCATCTATGGTCGCGAATTGCTCGCGCGGCAGATGCGGTGCTGCCCCGGACCGACGATCTTCCGTTGCGGCGGGCGCAGCGGGAGGCTTGCCGATCGGTTGCCGACGAATTGTTGTCTGTATGCGGTCTTGATTTGTTGGTGACAGCGGAGCGTTTGAGGACGGCGCGTAACGTATTGGGCGCAATGCGGGGAGAGAACGCTACCGAAGCTATGCTGGATGCGCTATTCGCGCGCTTCTGTATCGGGAAATAATGTTCCACGTGAAACAAGTCTGGGATGTGATTGTCGTCGGCGGTGGGCACGCCGGAGTCGAGGCGGCGACAGCGTCGGCACGGCGCGGCGCACGCACTTTGATGCTGACGTTCGACCGGACGAAAATCGGTGCGATGTCCTGCAACCCGGCCTTTGGTGGATTGGGTAAGGGCCAAATCGTCCGGGAAATCGACGCGTTTGACGGGTTAATGGCGAGGTGCGCCGATGCGGCGGCCATCCATTACCGGATGCTCAACCGAAGCAAGGGGTCCGCGGTCCAGGGTCCGCGTGTGCAGGCTGACCGCAAGCTCTATGCATCGGCCGTCCAGCGCATGGTGGCTGAAACGGATAATCTTACCATCATTGAGGGCGAAGCCTCTGCATTGCTGATACGCGGCGACCGGGTGGCAGGTTTGACGCTGAGCGATGGGTCCGAGCTTTCTGCACGGACAGTAATCCTGGCAACGGGTACGTTTCTCGGCGGGCGGCTTTTCCGCGGGGAGATGCGGATGGAGGGTGGGCGGATCGGCGAGGCCGCGGCAAAGCCGATCGCGGATCAGCTGCGAGCGCTGAGCCTGCCGATGGGACGGATGAAAACCGGAACCCCGCCGCGCGTCGACGGGCGAACGATCGACTGGGCGCGGCTGGCGGAACAGCCTTCGGATTCAGATCGATGGACCATGTCGCCAATGTCGCAGGATAGGCGCCAGCCACAGATCGCGTGCGGGATAACGCGGACAACGCCCGCAACACATGAGATCATTGCAGAAGCGGCGGACCGGTCGCCGTTATTCAGCGGCGCGATCGAAAGCGGGGGGCCGCGTTACTGTCCCTCGATCGAGGACAAGGTCCGCAGGTTCGGTGATCGTGACGGACATCAGATTTTTCTGGAGCCGGAGGGACTGGATGATCCGCTAATATATCCGAACGGGATATCGACATCGCTTCCCACAGACGTGCAGCAGGAGATGATCGCGACGATTCCGGGCCTGGAGCGCGCAAAAATCGTCGTGCCGGGTTATGCGGTGGAATACGATCATATCGATCCGCGTGCGCTCGACCGTCGTCTGGCGCTTGAAGCGATGCCTGGATTATATCTGGCGGGCCAGATCAATGGGACCACGGGATATGAGGAAGCCGGGGGACAGGGGCTTGTCGCGGGGTTGAACGCGGCGGGCGAGGCATTGGGACTACCCGCCGTCGATCTGGATCGTGCGTCGAGCTATATCGGCGTGATGATCGATGATCTGACGCTGCAGGGCGTCACGGAGCCGTATCGGATGCTGACGGCGCGAGCCGAATTCCGGCTGTCTTTGCGTGCGGATAATGCGTCGACCCGCTTGTGCCATATTGTGGAGCAGATGGGATGTACCGGCGCGGAGCGGCGGGCTTTTAACGCCGGGCGTGTACGGCAAACTGCCCTATTTCGGGAACGTCTTGAGGTAGAGCGCTCCGCAAATTTCCTGGCTCTTCGCGGCGCTACTGTCGCGCAGGACGGTGCGCGGCGCAGCGCTTTCGACTGGTTGCGTTTCGACGGCGTCGCGCTGCCGCACGTCGCGCCGGGGGCGTCAGAGGATATCGCTCCAGAAATTGTCTCCGAGATTCTGGAAGATGCGCGCTACGCCCCGTACCTTGCTCGACAAAGCGAGGAAGTTCGTCAATTGCGCTCGGACGAGGCGGTCGGAATCGATCCGGGCCTTGACTATGGGCAGATCCCGGGTCTTTCGCTTGAAATGGTGGATCGATTGTCGGCGGCGCGCCCTGGCTCCTTGGCCGCCGCTGCGCGTATTCGCGGGATCACTCCGGCCGCATTATCTGCCGTCCTGGTGCATGTGAAACGTCGCGCTGCGTGACCGAGGATGACGCGCGGAGTTGGGTGAAGCAGCATTTCGGCGACCCGAAGTACCGGCAGGTCGAGCGGTTCGTCGAAATGCTGATCGAGGCAAGCCGGGACCAGAATCTGGTTGCTCCGTCATCGCTCGATACCGTCTGGAGCCGTCATGTCGTCGATTCCGCCCAACTCGTCGGACTTGCCGGGCTAGGGGAGGGGGTTTGGCTGGACATCGGCACAGGCGGCGGATTCCCCGGAATTGTCGTCGCTATCCTCGCCAACTTCAATATGGTCTTGACCGAGCCACGGAGGAAAAGAGCGTCTTTTCTCGAATCCTGTGTCTCGGATCTGGGAATGAACACACGCTGCCAAGTGGTTGCTAGCAAGGTCGAGACAGTGCAAATTCCCGCAGCCATTATTTCGGCTCGTGCGGTCGCTTCGATCGAAAAACTTTTGCAAAACGCTATCCATTGCGCGACGATTACGACACGGTGGTTGCTGCCGCGGGGTCAAATCAGGGGATCAGAAATGGCTGCGGTCGGACGGAACTGGAGGGGAGTGTTTCACGTGGAACAAAGCATTACCGCGGGGAACTCATCGATTTTGACCGCCACCGGGGTTTCGCTAAGGTGAACAGGATCGCGATCGCGAACCAAAAGGGCGGCGTCGGGAAGACGACATCCGCCGTAAATCTGGCGACCGCGATGGCCGCCGTGGGAATGCGCGTGCTGCTGATCGATCTCGATCCGCAAGGTAATGCATCGACGGGCGTAGGTGTCAGCATCAAGGACCGTATCAAATCAAGCTACGACGTTATCCTGGGCAGCACATCGATTGACGATGCCATCGTGGCAACGCGTGTGCCGGGCCTCGATCTACTGCCTGCGACCGTCGATCTGTCCGGCGCAGAAATCGAACTGGTCGAGTTCGAGGACCGTACCTATCAATTCGCCCGTGCGCTCGACGCCGCGAAAACACCCTGGGATATCGTTCTGATCGATTGCCCCCCTTCGCTGGGATTGTTGACCATTAACGCGATGGTGGCGGCGGACAGCCTTTTCGTGCCGCTGCAGTGCGAGTTTTTTGCGCTCGAAGGATTGTCGCAATTGTTGAATACGGTGGAGCGGATCCGCGTACGGTTTAATCCCGGGCTGACGGTATTGGGCGTTGCGTTGACGATGTACGATCGGCGCAATCGCCTGACCGATCAGGTTTCGACGGATGTCCGTGCTGTGCTCGGCGCGGTCGTTTTCGACACGGTGATCCCGCGCAACGTGCGTTTGTCGGAAGCTCCGAGTCACGGACTTCCCGCATTGATCTACGACCATCGCTGTTCGGGATCACAGGCTTATATGGAGCTGGCGCGCGAAATGATTTCCCGCTTGCCGAGGACGGCGGTTGCGGCAT
The DNA here is from genome assembly GCA_965219075.1 of Sphingomonas sp. Taxonomy (GTDB): domain Bacteria; phylum Pseudomonadota; class Alphaproteobacteria; order Sphingomonadales; family Sphingomonadaceae; genus Sphingomonas. The sequence goes on from CBDCMM010000002.1 coordinate 708,670, forward strand.
GAGTGACGCCGGTAAAAAAAGCCGGCCGGGTCTGGGCCGCGGATTGAGCGCGTTACTTGGCGAGATTGCGAGAGAGGCGCCGGTCAACGCCGGGGCAGCGCAGGGCGGCGGTGTCCAGACGCTACCGGTCGCATTGCTTTCGCCGCACCCCGATCAGCCGAGGCGGCATTTTGATGAGGCAATGCTGAGCGAGCTTGCCGGATCGATCGCGGCGAGAGGCTTGATCCAGCCTATCGTCGTACGCCCCCATGGCAGCGGTTACCAGATTGTCGCCGGCGAGCGACGTTGGCGCGCGGCAAAGCGCGCGCATTTGACGGATGTGCCGGTTGTCATCCGTTCGTTCGACGATGCCGAAACCCTGGAAATCGCGCTGGTAGAGAACATCCAGCGCGAGGATCTGAACGCGATCGAAGAAGCCCAAGCCTATCAAAGACTGGCGGGCGAGTATGGGCATACGCAGGAGACACTGGCACGGATCGTTCACAAGTCGCGCAGCCATGTGGCGAACCTTTTGCGGTTGCTGGAGTTACCCGAAGCGGTCCAGGCGCACGTCATCGACGGGTCGCTGCAAATGGGGCATGCCCGCGCGCTGCTGGGCAGCGATAACGTCGAGGCGTTGGCAGACGATGTCATCGCGCGCAGGCTATCCGTACGTGAGACGGAAAAACTGACCCGCAACGCCAAACGGAGCCGACCGGCATCCGGCAAAGGGGGCCGGAACAGAAGCGATGAAAACGAAGCGGGCGGAGACATCGCGGTGCTTGAGCATCAACTCGGCGACCTGCTCGGGCTCGACGTAACAATCGCCCATTCCGGCGAAAGCGGAACGCTGACGCTCCGCTATGCATCGCTCGACCAGCTCGACATGGTATGCCAGCGGCTGACCGGCGAGGGCATTTAGGGGCCGTGCCGTCCGTCCGATCAATGACCATATTTCAGACAAAAGGAGAATCCGGCAGCAAATGCCGGGGTCGGGCGGGACCGATGGACAAGAGACAAACTCTGTCGCACACCTGTGTTTTGCGAAAGGATCAACGATGATCGCCGCCATGTTCCTTATCGCGTTGATCGGCCAGCACGTTCCGCCCCCGTTTCCGCCTGCATCGCATGTGGTCCAAGCGACTTCGCAATCGCGCTCGCTCGAAGATGGGGCCCGTCTGCAAAGTGATCGCGTGCACCGGGCAACGGTGGTTATGGCGAAGGATATTGCAACCGCGCTTCGCACCGATCATCTAAACTCACCCAAATTCAGGCAAATTCTAATTAGGCAACTTTATTATCGCTCCTTATCCGATGCAGTCATCTTCAAGGTTGCGCCTGGTGCGGGCGTTCGTTCGCTGGCAGCAGTCAGCACATGCCAGCGAGACATTACGCAGGATATCGACCCCCGAGCCGTTCGAGCACTTCGCTTCAACGGGGACAGCATCAGTGTAATGCAAAACGGCCGTGTCGGTGCGATCACGCGATTACCGATGGCCGATACGTTTCTTTATGCCGCCGTTGAATCAGAAACGCTCGATAGGCTTTAAGCCAAGCCGCATTCCCGAGTGCGACTGGAATAGAGAACTGTAGTCATTCACCGGAAGCGTAAAGCGATCAGCAGCCCGCGATACGTGACCCGTTTTCTGGAGCGGTTGCCGGCGCCGTATCGGGCGGATGGTATGGCATGATCCCGTCCTGGCACATCACCGTCGCCAAGGCCGACCTGATCGCTGCCATCGGCACGGCGCGCACTCGTGCGACGCTGCGGCGGCGTAGTTCTGGTCCGGGGTTCGAACCCTGGATCGTCCTTGCCGCCGTGCCGGAAGCGCTCGGAGGCGGATTGTCGGTTCGCTCCAGCGACGCCGCAAACGACGTTCCCGGCGAGGGAAGCTGGCCGCCCCCGATCCGGGTCGAGGGTGCAGCGCTGCGTCGGCTAGCCCCGAAGCTGACCGGTCCGCACGTCATCCTCACCTACGCCGACGGACGGCTGGCAATCGGCACGACGGTCCTCAGCGCGGGCGAAATCTAGTTTGTAACGTCGCTGGCAAGTTCAAGCATTATGCTGTTGCTTACGCTTCACCTGCTTCGAGCGATCAGTCGTCTGCGTCGAGCGCATAGCCCGCCGATCGTACCGTGCGGATCAGGTCCGGAAGCCCGCCCTCGTTCAGCGCCTTGCGCAACCTTCGGATGTGCACATCGATCGTTCGCAATTCGATCTCTGCGGCGTGCGGCCAGACGAGGTCGAGCAGCCGCTCGCGCGAGAACACCCGGCCGGGGTTCTCCATCATCGGCCTGAGCAGACGGAATTCGGTCGGGCCGAGCGGAACCGCCGCACCGGCACGCCGGACCCGGTGTTCAGACAGGTCCATTTCCAGATCGCGGTACGACAGTTTTTCGCCGGTCAAGGCGGGCCGTACGCGGCGCAGAACGGCATTGATCCGGGCCATGAGTTCGCGCGGACTGAACGGTTTGGTCAGATAATCGTCCGCGCCGCTGTCGAGGCCGCGGATGCGGTCGCTCTCTTCACCGCGCGCGGTCAGCATGATGATCGGCACGCTGGCGACCGCGGGATTGACGCGCAACCGCCGGCATACCTCAATGCCTGACGTGCCCTCGATCATCCAGTCAAGAACGATGAGGTCGGGCACGGTCTCCGTCGCGAGCAACAGCGCCTCGTCCCCGTCGGTCGTGTGGGTTACGCTGTATTCGTCGCGCTGAAGATGCCAGATCAGAAGGTCGGCGAGCGTGCGGTCATCCTCGACCAGAAGAACCGTCTTGGCGATCATGACTGCTCTACCGGATTGATACCGCGGGGCCGCTCGCCGGGTCGCTCGCCGGTTGCGGCAAAATAGACCATTTCGGCGATGTTGGTTGCATGGTCTCCAATGCGTTCGATATGTTTTGCGATGAACAGCAAATGCGTGGCGGGACCGATGTGGTGCGGACTTTCGAGCATGAAGGTGAGTAACGCCCGGAAAATACTGTTGTAGAAATCGTCGACCAGCTGATCGCCCGCGCAGACGCGTTCCGCCTTTTCCGGATCGCGCTCGACGAACGCATCAAGGGCGTCGCGTACCAGTTCGGCGGCGATCCGCGCCATTTCCGGCAACAATGAAATCGGCTCGATCTCCGATGGACGATCAAGTTGCGGCACGCGCTTGGCGATGTTCTTGGCGTAATCGCCGATCCGCTCAACAACTCCGGTGATTTTGAGCGCCGCCACGGCTTCGCGCAGGTCATCCGCAAGCGGCGCGCGCAGGGCGATCATCTGGAGCGCCATACGCTCCGCCTCGACCTCCATCCGGTCAAGCGCGTGATCCTGATCGACGATACGGGCGGCGCCCTCAAGATCGCGCTGCATCAAGCAGCGCACCGCCTCTCGGAGCGCGTTTTCCGCGTGGCCGCCCATCTGACTGATCAGCGCGCGCAATTCGTCGCGTTCCCGGTCGATTGCGGTGATCATGTGGAGATTGGTTTCCATATAGTCTCCTCAGCCGTAAAGGCCGGTAATATAGCAGCGGGTGCGCGGCACGCCGGGATGAAAGAGGGGTCCGGCCGTCAGTGCGGTCGTCATCAAACACGGCCTCCGTCGATCAGGTCAGCCGAGACCTAGAACGATTCCAAGTAGGCCATGTTACGGCGCGGTTACATTTTTATGACGCTAAGGCGAGCGGCAGCAGCACGCTGACCCTGGTGCCTTCTCCCAATTTGCTGTTGATCTCCAGCCTGCCCCGATGGCGTTCGACGATATGTTTGACGATGGCGAGACCGAGACCGGTTCCCCCAAGCGCACGACTGCGGCCGCCGTCGACCCGGAAGAAACGCTCGGTCAGTCGCGGGATGAGCTCGGCGGGAATGCCTTCACCCTGATCGGTCACGGACACCCGGACGAACCGCCCCTCCGGTGCGGCCTCGATCTTCACCGACGTCGCCGCTCGCCCGTAACGCAGCGCATTGCTGATCAAATTGTCGAACAATTGCAGCAGCTGCCTGCTGTCCCCCGTAATCACCGGCAATCCGGCTTCGATCTCGAGCAGAATTTCGCTGTTGCGCTCGTCGGCCATGTGCCGATGGTTCGCAACCGCGCGTTCAACAAGCGGCTGTATCGGCAACCGGTCGTCGGGCGCGATGAACCGCTCGGCTTCGATCCGCGACAAGGAGATCAGATCTTCGACGATCCGCTGCATCCGCCGCGCCTCGTCATGGACGATGGCGGCGAAGCGCGCGCGGGTGTCCTTGTCGAGCGCGGCGTCAGCCTCACGCAGCGTTTCGGCATAGCCGACGATGGTCGCCAGCGGCGTCCGCAATTCGTGGCTGGCATTGGCAACGAAATCGACGCGCATCCGCTCGGCGGCATTGACAGCGCTACGGTCGGTCAGGCGAACGAACTTCGATCCTTCGCCAAGCGGAATGACCGACATCAGCCAGTGACGTTCCGCCTCGCCGAGGCCGGCAAATTCAACCTCGGACGGAGCGGCGCTGATTGCCATCAGCCGCTCGACCGCTGCGGGATGGCGGATTGCCAGCCGAACGTCGCGCCCGTCGATCGAAGCCCCAAGCGCCGCACGCGCCGCAGCATTGCTCATCCGAACGATGCCGTCGGCAACGACCAGGCCGGGTTCGTCGAGTCCGTCGATCAACTGCTGCACGGTGATTGAGACGGCTTGGTCCAACGGATATCCTTGTTCAGCGGACGCGCATGACGATCTGCCTGACCTCCAATGTTTGCGCGCGTCTGTCCTGCGACGCATTAGCCACGCCGTCGTCGATCGTACAGATAGCTGCAATCCTTGCTCATGCCGACCCAGGCTTGAACGGCATCCGCAAGCGCAACGCCGGGTGTCAGGCAGATACCAATTGCTGAGCGACGAAATCACCGAAATGTTCCGATGGCGCGCGTTCGCGGGCGTAGCGCCCGAACCATTCGTCAAGCATCTGGAGGATCGCAGCCTCACCGATGTTTTCACCCATAAGCTGCCCAAGCCGTTCGCCGTGGAAACCGGCGCCCAGATAAAGATTATATTTGCCCGGCGCCCGGCCGGTCAGCGCGATCTCCGCCACGTAAGGGCGCGAACAGCCGTTCGGGCAACCGCTCATGCGGATGGTGATCGCCTCCCGGTCGAGGCCATGATCGGCGAGAAGCAGCTCGATCCTGCCGACCAGTTCGGGAAGATAGCGCTCCGCCTCTGCCATCGCGAGCGGACATGTCGGCAGCGATACGCAGGCGATGGAGTTTTGCCGAAGCGCCGATGTCTCGCTTGCGTCCAGCCCATAGGTTTCGAGTAGCGCTTTGATAGCGGCGCGGGCCTCTTCGGCGATATCGGCGATGATGAGGTTCTGATTGGGCGTCAGGCGAAAATCGCCTTTGTGGATCGCAGCGATCGCGCGAAGTCCATCCATGCTCGTATGGCCGGGACGATTGGAAACACGGCCGTTTTCGATGAACACCGTGAAGTTCCATCGCCCGTCCTTACGCTTGCGCCACCCGATGCGGTCGCCGTTGGACGAGAATGCAAAGGGCTTTGCGGGAACAAGTTCAGACCCTAAGCGCCGTTCGATCTCCGCCTTGACCCAGGCGAGGCCCTTGTCCTCGACGGTATATTTGAACCGCGCGCGTGCACGCTCCGCACGATTCCCGTAATCGCGCTGTATGCTCATCACCGCCTCGCTCAGCGCGACGAGCCGATCGGCCGGAATGAAGCCGATAACGTCGGCAAGGCGCGCGAAGGTGTTGGCATCCTGATCGCTGCGACCCATGCCGCCGCCGATCGCGACGTTGAAGCCCTCAAGCCCGCCTTGCCCTGCGATCGCTATCAGGCCGAGATCCTGCGTATAGACATCGATGTCGTTGGATGGCGGGATCGCAAAACCGATCTTGAACTTTCGCGGCAGATAAGTCTTGCCGTAGAACGGCTCCTCGGGCTCGGAGCTCGCGACGCGCTCCTTGTCGTACCAGATCTCGTGATAACCGCGGGTGCGCGGGATGATCAGGGCGCTCAGGGATTTTGCCAGTCCGGCAACTTCGGCGTGAAGCGCGGAATCATCGGGGTCGGCGGTCGACATCACGCCGCGGGCATCATCCCCGCACGCCGCGATCGTGTCGAGCAACACTTCATGCAGTCCCTGGATGACGGGCTTTACCGCCTCCTTGACGACCCAGTGGAACTGGAAGGTCTGCCGTGTCGTCAGCCTGATCGTGTCGCCGCCATGCGCGCGGGCGAGTTCGTCCATCTTCAGCCACTGCGCGGGCGTGCAGATACCGCCCGGCAGCCTCACGCGAACCATGAAGGTGTATGCCGGTTCCAGCTTCTGGCGGCGGCGCTCGTCACGAATGTCGCGATCGTCCTGCTGATAGACGCCGTGAAATTTCATCAACTTGTTTTCTTCGAACTTTACCCCGCCGGTGATGCGGTCGAGCAGTCCGAGCGCGATCGTCCCTCGAAGCTGGTCGCTATTGTATTTCAGCGTCTCGTCCGGACCCAGCCGGTCCAGCGGCTGTGATATATCCGTGCTGCGATCGACGTTGAGGGTATCGGTAGTCATGGTTTCCGGCTTTCAATAAACGTCACGTTGGTAGCGATGATCGGCGATGAGGCGTCGGACATAGTCCTCCGCTGCATCCCGCCCGAAACCGCCCTCTTTTGCGATCAGCTCGACGAGCGCTTCGTTGACATTATGCGCCATCGCGGCCGCATCGCCGCAGACGTAGAAATGTGCGCCGTCCTCAAGCCAGGCAAAGAGCGCGGCCGCGTTTTCGCGCATCCGGTGCTGGACGTAGACTTTGCCCGCATCGTCGCGCGAAAAGGCAACGTCCATGCGCGACAGGGTTTCCGCCTTCAGCCACGCCTGCCATTCGGTTTGGTAGAGAAAATCGCTCCGAAAATTGCGCTCGCCAAAGAACAGCCAAGACGGGCCGCCGATACCCGTCGCTTCGCGCTCCTGCATAAACGCGCGGAATGGCGCGACGCCCGTTCCGGCACCAACCATGATGATCGGCGCGTCGCTAGCCGGCAGACGGAATTGCGGGTTTTCCTGGATATAGACCGGCAGTCTCGAACCCGGCTCGATCCTGTCGGCGAGCAATGATGACGCCACCCCGTTTCGGGCCTGCCCGTGGAGGTTGTAGCGCACCGGCGCGAGCGTCAGATGCGCTTCATCGGGTACGGCCGACAGGCTGGACGCAAGCGAGTAGAGCCGCGGTTGTATGGGGCGAAGGCCAGCCACAAAATCCCTTGCTGCAATGCCGGGCGCGGGGAAGCGGCGGATGATGTCGACCGGGTGGTGATCGCGCAGAAACGCAATCCTCTCCGCGGCGGCATCGACCTCGCCGAGTTTCTTGAGCGTCTCTGCACCGCTCAATTCCGCCCATTGCGTAAGGAAGCGCGGACTTGCCGCTGCCACTTCGTAATAATGTTCCAGGGCTTGCGAAAGGGCGAGCGTTTCACCCTTGACGAGAACGGGTGCGTCCTTATCGAGCCCGGTTGCGGCGATGATGGCTTCGACCACGACGGGGTCGTTCGCCGCGACGACGCCCAGCGCATCACCGGGCTGGTAGGTCAGACCCGAACCGGAAATATCGAGTTCCAAATGGCGCGTCTGTTTGGTTGAAGCGCGGCCAACGATCGGGATGTTCTCAAGCAGGGTGGCCGCGAACGGGTTCTGCTTGTCGTGCAGGGCCTGAGCGCCCGCGGCCTTGGGCGTTGCAGCATGCGACGAGGCGACGGCGGTTGCGTCAACCGTGAACAGCGCAGTCAGTTCAGCACCCCAGAGCGAGGCAGCGTCGTCATAGTCGACGTCGCAATCGACCCGTTCCCGCAATCTTTGCGCGCCGAGTTCCGCCAAGCGCGAATCGAGCCGCTTGCCCGCCTCGCAATATTTCTCATAAGTGGAATCGCCGAGGGCGAGCAGCGCGAAGCGAACGCCTTCCAGACGTGGTGCCCGATGGCCCTCGACAAACTCGAAGAATCCCGTCGCTGTTTGCGGCGGATCGCCCTCACCATGCGTGCTGATGATCACCAGTATGTCCTGCGCATCCTTCAGCCGACGCGGTTTGTAGTCAGCCATATCCGCGATTTCGCTGCTCAATCCCGCCGCGTCCGCTGCCGCTGAGAGCGATTTTGCGAGTTCGCGGGCGTTACCGGTTTCGCTGCCGTATAGAATGGTGAGCGTTCGCGCGGCGACGGTCGGTGCGGTTGAGAGCGATTGTCCGGTGACGGCCGACACCACGCTGCCGCCTCGGCCCAAACCGGATTGAAACCCCGCAAAATAGCCGCTGACCCAGCGCGCCTGAGCAGGGTTGAGCGTTTGCGCCAAACCTTCGAGCAGCTGCCATTGCTCGATGGTAAGTGCGTCTTCGGGAAAGGATGCGGTCGCGTTCATGGTTCAGATTACCCAGTCATTGGGGATGGCAGAGCCATCACCCGCCTCGATCCGGCGCCCGGGATGCGCGTCCGCGCCCTGCACGTCGGCGGTGATCAGGACGTCGACGCCCGCATTGTGGATCAGCGTGGCGACCGACCGCAGGCGGCGCATGCGTTCAGGGCCGGCATCGGACGGCAGATCGCGATCGAGGTCGGCGAGCGCCTCCTCGTCAAGGATCAGGCAGGAATGTCCTATTGCTGCCCATGCCGACTTCAGCGATTGCGCATAGGCAGTCCGCTCTTCTGCCGAGGGTGCTGCAATCCAGAGCAATTCTCTCTGCCGAGCGGTACGCCCGCCCTCTGCCGCGGCGACCGGTACGCCGCGCACCATCCCGGCCGCGACGGTGGCGTTGCTCGATTTATCGATCAGCACGAACCCGCCGAGCCGGCGATTCTCGGCGTAGCGGATGAGGGGGATCTCGCGGTCGAGCGTGATCTCAACCTCGCCGATGTCGTTCAGCACCAGCGGGCGGCCGGGCAACGGATCGTCGCCGCCGATGTCGAGCAGCTGCACGACGCGACTGATCCGCGCCGTGACCATGCGCGCGCCGACCTTCAGCCAATAGTCACCGCCCGGGACGAGCGCTGAGGAATCCATCCAGACCAGCGTCGCTGCAAGCTGATCGGTGAGCACCGGCGACGACGAAGCGGCCGTGAGAAGATCGCCGCGCGAACAATCGATCGCCTCGGCAAATGTCAGCGTGACCGCCTCACCGGCGACCGCAATATTACTCGCGCCGCGCGCCGTCAGGATCGAATCGATGGTGGCGCTGTGTCCGCCGGGCAATGACGTTATACTGTCCCCAAGGCTCAGCTCTCCGCTCGCAATCAAGCCCGCATAGCCGCGAAAATCCTGGCCGGCGCGGTTGACCCACTGAACGCTCATCCGGAACGGTGCTGGAACGGAAGGTCGCTCTCCTGTCTCGACCAATTCAAGATGCTCGAGCAGTGTCGGGCCTTCATACCAAGGCATTGCTACTGAGCGATGCATGACATTGTCGCCGCTGCGTCCGGACAGCGGGATCGCAGTGAAATCTTTTATCCCGGCTGCGTCCGCAAATGTCCGATAATCGGCGACTATCCTGTTGAAGACACTTTCGTCGAATGCAACGAGGTCCATTTTGTTGACCGCCAGCACAAGCCGCTCGATACCGAGCAGGCGAACGAGGTGCGAGTGGCGGCGCGTCTGCTGAAGCACGCCCTTGCGGGCATCGACAAGTACGACGGCCAATTCGGCGGTCGACGCGCCCGTCGCCATGTTGCGGGTATATTGTTCGTGTCCCGGCGTATCGGCGACGATGAACTTGCGCCGGGCCGTCGCGAAGAAGCGATAGGCAACGTCGATCGTGATCCCCTGCTCGCGCTCGGCGGCAAGGCCGTCGACGAGCAGCGACAGATCGAGATCATCGCCATCGACGCCGCGAACACCGCTTTCGCGCCGGAGCGCGTCGATCTGGTCGTCGAGCAGCTGCCTGGAATCATAGAGCAGACGACCGATGAGCGTCGATTTGCCGTCATCGACGGATCCGCAGGTGATGAAGCGCAGCAACGACTTGCGCTGGTTGGACGCGATAAAACGATCGACCTCGACGCCTGCAAGCTCGGCGGCGGACAGCGTCTGGAGCGCGGTCGCCATCAGAAATACCCTTCCTGCTTTTTCATTTCCATGCTCGCCGGTCCGCCATCGCGGTCGATCGCCCGGCCCGTGCGCTCCGATGTCGTCGCCGTGATCATCTCCTGAACCACTTCGGCAAGCGTTGCCGCCTCGCTCTCGACCGCGCCGGTCAGCGGATAGCAGCCGAGCGTGCGAAAGCGGATCGAGCGCAGCATCGGAACCTCGCCCGCGCGAAGGCGAAAACGCGCATCATCGACCATCAGCAACGCGCCGTCGCGTTCGACCACCGGGCGCGGTGCCGCGAGATAGAGCGGAATGATGGTGATGTTCTCGGCATAGATATATTGCCAGATGTCGAGCTCGGTCCAGTTCGATAGCGGGAAGACGCGGATCGTTTCTCCCGGCTGTTTCCTGGCGTTATAGAGGTTCCAGAGCTCGGGGCGCTGCGTGCGGGGATCCCACCGATGAGTCGCGGAGCGGAAACTGAAGACGCGCTCCTTGGCGCGGCTCTTCTCTTCGTCGCGCCGCGCGCCCGCCACCGCAACGTCGAAGCCGTGAAGATCGAGCGCCTGCTTCAGCCCTTGGGTCTTCCAAATGTCGGTATGGCGGCTGCCGTGATCGAACGGATTGATGCCGAGGCGCTCCGCCTCCGGGTTCCGGTGCACAAGGAACCTGACGCCGTCGATGCGTGCGAGCCGGTCGCGCTCTTCATACATCGCACGGAATTTCCAGGTCGTGTCGACATGAAGCAGCGGGAAAGGCAGCAGCGCGGGCGCGAACGCCTTGCGGGCAAGATGCAGCATCACCGCCGAGTCCTTTCCCAGCGAATAGAGCATGACCGGTCGCTCGGCCTCGGCAATGAGCTCGCGCATGATGAAGATGCTCTCCGCCTCGAGCTGTTCGAGATGGGTAAGCCGGCGTGCACTCAGCCGAGGAGGCACGGTCACGAAGCGAGCGCCTGATCGAATTCGAGCAGGGCCGGCCGTATGGCGACCTCGCGTCGTCCCACCCATCCGATGATGACGACCATTGGCGCGCCGGGGGGCAGTTCGGACGTGGCTGTCACAAGATCAATGATCGGCGCGCCGATATGGCGTTGATCCGGCAGGGTTGCTGCTGCAACCGCGACCGCCGGGGTAGCCGGATCGAGCCCCTTGGCAAGCGCCATGCGGACAAATTGAGGGAGCGTGCGGCGCGGCATGTAGAGCAAGGTCGTCGCTTTCCGATCGGCGACCGCGCCCCAATCAATATCCTTTGGCAATCGTCCGTCCGCGCCATGCCCGGTCACGAACTGCACCCGCCGTGCGCGCTTGCGTTCCGTAAGCGAGATGCCGAGCGCGGCCGCAGCGCCTTGTCCGGCCGAAATGCCGGGGATGATGGCAACAGGTATGCCCGCCGCGCGGCAGGCCTTTATCTCCTCGGCAGCACGACCGAAGATCAGCGGGTCGCCGCCCTTGAGGCGTATCACCGTCTCGCCCGCCTCGGCGAGCGCGACCAGCCGGGCGGTAATCTCTGCCTGACTGCACGAAGGTCCATAGCCGGTCTTGCCGACCGCGATCCGTATGGCCTCGCGCCGGGCGAGCTCCAGTATGTCCGGGCCGACCAGATCGTCATAAAGAATATATGTCGCCCTTTGCAGCGCACGCACCGCCTTCAGCGTAAGCAGTTCCGGATCGCCGGGCCCAGCGCCGACGAGCGTGACGCTCCCGCGCGATCCCGAAGCCTGAGCCGCGACCAGCGCGTCAAAGTCCTGGTCGGTCGGCTCACGCTCCGGGTCGCGCCACGCGGCCTCGGCAAAGCGCTGCCAAAAGCGGCGGCGGTCGGCGAACGCGTCGATTTGTGCCCTGAGGCGCGGCCGCCAGGCCTTCGCCGCTTTCGCCCAATGAGAGAGGCCGAACGGCAATACGGATTCGATACGTTCGCGGATGCTCTGTCCCAGCACCGGCGCCGCCCCGTCGGTAGAAATCGCCACAACAACCGGAGACCGGTTGACAATCGTCCCGAACTGGACGTCGCACAGTTCCGTCTGGTCGATGACGTTGACGAGGACCCCAGAGGCGTGCGCCTCTTCGACGAAGCGAAGCGCAACTGTATCGTCCGGCAAATCGGCTATAGCGAGCGCGGCATCCCGGAAATCTTCAGGCTGCCAATCCCCCTTGATGCGCCGGACATCTGCCCCTGCGGCAGCTACAAGTTCCGCCTTCCAATCAGCGCCTGCGGACTCGCCGATTACCAGGACCTTGCGCCCCGCGATGCGGTGAAACAGCGGCAAGTTCGCAAGCAGGGCAATCCGCGCGGGCGTGGCGACGGGCACACGCGGATTCACGATGCCATCCTAGCGGAGCCGAATTTCCCGCCGGCGGCAACGTGCAGGCCGCATTCCCTATTGCTCTCCTGCTCCCACCACCAGCGACCGGCACGTTCCGGCTCGCCCGGCCGGATCGCGCGCGTGCAGGGCTCGCAGCCGATCGATAAAAAGCCTCGCGCATGTAGCGTATTGATAGGAATACCGAGTGCTGCGCAGTCCTCTGCGACCTGGTCTCTCGTCCAGTCGAACAACGGCGAGACCTTGAGCAGTCCGCGCTCGTCGTCGCGGCTTTCGAGGACGACCGCCGCGCGCGTATTGGATTGGCCGGCGCGCAGTCCCGTCACCCACGCAGCAGTATCCGCCAGAGCCCTAGCGAGCGGATCGACCTTGCGCACCGAGCAGCAAGCGAGACGCGCAGACTTGGATTCATAGAAGCCGTTCACACCGATCTCCGCAACCAGCGCAGAGACTGCCTGCGGATCGGGATCAAAGCTGCTGATCGCAATCCCGTAACGTGCCTCGGTATCGTTCCAAAGCCGAAGCGTGGCGTCGAAAAGTCGGCCCGTATCCAGCGTTACCACCTGGATCGGCAGGGCATTGGTGAAAATGTGATGCGCGATCAGCTGGTCTTCGATGCCGAAGCTGGTCGTGAATACGATCCGCCCGGTAACGCGGCGGGTCACATCACGCAGTCGCTCCGTGATGATCCCTTCGCGCGACGCGGAGAGCGGCCGCTCGGCCAACACGGAAGGGGTTCGGATTGCCACGTCTATTAACCCCGCTTGGGAAGAATATTCTATTTCACTTCAACGGACGGGCCCGCGCAAAGACTGGCTGCCGGTGCCGAATTCTCAAAATTTTCGACTGTGAGACCTCAGTTACGCACAGCAGATCGCACCTGCAACATATCAACCAAAGAAAGCACGAGCTTTGCCGAGACGAACGAGATATTAGAAGGTTATTCTAAAATTCGGAGTTTGAAGAGAATGGACGCCATCGACCTGAAGATCCTCGATATTCTGCAGCAGGACGCTTCGCTGGCGATTGCCGAGGTCGCAGCGCGGGTGAACCTGTCGCAAACGCCGTGCTGGCGGCGCATTCAGCGGCTTGAGCAGACCGGCGTGATCGATCGGCGGGTGGCGATCCTGAACCCTGATGCGATCGGGCTGGGCCTGACCGTGCTCGTCGAAATCGAAACCGATGACCATAGCCGCGAATGGCTCGACCGCTTTGCCGCCGCAGTGCTCGATTTGCCCGAAGTGATGGAGGTCTACAGAATGGCGGGAGACGTTGACTATCTTCTGCGCCTCGCGGTTGCCAACATGGCCGCGTTCGATTCCTTCTATCAGCGGCTGATCGCATTGCTGCCGCTCAAGAATGTCACGTCGCGCTTCGCCATGGAGCGGGTGAAATACAGCACCGCCTACCCGGTCGCACTCGGCGAGGCGCGCGCCGGACCCGGTCAAGCCGGGACGAAGCCTTCGGGTCGCCCATAAAACTTTACGAGCAGCACCTCGAAACTTTCTATTGTGCAGCGCAATAGCGGTGTTATGTTCTTATCCAAGACAAAGGCCTTGGATCACAAGATAACCAAGACAAGGCCTGCCGGGAGGATGCGTGATCGGCCCATAAAGGGGGCCAGGTTCGATGCGCGACGACATCACGGCGATCTGCAGAGCAGCCATCGGCCTTTGTCCCGGTACAGTTGACGCACGGACTGACCGGTCATCCGGCCGGAAGTCGTCACGGCGGCATCATAAGCAAAATCTTACCGGCATTCTGATCGATGAGCAGCAACGCGTCCGTCACCAGCAACAGGGGTAGCCATGAAGTTCGTCATAGCGATCATCAAGCCGTTCAAACTCGACGAGGTGCGTGAGGCGCTTACGGGGATCGGGGTTCAGGGCATGACTGTCACCGAGGTGAGCGGGTTCGGTCGCCAGAAGGGGCAGACAGAAATCTATCGCGGTGCCGAGTACAAGACCAGCATGTTGCCCAAGATCCGGCTGGAGATCGCCTGCACGGAGGAAAGCGCGAGGGCCGTTGTCGAAACGATCCAGCAGGTCGCGCATACGGGCGTGATCGGCGACGGCAAGATTTTCGTGCTCGATCTCGGCCAGGTGGTGCGCATCCGCACGGGCGAGACCGACGACATCGCACTTTGAGGGGGAATTTGAGATGAGCCGAAAAACCAATCTGATGGTGGCGCTGGGCGCGCTGGGCCTTGCCGTGATCGCTGCGCATCCCGCATCGGCGCAGGCACCGGCCGTTATCCCGGCCCCGACGGTGGACAAGGGCGATACGGCATGGATGCTGGTTTCGTCGCTGCTGGTGCTGATGATGTCGGTGCCGGGCTTGGCGCTGTTCTATGGCGGGCTGGTGCGCACCAAGAACATGCTGAGCGTCCTGACCCAGGTCTTGATGATCGTCTGCATGGTTTCGGTGATCTGGGTGACCTGGGGCTATTCGGAGGCATTCACGGGCGGTAACGCGTTTTTTGGCGGGATGTCCAAGGCGCTGCTGCGCGGCGTTGACGCCTCAAGCGTGGCGGCGAGCTTCTCGAACGGCGTCTACATCCCTGAATATGCCTACATCTGTTTCCAGATGACCTTTGCATGCATCACTCCGGCGCTCTTCGTCGGGTCGGTGGCGGAGCGGGTGCGCTTCTCGCCACTGATGCTGTTCGTCGCGCTCTGGGTAACGCTCGTCTATTTCCCGATCGCGCATATGGTCTGGTATTGGGAGGGTCCGGATGCGATCGCGCAGGCGGCACTTGCGGGCAAGGCCGCGCTCGATGCGGCCAATGCCGATGCGGGCTGGCTGTTCCAGAAAGGCGCGCTCGATTTTGCCGGCGGCACGGTCGTTCATATCAACGCCGGAATAACCGGGCTGGTCATGGCGCTGATGATCGGGAAACGCGCAGGCTTCCCGAAGGAGCCGATGCCGCCGCATTCGCTAACCATGACGATGATTGGTGCCTCCTTGCTGTGGGTGGGCTGGTTCGGCTTCAACGCCGGCTCCAATCTGGAGGTTAACGGCGTTACCACGGTCGCGTTCATCAACACTTTCGTCGCGACGGCGGCAGCAGGATTGTCGTGGCTGCTCTGCGAACAGATCATGCGGGGCAAACCTTCTTTGCTTGGCGCGGCCTCGGGCGTTGTCGCCGGTCTGGTCGCGGTAACGCCGGCGTCAGGCTTCGCAGGCCCGATGGGTTCGGTGGTGCTCGGCCTGATCGTGTCGCCGATCTGTTTCTTCTTCGTCTCCACGGTCAAGTCCCGGTTCGGCTATGACGATAGCCTTGATGTGTTCGGCATCCACTGTGTCGGCGGGATTACCGGGGCAATTCTCACGGGGATACTCGTCGCACCCGGTCTTGGCGGTCAGGGCACCGCCGATTATGCGACCCAGCCCGGAACGATGATTGCCGGCAGCTATGACATGGCGGCGCAGGTCTGGGTCCAGATCCAGAGCGTGCTGGTAACGCTGCTATGGTCCGGCATTGGTGCCGCCGTGCTGTTCCTCGCGATCGACAGGCTCTGGGGCATGCGGCCGAGTATCGAGGTCGAGCGTGAAGGCCTCGATATCGCCGAGCATGGCGAACGCGCCTATCACCTTTAGCGGAGGAGACGGGCCGCAACTTGAAGATGTGCTAGCGGGCCGCGCAGACGATATAGTCGAGCGGCCCAATCGTCACGCTGATGCTGCCCGGCACCTCTGCTCGCGCAGGGCAGCGCCCGTTCAGAGACGTGAAGCCGGTGCTTTGTGCATCGACTTCGATCCGCCGCGTGATCGGCGCGGTTGCGGTGTTGAATGCGACCACGATCTCTTTCCCGCTGCCAGGATCGATCCGCGACACCGCGAACAGCCCCGCCTGGTCGTCATAGTCGCGCGTGATCTGGCGACCCGCGGTCAGTGCGGGGTGACTGGTGCGCAGACGTGAGAGCGCGGCGATCGTGCGGTAAAGAGGATGGTGCAGATCGAAGTTGCTGATGGCGGTCGTCGCGCTCGTGCCGAGCAGGCGGTTGTCGTTATAGCTTGGCGTCCCGCTCGCAAACATGTCCTCGCGCGCGTCCTGGTCATTGCCGTCGCCGGCAAAACCCTGTTCATCCCCCGCATAGACGGTCGGCACCCCGCGCAGCGTCAGCAGCATCGCATGCGCAAGCGTCGTGCGGCGAAGCAGTTCGTCGTCGCTGATCGACGCGAGCGCCCGGCGCGCATGAAAGGCGAAGCGCCCGTCGTCGTGATTGCTGATGAAGGTCGGCAGCCGCCGCGCGGTCGCCTCTCCGCCTTCATAAAGCGCGTCGCGCGCGAACAACGCGGCGAGCGCGGCGGGACTCTTGCCCGCGCCGACCACGTCAAGCACCGCACGGCGAAAGGCGAAGTCGAGTACCGCGGGCAACCGGTCGACGCGGGTATGCAGCGCAAGGACGCCGGGATCATCGAGCGCGACTTCGCCGAAAATGTGGAAATTAGGGATTCCGTCAGCTTTCGCGCGCGACAGGATCGCGGGGACGAATGCCTGCCAGAATTCGGGGTTCACGTGGCGCGCGGTGTCGATGCGGAAGCCGTCTATGCCGTATCGATCGATCCAGCCCGCATATATGTCGATGAAGCCCGCGACGACGCGCGGGTTTTCGGTGAAGACGTCATCGAGTCCCGCGAAGTCGCCCATCGTCGAACTTTCATTGGCGAAAGTCGAATTGCCGCGATTATGATAGAGGGTGACATCGTTCAGCCAATCGGGCGACTTGACGTGTTCCTCTCCCTTCGGAACGAACGGCGTATAGGCATAATCGGGACGGGTGAGGCGCGCGAAGTTCGCGCCGGTCCGGACATTGTCCCCCGCAAAGCCGTGATTGATCGCGCCGTTTGGGCCGACATAAGGATAATCGGCGCGGCTGCGGTACTCGCAAAGCGAGGCCGGACATTCGCGATATCGGATGACGTCGGCGGTGTGGTTGACGACGATATCCATATAGACCTTCAGCCCTCGCGCATGCGCCGCATCGACGAGTGTCCTAAAGTCGGCATCGGTGCCGAAATGTGGATCGACATGCGTGAAGTCGGTGATCCAATAGCCGTGATAGCCCGCGCTTTCTTGCCCTCGTTCGCCCTGAACGACCTTGTTCCTGAAGATCGGCGCAACCCAGATCGCAGTGGCGCCCAGCCCCTGCACATAGTCGAGGCGGCGCAGCAGCCCGGTCAGGTCGCCGCCGTGAAAAAATCCCTTCGAGGCAGGATCGAAGCCGGTGACGAGCCGATCGCCGGATAGGCCGCCCCGGTCGTTGGCAGGGTCGCCGTTTTCGAACCGGTCGGGCAGGAGGAAATAGATTACCTCGTCCTCGGGCGGACGCGCGCGAACGCTGGTCGTGGCGTCTGGCCGGGCGGCGGCGGGCATCGCGATGTTGAGCGCCGCCAGTACCGCCAATGCCCATCGCTTCGTCATCATCCTCTCCTTCGTTTTGCGTCTGGTATAGCGACTACACGCGGATGCCGCGAGCCGTCTTCCGTTCGTGGGCTGGCGGCGCTAGATCGATGGCCGAGGAGAGCGATCGATGTGGGAGGGCACCCCCTCTGTCCCGGTGCTGGAGGGTGTAACGCGCCAGCGGTTCGAGGAGGAGATCGTACCCGTCGGCCGTCCCGTGGTACTGAAGGGGCTGGTCGGGGACTGGCCGATCGTCACGGCGGGGCGTCAATCCCCCGAAGCGCTCGCGCGCTATCTGGGCAGCGTTCCTGCACAGCGCAACATTAAGGCATGGTTCGGTTCGCCCGATATTGCGGGGCGGTTCGGTTATTCGGACAATGTCACCGGCTTCAATCACGAGCGGCGCGAACTACAGCTGGCCGAACTGATCGGCTATCTGCTCGAAAATCGCGACGACGCAACCGCCTGGTCGGTCTATGCCGGCGCGATCCCGCTCGCGCCCACGCTGCCGTCGCTGCTTCCCGCCGTGCCGATGCCGCTGCTCGAGGCGGGGCGTGAGATGCTGGTATCGCTGTGGCTCGGCGGGCGGGCGCGCACCGCCGCGCATTGGGACGTGCCGCAGAACCTCGCCTGTGTCGTCGCGGGGCAGCGGCGCTTCACATTGTTTCCGACCGATCAGGTGAGGAACCTCTATGTCGGGCCGCTCGATTTCACGCTGGCGGGTCAGCCGACGAGCCTGGTCGATTTTCACGCCCCCGATCTCGACCGCTTCCCATTGTTCCGCGACGCGGTGGCAGCAGCCGAGATCGCCGAGCTCGAGCCCGGCGATGCGCTCTACGTACCGAGCCTGTGGTGGCATCATGTCGAATCGCTCGACGCTGTCGGCGCGCTGATAAATTTCTGGTGGCGCGACGGGCCGGACTATCTGATCACGCCGTTGTTCACGCTGTTCCACGCGCTGCTGACGCTCCGCGAATTGCCCGACAACGAGCGCGCGGCGTGGCGGACGATGTTCGACCATTATATCTTCGGCGCGAACGGCGATCCGGTCGCACATCTGCCCGATGCGGCGCGCGGGGTGTTCGGCGAGATGACGCCTGAACTGCGGCGGCGGCTGAAGGCGATGCTCGCCGTACCGCTCCAGCCATGAACAAGGGTTTGCGCCGGATCGTGATCGTCGGCGGCGGGTCGGCCGGATGGATGGCGGCGGCGGCCCTCGGCAGGGCGGTGCGCGGCGATTGCCGGATCACGTTGATCGAATCGGACGAGATCGGCGCGGTCGGCGTTGGCGAGGCGACGATCCCGCCGCTCAAGACCTTTCTCCAGAGCCTCGGCATTGACGAGGCGAGCTTCGTTCGCGCGACCAAAGCGAGTTTCAAGCTCGGCATCGAATTCGTCGATTGGCGGTGTGAGGGCGCGCGCTATTTCCACCCCTTCGGCACTTACGGGATCGGGTTCGATACGCTGCCCGTCCATCAGCACTGGCTGGCGCACGGTGCCGCCGCGGGACCGCTCGACGAACTGTCGATGGCGTGGGCAATGGCGAGCCGCGGGCGGTTCGCGCATCCCGAAGGCGACCCGCGCAAGGTTCAGTCCACGTTCGACTATGCCTATCATTTCGACGCCGGTCTGTTCGCCGCCTTTCTGCGGCAGATCGCAGAGCAGAGCGGGGTCACCCGTACCGAGGGCCGTGTCGTCGACGTTGCCATTGATGGGGAGCGCGGCGACATCGCCTGTGTAACGCTCGCCGGCGGGCGGCGTGTCGAGGGAGATTTCTTTATCGATTGTTCGGGGTTCGCCGCGCTGTTGATCGGCAAGGCGCTCGGCGTCGGATACCAGGACTGGTCGCACTGGCTGCCGTGCGACCGCGCGGTCGCGGTGGGCAGCAGCGTCACCGGCGAGCGCATGCCCTTCACCCGGTCGACCGCGCGCGAGGCGGGCTGGCAATGGCGGATCCCGCTCCAGCACCGCACCGGTAACGGCTATGTTTTTTGCAGCAGCGATTTGAGCGAGGACGAGGCGGCGTCGACCTTGCTCGCCTCGCTCGACGGCGCGTCGCTCGGCGCGCCGCGAACGCTCCGCTTCACGACCGGGCGGCGCGAGGCGTTCTGGCATCGCAACTGCCTGGCGCTCGGGCTTGCCGCAGGCTTTATGGAGCCGCTGGAATCGACCAGTCTTCATCTCGTCCAGAGTGCGATCACCCGGTTTCTGGCATTGTTCCCCGACGCAGGCGGCGATCCGCTGCCCGCGCGCGAATTCAACCGGCTGACCGGCGAGGAATATGAACGCATCCGGGATTTCCTGATCCTGCACTATCACGCGAATGCGCGCGCCGGGGGCGACTTGTGGCGGCGGGTGCGCGCGATGCCGATTCCCGAGTTCCTCTCCTATCGCCTCGACCATTTCCGCCGCAGCGGGCGGCTGGTGTCGCCGGGGCCCGAACTGTTCCTCAATCCTAGTTGGGCCGCGGTGCTGATCGGCCAGGGCATCGAACCGGTCGGCTACGATCCGCTGGTCGACCAGCATCCCGATGTCGGAGCTGCCGGTAAGCTGGCGACGCTGCGCAGGGTGATGGTCGAGGCGGCAGGCCAGATGCCGTCGCACGATCGCTTGCTTGACCGGTACAGCCGGGCGAACACCTGAGGAGCGACCCTAACGGCTTTTACGCCGGTGTGGCAGAAATGTTGCGGTCGGCAAATTTTGCACACCCCCACTTGGATTTTATAACTGATCCTGTAAACGATTGCGCAACAACTAATCGCGCCGTTACGCGACCTGCATCAGCGGGCGTCATGCACAGGGAGAGGGGCCGAGATGGAACAGTTCAAGGAATTCACCCGCAGGAACCGGAACGCTTGCTGGCGAGCGACCGCGAGTTCCGGCGCGCTCGGTATCGCTCTACTGATGGCCGCTCCGGCAATCGCGCAGCAGACGCCCCCCGACGCGTCCGACGATCAGGCGACATCGGCGACGACAAACGTCCCGAGCACGCCCAATCCCGCATCGACCCAGACGCCGGGCGGCAGCACCGAAGTGCCGACCCGGGAGGCGGGAGAGGTCGCAGGACAGGCGGTGGTCGGACAGGACGCGGTCGGCAACGACATCGTCGTCACGGGCTTTCGCGCCGCGATCGCCAACGCCATTACCGAGAAGCGCAATTCCGACCAGATCGTCGAGAGCATCTCGGCCGAGGATATTGGCAAGTTGCCCGACAATTCGATCGCCGAATCGATCGCCCGTCTTCCCGGCCTGACCGCGCAGCGTGTCGACGGTCGCGATCAGGTGATCTCTATCCGCGGGTTCGCACCGGATTTCTCGACGACGCTCCTCAACGGCCGCGAGCAGGTGACGACCAATGACAACCGTGCGGTCGAGTTCGACCAATATCCGGCCGAACTTCTCGGTCAGGTCGTCGTTTACAAAACGCCGTCGGCGGGACTGATCGGCCAAGGCATTTCCGGTACGATCGACCTCCGCACAATTCGCCCGCTTGAATACGGCAAGCGGGTCCTAGCCGGTAACATCCGCGGTGAAATCGTCACCAAAGGTGAATTGAACGCCGACACGACCAACAAGGGTTTTCGCGCGAGCGGCACCTATATCGACCAGTTTGCCAACGATACGATCGGTGTAACGATCGGCGTAGCACACAGCGAACAGCCGAGCCAGTTCGAGCGCTATAACGCCTGGGGTTATCCAACCTTCGATTGCGGCGGCAGCGCCGCTTATCAAGTGGCCGGCGGCGGTGGTTGCAATAGCCAATACGCTGCCGCGCAGGGCAAATATGTGCTCGGCGGCGCGAAACCCTTCGTCCAGTCCAATAATCTGGTTCGAACAGGCGTGATCGGTACGGTCGAATGGCAACCCACAAACGATTGGACCACGACGCTCGATGCGCTTTATACGAAGTTTAACGAGAAACAGTCGCTTCGCGGCATCGAAATCCCGTTTTATTGGGGCGGCGGCGGAGAGGTTCTACGTCCTGATTATACGGTGTCGGGCAATTCGATCACGGCCGGCACTTGGGACCACGTCAAGGGCGTCGTGCGCAACGATTATGTCGAGCGCGACGCGGAAATCCTGTCGGGCGGGTTGAATTCCAAATATATCAGCGGCAAACTTACCTTCGTCGGCGATGCCAGCTATTCGCGGGTGAAGCGCACCGATACCTATATCGAAACCTATTCGGGCGTCTCTCGCGGGGTGGGCAACGGCCCCTATGATTCGGTAGGGTTCCAGACCCAGCCGGACGGGATCACGACGTTCACGACGAACATCAATTATGCGGACCCGGCGCTCATCAAGCTGACCAGCCCGCGCGGATGGGCGGACGGTCCGCGTCCGGGGTCGGTACCGGGGGGTCAGGACGGTTTTTTCAGCCAGCCCAAGGTGAAGGACGAACTCTACGCATTTCGCGGAAGCGTCAGTTACGAGATCGACGATGCGACTAGCCTTGAAGTCGGCGGGAACTACACGTCACGCAAGAAATCCTATGTCCCGACTTCGTTGTTCCTGTCGGCAACCGCGAACATCAACGATCCGACGCACTCGACCAGCGTTACCGTTCCTTCGCAATATTATCTGGGAACGACCAGCCTAGCTTATCTGGGCATTCCGGGTCAGGTCAGCTTCGATCCGGTCGGGCTGGTCAATGACGGCATTTTGACCAAGCTGATCGCGGCAAACGAGCCCACAGCCTTCAACACCTGGACCTTGACTGAAAACGTATCGACCGGCTGGCTGCGGTTCAATTTCGATCAGCCGACCGCTGCCGGATCGTTTTCGGGCAACATCGGCGTGCAGGGTGTTTACACCGACCAGAGTTCAACGGGATTTTCGAACTTCACCGGCAGCGTGGGCAATAATGACGGCGGGCGGAAGTATTTCGACCTCTTGCCGAGCATGAACCTCAGCATGCGGTTCAACGACGAGAACGTGCTGCGTATCGGCTTTGCCCGTACGTTGGCGCGGGCGCGAATGGATCAGCTGAAGGCGTCGTTCAACTATTCGACCAATCCCTCGCTGGCGAGCTCGACGGACCCGTTCAGCGCCTTTTTCGCGGCGGGCGGCGGCAATCCGAAGCTCAAGCCGTGGATTGCCGACGGTGTCGACATATCGCTCGAGCATTATTTCAACCGCGGCGCCTATGTCGCGGCGGCGGGATATTACAAATATCTCGAAAACTATATCTATGATTCCAAGGTGCTGTTCGACTTCACCGGGGCGCCGACCAACGGGGCTACGCCAATAACAAATATCGGCGTCGTCACGCAGCCGGTGAACGGCACCGGCGGCGTACTTTACGGGGGCGAGGTTTCGGGCACGATTCCGCTCGATCTGTTTGCCGGCTTCCTCAACGGGTTCGGCGTGATCGGAAGCTATTCGAGGACCGAATCGAGTATCAAGGCGAACCCCGGCAATCCAAGCCAGCCGCTTCCGGGTCTGTCGAAGAACGTTGCGAGCGGTACGGCCTATTTCGAAAAAGCGGGCTTCTCCGCACGCGGCAGCATCCGTTACCGGTCGGGTTTTCTCGCCGAGGTGATCTCGCTCGGGCCGGGCGCGACCAACCGGCAGGCGCGGGGTGAAACCGTCGTCGACGGCCAGATCAGCTATGAGTTCCAGAACGGCTTTCTCAAGGGCCTGGGTCTGCTGTTCCAGGGCCAGAACCTGACCAACGAGCCGTTCGTGACCGAGGATTCGGCTTCGGGCCTGGTCATCGATTCACAGGATTACGGCCGCCGCTTCCTGGCTGGACTGGCCTACAAGTTCTGATGCATCCGCCTGCCATCGCCGATATGGGCGATGGCAGGGAGGATTGAGATGAACAGGCCGCTCGGACGGATCGTCATCGTCGGCGGCGGTACCGCGGGCTGGATCGCGGCGGCGATGCTCGCCCGCTTCGTGCAGCGGCAGACGCGGATCACGCTCGTCGAATCCGACGCGATCGGTACCGTCGGCGTAGGCGAAGCGACGATCCCGCAGATCCGCCTGCTGTTCTCAGGGCTGGGCCTTGACGAGGCAAAACTGCTCGCCGCGACCGAGGGTACGATCAAGTTCGGGATCGAATTCGACGGCTGGCAACGGCCCGGTCACCGGTACATGCACGCGTTCGGGACGATCGGTCGCGGGCTGGGGGTCGTTCCCTTCTACCATTACTGGCTCCGCGGGCGCGCCGAGGGAATAGCTGCGCCGCTAGCCGATTATATCCCGAGCGCCGTCGCCGCGCGCGGTACCGGGACAGCGGCGGAGCATATATCGCATGCCTTCCACCTCGATGCGTCGCTCCTGGCCGCGCTTCTCCGCCGCGTCGCAGAGGCGGGGGGCGTCGAGCGGATCGAGGGCTCGGTCGCGGCGATCGAGCGCGGTGAGACAGGCGATATCGCCGCGCTCCGGCTCGACGGTGATCGCTGCGTCGACGGTGATTTTTTTCTAGACTGCACAGGCTTTCGCGCGCTCCTGATCGGCAGGGCGCTCGGCGTCGGCTTTGACGACTGGTCGCATTGGCTGCCGTGCGACCGCGCGCTTGCCGTGGCCTCGGCGAGGCGGGAGCCGCTGCTCCCCTATACGCGCGCGATTGCCCGCAGCGCGGGATGGCAATGGCGGATACCGCTGCGTCATCGCACCGGTAACGGACTGGTCTATTCGTCGGCTCATTTGTCTGAGGACGAGGCTTGCGCGCAACTGCTTGCCAATGTCGACGGCGATCCTCTGGCCGATCCCAGGCCGCTGCGGTTCTTGACCGGCAAGCGCAAGCGGTTCTGGGAACGAAACGTCATCGCCATCGGGCTCGCATCGGGGTTCATGGAACCGCTGGAATCGACCAGCATCCACATGATCCAGTCGGCGATTGCCCGGCTGCTCGAGCTCTTCCCGGCAGCCGGTGGCAATGGCGCGGCACGCGATGCCTATAATGCCCAGACCGATCAAGAATATGACCGCATCCGCGACTTCCTGATCCTTCATTACCACGCCAATTCGCGCGACGAGCCGTTCTGGCGTGACCGGCGGAACGCCAATCTTCCGCAGGAATTGACCGAAAAGCTTCGACAGTGGCGCGAAGGCGCACGTATCGTGCAGCATGGTCACGAACTATTCACCGAACCCGGCTGGGTCCAGCTGCTGATCGGCCAGGACTTTGCGTGCGATCGCTGGTCGACGCTCGCCGATGGCCTGACTTCCCCCGAACTCCATCGTTTTCTCGACAGCGCGGTCGTGGGTCGGGGGTGATCCGGTGCTGCGGCGTGCCTGCGCATCAGACTTCGGGGGACACTTTCATCGCAGCGGCAATCCTTCGATAATCGTCGTCCTCGATGGCGAAGAGGCCGCGCCTGAACATCACGCCCCATGACGTCTTGCCGCGCGTCAGTTCGAGATCGTCCAATAGCGCCTTGATCGAAGCGTTTGCCCCTCGGCGTAATCGACCGCGCGACGATATGGCGCGGCGCTGGCGCTTTGTTCAAACTGTGCTTAGCGTGGGCGGACTGCGGGGAGCGTCGATATGACCTTCGTCGCCACCGCTTCATACGCAGGTGTTTGCCGGCCTCCGACTGTCCCTGTCCGAACTCCGCGCCCTCTGCGCCGCAGAGCTGTTCTCGCGATTTGCGGCGTCATTCTATTGGCCGGTTATTGTCGAGCAGGTCGTCGTTATCGTTCGTTCTGCGCTCGTCGGCGACCATCTGCTCGACATGGAGATCGGGGCTGGTATCCTGATCGGCTCGATCAGCTGGCACCGGCTTGGCTGGCGGTGCCTTGCGGACCGGTACCGCGTCTACTCGTTTCAGCGGCAGCGGTGCGGCCTCATCGAAGCGCAGGCGGTAGATCGGTTCGGGCAGCGCGAACCCGCCAGTCGTCAATGCATGAGCGGCCGCGTTGATCGCAAGGCTGCGGCCTTTCAGGAAATCGGTGTCCTTCTGATCGACCCAGCCTAAAAAGCGCAACACGATGTTGGAATCGCCGACGTCCTGGATAATAGCCGTCGCCTTCGGTGTATCGAGCACGAAATTGAGTGCGTTCACGGCGGCAAGCCCGACCGCCATTCCCTCGACCGGATCGTCGTCGGCGTCTACGCCGAGATCAAAGGCGAAGCGGCGCTCCGAGTTGCGCGTGTAGTTCAGAATCACCGCCTTGAAGACGATCGAGTTTGGAATACGCAAATGGTTGCCGTCGAGCGTCATCAGCACCGTCGCGCGCGAGGTAAGGCGGACGACGCGTCCCTCGTTGCCCTCGATCACGACATGGTCGTTGGCGCGGAACGGCTGCCGAAGGCTAAGCATTAGGCTGGATACGTAATTGTCGACGGTGTCGCGAACCGCGAAGCCGAGCGCGATCCCGATGATTCCCGCACCGCCGAGCACGCCGCCGAGCAGCGCGGTCGCGCCGAGTACCTCGAGCGCCCCGATCAGCCCCAGAATGACGAATACGAACCGGACGAAGGTGGCGGCCAGTTCGGCGAGGAAGGGATTGGGCGTTACCCATCGCCAGAACCGGTCGATCGAGGCCAGCAGATAGCCAAGGATCCCGATCGTCAAACCAATCAATACAGCCACGCCGAGGAGCGGAAGCGCCTGCACCAGGCCGCGCAGATCATTGCCGAACTGACCTAATGCCGGCTTCAGGTTGGTATCGACCGTCAGATCGCGCGTCAGGTCGTTCTGCACCGTCACGACGCCGGCGACGCGACCCGCAATATTTTCGGCACGCTTTGCGTCCTCGGCGCCCGGCACCGTACCGCGCAGCGTAACGACCCCCGCAGACACGCGGACCCGCACGGCTTTCAGCGCCACGATTTCGGAAAATATGCTCCGGATGCGTCCGGCTATGTCTGTATTCTCCGTGGTCGCGGTCTTCGTCGATATGACCGTCTCCGGCGACGCGGGGGCTTCGGCGGGCACGACCGGCGCGCCTTGCGCGAATGCGTTTGTCGAGCTTGTGCAAAGGGCGATAATAAGAATGACGCAGCGAAATAACGACATTTGTCGATCATGGACCCGTCGACGGCATTGTGCACATAAATTACGCGACCGGGTGCCGTGCCGGAACCTCGCGGCGGACTTGCCGTCTCGCATTTCCGCCATCATAGCCTAGTATCGACATCCCCAATGCCCGTTATGCTCGGCATGCGCGTCCAACGAAGGATCGAGCCATTCGACAGATCGCCGCCCTACCTTACAGACTGGATGGAAGTCCCGACGATGCCGGCGTGCGGATCATGCTCGTCACATCGCGCGGAACGGGCCGCTGGGTCATCCCCAAGGGCAATGTCGATACGGGGTTCAGCCCGCATAACGCGGCAGCGCAGGAGGCGCAGGAAGAAGCGGGAGTCCGGGGGGCGCTCTGTCCCAGTCCGCTCGGCTCCTATCGTTACCGCAAGCTGCGCAGCAGTGGCGCTTCGCTGATGATAGATGTCGATGTTTTTCCGCTTGCGGTGAATGAAATCCTTCCCGCATGGAAAGAACAGGGGCAAAGGGATCGCCGCTGGTTTGCACTGGCCGATGCGGCGAACGCGGTCGATGAGCCGGATTTGCGAGACCTGATCCGGTCCTTCGCGCCGTCCGAGTTTCGAGCCGCGGTTCGCCGGGCAGGCATGTTGGGTGCAGTCGCGCAACGATCGGGGTTAGGTTCAATGTTCGGATGGTTTCAGCGGCTCTTGCCGCGCACGGGCAATTTCTTCGAGCTGTTCGAGGCTCATGCCGCCACGGTCCTGGCGGGGGCTGAAGCCACGGCCAGACTGCTTGGTGAAAACGGCAGTGGTGCCAAGGAGCATATCCGCGAAATCATCGAGCGCGAACACGACGCCGACGATATCACGCGCGAAGTGCTCGTGTCAGTGCGCAAGACGTTTCTCACACCGTTCGACCGCGGTGCCATCACTGCGCTGATCGGATCGCTTGACGATACAATCGACGAAATGCAGGGCGCGGCCGCGGCAATCGATATTTACGACATCGCCGATTTCGCCCCCGAAATGCGCGACATGGCCGGTATCATCGTCGATGCAGCGCGGCTTGCCGCTGAAGCGATGCCGCTCCTGCGCGACATCGGCCGCAACGGTGATCGACTTCACGAACTGACCGAGCGGCTGATCCGGATCGAAGGGCATGCCGACGAGATCCACGCGGCGGGATTGAAGCGATCGCTGCAGCTTTATGGACAGACCGATACGCTCCGCTTCGTAAGCGAGCGGGAGATCTACAAACATCTCGAGCGGATCGTCGATGCCTTTGAGGATGTCGCCGATCAGGTCGACGGCATCGTCATCGATCACGCCTGACGCGCGGCGCGACCATGCACGAACTAGCCTTTCCGTTGCTCGTTGCGCTGATCGTGGTTGCGCTGGCGTTCGATTATCTGAACGGCCTCCACGATGCGGCCAATTCGATCGCGACTGTGGTTTCGACCCGGCTGCTGACTCCCGTGCGTGCCGTCGCCTTTGCAGCATTCTTCAATTTCGCCGCCTATTTCCTGACGATCGCGTTCCCCAGCCTCCACGCCGTCGCCGCCACGATCGGCAAGGGGCTGGTGGACGAGGACGTCATCACTCCTGCCGTGATATTCGGCGCGCTGGGCGGCGCGATGGCGTGGAACGTCATCACCTGGATGCGCGGTATCCCGTCGTCGTCAAGTCATGCGCTGATCGGCGGCCTAGTCGGTGCCGGGGTTGCCCGTGCTGGAATCGGCAGCATCAAATGGGTCGGCCTCAACAAGACGCTGATCGCAATCGTTCTCTCGCCCGCGCTCGGCATGTTTCTGGCGATGTTCGTAATGCTCGCCTCAAGCTGGGCCCTTCGACGCGCGACGGCCTATCAGGCGGAGCGAACGTTTCGTTCGCTTCATCTCGTTTCCTCCGCAGCTTATTCGCTCAGCCACGGCCTGAACGATGCGCAAAAGACGATGGGGATCATCACGGTCCTGCTGTATTCGACGGGCCGCCTGACCGGCCCTTTCGAGGTGCCGCACTGGGTCGCGATAAGCTGCTATATCGCGATCGCGCTCGGCACCATGACGGGCGGCTGGAAGATCATCGAGACGATGGGATCGAGGATAACCAAACTTTCGCAGCATCAAGGTTTCAGTTCCTCGCTCGCCGGATCGATCGTATTGTTCGGCGCGTCGTTGCTCGGCATCCCAGTCTCGACGACCCATACGATTACCGGCGCGATCATCGGTGCCGGCACTGCGCGCCGCGCGTCCGCTGTCAGGTGGGGGGTCGCGCGCGGGGTGGTGATCGCGTGGCTCATCACGATCCCTGCATCGGCGATCATGGGTGCGGGCTTTTACGCGCTTACCCTGCTGTTCTGAGCGGCCTTGCGTGTCGGCTTAATGAAGACCGCCGGGTTATCGATCGAGCGCAAGCTGCCGTGGAACCGGCGTCGGTAAATGCGTTTCATAAGCCGTGATTGCCGCTTCCTTCGCGAGCGTAAGCGCGATCTCGTCGGTCCCTTCGAGAAGGCAGATCCGACGGAACGGATCAAGTTCGAATTCGAACCGATCCTGAAACGGTGTTGTGATCGTCATGGTTTCCAGATCGATCGTGATCGGCTCACGTTGCGCAACCACGATCAGTCGATCGACCACGCTCGGGTCCACCGCGACGGTCAGCAATCCGTTCTTAAAGGCATTCCCTGCGAAAATATCGGAGAATGACGGCGCGACGACCGCAGCGATGCCAAGATCCATCAGCGCCCAGACCGCATGCTCGCGGCTTGAACCGCAACCGAAATTCGCACCGGCGATAAGAATCCTTGCCCCCGCATAAGCGGGATCATCGAAAACGGTCCGCTGACCGCGCCGAAGCGTCGCAAATGCATGCGCACCGAGGCCGGTGCGGCTGGTCGTCTTCAGATGTTCCGCCGCGATGATGCAATCGGTATCGATGTTCGCAGAACCCAGCGGATAGGCGCCGCCCTGCACACGAAGCACGGGCTTCAAGCCGTCATCTCGCGCACGTCGCACAAGCGTCCGCTGACCGCAGCGGCGGCCGCCATTGCCGGGGACAGCAGGTGGGTTCGCGCACCGGGACCCTGACGTCCCGCAAAGTTCCGGTTGGAGGTGGAGGCGCAACGTTCGCCCGGCGGAACGATATCGGGGTTCATGCCGAGACACATCGAGCAGCCTGGCTCACGCCACTCGAAACCCGCCGCCGTAAAGATCCGGTCGAGACCCTCGGCCTCCGCCTGGCGCTTGACCAGACCGGACCCTGGAACGACCAGCGCCTGTCGAATGCGCGCATGTACGCGGCGTCCGCCAAGGACGGCGGCGGCTGCGCGCAAATCCTCGATCCGGCCGTTCGTGCAACTGCCGATAAAGATGTGCTCGACAGCGATGTCGGCGATCGGCGTACCCGCGGCCAGCCCCATATAGCGTAACGCCTCGGCCGCCACATTGCGCCGCGCCGGATCGTCGAAGCGATCGGGATCGGGAACGATCCCGGTGACATCGACAACATCGTCGGGACTTGTGCCCCAGGTGACGCTCGGCGCGACGCCGGCGGCATCAATGAAGATGCTGCGATCGAAGACGGCACCGGGGTCGGTCTTCAATGCCTGCCAAGTCCGCAGCATCGTTTCCCACTCCGCCCCGCGCGGACTCAGCGCGCGACCTTTCAGATAGGAGAAGGTCGTCGCGTCGGGTGCGATCAGGCCCGAACGGGCGCCCGCCTCGATCGACATGTTGGCGATGGTCAGCCGCCCTTCGATGCTCATTGCTTCGATCGTGCTGCCGCGATATTCGATGACGTGGCCGACACCGCCCGCGGCGCCCAGGCGGCCGATGATGGTCAGGATCAGATCCTTGGCGCTGACGCCCGTGCCGAGCGAGCCCTCGACGCGTACTTCCATCGTTCTGGACGGCGCGAGCAGCAATGTCTGTGTCGCCAATACATGCTCGACTTCGCTCGTTCCTATGCCGAAGGCGAGCGCGCCGAGGGCACCGTGCGCGGCGGTGTGGCTGTCGCCGCAGACGAGCGTCGCACCCGGCAGCGTGAACCCGAGTTCGGGACCGACGACATGGACGATCCCCTGTTCGGCAGCGTGATCGTGAATATAGGGAATGCCGAATTCGGCGACGTTGCGTTCGAGCGCTTCGAGCTGTGCGGCACTCGCCGGATCGGCGATGGGCAAACGCCGGCCAAGCGCGTCAACGCGCGCGGTAGTCGGCAAATTATGATCGGGGACGGCCAGCGTCAGATCGGGCCGCCGCACGCGCCGTGCGGCGAGACGCAGCCCTTCGAACGCCTGTGGCGATGTCACCTCGTGGATCAGGTGCCGATCGATATAGATCAGGCAGGTGCCGTCTTCACGCCGTTCGACGGTATGCGCCGCCCATATTTTCTCGTAGAGCGTCTGCGGGCGACCGCTCACGCCGCCTTCGCCTCGTGACCTTTTGCCTCGCCGCCTTTCGCCGCACGGACCCGCAGCACCGCCTCGGCATTGCTGGCGGCATCGATATAAGCGGCGACGCAGCATGGCAGAATGTCACGCGCACGCGCACGGCCTGCAAAGATTTCGTCGCCCACCTCGATCGAGATTTCGACAAGGACGTTCGCCCCCTGCCCGTCGGCGGTGCTTTCACCGGGATCAAGCGCAACATATTGCATTTCGAGCTGATGAACGCGCGCCGGAATTCCGATGATGTGGCTGACCGCAAGAAATGCCGCATCGAGTGCGCCCGGTGCGGATGCGATATCGGTCACGCGCCCCCGCTCTCCGTGGACGAGTTCGACCCGCGCGACCGGATGGGCCGTGGCCGCGACCGGCGCGCGGATCTCCACCTTGCCAAGTACCCATGGCCGCTCGACGCGACCGCTTTCCTGTCCCGACAGGATGGAGAGCAATCGCGCCGCGTCGACAAGCCCGATTTCGTCGGCAACCTCCTTGAACGATGCGAAGACGCGGTCGAGCGCCTCGCCTTCAAGAACATAGCCAAGCGCCCTCGCCCGCATCGCAAGGGCATGCCGCCCCGAATGTTTGCCGAGCACGATGCCGTCCGTGGCAAGGCCGATATCTTCCGGTTTCATGATCTCGTAGGTCTGCCTGTCCTGAAGAATGCCGTGCTGGTGTATGCCCGACTCGTGCGCGAAGGCATTCGCCCCGACGATCGCCTTGTTTCGCGGGGGCGGGCTGTTGGTGACCTGTGCCAGAACACGGCTCGCCGCCATGATCCCGGTGGTTTCTACCGAACACGACACCCCATAGGTGTCGGCACGAGTCTTTAGTGCCATCACGATATCCTCTAGCGGCGCGTTGCCGGCGCGTTCGCCGATGCCGTTCACCGAACATTCGACCTGCCGCGCACCGCCACGCACCGCCGCGAGCGAATTGGCGACCGCCATGCCGAGATCGTCGTGACAATGCGCCGAGAAGATCACGCCCGCCGCGCGGACGACCTCCGCATCCAGATAGGCAAAGAGCTCGGCGATTTCCTCCGGCGTGGTGTAACCGACGGTGTCGGGTACATTGAGCGTCGTCGCGCCGCAGGACGCAGCGACCGAGAGCGCCTCGACGAGAAAATCGCGCTCGGTACGGATCGCATCTTCGGCCGAGAATTCGACGTCGTCGCAATATTCGCGCGCTTGCGACACGCAATCGCGGATGCTTTGCAGGACGCCCGCCTTGCTCAATTTCAGCTTCGCTTCGCGGTGGATCGGGCTGGTGCCGAGGAAGAGATGGATACGACCGCGCCCGGCGTCTTCGATCGACTTTGCGGCCGCGGTGACATCCCCCCTTGTCGCCCGTGCCAGAGAACAGATGATCGGCCCCTGCACCTCGCGCGCGATCCGCGCGATTGCGCGGGCATCGCCCGGCGAGGCGGCAGCGAACCCCGCCTCGATGATGTCGACACGGAGCGCTGCCAGCGCAATCGCCATGCGCAGCTTGCCCTCTTCGGTCATCGAGAAACCGGGCGCCTGCTCGCCATCGCGCAGCGTCGTATCGAAGATCAAAACCTTGTCGGTCATCAGGCGGCACTCGCAAGCGGCATCGGGGAACGGGAGCACGAACGCACGTCGATCAAGCGGCCGAGCTGAGGCAGTAGCACCGTTAGATTGCGCGCGGCGTCATGGGGCGTGATCGCCAACATCATCGACGTAGGTTGGTCGAGGCCACTTTGCTGCATTGTGATCTTCAATACGCGAAAGCCGCGCCTTTCGATCAGGCCGAGGATGCGAAGGACTGCCCCCTCATTCAACGCAAAATCGATGCGAATATGCTCGATCACCATTTCCGCTCCATCATCTGGGTGTTAGCATGATTGGGCGGCACCAGCGGCCACACATTGTCGCGCGGATCGATCCGGACGTGACACAGGATCGCACCGTTGGTGCCGAGCAGACGGGTTATCGCACCCGGAACCTCGCTGCGATGATCGATCGTGAACGCCTCGATGCCGAACGAACGGGCGACCTCGGCGAAATCGGGATTGTCGCTGAGGTCGATCTCGGAGAAATTCTCCTCGAAGAACAGCTCCTGCCACTGGCGGACCATTCCGAGCTGGCTGTTGTCCAGCAGGACGATCTTCAGCGGCAGGCGGTAACGGCGGACGGTCGCGAGCTCCTGTATGTTCATCATGAACGACCCGTCGCCGCTGACGGTGATCACGGTCGCATCGGGTTCGGCGAGCAACGCACCGATGCCGGCCGGCATGCCATAACCCATAGTCCCGAGTCCGGCGCTCGTCAGATGCGCCTGCGGACGCGAAAAGCGGCAATTCTGCGCGACCCACATCTGGTGCTGACCGACGTCGCAGGTAAAGATCGCTCTGTCGCCTGCGGCCTTAGAGAGTTCGTTCAGCAGCGCCGGTGCATAGACGCCGAGGCCGGGGGCGGCATAATCCACCTGGTGAGCGCGGCTGAGCGCCAGACATTGTTCGACCCAGACTTCGATCGACGGCGTGGCGATGAACGCGTCGAGAATCGCGGAAAGATCGCCAGTGATGCCGACTTCGGCGCGTCTAAGCTTTCCTATCTCGGCCGGATCGGCATCAAGATGGATGACGCGAGCATTGGGCGCGAACGAATCGAGCCTGCCGGTCACGCGATCGTCGAAGCGCGCGCCGACGCAGATCAAAAGGTCGCAGCGATTGACCGCCATATTGGCGGCGCGCAATCCATGCATCCCCAACATGCCGAGGAAACGGAGCGCATCGGTCGGGATCGCGCCGAGTCCCTTGAGCGTGGCAACCGACGGAATGCCGGTTCTTGCCGCAAAGGCGCGCAATGCGTTTTCTGCCCGCGCAATCGTGACCCCGCCGCCGAAATACAAAATAGGCGCTTGTGCCGCGGCAATCATCGCATTGGCGCGATCAATCAGCGCCGGGTCCAGCGCGGGCAGCGCATGGATGACCGGATCGGGGATTGTGACCTCGCCCAGCGATGAGGCGATATCCTTGGGCAGATCGATCAGCACGGGGCCCGGGCGCCCCGACCGTGCCAGCGCAAAGGCCTGTGCGATCACGCCGGGGATGTCCTCGGTCTGCCGGACGAGGAAGCTATGCTTCACGATCGGCAGCGTGATGCCGAAGATATCGACTTCCTGGAAAGCGTCGGTCCCGATCAAAGGGGAGGCGACTTGCCCGGTGATCGCGACCATCGGCACGCTGTCCAGGAACGCATTGGCGATGCCTGTAATCAGGTTGGTCGCGCCGGGCCCTGAAGTTGCGATGCAAACCCCCGGCTCGCCCGTTACCCGGCCATAGGCGTCGGCGGCGAGCGCTGCTGCCTGTTCGTGCCGGACGAGTATGTGCCTGATCCGCGATCCCGGCAGCGCATCGTAAAGCGGCATGATCGCTCCGCCGGGATAGCCGAATACCGTCGTGACGCCTTCGCGCTCCAACGCTTCGACGACCATCCGCGCGCCGGACATGACGACGGGTGCGGTCTGCGGTTCGACCAGGTTCGGAGCGGCGGAGGTCATGTTTCAGGCCGCCGCTTTCGTCTGCTGCTCGGCAGTCCGCTGTCCGCCCTGCTGCTGCCCGTCTGGCTGTTGCAACCAAGCCATTTGCGCGCGCATCCGCTTGCCGACGCGCTCGATCGGTCTGTCGAGGTCGGCCGCATAGCGACGATCATAGTCGGGCTTGCCCGATGCGTTCTCATCGATCCAGGCGCGCGCGAACTTGCCCGTCTGAATGTCGGCAAGCACTTCGCGCATCCGCGCTTTCGTCTCATCGTTGATGATCCGCGGGCCCGAAACGAAGTCGCCATATTTCGCCGTTTCGGAAACGAAGTGCAGCATCTTCGACAGTCCGCCTTCGTAAAGCAGGTCGACGATCAGCTTCAGTTCGTGGAGGCATTCGAAATAGGCGACCTCGGGCTTGTATCCTGCCTCGACCAGGGTTTCGAATCCGGCGACGATCAGTTCGCTGGTGCCGCCGCAGAGTACCGCCTGCTCACCGAACAGATCGGTTTCGGTTTCCTCGGGGAAGCTCGTTTCGATCGCGCCGGCCGTCGTTCCGCCGATACCCTGCGTATAGGCGAGCGCGCGTGCCCGCGCATTGCCGGTCGCATCTTGCGCGACGGCGAAAAGACAAGGAACGCCGCGGCCGATTTCATATTCTCGCCGGACAAGATCACCCGGACCCTTGGGAGCAACCAGAATAACGTCGATGTCGTCGCGCGGGGTGATCTCACCGTAGTGAATGGAGAACCCGTGCGCGACGAGCAGCGCCGCATCCGGTGCCAGATTGGGGGCGATCGCGTCGAGATAGACCGAGCGATGGCTCATGTCGGGGGTCAGAAGCGCCACCAGACGCGCCTCCTTCGTCGCGTCGGCGGGGGAAAGCGTGCGAAATCCATCCTCTTGCGCGCGAGCCTCGGCGGTGCCTCCGGGGCGCGCGCCGACAATCACATCAAATCCGGAGTCGCGCAGGTTGCGGGCATGAGCGCGTCCCTGGCTGCCATAGCCGATGACGGCGATGGTGCCGCCCGTCAACGGCGCGGCGCTCGCGTCCTTGTTGGTGTAGATCGTTTCCATTGGGTTTCCTTTCAAGCCAAAGAAAACCCCCGCTCCTGGGGAGGAGCGGGGGCGAATTTCCAATCCCTTCGGGATCTTCGATCAGCCGGGCACCGCTCCCGATATGGTGCCGATAAGCACCGGCACGATGACCAGAAGCGGCAGGCCGACATGGCGGGGAGCCAGATTGTCACGCACGGCCGTCATTCTCGATTCCCTTGCATAAGCTTGCTCGATAACGTGTGCCGTAACGCGCATTTGCTTCCAAGTAAATAAACATTACGTGGAACGAGCTAAAACCCGACGAAAGTTTCAAAATATGCGTGTTGCTAGGGTTGAAGACAAAGGGATGATAATGACGAAAGCCGATTTGCCCTCCCGTACGTTGCTCGACGGAGCAGCGCGCGCGCCGGCGCGCGCGATGTTGCGCGCCGCCGGGCTCGACGACCAGGCGATGGCCAAACCGTTGATCGCGATCGTCAACAGCTGGTCGACGGTAACGCCGTGCAATATGCATCTGCGTACGCTCGCCGACCATGCGAGAGCCGGAATTCTGGACGCCGGAGGAACCCCGGTCGATTTCAACACGATCGTCGTCACCGACGGCATCGCGATGGGTACGACGGGCATGCGCGCGTCGCTGATGAGCCGCGAATGCATTGCCGATTCGGCCGAACTCGCGGTGCGCGGGCATATGCTCGATGCGGTGTTGTTCCTGGTCGGCTGCGACAAGACCATCCCGGCCGCGGCAATGGCGGCGGCGCGGCTCGATCTGCCCTCGGTCATTCTTTACGGCGGTTCGATCATGCCCGGTCGGCTTGGCGATAAGGCGCTGACGATTCAGGATGTGTTCGAGGCGGTCGGCGCGCACGGTGCGGGCACGATCGACGCCGCCGGACTGCTTGCGGTGGAAAAGGCCGCATGCCCTGGTGCCGGCGCGTGCGGCGGCCAGTTCACCGCCAACACGATGGCGCTGGCGATGACGTTCCTCGGGCTATCGCCGGTCGGGCTGAACGACATCCCTGCGGTCCATCCCGACAAACCGGCCGCGGCTAGGGATGCGGGACGCATTCTGATGGAGGCGGTTCGGGGCGGGCGCAATGCACGCAGCCTCATCACCCCGGCGAGCCTCAAGAACGCGATCGTTGCGGGCACTGCGACGGCGGGATCAACCAATCTCGTGCTTCACCTGCTGGCGATCGCGCGCGAGGCGGGGATTGCCGAGGAGGACTTCGCGCTCGACCTGTTCGACAAAATTTCCCGCAATACGCCGGTGATCGCCGATCTGAAGCCAGGCGGCCGTTTCATGGCACCCGACATGACCGCAGCCGGGGGATCGGCGCTCCTCGGAAGGCGGCTGATGGAGGCGGGGTCGATCACCGACACGCCGACCGTAACCGGACAAAGCCTGTTCGCGCATTTCCACGACGCCGCCGAAACGGCCGGCCAGCAGGTTATCGTTTCCGCCGACGCCCCGCTGAAGGCGCGGGGCGGATACGGCGTACTTTATGGTAACATCGCGCCGGAGGGTTGCGTGGTGAAGCTTGCCGGCCATGATCGGTTGCAGCACCGCGGGCCGGCAAAGGTCTTTGACGGAGAGGAAGCGTGTTTCACTGCCGTCGACAATGGCGAGATCGAACCGGGGGATGTCGTCGTGATTCGTGGAGAAGGGCCGGTCGGCGGGCCGGGCATGCGCGAAATGCTGGGGGTGACGGCGGCGATCCAGGGCCGCGGCCTTGGCGACAGCGTGGCGCTGGTCACTGATGGCCGATTTTCAGGCGCAACCTATGGCTTCATGGTCGGCCATGTTGCGCCGGAAGCGGCCTGCGGTGGGCCGATCGGCCGCCTGCATACCGGTGACCCCATCTTCATCGATGTCGAGGCGCGGGTGATCTCGACCGACGCCGATCTGGATTCGCGCACGCCGTTACCGCCGCCGTCCTCAAAACACCTTAGTGGCGCTTATGCGAAATATACCCGGCTGGTCGGCTCTGCTTCTCACGGCGCGGTGACGAGCAGCGGCTGGGGATGAGCGCCGGAGCTCTCAATCGGCATTTTTTACAAGGAAAGCGTCGACCGCCGCCGCGCACTCGCGGCCCTCGCGGATTGCCCAGACGACGAGCGACTGACCCCGCCGCATGTCACCGCACGCGAAGATGCGCGGATGCGACGCGCGGTAATCGTCGGTTTTTGCGGCAACCGTTCCTTGCGCCGAAAGTTCGACTCCTGCGCTCGCTACCACGCCCTCGCGCTCCGGGCCGAGAAAACCCATGGCGAGCAGGACGAGTTCAGCCGGTATCTCGAGCTCGGTGCCGGGCACGGGTTCGATCTGAACGCGGCCATCGGCTCCCGATGACACGGCAGCGCGCACGCAACTGAGCATCTCCGCCTTTCCGTTCTGTCCTTGAACTGCAGTCGTGAATAGGGAGAAACCGCGCTCGGCACCTTCGTCTTGCGATGAGGAAGTCCGCAGCTTCATCGGCCAATAGGGCCATTCCAGCGCCTTGTTTTCCCGTTCCGGGGGTTGCGGCATGACTTCGATTTGCGTGACCGACACTGCGCCTTGCCGGAATGACGTGCCGATACAGTCCGAGCCGGTGTCGCCGCCGCCGATGACGACGACATGCTTTCCCTTGGCGCTGATCGCGCCTTGCGGCGCTGCCCGCTCCTCGGCATCACCGGCATTGCGCTTGTTTTGCTGAACGAGAAAATCCATTGCAAAATGGATGCCGTCCCGCTCGCGCCCGGGCACGGGAAGGTCGCGCGGCGATTCCGCGCCGCCCGCCAGCACGACAACGTCGTAATCATCCAGGATCCGCTCGATCGAAACGTCGACGCCGATATTCATGCCGGTGCGAAAAATGACGCCCTCTGCCTCCATCTGATGGACGCGGCGATCGATATAGGATTTGTCGAGTTTGAAATCAGGAATGCCGTAGCGAAGCAAACCCCCGATCCGGTCGTTCTTTTCGAACACCGTGACGGCATGGCCGGCGCGCGCGAGCTGCTGCGCGCAGGCCAGACCCGCCGGGCCCGAACCGACGATCGCGATGCGTCGCCCGGTGCCGCGCTTCGCGCTTTGCGGCTTTACCCACCCCTCGCGCCATGCGCGATCGATGATCTCGCATTCAATCGATTTGATCGTGACGGGTGCGTCATCGATATTCAGGGTGCATGCCGCTTCGCAAGGTGCCGGACAGATACGGCCGGTGAATTCGGGGAAGTTGTTGGTCTGGTGAAGGCGGTCAATCGCGGTGCGCCAATCCTCCTTGTAGACCAGGTCGTTCCAGTCGGGGATCAGGTTGTTGACCGGGCAGCCGGTGTGACAGAACGGGATGCCGCAATCCATGCACCGTGAAGCCTGACGCGCGACGGTTTCCGGTTCCTCAGGCACGACGAATTCGGACCAGCTTTGCACACGCTCCTGCCGCGGCAACCAAGTCCGGTCGCGCCGTTCTATTTCAAGGAATCCCGTCGGCTTGCCCATGTATCAGTCCTATTCGGCTGCGATCGCCCGGGCCGCCTCACGATCGAGATCGTCCAGCGCGCGTCGATATTCGATCGGAACGACCTTGATGAACCTCGCAAGTGTATTCGGCCAATCGGCGAGCAGGGTGCGCGCGCGGAGGCTGCCGGTCGCCTGCCGATGACGCTCGAGCAAAATGCGGATGCGCTCGGCATCGTGATGGAGAGGATGACCCATGCCGTTGTCGTGGACATTGGCGGCATGAGGACGCGGCGCGTCGGCACCATGCACGTTGCCTGCGGATGGGACCGGCTCCAGCGTTACGGTCGCACGATTGCACTGCCCCGCAAATCGCCCGTCGGGATCGTAAACATAGGCGATCCCACCCGACATGCCCGCGGCGAAGTTCCGTCCCACCGGCCCCAGAATCAGAACGACGCCGCCCGTCATATATTCGCACGCATGATCGCCCGCGCCTTCGACGACCGCGATCGCGCCGGAATTGCGAACGGCGAAGCGTTCCCCGGCGACACCGCTGAAATAGGCCTCGCCCGCGATGGCACCGTAAAGGACGGTATTGCCGACGATGATGTTGGCGGCAGGGTCGCGTGACGATTCCTCCGGCGGCCAGATAGCGATCCGGCCGCCCGACAGGCCCTTGCCGACATAGTCATTTCCGTCGCCGGAAAGTGACAGCGTGACACCGTGCGCCAAAAACGCGCCGAAGCTTTGCCCGGCGGTGCCGTTAAGGTGGATCGATATCGCCCCGGCGGAAAGCCCCTCATGCCCGAAACGGCGCGCTATTTCGCCGGAGAGCATCGTTCCGACCGCGCGGTTGACGTTGTTCACCGCGCGATGGATCGAAACGCGCTCGCGGCGGTCGAGCGCCGGGGCGGCAGCGGCGATCAGGTCGCGGTCGAGTACATCGTCCAGCCGGTGCGCCTGCCGCTCCGAATTTCGCCGGGCAACTTCCGGCGCCATCTTGGGCAGGTACAGCAGTCGATCCAGATCGATCCCACGAGCTTTCGCATGCGCAACAGCCGGACGCGCATCGAGCAGGTCGACGCGGCCGATCATGTCGTCCACCGAGCGTATCCCGATCGACGCCATGATTTCCCGAAGTTCCTCCGCGACGAAGAAGAAATAGTTGATCACATGCTCCGGCTGGCCGGTAAAACGGGCGCGAAGCACCGGATCTTGAGTGGCGACGCCGACCGGGCAGGTATTGAGATGGCATTTGCGCATCATGATGCAGCCCGACGCAATCAGGGGCGCGGTGGCGAAACCGAACTCGTCCGCGCCGAGCAAGGCCGCAATTGCGACGTCGCGACCGGTGCGCAGGCCCCCATCGGCCTGGACCGAGATCCGCCCCCGCAAACCGTTCAGCACCAAAGTCTGCTGGGTTTCGGCGAGCCCGATCTCCCAGGGAAGGCCCGCATGGGTGAGCGAGGTGAGCGGCGCGGCACCGGTTCCGCCCTCGAAGCCCGAGATGGTGACGTGGTCCGCCATCGATTTGGCAACTCCGGATGCAACGGTGCCGACACCGACCTCCGAGACGAGTTTGACCGAGATCCGTGCCCGCGCATTCACGTTCTTCAGATCATAAATGAGCTGCGCAAGATCCTCGATCGAGTAGATGTCATGGTGCGGCGGCGGGGAGATCAGGCCGACGCCCGGGGTGGAATGCCGCACCGCCGCGATCTGGCGGTCGACCTTGTCGCCGGGCAGTTGCCCGCCTTCGCCGGGCTTCGCGCCCTGCGAAATCTTGATCTGGAGATCGTCGGCATTGACCAGATATTCGGCCGTCACCCCGAAGCGGCCCGACGCGACCTGCTTGATCGCCGATCGCATCGAATCGCCATTGGCAAGCGGCGTGAAACGATCGCGCTCCTCGCCGCCCTCACCGGTGTTAGAGCGGCCACCGATCCGGTTCATCGCGATGGCAAGCGTGGTATGGGCTTCGCGGCTGATCGAGCCGAAACTCATCGCGCCGGTAACGAAGCGTTTGACGATCGCGGCGGCGGGCTCGACCTCCTCGATCGGAATGGCGGGGTCGGCGGAACGGATCGTCATCAGCCCGCGCAGCGTCAGCAACCGGCGTGACTGGTCGTTGGTCGCCTCTGCATAGGCCCGGTAGCGGTCGGGCAGGTTCCCGCGTACGGCGTGCTGCAACCCCGCGACCGCCTCCGGGGTCCAGGCATGCGCCTCGCCGTCGATGCGGAACGAATAGAAGCCGTCGATCGGCAACACGTCCGCCGATGGCGCGAACGCGGCGTGGTGCCGGGCCGCCGCATCCTCGGCAATCTCGTCGATGCCGGCCCCCTCGATCATGGTCGCGGTACCGGTGAAATATTTTTCGATCAGATCGGTTGAGAGTCCGACGGCATCGAATATCTGCGCGCCGCAATAGCTTTGATAGGTGGAGATGCCCATTTTCGACATCACCTTCAGCATGCCCTTGCCGATGGCTTTGATATAATTGCCGCGAAGCTGATCCTCGCCGAGTGCACCACCATCGCTCAGCCGCAGCGAGTCAAGGATCTCGAAGGCGAGGTACGGGTTCACCGCCTCCGCACCATAGCCGGCGAGGACGCAGAAATGATGGACTTCGCGCGCTTCGCCCGTTTCGACGACCAGGCCGGTCTGCATCCTGAGGCCCTGCCGGATCAGATGATGATGAACCGCGGCGGTGGCGAGTGCTGCCGGTATGCCGATCCGGTCCGGCCCCACCGCCCGATCCGACAGAATGAGGACGTTGATATCGGCCAGGACCGCCTCGGTCGCTTCCCAGCAAAGCCGCTGGACCGCGGCTTCGAGAGCCGGGCCGCCGCCCTTTGGCCAGGTCGCATCAAGCGTCCGCGTACGGAAAGCCCCGTCGAGCACGTCCTCGATCGACCTGATCTTTTCAAGGTCCTCGTTCGTCAGGATCGGCTGCGCGGTTTCCAGCCGCTTGTGCGTGCCTGCATGGTGACCGAGCAGGTTCGGTCGCGGTCCGATCATCGACACCAGCGACATCACCATCTGTTCGCGGATCGGGTCGATCGGAGGATTGGTGACCTGTGCGAAATTCTGTTTGAAAAAATCGTAGAGCAGGCGCGGCCGTCGCGACAGCACGGCGATCGGCGTGTCGCTGCCCATCGATCCGACGGGGTCTTCCCCACTGCGCCCCATCGGCCCCAGGAACAGCTTCAGATCCTCCTCGCCGTAACCGAACGAACGCTGCGTCTTTAGGAGGTCGTCGCGCGACCGCGGGCGCTGTGGCGCGTCCGGGTTCGGCGGCAGCTCTTCAAGTTTGAACTGGGTGTCGCGAAGCCAGTCACCGAACGGCGCGCCGGCGGCAAGCCGCGACTTGATCTCGTCATCCTCGACGATCCGCCCTTCTTCAAGGTCGATCAACAGCATACGGCCGGGCTGCAACCGCCATTTGCGGACGATCCGTCCCTCGGGGACCGGCAGGACGCCGCTTTCGGAGGCGAGGATGATCCGGTCGTCGTCGGTGACGCTGAAGCGCGCAGGCCTCAACCCGTTGCGATCAAGCGTCGCACCGATCTGGCGGCCATCGGTGAACGCGATCGCGGCGGGGCCGTCCCACGGCTCCATCAGTGCCGCGTGATATTCATAAAAGGCGCGGCGCTTCGGATCCATCCGCGCATTGCCAGCCCATGCTTCGGGGATCAGCATCATCACCGCCTGAGGTAACGAATACCCCCCGGCGATCAGCAACTCGAGCGCGTTGTCGAGGCTGGCGGTATCTGACTGACCGTGCGGGATCAGCGGCCAC
Source organism: Sphingomonas sp. (assembly GCA_965219075.1). Taxonomy (GTDB): domain Bacteria; phylum Pseudomonadota; class Alphaproteobacteria; order Sphingomonadales; family Sphingomonadaceae; genus Sphingomonas. The sequence goes on from CBDCMM010000002.1 coordinate 751,609, forward strand.
ATCTTGTCGAGATCAGCGCCGAGCAGCGGCGATTCGAGTGTCCGCCTGCGCGCGTTCATCCAGTTGACGTTGCCGCGCACCGTATTGATCTCGCCGTTATGCGCGATCAGCCGGAACGGGTGGGCCAGCTTCCAGGACGGAAAGGTGTTGGTGGAAAAGCGCTGATGGACGAGCGCAAGAGCCGACCGCGTCCGTGGATCGGTCAGGTCCTTGTAGAACGTGCCGACCTGACCTGCGAGCAGCAGCCCCTTGTAGACGATCGTCCGGCTTGAAAAGGACGGAATGTAGAAATCCGCAAGCCCGGGCAGCTCCTTCTTGCGGGCCAGCGTGCTGAGCGGATTCTGCGTCTGTTTGCGGATGGTCAGCAGCTTGCGCTCGAACGCGTCCTGATCCTGAATGCGCGGTCCCCGGGCGACGATCGCCTGGCGGATCACCGGCATCGCCGCGACGACGGCGGGACTCATGCCTGTCGTATCGACCGGCACATCGCGCCAGCCGACGAGAATCTGTCCTTCGACCTTGATGAAGCGTTCAAGCTGATGGATCGCTGCCGCACGGCTCTCCTCCTCCTGCGGCAGGAAGCACATCGCGACCGCATAGTCGCCGACCGGCGGCAGGCTCAGCGCATGGTCATCCGCCCATGCGCGAAGCAGGGCGTCGGGTATCTGGATCAGGCAACCCGCGCCGTCGCCGATCAGCGGGTCGGCGCCGACCGCCCCACGATGGTCGAGATTGGCGAGGATGGCCAAACCATCGGCGATGATCGCGCCGGATTTTTCACCCTTGATATTGGCGATGAAGCCGACGCCGCAAGCATCCTTTTCGTTGCGGGGATCATAAAGACCCTGGCGTTCCGGTGGAGCGCGCAACGTCACGTCCGGCTCCCGTGCGACGGGATCGAAAGATCGTGTCTGCAACAAGAACGCGGATGATCGCTTCCAACCCGCAGACAGGCAGCCGAGGACGCAATGGAAATCGGCACCGATCTCACTCCGGACAAATGGGATCCCATTTCTGAGCGTTGCCGACCTGCCCGTCAACCGGCAAATACCTCATCATACAATCTGGAGCGAGGTCGTAGCGCTTGGGACGCATTTCCTATGGCCGGATCTGTCCGCGTCCGCGCACCACGTATTTGAACGTTGAAAGCTGCTCCGGCCCGACCGGGCCGCGCGCATGGAGCTTGCCCGTCGCGATCCCGATCTCGGCACCAAAGCCGAACTCACCGCCGTCGGCGAACTGGGTCGATGCATTCCAGATTACGATTGCGCTGTCGACCCGGTCAAGGAACGCGGACGCCGCCCCGGCGTCCTCGGCGATGATGGCCTCTGTATGGCCGGTCCCGTACCGCGCGATATGGGCGATCGCCTCGTCGAGCCCCGATACCGTTCGAACCGATAGCACCGGCGCGAGATGCTCGGTCGACCAGTCGGCCTCGGCGGCGGGAGCCATCGTCACGATCGCGCGGCTTTCGGCATCGCCGCGCAGCGTACATCCGGCCAGCGCCTCGGCGATCCGGGGCAAGCAGACCGGGGCGGCTGCACGGTCGATGAGCAACGTTTCGGTCGCACCGCATATCGAGACGTTGCGCAACTTGGCGTTGACCAAGACCGATACCGCCATGTCGGGTTCGGCGGAGCCGTGCACGTAAGTGTGGCACAGCCCCTCGAGATGGCCGAGCGTTGCCACTCGCGCTTCGCGACTGACACGTTCCACCAGCGCCTTGCCGCCGCGCGGAATGATCAGGTCGACCGCGCCGCCAAGCCCCTCCAGCATCAATCCGACAGCGGCACGATCGGACGTCGGGACGATCTGGATGCAGGCCGCGGGCAGGCCGGTTTCGGCAAGCCCGGCAACCAACGCGGAATGGACGGCAAGCGCACTGCGCAGCGCCTCCGACCCCGACCGGAGAATCACGACGTTGGCCGAGCGCAGGCAGACCGCCGCCGCTTCCGCCGTCACGTTCGGGCGGCTCTCGTAAATCATGCCGATGACGCCGATTGGCGTCCGCACCCGCGCGATGTCGAGGCCGTTCGGACGCGTCCAGCGGGCAATCTCCTCACCGACCAGGTCGGGAAGATCGGCGACGGCTTCGACCGCTTGCGCCATCGCTTCAAGGCGCGGTTCGCCGAGGCGGAGCCGGTCGACCATCGTCTTCGCCGTGCGAACATCCTGCGCGTTGGCGTCAAGGATGGTGTCGCGATGAAGGCGAAGATGGCGCGCCATCGCCCGGATCGCGTCCGACCGCGTCTTCGCCGTCGTATTACGCAGGACTTCGGCTGCCGCGCGGGCACGCAGGCCCATGTCCGCCATATCGTCGCAAAGGGTCATACCAGCACCAGGTCGTCGCGGTGAACAATTTCGTCGCTCCCGGCATAGCCGAGAAGATCAGCGATGCGCGCACTGGTACAGCCCTTGATCACCATGGCCTCTGCCGAGGTGTAGCGCGTCAGCCCGCGTGCGACTTCATGTTTACCCTCGTCGATGATGCTGAGACAGGAGCCGCGGTCGAAGGCGCCTTCAACCATCCGGATACCCGCAGGAAGCAAGCTCTTTCCCGCACGCAACGCCCTTGCGGCGCCTTCATCGATCGCGAGCGCGCCTGCCGTCGTCAATGTTCCTGCGATCCACTGTTTATAGGCACTTGCGGGCGTGTCCGTCGCTGCAATCATGGTGGCCCGTTCTCCCTCCATCAGCCTCGTCAGCGGATACATCTTTCCGCCCGCCGCGATCAGCGTCGCGCATCCGCAGGCGCTGGCGATCCGCGCAGCCTCGATCTTGGTTCGCATTCCCCCGGATCCGATACCGCCCGCCAGCGGACCACCCGCATAGGCCTGGATTTCGTCGGTGATCGCCTCGACCCGGCCAACATGCACCGCGCCGGTATGCTTACCGGGGTCCGCGGTGTAGAGGCCATCCACATCGGACAGCAGGATCAACAAGTCGCTGCGAACCATTTGTGCGACGCGGGCCGACAGCCGGTCATTGTCCCCGTAGCGCAGTTCCTCCGTCGCGACGCTGTCGTTTTCATTCACCACTGGAAGCGCGCGGGCGCCGAGCAGCACTTCCATGGTCGCCCGTGCGTTGAGCCAGGACCGGCGCGACTCGGTGTCCTCGACGGTCAGCAACAGCTGCGCCGTGGGTATCCCGACGGATCCCATCGCCAACTCCCAGGCATGCATCAGCCGCGGCTGGCCTGCGGCGGCGGCTGCCTGTTTGTGGTCGAGGCGAAGCGAGCGCTTTAATCCAAGTTGCGCTCGCCCAAGTGCCACCGCGCCGGACGAGACGGCAACGACCTCCTTGCCCTGCGACCATAAACTGGCGATGTCCGCCGCGAGGCTCGCAAGCCAAGTTTCGCGGATGCCGGCAACGGTCGTATCGATCAGCAGCGACGAGCCGATCTTGATGGTTATGCGCCGCGCATTCGCGATCAGCCTGGCTGCATTCGGGATCGGCGTCATAACTTGCGACTATGCATAGTGACCGATTTGCACAACCGGCGTTTGTATCCCAAACCGGCAGCGCGCTGTGACGAGACGATTTGGACACGATCGCGCTCGTCCGGTTATGACCTTGGACGGGGACCGAGCACCCGGTTTGCAGAGGACTATGCGCGCGTGAACGGATCGGTGGCGCAGCGCATACGCGAATTGATTGTCGATGGGACGCTGGCACCTGGAACGCGGCTTGCCGAGGCGGCGCTGGCGGAGCGGCTCGGTGTTTCGCGCACGCCCATCCGCAATGCCCTCCCCGCGCTTGCCGGCGAAGGGTTGCTGCAACCGGCGGGTAAGCGTGGCTATGCGGTGCGCGGCTTCAGCATAGAGGACAGTTTCCGCGCGACCGAAGTGCGTTGCCTGCTCGAAGGCCATGCCGCGCGCGAAGTCGCCGCCCGCCCCGACCGCGCGTCGATCGTCGCGGAATTGCGCCGCTGCCTCGCGGAGGGTGATGCCATCTTCCGCAAGGGCTATCTCGCTGACGAGGACGAGAACCAATATGCCGAGATCAACCGGCGCTTCCATGATGCGATCGTCGAGGGCGCGCAGGACCCTCTCCTCGCCGAGCTTGTCCAGCGCGTTTATGCCGTCCCGTTCGTCGCTCCGGGGGTGGTCGCGTTCAACCGAATACCGCGAACCGAAAGCTTCGCGATCCTGATGGCGGGTCACCACCAGCATCACGCCATCGTCGATGCGATCGACGCGGGTCAGGCCGCCGTCGCTGAAAATCTGCTGCGCGGCCATTCCGCGCCCGCGCGCCAAAGCCTGGGCGTCGACCGTGCGATCGACGGCTACGCGCCGCAAGATCGCGATCGATAATATCCCGGACAATAAACGCCGTTCAAAAGCCTCCGGTTTAACCGAGATTACACAGACGGATCGCGACTTTGCCGAAGCCCATTGATATGGACGCGGCACGAATTCATTTGCCGTACGGGAGACGATAATGGCCAAGACCGCATTGCTGCTCGGTTCGATCGGTTCGGTAATGGAGACCTCCGACATTCAGCGCAGTTCCTACAATCAGGCGATGAGCGAGGCCGGGCTTGATTGGACGTGGGACCGCGAAACCTATGCGGATTTGCTGAAGCAGGCTGGGGGCAAGGAACGGCTGGCGCATCTATCGGCCGCAACGAATGCCGGTCTGTCGTCTGGTCAGATCGAAGCGATCCATCAGCGCAAGACCGAGCTTGCCTGTACCCAACTGGCATCGGGTGCCGCCGCGCTCAGGCCCGGTGTGCTCGACCTCGTCAAACAGGCGAAGGAGCGGGGCATGAAAGTCGGTTTCGTCACCACAACTTATCGGCCGAATATCGACGCGGTGTTTGCGGCCGCGGGCGGATCGCTTTCCGAGGACGATTTTGACGTCATCGTCACCCGGGACGATGTCGACGGCGGCAAGCCTGCCCCTGATGCCTATCACGCCGCCCTGAAGTCGCTCGGGACCGAGGCCAGGGACGCGCTTGCGATCGAGGACACCGCAAACAGCGTCATGTCCGCCAAGCGCGCGGGTATCGTCGTCGTTGCGACCCCCGGAGAGATCACGGCGGATCAGGATTTTTGGCAGGCCGACCTGGTCATTCCGTCGCTTGCCGGTGACGATGGGGTTGATCGGCGGGTTATGGCTTTGCTTGACTGACCGATGAAGATCGGCGCCCTCGACCCGTTCGGCGTGGAGATACATGGTCTGCAAATCGGCGCGGCCGATCAGCGGTCGGCCGGCGAACTGGGCATAGTCATCGCGCGGCGACGGGTGGCCATATTTCGGGAACAGGAAGCGGGCGATCCGGAGCTTGTCCGGTTCCTGCGGCTGTTGGGGGAGTTGATGTTTACCGACGGTGAAACGCCGGTTTCGGATTTCCCGGATCTGAACATCGTATCGAATGTCGGTCGAACCACCCCGCCGCGCAGCGTCTTTCACACCGATACCAGCTATGTCGAGCGACCGCCTGCCTTTACCGCGCTTCGCGCGCTCGCCTTGCCCGATGCGGGCGGGCCGACCCTTTTCAGCGATCAGGTACGGGCTGCCGCTGACCTTCCAGCCGCTGCCGCTGCTTTCCTGCACGGCCGGACGATGGTGCATGCGACGGTTGCTCTGGACGGACGCCGCATCGAAATGCGACATCCGTTGTTGCGCCGACACCCGGTAACCGGCGAGACGGCGCTTTATCTATCCACTCCGGAGCGGTGCTCCGGCTTGAGCGGAACCGATGGGCCTACCGGTCAGCGCATCATCGATCTGCTTTACCGTCGCAGCATCCGCAGCCGCAACGTTTACGCGCACCGCTGGAGTGCCGGGGACGTCGTGGTCTGGGACGATCGCGTGACCATGCACCGTGCCGATCACGGCGGCGTTGTCGGGGACCGCGTGCTGCACCGAGGGCTCGTCCGTGGCGAGGTTCCGATCGCAGCATGAACAGTGCTGACATCTTGCCCGGAAATGCCTTGGCGACCGACCCGGATGCGGCGTCGGCGCTTGTTCCGCGCGCCGTTACACCGGTTGAGATCATCGCCGCCGAGCTCGAGGAGCTTGCCGTTGACAAGACGATGGAGCGCGAAGCGATAATGCGGCGGATCGCGCGGATCGCACGACTGGCGGGCGGACTGGATCGCTATGCAAGCGCCTGCACGACACCTGAATCACCGGCGCTTGCAGCGCTGACACGGCGGACCGTCACCGAACGCTGGCCTGAACGGTTCGATGACGGCAGCACCGGGATCGCGCTTGAACAGGAGATGCTCTCGGGTCATGTCGAAGGGCAATTTCTGCAGATGCTGGTGCATGCAACCGGCGCGAAGCGCCTGCTGGAAATCGGGCTGTTCACGGGATACTCGGCGCTGGCAATGGCCGAAGCGCTGTCTCCGGAGGGGGAACTCGTCGCGCTTGAGCTTGATCCATATGTCGCCAATTTCGCCAAACAGGGTTTCATCGGCAGCGCGGGCAAGAAAATCCGCATCGAAGTCGGGCCCGCCATTCTATCGCTGGGTCGTCTGGCGGAGGCGGGTGATAGCTTTGATCTCATCTTTATCGATGCCGACAAGGGGGGCTATGCCGCATATCTCGATCTGATCCTGGAGCGCGGGTTGCTTGCGCCGCGCGGGTTGATCTGTGTCGACAACACATTGATGCAGGGCGAACCCTATGCCGGCGGCGCGAACCCGAACGGGCAGGCCATTGCGGCTTTCAATCGACGCGTCGCCGACGATCCGCGTGTGATGCAGGTGCTGATCCCGTTGCGTGATGGGGTAACGCTCATCCGTCATGCCTGACGGCGGCGAAGCATCTTCACCGTGACCTCGCCCTCCAATACCGCTGATACCGATCCCGACCGGGTTAGGACGCTGGCGACGCTGGCACTTCTGACGGCGGCGCTGCCGATCAATCTGACGGCGGTGCTCGGCAGTCTTGCCGCGGGTTGGCTGGCCGGTCTCGCCGGACGCAAGCCGCACAGGGCCAGACCGGCGCGGGCACGAACGATCCTGATCAGCGGCGCTAAGATGACCAAGGCGCTTCAGCTCGCGCGCTCCTTTCATGCGGCCGGGCACCGTGTCATCATGGCGGAGACGCGCAAATATCGCCTGACCGGGCACCGCTTTTCGCGCGCGGTGTCGGGGTTTTGCATCATCCCGGATCCGCGGAATCCCGGTTACGCAGAGGCGTTGCTCGATGTGGTGCGATCAGAAGGGGTAGACGTCTATCTGCCTGTCAGCAGTCCGGTCGCAAGCCTGTACGATTCGCTCGCAATCCCGCTTTTGTCGCCCGAATGCGAGGTTATCCATCTCGAGCCCGAAATGCTCGGTGAAGTGGATGATAAAGAGCGTTTCGCTGCGATGGCGAAGCGGCTTGGTCTGCGCGCGCCGCAGTCTTTCAGGATCACCGACGCTCGGCAGGTCACGGCGTTCGACTTTACCAACGAACCACGGCGCTACATTCTCAAGAGTATTGCCTATGACTCCATACGGCGGCTCGACCTGACGCTCCTGCCGCTGCCGCGTACGGACGAAACGCGCGCCTATGTCGACACGTTGCCGATTTCGGCGGAAAACCCCTGGGTCCTTCAGGAATTCATTCCCGGGCGGGAATATTGCACGCATGGCACCGTCCGCGACGGTCGATTGGTCGTACATTGCTGCTGCGAATCCTCGCCGTTCCAGATCAATTATGAAGCGGTCGACGAACCTGAAATCCTGCGCTGGGTCGAACAGTTCGCCGCGGGGCTATCGGGCAAGGGGCAGGTGTCGCTCGATTTTATCAAGGCCGATGATGACGGCGAAATCTACGCGATCGAATGCAATCCTCGCACGCATTCGGCAATCACGCTGTTTTACGATCATGCCGGACTCGCCGCCGCTTATCTCGGCGAAGATAATGGCGACCTGCCGGTCCAGCCGACGCGGACGAGTCGGCCGACCTATTGGCTTTATCACGAACTCTGGCGCTTGCTCTCGGCGTTAAGACGTAGGTCCGGAGTGGCGGACCGCTGGCGGACGATCCGCCGCGGCAAGGATGCGGTGTTCGACTGGCGGGACCCTCTGCCGTTTTTGCTGCTCCACCATTTGCACATTCCGTCGCTGCTGATCGCCGATCTGTTCGAGGGACGGGGATGGTACCGGATCGACTTCAACATCGGCAAGCTCGTCCAGCCGGGGGGCGATTGAGCCGTGGCCCCGCTTCGCATCCTCTGCCTCGTCGGATCGCCGACCAGCGACTTCTTCCGCGAGCTTTCGGAACTCTATGCGGGGGGATGCCTCGCGGCGCTCAGTGATCTTTCCCGTTTTGCCTTTACGGTTCTGCACATCTCGCCCGGCCCGGTTTGGCGTCTGCCGGAGTCGCTCTCACCAGGTTCGATACTTGCGGCGCCAATTCTGACATTCGGCGAAGCGATGGCGGAACTCGAACAACGGACCTTCGACGTCGCTTTGCCGCAGATGTTCTGTCTGGCGGGAATGACCACCTACCGCGCTCTGCTTGAAACTTTGAGTCTACCCTATCTCGGCAACCGTCCGGCGCAGATGGCGATCAGCGCCGACAAGGCGCTGGCACGATCGATCGTCGCAGCTGCAGGCGTGAACGTGCCGCCCGCCGAGTTGCTGCGCCCGGGCGAAACCCCTGCAATCGCGCCGCCTGTCGTGGTCAAGCCGTGCAGAGCAGACAATTCGGACGGCGTATCACTCGTCACCGATCGACAGGGTTACCCGGCGGCGCTGACAACCGCGTTCGGCCATGACGACGCGGTTCTGGTCGAGCGCTATATCGATCTCGGCCGTGAGGTTCGCTGTGGCGTGTTGCAACGCGGTAAAGAACTCATCGCCCTGCCGCTCGAGGAATACCGGGTCGACCCGGTCGACCGCCCGATCAGGACGGCGGCGCAAAAACTACGAAGAGCGAGCGACGGCAGGCTTGAACTTGCCGCGAAGGCGCAAACCGAAGCCTGGATCGTCGATGCGGCTGATCCGATCGTCGAGCGCGTGCAGGCCGCCGCTAAGTGCTGCCATATCGCGCTCGGGTGCAGGCATTATGGCCTGTTCGATTTCCGGATCGATCGCGACGGACACCCCTGGTTCCTTGAATCCGGGCCCTATTGTTCCTTTTCCCCCGGCAGCGTCATCGCAACGATGGCTGCCGCCGCCGGTATTCCGCTCGACGTCCTGTTCGATACTGTCGTGACAGAGGCGCTTGGAAGCCCGCCATGACGAACGCGCGGGAAGCATTAGAAAATCATATCAGAAAAGAGAAGTTGATGGCGGGCACGGTCGAAAAAATCAGGCACTATCTGGAGGCGGGCGAGGCGAACTGGTCATTGCAACCGGGGCGCACGGACGAGGCCGTCGATGCGATCCTGCAAGCCGAGGGCTTTGATGCGCTGGTGAACGCGCTGATCGAGCAGCCTGCATTTTCGCCGGATCTGGCGCGCCAATTTGCCGCAGAGGACGCGGTGGCGGCGATATCGGCGTGCCGTATGCTGCGCACCTGTCTCAACATGCCGCTCGGACAGTTCTTTCTGAGTTTGAGCCGGACAATCGCGGCGCTTGATCCGGCCAAGGCCGATAGCTGGGCGGCGCTGGCGGATGCCGTTGCCCGCGAAGACGGATTGGCTCGCATCAAGCTCATCAACTATCTGATCGACGAGCTCGGTGACGCGGCGGTCGCGCAGCGCTATAGCGATCTGGCGGTCCGCCTTGAAACCGATAACCCGCATGCGCTTTACCCGACGTCGAGCTACCGCGAATGCGACGGGCATGTCGAAACGAGCAGCGACGGCGCTACCGTCGAAGCCGTCATGAGCTTCAGCACCTTTTCGACCATCAAGGTCGTGGACCGCTCGCTCAATCCCGAAAACCGTTCGCTACGTGACATCTACCGGCCGCTCGGCCGCTGCGTCTGCTTCGTCGACCGTAACGTCGACGAAAATTATGGGGAGGCGATCGCCGGCTATTTCGCGCATCACGGGATCCCGCTGGAGAAGCTGGTTTATCGCGCGATGGAGGTCGACAAGGGCATCGGTACGGTTGAACGGATGCTCGGTGATCTGAAAAAGGTCGGCATCGCGCGGCACGAACCGGTGCTCATCATTGGCGGCGGCGTCCTTGCCGATACGGCCGGCCTTGCCTGTGCGCTATATGGCCGCAACACCCCCTATGTGATGCTCGCATCCTCGATCGTGACGGGGATCGACGCCGGCCCGTCGCCGCGGACCTGTTGCGACGGCTTTGGGTACAAAAACCTTCTCGGTGCCTATCACCCGCCGGTGGTGTCGATCACCGACCGCTTCTTTTTCGGTTCACTTCGCGAGGGCTGGCTGCGCCACGGCGTCGCGGAGGTCATCAAAATGGCGGTCGTCAAGAATCTTGACCTGTTCGAGGATCTGGAACGCGCGCAGGGCAGGCTGATCGAAACGCGTTTCGGCACCATCGGCTGCTCATCGGAGGACGAGATCCACGAACTGTCGCAGCGCATCCTTGCCGGAGCGTTGAAATCCTATATCGAGGCTGAATACGACAATTTGTACGAGACGCATCAGTGCCGGCCGCACGCCTACGGGCATAGCTGGTCGCCGGGTTTCGAGATCGAAGCAGGGCTGTTGCACGGCCACGCGGTCGCCATCGGGATGGGGTTCGGCGCTTTTCTCAGTCACCGTGAGGGCTGGATCGACCAGCAGGATTTCCGTCGCATCCTGGACATCATCGCCGGTTACGGCTTGAGCCTTTGGCACGACATCCTGCTGGATCGCCGCGTCATGCTCGAGGCGCACCGCAAGATTATCCAGAAGCGCGGCGGAAACCTTGTCGCGCCGCTCCCACGGGGCAGCATCGGGCATTGCGGCTATCTCAATGATCTGCCGGAGGAACAATTATTCGCCGCCCTCAGCGGATATGAAGAGATTTGCGCCGATTATCCTCGCGGGGGCAGGGGAATCGATCCGCTCTGCAGCGATGTCGGACTGGAGGATCCCTCGACGGTAATGGACGCGCGGATCGCATCGAACACCGTTACCGACCGGTCTGTCGCAGCGACGACGGTATCTCGGATGCTGTAGATGATTTGCGGGCTGGAGCGAGCATCATCCTGCACGTCCATTGGGAGGAGTTTACCCGCATGCGATGCGCGTTATTCGAATTCACTTACCCCGTCAGGCTGGTTTCGTGCTTTAGCGTCAAGACTTGGTTGTTGGCTTAGGATGTTGGAGTGCGTGTACCCGTCAAACTGTCCGATCTTGCGGCAATCGCGGGCGTTTCCACCTCGACGGTTTCCAGAGCGCTATCAAACCACAGCTCGGTAAACGAAAAGACGCGCCAACGCATTCAGGCACTGGCCGCCGAACACAGCGTTCGCCCCAACCAGCTGGCGCGCAATCTTCGCAAGCGATCGACCGGCGCGATTGGATTGGCATTGCCGCTGGGACATGCGCGGTCGCAGCATCTGACGGATCCGTTTTTTCTCTCGCTTCTCGGTTTCCTGACCGATCTTCTGACCGAACGGGGTTATGACATTCTCTTGTCGCGCGTGACGCCGACCGATGCGTTCTGGCTCGACCAGATGGTCGACGGGGGCAAGATCGACGGTCTGATCCTGATCGGTCAGTCGGACCAGTATGATACGATCGAACGCGCCGCGGAGCGATATGCGCCGCTGGTCGTGTGGGGTACGAACAGGCCGGGGCAACGTCACCTGACCATCGGTTCGGACAATATCGCGGGCGGCGGTCTTGCCGCGGAGCATCTGATCGCAACCGGCCGTTCGGCGTTGCTGTTCGTCGGCGAAAGCGGACTTCCCGAATTCGCCGATCGTCTTGCAGGTTTCCGGAAATATGGTTTGGCAAATGGTGCCGAGGTCGACCTGCTGGAAACGCCGATGAGTGCCGATGCGGTCCATGTCGCAATGACCGAGCGCCTCAAAACCGGACCGATCCCGACCGGCGTTTTCGCAGCGTCCGATGTCGTCGCGATGAGCGTGCTGCGCGCATTGACCGATGCCGGGCTCAGCGTTCCGGGCGATGTCGGCGTTGTCGGCTATGACGACGTTACGCTTGCATCACACACGACGCCGCCGTTGACCACGATCCGTCAGGATTTGATGCTCGGGGCAACGCTGATGGTGGATCGCATGCTTCGGCTGATCGCAGGAGAGGAGGCGCAATCGGCAATCGTCCCCCCCGCACTCATCAAGCGCGCCTCGACCTGACCTGCTTCACAATCGATTGCGAGAATGTCTTTGCAATCGATTGTGAAGAGGACTACTCGCCGAGTCGTTGATCCCCGAAGAGGATCTGAAACCGGGAGAGTCCGATGCGATTGCGCCATCTCATGCTTGTCAGTGCGTCCCTGTTTGCTACGGCCGCGGCCGGCGCGCAGACCGCCGTTCCGCAAAGCTCTGATCCGCTCGCCGCCGAGCCGCAAACCCAGCGTCCGCCGGAGTCGACAGCGCAGTCCGTGACCCGGCAGGGTCAGCCGCCGCTCCCGGACGATATCATCGTCACTGCGGTCGCGCGCGGGGTGAACAAGCTCGATACCTCGGTCACGACCAGCTCGATCAGCGGCGATACGCTTGTCGAACTCGCGCCGCGTTCGTCCGCCGACCTGCTCCGCAACCTTCCCGGTATCCGGGTCGAGGCATCGGGCGGCGACGGCAATGCGAACATCTCGGTCCGCGGTCTGCCCGTCGCGTCGGGTGGCTCCAAATTCCTCCAGTTGCAGGAAGACGGGCTGCCGATCCTTGAATTCGGTGACATCACCTTCGGCAACGCCGACATCTTTCTGCGCGCCGATTTCAATGTCCGCACGGTGGAATCGGTGCGTGGCGGTTCAGCCTCGACCTTTGCCTCAAATTCGCCCGGCGGCGTCGTCAACTTCATCTCCAAGACCGGCGAGACCGAGGGCGGGTCGTTCCAGCTGTCGAGCGGAATCGACTACCGCGAATATCGCGCCGATTTCGATTATGGCGGCCGCCTGTCGGACAGCGTTCGCTATCATCTGGGCGGCTTCTACCGGATCGGCGACGGCACCAGGGAGGTCGGTTATGACGGCGTGCATGGCGGCCAGATCAAGGCCAACATCACCAAGGAATTTGCAGGCGGCGGTTATGTCCGGCTCTATGGCAAATATCTCGACGACCATGCGATCGGCTTTCTCCCGAACCCCGTCCTCGTGACCGGCAGCGATAGTAACCCCGATTACCAAAATTTGCCCAATTTCTCGATCAACAACGGGACGTTGCACAGCCGCTATATCCAGAGCGCAGCAACGCTCGACGGCGACAACCAGCTGACGCGGAGGCGAATCTCGGACGGTCAGCACCCGGTCGTCTATGCCGGCGGGCTCGAAGTACGCGTGCCCTTTGGCGGCGGCTGGGACGTGACCGAACGGTTTCGCTATGCCGACATTTCGGGCGGCTTCATCTCACCCTTCCCGGCCAGCGTCGTCGATGCGCAGACCGCGGCCGATGCGGCCGGCGGCCCGAACGCACAACTCTTCTATGCAAGCGGTCCCCAGGCGGGTCAGCGCATCACCAATCCGGGCCAGCTGAACGGCAACGGCCTGCTCGCCAATGTCGTGCTGTTCGACGTCGATCTGAAGAAGCTGAACAACGTCACCAACGACATCCGCTTGAACGGGCAGATCCCGTTCAGCGGGGGCGTCGTCAACGTCACCGGCGGCTTCTACGCCTCGCGTCAGGACATCGTCACCGACTGGCTGTGGACCTCGTTCGTGCAGGATGTAGTCGACGGCGGCCGCGCATCGCTGATCGATATCCGTAACGCGAGCGGTGTGCCGCTGACGCAGAACGGCGTGCCCGGCTATTCGGCGAGCTTCTTCGGCAATTGCTGCCGCCGTTCCTACGATCTCAACTATACGACGCTTGCACCCTTTGCGCAGCTCGGCTTCGAGATCGGACGCCTGAATGTCGACGGATCGGTCCGCTACGATTTCGGGCGTGCGCGCGGCGGCATCGCGGGATCGGATGTGTTCGGGAACGGCATCACAACCTTCGACATCAACGGTGACGGCTTTCTCTCGCTGCCCGAACAGCAGGTCGCGGTGATTCCGCAGCAGCGTTCGCCGCTCGACTATAATTACGACTATCTCTCCTATTCGGGCGGCGCCAATTTCCGTCTGACCGACAGCACCGCGCTGTTCGCGCGCTACAGCCGCGGCGGGCGCGCCAATGCCGACCGGCTGCTGTTCGGGCCGACGATCAACCCGGTCACCGGCAACCTCACGGACCAAAGCGCAGCCGTCGATTTTGTTCGCCAGCTTGAGGGCGGCGTCAAATATCGCCAAGGTCCGCTCGCGCTCTATGTCACCGGCTTCCATGCGCTGACGGAGGAACAGAATTACGAGGCGACGACGCAGCGCTTCTTCAACCGCAGCTACAAGGCGACCGGTGTCGAGGTTGAAGGACAATTCAATTCCGGGCCGTTCAGCCTGAGTGCGGGCGGCACCTATACCGATTCGACCATCGACAAGGACGTGCTCACACCCGCAGTCGAGGGCAACCGCCCCAGACGCCAGGCAAAGTTCATCTATCAGGCCACGCCCCAGTTCGACGCGGTGTATTTCACGATCGGCGCGAATGTGATCGGCACGACGTCGAGCTATACGCAGGACAGCAACCAATTGAAATTGCCCGCCTTTACGCAGGTTAACGCCTTTGTCGGCTTCCGTCCGGCAGAGCATGTCACGATCCGCGTCAACGGCAATAATCTGTTCGATGTCAAAGGCTTCACAGAGGCGGAGGACGCCTCGATCCCCGCCAACGGCATCGTTCGCGCCCGGTCGATCACCGGGCGTACGATCTCAGCCGCGGTCCGTTTCGACTTCTGAGGCTTAAGTACGACCGGAGTTGCGCCGAAGCGGTGCCGGATCGCGGGTATTTGGGGGGACGTAGTGATCGAGCAAAACACGATGGCGTCTCGGTTGCGCACGCACGGCGGCGGGCTGCGGCGCCAACTCGATCGGCTTTACACAACGACGCATGATGTCGAGGTGATTTGGCAGCGTGCCGAGGATATTCTGAGGGCTCGCGCCACCGATCGACCCGCGGTGCTTCGGGCGCTCGATTGCCAGCGCCAACACAATCCCGACTGGTTCGTCGCGCCGGACATGATCGGTTATTCGACCTATGTCGATCGTTTCGCTGGCACGCTAAAAGGAGTCGAGGATCACATCGGCCATCTGAGCGCGCTCGGCGTACGGTATCTTCATCTGCTTGGGGTACTGCGCGCGCGCGAGGGGGATAGCGACGGTGGATTCGCCGTTGCCGACTATCTTTCGGTCGAGCCGAGGCTCGGCACAATGCACGAGTTCGAGGCGCTGACGGCGGCTCTGCGCGACGCCCGGATCAGTCTCTGCGTGGATTTGGCACTGAACCATACCGCCGATCAGCACGCATGGGCGAAGGCTGCTCAAGCCGGCGACCCATTTTATCGCGACTTCTATATCGTGATGGATCCCGACGAAGCCTTCAGACGCGAAGCCGAACTGTCCCAAGTTTTCCCCGCAACCGCGCCCGGCAACTTCACGTTCGTCCGGACCATGAAGGGATGCGTATGGACGACCTTCTATCCCTATCAATGGGATCTGAACTGGGCGAACCCGGAAGTTTTGCTGGCGATCCTCGACACGATGCTGCGCCTCGCCAATCACGGCGTCGAAGCATTCCGGCTCGACTCGATCGCGTTTCTCTGGAAGGCGGCGGGGACGGATTGCCGTAACCGGCCCGAGGCGCACTATATCGTTCGCGCACTTCGCGCGGCGCTCGGAATCGTCGCGCCTGCGGTCCTGCTGAAGGCGGAGGCAATCGTCCCGACGCGGTTCGTGGCACCTTATTTCGGGGAGGACGAAGGGGATGGGTTCGAGCCCGAATGCCATCTCGTCTACAACAATTCCCTGATGGTCGCCGGTTGGGTTGCGCTGACGGAGCAGTCCGTCGAACTTCCGAACGCGATCCTGAAAGCGAGCGGCGGGCTGCCGAAGGCAGGAAACTGGGTCAGTTACGCGCGCTGTCACGACGAAATCGGTTGGGCTACGGTCGCCGCTGATCTGGCGCAGGGCGGCGATGCCGCGGAATTGCGCCTAAGAAATGCCGCCCGCTTTCTGGAGGGTGCCGGCGACAGCTGGGCACGCGGAGAACCGTTTCAATCGGATGGGTCGGCACTGCACGGAACGTCCGGCATGTTCGCGGCATTGGCGGGGCTAGAAGCTGCCGTGACCCCCGCCGAGTGCGAGACGGCGTTCCGGCGAATCATGCTGCTTAACGCCCTGTCAGTTGCGAGCGGCGGGTTGGCGTTGATCTATATGGGCGATGAACTCGGTCTGCTGAACGATCGCAGCTATCTTGCCGACCCTTTGAAAGCGCATGAGGGGCGGTGGCTGCATCGCCCGCAGATGGATTGGACGAAAGTGGCCGGGCCGCGGTCACAACGCATCACGGCCGACTTGCTGCTCCTGCGCAATGCCCGCGTTGCAAGCGGATATGCCGGTGCGCCACAGCCTTTCGACACCGGCGATGCACGGATCACCGGGCTGGGGTGCGGATACGATCGTGTACTGCTCAACTTTTCCGAAGCGATCGTCACGCTCGAGTCACCAATTGCCGCATGGAAGGATCGGCTGAAGGGTTCGACAGGACACGCCCATGTAACCCTCGATCCGTGGGATACGCTGTGGTGCGAGCAGGTATCATGACCAAGCCGCGCCTGTCACTGCTGCGCATCATGGAGATGAACCTCGGCTTTTTGGGGCTGCAATTCTCGTTTGGACTGCAGCAAGCGAATATGGGACCGATTTACGGTTATCTTGGCGCCGATGAAGCATCGCTGCCGCTGCTCTGGCTGGCTGGGCCGATGACCGGGCTGCTGATCCAGCCGTTGATCGGCGCGATGAGCGATCGAACGCACAGCAGGCTCGGACGCCGGACACCCTATTTTCTGGTCGGTGCACTGTTCTGCAGTCTCTGCCTGTTCGCGATGCCGTACAGCCGAACTTTGTGGATGGCAGCTTCCCTGCTCTGGGTGCTAGACGCTGCGAACAACGTCACGATGGAGCCCTATCGCGCTTATGTCGGCGACCGGTTGCGCGAGGATCAGCGGGCGCTGGGGTTCCTGACGCAAAGCGCGTTCACCGGGCTTGCCCAGACGCTGTCCTATCTGTCGCCGTCGCTCCTGCTGTTGTCCGGGCTAGACAAGAATGCGGTGGACGCCAACGGCATCCCCGACATCACGCGGATCGCATTCATCATCGGCGCGGTGCTCAGCCTCTCGACGATCGTCTGGTCCGTGGTCCGCGTTCCGGAGCTTCCCCTGACGCTGGAGGAGCGTGAACGAATGGCGCGGGATCCCCTGACGCTGAGCGGCGCGCTCGGCGATATACGGTCCGCGATCATCGAGATGCCGCGACCGATGCGCCAACTGGCGCTTGCTATGCTCTGCCAATGGTATGCGATGTTCGCCTATTGGCAGTTCATCGCGTTCGCGCTTGCCCGATCATTGTTCGGGACTTCGAACGCGCAGAGCGCCGGATTTCGCGATGCCGTACTGACGGTCGGCCAGATCGGTGCCTTTTACAATGCCGTCGCCTTCATCGCCGCGCTCAGCCTCGTCCCGATCACGCGGAAAATCGGGGCGCGACCGGTTCACGCACTGTGTCTGGCCGCGTCGGGCATAGCGATGCTCGCGATCCCGGGGATCGATCGGCAGGTCTGGCTGTATATTCCGATGATCGGGATAGGACTTGGCTGGGCAAGCATGATGGGCAGCCCTTATATCATGCTGACAAATGCCATCCCCCCGGCACGGTTCGGCATTTATATGGGCATCTTCAACATGTTCATCGTGATCCCTATGCTGATTGAAAGCCTTACCGTTCCGCTTTTCTATAAACCGTTTTTGAACGGCGATCCTCGCAACATCCTCTTCCTTGCGAGCGGACTGATGTTCGCCGGTGCGGTGGCGACGATGCGCGTCGATACGCGGGATCGCCCTCCGCCGAGCTTGCCGCTCTGACCTTCGACCAAAAGCGGATCAGTGTGCGCTGCTCATCGAATAGGGTCGATCACCCGGGCGCGCCGCCCAAATCCTGTCCGGGCCGGCCTGCAGCGTAAAACGCAACTCGCCGCCCGCCATGATTTCATCGTGGCGTAAATACGCTCGCGTCACCGGCTGCCCGTTCAGGGTCACGCCGCCGACATAGGGGTGGAGCTTGTCCAGCCCGTCGGCGACAACGGTGAGCGTTTTGCCGTTCGGCAAAGCGAGTACCGCGCGGTCCACGAACGGGCGGCCGATGACATATTGCAGACTGCCGGGCGTCACCGGGTAGAAGCCGAGCGCCGTGAAGACGAGCCAGGCCGACATCTGGCCGAGGTCGTCATTGCCCGACAGGCCATCGGGCGTGGGCTTGTACTGGCTGGCGACGATCTGCTTCAGCCGCTCCTGCGTCCGCCACGGCACGCCCGCATAATTGTAGAGATAGGCGACATGATGGCTCGGCTCATTGCCATGAATATATTGCCCGATCAGCCCGGCGATATCTTCTGCATGGCTGTAATCGAGCTTTGAATTGTCATAGTCGAACATCGCGTCGAGCTTGGCGACGGTCGCGGCATCGCCACCCATCGCGGCGACGAGCGCGGCCTGATCCTGAGGCACGAACCAGCTATACTGCCATGCATTTCCTTCGGTATAGTCCGATCCGTAATTGATCGCGGTCGGGTCGAACGGTGTGCGGAACACCCCATCGGCCTTGCGCGCGCGCACGAACCCGGTCTTGGCATCGAAGCTGTTGCGCCAGTTGCCGGCGCGCTTCTCGAATGTTGCCGCAAGACCGGTGCGGCCCATCGCCCGCGCCATCCGCGCGATCGTCCAGTCGTCATAGGCGTATTCGACCGTCTTGGATGCCGCCTCGGGCTCATGGTCGATCGGCACATAGCCGTATTTCATATAATCGCCGAGCCCGCCATACGGGGCATAGGTCGCGCTCGCGATCATCGCGTCGAGCGCGGCATCGGCGTCGAATCCGCGAATGCCCTTGAGATAGGCATCGGCAATCACCGGCGCGGCATGATAGCCGATCATCGTCCAGGTCTCGCGGCCCTGATACTGCCAGACGGGCAGAATGCCGAACGGGCTGTCCGCGCGGCTGGCGACCAGCGAGCGGACGATTTCGCTTGTCGTGCGGGCGGGCTGAACGAGGGTCAGCAGGGGGTGTTCGGCGCGGAACGTATCCCAGAGCGAGAACGTCGAACGGAAGGTGAAGCCGTCGGCCCTGTGAACCTGATTGTCGGGACCCCGGTAGCGCTGATCGGCATCTCCCGCGATCGAAGGTGCGAGCAGGCTATGGTACAGCGCGGTCGCGACGTTTTTGCGCATGGCGGCGGGTGCCTCGATCTTCAGCACGTCGAGCGCGCTGCGCCACGCCGCTTCAGTCCTTGCACGTACCGCGTCGAAATCGCCGGGCTCGCTTGCCAGATTGGCGATCGCGCCAGCCTCGTCGACCGAGGAGATCGCGACCTTTACTTCGAGCGGCCTTGCAAGCGTGCCGAAGTCGAACCGCGCGACCAGTGCCCGGCCGGCAATTTCGGGCACGTCATCGGTACCGCGGCCCGGCCCCTGGAAACCCTTATATGCGACGTCCTTCTCGGTGCCGACGAAGGCGTGGCCGGCAAGGGATTGGGAAAAGCGCATCGCAAAGAACAGTTTGCGGTCGGGGGCCCAGCCGCGGGTCTGACGCGAACCCACGATCGTGCCGTCGGGCAGGAGCCGCAGCGACGACCACAGGACCTTGCCAGGGTAATTGTACAGCGAGGACCGCAAATCGAGCACGAGATGCGCCGGGCTGCCCGGTGCAAACGTGTAGCGGTGCACACCGATGCGCGTGCCCGCGGTCATCTCCGCCCGGACGTTCGGATCGGCGAGGGTGACCGCGTAATAGCCGGGCTTTGCTACCTCGCTGCTGTGGCTGAAGCGGGAGCGATAGCCCGTTCCGGGTTTAGCCGTATCCCCCGGCTCGAGCGGCACGAGGTCGCCAGCGACCGGCATCATGAGAAAATCGCCCAGGTCGGAATGACCGGCGCCCGAGAAATGCGTGTGCGAGAACCCTTCGATCGTCGGGTCCGAATAGCGATAGCCCGCCGCCCATCGATAGCTGTCGCGGATGACATGGCCGGTATCGGTATCGGGACTGAGCTGCACCATTCCGAACGGCGCGACCGCGCCGGGGAAGGTATGCCCCTCGCCACCGGTCCCGATCATCGGATCGACCTGTTCGTATGTCGATTGCGCCTGAAGCGGCATCGCCAAGGCGACGGCGGACAAAGCAAACAGCACATGCGCGCGGGCGATCATCATCCGGCGGTTAAAGCATCAACCCCTTGCCGGGGAAAGCGTTCGTTTCCCTAACGACGCGGGATCAGACGGAGTTTCGCCGGAAACCGAGCAACACGTTGCCCTCGGTCGACAAGTAATTGCGGCGGTAATCGAACCGCGGCGTATCCGAAAACAGCAGATAATAATATTTCATCTGTTCCGACCACCAATAGCCGGGGCAGTGATCGGCCTGACGCTTGGGATCGGCGGTCATGTCGGCGAGGTCGGTATAGCCGTATTCGGCCTTGTTCCAGCGTTTCATCGCCAGATAATGCGACCGGCCGATTTCCCGCCATCGCGGATCACGGTCGAGCAGCCACAGCGTGAAGGCTGCATCCGCCAGTTCGGGACGAAGCGCGTTGGTAACCTGTCTGGGTGAGGCCGTCGCATAGTCATAGCCCTCGGGCAGGATGCCGTAGCGCGCCTGAACCCTGGCCCAACTCTCGGTATAAGCCCGGCCCTGTTCGATCGCGCCGCCCTGCCCGAGCAAACCGCCATAGAAGGACGCAAGCTCGTCCTGTTCGGTGGAGATGATTGCGCCGGTTTCGAAATCCACATCGGCAAACCACAGGCTGCCGTCCTTCCATACGCTTTGATGCTTCAGGATCGCGGCGGTGCAGACAGCGTACATCCGCTTGCAATCCGCATCGCCGAACAGTTGCCAGCCGTCCCACAGATATTCAAAGAAGCTGTCGCAATAGGAACCGACCGTCGCCGTCCGCGAACACCACTCGCCGGTCAGCACGTCGATCCGGGTCGCCACCATGTCGAGCGTCGAGCGGCGCTGAAATATCGCCGCTGCCGCTTTCTTCGCAGCAGATGCATAGCGCGGGTCGCCGGTCAGGCGGCTGAGCGTGCCCCATTCGGGCAGATAGGTGGCAATATCGGCAGGGCTGGTCACCGTTTCGCGTACGGCGCCGGTCTTCAAGTTGATGTAGCGGTAGGGCATCCCGGTCGGCGTGTCGAAAGCGGGGAGCAGGCGATCGACCAGATCCTTCGACTTGGCGAGCAATACCGGATCGCCGCATGCGTGATGCGCGGACAACAGCCCGCCGACCAGACGGATCGAGGTTTCGAACACCGAGACTTCGCCGTCGACATCGAAATCGAGATTTGCCTTCACCCATTCGACGCCATCCCTGAACCGGCCGTCGAGGCCCATCACCCAGAGCGTGTCGAGCGCCTCGATCAGGCTGAGGCCAAGATGATGCGTCTTGAGCGGGAAGCTGGAATAAGTGCCGGTGACCGGCTTGATCTCGTCCTTGCCCCAGGCACGCGCGCGGTATTGATCCCAGGCCCAGGCCATCTGTGCCTTCACGTCGTCGCCGAGCGCGTGCCAGTCGCCTCGGTCCGGATCGGTTGCTGCTCCGAGTGCAGCCGCTCCGCCGAATGCGGCTGCCCCCACCACCATCGCTCGCCGGTTAATTCGCATCGCTCAGCGAAGTCGGGCCTATTTCGCGATCACCGGAGACTGATCGATCGCCACCACGGGAAGCCAGACCTGACTGGGCGTGGCGCCGCCATATTGCACCGATACGGTCGCCTTCTGATAATCCGCCTTCTTCGCAAGAAAGATGTTGGGTACGTATTTCTGCGGATTGCGGTCATAGAGCGGAAAGAGCGTCGACTGGACCTGAACCATGATGCGGTGGCCGGGCTGGAACACATGGTTCACTGTCGGTAGTCGGAATTTATATTCCTGAACCTTGCCCGCGGGGATTGGCGAGGGCTTGGAAAAGCTGTCGCGATAACGCCCGCGGAAAATGTCGAGGCTGATCGGCAGCTGGTATCCGCCCATTTTCGGATCGGTCGCGTTTTCGGGCGGCAGGACGTCGATCACCTTGACGATGAAGTCGCCGTCGGTGCCGGTCGTCTTGGCGAACAGATCGGCGATCGGCGCTCCCGACACGCGCACTGCTTTGGTGAGAACGGGGGTCTGATAGGTCATGACGTCGGTGCGCCCGTCGACGCTGCGCTGATCGCTGACCAGCCAGTCGCCCCAGCGCCCGTCGTCGAAATTCACGGGGCGCGGCAGGTGCGGGACCGGCTTGGCGGGGTCCGAGACATAGCTGTCGCTGCCCGCTGCGGGCTCGGCAAAGCCTAAGCCGCCGCCATTTCCCAGATAGATCGGGGTCAAAGCGTTGGCGCACCCTTGCTCGCACGCAAGCGGCCAGGTGGTGAGCCGATCCCAGTGATTTTCGCCGGTATTGTAGATCGCCGCAGCCGGCAGGTTGGCGGGCGGTCCGTCCTTCAGATACTGGTTGAACAGCGGCAGCACCATGTCCGTGCGGAATTGCGCGGCGGTGTCGCCATTCCATTGGAACGGGCCGAGGCTGCGCCCTTCACGGTTCACCTGGCTGTGCCGCCATGGCCCCATCACCAGAAAATTGTTGCCGGCCTTGCCCGCGGCCTTCAGCGCCTCCCAGCTGTGGATGGCACCGTACATGTCCTCTTGATCCCACAATCCCTGTTCCCAGATCGTCGGCACGTTCGACGGATTGGCGGCAAGCAGCTTGTCGAGCGCCTGCCCTTGCCAGAACGCGTCATAAGCGGGGTGCGCAACCATGCGCTGCCAATAAGGAAGTTGGTCATATCCCGATTTCGCCGCCCATGCGCCCGCAGAGCCGACGTCACGAAAATTGTCATAATCGTCATAGCCGCCCGTCGACGGCGCTTTGCCCGCGCCCTTATATCCGGTCTGACCGCCGAGCCATGCGATGTTGGCGAGCCGGAAGGCTCCGTAATGGAACCAGTCGTCGCCGATCCAGCCGTCGATCATCGGGCTTTCGGGTGCCGCAACCTTCAGTGCGGGGTGGGGATGGAGCAGCGCCATGACGACGGTCAATCCCTCATAGGATGATCCGATCATCCCGACGCGACCGTTAGATTCCGGCAGGTTCGCCTTGTTCACCAGCCAGTCGATCGTGTCGTACGCGTCGGTGGTATGGTCGACCTTGGTGGAGTTGAGCGGCCCGACCACGGGGCGGGTCACGACATAATCGCCCTCCGATCCATATTTCCCGCGAATGTCCTGATAGACGCGGATATAGCCGTCCTTCACGAAGACCTCGTCGGCGAGAGGCAGCGTCGCCAGCATCGTCGCGCTGTCCGATCGCTCGGCCCGTCCCGCCGCGTTATAGGGGGTACGCGTCAGTACGATCGGCGTATTGGCGGCACCTTTCGGAATGACGATAACGGTATAAAGCTTGGTTCCGTCGCGCATCGGGATCATGACTTCGCGCTTGACGTAATCGTTGGCTGTGGTCGGCGGCGTGAACTTTGCGGGGATGTCCCCACCCTTGGGCATCATCGCGGCGGTTGCAGGCGGTATCCGTTGTTGCGCACCGATCGGCGAAACGGCGAGCGCTGTTGTAGCGACGAGCAGGATGGGCTTGATCATCGAAAAGGCTCCGAGAAAGGGTCGTTTTACGGTTACGCGTCTGAGACGGCGATGCAACGGTGAATTGATATTGGCCGGCTTACCGATATTGCGGGACCCTATCCACAGCAGCCCGGCATCCGCTTGCATTTACCCGGCCAGATCGATCGCCAGCAAGTACTGCGTGGCGGCGATGAACAGCCGCCGCCCGTCGACGCCGCCGAACGTGCAGTTCGAGACAACCGCGGGTACGGGAATGAAACCGAGTTTGCAGCGATTTTCGGACCAGATGTGGACTCCGTCCGCCGCGCCGGTCCAGACCCAGCCGCGCGCATCGACCGCGAATCCGTCGGGATAGCCATGATCGGTGTGGCAGAAGAAGCGCCGGTTGGTGAGTTCATCCCCGCCCCCGACATCGAACGCGACGATCCCATGCGTTGTCCCGGCGCTGTGTCCGGGCACTTCGCCCAGCGAGACTGAGGTATCCGATACATAAAGGGTCCGGCCAGCCCTGTCGAAGGCGAGCCCGTTGGGTTCTTCGAAATCCGCCATCCGCGTAAGGTCGCCGCTGGCGGGATCGAAGCGATAGACGCTGCGATGGTCGAGTTCCGGATCGGCAAGCGCGCCCTGGTTCGGCATGATGATCCCGAATATCGGATCGGTGAACCAGATCGTACCGTCCGGCGCAACCGCGACATCGTTGGGGGAATTGAGCCGCTTGCCCCTATAGTGCGTGACGATCGGTTCGGGTGGGTTTCGGTAATCACCGCCGCGACTGATGCACCGCCGGCCATGTTCGCAGTGAACCAACGTGCCGTCCGCCTCGACCGCGTTGCCGTTCATGAACCAGGTCCCGTCGATCTCCACCTCGACATGCCCATCGGCATACCAGGCGAGCAGCCGCCGATTGGGGACGTCGGACCAGACAAGACGATCATGGGTCGGCTGCCATGCGGGCCCCTCGCCGTGGATTGTTCCCTCGTACAGCTTTAAAAGCGGCGTGTCCGGGCCGAGCACCGCGGCAAGGCGGTGGTCATCGAACTGGACCCCGCGAAATTCCTCGAGAACCGTCGGCCCCCGGGCGGTCTGCAGCAACCGGCCGGGCGGGGGCATGTGCGATGCGCTCATGTCCGGTTCTCGCTACCTTTGCGAAGAATGTTCTGGCGGGTCATTTTCGAACCTACCGGGTTTTCGATGGTGGCGCAGGTTTGCCGGCCGGGTATTGACGCTGGAGCTCGGCGAATTGCGCGGGCGATATGCCGGGAAACGCCTTTAGAAAGGCGACCAGTTCCCAGACCTGTTCCTTGGAGCGGGTTTCGCCCCAGGACGGCATGGCGCTCATCTTGATCCCCTCTTGCAGGATGTAATTAAGCTCGGCGGCCGTCCAGCGATTGCCCGCATCAAGGAGA
This sequence comes from Sphingomonas sp., assembly GCA_965219075.1. Taxonomy (GTDB): domain Bacteria; phylum Pseudomonadota; class Alphaproteobacteria; order Sphingomonadales; family Sphingomonadaceae; genus Sphingomonas. The sequence continues at coordinate 776,750 of CBDCMM010000002.1, forward strand.
TAAGGCGGCGTTGGTTCAAGCCCCTTGACCCAAGCGGCTCGCGCGACCCCGGGGCCGCCGTGGCACATCATGCAATCCGCCTGATACTGCCTGAACCCGGAAATGATCTGCGACTGCGAAAATTGCGGCTCCGGCTTTCCGGACGCACTCCGTGCGACCGATTGCTTGAATGTCTTGTGAAGCGCCCAGCTAACGACATCAATGTGCTGTCGCGCCGCCGCAACGTCGTAGAGCCCGAACTCGACGACGGCCATACCAAAGATCCCCGCCAGTACGCAGGCGGCTGCACCACCCGCCACGAATGCCCAGATCAGGCGCCGGTATCCGGTCCATAACCGCGCGGCGCGACCCTTCAATCGCGGGTCCGTCATTGCTATTCCAGCCCCAACAGATAGGCGGCGATGTCGCGTGACTGCCGCTCGGTCAGTCCGGCCTCCGGCATTGCATTACCGGGGGCGATCTTTTGCGGATGTTGAATCCAGCGGGTCAGATTGTTTCGGGTATTGGGCAGGTAACCGGCAATGATCGTGCGCTTGGAAAAATGGATCAGCGGCGGGCCGACCAGTCCATTTGCGTGCATGATGCCCGGAATCTGGTGACAGGAGCCGCACCCCGAACGGCTGATCCAGATCGCTCCCGCCTCCGCATCGCTGATGCTCGAGGAACGCTCGGGCTTCGGCGCACCCGGACCGCAACTCGCCAACAGCGATACCGCACAGGCCAAGGCGATCCACATCACGTCCGCACGCCAGTTCGCCGGGGTTCGGATCATCTGAGGCTCCAGCATAACGGCAGAATCATCGGTTCAAGCACATTGAACAGAATTGCGACCGCGAACATGCCCGCCGTCAGCATCCCCGCAAGCGCCATGAAACGGCTGCGTCCGTCGCCGATGGTCATGTGCGAATGTTCGCTATCGGTTTTCTCGCTACGCACCCGCTGCCAGTGTCGCCAGGACATCAGGCCCGAAGCGGTGGTCGCAACCAAACAGGCAAGCTGAAGAACGATCAGCACTATGGCTTCACCGCTGAACCCGGGTTTCGGATCGGGCATTCGCGTCAGCGGACATGCATTGCTGCTGATGCCGTAGCTCATCAGCATTTCGAGCGCCCAAGCCGCGGGCGGGACGGCAAGTCCCGCCAGCAACCAGGGAACCGATATCCTGTCGCGGTGAGGCGAGGGATGGTCGACCGGATCGGCACCACGGATCATGATCCGACAACGTATGGCGCGAGAAAAAAGGTCGAGAAGACGAAGATCCAGACGATGTCGACAAAATGCCAGTAAGCGCCGCTGATCGTCACATGCATGTGACGGCGTTCGGTGAAATAGCCGGCGATCGACCAGCCCAGCACAGCGCACAGCACCGCGATCCCAACGACGACATGAATCAGGTGGAAGCCGGTGATGACGAAATAGAACGAACCATAGGCTTCGCTCGACAACGAAAACCCCTTGTCGCGCCAGTCGAGCAGTTCGAGCGCGATAAACGCCAGGCCAAGCGCGATCGTCGCGACCAGCCCGATCAAATGGCGACGACGGTCGCCCGCTTTCATGCCGCGCTCGCTCCACCAGATCGTGCCGCTGGATGCGAACAGGACGATCGTACCCGGCAACCCGTATTTGAACGAGGGATGGAGCGTCGGCAGCCAGGACGCACTGTTCTCCGAACCGAAATAGGCATAGCTGAACAACAAATAAGCAAAGAGCGACCCTTCCGTCGCAATCAGGCACAACAGCCCGTACCAAGCGGTGGAATTGCGACCGTCGGATCCGACCGGAAGCGGCCCGCCGGTAATGAGTCCGTTATTCACACGCCTGCTCCAGCCCGGCATGGACACGACGCGGCCAGAACCAATCGAGCAGCGATACGATGACGATGACGCAGCCGGCCGCAACTACCCACCACTGCCGGAACAATGCGCCGCCGAACATCAGCGTCATGCCGGCCGTAAGCGTGAACGGTGCGAAACTGTCTCCGGGCATCTCCAGAATCAAATTCGGCTCGCTGTCGAGCGGGCTCGTCGCAATCGTTTCCTTGCCCCGGTCGAGCAGGTATCCGCGGTCGATACTGCTGCGATCATCCGTTTCGTTCAGCGCGTCCTCCCACAATGGGTGACGGCTTGCCACGATCGGGATAACCTTGAAGTTGTAGACTGGGGGCGGTGACGAAATCGCCCATTCGAGCGTCCCGGCGCCCCAGGGGTTCTCCCCTGCCGGCTCGCCGCGTTTGAGCGACAGGACGACATTGACCATGAACATCAGGACGCCGAGCGCGAACATCGCGGAACCGAGTGATACGACAAGGTTTTGGCCCGACCAGCCCATGTCCGCGGAATAGCTGTAGATCCGGCGCGGCATGCCGAGCAGGCCAAGCGTGTGCATGGGGAAGAAACCGATATTGAACCCGATGAACATCACCCAGAAGTTCCATTTGCCGAGCCGTTCGTCGAGCAGGCGTCCGGTCATCTTTGGAAACCAATAATAGACGCCGCCGATGACCGGGAACAGATTGATGCCGATCAGCGTGTAATGGAGGTGCGCGACGACGAAATACGTGTCGGTCAGCTGCCAGTCGGACGCGACGGCGGCGGTCGCCACGCCCGAAACCCCGCCGATCACGAACAGGATGATCATGCTCGCAAAGAACAGGAACGCGGTCGTGACGACCGGTCGCCCCGTCCAGATCGTCGCGGTCCAGCACATGACGGCGACCGCGCTAGGGATGGTGATGATCAGTGACGCGCCGCCAAAGAACGACAGCGACAGATTAGGCAGCCCGGTCGCGAACATGTGATGGACCCAGACCCCGAAGCCGAACGCCATCGTGCTGACCGTCGCGAGCACGACCAGCATATAGCCCACCAGCGGGCGTCGGCAGAAGGTCGGCAGGCCGTCCGACACCATCCCCATCGCGGGCAGTACGATCGCATACACCCAAGGGTGCGCGAACATCCAGAACAGGTGTTGCCACAATAGCGGTTGCCCCTGTCTCGCATCGAAGAAATGCGTGCCGAACTGGCGATCCATCCACAGCATGAAGAACGCCAGGCTGACGCTCGGCACCGCCATCAGGTTGGCGGCCGACGCGGTCAGCGTTCCCCACAGGAGGACGGGAACCCGGTTGAGCGACATGCCGGGCGCGCGGTTCCGCAAAAAGGTGACGATGAAATTGGCGGCGCCTACGGTCGTCGAGATGCCGAGCAGGATCATCCCCAGCGCATAGACGTCCATGTTGATCCCCGGGCTGTATTCCTTGAGCGCGTAGGGAAGGTAATTGAACCAGCCGTCGGTCGGCGCGTGGCCGGTGACGAACCCGGCATAGATGAACAGCCCCGCCGCCAGATAAATCCAGTAGGACAGCGCGTTCAACCGCGGAAACGCCATGTCGCGCGATCCCAGCAACAGCGGCCAGAGATAGTTGCTGAACCCGGTGAGAATGGGCGATGCGTAAAGGAAGATCATGCTGATCCCGTGCATCGAAAACAGCATATTATACTGCTCGGGCGTCAGCACCGTTTCGCCCGGCGCGCCGAGCTGGATGCGCATCACCAGCGCCTCAAGTCCGCCGAGCAAAAGGAAGGCGAACGCGGTGATGATGTACCGAATCCCGATCTGCTTGTGATCGACGCTGCCAAGCCACCCCTTCCAGCCGGGTGCGGTCTCCCACATTTTTTCCAGCCTCGCGCCTGGAAAGTCGCCGTCGATCGCAGCGATCCTGGGGGTGCGCGCGTCTTCCCACGCACGGGAGCGTGCCGTGTTCATCGCTGCCCCTTCAGATAGGCGATGACCGCCTGAAGTTCGGGTCCGCTCAGATGGGTAGTCGGCATCAGCACCCCGGGTTTCTGCGCTTGCGGATCCGATATCCAGCCCGCGAGATTGTTCGTGTTGTTGGTCAGCGTGACGGCGGCGAGCGTCCGCCGGGACATCAAATGCGTCAGATTGGGGCCGTGAATCCCCCGGCGGTCACGCTGATGCCCCTGCGCCGCAGTTCCGTCGATCGCGTGGCACATCCCGCAATGGGCACCGAAGACCGCAGCACCTTGCCCGGCGAGGGCCGGTGAGCGTGGTGCTTCGTACGCGACGGGTTGCAACCGCGGCGCGGTTTCCGGTCCGGAGGGTGCCGCGTTTGCCAGCCGTTCCTGATTGCGTCGCCAGGCCGCGAACACCTCCGGCGGATCGGCGATCACCAGAAACCCCATATGCGCGTGCTGCGCGCCGCAATATTCGGTGCACTGGCCGCGATAGATACCCGGACGATCCGCCTGTAGCCACGTGACATTCTGCCGGCCGGGGATTGTGTCGGTCTTCCCCGCCAGCGCCGGCACCCAGAACGAATGAATGACGTCCTCACCGTGCAGCCTGACCAGCACCGGCTGCCCCGCCGGAATATGGATCTCGTTCGCGGTTTCGAACCCGCGACCGGTCGCGGTGGCGGGATAGTCGACCTGCCACCACCATTGTCGTGCGCTCACCGTGATCGCCAGCGCCGGTGGCGTCGCCGGGCGATCGATCCGGGCCATCACCAGCATCGCCCAGAACAGCGCGACGATCAACGCGACCAGCGTCAACGGCATCCCGACATAGACCCATGCCAGCCCCTTGTCGGTCGGTTCGACCGAGCCGGTCGACAGAGCCGCTTGAGTGGTTTTCTGGCGTTTGGCCAGCACGCCCCACGTCAACGCAACGGTAAAGATCATAATGACCAGGATAGATATACCAAGCAGCAGCCAGGTCAGCGACACCGTCGGCCCCGCATGCGGGCCTGCGCTCGTCAAATACTCCAGCGGCCAGCGCGCGCTGATGGCGTCATGCGGAGCGGTGGGGGTCATATCCGTACCTATAGGAGCTCAATGCCCGCACCGCACGCCTGTCGTGGCGCCGACGCTGCAGGGGTTGGCGGGGCAGGGTTCCGGCTTTCATCAATCAGACGGAAGGTGGTCGATGCCCCGCGACCGGACATGATCGCGATCAATCCGCAAATGCCATTTTTCTTCTGCACCGGAAAAAGCCCCGAACCGTCGACGGCCCATACGCCAACGATCGGTTCGTGGAACCGGTTGCCTCGCCGTCAGGCGATCAGTCGCAATTCGGCGCGCCCGGTCGTGAGAGGCCGGACGCGCGAGGAGTCAGTCAACTTGAAACACAATCATCGACACAGGATCAAACCTCTGTTTCCCTGTTCCCCGTTCGACCCAGCGTAGCGCACCCGGCTGCCGCAACCAGCCCGGCAAGCGAAGCGACGAAAGCCCATAGGGCCGTCTTGGCGAGCGTGCCGGCGGCATCGTTGCCGATGACGCGCGCCTGGTTTCCGGCGTCACGGGCCGTCGTCGTTATCTGGGCTTGCCAGCGATTGATCGTCGCTTCGGCTTCCGGTTCGGTCATGCCCGTGCGGCGAGCCAGCACCGCGACCGCCTGACGGCGATCGTCGGGGCCGATCACGCCGCCGCGACCGACCAGTTGCGTGACCAGCTGCTGAACCTCCGACTGTGCGCTCGACGGATCTCGCGCGATGTCGGATGCGGCCGAACGGACCGCTGCTGAGGCCTGGGATTGCTCGCGCTGACTAAGAACATTGTTCAGCATACCGCTGGCTTCCGACTGGAGCTGTCGCTGCGTATCGTCTGCGGGCATGGCGGCGGGGGCTACCTTGCCGATGACCGATCCTGCGCCGGAGGCAACGCTGCCGACCACGGAGGCGGCACCGCCCACCAGTGCGCCGATTGCGGTCGTCGCAGTATAAAGAAGCAACAGCGTCGCAAGCGCCCATACCGCCGTCCCGTGCAGTGCCGAACTGGTGAGCTTCGGAATGGCTGCGAGCCGCCCCGCGACAAACCCTCCGATGCCGAGCGCGATCAGTTGAGAGAGCGCAAGCCAGATCGCGGCACCGGTAGGAATCCCGGAAAAGGCACCGTTCTCGCCGCCGAAATTGATTGCCGAAAATCCGATCGCCATGCCCAGCAGCGACAGCAGAAGCATCAATGCCAGACCGATTGCCGTGCCCGCAAAAATCGCTTTCCAAGAAACCCGGGACCGGAACATGTCGCCCCGATATTCCGAAATTAGGCCCGGCCCGCGATGGTCACGATCGTCATAAGGACGATGCTCGATCGGGATCGTGGTCGCCCCTTCGCGAACCGTGCGTTCATTATCCATAAAAGCTGTCCTTTAGCGGGCCGGGTTCGCCGGATGATCCAAACTACGACATATGGGTAGCTGCGTTTGCTGCGTGTCCCGTTAACCTTGGTTAAGAGCATTGCTCAGCGCAGGACGCTTTCGGCGTCGACGATCTGCATGTCATGCATCTGATTGAGATAGCCCTCCAGATAGCCCTTGTGAGAGGCACCCACGACGATCAGGCCGCGGATGCCGGGCCGGGCGGCAAACATGTCGCGGATGTTCGAGGCCATCCGCAAATTGCGTGTTTCCCAATAGCAGAGATAGCCGCGCCCGAACCGGGTTGGCGATGGTTCCTCCAAGGCCGCGCCGAAATCGCTTTCGAAAGTCAGCTTCGCCTGGTCCGGAGCATTATAAGCACGGTACATCGCCAGCACTGCATCGGGCTCGCCCAGCCTTGCCTCAAGAGAGACGCGCATCGCCGCGCGCTTGGCGGTGGCAGGATTATCCCATGCTTTCGCGATTGCCGCCCCATAGCCTTTTTCGTCGGTAACCGGTGCGTCGGCGGTGTGGTCGTCCATCGCATAGACGCGATCGAGGCCAAGACGCGCAGCGAGCGCGGCGGCGATCAACAGGCTTTCGTCGCGTCTGGTGCGCAGCGTTTCGAGCCTGGCGACAAGCGTCGCGTCGAGGCCGTCGCCGACACGGTGTTCCGCCCCGGGCAGACGCAGCCACTGGACCAGCGCCGAGGCGCTCTCCCCGCCCGCGAGGAATAACGCGGCGAGACGGCGGCGGTCAGCGGGCGAGGGAGTTTTCGGCCAGTCGGCAAGCAGCTTGGTCCATGCGGCGGTCGCGGACGGTACGTCGAGTCCGGTCGACCGGGCGGCAGGTGCCGGATCCCAGCAGTAGCTCTCCACGCTGTCCTTGTAGCGATCGGAATAGTGGCGCATGAAATCGCACTGCACGCCCGACAGCGCCTCGATCGCGATGGCCTCGGGATGCCAGGCGGCGAGCTTGTCCAGCACCGGCGTCAACTGTTCCGCGCGAAATACCTGCGGCATACCGGAAAGATGCGGGCTGCCGAGGACCAGTACCGCGTTTGGTTCGCCGGAGCGTGGACCCTTCAGCCCGCCCGGGTTAAAGGGATGATAGGATTGTGCCGCTGCGTCGGACCCGCCTGCCGCCGCAGCGAGTAGCGCTGCCAGCTTCCATAACCGCTTCATGCCTTCTCTCCGGCGTCTGTATTAGAAAGGTAATACAGTCCGCGATGAAAGGGAAGCGCGTGTGAGTTGTCGCGGGATCGGGACACGGCTTGTGCTAGAGGATCCCAGTCACGAAATTGGCGAGTGCAAACTAAGTGGAAGAGGTGGACGGTGAGCGTTGCGTTCAGGCGGGAGTCCGATGAGGAGCATGTCGAACCGCGGTTCGAGCTGCCGATCCCGGCCGGCCGAAATCCGGTTACGGTTCGTGGGCACCGGCTGATCGAAGAACGGCTGGCTGCGCTGGAGACAGCGCTTGATGCTTCGCATGACGAGGTTTCACGAAACACGATCGCGCGAGATCTGCGCTATTGGCGCACGCGTCGAGCAACGGCGGAAATCACGACTGCGCCGCCTGGTGAAGAGGTCATGTTCGGTCGGCGGGTTCGGATCCGCATGGACGGGCGAAGTCGTACGCTGGCGATCGTCGGTGCTGACGAAGCCGATCCCGACACCGACCGCATCGGCTTTGCATCCCCGCTCGCGCGCGCAGTGATGGGCGCCGTCGCGGATGACATGGTCGCGTTCGCAGGAAGGGACGACGCGATCGAGGTGCTTGAGGTCAGCGACCTTGACGACGACGAGGGAGAGGCGACGGCCACGCCGGTCCGTAAATTGCGCGATCAAGCCGGTCGAAATTGAGGAAGATCGCGAGCGGCCGCCACGTGTGAGAGTAGCTGAACATTTGTGATCCTCGCTCGTTTGCTCTCCCTATGAAAAACTTACCGAGGAATCGCTTTTCTTGTTGTTCGGCCGTTTCCGGTCTTGCCCTGGCGCTTGTCGCCTGCGGCGGGCCGTCGACAACTGAAACGGCCCAAAATTCGAACGTGACACAGCAGACGGAAGATCTCGGCAGGACCGAGTCAACGAGCAGCGCGGAAGTGCCGTTTAATATGTCCGGGCCGCTGGCCGCGGCATCCGCCGATAATGCCGGTCCGACTGCCCAGACCGGGCAAACGACTGCGGAAGACGCGGGGAACGTCGTCCAGAGCTATTATGCGGCGATCGACCGTGGCGAATACAAAGCCGCCTATATGTTGTGGGTCGGCGATGGCGAAGGAAGCGACAAGACGTTCGCCCAATTCGAGCGCGGCTTTGCCGACACCGTGAGGTCCAGGGTCGATATCGGGCGCTTAACGGACAGCGAAGGTGCCGCCGGTTCAGTTTATATCGAAGTCCCGGTGACGGTGCATGCGACGCTCAAAGACGGCACGAAGCAAGTCTTTACCGGCATTTACACGCTACGCCGCGTGAACGATGTGGAAGGGGCGACCCCCAAGCAACTCAGCTGGCATATCGCATCGGCAAAACTCACGGAAAAGTAAGGCCGTTACGCAGTTGCGTCACACCGGTCCCTTGATCGTTCCTCATGCCATGATGAGCTTGTCCATCGTGATGGGCAAATCGCGGATGCGTTTACCCGTTGCGTGATACACTGCGTTCGCGATAGCGGCGGCGGTGCCTACATTTGCCAGCTCGCCGATCCCCTTGACCCCTAACGGGTTCACCTGATGGTCGGTTTCGGGGACAAGAATAACCTCGACCTCCGGTACATCGGCATTGGTCGCGACGAGATACTCGGCCAGATTGTCGTTGACGTAGCGCGCGCGTTTTTCGTCGATCTCGGTCACTTCCAGCAACGCTTGACCCAGACCCCAGATCATTCCGCCGAGATACTGGCTGCGGGCGGTCCGCGGATTGACGATATGCCCCGCGGCAAATGCTCCGGTCATCCGCGCAAGCCGGATTTCTTGCGTTAACCGGTGAACGCGGATTTCGGTGAAGACGGCACCGAACGCATACATTAGCGGCTTGGGCTTCTTTGGCGCGTCGCCGGACTTCTCTTCCCCGCCGCCGCCAATCTGTCCCTTGTAAAGCGATCTGACCGCCTGCGGCCCGCTGTCGGCCGGCCACCATTCGGCATATTCCTCGACACGGTTGCTGCCGATCCCGTGAAACGCAGCGGCAAGATCGGCGCTTGGCGGCAGCTTGCCGCCGAAACGCCGGGCAATCTTGTCGCAAGCGAGTTTCACCGCGGACCCCGCGCTGGCCGTCGTCATCGATCCGCCCGCGACCGGGCCGGGCGGCAGCGCGCTGTCCCCCATGCTGACCTCCACGTTGCGCGGATCAAGGCCGAGTTCGCGCGCGGCGATCTGTTGCATCACGGTGTAGGCGCCGGTGCCGACATCGTGCGCCGCGATTTCGACATGCGCGCGGCCGTCCGCTGTCAGCTTCACCCGCGCAGCCGCCGCCATCATGTTGGTCGGGTAGCAGGATGTCGCGCATCCCTGACCGATCAACCAATCTCCCGCGGTCATCGACCCGGGCCGGAGCGTTCGCTTACTCCACCCGAAAGACGCCGCCGCCCGATCGAAACACTTCATCAGCGAGCGGCTCGTGTAGGGCGCGCCGGTGATCGGGCTTACCTGCGTATCGTTGATGCGGCGAAACTCCACCGGGTCCATCGCGAGCGCAACCGCCATCTCGTCCATCGCGGATTCGAGCGCGTACATATACGGCGTCTCGGGCGGCGAACGCATAAAACCGGGCGTATTGCGATCCGCCTTAACCAGGTTCACGCGTGACCGGACGGCCGGGCAGGCGTACATTTCGGTCGTCGCCTCGACTCCCGCAACCGAATAGTCATCGGCGCGCGACGTCACTTCCCACCCCTCATGCGAAAAGGCGGTGAGCCGCCCGTTCTTTCCGGCGCCAAGCTGAACGTGATGCCGAGTCTCGGCCCGGTAGGTTGCAAGCGTGAACCCCTGGTCGCGCATCACGACGTTCTTGACGGGGCGCTTCCATTCGCGCGCCGCACCGGCGATCAGACCGGTGCGCTGCGTCATCGTACCTTTTGATCCGAACGCGCCGCCGACGAACGGATCGAGCACGCGGACTTTGGCCACATCGACTCCCATGACCGCCGCCGCTCCATTGGCGAGCTGATAGACGAACTGGCTCGGCTCGTGAATCGTCAGGCGATCGCCGTTCCAGACTGCGGTGGTCGAGAACAGCTCCATCGGATTGTGATGCATGGTCGGCGTGGAATAGCGGACGTCGACCTTCACCGGCGACGCGGCAAAGGCGGAATCGAAATCCCCGACCTTTTTCTCCTTCCTGGCGAGCGCATCGGGATGGCTGGTCGTCGCACCGGGGCTGTCGAACGTGGCGGACGGCTCGGCAGCGTCGTAGCGTACCAGGATGCGGTGCGCGGCGTCGCGGGCGGTCGCAAAATCCTCGGCGATTACCATCGCGACGATCTGGCCGTCATTATTGATCTCGGGTCCGGTCAACGGCTCGTTCGAATCCGAAACGTAACCGCCTTTCTGAAAATAGGCGGTCGGCTGACGCCGCGGGGCATTGTGATGGGTATAGACCTTGACGACGCCGGGCAGCGCCTCGGCAGGGCGCGGGTCGATCGCGGCAATGCGACCCTTTGCGATGCCGCTCGTCAGGAAATAGGCGTAAAGCGGGTTCGCAACGGCGATGTCGTCGGCATAGACCGGCGCGCCGGTCACTTTGCCAACCGCTTCGTAACGGGCGATCGGCTGACCCATATTCGCAAGCGGGGCGGGAACGGGCGGCGTCGGGCCGGAGGACGTCGAATGGGGGGGCGTTGTGTCGCTCATCATCAGACCTCCATCGCCTGCGCATGCAACAGGGCGCGAACGATCGTCGCCTTGCCGAGCGGTATCTTGAATGCGTTGTGCTCGTGCGCCACCGCGCTTGCGAACTCGGCTTCGGCGGCGGCCATTGCCGCAGCCTCGGTCAGTGGCTTGCCGCGCAACAGCGCCTCGGCCTTACCGGCGCGCCAGGGCACGGTTGCGACGCCGCCGAGCGCGATCCGGACGTCGCGCAATATCGGCCCGTCCATGTCGAGCGCCACCGCGGCGCTCGCATTAGCGAAAGCGTAGGAATCGCGATCGCGAACCTTGACGTAGGTTGAACGCGGCCAAGGACCGCCGGGCACGACGAACGCGGTGATGAGTTCGCCCGGCGCGAGCGTCGTCTCAAGATGCGGCGTCTGTCCCGGGAGCCGGTGGAGACCGGCGAAGCGCAGCGTGCGCGGGCCGCCATGGCCGAGTATCTCGACCCGCGCATCAAGCGCGATCAGCGCCTGAGCCCAGTCACCGGGGTACATGGCGATGCACTGATCCGATGTACCGAGCACTGCGTGCAACCGGTTGAACCCATCCATTGCCGCGCAGCCGGAGCCGGGCACGCGCTTGTTGCACTGGGTATAGGTCGTGTCGCGGAAATAGGCGCAGCGGGTCCGTTGCAGCACGTTGCCGCCAAGCCGTGCCATGTTGCGCAACTGGGCCGACGCCGCCATCCACAATGTATCGCGCAGCACGGGATAATCCTTCGCGATCATCCGGTCGTCAGACAGTGTTGCCATCGGCACGAGCGCTCCGATGCGCAGGCCGTCCGGCGTCTTGCTGATCGAATTGAGTGGTTTCGCCTTCAGCCGTGTAATGTCGATAACGGTTGCCGGGTGCATCACGTCGAGCTTCATGAGGTCGAGCAACGTCGTGCCGCCGCCCATATACTGGACGCTGGCTTCGACATGGCTGGGTGCCTCAACCCGCGCCATCGCGACCGCGGCGGCTGCATCGGTCGGCATGTGATAGTCGAACGGGCGCATCATCCCCTCCCGATTTTGGGCGCCGCCTGTCTCACGGCGGCGACGATGTTGGGATAAGCCGAGCAGCGGCAGATGTTGCCCGCCATATATTCGCGTATCTCGCCATCGGTCCGGGCATGGCCCTCCCGGACGCAGGCTACCGCGGACATGATCTGTCCCGGCGTGCAATAACCGCACTGAAATGCATCATTCTCGATAAAGGCGGTTTGCATCGGATGAAGGTCATCGCCATCGGCAAGCCCCTCGATTGTAATTACCTCAGTCCCGTCGAGCGATGCCGCAAGCGTGAAACAGGCCAGCCGCCGCTCGCCATCGATATGCACGGTACATGCGCCGCATTGGCCGTGATCGCAGCCCTTCTTGGTGCCCGTCATCGACAAGCGATCGCGCAATGCATCGAGCAAAGTGAGGCGTGTATCGACGCTCATCTGCTGCGCTTTGCCGTTCAGCTTGAATGCCACATTCGCCAACCGCGGCTTTGTCTGGTCATGCGCGATGGACTTCGCTTCCGCCGGGATGGCGGGAAGCCCGAGTGCAACCGCGCTGCCGCCCAGGAAGCCGCGGCGGCTGACGGGCATCATCTGATCGTCCATAAGATTGTCCTGATCATGAACTTTCGGATTGAACCATTTAAGGCACGATTTCGATCCGAGCCGCGGTTCGCAATCAGGTTTAGTTTGCAGGAATCATCGCTGGCTCGCCGTCGAGCGCGATGCCAAACACACGACCGAAGATTGCAGCTCTGGTTTCCCATCCCTATACCATCCATCTAGATGGTTAAGGATAGAATATGGCGGAAGGCCCGGACGGTCTCAAAAGGTCAGATAGCGAGAAGATCACGATCAATCTGGGCTTCGTCGATCTAGGCCATGTCGACTTGATGGTTCGCGAGGGATTCTATTCGAACCGGACCGATTTCATCCGTACCGCAATTCGCAACCAGCTCGACCGGCATGGCGATGCCGCACGCCAGTCGACAACGCGCCGGCAACTCCAGCTGGGCATCGCCCATTTCTCGGCGCGTGACCTGGAGGCCGCGCGACGTGCCGGAGAGATGCTCGACATCCGTGTGCTAGGTCTCGTCACCATCGCCGCAGACGTTTCTCCCGAACTCGCGTCCGATACCATCAGCTCGCTTACGGTTCTGGGCTCACTTCATGCCAGCCGGGCGGTGAAGGCCGTGTTGGCTGAGCGCATTTCCTGATCTTTTTCGCTTCCGGAGAACCGACCATGACCATTCTTTCCTCTATGGCCGAGGCGATCCGGCTGACGCGTGACGGCGATCTTACGGAGGCGACGTCGTTGATCCGCACCGCCTTGGGCATCGGCGATCATTCTATCGGCAAGTCTATGCCCGTCAGGGTGCAGGCGCTGGCAGCCGAACATGCAACGTCCAAAGCCGGGGGCTCCTCCGCAAAGCCGCGACCAAGCGCCGCCGCGGACAGCTTTGAGCCGAAAACCTATTCCGGCCACGCGGGCTCGATCAGCTATATGCTCTATCGTCCTGCATCAGTTTCTCCGGGCATGCCGCTGGTGATCATGCTGCACGGCTGCTCGCAATCTCCGGAGGACTTTGCACGAGGTACGGCAATGAACACGCTGGCGGAAGAACGCGGCTTCCTTGTCGCCTATCCCCGCCAGACGCAGGCGGCTAATGCGCAGAAATGCTGGAACTGGTTCCGCCCGGGCGATCAGGGGCGCGATCGCGGCGAGCCCGCTCTGATTGCCGGACTGACCCGAGAGATTGTGGCAGCGGAGCATGCCGACCCCGGTCGCGTCTATGTCGCGGGCCTTTCGGCGGGGGGAGCCGCAGCGGCGATCATGGCCGATGCCTATCCCGACCTGTTCGCCGCGGTCGGCGTCCATTCAGGGCTTGCCTGTGGTGCCGCAAGCGATTTGCCGAGCGCATTGGCGGCGATGAAACAAGGCGGGCGCGGAAGCGGGTCGCAAGCCATAAGCACACGTTTCGTGCCCGTCATTACCTTTCACGGGGATCGCGACGGCACGGTGAATGAGGTAAACGCCCGCCAGATCATCGCGACAGCCAAGGCCGCGGCCGATGCTCCTCTCGCTGTAAAGGTGGCGACGGGAGAAGCGAGCGGCCGCCGATATACGTGCACGACGGCCTCTGGCGAGGGCGGACAGGTCTTGATCGAACAATGGACGATCGACGGTGCCGGTCATGCCTGGTCCGGCGGCGATCCGGCGGGCTCCTATGCCGATGCCGCAGGGCCCGATGCATCGCGGGCAATGGTCGATTTTTTCCTGACGCATCGTTTGGGATAACGCCCTCCAATCGTTCGCGGGCTGCCTTGCATCGTCAGGTAGGGATAAGCCCTATCTCCGTACGGCGGACCCAGCGATACAACAGCAGCACAGCGACAACCGCCAGTCCGGTCGCCAAGCCTACCCAAATTCCGACGCCTTCCCATCCGAGGACAAAACCGAACAGGATCGCGGTGCCGAAGCCTGCGACCCAATAGCCGAGCCCCGCGATGATCATCGGGACGCGTGTGTCCTGAAGGCCCCTCAATACGCCCGCCGCAACCGCCTGCCCGCCGTCGAACAACTGGAACGCGGCGGCGATGGCAAGGTAGCTGATCGCCAGTGCACCGGTACGGGCGTTGTCCGGAGCGCTGAGGTCCAGATAAAGGGAGACGAACAGCGCGGGCGCTGCCCACAGTGCGATGGAGGCAAGCGCCATGATCCCGATGCCGAGTATCAATGCGACCCGCCCGGCGCGAGCGATCCAGTCGCGATCGCGTGCGCCGAACGCGATCCCGACGCGGATCGTCGCGGCCTGAGCGATGCCGAAGGGGATCTGAAAGGTGATCGCGGCGATCTGCAGCGCGATCGCGTGGGCGGCAACCTCGGTCACCCCGATCAGGCCCATAAGAAAGGTCGCTGCACTGAACACCGCGCCCTCAAACGTCATTGTGAGCGCGATGGGAACGCCGATGCAAATCAGTTCACGCATCCGCGATGGCTCGAGCCGCCACCAGTTGCCGAACAGCCGGTAACGCTTGAGGCGGGGGTCGGCCGTGAGGATAGCCGCATAAACAAGCATCATAACGACACTGGTGAACACGCTCGCGAAGGCCGAGCCGCGAATTCCGAGCGCCGGGAAGCCCGCGTTTCCAAACACGAGCAGCCAGTTGCCGATCAAGTTGACGACGAGCGCTAGCGCGGTCACGAGCATTGCCCAGCCGGGACGGCCGAGCGTGGCGATAGTTATCCTGAGCACGCCGGCAATCGTCGAGGGTATCAGCGCCCAGAGCAGAATGGTCAGGAATGCACCGGCTTCCCGGCTCGCTCGTGCGTCCTGACCGATTGCCTGCAATATCGCGGAGCCCTGAGATAGAAGCACGAGGAAGGGCAGGCAGGCAAGGACGGCGAGCCAGAGCGCCATCCGGAACGAACGTCTGACCTCTCGCACCGCATGGCGTTTGCGGCCGAGTTCGGCGGCGATGACGGGAGAGGCAGCGCCGGTCAGCCCGATCAGGGCGAACAGGATGACCGCATAGAGATAGACACCAAGCGACGCGGCAGCGAGGGCCTCGGTCCCCAGCCGGGCGATGAAGACGACGTCGCTTGCATAGACCGCCATCTGAAGCAGGTTCGCGCAGACGAGCGGCGCTGCGAGTTTTGCGAGCGCGCGCAACTCCGCGCGACCGTTCAGCGGTGCCGCCTCATGTCGATCATTTGGAACGTCGGACGGCACCGGAACTTTCTTGCTTCAGCGACGCCGCGCGCTCAGCGTTTTCCGGGGGAAAGCGTCCGGTTCAGATAGGCGGTCACCAAAGCGGCGCGCTTGGCATCCTCGATCTTGTCGGCACCTGCGGCATGCCCGCCCTCCGGGTTTTCATAGTAATAGAAGGGATCGCCGAAAGCTTGCAGCCTGGCAGCGAATTTGCGCGCGTGGCCGGGGTGGACGCGGTCATCTTCGGTCGATGTGTAGATGAATGGCCTTGGATATTTAACGTTCGGCTTCATATTTTGATACGGTGAGTATTCGGAGATGAACGCCCAGTCGGCGGGCTTGTCGGGATCGCCATATTCGCCGATCCAGGATGCGCCCTGAAGCAGATGCGAATAGCGTTTCATGTCGATCAGCGGCGAACCGATGATCGCCGCGCCATAGAGATCGGGATGCTGTTCGATCGAGGCGGCGGTAAGGAGGCCGCCGTTCGACCGGCCGGAGATGCCGATCCGTCCCTTTTGCGAAACGCCGGTTTTAACCAGGTCCTCTGCGACTGCGGCAAGGTCGTCGAGCGCATTCTGATGGTTTTCGCGCATTGTCGCTTCGTGCCAGCGCGGACCATATTCGCCGCCGCCGCGGATGTTGGCGAGGACGAAGGCGTTACCCTCTTCGACCCAGAACAGGCCGGCGGGGCCGGAGCGGTAGGGTTGATCGACGAGATAGGTTGGCGTTTGCGCGAGGCGGAACCCGCCATAAGCGTGGATCAACGCCGGGACAGGGCCGTCCGCCCCCCGTTTGCGGACGAGGAAATAAGGGATACGCGTGCCGTCTTTCGAGGTCGCGAAACGCTGTTCGACGGTCATCTGCGTCGCGTCGAAGCGCGCGGGGAGCCGGTCGATGACGGACGGGGTCGTGCGGGGGCGAATGGCGTAGAGCGCGGGGGGAGTCAGGAAACCCTCGACCGTCGCGAACGCCCGATCGTCGGCATCGCCGGTGGCGTCGAGATGGACTGTCGATGATCCCGGCAGCGCGACCGGAGTCTGTGTCCAGTTTCCGTCATCGCCGCGGGTCAACGAAACGAGCTTGCCCGACACGTCATCGAGCATCTTGACCCAGAGCATCGATTTGCTCGTCGCGACCTGTTCGACCGCCTGGGCCCTGGTCGGCACGAGCACACGCTCGATCGCCGGGGTCTTGCCGGCGAGGACATCGGGGATCGAATAGGCGATGATCGACCCGGCCTGGTTGCCGCGCCAGTCGCTTTGCAGCGTCGCGATCAGGCGGCCGTCCAGCACCGCGTTGATGACCGCATCCGACGGCAGCGGTGAGGGAACGAGGTGCCCGTCGGGCGCTATATGACTGAAGACGGCGTGGAAGAAGTCCGTCTGCCGCGCGAGCACGGGATAGCGCGTTTCGCCTTCGCTCAGGGTCCGCACCGTGATCGAGACGTCATCGGGCTGCGCCTCGGCAATCGTCCGGGCGGCGGAGAGCGGCGTGCCGCGCTGCCATAATTTGACGATCCGCGGCAGTCCGGAGGACGTCAGCGAGCCCGCGCCGAAATCGGTCGCGACATAGATCGCGTCGCCGCCCGCCCAGCCGGTATCGCTCTTCGCGGTCGGAAGCATGAAGCCGCCGGTGACGAAGGCGCCCGCGGCAACATCGAATTCGCGTTCGACATCCGCGTCGCCGCCGCCGTCGGACAGGCGCACAAGGCAGCGTGCATAATCGGGGGTGCGGCAATCCGCCCCCTTCCAGACCCAGCTCTTGCCCTCCCGCTTGCCCAGCGCATCGACATCGATCAGCGTGCGCCAATCGGGTTTGCCCGCGGTAAAGGTTGCAAGCGACGCGATACGCCAGAGCCCGCGCGGATTGGCCTTGTCCCGGCGCAGGTTCAGGACATGATCGCCGATCACCTGATCCGGCTCCGCGATCTGCCGGTCGTCCTGGAGCAGATCGAGCGCACGCTTGCGATAGGCCGCGTAACCGGGTTCGGCCTCAAGCGCTTTCAGCGAATTCGCGTTCCAGACCTTAACCTGCGCCATCGCCTTTGCGCCGTGAATGTCCTCAAGGTAGCGGTTGGGATCGGTTTGCGCGGCGGTGGCGCACGGCAGGACGAGAAGGGCGAGCAAGGGAAGGCAGTAGCGCATGAAGATCGTCTCCGGGGCGATATTGCGGCTTCTATAGCGCCCGCGTTGCGCCTGTCACATCAGAGTGCCTCAAGCGTCATAAAACCGTGCGCGGCAAAGGCGGGTGCGAGCGCGCGTTCCGGCCCGCCCAAGCGTGTGAAGACGGCGCGTCCGGCTGGAACGGTGCCGGGCCAGCGCTGATCCCTGGTCAGATGTTCGATGCGTCGCGCGATCCCCCCGCCGCCGTCGACAAAGCGGACCGCGTGCGGGGCGGCGGCGGCGAGTTCAGCCTCGACAAGCGGGAAATGCGTGCAGGCGTTTACGATGACGTCGATCGCATCGCCGCCGGGCTGATCGAACAGGCCGGCGAGGAGCGAGGAAAAACGTGCGGGATCGATTGTTGCGCCGCGCAACTTTTGCTCGGCGAGGCCGGCGAGTTCGGCGGAGCCGTAGCGGATCACCGTGCAATCGGCGGCGAAACGTGCGGCCAGATCATCGACATAGGCCTGACGCACGGTCGCCTCCGTTCCGAGCACGCCGATCGTGCGCGTGATGCTGACGAGCGCGGCGGGCTTGATCGCGGGAACGGTACCGACGACGGGCAGATCGAGCGCAGCGCGGACGGCGGGCAGCGCGATCGTTGATGCGGTGTTGCACGCGATCACGATGAGGCAGGGATCGTACCGCTCGGCCAGCCGTCCAAGAAGCGCCGGAACGCGCGCCGCAATCTCGCTTTCGCTTCGGATGCCATAGGGAAAACCGGCCGAATCCGCCGCATAGACGAAGGGGGCGGTCGGGAGGACCAGGCGCGCGGGCGCGACGATCGAAAGACCGCCGACACCGGAATCGAAGAACAGGATGGGGCGCGGGGCAGGCATGACACGGGCGCTTTGCCAAATCGGAGCCGTAAACGCCACGGAATCGACACTCCGGGCCGATTGGGGTATCGCGGCGGACGAACCATCGGGGGACGATTTGAAAACGCAGTTGCTCTGGTTTGCGCCGACAATGGCGTTGCTGATCGGGTATCTGCTCGGCTCAATCCCGTTCGGACTGATCCTTACCCGCCGCGCGGGCGAAGGCGACCTCCGCGCGATCGGGTCCGGCAATATTGGGGCGACGAACGTACTGAGGACGGGGCGTAAAGGGCTGGCGGCGGCGACGCTGCTTCTCGACATGGTCAAGGGCGCGGCAGCGGTCTTGATCGCCGGAGCGCTGTTCCCGGGGCAGGCTGTGCTGGCCGCAGCGGCTGTTTTCATCGGCCATTGCTATCCGGTCTGGCTGGGTTTTAGGGGCGGCAAAGGCGTGGCGACGTTGATGGGTGTGGCGACTGCGCTTTATATTCCGCTGGGCCTGGTGTTTGCAGCCGTGTGGCTGGTTCTGCTTGCGACGGTCCGCATTTCGGCGGTTGCGGGAATAGCGGCGGCGATCAGCGCGCCGGTCGCGGCCGCCGTCACGGGACGGTTCGATCTTGTTCTGGTCCTGCTTGCGCTGGCGTTGATCGTGATCTGGAAGCATGGCGGGAACATCGAACGCCTGATGACGGGAACCGAACCCCGGGTCGGGCGCGCAAGGGACTTAACGCGGGTGGGGCGCGATTGAGCAGAAATATTGCAGCACGGTTGAGGCTGATCCGTACGCCGAGCGTCGGACCGGTCACCTACCGCCAACTGGTTGGGCGGTTCGGCAGCGCGGAGGCGGCGATCGAGGCGCTGCCGATGCTTGCGCGGCGCGGCGGCGGGCGGGTGCCCGTTCCCCCTTCGGCCGATATGGTAGAACGCGAGATCGCGGCGGTCGAACGCGCGGGCGCGCGGTATCTGTTTCTGGGCGATGACGATTATCCCGCGATGCTCGCCGCGATCGATTCCGCGCCGCCTGCGCTGATCATTCGCGGCGACACCGCGATTGCGCGCAGACCCTGTGTCGCGCTTGTCGGCGCGCGCAACGCATCCGCCGCCGCCTGCCGGTTCGCGCGTCAACTTGCAGCCGAATTATCGCGCGAGGGCGTGACGATCGTCTCGGGGCTTGCGCGCGGGATCGATACGGCGGCGCATGTCGGATCAATCGCGGACGGCACGGTCGCGGTCATCGCGAGCGGGATCGATATCGTCTTTCCGCCGGAGAATTCAGAGTTGCAGGAACGCGTCGCGCACGACGGAATGTTGCTGGCCGAACAACCGCCCGGGACGGAACCGCGCGCGCGCCACTTCCCCTATCGCAACCGGATCATCGCCGGGCTGTCGATCGGAACGGTGGTGGTCGAGGCCGTGCAGAAGTCGGGGTCGTTGATCACCGCACGGCTGGCCGGAGAGATGGGGCGCGAGGTCATGGCGGTGCCCGGCAGTCCGATCGATCCGCGCACACGGGGTTGCAACCTGCTGATCCGGGAGGGTGCGACGCTGGTACAATCAGCGGCGGATATCCTAGAACAAATTCGTCCCATCGACGCGCGCAGCGTCCGGTCCCCGGTCGATCCCTTCGGCGGCATGGCGGACCAGGAGCCGGACGAGAGCGACCGCGCCGTGGTCATCGCATTGCTCGGTCCTGTGCCGGTCGCGGTCGACGAGCTGATTCGTCAGGCGGGATTGCCGCCGCCAATAATCCATACCGTGCTGCTTGAACTCGAACTCGCACGCCGGGTCGAGCGCCATGCGGGCGGGCGGGTCAGTCTTACGGGATAATCCGGCGGAACGAACGCCCGTTTCACGCGCTTCCCGACATACAGCAGACAGGAGCGCGACGGATGAACGACGAGCGGGTGTGGGAATTCGAGGAAAGCCTGTGGACAGGATCTGCCGATCATTACCGCGAGTCGATCGACGACGAATGCCTGATGGTGTTGCCGCAGCCGCCTTATGTCATGGAGGGCGGGCAAGCGATCGAAGCCGTCGCGGCCACCCCGCGCTGGACCGAGGTGACGCTCGACAAGCGGCAGGTCGCACGGCCCGAGGAAGGCCTGATCGTCGTCGCCTATCATGTTCATGCGCAGCGTGACGGTGAGGAAAAGGCATATGAGGCACATTGCACCTCGACGTACCGGCGCCTCGCCCATGACGAATGGCGTGTCGTCCAGCACCAGCAGACGCCGCCGGTCACCGCATCCAGCTAAGGCGGACGCGGGCTAGCCGGTCATACGCTCCTGGGACAAGCAGCGCGACGAGCGGGTAGTATCTATTCCTTAGGCAAAGATTGTTCGATCAGACAACGAAGGCCGAGGCCGTCAAAACCCTGATACACAGCCGCTGTCGCGAAGGCGGTGACGCCCGCGTCGTGAATGTCGCGACCACGCGACCGTGAGCGGTCGAGATTGATCCTGTCGCCGAACCGGCCGGATCCGGAGGTGGAAACGAGACGGTCGGCGCGGTCGACGATGTTGATGGTCGTCCGCCCGCGGCCGCCGTCAACGTAAAGGCAGTGGTCTGACACCATGCCGCCGATTTGCTTGGCCCAATCGAATTCGAGATATAGGACGCCGACGGGTTCAGGATGGCCGGACGGCCATATGCCGGCTGCGAAGACGAGCATCACCTTGCCGCCCGCCTCCGGATTTTCCCAAACCTCGTCACAGAACCATACGCCGCGACTTGTTGCGTTCATGGCCAGCCCGAACTGTTCCGCGTCTTTCAGATTGTAACGAAAGATATGCGATGCCGGATCCGCCGATAGAACCGGCGTACCGCCGGCATCGCAGACAAACGCATTCAAATAATAGGGGCAGATGGCAGTCAGCGACCGCAGGCGTGCGAGCGCGTCGGCGTTCGCCGTGGCGTCCGGCTGCGTCACTGCGCGTTCGATCAGTCGATCGGACGACAGCATCCTGAGATCGATGCTACAACCAAAAACGTAGCGCGCGATGTGATCGGCGAGCGCCTGGGCAACCTCGACAAGTTGCACGCCCTCGATCTCGTTGACCAGTTCACCGGCGATTTTCTCCGTCGCCGATAGACGATCGAGGACGCCGTCGCGGAACTCGGTCGACAGCATGCGCGCCTGCGTCGCGAGCGATTTGACCTCCTTGGCGACGACAGCAAATCCCGCGCCCGCCTGTCCACAGCGGGCTGCCTCTATCGCGGCGTTGAGGGCGAGCAGATTCGTGCGCGCGGCAATCGTATCCGATTGCGACGCATAGCTTTGAACCTCGTCGCTCAGACCGGCGAGCATTGAGCGAATTCGTCGCGGCATTCAGCAACCCTCCGCGCAGAGCCGTGCCATCA
Source organism: Sphingomonas sp. (assembly GCA_965219075.1). Taxonomy (GTDB): domain Bacteria; phylum Pseudomonadota; class Alphaproteobacteria; order Sphingomonadales; family Sphingomonadaceae; genus Sphingomonas. The sequence goes on from CBDCMM010000002.1 coordinate 798,811, forward strand.
AAATGGTTAAGCCGCGTTTAAAAGCCGGGTGTTGATGCGCTTGAGCCAGTGCCGGACACGTTAAAGTGTTTCGATCCGCTTCACCGTCAGTGACTTGACGACGGCGCGGATGTCCCCAACCTCACGCGTGTACGTGAAGGATCGCTCGAACCGCTTATGCAACTCGTCATCGTCGAATCGCCCGCCAAGGCGAAAACCATTGAGAAATATCTGGGTGCGGACTACCGCGTCCTGGCCAGTTACGGCCATGTCCGCGACCTGCCGCCCAAAGACGGTTCGGTCGATCCCGACGATTCCTTTTCGATGCTGTGGGAGAATTACGCGGACAAGACCAAACAGCTGCGCGCGATCACCGACGAGGCGAAGAAGGCCGACCGGCTGATCCTCGCCACCGACCCCGACCGCGAGGGGGAGGCGATTTCTTGGCATGTCCGCGAAGTGCTGAAGATGCGCAAGGCCTTGCCGAAGACCGTCGACAGGGTGACGTTCAACGCGATCACCAAACAGGCGGTGAGCGAGGCGATGACTCGCCCGCGCGCGCTCGACGACGACCTGATCGATGCGTACCGCGCGCGCCGTGCGCTCGATTATCTGGTCGGGTTCACGCTGTCGCCGGTGCTGTGGCGCAAGCTGCCCGGCGCGAAATCAGCGGGACGGGTCCAGTCGGTGTCGCTCCGCCTGATCGTCGAACGCGAGCGCGAGATCGAGGCCTTCGTCGCGCAGGAATATTGGTCCGTCACCGCCGCGCTGGAACAGGACGGGACGCCCTTTGCCGCGCGCCTGACGGTCTGGGAGGGTAACAAGCTAGACAGGCTCTCGATCGCGACCGGGGACGAAGCGACGCGCGCCAAACAGGCGGTCGAGAATGGGCGGTTTACGGTTCGCTCGGTCGAGACGAAGCCCGCGACCAGAAATCCGCCGCCCCCCTTCACAACATCGACGTTGCAACAGGAGGCTGCGCGCAAGCTGGGATTTTCCGCCGACCATACGATGCGGATCGCGCAAGGCCTGTATGAAGACGGTGCGATCACCTACATGCGCACCGACGGCGTGCAGATGGACGGATCGGCGATATCCGCCGCGCGCAAGGCGGTCGCGGATCGTTATGACGCGGGGTACATTCCCGATACGCCGCGCCAGTACCAGACCAAGGCAAAGAACGCGCAGGAAGCGCATGAGGCGATCCGGCCGACCGACTTCGGCAGGGACCGAATCGGCGCTGGCGATCATGCCCGCGTCTATGACCTGATCTGGAAACGGGCGCTTGCAAGCCAGATGGCGTCGGCACGGTTCGAACGGACGACGGTCGAACTGGATGACGGAACCGGACGCACCGTGTTGCGGGCGACCGGGCAGGTGGTGATCTTCCCGGGCTTTCTCGCGCTTTACGAGGAGGGAACCGATGATCCGGCGGACGAGGATTCGCGGCGTCTGCCCCGGCTTAAGGCGGGAGATGCGCCCGCGATGACGGATGTCGCCGCCGAACAGCATTTCACACAGCCTCCGCCGCGTTTTTCCGAAGCGTCGCTCGTCAAGCGGATGGAAGAATTGGGGATCGGCCGGCCATCGACCTACGCCTCGATCATCAAGACGCTGAAGGACCGCGCCTATGTGCGGATCGAGAAGAACCGGTTTTTCGCGGAGGAAAGCGGGCGGCTGGTGACGGCATTCCTTGAGCGGTTCTTCGAACGCTATGTCGGTTACGATTACACCGCCGAGCTGGAGGAGGAACTCGATGACGTATCGGGCGGGCGTGCGGCATGGCAGGCGGTGCTCGACGCGTTCTGGCGCGACTTCAAACCGCGCACCGCCGAGGTGATGGAGCAGCAGCCCTCCGAAATTACCGCCGCGCTTGACACGTTCCTCGAACAGTATCTCTTTCCCGCCAAGGCGGACGGGAGCGATCCCAGGCTGTGCCCGAATTGCGGCGAAGGGCGGCTGGCGCTCCGGGGCGGGCGGTTCGGGGCGTTCGTCGCCTGTTCCAACTATCCCGAATGCAAGTTTACGAGGCGCTTCGCGCAAGGCGGGGATGCAGGCGACGAAGGCGGTCTCGAAACGCTCGGCAACGACCCGGACACCGGCCTTCCGGTCGAGCGCAAATCGGGGCGCTTCGGCCCCTATATCCAGCTCGGTGAAGGCAAGGAGGCGAAGCGCGCGTCGATCCCGAAGGACATCGGCACGCTCGATCTCGAATGGGCGCTGAAGCTACTGTCGCTGCCGCGCACGATCGGCATGCATCCCGAAACCGGCGAGCCGATCGAGGCCGCGATCGGGCGGTACGGACCGTATCTGAAGCATGCGGGCAAATATGCGCGGCTGCAATCGACCGACGAGGTGTTCGAGACCGGCATGAATGCCGCCGTGGTCAAGCTCGCCGAGGCGGCGGCTGGCGGGCGGCCCCAGCGCGGGGCTGCGCGCGAGCCGCTGAAGGTGCTGGGGCCGCACCCGCGTACGGAAATCGAGATCAGGCTGATGGAAGGCCGGTACGGCGCTTACGTCACCGATGGCGAGACGAATGCGACGCTGCCCAAGTCGATCGCGCAGGACGAGCTGACGCTTGAGGAAGCGGCTGCGCTGATAGATGCGCGCGCAGCGGCGGCACCGCCAAAGGGCAAGAAAAAGACCGCCCCGAAGAAGAAGGCACCCGCCAAGAAGAAAGCGCCCGCGACGAAAAAAGCAGCGCCGAAAAAGGCCGTGAAGAAAACGGACTAAGCCGCCGGGTCAGGCCGCCCGGCGCTGCGTCGCGTCGATCCAGTCCCGTGCCGCACGCTGCGCGATCGCAATCTCACGCGCGCTCATTTCCTCGGCGATTTCGGCGCGGCAGGTCTGTGCCGCGCGGTCGCCCGCAACGGCGGCGAGGTTGAACCATTTGTGAGCCTCAATCATGTCGATCTCGACCCCCGCCGTCCCCGTCGAATAAACGATGCCGAGATCGTATAGCGCACCACGATCACCGCGCGTCGCGGCGGCCAGGCGACGCTCAAGCACGAAAGTTAAAGGATTGTAGCTCTGTCCCATTTCGACCCCCGTTTTGCTGTCAGAGGGACCGTGAACCGATTCGTCTCACCATCTGGTTAACGCGCTTAACCGCATTCAATCGCCATATTGTCGATTAGCCGGGTTGCGCGCATCGTCGCCGCGGCGAGCAGGCGGCGGGGGCGATCCGGCGCGGGGTGCGGGGTCAGTGTCTCCGCATCGGCGAGCGCGATATAGTCGATCAAGAACCCCGCCGCTTCCAGCGTCGTTCGTGCCTCGGCCAGTGCGTCCTCCACATTTCCGCCGCGCGCGATCGTGCGTGCCGCTATGCCGAGCGATCGGGGCAGGGCCAAGGCGCGCTGGCGCTCGTCGTCATCGAGATAGATGTTGCGCGAGGACAGCGCCAATCCGTCATCGTCGCGCTGCGTCGGCACACCGATGACTTCAATTCCGAAGTCGAGATCGGCGGCCATCCGGCGAATGACGGCCAGTTGCTGAAAATCCTTTTCGCCGAAATAGGCACGGTCGGGGCGGACCTGATTGAACAGCTTGGCGACGACGGTCGCGACGCCGTCGAAATGACCGGGACGCGCGGCACCGTCAAAGCCCTCGCTGACGCCCGACACGGATATGTTGGTCGCGAACCCGGCCGGATACATCGTCTCGACCGACGGCAGCCAGACGAGGTCGCACCCGGCGTCCTCCAGCATGCGGATATCCGTCAATTCGCGCCTGGGGTAGCGATTGAGATCCTCGGTCGGGGCAAATTGCCGCGGGTTGACGAAGATCGACGCTACGACGCGCGCGGCCGATGCGCGTGCCGCCTCGATCAGGGCGACATGGCCACGGTGGAGCGCGCCCATCGTCGGCACCAGCGCGATCCGTGTGCCGCCTGCGCGCAATTCCTGTACCGCTGTGTGCAGCGTGTCCCGTTCACGAATGACCCTCATGCGATTTTCCCCCTCGTTACACGCGGCCGCGGCTTCTATGAGGGGTCGGACCAGCGATCAACAAGGATGCGACGCGTTGCCCGATCGGATCAACGAAACTTCCGGTAAGACCCATATCATCGTATTCGCCAACGAAAAAGGCGGGACGGGCAAGTCGACAACTGCCGTCCATGTCGCGATCGCGCTCGCTGCCAAGGGCGCGGCCGTCGCCTGCCTCGACCTAGATCACCGTCAGCGCACCGTCGGGCGGTATCTCGATAACCGTGCGGAGACAATGCGGCGTACCGGGGCACAACTGCCGATGCCGGTGCACCGGACTCTGAGCGAACAAAGCGAGGCGCAGTTCGAGGATTATTGGGGTGCGCTGGCGCAAGGTGCCGACTTTTTGATCGTCGACACGCCGGGCCGTGACGATCCGTTCGCGCGGACGGCGGCGGCGCTGGCGAACACGCTTGTGACGCCGATGAACGACAGTTTCGTCGATTTCGACCTGATCGGGCAGGTCGATGCAGAGACGTTTCAGGTGACGCGGCCGAGTTTTTATTCCGAACTGATCTGGGACGCGCGCAAGCAGCGTGCGCGTGCCGACGGGACGACGATCGACTGGGTCGTGTTGCGTAACAGATTACAGCATATCGAGGCTCGTAACATGCGGCGCGTGTCGGAGGCGTTGACGCAATTGGCGAAGCGCGTCGGGTTTCGCGTCATTCCCGGGCTTGGCGAGCGGGTCATCTATCGCGAGATGTTTCCCGCCGGGCTGACAATGATCGATTCGAAGGAGTTCGGCGCGATGGGGCTGGGGCATGTCGCTGCGCGCCAGGAACTGCGCGAGATGATGGCGGCGCTGCAACTGCCGGACATCGGCGCGGAACAGTCCAGACTGCGCGAGGCTGCTGCGTGAAATGGATCGTCGCTGCGCTGCTCATCTGGCTGGCGTGGAAGTATCTCAGGCCAAAGCCGAAGGCACGCGTGCCGGCGGACGAGGCGGAGGCGCGGTCGATCCTTGGCGTTCGCCGCGGTGCGGACGGCGAGGAAATCCGGACCGCGCACCGCCGCCTGATCGCGAACGTCCATCCCGATCGCGGGGGGTCGGCGGAACTCAGCCGCCGGATCAATGCGGCGCGCGATCTGTTGCTTAAATCGGGACGCTGAGGCGTCGTTCAGGAAACACAAGGGGTTATGCCATGAGTCATCGTTTTGATCCGACGGTCCTGCGCGAATACGACATTCGCGGTATCGTCGGAAAGACAGTTGGACCTGCGGATGCGCGCGCGATCGGGCGCAGCTTTGCGACACGTATCCGGCGCGCGGGGGGCACCCGCGTCGCGGTCGGGTATGACGGGCGTCATTCCTCGGTCGAGCTGGAGGCGGCTCTGATCGAGGGGCTGACGCGCGGCGGCGTGGATGTCGTGCGGCTCGGCATGGGACCGACACCGATGCTCTATTTCGCCGAGGCGACGCTTGAGGTTGATGCGGGCGTCCAGATCACCGGCAGCCACAATCCGGCCGAATATAACGGCTTCAAGATGGTGTTGCAGCACAGCGCGTTCTTCGGTGACGATATCAAGGACCTGGCGAAGCTGGCCGCGGAGGAGGATTGGGAGGAAGGCGACGGGACCGTCAGCGAAGCCGATATCCTCGACGCCTATGTCGAGCGGCTGATGGCGGGCTATGCGGGCGGTGCGTACCGGATCGGCTGGGACGCGGGGAACGGCGCGGCGGGTCCGGCGATCGAGAAGCTCGTCAAGCTGCTGCCGGGCGAGCATCACGTCATCTTCGCCGATGTCGACGGGGATTTCCCCAACCATCATCCCGACCCGACGGATGAGAAGAACCTTGCCGACCTAAAGCGGCTGGTCGCCGACAAGCGCCTCGATTTCGGGCTGGCCTTTGACGGCGACGGCGACCGGATCGGGGCGATCGACGGCGAAGGCCGGGTGATCTGGGGAGACCAGCTGCTTTCGATCCTGGCCGAGCCGGTGCTGAAGGAAATGCCCGGAGCGACGATCATCGCCGACGTCAAGGCGAGCCGGATGCTGTTCGACCGGATCGAGGAGCTGGGCGGCAAGCCGGTGATGTGGAAGACCGGGCACAGCCTGATCAAGACCAAGATGAAGGAAACCGGTGCGCCGCTTGCCGGGGAGATGAGCGGCCATATCTTTTTCGCGCATGAATATTACGGGTATGACGATGCGCAATATGCCGCGGTCCGGCTGATCCGTGCGGCCCATATGATCGGTAAGTCGATGACCGAGATCCGGGGCGCGATGCCCGATCTGGTCAATACGCCGGAGATGCGGTTCCAGGTGGACGAATCGCGCAAGTTCGCAGTGGTCGACGAAGTGCTCGACCGGCTTGAGGCGGACGGCGCCGAGGTCGACAGGACCGACGGTGCGCGGGTGACGACCGACGACGGCTGGTGGCTGCTGCGCGCATCGAACACGCAGGACGTGCTGGTCGCGCGCGCGGAGGCCGTTGATCAGGCGGGGCTTGACCGGTTGATGACGCAGATCGACGATCAGCTCGGCAAAAGCGGGATCACGCGCGGCGAAACGGTCGGTCATTGATCCGGGTTGCCGGGGCGGGGTGACTCGGCGGGGTGACTCAGGCGATGGGCATCCCCAAATGGGCATGATGCCCGCCGCCAAATCGCAGATCGTCCGCGTCGTCGACCTAGAGACAACGGGCTCGACCCCGCCCGCGCACGGGGTCTGCGAGATCGGCTGGCAGGACGTGATGCTCGGTGCGGACGGGCGCTGGGAATTGGAGGGAGAGGGCGGATCGATCCTCATCAATCCCGGCCGTCCGATCCCGCCGGTGACGCAGGCGGTGCACCACATCCTCGACGAACAGGTCGCGGGCGCGCCGTGGTGGCACGACGTCGCGCGGCAGGTGCTCGATCCGTGGCCGCGCCGACTGGCGCTCGCGGCGCACCGGGCCGATTTCGAGCAGCAATTCTGTACCGCTTCGCTGACCCACGGTGCGGACTGGATTTGTACGTGGAAATGCGCGCTGAGGCTGTGGCCCGACAGCCCGAGCTTTTCGAACCAGGTGCTGCGGTATTGGCGCAAGCCCGACGGGCTGGAGCATGAACGCGGACTGCCCGTCCACCGCGCGTTTCCCGATGCCTATGTCACCGCATTCCATCTGCGCGACATGCTGAACGAAGCGAGCGTCGCGCAACTGATCGAATGGTCGGCCACGCCCGGGTTGCTGCCGCGGGTGCGCTATGGCCCCGACCGCGGCAAGGACTGGCGCGAAATCGACCATGAATCGCTTATGGGGTTCCTGACCGATCGCGACCCCGATGTCCGTTTCACCGCCCAGTCCGAAATGGACCGCAGGAGCGGCGGCGGGACGGTAGGCAAGGCGACCGCGCAGGAATTGCTGCTTTAGGTGAGCTGCGCCGTGCCTCCCTGCGGGACCGGCCGTTTCAAGAAACGCCGCGCGAGCGCCTGCCGTACCGGCTGGTCATAGAAACGATCGAGCAGCCAGCAGGCGATCAAAAGGGCTAAAAGCAGCGCGTACCCAGAACTGGGCAGGACCAAGGAAGGGTCTTTCCAAAAATGCTGGATCACCGCAGCGAAGAGGCCGCCTACAGATTCGTGCAAGACGTAAAGGGCGTACGACGTCACACCGAGGAACCCGCAAACCTGCGTAGCCGGTCCAGTGACTTCAGGAATAGCCGCGAGGAAGGTGAGAAGCGGAAACCCAATGAAAATAAGCAAGAACTCGATAACAGTCTCGGCAGGGAATACCGAAGCGGCTCCGGCAGAAAGTAAGAAAACGATGACTATCAGGCCAGCCTGATATACGTTCGCGAGCTTTCTCATATGCGCGCGATAGACCAAAACACCGATAAAGAACGAGTAAAACACGCGGCCTAAGCCAACAAGGGTTTGATTAAAATACCATCCACTATTAATCGAACCATCCCAAATAACCGATACAATCAGTAAAATACCGGATAATGTGACAATCGAGAGAAGCGTTATGGTTCCAAGATAGGAAACAAACCTTGCAGATATAGCGTTTATGAAGAGTTCATATGTCAAAGACCACCTTGCGGTAAATAAAGATGGTACGCCCCAATGCGGCAGCATCAAGAGAGCAGAAAAGATGCCAGCTAGTAGAGTCGTGGGTCCGGGGCCACCGCCATTAGAAGTGATGAAATGAGCAGACAACTTTAAGACGGCAGCAACAATACCGATCAAGTATAATGGGTAAAGCCGGATTAAGCGACGAAGCATAAAGTTCGACCACGGGACAGGCTCCTTCTGGAGCAGTTTGTCCTCATATGCATGAGCAATTACAAAACCGCTCAAGACGAAAAACAAATCGACGGCAAGGAAACCGCCGTTCCACTGCGGCTCGTTGAACAGATATTTGAGATGCCATTTGAAAACGATGATCGCCGCAATGCCACGGATCGCATCGAGAAGATGGAACACACGCTTGCGTCCGGTCGCGGAGCGATCCTCCGCGGTCGTCAGGTCGGCATGCATCGGTCGATCGTTCCCCCCGGAACTGCAAAAAGGCACGCCTATCCAGGGGCTGGCAGTCCGGCAAGACCTAGACCTATGATAAGATGCTCAGGCTGACCAGCCGTCCCGTTCCGGAGCAGCGCGCTTCAGCCTTTCTTTCGCGTCAGCCGACAAAACGAAAGGTGCCCAGGGACGGGATCGAACCGCCGACACTGCGATTTTCAGTCGCATGCTCTACCAACTGAGCTACCTGGGCAAGGGACCGTCAGGGACGATCGAAACGCGGACTTAATCGGGCTCGGGCGGCGTGTCCAGCCCGTCCGTTGCAGGCGGACCGGGCAGGCGGTAGCCTTCACCCAGCCATTGCAGCAGGTCGCGGTCGCGGCAACCGCGTGAACAGAACGGCGTCAGTTCAGCGCTCGCCGGTTTATCGCAGATCGGGCATCGGGTCGTCATGTGCTCTCCAATAGCAGAGTGGTGCCCGTCCTGCGCGCAAGTTCGGCAAGCAAGGCGGGTCGCGCGTCGAGAAAGGCGTGGATGGCGGCGGAAAGCCGGTGGGGGGCAGTCTGGCCGGGCGGCGTCCGCTCGATCGTTCGCAAGGTTGCGCGCGCGGCGGCACCGACAGGGTCGGCGCGCAGACGTTCGGGTAGCGAGGCTCGGGTCCGCGGGCGGATGATCTGAAGGAAACCGAAGCCGTTGACCGCAGTCCGCTGGAACGGTGGCAAAAGCGTTTCATCGAGTGCAGCGGCGACCGACTGACGCGCGGCCTTGCCCTGAAGCGTCGGGAAGTCGATTCCGATCGATCCGCCGATCCCCTGGCGGCGAACCGCTTGTCCGACGGCATGTGCGCCCGCGATCGCTAGCGGTTCGGGCTCAAGCCCGCCGTCGACGTCGAACAGCGTCATTGCCGGGGTCGGTGACATCAGCAGCGCGCCGCCGGGAAAGTCGATGCGGCCGTCCATTGCCTCGTCAAGCAGTTCGGACCAGCCCGCATCCTCAAGCGCGTCCGGTTCATGTGCGGCAAGTTCGCGGACCGGATGCCCGGTCGCGGTCAGTCGATCGTAGAGCCGGGGGGCGGGAGCGGGGGTGTCGCCGGCCGGGATGCCGCGGGCGAGTTTCACGCGTCCCTGTTCGGGAATCGCTTCGCGGACGATGCGGGCGTTGATGATTTCCCCCTGCGCGATCCGTGGCGGCACGGCGGCAAGATGCAGGTCGAAGCCGGTCTCCGACCGGGCGAGCGCACGTCCGCCCGCGATCCGTTCAATAAGGCGGACCGGCTCGACCGCGCCAAGCCGCAAGCCCGGTTCGTCAAGCTCGATCAGCGCCTCTATGATGCGGCCATGCTCAATGAGGGCGGCGCGGCGCTCGCCGATCCCAGCCTCGTAAAGCCAGTCAGCCAAGCAAAATGCCCGCCGCCTTCAACAGCGCGCGCGTCTCGAACAGGGGCAGACCGATCACGCCCGAATGGCTGCCGGAAAGGAACCGGACGAACGCCTCTGCACGCCCCTGGATCGCGTAGCCGCCCGCCTTGCCCAACCCCTCGCCACAGGCGACATAGGCGTCGATTTCGGCAGCGGAGAGCGGTTTGAAGGCGACGATAGTATCGGACAGCCGCGCGCGGACGCGACCGTCGGCAGCGATAACGCAAACCGCCGACAATGCGCGGTGCCGCCGGCCCGATAATTTCGCCAGCAGATCGCGCTGAACCGATTCGGTATCGGCCGGGGGCAGAATGCGGCGACCGAGCGCGATCGTCGTGTCACCCGCCAAAACCGTCTCATTCCCGCCACGCTCGACCGCTTGCGCCTTTTCGAGAGCCATGCGCAGCGCATAATCGCGCGGAAGTTCGGCGCGGCGCGGCGTTTCGTCGATGGCGGGGCCGACGATACGATCGGGCACAATGCCGAGGCGCGCGAGCAGGTCGCGGCGGCGCGGCGACGAGGAGGCGAGAACGAGCATCGGATCAGCGGACAAGAGGCCGCCCTATTTGAAGCGGTAGGTGATCCGCCCCTTGGTCAAATCATAGGGAGTCAGTTCGACCAGTACCTCGTCACCGACGAGCACGCGGATGCGGTTCTTGCGCATCTTGCCAGCGGTATGGCCGAGGATTTCATGGTCGTTCTCCAGCTTGACGCGGAACATCGCGTTCGGCAGCAACTCGACCACCTGGCCGCGCATCTCGAGTAATTCTTCCTTGGCCAAACAAAACCTCTGACAATGTCGGGGAAATCCGTGCGGGCGTGCCTTTAAACCAGGACGCGCAGAAAAGGAAGCGCTCGAGCTTCAGCCGCGCCTGCCATGCTCGAAACCGAGGCGGGGGGGAAGGGCGACCGGTTCGCCTCCGTCGACAAGCGACAGGCCCCGTCCTTCGCTCGCGCTGCCGACCAGGGACGCGGCAACGGGCGGGGCGACGCCGGCGGGGAGCGTAAAGAGCAGTTCGTAATCGTCGCCGCCCGTCATCGCCGCCATCCGGGCAGCGCGATCATCCCCTGAGAATGCGCGCAAACTGTCCGATATTGGGACACAAGCGAGATCGATGACGAACGCGCACCCGCTCGCATCCGCCATCCGCCCGGTGTCGATCAGCAATCCGTCGGAGACATCCATCATCGCGCGGACGAGCGGGGCAAGCGTGCGCCCCTCGCGCATGCGCGGCGACGGCCGGCGATAGGCGGTGAGGAGTTCGGCGGGCCCTTCCGCTCCGCGCGCGATGGCGAGGCCCGCTGCCGCATTGCCGATCGTGCCCGTCACCCAAAGCCCGTCGCCGGGCATCGCGCCCGAGCGCGCGGGCGCGCGGGCGTCACTGCCGATCGCGGTGATCGTCAGGATGCGGGGTGCGCCGGAGGGCAGCGCGACGGTATCGCCGCCGATCAGCGGGCATGCGAACGCGTCAAGCGCCTTCCCGAGTCCGTATACGAAGGCGCGATCCCAAGCATCGTCGCCGAGCGGATAGTTGAGCAAGACGCCCTCCGCCTTTGCGCCCTTGGCGGCGAGGTCGGACAGGTTGACCGCAACCAGCTTCCACGCGACGTCTCCGGGCGGGTCATCAAGCAGATAATGAACGCCCTCGACCAGCGTGTCGGTCGTGATGACGACAGGCCCCGCATCAATCAGCGCGCTGTCGTCGAACAGACCGCGCGCACCGGGATGCAGCGGGAGCGCACGGAGTGCGGTGATGAATTCGCGCTCGGTCACTCTGCCGGGCGCGCGTCAGGCCGGACGCGCGTCAGGCACGAACGTCCTTTGCGATCGCGTCGAGCAGGCCGTTGACGAAGCCCTTTTCACGGCGGTCGTAAAAGGCATCGGCGACATCGACATATTCGCTGATCACCGCTGCTGCGGGAACGTCGGAACGCGCTAGCAGTTCATAGGTGCCCGCGCGCAGGATCGCCTTCATCGGCCTGTCGAGCCGCTCGATCGACCATCCCGCCGCCAGCTTGCCCGCAATCAATCGGTCGACTTCGCGCCCGCGCTCATAAGTGCCGCTGACGACATCATCGAAAAAAGCGATGTCGGCCTCCGCATATTCGACATCCTCGATCGTCGCGCCGATCCGGTGGTTGTGAAATTCGCGCAGCAGCACGGGGATCGCGGTTTCCTCCATGTCGTGCTGATACAGCGCCTGGACGGCGGCGAGGCGGGCGGCGGCGCGTGCCTTGGTACGGGGGGCGGTGCGGGGCATGATCAGGACAGGGATCCGGGGCGGAGGCGGAACGCGACCGAGCGCGCATGCGCGGGAAGCCGCTCGGCATTGGCGAGGGCAACGGTGGCGGGACCAAGTTCGGCAAGGGAGGCTTCGCTCAGCTGGATAAAACTGGTCCGCTTCATGAAATCGAGGACGGAAAGACCGCTTGCGAAGCGGGCCCGCCGTCCGGTCGGCAGGACGTGATTCGGGCCCGCGAGATAATCCCCGATCGCCTCCGGCGTGTAGCGCCCGAGGAACACCGATCCGGCGTGGCGGACGCGGTCGAACAGCGCCTGAGGATCATCGATTGCCAGCTGCAGATGCTCGGGCGCGAGCCGGTCGATCAGCGGGGCGGCATCCCGCAGCGCAGGGACGATAATGATCGTACCGTTCGCATCCCATGCGGCGCGCGCGACGGACGCTGTCGAAAGCCCCGGGATTTGCCGCTCAACGGCTGCTGCGACCCGGTCGGCGAAGGCTGCATCATCGGTCAACAGGATCGACTGCGTCGTGACGTCATGTTCCGCCTGGCTCAGCAGGTCGGCGGCGATCCATTCGGGATCGTTCGCGGCGTCGGCGACGACAACGATCTCGCTCGGTCCCGCCACCATGTCGATGCCGACGACGCCGTAGAGCTGGCGTTTGGCTTCTGCGACCCAGGCGTTGCCGGGACCGGTGACAACGTCGACCGGCATGATCGGCCCAGCACCGTAAGCCAGCGCGGCGATCGCCTGCGCGCCACCGATCCGCCATACCTCATCGACACCGGCCAGATGCGCCGCCGCCAGCACCATCGGCACCGCCTCTCCGCCCGGCGTCGGCGTTACTACGACCAGCCGCTCGACACCCGCGATCTTGGCAGGGATCGCGTTCATCAGCACCGACGACGGATAGGCCGCCCGCCCGCCCGGGACATAGAGTCCTGCCGCATCGACCGCGTGCCACTTCGCGCCGAGCCGGACACCCGCTCTATCGGTAAAGTCGCTGCCCTCAGGCCGCTGCCGCTCGTGGTAAACGCGTATACGGTCAGCCGACAGTTCGAGCGCGTCGCGAAGACCGGGATCAAGCTCCGCAAACGCCTCGGCGCAGCGACCCGGCTCGATCCGCCATCCCGTTTCATCGGGATCATGCCCGTCGAACGCGAGGGTCAGGTCGCGAACCGCGGGTGCCCCTTCTTCGCGCACCCGCGTGATGATCGTCGCCACGTCGCGCGCGACGTCGTCTTCACTTTCCCGCCGCGTGTCGACCAGCGCCGAAAAATGAAGCCCGAAGTCCGGGTCGGTGGCATCAAGCCGGATCATGCCGCGACCGATCCGCCGACGGCTTCGCGAAAGGCGTCGACCAGCGGCACGATGTCGCTGCGCGTTTTCATCGCTGCGCGATTGACGATCAGGCGCGACGTGACCGCCATGATCGTTTCCACCTCGACAAGACCGTTTTCCTTCAACGTCCGTCCCGAGGACACGAGATCGACAATTCGCGGCGCAAGACCGAGCGTCGGCGCAAGCTCCATCGCACCGTTCAGCTTGACGCATTCGGCCTGTACCCCGCGCCGGGCGAAATGCGCCTTCGTCACATGCGGGTATTTGGTTGCGATGCGGATGTGGCTCCAGCCGCGCGGATCGTCGCTCCCCGCCGTCGCCGCGGGTTCGGCGAGAGATAGGCGGCAATGACCGATACCGAGATCGACCGGTGCGTAAAGTTCGGAATAGGCAAATTCGGCAATCACGTCCGATCCGACAATCCCGATCTGCGCCGCGCCATGCGCGACAAAGGTCGCGACGTCGAATGCGCGGACGCGGATCAGTGAGAAACCAGGACGATCGGTTTCGAACCGCAAGGCGCGGCTGTCCTGGTCTGTGAACGCAGCTTCCGGACGGATGCCCGCTGCGGCCAGCAGCGGCAACGCCTCGCCGAGGATGCGTCCCTTGGGGACGGCGATGATGAGCGGACGCGACATGGAAGCGCGGGCTTTACGCAAGGGGGCGGTCGGGTGCAAACGCTGGCTATGGCGGATGCAGCAGCAAACCGTGAATCGTTCCGGCTTCAGGCAGGTTTTTGCGCCGCCATGAATGCGCCCGTGACGGGACGCATCTCCGCTGCACTCGCGGACGCGATCGACGGGAACAGCGAGACGGGGCGACGCGTCCTTAACTGGGCGGGTGAGCCCGTCGCCGATGCGTTGGTTCTGCGGCTGGTGGGCGGCCTGCACGCGCTGCACCGGGCGCGGGTGAGCCGCGACCTGTCGGGGGTGTTTCTGGGAGAGACCATCGATCCGGCGACGGTCCGATCCGCACTCGGGCGGGCACTGATCGATTACGACGCCGATTTGCTGCCCTGGCTCGAAGGGCCGCCGCAAACGAACGAGCCGGGACGATCGGCTGCGCTGATGACGGGGCTGCTTCATCTTGCCCGCCGGTTCGGACCAAAGTTCGAACTGCTCGAGATGGGATCGAGTGCCGGGCTCAATCTGCTGATCGATCGCTACCGCTTCGATCTGGGTGGCGTGACGGTTGGCCCGGTCGATTCGCCGGTGCTACTGAAGCCCGATTGGCGCGGTCCGCCGCCGCCCGACGTTCCGGTCGAGATTGTCTCGGTCAGGGGGGTCGATATCGCGCCGCTTGACGTATCGAACGACGCGGCGGCGAAGCGGCTCGAGGCTTATGTCTGGGTCGACGCGGCCGAGCGTCAGGACCGGCTGACGCGCGCGATCGCGATGTTGCGCGAACATGGCGTCGCGCTTGATCGCGGGGATGCTGCGGACTGGATCGAAACGCGGCTCACCGCACCGCAGGAAGCCGACGTCACGCGGGTAGTGATCCATTCGGTCGTGTGGCAGTATCTGCCCAGGTCGACCGCTGATCGCATTCGCGCCGCGATGAAGGCGGCGGGTGCGCGGGCGACGCTCGAACGCCCGCTCGGCTGGGTCACGATGGAGCCACGCCGCGATCTGGCCCGGCACGAGATAAGCGTGCGAAGCTGGCCCGACAGCGATGCACGGCGTGTCGTCGCTTATGCGCATGCGCATGGTGCCTGGATCGAAACCGGCGGCTTGGAGGCGGTCTAGGCAGTTTCGAGCAACCGTTCCGCCTGCGCCCGCGCCTCGTCCGTGATCGTCGCACCTGATAGCATCCGCGCGATTTCCTCCCGGCGTTCTTCGTTGTTGAGTTTTGCGACATCAGTTCGCGTGACCGTCCCGTCACTGCTTTTCGCGATCAAGAGATGCTCCGCCCCGCGCGCCGCGACCTGCGGGCTGTGGGTGACGACCAGCAATTGCGTCCGCTCGGCAAGCCGCGAGAGCCGTTCCCCGATCGCCGATGCGACCGCGCCGCCGACCCCCCGGTCGATCTCATCGAAAATCATCGTTCCCGCAGACCCCTGTTCGGCGAGCGCGACCTTCAGCGCCAGTATGAAGCGCGACAATTCGCCGCCGCTCGCGATCTTCATCAGCGGTCCGAAGGGTGCGCCCGGATTGGTCGCGATCTCGAATTCGACCCGGTCCGCGCCGCTTTCCGACCATTGCGCCTCTGCGAGCGGCGCGACCACGGTCCGAAACCGGGCGGCATCGAGTTTCAGCGGCGCGAGTTCACCGGCAACGGCCGCATCCAGCCGCGCTGCCGCCGCGATGCGCTCGGCGCGTAGGGTTTCCGCCGTACACATATAGGTTTCGAGCGCGCGTCCGAGCGCCGCCTCCAGCGACGCAACGCCGCCCTCGCCCGCCTCAAGCCGTTCGAGCCGTGCGCCGAGCTCTTGTGTGAGTGCGGGCAGCGCGTCGGGCTGGACGCGGTGCTTGCGCGCCATCGCACGCAATTCGAACAGGCGCGCCTCATCATCGTCGAGGCTTTGCGGGTCATGGGTAAGCGCCAATCGCGCCTCATGCAGCCGGTCATCAGCCGCGGTCCCCTCGATTACCGCGCGATCGATTGCGGAAAGCGCGTCCCCCAGACTTGTATGATCACCGGCGATGCGTTCGAGGATGCGTGCCGCCTGACGCAATTTGGCGACCGCGCCTTCTGACCCGTCAAGTGCCGCCTCGACCGCGCCGAGATCCTCCGTAATCTTTTCGGCGCGTTGCATCATCCGTCGCCTGTCCGCGAGCGTCTCCTCTTCTCCCGCATGGGCGGCGAGCGTGTTCAGTTCCTCCACCGCATGTTCCAGCCATTCGCGATCACGCGCCGCCGTCTCGATCTCCGAGCGTGCCGACGCCAGATTCGCTCCAGCGTCCTTCATTGCCGCCCAGGCCGCGGTGACGCCGCTCAAATCGATTCGCCCGAAGGCTTCGAGCAGGATGCGGTGACCGGCGGGTGCGAGGAGGCCGCGATCGTCGTGCTGACCGTGAATTTCGACCAGGTCGCGCCCCACTTCGCGCAACAGAGCCGCGGATGCGGGCTGATTGTTGATGAACGCCCGGCTGCCGCCGTCCGCCTTCACGATCCTGCGCACGATCAGCGGTTCGCCGGGATCGACCGCGATCCCGGCTTCGTCGAGCAACGCGATCGTGGCGGCATCCGGCGTGTCGAACGACGCGGTGACGCTCGCCTGAGCGGCGCCGTGACGCACGAGTCCCGTCTCGCCGCGGCCGCCGAGCGCCAGTCCCAGGGCATCGAGGAGGATCGATTTGCCCGCGCCCGTCTCCCCCGTCAGCACGCCGAGCCCGTCATGGAACTCGAGGTCGAGCGCTTCGATCAGCACGACGTCACGGATCGACAATGCGGTCAGCATCGCCACGCCTTAGCGCGCGCGCCGCCGAGGTTCACCCTGTTTAGTAAAAGGGCCGTCTCAGCCGTTAGGCGAGGTTGTCGTTGAAGGGTCACCGGTCCCAGTCCCGCCGCGCGTCGTTATCGGCGTTGGCTCGCCGGGACCTGATGCCGACGGCGCCACCCCGGCACTGCCCGGGATCGCCCCGCCCGGTTTGGCAGAAGACGTTGCGAGCGGGATGATCGGCTGGCCGGGCGGGACCGGCGGGATCGAATGAACGGGATATCTGCGCATCAGCTTGTAGGCCCGCTGATAGAAATCGGATCCCGGATAGTTCGCGCCGAGGACCGCCGCCGCCTTCTCCGCTTCCGAGCGCACGCCCAGTTCAAGATAGGTTTCGGTCAGGCGCATCAGTGCTTCCGGAATGTGCGTGGTGGTCTGATATTTGTCGACCACGGTCCGGAAGCGCAGCGAGGCGGCGAGCCATTGTCCGCGGTTTTCGTAGAAGCGCCCCACCTCCATCTCTTTGCCCGCGAGATGGTCGTTGACGAGGTCGATCTTGAGCCGCGCGTCCGCCGCGTAGCGTGAATTGGGGTACCGCCGGGTCAATTCGCCGAGCGCGGCAAGCGCCTGAACGCTGATCTTCTGGTCGCGCGTAACGTCGGTGATCTGCTCATAATAGCCGAGCGCGATCAGATAATAGGCATAGGCCGCGTCGCGATTGCCGGGATGGACCGAGATGAAGCGTTGCGCCGACTGGATCGACTGGGTGTAATCCTTGGCGAGATAATAGCTGAACGCGCTCATCAGCTGCGCACGGCGGGCCCAAATCGAATAGGGATGCTGACGTTCGACCTCGTCGAACAACAGCGCCGCTTCCTTGAACCGTCCCTGATCGAGCCGCTTCTTCGCGGCCGAATAGAGCGTTCCGACATCGCGGGCGACATAGGGCAGATCGGTCTTGGCCTTGGTGCCGGCGCACCCGGCTACGGGAAGCGCCACCGCGATGATGAGCGCCGCGGCGAGCGCCCGGGACTGGATAATACGCATCGTGTGAGCCTGTAGCGTACGAAGCCGCCGGGCGACAATCCCCTTGCGCGCGTAACGGACCGGAAACGGATCATGCTGCGTCAATGTGCGTTCGATTAGCCAATCACTGTCTTTGAGTAGGAATTTGCGCGATGCCCGCCACCCGTCTTGCTACCCACCGTGTCGACAAACCCTGGGGACGCCATCATCTGTTTCCAGGCTTTCCCGATCCCAAGCCGGATGCGTCGCCGGTGGGTGAGGTCTGGTTTCAGGAGCCAGGCGACAGCAAGCCCGATCTGCTGATCAAATACCTGTTCCCGGGGGAAAAGTTGTCGGTGCAGGTTCATCCTGACGATATTCAGGCGCATGCCCGCGGACTGCCGCGCGGCAAGGACGAGTGCTGGACGATCCTGAGCGCCGACGACGATGCTCGTATCGCGCTCGGCACCAAGCGACCGACGGACCGGGAAACGCTGCGCAAGGCGGCAGAGGACGGGACGATCGAGGATTTGCTTGACTGGAAACCGGTCAAGGCCGGGGATTTCCTCTATTGCAAGGCGGGCACGATCCACGCGATCGGCGGCGGGCTGACCCTGATCGAGGTGCAGCAGAATTCGGAGACCACCTACCGCCTTTATGATTACGGCAGCCGTCGCGAATTGCATCTCGACAACGGCATCGCTGTGGCGGACCCCAATCCCTATCATCCGGTTGTTTCGCCCGCATCGCCCGGCAACGGGCGTAAAATCCTGGTCGAGGGGCCGAAGTTCGTCCTTGAACGCTGGTCGGACGGTACGCATCCGGTCTACCTGCCCGAGGGAATGACGGCATGGCTCATCCCGATCGAGGGCGAGGGCGAAGTCGCGGGTATTGCCTTTGGCGCGGGCGAATGCCTGACCGTGACCGGCAGGGAGACGATCAAGACCAACGATTTTGCCGATCTGTTGTTTGCCTATCCCGGCACCAAGCGCATTTGACTTTCGCCCCCGTGCGGCGACGACGTTAAGCATCGAGCGGATAGAGCGCGGCGGCGATACCGCGTCCCTCGGCGCGAAGTACGCCCCATGTACGTGCCGCGGCGCGGCTGTCCATCGGTTCGATCCCGATCCCGCGTGCCTCGAGCCGCTTGACGAGGGATGCAGGCGGCCGGGCCAGCGCGGCACCGGTACCGAGCAGCACGAATTCGGGTGCGGGGTCGAGAATCTCGCTGAGCGCGGCTTCGTCGAGATCGGCGATCGGCGGCGGGTTCCATGCCTGAGCGCGGTCTGGGGTCAGCAGAAGCGCGGGCACCACGGTTTCATCGACGCGAAACCCATTGGCGGAGAACCCGGAGATGACCGGTCCTTGCGCCTGAGGATCGCGGATCGCGCGCATCAGCGTTCGCGCGGCGTGATCCGCTCCGCCTGCGGGCGCTTGCTCTGATCGAGCGTCCCCGGTTTTACCCGGTTGGGTTCGGCACGCAAACCAAGCGCGATGAGCAGCGACGAGGAGACATAGATCGAGGAATAGGTCCCGACGAAAATGCCGAGGATCATCGCCGCCGTGAAACCGCGAAGCACATGGCCGCCGAGCAGGAGCATCGCGCCCAGGGCAAGCAGGATCGTCACCGACGTCATCACCGTACGCGGCAGCGTTTCGTTGACCGAAAGATTGATGATCCCGCGCATGTCCATCTTGCGATAACGCCGCATGTTTTCACGGATACGGTCGTCGATGACGATCTTGTCGTTGATCGAATAGCCGATGATGGTGAGGATCGCGGCGATGATGTTGAGGTCGAATTCGAACCTGGTCAGCGCGAAAAAGCCGAGCGTCATCAGCAGGTCGTGCACGATCGCGACGACGGTCGAAATGCCGAACTGCCATTCGAAGCGGAAGATCGCGAACAGGCCGATGCCGAGAATGGCGAGCACGACCGCAATCACGCCCTTCTGGATCAGCTCACCCGAGACCTTGCCGGATACGGTCGAATAGCGGCTGAACGTGGCACCGGGAAAGCGCTGCCCGAGTTCGGCCTCCACCTTCTTGACGACCGCGTTGGTCGCGCCTTCGTCTGCACCGGCCTGGATCGGCAGACGGATCGAAATCGTCCGGCCGTCTCCGATCGGCTGCAGATTGGCATCGCCGACCCGCAGACCATCGACGACGCGCCTCACCTTGTCGAGCGGCGGCGGCGACGGGAATTTTTCCTCGATCATCAACCCGCCGACGAAATCCACGCCGAAGTTCAGCCCGCGGGCAAAGACCAGAGCGACCGCCGCGATGCTCAGCGCGAGCGTCAGCGCAAACGCGATCTTGCGCAGGCGGACGAAATCGATGTTGGTGTTGTCCGGCACCATCTTGAACAAGCGCATCGTTATCTCACCCGTTCTTGGTTGCTGTTCGTGCGGAACTTTGGCGAACGCGCCGTCATATATTGATCGTCTTGGGTTTGGTGCGCCGGACCCAAAGAACGGTCAGCATCCGGGTAAAGGTCACGGCGGTAAAGACCGAGGTCGCGATGCCGATCAGCAGCACGATCGCGAAACCCTTGATTGGGCCGGAGCCGAGCGCCAGCATGATGAAGCCCGAAATCGCGTGCGTCATGTTCGCCTCGAATATGGTCCGGCTCGCCTCCTTATAGCCGAGATCGACGGCCTGGATGACGTTCTTGCCCCGGTTGCGCTCTTCGCGGATGCGTTCATTGATCAGCACGTTCGCATCGACCGCGGTGCCGATCGTCAGCACGAATCCGGCGATCCCCGGTAAGGTCAGCGTTCCGTTGAGCAGCGCCAAGACGCCGAGGATGACGAACACGTTGATCACCACCGCCAGGTTCGCGTACATGCCGAAGCGGCCATAGGTCACGAACATGAAGGCGACGACCAGCGCCACCGCCACCGCCGAGGCGAGGATGCCCGCATGGATCGAATCGGCGCCGAGATCGGGGCCGACGGTCGATTCCTCGATAACCTTCAGGTTGACCGGCAGCTTGCCCGAACGCAGCGCGATCGCGAGCTGATTGGCGGTTTCGACGGTGAAATTGCCCGAAATCGATGCCCGTCCGCCAAGGATCGGCTCCTTGATGTCGGGCGCGGAGATCACCTTGTTGTCGAGGATGATCGCAAACGGCTTTTCGACGTTTTCCTGCGTGACCCGCGCGAACCGGCGGCCGCCCTGATTGTTGAACGAGATCGCGACCTGGGGCGCGTTGGTCTGCGGCGCGAATTCCTGACGCGCGTCGATCAGCTGGTCGCCCGAGATGATCACCTGACGCTTGACCGCGATCACCGGCGGGCCGACCAGATTGGTTGGGTAGGGCAGGATCTGGCTGCCGATCGGGGCCTGTCCCTTGGCGACATCGGCCGGATTAGCGTTCAGGTCGACCAGCTTGAATTCGAGTTTGGCGGTCTTGCCGAGCAGATCCTTCAGCGCCTGGGGGTTCTGAAGCCCCGGCACCTGGACGACGATACGATTGCTGCCTTGACGGATGATCGTCGGCTCACGCGTGCCAAGTTCGTCGATGCGGCGGCGCACGACTTCGGTCGCGTCGTCCATCGCGGTGTCGATCGCCTGGCTAAGCCCGGCCTCAGTCGGCCTCAGCACGAACCGGCTGGTGTCGACGACTGAGATGTCCCATTCGCGCTGCCCGGTCATACCCGCACCGCCGCCGGTGATCTTCAGCAGCGCCTCCCGCGCCGCATCGACCTGGCCCGGGTCGCGCAGCATGAAGCTGATCTGACCGCCGCGCGTCGAAATATCGCCTATTTCTATCCGGGGCGTGTTGCGGCGGAGTTCGGCGGTGATCTGATCGCGCAGCGTCTCGATCCGCGAATTGCCAAGCTCCTGCGTATCCGCCTCAAGCAGCAAATAACTGCCGCCCGCGAGATCGAGGCCGAGGTTGATCCGCGGCGGATGATAGGGCCAGCGATCGGTCAGGCTTTGCGGCAACAGGCTCGGGATCGCGAGCGCGCACAGGCACGCAAGGAACGCGGAAATCGAGACGACCTTCCAACGGGGGAAATCGAACATCGCTTCAGTCGTTCGCCGGTTTGGTCTTGGGATCGGTAACGTCGCTGAGCGTAGATTTGACGACGCGGATGCGGGTGTTGGCCGCGATCTCCACCTCGACAAACGCGTCCTCGACCTTGGTTACGCGGCCGAGTACGCCGCCCGCCGTCACGACCTGATCGCCCTTCTTGACCGCAGCAATCGATGCCTGAAGCCGCTTCATGCGGGTTTGTTGCGGGCGGATCATCAGGAAATAGAAAACGATGAAGACGAGGAAGAGCGGTGCCAGCCCGAGGAAGGAACCGATTCCGCCGCTGGCGGCGGTGCCCCCTGCGGCCTGGGCATAAGCTGGTGTAATGAACATCGGGTCCGGTACAATCGAGGAGATGGACAAGGAGCGCGAGCTGCATGACGCGGCCGCGAGACATGCGCCGCCGCTATCACCGCTCGCCGCATTTCGCAACCGATCGGACGCAGCAGCAAGCGCGTCGCCGATGCGCGGGGGTCCGCGCGCGAATGTTGGCCAATTTGGTGGTCCGGCGCTGGTTCGGAAGATCGCGAAACTCCGCGGGAACCGGATCCCGACCGCATGGAACGGGGTCAGTGAAAGAAATAGTAAGCCGCATCGCGCGACCATGTCGAAAAACCGGCGTGTAGGACAGAGGCTTCTTCGTCCGTTCCCCCCGGCCCCGCCCGCATCCCGGTTGCATCGCGCGCGGCTTGCGCGTAGTGCGCGCCTCTCGGTCGGGGCGTAGCGCAGCCTGGTAGCGCATCACACTGGGGGTGTGGGGGTCGCAGGTTCGAATCCTGTCGCCCCGACCAGCTTTCCCTCAACGCAACATTGGGCCGGGCGGAGGGAACGTGCGGCAGCACTGCTTCGTTTTCCGTTCACCTGGAAACAACCGGTGGACATGCACATGCCGCAATTCGATCCCGCGACCACGGCTCTTGTGCTGATCGACCTTCAGAACGGAATTGCGGGCGGCGATCTTGCGCCCCGGACGGGGGACCAGGTGGTGGCGACCGCGAAGGACCTTGCGGCGCGGTTTCGCGCGGCGGGGGCTCCGGTCTTCCTTGTCCATGTCGGCTGGGACGCCGACGGATCGGACTGGCCGAGCCAGACGGTCGACAAGCCCTCGATCCCCGAAGACGGCACGCCGGCGGAGTGGTCGACCTTGGTGGAGGGGCTTCAACAGAGCAGCGATACGGTGATCCTGAAGCATCATTGGGGTGCGTTCACCGGAACCGAACTCGACCTGATGCTGCGGCGCAGGAACGTCCGGACGATCGTGCTGGCGGGGATCGCGACCAATTTCGGCGTCGAATCGACCGCGCGTTCCGGCTGGGAACTGAGTTATGACGTGGTCGTGGTCGAGGATGCGACCACATCACGGTCCGCCGAGCTTCACCGGTTCGCAATCCATAACATCCTGCCGCAGATTGCGCGGATCGTCAGCGCCGAGGATATCGCGCTGGATGCGATCTGAACCGAGTATCGCGCCGATCAGAAGAATTGCTTGCGGATCGACAGGCGGACGGTGCGGCCGAGCGGGTCGAGATAGGCGGGCTGGAACCCGATCGGGGTCTCGCCGTTTTCGTCGGTGACACGCTGACGCCCGTTGAAGATGTTGTCGACCGCCAGCAGCAGACGCGCGCCGCGCAGCCAGGGATGTTTGCGAACCAGATCGAGCCGCTGGCCAAGATTGGCGAACACCCGGAAGTTTGCAGTCGCGAGTCCGCCGAAATCGAGCCTGGCGGGTGCGCCCGGGGTGCCGCCGTTGACGCTGGTCCCGGTCTGGTAATCGGCGGAGAAGCGGATGCCGATGCCGTTGTTGGTGTAGCCCGCCTGTGCCTCGATCTGGTGTCGCGACTGACCACCGCTTTGACCGATCGCATCGCCGTTCAAGAGGTCGAGCAGCGGGCCGCCGTCCGCGACAAGCACCTGCTGTTTCAGGAACCACGTATCATAGAGTGCGAACTGGAGACGGCCGCCGCCGCCGCGACCACCGAAGCGCCCCCCGCCGAAACCGCCGCCCCGTCGGCCGCCGTCACCCGTATTGCTGCGATCGGCGGCCGGCGCGGCGCCGTCGTTCGGGGGAGTGCCGCCTTTGGGCTGAGTCCCGGCGGGTGCCGCCGCATCGCCCCCGGCGGGCGCATCGCCGCCACGGCGTCCTCCCCCGGGCGGACGCAGCCCTGCGAAGGGATCGGGGCCGGTGCCCGCGCGGAATGCCTCGATCTCGCGCTGTATTTTCGATTTGATCGGGATCGACAGGTTGAAGCCGGTGCGCAGCTGCTGACGGTCGGAACGCGCGAAGTTTATCGGGCGTTGGTCGATCCGGAAAAGCTGGCCGCTCGCATCGCGTGAGAAGCGACCCGGAAACGCCGCCTCGATGATCGCGGTCGGCGTCGGGAACGCAGCGATCGGATCGCGAACCCGCTCACTGACATAGGTGCTGATGATCGTCAGATCGGGTTTGTCGAACGGCTTGATCGTCAACCCGATCTTGGTGACGTGACTGTTGTCCGCGATCAGCGCCGTGTTTCCGCCGGACAGCCGGGTGACCGTCGCGGTGGTACCGTTCACATAGTCGAAGACCCGGACGTTGGGCGTCGTGATGACGGGATTGCCGAGCTGCTGCGCGCTCGGTGCCTCGTCCTGATCGGTGACGGACGCGATCAGCCGGACCGCCTCGACCGGTGCCCAGTTGATGCCGTAGCCGAGTGTTTTCAGCGTGCCGAAATCGGAGAGATGATCGAGCGCATAGTTGAAATTCGCCGAGAGTTGTCCGAGCGGTGAGAGGACATTGCGCGAACGGCTTGCGATCGGCAAATCGAGATTGATCTGGCCGTTGACGATGTCCCGCGGAACGTCGCCCGACTGCGCTATGCCGCCGCGAAGCGAACGGCTGGTGAAATCGTTCGTTTCGCCGCCGATGCGGATGCTGGTCGCGACATCGCCCGCGGGCAGACCGAACAGCGTGCCGGTGAATAGCGCATCGACGTTGCCGCTGCTCGATTTCGAGCGCGCGATATCGGCAGGGGTGACGCCGAACAGCGCAGGTGGAAACGGAGCGAACGGGTCGAGGCCCGGATCGCCGGCGTTGATCCGTGCCTGCAGGGGGACTGTATCGAACCCGGTCGATGTCAGCGTCTTGCTGTCGATACGGTCATAAATGCCTGTCAACGACCATTGCCATGTGCCGATCGTGCCGTTGAAGGTCGAACCCAGATGCGCGGTGATGATTGAATTATCCTGAGTCAAAGGCTTGAACCCGTCGCTGAGTGTCCGGTCGACCACAACGCCCTGCGTGAAAGGCGAGAAGGGATTGCCCGCGGGCACGCCGAGCGCGACGGTCGGCAGGCCGAATTGCGCCTGGCTGTCGGTCGTCTCGATCGTGGCGTTGAACGATGCCTGGACATCGCCGAAAATTTTTCGCGCATAGACCGCATTGGCGGTGAAGCTGTGCTCGGTCGGCAGCAGCGTGCGGTACGGCGTCGGATCGGTCACCGATGCGATCCCGGCACCGGGAAGATACGCGCCGAGCGTGGCGCGCGGACCCGCCGGGATACTCGCGATCGTCACCGTTGATCCGGCAAGCGCGCTGAATACCGGGTCGATCTCTCCGCCGCCCGCACCGGTTACATTACCGGGTATCGAGAATGGCGACGGCGTGAAACGGATATCGCGTTCGGCCTCGGTCAGCGCGTCGCTTTGCTGATATTCGAGGTGCAGGTTCAGCCGTTGTCCGTTCCGGATCGACAGCAGGTCAAGCTCACCTTGCGGATTGTTCCGGCCGCCGCCGGTCGCGAACTTATCTTCCGCCTCGACCGTTGCGGCGCGGAAACGGGGGCGGAGAACGAAATTCACGACCTTCTGATCGGCGCGGTAGCCGTATTTCAGCGCCACCTCTTCGGGCAGGATGTCGACCCTCAGGATCGCCTCGGCCGGCAGATCGCGGATTTCGCGGAAACCCGAGATCCGGCGTCCGTCGAGCAGGACCACGGGGCGGCCGCCCGATCCGCGCCCGCTGCCGGTCTGGGGGGCAAGCGCGGTCAGCAGGTCGCCGACGCTCGACACGCCGTAGGAGCGGATGTCGGCGGGGCTCAGCTGTTCCTCGGGCGGGATGTCGCCGATGACGGCGCCAGGCAGGGGGCGCCCGGTGACGACGATGTCCTCGCTTTCGTCGACACCTTCCGTGCCGGTCCCCGGCGAAATTGGCGTGGGCGTAGCTTGCGGAGTGCCGGAGCGAGGAGCCGTCTGCGCCGCCACGACGCCCGGCATCGCCAGCACCGCGATCATGCAGTTCAGCGCGACGCCACTTAGGACCAACGTAGATTTCATGCCCGGCGCCTTAGGCGCGAACGGGCATAAAGCCACGCACGTTTTTCAGCCGGCGAACGCCTTTTCGATAACATAGGCGCCGGGGGAGGCGTTCGACCCTTCGCCGAACCCCATATCCTCGAACTTGGCGGCGAGCCCCTTGATCATGTCCATGCTGCCGCACATCATGATGCGGTCGCGCGCGGGATCGAAACGATGCCGTCCGTCCAGGCCTTCGAACAATGCGCCCTCTTCGATCAACCGGTCAATTCGCGCTGTGGTCGGGAAGGGTTCGCGCGTCACCGTCGGGATGTAATGGAATTTCTCGCGCGCGACGTCGCCAACCAGCGGATCGTCGGCGAGGCGTGATTCCAGTTCGTCGCGATAGGCAAGGTCGCGGACGCGGCGCACCGAATGCGCGATCACGACCTCGTCGAACAGGTCATAGATATCGGGATCGCGCGCGACGCTCATGAACGGGGCAAGCCCCGTACCCGTGGCGAGCATGAACAGCCGCTTGCCGGGCAGCAAGGCATGGGCGACGAGCGTTCCCGTAGGCTTGCGGCCGAGATAGATGTGATCGCCCGGCGCGACCTTTTGCAGCTTCGACGTGAGGGGGCCGTCCTCGACCTTGATCGACAGAAAATCGAGCTTTTCGTCATAGGCCGGGCTGGCGATCGAATAGGCGCGCAGCAGCGGTTTGCCGTTGTCGCCGCGAAGCCCGATCATCACGAATTCACCCGAGCGAAAGCGAAAGCTCGCCGGGCGCGAGGTCGAAAAGGAAAACAGATGCTCGTTCCAGTGGTGGACCTGCTCCACCGTCTCGACCGACAATGCGGTCGTGGGTTCAAGCTGCTGTTCAATCAACACGGGCCTCGGGACTCCTTGGCGGCAGGGCTGAATGACCGGCCGCTCCAACGATGAAAACGCCCGGCCGTAACAGTTTGCACCCGAATTGGACAGACGAGCGAGATCTGTAGGTGGGCCAACGAGCAGATCAAGCGGCATGCACTGAGCCAACTCCCGCCGGCATGTTGACGTCGCGTTGCACTCTGCGCATGTCCGCGACTCATCGTTTCAGCTCAGCAACAATTGAGTGCTGGTCGAACGGGAAAGTTCTGTTCCCGCTCGACACGCTTCAATATTATGAGCGGAGATCACGCAGTCGCGGGTACTGTGCCCTCAGAAACTGGCTCGGGCAGCCACCGAGAAGCGACGACCTAGCGCATCACCTCCGGAATCCGTGATGCTGGCGGGGATGAGCTCACCATAATATCTCTGACCATTACGATTCAACAGGTTCGTAACAGAGAAGGTCAGGCGGAAATTCTTCGCGGCCTGAACATAAACACTCGGATTGAGGATAACGAAATCATCAAGCTTGTCGATTTCGCGAATGTCCGGACCACGAGATACCCGCGAGAAGAGTTGCTCACCGATATAGTTGGCCGACATGACCAGACCGAAGCTGTCGCCGACATAGCGAAGATTCAACTGACCCTGGAAGGTCGGATCGGCCTCCGTACCATCGATGCGCGTTGGCGCGACGCCCGTGATGTCGTTGATACGCGTGCGGACATAGAAGAAGTTTCCGTCGATCCCGGCATTTCCCGGAATACCCAGCCCTGACAACGGCCGGAGATAGCTCATCTGCGCCTGGATACCATCGAATTTGATTCGATTCCCGTTTCTGAAGCCGGATATGACGCCAGGTGCTGTCGGATCCGAGACCACTTGGCCGCCCCTATCCCCGCCATTGACCGCGGTACCACCTTGCCCTGCTGCATAACGCTGGATCAGCGAACAAAAGGCATTACCATTCGCCGGATCGGCCGTGTCGAAATTGCTGTTGTCAAAGCAGGCCTGTGCGATTTGCGTCACAGACAAATTGGCGATCGGCTGCGTGATCTTGATGTTCACATAGTCGACCGTCAACGAAAAACCCGGGATGAAACGGGGTTGCAGGACTATACCATAGGTGAAGCTCTTCGCGACCTCGTTCTGGAGGTTACGATTGCCGCCGTTGAGACCCGGAACGGTAGCGCCTGCCGCGTCGAGCGGCGTGGCATTGGGGAACTTCGCAAGAAAAGCGTTGCAGTTCGCGGTACGTATCGCAGGGACAGGGCCGGCCGCACGATTTCCAGGCGAACAGAGGTCGGGGACGGTGTTGAACACATTTGCGAGCGGAGAAAAGAGTTCTGTGATTGCGGGCGCTCGGAACGATTTGGTATAGTTCCCTCTGAAGATAATGTCCTTGATTATACCAATTTGACCACCTGCTGACCAAGCAAAGAACCCACCATTTACGGTATTGTCTACGTAACGACCTTTCCCAAACACATCGAGGGTATGCAAAAAGCGCAAATTATTATTCGGGGTTACCAGCGGAAGCCTAACTTCGCCAAATGCTGCATCAATATTATATTTACCGCTGATCGGCGAGATAGCAACAGCACGCCCCAATCCTTGTTGCTCGAATTGGCTGGGCGTAAACTGCCCTTTTTCCTGGCGATGCTCGAAACCGATGTTAAAGCCCGTTTCGTTTCCGAAAAGCTTGAATGGGCTGCCGCCCGCGTTCACGTTGAACACGAGTTCTTCCAACCGGCTGCGCGTTACGTTCTGGGAAACGACATATGCGCGTGCCGCAGGATCCGACAGGCCCAAGCCGAGGAGATTGAGCGGTACGCAGGCGGCATCGGGATCAGGCGTTCCGCCGAACGCGGCCTGGAATGCCGGTGTCGCCGTACAGACGGTCTGACCGGCGGCGTCGCGTGTGACATTGACCGCGTTGATGAACTTTTGGGCGTTCAGGTCCTGCCTGGTATCGACAATGTCGACGCGACCATAATTCGCGCTCGCCTCATAATTGAACGTCCTGCCGCCGATGTTAAATTCGCCGCGCGCGCCGACGACGCCGCGATACAGGTCATTTGTCGAGAAGCCGGTGAGATCCGCGAGATCGATCGAGGCGCGTGACACCTGGAAACGGTTGACGCCGAGCGCCTGCAACTGTGTCCGCGCCTGTGTAGTCAGGAATGGGCTGTTGACATCAAACGTCAGCGGGCCGCTCAATCCTGCGCCGAAAAGACTGCTGTTGAAGGTTGGCTGTTGAACCAGCTCGTCGCCACGCGAATGGAAATAGGTGCCCTCGGCGAAAAACTTGACCGCATCCGAGACGTCATAGCCTGCGAATCCATTGAAAATATCGCGCTTCACCTGGCTGGTGATCTGGCTGTAATCGTTGAACCGGAACCCGTCGCCGCCACTTGCTTCAGTGGAGCCGGCAAATCGGATACCGTTATTGAAGGGAGTAAGGTTACCGCTGCCGTCAAATTGTAGGCTCTGCACCGCGCCACTGACACGGTTGGCGGCGTTGAACACCGTGCCGCGCGTCGCATCAGTGATCAGTCCGCCTTGAGTCAGCTGGAAGATCGTGCGGTTGCGAATGAGCACCGTCCCGGGAAAGCCGTCGGTGGTTGAATTGTTGTACCCGATGTTGGGATTAAGACGTCCGTCGTTTGCCGGCGTAATGCCGGGCCCTCGCAATGCGGCAGCCTGAGCATTCGATGGGTTGGTTCCGCCGCTGACATTGTGCCGATAAAATTCACGGTCGTTATAAAGAACGCCGTTTTGCACATCACGAGTGTACGACGCCGTCAAATTGCCTCGCCCGCCGGCGAAATCAAAACCGCCTGCGATGCTCGCGTTGTAACGGAACCCGTCACCTTGCTCGGTTACGCCGCTGACGATTTGAGCGCGAATGCCTTTCAGGCGCGTGTCGAGGATGTAATTGATCGTGCCTGCAATCGCATCAGATCCATAAGTCGGAGCACCGCCGATCGATTGGATTTCAACATGATCGACCAACAGCGTCGGAATGACGTTGACGTCGACCTGCGTGCCGGCCGAGCCCTGGTTAAAAATCGTGGTGACATTCGAAGATACATACCGGCGGCCATTGACCAAAGTCAGTGTACGATTCGACCCCAAGCTGAACAAATTGATAAAGTTCACGCCCTGCCCGAACGAACCTTGCGCACCGTTCGGAGTGACACTTCCTCGTATACCGGGCAACTCGTTCAGCGCATCGGCAACATTGGTAAGGCCGCGATCCTCGATATATTGTTGATTAACCGTTACAGTCGGCTCAATGTTCTCGACATTAGGCAAGCGAATACGAGAGCCGGTAACAACGATATCGTTTGTGCGTTGACCCGGCTGGTCTACCTGTGTGCCGTCCGCATTGATTTCCTGCGGCGCAGTCGGGTTGGTCGTTCCGGACCGGGTCTGCAACCCAGGATCGCTTTCACCGGACTGAACCTGCGCTTGTGCGGCGACCGGCATCATTGCGGAGAGCGCGATGACGGATGCACGGTGAAAAAAACTGCTGCGCATGATTAATTCCTCTCAGTCACTGCCACGTTGTGACGGTTTGATGAACCAAGAGAAATCTAAAATTCATCCTTCATTCATTTTGGCCGAGAGCGTTGCAGTTATACAACATGATGTGAGGCTCCCGAAAACTGGCGCGGAAGCGCGCCTTCTGCGCTTGGGAACGCTACTTGCGGGTGACGAGCAGAGGCGGAATTAGACGACCCGCCTAGCCGAACGCGCTGTGCTCTCGCAGTAATGCTTCGCGCACGTCGGGGTGGCCGAGAAACCCGCGCGGCGATGCGGTCTTGCCGTACGCGCCGGACTGGAAGACGACGAACAGGTCGCCGATTTCGGCGACGGCAAGCTCGGCGCGGTCGGCGAGCAGATCGAGTGGGGTGCACAGCGGACCGACGACGCTCGCCGTCTCGGCCGGTCCAGCCCGGTCGATCGCGACCGGATAGT
The DNA here is from genome assembly GCA_965219075.1 of Sphingomonas sp. Classification (GTDB taxonomy): domain Bacteria; phylum Pseudomonadota; class Alphaproteobacteria; order Sphingomonadales; family Sphingomonadaceae; genus Sphingomonas. The sequence goes on from CBDCMM010000002.1 coordinate 829,780, forward strand.
TCTTGCGGATCACCTGCCCGAAATTACCCGACGCGGCGAGATGCTGGTGCATGCCGCCGTCGGTGACGAGGAAGACCTGTCCGTGCGACATCTTGCGATCGATGACCGTCGCGACATAAAGACCCGCCTCGCCGACCAGCCAGCGGCCGAGTTCGATGATCAGATGCGCCCCCGGCAGGTCGCGTCCGATCCGTCCGGCAAGCCGGTTCAGGATGTCGATCACCGGATTGATATCGAGCGCGCGGTCGTGCGGGGCATAGCGGATACCGAACCCACCGCCGAGATTGATCGAGCGCGGTGGGACCGGGGCGTCCTTTGCCCAGGCGAGCGCCTGATCGTAGCTTTTCTCCTGCGCTTCGACGATCGCGTCGCTGCGCAAATTCTGCGAACCGGCGTAGAGGTGGAATCCCTCGAACGCCAATCCGCCCGCCCGGATCAGCGCGTACATTTCCGGCAAGTCACCGGGGTCGATCCCGAACGGCTTGGCGCCGCCCGTCATCTTCATCCCCGACGATTTGAGCTCGAAGGGGAGGTTGAGACGGATCGCAATCCTCGCGTCGCGACCGGTACGTTGTCCGTGCGCGGCAAGCAGCCGCGCCTCCCGAAGCGATTCAACGTTCATCAGGATCCCCGCCGCATGGCCGCGCGCGATGTCCGCCGCCGACTTTCCGGGGCCGGCGAAACCGATCCGCTCCGCCGCCATCCCGGCATCGAGCGCGACCGTGAGTTCGCCGCCCGATGCAACGTCGAACCCGTCGACCCGGCCGGCCATCGCGCCGACCAGCGCGGGCATCGGATTGGCCTTGATCGCATAATGGATGTGCACCCGCGGCGACAAGCGAGCGCGCAGATCACGGGTCCGCGCAGCGACCAGGTCCTGGTCGTAGAGATAGCACGGCGTTCCGCCTGCGATCGCGACCGCGCGCTCGAGCGGCATCCCGGCGATCATCAGCCGTCCGTCATCGCCGCGCGGCCATTCTTCCGCGACCGAAGCGGAAGATCCCGTCATGCCCGCCCCGTCATGCCTGCGCGTCCGCATGCGCCGCGACCGCGCTCCGGTCGATCTTGCCGTTGGGGTTGCGCGGCAACGGCCCCTCGAATCGGACAAAACCGCTCGGCATCATGTAATTGGGGAGCAGTTGCCGTAGCGCGCAGCCGAGCGCAGCATCGTCGACGTCAGCGCCTTCGCGTTCGACGATCGCCAGGACGACGCGCTGACCGAGCGCAGCGTCCTCGACCCCAAACGCCGCCGCTTCGGCGACCAGGCCGGTCGCATGCGCCGCCTCCTCGATCTCGACCGGGCTGATCCGGTAGCCCGAAGACTTGATCATCTCATCCTCGCGCCCGACGAAATACAGATACCCCTCCTCGTCCATCCGTCCTTGATCGCCGGAGAAAACCGTTCGTTCGCTAAGCGTGACGCCGCCCGACGGATGGGCGATGTCCCGGAACCGCGCGTCCGTCGCCTGCGGATCGTTCCAATAGCCCAGCGCCACCGTCGACCCGCTATGCACGATTTCTCCCGTCTCGCCCGCGCGGCATGCGGTTCCGTCCGCGCGCAAGATGCGAACGCGCTGTCCCGGGATCGCCTTGCCGATCGAACCGGGTTTGCGGTCGATATCGGCGGGCGCAAGATAGGTCGAGCGGAACGCCTCGGTCAGGCCGTACATCAGATAGGGACGGGCGCCGGGCGCGCGCCTGCGCAACCGGTCGAGCAGAGGCCGGGGCATCCGTCCGCCCGTCGTCGCGAAATAGCGTAGATGCGCGGTTGCCTCATCGCTCCAGTCGAGATCGGCGAGCTGTGACCAGAGCGGCGGTACCGCGGTGATCCCGGTGATCCGTTCGCGCGTCATCGTCCGGACGACTTCGGCGGGGTGCGCGTAATCCAGCAATATGCAGGACGCGCCGGTCAGAAACGCGGTGGTCAGCTGTGAAAATCCGGCATCGAACGAGAGCGGAAGCACCGCGAGCAGGCGGTCATCGGCCCGTTGGTCAAGATACGCCGCAACAGCCTGCGCGCCGGTGACCAGTGATCGGTGCGGTACGACGACCCCCTTTGGCAGGCCGGTGCTGCCCGACGTGTAGAGGATGGCGGCCACGTCGTCGGCTGAGAACCGGGGCAAAGACGCGGCGGGGCCGTTCACGAACACGTCCCACGCAACGGTTCCCGGCGCGATGTCGCCTCCGGGAAGGAGGATGATCAACCCGGGTTTAGCGACTCCGTCTAGCAGGAGCAGCCGGTCGGCGGTCGTGACCAGCGCCGAGACCGTACAATCGGCAAGAATATGCCCGGCCTGTCGGGGCTTCAGCACCGGGTTGATCGGTACGAACGCACAACCCGCTTTGGTCGTGCCGAATGCGGCTGCGACCATTTCCGGCGATTTCGGCGCCCAGATCGCGACGCGTTCACCGGGGGCGATCGTCCGGGCGAGCGCGCCTGCGAAGCCGTTCTGCATCGTCGCGAGCGCGCGATAGGAAATCGTGCGGTCGCGGCGAACCAGCGCCGGATCTTTCGGCGCACGCGCTGCCGCGTGATCGACGAGGTGATGCAGAAGCGTCGGATATTCCATCGTGATGTTTTGCATAACTCCGTCGAAATGATCCGGCCAGTCCGATCGACGTGCATCAGACCAATTCAGCAAGTTATCCGCAAGTCGTTGTGAAAGTAAGTAACAAGCCGAACACATCCTGCGTTCTTTTTTGCGGCGCTCTACAAAATACCGATGATCATATTTCCACGTTAGCGCAAACCATCGGCTATACGCGAAGGTTGGTTCCGATCGCGGTATAATCGCTCATGCATTAGATCACGGCATGATAAATTTTGGGTTCTATTCACGCGATGATTGCTTCCGATCGCGCGCGGCCTATATAGAGCACGCCTCAATAAGGAACGGACGTAGTGAACGACAATACCGACGTAAATGCAGTGGAACTCGCAACCGAACTGACGATCGCTTGGCTCGGCAATCCCAACACGCGTACATCCGCCGATGAGGTTCCGTCCTTTCTCGGCAAGATGCACGAAACCGTATCGGCGCTGTTCAACGGCGAGAATGGCGATACGGGCAGTGATGACAAGACCGAATACACGCCGGCCGTGACCGCACGCAAATCGCTTGCGTCGAAAGACCATATCATTTCGATGATCGACGGCAAGCCTTACAAGACGCTCCGCCGTCATCTGTCGACAAACGGCCTTACGCCCGAGGAATATCGTGAGCGCTACAATCTGAAGCCGGATTATCCGATGGTTGCCGAAAGCTATTCGGAAAGCCGCCGTGCGATGGCGAAGAAGATCGGTCTCGGCCGCAAGCCCGGCGCACGCAAGGCCGTCGCCAAGTCGTAAGACGTCCCCGGACAGGCCCGGCATGAGACATTGCCGGGCCCGTCACCCATCAAAACCGGTCAGCGACCAAATACGCCTTGTCGATAGAGCAGCGTGATCGCGACCCTGCGGTTGCGGGGATCGACCGGATTGTTCGCGACCATCGGTTCGCGGTCGGCGACGCCCTCGATGCGCTCGAAGCGTTTCTCCTCCAGGCCGCCCGCAGCAAGCCTGCGCCGGGTTGCCTCGGCGCGGCCGGAGGACAGCATCCAGTTGTTCATCGCGCGCGGATCGCCGTAAGGAACGCCGTCGGTGTGCCCGCGGATCATCAGCGGATTGGGAAGCGCGGCGGTCGATCGTGCGATCATCCCGATCAGGTCGGACGCTTCGGGCTCCAGTGCGGTCGTGCCGAGCGCGAACATCGAATAATTGGCGTCGTCGACAAGGTCGATCCGCAACCCGTCATGCGTGGGGACGAACCGGATGTGGCTGGACAGGCGCGAGAGCTTGGGCGTCTTGGCGATCTGGTCCGTGAGGCGCTGGCGTAGCGCGGCAAAGCGCTTGCGGTCCTCGGCCTGGATCGCCTCTCTTGCCTTCAACGTGCCTTGCGGACCCGATCCCACATCCTTGCCGCCGTCCGCACCGACGGGCACGGTCAGCGCCTTCGAACCCGTCTGAGTGGCCTTGTGCGGGTAATTGTCCTTGTCGATGATCGAGGCACCGCCGAACATCCCGTTCGACCCCGCGCTCTTTTCGCGCATCTGAACCAGCGTCGGGGTGAAGTAATCAGCGATTCCCTTGCGCTGTTTCTCGCTCGTCGCGCCGAGCAGCCACATCAGCAAAAAGAACGCCATCATGGCGGTGACGAAATCGGCATAGGCGACCTTCCACGCCCCGCCGTGATGACCGCCATGCCCCTCTATATAGACCTTCTTGTAGATGATCTTGGGCGGCTGGTTCGACCCATGCGGCGCGCGCGCGGCCATCGATTTATTTGCCCCTCAGCCCGTCGAACACTTCGGCGAAGCCCGGCTGGTTCTTGTGCGCGATGCCGGAGCGGGCGGCCTCGATCACCAGCGGCTGGGGATGGCCGTGAAGCGAGGCGATGATGATCTGTTTGACGACGTCATAGATCGCCGCGTCGGCGTCGATCACTTGCTTCAGCCGGCCTGCAAGCGGCGCGACCATGCCATAGGCGAGCAGGACGCCCATGAACGTGCCGACAAGCGCCGAACCGATCATTCCACCGAGGATAGGGGGCGGCTTGTCGATCGACCCCATCGTCTTCACAACGCCGAGAACCGCAGCGACGATACCGAGCGCGGGAAGCGCATCGGCGAGGCTGGTCAGCGTCGTATGCGGCCCCTCAACCTCGTGATGATGCGTCTTGATCGTATTGTCCATGACCTCCTCGACCGCATGGACGTCGAGCGTGCCGCTGGAGACGACGACGAGACGCAGCGTGTCGGCGATCAGTGCGATCAGCGCATGATCCTTTTGCAGCTTGGGAAATTCGGCGAAGATGGCGGACGAGCCCGGATCCTCGACATGCGGTTCGAGTGCGATTGGACCGTCAGTCCTGAGCATCTTCATCAGTTTGGAGACGAGGAAGATGCAGTCGAGATAGTCCTGCTTCTTGTATTTAGGCCCCTTGAAAACCTTGGCGAGTCCGCCGCCCATCGCCTTCAGCTCGGCGCCCGAATTGCCGATGATGAGCGCCCCCGCCGCCGCGCCGCCAATGATCAGCATCTCGTGCGGGATCGCCTCCATCACCGGCCCGAGCGCACCGCCGGTAAAGGCGAAGCCGCCAAAAACCATCAGCAGCAGAACGACAAGGCCGATAACCGGAAACATGATGGTTGCGCTTCTCCGTTCTGGACCGGATTACCGGTGACGGAACGGGGTTAACGCGATTTCCTAGCCAAGCCGTTACCAGCGCAAAATAAATCAGCGCAGATAGTCAAACAGCGACAGTTGCGACAGCTTGCTGAAGCTCGCCTGCGTCGCGGACAGGATCGTCATCGTCTTTTGCAGATCGATGATCGCGGTCGAAATGTCGGTATCCTCAAGCCCGGAGCGGACCGATTCGCGGTTTGTCGCAAGGTTGGTGAGGCGGGTCTGTTCAAGATCGACGCGTGCCGCGCGCGCGCCAAGCGAACTCTGCACCAGGCTCGCCTGATCGCTCGCTGTGCCGATATCGGTAATCGCCTGACCCAGCTGCGCGTCGGTCGCGGTATCGGATTGGAGCGCTGCGGCGATCGTACCGAGCATCGCGAAAGTATCGGTGCCGCCGAGCTTGAAGATGCGCGCCGCGGTCTCGCTCACCTGAATGCCTTGCCGGTCGCCGGTCGGGATCGGCGAGGGACTGGTCGCCGCGAGGATAAAACCCCCATTCGGATCGGAGGTTACCGCAGGGCCGCCGTTCGCGTCGCCGAACAGCGGTTGACCACGCAGATCGTGCGTATTTGCAAGGGTCTGAAGCTGTTCGACGATCTGCGCCAGTTCATCGCCGATCGCGTGTTTGGAAACAGCCGACTGGGTGCCCGAGCGCGCCTGGATCACGAGGACGTTCGCACGTTGTAACTGGTCGGTAACCGCGCCGAGCGTCGTGTCCGCCTGTTGCAGGACAGAGCCCGCAAGCGTCAGATTACCCGCATAAGCGGTGTCGTCGGCGCTGTCGCGTGCGAGCCCTTGCAGCCGCAGATAGGCGGCCGAATCGGACGAGGGGGCGGCAAGCTTCTTGCCCGTCGAAATCTGCGTCTGGACCGTGTCCGCGTGCGCGGACAATCCGCTGAGATTGCGCGAGGAGCGGTCGTAGAAGAGATTGGTCGAGACCTGCATCGCCGTTACCTGATATCGAGGAGCGTTTGCATCGTATCCTTCGCGACCTGGATCACGCGGCTCGATGCCTGATAGGCCTGCTGGAAGCGGAGAAGTTCGACTGCCTCGGTATCGAGGTTGACGCCCGAGACCGCGTCGCGCGCGGCGACGGCGCCGTCGCGGATCGAACTCTGTGCGCCCGCAACCAGATTTCTTTGTTCGAGCGCGGCGGCATTGCCTGCGACGAGCGCGGTGGTCCGGCTCTCAAACGACGCGGTGCCGCGCACGGACTGGAACGCAGCGAGATTGGAGGCGTCGCGGACGCTGCCGTTCGGTCCGGCGGCGGCGATCCCGCGCGGGTCATCGAGCGTGACGGTGATGTCGGTGGGCGTCGCGCCGGTTGCGAACAGAGCAGCGCCGGGCTGACCGTCGAGATCCCGCCCCTGCGACTGCAACTGATTCATTTTGCCGGTGAAATCGGTCGCGATCTGATTGAGCGAGTAGCGCGCGTCGGCGATCCGTTGCGCGCCGTCCATCAACCCCGCGAGCGCCCCGCCCGACGGGGTCACCGCCGAACGCATGGTATTGAAATCGACCGTCAGCGCTACCGCGCCCTGCGGGTTGCGAAAATAGGAGAGCCGTCCCGCTTCGCCGCCATTGGAGACGAACTCAGGCCCCGACTGGCCGCCCAGCCGGACGGTCGCGCGACCGAGCGTATCGATCGTGACGCCAAGGTCGGAGATCGCGCTCATCTGTTCGAGCAGATTGTCACGCTGATCGCCGAGTTGCGCGGCGGTCGCGGATTTGGCGGGCGTCCGGGTCAGGCCGTCATTGACCTTCGCAAGCGTCTGGGCGAGCGAGGACAGCGTCGCGGCGGATTGTTTCGCGGTCGCGTCGAGTTCGGTCGCGGCACGATCGAGCCCGGTGCCGGTCGCGGCAAAAGCGTCCGCCGTCGACTTCGCCGCCTCGATCATGACCGATCGCGCCGGGATCGAACTGGGGTCGGCGGCGAGCGTCTGGGCGGCGGTGAAGAAGCCGGTTAGCTGGCCACCGAGCTTGTTTTCGGTGAGCGCGCCCTCGATCGCGGTCAGCCAGGTTCCGCTTGCCTCGGTACGGGCGAGGTCGGAGCTTGCGGTTCGCACGCCCGCATTACGGTAGAGATCGACCGAGCGTGAGGTGCCGGTGACGATCACGCCGTTGCCGTTGGTGATCTTGCGCTGCGCGATATCGCTGCTGGTCGAGGTGACCTCGGCAAGATCGGTGGTACGGCGCGAATAGCCGGCGACGCCACTGTTCGCGATGTTTTCGGAGATGGTCGTCAGCGCGCCCTGATAGGCACGAACGCCGCTCGCGCCGATCGTGAGGAGATCACTCATGGGCCCGAGTCTGACGCCGCCTGGTTAAGATCGGATTGAGAACGTCCGAGAAATTCCGTCATCGCCTTGCCGATGCCGAGAGGGGTGTGTTCGGCCATATGCTGGACGAGCTTTTGATCCTGCATGTCATTGAAGGTATCGAGCGCTTTCGAATCGAACAGCGGGTCGGCAAGCTTGGCTGCGCGCATCGATTTCAGCATCATGCCGGTAAAGACCGCCTCGAATCGCTGCCCCGCCCGTTCGAGATTGTCCTTTGATTTGAGACGGCTCGTATCGGTCGAGATGCCGGTCGCCGGAGCGGTTCGGGGGAGGGGCGCGATTTGGGTCACAGGACGATCAACTCCGCTTTCAGCGCGCCCGCTTCCTTCAGCGCCTCGAGGATGGCGACGAGATCGGCGGGGGAGGCCCCGATCGCATTCACAGCCTTGACGATGTCGGCAAGCCTTGGGCCGGGGTTCAGCAGGAACATCGGTTTTCGCTCCTCATCGACCGCGACCGCGCTGTCGGGAACGACCGCGGTTTGGCCGCCGGATAAAGGACGCGGCTGGCTGACGAAGGGTTTTTCATCGATGCGGACGGTCAGCTTGCCGTGGGTCACGGCGGCAGGACCGACGCGGACGGCGGAATTGATGACGACAGTTCCAGTGCGCGCATTGACGATCACCTTGGCGGGCGGCTCGGCGGCGACCACGTCGAGATTTTCGATCTCGCTCATCAAGGTCGAGCGCACGTCCGCGCCGACCGGCGCGCGGACCGCGATCGACACCGCATCGACCGCCTCCGCAACGCCGGTACCCAGCCGCTTGTTGATCGCGCCTGCGACGTTCTGGGCGGTCGTGAAATCGGCGCGCGACAGGTTGAAGAGCAGGTTGGGCGTCGAATCGAACCCGGTGGCGACCGCGCGTTCGACCGTGGCACCTTCGGGGATGCGGCCGGTCGAGGGAACGTTGATGACGATCTTCGATCCGTCCGCGCCCTCCGCGCCGAGTCCGCCCACCGCCAGATTGCCCTGCGCCATCGCATAGATCTGGCCGTCCGCGCCGAGCAGCGGCATCAGGATCAGGCTGCCGCCGCGCAGGCTCTTGGCCTTGCCCATCGATGCGACGGTGATATCGAGGCGCTGGCCGGGCTTGGCGAAGGGCGGAAGCTCGGCGGTGACGAGGACGACCGCGGCGTTCTTCAGTCCGGGATTGACCTGAGCCGGCAGTTGCAGGCCGAAACGCGACGTCACCGCTTTGAGCGACTGGACGGTGTATTCGAGATTGTCGTCCCCCGTTCCCGCAAGGCCGACAACGACGCCGTATCCGGTCAGCTGATTGGCGCGAATCCCCTGGAAATTGCCCAGATCCTTGATCCGGTCGGCATGCGCCGGGGCGGCGGCGAGCAGCACGGCGAGCGCCGCGAGCATCAGGCGGAGCATGGCGTGCATCCTCAAAACGGACTGATCACGGAGAAGAAGCGGCTGAGCCAGCCCTGACGGCTAGCGCGCGCGACATCGCCCTTGCCGGTATAGGCGATCTGCGCGTCGGCGACGCGGGTTGACGGCACGCGGTTGTCGCGGTCGACATCGGCCATCCGCACGATCCCCTTGATCCGGACGAATTCGTCGCCGCGATTGAGCGTCAGGCGTTTCTGGCCCTGCACAAGCATGGTGCCGTTCGGATAGACCTCCGCGACGGTGACGCTGACTTCGCCGACAAGCGAATTGGCCTGGTCCGCGGCACCCTGTCCGGTAAAGCCCCGCGATCCGCTCGCGGTCGCGCTGCTCGGATCGAACAGCGACAGGAACCCGGTGCTGGGCGGCGTGATCCGTGCCGAACCGTTTGAATTGAGTTTTGAGGCCGCGGTCTTGGACGCGGCGGTCCGCTCGACGAGCAGGATGGTCAGCGGATCGCCGACCCGGCGCGCGCGCCACCCCTCATGAAGCGCACCATAGCCTTCGGACGCCTGAAAGATTGCGCCGTTGGCGGGCGGTGCGACGGGCGGAGCCGGGATCGGCCGCGCCGCGCTAAAATCCTCGGCCGGTGCCTTTTTGCCGAACAGCCCCGCATAAGCGGGTGACGGCGCGGCAGCGGTCAGGACGAGCAGACCGGCGGTCGCGGCAAGCGCGATGTCGATGACATGATCGCCGAAGCGATCCCAGAATGGGAAGGGGCGTTTCATGTCAGATGTTCTGATTGACGTATTTGAGCATGTCGTCGGTCGCCTGGATCATCTTGGAATTGACCTCGTAAGCCCGCTGGGTCTCGATCATGTCGACGAGTTCCTCGACGACGTTGACGTTCGAGCTTTCAAGGCTGCCCTGACGGATGTTGCCGCGCCCGTCCTCACCCGCGACGCCGACATTGGCGGCACCCGATGCGGCTGATTCGAGCAGGTAATTGTCACCCTTCGACGTGAGGCCCGCGCCGTTGGGGAAACTCGCGACCTGAATCTGCCCCAGCTGCTGCGGCTCGGTCTGCCCCGGGATTGTTGCCGAAACGGTGCCGTCGGTCCCGATCGTGATCGCGCTAGCGCCTTCGGGGATCGTGATGCCGGGCTGAACCTGATAGCCCTCGCTGGTGACGAGCAACCCTTCGGCCGAGCGGGAAAAATTGCCTGCGCGGGTATAGCCGAGCGTGCCGCCGGGCATCTGGATCTGGAAATAGCCGTCGCCGTCGAGCGCCATGTCGAGCGCGTTCGCGGTCTGTTGCATCGATCCTTGCGTGTCGATCCGCGCGGTCCCCTGAATCCGGACGCCGGTGCCGAGATTCAGCCCGGTCGCATATTTGGTTTCCGCGGTCGACTGTGCGCCGGCAGCGGTCACGGTCTGGTAAGCGAGCGTTTCAAACGCCGCCCGGTCGCGCTTGAACCCTGTCGTGTTAACGTTCGCGAGGTTGTTCGAGATGACGCGCATCCGCATGTCCTGGGCATCGAGCCCGGTCCGCGCGATGTGCATGGCCGCACTGGTCATGTCCTGTTCGTCCTTTTTCTTAAGCCGGCATGCGCATCGTCGATGCGCCGCTTTCGTCCATGTCCTTGGCCGATTTCATCAGATTGGCCTGGATTTCGTAGGCGCGCTGGTTCTCGATCATGTCGACCAGCGCTTGCGTCATGTTGACGTTCGACCCCTCCAGCGCGCCGGATTGGACGCCGGCTTCCAGATCGTCGGGCAGGACGCCGCCGCCGCGCACTTTCAACAGATTGTCGATGCCCTTGACGGTGTCGGTACCCTTGGCACTCACCAGTTTCAGCTTGTCGAGCACCTGAGGGTTTTTCGGATCGCCCCCTTGCGGCACGAACGAAATCGTCCCGTCACCGCCGATCGTCACCGAACTGGCGGGGGGGAGCGTGATCGGCCCGCTGCTGCCCATTACGGGAAAACCGTCACCGGTCTGGAGCACGCCCGAGGGCGCGATTTCCAGATCACCGCGGCGGGTATAACCCTCCGACCCGTCGGCCGCCTGAACCGTCAGCCATGTATCGCGGCCTTTGACCGCGACATCGAGCGGCCGCCCGGTCTGTTGCAATACCCCGGGGTTGCGGTCGGCGTCGTTCACCTCCTCCGAGGTTGGCGCACGCGCCTCCAGCTGCGTGCCGCCGCCCTTCAGCTCGATCCGGTCGAACACGACGCGGTCGGCGCGAAAGCCGGTGGTCGAGGCGTTGGCGATGTTGTTGGCGATCGCCGCCTGCGCCGCCATGTGCGCGCGCAGGCCCGTCGCCGCGGTATAGACCAGCTTGTCCATCGATTACTTTCTGCGCGCCGCGAGGATCAGCTGCGGATGTTGAAGATGGTCTGCGAAATCTGGCTCGCGGTATCGAGCGCCTTGGCGTTCGCCTGGAAATTACGCTGTGCCGCGATCAGCCCGACGAGTTCTTCGGTGATGTCGACGTTCGATCGCTCGATCGTTCCCGACATCAGCGTGCCAAAACCGCTGTCTCCGGCCGCGCCGACCTTTGCCTCGCCCGACACGCCCGTCGCCGACCAATAGCTGTTGCCGAGCTGACGAAGGCCCGAGGGGTTGGCGAAATTGGCGAGTGCGACCTTGCCGAGCGCCTGGACGTCGCCGTTCGAGAAACTCGCCTTGACGAGCCCGGCCTCATCGACGCTGACGCCCTCAATCTGCCCGACCGCCTTGCCGTCCTGGCTGCGCGAGATGACGGTGAAGGGCGACGCGGTCTGCGTCGTCTCTGCATTGAGCTTGTACGACAGTGATTGTGCGGTCGTCGCACCCGCCGGGGTAAACGCGTCGAACTGGGTCAGGCCGGCCGGCGAAACGATCGTACCGGTCGCATCGAAGGTGACGGGAATCCGGTCCTCACCGCCGCTTTTCATCTGCTGGTCGCCGACGAAGCTGTACACCGACCATGTGCTCGGATCGGTACCGTTGCCGATGGTGTCGCGCTTGAAATAGCTGTTGAGCGTCAGCGCGGTACCGTTCGCGTCGTAGATCGTGGTCGCGGTCGACTGGTTGTAGCTCGTCGGATCGAACCGGTCGAAGGTCGCCGTGTCCGGGACGGGAACGTTGGAATTGAGGTTGACCGACATGTTGACGGCCGTCGTCGCGACGGGCTTGCCGCTGACGCTCGGCACCCGCAGGCTGATCGTCGTATCGAGCCCGGTCGCGACGACCGAACCCGACCCATCGACCGGATAGACCTGCAAATGGCTGCCGTTGCCATCGACGACGAAATGATCGGCATCGACCAGAAAGCCGCCATTGCGCGTGAAATTGATCTTGGCGCTGTCGACGTTGGGCTTGACCGCAAAGAAGCCGTCGCCGGAAATCGCGAGATCGAGGCTGTTCGATGACTGGATCAGATTGCCCTGACCGAATTGCTGGCGGTTCGCCTTTACGACCGTGCCCGAGCCGATCATCTGCGTCGGCGAAAGTGCCACGTTGGAGGCAATCACATCGGCGAATTCGGTGCGGCTCTTCTTGAAGCCGTTGGTCGAGACATTGGCGAGGTTGTGGCTGATCGACGCCATGTCGGTCTGTGCGGCCTGAAGCCCGCTGAGCGAGGTGTAAAAGGACATCTGCGATACTCCGGTGAGAAGGGGTCAGCCGATCTGGCGAACGGCGGTGGTCGGGACCGGGCCGAGCCCGGGAAGGGTGAGGATCGGCGCGCCCGAAGGGGGCAGCGAGACCGACTGGACCGGCGACCAGACGAGGCCGCGCGCGGCGACCGGCTTGCCCCCGTTCTGCGCGGCGATCGTGATGGTGAAAGGGCCGCTACCCGCCGCCTCTCCGCGATCGGTCATGCCGTCCCAGTCATAGCTGACGGTGCCAGGGTTCTGCGCGCCGAGCTGAAGCGTGCGCAGGCTTTGCCCCGACGCATCGGAGATCGAGACGGTAAGCCCGCTCGTCGCGCCGTCGAGCTCGACAGCGCCCGCGATCCCGCCGCTGGTGCGCGCAAAGGCGGTGTCGCCTTCGGTCAGCACGGTCTTGCCGACATAGGCCATCGCATCGGTCGCGCTCGATGCACCCATCCGGTCGGAGATCGATTTCAGCGTCGTGTTCATTTCGGAAATGCCCGCCACGCTGGAGAATTGCGCCATCTGCGCGACCATCTGGGTGTTGTCGACGGGGCTGAACGGATCCTGGTTCTTCAGCTGCGCCGTCATCAGCGCGAGGAAATCCGACTGGCCGAGCGTCTGCGACGCGGCGGGGGAGACGGCCGGCGACGTCGAGCTGCGCTTGATCCCGAGTTGCGCGAGCGTGTTGTCGAAGGAGGTTGCGGCGACCATGATCTTATCGTCCCAGTTTTAGCGTATCGACGATCAGCGACTTGGCGGTCTGCATCACCTCGACATTGTTCTGATAGGTGCGCGCGGTCTCCATCATGTCGACCAGCTCGCGGGTTTCATCGACCGCGGAATCGAAGACGTTGCCGTCCTTGTCCGCAATCGCGTTCGAGGGATCATAGCGTTTGGCCGGCTCGTCGCCCGCGGTCACGACGCGCTCGACATCGACCGTCGCCATGCCCGAGGCCTGATCGAAACTGGTGCGGAAGACGGGCTTCATCGTCCGGTACGCGGTGTCGGCCGAACCCGATACGACGCCTGCATTGGCGAGGTTCGAGGCGGTGGTGTTCATCCGGACGAGCTGCGCGGACATGGCGCGGCCCGCGACCTGAAAGATGCTGAGCGGTTGCGTGGCCATGCGCCTATTCCCCCTTCAGCGCGCGGGTAACCTGCGCGATGCGGCCGTTGAGAAAGGCGAGCGTGGTTTGATACTGGACCGCGTTTTCGGCGAAGGCGGTCTGTTCATGACTGAGTTCGACGGTGTTGCCGTCCATCGAGGTCTGGGTCGGCACGCGGTATTTCGCCTGCGCCTGCATATCGGCGGTGCCGTCCTGCTGGATGGCGGCGAGCGCCTTGCCAAAATCGAGGTCGCGCGCCTTGAACCCGGGGGTCGAGGCGTTGGCGATGTTGGACGCGAGCAGGCCCATGCGCTGCGAGCGAACCTCGAGCGCGGCACCGTGTACTCCGAATAGCGTATCCCCGGTCACCGGTAGTTTCTCACGGGCAGTTTCCTCCGGCACATCTGTGTGCACCGGGATAGAAGCAATCATCGTGCCAGTTTGCTTTCGCAGGTAGCCGGCGGCGACGGAGCGCACTCCGGCACAGCCGGGCGGCAAGGTCTTGCCGGGCGGCGGCAAGCGAATGCGGATTGCCTGCCGATGGCGTCCTGCGGCGCGCCTGCGGCACCAAACTGGCCCGAGTTTTGCTTAACCGGTCGTATATGGATGCGCACACGCTATTGATCGCCCAACTGTTCGACCCGGCCGCGTTCGCGATTGTGGGGGGCGGGACGATGATCGCCACGGTGCTTCGCAACCGGATGAGCGACGTCGCACGGGCGTTTGCCGCGCTCGCGACGATCGGGCGCGGGCGGTTCGATGCGACGGCGCGGCTGGCGCAGATCGCGGCGCTCGACCGGATCGCGCACCGGCACGGCGTCGTCGCGCTCGACCGGACGGTGATCGCGGACCGCGACATCGCAGCGGCGATCGACGCGATCGTCGACGGCGTCGACGGGGACGCGGTCGCCGCGCTGGTGGCGCACAGGCGCCGTGCGCGCGTCGAACGGCACCGGATCGCGGCGGAAGTCTGGACCGGGATGGCGGAGGCCGCGCCCGCGATGGGGATGGTCGGGACGCTGATCGGGCTGGCGCGGATGTTCGCGACGATGGGCGACCCGGCCGCGATCGGGGGAGCGATGGCGGTGGCGCTGCTGGCGACGCTTTACGGCGCGCTGATCGCCAATTTGATCGCAGCGCCCGTCGCCAACCGGCTGCGGACCAACGCAAGGATCGAGGCGTTCGAGCGTGCCCGGTTCGAAGCGCCGCTCGCAGCACTTGCCGCGCGCGAAATGCCGCGCACGCGGTTGCAGAGCGTCGCATGAGCGCGGAGCCGTTCGAGGACGCAGCGCCGCACCGTCCGTTATGGCTGATGACGCTTGCCGATCTGGCGCTGTTGCTGCTCGGCTTTCTGGTGCTGGTCCAGGCGACCGCGCCGCAACAGCGCGCGGCGCTTGCCAAGGGGCTGCGCGGCGGGTTTGGAAGCGTAGAGCAAGCCGAGCCGATTCAGGTGGCGGCGAACGGCATCACGGGGTTCGCGCAAGGATCGGCGGTGCTTCCGGCGGGACAGGCCGCGCTGACCGGCTGGGCGCGCGACGCGGTTCGCGATCCGCGCGTCCGGCTGATCGTCACCGGATCGGCGGGGTGGAACGGCGATGTCGATGCCGCGACCGGCAGCGCGACGATCCTGGCCGTGGACCGGGCACGAAGCGTGGCGGCATTGCTCGCATCGATCGTGCCGCCCGGGCGGATGACGATCACCACCGCCACGGGGCCGGGACCACGCGGGGTGAGCGTGGCGATGGCCTTTACCGGGGCCCTTAACGGCGAAACGAAGGATAGGGACGAATGATCTTGGCGATGCTGTTGGCGGGCGCCCCGTTTCAGGACAACCAGGCGCTGGACCGCGCGGTTGCGGCGTTTACGGGTCAGCCGGCAGGCGCGGAGGGCGGCGCGCGCACGCCGGTTGATCAGCGGTTGAAGCTGGCGTCATGCGCGACGGTGTCGCTTTCATGGCGGACGGCCGCACGTGATGCGGTGACGGTTGCGTGTACCGGGCCGGACTGGCGCATCTATGTGCCGGTAAAACATTCCGTTCCGATCGCGCAGGAAGGAGCCGGGGCACGTCCGGAGCCGCGCGTCGCGGCGAAGGCGGCACCCGTCATCAAGCGCGGCGACCCCGTGCTGATCGAGGCGGGGTCGCGGGGCTTTTCGATTTCGCGCGAAGGGCTCGCGATGGGGGATGCGGCGCCGGGCGGACGCTTCCTGATCCGGGTGGAGGACAGCCGGACGCCGGTGCAGGCAATCGCAGTCGACAGCGGGCGCGCGACCCTGCCCGGATGGGGCGAATGAACACGCAGGCATGGAGAAAATAAAAATAATCCTAAAGCGCGTCCGCAACCGGTCGTTCCTGTCCATGTCAGCGAAATCCGAAAGGTGCGGACATGATGGACTCAATCGGCTCGACGCCCGGTATCAGCCCCGGCGCCACAGGGGATCGCGGCGTGACGCGCGTTGCGGCGGTGACGAAAGCGAGCGGCGCGACCGCCGCCGGCGATACGCGGGCAACGCGCAACCAGGGCCCGACCGTCGAGGCGGGGGCGCTTGCCAAGGTGCTGGCGGCGACGCCGCCGGTCAACACCGACCGCGTCGCCCAAATCCGCCGCGCGATCCAGAGCGGCAGCTTTCCGATCCTTCCCGCGACGATCGCCGACCGGCTGATCGCGCTCCGGCTTGAATGGAACCCCAGTGAACAGGCGTGACTCCCTTATCCGCGTGATCGACGCACTCCATGCCGAGATTGCGGCGCTGAAATCGAACGATGTCGCAGCACTTGAATGCGCGACGCGGGACAAATTGTCGGGGATCGAGGAGATCGCGCTCGCCGGGCAGGGTCCTGCGGGCCCGGACCTGCGTGAACTGGCGGATGAGGCGAACCGGCTGAACGAGACCTGCCGGATCTACGTCAATCTGATGGCGGCAAATGTCCGCCGCCGCCTGCAAATGCTGTCCGGCGACGGCGGCGCGGCCTATCGGCCGGTACCGGCGATGTACGCCTGACGGCGCGGGGCGTCTGAGCCAGCCTGTACCAGGGGCTTCCGGCCAAGCTGGTCGCATTCCCGGTTTGGCATGGCACTTGCTCCGTGAGCCTCGAACAGTCGGGGCATTTCACGCGGTATGAGCGTCAATTCGATTACGGGAAACCGCATCCAGTCGGCGATCGCGCAGGCGAGCAGCCGGACGGGGGTGGATTTCAATTATCTGCTTGGTCAGGCAAAGCTCGAATCCGGGCTGAACGCGAATGCGAAGGCGGGGACGTCGTCGGCGTCGGGACTGTACCAGTTCATCGAGCAAAGCTGGCTCGGCATCGTCAAGAAGCATGGCGGCGAGCATGGGCTCGGCTGGGCGGCGGATTCGATCGGACGGACGGCATCGGGGCGGCTGGGCGTCGGCGATGCGGGGACGCGGCTGGCGATCCTGGCGCTGCGCAACGATCCCGCGACCGCGTCGCTGATGGCGGCGGAATATGCGTCGGACAACAAGGACGCGCTGGAAGGGACGCTCGGGCGCCCGGCGAACGGCACCGACCTCTATATGGCGCATTTCCTGGGGCTGGGGGGTGCGACGAAGTTCCTGTCGACGCTGGCAGTGAAACCGGGGGCAAGCGGCGCGGCGCTGTTTCCGGCCGCCGCCGCCGCCAATCGCGGCGTGTTCTATGCAGCGAACGGCCAGCCGCGCGCGCTTAGCGACATTTATCAACGGTTCGGCGACAAGCTGGCGGCGGCCGGATCGGATGCGGCGGAGACGCGCGCGGCGAACATCGCCTTTGCCGCGCAATCGATCGATATGGGCGGCGCGACGGTGGTGACGGGCAATAACGAGAGCGCGTCCGATGCGCTTGCCTGGGCGCAATCGACGCTCGGCAAGCTCGGAAGTGCAGGGCGAAGCGCGGTCAACGTGCTGCGGCCGACGCCCGAGACCGCGCGGCTCGCCTATCTGATGCTCGCGCGGATGGGGGGGGTGAGCTGATGATGCGCCTGCTTCCCGGACTGCGTCGTTCCGCGCTGCCGCTCGCGATCCTGCTGCTCGTCGTGCTGATGGTGGTGCCGATCCCGGCGGCGATGCTCGACATCTTCTTCATCGCCAATATCGCGATCAGCCTGGCGGTGCTGATGGTGGCCTTGAATGCGCAGAAGCCGCTCGATTTCTCCGCCTTTCCAACGGTGCTGCTGTTCGCGACGCTGTTCCGCCTCGGCCTCAACGTCGCCTCGACGCGCGTGGTGCTGGTCCACGGCCATGAAGGGGAAAGCGCGGCGGGCCATGTGATCGAGGCGTTCGGGACGTTCCTGATCGGCGGCGATTATGTCGTCGGGCTGTTCGTCTTTTCGATCCTGGTCATCATCAACCTGATCGTCGTGACCAAGGGCGCGGGGCGGGTGTCCGAAGTCTCGGCGCGCTTCACGCTCGATGCGCTGCCGGGCAAGCAGATGGCGATCGACGCCGACCTGAACGCCGGGCTGATCACGCCCGACGAAGCGAAGCAGCGCCGGATCGACACCGCGACCGAGGCGGAATTCTATGGATCGATGGACGGGTCGTCCAAGTTCGTGAAGGGCGATGCGGTCGCGGGGCTGCTGATCCTGGCCGCGAACATCGTCGGCGGACTGATCCTGGGGCCGGTCAGTCACCAGATGTCGATCGGGGCGGCGGCGCACACCTATGTGCTGCTCGCGATCGGCGATGCACTCGTCGCGCAGCTGCCCTCGCTGATGCTGTCGATCGCGGCGGCGGCGATCGTGACGCGCGTGACGTCCCAGCATGATCTGGCGGGCCAGATCGGCAGCCAGTTCGGATCGTCGCGGACCTGGACGCCGGTCGCCGCGATCCTGGCGCTGCTGGGGCTGCTGCCGGGGATGCCGCATCTCGTCATCCTGGGCGCGGCGGGGATTGCCGGTTTTTCCGCGTGGAAGCTGCGCGCGATCGAGCGGCGTCCGGTCGTCGTCGAACCCGCCTCCGCCGCCGAGCCGGTCGATTTGTCCCGGATCGGCTGGGACGAAGTGTGCGACGCGATGCAGGTCAATATGGACATCGGCTATGGCCTTGTGCCGCTAGTCGACGAACGGCGCGCCGGGCCGCTGATGGGCCGGATCACGGGCGTGCGCCGGCAGTTGTCGAAGGAGCTGGGTTTCATCGTGCCACAGGTCCGGGTGCGCGACGACATCAACCTTGCGCCCTATCACTACCGGATCATGGTGAACGGCGTCTGCGTCGGCGAGGATCAGGTTTCGCCCGACGAGATGCTGGCGCTGGATACGGGTCAGGCGTTCGGCGCGCTGGTTGGCAAGACCGCGAAGGACCCGACGTTCGGGCTGGATGCGACGTGGATCCAGCCGGGCGACGCGGACGCGGCGACGGGCGCGGGCTATCTGGTGGTCGACCCCGCGACGGTGATGGCGACGCACCTCAATCATGTGCTCGGGCAGAACGCCGCCGACCTGCTTGGCCCGGACGAGGTCCAGTCACTGCTCGACGGGTTGAAGGAGCGCGCCGCCAATCTGGTCGCCGCGCTCAGCCCCGCGCCGCTGGCGCTGACGACGCTGACGCAGGTTCTGAAGGGGCTGCTCGCGGAAAACGTGCCGCTGAAGGAATTCCGCAGGATCGCCGCCGCAATCGCGGTCGCGGCGCAGCGCAGCCAGGATGCGGACGAGATCATCGAGATGATCCGCCCCGACCTCGGCCCGCTGATCATCCAGAAACTGTGCGGCATGCGCGAGCCGCTGCGCGTGATGACGCTGGAGGGACAATTGGAGGGATTGCTGGGCCAGGCGATGCGCGCCGATCCGTCACGGCGGCATGTCATCGAACCCGATCTCGGCCGCCGGATCGTCGATGCGCTGCAGAGCGCGGCGGGGCCGCTTATCGCCGAGGCCAAGCCGTTCGCGCTGGTCGTGCAGCCCGCCATCCGGGTCGCGATCAGGAAGCTGGTGCGCAGCTGCCTTCCCGATACGCCGGTACTTTCGTTCTTCGAGGTGCCGGAGGAAAAGGCGGTCGAGGTCGTCGCGGTGATCGGTGCGCCGCAATCGCAGGTCGGATTCGACCAGCCCGCACAGGCGCTCGCGGCATGAGCGCGGAACCGATGGCAAGCGCGTTCGCCGGTGCTCAGCCCCTCGCGCCCGGATCGCTGCCCGATACGCCGTTGACCTATAGTCCGACGGCGCGCGCGCGGGACGGTGCGGCGATCGTCCGCCAGTATCTGCCCTTGGTCCGCAAGATCGCCTGGCATGTCCATGGCAGCATGAGCAGCATCGTCGAGGTCGAGGACCTGATCCAGATCGGGCTGGTGACGCTGGTCGAGGCCGCGTCCGGGTTCGACGAGCGCGGGGCAGTCGCCTTTCGCACCTATCTGACGACGCGACTGCGCGGCGCGATGATAGACGAGCTGAGAAGACAGGCGACGAGCACGCGCGGCGCGATGCGGCGGCGGCGGGCCTATGCCGATGCGGTCAAGACGCTAACCCTCCAGCTTGGCCGCCCGCCCGTCGAAGCGCAGCTGGCCGGGCATCTGGGCGTCGGGATCGACAAGCTGCGCGCGGATTATGAAAACGCCGATGCCGTCCGCTTCGATTCGATCGACGAGGTCTATGCCGACGACCTGCCCTGGTTCGCCGACGATACGCCCGATGCGTTCGCGCAACTGGCCGAAAGCGATTTGCGCGGTGCGCTGATCGCCGCGATCGGAGCGCTGCCCGAGCGTGAGGCGCAGGTGATCCAGCTTTATTATGTCGAGGAACTGAACCTGGAAGAGATCGGTCAGGTGATCGGCGTCGGCCAGGCGCGGGTGTGCCAGATCAAGGCTGCGGCGCACGGCAGGCTGAAAAAGGCGCTCGCCGGGCGAAATTAGATTACCCGACACTCGGCACCACGCCTGTCATCCATCATTTCGCCGCCGCCGCAACAGTAGCCACACCGCCCCGGCAGAAAGCGCGGCGAGCGTGAACCAGGTGATCGCGTAGATCAGGTGGGCGTTGTGGAAGCGGATGATGGTCAGCCCTCCGATCGGTGGCGCGCCCGATCCGTCCGCTGCCTGATCGATGAAATAGGGTGCGACACGTCCCAATTTCCGGGCCGCGGCGATCGCGGCGACGTCGCGTGAATGCCAGGCATCGCGCGCGGGATCGTTCGCTTGCAAAAATCCGCCGCCCGGCTCCGATAGGCGAAGGAGCCCGGTTATGTTTTGCGGCCCGGGAGGCGCGGCGACGGAGTCGTGCTCGCCCGGCACGAAGCCCCGGTTGACGAGCAGCGTGAAACCTTCATCGGTGCGCAACGGCGTCATCACCCAATATCCCGGACCGCCCACTGTCACCGCCTGAACAAAGGTCTGCCGTCCGGGGAGAAAATGACCGGTCGCAACGACATGCCGATAAGCGTCGCGGTCGAAGTTGATCGTCGGCCACCGTTCGGGGCCGGGCGGCGCAACCGGCCGGGCGGCAACGCGCGCGTCGACCTTCGCGATCAGGTCGAGCTTCCAGCTGCGCCGCTCTATCTGCCAGATGCCGAGCGCGATGAAGCCCGCGCAAAACAGGATCAGGAGCATCAACAGCGCGGCGAAGCGTAATCGTCTGGCGCCCTGATCCATCACCAGCGCCCAACGCGCGGCACCGTGCCTTCGCTCCGGCACCGCGCGACCCGGCTTGACGGCGCGGGCGGCTTCGGCGAACCGGCATGCGATGTCGAAATCCGGAATCCTGGCCGAAACGTTTGCGTTTGCCGGCTTTTTGGTGAAGCTCGTCGTGATCGCGGCGCTGTTGCGCACCGTCCTGTTTGCGCCGTTCCTGATTCCGTCGGAATCGATGCTGCCTCGGCTGCTCATCGGCGACTATCTGTTCGTATCGAAATGGAACTATGGCTATACCCGTTGGTCGTTGCCATTTAATGCACCGCTGATCGACGGGCGTATCCTGGCGCGCGATCCGAGGCGCGGCGATATCGTCGTCTTTCGTAGTCCCAGCCCCGATCCGCATGACGTCATCAAGCGCGTGATCGGGATACCGGGCGATCTGGTCGAGATGCGCCGCGGTCAGCTGTTCCTGAACATGCGTCCGATCCCCAAACGGAGGATCGCCGATTTCGTGCTGCCGATCACCGCCAATTTCCCCGCCAAGCTTTGCAAGCCGCAATTTCTGGAGGCGGCGCCCGGCGGCGGCGGCGGGCAATGCCGCTATCCACGTTTTCGTGAAACATTGCCCGGCGGACGGAGTTATGCGGTGCTCGACCAGGGGTACATGCCGGACCGCGACGATACGCTCACCTATCCGGTGCCGCCGGGCAGCGTGTTCGTGATGGGCGACAATCGCGACGACAGCGGCGACAGCCGCTTTGCGCCCCCCGCCGGCATGGGCATGGTGCCGATGGCGAGGATCATCGGCAAGGCACAGCTGCTGTTCTTTTCGACCGACGGGGCGAGCGTCGCGCTCCAGCCCTGGACTTGGATCACCGCAACCCGCTGGCGCCGGATCGGGGACAGGCTTTGAGTGAACTGACTGCCTGGCTTGCCGCGATACTTGGCGAAGTTCCCGCCGACCTCGCGCCATTCGAACGCGCGCTGACGCATGGCAGCCAGGCGGCGGCGAATTACGAACGGCTGGAATTCCTGGGTGACCGCGTCCTGGGGCTCGTCGTTGCCGAATGGCTTTGGGAGGCGTTTCCGGACGAGGCCGAGGGGCGGCTGTCGCGACGGCTGAACGCGCTGGTGACGGGGACAGTCTGTGCGGAGGTTGCGCGTACGCTTGGCGTGGCGGCGCATTTGCGGCTCGGCAAACAGGCACGCGACGACGGCGCGACCGACAGCGACAATGTGCTGGGCGATGTGATGGAGGCGCTGATCGGCGCATGGTATCTGGAACGCGGGCTGGAGGCGGCGCGGAGTTTGGTCCGCCGCGCCTGGGGCGACCGGATCCGCGCGCATGCCGAGGCCCCGCAGCATCCCAAGTCACAGCTTCAGGAATGGGCCGCCGCCAACAACCGGCGCGCGCCGGTATACTCTATTCTGGAGCGGAGCGGCCCGCATCATGCGCCGCGGTTCAAGATCGAGGTCGCGATCGGCACGCTGGCGAGCGCGACGGCGTCGGGTGCGAGCAAGCAGGAGGCGGAAACCGCCGCTGCCCGGGCGTTGCTCGCCAAATTATTCGAAGGCGACGGGAATGCGTAAATGATCGAAGCGGATCGTCAGCGTTGCGGCCTTGTCGCCGTGGTCGGCGCGCCCAATGCGGGCAAATCGACGCTGGTCAATCGTCTGGTCGGACAGAAGGTCGCGATCGTCAGTCCCAAGGCGCAGACGACGCGAACCCGGCTGCTCGGCGTCGCGATCGAGGGCGATGCGCAGCTTCTGCTGGTCGATACGCCGGGCATCTTCGAGCCGCGACGCCGCTTTGATCGCGCGATGGTGGCCGCCGCGTGGAGCGGGGCGGAAGGGGCCGACATCATCACGCTGGTCGTCGACGGCAAGCGCGGACTGGGGCCGAAGGTCGAGGCGATTACCGAAGCCCTGGCAGCGCGGGCGGAGCCGAAGCACCTGATCCTGAACAAGGTCGACGTCGCCGACAAGGCACGCTTGCTGACGCATGCCGAACGGTTAAACGCGCTCGTTCCGTTCGTCGAAACCTGGTTCGTCAGCGCCGAAACAGGGGACGGGGTGCCCGAACTGAAGACTGCGCTTGCCGCGCAGATGCAAGCGGGACCGTGGCATTACCCGGAGGATCAGGTGTCGGACGCGACGGAGCGCGCGCTTGCCGCCGAAGTGACACGCGAGCAGCTGTTCCTGCAACTTCACGCCGAGCTGCCCTATGCGAGCATGGTCGAGACCGAGCGTTACGAGGAGCGCGAGGACGGATCGGTCGAAATTCACCAGCAGATCATGGTCGAACGCCCGACGCAGCGCGCGATCGTGCTCGGCAAGGGTGGCGCGCGGATCAAGGAACTGGGGATGCGCGCGCGCGCCGAACTGAGCGCGGTTATGGACCGCCGGGTCCATCTGTATCTTCACGTCAAGGTCAAACCCGGCTGGGACGAGGACCGCGACGTCTATCGCGATATGGGACTCGACTGGGTCGAGTGAGACGCGTTCATCTTGCTGACGAAGGCCGCCGGCCGGACGCCGGGGGACATGACCAGCCCGGTACGACACCGTGCCTGGTCTGCGGCAACACGCGGCGGCATGTTTCGCCTGCATTTCGCGAATGCACGCATTGCGGGCTGCAAGTCGCGGTTGAGGCGGCGACGCAGGAGGTCGAGCGCGACATTCTGGAAAGGCTGCATTCCGGCGCGATCGATTGGTCTGGGGGCACCGGCTGGGGTGCGACACCGGCCGCGCTTCGCAACATCACCTGGCGCTTCGGCTTTCTGATCGAGCGCGTGGGCGATGGCTGGGCAACCCGCCCGGCGATCCCGATGCCGCACGACGTAACGCTCGGTATCATCGCGCGGAGCGAGGACGCCGAAGCCGCGTTCGATCTCGCGCGGCGGCAAGCGTCGCATTTCGCCGATTGCTGCATAGTGTTTGACGCTGACAGCGTGCCGCTCATCGGCGGCAGTTCCGGTATCCATGTCGCCGCGCATCCGCTCGGCGGCGATTTCGCTGGGCAGCGCAACCGGTTGCAGGCGATGGCGCGCGGCCGGTGGATGCTTCAGATCGATACCGACGAGAGCATCGACGATGCGCTGATCGCCGCGCTAGGATGGGTGACGGCCGCAGCCGAGCGCGCTGGAATTCACTCGCTCGGGTTGCCGCGCAAAACGTGGGTCGATGGGCGGCTGTCGGCACTTTATCCCGACATCCAGTACCGGCTCAACCGTGCGTTCGTGCGCTATACGGGACTTGTTCATGAACGCCCGGGGTGCGATCCCGACGCCACCTCGCTGGCGCTCGTCGGGCATATCCTGCACCGCATGAGCGCCGGTCGCGCGCGGTCGCGTTCAATACTTTACGAGGGGATGGCGGCGGGGGCGGGGCGACCGGAGGACGAGGCGGCGCTGCTCCGTCCGATGGCCGATCGATAAACCGCAAGCGTTTGCTTCGCCAGGGTTTCCCGCGTGAACAGTCCCGATGCCGATCGCGCCGCGCAGGCATGTTTGGCCCGTAATTCGGGATTATCGATGAGCAGGGCGAGCACTTTTGCGATCGACGGACCGTCACAGCGCCCGGCAAGCAAACCCGCACCGGTTTGCCCGATAAACACCCTTGCGCTCGCATCTTCGGCACAGGCGACGATCGCCCGGCCGAACATCATCGCCTCCTGATAAACGAGTCCGAAACTTTCGTACCGCGACGGCGCGACGACGATATGGGCCTGTTCGAACAGGTCATACAGATGATCTTCCTCGACACGGTGAAAACACCTCAGACGTTCGGCGACATCTTGGCCGAGCGGCGGCAATTCCTGTTTTGAGACCCCGACGATCGTCATGCGGTACGGACGAGTGCCTAGCAACGGCAAGGCGGCGATCAGACCGTCGAAGCCTTTCCGCGCCTCGTTGCGCCCGACGAACAGCAATTCAATGCGCTCACCTTTGGAAGTGCGTGCGTTCGCGCCGCGTTCGATGATGACGGGGGGCAGGCTGAGACCGATGACGGCATGATCCGGGCCGGGCGGCGGGACGCCGTAGAGCGCGGCGATTTTCTCTCCATGTGCCGCCGTGTTCGAGATCAGACCGGTGCTGCGACGCACGGCGACCCGTTCGAGCATCATGGCAAAGCTGCGGTCGAACCGGTCTCGCAAGCTCCCGCCCGGCGGTGTCGAAGTCGCGACCGGCGTGGAATTGCGCGTCACGAGCGGCAAGGTACCGGCACCGGCGAACAGGCCCGGGGCATACCAGTTGGTGGCCTCGATCACGTCGAACGCGCGCCGCCGATGCTCGGCGCGGACGGCGCGGGCGAAAGCCAAGGAGCCGAAAACATGACCTGCCCCTGCGATCCAGCGCAACCGGTCGAGCAGGCATCCGGGCGCGGCACCGATCACTTCGACCGCGCCGTCATGTTCGCGCGACGACCGATCAAGCGTGATGACGCGCACATCATGTCCCGCCTCGGTCAGCGATTGCGCGATCTCCCGCGCCGCACGCGCGAGGCCGCTTTTTTCGGGTGGGTAGGACCAGGTCAGCAATCCGGTCCTCACGCTGCGATCAGCCGCCGGTAGAGCGCGACATAATCCTTCGCCATCCGGGCGGCAGTAAAGCGCGCTTCGAATTGTGCGCGGATCGCAGCGCGGTCGAGAGTGCCGACCCGCGCGACCGCGGCGACCGCCTCCGCTTCGGTTTCGACGATGAAGCCGGTGACGCCGTGTTCGACGATCTCCGGGACGCTGCCCCGGTTCCAGGCGATGACGGGGGTGCCGCAGGCCATCGCCTCGATCATCACCAGCCCGAACGGCTCGGGCCAGTCGATCGGGAACAACAGCGCTGCCGCACCTCCGAGCAGCGCCTGTTTCGCCGCGTCGTCGATTTCACCGACATGCTCGATTCCGGCGCCCAGATGCGGTCTGACGCGAGCGGCGAAATAGCCGGGGTTGCCGACATCCACTCCGCCCGCGAGCTTCAGCGGGCGTCCGCTTGCATGCGCGACGGCGATCGCGCGGTCGGGGCGCTTCTGGTCGGTCATCCGGCCGACAAAGGCGAGATAGCCGCCCGTGCCGTCGCCAAGCTGGTAGCGGTCCTTGCTGATCCCGTGATGTACGACCCCGGCGAGATTTCCGGGCGGCAGGTCGCGCGCCTGAGCCGCGGAAATCGCGGCGACCGGCAGCCTCGTGAAATGATCGAAGAATAACTGCCGGTCGAGCTCGTCCAACCGCCAGTGGACCGTCGTCAGGCTGCGTCCGATTCGCTCCCCCAGGATCGCGGCATGCGCGAATTCGCCGTGACAATGGATGATGTCGAACGCCGCCATCCGTTCGCGCAGATGGTCGAGCTGGATCGCCTCCAGCGCGCCGGGCACGCCCGGGGGCACCAGAGCGCCCGCCGCCTCCAGCGCGGCGAGGCTCGGCCCCCCCGAAACCAGCGTTGCCGACGTGACGCTGTCGGATGGAGCGAACAAAGTAACCCTGTGCCGGAGCGCGACCAATTCTTCGGTCAGGTCGAATACGACGCGCTCCGTTCCGCCGCTGGTCTTGGGCGGAACGGGAAAGATCACGGACGAAACTTGCGCTATGTTAAACAGTTTTTGTCGCACATTGCCGGAACATCGGATGTTCGTCGAAGGTTCCTGCTAGATTAATTATAAGTGAACACGGACACGATGTTTGTCTTGCATGTGGCGTTACAAGGGTGCTTGCGGGGAAGCGACGTTCATTATGGCCTGACTGCCGACACCGGCGGCCATATCCGTTACATCCTCGATCTGGCAACCGCCAGCCTGCGTCATCCGGCGATCGACCGGATCGAGATCGTGACGCGCGCCTTTCGCGATCCGCATCTACCCGAATGTTACGATCAGCCGTTCGAGAACGTCAGCGACACGCTCCGGATCGTAAGGCTGAGAAGCACGTCGGCCGACTATCTTCCCAAGGAACAGCTCTGGCGCGAGCATGACAGCCTGGTCGAGGCGCTGGTTGCCCATATCCGCACGCTCGACCGTGCGCCCGACCTGGTCCACGCGCACTATGCCGATGCGGGGCTGGTCGCGGCGCGCGTGTCGGCGCGGCTGAATATCCCCTATGTCTTTACCGCGCATTCGCTCGGCCGGATCAAGCGGGCGGCGTTTGGACGGGATTGTCCGGAGACCGAAGGACTTGAGCGCCGTATCGCGATCGAGGAAGAGGCGATCGCGGGCGCATCGGCGGTCATCGCGTCCTCGCGCGACGAGGCGGAGATTCAATATGCAGATTACGCCAACGCCGATCCCGGCCGCATCCGCATCCTGACGCCGGGCAGCGACCTGGCCGCTTTTGCGGGAGCGCCATCGTCGCCGTCCGTCGACCGGATGATCGGGCGATTCCTGAACGATCCCGCCAAACCAGCGATCCTGGCGATTGCCCGGCCCGTCACCAAGAAGAATTTGGCCGCCCTGGTCCACGCTTACGGCCAGTCGCCTCAGTTGCAGGAGGCCGCGAACCTCGTCCTGATCGCAGGGACGCGCGACGATTTCAGCGTGCTCGAACCCGAGATCCGCGGCAATCTGACGGAATTGCTGGCACTCATCGATCGCTACGATCTGTACGGACGCATCGCCTATCCCAAGGATCACGGCGCCGGGGATATTCCCGCGATCTACGCGTATGCGCGGCAAAGGCGCGGGGTGTTCGTCAACCCAGCGCTCAGCGAACCGTTCGGGCTGACGCTGCTGGAGGCGGCGGCAAGCGGCCTGCCGGTGGTCGCAACCGACAGCGGCGGCCCCAATGACATCATCGAGACGTGCGGTAACGGGCTGCTCGTCGATCCCCATTCGCCCGGTGCGATCGCGGAGGCGGTGCTGTCGATCCTGCGCGATTCCGAAGCGTGGGACCGTTATGCCGCTGCGGGATCGCGTGCGGTCGCGGCATTCGACTGGGATCGGCATGTCGCGCAATATGCCGATCTGGCGGCACGGATCATCGCCCCACCCGGCGCTTCGGCAGAGAGCAAGCGGACCGATCACGACCTGCTGCTGGTGTCCGACATCGACGGTACGCTGCTTGGATGCAGCGCATCGGTGCGCCGGTTCTGCGACTGGCACGAGGCGCAGGGCGACATGATCTTCGCGATCGCGACCGGCCGCAGTTTCCACAGCGCGCTCGCGGTGCTCGGCCAGCAGGATGCGCCGCTTCCGGAAATCCTGATCACCGCGGTCGGGTCGGAAATCTATCACCGCGCACCCGGCGGCGCGACCTATTGCCGCGACATGGATTGGGAGGCGATCGTTGCGACGGGATGGGACCGTGATGCGGTGGCGGCAATCGTCGCGCGCGACGGGCGGTTGAAACCGCAGGGACGGCTTGAGCAACGGCGCTACAAATTGAGCTATTTCGCCGATGACGACCCCAAGGCGGCGGAGCGTATCCGCGCGGTGCTGGCGAGCGAAGGGCATAGCTGTTCGATCATTCAGAGCCACGGACGCTATCTCGACATCCTGCCGCACGGCGCCTCCAAGGGGACGGCGGTGGAGCATGTCCGCCGCAAGCTGGGTTTCGGGCGAACCCGGGTTATCGTGGCGGGCGACAGCGGTAACGACGTCGAGATGCTGCGATCCTCGCCGCTCGCGATCATCGTCGGCAATTATTCGGACGGCATCGGCAAGCGCGCGGACCTGAGCCACGGCTATGTCGCGACGGGTCATCATGCCGCGGGCGTGATCGAAGGCGTGACGCATTTCCGTCGCCTCGATCTTCGCGGAGATCGCCGCGCCTCGTGAACGGTGCCGGGGACAAGGCAAGCGTGCTGACGCTGGTTCGCGGCCGCGCGAACCATCTGGCGAACCTTATCCACGGACTGAACGCACAAAGTGAGGCCCCCGGGGAACTCGTCATCGCCTATATGCAGGACGAACCGGCGACGGGGTTGCCCGAAACCGCCTTCCCGGTCCGCTCGATCTTCGTGGCGGGCGACCCGATGCCTCTCGCCGCCGCCCGCAATCGTGCGGCAGAGGCGGCGGCGGGGGCGGAACTGATCTTTCTGGATGTCGATTGCATACCCTCGCCCCGCCTCGTCGAACGCTATGCGCGAACGGCGCGAACGCACGGCGGGATACGCTTGGGGGAGGTGTGGTATTTGCCGCCCGGCGGCGTCGACGTTCCGCTCGATTATGCAGCACTCGATGGAGCGGGGCGGCGTCATCCCGCCAAACCCCCGATTCCCGATCGGGCGGTGGTGCCGGTCCCCGATCACGGCGAGCTATGGGGCCTGTCGTTCGCGATCCCGGCGGCGGACTGGCGACGGGCCGGGGGAATGGACGAACGCTTTATCGGCTATGGCGGAGAGGAAACCGATTTCGCCCAGCGGCTGAAGGCGGCGGGCGTGCCGATGGCCTGGGTCGGCGGCGCGCGCGCCTATCACCAATTTCATCCCGTCCACCAACCGCCGCTTCACCAGTTCGACCATATCATCCGCAACGCGCGGCTGTTCCGCGAACGCTGGGGCCGGTGGTGCATGGATTACTGGCTCGGCCAGTTCGCGGATCGTGGGCTGATCGCGTGGGACGATGACGGCATCGAGGTTCTGCGCGTGCCGGACACGGCGGAGATCGCCGCGTCGCGCGCGCCCGGCACGGTTCTATTCAGTTGACCAGAGCGACGTCGCCAACCCCTCGAGATACGCGGCGGCAACCGACGCTGCGCCGGCATCGTACAGCGCGGCAAGCGCGGCGGGATCGAGCGCCTTCGCCGCGTCGAGGATGCCGCGCCAAGGGACAAGCGCGCCGGGCCAGGCGGGGAGTGCGATCGCAGCGCCCAGTTCCGCCAGCCGTTCGGCTTTCCGCGTCTGTTCGCTGAAATACCGCCATTCCGGCGCGCAGACGAAGGGACGGCCGACGCGCGCGATTTCGTGCACGATATTGTCCCCTGCGGATGCGATAACGACATCGGCGGCGGCGATATGGTCGGTGACGCCCGGCACCCAGCCGAGTTCGACCAGGTTGCCGAAGTCGGTTTCATGCCCTTCGCGGTGGACCGGGCCGAGCACGAGCCATAATGCGCCCGGAACCGCGCGCGCGGCGATCGTCAACGGGGCATAGGGCGTCCCCGCCCCGCCGCCGCCGGTCAGCACGACGACGATCTCCTGCGCCGGATCGAGCCCGAGTTTCGCGCGCGCCTCCGCCTTGGCCGGTACCGGGTCGGTAGTGGTGCAAAGACCGCCCGCATAGCAGGTCGCGGCGCGCACCCAGGCGGGGGTGTCGTCCTGCTCAAGCGCCTCGTCGAACGGAGCGAGCAACCCGACGCTTGCCTGATAGGCGCCGAGATGGCCGGGATCGAGCCGGTCGCCGTGCATCCGGATGCTGATCGCGGGGACGCTGGCGATCCGGGCCAGCATCGCGATTTCGGCGGAAACGTCGACGACGAACAGCGCCGGTTCGACATCGTCGAGATGGTCGAGGATCGTCCGCATCGTCCTTCGCATCGGCGCGACACCAAGCGGAACGCAGTGCATGACCTCGGGCGTCGGCTGCGCGAACAGGCCGGGCGCCGGCACCGGCGCACCGATCATGTCCGGAAGCGCGGTGATCTCCAGATTGCGGTCGAAACCGTCGAACAGCGAAGGCTTGGCGGTCAGGATCGTCACCCGCCTTTCCTTCGGCAATTCGCGGACGATCGCCATCACGCGGTTGGCGTGGCCGCGCCCTTGATGATGGACGAAGAAGCTGATCGGCTTGATCATGGCGTCACCTATCGTATCACGCCCCCAATGGCATCATGATTTCCGGCGCATCAGGCTTTCGACGTGCCAGCGTTCGGTCCTGACATTGGCGGTCCTTCGCGTACCGAAGGGCAGCATCCCGCGAACGCGGTCATGGATCGTGGCAGGCGGGGTTGCGGCATCCGCGAAACGTAGATGATGGTGTGCTAGGATCAGCCGCCCGCCCGGACGCAGGGCGTGACCGATCCCGGCAACCGTCGCCGCGAGGTCACGGGGGGACAGGTAATAAAGGATTTCGGCCGCGACGATCGCGTCATACCGGTCGAGCGGGAAGCGGCCGGGCAAAGCGAGCAACCGGACGCGGACGCGGGGATCATCGCCGGTCGCGCGGCCTATCGCATGCCTGGTCAGCGCGACCGCGCTCGGCGCGCCGTCGACCGCATTAAGCCGGAGGCAGCGTCTTGCCAGCGCGGCGCTGTTCGATCCGTTGCCGCAGCCGAGTTCGAGCAGTCGCCCGGCCGGGCCGGGTCCGAGCGCATGGAGGATCGCCGATCGCTTGCGTGCCTCGTCCCGGGCGGTGAACGTGTTCCAAGGATCGGGGTTCGCGGCAAACGTCGCCTCGAACCCGTCGAGCCTGATCGCCTTCATAAACGCCGGAACCGCTCGACCGGGCCGGTCATGCGACGCAGCGTCGCCGGATCGAGCGTGAACCCGGTCGGATCGTCCCTGATCGCACCAAGCTGTGTCCGGTGCCGGCTCAGCGCACGGCGTTTCCGCATGCGGTCCGCTCCGAGCGGCAAGGCAACGGTGCGCGGCGGGCATTGGTCGCCCGGCCAAACGCCATAGGCCAGGCAGCGGGCATGGCGAAATGCACGTGCGACAGCTCTTGCCACATGGCGATGGTCCGGATGCGCATCGTCGGGGTCGGGCATCAGCACCAGATCGTAGCGCGCGCGTTTGGCAAGGGCGCGGGCGAAGCGGACCCTCGCGCTGCGACCGAGCGTATCGAGACCGCCGTCGGGCGCCCCGAGCATCGTGATCTGGCCGGCACGCACCCCCAGCACCGCACAGGCGGCGCGGGTTTCGCGTGAGCGGACCCTGGCGAGCCGTGCGGGGGGATGACTGACGCTCAGCCGATGCGACGCCGCGCCGTCGGTGACGACCAGCACCTCGACCCGAGCGCCTGTCCGGCGCAGCGCGAGGATCGCGCCCGCGCAGCCGATCGTCTCGTCATCGGGATGGGGTGCCACGACCAACACGCGCCCCGCGCGGCGAAGCGCGGGTCTCACGCATCCTCGCCGGGGACGATCAGTCCCGCGGCGGCGGCGTCACCCGCATGATCGCGCGCGCCGTCGGGATTGGGCTGGCGCAGATAGACCGAGAGATCGGTGACGATCCGTGCGAGCGGGTGCGGCGCGAGCAGGCCCTGAACGCCGACCGCCGCCTCGGCGATCGCGATGGCTTCCATCGCCAGCGTCTCGATGGTTCCCCGTGCCGCCGCCACCAGCGCGAGCAACCGGTCCGGTTCATCCGTTCCCCAGACGCGAACCGTGCGGTCAAGCAGTGCACAGGCCGTGTCCGCCAAGCCGAACAGCCGCGCCAGCCGGTGCTTCTGATGCGGGTTGCCAGCGCGATCCTTTTCGACCAGGTGCCCGCGGACGGCGTCGAACAGCGCGTGGATCCCGCCTGCCTGCACCGCGACGAAACGCAGCGCCCCCGCGCCGAATGCGGGCTGAGCCTGATACGCGCCGGGCGCGCCGATGATCATATCGGATCGGACTGTCAGTCCGGAAAGATCTACGATATGCGTTTCCGACCGTTCCATGCCGATCGGTCGCCACCAGCGCCGATCGATGGGGACGCCGGGTCCGAGTTTAACCAGAACCATCCGGGTGCGCGCCGGATCATTCGCCTCTACGGTTACAAGCGCGTCGGTGACGATCCCGGCACCCGATGCGAAATTCTTTGCGCCCGTCAGCCGGGTTCTGTCGAACGTCAGTCCGTTGCCGGGCTGATCGCTGTTCCAGACGCCGAGGATCGCTCCGTTTGCGAGGCCGCTGTCGAGCGCTGCCCCCTGCTCCGCCGTGCCGTGCGCGCGGATCAGTTGCACTGCGTTGACATGGCCCTCGAACAGCCGCCCGAACGCAAGGTCCGCGTGTCCGGCAAGCGCCATGCGTCGCATCAGCGCGCGTGCGTCTTCGGGCGTGTCGCAGACCGGATCGTCGAGTCCTGCCTGTCTGGCGACCGCGAACGCCGCGCGCATCGCGGCATCGGTATCGCGCCCGCCAAGGGCGGCGCGGAGGGATTTGATGAGCGCGGTCCTCATGCGGCCCGGCCCGCGAGCGCCTGCTCATGCTGCAGCAACACCGCTGCTGCAATGTCGAGCGTCACGGGACGGCTGTCTTCGACACGGTCGGGGATCAGGTCGAGTACGAACGCATCCGCACTCGGCGCGGCTGCCATCAGCTGAGCGACCCCCGCCGTGCCGCGGCCGAGCGTTCGGGCAAGGTCCGCGGCCGCATCGGGCCGGCCGTACGCCGCGCGTGCCAGTGCCTGCAAACGGTAGCGTGCCGTCGCATCATCGGGATGCTCGACGATCGCCGACCGCCCGGCACGCGTGTCGATGCGCCCCTGTCTCAGCGCATCGGCGAGGCCGCCCGTCGCCCGGCCGCGGTGCCGCGCCGAGGTCGCGACCCGGACCGCCGGGTCATGCCGGACGCGCAGGCCCGCGCGTCGCGCCGCCTCGACAAAGGCGCGATCCTCCCCGCTTGCGATCAGCGGCATGCCGCCGGCGGTGCGATAGGCGGCGACGGTGCATGCAAGGCTCGCGCCGCCGCTGTGCGGATGGCTCGGTAGCGGATCATGCGCAACCGGGTCTATTGTCCGCCGGACCGTGTGCAAACGCATCAGATACTGTTCCAGCCTTGTGCGTTCGGGGTCGGTACCGCGCCCGCGCCGCTCGATCCGGCCGCACACGACGTCAGCCATCTCCAGCGCGACGCAGTTCGACGCCACCCAGTCGCTTGCAGGCCGGGAATCTGCGTCGGTTGTCAACAACACCCCCCCGCTCCCCATCATTTCGATGCCCAGCGCCATCGCGGCGGCCCGCGCGCGGCCCGCGTCGGGGACCGGCAGACGCGGGATCTCACGGACTGCCACCCGGAACCGCGCGGCGTCCCGAGTCCACACGTCGACGATCTGACGGCCGTCGTCCTCGCTCCCGTCGAAGATGAACGCGAGACCGATTATGCTTGAATGTTGCAGCTTTTTCAATGAGTTGAGGAAACCCGGGAGATTGCGCGCCTCATCGCGCACCGGCACGCAGATCGCGACGGCGGTAAATCGGTTTTCGGGGATCGGTGCGGCAGCCATAAGTTCGCCCGGCGCTTAGGGCATCCGGTGACGGATGGGGAACCGAAATAAAGCGCCCCATCTCCACGGGATTAAGAGCGCGCTCTTTTTCCCTGATAATTCATGAAGTTAGAGTGGGCGGTGGTGCCTAAGCTTATTGCGAAGGTGCCAATTTGGTGTTCAGCACCCAGCCGACATTGTCATTTTCGTCAGCGACCTGCCACCACAGGCCGTCTTTCTGACCCGTCGGATAGACTATCGCCCCGACCGGAAGCGTGCGGACCGTTTTAGCCGACGCGCCCGCCGATAAATGCATCGCGAGCGGAGCCTGCGCGGTAAAGGTCCTGCTGGGAGCCGCCTCTGCTGTTGCCGCACCGCCCGGCTGGACGAGGCCGAGCGAATTGACCAGCTTGGTATAGGCCTGGATAAAGGAAAGCGTCACGATCCGGCCGATGTCGGTATTGTCGTAGCCGCCGCCGACGGCACCGAGCGCGCCGCCGAAAAAGCCGAGCCCGCCACCGCCGCCGAACGACACGCTGTTCTTGGCGGCATAGCCGTCCTCGACCGCGATCGTCTCGGTCGTGCGGACGTTGGTGACGGACAATACGGTGTTCGCCTCCATCTTCTTGCTGCGCATCCCGCCAAGCAAGCCGCCCACGCGACCGCCCAGCAGGCCGCCCACAGCGCCGCCGACTCCGCCACCGCCCGAATTACTGTTTGCGCCTTGAACCTCTGCGACGAGAACATAATCCGCAGCCTTGATTTGGCCCTGGCCGACGTTCGAGCGGCGCTGGAGCCCAAGGCTTGCACCGACATTGCGTTCGAGTTCGGCCGCCTGCAGCCCGCTGCCGCGATCGACGAGATTGAAGCAGCCCGAGCGCTGGACGAGCACCTTCAGCAGCTTTTCAGGCGGCGCGAGGCTGTATTGTGTCCAGCCGCGGGGATCATCGCCGTTGACAACCGAAATCGACCCCAACTTGCGCGCGCAATGGGGCACGTCGTTCATGGTCGCGCTCTGCGTCTTTTCGGTCCCCGACGGCTTGGCGAGCCGTTGCGCAGAAACCGGCGCGGCGCAGAGAACAGGGATAGCGGCCGCAGTGAATAACAGTTTACGCATGAATTTTCCCCCCGAAAACGTCCAAAAAAAGCTATGTGCCGGATCGCGTCCGGCCTCAGCCGTACAGTGCTAGTCCCGTCAACTGCGACTTTGCAATGTTAATCGCGGCATCGTCGTCTTTGCGGAGTACTGCGATGGCACCGCGCGTCGTGATGGATTGGTCGGCGGCCGCAAATTTGGTACCGTGATCCGCATGAGGATAAAGCAATTTTCGCGTGCCCTTCGGATTAGCCTGATCGCGGCGGCAGGGATGTCGGGGGCAGCCCCCGCCTCTGCCCGCGCGCCGCAAATCTCGATCGAGCAGGGCGCACTGCTTGGCGTTTCGATCGGCGGCGATCATCCGGTCGAGAGCTATCGCGCCATCCCGTATGCAGCGCCGCCGATCGGGCCCTTGCGCTGGCGGCCGCCCGCGCCGCCCGCCGGATGGCGCGGCGTGCGAACCGCAGACCGGTTCGGCGCGAGATGCATGCAGCAGGCCTTGTTTGCCGATATGCGGTTCCGGTCGTCCGGGATCAGCGAGGATTGCCTGACACTCAACGTCTGGACGCCCGCGGGATCGACCCGCAAGTCGCGGCTGCCGGTGCTGTTCTATATCCACGGCGGCGGTGCGGTTGCGGGGGACGGATCGGAACTTCGCTATGACGGCGCAAGCATGGCGCGGCATGGTATCGTCGTCGTCACGATCAATTACCGGCTGGGTGTCTTCGGCTTTCTCGCGACCCCCGGAATGGCGGCGGAGTCGCCACTCCAGGCGGCGGGCAATTACGGATTGCTCGATCAGGCGGCGGCGCTGGACTGGGTCCGCCGCAACATCGCAGCCTTTGGCGGTGATCCCACGCGGATTACGATCGCGGGGGAGAGCGCCGGATCGATGTCGGTCAGCGCGCTGCTGACGTCGCCGCTTACCCGTACGATGATCGCCGGCGCAATCGGCGAAAGCGGCGGCCTGTTCCCGCCGACTTTTCATCCCGATCCGCTGGCGCGTGCGACGGCGGCGGGCGCGGCGTTTGCGGCAAAGGCGGGGGCGCAGTCCCTTGCAACGTTGCGCGCGCTTCCGGCCGGGCAATTGCTGGACGAGCAGGGGCGGCAAAGTTTTGACGCAGACTTCATCATCGACGGACTGTTTTTGACCGAGACGCCAATCGCAAGCTATCGTGCGGGCCGCGTTGCGCAGGTGCCGTTGCTGGTCGGATCGAATTCTCAGGAGAATGGGTGGACTGCGATCCTGCGCGAAAGCGAGCCGACCAGGGCGAATTATCGTGCCGCGCTCTCTCGCGAGTTCGGTGATCGCGCGGATCGGGCGTTCGATTTCTATCCCGCAAAAACGGACGCGCAGGTAATCGACGCGGCGACCGCGCTTGCAAGCGATGCGTTTCTAGCCGCGTCGACCTGGCAATGGTTCGATCTTCACCGGCGGACGGGCGCGCCGACCTATTATTACGCGTTCGACCGGGTCCGGCCCCCGGCGCTGGCTCCACTGACCAATGCCGTTCCGCCGCCGACCGGCGCGGTCCACAGCGCGGAAATCGAATATGCGCTCGGCAATCTCGATGCGAACCCCGCTTATGCCTGGACACTCGAGGATTACCGGGTTTCCGCCGCTATGCAGGACTATTTCGCCGCCTTCATCAAACGGGGCGATCCGAACCTGAGCGGTCGGCCCGGCTGGCGCGCGGCACCAAAGGGGAACGGCCCGGTGCTCCGGCAGAAAATCGGACCGGTGGTGGGTAGCGAGGCGTTCACAAAACAGGCGCACTATCCGGCGATTATAGCGCTGCTGGAAACGTCCCGGTGACGCGCGATCAGGCGACCAGGTCGCCGACCTCGGGATGATCGTCGACATAGGCGCGAACGAACGGGCATTGGGGAACGATCTTTTGCCCGTGTTCGCGAACCTGTTCAAGCGCGGCGGCGATCAGTTGCGTTCCGACGCCGTGACCCTGTTCCGATTCCGGGACGAGCGTGTGCGTGAAGACGAGAACGTCGCCGTCGCGGGCATAGTCGGCGTAGGCGACGCCATGTTCTGTTTCCATCGTAAAACGGCCCTTGTCGGGGTCGTTCTGGATTTCAGCGGTCATCGTCCGTTCTCCTGTCGCAGCGGGGTGCTCGTTGTACATGATTTGATACCGAATGCAGACCAGAGCGTTGCGGCAATATGATAATCAGCGCCAGGATGAACGCGGAGCGTCAACGAGACGGCTTCGCTGACGAATTCCCAAGAGTCTTCGCACGATCTCGACGACCGCAAGCCGATCGTGACGGCGGGAAACTTGCCCGGCGCGATGAACCGTTCGGACATATTGGCGGCTCCAGCGGGCTCGCACCGGCGGTGCGGCGCGGCTAAGGTGTCCATCATGCTCGATCCGGTTCCGACACTCCAGCGCGTCTTTGGCTTCCCCGGGTTTCGCGGCGTTCAGCGAGACGTCGTCGCGCGTGTGCTGAGGGGCGAGCGGACGCTGGCCGTGATGCCGACGGGGGCGGGCAAGTCGTTATGCTATCAGTTGCCGTCGGTAATGCTGGAGGGGACGTGCGTCGTCGTCTCCCCCCTGATTGCGCTGATGCATGATCAGCTCCGCGCGGCCGAGGCGGTTGGCATCCGCGCGGCCACGCTGACCAGCGCCGACGACAACCGTGCCGAGACGATCGAGCGGTTCACGTCAGGTACGCTCGACCTTTTGTATATAGCGCCCGAGCGTGCTTCGGGTCAGGGCTTTCGTGACCTGCTCGGGCAAGCGAAGCTGGCGCTGTTCGCGATCGACGAGGCGCACTGCGTCAGCGAATGGGGACATGATTTCCGCCCCGATTACCGTCTGTTGCGACCGCTGCTCGATCAATTTCCCGAGGCCGGTCGCCTGGCGCTGACCGCGACCGCCGATGCGCATACCCGGGCGGACATCCTGGAACAGCTCGGCATCCCGGCGGACGGATTGATCGTCGCCGGTTTCGATCGTCCGAACATCCGGTATGCGATCAGTCCGAAGGCCACGGTCGCGCGGCAGATTGCCGACGTGGTCGGGCGCAATCCCGGTCCCGGCATCGTTTATGCGCAGACCCGCGCGGCGACCGAGAAGCTGGCGGCGGCGCTGGCGCGGACGGGGCGTCCGGCACACGCTTATCATGCCGGGCTCGATCCCGGTATCCGGCGCAGGAACCAAGCCGATTTCGTGCGCTCCGAAGACATGGTGATCTGCGCGACGGTGGCGTTCGGGATGGGGATAGACAAGCCCGACGTCCGCTTCGTCTGTCACGCGGGGCTGCCCAAATCGATCGAGGCCTATTATCAGGAAACCGGCCGCGCCGGGCGCGACGGCGATCCCGCGACCGCGCATCTGTTCTGGGGTGCAGAGGATTTCGTTCGCGCGCGGCGGCGGATCGAGGAGGTCGAGCGTGAACGCCAGCCGGGCGAGCGACAGCGGCTTTCAGCACTCGGCGCGCTGGTCGAGACCGCGGGATGCCGAAGGCGCATCCTGCTGAAACATTTCGGCGAGGATCCGGCCAAGGATTGCGGCAATTGCGACAACTGCCTCGGTAACCCGAATTCGATCGATGTGAGCGAGATCGCGCGCAAATTCCTCTCAGCCGTGTTCCGCACCGGGCAGCTGTTTGGCGCAGGCTACATCGAGGAGGTGCTGCGCGGGCGCTCGAGCGAGCGAAGCATGACAAACGGGCACGAGAGGCTGAGCGTCTGGAATATCGTCGGGGACAGCGACGGCGCGCTGCTCAAACCCGTGGCGCGTGCGCTGCTGCTCCGCGATGCGCTCAGAAGCAATCCGCATGGCGGGCTTGAATTCGGACCCGCGGCAAAGCCGATCCTGAAGGGCGAGGAGCCGATTTCGTTGATAGTTCAGCCCAAACGCCCCACGCGTAGTCGCGGCTCTGTCGATATGGCCGCTGATCCCGCCGACAGTCCGCTGTTCGAGGCACTGCGTGCCAGGCGGCGCGAACTGGCAAAGGATGCGGGTGTGCCGCCCTATGTCATCTTTCACGATTCGACGTTGCGCGAAATCGCGGCAAAGCGTCCGGCAAGCCGTGCCGAGCTTTCGGTGCTGTCGGGCATTGGCGCACGCAAGCTCGATGCCTATGGCGATGCGTTCCTGCAAGTAGTGCGCGAGGCGGCATGATCCGGACACTCAACGATTCGATCTCGGTTGCGGCGCAGATCGCGCCCGAAGATGTCGCGGCGATCAAAGACGCCGGGTTCGTAGCCATCGTCAATAACCGGCCCGATGATGAAGAAGCGGATCAGCCGACCGGAGAAAGCATCCGTGCGGCGGCGGCGGCGGCCGGGCTCGACTATGCGGCGATCCCGGTGACGCATGCGGGTTTCTCGCATCCGCAACTCGATGCGCTGACATCGGTGCTGATGTCGGCGGAGGGACCGGTGCTTGCCTATTGCCGCACCGGGACGCGCAGTTGCAATCTGTGGGCGCTGGCGGCGGCGAAGGCGGGGCGTGACCCAGCGCTGCTCAGCGCGCAGGCGGAGGCGGCGGAATACGACCTGGGCGGAATCCGGGCGCTGATGGACGCGCTTGCGAGTGGCGGATGAACTGGCTTGTCATCTGCGGCGCATCCGCCATCGCGGCCGGAGCGGCGGGATGCATATGGGCATTTACGCGACTCCGCGATCAAGGCCGTATCAGCGATCTGGAAGATGTCGCGCAAGCGGTCGAGGGCGCGCTGACCGGATTTTCCGTCCGGAGCGCGGTGATGGGATCGGACGGTCTGGCAGCACTGGCCTATTCGGCGAGCGGTCGCGTTGCCGCGGTGCGTCCCGACCGGAACGGATTTACCATCGGCGAGATTGTCTGGGCCAATTTGCGGCGCGGCGCGCATGGGATTTTGATCGAGACCGGGAGTCGGCGGATCGGGACGCTCACCCTGCGCGACGTCGATGCGCTCGATATCCGCAGGCTGTGCACGACCCGTCCCGGCCGCGGCGCGGCACTTTCAGGGGGTCCGCTGCGTTCGGCATAAGCAGCTACAAACGGAAGATTTCATGGCCAACGAGACGAACAAGCCCGGTGGATCGTTCGACAAGGAGGGTAAGCCCCGGCCCGTCGCCGATCAACAGGCGGTCAAGAACCAGTCGCCCGTCACTCCCGATGATTATCCCGATGACGACGGCGGCAAACCCGACTATCGTGGCGGAGAGAAATAGTCGCGGGGCGGTTCCGGACCGAGCAGGCTCCTTCGTTGATCAGCGGGCAAGTTGTCGACTGAGAACGCTTACCGTTTCCGGTCCGTGAGGAGGAAGGCTTGGGGCGACCCTATCCGTTTTCGGCGATCGTCGCGCAAGGGTCATTGAAGCGCGCGTTGCTGCTGGTTGCGATTGACCCGGGGATCGGCGGGGTGTTGATTCTCGGCGATCGCGGTACGGGTAAATCGACCGCGATCCGCGCGCTT
Organism: Sphingomonas sp.; assembly: GCA_965219075.1. Lineage (GTDB taxonomy): Bacteria > Pseudomonadota > Alphaproteobacteria > Sphingomonadales > Sphingomonadaceae > Sphingomonas. Next base: position 870,551 of record CBDCMM010000002.1, read on the forward strand.
GCGGCACTGTTGCCCGAAATCGAGGTGACCGAAGAGTGCCGTTATGCGTGCGCGCCGTCGGGGCGTTGCGATGAGTGCGTCGAACTCGGCCGCACCGGCAAAACGCATGCGACGGTGCCGATGATCGACCTGCCGCTGGGCGCGAGCGAGGACCGGCTGGTCGGCGCGCTGGATCTTGAAAAGGCGCTGGGTGAGGGAATCAAGGCGTTCGAGCCAGGCTTACTGGCGCGGGCGAACCGAGGTTTTCTCTACATCGACGAGGTCAATCTGCTCGAGGATCATCTGGTCGACCTGTTGCTCGACGTGGCGGCGTCGGGGGAGAATGTCGTCGAGCGCGACGGGTTGTCGATGCGGCATCCGGCGCGGATATTGCTGATCGGGAGCGGCAATCCGGAGGAGGGCGAATTGCGGCCGCAATTTCTCGACCGGTTCGGGCTGGCGGTGGAGGTGAGGACGCCGACGGAGATCGCGGACCGGATCGAGATCGTCAAACGGCGCGACGCATTCGATCGGGATCCTGCCGCTTTCTCAACGACTTGGCGGCACGAGGACGGGAAGATCAGGAAGGCGGTCGAGCGGGCGCGGGCGCGGATTGGACGAATTGAGACGCCGGATGCGGTGCTGGAACTGGCGGCGCGGATTTGTATCGCGCTCGGCACCGACGGGCTGCGCGGCGAGCTGGTCACGATCCGCGCGGCGCGGGCGCTGGCGGCGCTTGAGGGCCAGAAAACCGTGACTTCAGAGCATGTTAAGAGCGTCGCGACGATGGCGCTGAGCCACCGGTTGCGGCGTGATCCACTGGAGGGAACGGGCGGCGCGGCCCGGATTGAGCGGGTTCTGGCGGAGGTTGACGGATGACCGCCGCGGCGCGTCTTGCCTATCAGGATGCGCTGATTGCGGTCGATCTGGTGACGCGCGGGGGGCTGTCACTGCGCATCAGGGCACGCGCGGGCGCGGTTCGTGACGCGCTGGCGGCACACCTGGGGCAGGATGTCCTGAAAATCACCGCCGACACCGATTTTGCCGCGTTCAATCCCGGGATCGACCTGTTTGCGAGCCTAGCCTCGGGTGCGCGCATCGAGCGGCGGGGGCTCGGCGAGCGGCTCGCGGGAAGGGTGTTGCTGGTCGCAGGCGCGGAGCGTGCCGGGGGGATGGCGGCGGCGGCGATCGCCGGGCTGATCGATGCGGGAGCGGGCGTCGTTCTGCTCGACGAGGGCGAGAGCGCGGATGATCTGACTTCGATGCTGGCGGACCGTGCGGCAATGACGGTCGATCTGGACGCAGTCTCGATCCGGGAACTGGACGAGGCGGAGCGCGTGATGGCTGATACCGCAGGAGATGTCCCGGTCACGCTGCCGGACGATGTCGTCGCGATGCTGTGTCAGGCATCGACGGCGCTCGGGATCGAGTCGGCGCGGGTGCCGATCGCGGCGCTGAGGGTTCTCCGCGCGTTGGTGCGAAGGGCTGGGCGGACACTTCCCGAGGAAGCCGATTATGAGCGGGTCGCACGGCTGGTGCTGGCACTGCGGGCAACAATGAACCCGGTCGCGGACGATGCACCGCCGCCCGAGCCCGAACAGGACGAAACTGAAGGGCGCGAGGACGGTGACGGCGAGGGGCATGCGTCCGACCGGGACATGCTGGTCGAGGCGGCATGCGCGATCCTGCCGCCGGGGCTTCTCTCCGCAACCGCGGCGGGCGGGCGCGGCGCGGGCGCAGGAAGCGCGGATGCGCGGCGCGGTACGGGCGCCAAGGGGCGGAGCGGGCGGCTGGTGAAGGGATTGCCCGTACGTGGCAGCAGACTCGACCTTGCCGCGACGCTGATCGCGGCAGCGCCGATGCAGCGGGTGCGGGGGCGCGGACTGGGCGAGCGGATCAGGATCGCGCGCGGCGATATTCGCATACGCCGGCCGCTGCCGGTCCGGCGCGCACTGACGGTGTTTGCGGTCGATGCGTCGGGGTCGGCGGCGATCGCGCGGCTGGCCGAGGTCAAGGGCGCGGTCGAGCGGTTGCTTGGCGAAAGCTATGTCAGGCGCGACGAGGTGGCGCTGATCGCGTTCCGGGGAGCGGAGGCCGAAACATTATTGCCGCCAACCCGGTCGCTGGCGCGGGCGCGGCGGGAACTGGCGGGGCTGCCCGGGGGCGGGGCGACGCCGCTTGCCGCCGGGATCATTGCCGGACTGGAACAGGCGATACGCGGCCGCGCGGCGGGTCGTGCGCCGCTGCTCGTGGTATTGACCGATGGCGGCGCGAACATCGCGCGTGACGGAAGCGCGGGGCGGGCCGGTGCGCGTGCGGACGCGGAGGACGCCGCGCGGATCGTCGCGGGAACGGGTATCGACGCGCTGGTCATCGACAGTTCGCCGCGCGGGGACGCGCATGTCCGCGCGCTTTCGGCGACGATGCGAGCACGCTATTTCGCCCTTCCACGTCCCGACGATGCGTCGCTGAGCACGGTCGTAAGCGGGGCGCGCGGATGAGCGGGCTCGTCTGGAGCCGCGACGGCGCCGATTGGCCCAATCGCGCCGCGAGCCGGTTCGTCCGCGCAGGCGGGCTCGACTGGCATGTGCAGCGGTCGGGGACCGGACCGCCGATGCTGATGCTGCACGGCACCGGTGCGTCGACGCACAGCTGGAACACGCTGTTGCCGATGCTCGCTCAAGATTATGAGGTCATCGCGCTCGACCTGCCGGGGCATGGCTTTACGAGCAGTCGCCCAAGCGGTTTCGTATCGCTGCCGTGGATGGCGCGGGTCGTCGGCGACCTGATCGCCGGACTCGACGTATCACCCGCTTATGTCGTCGGCCATTCGGCGGGAGCGGCGGTCGCGGCGCGGATGATCTTGGACGGACGGATCGCGCCCGAAGGATTGATCAGCCTGAGCGGTGCGCTGCTGCCGTTTCCGGGCGTCGCTCAGCATCTGTTCCCGGCGATCGCCAAAATGCTGTTCCTCAATCCGTTCGTGCCGCGGATCATGACCTGGCACGCGCAGTCCGATGCAAAGGCGGTTACACGGTTGATCGATGGGACGGGATCGAAGATCGATGCGCGTCAGATGGCGCTGTACGCCCGGCTGTTCCGCAGCCGGAGCCATGTCGAGGCGGCGCTGGGCATGATGGCGAACTGGGATCTGGGTGCGCTCGAGGCGGACCTGCCCAAACTGACGCTGCCGGTGACGTTGGTCGCGCCGGAGGGCGATACGTTCATCGCGCCCGATGTCGCCGATCGCGCGGCGCGTGTCCTGCCCAATGCCCATGTCGTCCGCGTGACCGCACTCGGCCATCTGGCGCATGAGGAGGATGCGGGCGCGATCGCGCAGATCATCAAACAGGCGGTCATCAGGGCGGCGATGGGCGAACCCGGATCGGCCACGGCACACGAGGCCCGGCGCGCACCGCCGCCTCGCGCGGCATCCGGTACGGCAGCATGAACTGAACGAGCGGCGAGCGCAGCCGGTCGAGCGACAGGCTTTCATGCATCGTCTCGACGGTTTCCCCGAACAGCTGCGTCCCGAGCGCCGAGCGTGCGTAAAAGGGCGTGTCTTCATAGGTTTTGCGGACTTGCACGACGGAACCGCGATCGGCGCGAGTCCGCCTGCCGATCCCCCACAAGGTCGGTCGAAGCCGCGCGGGGGCGGGCAAGTCGATCTCCTCGACTTCGGCGCGCGGATCGAAGCGGACGGCAAGGCTGGTCGGGGCACCGTCGCGGGGGGCGAGATCGTAAAGGACGACGGTACGCCCGTCCTTCAGCGTGGCACGGCTCCAGTCCCAATGCGCGAAGCCGTTTTCGATCGGTTCGGACCCGACATTCATGTCGAGATAGCCTTCTCCGGTCCAGCTGCACCCGGGATCGGCGAGATCGACCTCGATCCGCGCGCACGGCGCAAGCGGCCACCAGAAATGGCGTTCGCTGCGGCCGAGTGCGAGCGGACGGTCGACCATCGCCTTTGGCCGAACCCGGATCGTCCCCTTGACCGGCCGCCTGAGCCAGGGCGTGGTCTCCGCAATTTCGATGACGAGCGTGTCGCCGTCCCAGCGCAGACCGCTCGGGCCGATCCGGAACGTTTCCCCATCGCGGGACAGTTGCTCCGACCCCCGTTCAGTCATCGTCCAGCGCTTTTGCCGGCCGTAAAGCGCGACGTTGAGCGCGCAATGCTCCATCGGCTCGGCGCGGTAGCCGCTGGCATAATAAGGCGAGAAGACCGAGCCCGCAAAGGCGATGACGGTCAGGCCGTAGCGTCCGCAGTCGCTGAATGCATCGACATACCACCAGGCATAGCCGCCTTGGGGAAGGTCGATGTCGAAGCGCGGTCGCGAAGGATCGCGCGTACCGCGGCCCGCCCCGAAAGCGCCGCCATCGGCACGCCCGCGCCCGGATGGACGCTCCCGCCCGCGCAATAGAGTCCCCTGATGCGCGTCGTCGCGCCCGGGCGCTGGAACGACGCCATCCAGCCATGCGAAGCCCGGCCGTAAAGTGCCCCGCCGGTCGCAGGAAAACGGCGTCCGAAATCCGAAGGTGTCGAGATCGAACATTGGGAGCGATCGATCCTGAGGGGAATGCCGGAGCGCCTGAGCCGGGTCGTGATAGCCGTCATGCATCGATCGATCTCCGCTGCATCATAGGGGTTGGTATCGCCGTCGGCGGGTGCGTTGACGACGATCAGCATCGCCTCCTCACCGCTCCGCCGGGCGGCGCTTTGCGCGGTTGCGCCGCGATCCTGCGCGCACAGATAAAGGCTGGGGTCGTCCGGAATGCGGCCCGAGGCAAGCGCATCGAATTCGGCCCGGCTGTCTTCTGAAAAAACTACGTTGTGACGAACGAGCGGCGCGTCCCCGGCATCGGCGAGCATCGCGACGGTAAAGGCGGAAAAGGAGCGGTCGCGCTCCTTGAACAATGCGCGGCCGCGGGCCGCCTCCGCGCCGAAGCGGCCGGCGGCAAGCGCAGCGGCGTCGGCGGCGAGGAGCACGGCGGACCCCGCGACGGTACGGCCGTCGGACAGACGAACACCGCGCGCGCGGCCGGCGTCGATGATGACCTCTTCGACAAGGCAGCCGAAATGCGTTTCGACATCATGCGTCCGCGCGGCGGCCAGCAGCGCGTCGGCCAGACGGCGCATGCCGCCCTTCACCAGCCAGACGCCCCGCCGTTCGACTTCGGCGATCAGCGCGAGCGTCGCGGGCGCGCGGAACGGCGAACTGCCGCAATAGGTCGCGTAACGCCCGAACAGCTGGCGCAGGCGCGGGTCGGCAAAATGCCCGGACACCATCGACCAGAGGCTGCGATAGGGATCGAGCTTGGTGAACCCGGTCAGGCCGGAAAGCCCGCCGCGCAGCATCAGCGCGACCGGTGTGGGGGGCTTGTCGGCGGCCATGAAATTGTCGGCGAGCGCGTCGTAGATGGTCGCTGCGGCGCGGGTGAAATCGCGGTAGCCCTGCGCGTCGCGCTCACCCGCAAACGCGACGATCGCCGCGGCGCTTCGATCGGTCTCGCTGAACAGATCGAGCATTGCACCGTCAGGCCAGAAGTGGCGCGCGAGTATGTCGGCCGGGGCGATCCCCGGCAGCGTCAGCGGCAGGTCTGCGAAGATTTCGGCGAGGGTCAGCACGGTCGGCCCGCAATCCACGCTGCGTCCGTCGATGACGACTTCGGCCATCTTGCCGCCGGGCGCATCGGTGCGTTCGATCAGCGTAACCGGGATACCGCGCGCACCGAGTTCACACGCCGCGGCAAGCCCGGCGATGCCGGCTCCGACGATCACGACAGGATCGCAGCTTGCGTACATGGCGCGACCATGCCTCCAACGGAGCCGACTGTCTATTCCATTTGTCACTATTCACTGTAAATCAAAACAGATGCAGGCTTTGACAAGATTGCGCGATCGATGGCTCGGGAGGCCGGGTTTTCGCAGCGCGATCGGGCGGTTACCAATCGGGCGGCGAATCGCCGACCGGCATGCCCGGCGGTTGTTCGGGACGGTCGCGGGATTTGCCGGGTCGCAAATGCTTGCCGCCGGAGTCGAACTTGGCGTGTTCGAGCGGCTGCACGAGGCACCGCGCGATCCGTCCGCCTGGCCGAACTTGTTCGATCTGTCGCCCCGGGCGGCGGCGGCGCTGATCCAGGCGCTGACGGCGACCGGACTGATCGAGCGGCGGCGAGGCGGACGGATCGGACTGACGATCGACGGGCTGGTCGTCGCGACCGATCCGGCCTTGCGCGCGATGATCGCGCATAATAGCCTGCTCTATGCCGATCTGGCTGACCCGGTCGCCATGTTGAGGGGCAGCGGCCCGGGAAAGGTGGCGGGGTTCTGGCCCTATGCGGGGAGCATCGGCGCCCCGGACGAATATTCCGCGCTGATGGCGATGTCACAGGGCCTTGTCGCCGACGCGCTGTTTGCAAGCGTCGACTTCCGCGGCGCGCGGCACGTGATGGATATCGGCGGCGGTGATGGACGGTTTCTGGCCGCTTTGGCGCAGCGGTATCCGGCCCCGGGGCTCACCCTTGTCGACCTGCCCGCAGTCGTCGAGCAGGCGCGCCGTTCGCTTGCGCGGCAAGGGCTGGAGGAGCGCATCGCGGTCGTCGCGGCGGAGCCCGGCGCGCCGCTTCCCGAGGGTGCCGATACCATCACGCTGGTTCGTATCCTGCACGATCAAAGCGATGTTGAGGCGGCCGCATTGATTGCGGCGGCGGCGCGCGCGGTTACGCCGGGAGGACGCGTGATCGTCGCCGAGCCGATGACAAGGGCCGGACGCGATCCGCAAACCGCGTATTTCGCGGCGTATTTCGCGGCGATGCGGTCCGGACGGCTGCGCACGGCGGCAGACGTTAAAGCGTTGCTGCGGGGGGCGGGGCTGGTGCCCGAGAACAAGGCGGCGCATCCGAGCCTGTTGCTGGGCATCGTTCAGGCGACGAAACAAAAAGCGTAATGACAGCTTGACAGCTTCAACCGTAAAGATATTCTGACACTCATCGGTCAAGCCCGGAATCGGGCGCCGCGAGGTCGAGGGATGCGATGCGCACTGCTGCGGTCATCATCGAAGAACCCGGACGACTGAACGTTTGCGACATCGCGCTCGACCGGCCGGGGCCGGCCGACGTCGTCGTCGAGGTCGCGCATAGCGGCATTTCGACGGGAACCGAGAAACTGTTGTGGCAGGGCCGGATGCCCGATTTCCCCGGCATGGGCTATCCGCTCGTCCCGGGATACGAGGCGGTCGGTGAAGTGGTCGAGGCGGGGCGCGACAGCGGCCGCGCGGCCGGCGAGAAGGTTTTCGTTCCCGGGGCCAAATGCTTCGGTGAGACGCGCGCACTGTTCGGCGCGGCGGCGCGGACGCTGGTGGTGCCGGGCAAGCGCGCGGTGTCGAACGCGGCGCTGGGCGATGAACGGGGCGTGTTACTGGCGCTGGCCGCGACCGCGCACCATGCGCTGGCGGGGGGTGCGATGCCCGACCTGATCGTCGGGCACGGCACGGTCGGTCGCCTGCTCGCACGGATCGCTGTCGCCAGGGGCGGCGCGCCGGTGGTCTGGGAACGCGACGCGGCGCGAACCGGCGGAGCGGAGGGTTATGACGTGACCGACGCCGAAGCCGACGTGCGCCGCGATTATCGCGCGATATATGACTGCACCGGCGATGCGGGGGTGATCGACACGCTGATCGCCCGGCTGGCGAAGGGCGGGGAGATCGTGCTGGCGGGGTTTTACGCCGGGCGGATCGACTTCGGCTTCGCGCCCGCCTTCATGCGTGAGGCGCGGCTCAGGATCGCGGCGGAATGGACGGAGGGCGACATGGCGGCGGTGACCGGCCTGATCGCGGCGGGGCGGCTCTCGTTCGACGGGCTGATCACCGACCGCGCGCCGATCACCGACGCGGGCAAGGCGTATGCGCGCGCGTTCACCGCGCCCGATTGCCTGAAGATGATCCTCGACTGGAGAACGCAATGACGCTCGGTTCTGTGCGCGATACGCGGGACTTCATTGATCTTGGCGGAGAGCCGTCGGGTGGCGGCGAACCGGCGAAGAAAGAGACGCAGATCATCGCGATCTACGGCAAGGGCGGCATCGGTAAGTCGTTCACGCTGGCGAATCTGAGCTACATGATGGCGCAGCAGGGCAAGCGCGTGCTGCTGATCGGCTGCGATCCAAAGAGCGACACGACCAGCCTGCTGTTCGGCGGCAAGGCGTGCCCGACGATCATTGAGACGTCGTCCAAAAAGAAGCTCGCGGGCGACGAAGTGAAGATCGAGGATGTCTGCTTCAAGCGCGATGGCGTGTTCGCGATGGAATTGGGCGGTCCCGAGGTGGGGCGAGGCTGCGGCGGGCGCGGGATCATCCACGGGTTCGAGACTCTTGAGAAACTCGGCTTCCACGACTGGGGGTTCGATTACGTCCTGCTCGATTTTCTCGGCGACGTGGTGTGCGGCGGCTTCGGCCTGCCGATCGCGCGCGACCTTTGCCAGAAGGTGATCGTCGTCGCGTCGAACGACATGCAGTCGCTCTACGTCGCCAACAATGTGTGCAGCGCGGTCGATTATTTCTCGAAGATGGGCGGCAATGTCGGCGTCGCGGGGATGGTCGTCAACAAGGATGACGGCACGGGCGAGGCGGCAGCGTTCGCGGAGAAGGTCGGCATCCCGATCCTTGCCGCAATCCCCGCCAACGAGGACATCCGCAAGAAGAGTGCGAATTACCAGATCATCGGCCGCCCCGGCACCGAATGGGCGCCGTTATTCGAACTGCTGTCGAAAAACGTCGCCGAGGCACCGCCGATCAAGCCCAACCCGCTCGATCAGGATGCGCTGCTCAACCTGTTTTCCGCCGACGAAACGGGGCGCGATTATGTGCTGAGTCCCGCGAGCCTAGAGGACATGCACGGGCGCCCGGTGCCGACCGCGAAGACGCTCGAAGTGATCTACGAGACCGTCTGATGGCGACGCTGGCGCCTTCTCCCGCTCCCGTCCCGGACACGATCGACTGCCACGGCGATCGCGCCGCGATCCGCGAGACCGCGAGCGCGGCGGGGTCGAGCGAGGTGCTCGACCGGCTGACTGCGGACTATCCGATGGGGCCGCACGACCAGCCGCAATCGATGTGCCCGGCGTTCGGCTCGCTCCGGGTCGGGCTCCGCATGCGGCGGACCGCGACGATCCTGTCGGGCTCGGCCTGCTGCGTCTACGGGCTCACCTTCACTTCGCATTTCTACGGCGCACGCCGCTCGGTCGGCTATGTCCCGTTCAATTCGGAAAGCCTTGTCACCGGCAAATTGTTCGAGGACATTCGCGACGCGGTTCACGAAATGGCGGACCCTGAACTCTATGACGCGATCGTCGTCACCAATTTGTGCGTGCCCACGGCGTCGGGCGTGCCGCTGCGGTTGCTGCCAAAATCGATCAACGGCGTGCGCATCGTCGGGATCGACGTGCCCGGCTTCGGCGTGCCGACGCATGCCGAGGCGAAGGACGTGCTGGCGGGCGCGATGCTGGCCTATGCGCGCAAGGAAGTCGGCGAGGGTCCCGTGCGCGCGCCACGCGACGGGAAGAAGAACCTGCCGACCGTCACCTTGCTCGGCGAGATGTTTCCCGCCGACCCGATGATCGTCGGTCAGATGCTGGCGCCGATGGGTCTTGCCGCCGGGCCGGTCGTACCGACGCGCGAATGGCGCGAACTGTATCAGGCGCTCGACTGCGCGGTCGTCGCCGCGATCCATCCGTTCTACACAGCGAGCATCCGCGAATTCGAGGGCGCGGGCCGACAGGTGCGCGGCTCCGCGCCGGTGGGCGTCGATGGGACGCACGACTGGCTTGCGAGCATCGGCGAGGCGTGCGGTATTTCCGCCGACAAGGTCGCGCCCGCCCAGAATGCGATGCGCGGCGCCTGCGCAGGCGCGCTCGCGGCCTCACCGATCAGCGGGCGGATCACGCTATCGGGCTATGAAGGCTCCGAACTGCTCGTCGCGCGGCTGCTCGTCGAGAGCGGTGCGGATTTGCGCTATGTCGGCACTGCCTGCCCGCGTACCCCGTTCGCCGAAACCGACGCCGCCTGGCTCGAGGCGAAGGGGGTCGCGGTCCGTTTCCGCGCCAGCCTCGAACAGGATCTCGCCGCGATGGAGGCGTTCGATCCCGATCTCGCGATCGGCACCACGCCGGTCGTGCAAAAGGCCAAGGAACGCGGCACCCCGGCGCTCTATTTCACCAACCTGATCTCCGCTCGTCCCCTGATGGGGCCGGCGGGCGCGGGATCGATCGCGCAGGTCGTCAATGCTGCGATCGCGGGCAAACCGCGCTTCGAGGCGATGCGAACGTTTTTCGAAGGGGTGGCGGCATGACGCTCGTCATCGATCACGATCGCGCGGGCGGTTATTGGGGCGCGGTCTACATGTTCGCCGCACTCGAGGGGTTGCAGGTCGTCATCGATGGCCCGGTCGGGTGCGAGAACCTCCCCGTCACGAGCGTGCTCCATTATACCGACGCGCTGCCGCCGCACGAGCTGCCGATCGTCGTCACCGGCCTCAGCGAACAGGAACTCGGCCGTGACGGGACCGAAATCGCGCTGTCGCGGGCGGGCAAGACACTCGATCCGGCGCGGCCCGCGGTGGTCGTGACCGGCTCGATCGCCGAAATGATCGGCGGCGGGCTGACCCCCGAAGGGTCCAATCTCAAACGCTTCCTGCCGCGAACGATCGATGAGGACCAGTGGCAGAGCGCCGACCGCGCGCTGGCGTGGATGCTTTCCGAATTCGGGGGCAAGCCCAAGGCGGCAAAGCGCAAGGAAGGCGATCGGCCGCGCGTGAACATCGTTGGCGCAGGCTATGGGATGTTCAACGGCCCGTCAGACATCGCTGAGATAAGGCGCCTCGTCGAAGGGATCGGCGCTGAGGTCAGCCTCGTCTTCCCGCTCGGTACGTCGCTGGGCGAGGTCAAGAAGCTGCACGACGCCGACGTCAATATCTGCCTCTACCGCGAATATGGCCGCAAATTGTGCGAGGCGCTCGGCAAACCCTACCTCCAGGCCCCGATCGGCATGCAGTCGACGACGCGCTTCCTCGAGACGCTGGGCCAGTTGCTCGGGCTCGATCCTGGACCGTTCATCGCGCGCGAGAAGGCGACGACGCTGAAACCCATCTGGGACCTGTGGCGGTCGGTCACGCAGGATTTCTTCGGCACCGCGAGCTTCGCGATCGTCGCCAACGAAACCTACGCGCGCGGCGTCCGCCATTTCCTCGAGGACGAGATGGGGCTGCCCTGCAATTTCGCGGTGTCGCGTGTCGCCGGGCAAAAGCCGAATAACCAGTCGGTCAAGCAGTTGATCGCCGGCAACGCGCCGATGGTGATGTTCGGATCGGTCAACGAGCGGATGTACATGGCCGAAGCCGGGTCGCGCGCCACCTATATTCCGGCGAGCTTTCCCGGCGCGGTGATCCGCCGTCACACCGGCACGCCGTTCATGGGCTATTCGGGCGCGGTCTACCTCGTCCAGGAGGTCTGCAACGCGCTGTTCGACATGCTTTTCCACGTCATCCCGCTCGCCAGCCAGCTCGACAAGGTGGAAGCGACGCCGGTTCGCGGACAAGGCAACCGCAATGACGGCGCGATCGGCTGGGACGACGAGGCGCGCGCATTGTTCGAGGCGGCGGTGGCGAAACGCCCCGTCCTTACCCGGATTTCGGAAGCCAAGACGCTGCGCGATGCCGCCGAGGCGGAAGCGCGCCGGACGGGGCGCGAACGTGTCGGGGCGGGAGAGTTCGGGGCGGCGACCCGCAATGCCGGGCAACAACGATGATCGATGAGGGAGACGGTATGATGGCGCATCAACACATCGCCTTGCAAAACCACGGTTCGGCGCTCGCGCGCCAGGGTGAAAGCGCGATCGGCTATAATCTGCTGGTCGCCACGATATTTGCCGGCTGCCTTCCGGTTACGGTCGTCCGATCGGTCGCCAGTCCGCGGCGGACGCCACGTGTCTTCGGTCCGTTCGCGGCCGCGCTCGAAACCGCGCACTGCGCCGCGGCTCAGGTCTACTCGCTGCCTGGATGACCCGAAAGCGAAGAAGAGGAGAAAGACGATGGCTATCGAACCCCAACGTTACGACTCCCAACCCTCTGACCGCGTCAGCCTGTCCGGGCTGACCGAGGATGAGGCGAGGGAGTTTCACGGGTATTTCGTCAGAAGCTTCATGGGCTTCCTGGCGGTCGCAGTGATCGCGCACGCGCTCACCTATGCCTTTGCGCCGTGGGGCGTGATGATGTGACGAGCCGCGAGGCCGTTCACGATCGACAGGAGTAAGCAATGAGACTCTGGCTTATTTTCGACCCCCGGCGTGCCCTGATCGGGCTGTTCGGATTCCTCTTGGTATTGGCATTGCTGATCCATTTCATCCTGCTGGGGACGACCAAGTATAATTGGCTCGACCACAGCACACCGGCCGCGGCGGAAGCGATCGGCACCTACGGCACAGCGCCGGCACCGGGTATGATCGCACCGACCGGAACCGTCGGCCAAGGCGCGATGGCACCGATGAACAGCGGTCAGCTCACACCGGGAACGGCACCCACGACGCAGCCCGACCCCAACTATCAGACTCCGGCAACGGGGCGGTAATCCTCGAACGGCGGTGCCTCAGGGCATCGCCGCCTTATCCGGCGGGGATAGGTCTCCGCCCCTGTTTGACGGGACGCACGCGATGAGCATGCTGAGCTTCGAAGAAAAATACCGGGTCCGCGGGGGGACGCTGGTCGGCGGTGATTTGTTCGATTTCTGGGTCGGGCCTTTTTACGTCGGGTTCTTCGGTGTCACCACGATCTTCTTTGCGGCGCTCGGCACCCTGCTCATCATCTGGGGTGCGTCGATGGGTCATGCGGATACGATCTGGCAGATTAACATCGCGCCGCCCCCGCTGAAATACGGCCTCGGCGTCGCGCCGCTGCGCGATGGCGGATTATGGCAGCTGGTGACGGTCTGCGCGCTCGGCGCGTTCGTGTCCTGGGTGCTGCGCGAGATCGAGATTTGCCGCAAGCTCGGCATCGGCTGGCACACGCCGATCGGTTTTGCGACCGCGGTCTTCGCCTATGTGTCGCTGGTGATCATACGGCCCATGCTGCTCGGCGCCTGGGGGCACGGCTTCCCCTACGGGATCATCGCGCACCTCGATTGGGTGTCGAACGTCGGCTATCAATTCTATCACTTCCATTACAATCCGTTCCACATGCTGGCGGTGACCTGCTTCTTTGCCACGACGATGTTCCTGGCGATGCATGGCGGGCTCGTGCTGTCCGCGGTCAATCCCGGCGGCGGCAAGGAGGTCAAATATGGCGAGCATGAAAATGCCTGGGCGCGCGATGCGATCTTCTATTCGGTGGGCGAGATCGGCATTCACCGGGCGGGCTATCTGCTCGCGCTGAACGCCGGGTTCTGGAGCGCGATCTGTATCCTGGTCAGCGGACCCTTCGTCGTTCAGGGCTGGCCGTATTTCTTTGATTGGTACCTGCAATTGCCGATCTGGAACCTGATGGGTAAGTTTTGAGGGGACGGGGACGATGGGCGTTTTCGAAAGCTTTTACACGCAGATCGTGATCGACGGGCCGCCCGACCCCGGACCGCCGTTGCCGCCGGGCGATGTCGAGCGGATCAAGTCCTATTTCCTGTTCCCGCGGCTGCTCGGCAAGCTCGGCGATCCGCAGATCGGGTCGTTCTATCTCGGCTGGGCGGGGATTTTCTCGATCCTGTTCGGGCTGACCGCGTTCGAGATCATCGGGCTCAACATGGCCGCGCAGGCGGACTGGAACCCCATCCGCTTCGCGCAGGGAATCATCTGGCTGGGGATCGACCCTCCGCCCGCCAAATACGGGCTGACGCTGTTTCCGCCGCTGAACGAGGGGGGCTGGTGGCTGATCGCGGGGTTCTGCCTGACGGTATCGGTCTGTCTGTGGTGGGTCCGCCTCTACAGGCGCGCCAAGTCGCTCGGCATGGGCAGCCATGTCGCGCTGGCTTTCGGGGCGGCGATCTTCCTGTTCCTCTGCCTCGGCCTGTTCCGGCCCGTGCTGATGGGCGATTGGTCTGAGGCACCCAATTTCGGGATCATCCCGCATCTGAACTGGACCGCGACGGTCAGCGTCCTTTACGGCAACTGGTATTACAACCCGTTCCATATGTTCTCGATCGTCTTCCTCTACGGCTCGACGATGCTGTTCGCGATGCATGGCGGGACGATCCTTGCGACCGCCAGATACGGGTCGGAGCGTGAGGGGCGCGAGATCGTCGATCGGGGCACGGCGTCGGAGCGCGGCGCGCTCTTCTGGCGCTGGACGATGGGGTTCAACGCGACGATGGAATCGATCCATCGCTGGGCATGGTGGTTCGCGGTGCTGACCGTGATCGCGGGTGGAATCGGCGTACTGCTGACCGGCACCGTCGTCGATAACTGGTATTTGTGGGGCATGAAGCACGGGCTGGTCGCGCAATATGACTATCCCTATCCGCCAACGCCCCAGCCGCACACGATCAACGGCTATGTCGCGCCGGCGGGAGCGGGACAATGAGGACATTCGCGCTGCTCGGTTCGGCCGGGATCCTCGCCGTCGCTCTGTTCCTGGCGCTGGTCCCGCACTGGTCGTTACCGCCGATCCGGTCGACCGATTACGGCCCCCCGTCGGCGGAGATGGTCGTGTTCAAGGACCCGCGTGAAAAGCCCCTGTCTCCGCCGCAGCCCGAGATCGCGCCCGTCGCGCTGAACACCGGCCCGTCGGCTGCGTCCGCCTACAGGAATGTGCAGGTGCTGGGCGGGGTGTCGAAAGCAGAGTTCGACCGCACGATGGTCGCGATCACCCAGTGGGTCGCACCGAAACAAGGCTGCGGCTTTTGCCACGGCGGTCAGGTCCAGAATTTTGCCGCCGATTATCCGACGAAGCAGATCGCGCGTCAGATGCTGGCAATGACGCGGACGATGAACGCGAACTGGACAAACCATGTCGGGACGCAGGGCGTCACCTGCTTTTCGTGCCATGCGGGCAGGAACGTTCCCGCCGAAACCTGGTATATCGACACGCCGCTGACGCCGCCCGAGGGTGAAGGGGCGCTGCTCGGCAAGCCGCAGGCGTGGAATATCAAAGCGACCACGATCCGCAAGTTTTTCCCGAACCGTCCGTTCCGCATGTTCCTTTTACAAGGCTTGCCCGCGGGTCAGACTCAGGCGAAACAGGCGCTCGCGACCAGCGCGCCTGCGAACTTCCAGCATGACCGCGAATATGCCGAGCAGGTCTATATCTACATGATGCAGATGGCGAACGGATTGGGGGTCAATTGTACCTATTGCCACCAGAGCCGCGCGGCATATGACTGGTCGCAGAGCCCGCCGACAAGACTACACGGCTATTCGGGTATCAAGATGACGACGATGCTCAACCAGAATTTCCTGTCGCGCTTCGCCCAGTGGACGCCGCAGGGGTTGCTCGGCCCGACGGGAGACGCGCCGAAGGTCAATTGCAAAACCTGTCATCAGGGGCAGATCAAGCCCGTCGGCGGCATGCAGGAAATTGTCTATCCCGCGCTGATCGGGCCGATCCCGACCGGGGTCGCGAACCCGCTGGCGGCCGCAAACCCCGATATCCCGCAACTCTCCCGCGCGCCGCGGGTCGGGGTCCCGGCAAGCGATACGCTTGTCGAGTTCAAGGGCATTCCGCAAGGTTGAGACCGGCGGATGCGGAATTCAGGCCTCGAACGCGGCGCTATTTGCTGGCGCGGACGATGATGATCGCGGCAAGGGACAGAAGCAGGATCGCGGACGCTTCGAACACGATATTTTCGGGCGCCATGTCTTTGCTTTGCAGGACGATAAGGCGTGCGAGCGCAGTGATCGCGATGAAGATCGGATAGACGAAGACCGAATTGCGGCCGCTGTAAAAGACCGAGATCATGCCGATGACCTCGGTATAAAGGAACATCAGCAGGATATCGGCGAGCGAAACCGTCTGCGTTGTGTAAATGTCGACGAGCTCGCTTGCCGCTCCGCCGAGCGTCAGCAGTGCGACGATGATCAGGAATACGCGCTCGATCAGGTGAAAGCTGCGCACCGCGATCGTGCGCTCGGTCTCTCCGAGTTCGGGCTTGTACGCATGTTCGACCGGGTCGGGCCGCTCCATCGCCGTGCGGTCTTCCCCTGCGTTCGGGGTGCCGCTCATCCGTTGCCTCGCGTCAGGCCGCTTGCGCGACGTGCGCGAGCGCGCACTGGCTCCACAATTCGCTAAGCGCGTTGACCAGATGGTCGATGTCCGCATTGCTGTGATGCGGGGAAGGGGTGAAGCGAAGCCGCTCGGTCCCCTTGGGCACGGTCGGATAGTTGATCGGCTGGACATAGATGCCGTGCCGGTCGAGCAGCCAGTCGGCAAGGCGGCGGCATTTGGAGGCATCGCCGATCATGACGGGGACGATGTGGCTCTCATTTTCCATATGCGGGATGCCCGCGACATCGAGCCGCCGCCGCAGATAGGCGACCTGCGCGCGCTGGCGCTGCCGCTCCTCGTCATGCGCCTTCAGATAGCGGATGCTGGCACAGGCCCCGGCGGCGAGCGCGGGCGGGATCGCGGTCGTGAAAATGAACCCGCTCGAAAAGCTGCGGATCCAGTCGCAAAGCGAAGCGGATGCCGCGATATAGCCGCCCATCACGCCGACCGCCTTGCCGAGTGTGCCCTCGATCACGGTCAGCCGGTCGGACAGGCCGCGCGCCTCCGCGACCCCGCCGCCGCGCGGACCGTAAAGCCCGACCGCATGGACTTCGTCGAGATAGGTCATCGCACCGTGCCTGTCGGCAACGTCGCAGATTTCGGCGATCGGCGAGATATCGCCGTCCATCGAATAGACGCTCTCGAACGCGACCAGCTTGGGCCGGTCCGGATCGGCGGCGGACAGGCGGCGGTCGAGATCCTCGGCACTGTTATGAATGAACTTCTGGCATTCCGCGCGGCTGTGCCGGATGCCCTCGATCATCGAGGCATGGTTATTCGCGTCGGACAGGACGAGGCAATCCGGAATTTTCGCCGCGAGCGTGCCGAGCGTCGCCCAGTTCGAAACATAGCCCGAACTGAACAGCAGTGCCGCCTCCTTGCCGTGCCATTCCGCCAGCTCGCGCTCCAAGAGAACGTGATGGTGCGTGGTGCCCGATATGTTGCGCGTGCCGCCCGCCCCCGCACCGCATTCGCGCAGCGCCGATTCCATCGCTTCCAGCACCAGCGGGTTCTGCCCTTGCCCGAGATAATCGTTCGAGCACCATACGGTCACGTCGCGCGTCCCGCCGGCACCGTGATGCCGCGCGCGCGGGAAATTGCCCGCACGGCGTTCGAGATCCGCGAAATAGCGATAATTGCCCGCCTGACGAAGCCCGTCGAGTTGACCCTCGAAGAAAGCGTCGAAATCCATGGCAATACTCCTTCAGGCTGTAGCGGCGAGCCGGAGCGTGGCGCCCGTGCTGCCGGTCATGAACAAACGTGTCAGCTGATCGCGGTTCAACTGTGTACCGATGACCATCACACGCGGGCTCTCATCGGCGCGGGGGGCATGAACCATGATCGATGGCCTGCCGCCCGCAATGTCGAATCTAAGCCAGCCCTCTCCCGAACGGACGAGCCCTTTTAGCCGCTCTATCCGGCCAAATCTAGCGGTAACCAGCGCTTCCAGCATGGGTCTGAGTTCGGCGACCGGGATGCTTCGATCAAGATGCAGACTAAAGTTTTCGAACCCCAGGGCGATTTTATCGTGCGCGTGATGATCATGATCAACCGCAGAGCCGTGATCGTGATGCTGTCCGGCCGCCGTACCGGCCCCGTCCCGTAACAGCTCATCATCGCCGGTCGCGACGGGAACGTTCGGAAGCACCGGGTTCGTCGCCGCCATGTCAGCCGCATCGACCACGCCGTGCCGCGCGGGCAGGATGCGCGCAGCCGGATTGATCGTCATGAGCGTCGTCGCGACCGCTTCGAACTCTGCCTCGCTGACCAAATCGACCTTGTTGACGATGAAGGCGGGGGCAAGTTTTGCCTGGACGGAGAAATAGTCATGCAGACGCGCATAATCGGCCAAGAACGCCGCCGCGTCGATCACGGTCCAGAGCGTCGTCGAGCGGACCAGCGGTTTCAGCACCGGCGCTTCCATCACGCCGAGCAGCGAGGCGACGTCGGCGACGCCCGACGGCTCGATCAGGATCCGGTCGGGAGCCATCGTCTCAATCACCGATTTCAGCCGCGTGGTGACATCGCCGCGCAAGGAACAGCAGATGCAGCCGTTGGGGAGTTCGACGACATCGGCCTGCCCGCCCTCGAGCAATCCCGCATCGATACCCAGTTCGCCGAAATCGTTGACCAGTACCACGGTCTTTTGCGCGGGATCGGTAGCGGCGAGCAGGCGTTTGAGAAAAGTGGTTTTGCCTGCGCCGAGGAAGCCGACAACGATCTCTGCGTCGAACGGTTTGGCCGCCCCGCGTGACTTCAACCCGGCGCTCCACAATTTGGTCGACGGCATCGGCACGACGAGCAGCCAGTGTTCGAGGATCGCAAGCGCCATCATCGCGGTAAGGAAACTATAGCCGGCTTGCTCGAACGCGCTTGCGCTCTCCGAAAACGCCTTCATCGCGACGATCACGGTGATAACGGTCGAGATCGTGACGCTGAAGGGAAAGAGCAGGTTCATCGCCTTCTTGTTCAGGAACCCCTTCAGGAAGGTCAGGTGCTCGGGCAGGAATTCTTCGTTCAGATTGCGAACGCCGAGAAATACGTTGAGTTTGGCCGACTGATGCATCCACCACAGGATCAGGAAGGTCCAGGTGCCGATCTGGTTGCTGCCGTGCCAGGTCAGCGCAACAACGAGCACCGCGGACGCGATGATCGCGAGTTCGTGATAGATGCTTGTCTGGATGGCATGGCCGAAATGCGCCCAGCCGCGGCAATTTTCGGGACAGGGCTGTTTGCGCGACCCGGTGACGAAGCCCATATAGAAGCTGACTTCCTGCCAGCCCCAGGCGAGCAGACCGCAGGTAAAGGCGATATAGGCACCCATGACGCTCGTGTCGTTCGCGCTCCGGTACAGACCGTACAGACAGGCAAGCGTCAGCACGGTCATCCCGGCCAGGCTGTATTTGAACGTGCTCTGTTTCAGGCCGTCGAGATAGATGATGATGACCGTCGACGCCCACCAAGTGACGAGCGCGTAAATCAGGGCAAGGGCGATCGTCATGGCGTTACCAGACCGGCTGGAGGAGGGGGGAGGCGGGAAGAACGTTTTGCTGTTGCGGCAGCAGATACATTCTGACGAAGGTGGCCGCCGCCCGGATACGAAGTCCTGCCCGGTTGAGTGCGCCCAAGACCCGGCCCTGTTTCCTTGAAGCGGCAAACCCCTCGCCGATTTTCCGCATCCGCTCCAGCCCGTTACGGAAGCGCGGGTCGTCGAGCGCGGGAAGCGACGGAAAACACTGGCGCGAGATCGTGTTGGTCAAGCGGAACACATCCATTCCGAACCGTCCCGGCTCCAGCCCCAGCGCGCCGTAAAAGGCGGGCCGCTGATGGTCGCGGACATACATCGTCGTATAGACCGCCAGCTGGAAAAACCGGATCCAGAAACGATTACGGCCGCCGGTAAGCTTCGGATCGGCACGCATCAGCAGCGCGAATGCCTCGCCGTGGCGGAACTCGTCATTGCACCATTGTTCGAACCAGTTGAAGATCGGATGGAAGCAATGTTCCGGATGCGCCTGCAAATGGCGGTAGATCGTGATGTAGCGCGCATAGCCGATCTTTTCGGAAAGATACGTGGCATAAAAGATGAATTTCGGTTTGAAGAAGGTGTATTTTTTTTGCTGCGTCAGAAAACCGAGGTTCACCCCGATCCCGAAATCCTTCAGCGCGTCGTTGATGAAGCCCGCATGCCGGCTTTCGTCACGGGTCATGTAACCGAACAATTCGCAGATGTCGGGGTTCGTGCCGCGCCGCTTCATCTCCTTGTAGAGGACGCAACCTGAAAATTCGGCGGTCAGCGAACTGACGAGGAAATCGGTGAATTCGCGCTGCAACTCCGGCGGATAGCTGTCGAGCGGGGGGACGACCCAGTCTTCGTTGCGCTTGAAATGGCGGCGATTGTCGTCGCGCCCCAGATCGGTGACGACAGTGTCCCATTCCGCGCGGACGCTCGATACGTCGGTCTTGTCGAGCGCGTCGAAATCGGTGGTGTAGAAACGCGGGGACAGCAATGTGTCGCGTTTGGCGTCCGCGGTGGTTTCGTTCGGCGCGGCCTCGATCCGCTGGTGCATCGTCATGCCGGTTCTCCGTCAAATCCCACTTCGTAGAGTTCGCTCAGCCGCCACTGCGCCACGCGGCGCGCCCAGAAGGCAGAGATGGGCCCGGCACGTTCGACCGTGGCGGTGCGGCGCTCGCTATGGACCGTGCCGAACGGGGCAACGACCGGCGCGCCGTGGACCGTCACCCGGTCACCGGGGCCGATCGCGATGTCGCCGTCGAGCTTGACGTGTGCGCCAAGGCTTTCGAACCGGTTCTCGATTTCGACGACGCAGCCGGTCTCGAACCGCCGGGGGCTCATGATGCCGCCGCTCCGAAGACCGCGTCGAAGCTGCGCTGGTTTTCGCCGCCGAACGCGGCCAGCCGTACCGTGCGATGCGTGGCGCGGTCGATCAGCAGCCGCTGTCCGTCGGCGGTTTCGGCCAGGATCAGCGGCGCGTCCGCCGGTACGCCGTCGCGTGCCCGGATATTGGCGATCCCGCGCAGCACCAGGCGGGGAAAGATCTCCTCACGGTCAGCGGCCAGTTCGAATTGGCGACCGTCGCTGCGCGTCGCGACGATCGCGTCGATCGCGGGCGAGGTGAAGCTGAAACGCACTTCGCGCTTCGCGACCATGGTCCCTTCATGCGTGGTCCCGAGATCGAGCCGGTTCCCGATCGTGATCGAGACGAGCGTGAACAGCAGCATTGCGATCGTCAGATAGATGACCGGCTTCGGCACATGGATTTCATCATGATGCTTGGACGCTTCCCATTCGTCCCAATTTTCGCCGGAACCCTCGGGAAAGTTCTGATGCGCGTTCATGCCGCCACCGCCCGATGCGGCATGATCGACGGTTCCTCGACGGGTGCGGCATGCCGGACGCGTCCGCCCGCATTGAACATGACCAGCGCATCGACGAGCGTGTCACGAACCGTCTCGACATCGCCGATCCCGCGCAGCATCGGCTGCGGCTTGATGAACCGGCCGAACCGCGCATGCGGCCAGAGCGCGATATAGCTCGTTCCGCCGTCATCCTTGACCGTCAGCGCGATCTCCCCGCAACTTCCGCGTCCCCGGCGCAACCGTGCGCCGGTGATCGCGGACAGCGGGATGCTGACCGTCATCTCATAGGCGACACCGATGTGCAGGATCACCCGGCGACTTGTGATCGTGTAGGTCGTCGCCCGCGCGGTCGCCCAGCCGACAAGCCTCAGCAAGCCGGTCGCGACGAGTGCGACCGGAAGGATCAGCGTCGCGAGCGCAACCGCCTGACCCGCCGGGCGGCCTGCGATGATCCCGGCGACCAGGATCGCAAGCGCGATCGCGGCGCAATAGAGCGCGACCCCCCGCAAGTGAAAAACCACCCGGGTCAATTCACGCGCGTCCGGTTTGCCCTGCCAGAGCAGCGTCTCCCCCATCGGCAGCGGCCGGGTAAGCCCGGCGGCGCGCTCGGCGTCGGCCAGCATCACAGCAGCGGCTCCCGGCGTGAAGGGATCGCATAGAGATAACCGCCGCCATAATAAGCGCGCAGTTCATTCTCCTCGCGCGCCGTTATCGAGAGGTCGCGTTTGCGGCCCGGTACGCCGGCGAACTGCCGCGCGGTGATCGCGCCGCTGCGAACGGTGCGGTTGGCGGCGTTGACCGCGGCGAACTCCATCGGGATCAGCACGCTGCCCGGACGCGGCCGTGCGTCCTCGGCCCGACGTTCGATCGGCGCGGTGACGAGATCGACTTCGACGACGTCGACCAGGCCAATATCGGTGTCGACGATCTCCTCCGTTACGACCGCGCCGACGACTTCCCGTTCGGCCCGCGGCGCGAGCGGCGTGGTCCGGCGCATATCGGTAATGTGGGACGCCAGATCAATTTCGAGGAAACGTGCCATGTGCTCGGTCATGTCGACCCAGATATCGACAACCGTTCCCGCCACTTGCTTGTCGAGGCCGAGGACCGCAAAGCCCATCGGGTCCGGTTCGCCCTTGGCGACAAAGAAGTCGGTCGCATGGCGGAGCGGACGGAACATCGGATTGCCGAGCCTGTCCACGTCCGGCGCGTCGTTGCGCGCGACCCATGATCCCGGCCCAAGCCCCGCCCCCATTCCGTCACCGCGCGGTTCGATCGGCAGCCCGCGCATGTTGCCCGCGTTGATCGCGTCGACCTCCTCGACGGCATCGAGGCGCGGTGCATAGACAGGCGGGCGGCCGTTCGGCTGAATGAAAACCTTGGGCGAGGGCATCGGCGGATAGCCGACGACCTTCACCCGTCCGCCCGTCCTTTCGGTCCGGTCCGATACGAGCGGATACCCCTCTCTCTTCATTTCCTGTTGCAGGTAATAGACCAGCGCAAAGAAAAAGAGCACGAACACGATCACCAGCAGCAGCGGTAGATCGAACTGACCGGTGAACAGGCCTATCGGCATCGGTGCCTCCTTATCGATATCATGACGGGAATTCGGACAGTCTGAGCGTGCGCGTGGCCTCGCGTGTACGTGACACAAGCGGCCCGAGCGCGATGATCGCCGCGAACAGCAGCGCGATTTCCAGATGATAGACCAGAGTATAGGCCGACGTGCCCGACGCGATGTTGGCATGGATCCAGTCGCGCAGGATCCCGCCCAGCAATACCGACAGCCCGGCGCTCATCGCCTGAACCGATCCCCATGCGCCGATCGCGAAACCGAAGCGGCCGTCTTCGGCAAGCGCGGTGGCCGCGTGGAGCAGCGAAACCGAGGTCAGCCCGCCGCCGAAGCCGATCAGGAACGCGCCGAGCCGGAACAGCATCGGCGCGCCGAGTGCACCCGAAAAGATCACCGCGGCAAAGGCGGGAACGCCGATCAGCGCGCCGTAAGCGGCGAGAAGATAGGCGTCCCGGCCCTGTTTCAGCTGTTTTGCCGCGAGCCAGAAACCGGCGAGTGAGCCAATCGCCCAGATCGCGGTCAGCAGCGTGGTGGCCGCGACCGAAAGATGCAGCACCTCGCCGCCATAGGGCTCAAGGAGAACGTCCTGCATGTTGAACCCGGCGGTTGCGAGCGCGACGGCGATCAGCAACCGTTTGGCACGACCGCCGCGGTTGAAGACCGCCCACGCCTCGGCAATGCCTGACGAGCGCTCGGCGATGTCGGCGGGGGTCGAGTGGCGACCTTCCTGCTTCCAGAGTGCCACCAGGTTCAGCGCGACCGTCACCATCGCCGCGCCGCTGACCGCCTGGAACAGATGGCGTGGGGTGAAATCGTCGAGGATCCAGCCGAATGCGAGCGCGCTCACCACCATCGCCAGCAGCAGCGCGACATACATCAGCGCGACGACGCGCGGGCGGCGCTCGGCCGGTGCCATGTCACACGCAAGCGCAAGCGCCGCGGTCTGTGCTGTATGCAACCCGATGCCGATCAGGACGAAGGCAAGCAGCGCGCCGATTTCACCCGCGATCGCCGGCGCCGCGCCCGTACCGCTCATCAGCATCAGCGACATCGGCACGAGCGCGAGGCCGCCGAACTGCGCCATCGTCCCCATCCAGATATAGGGTACGCGCCGCCAGCCCAGCACCGATTTATGCGTGTCCGATTTGAATCCGATCACCGCGCGGACGGGCGCGATCAGCAGCGGAACCGCGATCATCGTCGACACGAGCCCGGCAGGAATGCCGATCTCGACGATCATGATCCGGTTGAGCGTGCCGTTGAGCAGCGTCATCGCCATGCCGACGCTGACCTGTACCAAAGCGAGCCTCAACAGCCGTGCGAGCGGCAACCCCTCGACCGCATCTGCGAACGGCAGCAGGCCGGCGGGGATCGCCGTCCAGACCCGCAACGCGAGAGGCCGTTTTGCGTTCATCGGCGAACGAGCTCCAGCGCCTGACTCTTGTAGAAACCGCTTGCCACCCGCTCGCTCGACGCAACGCGCCAGTCCGCAAGCCGCCGGTCGCGCTCGATCGCACGTTCTAGGCGCGCAGGCGCGACGGGCTCGATCGCTGGCGCACGGTCGCCGCGCGGAAAGAATTTGCCGACCGAATGCATCGCGCCGAGCAGCGCGGTGCGCGGCGCGATGGTGAACAGGATCGATTTTTCGGTCCGCGCCGCCAGCCCGGCCAGTGCGGTAAGGATGTCGCCCTCCCGGTAGTGGATCAGCGAATCCATCGCGACGACATGGTCGAACCGGCCGAGGACAGCATCGAGCATATCGCCTGCCATGAATATGATTTCACCCCCACCCCGTTCGGGCTGAGCTTGTCGAAGTCCGTTTGAGGCCGCGCCCTTCGACACGCTCGGGACGAACGGAGGTTGATGGCGCTCCTCTGCGATCGCGACCATCCGCGGCGACACGTCGACCGCGGTGACCTTTGCCCCGCGCGCAGCGGCCTCTACCGATAGCGATCCAGTGCCGCAGCCCGCATCCAGCAAAGTCGTCCCACACATGTCCTGCGGCAGGCGTGAGAGTATGAGCGCGCGCATCCGGTCGCGGCCTGCGCGCACGGTAGCGCGGATGCGGCTAACCGGCGCGTCGGAGGTCAGACGCTCCCACGCATCGGCCGCGGTCCGGTCGAAATAGGTGGTGAGCTCGGTCCGCCGGATGTCCCACGTCGCCGGAGGGCATCCATCAAGAGCGTTCGCCGCGCCCATCAATCATACCCCAGAAAATCGAACAGATCGCGATCGGCCATGGGGCGCGGTTCGAGCGGCTCTATCCCGTCGAGCAGCGACTGGGCAAGCCGGAGATATTCGGTCTGCACGCCGACGATTTCGGGGTCATCGCCCATTTCGAAGATCGTCGCTTTTTTGAGACGGCTGCGGCGGATTGCGTCGAGGTCGCCGAAATGTGCCAGCCGTTTGAGACCGGTGGCCGCGTTGAACCGGTCGATCTCGTCGGTGTCCTTCGACCGGTTGGCGATCACGCCCGCAAGCCGCACGTCGTAATTCTTGGCCTTCGCCTGGATCGCCGCGATGATCCGGTTGGCAGCGAAGATCGAGTCGAAATCGTTCGCGGTGACGATCATCGCCTTGTCGGCATGCTGCAGGGGACTTGCAAATCCACCGCAGACGACATCGCCCAGTACGTCGAAGATCACCACATCGGTGTCATCGAGCAGGTGATGTTCTTTCAGCAGCTTGACCGTCTGCCCGACCACATAACCGCCGCAGCCCGTGCCCGCGGGGGGGCCGCCCGCCTCTACGCACATCACGCCGTTATAGCCCTCGAAGACATAATCCTCCGGCCGCAGCTCCTCGGTGTGGAAATCGACCTTCGCAAGGATGTCGATGACGGTCGGGCAGAGCGCCTTGGTCAGCGTGAATGTGCTGTCGTGCTTGGGGTCGCAGCCGATCTGGAGCACGCGCTTGCCGAGCTTCGAAAAGGCGACCGACAGATTGGACGAGGTGGTCGACTTGCCGATCCCGCCCTTGCCGTAGATCGCATAGACCATTGCGCCGTCGATCTTGAGGCTTGGATCGGGCTTGTACTGGACCGAGCCTTCGCCATCGGGGCGTACGCCCGCGGCGCGCGCCAGCAGCGTTGCGGTGCTCATGCGGCGATTCCTTCCATACGGTCGTCAAGTTCCTCGCTCGCTGCCTGAAGCGCCGCGAGCGTGGCGGCATCGGGACGCCAGTAATTGCGATCGTGCGCCTCGATCAGCCGGTGCGCCATCCGCGCGGACGCGGTCGAATTGAGCGACGACAGCCGCCGCCGCATCGCTTCGTCGAGGACATAGGTCTGGGTGAGGCGCTGATAGACCCAAGGCTGGACCTGACCGGTGGTGGCCGACCAGGCGAAGGTGTTGGTGACCGAAGCCTCGATCTGGCGCACGCCTTCATGCCCGTGATCGAGCATCGCCTCGTACCAGCGCGGGTTCAGTGCGCGGGTGCGAGTTTCGAGCGCGACCTGCTCCTCCATCGTGCGAACCTTGGCGCGGCCGCTCGTCTGATCACCGATATAGACGGGAACACTCGCACCGCTCTTGCGCGAAGCGGCGCGGGTCATTCCGCCAAGGCTGTCGAAATAATGGTCGATCGAAGTCACGCCCAGTTCGGCGCTCTCCAGATTTTGATACGCGACGCCGACGGTGCCGAGCAGGTGGTCGAGCAGCTTTGCCTGATGGCTCGCCTTGCCGTCACGGCCGTAAGCGAAGCCCTTGCGCGCGGAGAACTGGTCGGCGAGTTCGTCCTCGCCTTCCCACAGGCTGCTCTCGACCAGATAATTGACGTTCGCGCCGTACACGCCTTCCGCGTTCGAGAAGACACGAAGGCTTGCGGTGTCGGCATCGGCTCCGTCGGCGATGGCCGAGAGCATATGCGCGCGCACAAAGTTCATTTCCGCGGGTTCGTCAGCGTTCGCGGCGGCCCAGGCGGCCTCCGCGATCAGCTTGACCTGGAGCGGAAGAAGGTCGCGGAAAATGCCCGACAACGTCACGACGACGTCGATACGCGGACGTCCGAGTTCCGCCAGCGGGATAAGCTCCGCGCCCGCCAACCGTCCGAACCCGTCGAAGCGCGGGCGCGCGCCGATCAACGCGAGCACCTGCGCGATCGGGCCGCCGCCCGATTTCAGCGTGTCGGTGCCCCACAGTACGATCGCGACGCTTTCGGGCAACGCATTGCCCTCGGCGACATGGCGCGAGAGCAAACGATCGGCCTGCGCCCTGCCGTCGACGATCGCGAATGCGGTCGGCAGGCGGAACGGGTCGAAGCCGTGGATATTGCGCCCGGTCGGCAGCATCGCTGCATTGGTCAGAATGTCGCCGCCTGCGACCGGTGGCACGTACCGTCCGGCAAGCGCGCGCCGGATCGCGGGCAGCTCGTCGTTCGCGATCAGCGCGTCGGCAAGTTCGGTCGCGTCGAGTCCCTGCGCCTCGGCCATGGCGGCTGCCAGATCGTCCGCGGCGTCGCGCGCCATCGGCTGACCCACGACGTGCAGCCCGTTCGGGATCAGCGTCATCTCCAGTTCGGCGAGGCGGCCGGACAAGGTGTCGATCTCGGCCTCCGCAAGCGTCGCCTCCGGCGCGATCAGATCGAGTTCGGCAGCCTGAGTCTCGATGACCGGGAGCAGCTCGGCGCGCGTCTGAGGCGCGATGTGCCAGCGGGCGAGCGACGCCTTCAGTTCGACAAGGCCCTTGTAAAGCCCGGCCTTCGACAACGGCGGGGTCATGTGGCTGACCGTAACCGCCATGCCACGCCGCTTGGCGATCGCCGCTTCGGAAGGGTTGTTCGCGGCATAGAGGTAGAAATGCGGCACGTCGCCGATCAGCCGTTCAGGCCAGCAATCGCCGGTGAGCCCCGACTGCTTGCCCGGCATGAACTCAAGCGCGCCGTGCGTGCCGAAATGGAGTAGCGCGTGCGCGTCAAAATCCTCGCGCAGGTGGCGGTAATAGGCGCTGAACGCGTGCGTCGGTGCAAAGCCGCGGTCGAACAGCAGCCGCATCGGATCGCCCTCATAGCCCATTGCGGGTTGCACGCCGACGAGCACGTTGCCGAACCGCGCGCCGAGCAGATGGATCGCACCGCCGTTCGACTGGTGCCGCCCCGGTGCCGCGCCCCATTGCGATTCGATCTGCGCCAGATGGCGTTCGCGGCGGATATGGTCGTCAGCCGTAACGCTCGCAAAGACGTTCGCGTCCATGCCGTGTCGCGCGGCGTTGCCGCTAAGAATTGCCGAGGCCAACGCGGTTTCGTCGGCGGGCAGATCGACGCTGTGGCCCGCCGCCTTCAGATCGACGAGCACGTTCCAGAGCGATTTGAACACCGACAGATAAGCGGCGGTGCCGACTGCACCTGCGTTCGGCGGGAAGTTGAAGATCGTGATCGCGATCCTGCGATCGGCGATGTCCGTCGCGCGCAGATCGACCAGCTTGGCGACGCGGCGGGCAAGCATGTCGGCACGCTCGGGATCGACCGCCATCGCGGCGCCCTCGGCCGCGCGTCCGCCGATCGTCATCGGTATGCTCGCGCCGTCGAGTTCGGGGAGCGCGGTCATCATCACCGTTTCGACGGGGGTCAGGCCCTGTTCGCTCGCGCGCCAGCCTTCGAGCGTTTGAAATTCGGTCGCGCATGCGGCGAGGTAAGGGACGTCGAGCTTGGCGAGCATTGCGACCGCCGCGTCCGCGTCATTATAGGCGGGACCGCCGACCAGGCTGAATCCGGTCAGCGACACGACCGCGTCGACGCGTACGCAGTCGCCATCGAGGAAGAAGCGCTCGACCGCGGGGCGCGAGTCGAGCCCGCTCGCAAAGGCGGGAACGACATCGAGACCGCGTGCCTCAAGTGCGGCGATCACACCGTCATAATGACCGGTATCCGCCGCCAGCACGTAGGATCGCATCAGCAGCACGCCGATCCGTCCACGCGCATTCCCGACCTTCGGCAATGTGCCCGTGTCCTCCGCGATACGGCCGGGCATGCGCGGATGGTACAGGCCGATATCGGGATAGGCGACGGGTTCGGCGGCGGCCGGAAGCGGCGTCGCCGGGGCGGCGTAGCGACCGACCAGATGCCGGATCAGTCCCTCCATATTATCGGCCGAGCCGGCGAGCAGATAACCCATGCCGAGGAAATAGCTGCGCATGTCCTGCGCGGTGCCGGGGATGAAGCGCAGGATCTTGGGCAGGCGGCGAAGCATCGCCATCTGGCGCGCGCCCGAGGTTTCGGGCCCTTTCGCCTTGCCGCGCATCTTCTTGATGAGGGCGGCGACGCCCGAGCCTTCACCCTGCATGTCGAACTTGCCGAGCCTGGTCAGCTTGACGACCTCGCCCGCCGACATGCAGCCCATCATCGCCGCGCAATGTTCGCGGCGCGCGCGCAACGCATCAATCACGGGGAGGAAATGATCCTCCAGGAACAGCATGTGCGACACGACGATATCGGCGTCGGCGATGTCGCGATTTGCTTCGCTCGCGGCGGCCGGGTCGTTCGCCCAGCGGCTCGCCATATGCTGCGACAGCTCGAAGCCCGGCAGGTCGCCCGCCATTCGCTGACCGGCGATTGCCAGCACGCCGGTCAGATGCGCGTCGAGCGTCAGCACGACCATCTTGATCCGCTCACCTCCCATAATGCGCCTTCGCTTCATAAAGGGTGTCGAGCGTGATCCGCTCAGCGCCGCGTTCGGCGGCATAGGCCTCGGTATTGCGCCGCGCCTTGCCGCGTACGAAGAACGGGATCTTGGCGAGTTCCTTCGTGGCATCGGCGTCCCAGCCGATTTCGGCAACGACCGGAGCCGGCGCTGCCGGGGGCAGGTGCGAAGCGCCCGCTTCGTCGTGGAATTCGGCATCGCCGCGAAACATCGTCAGCAGATGCTCCTCAAGCCCCATGACGAGCGGATGCACCCACGCATCCCAGATTACGTTCGCGCCCTCGAACCCCATTTGCGGGCTGTGCCTCGCAGGAAAATCCTGGACATGGACGGGTGAGGAAATGACCGCGCAAGCGATCCCCAGACGCTTGGCGATATGCCGCTCCATCTGCGTGCCGAGCACCAGTTCGGGGCTTGCCGCGACGATCGCTTCCTCGACCGCGAGATAATCGTCGGTTATCAACGCCTCGAGCCCATAGGTCGCAGCCGCGGTGCGAACCTCGCGCGCCAGTTCGCGCGAATAGGTGCCAAGCCCGGCGAGCGTGAAGCCGAATTCCTCGGTCGCGACGCGCGCGGCGGCGATCGCATGCGTCGCGTCGCCGAACACGAATACGCGCTTGCCGGTCAGATAATTGCTGTCGACCGAGCGCGAATACCACGGCAGGTTGGACGCCCGGGCCAGCGCCGGTGCCGGGTCGATGCCTGCCAGCGCCGCGATCTCGGCGATGAAGTCGCGCGTCGCGCCGACGCCGATCGGCACGATGCTCGTCATCGGCTGGCCGTATTCGCGTTTCAGCCAGGCGGCGGCGGTGGCGGCGACTTCCGGATAAAGGACGATGTTGAAGTCGGCATGCCCCAGCCGCGCGATATCGGCGGGGGTGGCGGTCAGCGGCGCGACGACATTCACCGCGATGCCGAGATCGGCGAGCAGCGCCCTGACCTCGCGCAGATCGTCGCGGTGGCGAAAGCCGAGCGCGGTCGGACCAAGGATATTGCACGATGGTACCCGCCCTTCGACGCGCTCAGGACGAACGGTACGGGAGAGCTTGCGCACGATCCGGTAAAACGTCTCCGCCGCGCCCCAGTTTTCCTTCTTGGAGTAAGCGGGAAGTTCGAGCGGGACCACGGGGATGGAGAGATCAAGCGCCTTCGCCAGCCCGCCCGGGTCGTCCTGGATCAGTTCCGCAGTGCAGGACGCCCCGACCAGCAGCAATTCGGGCCGGAAGCGATCGACCGCGTTCGCGACCGCGTTCTTGAACAGGTCGGCGGTGTCCTTGCCGAGATCGCTTGCCTGAAAGGTCGTATAGGTGACCGGCGGGCGCGCGTCGCGGCGCTCGATCATCGTGAACAGCAGGTCGGCATAGGTGTCGCCCTGCGGCGCGTGCAGGACGTAATGGACGCCCTCCATCGCGGTCGCGACCCGCATCGCACCGATGTGCGGGGGGCCTTCATACGTCCAGAGCGTCAGGTCCATCGCTACACCGCCAGCCGCATGCGGCGTTCGAGCGGGCGTGCGAACAGTTCGGCGAGGTCGCCCGCTTGTTCGAATCCGTGGATGGGCGAGAACACCAGTTCGATCGACCATTTGGTCGTCAGCCCCGCCGCCTCGAGCGGATTGGCGAGGCCGAGTCCGCAGACCGTCACGTCCGGGCGTTCCGCCCTGGTACGATCAAGCTGTGCATCGACATCGGGCGCTTCGACGACGGGCACGTCGCCGAGCAGCGCGAGCTCTTTCGACAGCAGACGCCGGTTCAGATAGGGGGTCGCGACCTCGATCGGGCGCATGCCGAGTTCGCGGTTCAGGAACCGTGCTAGGACGGGCTCCAACTGCGAATCGGGGAAGAACATCACCGACTTGCCCGCAAGCGCCGGACGGTGGCGGGCAAGCGCGCGCTCGGCCCGAGCGCGGGGCAGCTCGATCGCCGAGTCGACGGCCTGCCCGGCGATCCCCATCGCGGCGGCGGCAGTCTTCAGCCAGAGCGTCGTGCCTTCGACGCCGAGCGGGAAGGGGGCCTCGATCAGACGGCACCCCCGCGCCTCCAGCGCCAGCGCGGTATTCCCCAGAAACGGCTGCGCGAGCAGGACCAGCGTGTTGGGCCCGACCGGTGTTTCGAGCGCGGCGCGGCGTTCGGGCAGGAAGCGCACGCCTCGGATTCCGATCTGCGCGAACAACCGCGCGAACTGATCCTCGACAATATCGGCGAGTGCGCCGACGACAAGCAATGCCGGGGCCGCATTGGCGGGCGCGTCGGGCAATTCGGCGACGATCGCGGCGAGGCAAGCATCCTCGCCTTGCGTGAACGTCGTTTCGATCCCGCTTCCGGAATAGTTCAGGACGCGCGCACGCCCCGCATGTTTTGCCGACAGCCGCAAAGCCGCGCGCGACAGGTCGAGCTTGATCACCTCGGACGGGCACGAGCCTACCAGGAAGAGCAGCTTGATGTCGCCGCGCCGGTCGAGCAGCCGGTCGACGACCCGATCGAGTTCCTCGTTCGCATCCGCCATCCCCGCCAGGTCGCGTTCGCCAAGGATGGCGGTCGCGAACCGCGGTTCGGCAAAGATCATGACCCCTGCCGCGGACTGGACAAGGTGCGCGCAGGTCCGCGATCCGACCACCAGGAAGAAAGCGTCATCGATCTTGCGGTGGAGCCAGACGATTCCGGTCAGTCCGCAAAAGACCGCGTGCTGCCGGGGCGCTTGCATGCTCATGCCGTCACCGGCTCCGATGCCAGTGTCGACCGGCGCGCGAGCCGGAACTTCAGCACATACTGCGCGGCATTGACGGCATAGGTCGCATAGGCCGCCAGCGCGAGCAGCAGCAACGCATGGCCGGCGAGACCGCCTGTCACGAGTGCGACGATGTAGATGCTGTGGAGCGCCAGCACGACAAAGCTGACCGCGTCCTCCCAGAAAAAGGCGGGCGCGAACAGATAGCGTCCGAAAACCGTTTTCTCCCAGACCGCACCGGTCACCATGATCGCGTAGAGCAGCGCCGTTTTCACGACGACCGATGCCGTAGCGAGCGCATAGCCTTCTCCGGTCGAAAGAGCGCGCAACACGCAAACAAGACTGATCGCGAAGACGAGGAACTGAAGCGGCGCGAGGATCGCCTGTACGGTTGTCCACACCGTTTGGTCGCGGCGGGCGCGCTGAGCCGGGGTATAGAGCGATGTGGTCATCGTCGGCGGTTCCCTCGATCCTGTGCCGAGAATAAACTTGTCAGATCGTGTGTCAAGCAAACCGAACGTCAAATAAATTTGACAGTTTTTACTTGCGTTTGGCGCATTAAAGGTATGTTATCGCTTCAGCCACGCGGACTGGGCCGACGTGGTCTTTGCTCTGCGAGGGCGGCGTATGGCGCTATCTTTGCATCACGGTTTTCCCGAACCGCATAATCATGCGGTCAGCGCCGCTCGCTTCGCTGATGCAAGCGATTTCCTCGCCCCGCAGGAATTTGCGCTCTGTCCGGATTACCGGTTCGAACCGGCGCCGGGGCAGGTTGCGCCAGCGAACCGGGATCCCTCATCGGCGCGCTTCGTCAGGGAGTGTGCAGAACGCCTGATTGCGCCGGATTACGATCAGCCGTTGTTTGCGCACTGGGTCGAAACCCGCGCCGATCTGTCGGTCGCCGATCTGTTGCCCAATTTGCTGACGCTTGCCGCGCGGCATCTGGGTGAGATGTGGAATGAGGATCTTTGCAGCTTCGTCGACGTCACGCTCGGCATGCACAGGCTTACACTGATACTGGTCGATCTCGAACCGCCGCATGCCGATCCCTCGGCGCGCGCTCAGCATGGCGGCCGGATATTGCTGGCACCGGCACCGGGGGATCAACACGGCTTCGGGCTGGCGCTGGTCGGTTTCTACCTGCGCCGAGCCGGCTGGGACGTTCGCGCCGATATTGCGGGGCGATCGGCTGATCCGAGCGACGTGGTCGCAGAGCGTGACTATGATATTGTCGGGTTTTCCGTCGGGCATAAGCGCGCGGTCGCGCCCGTCGCGCAGCTGATCGCCGAAATCCGCCAGAGGTCGCGAAACCCGCGCGTCCGGGTCGTCGTCGGTGGCCCGTTCCTCCTCGGGCGTCCTGAGGTTGCGATGGAAATGGGTGCCGATCTCTGCGCCGACGACGCCGCAGAGCTGGTGCAGCGGATCGAACCGTTCATTCCCCCAATTTGATTTGATCGAGGTTAATCTTGCGCATGCTAGATGGGCATGACACTGGACCGGACGCAAAATGACTATCGTACGCACTTTCGAAAATCCCGACGAGAATTTCGGTACCGTCTCCGCAGAAATCTTCGCGCGGATCATGGGCGAGGTTTCGGATATCGCCTTCGTGATCGGGGCGGCGGACGGCGTCGTACGCGACGTTTCCTACGGCGGGAGCGATCTCGCAGCGGCGGGCCTCGGAAAATTGATTGGCAGGCGTCTTGTCGATCTGGTGACCGGCGATTCGCGCGTCAAAGTCGAATCGATGCTGGCGGGTACGAGCAGCGCGGGCCGCTGGCGGCACGTCAACTTCCCGGTTCCCGATACCGACGACGTGCCGATCAGTTTTCAGGTTTTCGGGTTGGGTGGGGGCCGGATGCTCGCGGTCGGCCGTGACGAGCGACAGGGCGCGGTCGTCCAGCGCCGTTTCATGGAGGCGCAGCGCGAACTGACGCAAAACCATGCGCGTCTGCGTCAGGCGGATCTGCGGTTTCAGACGATGCTGGCGCTATCCGACCTTGCGGTACTGACGCTTGATGGCAACAGCTACAAGCTGATCGACCTCAATCATGTCGCGCTCGCGCGGTTTCCCGACGGATCGGCACCGGCCGTCGGTCAGTCGTTTCTGACTCTCATCGAACGCGGCGATGCGGAGCGTGTCGAAAAGGCGCTCGATCATGCGCAGTCGACCGGCAAGATCGGCACGTTTTCCGCTTCGCTCAAAAGCGGCGGGTCGCGCAGTTTCCAGGTCGCGCTGTTCCGCTATGAAAACACGTCGCGACTGTTGCTCAGGATGCTCGGCGATGAAGATCGATCGGGTGCGCGCCGGGCGTCGCGTTCGAGTACGCACGCCTTGTTCCAGCGCTTGCCGCACGGCGTCGTCATCACCTCGGCCGATCTGCGCATCGTTCACGTCAACCGTGCCTTTATCGATCTGGCACAACTGAGTGTCGAGGAAAATGCGCTCGGACAGCCGCTGGAGCGGTTTATCGGGCGCAACGGCATCGACACCGATATTCTGGTCGCGGCACTGCGTGACCAGAATAGCGTGCGCAACTTCGCGACCGTGCTTGTCGGATCGTTCGGCGGAACGATCGAAATCGACATCGATGCGGTCCATCTGACTCATTCGGACGAGGAATGTTTCGGCTTTTTCGTGCGGACCGCGGATCGTGACCGGCGGACCAAGGCGCTCGGAATCCAGGACCGCGCAGGACTTGCCGAGCGGATGACCGAGGTAGTCGGGCGGGTATCGCTGAAGGACATCGTGCGCGATACGACCGACGTCATCGAGCGTCTGTGTATCGAAACCGCACTCGGCATGACCGAGAACAACCGCGCTGCGGCCTCCGACATGCTGGGGATCAGCCGCCAGAGCCTCTATGCCAAGCTCGCGCGCTACGACATTGGCGGAGACGCCTCGGACTGAACCCGGAACGTCTATATTATTGGACAGTATGAAGTGTCAGGGTTATTATTCGACTATGGCGCGGACTCGCACGCTTGACGGGACCTATCACGGCATCGCCCCGGCGGCGGTGCTTGAGTTGCTTAAACCCGTCACCTGGTTCGCGCCGTCCTGGGCTTTCGCATGCGGCGCGGTCGCTGGAACAAGCCGCGAGCATCCCTTTTCCTGGGGACTGATGGCGGCGGGCATGGTTCTCGCCGGACCGATGGTGTGCGGCGCGTCTCAGGCGATGAACGACTGGTGCGACCGGCATGTCGATGCGATCAACCAGCCCGGACGACCGATCCCATCAGGACGTTTGCCGGGCCGGAGCGGGCTGGCGGTCGCCGTCCTCTGGTCGGCGGCGGCGGGGATTTTCGGGGCCCTGCTCGGCGTATCCGTATTCGCGGCGACGGCGCTCGCGCTCCTGGCGGGCTGGGCGTACAGCGCGCCGCCGCTCCGGCTGAAGCAAAGCGGCTGGATCGGTGCCGGTGTCACCGCACTCTCTTACGAAGGGCTGGCTTGGGTCACCGGCGCGCTGGTGATCGGCGGCACGGCGGCGCTTGCCCGGCCGATGCTGCTCCTCTTCGCGCTGCTTTATTCGATCGGCGCGCACGGCATCATGACGCTCAACGACTTCAAGGCGGTCGAGGGCGATCAGCGGATGGGGATCGCGTCCTTGCCGGTCACGCTCGGCGTCAAACGCGCCGCTACGGTCGCCTGCCTGATGATGGCGGTGCCGCAGGCGATGGTCGCCACGCTGCTGCTCGGTGCAGGCATGCCGGTGCGCGCGGGCGCGGTCGCTTTGCTGCTCGCCGCGCAGATCGCGCTAATGCGGCGGCTGGTTCGCGATCCGGAACGCTTCGCCCCCTGGTATAACGGCACCGGCGTGACGTTGTTCGTCGCCGGCATGATGGTCGCAGCGTTCGCGGTCCGTGCGGGGATCGGCGGATGACGCCTGCGCCGTCGTTCGGCTGGTCGAGCATCGCGCGGCTCGGGCTGGTGCAGGCGGCGCTGGGCTCGATCGTCGTTCTGACGACGTCCCTCCTCAACCGGGTAATGGTCGTCGAGCTGCATCTCGCGGCAAGCGTGCCGGGGGCGCTGGTCGGGTTTCACTATGCGCTCCAGTCGCTGCGGCCGCGCTGGGGCTATGCGAGCGACCGTGCCCGCAGGCGGACGCCCTGGATCATTGGCGGGATGGCGCTGCTCGCGGCGGGCGGCATACTCGCGGCGGTGGCGACCGCGCAGATGGCGCAGAGTTTTTCCATCGGACTCTTGCTCGCGATCATTGCCTTTACCGCGATAGGCGTTGGCGTCGGGGCAAGCGGGACCGCCGCGCTGACGCTGCTTGCCGACCGGGTCGCGCCCGAACGCAAGCCCGCCGCCGCCTCGGTCGTCTGGATCATGATGATCGCCGGTTTCATTGCTACCAGCGCGTCGGCAAGCGCCTATCTCGAACCCTTTACGCTTGGACGGCTCGTTCGCTTCAGCGCCGCGGTCGGCGGCACCGCCCTGGTCGTCACATGCATCGCGACGATCGGACTGGAGCGCGGCGCGGTCACCCGGATCGAGGCCGCATCGCCGGGGTTCGGCAGGGCGCTCGCAACGGTCTGGAGCGATCCGGTCGCGCGCCGCTTCACCGCCTTCGTTTTCCTTTCGATGCTTGCCTATAGCGCGCAGGACTTGATCCTGGAGCCGTTCGCGGGGCTTGTTTTCGGCCTTACCCCTGCCGAAACGAGCGCGATCACCTCGATGCAGAACGGCGGCGTGTTGGCGGGCATGCTGGCGGTCGCGTTGCTCGGCCGGTTCGTCAGTGCCGGGACGAAGCCCGGCATGGTCCGCGTGACGATGATCGGCTGCACCGCATCGGCGGCGGCGCTTGCCCTGATTGCGCTATGCGGAACGAACGCGCTCGCCGGACTCCTTCGCCCCGCGATCGTCGCGCTCGGTTTTGGCAACGGCGTGTTCGCGGTGTCGGCGATCGGTCTGATGATGACGCTCGCCAAGGACGGCGACGGTGCCGGGGTCAGGATGGGTGTCTGGGGCGCGGCGCAGGCGATCGCGTTCGGCGGCGGCGGCTTTGCGGGCACGCTCGCGGTCGACGGCCTCCGGATCGGGTTCGGGCTGACGACGGGCGGCTATGCGGTGGTATTTCTCTGCGAAGGCGTGCTGTTCGTCGCCGCCGCGCTGTTGCTTGTCAGGCGCGGACCGTCGGCGCTTCGGACGCATGATCGTATGATGGTTGCTGCGGAATAAGGAGAGGCCGGATGGCTGAATTCGATGTCGTCGTCGTCGGGGGAGGCCCGGCCGGGGCGACTGCCGCGCAGGCGCTGGCCGAGAACGGCCGCCGCGTCCTGCTGCTCGACCGGGCGGGACGGATCAAGCCGTGCGGCGGCGCGATCCCGCCGCGCGCAATCCGCGACTTCGCAATCCCCGACTACCTCCTGAAGGCGCGGGTCACCTCCGCGCGGATCGTCGCGCCGTCGGGCAAGACGGTGCCGATGCCGATCGAGGGCGGCTTTGTCGGCATGGTCGACCGCGACGGCTTCGACGAATGGTTGCGGGAGCGGGCCGGGCACGCAGGCGCGGAGCGACGGACCGGGCTGTTCACCGGACTCGACCGGTTGCCCGACGGCAGCATCGGCCTTCGCTACACCACCGAACGCGGCGGCAAAGAGCACGGCGTCACCGCAAGATTCGTGATCGGCGCGGACGGTGCCAAGTCGGAGGTCGCGCGCATCGCGCTGCCCCGCCAGAAAACCAAAAGCGTGTTCGCCTATCACGAAATCGTCGAATCCCCCGGCGACGGCAGCGACGCGGATTTCGATCCCGCCCAGTGCGATGTCGTCTATCGCGGCAGCCTGTCGCCCGATTTCTACGCCTGGGTGTTCCCGCACGGGCACACGACCAGCATCGGCGTCGGCAGCGCGCGCAAGGGATTTTCGCTCAGGAAATCGGTCGCCACGCTTCGCGCCGATTGCGGGCTGACGGATGCGGTGACAATCCGTCATGAGGGGGCGCCGATCCCGATGAAGCCGCTTGCGCGCTGGGACGATGGTCGCAATGTCCTGCTGATCGGCGATGCGGCCGGGGTCGTCGCTCCCGCATCGGGCGAAGGGATTTACTACGCGATGACCAGCGCCAGGATGGGGGCCGATGCGGTCGAAACCGCGATCGCGACCGGCGATGCCCGCGCGCTCGCGTCGGCGCGGCGGCAGTTCATCGCGGCGCACGGCCGCGTTTTCCTGATCCTCGGACTGTTGCAGGGCGTCTGGTACAGGACCGACTGGCTGCGCGAGCGCTTCGTCGCGATGTGCCGCGATCCCGATGTCCAGCGGCTCACCTGGGAAGCCTATATGAACAAGGAAATGGTCCGCCGCCAGCACAAGGCGCATCTGCGGCTGTTCTTCGCCAATATCGGCGGGGTGATCGCCGCCAAGCTGTCCGCCCGCCGCCGGATCGCGGTCGCGGATTAGCGGGATCAGGCGAACGGCCGGTTGAGCCGCACGATCGTCAGGTTGAGGAACGCGGCAAAACTCACCCACAGCAGATACGGCAGCAGCGCCAGCACCGCCGTCCCCGACAAGGGCGCGGCGACGAACACCATCGCGACGATCGACGCCCACAGAAACACCACCTCAACCAATGCCACATCCGGACGCCTGAGCGTGAAGAAGATCGGCGACCACGCAAAATGAAACACGAAATTGACCGCATAAATGATCAGCACGTCCGCCCGCGTTCCCGCATCCGGCGCGGCATGCCAGCAGAGCACACCGGCCCAGGCAGCCAGCCCCAATATCACCGTCCAGGCGGGGCCGAACAACCAATCGGGCGGTTGCCAGGCGGGTTTGGCGAGGCCGCGATACCAGGGTCCGATCGTCGTCAGCGCGCCGCCGAGCCCGCCCAGCAACACCGCCCAGACGATTGCAACGATGACGGGCATCCAGCCTTGCACACATCTTCCTTTGCTATACCGTCACGAGGCAGATCGCCCGCATAGCTTAGACCGGCACAGATCGGGCCGCAACGCATCGCTGCGCGCGGCCCGCAATTCAATGACCCATCAGGTCAAGGCGTCTGATGATCAGATATCGTCGCCAAGCGCACCCTTGACGCTGCCGGAGACGTCCTGCGCGCTGCCCTTGGCTTTTTGCGCCTTGCCTTCGGCCTGCAGCCTTTCATTGTCGGTCATGTCGCCGACCGCGTCCTTGGCCGCACCCGCAACCTTGTTGCCGGCGGCCTTCATTTTATCGGTGAACTCACCCATCGAAACACTCCTTTGCGTATCCGCCTTGATCCCGAACGTCGGGTCGCGCGGTACACATAGGTAAACTATCGGCGATGCGCGCCGGTTCCGGGGGTCAGCGTCTGACGACGTCGTGCTTCATTGGCGCGAGCTTCGCCAGGAACGCATTTTGCGCCGCGAAGTGGACATGCTCCCGCTTCATCGCCTTTTGCAGGTTCGCGACCAACGTGTTCATGTCCTTGGTCTGGATGCCCAGCTCCTTGTGCGACGCGGCCATGTCCCGCCCGCTATATGTGCAGCCGCCGCCCAAGATATAGCAGAACTGCTCCTTCAGCGTCCGCCGCAGGCGGACCATGTCCTGACCCTTGAAAATATCCGAAATGCGCGGATCGTTCCGGCTCGTTTCGACCAGGTCGTCGACGACCCGCCCGATCCCTTCGACTCCGTGGAACGCCGCCAGCATGCGCGTCCCGGAAAACGGTGACGCCCCGGCATTGGTATCGGCCACCGGGTAGGATGCGACCGCGTCTTCCCCGGGCATGGCGGGCGCGGACTGGAGAGCGAGCAGCAGCGCGAACGTCAACATGATCTAATCCTTCGGCAAGCGGTCAGAATGCAGCCTGGAGCGACAGGAACGCGCCGCGCTGATGCTTCGCGGTCGCCACCGAGCCGAGATCGACATAGGCGACGGTCGCGGTGAAGTTGCGGCTGAGCGCATAGGCGGCATAGGCGGTCGCCCAGTCATTCTCACGCGCAAAGCCCAGATTGTCGGGCTTCGTCCGGTATTCGCCGCCGGCGACGAAGCGGCGGGAGAATTGATAGCCGAGCGATCCTTCGAACTGGACGCTGCGCCCGGCACTCCGGTCGCCGCCGAAACCGAGCAGCCCGTTCTGGTTCGCATTGGTCAACCGCGCCGCCGCACCCACGAGTACGCTTTGCCGCAGGAACAGTTTGGTCGCGCTGACGTAGAAATCCACGCCCTCGGCATGCGCGGCACCGACCGCGCGGGTGATCGGCGCATCGAGATTGTGCTTGTATTGAACGCCGACCGCGATCTGCGGAAGATAGGGACTGCCGTACACCGCATCCCCCGCCAGCTTCAGCTTCGCGCCGAACACGTCCTGATTGAGCGTATAGCCGCGCCCGATGCCGAGCTTTGCGCCCACGTCCCGCGTATCCAAATTCTGCCGCGCATAGCTGAGTTCGATCCGGTCTTTCAGCCCGATCGCCGCGCCGTAGCTCGTCCAGCGATAATCGGGCAGAACGATGAGCGAGGCATGCGCCGAACCGCCGATCCCGTCACGCGTCTCGTTCCCGGCGATCAGCGCCCATGTCGATATGCCGCCGCCCGAGCTTCCCTCGATCGTGGTGACGCCGTTGGTGAGCAGCAGCTTGCCGCCCGCCCGACCTTCGCCCGCACTGGCGGGGGACGCGAACGATACCGCGGTCACGGCGGCAACGATGAGGGGAAGTGCGCCAAAGGACGACGGTGCCGGTTTCGTCATGCTGGCGGCAATGACGCGGAATGGTTAAGCTTGCGTTGCCCCTCCGCTCGACGCCGTTTTTACCAAATCTTAATTGCGCCGGTTCGATACCGGAACGATGCTGGTCCGCCTGTTCGCCTTGATCCTTATCCTTGCACCGGCGGCCGCCCGGGCCGGGAATGTCAGTCTTGACGTACGCGGGGTCGACGGGCGCGGGCTTGCGGGGGCCGTGGTGACGCTTGTCCTGCCCGGCGTCGCCGCGCCCGTGCCGCGCGGACCCTATGCAATGGAACAGCGCGATATCCAGTTTCAGCCGCATGTCCTGATCGTGCCCGTCGGCGCGAGCGTCAGCTTTCCCAATCGCGACAAGGTACGCCACCACGTCTATTCCTTTTCCGCGCCCAAGAAGATCGATCTGAAGCTCTACGGCAGGGACGAATCACGCAGCGTCGTGTTCGACAAACCCGGCGTCGTCGCGCTCGGCTGCAATATCCACGATGCGATGAACGGCTTCATCATCGTCAGCGCAACGCCGTTCGCCGCGCAGACCGACGCGAACGGGCATGTCGAATTCGCGAACGTCCCAGCCGGAGCGGCAAAGGTCAGCGTCTGGCACCCCTCGATCCGCGCGCCGGGCAATGTCGCGACGCAGCCGCTGGCGGTCGCGGCGGGCGGCGGCAGCAAGATCTTCGCGATCACGCGATGACGGGGCCGCGCGCCCTTCGCTTCACGCATCTGCGGACCCGGCTTGCGGTGCTTTACGCCGCGCTTTTCACGGGCGCGCTCGTCATCGTTGCGATCGTCGCGCAGGCGATGATCGAAAATCATGCGCGCGAATCGGTTCGTGCCGAACTTATCGCAAGCGGCAGCGTTTACGACCGGCTCTGGGCGCTGCGCGCAAAGTCGATAGGCGACTCCGCCGATTTGCTCGCACATGATTTCGGCTTTCGCGCGGCGGTCGCCAGCGCCGACAGGCCGACAATTCTTTCCGCGCTTGCGAATCTGCGCCGGCGCGCGGGCGTCGCGGATGCGTTCGTCGTCGGGCTGGACGGTGAAGTGACGGCAAGCGAACCGGGCCGGAGCGCGGGCGGACTCGCCGCGATCGTATCGGGGCTGCCCGGCGCATTAACCGGCGGCAGGCGGGACGCGGTCGTCGTGTCGCGCGGCGCGGTCTTCCGCCTGATCCTCTCGCCGATCCTCGCCCCGACCGAAATCGGCTATGTCGTCTTTGCGGTGCGTCTCGATGCGGCGGAGATGCACGCGCTCGAACGGCTTTCGGCGATCCCGCTGACCGCGACGATGCTCCGCCGCAATAGCGCGGGGTACTGGGTCGCGGTCGACGGATCGATCGAGCGCCGGGATGCGATCGACCAATTGCTCCGGGATTCGGGGAAGCGCCGTGCACTGACGACACTGGCGCTTTCGGGCGGGCGTGCCTTTGCGCTTGCCAAGCCGCTCGGCGGTATCGGCCGCGTGCCCGATGCCGCGATCCTGATCCGCTATCCGCTCAGCGCCGCGCTCGCACCCTATCGCCCGCTCCAGATCGGTATCGCGCTCGCCGGGCTTCTTGGACTGTTGCTGGTTATCGCGGGCAGCCGCCGTCTCGCCCGCGGTATCGCGCGGCCTATCGCTGCGCTCGACGCCGCCGCCCGGGCGCTTGAGGAAGGCGCGCGGACCGAGGTCGAGGTGATCGGGGAGGACGAAATCGGCCGCCTCGCCGCCAGCTTCAACCGCATGTCCGCAGGTATCTTGGAGCGCGAGCACCGGATCAGCCATCTGGCCTTTCACGATTCGCTGACCGGCTTGCCCAATCGCACCTATTTCCGCCAGTCGCTCGATGCCACGCTCGCCCGGATCGCACGCGCGGGCGGAACGCTCGCCATCCTCTGCCTCGATCTGGACGGTTTCAAGGGGGTCAACGACACGCTCGGCCATCCGATCGGCGACGCCTTGCTTCAGGGTGTCGGAAAGATGCTGGTCGAAACCGCGCCCGATGCGATGGTCGCGCGCCTAGGCGGCGACGAATTCGCGATCATCCTGACGGATCTCGGCGATCCCGATCGTCCCCGCAAGATTGCCCAGCATATTCTCGATGCGATGCGCCGGCCGATCGATGCGCAGGGCCATGAAATCGTCACTGCGGCGAGTATCGGGATCGCGATCGGCCCGTCGGACGGTGCCAACGCCGATGATCTGATCAAAAATGCCGATCTTGCGCTGTATCACGCCAAACAGGACGGGCGCGGCGTGTTCCGCTTTTTCGAACCCGCGCTCGATGCCGCCGCGCGCTATCGCCGTCAGATCGAACTCGATTTGCGCGCCGCCATTCATGACGGTCAGTTCCAGCTGAATTATCAGCCGGTGTTCGATCTGAAGGCCGACCGGATCGGCGGGTTCGAGGCGTTGCTGCGCTGGCATCACCCCACCCGCGGCCTGATCCCGCCGATTGAATTCATCCCCATCGCCGAGGAAACCGGGCTGATCGTCGCGATCGGTGAATGGGTGATGCAGGAGGCCTGTCGCCAGGCGATCGGCTGGCCCGATCATGTCCGCGTGGCAGTCAATGTGTCGCCGCTTCAATTCCGCAACGGCAATTTCATTACGACCGTCATGCAGGCGCTCGGCCGCAGCGGTCTGGTGCCGCAACGGCTGGAAATAGAGATTACCGAAAGCGTCTTTCTGGATGGGGAGACGGCGGTCGTAAAACTGCTCCACCGTCTGCGTGACATGGGCGTGCGGGTCGCGCTCGACGATTTCGGTACCGGCTATTCCTCGCTCAGCTATCTGCGCAGCTTCCCTTTCGACAAGATCAAGATCGACCGCTCCTTCGTCACCGCCGTTGCCGAGGATTCGAGCGCCGCGGCCATCGTTCGCGCGATCGTCGACCTGGCAGGGGCGCTCAGCATGGAGACGACGGCGGAGGGGGTCGAGGACGACGATCAGCTCGAACGGCTGCGCGGCGAAGGCTGCGGCAACATCCAGGGCTATCTGTTCAGCCGTCCGGTGGCGAGCGCGGATGTCGATGCTCTGCTGGGCCGCCGCTTTTCGCGTGCCGCCTGATCAGGTCGCTTCGTCGATCTCGTCGGTATGCACGTCGAACCCGACCAGCGTCGCGGGACCGAACGTCGTCGTCAGCGCGGTATCGGTCGCATCGCGTCCGTGCGCCATGACGATCCGTCCGATCCTCGGTTTGTTGTGGCGCGCATCGAATGTGTACCATTCGCCGCCGAGGTAAACTTCCATCCAGGCCGAGAAATCCATTGGATCACCAAGCTGGGGAATGCCGATATCGCCCATATAGC
The DNA here is from genome assembly GCA_965219075.1 of Sphingomonas sp. GTDB lineage: Bacteria > Pseudomonadota > Alphaproteobacteria > Sphingomonadales > Sphingomonadaceae > Sphingomonas. The sequence goes on from CBDCMM010000002.1 coordinate 914,541, forward strand.
CGGTGCAGTATCGCGCAGGGATGTTCATGCAGCGGCACAGCGTGATCGCCAGATGCGCAAAATCGCGGCATACGCCCCGGCGCTCCTCGTGCGCCTCGAACGCGGTCTTTGTCGCTCGCGCGTGATGATAGCCGAATTCGATCCGTTCATGCGCGTATTTGACGATTGCCTGGACGCGTGCCCATCCCGTCGGGCCTTGCCCGAACAACGCCCAAGCGGTGTCCGACATCCGGTCGGTTTCGCAATAGCGGCTACCGAGCAGATAGACGAGGGTTTCGGCGGGCAGGTCCTCGACCGGCACCTGAACCGCATTTTCATTGATCCGGTCCGGCAGGCCGCTGTCCTCGATGACGAAATCGGCCGATATCAGCACGCCTCCGACCGGGACGACGAGCCGTGTGCAGACATTGCCGAACCCGTCGACATAGTCGGTCAGCGGAACCTCGGGCGTCGCGGTGATGCGTTGCCGGGTCTTCAGGTCCTTCTCCCGCTCCGGACGGACGCTCAGCATCGCGATCATCGGCGTTGCCACGTCGCTGTCGTATCTGATGTCATAGCCGGTCTTGATCAGCACGCGTTGGTCTCCATTCCGGCATTGGTAACGAGGTGCATCGTGTCACGGTCCTGTTCGACCACCGTGTCGACGGATACGGTCATGCGGTCGAAACTGCCGACCATTCCGCTCCACATGCCCGAAATCGGCACCGCCTGATAGATGTCGCGCGCGATCGCGACGCGGATCAAGCCTTCGCTGCCGACGATGCCGTTGGTCGGATCGAATTCGACCCAGCCCGATCCCGGCAGATAGACGCGGACCCAGGCATGCGTGTTGCCGCCGCCCGTCCGCCTGGCGCTTGCCGTCGGGCTGTAGACATAGCCCGACACGAACCGCGCCGCGAACCCCAGCGCGCGGACTGCGTCGATCATCAGCGCCGCGAAGTCCCGGCATGTTCCCATCCGCCGTGCCAGCGTCTCGATCGGCGATTGCGTCCCCTTTTCCGCGCGCGCGACGTACACAAAGTCGCGGTGGATCGCCTCCGTAATGTCCGAAAGCAGCGCCAGCGTGTCGCATCTACCCCCCGTCGCGACAAAACCGCGCGCCCATTCATCGACCTTGCGCCCGGGATCATGATGCTGCCGCTCGATCGAACGGAGCAGATCGGGCATTTCCTCGGACGCATATGTGAACGGATAAAGCCGCGCATATCCTTCGATATCAACGTCTTGCGGGCGGGCGGGGTTGTGCTGGACGCGCACGCGGCTGTCGAACACCAGCCTATCCGCGCGGCTGTCGAAGCTCGCGATCGCAACCGAATTCCCGAAAACATCCTGCAACCACCGCAAATCCGACGGCTCGGGATCAATCCTCAGCGTCGCCTCCAGCAAGTGTTGATCAAAGCTTTCGCGCGGCCGAACCATGATCCGGTGCTCGCCAAATGCCACCGGCCGGCGGTAAAGATAGGTTGTTACGTGGGAGATATTCAGAAATGGCATTCGATGTCCGCTAAAGCATTTGCGCCGTCACCCGATACGCTGCTCGGGCCGGATGATCCACCACCGGTAAACATTATCAATTCCTCCGGGCGGTCGCCATTCCTGCTGATCGGCGATCATGCCGGAAAGGCGGTGCCGCGCAAGCTCGGATCGCTCGGCATCTCCGAGGCTGAGCTTTCGCGCCATATCGGCTGGGATATCGGGATCGCGGAATTGGGCGCGATCCTGTCCGAGGGGCTGGATGCGGCCTTTATCCACCAGAGCTATTCGCGGCTGGTCATCGACTGCAACCGCGCACCGGACCGCCCCGACGCGACGCCCGAGATCAGCGACGGTACGGAGATTCCCGCCAACCGGAACCTTACGGCGGAGGAACGCGCGCGTCGTTTCGCCGAAATCCATGCTCCCTACCATGCCGCGATCGCCGCCGGTCTCGCCCGGCGTGATGCCGCCGGAATGCCCACCGCGATCGTCGCGCTCCATAGTTTCACCCCGACGATGAAGGGCGGCGAACCGCGCCCGTGGCAGGTCGGCATTCTGCACGACCGCGGCAACCTGGAACTGTCCGGCGCGGTGCTGGCCGAACTTCGTCGCGAGGCCGATCTGTGCGTCGGTGACAATGAGCCCTACCGGATGGACGAGATCGATTACACGATTCCACGTCACTGCTATCCGGCGCTGCGTCCCTGCGTTGAAATCGAGGTGCGCCAGGACCTGCTCGCCACCTCATCGCAATGCCGGGATTGGGCGCGCGTTCTGGCCCGCGTTCTCGCCGCGGCACACAAGTGATCGACGGCAGACGGCTGAAGGCGATCGCAGGAGGGTCTGCGGGCAATCTGGTCGAATGGTTCGACTGGTACGTCTATGCGGCCTTCACGCTGTATTTTGCACCGCATTTCTTCCCGGCGGGTAATCGGACCGTCGAGCTATTGAGTGCGGCGGCGGTGTTCGCGCTCGGCTTTGTAATGCGACCGGTCGGCGCGTGGATTATGGGGATCTATGCCGACCGCAAGGGGCGCAAGGCGGCACTGACCCTGTCGGTGACGCTGATGTGCGCCGGTTCGCTGATGATTGCTCTGACGCCAGGATATAAAACCATCGGTCTGGCCGCGCCCGCACTGCTGCTGGTGGCGCGTCTGACCCAGGGGCTGTCGGTCGGCGGCGAATATGGCGCCAGCGCGACGTATCTTTCCGAAATGGCGGGGCGGCAGCACCGGGGTTTCTATTCGTCCTTTCAATATGTCACGCTGATCTCGGGTCAGCTGCTCGCCATTCTTCTCCTGCTGGTTCTGCAATCGGCGCTCAGCGAAAAGGCACTCGATGCCTGGGGCTGGCGGATTCCGTTTGCGGTCGGGGCGTTGCTTGCGATTGTGGTGTTCTACATGCGGCGCGGCCTGATCGAGACCGAAAGTTTCGCCAATGTAAGCACGGCCGAGCGGCGGAGGACCGGACTTCGCGCGCTGGTCGCCGAGCATCCGCGCGAGGCGCTGACGGTCGTGTTTCTGACCGCGGGCGGGACGCTCGCCTTCTATGCCTATTCGATCTACATGCAGAAATTCCTCGTCAATACGGGCGGTTTCAGCCGTGAAACGGCGTCGCGGATCAATGCGGTGACGTTGTTCGTCTTCATGATACTTCAGCCGCTGGCGGGCGCATTGTCTGACCGGGTCGGGCGGCGGCCGTTAATGATCGCCTTCGGGATCGCAGGGGTGGTCTTCACCTATCCGATCTTTACCGCGCTGGAGACGATCCGCGATCCTGTTGCCGCCGGACTGATCGCGATGGGCGCGCTCGTCATAGTGACCGGGTATAGTTCAATCAGCGCGGTCGTGAAGGCGGAATTGTTTCCCGCCCATATCCGCGCGCTCGGCGTCGCGCTTCCCTATGCGATCGCAAATACGGTATTCGGAGGAACCGCCGAATTCGTGGCGCTCGGCCTGAAGCAGATCGGCTATGAGCGGGGCTTTTATATCTATGTCAGTATCATGATCGGCGTTTCGCTGGTCGTTTACATCCGGATGCGCGAACCGCAGGCCAACAGTAAGATTTTAGAGGATTGACGCTATCAAGTCGGGGCAAAAACGCCGCCACGGCCAAATCGATGTTAGTCCTTCTGCAGCGCGTCCATGAACGTATCGCACCACCAATAGACGTCCTCGCGCCGCAGCGTTTCGATCATCGCTTTCCACCGGCGGATACGTTCGTCGCGCGGCATCCGCAGCGCGACGTCGATCGCATCCGCCATCTCCTCCGCGCTGTAGGGATTGACGAGAACGGCGTCCTTCAGCTGGGCGGCGGCACCGGCGAATATCGAGAGGATCAGAACGCCCGGATCGCCCGGATCCTGCGCCGCGACATATTCCTTGGCGACCAGGTTCATTCCGTCGCGCAGCGGCGTGACGAGGGCAACTCGCGCGGCACGATAAATCCCCGCCAGTTCGTTGCGCGGATAGCCCTTGTTGACATAGCGGATAGGAACCCAGTCCATGTCGGCATATTCGCCGTTGATATGTCCCGACAGCGAATCGAGGCTCGCGCGGATTTCCTGATAGGTGTTCACCTTTTCGCGGCTGGGCGGCGCAATCTGAAGCATGAAGACAAGACCGCGGCGTTCGGGATGATGCTGAAGGAACCGCTCATATCCCTGGAACCGTTCGGCCAGACCCTTGGAATAGTCCAGCCGGTCGACACCGACGATCATCGCGCGCCCGGTCGCGCTCATATACATGCGTTCGCGCGCGAAGCGGGCGTCGTGGCCGGTCGCGATCTGCTCGAACTCGGCCGTGTCGATCCCGATCGGGTCGGCGATCGCACAGATTGTCCGGCCTTCATGCGTGATCATCGCACCGTCGCCGATGGTCGCGCCGAGTTGCCGCGTCACGTAATGGCGGAAACTGTCGAGCCAGTCCTCGGTCTGGAAGCCGACCACGTCATAGGCGAACAGCGATTCGACCATTTTCCGGTGGGTCGGCAAGGACAGGAGCAGCCGGGTCAGCGGCCAGGGGATGTGGAGGAAAAAGCCGATCCGGTTGTCGAACCCGAGTTTTCGCAGTTCATTGCCGAGCGGGATCATGTGGTAATCGTGGACCCAGATAATATCGTCGGGTTCGAGGAGCGGCGCGAGCGTTTCAGCGAATCTTCGGTTGACTCGCGCGTACCCGCCTTCGAAATCGCGTTCGAATTCGGTCAGATCGATGCGGTCGTGGAACAGCGGCCAAAGCGTGCGGTTGGCGTACCCGTTATAATATTCCTCGACGTCCTGATCCTCGAGATCGATCGTCGCGGTCGTCACGCCGCCGCCTTCCTGGAAGCAAATGTCGCCGGTGAACTTTTCGGTCGTCTCGCCCGACCAGCCGAACCATATTCCGCCGCGTTTACGAAGCGCCGCGAGCAACGCAACCGCCAGCCCGCCCTGATTACCGCCCGAACTTTTCTGCGGGGCCTGAACCCGGTTCGAGACGACGATCAGACGACTCATCGGATCCTGCTCCTTGCTTTGCTAAAGACTATGGCGCGCCGGAGATTGCCGACAGGCGGACGCGTTGCGCAATCATTGCCCAATAATATCCCTGCAAACAATGTCTGCGCGATGGTCATGAACCCTGGCGCAAAATCGCGCGAGGGAGAGACTCAGGGTAACTGGCAGACGATGAGGTCATTGGCGCGAAGAGGAGAGCGTACGAAGCGCACCACCGATCCAGTCGTGCACGGCAGCGACACCGTCGAGCCGATACCGTGCCGACGTTTCACGCATCGGCCCGACCAGCACCCCGGCACCATCCAACTCCGCTGCCGCCTCAAACCCGTCCTCATCCGTTACGTCATCGCCGAAAAACAATGGCATCGTGCCCGCCATCGCCGGGGCCATCATCAGCATTTTCAGCGCATCGCCCTTGTCGCCCGCCGCCCGCAATTCGATCATCATCTTGCCGTGCTGAAGCGTCAGGCCGCTTTCTTCGGCGATTGCCGATCCGAACCGCACGGCAGTCGTCTCGGCCTCCGGCGCAAGGCGGAAATGCAGCGCCACGCCTAGCGATTTCGCTTCGCAGACCAATCCGTGTTGATCAGCGAACGTCCGCAAACGGGCTTCGGCCGTATCAAGCGTTTGCGGGCGCTCGGGAACGATATGCCCGTTTAGCGGTGTTCGCCGTTCGGCCCCGTGACTACCGGCAATCGCATAGTCTTTCGCGCCCTCACCGAGAAAACCGTCGAGTTGAGCGATCGATCGACCGCTGAGAATCGCGATCCGCCCCGGCATCCGTCGCGAAAGTCCGGAGAGCATCTCAATGATGCGGGGCTTCACGATGATCGCGTCGGGGCGATCCGCAATTTCGACCAGCGTCCCGTCGAAATCAAAGAACAGGCTGCAATTGTCCGGCAGTGATGGTGGAAATCGAAGAAGGCGGTCGGATGACGCGGCTGATGGCATGGTTGATCAACCGACCGGGACGCGCGGGCGTTCCGCGGCTGCTGCGAAACGTTTTCGGTCCGGCTGTCGCAATTGTGTCTCATCCAGCCTAGTCATCGGCGAGCAAGGAACAACGAGGTGCCGATGTCATCGACTTTGGAGGAACTGGCGCGCAGGCGCGAAGCGGCGCGGACGGGCGGCGGGGGACGGCGCATCGATGCGCAACACGCCAAGGGCAAGCTGACCGCGCGCGAGCGGCTCGACGTGTTGCTCGACGAGGGCAGTTTCGAGGAACTCGATATGTTCGTCGAACATAATTGCGTCGATTTCGGGATGCAGGAGCAAACCATCCCGGGGGATGGCGTCGTAACGGGTTCCGGCACGATCAATGGGCGGCTGGTGTTCGTGTTCAGCCAGGATTTCACCGTGTTTGGCGGCTCGCTGTCCGAACGCCACGCGCAAAAGATCTGCAAGATCATGGACATGGCGATGAAGGTCGGCGCGCCGGTGATCGGTCTCAACGATTCGGGCGGCGCACGCATACAAGAGGGGGTTGCCTCGCTCGGTGGCTATGCCGAGGTGTTTCAGCGCAATGTGCTCGCGTCGGGGGTCGTTCCGCAACTTTCGCTGATCATGGGCCCTTGCGCGGGCGGTGCGGTCTATTCGCCTGCCATGACCGATTTCATCTTCATGGTGAAGGATTCGAGTTACATGTTCGTGACCGGGCCCGATGTCGTGAAGACCGTCACCAACGAGGTCGTGACGCAGGAGCAACTGGGCGGCGCGGTCACGCACACGACCAGGACGTCAGTCGCCGACAATGCGTTCGAGAACGACATCGAGGCGCTGATGGCGGCGCGGGATTTCTTCAATTTTCTGCCGTCCTCGAACCGCGGGGGCGTGCCCGAACGCCCAACCGCCGATGCGTGGGACCGGGTCGAACACGGCCTCGACACGCTCGTACCCGCGTCCGCGAACCAACCCTATGACATGCACGAGCTGATCCGGAAGGTCGTCGACGAGGGCGATTTCTTTGAGATACAACCCAAGCATGGCGGCAACATCCTGATCGGGTTCGGCCGGATCGAGGGGCGCACCGCTGGCTTCGTTGCGAATCAGCCGATGGTGCTGGCGGGTGTCCTCGACATCAATTCCTCACGCAAGGCCGCGCGGTTCGTCCGTTTCTGCGACGCGTTCGACATCCCGATCGTGACCTTCGTCGACGTGCCCGGCTTCCTGCCCGGAACCGCGCAGGAGCATAACGGCATCATCAAGCACGGCGCCAAACTGCTCTTCGCCTATGCCGAGGCGACGGTGCCGAAGATTACCGTCATCACGCGCAAAGCTTACGGCGGTGCCTATGACGTGATGGCATCCAAGCATCTGCGCGGCGATCTCAACTACGCCTGGCCGACCGCCGAGATTGCGGTGATGGGCGCCAAAGGTGCCGTCGAGATCATCTTCCGCGGACGCACGCCCAACGAAATCGCCGAACGCACCGCCGAATATGAAGCCCGCTTCGCCAACCCGTTCGTCGCAGCGAGCAAGGGCTTCATCGACGAGGTGATCCAACCGCGCAATACAAGACGACGCATAGCGCTGGGCCTGCGAAAGTTGAGGGGGAAGCAACTCGAGAATCCTTGGAAAAAGCATGACAACATTCCGCTCTGATACCGCGCGGAATGACGGAGGAACGCACATGAGCCTTGGCCGCCTCAACCATGTCGGCGTCGCGACACCGTCGATTGCGGAGGCAATTGAAACCTATCGCGTGTTGCTTGGCGCGACCAGGATCGGAAACCCGTTTGACCTGCCCCAACAAGGCGTAAAGGTGTGTTTTATCGACGCACCCAATGCGCAGATCGAACTCATCGAACCGCTTTCCGAGACGTCACCGATCGCGGGCTTTCTCAAAAAAAACCCGGCGGGGGGCCAGCATCACCTCTGTTTCGAGGTGCCGGACATCGCCGCCGCCGTCGCTGATCTCCGCGCAAAGGGGGCAACGGTGCTTGGCGAACCGCGCATCGGCGCGCACGGGACGCCGATCGTCTTCGTCCATCCTCGCGATATGGGCGGGATGCTGATCGAACTGATGGAGCCGCCTGATCATCACGGTTAGCACGACGTCCCGGATGCCCTCCGTCACCTCGCCGGTCGAGATGTGATGGAAGCGGAAGGCGGCGCGGGCGTCATCGTCCAACTCCTGCCGATAGCCATATGCTACGGCGAGCATCGTATAGGTGCCAACAAGATTGGTCTGGATGAAGGCGCCCGGGCTGTCGATCGAGCGGTCGACATGGCTTACGGTGGCCAGATGCGTGACGATATCGGGCCGGAAGGCAGCGATCGCCGTGCGCACCGCGTCCGATGCTTCGATGTAACCACTCAGCGTCCATAGGTCGGCAAACCGCCGCGCACATCGACCGCGACGTCGAAGATCCGCCCCCGGAAACAGCGCACCAAATGCAGGCCGCGCAGGGTGAACGCAGGCACGGAGATCGTGTGATTGTGCTGGATAAAGGTGCAATCGATGCCGAGCGATACAAACGTCTCGACATTATACGTCTCGCTAACCCGCCGCGCGCATCACCGTGACGACGCAGGGCGACAAGTTGGGCGGCGTTCGCATCCATGCCCGCTGATATCAACGCAGAGTTCATCAATTCGCAACCGGTCGGCGATAAATGATGGTTTCCGAGCGACATCGATGGTTGGGATTCGCGCGACTACACCGCTGCCGTTTGCAAAGACCGTATCGGAATGGAGAAGCCGCCAGGAGCTGGAGGAGCGAACTGACGGCCTCTCGAACATACGCCGGCTAGCAACCAAGCGCTGATTAAGATTAAGACTTTTTAGGCTGGATACAAGCCGAGAACGTCACAAAAAGGTAAAGCCGCCGTCACTTTCGCGACGGCGGCTTTACCATGATTATCGCAAAGGCGATTTACGCGAATTGAATACGCGTCGTTACCTTCTTGCGGCGACGCATTGCATAGCCTACCGCGCCGAACCCGACGAGCATCATCGCCCAGGTTGCGGGTTCAGGAACAGCTGATCCGACGCTGAAATTCGCGCTCTCGAACGCATTGATCGACGGATTATTGCTGAATGCAACGCTGCTGATCGTCTCACCCGCCGAAGCTGCAAATTGAACATATTGCGAAAAGCTCTGATTGCCGTTCGATACCGCAAATCCGAGGCTGCTCGTGGTAAACGTCTGAACGCCCATGTTCGTCGTTACCGTCAGCACATTATACGTGTCGGGCGAACCCCAAAGGAAGCTCAGATAGTTTGTCGGCGTCGTGAAGTTCAACGTCGCCAGAAGCCCGGAGGACGGACCGGCCGCCAGAAAATTGCCGCCGAAAACACCGCCCGAGGGGATGTCCGCGAACGGCTGATCTGCGGTGTAAACGGTGCCTCCGGTCAGAGTTGCGACCGAACCACCATTCAAACCAGCGGAACTCAGGCTCAGGAACGGACCCGTCCCGCCACCTAGGCTACCCACCAGCGCCGCATTCGCAACTGACGGCATCGCGCAAAGCGCGGTCGTCATCAAAGCCAGTTTCATCATTCGCATATCTATTCTCCTCCTCGCTCCCACACATCAACATGACGCGCGGACAGTTTCCTCTGATTAGCTTTTTTTACGCATAAAAGCTAATCAAATATTTACTGTTGCTCCGGTTGGCCCAGAATGGAACAAAGTAATTGGTGTCACCAGATAAAAGCTAATGAATGGAACTATTTGCAGCATGTCGCATCGTTTACCGTTCTGCGACGCAGCCGCTCGGATCTATTTACTTTTTCATGCACGCGTGACGTTCTCCGGTCGTGCAATCGTATTAGACGATCCCTGCAAGCGCTAAACAGCGAATGAACATACCATTCGGGGCCGGTTCAGTGACGTCCGGCTACCCGATTTCAACGTCTTGCCCAAAATGGGATCGTTAACAGGCAAGAGAAGTCCAGGAGGTTTTCGGATGAACGGTTCGGTAAGAAGATTGGGTGTCGGAATCGCGCTCGCTGCGACCGCACTCACCACAGCGGTACCCGCCCAGGCGCAGCATTGGCGCGGCGGATATCGCGGTCATCACCGCGGCGGCGGCGATGTAGCGGCAGGAGCCATTCTCGGTGGAATCGTCGGATTGGGGATCGGTGCTGCGATCGCCGGTAGCCGGAACGACCGGATCTACGATCAGGGATATCATGAACGCGGATATACCCGCGGTTATTATGCGCCGCCGCCGCCGCGGGTAGTCGAGCGCGGTTATTACAATTCCTATCGGAACTATGCCCCGCGTTGTTATGACCAATGGCGGTTCGACCCCTATTATGGGGAACAGATACGCGTCAGGGTCTGTGAGTAGCCGGTTCCTAAAAGAGCGCCTTGCGCAATGTTACCGCGCTTTTTTGTGGCTCGCGGCCGGTGTGTTGCGCTAGGCGCTGGCGGATGACCGACACACCCCCCGACCGCCTTTCGACCCATGCCAACAGCCCCCATTTTAACCCTGCGGCGCTGGAACGCGGGATCGGAATTCGTTTTCGTGGATCCGAGCGCAAGGATGTCGAGGAATATAGCCTGTCCGAGGGCTGGATCCGGGTCGCGCTGGGCAAGAAAGTGGACCGCAAGGGCCGTCCGCTGACGCTGAAATTGTCGGGACCGGTCGAGGCGTGGTTCGAACGTCCGGCAGAAGTGCCCGAAGCCGAGAGAAAGCACGACGGCTGATCCGTATTCGCACGTACAACGATAGTGTGTTTGCTCCGCGCTAACGACGGTTCAGCCGCCCCGACGCTTCAGGCGGCGGCCTCCAGCTCCTCGCCCGCTTCCAGCCATCGGGCCTCCGCTTCTTTCAACCGTGCCCCAACCGCGGCGCGGCGTTTTGAAAGTTCGCTCATCGATGATGCGGCATGTGGCGGCTCGGCATCGTCAGGATTGGACATTGCACGATCGAGGGCGCTGCATTCGCTTTGCAGTTCAACGATCACGGCTTCGAGTTCTTGCAGCGTGTTGTGCATTGTCTGGTGAATACCGCGTGATTGTGCAGCCGTTTTCTTGTCCGGCTTTCGAACCGACTTTCCGCCCGCTTTTGCGCCCGGCCCCCCGAGAATCATGGCGATATAATCATCGAGGCTGCCGTCGAATTCGCGCGCGGTGCCGTCATCGACCAGCACGAGACGATCGGCGGTCAGTTCGACCATGTGGCGGTCGTGGCTGACCAGGATCACCGCGCCGGTATAGGCGTTGAGCGCCTGAACCAGCGCCTCGCGCGCGTCGACGTCGAGATGGTTGGTCGGCTCATCGAGGATCAGCATGTGCGGCGCGTCGCGGGTGATCAGCGCCAAGGCTAGCCTTGCGCGCTCTCCCCCGGAGAGCTTGCCGACCTTGGTCGTCGCCTTGTCGCCCGAAAAGCCGAACCGGCCGAGCTGCCCCCGCACCGCGGCGGGGCTTGCGCCCTTCATCGTGCGCGTCATGTGTTCGAGCGGGTTGTCGTCGGTGTCGAGCTCTTCGACCTGATATTGGGTAAAATACCCGACCTTCATCTTGCCCGACGCGGTCATGTCGCCGTCCATCGGCGCCAATTGCGCCGCAAGAAGGCGCGCCAGCGTGGTCTTGCCGTTGCCGTTGCGCCCAAGCAGCGCGATACGGTCGTCGGGATCGAGGCGGAGGTTGAGCCGCTTGAGGATCGGAGTCTCGTCATAGCCGACGCTCGCCATGTCGAGCGTTATGAGCGGCGGGCGAAGTTCGGTCGGAGCAGGAAAATTGAAGCTGAGCGTCGGGTCGTTGTAGCTCTCCGCGATCGGCTGCATTTTGGCGAGCATTTTCTGGCGCGACTGTGCCTGTTTGGCGGTCGAGGCGCGCGCGGAGTTTTTGGCAATGTAGCTTTGCAGCTTCTCGCGCTGCACCGCCTGGTTGGCGCGTGCCGCCTCGATCTGCGCCAATCGCTCGGCGCGCTGGCGCTCGAACGCGTCGTAGCCGCCGGGGTAGAGCGTGATCTTGCCGCCCTGAAGGTGGAGGATGTGATCGACGACGTTGTTGAGAAACTCGCGCTCGTGGCTAACGACGACGATCGTTGCCTGATAGGTCTTCAGGAAATCCTCGAGCCACATCACCGCCTCGAGATCGAGGTGGTTCGAGGGTTCGTCGAGCAACAGCAGGTCGGGTTGCGAGAACAGCAGGGCGGCGAGGGCGACGCGCATCCGCCAGCCGCCCGAGAAGCTGTCGAGCGGTTGCTGCTGCATCTGCTCGTCGAAGCCCAGGCCGAGCAGGATCTGCGCGGCGCGCGCGGGCGCGGTGTAGGCATCGATAGCGATCAAGCGCTCATACACGTCGCCGAGGCGCTCGTGATCCTCGGTAGTCTCGCTTTCGTGCATCAGCGCGGCGCGTTCGGTGTCGGCGGCTAGGACGGTGTCGAAGGGGGTGGCGTCGCCTGCCGGGGCGTCCTGCGCGATGTAGCCGACTTTCGCGCCTTTCGGCATAGCGGCGGTGCCGTCATCGGGTTCGAGAAGTCCCGCTATCACCTTGACAAGCGTAGACTTTCCCGCGCCGTTGCGGCCGATGAGCCCGACGCGGGCGCCGGGGGGAAGCGCCGCGGTCGCGCCGTCCAGAATGACGCGCCCGCCAAGGCGCACGGTGATCGAATTGAGGTTAAGCATGTCGCGCGCGCTGTTAGCAGATGCAGCATCGCGGCGCGAGGGGGTCGATTGCGGGCCGAGTTGGGTCGAGCCGTGTCGCGTCAGTGCACGAAACGCGCAACCACATCGCGATAGCTGCGCGAAACCTTTACGTTCGAGCCCGAATTGAGGATCAGGAAACATTCGCCGTTGGTGTGCGGCTTCACCTCCCGGACCAGATCGAGATTGACGATGGTCGAGCGGTGGATACGCTGAAACCGGCGGGGGTCGAGACGCTTTTCCAGATCCTTCATCGTTTCGCGAAGAACGAGCGAATTGTCGCCGGTCTTGATCACCATATAATCGCCCGCCGCCTCGATCAGTTCGATCGTGTCGACGTCGACGCGGAAAATCTGACCGCGATCCTTGATGTTGATCAGTTTTTCGAAGCGGTTGACGGGCGCGTCGCCGCCATCGGTCAGGTCGGCGACGGCATCGGGGGCGATCTCGGCCAGCACTTCCTTCAGCTTTTCGGTCTCGACGGCGCTGCGCTGTTCGGACAGGCGCTGGCGGACGCGGTCGAGCGTATCGGCGAGGCGCGATTCCTCGACCGGTTTCAAGAGATAGTCGATCGCCTGCGCCTCGAACGCGCGGATCGCGTGGTCGCTATAGGCGGTGACGAAGACGAAGAGCGGCGGTTCGACCTCCATCAGCCCCTGCACGACCGAAAAGCCGTCGAATCCAGGCATCTGGATATCGAGAAAGACGAGATCGGGCTTATGCGTCTTGATGCCGCGGATCGCTTCGCGCCCGTTGCTGCATTTATCGACGATCTCGATATCGTCATGCGCGGCAAGGCGCAGTTCAAGGCCCTGGATCGCAAGCGGTTCGTCATCGACGAGGATGGTACGGATGGTCATGACAATTCTCTAATTGGCGGCTTCAAGCTGGAATGGGATCTCGATCTCTACCGAGAAGCCGCCGCCCGTCGCCGAGCGCGTTTCGATGCGGTGGTCAGGGCCGTATGCCTGCACCAGTCTCTCCCTTATATTGGCAAGCCCGACGCCGGTTGAAAGGGTCGACCCCTTTTGTCCGCCGCGCAAGCCCGGGCCGCTGTCGGATACGGCGATCCGGACGCGATCCCCGGCGAGGCGAATGTCGACATGGATTTCGGCCCCCTCCTCTTGCGGCGTGACCGCGTATTTGATCGCGTTTTCGACGAGCGGCTGGAGAAGGAGCGAAGGCAGCCGCGCCTTTTCGGCCACCGGATCGACATCGAAACGCGGACGCAGACGCTCCTCGAACCGCATCTTTTCGATCTCGAGATAGAGTTTCAGCGTTTCGACCTCTTGCGCGACGGTCACATGCGCGGTCGGTTCGTTGGCGAGCGTGTAGCGGAGGAAAGAGGACAGGCGGCTGAGCATCGCGTTCGCGCGCTCGGTCTGTTTCAGCAGCACGAGCGTCGAGATGGAATTCAGCGTGTTGAAGAGGAAATGAGGATTGAGCTGATAGCGCAGCATCGCCAGCTGCGCGGCCGACGCCTGATTGCCGAGCAGCTGCATCTCGTCGATTTGCTGTTCGACGATCAGATAGAAATTGATCCCGAAATAGAGCGCCGACCAACCGGCGAGCACCGTGAAGGTGACGTAGAGGAAACCGAGCAATCGGGTGACCGTGACGCCGGGCACACCGGTCGCGACGAAGGCGAAGGCGAGCGAATCGAGCAGCGCGTAGAGGAAGGTCGCCGCGGCAAGCGTCGCGATCGTCAGGAACACGCCGGTGACGCGGTTGAGTTGCCGGTAATAGGCGTACAGCGTCGAGAGCAGCAATGTCAGGCAATAACCGACGATCGCTTCGATGATGACCGGGATGATCAGGTCGAGCGAGGTGCCGTTGGAGATCGCCGACACGCCGCGCAGCAGCAGATAGCCGGTCCAGCCCGCCGCCTGAAGCGTCCAGAAGGCTCGGCTCTTGTCCTCGAAGAACGGCCGGACCCAGTGCGGCGCGGTCGAGGGGTCGGGAAGGCTCGCCATCGCCGACTCGTCTAACCCCTACGCGGCGGCGACGCCAATCGTGCGCCAAGAAAAAGACCGCCGTCCCGGATGGAACGGTGGCCCTTTTCAGGTCCAGACGACATCGGCCCTAGAAGGAGAAGCGAGCGCCGATGCGGATCGAATACAGCGAGTTGGTCAGATCCGAGTCCAGCCGCGAATCGTCGGGCGCCTGATACTGGCTGTATTGATAGGTTGCACAAGGTTGTGCCGACGATGTGGCGACTGTGCCCGCGGCGGAGAGGCACTGAACCTTTACGACGTCGAGCGTGTAGGGGAAGCGCGCCTGACGCAGACCACCCCATTTGCTGTTGAGCAGATTGGGCAGGTTTTCGATGTCCGCGAACACCGAAACACGCGACCCGCCGATAAAGGTCGGAAGTTCCTGTTCAAGATGAAGGTCAATCCGCGTGAATACGCGCGAACGAGCGATGTTTCGCGGCGCGATCTGGCCGCGATATTTCTTCAGGACCGAGTTGCCGATTAAATTTTCGAGCGCCGTCTGTGTCGCCGGCGAGTCATAGGTCACGATAGGATCGTTGCCGGACGTCGGGACGTAGAGCAGGTAGCGGTAGTTGTTGTATAGCGTCCCGAACACCGCGCTGCGCGCACCATTCGAGTCATTGTCGCGCATCGTAAAGCTGTACGGCTTGCCCGCATGGGTTTCACCGAACAGCGAGACCGTCGTCTTGTAATCGCCAAAGAACGCGTGGGCGAAACCGGCGTTATATTTGAAGGCCCAGCGAGTTTGATCGTTGGAGGTGCCGTAGGCGGAGAAATTCGGATCGAGGAAGGCGGCGTTGCGGTAGTTGGACGTCGCCTGTGACGAGGTTGCAGGACTGATGTCGCGGACGTCGGCCAGCGTGTAGCTGCCGCCGAAATACAGTCCAAAATCGAATTTCTTGTCGAAGCGGACCACGCCGATATAGCTGCGGCCCTGCGTGCCGTTCGTCAGCAGGATATCCGCGTTGCCCGAATTATCGCCGGGAACCAGCGGGCCGTAGCGGGTGCGGCCGTCGGGCAGCGTACCGATCGGAACCGAACGAATGTCGGTGAACTGCACCGCATCGCGCGTCTTGCTGTAGTAGAAATCCGCGCCGAAGGTCCATCCGCCGCCGAGGAAATTGGGGCGCAGATCACCCGACAAGGTCGCCTTCACCAGGCTCGGTATGTTGAAGCTCGGGTCGAATGCGTCGGTTTCGGCGAGCGATAGCGAACCGGTATTCGTCGCGGTGTAGTCGACCAGCGCCGGATTGACCATGGCACCGTTGACGTTGTTCAGAGCCGCCGCGCCGACCGCGTCCGTTGCGCCGCGGAACGTTCCGTTCGCGTTGCGCTGGACGAAGACGTTGTTCGTCTGAATTCCGGTGCGCGAGAAGCTGTTGCCGAGATAGACGTCGGGCGTACCGCCGCCGAAGATGCCCGCGCCGCCGCGAATCGTGACGACCGGCGTCGGCTTCCAATTGAAGCTCACACGCGGCTGAGGCAGGCCGAGCCCCTTGAACGTCCGGGTATTCGGGAAGCCGTAGCGCGCGATGAAGTTGTTATTGACGGGCGGCGTGTCCGACTGACCGAACAGATCGTAGCGGATGCCGTACGATACGCTGAGTTGGTCGCTGATGTTCCAGTCGTCACCGACGCCGAAAGTATATTGCTGGTAAACGAAGTCGGCAGCAGCTTTGTTGATGTTGCCGGAGACGGCACCCTGATAACTGACGCTGTTGGCGTTACCCGCCTGAAAATCGGCTATCGAATCGAAGTAATAGGAGCCTGCCGCGTTGGCGACGAACAGATTGCTCGTGCGGGTTTCGTTGAATTCGCCGTAAATCTTCAGATCGTGATTGTTCATGTTGAGGCGCGCGAGCAGCGACCCCTTATACCGGTCGGTGAAGAACGTATTGGCCTGACGGAACGAGTCGGGGCCGAACGTCACGCTGGGGATGCCGGTGGAGCAGCTGGTCGTCGAACCCGTCGAGGCTGCATCGGTACAAACCTGAAACTGCGCGAAGCCAAGACCGTTCAACGGGTTCTGGCCGGCCGAGCGGCTGGTATAACCAAAACGCGCTTCGGTCGAGAAATTGTCGGTCCAGTCGGAATTCAGCTGCGCGACACCAGAGCGCAGCAGCTCGGTCGATTCATAAGCGTTGGACGACAAACCCAGTCCGGGTCGCGAGCCGGAGAGAGTCGTGTTCTGGATATTTACATTGGAATCATATGAATTGATGTAAGTAAGCGAAAGCTTTTGATTGTCGGAAATATTCCAGTCGATCTTGCCGACAATCTTCTCATCCTTGTTCGGTGAGATGCCGACAATGCCGCCCGCGTTGTAGTTGAATTTATTCTGTGCGATCTGCTGAATCTGACCGACGGTTGCCGCGGTCAGACCCTGAACATCGCTTGCTACCGAAGGTGTCTGAGGACGCGGATCGATATTGCGTTCCGCGGAGACCATGAAGAACAGCTTGTCCTGAATAATCGGACCGGACAATGTCGCGCCGTAGGTTTCACTTTTGAAGTTCGGCGCGTTGTAGCGGAACGATCCAATCTTGTCGCCGAGCAACTCGTCGCGATACTGACTGTAAAATCCGGTGCCGTGGAAGTTGTTCGTCCCCGAAAGCAGCACGAGATCGATTGCGCCACCCTGAAAATTGCCCTGACGGATGTCATAGGGAGCGATCGAAATGGAAAATTGCGAAATCGCATCGAGCGGTACGGGACCGCGCCGTGTCGGGCTGGCATCCGAGTTCAGACCAAACGTGTCTTCGACCGAAACGCCGTCGACCGAGAAGCGATTGAACCGCGAATTGACGCCGGCAAAGGTCACCGCACGGCTGTTCGCCAGATCGAGGGTAGCGAACGGATCGCGGCGTTCAAGATCGCGCACGTCGCGGTTTACAGACGCAACGCGGCTGATCTCCGTACGGCCTAGCACGGTCTGTGGCCCGTCCGACGTCGTCCCCGCGCCCGACAACGATGCGGCGGTGACGACGATGTCGTTCGAAGCCGGAAGGTCGACGGGAACGGTATAAGCCTGACCAATGACCGTGTAGATATCGGTGACCGAGGTTTCGATGCCACCGCTGTTGACCTGGACCGTGTAAGGGCCGCCGACACGCAATCCGGGCAGATTGAAACTGCCGTCCGAATCGGTGCGCGTAGTCGAACGGGTGCCAGACGGAACGTTGACCGCAACCACATCAGCTCCGGCCACGGGATTGCCGTCCTGCGTCACCGTTCCGCGAATCACGGCGGTGGTATCCTGAGCCGAAGCCGCCGCTGGAATGACCAGCGCGACAGCGGCCACGCCAAGGAACAGATTGGTTCGCATCGAAATTTCCCTCTTGTTGCGCGCGACGCGCGCGCTGTTCGGCACCGTCCGGTACCCGTTCCCGCGTCCACTGCACCCCGACTATTGCGGTTCGATGACAGGTTCCATGACGAAATGATGAACGGCGAATTGAATCATGGTGCGTTGCAAAAAAGCGACACTCCGCTGCGCGATCAGACCGCGGCGACGATTTCCGCCCAGGCGGCTTCATCAATCACCCGGATGCCGAGGTCCGCGGCCTTTTTCAGCTTTGACCCGGCGGCGGTTCCCGCGACGACGAGGTCCGTCCTGGCGGACACGCTGCCCGCGACGCGCGCGCCGAGTGCTTCGGCCTGTACCTTCGCCTCGTCACGGCTGAGCGTTTCAAGCGTGCCGGTGAAGACGATCGTCTTGCCCGAAACCTCCGACTCGCGAATGTTCGCGATGAAGGGGGGCGGGGCGACTTCGGCGAGCAGGTCGTCCCATAGTTGCTTGTTGTGCGGTTCGTGAAAGAACGCGCCGAGCGCCGTCACCACGGCCGGGCCGACCCCGTCGATCAGCGTCAGGCGTTCGAGCGCGGCTTCGTCGCCCGCATGCGCGGCCTCGGCGGCGGTGCGGAGTCCGGGGAGCGTCACGAACATCTTCATCAGGTCGCGCGCGGTCACGATGCCGACATGACGGATGCCGAGGCCGAACAGCAGGCGGTCGGCATCGGGTGTGCGTTTGGCCTCGATTGCCGCGAGGAGTGCGTCGACCGATTTGACCTGCCAGCCGTCATGCCCGATCAATTCGTTCCGGTGCGCGGCGAGCCTAAAGATGTCGGAGGGTTCGCGGATCCAGTCGAGGTCGAGGAACGCGACCAGCGTTTTTTCGCCGAGCCCGTCAATGTCGAGCGCGGCGCGGCCGACGAAATGCTTCAGCCGTTCGAGGCGCTGCGCCGGGCAGATCAGGCCGCCGGTGCAGCGGATATCAACCTCGCCGGGTTCAGCCGCCGCCTCGCTGCCGCATTCGGGGCAATGCGCGGGGAACGTCCAGGCCGGGCGCGGTGCGTCTGGGGTCAGGTTCTCGACGATCTGGGGGATGACGTCGCCCGCGCGTTGAAGCATGACGCGGTCGCCGGGGCGGACACCGAGGCGGGTGATCTCGTCGGCATTGTGGAGCGTCGCGTTGGTGACGACGACGCCGCCGACGGTAACCGGCGCGAGACGGGCGACGGGGGTCAGCTTGCCGGTGCGGCCGACCTGGATGTCGATCCGCTCCAGCGTCGTCTGCGCGCGCTCGGCCGGGAATTTGTGCGCGATCGCCCAGCGCGGGGCCTTGGCGGCGTGCCCGAGCCGCGCCTGCCAGTCGAGCCGGTCGACCTTGTAGACGACGCCGTCGATGTCGAAGGGCAGGTCGGCGCGCGTCGCCTCGATCGCGCGATAGGCGGCGAGCGCGGCGTCGGCGGTTTCGGCGCGGCAAAAGTCATCGGCAACGGGGAAGCCCCAGTGTTTCAGCGTTTCGACGACTTCCGCCTGCGTGTCGCCGGGGACGTCGCTAACCTCTCCCCAGCCGTGCGCGAGGAAGCCGAGCGCGCGGCTGGCGGTGACGGCGGGGTCCTTTTGACGAAGCGATCCGGCGGCGGCGTTGCGAGGGTTGGCGAACTGGCGCGCGTCGGCGTCCTCCGCGGCGAGGCGGGCGTTGAGCGCGGTGAAGGCGGCCTTCGCCATATAGACTTCGCCGCGAACCTCAAAGATTGCGGGGGCGCCGGGGGGCAGCTGGCGGGGGATGCCGTTGATCGTGCGGACGTTTTCGGTGACGTCTTCCCCTGTACGCCCGTCGCCGCGGGTCAGCGCCCGGACCAGCGTGCCGCCTTCGTAGCGGAGCGAGCAGGACAGGCCGTCGATCTTGGGCTCGGCGGTGAGCGCGACGGCTGCGTCGTCAGGGAGTTTCAGGAAACGGCGGACGCGGGCGAGGAAATCGGCGACCTCCGCGTCGCTGAACGCGTTGTCGAGGCTCATCATCGGGCGCGCATGCGGCATCTTGTCGAGGTGCCCGGCGGGCGCCGCACCGACCTGAACGCTTGGCGTGTCGACGCGCCTCAGATGCGGGAAAGCAGCCTCGATCGCAGCGTTGCGCCGGACGAGCGCGTCGTAATCGGCGTCGGACAGCTCGGGCGCGTCCTCGGTATGATAGAGCGTGTTCGCGCGCGCGATCGCGGCCGCCAGTGTCGCAAGCTCGGCGGCGGCCTCAGCATCGGTGGCGGGAAACGGATCGGCGGGCAAAGCGCTCTCAGGTCTGGCGGATGCGGGCGCGCGCGAGCCGACGGTCCTCGAGCGAATAATAGAGCCAGACCGTATCGCCCTGTTCGATGACCGAGGCGGCAAAGGCGATGTCGGTCGCGCCGCGGTCATCGCACGGCGGCGGCGTGATGAGCGGTTCGATGCCGCGGTCGACGACATGGCTTATGTCCGCATCGAAGGCGACCCAGCCGATCCGCCATCGCGCGTCATGGGTCGCGCCGTTGTAGAACATGACCGGCATGTTCGAATCGCGGTGAAGCATCGGCCCGGTCGAGAGATGCCAGTCATCCCAGCTGCCCGGGCGCGGGCTGAACGGAGAGAGCTGTTCGGTCCACGGTCCCGCGACACCCTTGCCGGTCGCCAGGCCGACCCGCGATGCCTCTTCGGCCGCATATTCGTAGAATAATCGCCAATCGCCGTTCGCGGTGCGCCCGACGGTTGCCTCCTTGGTGTTGCCCATCGTCTTGGTCGATGCGAGCGCGACACCCGACTTTTTGAGCGCGTCGACGCTGGGGCCGACCGCGTAGGAAAGCTCGCCGCGGGTCATGTCGGCGCAGACCGCGGTGAAATAGACGAGGTAGGAGCCGTCGCGCATCCGGTGCACGGTCGGGTCCTCGACCCCGCCGGCGTCGACCTCCTCGGTGCCGGCAGTGATGACCGGGGCATCGAGCATGTCGAAACGACGGCCGTCGGTGCTCCAGCCCGCCCAGATCTGTCCGGTATCGGTCTTGTCCGCACCGGGCTTCACCACCGCGCGGAGCATGATGCCGAGGCGTCCGCCGGGTTCGGACCAGACATAGGGGCTCATGAAATCGCGCGCCATCAGCGCGGGCGGGCCGACGACGACCACGTCCTCGATCTGCTGGACGTTGAAATCGACGATCATGCGCCGGTCGCCTGAAGCAAGGACAGCCCGCCGTCCACGACAAAAGTCGCGCCGGTGACGTAGCTCGCCTCGTCCGAGGCAAGCCAGCGGACGAGATTTGCGACCTCTTCCGGTTTTCCCGCGCGCTTCATCGGAATGTTTCGGGTCAGCGACCGGCGATAGTCCGTGTCGGTCATCGCGCGTTCGTTCATCGGGGTCAGGATCATGCCGGGTTCGACCGCGTTGATCCGTACCCCGTTCATCGCTTCCTCGATCGCCATCGTCTCGACCAGATTGGTTAGCCCGCCCTTGGCCGCGCAATAATCCGCGCCGCCCGCGCGGACCGCAAAGGCGTGGATCGAGGAAATGGTGACGATCGCGCCGGGTACCTCCGGATCACGCGCACGAAGAAACCCGCGCGACATGAGGAACGCGCCGGTCAGATCGGTGTCGATCAGTCGCTGCCACTGTTTCAATTCCATGTCGCGGACCTTGACCCCGGACATGTTGAGCCCCGCCGAATTGACGAGGATCGAGGCCGGGCCGAATTTGTCGTGGACGGCCTTGAATGCCGCTTCGACCGAGGCTTCGTCATCGATCGAGCAGGTCTGGGTCATGGCTGAGCCGCCCGCCCGTTCGACCATCCTCGCGGTTTCGTCCGCGGCGTCCTTGTCATTATGGTAAAGGACCGCGACCCGTTCGGCCGCCCCGCCGAACACTGCGGCGCAGGCGCGCCCGATCCCGGATTCCCCGCCCGTTACCATCACGCATCTATCCGGCATTGTATGTTCCTTAATCTCGATCAGGGCGGAAAACGAGCGAGAGCGGTCTAGTGTCCCTTGCCGATGCGGTAATCGGGTTCTCAACCGCCTGCGGCAAACGGAATCGGTTTGACCGATCGAATGCGACACCCCAAAGCCGCGCGCGCCGCCGCCGGAACCGGAGTATCATGCCGTCAACAGCCTAAATAACACGATCGACCACGCAGATGGGTAGCCGGCCGACGATCCCGCCGCCGTGGATCAACCAGCGGTTGCTGAGGCAGCTTTACCGTTTCGGTGTGTCGACAGGGTTAAGCCTGACCCTGTCGTTCGCGCTTCCGGTCAGCTTGCACGAGTATTTCGGCGTAGCGACCAAGTTGGCGGTGGGGGTGGGTTTCATCACGGCCTATGTAATGAATTTCGTTCTTGTACGAAGGTTCGTATTCCAGAGCGAACGAGGCTGGCGCAGCGATATTCCGAGATATGTGCTGACGAACGGAGCATTCCGGATCACTGAATATGGCGCGTTCCTGATCGTCAGCGGCTTATCGCATGTCAATTATGCGATCTGTCTCTTCGTGATCCTTGCCGTCTCGTCCGTCCTCAAGTTTTTGAGTTACCGGTTTCTCTTCGATCCGCGAAGGCGTGTTCCCGTCGAGAAGACTTAGCCGGTAGTCCATGTCGCGGACGCGTTCGAGGGTAAGTTCGATCAATTGCCGGTTGCGTCCGAGCAAATCCGCCAGCAATCCAAGAATGAAGGCGATGACACCGGCGGTCATCAACGCACAGCCGAGAACTAGCGACTGAACCTTGCCTTCGCCCTCGTTGTTTAAATAGAAGTATACGAACCGCAGGATCGGCAGCGATCCTAACAACGCGATCCCGATCCCGATCAGCGAGAAGATCCGCAGCGGCGCATACATCGCGTACATGCGCAGCGCCGTCGTTCCCGATCGTTCGATGAACTGAAATATCGATTTGAAGAGCCGCGAGTCGCGTGTCTTGGCGTTGGTCGCGATCGGCACGCTTTCGTATGATATGCCCTTGCGGCCGACCTGGATCAGCATTTCGATCGTATAGCTGAACGACGAGACGATATTGATCCGCATGCCGGCAGAACGGGAAATCGCGCGGAAGCCGCTGACGGCGTCGGGCACCATCACGCCCGAAAACGTACGCACCACCGCGCTGCCGAAGGTTTGCAACGCCTTCTTGACCGGTGAGAAGTGGGCAATTCTGGCGGTTTGCCGATCGCCGATGACGACCTCTGCACGTCCGGCCAGAATCGGTTCGACAAGCCGCGCGATGTCCGATCCGGCATATTGGTTATCGCCATCGGTGTTGACGACGATATCCGCTCCCGACATCAAGGCGTAGTCGAGCCCCCGGGCGAAGCTGCGCGCGAGTCCGATATTCGTCTTGTTCGAAATGACGTGATGCACGCCGAGCGACGCCGCAATGTCCGCGGTGCCATCGGTCGATCCGTCGTCGATGACGAGATATTCGATCGCGTCAATCCCGGCGATGTTCGTCGGCAGATCGCGGATCGTGGCGGGTAAGGTGCTGGCTTCGTTATAACACGGAATCTGAATGATAATCTTCATCAAATGCCCCCTGGAATGACCTTGCCTGCCCCCCGCACCCTCTGCCGCTCGGGTCGCGGAGTCGACCGGGCTGCGCCGGCGAGCAGGCCGAGTGCGGGCAGCAGCCAGATGAGCCGCATCTGATAACGGGCATGAGGATAGGAAAACGTACCGCAAATCAAGGCGTTGCATCCAACCAGCGCGATCACGAACACGATCGTCAGGACCAATTCAGACCGCATGTCCTTGCGCCGCAAATGCTGGGCCGAGCAAATCACCAGGTAAACCAGTGCGGCGATAGTCGAAGCGATCGTCAACACGACGGTAAGCGAGACAGGCATGCGGGTTCGATATGCGAGCGAGTGGTGGATGTCCGTCAAAACCGGATCAGGAAGCGACCGGTCGAACCCGGCCTGTTGCCGACCGTTGTAATTGAAGTTGTCGAGATCGAATGCAAAGAGCAGTTGTGCGGTCGAGAGCATTGCATGAGCGGCAACCGGGACGGGCCGACTTTTTACCACATCGAAAAAGAAGCGTTTATCCTCTTTCGACAAAGCGCGCATGTCGCCGGGGCCGGAGGCCATGAATACGCCGTTGGACGCTGACCCGCTCCAGAGAAAATTGTCGCTGGGAAGCGGCAGGCGATCGAGATAGGCGCATAGCCGGTATTGATGATAACCCGGCTTGCCGCAGCGTTCGCGCAAGAATTCAGTGCCGGGACCGTTGGCGGTCTGCCGTGCCGACAGAAACGGCGGGGAAAGCGGCGGTGCGCCGAGCGAATGTTTCACCGCGGCCGAAAACAGCGCCCCCCCGGCAACCGCCGCCAGGATCGCCGGGACGAGGACGACGATCGGACGCCGCCACGGCAAGCGGCCCAATCCGGCGGCAAACAGCGCGAAGGCGAAGAGCATCACGGCAAGCAACATGATCGTCGTGTGAAAGGTGATGATCACGCAGTTCACGGTGAGCAGAAAAATGCGTTCGGCTGGTGACATCCGGTCCCGGTAAATCAGGCAAACGACCGCCGAGAGAATGAAGATGCCGCTGAAAACGTCGGGCATCATCATGCTGGTGTAAAAGGGCAGAGGGGTAGCGAGGATCAGAACCGTCCAGATCGCCGCCTGCCACGCCATGCGGCGGGTGCCGAGCGAGCGGATGACGATTTCGAACAGGACGAACAGCGTGATCGCCGTCAGGATCGCCTGAAGCATGATACTGCCCCAGGGACCGATCATCCGCACGGGGATGTAGAGGAACAGCCCGTAAAAGATCGAACGGCCGGTCAGGACGGGGCGGGTGGGGACGACCCGTGGCTCAACCCTCTGCTCCGGGACCGCAGCAGATGCGTTCGTCGATGGAGCGCCGATGATCCTGTCCGGATGTGCCGGGCGGGCGGCGACGACCAGGCGATCCGACCAGATCGACGGAGAATCAAGCGCCGAGACGGTCGCCGCATCCGCGCCGCGCAAATAACTGCTGGTGTCGGGAAACCAGAACGGCGCGCGATTGACGATCGCGGGCCAAAGCAGCGCGACGCTGATCAAGGCGATAAAGCCGATTCGCGAAAGCGATCGTTGAGACATTTCCGCGCTGAACCCCTTTCCCGGCCTTCATGTCATTAGTGCGGCGCAACGCCAACGACGATTCGTGAATGCTCAATCCACGGCATCCCCCGCCGCGGCCACTTCGAAGCGCGATCGGGAGCCTCCCGTGATGGGCGTTCGGTTAATGCCCGATTAGCGACGCCGATAAAATGCAAGGCCGATCCATTTTCTGCTGTCCTACAGCGAACCGATATGGTTCATTTAGTAAATCACAGGAGGGCGCATATGGACATCGAGACGTTGATTGACGAGGTCATCGATCGGGAGGGCGGATATGTGAACAATTCGTCCGACCGGGGCGGGGCGGCACGGTTCGGGATCACGCAGGCCGTCGCACGAAGCGCGGGCTATCACGGCGACATGCGCGCCTTTCCCCGGGATCAGGCGGCGCGGTTGTACCGGCGAACCTATTGGGTGCGGCCGGGATTCGACCGGGTAGCGGAGGTGATGCCCGGGGTCGCGCGCGAATTGTTCGATACCGGGGTCAATATGGGCGTGGCGGTCGCGGCTTGCTTTCTGCAACGCGCGCTCAACGCGCTCAACCGCGGGGCAAGCGATTATTCTGACATCGCGCTCGACGGGCGGGTGGGCCCCGCGACGCTGGCGGCCCTCAGCGCCTTCAAAGCCCATCGCGGCGCGGCGGGAGCGGCGGTGCTGTTGAAGGCGATCGATGCATTGCAGGGGGAGCGCTATGTGAGGCTTGCCGAGCGACGCCCGGCGAATGAGACGTTTCTGTACGGGTGGCTCGCCAATCGTATGGAGCCGGTCGCGTGAGCCGGGCGGGCGCGGCAGTGACGCAGGAAACGCCGTGCGATGCATGGACGTCGCGGGCGCGACCGACATTCCTCTACGTCATGTACGCGCTGTTGCTGTGGTCGATCCCGATGGGCCTGATCGCGGCGGTGCGCCCCGCCGTGGCGGCCGCGATGGCGCGGGGCATGACATTGTATCTGAACGCACTGCCCGAGCCGCTCTGTGCGCTGTTTGCTACGGGGTATGTCGGCTACACGGCGGCGCGCGAATGGGGCAAGGCGAGGGCGCGCTAGGTGGCGATGCTTGAGGCGGGGCGGCGTTTGGACGCGCCGCCCCGGCGCGGGATCAGAACTTGACGCCCGCCGCGATGCCGTAACGGCGCGGTTCGAGCAGGAAGGCGTTGGTGTAGAGCCCAGACGACGCGTCGCCGACATATTGGCCGGTGATCGCATTATTGTCGGTGATGTTCTGGATAAAGCCGCGCACGAAGAAGCGATCCCCGGGCGCGTTCAGCTGGATCTGGGCGTTCAGCACCGCATAGCCGGCCACCTTGTCGACTGGGCGGGTGTTGAAGATCGATGCCTGGAACTCGCCGGTATAGGCAAGGTCGACGCGGGGGACGAGCGTGAAGCCGCCGAGATCGGCGGTGTACTGGGCACCGGCCGAGAATTTATATTTGGGTGCCTGCGGCAAGGCGTTGCCCTTGATGTTCACGGGCACGCCCGAGGGCTGGAAGGTGAAGCCGCCGAGCGCCGCCGCGGCGGGCGAGGCCGTATTCGCCTGAAGCGCCGAACAAATTCCGAACGCACCGGTTGCCTGAAGCGTCGAATTGGGTCCGAAGCCGGTCGGCCCGCGCAGACCCAAGGCGCTGTTGACGGCGGTGACGAAGCCCTGCGCCGCTGCCGCGCTGCCCACGTTCGAGGTGATCGCGCAGTTGGAGCCGTTCGACAGATCCTTGATGATGACCGCGTCCGCACGCCCGCCGGAGGGATCGCGCGGGTTCGAGAGGAGTTTGTCCGACGAAACTTTCGAGTGAAGGTAGCTTGCGCCGAGATTGACCGCGACGGCACGGATCGGACGGACGATCGCCTCTGCCTCCAGGCCGTAGATTTCGGCATTCACATTGTCGTTGACGGCGGTGCGCGCGACGATGCGGGAAAGCTGCAAGTCTTTGTATTTGTAATAGAAACCGGTGAGGTTGAGCGTCATGCGGCCGTTCGCGAACGTGTTCTTGGAGCCGATTTCATAGGCGTTGATGAATTCGGGCGCGAACGTGTCCGAGACGTCGAAGATCGGCTGGAGCGGCGGGTTGATGCCGCCCGATTTATAGCCGCGCGAATAGGACGCATAGAGCAGGTTATTTGGCGTGATCTGATAATCGACGACGGCGCGGCCGGTGAATTTGCCGAACTTGACGCGTCGCACCTGGAACGGCTGGTTGCCGGGAATGCCGGGATCGAAATCGACGCCGCCGAACAGCGGTTGATCGTAAGCCGACGGACTGCCGAAGGGGACAAGGAAGTTGGTGGTGAGCAGCGACGAACGCGCGACCACCGTTTTCCGGTCGTTATTGTAACGGATGCCGCCGGTGAGCTTCAGCTTGTCAGAGATCTGGAGATAGCCCTCGCCGAACAAGCCGTAGGATTTCAGGCGATAGTCGGCGGTGTTGTTGCGGAAATAGGGGGTGGCGAGGAAGGAGGGCGGCGTCGGCAGGCCGGCCGCTGTCCGGCCCAGCGCCTGAAACGCGCCGAGCACACCCGATGTATAATCGATGTAGAAGGAATTGACGTAATAATCGTTATTGTCGACGTGATAGTTCGAATAGATGCCGCCGACCAGGAAGTTGAACGGTCCGTCAAGATCGGACGAGACGATCCCTTCGATGGAATAGGCCTTTTGCGACTGGCGCGAGCGATCGAAGTCGCGCGGCGTGTCATAGCATTGCTTGGACCCGCCGAACGCGCCGAGTCCGGTCGTCTCCGCATCCGAGACGCAGAGCGGCCCGGCGGGGCCTTGCGGGATGAGCGCGTCGGCGGCCGGCTTGAAATAGGCGGCGGGCAGACCAGGAATCAATCCGGCGGCGGCGGCAGCGAGCGAGTTGATGCCCGGTTGTGCGGTAGCGCGGTTGGAGAGCCCGAACAGATAGTCTTCCTGTGAATCGACCTTGGTATCCTGGTACGTGCCGGACAGCGACAGGTTGAACTGGCCGATCGACTGATTGAGCTTGGCCTGCGCGATCAGTTCCTCGTTGAAATAGCGGACCGGATAATCCGAATTGATCGTGCGCGGATCGGCGGGGTTCACACCCGCGCCCGCGTCGGGACCGTAGATCGAGCCGAGACCGAATGCCTGGCCCAGTGCCGGATTAGCGAGGGCGATGCCGAGAAACTCGCGGCTAGGTACGTCGCCCGGGGCGAACACCGCGTTGGTGTTGACGGTGCCGTAGCCGAGGCGATCGGGCAGACAGCCGAGCACGCCGGTCGGGTCGCGCGCGCAGAGCGATTTCTGAATGCGAAGCCGCTTGTCGTCTTCACGGAAATAAGAGCCGATCAGGTCGAGCGTCGTCGAGCTCGACGGCTGAAAGCGCAGCGTGCCGCGCACCGAATAGAGATCGCGGTCGTCGACGCGGCTGTTGTTGTAGAGATTCCGCGTATAGCCGTCGCGGTTCAGATACAGCCCGGCGACGCGGATACCGATCATCCTGCCGATCGGCAGGTTGATCATCGCCTTGCCCTTGATCGAGTTGTAATTGCCGTATTCCGCCTCAGCCGCCGCCGCGATCCGCGACAGATCGGGTTTGGCGGTCGTTACGTTGACGACGCCCGCGGTCGCGTTGCGGCCGAACAGCGTCCCCTGCGGGCCGCGCAACACCTCGATCCGCTCGACGTCATAGAATTCGGTCTGGAAAAACGGGCTGAAAAAAAGCGGCTCGTCGTTCAGGTGGATCGCGGTCGCGGCGTCGCATGTCGTGCCGACGCACAGATCGCCGATGCCGCGGATGGTGAAGGACGAGGACGCGGTGAAATTGGTCTTGGTAAGCTGAACGTTGGGAAGCGTCAGCTGCAGATCGAGCGGGTTCTTGATCTGTTGTTTTTCGAGCGCCTCCGCATTGAAGGCGCTGACCGCGATCGGTACGTCCTGAAGCCGCTCGGCCGTACGCTGGGCGGTGACGATGATGTCGGGGATCTGTCCGACCTGGCCCGGCGTCGTGGCCGCAGGATCGACCTCCTGCGCCGGGGCGGGATCTCCGCTGGTGCCGTTGGAAAGCGTCTGCGCCGAAACAGGCGCCGCCGCCGCAAGGAGCGCGACCGCGACCGACCGGGCGGAAGCGATAAGAAGGTCGGACTTCGTGGTCATTCTTACTCTCCTGACGGCTCCGGTCTTATGCCGGATAACCTTGTTGCATACCCGCTTTTTGAACCCGGGGTATGCGCAGCTAGCCACGGAGATTCGGCGGCGTCAATCGCTTTCGGACGCTTCAGGCGGATCGCCCGGCGATATGTTGCGCGAAAGGAACAGTTGCATCTTTTCGAACCGCCTGCACGTAGGCGCCGCCACCCGGGCATACGTCTTGCATGTTTTGCTTGCGAAGGCCGTGAGCGCCGTTTGAAGGCGGCATCAGTCTTCGATCGCGACCGGAACCGGGCTCAGCGCTTTCATTTCGCGGATCACGACGAGCGTCTTGAAGTTGCGAACCAGTTCATCGGTCGAGAACAGGCGCTGGGCGATCTCGTCGAAGCCCGCCATGTCGCGCGCGACTATTCTGACCGCGAGGTCGAAATCGCCGATCTGGCGTTTCCCGCCGTGTTCCTGGTGCTGCTGCGCGGCATGTGGACGAGCGCGGGTGCCGCGCTGCCGTGGCTCGTCAGCCTGCTCGTGGCGGCGGGCGTTTATCTCGCGGTTCCCGGAGCCTGGTATGTTCCCGCCGGGACGGTCGCAGGGATCGGCATCACGTGGGTCAGGCGCCGGTCGTGATCGACGATTGGACGCTTTGTCCCATCATCCTGATGGCGACCGTCACCTATCTGACGCGGATCGGCGGCTATCTCGTTCTCGGCAATCGTGAACTGTCGCGCCGGACTGCGACCGTCCTGGATGCAGCGCCCGGCTGCGTACTGATCGCCGTGATCGCGCCCGTATTCGTATCCGGGCGTGCGGCGGATTCGATCGCGCTCGCTGTCACCTGCGCGGCTGTCACCCGGTTGCCGCTGCTGCCGACGGTGCTGATCGGCATCGGCAGCGCGGGGGTGCTTCGGCACGTAATTGGCTGATTGCGGCCGCCCCGAATCAAATGACCTTCATGTCGGCGCCGGCGCCGTAGTGGTGCCAGGTGAAGATCGCTGCCGCGCCGCGGTGGGGGCGCCAGGGTTCGGCGAGGGTGCGGACCAGCGCCTCGGTCGGGCGGGCATCGAGGCCGAGGATGCGGCCGACCTCGATCTGGACGGCCAGATCGCCCGCGGGCCAGATATCGGCGCGCCCCTCCGCGAAGAGCAGGTAGATTTCGGCGGACCAGCGGCCGATCCCCTTGACGCGGACAAGCTCCGCGATCGCCTGTTCGTCATCGTGCGGCAGCGCCGTCAGGTCGAGCCGTCCACTGGTGACTTCACCGGCAAGGCTGCGCGCGTACGACGCCTTTTGCCGTGAAAGCCCCGCGGCGCGCAGCGTCTCGTCGCTCGCGCACGCCACGCGCGAAGGATCGGTCGCATCGCCGATCCGTTCGTTCAGCCGCCTCCACACCGCATCGGCTGAGGCAACGCTGACCTGTTGTCCGAGAATCGTACGAAGGAGCGTCGCATAACCGCGTTCGCGCATGCGGGGGGCGGGGTAGCCCGCGCGGGTCAGGGCGGCGGCGAAAGCGGGTTCGATGCCGGCAAGCCTGTCGAGCGACGTTCTCAGTGCCTCCGCGCTCAGGCCCACGATATTACGCCCATGATGACGGACTCATAAGGGTTGATTGCCGCGCGCGCGCCCGGCATGGCGGGCGCAATTGGAGACACTGACCATGCCGAAGCTTATCGTCACGACGCGCGAGGGGGAAACACGCGAGATCGAGGGAGAAGCCGGTCTCTCGGTAATGGAGGTGCTGCGCGACGGCGGCGTGGACGAGGTGCTGGCGCTGTGCGGCGGGTGCTGCAGCTGCGCGACCTGTCACGTTCATGTCGATCCCGCTTTTACCGGCAAGCTGCCCAAGATGGGGCCGGACGAGGATGATTTGCTCGAATCGTCGAGCGACCGCGACGCGACATCACGGCTGTCGTGCCAGATCCCGTTCGAGGCGGAGCTTGACGGGCTGCGCGTCACGGTCGCGGCGGAAGACTGACGCATCAGCGCGTCGTGATCGCATAAAGCGCGACCGCGGCCGCGTTCGATACGTTGAGGCTTTCGACCTTGTCCGAGATCGGCAGGCGCGCGAACTGATCGCAATGCGCCTCCGTATTCTGGCGCATCCCCTCTCCTTCCGCGCCTAGGACTAGCGCGATGCGCTGCGTCCCCATCATCTGCGCGAGCGGACGATCGGCATGGCCGGTGAGGCCGATCCGCCAGAATCCCGCCTCCGCAATCTCGTCCAGCGCGCGGGCGAGGTTCACGACGCGCACCCAGGGCATGGTTTCAAGCGCGCCCGAGGCGGCTCGCGCGACGGTTCCGGATTCGGGCGGCGCATGCCGATCCTGCGTCACCACGCCGAGCGCATCGAACGCCGCGGCCGAACGAAGGATCGCGCCGAGATTATGCGGGTCGGTCACCTGATCGAGCACCAGCAACGGCCGCGCATCGTCCGCCCCGGTTGCGAGCAGGTCGCCGAGCCACATATCCTCCAGCGGATCGACCTCTGCGACCAGCCCCTGATGCGGCGCGTCGCCCGGTACCAGACGACCGAGATCGGCGGCGTCGGCATAGGTTACGGGCAGGCCGGGCGGGAGATCGAGATGCGCCAGCGCCTCTTTCGTCGCCCAGAGCTTGCGTACGCTCCGCTCCGGATTGGCGAGCGCCGCGGTGACCGCGTGGCGACCCCA
Organism: Sphingomonas sp.; assembly: GCA_965219075.1. Taxonomy (GTDB): domain Bacteria; phylum Pseudomonadota; class Alphaproteobacteria; order Sphingomonadales; family Sphingomonadaceae; genus Sphingomonas. The sequence goes on from CBDCMM010000002.1 coordinate 946,275, forward strand.
TAAGCGCGGACGGTTGCCGGGTGCCTTGCTCGGCCGATGACCGCGCTTCGCCATCAGCGCGGGGCCGCAACGAATGAGGATAAAAGTCGGATCATGATGTCGGGGCCGGACGAGTGGGAAGGTTCTCCGGCGCGTAGCATAATTGCATTGGCCAATGAAACCGGGAGCAGACATGTCCGCCGGCGGCATCGCATCGGCGGGTCCGCCCTGCGAGTGGCGCCGCATACCGGGGTCCGCCAACCCTTCGTTGACATGCGCGAACCGCTTGGGCATTGAGCCGCCTCGCTTTCGAGCGGCCGATCCGGACAGGTGGCCGAGTGGTTAAAGGCAGCAGACTGTAAATCTGCCCGTGCAAGCGTACGCTGGTTCGAATCCAGCCCTGTCCACCATATTAAGCCAACCGCCGCGGCTGATTGCGCGAGATTGCATAGTGGCGCGTCGCCTGTGAAAGGCGAGATCGATAATCGCAGCGTCGTTCCTGAACGGTGACGGGCACCGGCAGCAGGTTCGGCTGCGTTGGCGGGTTTGCGTTGTCGATGTGCTTCAAGCCGGGGACGTGTACGTCGGCGCAGGCAAGGCTGAGCAGAAAAAACCGGCCGATCTTAACACGGTATATGGCGACTGCGCAGGTTCGGCCAATGTAGCGATCCATTCAGACGGGGACATTGATGACCGACAAACGCGGACCTCCTGAAAGCGGCGCTGGAGAAACGCTCCCCGCGCCTCAGTTCAGTATCATCGTGCCGTGCTTCAACGAGGAAGATGCGGTCGAGGAAACCGTCCGCGAACTCGGCTTGGCGCTCGCGACCGACGTTCCCTACGAGCTCATCGCCGTCAATGACGGCTCGACGGACCGGACGAAGGAGATACTGCTGCGCCTGAAAGCCGAGGTGCCAAGGCTGCGGGTGATCGAGCATGGTTTCAATCTGGGCTATGGCGCAGCACTCAAAACCGGAATGCGGCAAGCGCATAGCTCTTATATCGCGATCACGGACGCTGACGGGACGTATCCCAACGAGCGGCTGGGCGAATTGTTCGAGCGCTGCCGTGACGGTGAATTCGACATGGTCGTGGGGGCAAGGATCGGAGAGAACGTCACCTATTCGAAACTTCGCGCCTTTCCGAAATATTATCTGAAGCTCTGGGTATCGTGGATTGCGCGCGTCCGTGTGCCGGACATCAATTCGGGCATGCGTGTCTTTCGCAAGTCGGCCGCCGAGCCGTTTATCGGGATACTTCCCGACGGTTTCAGCTTCACGATAACCATCACGCTGTCGATGCTGACCACATTCCGGCCGGTCGAGTTTGTCCCGATCAACTACAGAAGAAGACTCGGCAATTCCAAGATAAAGCCGATCCGCGATACGATCAGGTTCGCCAAGATAATTCTTCGGACGGGTATTTATTTCGCACCATTGCGAGCCTTTGCCCCGGCAATACTGTTTTTTGGCATTGTCTCGATGCTAAGCCTGATCTGGGATATATTTAGGGAGGACCTTACCGAGGCAACGCTTATCCTCTTTATGTTTACGTTGAATTTTGCGATGTTTGCTCTTCTTGCCGATATGATCGACAAGCGCAGCACCAGATGACGTGTCGGGTTGTATAAAACAAAAAGACACGCAATTCTAATTCGATCCAAACAGTTCAATTTGCGACACATAGAGTTGAAAAGAGGGCGGTATGAATGTTAAAAATTATAGATTATCGGCTTAGCGCATTGGTTCGCCTCTCCAAGAAATATAATCTGGGAATGGGCGTATCTATCGTTTTTCCTCTTGTCTTGTTTCTTTATCAATCTCTGGACGGTAATTACATTACGACGGCGGATGGCAGGCAACATCTCGCTTGGTTTCGCCGCCTTCCGTTTCACGAGCATTTCAAGAACGACTATATCGCTGATTTCTACCTGACGAGTAACTATCCGCTTTTTAACGCTCTGTACCGGATCCCGTCCGCGCTTGGCGTCGATCCACTCAATATGGCGATTGTCTATGTGACGCTGATCGCCGTCGGCGCGACGGTTTCGGTTTATGTTTTCGCTGCCCGCGCGGACGGTTCGCGATTGACGGCGATGTTCACGGCAGTCTTCTTCTCGCTGTGGATATGGGCGGATGGCCATATCTCGTCGGGAACCGCGCGATCGTTCGGCTGGGCAGGGCTGCTTGCCTTTCTCGCTCTGTTTTCGGGGCGTCGATATGTTTGGGCAGGCGTGGTCCTGATCATATCGAGTCTGATCTATCCGCCAACCGTCATGATGTGTCTGGGGGTCGTTGCAATTTATACCGTCGCGACCGAACGGCCGCACGACTTGATGACTTTAAAGACGGTACCGGCAAGGGCCGCACTCGCCATCGGCGTGATCGGCGTCGCGGCGCTGTTGCCCAACCTGCTGACGCATGATGCCTTCGGACCCGTCATCAGCGGCGGCGAAGCACGCACGCTTGCAGAAGCGACGGAGGCAGGCAGGCGCCCCTTCTTCCTTTCGTCACGCGCGGACTTCTGGATATTCGCGACGCGTAGCGGGCTGCTCAACCGCCTTTCATTCGATCTGACGCTCGTAATCCTGACGGCTGTGTCGTCGCTCTTCTTGTTGTGGCGGGCGCGGACGATTCGGCCCTGGCTCGTATCGCTCATCGTCACGGGGATCGGGCTGTGGGCGGTGGCGCATCTGCTGCTGTTCCGGCTTTATTTGCCCGGCAGGTACCCGACCTTTTTGCTGGGCGTTGCGTTCGTCCTGGCCGCAGGCGCGTGCGCCGGCCGCATCGTCCAGCGTTTTGATTTACCGGCGGGACTGGCGCTGCTTATGCCGCCTTTGGCCCTCATTCCCGCGACCGTGCTGGGTCAATATCCGGCCAACAACATGATCGTCGCGACAACGCCGCGCATCTTCGATGCGTTGAAGGCACCCGGCCATCCGGGGACGGTCGCCGGGGTCGGCGACGCGGTCGACCAGACACCGATCTTCAGCGGGCGCAGCGTCGTTGCCGCATCGTTGTTCAGCTTCTGGTACAAAAAGGCATATCATCAAGAGCATTCGCTCCGGTCGGCAGCGACGATCGCGTCGGTCAGCAACAGTACGCCCGGTGCCTTGCTTGCGCTCTCCGACCGGATGCAAGTTGCGGCTTGGGTGGTCGATCTCGACTTTTTCACGACCGGCGTCAGGGGCGCGTACGCCGCACGCTGGGTAAAGAGCATCGTGCAGGAATACCGGATAAAATCCTTTGCGGACCGCGAACAGAGCTGGTTGCGGCGGCAGACAGGGTGCATCGCGGTGCTGCAAAACGGCCATGCGCTCTATTGGACCGGCTGTCTGCGCGCCGCGGCAAAGCGGCAAGGATTTGCCGTGGCCGATCGACATACGACGGCGGATTGACCGGGATGACGCGCTGCTTCATGCTTAACGAGGCGGGGCAGTGACCGGGAAGGAATACGGGGATGCGGGTCATCGGCATTTAGCATGACGGGGATTGCCGCGAATGCCGGAACGGACCGCTCGCATCCGCCGCGCGTCGCGCTTTGCTGTACCGTCGGCGTCACCGGCCACCGGCCCGATATTTTGAACGGGGCGGGGGAAGACCATGCCGCGGCGCGGATTGCGGCCGTCCTCGCCGACATCAAGAACGCGATCGGTGCGATCGCGCAAGCGGAGGCACGGTGGTTCCTGCCCCGAAAGCCCGCGCTTCGCTTCGTCTCTCCGCTTGCGCCGGGTGCCGACCAGATCGCGGCGCAGGCGGCGCTCGATGCAGGGTATGCGCTGTCAGTCATCATGCCCTTTGCGCGATCCGTTTACGCCGAGGATTTCGATGCCTCTCTGCGCGAAGGGTATGAATCGCTCCTGGCGCGAGCAGATGGTGTGCTGGAACTGCCCGGACGCCGGGAGCGCGCGCTCGATGCCTATGTCATGGCGGGACGTGCGACCGTTGCGCATGCCGAATTGATGATCGCGGTATGGGACGGGCGGCCGGCGCGCGGGCGCGGCGGTACCGGCGAAGTCGTCGATCTGGCGTTGCGGCGCGGCAAGCCCGTCATTCACCTTCCGATCGATCCGGATGCGCCGCCAAGACTGATCTGGGGCGGGCTCGATCCGCTCGTCGCCCCGACGCAGACCGCGGATGCGGCGGCGCGCGACTATGATGCCGGGCTGCTCGATCTTGTCATGGGCCGGCTGTTCGCGCCGCCGGACATCGCTCAGGAGCGGGACCAGCTTGCCACGTTTCTGGACGAGCCCGAACGTACCGTTCACCCGCGGATCGAATATCCGTTGTTGCTCGCCGCGACCGGCGTTCGCCCGATCAGGCGCTCTGCGTGGCGAGTGTCATCCTATGCGGATCAGCCCTGTCCGGAATGGGCGCCATATCACGCCGCGACCGCATCCGACCGGCTCAATCACGGCAGTAACGTCGCCGCACTGGAAGAACAATATGTCTGGGCCGACCGCCTGGCACAGCATTATGCGCAGACCTATCGGAGCGGGCATGTGCTCAATTTCGTGCTTGCCGCCGCCGCGGTCGTGCTGGCGCTCGGCGGGCTGCTGGTACCCGGCGGGAAATTGCTGCTGACCTTTGTCGAACTGCTCCTGATCGCGGCAATCGTCATCAACACGCGAGAGGGCGGGCGGGCCGAGTGGCATCGGCGCTGGCTCGATTATCGCCATCTTGCCGAACAGTTGCGCCCGATGCGCAGCCTGAAGCTGTTCGCGGTCGCGCAGCCCGCGCCGGGCGGGGTGACGGAGCAACGCTGGATCGACTGGTTCGCCGCCGCCGCCTGGCGGATGATCGAGATACCGGTCGGCGTGATCGAACCGGGCGACCTTGGCGCAATGGGATCGGTATTGGTCGCGGAGGAGTTGCGTCCGCAGATCGATTATCACCGCGCCGCCGCGCGTCAGCTTCACCAGCTCGATCATCGCCTTCACCGGATCGGCGGCGCGCTGTTCGCGATGACGATCGCGACCTGCGCCATAGTCATCCTCGGCTATGGGCTGATCCACGAATGGATATTGGCGCACACCACGTTGTTCGTGGCGCTGTCGGCGGGTCTGCCCGCGCTTGGCGGTGCGATCTTCGGCATCCGCGTCCAGGGCGATTTCGAGGGGACGGCTGAACGCTCGCTGGCGACCGCCGACCGGCTGGAACTGCTCGCCGATCTGGTTGCACGCGAAAACCGGGACATGGCGCGCGCCGGCGATCTGGTCGAGGCGGCGAGCCAGACGATGCTCGCCGAACTAGGCGAATGGCGCGTGAGCTACAGTCGACGCAAGTTGGTGATCCCGGCCTGAAACCGGTGCATCGATCCGGAACCGCGTCTCAAGCCGCGCGGGCGGTGGCCCAAGCCTGCGCGATTTCCTCAAGGTCGTTGGCGGCGGTGCGGAACGGGGCGGGGTCGTTATGAACTGCGGCGCGGATGATCGTCGCGCGGGCGCCCGCATAAAGCCGCGACAACGTCTTGGAGACAACGCCGCCCCGTTCGAAGTCGAGCCCCGCATCAAGCGCGAACAGGATCGCCGTCGCGCGCGCGATCCGCTCGCTCTTGACCGCCTGTTGCCCGCGTTCGCTGGCAAAAGCGGCGGCGCGGAGCGCACCGACCAGCTCGCCATAGAGAAGCTGGACGAGCGCGGGGCCGTCCGCGGTCGCGGTGCGCCCGGCCAGATCGATCCGGCGATAGGTCTGGACGGCGTCCGCCGCCATCATCATCGCATAGGCCATCAATTGTCGCTTCTATTCCAGGCAGCGATCTGTTGCGTCAGAAACGCCTGGGTCGATTTATACGCCGCGACCTTGGCATCCATCGCGGAAAATTGCTGCGTCAGGCGGGTCCGTGCGGCATCAGTATCGGTGCCGATCTTGGCCTGTTGGTCGGTCAGGTCACCCTGCGCGCGGGTGTAGCGTACGCTTGCCGCATCAAGTCCGTAGGTGCGGTCGGTCAGCCGCGTGGCGATCGCGCCGAGAGCAGCGGAAAGCCCGCCGCCCGCGGCGCCCGTGCCGGGCGCGAACATGTTCTCGACCGCATCGCCATGGGTGGTCAGCATCTTCGTCAGCTGCGCGCTGTTGACCGAGAGCGTGCCGTCGCGCGCGGTCGCAACACCCAGATCGGCGAGCGTCCTTGGGCCGCCGTCCGCGCCGCTGCCGACCACGGTGGTGGTGAGGACGCCGAGCGCGCGCTGCATCGAGGCGGCGACCGTATCGCGCGCGAGTACCCCGCTTGCCGGATCGGTCTCCTCCTTGATGATGGCGAGGAGCTGATTGTAGGTCTCGACCACGTCGCTCACTGCCTGACCGAGGTTCGCGGTCGGCGCGGCGGTGCCAAGCGTAACGGGCGCGCCGGTAACCGCCTGAAGGTTCAGCCGGACACCCGAGACGAGATTGTCGATGCTGTTGGCCGGGCGGATAAAGGTCGCGCCGTCGAGCCTGACGATCGCATCCGCCGCGGCGGTGCCGATCGTCGTGCCGGGGTTGGCGAGCGTGCGGCCGACACCGAACATGGCAAGGCTCTCGCCGCCCCCGCTGTCGGCGGTATCGATCTCGAATGCATTCGCCGCGCCGCTTGGCCCCTTGATCGAGAGCCGCGCGCCGTTGCCGTCATTGATGATTGAGGCGGTCAGCCCGTGGGTGGCGCGGTCAGCGTTGATCTTCGCCGCGATGTCCGCGATCGTCGCGCCCTCCGGGATGCTGATGCTTGCGGTGCCGGAGGCGGTGAAGGTTGCGTTACCCTGCCCGTCGCTACCCGTCGTGCCGGTGCGGATTGAGAGCGTGCCGGCAGCAAAGGCGAGATCGCGCGCGACCGGGTTGTTGGTCGTCGCGGCCTGGGCAGAGGCGAGCTGCTGCACCTCGATCCGGGCACTCAGCCCCGCCAGTTTTGCACCCGGCAGCGCCGAAACCGCGACCGCGGCGGCATTCGAACTGGTCGGTTGGGTCGCGAGCGTGCCGCCGGTGACGAGCGAGCGGAGCGCGGTGTCGAAGCCGGTGATCCCGCTTTTCAACTTGGCGACTCCCGAAATCTGCGCGGTGAGCGTATCTGCTTTCCGTGCAAGCTGCTGGTTCTTGGCCGCGAATTGCGCCTGGATGAGTGAATCGACCAGCGCCTGCGTATCGATGCCCGAGCCCGAGCCGAGCGTCTTGACGATCGATTGCGAGGACGCGTTGCTCGCGGTCGCACCAGCGGTTTCCATCTCGACTGTCCCTTGCCCTGTATATGCTTAAACGGCCGCGCGGGGGCGGGATTTAGGGGTATTTTCCGCTTCTATTTTCATGTCCAAAATTTGTGCGCTTTGCAGCCTTAAACCGCTTGATCGAATTGGAATAAAACAGCGTGGCGAGCACGAATTGTCGTGTCGAACAGGAGTTTTCAATGCATCTCCATGCTCTTTACGAAGTCGCTCAAACTGCGAACATTTTACTTACACTTGTTAAAACGGTCGGAGTTCTCGTCGCACGTAAGGACGCGGGCGGGCGACACTGCCTCTTGCTCCAAGGAGAACTGAACCCTCGCCATTGCCGTGACGGGGATTCATCGAATGGAGAAACTATCTCGTTCGACACGACGGACGTACCCTGTCTCGATTGCCGTTACAACAACCGCTCACTCACTCCAGCTGCACGCCGTTTTCGTCGAAGCGGGCGGTGCCGGGGATGTCGATGGGAGGCTGGGTTCCGCCCGCCTGTGCGTTGAGGCCGAAGACGAAGGCGAGGACGGTAGCGATGGCGAGGTAGAGGTCGTCGCGGACCTCCTGCCCCTCGCGACTGGTGTAGTAAACCGCGCGGGCGAGCGCCGGGTATTCGAGGACGGGGAGCGCCACATCGCTGGCCAGCTCGCGGATCGCGAGCGCGGTCGCGCCGCGGCCCTTTGCCACCACGACGGGCACCTGGTCGCGGCCACGGTCATAGCGCAGCGCGACCGCGAAATGGGTCGGGTTGGTAAGGACGACATGCGCCTCCGCCACCGCCTTCTTGACACTGCGGCCGAGCATCGCGCGCTGGCGCTGGCGGATATTGGCCTTTGCCTCTGGCGAGCCCTCGCTCTCCTTGTGCTCGTCCCGCACCTCCTGCTTCGACATGCGAAGCTTCGCGAGCAGCCGGATCAGCTGGATAGGAACGTCGATGCCCGCGATCAGCGCTAGGCCGCCCGCCATCGCGATCAGTATCGCCATCAGCGTGCCGCCGAGCGCGGCGATCGCGTTGGGCAGGTCGGCGGCGGCAAGACCGATCGTCATGTGCTGCGCCTTCCACAGCATCCAGGCGCCGATCGCGCCAAGGAGCACGATCTTGAGCAGCGACTTGCCGAGTTCGGTCCAGCCCTGCATCCCGAAAATGCGCTTGAGACCTGAGGCAGGGTTCACGCGCGATGCCTTGGGCGCGAGCAGCGAGGCGTTGAAGCCGAGCGATCCGAGCCCTGCCTGCGACAGGATCGCGGCGACGATGGTGATCGCGAACAGTCCGGCGAGACCGGGGAGCAGGTGCCAGCCCGCCTGAACCAGCGGCCGCCAGGGCGCGAAATCCTCTACATCACGAACGTCGAAGCGGAAACTTTCCGTCATCAGTGCCTTGCACGCGGCGAGCAGGTTGCCGCCGAGCATGATGAGCCAGGCAACACCGGCCAGCATCACGAGCGCGGTAGCAAGTTCGCGCGAGCGCAGGATGTCTCCCTTTTCGCGCGCGTCCTTGCGGCGCTTGGGGGTAGGGGCCTCGGTCTTTTCGCCGAATTCCTCAGCCATCAGCCGAGCACCAGCGTCTGCACCGCGCCAAGGCTCTCGCGGATGATGACGAGCATATAGTCGCCCATTGCCGGGAAGGCGACCGCGATCCCGACGACGCCGACCGCGAGGCTGGCGGGCAGGCCGACGGCGAAAAGATTGAGCGCGGGCGCGGCACGGCTGAGCATGCCGACGACGAGATTGAGGCAAAGCAGCAGGAAGCCGACGGGAAGCGCCAGCAGCAGTCCGGCAACAAACGCATAGCCGCCGAAAAAGGCGATCGCGCGAAGCTGCGCCGCGCCGATCCATGCGGCACCGGGAGGCAGCGCTTCATAGCTTTTGACGAGCATGTCGACGAGGACGAGATGCCCGTCGACTGACAGAAACAGCAGCGTCAGCATGATCGAGAAGAACTGGCCAAGCGCCGGGCTGGAGCGGCCGTTCTGCGGATCGATCGAGGTAGCAAAGCCGATCCCCATTGAAGTGCCGATCACCTCGGCCGCGATCAGCGGGGCGGCGAACGCGGTCTGGAGAATGAAGCCCATTGCGAGCCCGACCAGCGCCTCTGCGGCGATCGACAGGAAGGTCGCGACCGCAAAGATCTGGGGCGGCGGCACGACCGGGTGGGCGGCGAGCACGAGCAGGCCGATCGCCCCCGACAGCGACACGCGCACGACGAGCGGGATCGAGACCGCGCCGAACACCGGCGCGGTGATGAACGCCGCACCGATCCTGACCATCACGAAGACGAGCGCCCAGAGCTGCGGCTCGATCGAAAGCCCGAAGCCGAGCATCGCGTCGGCTAGCGGACCAGATCGGGGATGCGGTCGAACATGCCGATTGTGAAGTCGCTGAGCAGCCCGAGGATCAGGCTGCCGAAGATCAGGATCGAAAAGGCGACGACGATCAGCTTGGGCACGAAGGAGAGCGTCTGTTCGTTGATCGAGGTCGCCGCCTGAATCATGCCGACGATCAGCCCGGAGACGAGCACGGGCAGCAGGATCGGCGCGGCGGCGAGCGCCAGCACCCACATCGTCTGATTGGCGACGGTGAGGAAATAATCAGCATCCATGAGTCTATTCCTGTGCGGTGCTGGCACCGTTCATCGAATTACGTCGCAAAGGAATTGGCGAGGCTGCCCATCGTCAGCGCCCAGCCGTCGACGAGGACGAACAGCAGCAGCTTGAAGGGCATCGAGATGATCTGCGGGCTGAGCATCATCATGCCGAGCGACATCAGCACGGTCGCGACGACCAGGTCGACGACGATGAAGGGCAGGAAGATCAGGAAACCGATCTGAAAGGCGGTCTTCAGCTCGGAGGTGATGAAGGCGGGGAGCAGGACGGCGAAGGGAATGTCGGCGGGGGCGGCGTAAGGCCCTGATTTTGCAAGGTTTGCAAACATCGTCACGTCCTTGATCCGGGTCTGCTTGGCCATGAAGGCGTGGAGGGGGCGGCCGGCGGTTTCGATCATCTGGGTCCCCGCGAGTTGGCCCGCCGCATAGGGCTGGATCGCGGTCGCGTTCACCTGGGATATCGTCGGCGCCATCACGAACAGGCTGAGGAACAGAGCAAGGCCGATAAGTACCTGATTCGGCGGGGTTTGTTGCAGACCCAATGCCTGGCGCAGGATCGCCAGCACGATGACGATGCGGGTGAAGCTGGTCATCATCAGCAGGATTCCCGGCAGGATCGTCAGCAGGCCCATGATGATCAGGACCTGGAGCGAAAGCGAAAGCGGTGCGCTTTGCCCTTGCTGACCGCCCAACTGACCCAGAGCGCGGTCGATCGCGTCGCCCACGCCCGGCGCGGGGGCGGGCGCGGGCAGGGTTTGCGCGAAGGCGGGGGTCGCAAGCGCGATCAGTAAGGCGACTGCGACCAGCAGCAACACGAACATGCGCAAAGCGCGTCGTGTTTCACGTGCAACCGTCATTGTCACGGCTGGACCTTGTCGACCAGATTGACGCCACCGCGCCCGACCGAGACGAGCAGGCGGCGGCCCTCGAATTCGATCACCGCGAGGCGAAGGCCGGGGGAGATCATCATCGTTTCCTTGACCGCGATCAGCCGCGAGGCAGGCTTGCCCGGCATCCGCCCCTCAAGCTTGCGCCAGAGATAGAGGCTGCCGATCATCAGCCCGCAGACCAGCGGCAGGAGGACCAGCATCTTGAGCACATAGGACCAGAGCATCGTGGATCAGCCGCGCTTGTCGGGGGAGACGAGCTCGGTCATGCGGACGCCGAAACGTTCACCGACCGTCACCACCTCGCCGCGCCCGATCAGCGTGCCGTTGACCAGCACGTCGAGCAGTTCGTTCGAGAGCCGGTCGAGCTCGATCACGCTCGATTCGCCGAGCGCGAGAAGTTCGCGCAGCGTCAGCTGGGTCGAGCCGATCTCGACCGTCAGCTTCACATCGACATCCTGCAACAGCCTGAGATTGGCGGCGATCGCGGCGTCGACCGGAAATCCGCCGGTCATGTCGTTCATGGTCTTGATCCTTCGTCGTGATGCGCAAGAGAGAGGAGGCGGACGGCGGCATGGCCGTTCGAGGCCCCGACGGTGCCAATGCCGAGCCGGTCGCGCCCGACCATCACCGGAACGTCGGGGCCGACGCCGATCGGGATGACGTCGCCGACCTTAAGGTCGACCAGCATCTGTAACGGCACGACCGGTTCGGCGAGGACCGAGCGGACGGGAAAGCGGATGCCCATCGCGGCGCGGGTCAGTTCGGTGCGCCAGGCGGGATCGGGCTCGGCGGATTTACCTACGACCTTGCCCGTCAGCGCGGTGCCATGGGGTTTGAGCGCGGTGACGGGATAGAGCAGGTCGACGAAGACCGGGGCGGCATCACCGCTTGCGATGCCGAAGCGGGTGACGACGACCGGATCGTCGCCGTCGAGCGCCGCGACCATCGCCGCATTGGCGTCGGCTCGCCCCGGCGTGAAGCCGATCCGCGCAACGGGTTCCCATGCGGCGGCGAGTGGCATCGCGATCCCGCTCGCAATGCGCGTCACGAGCGCGTCGGTCGCGGGCGAGAATTCGGCCGGCAGTTTCGCGGGTGCCGTGCCGGTTCCGCCGAAGAACAGATCGAGGAGTTCGAACACGAACCGGCCGTCGAGGACGAGCAAGGCGTGGCTTGCCTGCGGCGTCATCGCCATCGGCACCCAGGCGGTCAGCCCCTCCCCGCGTTCGGCGCGGTAATCGGCGAAGCGCTGAACCGCGAGGGGTTCGGCCCAGCTTCTGACCTCCCGCCGCAGAACCGGCTCGAACACGCCGCGCAGATTGCGCGCGAGCCGGGCGGAGAGGTGCTGGAGCGTGTGCAGGTCGCCGAACGGGTTCAGCTTCGGCGTCCCCAGCATCCCCTCATGCGCAGCGGGCGCGCGGGGGCGGTCGCGACGGTCGGAGGATGCCGCCTGGTCGGCTGTGGTGGAGGGCGTGTTAACCATGCCCGTTCACTGAACGACGAAATTGGTAAAATAGACGTTACCAACGCCTCCGAATCCTTCCTTTTGTTTGAGCACGTCGTTGATCGCGGCGACGAGGCGGGCCTGGAGCTGGCGCTTGCCCTGGCTGGTCATCACCTGTTCCTCGGGCGTGTCGCCGAGCGCCATCAGCACCGCCGAGCGGACCGCGATGTCGTTCGATTTCAGATGCTCGATCACCTTTTCGTCATAGGGCGTCGAGACCGCGATCCCGACCTGGACGATGTGGATCGAATCCTGGAGGTTGGCGGTGAAGTCCTTTTCGAGCGTATAGTAATTGGAAGCATAGCGGTCGCCGCCATGGCCGTCCGGCGTCTCCATCCCCTCAACCTTCGGCGCGGCTTCGCCCTCGCCACCGCCGTGACCGCCGCCTTCGCCTTCACCCCCGGCTTCAGCGGCGGGTTTCTCTTCGCTCTTGGGGACGAGTTTGGGACGGTCGTCGGCGGGTTCGGATGCGTGACCGCCGCCGACAAGGCCCGAGCGCGCGGCATAGACGCCCGCGCCCGCACCGCCGCCGACCATCACGATCAGCGCACCCGCGATCATCATCAGTTTCTTTACGCCGCCCTTTTTCTTCGGGGCGTCATCGGGTTTCTTGTCACTCATTCAACGAATTCCTGTTCAGGCAATACGAAGGTCATCGGATAATTCTGCGTCCGGCACGACGAAGCGGGATGCGACGCGAAGCGGGGCGTGCGGCTGATCGGGTCGGCGGTACGGCTGCTGCCGTTCACCGCCGGTCGCGCCGCCCCAGCTTCCGCCATCGACGCTGGTCTGGGCGAGTTTCAGCCCGCGTTCGGCGGCGAGATCTGCGAGACGGGGCTGCGCATCGGTGAGCAGCGTGCGGGTCGCGGCCTGTTCGGCGGCGAGGTGGACATGGACGCCGCCTGCATCGCGGCGGAGCGACACGTCGATCGTGCCGAGCGCATCGGGGACGAGGCGGATGCTGGTATCGACCGCATCGGCGGCATCGCGCAGCGCCTCGATCCGGGCGATCATCTGCGCGGGCCAATGGCGCTGGCCCATGTCGAGCGGCGGTTGCTGCGGGGACGTGACGGCGAACGCGGCGTCGGGCGGCGGAACGGCCTGAAGCTGGGGATCGAGATGCGCAGGCCCGGGACGGTCGTGCGCGGTCATCCGGCGCAGCGCATCGGCGAAGATGCGCGCCGCGGGTCCGCTGCGGACGGTGTCCGGCACGAGCGACGCGGCCGGATCGATGACGGGCGAGGCGGGCGGGCGTGCCTGCGTGTCTCCGGCCGCGAGCGGATCACCCTTTGCCGACGCACCCGTCAGGTGCCGGTCGAGCGTCGGCGGATCAATCGTCTGCGTGACAAGCGGCGGCGTGGGGGTTTGCCGGGGGACGCTGGCCGGCTCCACCGGTTCGAACGGGACCGCGATCGCAGGCGCGAAAAGCAGCGGGTCGGGCGTCGGTGCTGCCGGGTCTTGAAGCACTGCCTCTTGATCGCCGTCATCCGCAGGCGCGAGGGATGGCTCGTCGGGCGGTGATCCGGCAGCGCGCAGGACAAGGTCGGCGATCGGCGCGGCGACGAGGAGAGGACGGGCGCCGGGCAGACGGGTGGAGGGCGGAGAAGCGGACACCGGGACGGGTATGGCGGGGGCAGGGACTGGAGAGGCAGCCTTGGCGTGACGTTCCGGAAACGTTGGCAATTGTTTGCCGGGGGTTGCCGGATCTTGCCGCCCGGGCTCGTCCGCGACCATCATCCCGGACGCATCGGCCGTGCCCGGCAAGGCAGCAGGGGTCAGCGGACCGGCAGCGGGATCGCGCGGCGATGCCGCGGCAGCCTGATCGGGCGGCGAAGCGGCCACAGTGGAGGTTGAGGAAAGCGGCACCGGCTTCGTGGCTGCACCGGGCGACGGAGCGGCAAATGCGATAATGGCGGATAGTGGTGTTGCGGTTGCCGCAACGGACGAGGAAGCATCGGCGACGTCACTGCCCGGTGACAGGATCGCGGCAAAAGATTGAGCGAACAGCCCCGCCGGGGCCGTGCGCTCGGGCATAATGACCGGTCCGGTCTTGGCCGGACTGGTGATCGTCGGCTGGATCATCGACAGCTCTTTCGCGGGTTCGGGTTGCGTCGAGCAGATGACTAGCAAGGATCGTGCCGGTTTCTCCGAACAGGCGAATAATCCTCCATCGCGCGGATCGCCTTCAGCATGGCGGCGGCATCGGCGCGGGTGATCAGCTTTTCGACAGCATTGTGATCGCGCCGGGCGCTCCGCGTCGCCTCGCCCGCCTCGGCCACCCGAGCCTGTGCCGATTTGACACGCTCGGCGGCGGCGGCGGCGGAGGTCCAGAGGCGGTCGCGGTAATAAGCGGACGCACCAAGCATCAGCGCATCCGCGTCGCCCGCACCCGATGCGCCGTGGGCCAGCGCCTCGATCCGTGCATGAAGCGATGCCTCGGTCGCATGTGCGTCGGCGGTCCGCGCTTCCTCGGCCCGGATGAGATTGAGTTGCAAGGTGCGGACGCGGTAGAGCCGCGCGAGCGTCCTGGCAGAGGCCGCCATCAGCCGTCTCCGAACACGCCGACGAGCTCGGCGACGGCATCGGCGAGGGTCACGCTCTCGTCCGCATCCTGGCGGATATATTCCATCACCGCGCCGTGCGCGCCGATCGCAGCGTCGATCTGTGCGTCCGCGCCGTGGCGATAGGCACCCATCAGCACGAGATCGCGGTTTTCCTCATAGGTCGCGAGGTGCCGCCGCAGCACGCGCGCCGCGGCCTTATGCGGGGGGTCGACGATATCGCTCATCACCCGGCTGACCGACGGGCCGATGTCGATCGCGGGATAGACGCCGCGTTCGGCAAGCGCGCGGTTGAGGACGATATGCCCGTCAAGGATCGCGCGCGCGGAGTCGACCACCGGATCGTTGCCGTCGTCGCCGTCGGCAAGCACGGTATAGATGGCGGTGATCGAGCCCGGCCCGTGCGCGTCCGCACCCGCGCGCTCGATCAGATTGGGAAGCATCGCGATTGCGGACGGCGGATAACCGCGCGCGGACGCCGGTTCGCCAAGCGCGAGTCCGATCTCCCGCCCGGCATGCGCGACGCGGGTGAGCGAATCCATGATGAGCAGGACGCGCTTGCCCTCGGCGCGGAACGCCTCTGCGATCGCGGTCGCGCGGAGTGCGCCGCGGATGCGGAGCACCGGCGAATGATTGGCGGGGACGGCGACGACGACCGAGCGCGCGCGCGCTTCGCCCGCGACCTTGGTTTCGAGGAAATCGGCAACCTCGCGGGATCGCTCCCCGATCAGGCCGATGACGATCACGTCGGCCCGGGCCGCTCGGACGATCATGCCGAGCAGCACCGACTTGCCGACGCCGGAGCCGGCCATGATCCCGACGCGCTGACCTTGGCCGATGGTCAGCAGTCCGTTGATCGCGCGCACGCCGACGTCGAGCGGTTCGCGTACCCGGCCGCGGTCGAGCGGCGAATGGAGCTTGCCGGCAAGCGGCCAGCGCGCCGCGCCGCGCACGGGGCCGAGCCCGTCAATCGGCTTGCCCGCCCCGTCGACGACGCGCCCGAGCAGGGCCCCGCCGACCTCCGCCTCTCCCGCGCCCGAGCGTTCCTTCGGTCGGACGGGCGCGCGGGGCAAAAGAGCGGCGGGACCGCCAAGATTCATCATCAAGGTGCGGCCGCCGCGAAAGCCGATGACCTCCGCCTCGATCGTCGCGTCACCCGCGCCGACGGTGCAGACCGTGCCGACGGGGACCGACAGGCCGACCGCCTCCATCAGCAGACCGTCATAGGAGGAAAGGCGGCCGGAGACGGCGGGCGCAGCGGTGAAATCGGCGAGGCCCATCGTGTCGAGATAGGCGGTCGAGAACCGGTTCATCATGCCGCGCGGGCGAATTCGGCCCGATCTTCGAGAGCGGGATCAGCGGCCGGTTCGCGCGTTATATCAGGCAGCGGGACGCGGTCGATCGCGGCGGCAAGCTGCGCGAGCCAGAGATCGGGACCGTCCTCGACGATGGTGGAGGCGGATTCGAGGATGAACGCGCCGCGTGCGACCCCGGCATCGCCCGCCGCGAAGATTGTCGCGGGCAGCCGCCCCTCGACAAGCGCGACATCGTCGGGATGCAGACGGAGCAAAGCCGATTCGGTCTGGTCCGCGAGCAGCTCCGCCGCCGCATCGATCCGCGCGGTGAGCAATTCGGGCGCGATACCGGCGTCGCCGATCAGCTTGGTAACGAGCATCAGCACGGTCTGACGCAACCGGCGCGCGACGGCGTCGCGGTCGACACTTGCACCCGAGGCGAGCGCCACGGCAAGATCGGTCAGCATGGCCGCATCGCGGGTACGGGCCGTGGACGCCGCCGCCCGGGCCGCCGCCTGTCCTTCGGCAAAACCGGCGGCATGCGCGGCGGCGAGCGGGTCGATGAAGCCCGCCGGACCGGATGCGGGATCGAGCGGGTTCCAGCCCGCGGTCGGGTGCGCGTTCGGATCGGCGGGACTGAAATGCCTGGGACCCTGCGGCGAAAAGGAGACCGGCCCGGACGCGGCGGGCGGCATGGCTTGCGCGCGCGGATCGGGCGGAACGAGATGGTCGCGCGGGTCGAGGGCAGCAAAGCCCGAGGGGGGACCGAACGCCTGGCGCAGCACCTGAGCGGCGGCGTCATGCCGCGCAGCAAATCCTGCAACAAATGCCTCAGACATAATCGTCGTCGCCCCCGCCCATCTGGATCGTGCCGTCCTTGGCGAGCGCGCGAGCGATGCCGATCATCGCCTTTTGCGCGTCGAGCACCTCGGCGAGCTTCATCGGCCCGCGCGCCTCGATCTCGTCGCGGATGCCGTCGGCGGCGCGCGCGGACATGCAGCCGAGGAAGCGGGCGCGAATTGCCTCGTCGACGCCCTTCAGCGCCTTGATCATGATCTCGCCATCGACGTTGCGGATCAGCGCGCCGAGATTCTTGTCGTCCATTTCCAGCAGGTTATCAAAGACGAACATCGCCTCCTCGATCTGTTTTGCGACATCCTTGTCGATCTTGAAGAGCTTGGGCATCACCCGCTGCTCGGTCGCCTTGCGCGCGCCCTGGAGGATCTTCGCCGCCTCGCGCGTGCCGCCCAAGGTCACGCCCGCGCCCTGGCTGGCGTTCTGCGTCCGGTTGGCGAGCGCCGCCTTCAGCGTTTCGACCGCCTCGGGCGTGATCGGGCCGAGCCGTGCGACGCGGTGGAGCAGGTCGGGCTGGATCGCATCGGGCAGCAGTTCGAGCACCTGCGCGGCGACCGCGGGATCGAGGTTCGCGATCAGCACGGCGGCGATCTGCGGATGTTCCTTCTCTATGATTCCGGCGATTTCGCCCGTATCGAGCCAGTCGAGCAGGTCGAGTTCGCACGCGGCCTCGGGCGGGATGATCCGTTGCAGCACGCTTTCGGCCTTTTCGGGCCCGAGCGCGCGGTTCATCACCGCCTCGATCTTGGGGCGGGGATCGAAGCCGATCGCGGTGCGCGCGCGGGCGCGGCCGACGAAATCGTCGAGCACGTCCTCGACCTCCTGCTCGCTGACGTCGGCGACCGCGAACATCGCCTTGCCGAGCTGACGCACCTCTTCGGGTTCGAGCTTTTGCAGGATCGCGGCCGCCTCTTCCTCGCCGACCAGCATCATCAGCACGGCGGCGCGCTCGACGCCCGAATAGCTGCGCTCGGCCTCCATCACGCTCACGCCTTTATCATGTCCCGGACGGCGAGCGCGGCGCGCGCCGGATTGTCGCGGGTGAAGCCGCGTACCGCGCCGATCCGCTCGTCATAGCCGCGCGAGGATTCGAGCTGGTCGAGGCTGACCGGCGGCGTTTCGCCGATCTGTCCGTTGGCGGCTGCACCGGCGAGCGCAGCGCGGGGGGTTTCGTCGCGCTTTTTCATCAACCCCTTGGCGAGCGGGCGGACGCCGAGCAGGAGGACGAGGAGCGCGATCAGGATCGCGGTGATGTTGCGCGCAATGACGGGGAGCCAGGCATTGTCATACCATGCCGGACCGTCGGTCGCGGCGCTGTTGTCGGCGAATTTGCGACTGATAACAGTAACTTGGTCGCTGCGCCCCTGGTCATAGCCGACCGCGCTTTTGACGAGGTCGGTGATCTGGTTGATTTCCATGCCCGTGCGCTTGCCCTTGTCGGGATCGCGCAGCAGGACGGCGACCGAGAGGCGCTTGACCGTTCCCGGCGCAGCGCGGGTGACCGAGACTTCGCGGCCCAGATCATAGGCGCGTTGATAGGCGTCGGACTGTTTGGCGGGGTCGGGCGCGGGGCCGCCGGCGACGGGTTGGGGCGTGCCGGGGTTGCCGGTCGCCGCCTGAGGGGTCTGCAAGGTGCTGGCGGGCGGCGGCGTGTTCGACAAGGCGCCGGGAATGCCGCCGGGCGCGGCGTTCGTCTTCAGGTCGCCGGTCCAGTTGCCGGTTTCGGCGCGCAGCGACCCGTCCTTGTCATAGCTTTCGCGCGTCGCCTGCGTTTCGTCGAGATTGACGTCGGCCTGAACCTCGGCGGTGAAATTGCCCGCGCCGACGAGCGGGGTGAGAAGCTGGATCAGCTGGGTCCGGTATTTGTCCTCCAGCCGCCGCTGGAAATCGATCCGCTCGTCATTGCCGCTGCCCGCCTGACCGCCCGGTTTGGTGAGGAGCGCGCCCAGTTGATCAACGACGGTGACGGCTTCGGGCTTCATTCCCGGTACCGACGAGGCGACGAGGTTGACGATCGAGGACACCTGCGCATCGGAAAGCGAACGCCCGCCCTGAAGCTTCAGGATAACCGACGCGGAGGGACTGGCATTGTCGCGGACGAACACGCTTGCCTCGGGCATGGCGAGGTGGACTCGCGCCTCGGCCACCGCGTCGATTTCCTCGATCGAGGCGGCGAGTTCGCTTTCGCGCGCCTGACGCAGGCGCTCACCCTCGACCGCGCGGGATACGCCCATCGGCAGTTGGTCGAGGATCGCATAGCCGCCGGGCGCGGCCTTGGGCAGGCCTTGCCCCGCGAGCAGCATCCGGGCCTTGGCGTAATCCTCCTCGGCGACGGTCAGCGCGCCGGTGCCGGGGTCGATCCGGCTCTTGATCGAGGCCTGATCGAGCGCGGAGGTCACCGCCGCCTTGTCCGCATCGGGAAGCGAGGCGAACAGCGTCTTTTGCGTCGGCGTCGACAGCGCCATCCAGGCGAATGCGGCGGCCGCGATCAGGCCGATCATCAGCGTCATGGGCAGCGAGCGGCGGACCGCGGGCTGCGCCATCACGGTGCGGATCTGGTGAAGGGGATTGGCGAAGCGTTCGGGAACGCCGCCGGGCGTGGTGGTCAGCGCGTTCATATCAGACCGGCATGCTCATGATGTCCTTGTAGGCGGACAGGAGTTTGTTGCGGACTTGCAGCGTCGCCTCGAACCCGACCGAGGCCTGCTGGCGCGCCAGCATGACCTTGGCGATGTCGATGGTTTCACCGCGTTCATAGCTTTCGGAGAGCTTGGCCGCCTGATTCTGTCCGTCATTGACCGATTGCAGCGCGGTGTTGAGCGTATCGGCGAAGCTCGTCGGCTTCGTCGCATCGGCCGCCGTCGGCGCGGACGTCGTCCCGGCGGTCGCGCGGGCGAGCGCCTGATTCTTTTCAAGGATCTGGGCGCGAAGCTGCATCACGCGGTCGACGCTCATCGCGCCGCCGCCGATGCCGCCGATGCCGCTCATGCGGAGATCGCCCGGCCGACGGGCTCAGCGATCGCCTCACCCTGTTCACGCGCCTTAGCGAGCCGGTAGCGCAGCGTCCGTTCGGAAATGCCGAGGCGGCGGGCGGTTTCGATCCGGCTGCCGCCACAGGCGCTGAGCGTTTCGCGGATTGCCTGGAACTCGCGCATCTGGACGATGTTGCCCAAAGTTCCGTTTGCTGGGGTTTCGCATTCCGGCGGACCTGTTCGGGGCGCGAAATCGGCGAGATTCGGCGTCATTGGCCGATCGAAGACGATGTGATCGGGGTCGATCGTATCACCGTTCGCGAACAGCAGCGCGCGCTGGATGACGTTTTCGAGCTCGCGGACATTGCCGGGCCAGTCATGCGCGGTCAGCAGGTTAACGGTGGCGGGGGTGGGCCAGGGAATGACGGTGCGCGTCCCCGCGTGACGGAGGATCATGGTGGCGGCGAGCGCCGGGATGTCCTGCGGCCGCCCGGCCAGCGCCTTTGTTTCCAGCGGGAAGACGGCGAGACGGTAATAAAGATCGGCGCGGAAGCGGCCCGCCGCGACCTCCGCCTGAAGATCGCGGTTGGCGCAGGCGATCACGCGGACATCGACCGCCTGAGGCGTCGTCGCGCCGATCGGCACGACTTCGCGCTCCTGAAGCACGCGCAGCAGCTTCGCCTGGAGCGCGAGCGGCATTTCGGCGATCTCGTCGAGCAGGATCGTGCCCTTGTCGGCGGCGCGGAAAAAGCCCTCGCCGCCGGACGATGCGCCGGTGAACGCGCCCTTTTGATGGCCGAAGAGCAGTGCCTCGAGCATCGATTCAGGAAGTGCGGCGCAATTGATCGCGATGAACGGACCGGCGGCGCGAGTGGAGCCGGTATGGATCGCGCGCGCCAGCACCTCCTTGCCGGTGCCGGTCGGCCCGTTGATGAGGACGGTGATGTCCGCCTGCGCCACCCGCTCGGCGAGCGCCATCAGCGCCAGGCTTTCGGGATCGGCGGCGGTCGGCGTGTCGGGTCCGGCGAGCAGCGCGCGGACGAACGCATTGCCGATCGCGGCGTCGTTCGCGCCGTAGGCGATCCGTGCAGCGTTGCCGCCGGTGGACGGCTGAACGAAGCGCCCCTCGTCACCGATCACCAGCGAGCGCGCGGCGACGGGCGGGGTTTCACCGTCAGCGACCAGGAACAGGTCGCCGCTCACCGGCTGGCCCGATTCGAACGAGCCGATGCCGAGCCCGGAGGCGCGGAGCGACGACAGCAGCGCGTAACGGCGGGCCTGGATCGCGGCGGAGGGAAAGATCGTACGCATCGGGCAAAATTCCTTCGGACGAAGGGGCTTTTGCAGGGGGACTAGTAAATGGGCGGTAAAGCGTCCGCCCGGTCGGGCAGATTTTTTCCGGGGGCGCGGCAAGCGCGTCCGCGCAGGGATATTTTTCTTCGCGCGCGCGTGAGCAGCACCGACGAATTTTTCCGCTTAAGTCCTTGGCGCGGCGGCCGTTCCTACCCCTGACGGCTCGGCCCTCCGCCTCGGGGGCGGCGGAAGAGCCGGGGTCAAAGGAGACACTGACATGACTGTTATCGGAACGAACACCAACTCCCTCCGCTCTGCCAACGCATCGAACAGCGCCAACATGATGCTGGGCCAGGCGATGGAACGCCTGTCGACCGGCAAGCGCATCAATTCTGCCAAGGACGACGCCGCCGGCCTCGCCATCGCAACATCGATGACCGCGCAGATCCGCGGGATGAACCAGGCGATCCGCAACTCGAACGACGGTATCGCCCTTGCCCAGACCGCCGATGGCGCGTTGGGGGAGACGAGCAACATTCTGCAGCGTATGCGTGAACTTGCGGTTCAGTCTGCTTCCGGGACATATTCGGACGATGATCGCGGCAACATGCAGACCGAGGTCGCGGAACTCCAGAAGCAACTCGTCAACATCGCGCAGACGAAATTCAACGGGGTGACGCTGTTCAATGCCGGGGCGAATCAAAGCATCAAGGTCCAGACCGGCGCAAACTCGACCGATCAGGTGAACCTGACGATCAGCCAGCTGAACCTCGTTCCGGTAAGCGGAACAGTAACCCCTGGCGCTACGCCGGCAGGTCTTTCCGCGGCCCTCGGTGCTAGTGATCCGCTTGTAGGCACCAAACACACGGTCACTGCCGAAGACGTCGCGTATGCCGGTACGGTTGGAGGCGCGGCTGTCACCACAGCCAATATCGGCAGTGAGTTAACGCTGGCTGCCGGGGATCAGGTTTATGTTCCCGCGGGTCCCGACGGTATCGCAGGGGGCATTTCCGTTGACTCGTCGACCAATGCCACCAATTCGCTCGCCGTGCTTGATCAGGCTTTGAAAGACGTCAACACAACCCGCGCTTCGATTGGTGCAGGTCAGAGCCGTTTGCAGTCGGTCGTCAACAACCTGACGAGCAATGCGACCAACTTGACCGACGCCAAGAGCCGCATCGAGGACGCCGATTTCTCTGCCGAGACGACCAACCTCGCCAAAGCTCAGATCCTTTCGCAGGCATCGACGGCGATGCTGGCGCAGGCTAACCAGTCGCAGCAGGGCGTGCTCCGTCTGCTTCAGTAACGAAGGGCTCGGCGACGGCACCGGCCCCCGGACTTGGGTGCCGCCGCCGCCGGTTCCGAACGGATCGATCCCTCGGCCGGTTCGGACAGGACAACCCCGGTCGCTTTAACAGCGGCCGGGGTTTTTCCCGTGAAGCGGCGCAGGCCTTACTTCCCGGTGCGGATGCGCTCCATCACCTTGTCGTGGAGCCACATATTCATTTCCGCCGACCCGTTCTTCTCACCCGTATACCCGAGTTCGTCGGCAAGCTGCTTGCGGTTGTCGAGGCCGGAATCCATGTCGATCAGCTTCATCAGGTCGACGATCGAGGTCTTGTAGTTGAGGTCGGGATTGCCCTTGGACTTCGCGATCTTCTCAAGCGCCGCATCCGCGTCGATCACCTTCGGCTCGGCCGGTTGGGGCGCGGCCGATTGCGGCACGGCCTGAGGGGTCGGGGCGGGGGCGGCGGCCGGTGCGGGGGCCGCTTCCTTTGCGGCGGGGTGGCCGAAGATCTTGTCCTTGATCGTACCGAAAATGCTCAATGTTCGTCTCCTTCTCAAGGTCAACGCGCGTGCGCCCCGATCGGTGCCAGCAGCGCATCGACCCAGGCCGGAACCAGCACGCTCGCCTTTCCCAGCCGGCTTTCGCCGAACAGCGCGCTTCCGGCGGAGGGCGCGAGATTGAGTTCGAGCGTCGCCGCGCCGGCCGCGCCCGCCAGCGCGACGAACCCGGCGGCGGGATAGACCGCGCCAGAGGTGCCGATCGAGACGAACAGGTCGCACCGCTCGATCGCCGCCTCGATCCGCTCCATGCCGAGCGGCATTTCGCCGAAAAATACGACGTCGGGGCGAAGCGCGGGCTGTCCGCATCCCGGGCAGGGCGGTGCGCCGAGCATCGGACCGGTCCAGGGCGTCCGCGCATCGCACCCTTCGCAGAGCGCGGAATTGAGCGCGCCGTGCATGTGGACCAGCCGCGTCGCCCCGGCGCGTTCGTGCAGGTCATCGACATTCTGCGTGACGACCAGCAATCGGCCCGGCCACTGCGCATCGAGCCGGGCAAGCGCCTGATGCGCGGCGTTGGGCACCACGGTTTCGAGCGATGCGCGCCGCCCGTCATAGAAGCCGAGCACCAGCGCCCGGTCCCGTATCAGTGCGTCCGGCGTGCAGACCTGATCGACGCGGTAGCTTTGCGGGCGCCCGTCCGCATCGACGACATCCCACCAGCTTTCGCCGCCGTGATTGCGAAACGTCGGGATGCCTGATTCCGCCGACAGCCCGGCACCGGTCAGGACGACGATGTTGGGGATCGATACCACCCTGCCAGATCCTTGCGTTCGCCCCCGCCGTCAGGAACGCGCCGATGTCCCGCCCGCGGGCGAACAGGCGAGCGCGCAGGGGGCGGCGGGGTCGGTTTCGATCTGGATCGTCGTGTGGCCGATGCCGAACCGGTCCTTCAGCGTATCGGCGAGCCCCGCGCTGAACGCGTCGCCAGGATAGCCGCCGGGGACCAGCAGATGGACGGTCATCGCGGTTTCCGTCGTGCTCATCGGCCAGACATGAAGGTCGTGCAGATCGGTGACGCCGTCTTGCGCGCGCAGAAAATCCGTGATCGCAGCCGGGTCGATTTCCGGCGGGGCGGCGTGGAGCGCCATGTCGACCGACCGGCGGAGCAGCCCCCAGGTGCTGATCGCGATGATCGCGACGATGACGAGGCTGGTGACCGGGTCGATCCAGCTCCACCCGGTCATCACGATCGCGAGCCCTGCGAGCACCACCCCGGCGGAGACCCCCGCATCGGCCGCCATGTGAAGATATGCGCCGCGGATGTTGAGGTCGCCCTTACGCCCCGACACGAACAGCAAAGCGGTCGCGGTGTTGACGACGATGCCGATCGCGGCGACGATCATTACCGTCTTGCCCGCGACCGGGGCGGGCTGCGCAAAGCGGTCGATCGCCTCCACCGCGATGATCGTGATCGCGATCAGCAGCAGCAGCGCGTTGGCGAGTGCCGCCAGGATCGACGAACTGCGATAGCCATAGGTGTAGCGCCCGCCCGGGCGGCGCTTGCCGAGCGCGGCCGCGCCCCAGGCGATCAGCAGCCCGGCGACATCGCTGAGATTGTGTCCCGCATCCGCCAGCAGCGCGGTCGACCCTGACGTAAAGCCGTACACCGCCTCGACGATGACGAAGCCGATGTTGAGCGCGGTGCCGATCGCAAAGGCACGGCCGAAATCGGCGGGGGCATGGCTGTGACCGTGCCCGTGAGCGTGACTATGGCCGTCGGAACCGTCGGAATGGATGTGGGCATCGGCCATGATCGCACCGGCCAATAGCCGCTTGCCGCCCGCCGTGTCGAGGCTGCGGCGCTGCGGCAGGGTTCGCTACATGGGTTAAATTTTTCGACGCCGCCGGGCGATGCGCTCTGGTCGCGGGCGCCTGATCTATGGCAAGACGGGTCCATGCCAGCCGCTTCGCATTGTCCGCCGTCCGCTTCCCCTCAGGCCGGAGGCAAGCGGTGACCGCCATCGGCATATTCGGCAGCGCCGGACGGATGGGGCGCGCGGTCGCGGAGACGATCGCGAACGAGGGCGCGGTGCTGGCCGGCGGCGTCGATGCGGGTGACGACCCGGCACCGCTGGCGCGGCTGTCCGACGTGCTGGTCGATTTTTCCACGCCCACAGCGCTTGGTGCGCACCTTGCCGCCGCGCGGCGCGAAGGCACGCCGATCGTCATCGGAACGACGGGGCTCGGCAAGGCGGACCAGGCGCTGATCGACGCGGCGGCGGCCGAGATTGCGATCCTGCAGACGGGCAATACCTCGCTCGGCGTGACGTTGCTGGCGACGCTGGTGCGTGAAGCGGCGGCGCGGCTCGGCCCCGATTGGGATATCGAGGTGCTCGAGATGCATCACCGGGACAAGGTGGACGCGCCGTCCGGCACCGCGCTGCTGCTGAGCGAGGCGGCGGCGAAGGGTCGCGGGCTCGCGCTCGGCGAGGCGCGGGTCGACGGCCGGGCGGGATTGACCGGCGCGCGAACCGATGGATCGATCGGCATCGCCTGTCTGCGCGGCGGGTCGGTGATCGGCGACCATAGCGTAATTTTCGCCAGCGACGGCGAGCGGATCGAACTCAATCACCGTGCGGACGACCGCACGATCTTTGCGCGCGGCGCGGTCCGCGCGGCGCTGTGGATCGCCGGCAAGCCCGCCGGGCGCTATCACATGCGCGACGTGCTCGGGCTGTAGCGGCTTCGGCGGCGCTCGCGCGATGAAGAAGGCCGACGTGATCGCGCTCTACGAACGACTCGCCGCAAACGATCCGCATCCCGAGACGGAACTTGCCTTCACCAACCCCTATACGCTGCTCGTAGCGGTCGCGCTTTCGGCGCAGGCGACGGATGCCGGGGTCAACAAGGCGACCCGCCCGCTGTTCGCGGCGGTGGCCACGCCCGAAGAGATGGTGGCGCTGGGCGAGGATGCGCTGAGAGATGCGATCAAGACGATCGGGCTGTTCAACACCAAGGCGAAGAACGTTATCGCGCTGTCGCGGCGGCTGATCGACGACTACGGCGGCGAAGTCCCACGCGACCGCGATGCGCTGGAGACGCTGCCCGGTGTCGGGCGCAAGACCGCGAACGTGGTGATGAACGTCGCGTTCGGCGCCGAGACGTTTGCGGTCGATACGCACATCTTCCGGGTCTGCAATCGCACCGGGCTGGCACGCGGCAAGACGCCGCTGGTGGTCGAGGAGCGGCTCGACAAGGCGACGCCCGCGCCGTTTCGCCTGCATGCGCATCACTGGCTGATCCTGCACGGCCGCTATGTGTGCAAGGCGCGACGGCCCGAATGCTGGCGCTGCATCATCGCCGACCTCTGTGCGTTCAAGCCCAAGACCCCCGCGCCCGAGGCCAAAGCGGCGGCGACATGAGGAGAAGCGACGTGTGGTACATCCTGCCGATGATCGGGGTCACGCTGCTCTTGCTCGGGGGATGCGCCGGTAAAGGAACGGAGCAACGCGATGCCGTCCCGGCGGCGGTGGCGGACGGCAAGGCGCAAAGCTGCATTCCGCTGACCCAAATCAGGGAAACGCGGGTGCGCAGCGACAGCGTGATCGATTTCGTGATGACCGGCGGGCGAGTCTATCGCAATACGCTACCGTACGCTTGCCCGAATCTGGGTTTCGAGCGGCGGTTCGGCTATGCGACCAGCCTGTCGCAACTCTGTTCGACGGACGTCATCGCCGTGCTGCACGAAACCCCGGCCGGACCCGGCGCGCATTGCGGCCTCGGCGCGTTCCAGCCCGTAAAGCTCGCTCCCGCGCGCCCGGCGCTTTGACGGCGCGCATGAAACCGCTGGCACCGCCCCGCCCGCTTTGCTACGCCCGCCGGGCAAGCACCCGTAGCTCAGCTGGATAGAGCGCTGCCCTCCGAAGGCAGAGGCCACAGGTTCGAATCCTGTCGGGTGCGCCAGTTTTCGTTTCGGCTTGTCGGAAGCGGCCGATCGCGCTTTGCGGCTTTTCCGAATCGTATACAGGCTGAAGAGGAGCGCATCGAATGGCGGCGTCGCTGCCTGCCTGTGTCGGCCATGCGGTGCCAACAACCGAGACCGTTCGCATATCGCGCAGCAAAAAGGGACTGGGTCAAGTTCGTCGAAGATACCTGATGCATATATGCTTGCCTTTGTCTCACCGGCTGTCCGGGCGTCGACGGACACCTATAGCGCGCTAAACTCGATCGTGATCGTGTCGCTATAATTCCCTGCAGGCTGCGCGCCGACGGTTCCCAGCCTCAGATCGAATGGGAGCGAGGTTCCGGCGATCGACCCCGGGAAGTCGTAATCATCATGCCAGGCATGGGTCAGGTCGATCGTCCTGCCATTCAGGTCCGCAGCATAGGCGATGCTTGCCGCTGCCTCGTCGCCGCCTTTGTGCACAAGCCGGCCTTTGTTGGCGGAGGTGATCAGCAGCCGCGCGCCGGTGTTGGCGCGTAGTTGCAGGAATACGCGCCGGACCGTGCCCGTCACCATTTCGCCGAAGTCGACTTCGGTAAGCCGGACTCCCTCTCCGAACGTCGCTTCAGCGCCGACGATGTTCATCTGCGCGCGGGGCGGTGCGGTGACGACGAGACGCAGAGGGACGGGCGCAGCGCGTGCCGCGGCTGCGCCCGCGTCATGGACTTCCAGTGTCATCGCCACCGAATGCTGGCCCGCCCTGACGACCGTATCGCGGATGATCAGCGCTGCGAGCGATAGCCTGACGCGCTTCCCGCCGTCGACGGCGACCCGCCACGCGCCCGGGACCGCGGTAGGAATTAGCGGCGTGTCGCCTGAGCCGCTGGAAAAACCGATCAGCAAACCATCCAGTTCCGTTTCCGCAATCCGGGTTTTAGCGGTGTCGAACAGCACCAGATCAACCGAGCAGTCGGCGGCATCGCGGTTCTCCAACTCGAACTCGAACTCACCCCCGGCGCGTCCGGGCAGAAACGGGTCATAGGCGAGCTGTAGCGTCGAGGTGGTTGGTATGATCGCGATGTCGCAGGCGTGCGCCGTGCCGGCCGAAAGTAGCGTCGCGGCAGCCGCTATCAGCGCGCGTTCAAGGGGCGACATTGATCGTACCGACATCGGTCATGCCCTCGGTTCCCGTCTTGATCTCGATTTCAGCGGGCTTCAAGCCGGCAAGGAGGAGCCGGTAGCGGCCGGGGGCGAGATGATCCGCGACAAAGCGTCCGGTGCGGTTGGTGAAGAAGCCGCGCTCCTTCCACGTTTTGCGCCGGGCCGCGTCGACAGGCTCGATGGTGCCGGAGGCGAGGGAAACGGGCCCTGCGGCGGTTACCAGAAAGCCGACCACGATGTGCGAATCGTCGCTGCCGATCATCAGACGATAGCCCGTGCCGTAGCCGGGGAATGTGTTGATGGCACCGGCGCCCAGATCATAGCCGACCGGCAGCGGATCGACCTTCACGTCGAACCGATTGACGCCGTAAGCGCGGCCGATCGGGATCAGCGCCGGACCGAATAGACCGGACCGCGCGACGACCCGGTCCCCGGATAGGATCGATGCCTGTGCCCCGTGCAGCGTGCGATGGACCGGCGCGATGATGAACGCATCGTCGACCGCCCGGCCGATCCCGAAGCCGCCACCCGCATAACCGATAAAGCTACGGACGTTCCAGTCGGAGGCGTTGGAGATGCCGCCGTCCGGACCGGCCCGTTCGATCCGGTTGTGATTGACAACAAGATCGAAGCGATTGTTGACATAGCCGAGCCTGCCCGAGATGGCCGTCTCGTTGCGCTCCTGCGTGTAACGCAGCGCGCCGCTGAGCTCGCCCAGCCGTCCTTCGGGTGTGCGGCTGATCTCGATCTCTTTGCGGCCAGTGCCGCTATCATAACGGGCGTCGACATTGTCGCGTTGGCTCAGCCGCAGCGACAGACCGATCCCGACCCGCGTCTCGCTGGGGCGGCCGACCCGGTAATCGACCCGGGAACCGGTGAAGTTGACGCCGATGCGCCCGAAACTCCGTCCGAGTGAGACGTCGTAGCGATAGGAATCCGACCCGCCGAACCGCGCCTTTGTGTATGCGGCTCCTAATCCGACGCTGATGTCGAGCGGCACCTGCCATTGCACCTGCACCGCCGTCTGCAGAACCTGGAAGTTCTGGGTTGAACGGGCAAAAGCGTCCTGAAACGCCGCGCTGCGATAGAGCGCCGACGCGTTGACGCGAAAATCGGCCTTGCGCCGGATCGAGAAATCGCCGCGGTAGTCGAGCGATGTCGCAAGGCCGCTCCCGCCGCCGCTGAAAGCCCTGCTTGCCGCACTCTCGAACTGGAAGAAGCCAAGGGGGGTTCCGAGCACCGCAACACCGCCGACCTGCGCCGCCCGGCTTGTCGCCTGCCCGTTGATGCCGAAGGTCATCGTATCGGAAACGCCGTGATAAGCGTAGCCGGTGGCCGCAGGCGAAAAGCCATATTGAAGCCGGCCCTTGTCGCGCACGCCGATTGCCCCGCCGAACTCGGTCATACCGGGCGTCAGCAGGCTCGTTGTGTTGAACACGTCGAAATCGAGGATTTCCCGCCTGCCGCCGATATCTTCGACGACTAGTTTGATCTGGTTGGGTCCCGCCGCAAAGGGAAAGTCGCCGATGTCGTAGCGGCCCGCGGCAAGGCGGATCACCTGCACACGGATCTGGTTCACAAACACGTCGACGCTGGAATCATGCTCGAGGGTGAACTGTTGGCGACCGATTGGACGGGTGTTCTGGAACGGCCGTATCGTTGAATAGGCGCGCTCTATTCCAATGCCCAGGATGCGGCCCGATCCCTGAAGCGAGGCAGAGCTTGGGGTGAACTCGCCGAGCGTGGCGCGGATTGCCTGTTCGAACATGTCGTGGGTCAGACGAAGTTCGCGTCGTTCCCAATTCTCTCCGTCATAAGTTGCGCCGCCCGTGAAGGTTACCCCGCCGAAGCCGCCGATGTTCGAAACAACGTCGAACGTCGCGCGTACCGGTTCAAAGCCGCCCTTGTCGCCATAAACGTAGCGCTGGCTCGCACCGATGTTGACGCCAGCTGAGAAGAAATTCGGCTGATCGAACTGCGCCGGCACCGGGATTTGCGGCTGTTCCGTGAAACGCACCGACGCCGGAACCGCGGAATCGAAGGCCAGCTTACCCACCACCTCCAGCGCCAGGCTGTCGAAGCGAACGCTGAACGTGCCCACGTCAAGATCGACGAAATCGACCTTCGGCCTGCCCGCGATCTTGCCGTTCAGTGCCGCTATGACCTTTGCATCGACTACGGGGCCGAGCAGCGACATCAACCGGCGGGCGTCAATCTCCCCGTCCCCCTTCGCATCGACCGCAACGCTGATCGTCCCCAGAAACTTTCCGTTGAGCTTGAGCGAGACCTCAAGCGGCACGCGGATCGGCTTTATCCGGCTCAGCGGCGACGCGCCCATCTGCGGCACCTCTCCCGGTCCGGCGGCCGCCAGCAGCGCTTGTGCTCTTGCCGCTGCGGGGCAACTCACCGCAGCAAGCACACAGCCGGCCCAAGCTGCCGAAAGGACCGAGGCCGCGGAACGGCGCGACCCGCCCGTTCCCACGGGTCACTGGACGGCGATAGTGGGCTTGATGGTTCCCGCCAGGCCCGCAAGGTTCGTGGCGTCCACCGTCGCCCGCCGGCTTTGTCCCGGCATGAAGGCAGAGAATTCGCCGATCTTCAGGTGATCGGATTCCAGCATGACTTTTTTGCCGTTGGCGTCAGTCAATGTGAAGTCGGACGCTTTCAGGACGGCGATGCCCGAGCCGGAATTTTTGATCCGCAGCATCAAATCGCCGTTTGGCGCCCGCCCGGTGTCCTCGACCGTGATAGCCGGCTGCGCGGCCGGGGGTGAAACGATGATATGGCTGAGAAAGTTGAAGCTCATCTTGACATCGGTCGAGGCGCCGGACCCGGAGGTACCTGGCGCGACGCCCGGCGCGCTGACCGGCAGCTGTGACACCCGGACGCCGTACATGCGGGCCTCCGTCAGTGCGGCATCGCCGATGTAGCGGACCTGCACGGTCTGCTCTTTGCCCGGATCGATCGATGTCTGGGCCGGATAGACCAGCATGTCCTTCTCATCGTCGACCCGCGTCGGTGTGCCGGCTTCGTTGACGGTGGCGCGAAACGGCGTCATCTCCAGGGTGATCGGGACCGCGCCCGAATTCTTGATAGACATCGTCAAATGCGAATTGGCGCCCGACGGCTCGATCGTCGCCAGCATCGGCTGAACCTGATAGCCCTGCGCCGAAGCCGAATTCGGCCCCGCCACAAGCGCAAGAGCCATGGCGGCCGCTGCAATGAAGATCTTCATGTCTTCCCCCCTTTAGATACGCAAACAGATAATCTACGCAAACAGACAAGGGCCGCCTTTTGGCGACCCCCGCCTTGAATGGTCCGTTCAGACTGCGCTGGCGGTGAAGATGAATACCTCCGTGTACGTGCCGGCCGGAGCGGCATTGGCAGCATAGTTCCGCGAACTTGGCGTGTTGTTGGTGTCCGCCGCCACGTTCAGGTTCAACGACAGTACCAGCGGGATGCCGTTGGCGATTGGTTGGGTATAGCCCGTATTCGACCGGGTGAAGGTGGTACCAGCGCCGGCATTCGGGAACGTATCGCTTGCGGGAATGGAGAAATTAGCGTCGCTCGCCGAGTCGAGAATCACATCGTAGTTGATCCGGTTGGTGACGCCATCGACCTGATTGGTAAGGTCGCCGTTTTGCGCCTTCAGCGTCAACTTCGTGCCGGTGGGTGAATTGCACGATAGCCGCAGGTTGGCGACCGTTTGCGTGTTGGCCATCGCGATCGAGGCCGTGCCGCTTGACACGTTTGTGAGATTGACGTTGCAATAAGGCGCGACGATGCCCTGCACGGTCAGGGTATCCGCCGACGCGGGAACGGCGATTCCGGCGGTAAGCGCGGCGGCCGCGGCGAAAGTAAGAGCACGGATCATTTCGTTTTCCTCACCTGTTCATTTGCCTACGGAACGGCATAGGCGCCGTGAAGACACGCGGGCGATCTGAATTCCGCCGCCGGGTCTTGGTAAGGATATGTTCATCTTTCTCTGTATGCGCGCCTTCAATATTGATTAGTTTTTCGCCGGTGTTCAATATTGAGTAGTTTTTGCCAGGAGCGAAGCGCTGCCAATACTGAAAAGTCGGTATATTCCGCTGCTTAGCTTTCAGAGGATCAAGAAATATGGATCCCCGCGACAGCAAAACGGGGCAGAAAATGACACGAAATCCAGCTAAATTCGAATATTACCATCAAATGAGGGTACGCTGACGGCGAGGGTTTCAATATCGTGGGTCCGAATCGCAGGGTTTAGTCCGTATTCCAGGCAGGATGGCTAATCTCCCTTTCGGAGGGAGGCGCCCATCACAATACTGGTCGAAAGGGGGGAATTATGGAGATGCGGGTCGTGCCGGACGTGCCGGCACACCATGTCCTGACCTGGATGGGTCATGACCTGATGGCCCGGCTGATCGTCAGCGACCAGCTTGTGGTCAGGTGGAACAACCCGGCGGCGAAACGACTGATCGACTCGGTTGCCGGACTCGATTTCGCGGGCGACAAGCTAATCCTGCAAAGCAGCGTTCTGACCGATGGTTTGCGAAGCTTCGTACGCGCATCCGGTCAGAACACGACGAACCTGTGCCTTTATGTGTCCGACGGCGAACTACTGCTTTGCACGGCGGTGGAACTGGGCGGGGCGCCGGGTGAGCGGCTGACCGGGCTTGCGCTTCGATCGACCGCTCAGCCCGGGTTGCTCGCGTCCGCGGCGCTGGAGATCGCGTTCCGGCTGACGGGCGCAGAACGCAGGGTCGTGGAATTGATGTTCGTGGGGCAAACGGCCGAGGAGGTCAGCCACAAGCTCGGCACCTCGATCGGCACGGTGCGAGTGCACATCCGGCACATCTACGAAAAGATCCAGGTGAGTTCTCGCGAGGCCATGTTTCACAAGTTGATGCCGTTCGTCGATACCGCTCCCTATTCGGGCGCTGACGCAGAACTGGGGCACCTCCATGGAATCGCCCTTAGCGTGGCCAGCAACGGGGTTTGTGATTGGACGTCGGCGCCATGATGACACAGCGTTCCTCCGATCCCGCCGCTGCTAAAACGAAAACGTCACGTCGCTGAACCCGTAGACGGTGTCGCCGGTGGAGGGCGCATCGGGTGCCGTTTCGAGAAAGCGTGCTTTGGCGAGGTAAACGGCACCGGCCGATAATCTGACGCGGCCGGGCACGAGCATGTGGTTGATGCCGGCTTCGATCTGATGGCCCGCGAATTTGCCCGATGATCCGGCAGGGTCGCGGATGCCACTGGCGGCGAAGCTGTCGCTTGCGCGGCTCAGGAAGCCGGCGCGGTAGGTGATGTAGCCGTCGGTCCGGCTGCCGGGCTTTGCCTCCAGCCGGACTGCGGGAGAGCTGATATTGGCGCGCTGGAACAGCCCGTAGAGGCCGGTCGGCCCATATTCGCGCCGTACGCCGAACAGGCTGTCGAACCGGGTGATCCTGGACCCGCCGGCCTTGTCGCCGCTCGCCAGATCATATTGCAGCGCGATCCGCGGCGACCAGGCGGCAGCGAACCGGTACCCCGCCTCGACGTGCAGGAAATAAGCGGAAACATCGACATCTTTGCGGTCGCCGGGGGCGGCGGTCCGGCGCGCATGGCCCCCCTGATAGGTCGCCTCGACATCGTAATCGATCGTGCCCGCTTTCGCATCCCGCGCGGCGCGGATGCCGGGGGTGAACAGACGCCGGTCGGTCGTCATGAACCGCGGCGTATCGCGCTCTATCAGGCCGAAGCCGTAGAGCTGAACCGTGCCGCCGAGTATCCGGGCGCGCGTATAGGAGCCGCCGAAGAATTGCAGGTCGGTGCCTTCATGATCGAGCACGACCGCATTGGCACGCACGCGCCCGGCCGTCTCGGGCAAGCGGTGCTGCGGCATCGACCAGAAGAGCAGCACGGCATCGCCACGTGCGGTCGCGACGTCGAGCTTGGCACCGGTAAAGCTGTTGGTGGTGTCGCGGAAACGCTGACGCGCCATGAAACGTCGCGCGCCGAGGTCCTGGGTAAAGCGCCCGAGCGTAATCCGGCTGCGGCTGTCGCCGCCAAGCGCGTTGCCGAGGTCATAACCGATATAGGCCTGGACCGGCTCGAGCGCGTTGACCTCTCCCGTGCGCGCCGAAGAGCGGTCGCTCTGGAGGTAACCGCGCACGTCCCACACCTCGCCGCCGATGAAAAACGCTCCGGGATGATAGTCGACGGCCAGCGTGCTGCGGATCGAGAACAGGGCATCGTCGCGTGCCGCGTTCGGGCGAAACTGGCCGCCGATCGCCTCGATCCGCGGCCTGATGCTGGCGGTGATCGTCAGATCGTCGGGCGCGCCGAGCGCGCGGTGCAGGGGATTTTCGCCCTGCCGTGCCGCCACCGCCGAGGGCAGCGCGGCGAGCATGGCGGCAAAGATTATCAACCGTCCGTGAATGATCATCGACCCATCCTGGATTTTCTGATACGCCCTTACCGATATTCGCGCAGCGTGAAAGCATCGCGGTAGCTCGTCCGACCGCCGGGAACCGACCGGATGCCGGTTGTCAGTTCGTGCGGGATCGGTACATTAGCTGCCCCCGTATTTGCGACACCCCCCAAAAAAGGACCTCAGCCGATCACCGCCGGACGATCATCCTGAACATGCCGGACGCCGTCATCGGATGCCCCGGATGCGGCGCAATTCAATCCGTGCCGCGCCTGGGCAAGCGGGAGCATGCGAAATGCCCGGTTTGCGGCACGACGCTGGAGCGCGCCTATGCGACCGGCATCGGCGCCGCGGCCGCACTTGCGGTGACGACCGCGTGCCTGCTGGTCCCGGCGATCCTGCTGCCGCTTTACCGTGTCGAATTATTGGCTGGGTCGCGCGGCAGCCGGGTCACATCGGGCGTCGATCTGTTCTGGACAGAAGGCTGGCCGTTGCCGGCGATCACGATGCTGCTGTTCGTCGCGATCCTGCCGCTAGTGCGTTTCGGTCTGCTTTCCGTGATTTTGCTGGCGCTTCGGTTCGGCCGGCGGTGGAGCGGGATCGGTCCCGCCTTCCGCGTCGCCCAAACGCTGGCGGTATGGGCGATGCCGGAGGTCATGCTGCTCGGCATTTTCGTTGCTTATGGACGGCTTGATGCGCTGTTCGATCTGAAGACCGGCGCCGGCGCCTATTTCATGGCGGCGGCGACGGTCGGCGCGCTGCTTTGCCGCGCGCTCATCAACGAACGTGCCGTTTGGCGCGCCATCCGGCCGGAAAATCCGGCACCGGCCGGGGCGGCGCTGTCGTGCAATGCCTGTGCGCTTATTCTGCCGATGACGTGCGACGGCTCTGATTGTCCGCGCTGCCATGCAAGGCTGGAGCCGCGCAAGACCAACAGCCTGATCACGACGACCGCGCTGGTGCTGGGCGGGCTGATCTTCTATCTTCCGGCCAACATCCTGCCGATGGCGCAGACGCTGCAATTCACCCGCGTCGGCTCGTACACAGTGTTCGAAGGGGTGATCGAGCTTGCGCAGGCAAATCTGATCTCGCTCGCGATACTGGTATTCTGTGCCAGTTTCGCGATTCCGCTGTTGAAGCTGGCGGGCATGGTGTGGCTTTTATGGTCAGTCCATTCGGGATCGACCAAGGCACTCAAGTTCAAAACCAAATTGCATCATATCATCCACGAAATCGGGCGCTGGTCGATGGTCGATGTGCTGGCGATCGGGACCTTTGTTCCGCTGATGCAGTTCGATCAACTGGCGCATGCCCGCGCGATGCCCGGCATGGCGGCGTTTCTGGGAGTGGTGATCTTGACGATGTTTTCGACCCATAGCTTCGATACACGCTCGCTATGGGATGCGCGCGGCGATGCCCGGCGTCCGCGCCGAATGCTGCCTGCATGAGCGACGATACCGCCGACCCGAACCGCGACGCTTATGATCAGGGCGCCGCGCCGCGCCGTACCCGCGCGATCGTCCACCGCGGCCGCTGGCCCGGGCTGATCTGGGCGCTGCCGATCGCGGCGCTGCTGATCGCCGGCTGGCTCGCCCTGCATGCGCTGACGCATCCCGGAATCGACGTGATCCTCGACACGCCGACCGCGCAGGGCGTGCGGACCGGCGACACGCACGTCACCTATAACGGCCTTGAGATCGGCAGCGTATCGAAGATCGCGCTTGCACCCGACGGCAAGACGATCCGGCTGACGCTCACTATCGACGGATCGAAAAAAGGTCTGTTCCGCGTCGGTACCCAGGTCTGGATCGTCGGTGCGAACCCTAGTTTCACCAATATCGCTTCGCTGCGCGCAGCGGTTGCCGGGCCGAGCGTCGGGGTCGAGCCGGGGCCGGGCGAGCCTAGGCGGCATTTCGCGGCGATTCCCGACGCTCCAATCGTTTCCGCCGGAACACATGGCAAGCATTTCAAGCTGATCGCACGCGATCTGGTCTCAATCACGCCGGGCACGTCGATCTACACTCACGGCGTCAAGGCGGGCGTCGTTGCCGGCATCACGCCGCGCGGGGAGGCGGGGTTCGAGGTCGATGCCTTTGTCAGCGCGCCCTATGCGCAACTGGTCACGCCGGCGACGCATTTCTGGGATGCGAGCGCGTTCCAGTTGACACGCGGCGCAGGCGGACTGCAGGCGCGATTGACGTCGCCGTCGATCGCAGCGCTTGGCGGCGTGGCGTTCGAGACGCCCGAGCAGATCGTCAATAGACCCCCGGCAAGCGAGGGAACCGCGTTTCGGCTCTATGCCGATTCCGGATCAGCGTCGGCCGCGCCGGTGGGGCCGGAGACGCGCTATCAGATCGCACTAACCGGGGATGTCGGCGGGCTGCTGCCGGGTGCGCCGGTGCAATTGCGCGGTTATATCGTCGGGCGCGTGATCGATACGCATTTTACCTTCGATCCTAACGCCGGCGTCATTCGCACACCGACAACGATCGCGCTCGACGGCACGCGGCTCGATGTTCCGGCGACGCGTCAGGGCGTCGACGATTTCGTCGCGACGCTGGTCCGGCACGGCATGCGCGCCGAACTGACGCAGTCGCCGCCGTTCGTCGGTTCGTATCTGGTGACGCTCAATCCGGATAGCGGCGGCCGCGCGCGGTTGCGGCCAGGCTCGCCTTATCCCTGGATCCCCGCGGCCCCCGGCGGCGGCGGCCTGCTTGCCAAGGTCGATGCGCTGCCGCTTGCGCAGATCGGCAGCAACCTGCGCGCGCTGACGGGCAATCTGACGTCGCTCACCGGTTCGCCGGAACTGCGCCAGAGTCTGCGCCATCTCAATGCTACGCTGGCGACGCTCGATGCGACCACGCAGCAGGCCGCGCCCGAGATCGGCCCGATGATCAAGTCGCTGCGCCAGACCGCCGATCAGGCGCAAAAGGCGGCACAGGCGGCAAGCAACGTGCTCGGCGGCGCGGGCGGCGGCAGCAGCGCACAGGACGCCAACCTGCCCGCGGCGATCCGCCAATTGACCGAAGCCGCCCGTTCGATCCGCTCGTTGACCGATTATCTCAGCCGACATCCGGAGGCGCTGCTGCGCGGCAAGAAGGAAAAGAAATGACGCGACTTGCCCCCCTGTGCGCGGCGCTGGCGCTTGCCGCTTGCGCCGGCAGCACCCCGACCCGGTTCTGGACGATCGAGCCGGTCAGCGCCCGGCCGGATGCCGGCGCGGTGCGAATGGTCGGGCCGCTGAGGGTCGATGCAGTGCATGTACCGCTCGCGATCGATCGCCTCGAAGTCGTTCAGCACGATGTCGAGAACCGGGTGACGGTGCACGACTTCGATCGCTGGAGCGCGCCGCCGGGTGATCTGATCCAGCGCGCGCTGACGCAGGATCTCCAGGCGCGTCTGCCGGCCGGCAGCGTTATCTTTCCGGCAAGCCCCAAACCCGCCGGCGCCGCCGGTATCGTCGTCGATATTCTCGATATCCGCCAGACCGGAAGCGGCTATGCGATGAACGTCGCCTGGAGCGCCGCCGGTGGAAACGGCGCGCCCGCCGGTCTGCGCCGTCAGTTGACGCTCCGGAGCGACGGCGCCGCTGACGTTGCAGGGCAAAGCGCCGCGCTTGGCCGGCTGATCGGGCAACTGGCTGATTCGATCGCCGGTGCGTTCACCGTCCCGACCACGCCGGGCAATCTCGGCCGCTCGTCCGTGCAGTGATCGCAAGAAACAGAACCCGGCGCGCGCAAACATAATGGCTGTTGAATCGCCCGATCCCGCTCCCCGCAATTCAGTGGCGCAGCGGCGCGCGATGATCGGACTTGCATGTGCGTTGATTGCGGCCGGAGTGTTCGTATCGCTGTCCTTCATTCCCGCGTTGCTCTGGGCATTGGTTTTGGCGGTGGCGCTTCGTCCGATCTACCGCCGCGCCGAACATCGTTGGCCCGCCGCGCGTGGGGGTGCGCTGCTGCCCGCGGTCTTCACCGGCGCGGTAGCGCTTTTGGTGCTTGTCCCGCTCGCTTTCGCGATCACTCAGGCCGTCAGCGAGTTTCACAATCTGGTCGCATGGTTGAGCATCATTCATGCGCGCGGCCTGGCCGAACCCGCATGGATCGCCGACCTGCCGGGCAGCGCTTCGCTGTCGCGCTGGTGGCAGGAAAATCTTGCGGTGCCCGGGGGGTTCGTCGACCAGTTTTCCCGGCTCAACAGCGCGGCACTGATCGCGGATTCAAAACTGGTCGGAAGGGATATCGTCCACCGCGCGGTCATCTTTGCGTTTACGCTGATCGCCCTGTTCTTCCTGCTCAAGGACGGTGACGTCCTTGCCGCGCAGTCGCGGATTGCAAGCGACCGCATCTTCGGCCCCGCGGGCGAAAGACTGGGCGAGCGAATCCTTTTGTCGGTGCGCGGCACGATCAACGGGCTGGTGCTCGTCGGGCTGGGCGAAGGGGCGGTGATGACGCTGGTCTATCTGGCGGCGGGCGTCCCGCATCCCGTCCTGCTCGGGCTGGCGACCGCGATCGCCGCGATGATACCGTTCGGTGCCGCCGTGATGTTCGCGGTCGCGGCGGCGCTGCTGCTCGCGCAGGGAAGCGTGGCAGGCGCTCTTGCCGTGATGGCGATCGGCCTCGTCGTGGTCGGGGTTGCGGATCATTTCGTGCGCCCCGTCCTGATCGGCGGCGCGACGAAGCTGCCCTTTTTGTGGGTTCTGGTCGGCATACTGGGCGGCGTCGAAACATTCGGCCTGATCGGGCTGTTCATCGGTCCTGCGGTCATGGCGGCGCTGATCCTGTTGTGGCGCGAACTGGTCAGCGGCCGCATCGCACCGGAAAATTCGGAATGATCGGCAAAACCACTTGACGCTGCGCCGGACGGAACGCACCCGCATCTCCGCTATGTCAGTCCCCGGTAAAGATGCGCAGGACGGCGTAACCCGCCCCCTGATCGCGCTTGGCGAATACGATCCGCCCGCGCTTCCGGCGCAGGAATGGCTGCGGCAGAAATGGGCGCAGTTGCTCGCCCTTCTGCAGCATAGCGACGACCGGCCGTTTATCGCCGACGACAAGTTGGAACGCGCGACGCTGACGATGCTCGACAAGGTCGTCGCGCCGCCCGCGTGCGGGCCCGTGATCGACGAATTGTCGGCAACCGTTGCGGTACGCGAAAGCGAGCAGCTGGCAGCGACGCGGCTTACGCTGATCGTGATCCCCCCATGCGACGAGAATGACGTCATCGGCACCTGGGCGCGCCGGGACGGACTTGCTGTGCTCGATCCGCCGGAGCGTGACGCGTTGCCCGGCAGTACCGTATCGCCTGATCTTTCGGGTGAAGGCCTGTTGGTCGTCCCGCAGATCGAACGCTGGTTCCTGCGCTGCGGCGATGGGCTGGCGGCGGTGCGCGCGCTGCTGGAGGCGCTGGAACGCACCGGGCGGCGGTGCGTGATCGGATGCTCGTCGTGGGGATGGGCGTTCCTCAGCCATGCCGTTCAGGCCGACCTGATCCTGCCCCAGCCATTGACGTTCGAGCCCTTCGACGCCGCACGGCTCAAAGACTGGTTCGCCGATCTGTCTGGCGCGGGCGACGGCGAGATGCAGTTCCGGCTGGCGGCCAGCGGCGATCAACTTTTGTCCGGCCAAGGCAGCGAGCGCGACGAGTTCTTTGAAAAGCTGGCCGCACTCTCACGCGGGATCCCGTGGGTCGCTTGGCATTTATGGCGTCAGGCGCTGCGCTCCAACGATGACGCCGATATGCCGACCGCCAACGATCACGATCATCGGCAGACTTTGTGGGTCGCGGCGCTGAATGAACTGGCGCTGCCCGGCAATCATCCGCAGGTCGCGCTGCTGGTGCTTCATGCGCTGTTGATCCACGGCTCGCTCACCGCCGAAGAACTCCATCTGACCACGCCGGTCGACGGCCGGACCGCGATCATCGCCAGCCTGCTGCGATCGGGCTTTATCGAACGCAGTGGCGACGATCTGCGCGTGCGTACCGCCGCCTATCCCTCGATCCGTTCCGGGCTGGTGTCCGCGGGCTTCCCGAAAGTGAATTTGTGACGCCCGTCAACAACAGCGTGCCCGCTGATGCGGGCGCAAGCAACGTATCGGATGCGGCGCAAGCGCTGACCACCGCGGCCAAGGGTGTCGTGGTGTCGTCGGCAGCCGCGGTCAAAACCGCCGTTGCCGCGCCCCCCGCTAGGAATACCGCCTCCGCAAAAACGGCGCAGGCGAGTACCAAGCTCGTCAACAATCTTCAGGACATCAACTTCGCCTCGATCGCGATCATCGTCGCGATGACCTGGGGCGCGATCTGGCTGATCCGCCGCACGCTCCCCTATCTTGCGCAGCGCGGCCCGACACAGCTCCGGCTCTACCTGCTCGGCGCAGTGCCGATCGCGCGGGTGGCGCTGCTTACCTTCGCGATCCTGTGGATCATCCCGCTGATCTTCAACATCACCTTCCAGAACTTTCTGGTGATTGCGGGGGCTGCAAGCGTCGCGATCGGCTTTGCGTTCAAGGATTATGTGTCCAGCCTGATCGCCGGGATCGTCGCGATCGTCGAGCG
Organism: Sphingomonas sp.; assembly: GCA_965219075.1. Classification (GTDB taxonomy): domain Bacteria; phylum Pseudomonadota; class Alphaproteobacteria; order Sphingomonadales; family Sphingomonadaceae; genus Sphingomonas. The sequence goes on from CBDCMM010000002.1 coordinate 987,256, forward strand.
GCCGTACCGGCCGGGCGACTGGGTGACGATCGACGACAATTACGGGGAGGTGCGCAATGTCGGGTTGCGCGCCATCCAGATCGTGACCGCGGGCGACAATGTCGTCACCGTCCCGCATGAGAAGATCTGGACCGACAGCATCGTTAACGCCAATGATGGCGCGCGCACGCTGCAATGCGCGATCGATTTCTACGTCGCGCCGGGGCACGATGCCGCGCGGATCCGGACCGCGTTGCTCGATGTCGGCCGCACCAGCGCGTATGTCAGCTACGCGCATGACGTGCGCGTCGTGCTCGCGCAGACGCAGTGGGGTACGCGCTACAGGCTGCGCGCCTATCCCTTCGACCTGCGCGACCAGTTCGCGTTCGGCACCGACCTGACCGCCCGGGGCATGGCTGCGATCGAGTCCGCCGGGGGGACGCTGATCATCGCACCGGCGGCTGTGACGCTCAAAGACTAGCAAATTGTAGAATACTATATCAGTCGGCAACATTGACGATAGCTGTTCAGAGAAGCGCTGAATTATTCATAATGTTTGAGTCTCTACATGCCCATAAAAGACATTCTATTGAAGCAAAAGCACTATCATTCATTATGGAACAATTCCTAACCTTCAACCGTTGATTAATTAGTATTTGGAAAGGAATTAATTACAATGACAGTACTTACAAAGGAAACACAGAAGGTTATTTCGGCCAGCAAGGTTGAGGGTACGGCAGTTTACGGCTCTAACAAGGAAAAAGTCGGGACGGTCGACACAATCATGCTTGGCAAGCGCGACGGAAAAATCCACCACGCGATCCTGTCGATAGGCGGCTTTTTCGGAATGGGCGACAAGCTGCACAGCGTTCCCTGGTCGAAACTCGATTACGATACCGATCTTGAAGGTTATAAGTTGAACGTCACCGAAGAGCAGTTGAAGAACGCTCCGACCTTCGACAAGAGTGACCGCGCGATGGCAGCGGATCTCGATTTCCAGAACAGGTCGTACAGCCATTATGGCGAAAAAACCGCCTGGTAATCTCTAGGCATAGCCTGACAGTCAAAAACGGTGTCGATTGCTTTCGACACTGTTTTTGCGTCTGCCGGTCGAGCAGCGGGGAGTGAATTGCCGGTGGCGCTTGCCAAGCGATTGCGCCATTACGCTTGAGACGTGGCCATTAGGAACCAGCGTTAATTGACCGGAGTCCGCCCGTAACCGATACCGACCGCGCCAGTCGATCCGATCTCGACCGGGGCCTGATCTTCGCGCGTACGATCGCACCGGACGGCGCGGTGAGGCCGATCGGATGGGATCGCGCGCGAAGCTGGCAGCCTGATGTTTCCGGCGAAACCTTGTGGCTTCATCTCGACCGGACCGTCCCGGGCGTGATCGCCTGGCTGCGCGACGGGCTTGGCCTGTCGGAGGCGACGGTCGATGCGCTGACCTCCAGCGAAAACCGGCCGCGCGCCTTTCGCGAGGACGATACGCTCGTCACCATCCTGCGCGGCATCAATTTCAATCCCGATGCGCAGCCCGAGGATATGGTCGCGATGCAGCTTTGGTCGGACGGGGTGCGGGTCGTGACCTTGCGGCGCCAACGGTTGCAGACGCCGTTCGACGTGCTGGCGACGATGGAGCGCGGCCGCGGTCCGCACACCGCCGGCGACCTGTTTACCGAACTCGTCGAACAGACGGTCGCCAAGATGAATCGCTCGATCGTCGACATGAACGACCGGATCGACGTGCTCGAGGAAGCCGACGACGATGAGCCGGTCGACGAGATCCTCGATACCATCGCCGATATCCGCCGCAATTGCCTTGCGCTGAAACGCTATATGTCGCCGCAGCATGAGGCGCTGCTCCAGATCGGGCGCGATCCGCCGCCGTGGCTCGGTGAAACCAACCGGCGCGACATCCGCGAGACGATCGACCGGTTGCGTCGCTATATCGAGGATCTCGACGTGTCGAAGGAGAGCGCGCTCGTTATCCAGGACGACATCAACAATCGTTCGGCCGCGCAGTCGAACAAGACGATCTATGTCCTGTCGATCGTTGCCGCGATCTTTCTGCCGCTCAGTTTCTTTACCGGATTGCTCGGGATCAATGTCGGCGGCATTCCCGGCACCAATTCGCATGACGGGTTCTGGATTACCGTTGCGATCCTGGCGGGTGTGCTTGCGATCCAGATCGTGATCTTTCGCAAGCTGAAATGGCTCTAGGCCGCCGCGCGGGATGGTCCCGCTGATCCGGGTCAACCCGGCGTTTGCAGTCTTCGCTGAAGATAATTGTCGTCGAATCCGGCGATTTCGACCAGCCGGGCGATGTCCGAAATAATCAGCTCGCGATGCTCAAGCCGCATCACCCCTTCCGCCCTCAATCGGTGGAGCACGCGGTTGACATGGACCGGGGTCAAACCGACCGCATCGGCCAGCATGATCTGGGTAAGCGGCATCCGGCACTGGCCGTCTTCGATCATTGCCGAACAATTGGCCCGGAAATACAGTTCGCACATCAGATGCGCGACGCGCTCGACGCTGCCGCGGCGACCGATACTGGCGATCCAGGATCGCGCAATGCCCAGATCGACCAGTTCCATCCACCAGAAGGCGCGCGTGATCGCCGGCCTCATATGGATGAGTTCCTGCATCCTGCTGCGCGTGATCGTGGCGACGACCGATACGGTCACCGTCGCGATCGTATGGTCCATTTCATTCAGCACATTGGTGTGCATGTCGCAGAAATCCCCCGGCATCATGATCGCGAGTACCTGACGTCCGCCCTCCGGCAGGATTTTATACCGGTATCCCCATCCCTCCAGGAATACGAAAACGGGGCCGGGCGCGTCCCCTTCGCGGATCAGGTCATGTTTCGCGCGATATTGCCGCGCGGTCGTGCAAGCGGATTCCAGCACCCCGATGTCTTCGTCGGACAACGCGACCCGGCTGCTCAGTTTCTTGATAAATGCGTTCGTCACCGGACAAACAGTGACGGGAACACATTGGATTATGCAACTTAATAAAACCGCCCGGCTTCTTGACTATGGTTGTTGCGGACAGCGATGCGACGTCTATTATCGTTGCATCGCCGGTATGCGGACCCAGGCCGCCGGCGCCAGAGAGATCCGTTATTCTCCCGCCTGAACATCTGAGGCGGACATGAAACCTGAATTTCAGAACGACGTCGACGCCGCCCGCTTGCGCCATGACCCGGACGCGCACGGCCAGGCCGCATTGCTCATCGTCGAAAGCCTGATGCACGGATTGATCGAAAAGGGTCTCCTTTCGGTCGACGAAGCGATCGACATTATGCAGAGTGCGACCGAGGTGAAGGAAGACGTCGTCGATCTCAGGGTCGAATCGCTCGATACCGCACGGCATTCGCTCCAGTTGATCGATACGATTGCTTCAAGCCTCGCAATCGACAGGCCGAAAGCGGCCGATCTGATCTGAACGAAGCGACCGGCTATATTTTCCTCATCTTGACCACGATCAACATCGTGCGCCGGGCGGTACGGTAGAAACTTTCCAAGCAAAACGCCGTTTAATGTCCTGCTTCAACCGGAGCGGCAGCGGATGTGTCTTGGCGTGACAAGCCGGCGTGCGGCCGACTGAAATGCTGAAATGTTTGGGAGACGAAAACATGGCTGATATAAAAATCGAAAAGAAGGGCGGTTCGCTATGGTGGCTTTGGGCCCTCATCGCGCTGATCGTCCTTGCGTTGCTGGCGTGGTTCCTTCTCTTCAACCATAACGATCGCAACGCCCAGGCCGTCGCGACGGCCCCTGCCGCCCAGCAAACCGATATGACCCCGGTCGATCGGGCGGGACCCGTCGACGCCCAGCCGATCACCGATATGGCGACGATCACGAGTGGCAGCGACGCTCAGCTGGTCGGTCGCAATGTCCAGCTTGGCGGCGCTCCGGTCGGGGAGATGGCGGGCGACGCCAGCTTCTGGATCACGGGGGCCGACGGCAAGCGTGAATATGTTATCCTGAACGAGGCCGCTACCCCGGGAACGCCGGTCGAAGGACGCGTCAACGTCAACCAGGGCGACAAGGTCGATATCGTCGGTACGCTGATGGCAGCAAGCGATGGCGCACCCCAGGGTGCCGCGATGGGCACCAAGACGGATCCGCTGCCCGCGGGCATCACGAACTTCATCTACGCGCAGTCGGTGAAGGTCGTCAGCTGAACCCCCAATTTTATTCGGAGAATGACAATGAACAAGCAACATGACGTCCGGCAGCTTGCTGGCCTTGATGATTGGCAGCTGGAGGATTCTAACGACGATCTGCGCGGCAAGACGTTGATGACGTCGGACGGCCGCGAGGTCGGGGAAATCGATGACATGCTCGCCGATACCGATGCCGAGCGCGTGGTTGCGCTCAGGTTGACCGACGGTCGCGTCGTCAACATCGATTCGGTCGACATCCGTGACGGACAGCCGGTTCTGCTGGTCGATCCGCAGCACGTGCCGGCGGCACCGGCCGGTGTTGATCGCAAGGAAATCACGAGCCAGCATATCCCGGTGATCGAAGAGCGGATGAATATCGGCAAGCGTCAGGTCGAGCTCGGCAAGGTCCGCATTCGCACCCGCGTGGTGTCGCAAGACGTGAACGAGGACGTTACGCTTCGTGAGGAGCGCGTGAACGTCGACCGCAAGCCGATGAACGAGCGGATCAGCGGCACCGATGCGGACGAACTGTTCAAGGACAAGACGATCGAACTGACCGAAACCGGCGAGCGAGCGGTCGTCAGCAAGGAAGCACATAAGACGGGTGAGGTCGTCGTCGACAAGGATGTCGGTACGCGGACCGAGCACGTCACCGGAACCGTCCGGCACACCGAAGTCGATGTCGACCGCGATGCGCCGCGTAAACGCTGACCGCTTCATCAATTCGTGAACATCCAGGGGTGCAGCGATGCACCCCGTTTTTTTAAAGGTGACGGGCATGCCGGTCGATCCGCCTGCGGACAGCGCGCCAATCCGCATCCCGCTTGTCGAGGAGCGTCTGAACGTTGCGAAGGAAATCGTCGAAACCGGACGGGTCGTCGTGTCCGCGACGATCTCGACCGACGAGCGACTGGTCGAGGACACGCTGTCGAGGACGACGGTTCGCGTCGAATGCGTCCCGGTCGACCGTATCGTCGACACCGTGCCCGTAGTTCGCACCGAGGGCGACCGCATGATCACCCCGGTCGTCGAGGAAATCTTCGTCAAGCGGTTCCGCATAATCGAGGAAGTCCATCTCATCACCGAACGAAGCAGCGAACCCTTCGCACAGCGCGTGACGCTGAGGCGGCGCGACGTCGATGTGCAGCGAAGTGATCCGGGCGAAGTCCGGCGGGACGGATGAGCATTGGTCAGCGCGGTGCATTGCCCGGTCGTGCCGTGATCACCATTACCGTTTTGCACGGACGTCCGATGCGCTAAACGTCGCGCGTCGAAACAGGAGACCAAGATGAAGACCACTATCATGCTCGCACTGTCGGGTGTCGCGCTCGTCATGCTGCCCGCTTGCAGCCAGAAGACACAGGATTCCGCTGCGATGACCGCGAATTCGGCGATGGACGACACTGCGGAAAATGCGAACAGCACGATGACCACGCTGGACAATGCTGGCGATGCTGCGGGTCCGTCGCTGGATCAGGCCGGAGACTCGATCGGCAACGCCGCCGACGCGACCGGTAACGCCTTCGACAATGCGGGCGATGCGATCGACAACTCGGTGCGTTGACGCGAACAGTCAGGCGACGGGCCGGTCGATGCGTCGACCGGCCCGTCGCTTGCGGCCATCCACATACGCAAGGCCCGGGCCATTGCGAATGACCCTGCTACGCTGCCCGATCTTGATTCCGGTTTATACGTTTGGCGTTCGCTCAGGTTAGGATTTGCGGCATTCCTGCTCTTGTCTCAGTTGGCGAACTTTTCATGAAAACCTCTCTCAAATGCTTTTCGGTCGCTATCCTGGCGGCGAGTGCGTTGCCGGGTTACGGCAACGCACGCGTGCCGGTCGCCGCGCCGGGTATTGAAGGCGCAGCCGCAGATGCGGACCAGCCATCCACGATCGCCGCCGATGCCCTGAAAGCGGCCGCTTCCGGCGATGCTGTCCGATCCTTTTATGCAAAGGCAGGCTGGCACGGCATGTGGTCCGACGCCACTGCCGCCCAGTTCGACAAGGCACTGGCGGCGAGGGGACAAAACGGGCTGGACCGCGTCGATTTCGGCAAACCCGGTTCTGACGGAAGCCCTGCCGGTATCGAGGTGGCGCGGACAAGGATCGCACTCGCTTACGCATCGGCGCTCGCCGACGGTATCGTCGATCCGGCCGGTTTCCACGACGTCTATACGATCCCGAGGCCCAAGGCCGATATTGCAACCGGGCTTTTGCAGGCGCTGAACGACGGCGATGTCGGTAAATATCTTTCCGGCCTCGCACCGCAGGATCAGGATTACCAGCGTCTGGCCGATGCCTATGTCCGATTTGCGAAGATGCAACCGGTACAGTCGCAGACGGCTGTTGCGGACAGGGGCACGATCCATGCGGGCGACCGCGATCCGCGCGTGGTCGACATCGCGACCGGACTCGCATCGAACGGCTATCTCGCGCAAAACGCGGTGCCGTCGCAAAGCGGTGACATGCCCGCGCGATATTCGCCCGCGCTTGTCGCGGCGATCAAGCGCCTGCAAGCCGATTACGGGATAAAGGTCGACGGCGTGATAGGGTCCGACACGCTGGCGGTGATCAATATAGGCCCGGCCGGCAAGGCACGCGAGCTTGCGGTCGCGCTCGAACGGCGGCGATGGCTGTCGCGCAACCCGCCAGCGACGCGGATCGACGTCAATACAGCCGCGGCGACGCTTGTTTACTACCGCGACGGCACGCTGGTCGATCAGCGCAGGGTCATCGTCGGTCAGCCGGGCCGGGAAACACCGCCGCTGCGTTCGCCGATCTATCGCCTCGTCGCCAACCCGACCTGGACGGTGCCGAAATCCATCCCCGTCTCCGCAGCCACCATCCGCGCGAAGAACATGCGCCGGGTCAACGGTTACCTCGTCCAGCCGCCCGGTCCTGATAACGCGCTCGGGCTCGTCAAGTTCGACATGAAGAACGACCAGCAAATCTATCTCCACGACACCAGCGACCGGTCCTTGTTCGACCGGTCGCAGCGCCATCTGAGCCACGGCTGCGTGCGGGTCGAGGATGCCCCCGGCTTTGCCCGGATGATCGCAGAGCAAGAGGGGATCGAGGCGCAGTGGCAGGAGGCGGATCAATCGGGCGAACAGAGTTTCGTCAATCTGCCCCAACCGATCCCGGTCAGGCTGCTATACTGGAATGCGTTCGTCGATCGTGACGGCAAGGTTGCGTTCCGCACCGACCCTTACGGCTGGAACGGCGCGGTCGCCAAGGCGCTCGGCTTCAGCGACGGCTCGTCGCGCAAGGCAAAGGCCGAAAACATCGATATCGGCCCGTGAGCCGCAAGCTCAGAAATGCGCGAGATAGCCGCCATCGACGGCGAGTACCTGACCGGTGACGTAGGACGATGCGGGCGATGCGAAGAAAAGGACGGCCCCGGCGATCTCGGCTGGACGGCCCCAGCGGCCAAGCGACGTCCGGCGCGCCAGATGCGCAGCGATCGCGGGATCGTCCCTCATCGCCGCATTGGCAGCCGTTGCGAAATAGCCGGGCGCGACCGCGTTCACGGTGATCTCCCGGGGCCCCAGTTCGGCCGCGAGCGCCCTTGTCAGCGCGTCGAGGCCGCCCTTCGACATCGTATAGGCGGCATCCCCCGCCCGTGCGATCCGGCCCGCGATCGACGAGACATTGATGATCCGCCCGCCCGCCCGCATCCGCGGCGCAACGGTGCGCGCCAGTTCGAACGGCGCCACAAGATTGATCTCGAGCATTTTGCGGACCGCCGACCGGTCGAGGTCCTCGATCGGGCGCCGATCGCGGCCCCCCGCATTGTTGACGAGAATGTCGATCGTATCGCGGCCCGTCAGCAGCTTTGCCGCCACGCCATCCTCGCCGAGGTCGGCGATAATGATCTCCGACGAACCGCCTGTGTCCGCAATCAGCCGTGCGAGCGCTTCGAGCCGCCCGGCGGTCCGTCCGTGGAGCAGGACATGCGCCCCGGCTCCGCTGAGCGCTCCTGCGATTTCCGTGCCGAGCCCGCCGCTTGCTCCGGTGACGAGCGCGATCTTCCCTTGCAGCTGGATCCCGGTCACTCCGCTCGCGCCGTCCCCGCCGGATCGGCCCGGAAATGATTGCCCGCATTCGGAAACGCGCGCAATATCGCGCCGTGGCTTCGATCGCGTGTCGGGCCTTTAATCACGGAGTCGACGGTAATGGCGGTCCCCCCGATTGACGCGGCCCCGCTGACCGAAGTGCCAGCCCCGCCCGCGTCCGGCCGACGGGCAGAGTTGCTCGCCGATGTTCGGACCCGGGTCGAATTGTGGAGCTATATCTCGATTGGCGTAGTGCTGATCATCCTGTCGGTCGTTTCGCTGCCGTTTCGACGGCCCGGCATCCGCCAGGCCGGCCGGCGGAGATAGCGGCAATCCCCCCGCTGCCGCCCGAACCCTTCAGCGCGTACCGAATTTAACGCGTTTTTCGAGTAGTTCCTCGACCCGGAAGACCAGTTCTTCAGGATCGAAAGGTTTGCGCATATAATCGTCCGCGCCCTGGTATCGGGCCAGATCCTGATCGCTGTCGCTCGTCCGTCCGGTCAGCATCAGCACCGGGATATCGCAGAGCGCGGGCGAATTCCGCATTTCGCGCAGAACCAGTATGCCGGACATTTCGGGCATGTTGCAGTCGAGGATGACAAGATCGGGTTTGCGCGCCCTGATCGTCTTCAATGCATCCGCACCATTGGTCAGCAAACCGGCGCCGTGGCCGTTCGCGATCAGCGCCTCGCATACGATCTCGCCGATGATCTCGTCATCATCGGCAACGATAATCCTTGCCACCCCGAACCCTTTTCGCAATCGCGCACGGCTATCCTAGCCGCATCGCCCCGGTCGCGTCCAGCGCGGCGGCGGCGGGGACCAGCCGGCACAGCTTTTGCCCCATCAGCAGCGCTTCGGCACGGGTCAGCAGGTCGCCCGGATCGAACGGTTTGGTGATATAATCGTCCGCGCCGTGGGATACGGCCTGAAACATGTGCAGCTGCCGGCTGAGCGACGTCAGCATGATCACCGGGATCGTCGCACCGTGCGGAACCGCGCGCAATTCGCGCAGGATCTCCATCCCCGTCTTGCCCGGCAGATTACAGTCGAGCACGATCAGGTCGGGCGCGCACCGGTGAATCGTGCGAAGCGCCTCGTCGCCGTGATGAACGACGCTCACCATATGCCCGGCCCCGGCAAAGGCCTCTGCGACGAGTTCGGCAATGATTTCGTCATCATCCACGACCAGGATAAGCGCCATTAAGTCCCCCGGTTCAGGCCGCGTTCCTGAGGCTCGCCAGAGCGTCCCGAACGCGCGCCACTCCTTCCTCGGGCACCCAGGATGCGATCGCCCGTTCGACCTCGCGTGCCCGGTTGCCCAGTTCCGTTTCGCCAAACATCCCGGCGGTTCCCGCCAGTTTGTGCAGCATGTCAGCGAGGTCGGTCAGCGCGGCGCTTTCGAACCGGTTCTGCCGGACCATCGTGTCGAGTCTGCTAAGCGTTTCCTCCTTTCTGATTTGATAACGCTCGAGCAGTTTCGGGCTGAATTTTTGCGGTGCCGCCGCGCTCGCCGACGGCGTGGCCGCGGTCCAGCGCCGCAATGTCCGGTCAAGTTCGGCAAGCGTCAGCGGTTTGGACAGATGCGCCTGCATTCCCGCCGCCAGGCACGCGGTCACGTCGTCGGCATAGGCGTTGGCGGTGAGCGCAATGATCGGCAGCCGCGCGGCGTCGATCCCGCCCGCGCGGATGCGTCGGGTCGCCTCCAGCCCGTCCATCTTCGGCATCTGCATATCCATCAGGACGGCTGAATACGGCGGCTGGGTCTGCGTTGCCGCCAGCACCCTTGCGACCGCATCCTCGCCATCGGTCGCGATCTGCGATTCATGCCCCAACCGGTCGAGCATCGCGGTGATCAGCATCTGGTTCACGTCATGATCCTCCGCAACCAGGATACGCAGCCGGGCCGGGGCAGGGGCAGCGGCAACCGGATTGCCGGCGCCCATCGGCGCGATCCGCTCGATCTCGCCCATACGTTTCAACGGCAGCGTCAGGGTAAAGCACGTGCCGCGCCCGATATGGCTTTCGACGCTCAGCTCGCCGCCCATCAACCGGGCGAGCTGCGCGCTGATCGCAAGGCCCAGCCCGGTCCCGCCGAACTGCGTCGCGACATTACTGTCGGCCTGTACGAACTGTTCGAAGATCGCGGCCTGCCGGTCGGGGGCGATGCCGATGCCGGTATCGCGGACGGCGATGATCAGCTTTTCGTCATCCGCAGTTCCTTCCGCCCGCGCGCTGAGCGTGATCGAGCCGTCGTGCGTGAACTTGGCGGCGTTGCCGAGCAGATTGAGGACGATCTGACGCAGCCTCAGCCCGTCGCCGGTCATCATGCTCGGCAGTGAATCGTTCAGATCGCATTTCAGCGTCAGCTGCTTTTGCGTGACCGCCGGGGTCACCAGCTTGACACAGGCCTTCAGCGCATGGCGCGGATCGAACGGCGCGTCCGCCATTTTCATGTGCCCGGCCTCGACCTTCGACAGATCGAGGATATCGTTCAACAGCCGCATCATCGCGCGTCCCGAATCGGCGATCAACTCGGCTTGGCGGCGCTGTTCCTCCGGCAGATCGGCACCGAGCAGCAATTCGGTAAAACCGATCACGCCGTTCATCGGCGTGCGGATTTCATGGCTCATATTGGCGAGGAACGTCGACTTCGCCCGCGCCGCCGCCTCGGCTCGCGTCCGCGCGCCCTTCAGTTCGATCTCGAGCGCCTTGCGTTTCGAAATGTCGCGGACCGAGGCGATGATCTCGATCGGCCGGCCTGCGTCACCGTCGCGTACAACCCCGGCACTCGCCTCCAGCCAGACCCATTGATCCGCCGTGCCGTGCTTACTGACGCGGTAGGCGACGAGCGCATGGTCGATCTCGCCATCGGCCAAACGGGCGAGACAGTGGCGCGTCTCCGCCTGGTCGTCGGGATGGATACCGCTCAGCACATCGCGCCCGATCAGCATGTCGGCGGGAATGCCGACCATCGCCTCCACGGACGAAGAGACGTAGAGGCATTTGCCGTCGAGCGTCAGCCGGTGGACCGCGTCGGTCGCATTCGCGGCGAGGAAGGCGAGCCGTTCCTCGACCACGCGGCGCCGTTCAATGTCGGCCGCCAGCCGCTTGTTCGCATCGCGGAGCGCCCGGACGCGCTCACGCCGCTCGATCGATATGATCGCGGTTAGCAACAGGATCAGGAGTGCGCTGACCATCAATACCGTGCGTGCGATCGAACCCAGACGCTCGGAGCGCGCCCGGCGAATGTCTAGCAGGCGTTCCTCTTCATCCCCTAACACCTTCATCAGCGCGATCATGCGTCTGGATGTTGCGCGGATCGTCGCGTCGGACGTCCCGGCGCTTCGCTTTTCGCGATGCTGGATCGAATCCTTGCGCGCGGCGAACCACGCCTCCATCGCTTTACGCAGTGCGGGCATACGCGATTGCTGATGCGGATTATCGCCGGTCATCGCCGCGATGCCGTGCGCGACCAAAGGCGCGCGGCCCGTCCAGTCTGCGTAAAGCCGCGCGCTTTCGGCGTCGCCGTCATGGATATAGCGATAGCGGGCAAGTTCGGCGCGAAGTTGCCCGACCCTCAGCCGGTCGAGCTCATGTTCGACGCGATAGGTATGCGCGACCCACTTCTCCGCCGCGCGCTGTTGCCAGGTCAGCCAGACCGCCGAGCCGCCCGATGTCAGCAACAATAGGAAGCCGAGCAGTATCGCGAGCGGTGATTTGGAATTACGGACCAGCGGCATCGGGGCGGCTTTCAAAAGCAAGCGGTCCGGTGCCGATAGCGCAAAGATCATTAATGCGGCGTCAAGCGTAACGGCGCTCAGCCCGCACGGCGGAACGTCCCGCGCCCGGTTGCGCCGCCAAGCAGGGTGATATCGAAGCGGTCCGCGAATTCGATTCCCGCGCGACCCTCCTCCACCCAGCGGATTTTGGCGGCGACCATCTGGTTTTCGACGAGTTCGATCAGCAGATCAAGCCCCTCGGCCCGGCCGTCGATCGTGATCCCGTCGATCATTGCACCGCCGCTTGAAATGTCGCGGATGCGGACATCGCCGCTTTTCGAGCCCATCACGATCCGGGCGGAGCGCAGCGTCCGGATGCGGGGCGCGCGGCTCAGCTTGAAGCCGCTTGCGCGGGCGGTGTCGCTTTCCCCGCCCAGCATCGCGCGGACCGCCTCGTCCGACATTGCCCGCCCGTAAACATATCCCTGGATATGGCTGCACCCGAGCGAACGGACGAGCTCGATCTCGTCCTGCACTTCGACGCCTTCGGCGGTCGTCTCCATGCCCAGCGTGTCCGCAAGCGTCACGATCGCCTTGATGATCGCGGCGTTGCGGTTGCCCGCCTGGACCGCGCCGCGCACGAACGACTGATCGATCTTGATCTTGTCGAACGGCGCGGTCTTCAGATAACCGAGCGAAGAGTAGCCGGTACCGAAATCGTCGAGCGCGAGGCGGATGCCAAGCCCTTTCAGCGACCGGAACATCTGATCGGTCGATTGCGCATCGTCGAGGAACACGCTTTCGGTGATTTCCAGCTCGAGCCGCTGGGGGGCAAGCCCCGACGCCGCAAGCGCATTCGCGACGACTGCGGGAAGCGCCGGATTGGCGAACTGGATCGGCGAAATATTGACCGCGACCCGCACGTCGCGCGGCCACCGCGCAGCTTCGTGACAGGCGGTCCGCAAAACCCATTCACCGATCCCCTCGATCAAACCGCATTCCTCGGCTACCGGGATGAAATCGGCGGGGGAAATCGCGCCGCGCCCGGCGTGACTCCAGCGGATCAGCGCTTCATAGCCGACGATGCGCGCATCATTGGTCGAAACCACGGGTTGATAGTTGAGGTGAAATCCGCCGGTCGCGAGCGCTTCACGCAAATCGTCTTCGAGCTGCTTGCGGCTCTTCGCGCCCGCCAGCATGTCCTCGGTATAGAAGCGATAGACGCCGCGACCGCCGCCCTTTGCCGCATACAGCGCGAGGTCGGCGTCGCGAAAGAGGGCCTGGGCATTCGGGCCGCGGGCCATCGCCATCGCGATGCCGATCGAACACCCGATCGTGACCGACGTTGCCGCGACGAAATAAGGCTGGGAGAGAGTGCTGATGATTTCGCCCGCCAATTCCCCGATCGGCTCGGGATGGTCGGCGTTGGACAGGAGCACCTCGAATTCATCGCCGCCGAGCCGCCCGACCAGTCCTGCATTGCAGACGACCCGCTGAAGGCGCTGTGCGACCTGGATCAGCAAGGCATCGCCCGCCTGGTGCCCAAGCGTATCGTTGACCGCTTTGAACCGGTCGAGATCGAGCAGCAACAAGCTGACCGGGCGAAACTGTCCCTCCGGCTGCGCGAGAAGCTTCTCAAGCGATTTGCGCATCTCCCGGCGATTGGCAAGACCGGTCAGCCCGTCGAACTTCGCGTGCCGCTGGATCTCGACTTCGCTGCGGCGTTTCTCCGTCAGATCGGCGCCCGATCCGATAAACCCCCTGAACCTGTTCAGGTCGTCGATGACCGGGCGACCGGAAATCGACCACCAGCGCTCGGGGTCGGGATCGCCGGTCGCGCGAACGGCATAATCGGCAAAGGACGTACGCGACGACAGATGAAAGCCGAGCGTCCGCTCGGTCCCCGGTGTCGCCGAATCCATCGCGAAAATGTCTGTGATCAGGCGTCCGAGGGGATCGCCGCCGAATATAGCGACCTCGGCCGCGACTTTTGCCGACAGGTAGGTGACGCGACCGTTCTGATCCGCTTCCCAGAACCAGCCGATACCGTGTCCTTCGAATTCGGCGATCATCTTGGCTGCCAGCCTGCCGCTGCGCGTCGCCTCCGCATTCGCCACGACCGCATGGCGATCGACCCGCGCCAGACGCAGGATCTGGACCGTCGCGATCACGCAGACCGCGGTCGTGACGAGCGATGCGACCCCGGCCTCGCCAAGCAGTCCTAATGTTACGCCGAGCCCGACGATCAGGCCGAGCGTCGCTGAACGCAGCGGGTGAAGCGCTATCGCGACGATCGCGATGCCGCCCGCGACCGCGACGAACATCGCAGCCTTGGCCGCGTCTCCCGCGACCAGCGTAGCCTGGAACAACAGTCCCATCATGCCTGCCGCCAATCCGGTCGCCAGGGCAAGCAGGATGCGGCTGCGAACGAAAACCGGCAGCACCGCAGCCACGGGCAACCGCAGGGCGGCGAGGATAAGCATAGCGCTCGCGATCGTTACCGCGACCGCCGATGCCAGATGCCTGTCGATCGGCCCAATCGTCCCGCTTGCGGCTGCCGCGATCAGGCTTGCGCACAGGGTGAGCAACGCGGTTAGGACCAGCGGCCAGATCGCGGCGACCTGCTCGATCCGCCCTGCGGAGTCCTGTGCGACGGCCTCGTCGCCGCCATCGCTCAGCCCCAACAGGCCAGCGGTCCCGATCCGGCGCTCAATTGGTCTGGGGGCGGTATGACGCAGGCGGTGCATCGCATAGCCCTAAACGCCGATCTGTTGCGAAACCCCTGTGCAATCTTGGCTAACGCGGCTTCAACATCCGTCGCATCGGGCGGTCGGGTCGCCCGGTCGGGTCGCCCGGTCGGGTCGCGCAGTCAGGCACCGCGTCGGCGCCGCACGCCGGTCCCTCAAATGAAAAGAGGTTGCCGGGCGCCTGTTCGGCGACCCGGCAACCTCCTGACATGGTCAGCGGCCGGAACGTTCCAGCCCGGAGGACCATGCGAAACCGCTTGTCCCGTCCCCGCATGCGTTGATTGGGGGAACACCCCCCCGCATGCGATCACGGCGTCAGCGGCGCGTCCCCCGAACGAACTGAACCGACCCCATTGCTGAACCATGAGACATCGGATCACCTCCTTTCGCTTGTTGAATACGATACGGCCGGATCCGGCCGCATTTCCATTCTAGCCGAACGACTCGGCGTTTCAAGCCCGCATTTCCATCGCCGTCGTTTTATCGGCCGCGACAGTCCTGCACCACGCGCCCGACCTCTGCATAAGCGGGGATATAAAGCGTCGCGCGGCCGGCCTGTTCGACCGCGAAGCGCCCCCGGCTGAACGCCATCGCATCGAGCAGCGGATCGTTCGCGGCGAAATTCAGCGTCGTCAGACCGTTCGCGGCGGCGGCTTGCGGGACCACCGCGCTCACTTTGCTGGTGGTACGAATCGTGATCGGCGTGCCCGGTCCCGTTGCAAGCGCAAGCACGACCCGCCTTGCCCCCATGTCGCATCTCAGCGTCGCGGTCCCGCCCCCGAACGTCGCCTGCGTGCCGCGAACATCACGCGAATAGACCCATGTTCCCGGTGTAATTACCGCATCCCGCCAGTCCGCGACGGGCGGCGGCGAGGGCTGAGCGGCCGCTGCCGGGCGCGGCGCGGGGCGCGGTTCGGGCCGAACCACGTTCGATTTCGGAATACATCCCGCCAGCAAGGCGACGGCCGTCAGGGCAAGCAGGAAACGCATCGCCGGGCTATGCGGCAGACCGCGGCTTTGCTCAACCCGGCATCTGGCGCACCCGCGTGCGACACGATAGAAACCGCGCGACGCCGATGCTGCACAGATGGAGTAATACCCAATGACCGATACCACCGCCGCAACCGAGTTACTGGTCCAGGCCAATACCGCGCACACGATGAAGGTCGACAGTCGCGACGGCGACAATGTCGGCACGGTCTATTCTTTCATGGTCCACAAGAACAGCGGCCGCGTCACGCATGCGGTGCTGAGCCTCGGCGGTTTTCTCGGCATGGGCAAGAGCTTTTACCCGCTCCCATTCGAGCTTTTGAACTTTGACCGTATCCGCGACATCTATGTCGTGACGATCGACCGCCGCGTCCTTGAAGGCGGGCCAAGCTGGTCGAACAACGCACCCTCCTTCGATCAGGCCTATGCCGACCGGGTCGCCAGCTATTACGGCACCAAAACCACCGATCTGTCGGGCGAATGAGCTCGTTGGGGGAAGCGTGATGGCCGGATTATGGTTCGACGACATGGTCGTCGGACAAACGTTCGATCATGCGATCCGCCGTACGGTGACTGAGACTGACAACCTGCTCTTTACGACCATGACGCATAATCCCGCCCAGCTGCATCTCGACGCCGCGTATATGGCGGCCACCGATTACGGGCGTCCGCTCGTCAACTCGGTGTTCACGCTGGGTTTGATGGTCGGCGTGTCGGTCGGCGACACGACGCTAGGCACCGCGGTCGCTAATCTCGGCTGGGACGAGGTACGCTTTCCGGCACCCGTCTTCGTGGGCGATACGTTGCGGATCCAGACCGAGGTGCTTGAACTGCGCGCATCCAGGTCGCGCCCTGGCCAGGGCATCGTGACGTTTGCGCACCGCGCGTATAATCAGGACGACGTGCTCGTTGCGTCGTGCAAGCGGTCGGGGCTTCAAATGATGCGGCCCCTGCATTGAGCGTTCCCGCGCGATCCTGGCTCTTCATCCCCGGCGACAGTGACAAGAAACTCGCCAAGGCCGATAACATCGATGCCGATGCGCTGATCCTCGACCTGGAGGACGCGGTCGCACCCGGGCGCAAGGCGGCGGCGCGGGAAACCGTCGCCGCTTTCCTGACCGAACGCTGCCCGGACGAGCGCAAAAGCCGGCTTTGGGTCCGTATCAACCCGCTGGATTCGGGCTTCGCGCTGGCCGATTTGGCTGCGGTCGTTGGCGCCGCGCCGGACGGTATCATGCTGCCGAAGGCTGACGGTCCCGACGATATCCGGCGCCTGTCGCATTATCTCAACGCGTTCGAGACGCAGGCCGGGCTGCCGCTAGGGGAGATCGAAATCCTGCCGGTCGCGACCGAAACGGCGGCGTCCCCCTTCGCGCTAGGGGACTATGCCTCGGCAGGGCTTGCCCGGCTGCACGGATTGACCTGGGGCGCGGAGGATCTGGCGACGGCACTTGGCGCTAGCGGCAATCGCGATGCGTCCGGGGAATGGGCGCTGACCTTTCGTCTCGTCCGCTCGCTGACGCTGCTTGCCGCCCGCGCGGCGGGGGTCGCACCGATCGATACGCTTTACGCCGATTACCAAGACGAAGACGGTTTGCGATCGGCTTCGCGTGCGTCGCGAGTCGAGGGATTTTCCGGTCGCCTCGCGATCCATCCGGCGCAGGTCGAAGCGATCAACGAAAGCTATCTGCCGTCACATTTGGAAATCGATCATGCGCGCCGCGTCGTCGCCGCATTCGACGCGGCGGGGGGCGCCGGGACGGTTGGCTTGGATGGCAAGATGCTTGATATTCCCCATCTGAAACAGGCGCAGGCGGTGTTGGCGCAGGCGAAGGCCCATAAGGTCGCTTGAACGCGCATCGGAATTGCGTGCGCGCAACGCAGCTCACTCGCGGCGCACCGCAAGTCGACTTTCGGCGGCTTAAACCCCGGCGCGAAACGGCGTCAGCGCGGTGTCGCGGTCATAGACATCGATCCCTTCGCGCCGTTTCAGCACGGCGACAATCCAATAGGTGAACGGGGTAAGCAAGACTTCCCAGCCGACCTTCAACGCCCATTGCGTGAAAAGCACCTGGACCAGTAGCATGTCGCCCCAGCCTTCCACGCCCCAAAAAGCGAGCGGATAGAAGATCAGGCTGTCGAACCCCTCTGCGACGATCGTCGATCCGATCGTGCGCGTCCACAGGTGCCGACCCTCGGTCCAGACCTTCATCCGCGCCATCACCGCGCTGTTGATGAATTCGCCGACCCAGAATCCGCAGATCGATGCGAAGACGATGCGCGGGACTTGTCCGAAGATGCGTTCATACGCGTCCTGGCCGGTCCAGCTGGGCGCGGGCGGCAATGCGACGACAACCCAGCTCATCAGCGCGAGAAACACCATCCCGGCGAACCCGGCCCAGATGCAGCGCCGCGCGCGCGCATAGCCATAGACTTCGGTCAGCACGTCGCCGATGACGTAGCTGACCGGGAAAAACAATATGCCTGCCCCGAACGGCAATGGACCGAGCACGGGCAGCGTGATGACCGCCACCTTCGACGCGCCGACAACCTGCGACAGAAGCAGAACGATAACGAACGCGACCATGACGTAATCGAAATCCCGGAACTGCCGGCCGCGCAGCGCAGAGGCTTCTACGGCAACGGGGGCAGATCGATCGGTGCTCATCGAAAACGGTTCTTAATCGCAAAGGCATTCCGCGCAAACTTGGCGAAGCGCTAATGCAATCTTAAGATTTGACCCTGTAACAGCATCGGGCGTGCCCGTTTCAGCACGTTTTTTCCCTTGTGGAGATCCGTATTTCCTCGGATGTCCTGACTTCAGGCCGCGCTTCGGCGCGGCCCCTTTTCTTTTCAGCCCCTATGGCCTAGCGCCCGCCGGATCGTGACAGACTCCGTTCCTACCGCGGTCGCGCTCCTGTCGGGCGGCCTTGATTCGATGGTCAGTGCTGCGCTCGCGCGTGAGCAAGGCTATCGTCTGTTCGCCTTGTCGATCGATTATCATCAACGTCACCGGGTCGAACTGGCATCGGCGGAGCGGATCGCGCGGATGTTGGGCGCGGAGCGCCATGTCGTGCTTCCGCTTGATCTTTCGGCTTTTGGCGGCAGCGCGCTGACCGCAGATATCGCGGTGCCTAAAGGCGGACTCGCGCCGGGTATTCCCGTCACCTATGTCCCTGCGCGCAACATGATCTTCCTCAGCATTGCGCTCGGCTGGGCGGAGGCGGCGGGAGGCCGCGATCTGTTCATCGGCGTCAACGCGCTTGATTATTCCGGCTATCCCGATTGTCGGCCTGAATTCATCACGGCGTTTGAAAGGCTCGCCGAACTGGCGACGAAAGCCGGCGCGGATGGGGCAGGTTTCAAGGTTCACGCGCCGCTCCAGCACATGACAAAAGCCGACATCGTCCGCACCGGCGCGCGCCTGGGGCTCGAGATGGAACTCAGCTGGTCCTGCTACGATCCCACGCCCGAGGGTTTGCATTGCGGCCTGTGCGACAGTTGCCGGTTGCGCGCGCGCGGGTTTGAGGAAGCGGGGATCACCGATCCGACCCGATACGCTGCGCGCCCATGATCATGGCCAATACGCTCAATGGCGTCTGTTCGACGCTTGCCCGGACGACGTTTAACTCGAACGAAATTCCGCCGTCTTATGCCGGCATCGATCGGGTTCGGGGAGCGTAGCGGAGATGAAACCCATGCGGGTCGCCTACATCATCAATCAATATCCCGGGGTTAGCCACAGCTTCATCCGCACCGAAATTCTCGAACTGGAACGCCAAGGGGTCGAGGTCGTGCGGATCGCCATGCGGGGATGGGATACAGAACTGGTCGATCCGATCGATATTGAGGAGCGCAAGCACACCCGCTATCTGCTCAAGGGCGCTGCATTATCGATACTTTGGTCTATGGCGCGAGTTCTGATTTACCATCCTGCGCGCTTCTTCCGTGCGGCGAGGACTGCGCTGCAACTTGGTAAGGCGGGTGACCGGGGGTTCGTCTTTCACTTGATCTATCTTGCTGAGGCGTGCGCAATTCTCGGCCAGCTTCGTCGGAACCCGGCGGATCATGTCCACGCGCATTTCGGGACCAATGCGGCAGAAGTCGCGCTTTTGACGCACATTCTCGGCGGTCCGCCGTTCAGTTTTACGGTTCACGGGCCCGAGGAATTCGACAAGCCGTTGCAGCTGAAGCTACGCGAAAAGATACGGCATGCGGCCTTTGTCGTTGCAATCACATCCTTTTGCCGCAGTCAGCTTTATCGTTGGTCGGAGCTTGCGGACTGGCCCACGATCAAGATCGTGCATTGCGGGCTCAGCGACGCCTTCCTGAACGCTCTCGAACGTTCGCCGGTCAGGTCGACTCAACTCCTGTGCGTTGGCCGCTTGTGCGAGCAAAAGGGGCAGTTGCTGCTAATCGAAGCGATGGCATTGCTGGCGAAGCGCGACGTCAGGCCGACCTTGCTGTTCGCGGGCGACGGCGGCATGCGGCCCGAGATTGAGCGGGCAATCGCCGATCATGGTCTTGGCGATGCCGTTCGAATTGGCGGCTGGATGACAGGCGAACAGATCAGAACCGAGCTTTCGCGCTCGGCGGCGATGGTCCTGCCGAGCTTTGCCGAGGGGTTGCCCGTCGTAATAATGGAGGCGATGGCGCTTGGCTGCCCGCCGATCTCGACGTTGATTGCCGGGATTCCGGAACTTGTTCGCGATGGCGTCGACGGAATCCTCGTCCCGGCGGGTGATGTTCAGGCGCTGGCGGATGCCATCGAACGCTTTCTCGCGCTTCCCGAAGAGGTTGTCGAAACCATGCGTGAACAAGGCCGCGCCCGGGTGCGGGAGCGGCATGCAATTGCTGATCAGGTCACCAAGCTGGCCCGGCTGTTCAGGAATTCCGCGGCAGCATGAACCGTCAGCGGGCGGCAACGGCGGCGTTGTTGCCGGACGTACCGGCGGGCGGCCAATTCTGATCGCCGCATTTCCTGGTCACCCACTCCCCCTTTTTGTCCCAGCAAATGACGTCGAGCCGGGGCAGCGAGGCAAAATCGCGTCCGATATAGCGGGGAAAACGCTGTTCGCCGTAGGGGATGAGGCTGTTACGGAGTTCACCCATCCGTTGCACCGCAACGTCGGACAATTTGCCCGGTGCGACGAACAGGGCATCGCGACCGATCGAGCTTGCGGTCTGGCAGAAGCCGAATTGCGCGGAAACCGTCGCATAAGAGGCATAGGTGCGGGTGCCGAACTGGTCCAGCGCGGTTTGGCCCTCGCGCTTGGTTTTTGCGGTGCGGGCGTAATAGGCGGCGACGGTGTCGAACGCCTTTTTCAGCTCGTCCTTATGGTCAAGAAGTATTGCATTATAATTAGTTACGGTAAGTAGCGTAGGTTCGAACTGGCATTGGAGGGCGGCGACGTTGAGGGCGGCGCGCATGTTCCAGGTGAGCGCGGCGCGACGTTCGGCCTCGGTCGCACCCGGCATCGCCAGCCCAGCCTCAAAATCGGGTTTATTCAAAGTGAAATCATAGGGTTGCAGGTAAAATTGCGCGGATGCCGGAACCGGGATCGCGACTGCGGCAAGGCCGATCGCCAGCGCCTTTTGCATCAGTTTCATTGCGGCACACTCCACCCAAACCCGTCTGATTTGCGTTGAATCTAAAGCCTTTTGCGTTCGATCGGAAGCAAATTCGGGCGTGCGGGCATCGAGCCGGGGCGACCGCGCGACAGGGAAGGGCGCATGCGTATACGAAAAAGGGCCGCCCGGTCACCCGGACGGCCCCAGATCGTCAAGCCGGTCGCACCCAACGGCGCGACCGGGTCGATTACATCGCGTTGTTGGTCATCATGCCGCCGTTCGACATCATGCCGTCGTTCGCCATCATGCCGTCATTCGCCATCATGCCGTCGTTCGACATCATCATGTCGTTCGCCATCATGCCGTCGTTCGACGCGCCGTCGACCGCAGTCATGTTGTCGGTCATGGTGCCCATGCCGTCGGCGGTGTTCATGTCGGTAACCATCGTGTTGTCGGTGGTCGTCTCGGTCTTGGGACCGCACGCCGAAACCGCAAGCGCCGCACCGGCAATCATCGAGCCGGTCAGAACCTTGGAGATCAGTGAACGCATTTGGTAGCTCCTTAAAGAAAGGATTTGGCCGGGCTGCCCCTAATACCCAAATCGGGGGGGACATTAACTGAAGATATACAATCCCTCAAGCGATCTTTTTATGATGATCCCAGTTCGCCCAAAAAATCCTCCAGTCCGTCGCGCAGCGCGGCGTCAAACATGGCCATGTCACAGGCGATGCCCAGCTGCTTCAGGCTGGTGACGGGGAAATCGGGCAGTCCGCAGGGCACGATCCCGCCGAAATCGGCAAGGTCAGGGTCGATGTTGACCGCGAAGCCGTGAAGTGTGATCCAGCGCCGGACGCGAACGCCGATCGCGCCGATCTTTGCCTCCGCGCCGCCGTCGCGGGTCCAGATGCCGACCCGCCCGGGGGCGCTGAAGGTGTCGACGCCGAGGCGGCCAAGCGTCGCGATGAGCCAGTTTTCAAGCGCGTGAACGAAGAGGCGGACATCGCGGCCGCGCCTGCCGAGATCGAGAACGAGGTAGCCGGTGCGCTGGCCGGGGCCGTGATAGGTGTAGCGGCCGCCGCGCCCGGCGTTGAAAACCGGAAAGCGCGGGTCGATCAGCTCGGCGGGATCGGCGCTGGTGCCCGCGGTGTAAAGAGGGGGGTGTTCGAGCAGCCAGATCAGTTCGTGCGCGCCCCCGCTTGCCACCGCGGCGGCGCGCGCCTCCATCTCGGTGAGCGTGCCGGGATAGGGCATCAGCGCTTGATCGATCCGCCATTCGATATCGTAATCGAAATCGGGGTCGGAGTTGGCTGACGGCATGGTCACGCCGCCGATGTGCGGCGCAACGCGCGGTGTTGCAAGCATTGGCAAAGTCCCGTGTCCTGCGGTAACGGGGACGCGGTTCAAGCAAAGGGGGATATGATGGTCGGTATCGGTACGGTCTGGGATCGCACGATGGAGGTTCTGCGCGGGCGCGCGGGGATGCTCGCCGGGATCGCCGCGCTGACGATCGTCTTGCCGACGGTGATCCGCAATGCGCTGGCGCTGATGATGACGGGCGGGGTGCCCGGCCAGTCGCCCGGCCTGATATTCTCGCTCATCAGCCTGATCGTGTTCGCGCTCGCGATCGTCGGACAGCTGGCGCTGGTCGCGGCGGCGACCGACCCGGTGACGCTTCGCGACGAAGCGCTGCGAACGGGCGTACGACGGCTGTTTCCCGCGATCGGCGTTTACCTGATCGTCGTGATCGGCTTCATCGTCGCGCTGATCCCGATCGGCATCGCGGCGGCGGCATCGGGGGTCGACCTGACCCGGATGGCGGCGGGCACGCGGCCCCAGATGTCGGTCGGGACCGCCGGGTTCGTGACCGTCTATGCGATTGCACTGGTGCTGGCGGGTTTGTGGCTGAGCGCGCGCCTGTTCGTGCTCAACCCGGTCATCGTGAACGAGCGGTTTGGAATAAAGGCGCTGGCACGGTCGTTCGCGCTGACCAAGGGGCATGTCTGGCGGTTGATCGGTTTCATGCTGCTGGTCGGCATCGTCCTGATCGTTTCGGTCCTCGCGACGCAATTCGTTATCGGCACGGTGATGGCGCTGATCTTCAGTCCCGGCATCGCGCTGTTCGTGACGTCGATCCTGGTGTCGGTCCTGACGGCTGCGTACACCGTGGTCATCGCGACGTTTGCGGCGCAATTCTATGTGAGCGTGCTGGCCGCGGTGCCGGCGGATACGCGGCGAGACATGACCGCCTGATGCCGGTCGACATCGCAGCCGTATTGCGGGGCGGCTGGCGGACCTTCCGGCGCGACCGCGACCTGCTGCTGCGGCTGGCGGGCCCATTCCTCTTCCTGCCCGCTTATGGTCTGGCGCTGCTGACGCCGGCGCCCCCGGTCGCGGAGCCGGGCGTGGGCGACAGCGCGCAACAGGCGATGGTCTGGGCGGATGCGCTTCAGGCCTGGGCGGGGGTTTATGGCCCCTGGTACGGGCTTGCCTATGCAATCGGGCTGTTCTTCAGCGCGAGCGTCTTCACACTGTACCTCAACCCCGGTGACGGCACTGTCGGCCAGACCTTGCGACGCGCGCTGGGCGTGTTTCCGCGCATCCTGCTCGCCACGCTGATCGTGTCGATCCCGGCGGGGCTGGCGCTGCTGTTATGGGTGCTCCCCGGGCTGTACGTGCTGGGACGGACGATGCCGGTCGCGCCCGCGATCGCGGGGGAGCAACCGCTCGGCGCGCTGCGCGGTATCGTGCGCGGGCTGGCGATGGGGCGCGGATCGGGATTGCAGCTGACGGCGCTGGCCGCGATCACCTTTGGCGGCGGCTATATCGCGAGCATGCCGTTCCTGGCGCTCGACCGGCTGGTGCGGGTGTCGGGCGTACCCAATCCAGTCACCGTCGCGCTGATCGATGCGGGGGCGGCCGCGGTTGCGATGTTCGCGGGGATGGCGCAGGCACTGGTCGCGGTCGAAGTTTACCGGCGGCTGTCGAGCAAGGGGATCTGAGGCGCGGCATCCGGCGGCAACAGGCCGAGGACGCGCGGATCGGGAAAGGTTTCGATCGTGCGCATGACGGGTGTGAAGCCGTTTGCGCGGTAGAAGCCGAGCGCCGAGGGGGAATCGAGCGTGCAGGTGTGGAGCCAGACGCGCTCGACCCCCTTCGCCCAGGCGCGGGCCAGCGCCTCTGCCATCAGCCAGCGGCCGTGCCCCTTGCCCGCCAGTTCGGGGACGAGCGCGACATAGGCGAGTTCGCATTCCCCGGCGCGGCGATGGTCGAGTTCGAGCATGCCGGCGTCGCGCCCCGATGGATCGGTGACCGCAAAGACGAAGACGAGCGGATCGTCGAGAATTTCGCGGAGTGCCGCCTCCGAAATCACGAGCCGCGAGAACCAGAGCCACGGCGCGCCGACAAGACGGAACAGGGCGCGGTAGCGATCGGAGCCGGGGCGGGGCAGGCGGGTCAGGCGGAGCGAGGGGGCCGGAGCGGACCGGGGCGACGGCCGCTGACGCATCTCAAGCGTCGTGACGATCGTCGCGAGCTCGCCCGGATCGACCGGGGTCAGTCCCATGTCGCAAGCGGCGGCAGGCTCATCAGGATCGCATCGATATTGCCGCCGGTTTTCAGCCCGAACGCGGTGCCGCGATCATAGACCAGGTTGAATTCGGCATAGCGCCCGCGCCAGCGCCGCTGTTCGGCGGTGTCCGCGTCGGTAAAGGGCTGATCCATCCGGCGGCGCACGATCCGGGGATAGATGTCGAGAAACGCCTCCCCCACGTCGCGGGTGAAGGCGAAGGTCGCATCGAACGGCCCCTCCAGATGATCGTAGAAGATGCCGCCGGCGCCGCGGTGGACGCCGCGGTGAGGGATGTAGAAATAGTCGTCCGCCCATTTGGCAAAGCGCGGATAATAGGTTGGGTCATGCGCGGCGCAGGCGGCGCGGAGCCGGGCGTGGAACGCGTCGGTATCCTCCTGTACCGGCAGCGGCGGGTTGAGGTCGGCACCGCCCCCGAACCAGCGCTTCGTCGTCGCCAGGAACCGGGTGTTCATATGGACGGCGGGAACGTGCGGGTTCGCCATGTGCGCGACCAGGCTGATCCCGGTCGCAAAGAAACGCGGATCGTCGCCCGCGCCGTGGACGGAGGCGGCAAAATCGCCTTCGAACGTGCCGAACACGGTCGAGACGTTGACGCCGACCTTTTCGAACACCTGCCCCTTCATCACCCCGCGCACCCCGCCGCCGCCGGGTTCGCCAGACGGATCGGTCCGGTCCCAAGGGATGTATTCAAACCGCGCGTCCGATCCGCTTTCGCGTTCGATCGATTCAAATTCGGCGCAAATCCGGTCGCGCAGCGATTCGAACCAGGAGCGGGCGGCGAGCTGTTCGGAATCGGGATCGGCCATGTGCGGGGTTTAGCCGGGGCGGGGCGGGGGTGTCGATATGGGATGGGGGGTTTGGTCAAGAACAGACACTCAGCGGCGAAGCCGTTGTCTGGCTTTCCCGCCCCCATGAGGGACAGGGTCGATGCGATGTCTCAGGTTACCAGCGTAGCAGGCTCGCTACGCTCGCCGACCCACCCCTAGCCCCGTGCAGGGCCGATCATCCCCCGGATGATCTGGATCGCGCGGGGCGCGATTCACCCTGCGCGCTTGCAGGGAGGGGTTTGGAATTGTTTTCCATTGTTGAGCGATGGGTTTGCCGCTCAAACGACAACTCTGGTTCGCCCCTCTCTGGAAGGGAGGGGTTGGGGGTGGGTGCCGCCGAGGCACTCGGCGGCCTGCGCCAGAAGATATTGGGCGGCACCGTCCGGGTTCGCGAGGACGTCCGAATTCCACAACCGGATTACGCGCAAGCCTGATCGTTCCAGATAAGCCGTCCGGCGGCGATCCTGGTCGACGCGTCCGGCGTGCTGGACGCCGTCCAGTTCAATCCCTAGCCTCGCGCGGCGACAGGCCAGATCAAGGATGAATGGCGGCACGACCAGCTGGCGCGTGAAGGCTGGCCTGTAGCGCGACATGCGATGCCAGATCGCAAGTTCAGCAGGCGTTGGATTGTTGCGCAACTCGCGTGCCCGCCGGGTCAGCTCTGGGTCGATGCGATGTCCCATGCCGCAACCGTAGCAGGCTCGCTGCGCTCGCCAACCCACCCCCAGCCCCTCCCTTGCAGGGAGGGGTTCGGTATCGCTTATGTCCGCAAAGTGGACGATAGGGGGTCGCTCGTTGTTCCTGCCAGCCCCGGCCACCCCGTCTGCCGCATCGCTTCGCCGGTGACAATCGCGGCGGCTATGGCGACGTTTAGGGAGCGGAAGCCGGGGCGCATGGGGATGCGGACGCGGGCGTCGGCCGCGGCGTGGATATCGCTTGGCACGCCGCGGCTTTCCGAGCCGAGCAGCAGGATGTCGTCCGCGTCGAAACGCATCGCGCCGAGATCGGTCGCGCCGCTGGTCGTCAGGAGCACGATGCGGCCCGGGCTGTCCCGGCGGAACGCCTGCCAGTCGGGATGGCGGCGGACCTCAACCGCGCCCGCATAATCGAGCCCGGCGCGGGCGAGCGCGCGGTCGCTCCAGGCAAAACCCATCGGCTCGATCAGGTCGACGCCAAGCCCCCAGCAGGCGGCGAGCCGGAGCAGCGTGCCGACATTGCCCGCGATATCGGGTTCGTAGAGCGCGATCCGCATCGCGACCTTGCCTAGCGCAGCCGGGCGGCGGAGCGGAAGCGTCATGAGATACCGGCACACCAAAATGCTGTTGGCAAAGCGGGGGTTGCGCGGCTAACAGGCGGGGCCGGGCGGTCACCGGGACGGGCGCGTGCCCGCTCGGGGCTGCGCTATCCGGTGCAGCGCGTGGACGATCCTCCGGGTTCCTGCGATGGCGGGCGGAACCGGTATATGAGTGGCAAGGGTTCGAGTGAATGGCGACGGTCGACGACAGATTACCCCCGGGCGAGTCGGCGGATTTGCTGAACGAGGAGACGCACGATCCGCGTCGCCGCGACTTCATCAACATCGCCGCGGTCGCCTTTGCGGGCGTCGGCGCGGTCGCGATCGTCCTGCCGCTGGTCAACCAGATGAATCCGTCGGCGGACGTGCTGGCGCTGTCATCGACCGAGGTCGACCTGTCGAAGATCGAGGCGGGGCAGGGGATCATCACCTCGTTCCGCAAACAGCCGCTGTTCGTGCGCAACCTGACGCCCAAGGAGATCGCGGCGGCGGATGCGGTGAAGCTGAGCGACCTGCGCGATCCCGAGACGCTGGAGGAGCGGACGAAGACCGGGCACAAGAACTGGCTGATCACGCTTGGCGTATGCACGCATCTCGGCTGCATTCCGCTCGGCATCCACGAGGGCGACAATCGCGGCGAATATGGCGGCTATTTCTGTCCGTGCCACGGGTCGCAATACGATACCGCGGCGCGCATCCGCAAAGGGCCGGCGCCCAAAAACCTGTTCGTTCCCGAATATGCGTTCAATTCCGATACCGTCGTGACGGTTGGGTAAGGTAGCAAGACGATGAGCTTTCCCTGGGCCAAACATTACGAGCCGAAACAGCCGCTGATGCGGTGGCTGGACGAAAAGCTGCCCGTGCCGCGGCTGGTCTATAATGCGGTCGGGGCGGGCTATCCGGTGCCGCGCAACCTCAATTATTTCTGGAATTTCGGCGTACTGGCGGGCGCGGCGCTCGGCATTCAGATCATCACCGGCATCGTGCTCGCGATGCATTATGCCGCGAACGGCGCGGTCGCGTTCGATTCGGTCGAATCGATCATGCGCGACGTCAATGGCGGCTGGTTCCTGCGCTATGCCCATGCGAACGGCGCGTCGATGTTCTTCATCGTCGTCTATATCCACATTTTCCGCGGGCTTTATTACGGATCGTACAAGGCGCCGCGGGAGATGGTGTGGCTGCTCGGCGTCACGATCTTCCTGCTGATGATGGCGACCGCGTTCATGGGCTATGTGCTGCCCTGGGGTCAGATGAGTTTCTGGGGCGCGCAGGTGATCACCGGGTTCTTCTCGGCGATACCGCTGGTCGGCGAATCGATCCGGGTGTGGCTGCTCGGCGGCTATGCGCCCGACAATGCGGCGCTCAACCGGTTCTTCTCGCTCCACTATCTGCTGCCGTTCGTGATCGCGGCGGTCATCGTGCTCCACATCTGGGCGCTGCATATCCCGGGATCGAACAATCCGGTCGGCGTCGACGTGAAGGGGGAGCAGGATACGGTGCCCTTCCATCCTTATTACACGGCGAAGGACGCGGTCGGGCTCGGAGTGTTCATGCTGCTGTTCGCGTTTATGCTGTTCTTCCTGCCCAATTATCTCGGGCATCCGGACAATTACATCCCCGCAAACCCGCTTTCGACGCCCGCGCATATCGTGCCCGAATGGTATTTCTGGCCGTTCTACGCGATCCTGCGCGCGTTCACCGCGGACTTCATCCTGCCCGCAAAGCTGTGGGGCGTGCTTGCGATGTTCGGGTCGATCCTGCTGCTGTTCTTCCTGCCGTGGCTCGACTCTTCGCCGGTGCGTTCGAACAATTTCCGGCCCAAGGCGCGGATCGCGTTCTGGGTACTGGTCGCCGATATCTTCGTCCTAGGCTGGTGCGGCGGAGCGCCCGCGACGCCGCTTTACGTCATTCTCAGCCAGATTTGCGGTGCCTATTATTTCGCGCATTTCCTGATCATCCTGCCGCTGATTTCGCGATCGGAACGGCCGCGGCCGCTGCCCAATTCGATTACCGAGGCGGTGCTGGATAAAAGTGCGGGGACAAGCCCTGCCAAGACTGCGCTCGCGTGACGGTGGTGATGGCGACGGCGACCTTGGGGGACAGTTGAGTTTATGGTTCGGTTAATCGCATCCCTGATCGGCGCGGCGTTCGTGTTCGTGCTCGGCCTGGCGCTCTGGAGCAGTGTTTCCGGCGTCATCACCGAGCCGCCGCAGCCGACCGCCGAAAGCGTGTATCATCTGCATCCCGAGCAGGTTTCGCTCGCCTCGAACGGACTGTTCGGCCGTTACGACCGGCGGCAGTTGCAGCGCGGGTTCCAGGTTTACAAGGAAGTCTGTTCGGCATGCCATTCGCTGCGCCATGTTGCGTTCCGCGACCTGGGCGAGCTCGGCTATACCGCGCCCGAGGTCAAGGCGATCGCAAACCAGTGGGTGATCGAGCAGCCGTCGATCAACCCCGATACGGGCGAGGCGACGACGCGCAAGAACATCCCGTCCGACTATTTCCCGAGTCCGTTTGCCAACGAGGTGGCGGCGCGCGCGGCGAACAACAACGCTTTGCCGCCCGATCTGTCGCTGATCACCAAGGCGCGCGAGGAGGGAACCGCCTATGTCCATTCGCTGATCACCGGTTATCGCCCGCAGCCCGCCTTGCTTGTGAAGCGGTTCCCGGAGGCGAAGACCGGGCCGGGGCTGCATTACGATCCGTATTTCGCGAATCTCAACATCGCGATGCCGCCGCCGCTGACCTCCGACGGTCAGGTGACCTATACCGACGGGACCAACCCGACGATCAACCAGATGGCAACCGATGTCGCGGCGTTCCTGACCTGGACCGCCGAGCCGAAGCTGGAACAGCGTCACGCGGCCGGGATCGCGGCGATGATCTTCATCCTGATCTTCTGCTTCCTGGCGTGGGGCGCATACCAAAATGTCTGGCGCGACATCAAACATTGACCGGGCGGGGGCGCGACGATGGATGACGTCGCGCTGGGGGCGCTGATCAGGACGATCCCGGATTTTCCCAAACCCGGCATCCAGTTCCGCGACATCACTACGCTGCTGATCGACCCGGCCGGGTTCGCCGCCGCCGTCGAGCGGTTGGGCGCAGGGCTGGCGGGCGTCGATCTGGTCGCGGGGATCGAGGCGCGCGGCTTTCTGTTCGCCGCCGCGCTGGCGGTTCCGCTTGGTGCGGGGCTGCTGCCGATCCGCAAGCACGGGCGCTTGCCCGGTGCCACGATCTCGGAGGCCTATACGCTCGAATATGGCGAGGACCGGGTCGCGATCCACGCCGATGCCTTTGCGCCCGGTGCCCGTGTTGCGCTGATCGACGATCTGATCGCGACCGGCGGAACGGCGCGGGCCGCACTTCGCCTGCTGCGCAAGGGCGGGGCGGACGTCGTCGCTTCACGGTTCCTGGTCGACCTGCCCGATCTGGGCGGCGCGGCGGCGCTTCGCGCGGAGGGTGTCGCGGTCGAAACCGTGCTTTCCTTCGCCGGTTGTTGACGCAAGCCTGTCAATTCCGTTCAAGCCGAAGCAAGGTTCGTGCCAGTAGAAGGAACGTCGACGGGACGTGCCCGTTATCCGGTGAGTCGCAGATGCGGTGCGCGCCGGCCTCAACGGGAGAGACATTATGGACTGGAAACGACTGGCTATCGCCGGACTGGCCGGTGGCTTGGGGCTGGCCGCCGCGGGGTGTACCGACGGTTACGGGTATAGCGGCGTAAACCTCGGCTATTCCGGTGGCGGGGGGTATTACAGCGATCCCTATTACGGCGGCAGCTACGGAGCCTATGGGTACCCGCAATATGCCTATGGCGGCTACACGCCGTCGTATTTCGGCTGGTACAACAACTATTATTATCCGGGCACGGGCGTTTATGTTTATGACAGTAACCGCCGTGCCTATCGCTGGAATGCGGGGCAGCAGCGTTATTGGCAGGGCCGTCGCGGGTCGTATCGCGGTAACGGGCAGGTACGCGACAATTGGCAGGATTTCCGCCGCGACGTGCGGAAGGAACAGCGAGATTATCGCGGCGATGTCCGGGAAAACCGCCAGGCGTATCGCGCGGGAACGATCACGCAGGATCAATTCCGCCAGGGAAGGCGGGATGCGCGGCAGGAATATCGCGGCGACGTCCGCGAAGACCGGCAGGACCTTCGTCGTGACAATCGCAGAGCACGCGGCGTTGCGGTAACACCGGAAGCCCGGGCGGCGCGCCAGCAGGCCCGTCAGCAGGTGAGGCAGGAACGGCGCGAGATGCGTGGCGGGAATACACCGCGGGTTCGTAACGGAGACGGCAGGCGCGGTGGGCGGCGCAATGCCGGTAGTCCGAGGTCTGAAATCCCCTAGAGACGAGCTGCGCCCGGGCGGTCTGACCGTCCGGGCGGACTAGGAACCGGGGTCCCGGTGCGCCGCCGGACTGGCTGCAAGAGATGGAACGGGGCGCGTCATCCGGCGCGCTCAATGACCGGTCCCGACAAATACATCGCGGTGTTCACGATCCCGATATGGGTCAAAGCCTGAGGGACATTGCCGATCAGGCTGCGGCTGGGGACATGATATTCCTCGCTCAGCAATCCGACATCGTTCGCCAATCCGATGACCCGTTCGAGCATCCCGGCCGCCTCATCGTGCCGGCCCTGCATTTGATAGCAATCGGCGAGCCAGCAGGAGCAGGCAAGAAAAACGCCCTCGTCCGGTCCTTCCGCCTTTGCCGCGAAGCGCCGGACAAGGCCGCCGTCCATCAGGTCGCGTTCGATCGCGGCGATCGTGTCCCTAATCCGCGCGTCGTCGATCGGCAGGAAGCCGAGCAGCGGCAGCATCAGCAATGACGCGTCGAGCGCATCGCTGCCCTCATATTTAACGAAATGCCCTTGGGCTGATGAATAACATCGCTCGCAGATATTGGTATGGATCGTGTCGCGCAATTTGCCGAGACGCGCGATCAGTTCGACATCGACCCGGCCGGTGCCCGCATGCGCCTTGACGAACCGGTCTATCCCGACCCAGGCCATGACTTGCGAATAGGTATAGCATTGCGGCGGACCGCGCGTTTCCCAGATGTCGGAACTCGGCTGGTCCCAGACCTGTTCGAGGTGACGCGCGACCACCGTCTCGATCTCGATCACGCGCGCGCTCCGTTCGATGCCCGCCTTGGCGAGCACGTCGAAGCCGTCCATCAATTCGCCGTACACATCGAGCTGCGTCTGGCAATGCGCTGCGTTTCCGGCCAGCACCGGACGCGCGCCGCGATAGCCCGGCAGCCAGTCAAGCATGCGTTCGGGCAACTCCCGCCCGCCGTCGATCCGATAGACGATCTGCATCGTTTCCGGCCGCCCCGCGACCGCGCGCAGAATCCAGTCGCGCCACCTGAGCGCTTCCTCGGTATATCCGGCATTCAGCAGAGCGGTCAGCGTGAAGGTCGCATCGCGCAACCAGCAATAGCGATAATCCCAGTTCTGATCGCCGCCTGGCACCTCCGGCAGGCCGAGCGTCGCCGCCGCGACCATCCCGCCGCTGTCGCGGTCGATCAGCATCCTGAGCGTGATGAGCGAACGGCGGACCGGTTCGGCCCAGCGGCAAGGTGCGGCGAACCGGTCGATCCAGCCTTCCCACTCTGCGCGCGTCCCCTCGATCAACGCATCGACGTCCGGACAATCGGGAAGCGGCCCGGTCGAACTGGAATAGTTAAGGACGAACGCCAGCCTGTCGCCCTTTGCGACGGTCATCACCGCGCCGGCATCGTCATCGCCGATCGTCAGCGCGACCGGGCTGTCGAGCATGACCCGGTCGGGCCCGGCCTCCGCGATCAGCCCGCGCTCATGCGCCTGCATCCACGGCACCACACGGCCATAGCCGAAGCGCAGGCAAAGCCGCATCGCAACCTCGACTTCGCCCTCCAGTCCCTCGACAACGCGGATGATCGACGAAATACCGTCATGCCACGGCATCAGGTCGGTAATG
This sequence comes from Sphingomonas sp., assembly GCA_965219075.1. Classification (GTDB taxonomy): domain Bacteria; phylum Pseudomonadota; class Alphaproteobacteria; order Sphingomonadales; family Sphingomonadaceae; genus Sphingomonas. Next base: position 1,020,175 of record CBDCMM010000002.1, read on the forward strand.
CGGACGCGCCCGGTATCGGTTTCATGTTCGCTGTCGAGGATCGTCGTTTCGCCACGATAACACCGCGTCGTTTGCCGGACATAGCCCGACGGCGCGATCCGCCAATAGCCATGCTGTTCGTTCCCGAGCAGTGCGGCGAAACACGCATCGCTGTCGAATTTGGGCCAGCACAGAAAGTCGATCGATCCGGTCGGCGCGACCAGCGCGCAGCTGCGGCCGTCGCCGATAAGCGCGTAATCGCCGATCGCTGAGGTCAAGCGTTTCGGCTCCGGCTGTTTCCATCATCGGACATTGGCATCCGACGGCGTCTATCGCCGGCACGATGCCGTCGAAACCCGAAATCGCGCATAAGATATCCTCGGTCTTCGCATTGAATGCTCAGTGCGCCGCGTCCCAGGCTTGGCGCATGCCGTCACGCGAACGGCTGATAACCTGTTCGAGGTCGCCGTCGTAAAGCGAATCCGGGACATCGTTCGAAAAAATTTCAACGATCCACGGCTTATCATATCCCGCCTTGCGTGTCGCCGCGATCAGTCGCACCAGCGGGATCGTCCCGTTCCCCGGCACGATCCGGTCGGCGAACGAACGCGGTGTCCGCCAGTCGCTTGCCTGCACGGTGAAGATCCGCCGCCCCGCCCGCGCTATCGCCTGTTCGATGCCCGCATTCTGCCAGATATTCCAGTAATCCAGGCACAGCCCGACATGATCGCTTCCGCTGGCATCGATCACGTTAAGCGCCTGATCGACCGTCCAGATCGCGCTTTCGACGTTGACCGATGTCGGGTTGAGCGGCTCGATCGCCAGCGTTACGCCATTATTCGCAGCGACTTTGCCGAGCTCGCCCAGCTGCGCGGCAACGACGCGCATCGCCTCTGCCATATCCCCTTTCGGATGCGCGCCGGTGTTGGTGATGAACGGCACCCCGGGGGCGAAGGCCGCAAGCCGCTCGATCGATCCGCGCAGACATTTTACGCGATCCTCAAGCGATTTCGGTTCCGGCGTCATCCGGCTGGCAAAAAAGGTTCGCACTTTCGGCTGGATACCGCTTATTGCCAGCCCCGCGTCATGAACCGAACTCATCTGATCGCGCCACGGATCGTCATCGAGCTTCGCCTCGACGATCTCGATCGCATCGACCCCTAGGCGGCGATAGGTCGAGACGTCACGATCGAACGACCAAGGCATCGTCGTGAATTGGCTGATGCCGAAAGCGAAGGGAATATCGTTCATCGGAGTTATCCTATGTTGCATCAACCCATCACAGCGGAATTCGAGCCGTCCAGATTTTAAAACGGTTCGGCGCTCACCAGCCATAAGTTGACAATTGTTAGTTAACCACGGACCTGCACCGACAGCTAATGTTCATGTCCTACACGTAATCCCGCCGGTGCGCTGCGACGCAAAACGATAAAACCAATGTCGCGGTGCCCATTCCATTCAGGGCGGGAATCAATGAAGACGAATAAACTGCTTTTCGCGGGAGCTGCGGTCATGACTACGGCTGCGCTCGCAACCCCTTTCAAACCGACGGCGCTGACCAATTTCAGAAAGATCGTATTCGTAGGGGCACCGGCGCCAACCCAGCCGACTTCGCCTACGTCGCCTACATCGCCTGCGCCCAAACCAACCCCGACACCCGGGCCGACGCCGACGCCGACGCCGAAGCCGACGCCCCCGCCCCCGCCCACGCCGCCCGTCTTTTATGGCGGCCCGGTGCCCGAGGCGATCCTCTCCAATTTCAGCGTCCCCGATCTTTTGCAGCCCGCATGGGGCAGCGGCAAAGTCCCTGCCGATAACGGCAACGACCCGGTCGGTGCGTTCCGGATCATCTGCAAGCCGAGCCATGTCGGCTATGACGATCCGATCGTCCATCCCGGCCAGCCCGGCAAGAGCCACCTCCATCAGTTTTTTGGCAACACGAAGACCGATGCGTTCTCGACCTATCAGTCGCTCAGGACGACGGGCGAGGGCAGCTGCAACAACAAGCTCAATCGCTCGGCCTACTGGATCCCGGCGATGCTCGACGGCGTCGGCGGCGTGGTGCAGCCCGATTTCGTCTCGATCTATTACAAGCGTCTGCCCAAGGATTCGCCCAAATGCGACTGGACCAAAGACAAGAAGGGCGAGGGCAAGGCCTGTGTCGGCCTGCCGCGGGGCCTGCGCTTCGTTCGCGGCTACCGCATGGCGACGATGAGCGATCCTGAATCCTGGTCGCACTATTTCGACTGTCAGGGCAAGGGTGCCAAATCGGGGCATTACAAGAACCTGGATCTTGCGCTGCAAAACTGCCCGGTCGGGGCGCAGGTCGGTGCGGTCGTGTTCGCAGCACCCTGCTGGGACGGCAAGCGTCTCGACAGCGCGGACCATATGAGCCATCTGGCGGACGGCAGCTACGGCTCATGGGGCTATTACAAATGCCCGGCCTCGCATCCTTACGTCATTCCCTCGTTCACGCTCGGCGCATGGTACACAGTCGACAAGAACACCGACACCTGGAAGCTCTCGTCCGACATGGCGGGGATGATCCGGGGCGCGTCGCTGCACATGGACTGGTTCGGTGCGTGGGACGACGGCGTGCTCGCCGCGTTCGAGGACAATTGCATCGACAAGCACCGCAACGGTTCGGGCGGCGATCTTTGCAACGGCAAACAGCTGAAACCAACGTTCCCCCAGACCGTCAAACACGTCGTGCCGGTGCCGACACGCCCGGGAAACTGAGGACCTTGTGATCGGCGGAAGTTCTACTTCCGCCGTTCCAGCCGGGCCTTCAGCTCCGTCAGCGCGCTGAACGGTCCGGCCTCTTCTTCGCCGCGAACGCCCGCCTCCTGCAAAATCTCGTCGGCACGCTCGCTCCTCGGAAACGGATCGAGTGCCAGGGCAAGCGTCTGCGCGGCGGCCTCGCCAAGGTCGATCGCGCCGCCGTCGAAGGGAATCGTGTCGAGCGCATGTTCGTCGAGTTCGAGCTCCTCGCCTGCCCCCAATGCTTCGACAAAACGAAGTTCGACCGGCTCGTCGATCGCGGCGCGCACCGGATCGCCCGTGGCGGTACAGGCCTGCACGACATCGCCGATCACCCGCCCCGTCACAACGTAATGATCGGCACCGCGCGCGACGGAGAGGGTCGCCTCCAGCCGATCGATCGCGATCAGCCGGAAACGGCCGGCGAGTTTGCGCCGTTCCTCAGCGGTCGCATCGATCCTGACGTCGCGGGCGCGCTCGCCGATCGTTTCGATCCGCTCCGGCCGGCTGAATTCCGGCGTCACGGCAAGTCTCCACCGATCAGAACGCCGGCCGGGGTCGCGGACAGGCGACCATGGAGATTGAGCAGCGCCGCGCGCGTATGGCCGATTGCGCCGGAACCGGGGGGGACGCCGCGGTAGAGGTTGCGGACCAGCGCTTCATCCAGATGACCGTCCGCGATGCCGTCGCGATACGCGCCGAGCCTGCCGCCCAGCATCGCCATCATCTTGCCGATATGCTTGCCGACGACGATATCGCCGACGCCGAGCTCACGCAGCTGGCCGTCCATATCATCGACGAAGCGTTCGGTCAGCCGGGCGGAGGGCTGGGCCGCGGACGGATCCGATTCCAGCCGCAGCAGCACCAGGCTGAGGATCGCGGCGATCATGTCGAAACGGCCGTCGACCGTATCGGGAACGGCCCCCTCGACATACCAATGCGGTTCGCGCGCGCGCGCGACGATCGCGTTGTAAAGCGGCAGCGCCTCTTCGTCGCGCCTGCCCATCAGCTTGTCGAACCATCCCAATGCCGTCATCCCGATCGCAAGGCGCGGCTTGTCTGCACGCGCCTGAGCGCATATCGAGCCCAAATGCGGACGATGCAATCTCGTACGTCTGTCGATGCCGGGCCATGCAGTTGATGAATGTTTCTGTTTTTAGGCTGATCGCCGCTTTCGGGATCAGCACGGCGTTGCTCGCGGGGGGATGTACGCGGCTGCGGACGCATCAGGGTTATATCGTCGATGTCGATCTGGTGAATTCAGTCGTGCCGGGCGTCGACAATCGTAATTCGGTGCTGGCGACGCTCGGAACGCCGACGCTCAGCGGACAGTTCGGCGAGGGTGAGTGGGTTTACCTGGCGCGCGACAGCCGTAATTTCGCGTTCCAGAATCCACGTCCCAGCGACCAGACGACGATCCGGATCAGCTTTGACCAGGCCGGCAACGTTGCCGCCGTCCGCCGATCGGATTTGGAGCAAAGCGCGTCGATCCAGCCTTACGGCAAGAGCACGCCGACGCTTGGGCGCAAGCGCGGATTTTTTGAGGATCTGTTCGGCAATATCGGGACGGTCGGAGCACCGGGCGCGGGCGGCGGGGCAGGCGGGCGCGATCAGCCCTGAGCCGCTCCGCGCTCAATCGGCGAACAGCAGGACCGGGGTTTCCAGATATTTCTTGAGCAGCTGAACGTAGCTCGCCGCGTCCCAGCCGTCGACGACGCGGTGATCGCAGCTGATCGACAGGTTCATCAGCTTGGCGCGCCGGATGACGTCGCCCCCCTTGCCGTCATCGGCGAAGACCGGACGCTCGACGATCTTGTTGGGGCCGATGATCGCGACCTCCGGACGGTTGATGACTGGCGTGGTCGCGATCCCGCCCAGCGGGCCGAGCGAAGTGACGGTAAGTGTCGAGCCGGACAGCTCGTCCGACTTCGCCTTGCCGCTGCGCGCCGCATCGGCAAGGCGCGTGATTTCCGTCGCAAGCTGCCAGATATTGCGGTCCTGCGCGTCGCGGATGACGGGGACCATCAACCCGGCATCGGTCTGCGTCGCCATGCCGAGATGGACCTGCCCGTGCCGCGTCACCACGCCCGCTTCGTCGTCATAGCGCGCGTTGATCATCGGGAATTCGGGAATCGATCTACAGATCGCGACGATCATCAGCGGCAGCAGCGTCAGCTTGGGCCGGTCGCCGCGATTGCCGTTCAGGTCCGCGCGCATCGCCTCGAGCGCGGTGACGTCGATTTCGTCTACATAGGTGAAATGCGGGATCGTCCGCATCGACGCGGCCATGTTCTCGGCGATCCGTCGCCGCATTCCGATGACCTTGACCTGCTCATCATGGCGCGCGCGCGACGCATGGGGCCGGTGATACCCCTCGCCCGTCCCGTAGCGGAGGAACGCATCGAGATCGGCATGGCGGACACGGCCGGCGTCGCTTTTCACGGCGGCAAGATCGACATTCAGGTCGCGGGCGCGGGCGCGGACGGCGGGCGATGCAAGGATCGTTTCGCCCCTCCCTGCAGGAGAGGGGTTGGGGGTTGGTGCGAGCGAAGCGAGTTCGGGGCTTGCCGCCGACGCCGGCGCCGGAGCCGGCGCATCGGGCTCTACCCCCGGCCCCTCCCTTGCAGGAAGGGGAGCAGGCGTTTCATACGCAGGCACCTTCCCCTCAGCCTGCTCGACGCCCGGATTTTCCGCCTCATATTGTGCGGCGGTCTCCTCTCGCGCAGCGGATTCGGGTGACGCGTCGACCGCGCGCTCCTCTTCGGTCTCGATGACGACCAGTGCGGCACCGATCGCGACCTGTTCGCCGACATCGCCTGCCAGTTCCAGCACGACGCCGCTGACCGGCGATTCCATTTCGACCGTCGCCTTGTCGGTCATCATATCCGCGATCTGCTGGTCTTCCTCGATCCGGTCGCCGACGCCGACGTGCCAGGCGACGATCTCCGCCTCGGCAATGCCCTCGCCGATGTCGGGCAGGCGAAAGGTGAAACGAGCCATCGGTGTCAGTCCTTCATGATCTTCTTGAGCGCCTCGCCGATCCGGACGGGACCCGGGAAATACGCCCATTCCAGGCTGTGCGGATAGGGTGTGTCGAAACCGGTCACGCGTTCAATCGGCGCTTCGAGATGATAGAAGCAGCGTTCCTGGACAAGCGCGGAAAGTTCGGCGCCGAAACCGCTCGTCCGCGTCGCTTCATGAACGATCATGCACCGCCCGGTCTTTTTGACCGACGCCTCGATCATGTCGATGTCGAGCGGGACGAGCGTCCGCAGGTCGATGATCTCCGCATCGACCCCGGCATCCTCGACGACCGCGCGGCAGACATGAACCATCGTGCCGTACGCCAGGATGGTCAGCGCCTCGCCCGGCCGCGCAATGGCCGCGGTGCCGAGGTCGATCCGGTAATAACCCGCCGGCACTTCGCCCGCCGGATGCTTTGACCAGTTTTGTGCCGGGCGGTCCCAATGCCCGTCGAACGGACCGTTATAGATGCGCTTGGGTTCGAAGAAGAGGACCGGGTCATTGTCCTCGATCGCGGCGATCAGCAACCCCTTGGCATCATAGGGGGTGGAGGGAATCACGGTCTTTACGCCCGCCACGTGCGTGAAAATCCCCTCCGGCGACTGGCTGTGCGTCTGGCCGCCGAAAATACCGCCGCCAAAGGGCGAGCGCACCGTAATCGGCGCGGTGAATTCGCCCGCCGAGCGATACCGTATCCGCGCCGCCTCCGACACCAGCTGGTCGAGCGCGGGGTAGATATAGTCGGCGAACTGGATTTCGGGAACGGGCCTCAGGCCATAGGCACCCATCCCGACCGCGACGCCGATGATGCCGCATTCGCTGATCGGCGTATCGAACACGCGGCGCTTGCCGAATTTTTCCTGGAGCCCCGCGGTCGCGCGGAACACGCCGCCGAAATAGCCGACATCCTCGCCCATGACGATGACGTCGGGGTCACGCGCCATCGACACCTCCAGCGCGGAATTGATCGCCTGGATCATGTTCATGCGCTTGACCGTATCGTCCGCTTCCGCCTCGGCCGTGCCGGGTGTATCCGCAGTCGTCGCCGTTGGTGTATCGGACATCATTTGCGGTCCCACGGCCGGCCGCTCGCTTGTTCCTCGGCCAGCATCTGTTCCTGTTGCTCGCGCAGATGCCAGGGCATGTCCTCGAACACCCCGTCGAACAGCGTGTCGAGCGGCTGGTGCAGGCCGTGGCCCAGTATGCCGTTCTTTTCCGCCTCCTTTTGCGCGGCCCTCACCTGTTCGGCCATCGCCTTGTCCTGTTCAACGTGACGCTCCTCATCCCATTCGCCGATCGCGATCAGATGATCCTTCAACCGCACGACCGGATCGCCCAAGGGCCACGCGCCGGGTTCGCCCGACGATCGATATTGCGATGGATCGTCGGAGGTCGAATGACCCTCCGCGCGATACGTGAACATCTCGATCAGCGTCGGTCCATGATTTGTCCGCGCGCGTTCCGCCGCCCAGGACGTCGCCGCGAACACCGCCAGCGCGTCATTGCCGTCGACGCGCAGCCCCGCGATTCCGTAACCGACGCCGCGCGCCGCGAACGTCGTCTGTTCGGCCCCGGCAAAGCCCGAAAAACTCGATATCGCCCATTGATTATTAACGACATTCAGGATGACGGGCGCGCGGTAGACGCTGGCAAAGGTGCAGGCCGAATGAAAATCACCTTCCGCGGTCGATCCGTCGCCGCACCACGTCGCGGCGATCCGCGTGTCGCCCTTTGCCGCCGACGCCATCGCCCAGCCGACAGCCTGCGGATATTGCGTCGTCAGATTGCCAGAGATCGAAAAGAACCCGTGGCTGCGCGATGAATACATGATCGGCAACTGCTTGCCCTGCAGCTTGTCGCCGCTGTTCGAATAGATCTGGTTCATCATCTCGACCAGACTGTAATCGCGCGCGATCAACAACCCTTGCTGGCGATAGCTGGGGAAGCACATATCGTCGCGGTCGAGTGCTTGCGCGGCGGCGATCGCGACGGCCTCCTCGCCTGTCGCCTTCATGTAGAAACTCGTCTTGCCCTGCCGCTGCGCACGGAACATCCGTTCGTCAAATGCGCGCAGCAATACCATGTTGCGCAACATACGCCGCAGCACATCGGGGCTCAGCCGCGGATCCCAGGGGCCGATCGCCTGGTTGTCGTCGTCGAGCACGCGCACCAGCGTATAGGCAAGGTCGGTGAAGTCACGCGCATCGGCCGAGCTGTCCGGGCGGCGGACCGAGCCCGCCTCCGGAATGTCGACCGCCGCGAAATCGACCGGATCGCCCGGACGGAATTTCGGTTCCGGTACGTGCAGGCTGAGCGGCTGAAGATTGCCGCGCGGTGACTCCGCCAAAACTCGTCTCTCCAATCCGCATCCGCCGGGCGACGAATGCCGTTTCCGTCCCCTGTTATTTAATTTCAGTGCCCGTGGCGAGGGGGAATGCGCAAATCGACGGTCTCACCCTGCGACCCGCTGTTCGATCACGCCGAAGATCGGACGGTGGCGATCGTCCTCCATCCAGATGCGGACGCTGTCGCCGGGTATCAGGAACGGTGTCTCCGCCACTCCGCCGTTGATGGTCTCGACGGTCCGCTGCTCGGCGATACAGGCATAGCCGGCACCGCCTTGCGCAACCGGCTTGCCCGGCCCGCCGTCCGCGTCACGGTTGGAGACGGTGCCGGAGCCGATGATCGTGCCCGCGCCCAGCGCCCGCGTTTTGGCCGCATGCGCGATCAGCGTGCCGAAATCGAACGTCATGTCTGTCGCGGCATCGACCCGCCCGAACGGTTTGCCGTTCAGCTCGACCATCAGCATGCGGTTCAGCTTGCCGCCCCGCCACCAGCCGCCCAGATCGTCGGGCGTCACGAACACCGGGCTGAACGCGCTTGCCGGTTTCGACTGGACGAAGCCGAACCCTTTCGTCATTTCGGCGGGGATCAGGTTGCGGAGCGACACGTCGTTGGTCAGCCCGACCAGCCGGATCGCGGCGAGCGCCTCCTCGCGAGTCGCGCCCATGCCTACGTCGCCGGTGACGACGACGACCTCCCCCTCCATGTCGCACCCCCAGTCCTGGTCGGCGAGCGGGATCGCGTCGCGCGCGCCCAGAAACCCGTCGGAGCCGCCCTGATACATCAGCGGATCGGTCCAGAACCCCTCGGGCATCGCCGATCCGCGCGCATGCCGCACCAGCGCGACGTGGTTCACATAGGCGGACCCGTCGAGCCATTGATACGCACGCGGCAGCGGTGCCGCCGCGTCATGTTCATGAAAGCGTTCCTTCGGGATTGCGCCATGCTCCAGATCGGTCGCAAGGTTGCGCAGATCGGGCTCGACCCGGTCCCAGTCATCAAGCGCCGCCTGCATCGTCGGCGCGATCGCGGCGGCATCCGCGTACCAGGCGAGGTCCGGCGAAACGACGACCAGCGCCCCGTCGCGCCCCTGTTTCAGACTGGCGAGTTTCATCGTTGCGGGCATCCTCTTCGTCGTTCGGACTGATTATTTTGCCCAAAGACCATATCGCCGCAAACGCCCGCCCGTCGAGCGGAGTTTGCGCGGCTGCGTTGTGGATGTGCTCGATTTCGGTGGCGCTTGATCCGTGTGGACGCGACCGGCGGTTCGCGACCAAACCCTGCCATTCAGCGGCGCTGGCGCATATGTCCGCTCCTGGCAGCGCCCGCCGTTCGGTTTAGCGCGCCAATAGCCGACACAGCAGGGGTATCCTTGCCAATGCCCGTAAACGTACCAGACTCGTCAATGAAGATATTGCAATGTCGCCTCGTGGAGGCGGTTTACTCGCCGCCGGTAAGCAGATCGAGCGCTCGATACATCCAACATTGGATCGAAAAGTAATCCGCTAAATGTCCCGACCAGTATGCTGCTTTATAAGCGCGGCGTGAGTATGTGGCCGCTCCCGCATGGCTGATCCGAAGATTACCGTCTGAAGGCACCGCGCGACGATCAATTCGAGGTCGCGGGTCGCATCCTCTTCATGCCGCTCATGATATTTGTGATAGTCGCTCGATTCATAGACGTTCGGCGCGCCGCCGTGGATGACGCTGGCTCTGAGACCGAGCAGAAGCTTCAGGCGATCATAAGCGTAGGCAGAGCCCATGACTGGCCCAACGGCTTCGATTACGCTCTGTGTCGCCTTGCCGGCGTCGCCGTAAATAGCGTCGAGCGCGCCGAATAAGGTGGGGAAGCGGCGCGTGGGATCGGGCACCCATGCACGATAGAAATACTCAAGCGCCCGCATTTGCCGCTTGTCGGCCTTTGTCGGCGAGACGAGCTTCGCAGCCAAGACGGCCAGCCACCCATGATCCGTCTTCCCGATTACAACGTCCTCCGAGAGCGCTGGCGTATTCGGATCACCGCTCGTCATGCTGAGAGAGCCCGCGAACGTGCAGAGGCCGCCGAACAGCGTCCGGCCAGAAAACAGATAGCGCTCCATGGGGTGCGGAAGGAGGGCTACAGCACCGAGGATGGCGGCCCTATGCCGCTTTGCCATCTCCGGCGTGCCCGCCCAAACACCAAGCCATGACAATGGCGCTCGGCGGATGCCATCCCACCGACCGAACGGGGGAAAGCTATCCGATTGCAGATCGGCATCGATATAGCCGGGAGGCACGCGGCTAAGTTTCAGGCCGTCCGGCTTGACGAAGAAGAATGTGGGACACTCGAATTCTTCATCGACACGAACTGTCACCAAGGGAAATGCGACAAGCTGGCGGGGTTCAACGAAGAGGTCGGAGACCGCGATTGTTTCGGCCAGACGCTGCTTCGTGGTGGTAGAAACGAACTCCGAGAAAGGAACGTCTCGGGTTTGGCGCGCGCCAAGCAAACAGCCATCCCAAGCCTCGTTGCCGATGATCCAGAAGTTATTGCGGATGAAGTCCGTCAGCACCCTTTCGACGTGACTCACCGACAGCGATCCGAGGTGTGGCGCGGCGTTCCGGCGCATAAACAGCGCTGCCTTCAGCAACCCGCGATCCTCGTAATTCACCTCGAAGCCAGCCCCGCCCACGAATGGATGGCCGCCCGGCTTGTTATACATGAAGCTATGTTGCCGCCGATCGGGAGCGCGCTGGCAAAACATGGCGTCCAACATCATATCGACCGCTACGCGGGCATTCGAAACCGGCGCAGTCACTTATTCTGCTCACCCTCGTGACCAGAACGAAAGCTCTTCTCCTTGTGCGGAGCAATCGCATAGGAAAAAGTTACCTCGTCGACCGACGAGCCATGGCCGCGACTTTGTAGCTTCTCGATTTTTGTTGCGAGATAATAGCCAGCGGTATTGTGCCAGATTACTATTTCACCAAGATGAGGTGAGCGGTGGCGGGAAGACGTGTCATACACCGAGGCATCCGCGATTTCGGTGATCTGGCTGACCCCGACAGCGAGCGCAACCGTCCGTATGCTGCCAGGATCGTTCAAGGCATAGATTGAAGTCGAACCATTCCGCGACCATGCGGTTTCGAAAAGCATGTCTCCCGCACCGACAGCGAAGCGACCATTGTTGTTCGAATAGTCGAATGTAACCGAGCCAGAGAGCGCGGGAGACACATAGCGCTCAGGCGTAAATGACAGCCGTGGTTCGATTTCAGAAGCGGTTTGGGCAAACGGATTTAGGCCAAGGGCGGGACGTGGCGCTACGGGCTGATTGTGGATGTCGCGCAGCAGTTCGGCATAACGGCCTTCGAACGTCTCATTCGCGCGAAAATCGACATACAGACGTGATAGCAGGAAGGTCGGCAAAACATCGGTCGAAGCGTTGTTGCGAATTGCCGGAATGATCCGATCGGCAGTTACCTCTCGCATAAGCTGACCCGTCAGGATCATCTTTTCGTAGCCGACGCCGCCTTGGCCGCGATTCGCTTTCTCGACATAGGTCGTGCTGCAAACCGCGAGCACTCGGTCAGCGCCAGTCAGTCCGGTCTCCATGAAGCGCGGCAGGTCAGAGCCCAGGCGCATGTCCCATTGATCGAGCAGAACGTCGACGCCGTTCGCAACGAGCCGGGTGGCAAGCATCAGCACCCAATCTTTGTGTGCTTGGTCATCGTGGGAGTAAGAGATGAATAGTCGAGGAGCTTCTTGCATCTCGCGAACTGGCCCGATCAACGCGGCGAGGTCAACATATCACCATAGTGCGCGCCGGCGCACCGCTAACCAGTGGCAGGTCATGCACTGGAAGCCGCCATAGAGAGGAGCTGCAATAAATGGCAGATTTGTCCCAAACTTCATCGTTCGGGAAACAGGGACTAAACATTGCCACGGAAGAAGAACCAGATAGTTCCGAATAGTTGATACGGTGCATCAACCCGCAACGCGCGCGATTATGCTTCCGGCACTGCGCGTCTCGTCCCACGGCATTACTGCGCACAGCGACAAATGCAGCGCCATACGGCGGGCTGCACATGGGTTCGCAGAGAAGGTATTAGCGCCGTCCGCCGGGTGGTTCCGGCCGACGCCCTCCATCGTCGTACTGAATGCGTGCGGCATAGGGGCGCGGCGGACAACCGCTGGTGAGGCCATCGCCCACCCCCATCTTGACTTTCATCCTTACGCGCCGCACATGGCGTGCATCGAGGCGTCATGCAGCGTGATCGGACCTTTTGGGTCCCGGCTCCGCCCCGGTCGTTAGTCTTAGACTTCCCTTTTCACGCGGGGTGTCATCCTCCCCGCCATTCGTGCGTCCTCATGGCCGCGCGTCTTCGGCACGTTTGAAAGTTATACTTCATGTCCTTCGTCCAACTCGGCCTGTCCGAGCCGCTTGTCCGCGCGCTCGATGCCAAGGGCTATACCGCGCCCACCCCGATCCAGCGCGACGCGATCCCGATCTGTCTTCAGGGACGCGACCTGCTCGGCATCGCGCAGACCGGCACCGGCAAGACCGCCGCCTTCGTCCTGCCCGCGATTCAACAGATGGCCGCCGCTGCCAAGCGCGTGCTGCCGACGCATTGCCGGATGCTCGTCCTTGCCCCGACGCGCGAACTGGCTAGTCAGATCGCCGACAGCGCGCGCGATTACGGCAAATTTTCCCGGATGTCGGTCGTCACCGTGTTCGGCGGCACCAGCATCAACAAGAACCGCACCGATATGAGCCGCGGCGCAGACATTCTGGTCGCGACGCCCGGCCGCCTGATCGATCTGGTTGAACAAGGGTTCGTCAACCTGTCGATGATCGAAATCCTGGTTCTGGACGAGGCCGACCAGATGCTTGATCTGGGGTTCATCCATGCGCTGAAAAAGATCGTGCGGATGTTGCCCAAGGCGCGTCAGACTTTGTTCTTTTCGGCGACGATGCCGAATTCGATCCGCGATCTGGCGAGCCAGTTCCTGCGCGACCCCGCGACCGTGACGGTCAAGCCCGCCGCGACGACGGCGGAGCGCGTCGACCAGTCCGTGACCTTCGTCAATCAGGCGGAAAAACAGGCGCTGCTGACGATTACGCTTCAGGACGACGATGTCGAGCGCGCCCTGGTCTTCACACGTACGAAGCACGGCGCGGACCGGGTCGTGAAGCTGCTCGCCGGGAACGGCATCGCGGCGAACGCGATCCACGGCAACAAGAGCCAGCCGCAACGCGAACGCGCGCTCGCCGCATTCAAGTCGGGATCGGTCAAGGTGCTGGTCGCAACCGACATCGCCGCGCGCGGGATCGACGTGTCGGGCGTCAGCCACGTCATCAATTTCGAGCTGCCTAATGTGCCCGAGCAATATGTCCACCGCATCGGCCGCACCGCGCGCGCGGGCGCAAGCGGCATTGCGATCGCGTTCTGCGCGGATGACGAAAAACCTTATCTCCGCGACATCGAACGGACGACCCGGCAGAAGGTGACCGTCCAAGCGCTGCCCGACGACTTCAACCGGCGCGCTGCGGAGATCAAGGCGACGCGGGTCAAGGCAATCGGCAACGATCCTGCCCCCCGTGAGGAGCGCTCGCGGCAACAGCGCGGCCCCGCTCGCCCCCGCGCGACGCACAGCGCTACGCCGACCGGCGCAACCGGACGCAATTATGCGGGTGCCGGTGCCCGCGGACGGCGCGGCAGTCAGGGTCGCGGTCAGGGCGGCGGCGGTCAGGGGCGGGGATCGGGCGCGTCCGGCGCGCCGCGCTGATCCGTCAGTGGATCACGCTGAGCCATTCCTCATCCGGCGCGCGCTCGCTGCGCAGCGCGTTGACCGGGTGCTCGCGGTCCTCGAACCCGATCGCCATGCCGCAGAAAACCATTTGATTTCCGGGTGTTGTGAGGAATTTGCTGACGGTATCCGGGTACATCGCCCAGCATTCCTGCGCGCATGTCGCGAGGCCCTTGTCGACCGCGAGCAGCATCAAATTCTGTAGATACATGCCCAGGTCCGCCCATTGCGGCGGCCCCATCGCGCGGTCGACTGTACAGAAATAGGCGGCGGGCGCGCCGAAAAACTGGAAATTGCGCGCAAACCATGTCCGCCGCGCGTCCCGGTCCTCGCGCGGGATACCAAGCCGCTCATACATCGCCTCGCCCACGGCAATCCGGCGGTCGCGGTATGGGGAGGCCAGTTTTTCGGGGTAGATCGCGTAGGCGGCGGGTTCGAGCGCGCCTGCCGCGAGCCTGTCCCGCATGATAGCCTTCAGACGCGCCATCGCATCGCCATGAACGATCGCAATGTGCCACGGCTGAAGGTTCCCGCCGGTCGCCGCGCGGGACGCCGCGACCGCGATTTCCCGCAGGGTATCGAGCGGGACGGGCGTATCGAGGAAGGCGCGGACCGAGCGGCGGGCCGCGATCGCCCGGGCAGCACTCACGCGTCGGCGAACTTCGGCGCGCGCTTTTCCAGATTGGCGCACACCGCCTCGGTCTGGTTGGGAGAGCGCAGCAGGCGGGTCTGTTCGTCGCTTTCGGCGCGCAGGATTTCGCCCGAATTTGCGTCGAACGCGGCGTTAAACAGCCGTTTTGCGCCGCGGGTCGCATCAGGGTTCCGACCGGCAATTTCATGCGCCAGGGCATGCGCGCGGGCATGCGGATCGGCGTCGATATGCGTCACGAAACCGTAGGATTGCGCATCGGCGGCGTCAAATTCGCGGCCCGTATAGGTCAGCTCGCGCACGATGTCGTCGCGGGCGAGTGTGCGCCACAGCGCAATGCCCGCCATGTCGGGTACCAGACCCCAATGCGATTCTCGAATGGCGAAGCGTGTGCCGGGATGCGCGACGCGGATGTCGGCGCCGGACATGATCTGGAACCCGCCGCCGAACGCGACGCCGTGGATCGCGGCGATGACCGGGACGGGTAAAGTGTGCCAGCCCCAGGCGACCTGCTGGGCGAGGTTCGCTTCCCCGTATTTTCGGTCGAGCAAGCCCGTTCCCGATCCGCCCGCCGCCATCGCCGTCATGTCGAGCCCTGCGCAAAAAGCGCGGCCCTCTCCCGACAGGACGACGGCGCGCAGGCCCGGCATTTCCGAAAGATTGGCGACGGCGCCGGCGATCGCGTCGAACATCGCGGCGTCAAGCGCGTTCATCTTGTCCGCGCGCGTAAGGCGGACATCGGCGATGCCGCCCGTCAAATCGATCGTGACCCGCTCGCTCATTGCCGTCTCTCCCGTTTTCAAGCCCGGGCTAGCTGCTGGACGCGCGGGCGGCAACTTGCGCAGGCGGGATCAGCGTGTAGAGCGTCGCGCGCATGAGTTTCGACCCCGCCGTCTTTTTCAGTCACCGTATCGGCGGGCATGGCAGCCGGCTCGGCATCGAATATGCCGGGCATGGTGAGGACTGGTGCGAATTGTCATTGCCTTATGATGACGCGCTAATCGGCGATCCCGGCACGGGTGTGATCGCGTCGGGGCCGATCGTCGCGCTGATGGACATGGCGATGAGCGTCGGGGCGTGGTTGCGGCAGGGCCGGTTCACGCACCAGGCGACGCTCGACATGCGCGTCGATTATCTGCGTCCGGCGATGCCGGGCCGGGCGGTGATCGGGCGCGGCGAATGTTACCGGTTGACGCGTTCGATCGCGTTTGTCCGGGGGCAGGCGCATGACGGCGATCCGTCCGACCCGCTGGCGCATGTCGCGGGGACATTCATGCTGATCGGCGGTTCAAGATCATGATGCTGCCACCCTATGCCGGGGTACTCGGGCTGCAGATCGAGACGGGGGAGGGCGCGCCGGTGGTCGCGATGCCGTTCGGCGATGCGGTACTCGGCCGGCCGGGGTTCCTGCACGGCGGGGCGATCGCGGGGCTGCTGGAAATCGCGGCGATCGTTGCGCTCGATCATGCGCTGGCGGCGGACGGCGGCGGACGGATCAAACCGATCAATGTCACGATCGACTTCATGCGCGGCGGACGCGACAAGATAACCCGCGCGTCGGGTATCGTCACCCGGCTCGGCACGCGGATCGCCAATGTCGAGGCGACTGCCTGGCAGGACGAGCGCGCCCGGCCGATCGCGTCGGCGCGAATGAACTACAAGATCATTCGCTTGCCTGAAGATTTAGGCGCGCCGGCCGGTTCACCGATCAGCCGGGCGGCGTCAGCCTGAGCAGGCGGCCGCCGTCCTCAAGCAGCCAGATCGCGCCGTCCGGCCCTTGCGCGACGTCGCGGAGCCGGGCGTTCATGTCCCACCGGTCCGCCTTGCTCGCGGAGGATCCGTTGAAGGCGATGCGGATCAGCGACTGACCCGACAGCGCGGCGATAAAGCCCGAGCCATTCCACTGAGGGAACATGCGGCCCGAATAGATCATGAATCCGGCGGGCGAGATGGATGGTTTCCAATAGAGGACAGGCGCCTGATACCCGTCCCCGGCCTTGTGATCGGGGATCGGCAGATCGTCGTAATTGTCACCGTTCGAGGCGTTGGGCCAACCGTAATTCTTGCCCCGTTCGATCAGGTTCAACTCGTCGCCGCCCTGCGGTCCCATCTCGGTTTCCCACAACCGCCCGGCGGAATCGAAGGCCAGGCCATAGGGGTTCCGGTGTCCGCTCGACCAGGTTTCGGCCGGCGCCAGGTTAGGACCGTCGACGGTGAGTTCCCTTTTCTTGGCGGACGCCGCCGCGCCGGTATCCTTTGGCGGATCGGTGACGGTGACCGTCGGGCTGCCGGTCTTGCCCGCCATCGGATTGTCCGGCGCGGGTTTGCCGTCAAGCGTCAGATGCACAATCTTACCGATTGCCTGATCGGGATCCTGTGCCGGGGTGAAGCGCTGGCGTTCGCCGGACGACAGGAACAGCGACTTGCCGTCGGGCGCGAAGGCGATGACCGCGCCGAACTGCCCGCCCTTGCCGTCCGATCCGGCGCGGAACAGCACCGCGACGTCCTTTAGCGCGGAACCGTCGAGCGTCCCGCGCGCCATCGCCAAGCTGCTCCCCGTCGGGCGCGGTTCGGCGTACGTCAGATAGACATGGCGGGTGGTCGCGAAATCGGGCGCGACCGCCACATCGAGCAGGCCGCCCTGACCGCCGACCTCCACCTTGGGAACGCCGGTGATCTCGGTAACCTTGCCGCCTGCGTCGCGCAGCTTCAGATGCCCGGTTTTTTCGGTGACCAGCAGCTGACCGCCGGGCAGGAACGCCATCGCGAAGGGCTGATCAAACTCCCCCTCGGTCGTAACGGCAAAGGGCGCGCCGCCCGGCGCAGGGTTGGCCGGCGCGGGGGTGGCCGGGGGTGCGACCGGCGTATTCGTGCCGGCATTCGGTGCCGGTGAGTTTGCGGTCGGTGCATTCGAGCCGGGTGCAGAGCCGCAGGCGAAGAGGAAAAGCGACGGCAATAGCAGGGTCGTACGGTAGTTCATCATGATCTCCTGTCCCTTGAACCCGAAACCGTTCAAATAGTTCGATTGTGCGATGAGATGCGGTCGACGGCGCTCTTGCCAGTATCGGGGGGTCGCGCTATGTAGCTGATGCCTTTCTCTACATCGGTGACGTTGCAGAGGTCGGCCCCATCCGGGGTCGGCGGCTCGGTCGCATGGTATCAGGTTAAGGAAGCGGATGGCGGACATCGCCGCATTGACACGGATGATCGAACCCGAGGCCGAGGCGCTGGGGTTCGCGCTCGTGCGCGTGCGGATGTTCGGCGCGGCGTCCGACCGGACGTTACAGATCATGGCGGAACGGCCCGATACGCGGCAATTGACGATCGATGACTGCGCCGATCTGTCGCGGCGGATTTCCGACCGGCTGGATGCGATGGAAGCGGACGGCCGCGATCCGATCGAAACCGCATACCGGTTGGAGGTATCGAGTCCCGGGATCGACCGGCCGCTGACGCGGCTGTCGGACTTTGCGGACTGGGCCGGGCATGAGGCGCGGATCGTGCTGGACGCGCCGGTCGAGGGACGCAAGCAGTTGACCGGCGACCTTGCCGGGGTCGATGGGGACCGGATCACGATCGACGTTCGCAAGCACAAGATGATGACGATCGGGTTCGATCAGGTCGCCGAGGCGAAGCTGTTGATCACCGATCGCCTGATCGCGGCGACCGCGCCGCTGTCGAGCGAAGGCGCGGATGAATTCGAGGATGAGGCGTCTGTGGACGCACGAGAAGAGGAAATGAACTGATGGCCACCGCCGTGACCGCGAACCGCGCGGAACTGATCGCGATCGCGAATTCGGTCGCCGCCGAAAAGATGATCGACAAGGCGATCGTCATCGACGCGATGGAGGACGCGATCCAGCGTTCGGCCAAGAGCCGGTACGGCGCGGAGAACGACATCCGGGCAAAGCTGGACCCGCAAACCGGCGACCTGAGGCTGTGGCGCGTGGTCGAGGTGGTCGAGGCGGTCGACGATCATTTCAAGCAGGTCGACCTGAAACAGGCGGAAAAGCTGCAACCGGGGGCAAGTATTGGCGACTTCATCGTCGATCCGCTGCCCGCGATCGAGCTCGGCCGGATCGATGCGCAATCGGCCAAGCAGGTGATTTTCCAGAAGGTCCGCGATGCCGAGCGCGAGCGGCAATATGGCGAGTTCAAGGATCGCGCGGGCGAGATCATCACCGGCGTCGTCAAGCGGGTCGAATTCGGCCATGTCGTCGTCGACCTTGGGCGCGCGGAGGGCGTCATCCGCCGCGACGCGCAGATCCCGCGCGAGGTCGTGCGGGTCAATGACCGGGTCCGTTCGCTTATCCTGAAAGTCGTGCGTGAAAATCGCGGTCCGCAGATTTTCCTGTCGCGCGCGCACCCCGATTTCATGCGCAAGCTGTTCGCGCAGGAAGTGCCCGAAATCTATGACGGCATCATCGAGATCAAGGCGGCGGCGCGCGATCCGGGCAGCCGGGCGAAGATCGGCGTGATCAGCCACGATTCGGGGATCGACCCGGTCGGCGCGTGCGTCGGCATGAAGGGAAGCCGCGTCCAGGCCGTCGTGCAGGAAATGCAGGGCGAGAAGATCGACATCATCCCCTGGTCCGAAGACACCGCGACGTTCGTCGTCAACGCATTGCAGCCGGCAAGCGTCAGCCGTGTCGTGATCGACGAGGAAGAGGACCGGATCGAGGTCGTCGTTCCCGACGATCAGCTGAGCCTGGCCATCGGCCGTCGCGGTCAGAATGTCCGGCTTGCCAGTCAGTTGACCGGCAAGGCGATCGACATCCTGACCGAGGAAGACGCGAGCGAAAAGCGGCAGAAAGAATTCGTCGAGCGGTCCGAAATGTTCCAGAACGAGCTGGATGTCGACGAGACGCTGGCGCAGCTGCTGGTCGCCGAAGGGTTCGGCGCGCTGGAAGAGGTCGCCTATGTCGAGCTCGACGAGCTGGCGGGAATCGAAGGGTTCGACGAGGATCTGGGGCAGGAACTGCAAAGCCGCGCGCAGGAAGCGCTGGAGCGGCGGGAGGCGGCGAACCGCGAGGAGCGCACCGCGATGGGGGTTGAGGACGACCTTGCCGCGCTGCCTTACATCACCGAGGCGATGCTGGTCACACTCGGCAAGGCGGGGATCAAGACGCTCGACGATCTCGCCGATCTGGCAACCGACGAACTGGTCGAGAAGAAGCGGATCGAGCCGCGCCGCCGCAACGAGGACGCGCCGAAGCGGCCCGAGCCGAAGGGCGGTATCCTGTGCGATTACGGGCTGACCGATGAGCAGGGCAACGAGATCATCATGGCCGCGCGCGCGCACTGGTTCGAGGACGAGAGTTCGTCCGGGGAAACGGCTGTCGAGGCTGCGAGCGAAGCTGAAGTCGAGCCCGAAGCCGAAATCGAGACTGGAACCTTAGCCGAAAACGGGGAGGACGCGCATGCGGAATCCTCCCAATGACACGGGCCGGTTAGGACAGCAGACCGACGATGGCGGGCCGGTCCGCCGTTGCATATTGTCGGGTGAACGCGGCGCGCGAGAAGCGCTGATCCGGCTTGCGCTGTCACCGGAAGGCGAGGTTCTGCCCGATGTCCGCGCCAAGGCCCCCGGCCGCGGCGCATGGATCGGGATCGATGCCGCAGCACTCGACGGCGCAGTCGCCAAGGGCCGTTTGCGCGGCGCGCTGTCGCGGGCGTTCAAGACCGGCGCGATCGCGGTTCCGGATGACCTGTCGCAGCGGATCGCGGCGGCGCTGGAGCGGGGCGCGCTCGACCGGCTCGGCATGGAGGCGCGCGCCGGGACGCTGCTGACGGGTGCTGACCGGATCGAGGGCGCGGCCCGCAGCGGGCGCCTGTTCGCGCTGTACCATGCGGCGGACGCGCAGGCCGACGGGATGCGCAAGCTGGCCCAGGCATGGCGCGTCGGCGAAAACCGCGAGGGAAGCGACCTGACGGGGTTGGCACTGCCGGTCCCGCGCTCCATATTGTCGTTGGCGCTGGGTCGCGAGAATGTGGTACATATCGGTTTGACCGACCGCGCCGCGGCCGAACGGGTGGGCAATGCGCTCAACCGCTGGCTGCGTTTCGTCGGACCCGATCTTTCCAGTCTGCCTTGCGAATTGAACCCGCAAGGCGCAGTGAGCGCCGGACCTTTCGAGGCGACCGGGCGATCCGGAACGCCGCGAGCGTCCGGCGAATCGCCGGGCCGTGATATGCACGAGGAATTTGAGTGAGCGAGACCGACAACGAAAAGCCGAAGCTCGGCACGCGCGCGCCATTGGGGCTGAAGCGAACGGTCGAAACGGGCAAGGTGAAGCAGAGCTTCAGTCATGGACGCTCGAACACGGTGGTGGTCGAGGTCAAGCGCCGCCGTGTGCTCGGCCCGCGCCCCGACGAGGTCGAGACGCCGGTTCAGGAAGCAGCGCCGCCGCCCGCGCCGCCGCCCCCGCCCCCGCCGCCCGCGCGCACAAATACGGCAGTGAGTCCCGCGTCGCGTCATGAGCTTCAGGAAAAGCTGCTGCGCGAGGCGGAGGAATCCCGCATGCACGCGCTGGAGGATGCGCGGCGTCGCGAAGATACCGATCGCCAGCGCGCCCTTGAGGAAGAGCAGGCGCGCGCCGAGGAAAAGGCAAAGGCGGAGGCCGCGCGCGACGCTGCGCCCGAACCCGCGCCGGCACCGGTCGATGCGGCGGCACCCGAGCCCGAACCTGAACCCGCGCCGAAGGCGGAGCCAATCGCGAAAGCGGCGGAGCCGGTCAAGAAGGCACAGGCGGCACCCGCCCCCGCGCCCGCGCCGGTCGTCGAATTGGCGCGTGATCCCGCAATGCCCGCCCCGCGGCGGTTTTCGCCCGTAGCGAGGCCCGAGCGGCCACCCCCGCCGCCCGCCCCGGCACCGACGCCCGCCGCTGCGGCTTCACCCGCCAATCGCGCAATGCCGAGCGGTCAGGCGACGCCGCGCAACAACGCCCCCGCCGCACGGCCGGGACAGCGCGACCGCAAGGGTGACGATCGCCGCCAGTCCGGCAAGCTGACCGTCAGCCGCGCGCTTGGCGATGACGGCGCGCGTTCCCGCAGTCTCGCCGCGCTGAAACGGGCGCGCGAAAAGGAAAAGCGGTCTTATGGCGGCCCGCGCGAACCGCAGGCCAAGCAGGTCCGCGACGTCGTCGTGCCGGAGATGCTGACGGTGCAGGAACTCGCCAACCGCATGGCCGAAAAGGGCGCGGATTTGGTGAAGGCGCTGTTCAAGATGGGCATGCCGGTTACCGTCAACCAGACGATCGACCAGGATACCGCCGAGCTGCTGGTGACGGAATTCGGGCACAACATCACCCGGGTCAGCGAATCGGACATCGACCTTGCGCTCGATACCGGAACCGACGCGCCCGAGACGCTGCTCCCGCGCGCGCCGGTGGTGACGATCATGGGACATGTCGATCACGGCAAGACAAGCCTGCTCGATGCGCTGCGCGGCACCGACGTCGTGCGCGGAGAGGCGGGCGGCATTACGCAGCATATCGGTGCGTATCAGGTGACGCTGAAGGACAAGTCGAAGATCACCTTCCTCGATACGCCGGGCCATGAGGCGTTCACGCAGATGCGTGCGCGCGGCGCGGACGTGACCGATATCGTGATCCTGGTGGTCGCGGCCGATGACGGGCTGATGCCGCAGACGATCGAGGCGATCAATCACACCAAGGCGGCAAACGTCCCGATGATCGTCGCGATCAACAAGATCGACAAGGAAGGTGCGAACGCGCAGCGCGTGCGCGAACGCCTGCTGGAGCATGAGGTCATCGTCGAGGACATGGGCGGCGACGTGCAGGACGTCGAAGTCTCCGCGCTGAAGAAGACGGGGCTCGATACGCTGGTCGAGAAGATCCAGTTGCAGGCCGAATTGATGGAGTTGCAGGCCAATCCCGACCGCGAGGCCGAGGGTACGGTGATCGAGGCGAAGCTCGACAAGGGCCGCGGTCCGGTCGCGACGATCCTGGTCAGCCGCGGCACGCTGAAGGTCGGCGACACGTTCGTCGTCGGTGCCGAAAGCGGCAAGGTCCGCGCGCTGGTCGACGACAAGGGGCGGCAGATGAAGTCGGCGGGTCCGACGGTGCCGGTCGAGGTGCTCGGCCTGTCGGGCGTGCCGTCCGCGGGCGATCCGCTTCAGGTTGTCGAGGACGAGGCGCGCGCCCGCGAGGTCGCCGAATATCGCCAGAGCGTGCTGAACGACAAGCGGACCGCGGCGACGCCCGCCAGCCTGGAAACGATGTTCTCTGCGCTGAAGGAAAAGCAGGCAATCGAATATCCGCTGGTCGTCAAGGCGGATACGCAAGGGACGGTCGAGGCGATCGTCGGGTCGATCAACAAGATCTCGACCGACCTGATCAAGGCACGGGTGCTGCATTCGGGCGTCGGCGGGATCACCGAGAGCGACGTGACGCTGGCGGGAGCGAGCGGGGCGCCGATCATCGGCTTCAACGTGCGCGCCAATGCCAAGGCGCGCGAGATCGCCGAACGCCAGCACGTCGCGCTGAAATATTACGACGTGATCTATGACCTGATCGACGAGATCAGGGCGGGGATGGCAGGCGAGCTTGGTCCGGAGGCGTTCGAAACCGTTGTCGGGCGCGCGGAAATCCGCGAGGTTTTCTCGGCGGGCAAGCACGGCAAGGCGGCCGGTCTGCTGGTCACCGACGGCACGATCCGCAAGGCGCTGAAGGCCCGCATCACGCGCGAGGACGTCATCATCTATCAGGGCGAAATCGCGTCGCTCAGGCGTTTCAAGGACGATGTACCGGAGGTGCGCGCCGGGCTGGAATGCGGGGTGACGTTCACGCAGAACTTCACCGACATCAAGGCGGGCGATTTCCTCGAGACGTTCGAAGTCGAGATGCGCGAACGGACATTGTAAGGGGCCGGGCGCAAGAGGCACTTGCGCCCGCCGCTTTTTCCCGGACCTGATCGATGAAGCATAACGATAGCCGCGAAGAGAAATCCGTCCGTACGCTGCGCGTCGGCGAGCAGGTGCGGCATATCCTGTCGGAGATACTTCAGCGCGGCGACGTGCACGACGAGACGCTCGCCAGCCATTTGGTGAGCGTCACCGAGGTCCGCATGTCGCCCGACCTGCGCCACGCGACGGTGTTCGTGAAGCCGTTGCTCGGCCGTGACGAGGACGCGGTGCTGAAGGCGCTGAGGACCAACACCGCGTATCTGCAGCGCGAGGTCGCGCGCCGGGTAAAGATGAAATACGCCGCCAAGCTGAAATTCCTGGCCGATGAAAGTTTCGACGAGGGCAGTCATATCGACGCGTTGCTGCGGTCTCCCGAGATCGCGCGCGATCTTGATTGACCGGTACAGCTTTCGGCCGATGACGGCGGCCGACTTGCCGATGATGCGCGGATGGCTGGCGACGCCCGCCGCGCAAAAATGGTGGGGCGATCCGGGGTTCGAGGAGGCGTCGTTGACGGCGGACCTTAGCGAGCCGGCGATGACGATGCTGATCGTCGCACATGACGGCGAACCCTTTGCGTTTGCGCAGCATTATGCGGTGCACCGCTGGCCGGTTCCGTATTTCGCGCATCTGCCGCCGGGCAGCCGGGCAATCGACACGTTCATCGGAGTGCCTGCGATGATCGGGCGCGGGCACGGTACAGCCTTTCTTCGCCTGCTCGCGCGCGCTCTGCGCAAGAACGGAGCGCCGCGCGTTGCGATCGATCCGGCGATCGCCAATTACCGCGCCAGGCGTGCCTATCGCCGTGCCGGATTCATGCGGGAGGCCGTTCGTGGTCCGAAGCGCGCGGCGGTCGTGATGGTGTTCGACGGTTGATCGCGCCGCGTCCGCGTGGAAGGGGGCGCGCATGGCCAAGCTGTATTTCTATTATGCGTCGATGAACGCGGGGAAGTCGACGAACCTGCTCCAGGCCGACTTTAATTACCGCGAGCGGGGGATGCGGACGGTCCTGTTCACGGCGGCAATCGATGACCGGTTCGCGCGCGGCACAATCAGTTCGCGGATCGGACTTTCCGCAGCGGCGACGGCGTTCGATGCGACGACCGATCTGCGCGCCTGCGTTGCGGAGCAGAGCCGGCAGGGCGCGGTCGCCTGCGTATTGGTGGACGAGGCGCAATTCCTGTCGGCGGACCAGGTCGATCAGCTTGCCGCGATCTGTGATACCGACGGCATCCCGGTGCTGGCTTACGGGTTGCGCAGCGATTTTCAGGGCGCGTTATTCGAGGGGTCGGCGCGGCTGCTCGCGATTGCGGACGCGCTGATCGAGATCAAGTCGGTGTGCACGTGCGGACGCAAGGCGACGATGAACCTGCGCGTCGATGCGGGCGGGCATCCGGTTGACCAGGGCGCGCAAACCGCGATCGGCGGCAACGACCGTTACGTCGCGCTGTGCCGCCGCCATTTCAACGAGGCGCTGGGGCGGTGAACGGGTTGAAGGGGAGCGTGCTGGACGGGAGCGGGCTGAACGGCTGGCTGATCATCGACAAGCCGCTCGGGACCGGATCGACGCAGTGCGTATCGGCGGTCAAGCGCGCGCTGCGCGACGGCGGCTATGCGAGGGCGAAGGTCGGCCATGGCGGTACGCTCGATCCGCTCGCCAGCGGGGTGTTGCCGATCGCAATCGGCGAGGCGACCAAGCTGGCCGGACGGATGCTCGACAGCGACAAGGTCTATGAGTTCACGATCCGGTTCGGCGAGCAGACCGATACGCTGGATGCCGAAGGGCAGGTCGTTGCGCGGTCGGACATACGCCCGAGCAAGGCCGGCGTCGCGGCGGTTCTGCCGCGTTTTACCGGCGCGATCGAGCAGGTGCCGCCCGCCTATTCGGCGCTGAAGGTCGATGGCACGCGGGCCTATGACCTGGCGAGGGCGGGCGAGGAGGTGACGCTGGCCGGACGGCCGGTCCGGATCCATGCGCTCACGCTCTTCGATCCCGGTGCCGTCACCGCCGATGCCATGCTGGAGACGGCAACGCTCACCGCGCATGTCTCCAAGGGCACGTATATCCGCAGCCTGGCGCGCGATATTGCGCTTGCGCTAGGAACATCGGGGCACGTCACTTATCTCAGAAGGGTGAGAGCGGGTCCGTTCGACCTGTCGCGCGCAATATCGCTGGACAAACTGGCCGAAGCCGCTAAGGCACGAGACATTGCGACTATTCTCCTGCCGTTAAGGGCCGGGCTGGACGACATCCCGGCCATGACCCTTACTCCCGATCAGGCAGGGGCGCTCCGGCAGGGGCGGATGTTGACGGGACTTGCCGAAGACGACGGCCGATACTTTGCGATGCTGGACGATGTTCCGGTGGCGCTGGTCGAGGCGAAGGACCATGCGGTTCGCGTCGTTCGCGGCTTCAACCTATGAACCCGATGTCGAGGACGAAGACATGACGATTACCGCAGAACGCCGCCAGGAAGTCATCAAGGAACATGCGCGCGCAGAGGGCGACACAGGCTCCCCCGAAGTGCAGGTCGCGATCCTGACCGAGCGGATCAAGAATCTGACCGAGCATTTCAAGGGTCACAAGAAAGATAATCACTCCCGCCGCGGGCTGCTGATGATGGTCAACAAGCGGCGCTCGCTGCTCGATTATCTCCGCCACAAGGATGGGCAGCGTTATCTCGATTTGATCGCGGCGCTCGGCCTTCGCAAATAACCAGCAGGGCGCCTGAACGGGCGCCCTTTCCATATTCGCCCGGCCGCAATCCGGTGGCCCGGCAGGGAGCGGCAATGCGCTCCGCACCGCGCTGGCCGGTCAGTCAGCACCATGAGGCCCCCGGCGCATCCGGCACCGGGAGTGAAGGAAATAAAATGTTCGATACCAAAACAGTCACAACCCAGTGGGGCGACAAGACGCTGACGCTGGAAACGGGTCGCGTCGCGCGGCAGGCCGACGGCGCGGTCCTCGCGACGCTCGGCGAGACGGTCGTGCTCTGCGCGGTCACCGCCGCGAAGTCGGTCAAGGAAGGGCAGGATTTCTTTCCCCTGACCGTCCACTACCAGGAAAAATTCTCGGCCGCCGGCCGAATTCCGGGCGGCTTCTTCAAGCGTGAGCGCGGCGCGACCGAGAAGGAAACGCTGACCAGCCGCCTGATCGACCGCCCGATCCGCCCGCTCTTTCCCGAAGGTTTCCTGAACGAGATCAACGTGATCGCGCAGGTGCTGAGCTATGACGGCGAGAACGAGCCCGACATCCTGGCGATGGTCGCGGCATCCGCCGCGCTGACCATTTCGGGCGTGCCGTTCATGGGCCCGATCGGCGGGTGCCGTGTCGGCTATGTCGACGGCGATTATGTGCTGAACCCCACGATCGAGCAGACCAGGGAAGGCGAGCTCGACCTGGTCGTCGCCGCCACCAAGGACGCGGTGATGATGGTCGAGTCCGAGGCCAAGGAACTGAGCGAGGACGTGATGCTCGGCGCCGTCATGTTCGCACACAAGGCGAGCGGCGCGGTGATCGATGCGATCATCAAGCTGGCCGAACAGTCGGCCAAGGAGCCTTGGGAACTGAAGACCGAGATCGACCAGGGCACGGTCAAGGCAAAGCTGAAGTCGATTATCGGCGACGACCTGACGGCGGCGTACAAGCTGACCGACAAGCAGGAGCGTCAGACCGCGATCAATGCGGCACGGACCAAGGCGCGCGAGGCGATGGAGCCGACCAAGCATGACAATCCGGCCGAGTATCTCGCTTCGCTGAAGCTGGTGAAAAAGCTTGAGGCGGATATCGTTCGCGGCGCGATCCTGAAGGACGGCCAGCGCATCGACGGTCGCAATACCAGGCAGATCCGCCCGATCGAGGCGATGGTCCATTTCCTGCCCCGCGCGCACGGCTCTGCGCTGTTCACGCGCGGCGAGACGCAGGCGATCTGCACGACGACGCTCGGCACCCGCGATGCGGAGCAGATGATCGACGGGCTGGGCGGTCTTTCCTACGAAAACTTCATGCTGCACTATAACTTTCCGCCCTATTCGGTCGGTGAAGTCGGTCGCTTCGGTGCGCCGGGGCGGCGTGAGGTCGGGCACGGCAAGCTCGCCTGGCGCGCGCTGCACCCAGTGCTGCCGACAAAGGAGGATTTCCCCTACACGATCCGCGTGCTGTCCGACATTACGGAGAGCAACGGATCATCGTCGATGGCTACGGTGTGCGGCGGATCGCTCAGCATGATGGACGCAGGCGTACCGCTGAAGCGCCCGGTCTCGGGCATCGCGATGGGCCTGATCCTCGAAGGTAAGGACTTCGCCGTGCTGTCCGACATTCTGGGTGACGAGGATCACCTCGGCGACATGGATTTCAAGGTCGCAGGGACGTCGGAAGGGATTACGAGCCTCCAGATGGACATCAAGATCGCCGGTATCACCGAGGAGATCATGAAGGTCGCGCTGGATCAGGCGAAGGAAGGCCGCGCGCACATCCTGGGCGAAATGGCCAAGGCGCTCGATCACACGCGTGAGGAACTGTCTGCACATGCGCCGCGCATCGAAACCTTCACGATCGACAAGTCGAAGATCCGCGAAGTGATCGGGACCGGCGGCAAGGTCATTCGCGAGATCGTGGCGACCACCGGTGCCAAAGTCGACATCGACGACGAGGGCTTGATCAAGGTGTCCTCGTCCGACCAGAGCCAGATCGAGGCGGCGGTCCAGTGGATCAAGGGCCTGGTCGAGGAGGCGGAGGTCGGCAAGATCTATGACGGCAAGGTCGTCAACATGGTCGATTTCGGTGCGTTCGTGAACTTCATGGGCGGCAAGGACGGTCTGGTCCACGTGTCCGAGATCAGGAACGAGCGGGTCGAGAAGGTCTCCGACGTTCTGAGCGAGGGTCAGGAGGTCAAGGTCAAGGTGCTGGAGATCGATCCGCGCGGCAAGGTCCGCCTGTCGATGCGCGTCGTCGATCAGGAGACGGGCGAAGAGCTCGAGGACACTCGCCCGGCGCGCGAACCGCGCAGCGACCGGGGCGATCGCGGTGATCGTGGTCCGCGTCGTGACGGCGGCGGCGGTCGTGGTCGCGGCGAGGGCGGCGATGGCGGCGGCCGCGGGCGCGGTCCCCGGCGCGACGGCGGCGACCGCCCGCGGCGTGAGCGGTCGGACGGCGATCAGGACGGCGGCAAGGCATCCGAGTTCGCGCCCGCATTCCTGACCGGCGATCGCGACTAAAACCGTTATCGCAAGTAAAGCGAGGGGCCGGAGCTATCCGGCCCCTTTTTTTGTGCCTATCGTTCAAGCTGCGCAATCGAATCGTGACGCCGCATGCAGGCGTGAGCGTAAAGGCGCGAGCAAAAATCGCTGCCGCGGCCATTGTTTCACATATGTTATAAACATCGTGTCACTCATTAGTTAGAGACGGTACCCGGCTGCCGACGTACTCAGTGGGCAACGGATCTGGTGATGCCGTTGCCCTGCTGAATGTTGAGCGAAAGGCGTTTCTTGATCCCAAGTCCCCCGATCGCCGAGATGCTGATCTCCAAGCTCGACGCCCGATCGGCGCTCAGCGCCGAGGACAAGGCGGCGCTGGTCGAACTCAGCTTTTCTGTACGGACGGTTTCCGCCTCGACCTATTTGCTGCGCGAGGGGCAATCACCGATCCGTTGCGGACTTCTGGTCGAGGGTTATGCCTACCGCCAGAAACTGACCCCCGACGGTAATCGCGAAATCGTCTGCCTGTTGCTTCCGGGCGACCTGATTGATCTTCAGAATATCTTTTTGAACCAGTCCGACCATGACGTGCAGGCGCTGACGCGTGTGACCGTGGCCGAATTCAACGTGCAATCGCTACGCACGCTCGTCCTTTCGCGTCCCGCGATCGGCCGCGCGATGTGGGTCGTTACGCTGATCGAGGCCGCGATCTATCGCGAATGGCTGCTGAATATCGGTCGCCGCCCGGCGGCGGTGCGGCTGGCGCATCTGCTGTGCGAGCTGCACATCCGGTTGCAGGGGGAGAGCAGTCAGCGGATGCCGGGGTTCGACCTGTTGATGACGCAGGAGCAGATCGGCGATGCGCTCGGCCTGACCGCGGTGCATGTCAACCGTGTGCTGAAGGGGCTTGAGCGCGACGGACTGATCACGCGATCGGGCCGACGGATCGAGGTGGTCGACTGGGAAGCGTTGAAGGGCAGCGCGCATTTCAACGAACGCTATCTTCACCTGGATCAGAAACGGCTGACAACGGACGTGCCCGCGGCAGGATAAACCGCAATTTCCGGCCGGCCGCCGGTATCGTCGCGGCAGGTCCGGGGTGTTCTGTTGCCCGGCCACCCCGGGAGCCGCTGGTATCCGCTTCTGTTGCCCGGTGCGGTCCAACCGCGCTTTTGTTCGTGTAACCTAGGCCGTTAGGCCGTCAGTTACGCGGCAATCGCGAGTGCTTCGTTATCGTTGGCACTTGTGTACGGGCCGTCGCGGTGGTCCCATTCCGAGCGAAACACGATGCCTTTCAACACACGTCGATCCTGGTTCGGCCCCGTCATCGATCGATCCTCAAGAGAACGACCGGTGGTGGAGCCGCCGGGTACTGCCCCCGGGTCCGCTGCGCCTAGTCTACACCGCAGTTTATCGCCATAGTCGCCGGGGCAAGCCCCGCCGACCCGATCGATATATGGATTGAAGGACGTTTACGCAAACGCCTTTTGCTTGCCACATTGCGTTGCCATATATAACCTATGTTGACCCAGCGCTCCCGTTACGCACTTCGTGCGATGATTTGCCTTGCGAAAGAACCGCCGGGCGGACCGCCGATGTCGATGAACCGGATCGCGATCGCAGCGAACGTGCCGCGCAAGTTCCTCGAACTGATCCTCGCCGATCTGCGCGACGAGGGGCTGGTGCACAGCCACCGCGGCAAACACGGCGGGTTTTGCCTTTCGCGCCCGGTTCACCTGATTTCGATGGGCGAAGTCGTCCGGGTGATCGAGGGGCAGCTGGCACTCGTATCCTGCGTCAGCCGGACCGCGTATAAGCGGTGCGCCGACTGCCGCAGCGAGGAGGACTGCGCGATCCGTCACGCAATGCTGCGCGTGCGTGACGAAACCGCGCGCATCCTCGACGGCACCAGCCTTGCCGATGCGATCGCCGAGGAACTTCAGGTCGCCTGAGGTAACCGGACGCGTCCGATCGGACGCGCCTGGTCAGACCTGTTTGCTCAGACGCGTTTGCTTGGACGCGTTTGCTTAGACCTTGGGTCGTGCCTTCAGTTCGTCCCTGATCTCGCGCAGCAAGACGATATCGGCGGGATCGGGCGCAACGGCCGTATTGGCTTTGGGCATGACCCTGTTTACCGCGCGGATGATCAGGAAGATGATGAAGGCGATGATGAGGAAGTTGACCGACTGGGTGATGAACTCGCCATAGCCGAGCAGCGGGACGCCCGCGGTCTTGAGAGCTGCGTAATCGCTCAGCGACCCCCGGTAATTCCCGGGCACGGGGCCAAGGCGAAGGAAGTAACTCGAGAAATCGAGCCCGCCGAAGACTTTACCGATGATCGGCATCAATATGTCTTCGGTCAGCGACGTCACGATCTTGCCGAAAGCTGCACCGATAATGACGGCGATAGCAAGATCCATCACGTTGCCGCGCATGATGAACTCTTTGAATTCCTTGTACATAGTATGGATCCCCAGTCAATACATTCGCGGAGCGGTAATGGTTAGCTGCCGATTAGGCTTTTGCCAAGGCGCCGGACTGTCCTATACGGTTGGGCGAGACAAACAGGAGTTCGTCATGAGGGTTCGTTCAATTGCCGCCGCCGTAATGGTGGTGCTGCTTGCCGGGTGCGGGATCAACACCATTCCGACCGCGGAAGAGGCAGCGAAGGCGCGCTGGGCCGATGTGCAGGCGGATTATCAGCGCCGCGCCGACCTGATCCCCAATCTGGTGAGTACGGTCAAAGGTTCGGTTGCCTCCGAGGACAAGATCCTGACCGACGTGATCAACGCGCGGGCAAAGGCGACGTCGATCCAGGTGAATGCGGACGACCTGTCCGATCCGTCGAAGATGGCGCAATTCTCGCAGGCGCAGGGTCAGCTGAACGGATCGCTCAGCCGTCTGCTCGCCAACGTCGAGGCGTATCCGGAGCTGAAAAGCCAGGACAATTTTCAGACGCTGATGAGCCAGCTGGAGGGGACGGAGAACCGCGTCACGATCGCGATCCGCGACTATAACGAGGCGGTCCAGACCTATAACGTCAAGGTCCGGACCTTTCCCGACGCGATCGGCGCGAAGATCTTCTATGGCGCAAAACCGATGGTTCCCTATCAGGCGACAAGCCCGGGTGCCGAGAACGCGCCGACCGTCGATTTCAACACCGCGAGCTGAGCCGGTCCGATGCGCCTTATGCGCCCGGTGCTTGCGGTGCTCGCCGCATGCGCGCTGTTGCTCGTCGCGGCGAGCACGGCGAACGCGCAGGATTTCCCGAAGCTGACCGGACGCGTCGTCGACGCTGCGCAGCTGTTGTCGGCGGCGCAGGTCGCGGAACTGACGGAGCTCTCCGAACAGGTCGAACAGGCGTCGTCGCGGCAACTGGTCGTCGCGACGGTGCCCGATCTGCAGGGCTATCCGATCGAGGATTACGGATACAGGCTCGGCCGGGCATGGGGAATCGGGCAGAAAGACGCCGATAACGGCGTGATCCTGATCGTCGCGCCCAAGGAAAAAAAGGTGCGGATCGAGGTCGGGTACGGGCTGGAGCCGATCATGACCGATGCGCTGTCGAGCATGATCATCAACCAGACGATCCTGCCCCGCTTTCGTAACGGCGACATGGCGGGCGGGATCGTCGCGGGCGCGGATGCGGTCGCCGAGCAGCTGAAACTGCCGATGCAGGCGGCCGAACAGCGTGCGCAGGCGCAGACGAAGACGCGCGCGGCGAAGCGGAACAACGGCAGCGACATCGCAACGCTGATCTTCTGGGGGATCGTGCTGGCGTTCGTCATCCTGCCGATGTTCTTCGGACGCGGACGCGGTCGCAGATATCGCGGCGGCATCGCTCCGGTGGTGCTGTGGGGGCTGGGCAGCGGCGGCCGTGGCGGCGGCGGTTTCGGGGGCGGCGGCGGTTTCGGGGGTGGCGGCGGCTTCGGCGGCGGTGGCGGCTTTGGCGGTGGCGGTGGCGGTTTCGGCGGCGGGGGCGCATCCGGCGGATGGTGACCCGGCTGAGCGACGACGACCGGGTCCGGATCGGTGACGCCGTCCGCGCGGCCGAAGAAACGACCGACGGAGAGATCGTCGCGATCGCGGCGGCGCGGTCGGACAAATATCATGATGCGGTGCTGCACTGGGCGCTGCTCGGCATGTTCCTGATGCTGGCGGCGCAGGCGGTGGTGCCGAACCATTTTGTTCCCGTGCTCGACTGGGCGACCGGGTCGGGCTGGGGACGCGACTGGACCTTGGGCGAATTGCTCGCCGCGCAGCTGTTGCTGCTGGCGGTCGTGTTCCTCGTGCTGCGGTTCGCGCTGGCGGGCGCGCGCTATGCACTGACGCCGGGCGCGACAAAATCACGACGGGTGAGAGCACGCGCGGTGCTGCTGTTCCGGGCAAGCATAGAGGCGCGGACGGCGACGCGGACCGGGGTGCTGCTCTATCTGTCGCTGGCCGAGCGGCGCGCGGAGATCGTGACCGACAGCGAGGTGCTGAACCGGGTGCCGCACGAAGCGTGGGGCGCGGCGATGGTCGAGCTGACCGATGCGATCCGCGACGGCCGGGCGGTCGACGGCATGGTCGCGGCGATCGGACGGATCGGCGCGATCCTGGCCGAACATTTCCCGTTCAGCGGCACCGATCCCAACGAGCTGCCCGACAGGTTGATCGAACTATGAGCGACCGCGTCTGGGAGGGCCGGTATCTGAACGTCTGCAAGCAGGGGACGTGGGAATTCGTCGAGCGTGCGGGCAAGATCGAGGCGGTCGTCATTCTGGCGATCGACAACGATCATATCCTGCTGGTCGAACAATACCGGGTGCCGCTCGGGCGGCGCTGTCTGGAACTGCCCGCAGGACTCGTCGGTGACGAGACCGAGGGCGAGGCGATCGAGGTGGCGGCGAAACGCGAGCTCGAGGAGGAAACGGGGTATCTGCCCGCTTATGTCGAGCGGCTCGGCGAATTCATGTCGTCGCCAGGCATGTCGTCCGAACGCTTCATGCTGGTCCGCGCGCATGACCTGACCAGGGTCGGGCGCGGCGGGGGCGATTTTTCCGAAGATATTACGGTCCACCGCATTGCCGTCGGCGAAATTACCCAATTCGTCGCCGGACGCCGTGACGCGGACGTCGCGATCGACGCAAAACTGCTGATGCTGCTGGGTCCGACATTGCTGCCGCGATGACCGCGGGCAGACGCGATCGGTCGGGGTCACGCACCGCCGGACCCGGCGCATTACGGACGACACACGGCTAGACCCGCCTGATGAGCAGCTACGCCGCCTTTATCAGCTACAGCCATGCTGATCAGGCGGTCGCCCGCTGGCTGCACCGGCGCCTGGAAACCTATCGCATCCCGAGCGCGCTGGTCGGCAAGCCTTCGCCGTTCGGACCGGTTACCCGCCGCTTGCTGCCGGTGTTCCGCGACCGGGACGAATTGCCGGCGAGCGGCGATCTGGGCGAGGAACTGCGGGCGGCCCTTGGCCGGTCGCGGTTCCAGATCGTGCTCTGTAGCCGCAAGGCGGCGACTTCGCGCTGGGTCAACGAGGAAATACTGACCTTCAAGCGGCTGCACGGCGAAGCCAGGACGCTGGCGCTGATTACCGATGGCGAGCCGTTTTCGGGCGGCGACGACGAATGTTTTCCGCCCGCGCTTCGCTATCATCTCGGGCCGGACGGCCTGCTTTCCGAGGTTCCGGCCGAACCGATCGCTGCGGATCTTAGACGCGGGAAGGACGGCCGGCGGCTCTCGGTCCTGAAGCTGATTGCGGGGCTGACCGGGTTGCCGCTGGACGCGCTGGTCCGCCGCGATGCCGTGCGGCATCAACGCGCGCTGATGCTGCTGACCACGCTCTCGATCCTTGTTGCCGCAATCACGCTCGGCATGGCGAATTACGCGAACGATCAGCGGCGGATCGCCGACCAGCAGCGCCTGGCCGCGGACAATACGTTGAAGTTTCTCGTCGATACCTTTGCGGTCGCCAACCCGGCAACGCAGAATCCGAGGACTATCACGGTGCTGTCCGTCCTCGCCACGGTCAGCCGCCGCGCGCGGACGGAACTGGGCAGCGAACCCGCGGTCAG
The DNA here is from genome assembly GCA_965219075.1 of Sphingomonas sp. Classification (GTDB taxonomy): domain Bacteria; phylum Pseudomonadota; class Alphaproteobacteria; order Sphingomonadales; family Sphingomonadaceae; genus Sphingomonas. The sequence goes on from CBDCMM010000002.1 coordinate 1,054,911, forward strand.
CGCACGGCTCCTGAGGATGACCGGGGATATCTTCTACAATCTGGGTCTTGGCCGGGAATCGGAGCGCGATCTGACGGCGTCGCTGCAGCGTGAGCCGGCGAAAAGCGAAGGCCGGGCGACGACGCTGCTCAAACTGTCGGCGCTCGACTACAAACGCGGCGATGCGAAAGCGAGCGCCATCCGTATCGATCAGGCCGAACAGGGTTTTGACGGCAAGGCACCCTATGCCAAGCTTGTCCGCGCCGAAATCGCCGAGCGTCGCGGAATGGTCGAGTATCTGAACGGCAACTACGCCGCCTCCGCAAAGATGCTCGGACAATCGGCAACGCTGTTCGGCAAGACACGCCGGGATCGCCGCGATGATCTGGGCAGGGTATGGATGAACGAGGCGCGGGCGCTGCTTCAGATCGGGCGGAATGCCGAGGCGACGGTGTTGTTGGCGGCGGCGGAGAACGCCTATGCGCAAAAATACGGCTATGAACACGTACTCACGGCCAACGCGATCCAGAACCGGGCGCTGGCCGAGTTCGACGGCGGCGATTTCGCGCGCGCAGAAGCGATGAACGTGCGCGCCCTGTCGGTGTACGGCCATGTGCTCGATCCCGATCATCCGACCATCGCCGCAGCGCTCATCCTGACGGGCCGGATCCGCATGGCACGGAACGATCCGGCAGGTGCGATCAGCGCGCTCGATCAGGCGCGCAGGATCTATGCTCATCTCTACGGCGTTCGCAACGCGGCGGTGGGTGACGTCGATTATTATGCCGCCCAGGCAAAGGCGACGGCGGGCGACTATGACGCTGCGCTGGATCGTATCGCCCGCGCCAAGGTCGTCTATGATGCCAATTACGGTGCCGATGATCCCGATCAGGTCGAATTGCTGGTGCTTCGCGCACGCGTCCTGAGCGCGGGCGCGCGGCTTGGCGAAGCGAACCGGGACTGTGCGGCGGCGGTCAGGCTGAAGATGAGAATTGGGGGCGATCCCGCTTCGATCGCCGATATCAGGCGCATGTGCGCCGCGATCGGACAAAAGCCGCTGCGTTTTACGAGCGACGGGAACGACTGAACATATGATCCTGCCGGGTTTTTTGAACCTTGCGTAAGCGCGAAAATCTTTGTTTACTGCTTGCTGGCTTATGTATCTGTTATGTCCGGATAAAATAAACATAGCGCCAGCTGCATTGTAATATTACGCTGGAAACCGGTTCAGGCTTATATAAAAAATGGACGAACTCTGCTAAGGATCACCGAGCAGGGGAAATCAAGATGTCTTTCATCGATAATATCTTGGCTAAATTCTTGAAATCACGATATTTGGTCTTGCTGACCGGGATGACGATGATGATCGGGTCACCCGCATCGGCCATTGAAATTCTGAAGACGAGCGCGGCCGCATCGTACAGCTTCACCGATGCAACGGGAAATGTGATCAATTCGGGGAGTTCAACCGAAACCGTCGCAAATCTTGTTTTCAACGTCGATTACGGCCCGAACAACAGCCTCACCTCGCTGGCGACGATGAACTATCATGTGACCACCCGTACCACCAACGACTTCTCGTTTTTCTCCGACCTCATCTGCACCGGGTCCTGCGCGGTCCTGGTGCGCACCGTGCTCGAGATCTTCGTCACCAACGACGGGACCGATCCGGCCAATTTCAGGCTCGATTCTCTGATTACGCCGGGGCATATGGGGGTGCAGGGTCTGTCGGCTGATACGCGGGCGGGCTATAACTTCACCGTCACCCAGAATAACGATCCGTCACGTGCGGGATCGGCGGTGCTCTATTCGGCGAGCGGGAGTATCGGCGTCGGCAATCTGGATGGCAGCAGCGAGGCGTCCGACGGTCGCGCGTTCAACGGACTGACCAAATATCGCAGCGGGACCGAGGCCGCATGGGATTGGAGCGCGACCAATCTCAATCTTGCGCTGAACACGATCAACCCGGGCGAAACCACGCAGATTACCTATGTCTCAGAGACTTTCTCGTTCGGCGCGGGATATTGTACCGGGCTCTTCTATTGTGATGCAGCACAGGTCGCGTTCGGCGATCCGCGGAACAATGGCGGCGTCGGCGTCAACCAGTTCGCCGCGCTGGCGAATGCGAACGCGCGGGCGAACGCAGTAGCGGGAGAGACGGTCGTTTCCCGATTGTTCGATCTGAGCACGGTAACGGCGAACATCGTCAGCCTGGATACCCCGCTGCCCGCAAACCCGAGGGTATATCCTCCATTTCGCTATACACCCGGCCCCTTCGCCGCATCGGTGCCGGAGCCGGCAACATGGATAATCATGATCCTTGGCTTCGGTCTGGTCGGTGGAGAGATGCGCCGCCGCCGGGCCCGGCTACATCTTTTCCTTTAGTCCGGCGCGGATCAACAGCCAGTTGACCGGGTAGCTGGTGCAGAAGCCCGCCAGCATCGATAGCTGCATCGCGAACCAGAATTCGGGGGCGTTCACCTCGGCGATGCCGCCAAAGGCGTGCGCGTACCAGCCGAACTGGATCGCGGCCATAAGCCCGTACATGCCGATCTGCCACGCGCTGATCGATGCGATGTCGGCCTTTACCGCCGCGACGATCCCCTCGCGCACGCCAAGGTCTCGCATCGGCGCGATCGTGAAATACTGGAAGGCGATGCCGATGCCGAACGCGAGCAGGAAATCGGGGATCCAGACTGCGAAGGTCTTCTCGGCAAAGATGCTGTGCCAGCCGAACCAGACGGCGATCGAGGGGATAGCGAACGCCGCCCATTCGGCGACAATGTCGCCAAGCGTGCATCCCGCGCCGCAATGGCTAGATCCCTTGGCAACCATGATCGGGAACGGCGGCTTGCTGTCATCATCCTGGTTTCCGGCCTTCGCGCGTCCCCAGACGTAATAGCCCGCGGTCCACAGGACGCTGCCGAACAGCGCGGTCAGCGGCCATACCAGGTTCATGATCCACATCTTCTGCGGACGGCGCGCCTCATCGAGAGCGACCGTGATCGCGCACACCGCACCGATCGCCAGCGATATGATCGCGAGCGTGTGAAGCCACGCGGGGAAAGTGCCGAACATCGGGTCTTCTCTCAAAACCATAGCCTTATCCCCGCAACGAAACTGGTCGTAGAAGGATCATCGCTCCTGGCGCGGGCATAATCGGCGCTGCGGCCGACCCGCCATTCCTGCGCGATGCCGATATAGGGCGCGAACTCCCGCCCGATCTCGTAGCGCAGCCGCAACCCCAGCTCGACGCGATCAAGCCCTGCGCCGACGCCGATCTCGCGCGTGTTCTGCGCCGCCAGATTGATCTCCGCGCGCGGTTGCAGCCGCAGCCGCTGGGTGATGCGCTGGTCCAGCTCGGCCTCGATCCGCGCCGACAGCTCGCCTTTCTGCGACAGGAAGGCCGCTGCATCGATGTTGAACCGGTAGGGTGCGAGGCCCTGGACGCCCGCCACCAGATGCGTGCGTCCGTTGTGTTGAAAATCCTGCCGGACGCCGGTCTGCAAATCGAACCACGGGCCAATCGCGTGGCTCCACAAGGCTTGCAGCTCGGCGCGCTCGATCGGCTCGCCAAAGCTTCCTTCGCCTTCACTCTTGTACCAGAACTTGTCGACGTCGCCGCCATAATAGCCTTGGAGGTCCCAGAGATAGCCGTCCTTCCCCTGTCGGACGCGATATTCGGCGCGGTCGGCCATGAAGAGGAAGAAGCGCTGGTTGCCCTGCTCGTCGCGAAGCTGGTCGCGCGAGCCGCGCATCGCGTCCGCGCCGTAGATCGCATCGGCCGCGCGCGCCGGGCCGCTGCCCGCGCTGGCGGGGGGTGGCGTCTCGATCGTCGGCGCGGCTCCGGCCGACGTGCCCATGCCGGGCATCGCGCCGTGCTCCATCCCGTTCATCGCACTGTGGTCCATTCCGGTTATGGGTGGCGAAGGCTCCGCGTCGGGCGTGGCCGTGGTGGCCTGATCGGGCATTTCCATCGCCGCATGGTCCATGACCATCGGTGGGGCCTTGGGTGTCGCCGCCTGCGTCGGCTTCGCCGGGGTAGTGGCCTTCGGGCGCGGTGCTGCCTTGGGCGCGGGCTTCGCCTTGGGGGCCGGCATCGGCATCCCCATCGGCATGGTCATCCCGTCGTGCTGAACGGCCGGCGTCGCCGCGCCGGCGAGCGCCAGGGCGAGGGCCGCGATCATGCCGCTTTCGCGCCGGGTGCCTGATCCCCGGACATCTGATTTGGAGGAAACGCGACGCTCACGATCTGAAACATGCCCGCGTGCATGTGGTAGAGCAGATGGCAGTGAAACGCCCAGTCGCCGGGCTCGTTCGCGGTGAGGTCGAACTGCGCGCTGCTGCCCGGCTGCACGACGACGGTGTGCTTGCGCGGCTGCGCCCCGTCATGGCCGTTGACCAGCTCGAAGAAGTGCCGGTGCAGGTGGATCGGGTGCGCCATCATCGTATCGTTGACGAGCTTGACGCGGACCCGCTCGTTATAGGCGAAGCGGATGGGGGTATCGCTGACGGCCGAGAACTTGGTCCCGTCGAACGACCACATATAGCGTTCCATGTTGCCGGTCAGATGGATTTCGAGGAAGCGCGAAGGCGTGCGCTGATCCTTGCCAGGCTCCAGCGCAGCGAGGTCGCGGTAATTGAGGACGCGGTGGTCCACCTTGTCGAGTCCGATACCGGGGTCGCCCATGCGATCGACCGGGTTCATCGCCACCATGTCGATGCCGGGTCCAACCTTCACGTCGGGCGGCAGCATCGAGGTGTCGCGCATCTTCATGCCGCCCGACATATCCATGCCGTCCATCGCCATCTTGCCGCCGTGGTTCATCCCCATGTCGGCCATCGTGAGCAGCGGTGGATCGCGTAGCGCGGGCACTGCCGCGCGCTGGCCCGGCGCGGAGGCCAGCGTCGCGACGGCCATGCCGGAGCGCCCCATCGATTCCGCGACGATCGTGTAGGCGGCTGCGTTTCGCGGCTCGACGATCACGTCATAGGTCTCGGCGACGCCGATCTGGAACTCATCGACCTCGACGGGCCGGACGTTCTGCCCGTCCGTCGCCACTACGGTCATCCTGAGGCCCGGGATGCGGACGTTGAAGAACGTCATCGCGCTGCCGTTGATGACGCGCAGCCGCACCCGCGCGCCGGGCGTGAACAGATATTCCAGTCCCTCCTTCGGGCCGTGGCCGTTGGCGAGATAGGTGTAGTTGGGCGCGGTCACGTCGAGGATGTCGGTCGGCATCATCCGCATCCGCGCCCACATCAGCCGCTGCTTTTCCGACAGCGGATAGTCGTCGGTCCAGGTCGTCTGCTGGTAGTTGAAATACTCGTCGCCCTTCTTGAGCTTCGCCATGATGGTGTGCGGCATCATCGGCGTGAACTCGCTGAGCAACAGCACATAGTCGTGCGTCGCATCGACCGGATCGGAACCTGCCGGATCGACCACGATCGGGCCGTAATGCCCGGGCTGCTCCTGCAAGCCCGAATGGCTGTGCCACCAATAGGTGCCGCTCTGACGCACCGGGAACTCGGCGGTGAACGACTTGGCCGGTGCGATGCCGGGGAAGCTGACGCCGGGCACGCCGTCATATTGAAAGGGCACGAGGATGCCGTGCCAGTGGATCGAGCTGTCCTCGTCGAGCCGGTTGTGAACATTCAGGCGGGCGGTCGTGCCTTCCTTCAATCGAACGAGCGGCCCCGGCACGCTTCCGTTGACCGCGATGCCCGGACCGGCGCGCCCCTGAACCATGCGGCTGCCACGCGCGATGGTGAGGTCGATGCTCGCGCCGCTTACCTCGTCGAACCCTTGGCGGATCGTCGCGCCCGACAAGCTCATGCCGCGCGCCCATCCCGGAACGCTAAGCGCCGCGCCGCCAAGCGCCATGCCGGTCAGGAGTTGCCTGCGAGGGATCGTGATCTGGGACATGTGCGTTGAACTCCTGAGGGTATAATACTATATACCCCCATGTGGTATTTCAAGGTAATGGGGCGAAGATGGCGAAGGACGTGACCGGGACGCTCAACCGGCTCAAGCGGGTCGAGGGGCAAGTGCGCGGCATCGCCAAGATGGTCGAGGAAGACCGCTATTGCATCGACATCCTCAACCAGATGCAGGCGGTGAAGGCGGCGCTCGCCAAAGTCGAGAGCGGCATCCTCAAGGATCATGCCGCCTGCTGCGTCGCGAGCGCGATCAAGTCGGGCGATGTCGAGGATCAGCGGCGCAAGTTCACCGAACTGGTCGACTTATTCGAGAAGGTGAAGCGATGAACGAGCAAACGAAAATCGAGGCCGAGGATCAGCGGCGCAAGTTCACCGAACTGGTCGACTTATTCGAGAAGGTGAAGCGATGAACGAGCAAACGAAAATCGAGGCCGAGGGCGCGAAGACCGCGCGGCTCTATCGCATGGTCATGGACAAGCACATCTGTCCCTATGGCCTGAAGTCCAAGTGGCTGTTGGAGCATGAGGGCTACAAGGTCGAGGATCACTGGCTGACGACGCGCGAAGAGACCGACGCGTTCAAGGCCGAGCATGACGTGAAAACAACACCGCAGACGTTCATCGGCGGCGACCGGATCGGCGGATACGATGACACGCGCCGCTTCCTCGGCAAGCCGGTCAAGGACCCCGATGCCGTCACCTACAAGCCCGTCATCGCGATCTTCGCGGTCGCGGCGCTGATGGCGCTGGCGGGAAGCTGGGCGCTTACCGGCGCGCTGCTCACCGTGCGCGCGGGCGAATGGTTCATCGCGTTTTCGATGTGCATCCTCGCCATCCAGAAGCTGCGCGACGTAGACGGCTTCGCGACGATGTTCCTGGGCTACGATCTGCTGGCGCAGCGCTGGGTGCCCTATGCGTATCTCTATCCGTTCGGAGAGGCGCTTGCCGGAATCCTGATGATCGCGCGCGCATTCAACTGGATTTCGGTGCCGGTCGCGCTGTTCATCGGCACGATCGGCACGGTGTCGGTGTTCTATGCGATCTATGTCCAGAAGCGCGAACTTAAATGCGCCTGCGTCGGAGGCAGCTCGAACGTACCGCTCGGCTTCGTATCGCTGACCGAAAACCTGATGATGATCGCGATGGCGGTGTGGATGCTGGTCGGATAACCGAACCAGTTGGCGGAGACGTAGGAGCACAATTTGGAGGCCTGACTGTCTGATCACAATTCGGAACTATGCAAGTGCTTCGAAGCAACACCCCCAAGACTGCCAGCGGTTGACATTAAACAGGGCGCTGTAGACGCTGCGGCTGTGATCAGCACCCCCTATTTGAGCATCCAGACGGACATGTTCTGACGCTTGCTACGCCGGGATAGTGGGGGAATTACGAAACCGGCCTGACAACGCGACCGGCATTTGATCCTCTCGCAGTACGGATACTCGCTGTTCAATCAGCTCTGGGGCTAATCATGGCGCAGTGCCCAGGCGGGGGCTGCGCGGCTTGCGCGCAGTGACTGGCCGAGCACGGTCAAGACCGCGATCACGGTCGCGAGGACGCCAGCGCCGATAAAGTAAAGCGGCGACAGTGCGATCCGGTCGTCGAATCCGGCGAGCCAGCTGCGCATGGCAATGAAGGCGAGCGGCCAGGCAACGAGATTGGCGAGCAAGACCGGGCGCAGGAACTGACCGACCAGCAGCTTGACGATGTCGGCGGATGATGCGCCAAGCGTCTTCCTGATGCCTATCTCCTTCACCCGCCGCGCGGTGTTGAAAGAAGCAAGGCCCCAGAGCCCAACGCAGCCGATCAGCACGGCTAGGCCCGCCCCTATCCCGAACAACCGCGTCGCGCGGTCGTCGGTCTTGTAGAATTCGGCCAGGCGCTGATCCGCGGTATCCGCATCGAACGGCACCTGAGGCACCATGCGCTGCCACACATCGCGTACCGCAGCGAGCGCGTCGCGCGGATCGCCGGTGAAGCGGAGCGTGGCGACGGCGGTGCCGAGCTTTTCTGGCTCGCGGTAATAAAGGTAATAAGTGGGCGCGTTCGGATCGCGCGGAGACGCGAAACGGAGATCATCGACGACGCCGACGATCGTACGCGGGCGTTCACCGCCGACGGTCTTGCCGATCGCCGACTGGGGCGAGGACAGGCGGAGCGACGGCAAGGCGCGGCGATTGATGACGATATTGTTGCCCTTGCCGCGCGCTTTCGTCTGGGCATCATCGGCACCGTGCGCATCGTCGAACAGACGTCCGGCGATCAGGCGTGCACCGTGCGTCTCGAAAAAGCGCGGACCGACAACCGCCCATCTGAGCGAGGGACCGGTCCCCGGGACACCCGGCAACGGCACATTGTCGCTGTTGTCTTCGCCGCTGCCGCCGACGGCGACGTTGGCGAAAGTCACCTGCTTAATCTGCGGCAAGGCGGCAAAGGCGTTCGCCAAGCTGCGCTTTTGCGCCGGTTCGACCAGGCTGTCGGCGGTCGAGCGAACGACCAGCAGACCGTCGCGCTTGAACCCCAGATCGGTCTGCCGGACGTGACGGGTCTGCGCGACCAGCACGGCGGTGCCGATGGTGAATGCAATCGCGAGGCCGAACTGAAATATGACCAGCGCCTCTCGTGTGCGCGTTCCCGATCGTCCGCCGCCGGGCGTTCGTGCGGAAGCGAGAACTGAAGCCGCCGGAAAGCGCGCCAGCAGTACGGCCGGGTAAAGGCCCGCCACGATCCCGACAATCAGCACCAGCAGCGCGAGCGCCGGGACGACCACGCCGTAGGGCATCGTCAGCGAAATGCCGCCGGCTGCGTTAATCAGCGGCAACCCCATTTCCGCGAGCATCAGCCCCATAAGCGCGGCCGCTGCGACCATGAGCACCGCTTCACCGAGGAATTGACGCATTAGCGCCATGCGATCGGCACCGAGAACCTTTCGCATCGCGACCTCGCGCGCGCGCAGTCCGGCCCGGGCGGTAGCGAGATTGATATAGTTTACGATCGCGATCAGCAGCGTCAGGACGCCGACCAGCCCAAGCGTGATGACCGTGATCTTGCGGCTTCCGCTTTCTTGCCCTTCGGGTTCGAGGTGCAGGCGCACGATCGGAAGCAGCCGCAATTTTTGTACTTGCGATGGCGTTTCGCCGGGGGCGGCAAGCTCGCGTCCGCGGCGGTTGACGAAGGAGGACATCTTCGCTTCGAACGCTTTTGCCGCCGCCGGACGGTCGAAGCGCAGGAACGTCTGAAGCGAGGTGCTGCCCCAGTGGAACCAGTTGTCGGAAGGCGGCGTGCGCGGCAGCGGGATAAGGATCGATAGATTGAAATCGCTGTTCGCGGGCAGATCGCGGAAGACGCCCGCCACCCGGTAACGGATTGGCGCATCCATCGCGACCGTCAGTGTCTGACCGACCGGGTTCATGCTCCCGAAATATTTTCGCGCGGTACTTTCGCTGATGACCATGCCGGTCGGCTGATCGAGTGCGCCGCGGCTCACCCCGCGCGCCATCGGCAGATCGAATATGCGGAAGAAGGATGGATCGACCTGTGCGACGTCTTCGCTGACCGCCCGGCCGCCGCTCAGCACGCTGCCGCCGCCGCCCCGGACCCGCGTGCCGACCACGCCGGGGAAATCGTCCCGCAGCTGATCGAGCAGACCGCCCATCGTGTACGGATAGGCACCGTTGACGGGGCTCTCGGGCATGTTCCACACCGTCTGCACCGCATAGATCTGCTCATGGCGAGGCAGCCACTTCTCATAGCCCGTTTCGAAACGGACATAGAGGCCAAGGACTAGGAACACCGCGATCCCCACCGCCAACCCGCCGATATTGAGCGCGGCGTAGAGCTTGTGACGGGTGAGCGAGCGGTAGAGCGACAGCAGGGCGAAACGGTTCACGGGCGTCTTGTCCTTCCAAGTTCAAATGGCGCGCATGGCGGATGCGACGATGCGGCCGTCGAGCATGTCGATGCGGCGCTTCGCCATGTCGGCATGGCTCGGCGAGTGGGTGACCATGACGATCGTCGTGCCCTCTTCGTTGAGGCCTGCGAGAATGTTCATCACCTGCTCGCCATTGGCGGTGTCGAGATTGCCGGTCGGCTCGTCAGCAAGGATCAGCTTGGGGTTGCCGACGATCGCGCGGGCGATGGCGGCGCGTTGCTGCTGTCCGCCCGACAACTGGTGCGGATAGTGGCGGGCGCGATGCGCGATGCCGACCTTGTCCATTGCAGCAGCCACGCGCGCACGGCGGCCCCCTGTGCTGGCACCGGCATGCTTGCGATAGGCGAGGCCAAGCGCGACGTTTTCCTCGATCGTCAATTCGTCGATCAGGTTGAAGCTCTGAAAGACGAAGCCGAGCGTGCCGCCGCGAAATTTGGCAAGCTCTTTTTCATTCAGCGTCGCAAGGTCGCGCTCGCCGAACAGGTACCGGCCCCCTGTCGGCCGATCGACGGTGCCAAGCGTGTTGAGCAGTGTCGATTTGCCGCAGCCCGATGGACCCATGATAGCAAGAAACTCGCCTTCCTCTACGCGAAGGTCGATGTCGTGGAGCGCCGTCGTCTCGACCTCGTCGGAGACGTAGCGGCGCTCGATGTTTTGGAGATGGATCACGCAAAGGTTCCCGTCTATCGGATGTTGAGGATGTCGCCCTTCACGGACGCGGTGTTCGAGGTGACGATACGCTCGCGCGCGTTCAGGCCCGACAGGATCTCGACCTGCCCGGGATTGCGGCGGCCGGTCTTAATCGCGCGCCGCCGCGCGTGATCGCCATCGGTGTCCAGCACGAAGGCGGTCGATCCGCCGCCCGATTCGAGCCAGCCGCCGACCGGCGCGACAAGTGCGGCCCTGGTGCTGCCGAGCGTGATGCGGATGTCGAGCGTCTGGCCGCGGTTGAGCCCCGCCGGGCCGGCGCGGTCGAAGGTCAGTTCGACCCTGAAGCGGCCGTCCGTCACCGCTGGCAGCACCTTCGATACGGTGAGCAATGCGCCATCCGTGGTCCGCCCCTTTTGCCCGACGCGCACGCGACCGAGAAAATATTCGTCGACGTCCGCCTCCAATTTCCACGATCCCTCGCTGTCGACCTGGCCCGCCGGGTCGCCGGGTTTGAGCGTCTGGCCGGGTTGCAACGTAAAGTTGGTCAGGCGCCCCCCGGCCGGGGCACGGATCGTCAGCGAGTCGAGCCCGCCGCGCACAGCCACGAGATTTCCCGCCAGCCGGTCCTGTGTGTCGGCCAGCCGCTCTCCCTGCGTGGCCGTGATCCGAGCCTCTGCCGCCCGGCCGGCGCGAAGTTGGGCGAGGCGGTGCTCCTGATAATCGGCTTCCTCCTGAAAGCTCGTGACGCCCGCGTCGGCGAGGATGCCCTTGTCATGCAATTGCTGGCGGACCGCGAGGTCATGCTTCGCCTTGATGAGATCATATTCAGCCTGCGAAACCTGAGCTGCCCGGTCGAGGCGATTGCGCTCGATCCCCAGGCCCTCGCCGGCAATGCTGCCCAGCTGGCTTGCAATCTGTGCTTCGCGCGTCAGCACGTCCAGCCGGAGCTCGGGGTTGGCGAGCGTGGCGAGTGGTTGTCCGCTCGCGACCATCGCGCCGTCCTGAACCAGCAGTCGTTCGACCTGCCCCCCCGCCAGCACGCCGACCAGCGTGGTGAGGCGCGGCGCGACCGTCGCTCGCACCGGCAGGTAATCGGCGAATGCGGTCCGGGTGACCTCGCCGGTCTCGATGTCGGCCCCGGCGATGTCCGTCGATCCGCTCGCCGGCAGGAAGCGCCACATGGCGACAGCGGCCAGGACGACCGCAATCCCGGCGAGGAGGGCGCGACGCCGCCACCACGGACGAACTGGCCTGGCGAGCGGGCGGTCCATTCCCGCGCCGGCAGAGGGGCTTGCACCTTCATGATGTTCGGTCATCATGGGCGCGATTGTCGCTCATCCCCAGGAAAATGCCTAAGCCACGATGAAACAAAGGTTTTTGCCAGATACAAACATTGAGCACCGTCCGCAGACGGACGCACTGTCCACGGGTGGACGCTCGGAGGCCGGGTCAAGCGCTTTGTCGATCCTGTTGATCGACGACAATCCGTATATCGCTGAATCGCTCATGGTGGCGATCCAGCTGGCCGGTCATGCGCTGGACTGTGCCGATGGACCCGAGGTCGCGCTTTCTCGTCTTGCGGCCCATCGGTACGACGCGATTTTGCTCGATATGAACTACGCAGCCGGTCGTTCTGATGGCGAGGAGGGGCTGGCGTTGCTCGCGCGCATTCTTGCCGATGATCCGGGTGCGTGCGTTGTCGTCGTCACCGCGCATAGCGGCATCCGCATTGCGGTAGAGGCAATGCGCGCCGGCGCCCGCGACTTCGTGATGAAGCCGTGGCGCAACGCGGACCTGATCGCCAGGCTCGAAGCCGCCATAGCCTGGAAAGCGCCTTGCGTTTTCCCCGCCGGCCCGGGGGTGCGGACGGGTACGGCACAGCTGATCGGCGAAAGCGATGGCATCGCCCGGGTACGCGACTTCATCCGCCGGGTCGGGCCGACGAAGGCCGGCGTCCTGGTGACCGGCCTGTCCGGAACCGGCCGGGGCCTGGTAAGCGCGGCGCTGCATGCCGCCTCGGCATATGCCGGTGCGCCGATGACCCGGATCGACCTCAGAGACCCCGGTGCATGGTCGCGGATGGACGATGCACAAGGGACGCTCCTGCTGCGCTACCCGGACAAGCTCGGCGCGGTGGAACAGACGCGCTTGCTTGATCGATTGCCCGGGACCGTGCGTCCGATTGCCATTGCCGACGATGCGGCGGCGATCGGCCCGGCACTCGCCCGGCGGATCGCGACGGTGGCGATTGCGGTGCCGTCTCTTGCCGAACGCGGCGATGACGTGGTGCTGCTCGCCCGCCATTTCGGCCGCATAGCGGCGGAACGCCATGGGCGTCCGGTGCCACGGCTCACCCCGGCGACGGAGGACGCAATCAGTCGCGCGTCCTGGCCCGATCAGGTGCGCGGACTGGCGGCGGCGGTCGAGCGCGCGGTCCTGCTCGGTGAGGGTGACTTGCTCGATGCCGCCCTGCTGTTGCCGCCCCTGCAATTTGCTTCGGTCGAGGATGCTGCTTCATCACGCTTCGACCTTGAATACAATGAACGCGCGGTGATCGAGGCAGCCTTAAGCGAGCATCACCACAACGTCACCCGCGCTGCGACCGCGCTCGGCCTGAGCAGGGGCGCGCTCTATCGCCGGATGGAGCGATATGGCCTTTAGCCGCACGATCGATCAGCGCCGCGCCGCCGCCACGCTGGCATCGGGCCTGGCGCTCTCTGCGGGAGGCGCGGTGCTGGTGTTTGCCTGGCAGGCAGGATGGTGGGCGACGATATTCGGAGCGACGCTTTGCGTGCTGTGGCTCATCGGTCTTGGATGCTGGTCGGCGCTGCACCGCAGTTCAGAGGTCGCACCCTTAGCGACCGGTCCGGCTAATCCGGAAGGGCTCCCGCTGCGCCCGCTGCTCGATCAGGTGCCGGTGCCGCTGATCCGGATCGATGACGAAGACGCGCGTGTGATCAATCAGGCCGCGCGCGCACTGTTCGGCACGGACGACCGTATCCTGCCCCCGCCACCGGAACTGCTCGACCGGACAGGCGATCGCCTCCGCCACGAGGGGCGAAGCTGGCGGATCAATGCGGTCGAGACAGGTCCCGGGCAACGTCTTGCGGTGCTGATCGACGTCGAGGCAGCAGAGCGCGCGGCCGAGGTGCGCGCCAATGATGAGATGATCGACATTCTCGGTCACGAGCTGCTTAACGGTCTGTCACCGATCGTCTCGCTCGCCGATAGCGCCGTCACCGCCGCGGCGCATGGCGACGCCATGCTCCCGGACATTCTCGCAACGCTTGCGAGGCGGGTTGAGGGGCTGGAGAGCTTCACCCGCGCCTATCGCACATTGTCGCGGCTTCCCGATCCCGTTCCGGCTTCCGTGTCACTCCGCGATTTCGCCGAGGATCTCGCCCGGTTGTTTGCGAGCCGCTTTGGCACTGCCGTAACGCTTTGCATCGACGTACCCGATCGGATCGCGACTCTCGACCGCGATCAGCTGACCCAGGCGCTGTGGGCCATTCTGCAAAACGGTGCGGAAGCGGCACTCATCGCGGCTCCGCCTTGCCGGGTCGCCCTCTCAATCGCGGTGGAGCAGGGCAGGGTGATGATGCGCGTGAGCGATACGGGAGGCGGTATCGATACCCCCGACAGGACGCGAATCTTTCGCCCGTTCTTCACCACCAAGCCGCAGGGGTCGGGTATCGGCCTCTGCCTGGCGCGCCGTATCGTCCGCGCGCACGGCGGCGACCTCCGCCTGCTACCGGTCGCCTCGGCCGAGTTCGAACTGCAGATACCTGACGACCGGACTATGGCGTAACTATCGCTGCCGGCGCGCCGTCATCAGGATGTTCCCGATCCGGTCGATGCCCGGCGCTACCTTGCACACAGTCCCGCCCGTTCAGAACCTGAACCCCGCCCCAAACTGGAAGCTGCGCGGCGGATAAGCGACGGCGTTCGGTACGCCGAAATTCGCATTCCCCTCCGGCGGGATGAAGCCGTCCGCACCGGTGAAGTTCGCCCGGTTGAACAGGTTGAACACCTCCGCCGTCGCATAGAAATTGCCGCCGAGGATGCTGAAATCCTTTTTCAGGCGAAGGTCGACCTGAACGAAGGCGGGCAAATGACCGATGTTGCCGAGCAGCCGGATGTCGCGCGCGCCGAAACCGTTCGAGGCGTCGATGACGTTGAACGGCGTCGGGCTCGATACCGTCGCCAGCCCCGACAGCTGGAATTTCAGCGGCAGGTCGACGATCCCGTTGACGACCAGCTTGTGACGGATATCGCCCGCATTGGGCACGAACGGCCGCGCGCTGATGTTCGGGAAGTCGAAGTTGAAGGCGAACCCGCGTTCCTTTGAAAAGGCGAGCGTATAGGCGACGCCGAAACCGTAATGTGACGACCGCGAATAGGGTTTGTCGATCGTGACATACACGCCGTGGAACCGGGTGGCACGTGTATTGAACGCCGCGACCGCGTTGCTGAAGCCGTTGATCAGCGGGATGAAGTCGTAAAAGCCGTTGGCGTTGGTCGCGACGGTACGGTTGAGCGGCGCATAGCCGACCTGATCCGATCCGATGATGTAGTTATAGGTGACCGACGTCCGCACCACGCCCAGCCGCTGGCGCACGCCGAGGCTGAACTGGTCGGTATGCGGCGATTTGAGGTCGTTGGGAATGACGCGCAACTCGCTCGTCCCCGGCGCTGCATTGTTGTTCTGCAAACTTGCCAGCAATGCAGCGAACCCGTCGGGCGTCAGGAAACTGGGCTGATACTGGATCGTCGGCTGGCCGTTGCGCGGCAGACCGTCCTTGGAGAACTGGATGCTGCCGCGCTGATATTGCGTCAACAGGCTTTCCTCCGCGGCGTTACGGAACAGGACACGGTCGAAATACCGGCCATAGCCGCCGAAAATCACCGTGCTGGTGTCATCGTTCAGCTGATAGGAAAAGCCGACGCGCGGCTGGAACTGGTTCAGCGCGGCATCGCGGTTGCTGCCCGTCGAGATGTAATCGTTGACGTTGAAGAAGTCGCCGATCCGCGGATCCTGTCCGAGCGCCTGGAGCGCCTGTACCGCGGATTGCGGCGTCACAAAGCTGTTGTTCTTGGTATTCGAATCATAATCCCAGCGCAGGCCGATATTGAACAGCAACTGCTCCGTCGCCTGCCAATCGTCCTGGATGAAAAGCCCCACCTGTTTGGTATTCGCGTTGATGTTGGGATTGCCGATCCCGAAATTGACCTGCTGTGCGACCGTGAAATCGAGATTGTTGGTGGCATCGATGACGAAATCGAACAGCGGATTGGCAAACGGCCCGCTGCCGCCGACACGGTATTTCTGGTACGAGAATTTGACCCCGCCCTTGACGACATGGTTGCCCAGATTGTTCAGCGTGACGTTGTCGCGGAACGTATAGCCTTCCTGCTGCACTTGCTGGAAATCTGGACGGCCGCCGATGTTGATGACGCCCTGGTAGTTCTGCCCGAATTCTGTGCCGGCCGCATTTCCGAAACGCAGGTCCGCCTTCAGAAAATCGAACGTTGCCTCGTTGATCAAAGCATCAGTGGTCAGCTGATGCCTCAGCTTGCCGGTATAGGTCTTGTTGTCGATGTTGGTGCCGCGACTGCGCGCCTGCGTCCCGCCGAAATCGCGCAGATCGGTTTCCTTGCGGATGCTGCCGGTCAGCTCGAGCAGCTGGTCGTCGTTGATCTGCCAGGTCAGCTTGCCGAAGCCGAGATGCTCGCGAAACGGACTGGTGAACGATCCGGCGAAGTCCGCAAGGTTCAGGCCGGTCGCCGCGGTGAACGCCGCCTGCCGCGCCGCATCGCCGCCCGGCACGACGGTTTGCGACCGGTCCTGGATGTTGCCCTCGTAATTGGCGAAGAAGAACAGCTTGTCCTTGATGATCGGGCCGCCCAGCGCCGCGCCGAATTGATACCGGCTGAGATCCGGTTTGGGCTGATTATTCTTCTTCTGGAAATAATCCCGCTCAATCAGCGACTTGTTCTGAAAATCGCCGAACACCTCGCCGTGGAATTGATTAGTTCCCGATTTGGTGACCGCGGTGATGATCGCGGTTCCGGCGTCTTCATATTCTGCCTTGTAATTGGACGTGATGACGCGGAATTCCTGTACCGCCAGTTGCGAGAACGGGTTGCCGCGGCTCGCATCCTGACCGACGATCCCGCCCTGCTGCAAATTACTCTTCAGGCTGACGCCGTCGATGAACACGTTGACCTGCGGCCCGCCGAGCGACTCGCCGTTCGGGTCCGCGCCGACGCCGCCGCCCGCGAACGTCCGCCGCGTCTCGTTGTTCGCGACCGTGATGCCGGGCGCAAGGTTGGCGAAGTTCAGGAAGTTGCGGTTGTTCTGCGGCAGGTTCTCGATCTGCGTCTGGGTGACGTTGGTGCCGACCTCCGACGTGCGGGTTTCCTGGAGCGCGCCGACGACGACGATGTCATTCTGCGTCGTCGCGCCCACCTCCGCCTCGGCCGGGGCAAGCGCGCCGAGCACCAGGTCGAGCGTCGCGGTCTGCGCGACCTGCACCTGCGCCTGCTGGACCGGCGATTTGCCCGCCGCACTTTCCGCGGTGAAATTATAGGTGCCGGGCGGCAGCGCGTTCAGCACATATTGCCCGTTCGAATCCGTGGTGGTCCGCCTGGTGGCGGAGGTTCCGGTATTGACCGCAACGATCGCCGCACCCGGCACCGCAGCGCCCTGTCCGTCGGTCACGCGGCCGCGCACCGTCGCGGTGGTCAGCTGCGCATAAGCGGGCGCGACGGCCACCGCCGTACATCCGAGAACCGAGCCTGCATAAAGTGCGCTGCGGAGTGCTGATCCGATCAAACGCTTCATAGTCCATCCCCTGTTCGGGGCCTGTTCCGGCCCCTTGACCATGCGGCGGATACGGCGTCCGTCGCCCGCTTGGCTGTAACCGGTTTCATTGATGGTTGACAAGCGCTGAATCATGGCTTGATCCGAATCAATGCCGCCGTGCGGGGCGGGGCTATTTCCATTCGCCCGGCGCGGCGTCGAGCGTCTCGCCTTTGCTGAGCGTGAACCGGGCGCTCGCCGGGGCATCGGAGTCGCCCCCGGTATAGACGTCATACTCACCCGCCTCGGTCCCGAGCAGCCGGTCGCGCCGGACAAAGGCCAAGTCGGCCGGGGTCAGCATGAACGTCACATCGCGCGCTTCCCCCGCGCCGAGCGTTATCCGCGCGAACCGCTTCAATTGGCGCACCGGCGGGCTGACGCTCGCGATCCGGTCATGGACATAAAGTTGCACCACCGTCGATCCGGCGCGCGCGCTCTCGTTCGTCACCCGCGCGGTAATGTTGAGCGTCCCCCCGGGGTCCAGCGTCGCACGGTCGACATGCGGCGCATCATAGCGGAACCGCGCATAACCGAGCCCGTAACCGAACGGATAGAGCGGCGTATTGGGCAGGTCGACATAATGGCTGGTGTAATGATCCTTGGGATCGGGCGGCCGCGCGGTCGGCGGCTGGTCATAGGTCAGCGGCACTTGGCCCAGCGCGCGCGGGAAGGTGACCGGCAACCGCCCCGAAAAATCGCCGTCCCCGAACAACAGATCAGCAAGCGCCGGGCCGCCCTGTTCGCCCGGTAGCCACGCCTCGACGATCGCGGCGGCATGCCCGTCCAGCCAGGAAAGATCGAGCGGACGCCCGCTGACGATGACGGCGACGACCGGCTTGCCGGTCGCGACCACCGCCTCGGCCAGCGCCATCTGCCGCCCCGGCAGGTCGAGACTCGCACGGCTGTTGCCCTCGCCGATCATGGCGGTGCTTTCGCCGACGACCAGCACGACCACGTCGGCGGCGCGCGCGGCTGCGGTGGCGGCGGCGATCCCGTCTTCCCCCGGCCCATCGACCGGGACGCCCGCGGCATGGCTCACCTGCGCCCGGCCGACGGTCGCGGCGCGGATCGCATCGAGGATCGGCACCACCGCCTCCGCGCGCCCCAGCGCCGGCATCACGCCCAGCAGGTCGCGCGTCGCCTCCG
Source organism: Sphingomonas sp. (assembly GCA_965219075.1). Lineage (GTDB taxonomy): Bacteria > Pseudomonadota > Alphaproteobacteria > Sphingomonadales > Sphingomonadaceae > Sphingomonas. The sequence goes on from CBDCMM010000002.1 coordinate 1,073,419, forward strand.
CCATCGGCCCAATCACCGCGATCCGTCCGCTGCGTTTCAGGGGCAGCGTGCCGTCATTCCTCAGCAGCACCATCGTCTCGCGCGCCGCCTGACGCGCGAGCGTTACGTGGTCCGGGTACGTCATCGCCGCGCGTTTGGGATCGTTGTAACGGTACGGATCGTCGAACAGCCCGAGCCGGTATTTCGCGCTCAGCACGCGCCGTACCGCCGCATCGACCTCGGCCACCGGCACGCGGCCGTTGCGGATCATGCGAGGCAGCTCGGCCAGATAGCTGCCGCTGTGCAGATCGATGTCGACCCCAGCATGGAGCGCCAAAGCGACCGCTTCGGGCACGCCGGCAGCAACGCCGTGCTTTACGATCTCCGGCACCGCGTCATAATCGGATACGGTTACACCCTTATAGCCCCAACGGCCCCTCAGCGTGTCCGTCAACAGCGTCCGGTCCGAAGTCGCGGGTACCCCGTCGAGCGTGACGAAGGCGGGCATGATTGCCCCGATCCCCGCTTCGGCAACCGCCTTGAACGGCGGCAGATAGACGTCGCGGAACACCCGCTCGGGAATGTCCGCCGCGTTATAATCGCGTCCCGCCTGAACTGCGCCATAGCCCGCGAAATGCTTGGCGGTTGCGAGCATCGTCGTCGGCTTGGACAGGTCGTCACCCTGAAATCCGCGCATCTGCGCAAGCGCCATCTGCGCGCCGAGATACGGATCCTCGCCCGCGCTCTCGACGATCCGGCCCCATCTGGGGTCGCGTGCGATGTCGACCATCGGGCTGAACGTCCAGTCGACCCCGGCCGCCGTCGCCTCGATGCCGGCGGCGCGGTGGACGCGGGTGACAAGGCCGGTGTCCCATGTCGCTGCCAGTGCGAGCGGCACCGGGAACATCGTCTGGAACCCGTGCGCGACATCGCCCATGAACCAGATCGGGATCTTCAGCCGCGACTGCATCGCCAGTTTCTGCGTGCGGAGCGTAAAGGCGGGCACGTCTTTGCTCGGGATCACGCCGTTGGTACCGCCGAGCCCCGCTTTGACCAGCGCGTCGAGATCGGGGCGGTCGTCGCCGAGGATCGTCAACTGTCCCGCTTTTTCCTCGGGCGTCATCCCGGCGATCAGCGCGTCGATCCTGCGCGTCATCGCATCCTGCGCCGATGCCGCACGGGCAAGGCAGAGCGCCAGCACCGCCGTCATGCAGATGAGCGCGCGCCGGTTCATGCGGGCATCAGCATGAAACTGCCCGAAACCCCTTCGGCCTCGGCCGACGGCGCGATCCAGATGCGGAACAACCCGGATTCAACCGTTCGCTGCAATTGCTGCCCGACAAAGGAAAGGTCCGCGCGGCTGAGCGCGAATTCGACGCGCCGCGATTGCCCGGGCTCAACCATGATCTTCTGAAACTTCTTCAGCTCGCGCACCGGCCGCGTGATGCTGGCAGTGACATCGTGAATATAAAGCTGCACGACCTCCTCCGCGCGTACGCCGCCGTCGTTGCGAATGGTCGCCGCGACCTTCAGCGTGCCGTTCCACGGGAGCTTTGCACCGCCGACCGTCAGGTCCGAATAGCTGATCCGGCCGTAAGTCAGCCCATGCCCGAACGCGAACCGGGCATCGTTCGGTACGCCCCGGTAATGCGCCTTGTAAGGCTCAAGCGGCCCCGGCGGATTGGGCCGTCCGGTCGATTTATGCGCGTAATAATAGGGCACCTGTCCCGCTGCACGCGGGAAGCTGACCGGCAGCCTTGCCGACGGGCCCTCGACCCCGAACAGAATGTCCGCGCTGGCCGGGCCGCTCTCCGATCCAAGGAACCAGCTGACAAGGATCGCGGGCGCGTTCAGCACCGCACCATCGAGCGCCAGCGCGCGGCCGTTCTTCAACAACACCACAATCGGCTTGCCCGTCGCCGCGATCGCCTCCGCCAGTCGCTGTTGCGGCGGCGGGATCGTGATCGAGGTGCGCGATTGCGCCTCGCCCGACATGTTTTCACTCTCGCCGATCGCCAGCACGACGATGTCCGCTGATTTTGCAGCGGTGACCGCCGTTGCCAGCCCGCCGGGCAGCGCGTCCTCGACGCCGCTCCCCGCGCTTACCGTTACCAGCGACGGATCGGCGACCGCCTGACGGACGCCCGTCGCCAAGTCGATCGCATCCGCATCGCTGCCATAGACGTTCCACGGCCCGATCAAGTCGTGCTTTCCTTCGGCAAACGGCCCGATCAGCGCGATTCGCTTGCCCTTGCGCGGCAGCGGCAACAGATCGCCCTCATTCTTCAGCATCACGATCGAACGCCGCGCGGACGTCCTTGCTAGAGCGCGCATTTGCGGCGTTCCGATCCGCGTCTTTTCCCGGGTCGGGTCGATCCGCGCGAACGGATCATCGAACAACCCCAGCGCAGCCTTCACCGTCAGCACCCGCCGGACGGCCTGATCCAGTCGCGCTGTCGGCACCTCCCCCGACCGCACCAGATCCGGCAAATGCTCGACATAAAAGCCGCTCTGCATGCTCATATCGACCCCCGCCATGAACGCGATCCGCGTCGCCTCGCGCGCGTCGGCGGCGAAACCGTGGGCGATCATCTCCTCGTCGCCGGTGTAATCCGATACGACAATCCCGGAAAACCGCCATTCCTTGCGCAGCACGTCGTTCAGCAGCCACGAATTGCCCGTCGCCGGTATCCCCGATAATTCATTGAACGCGGCCATCACCGATCGTACTCCGGCATCCAATGCTGCCTGGAACGGAGGGAAATAGACCTCGCGCAGCGTCCGCTCGGACACATCGACGGTGTTGTAATCAAGTCCTGCTTCCGCCGCGCCATATGCCGCAAAATGCTTGGCGCACGCCATCACAGCATCCTGTGCGTCAAGGCCTTGTGCACCTTGGAAGCCGCGCACCCGCGCCGCCGCCATGATCTCGCCCAAAAAAATGTCCTCGCCCGCGCCCTCGACCCCGCGCCCCCATCGCGCGTCGCGCGCGATGTCGACCATCGGCGCGAAGGTCCAGTCGATCCCGGCCGCCGATGCCTCGACAGCCGCCGCGCGCGCGGTGCGTTCGGCAAGCCCCGGCTCGAAACTCGCCGCTTCACCCAGCGGCACCGGAAAGACGGTGCGAAAGCCGTGAATCACGTCGGCTGCGAACATTAAGGGGATCTTCAGGCGCGATTCTTTCATCGTGGTCATCTGCATCCGGCGCGCCATTTCCGCACCGTTGCCGTTGAAGACGCCGGTCAGCCTGCCTTTGCGCACCTCATCCAGCTGCGCCGCGAACGTCCCCCCGCTCGACGCGGGGTTGAGCGTCGTCGCCGCTCCCCCGGCCCAGGCCGCCGCCATCAACGTCAACTGGCCCGCCTTCTCTTCGGTCGTCATCCGCGCGATCAGCGCGCTGATCGAAGCGGAACGTTCGGCCTTGCGGTCGGCCATCCGTACGAGCGCGCCGATCGGGCTTGTATGCCAAGCCATCGTCGTGCCCGCAGCGAGCAGCAGGGCGCGTCTCGAAACATGCCTGTCGTCCATCCTTCGCTCTCCTGCCGTGATCGCCTGCACCGTCGAAGCCTTGATCCATACCGTGATGTAACCGATTACAGCAAGTGTAGCGGCCCGGGCTTCAACGTGGCACAACAGGCGTATCGATACGAGGGCAGGGAACACAGTCGGGGAAATGCGAAACGTAACCATCAGAGATGTGGCCCGCGCAGCGTCGGTTTCGGTGGCGTCCGTCTCTCGCGTACTGAACGGTCAAGACAATGTCCGTGCCGAACTTCGCGAAAGGATAGAGGCAGCGAGCGCGGCACTCGGCTATGTCCCGCATGCGGGCGCGCGCAGCCTCAGCCTTGCGCGCAGCGGCGCGATCGGCGTCATGCTTCCCGATGTGTTCGGTGAATTTTTCTCCGAGATGATCCGCGGCATGGACCGCGAAGCCTCCGGACGCGGGCTGCAGTTGCTGCTCGCCAATGCCCATGCCGATCCGCTGCGCGCGGCGGAGGCATTGCGGACGATGCGAGGCCGCGTCGACGGTCTGGTCGTGATGGCACCCGACATCGACCCGCTCGACCTGAAACGTCACCTGCCCCCCAGCGTGCCGACGGTTCTCGTCAATTGCGCCGACAATGATCTGGGGCACGGCGAATTCCGCGTCGACAATCGCACCGCGGCCCGGACAATGGTCGACCATCTGATCGCGCTGGGCCACCGCCGCATCATCCATCTGTCCGGCCCGGCGGGTAATATCGAGGCGAGCGCCCGCACCGACGGCTATCTTGCTGCGATGACGGCGGCAGATTTCGATCCCCAGATCATCGAGGGCGAATTTACCGAAGAATCAGGCATTCACGCGGCACAAATGTTGCTGCAAGATGCCGACGCGATCGATGCGGTTTTTGCGGCTAACGACATGATGGCGATCGGCCTGATGACAACCTTTCGCCGCAACGGCATCAAGGTGCCGCATGACGTTGCCATTGCCGGCTATGACGACATCCCGCTCGCGCGATTGGTTTCGCCATCGCTCACGACGATGCGCATAGACATTGCCAAAGTCGGGGCTCGTGCCATCGCTCAACTTGCCGATCGCATCGCCGGAATGAAAGTTCCCGCACCCGAGCACGTCATCCCCCGGCTGATCATTCGCGAAACGACCGAGCGTCCGCGCTGATTGTGTCAACCGCTCACCGGACATCGACATGAACGCAATTCCCATCGACCGCAGGGTGCTGCTGCGGGCGGGCGCGGCGAGCCTGACACTGTTGGCCGCGGGCCGCACCACAATGGCAAAAGGCGCACCAGACGATCTGATCACCGATATACAGGAACGCACCTTTCGGTTTTTTTGGGAAACGACCAACCCGCAAAACGGACTTGCACCTGACCGGTGGCCAACACCCTCCTTCGCCTCGATCGCAGCGGTTGGGTTCGCACTCACCGCTTACCCGATCGGCGTAACAAATGGCTGGATCACGCGGCCCCAGGCGCGCGAGCGGACGCTTGCAACGCTCGAATTCTTCGCGAATGCGCCGCAGGGTGATGCACCTCGCGGAACGGCGGGTCATCGTGGGTTCTTCTATCACTTTCTCGACATGAAAACCGGCCACCGTTTCCGCGAGACCGAGCTTTCGACCATCGACACGACATTGCTGTTCGGTGGAATATTGTTCTCACAAACCTGGTTCGACACTCATCATCCCGATGAAGTCCGCATCCGCGCGCTCGCCGACCGATTATACGCAGCGATAGACTGGACCTGGATCACGCCGCGCGCGCCCTTCGTTGCGATGGGATGGAAGCCGGAGAGCGGATTCCTCGCGTCCGACTGGGATCAGTATAATGAAAGCCTGCTTCTCTACGTCCTTGCGCTCGGGTCGCCGTCGCATCCTCTGCCGCCGGCGACCTGGAACCGGTGGACCGAACGCTTCGAGCGGCAATGGACCACCGGCCGGGGGGCACCGCATGTCGGCTTTCCGCCGCTGTTCGGGCATCAATACAGCCACATCTGGATCGATTTTCGCGGCATCCGCGACCGCTTCATGGCCGCCAAGGGCATCGACTATTTCGAGAACAGCGTCCGTGCGACCCGGTGGCAGCGTGTCTATGCGATCGCCAATCCCGGCGGCTGGCGCGGTTACGGCGCGGATATCTGGGGGCTGACGGCGTGCGACGGTCCGGGTCACTTCACATCGATGATTGACGGCCACCAGCGTCAGTTCCGGGGCTATTCGGCACGCGGCCCCGACGAGCGCGACGACGGCACGATTGCGCCTACCGCCGCCCTCGGATCGATAGCGTTCACGCCCGGCATTTGCGAACGCGCCGCGCGGGCAATGCATGACCGCTACGGCAAGGACATCTATGGCCGATATGGCTTTGTTGACAGCTTCAACCCGACACTTGCCGGGACCGATCCACCGATTGCGAAGGGCAAAATCGTGCCGGGCACCGGCTGGATCGATAACGACTATCTCGGCATCGACCAGGGACCGATCATCGCGGGCATCGAGAACCATCGCACCGCATTGATCTGGCAGACGATGCGCCGAAACCAGCACATACGCCGCGGACTGGAACTGGCAGGATTCGCAGGAGGATGGCTGTGGTCACGGTGAGGGGAGGACGTACCGCGAGCATGCTTTGCACCCCGCCTTGGGTCCCGCCCGCAATCGCCGTCCTGCCTTTAAACAGCACCCCTGTGTTCGACTTCCCCGACCAGCGATCTCGGAGGACATCGCCGAAGCCGAGGTGCAGCGAGCGGTAGATACTGACCAGGACCGACGCGCGGGTTATCTGATCACGTCAACGAACGTCGGCCGATCTTGCTTGCATCATCTCGTGACAACATCCGGCATGAAACCCCGGGGTACCGCTATTTCCGCCTCAGCCCTTATGCAATGACGAACCAGCGTCTCGGACGATCCTGGACACAGAATAGAGCTTTTGCTGATCTTTCAATTCTTCATAAACTACCACAGCGCTTTCCGGAAGCTCTTCTGGCGGAGACGGAGGTTGCAAGGTCTGCCTTGTGAGTTGCTGGGATGAAAAGGGAATTTTTAGGGTTAAACATGGCTTTACCCAGTTTTTACCCGGAAATTCGCAGCAGCAGATTTTCCCGATCGGGAAGTCCAGCGCTCCAGCGGTCGAAACGAAGAGCTGTTTTCCCGTTCGGTGCAATTTCGCTTGATAAGGAATTGGCCTGTTGCTATTTTCCCGTTCGGGAAAGAGGCCAGCCATGCTCGACATTGCTACGATTGGCAACACAATACGAACCGAACGTAAAGCTCTCGGGCTTCGCCAGGATGAGCTGGCGGCGGCCAGCGGTGTTGGCCTTCGCTTTCTGGTCGAACTCGAGCGCGGCAAGCCGACAGTGCAGATGGGCAAGGTGCTCGACGTTCTTGCGGCGCTGGGCTGTGAACTCCAGATCCGGAAGCCGGATGGCACAATTGTAGACGATCAATCGCCCCGCCGACGTGCGGCCGAGACCGGATGAGCCAGCCCATACTGGACACGCTGAGCGTGTGGTGGGGAGATCGCTTGGCAGGCGTTCTTTCGATCGACAAGGGCGGCGCGATGCATTTTGCTTACGCGGAAGAGTGGCTGTCCGACCCTGCAGCGCCGCCGCTCTCGCAGGCACTGCCAAAACAGGCTGAACCTTTTGGCGACCACCTGTGCAAGGCAATGTTCGGCGGTCTGCTGCCCGAGGAGGGACAGCGCACCGCGATCGCGCGAGCGATTGGCGTCTCGCCCGACAATCCCTTCCGCCTGCTCGAAACGCTCGGCGGCGATGTTGCCGGTGCGCTAGCCTTCTTGCCCGAAGGCGAAGAGCCAGGGCAAGACAGCTTCAGCACCCCTTCAGAACCTCTCCAGGAAGAGGATCTAGCTGCCCTGCTGGAGCGCCTGCGGCGCGTGCCCATGCTCGCAGGCGAAGGTGGGGCGAGGCTCAGCCTGGCCGGCGCGCAATCCAAGCTGCCCGTAGTGTTGACCCAAGACGGCGGCATTGCAATCCCTCGCCCGGGCGAGCCATCCACGCATCTCATAAAGCCGGAGCCTGAGCGGTTTCCGGGCCTTGCCGCCAACGAAGCGCTCTGCCTGGCGCTCGCCCGCGCAATCGGGCTCGACGCTGTCGAGGCGGAATGGCGCGAGGTCGCAGGAAGGCCATTACTACTCGTGACGCGCTATGATCGTGCTGGAGTCGACGGCGAAACGATACGCTTGCATCAAGAGGACTTCGCGCAAGCACTGGGTGTGCCGTCGAATCGCAAATACGCGGCAGAAGGTGGACCAACGTTCCGCGACGCTTTCGCCTTGCTACGCAGCGCAGCTACCCGCCCCGCACGCGAAGTCCTGAAACTCGCCGACGCTGCGATTTTCAACCTCATCATCGGCAACGCCGACGCCCACGCCAAGAACTTCAGCTTGCTGCGAACGAAGACTGGCGAGATCGTGCTTGCCCCGCTCTACGATCTGGTCGCTACTCACATGCGGCAAGAACTATCCCCGCGCCTCGCGATGCGATTTGGCGGTGCGGCGAAGTTGGAGGAAATCAACGAGGCGACTTTCGCGCGCTTCGCTGAGGAGAGCAAGTTGGCACCTCCGTTCGTGAGGCGGCGCGCCGAAGCGTTGGCGCGCTCCGTGCAGGCGACGATCGGCAAGGGAATAGCGGTGCTGGGCCTCTCCGAATTTTCGTCAGTTGCGAAGACAACCGCATCAATTGCCGAACGAGCAGCGCGGTTGGAGTTCAAGGCTCGGCAGCTCTGAGGAAAGTGGTGTGAAGCAGAGGCGGTGCGGCCGCCACCAGTTCGGAGGTGATGTCCCTCGCATTTACCGTTCAAATGCTTTGCCCGAATTCGCTGTATTACAAAAGTCGGGCAGGAGAGGCTATGTTGCCCACCCTCTCTTTCCGGCCATAGTTTTCGAAGCGCCTCAACCAGTAGCTGCGGCTGCGAAAGTTGTAGAGGTCGCGGACCTGCATATCGCGCTTAAACTCGTCGTCACCGGGGAAGCGTCGGTAGGAAGGCAAGAGCAGAAAGTGCGCTTTGACACTTTCAAGATAGCGATTCTTCTTCAATGCCTTGGAAAACGTAGAGAACGTCTTGTTCAGGGAATTGGTTGGGATGGCGCAAATGGCGCGCCGGAAAACGTAAGCCTCCACGAGCCGGACGGCCTCAAGCAGTTCGTCCCTCCCGAGGAGTCCGCTCACATAATCTCTACCCAAAAATGGGGTAGAACGTGTGGTAAAGCATGGAACAAAATAAGAACTAGAGGTTCCGTTGCAAGTCCAGAAAATCGCAGATTTCTGCGGGTTTCCGGGACTTTCTGGGACCTCTAGGGATGGTATAGCTGGCGGAGACGGAGGGATTCGAACCCTCGGTACGGGTAAACCCCGTACGGCGGTTTAGCAAACCGCTGGTTTCAGCCACTCACCCACGTCTCCGGAATGCGGCAGAAGGGGGCTATAGCGAGGCACCCGGCGGCGGGCAACAGGATCGGTGCGCTATTGCGGCGCGAGCGATGCCGCGTTCATTGGACGGACAGACGCCGGGTGGTTAACAGGGGCGGATCGGTTGCAAAGGGGTTTGAGGATGCGCGGTTTCTGGATCGGCTGGGCGGCGTTGGCGGTGGTGATGGCAAGTCCTGCCGCGGCACAGGTGCGGACGATCGATCCCAACCGGGCGATCGACGGCGACCTGACGAGTGCGCCCGCGCGGCAGGACGTCCGGCCTGAAAGGCGACCGGTCGATCCGACCGCGAACGCGCCCGTTCCCCCCCCGGCCGAACCGCCACCGCCGCCGCCGTCCGACACGGTCACGCCGCCCGCGGTGCAGGACGCCCGTCAGGAGGCGCGCGCCGATGCGACGACCGCGGCGGCGAGCACCTATACGCGCGACGACCTGCTGGCGGCGGGCGAGGGCGTCTTTGGCAAGGGCGCCGAAGGGCTGGCCGGGATCCTTGAGAAGATCCTGAAGGATCAGGGCCGCCCCAACGCCTATATTGCGGGGCGCGAAGCGTCGGGCGCGTTCATCGTCGGGCTGCGTTACGGATCGGGCGTGATGACGCACAAGGTCGAGGGGCAGCAGCCGGTTTACTGGACCGGGCCGTCGGTCGGCTTCGACGTCGGCGGGGATGCGAACAAGGTCTTCATCCTGGTCTATAATCTCTACGATTCGGAACAGCTGTTCCATCGTTTTCCGGGGGCGGAAGGGCGGCTCTATTTCGTCGGGGGGTTCGCCGCGACGTACCTGAGGTGGGGCAATGTCGTGCTGATCCCGATCCGCCTCGGCGTCGGGTGGCGGGCAGGGGTGAACGTGGGTTATATGAACTTCACCCACAAGTCGCGCTGGCTGCCCTTTTGATGTGAGGAGGGGTTGCACGGCAGGGTGGCGCGGTCTAAAGGCCGCGCTCCTCGATGTGGACGCGTAGCTCAGTTGGTAGAGCTGACGACTCTTAATCGTCCGGTCCTTGGTTCGAGCCCAAGCGCGTCCACCATCGGTTTCCCAAGATAAATGCCTGTTTTCAGATACTTGCAGCTAACGCTGATGCTCGCGCTTGGTGCGGCGCTGGCCGGGTGCGCGACGATCCGGCGTGCGCCGTTTACGCCGGTGGAGGCCGCAGCCGCGGAAATCGGCGGTTTCGAGCGGGTCCGGTTCTTTGCGGATGCGCCGGATGCGGCGATGCGGATGATCCCGCCGGTGGTGCCGCCGGAGGGTTTGACGATGCTTGCGCTGTCGAGCGGGGGCGATGACGGGGCGTTTGCGGTCGGGTTCTTGAACGGCTGGAGCAAGTCGGGGACGCGTCCGCGCTTCGATGCGGTGACCGGGGTCAGCACGGGCGCGCTGATCGCGCCATTCGCGTTTCTGGGGACGGATGAGGATGCGGCGATCGCCTATCTCTATACGCATCTGGGGCCGCGCGACATCTTCCGGACGCGCTTTCCGCTTGCCATTCCGTTCAGCCCGAGCGTGGCTACGACCGCGCCGCTCGAACGGCTGATCGCGGCGAACATGACCGATGCGCTGATCGACCGCATCGCCGCCGAGCACAAGGCCGGGCGGCGGTTGTTCGTCCAGACCGCGAATCTGGATGCGCAGCGCGCGGTCGTCTGGGACATGGGCGCGATCGCGGCGAGCGGCGCGCCCGGCCGTTACGCGCTATTCCGCCGCGTTCTGCTCGCCTCCTGTTCGCTGCCCGGGGTCTTTCCGCCGGTCGTGATCGAAAGTGAAGCGGATGGCCGGGGCTTGCGCGAACTGCATGCGGACGGGGGCACGGTGGCGCAGATCCTGACGCTGCCGGTCGCGCGCAATCCCGCCGGCCCTGTAAAGCTGCCGCCCGGCAGGCTCTATATCCTGGCGAGCAGCAGGCTGGGCGGTGCGTTCCGGTTCGTTACGCCCAAGACCGTGCCGATCCTGCGCAGCGCATTCGAACTCGGGCTGCAATCGGCGCTAAAGTGGCAGATCGACGTCGCGCGCCTCGCCGCGGAACGCCATGCGATGACCACCCGGGTCGCCTCGATCGGACTGGATATTGCGGGTCGGGCGCATCCGATGTTCGCGACCGGGTATCTGGAGCGGATGTATTTGTACGGTTTCGCCAAAGGCGAGCATGCCGCATGGGACGGCGGTTCGCCGCGATAAGCAGCGTTACGGTGCCGTTCCGGGTCTTGCGATGTGACGCGGCAAATGGGACAATACGGCATGGAGACCGCCAGCACATCAGACCATCACGCGCCGATCGACCCCGCCGTACAGGAGGTCGTGATCGACCTTGCGCTCGCCTATGATGTGGAGGCGATCCGGCGCGAAGGGGCACTGGATGACGTGACCGCGTTCGTTTCGCGTCTTTGCGATGCGCCGGTCGGGCTTGTTTCGGTGCTTGACGACGAGCGCCAGTATTTCATCGCGTCGAGCGGCCTGGATATGGAAGGGTCGCCGCGCGAGCATTCCTTTTGCCAATACACGGTGCGCGAGGCCGGGCTGTTCCAGATCGCCGACGCCACACTCGATCCGCGGTTCCGGGACAATCCGTTCGTGACCGGCGAACCGCATGTCCGCTTTTATGCCGGGATGCCGCTGGTGTCCGAACAGGGGACGGCGCTGGGTTCGGTCTGCGTGCTGGATACCGAGCCGCGCCCCGATGGGCTGACTTCGCTCCAGCGCGAGGGGCTGGCGATGCTCGCGAAGCTGGTGACGGCGCGGCTGGACGACCGGCGGACGGTGATCCGCAAACGCACGCAGCGCGACACGGTCCGCGCTGCGCTTGAGGAGAGCGAACTGAAGTTCCGCACGCTTGCCGATACGATGCCGCAGATGCTGTGGTCGGCGCTGCCCGACGGTTCGCATGATTATTACAATGCGCGCTGGTACGAATTCACCGGCGCGCCCGAGGGGAGTACCGACGGCGCCGGATGGAACGACCTGCTCCACGCCGAAGACGGTGAGCGCGCGAGTCAGCAATGGCAGCGTTCGCTCGACAGCGGCGAACCCTATGAGATCGAATACCGGCTGCGCCATGTCGAGGACGGGTATCGCTGGGTCCTTGGCCGCGCATTGCCGATCCGTGACGGTCAGGGAAGGATCACGCGCTGGTTCGGGACGTGCACCGACATCGACGAACAGAAGCGCATCACGGACGAACGTGAGATCGTCAGCCAGGAACTGTCGCACCGGATCAAGAACATTTTTGCGGTGATCGCGGGACTGGTCAGTTTCGCCGCCCGGTCCAAACCCGAATTCGCCGAGATCGCCACCGACCTGCGCCAGCGGATCACCGCGCTTGGCCGCGCGCATGATTTCGTGCGGCCGCACAGTTTGCGGTCACAGCCGATTGCGAGCCAGGACAGCTTGAAGGGATTGCTTGGCGACCTGTTCGCGCCGTATCAGGGCGCGGATGAGGACCGGATCGTCGTACGCGGCGACGACATACGGATCGATGACCGATCGGCCACGCCGCTGGCGCTGCTGTTCCACGAACTCGCGACGAACGCGACGAAATACGGCGCGCTGTCGGTCGATGACGGCCGCGTGACGATCACGATCAGCGGCGGTGCCGGTGCCGGAGAGGATGCGGGGAACGACCAGCTAGTCATGGAATGGCGCGAGGACGGCGGGCCGCCGGTGTCGCCGCCCGACGCGCTCAGCGGCTTTGGAACCCAGCTGGTCGAACTGAGCGCCATCCGTCAGCTTGGCGGCACGGTCGAGCGGGACTGGGCGCCCGAAGGCCTGCGGATGCGGGTGACCCTGCCGGGCGATGCGCTGTCGCGCTGAACATCCTGAGGGACGCCAGCCCATCGCTCCCTTTCACAGGCGTTTACGCGCCGCGCCCCTTCGGCCGCCGGAGCGATAGCCCTAGCGAACAGTGAGGATCATATGGACGACGTAGAAACCCCGATCGAGCGGCCCGACGTGATCGTGCCGGACACCGGCCCGCTGATCCATCTGGCGCAGACCGATGCCCTCCACCTGCTCCACCAGATCGGCGGGCGGGTGGTGGTGGCCGATATGGTCGCGTTTGAGGCCACGCAGGACATGACCAAGCCCGGAGCGCAAGAGATACAGGACTGGCTCGATGCGGGACAGAAGCCCAATAGCAACGCGCCGGTGCTGGTCGCCCCTACCGAGATCGGCAGGCTGTTCGCCACGGCCCGCACTGTTGATCCCACCGCGCGCGCCAAGGATGCGGGCGAACTGGCGATCATGCAGTGGCTAGGGAACTACGTGGATTACCATAGCGATGCCAGCATCCTCATCGTCTATGAGAACGGCAAGATTCCGCGCTTCGTCCGCGAGACGGGACTGGATATGGCGACGGACGTACTGACCACACGTGCCTTCCTCGAACTGGCCGAGCGGCGCGGGATCGTGAGCAGCGCGGAAGACTGCTGGCAGCGCATCGTTGATGTAGCCCCCACCGCCAACCCCCAAGTCGCTACCATGTCGATCCGGAGGCCAAAGCAGGAGCGCGACACCTGACGCTCTTGCATCAGGTATATGCATCACGGAATCACCCGGATTTCCGCCGTTCTTGGCGTGATGCAAAACCTTTAATTTTTGCATCACGAGCGCGCCGGTTTTCCCGAAAGGGATGATGAAACGGGACAGAGACCTTACGAGCGTGCTTGCTCTACCCGGAGCTTCCGGATCAAGCGGGCGGTATTCGCCGCCCCCCGCTCGCCGCCGCGATTCGTCACCGCGGCATATCCATGACCATGCGTGCGATCGATGATCGCTGTCGCAAACCAGAAGGTGTTCGAGCCGTTGTGCGTCAGCATGTCGGCCGACGCACCGGTTGGTCCCTCAAGGCTCCATCCTCCGGCATAGCGGAGGCCGGGACGGGACGGCTTCAGTAAATGCGTCAGGGTTTCCGGCCGCAACAGCGGTGTTCCGTTGCGCAGAAAGGCGCTCAGGAACCGGGCGTATCCCGATGCGGTGATATGGACCCCGCCTGACGGCCAAAGAATGGCGGGATTGTCGGCCACGCCCGATGGATCGACCGGTTTCAGAAAACCGGCCTCGATCATCCGCCCCCAAGGCCCCGTTCGTGGTGGGGGGCCAAACCCCGCCTCGGTTATTCCCAACGGCGCGAACAGTTCCCGGCGCATCGCCTCTTCCCAACTCGTACCGGTAGCCTGTTCGATGGCGCTGCCGACCAGAACGTAATTGAGATTGCCATAGCGATAGTCGCCTCGCCGCTCGGGCGGAGGATTGGCAAGCACACGCGTGACAAGCGCGCTTCGCTGTTCACGCGCCGACGCGGCATCCGCTCGCCGTGCGTTCAGCCACGTAGCGTCGACGAAACTGTCTGTCAGGCCGGCCGCGTGACTCAACAAATCCTCGACCTGAACTTCGGTCCAAGCCGGGTGCGCCGCGACGGATGGAAAGAGGCTCGCCACGCTTGCCTCCCATCGACAACGCCGCTGATCGACCATGCGCGCGTACAGCGCGGCCGTCATTGCCTTGGTGTTGGAACCGATGTGCCAGCGAAAAGAAGGGTCGAGCAGCGCTCCATCCTCTCCTTCCGAGAATATTCCAGCGATACCGTCCCGCGAGCAAATAAGGCCGACCACCCCACTGGGTGGCACGGCCGCGGCGCGCAGACCTCCTGGAATCGAAGCAGCCGCCGCACCGGCAATAAATAGGCGTCGGTTCAATCCATTCTCCCGTTGGGTTCATCTGACCTATCTGGCCGATGGCTGCAACGCAGGATCAAGGTGCCGCATGGCTTTCCCGAAAACGAAGGTCGAGTGGGAACGCCGGTGTCAGCATGAGCCGAATAGCTGGCCGTAGGCCACGACTTTCCCAAATCCTGTTCCCAATTCGATTTTCTTGAAATGCTCTGATCCAGACGGGAAAACGAGAAAGGTCGCCCGTCACCGGCTCAACCCCAGGCCGCGTTGCAGGACCAGCTCGCGGTTATGGATGAGCTGGCCCACGGCGCGCGCCATCTGCGGCTCGCGCTGGATCCGCTCGATATAGAGATCCTTGGTGTGCTGGCTGGCCCCGTTATAGGCGTCCACCGCCTTGCGCAGCGCCTCCGGGGTCGCCTTCCAATCGCTGTTGTGGTCGCCATAGCCGTGGGCGCCCGCCTCGCGCCGCGCCGCGATCGTCCTGAACCGCTCGGCCACCTTCCCCGGTCCCGCACGCGTGAAGGTCAGATGGTCGCCGGAAGCCGAGGAGGACCATTCCGCGATCCGGGACTATCTCGCAGCTCGCGATCCCGGCGCGGCGCTCCGCATGGACCGCCTATTCAGCGATGCCGCCGCCGGCTTGGCTGACTAGCTCAAACGTCCGGCGTCGAACGGTACGAATGCCGTCGCATCGATCGCGCGGCAGGAGGGATCGCAGGCGTGCGAGGCGGCGGCGCGGATTGCCTCGTCATTGAAGGGCTTGCGGATATAGCCGAGCGCGGTCACGGGCCGCCCGATCTGGGACGGGTTCGCGGTTACGAAAACGACCTTGACCCCGTGCGCGGCGGTGATGTCGCGTGCGATCCGGGGGCCGGTCGGACCGTCGCGCAGATTGATGTCGACGAAGGCGAACCGGCACCCGGGGGCGGCGGCAAGCGCCCCCTGATGATCCGATTCGATCGCGACGACGTCATAACCCGCGTCGAGCAAGATGCGTTCAAGATCGAGAGCGACGAAAATTTCATCTTCAACGATCATCGCGGACGGGCGGAGTGGAGCGGTCATTAATCCAGGTTAAACTTAACCGTCGCGGCTTCGTTCCGGCGAAAGGGTGTCCCGGAGTAAAAAAACCGCGTGTTCCGCCAACAGGTTAGCCGCCGCCGACCGGGCCGGACGGCCGGACGACAGAAACCAGCTGCGTTCGATCTCGATCCCGCGGCCGCCGAGGAATGCGCGAAAGTCGTCGATCGTGAGGTGATGGATGTTGGGCGTGTCGTACCAGCGTTCCGGCAGCGTGTCCGTGACCGGCATCCGCCCGCCCCAGAGCAGCGACAGCCGCACGCGCCAATGCGCGAAATTGGGGAAGCTGACGAAAGCGCGCGTCCCGATCCGCAAGAGCTGATCGAGCACCCGGTCGGGTGCGCGCGTGGTCTGAAGCGTCTGGCTGAGGATCGCATAGTCGAAGCTACGTCCGGGATAGCCGTTCAGATCAATATCGGCGTCGCCCTGTACGACGGCGAGGCCGCGCGCGACGGCGGCGGCGACGTTTGCGGCGTCGATTTCAAGGCCGCGGGCATCGACGTCACGGGTGTCCCGCAGCGCCGCCATCAGCGCGCCGTCGCCGCAGCCGATATCGAGCACGCGCGCGCCGGCCGTGACGGCACCCGCGATCACGGCGAGGTCGGGGCGAAGCGTGCCCATCATCCCGCCGGTATCATCCGGCGGCCAGGAACCCGCCGACGACACGGTTCAGCTCGGGCGTGTCGAGCAGGAACGCGTCGTGACCGAAGGGGCTTGCCAGCTCGACGAAGCTGACCGGCGCGCCCGCGGCGTTCAGCGCATGGACGATGTTGCGCGATTCATGGCTGGGATACAGCCAGTCGGTATCGAAGCTGACGATGCAAAAGCGCGTACCGCCGCCGCGAAAGGCCCCGGCGAGCCGTCCCCCATGTTCCTCCGCCAAGTCGAAATAATCCATCGCGCGGGTGATATAGAGATAGGAATTGGCGTCGAAGCGATCGACGAAGCTCAACCCCTGATGCCTGAGATAGCTTTCGATCTGGAAATCGGCGTCGAAGCCGAAGGTCTTGGCACCGTCGGGCCGGTCGGGCCGGGCCTGAAGGCGGCGGCCGAATTTTTCGGTCAGGCCCGCTTCCGACAGATAGGTGATGTGCGCGGCCATCCGCGCCACGGAGAGACCGGCGGCGGGCGGGTCGTCATGCCCGTAATAGGCGCCGCCGCGCCATTTCGGGTCGGCCATGATCGCCTGGCGCCCGACCTCGTGAAAGGCGATGTTCTGCGCGGTGTGGCGCGCGGTCGAGGCGATGATGACGGCGGCGGCGACCCGGTCCGGATAGGTCGCGGCCCAGCTGAGCGCCTGCATCCCGCCCATCGATCCGCCGATGACCGCGCGAAGCCGGCCAATACCGAGCCGGTCGAGCAGCATCGCCTGGGCGCGGACCATGTCGCGGATGGTGATGACGGGAAAGCGCATTCCCCAGGGCTCTCCGCTTGCCGGATCGATTGCAGACGGGCCGGACGAGCCCATGCAGCTGCCGAGCACATTTGCGCAAATGATGAAATCGCGCGCCGGGTCGACGGGCTTGCCCGGCCCGGCGAAGCGCGTCCACCAGCCGGGCCTGCCGCTGCGCGGATGCGGAGAGGCGAGATGCTGGTCGCCGGTCAGCGCATGGCAGACGAGCACCGCATTGCCGCCGTCCGCCGCCAGCGTGCCATAGGTTTCGTAGGCGATTTCGACCGGCGTCAGCGCGGCACCGCTGTCGAGCGCAAGCGGCCCGGCAAGCGACACATGGCGGCAGAGGCCGAAACGCGGATCATCGGGCATCGCGGCCGGGCTAGGGCGCGCGGGGTTTCAACGCAAGCAGCACCCGGCTATGCCGCGCGCCATGACAACCACGCGACCACACGCCCCCGCCCGCGCGCCCGCCCCCAAGGACTATGTGATGGGCATCGCGCCCTATGTCGCGGGCCGGTCGACGACCGACGACGGCCGCAAGGTCGTCAAGCTGTCGTCGAACGAGAACCCGCTCGGGACGAGCGCCAGGGCGGTGGCGGCGTTCGAGGGCGCGCGCGGCTCGCTCGAGCGCTATCCCGATGCCGCCGCAACGGCGCTCCGCGAGACGCTGGCCGAGGCGCACGGGATCGAGGCGGCGCGGATCATCCACGGAACCGGGTCCGACGAGGTGCTGCATCTGGCGGCGGGCGCGTTCGCGGGGATCGGCGACGAGGTGATCCATGTCCGTTACGGCTTCGTCGTCTATGAAATTGCGACGCGCCGGGTGGGCGCGGTGCCGGTGGTCGTCCCCGACAAGGATTATGCGACCGATGTCGATGCGATCCTGGCCGCAGTGAGCGAGCGCACGACGATGGTCTATGTCGCCAATCCGAACAATCCGACGGGCACGTTTGCGGGCCGGGACGAGATCGCGCGGCTGCACGCCGGACTGCCCGGTCATGTGCTGCTGGTGCTCGATCAGGCCTATGCTGAATATCTGGAACCGGACGGGGACGACGGTGCGCTGGAACTCGCGCGGACCGCGTCCAACGTGCTTGTCACGCGGACCTTTTCCAAGATCCACGGGCTGGCGGCGGAGCGGATCGGCTGGGGCTATGGCCCGGCGCCGGTGATCGATGCGATGCACCGGATCCGCGCGCCGTTCAGCGTTACGATCGCCGGGCAGCAGGCGGCGATCGCGGCGGCGGGCGACGGCGATTTCGTCGCCGCGACCCGCGCGCACAACCGGAAATGGCGTGCCTGGTTCAACGAACAGATCGGCGCGCTGGGCAATGCGGGGCTGCGCGCGGTGCCGTCCGAAGCGAATTTCGTGCTGGTGCTGTTCGAGGGGGCGCTCACCGCCGAGGCGGCGTATCACGGTTTGATGGAGGCGGGCTATATCGTCCGCTGGCTGCCCGGACAGGGACTTGGCCACGGCCTCAGGATTACGATCGGGACCGAGGAGGAGACGCGCGGCGTCGCCGGTGCACTGCGCGATCTGGTCGAACGCGCCGGCTGACGCGGCGCCCGATACATCGGCGCTCAGGCGTAGCGCGCGGCGGTTTCGCGGATCAGCGCGATCATGTTGGGGATGCCCTGCGTCCGGTTCGAGCTCAGCTGATTGGCAAGATCGAACGGCGCGAGTTCGCCCGCGATGTCGGTGTCGAGGATCCGGGCGGCGGGGCGATCCTGAACCGTTTTGAGCACGAGGGCGATGATCCCCTTCGTTATCGCGGCGTTCGAGTCCGCAAGAAAGTGAAGCGTGCCCGTACCGGTCGTCGTCGGATAGACCCAGACCGAGGCGGAGCAGCCGCGGACGAGCGTCGTATCGGTCTTGAGCGGTTCCGGCATCGGCTCCAACGCGCGACCGAGATCGATCAGCAGGCGGTAGCGGTCATCGGGATCGAGGAAGTCGTATTCCGCGTGGATGTCGGCGAGGTCTGACATGCGCCTGCGCCTATCGGCATCGCCCCTACAGGTCCACCCCGGCGGCGATCGCCTCAAGCTTGCGGATGCGCTCCTTCAGGTCGGCGATCTCTATGCGCGCGCCCGCGCCCGTGGGGCCGGGGTTCCCGGTGCGATCAAGCTCGCGGCCCTTGAGCGACAGCCAGCCGCGCCAGCCGGCAAGCGTCGCAGCGGTGATCATCGCCAGCCCGGCAAGGCAGGCGAGCGCGATCGTCAGGTACAAATGCAGATCGGTCATCGCTCCTCTCCCATCAATTATCGCGCAGCCGCTGGATCTCCCGGTCGAGATCAAGGCTGCCGTGATTGTCGGTGATCACGCGTTCGAGGACGGCGACGCGGGCTTTCAGCTGCCTCAACTCGTCATCGGCGCGTAGCCGGTCGGGGTTGTCGAGCGGCGGCTGGTCGGCGATCCGGCCCATCGCGCGGTAGCGGGCCTTTAGCACCGCGGCGACCATCACGATCAGCACGATCAGGACGACCATTGAAAAGGGACCCATTTGAAGACTCCGTATCGATAGGAATTTAGTTGAGCGGCACGTCGCGCAGACGGTCGATCTCGATCGCGAGATCGCCGCCCCGGTCGGTGGCCAGGCGTTCGAGCACGCGGACGCGCTGTTCCAGCCGTTCATTGTGCGCGGCGTATTGCGCGGCCTTTTCGGCGATCATCTGCGCTTCGATCTCCATCGCCTTCTCGCGGTGGGCGAGCCAGGGTTTGAGGATCATTCTGCCGATGATCGCCAAGACCGGGATCATCAGGGCGAGGATCGGGATCAGGGCGAAGATTGCGTCACTGTCCATGTTCGGTACTCCTGTTAGGCCCGCGCCTCAGCGCAGCGCGTCGATTTCGTTGGCGAGCGCGGTGTTGCGGCTGGTGTAGTGCAGCTCGACGTCCGCAAGGCGGCGGTCGATGTCGCGGAATTTCGAGCGCACCTCCGCGGTCGAACGTTTGGGGTTCGAGCGGACGCCCTGCCAGAATTTGGCGTCCTCCGGGTTCTGGTACAGTCCGATCGGCTTGGGCGTCGCCATCCACGCGATCAGCCAATAGGCGATCAGCGTCCAGGGGAAGCCGCCCGCGAGCGTCAGCAGGATCATCGCGATCCTGACCCACATCACCTCGATCCCCGTATAATCGGCGATCCCGGCGCAGACGCCCTTCCACTTCGCGCCCTGTTTATCGAGATAGAATTTGGTGCGGCTGTCGGACATGTCAGTTCCTCCGATCGATTTGATAGCTTGGCGCAGGCGAGGCGAGGCCGGGTTTCCAGTCGGGATTGTCGGCGGCGATGATGCGTTCGACGGTATTGACGCGGTCTTCCAGGCGGCGGGCGAGATTATACATCTCGTCGAGCATCTGTTCGTCCTCGGTCGTCATGCGCGGCGATTGCTTCCACTTGGTGACGTAGTGGAGGATCAGCCACGGCACGCCGATGAAGATGCAGGCGATGGCGAAGATGCCGGTAACGTCCATTTCAATTCTCCCTGTTCAGCCGGGCCTTCATCGCGGCGAGGTCGGCATCGACCTTGTCGCCCGCGCGAAGCTCCGCAAGCTCTTCCTCGACGGTCTTGGGCAGCGCGCCCAGACCCATCGCCTCGGCGCGGCCCTCCGCCTCGTCGACGCGGCGTTCCATGACGTCGAAGCGGCTGAACGCCTCGTGCGTCTTGGGGCCGTTCCACATCTCGCGCAGGCGGACGCGGTTGTTGGCGGATTCGAGCCGGGTCTGGACCGCGTTCTGCTTGGTCCGCGCCTCGCGCAGTTTGGCCTGCAACTTGCCGATATCCTCCTCCGAACTGCGTAGCGCATCGTCGAGAACGGTGATTTCCGCCTTCAGCTGACCGGCCATGTCCGATGCCTTCTGGCGTTCGACCAGCGCGGCCTTGGCCAGGTCTTCCCGGTCCTTGGACAGTGCGAGCTCGGCCTTTTCGGTCCAGTTCGCCCGAAGCTGGTCGAGCTTGTCGATATGACGCCGCATCTCCTTTTGATCGGCGATGGTGCGCGCGGCGGAGGCGCGCACCTCGACCAGGGTTTCCTCCATTTCGAGGATGATCATGCGGATCATCTTGGCCGGATCCTCGGCCTTTTCGACGAGGTCGGTGAAGTTGGCGGCGACGATGTCGCGGGTTCGGGAAAAAATGCCCATATTCAGGCTACTCCTTGGGTAAGTCAGGCGATCGGGGTCGTCGCGACCGGTATGCTCGCCTGATTGCTCTGGGCCGGTGCGAGCGCACCGATCAGGCAGGTGGCGCTCATCACGACGGTCAGGGCGACGGTGGCGAATTTGCGGGCGATCTGGGTGTTGAGCATGATGTCCTCCTTGTGGTCCGTTGTCCGCTTGTCTGCGGAATATTCTTTACATTGCACGTTGCGTGCCAGTTTCGATAAACGCCATATTACAGGGACTTAGCGGTTTTGCGGCAAAATCACCGCCGGTTCACCTTGCCAACAGGCGGCGTAATCCGCCATTATCCGGCGAATGGAGCGCGCCAGTCAGGTCATCGGTCAATCGGGAGCGTTTCTCGACGCGCTCGAACGGGCCGGCCGTGCGGCGGCGCTCGACCGGCCCGTGCTGGTGATCGGGGAGCGCGGGACCGGCAAGGAACTGGTCGCCGAACGGCTGCACCGGCTGTCGCCGCGCTGGGACCAGCCGATGATCGTGATGAACTGCGCGGCGCTGCCCGAAACGCTGATCGAGGCGGAATTGTTCGGGCATGAGGCGGGGGCGTTCACCGGGGCGACGCGCGCGCGGGTCGGGCGGTTCGAGGAGGCGGACGGCGGCACACTGTTTCTCGACGAGCTCGGCACGCTGTCGATGGGTGCGCAGGAACGCCTGCTCCGCGCGGTCGAATATGGCGAGGTGACACGGATCGGATCGTCACGTCCGCTCCGGGTCAGCGTGCGGATCGTGGCGGCGACCAACGAGCATCTGCCCGACAAGGTGGCGGCGAACGGTTTTCGCGCCGACCTGCTCGATCGGCTCAGCTTCGAGGTCGTGACGCTGCCGCCGCTCAGGGCGCGGAGCGAGGACGTGATGATCCTGGCCGAGCATTTCGGGCGGCGGATGGGGGCGGAGATCGGCTGGGACACATGGCCCGGCTTCGGTCCGTCGGCGGCGCGGATCCTCACCGGGCACGGCTGGCCCGGCAATGTGCGTGAGTTGCGCAACGTCGTCGAGCGATCGGTCTATCGCTGGACGCGCGAGGGGCCGATCGACGCGATCGAGATCGATCCGTTCGATTCGCCCTATCGTCCGGCCGCGCCTGCGCCAGAGCCAGCGTCAGCGGGGGCGGGGGCGGGGGCGGGGGAGCCTGAACCCGAACCGCTGTCCGCGCCCGCGCCGCGCCCTGCCGCGGAGGACGCGCCGGTCACCGCGTGCGAGGACGGGCCATCCGATTTCAAGTCGCGCGTATCGCGCTTCGAACGGGAGCTGCTGGAGCAGTCGCTCGCCGGCAACCGGTATAACCAGCGCGCGACCGCCGATGCCCTCGGCCTCACCTACGACCAGCTGCGCCATGCGCTGCGCCGCCATGCGCTGACAGGCGGCGAGGGCAAGCCATAGACGCAGGGAATTATGGACGCGCCACGTCCAACGTCCCTGTTTGCGGGGCCGGACATCGCTTTCGCAACCGCGCCGATGCCGCGCGTGGTGCCGATAAATGCCGGTCAGACGCTTGCGTGGGAGGCGGGCATCCTTGAATTTGCGAACAAGCCGCTTGGTGACGCAGTCGAACGCATGGACCGTTGCGCATGTGTTCCGGCGGCCGGAGTTCTCAAACGGCAACTGGTGACATCGGAGCGACGCATCGCATCCTCTGGATCGATTCACAACGTTGCTGAACGAAAAGCTTCGCAGCGATGCCCCGGCCCTCCATCAGGATTACGTCCTTGCACGCATTGACTGTTTCGAAATCGGTGACACTCGCATCCGGATTTCGGGAGCAAAAAAACGCGTTGGAGCATGCTGCCGGTCACTTCTATGCACGGCAAATCATGCCGGTGCCCAGCATCGAACGGGAATGGCGCGCCCGGCTGGATTCGAACCAGCGGCCCCAAGCTTAGAAGGCTCGTGCTCTATCCAACTGAGCTACGGGCGCGCGCTGTGCGGGCGTGTAGCGGGATTTTCGGCGGCGGGAAACCGGCGGGCGATCAGGCGTGACGATACGGCTTGACGCTGCGCGGTTGCGGGCGGACAACGCGTGGATGACCAAACCGACCGATCCCGCCGCCATCCTCCTCGACCTGTTTCTGCAATCCGGGCGCGGTAAAGGGGGCGGCAGCGGGGCGGGGGCCGACGGGGCGGGGGGCGACGGGGCGGAGAGCGGCGGGTTTCAGACCGGTTTTGCGCCGATGATCGAACGCGCGCTGTCCGCGGCCAACGTCGCGACCGGCAGCGATGTCACCGCGCTGTCCGAACGGCTCGAACGGGTGGAGGCGGCGCTGTTCCGGATCGAGGCCGCGCTCGGCGCGCTCGGCGGCAAGCCCGTCGCAGCGGACGCCGGGGACGAACCCGCCAAACCGAAGAAAAGCCGCAAGCACTGAACCGGCAGGGTGCCGTCGCGGACCCGGTCGCTGACGCCGCCGCCAACGCCGCCGCCGGGGGCCGCGACGAAAGCCGTCCCGGTCGTCCGTCGGCATGGCTGACGCTGACCGAACTGCCGCGCGCGGCTGGCGACGTGATCGCGCTTGGCCGGTGGCGCGACCGGCTGACCGCCGTACCGCCGGGCGACGGCCATCCCGTTCTGGTCATCCCGGGATTTCTGGCGAGCGACCGGTCGACCGCGATGCTGCGCGCGTATTTGATGCGGCTCGGTTATCGCAGCGAACCGTGGACGCTCGGCCGTAATCTCGGCCCGCGGTCGACCGGGACCGACGCCGGCCGGCTGATGGCGCGCGTCGCACAAGTTTACGACCGATATGGTGAACCGGTCAGCCTTGTCGGCTGGAGCCTGGGCGGGGTGATGGCGCGGCTGGCGGCGCATCGCCGTCCCGATCTGGTACGCCGGGTGATCGCGCTCGCCGCGCCGTTCGGCGGCGATCCCAAGGCGACGGCGGTGTGGCGCGCCTATGAAATCCTGACGGGGCAGAAAGTGACCGATCCGGTGGCCCTCGCGCTGCTCGCGGAAAGCGCGGTGCCGTCGCGCGTGCCGTTTACCGCGATCTATACGCGCTCGGACGGTGTCGTGCCCTGGCGGCATTGCCGCGAGGGGTCAGGGCCGGGGCATGACAATATCGAGGTGCCGGGCAGCCACATTGCCCTGGCGCTCAACCGCCACGTCTGCCGGCGGGTGGCGGAGCGGCTTGCGGAACCCGGCCGGGCATCCGGTTAGAACCGAATGAACCGGATGCGCCGACCGGGCCACGCAATCCTCGGTTACTGGCTTACCTGTCGCCGCGCAGCGGTGCGACGGCGTCGCGGCCGAACTGCATGATCATTTCGCCGATCTCGCGCGCCTGGCCCATGCTGCGGTTGCCCTGTTCGCGCATGTAATCGCTCTGGATTTTCATCACCTCGGTCAGGTCGCTCGCGCCCGCCGCGCGCCGCATCGCCTCGAACGCTTCACGCGTGTTCGTTTCGGCCTGATCGATCATCCTAGTGCCGATCGTCGATCCGCTTTCGGCCATCTTCTTGCCGGTCGAGCGCATTGCCTCGCCCGCGCGCTTGCCCGGTTCGACGACGGTTTCGTTGAAAGTTCGCGTCGCCTTGTCCGCGCCGTCGCGCATCGCGTCGGTTGCCGATTTCGCGTTCTTCGCGCCGGTATCCGCCGCTGTCTTGGCCTGTTCGGCCATCTTCTCGGTTGCGGCCTTGGCCTCCGATGCGCCCTTGCCGGTCGCCGACTTTGCCTGCGATGCCGCCTTGTCGGTCGCCGCCTTGCTGCGCGCAGCGGCTTCGTCCGCCGCTTTCTTCGTATCGTTTTCGTTCGCCATGTCCGGTCCTTTCAACCTCGTGTTCCGCCGCTTCGGTCGGGCCTTATGGAATGAACCGGCAAGACCGCGTTTTGGTTGCGGCCTGATGGCGTCTGGGCGTTTTACTGGCGAAAGTCGTCGCTGACGATGAGGCGTTCGTGGTTCCATTCCGGCACCGCTGCGGGCACCATCGGCACCATGAAGCGGCGCCCGTCCGTGCGCTCGATCTCGATCACGTCGCCCGCACCGAAATTGTCGATGGCGACCACCATGCCGATCTCGCTACCGTCGACGCCGGTCGCTCGCAGTCCGATCAGGTCGGCGTGGTAATATTCCCCTTCGCCGAGCGGCGGCAGATCGGCGCGCGCGACGGTCAGCGCGGTGCCGCGGAGCGCCTCTGCCGCGTTGCGATCGCCGATCCCGGCGAAACGGGCGATCGCACCGCCGGCTCCCTGCCGCAGCGACGTCATCGTCAGCGCACCGCCGTTGAACGAGGCGTAACATGACAGGTCTTCGGCAAAGACCTTCAGCCGCACCTCGCCCGTAATGCCGTGCGCGCCCGCGACCGCGGCCAGCGTGACCGGCCGGCCGGTCGCGGTCATCGGCGCTTACCCGGCCGCGGCTTCGGTTTTCGGCTCGGCTGCCGGCTCGGCCGCGTTGTCGGGCGTCGGCTCTGCTTCAGCAGCCTCGGCCACCTGCTCGGCCTCGGGCGTTGGTGTTTCGGTCGCGGTCTCCACTTCGGCGGCGACGACCGCTTCGGCCTCTTCATTGCTGCCGGCTTCAGGGGTTTCGGACCGGGGCGCTTCGGGCTCTGGCGCCTCGGGCTCGGGAGCAGCGCTGGCGGCGGCGGCGGCCTCGTCGGCTTCCGCCTGTTTGAAGGCGCGTTCCTCGGCGCGCTCGGTCGCCTTTTCGCCGGGCTTGCCCTTGTTCGGATTGTTCCGTGCCGCCCGCTCCCGCACGCCCGCTGCATCCAGGAACCGCGCGACCCGGTCGGTCGGCTGCGCCCCGACGCTCAGCCAGTGCTTCGCGCGATCGGCGTCGATCTGGACGCGCTGGTCGCTGTCCTTGGCGAGCAAGGGATTGTAATTGCCGATCTTTTCGATGAAGCGGCCGTCACGCGGGCTGCGCGCATCGGCAACGACGATCCGGTAATAAGGCCGCTTCTTTGAGCCGCCGCGCGATAGACGAATGCTGATTGCCATGTGCTGTATTCCTTTTTGAATGCGTTGGCCCCGGCGCGTGCCGGGACAGGATGATCTTCGGTTCGTTATTTCTTCTTTTTATTCAACAGGTTCTGAAGTTCGGGCGGAAGCCCCCCCGCCCCCGGCCCGCCGAGACCCGGCAACCCGCCGCCGGGGCCGCCCAGCCCCTTCATCGCGTCGCCCATCTGCGGTCCGCCGAGCGCGTTGCCGAGGCCGCCCATCCCGCCCTTGCCGAGCATCGCGAGCATCCCTTTCATGCCGCCCATTTTCTTGATCTTCTTCATGGCGCCCGCCATTTCCTGATGCATTTTCAAAAGTTTGTTGACCTCCTGCACCGTCGTTCCCGATCCCTTGGCGACGCGGATCTTGCGTTTCGCGTTCAGCAGTTCGGGCTTGGCGCGTTCCTTCAGCGTCATCGATCCGATCATCGCGTCCATATGGACCAGCATTTTGTCGCCGCCCGCCTGCTGCACCATGCCTTGCGCCTTTTTCATGCCGGGGATCATGCCGGCAAGCGCGCCCAGCCCGCCCATCCGCTGCATCTGCGCCAGCTGGGCGCGCAGGTCGTTCATGTCGAACTTGCCCTTTTCCAGCCGCGCCGCCATCCGCTCGGCGTCTTCCTGCTGGATGCTCTCGGCCGCGCGTTCGACCAGGCTGACGACGTCGCCCATGCCGAGGATGCGCCCGGCGACGCGCTCGGGATGGAACGCTTCGAGCGCATCGAGCTTTTCGCCGGTGCCTGCGAACTTGATCGGCTTGCCGGTGACGCTGCGCATCGACAGCGCCGCGCCGCCCCGCGCATCGCCGTCCATCCGGGTTAGTACGACGCCGGTCAGCGGTACCTGCGTTGAGAAATTCTGCGCGACGTTGACCGCGTCCTGCCCGGTCAGCGCATCGACGACGAGCAGGATTTCGGCGGGCCGCGACACATCGGCGACGGCGCGCATCTCGTCCATCAGCGCCTGGTCGACGTGCAGCCGCCCGGCGGTGTCGAGCATCAGCACGTCATAGCCTTGCAGCTTCGCCGCCTGAAGCGCCCGCTTCGCGATGTCGACGGGTTGCTGCCCGGTTATCACCGGCAGCGTCGCAACCTCGGTCTGGACCCCGAGCGTCGCCAGCTGTTCCTGCGCGTTGGGGCGATTGACGTCGAGCGACGCCATCAGCACTTTCTTACGATCCCGCCCGGTCAGCCGCTTGGCGATCTTGGCGGTCGTCGTCGTCTTGCCCGACCCCTGAAGCCCCACCATCATGATGACCGCGGGCGGCGCGACGTTCAGTTCGAGTTCGGAGGCGTCCGCGCCGAGCATCTCGACCAGCGCGTCGTTGACGATCTTGACGACCTGCTGCCCCGGGGTCACCGATCGCAGCACATTCTGGCCGACCGCCTGTTCGGTGATCTTCTCGACGACCTCACGCGCGACGGGCAGCGCGACATCGGCCTCCAGCAGCGCGATCCGCACCTCGCGCATAGCGCCGCGCACGTCCGCCTCGGTCAGCGCACCGCGACCGCGCAGCCGGTCGAACACGCCGCCTAATCTGTCGCTCAGGCTTTCGAACATCGCCAATTCCCAATCCGCCTGCCGCCAAACGCAAAAGCGCCGGCGGGCGAAACCTCGCCGGCCAGCGTGCGCCCATAGGCACGGCCCTTCAGATGGTCCCGCAACGGAAACCTGTGCGGTGCCTTACCCCCGGCAGCGCCGATGCGCAAGCGCGTCACCAATTATCGGACGTCGTCGCCAGATACTCCTTTTCCATCGACGTCGTCTTGCGCCCCAGCGCCGCGTTGCGGCCGGGGAACCGTCCGAAGCGCAGGATCACGTCGCGATGCGCCTTCGCGAAATCGATCTGCTGCTGAAGCCCCAGCGCCTCATATTTATGCACGCTCAAATCCTGAAGCGGCTCGTCCTCGGCATGCATCAGCGGGATGTAAAGAAACACGCGCCGCTCGGGCGGATACCGCTCGTCCCAGTCGCGATCGATCGCCAGCAGCGCGAGCTTGGCGGCAAGCGCGTCGCCCGCAAACGCCTCTGCCTTCCCTCGATAAATATTTCGCGAAAACTGGTCGAGCAGGATGATCGCGGCGAGCAGCGAATCGGGGTGCAGCTTCCAGTCCTCGGCCTCGTCCGCCAGCACCCGGTCACGCAGGTCGCCGAACCGGTCGGTGATCTCCGCATCGAGCGCGGCGTCCTTGTCCCAGTGCCGCTCGGGCGTCAGGCCGAACCAGAAGTCGAGCACGCGTTTCGCCTCGGCGTGGACTTGGCTGCCGTCGGTCATTAGATCGCCCCTCATGTCGCTTGTCCCCCAGGCAGAAATCGTCAGCCTCGGCTGCCGTCTCAACATCGCCGAGAGCGAAACGATCCGCGCGATCGTCGGCGACCGCGACATGGTCGTCGTCAACAGCTGCGCGGTCACGAACGCCGCGGTCAAACAAACCCGTGCCGCGATCCGGCGCGCGCGCCGCAGCCGGCCGGGTGCCGAGATCGTCGTAACCGGTTGCGCAGCGCAGATCGATCCCGCCGCCTTCGCCGCAATGCCGGAGGTCGACCGCGTGATCGGCAACGCCGCCAAGCTGGCACCCGCCGCCTGGAGTTCGGCCAAGCCGGTGATCATCAGCGATTTTGAAGGGCTGCGCGCCGATGCACAGCATCCGGCACCTGCCTTTACCGGCGCGTTCACAGGCCACGCCCGCGCCTTTGTCGAGGTTCAGAACGGTTGCGATCATCGCTGCACCTTCTGCATCATCCCGCACGGCCGCGGGCCAAGCCGCTCCGTCCCCCCGGCGGCCGCCGTCGACGCTGTCGCAGCGCTGGTCGATGCGGGCCACAGAGAGGTCGTGCTGACCGGCGTCGACCTGACCAGCTACGGCCATGATCTGCCCGGCGAGCCTACGCTCGGGCATCTGGTCGAACAGTTGCTCGGCCGCGTCCCGGCACTCGCCCGGCTGCGTCTGTCGTCGCTCGATTCGATCGAGATCGACGACCGGCTGTTCGCGCTGGTGACACAGGAGCCGCGGGTGATGCCGCATTTGCATCTATCGCTCCAGTCGGGCAGCGACATGATCCTGAAACGCATGAAGCGGCGTCACAACCGGGCGCAGGCGATCAGGGTGGTCGACCGGCTGAAGACCGCGCGCTCCGACATCGCGATCGGTGCCGATCTGATCGCCGGTTTCCCGACCGAGGACGCGGGCATGGCGGCGGACAGCCTGGCATTGATCGAGGAGTGCGACATCGTTCACGCGCATATCTTTCCCTACTCGCCGCGCGCGACGACGCCCGCCGCCCGCATGCCTCAGGTCGCACCCGAAATCGTCCGTGCGCGTGCGGCCCGGCTTCGCGAAGCGGCGGCGCGGCGCAAATCGGCATGGCTCGAAACGCTCGTCGGCACGGATCAGCAGGTGCTGGTCGAACGTCCGGGGACACGCGGCCATGCGGGCAATTTCGCCGAAGTGGCGCTTGCCGGACGCTTGGAGCCCGGCACCGTCGCGACCGTCCGGATCGCGGGCGTCCGCGACCACGTCCTGATCGCCGAGGGGCAGACGGCATGAGCGGCGGTTCCTGGCAAGACAGGCTGCGCGGCGGGTTTCGCCGCACCTCCGACCGGCTGGTCGGCAACCTCGCCGGGCTCGGCACCGGCCGGCTCGACGACGACACGCTCGACGAGATCGAGGAGGCGCTGATCGCATCCGATCTCGGCCCGGAAACCGCGGGCAAGATCCGCCGCCGCCTCGCCGAGGGGAATTTCGAACGCAATCTGGAAGACCTCGGTATCCGCCTGATCGTCGCGGAAGAAGTCGAGCAGACGCTCGCCAAAGTCGCGCGGCCGCTTGCGATCGAGGCGTTCCCCCGGCCGCAGGTGATCCTCGTCATCGGTGTCAACGGATCGGGCAAGACGACCACGATCGCCAAGCTCGCGCACCTGCTGATCGAACAGGATTACGGCGTGATGCTGGCGGCGGGCGATACCTTCCGCGCCGCCGCGATCGGCCAGTTGCGCACCTGGGCGGAACGTGTCGGCGTCCCGATCGTGACCGGGCCGGAAGGCGGCGACGCGGCGGGTATCGTCTATGAAGCGGTCAAACAGGCAACCGCGACGGGGATCGACGTGCTGATCGTCGATACCGCCGGGCGGTTGCAGAACAAGCGCGAACTGATGGACGAGCTGGCCAAAATCCGCCGCGTGCTCGGCCGCCTCAACCCCGCCGCGCCGCATGATGTCGTGCTCGTCCTCGATGCGACGACCGGACAGAACGCGCTCAGCCAGATCGAGGTGTTCAAGGAGGTCGCGGGTGTCACCGGGCTCGTCATGACCAAGCTCGACGGTACCGCGCGCGGCGGCGTTCTGGTCGCCGCGGCGGAGAAATACGGTCTGCCGATCCATGCGATCGGGGTGGGGGAGGCAATGACCGACCTGCGCCCGTTCGACGCCCTTGAGGTCAGCCGGATCATCGCCGGTGTCGAGGAAGCGTTATGAACCACCCGGACGCAACCGGCCGCCCGGCACCCGAGCCGTCACCGGGCGCGCGGATGGCGATCGAATACGCACCGCTGCTCATCTTCTTTGCAGTCAATTTCTTCGCGCCCGCCGAACCGATGATGCGGCTGGTCGCAGCGACGAGCGGCTTTTTGTCCGACATCGACCGGATCGGCGCGCTCGTCATCTCGCGGGTGATCGTCGCGACCGCCGCGTTCGTGCTGGCAACCGCGATCGCGATGATCGTCTCACGCCTCCGCTTCGGCGGTATTTCGCCGATGCTGTGGATATCGGGCGGCTTCGTCGTCGTGTTCGGCGGACTGACCATCTATTTCCACGATCCGCGCTTCATCCAGATGAAACCGACGATCGTCTATGCGATGTTTTCCGCCATTCTCGCCTTCGGCCTCTTGACCGGGCGGCCGCTGCTACAGGGCTTGCTGGAGGCGAGCTATCCCGGGCTGACCGCGACGGGGTGGCGGCGGCTGACGATCAACTGGGCGCTGTTCTTTGCCGGGATGGCGGTGCTGAACGAAATTGTCCGCGCAAATGCGAGTTTCGATTTCTGGCTCGGCTTCAAGATCTGGGGCGCGATCCCGCTGACCTTGCTGTTCGCCTTCGCAAACCTGCCGATGCTGCTGCGCCACGGCCTTCAGACGGGCAGCGATGCCGTCGCCGACATCCCGCCCGCCGATTAGGCCGTAGGCAAAGGTTCAGCCAGCAACCCTGGCATAGCGTTCGCCGACCTTGTCCCAGTCGACAATGTCCCACCACGCCTTCAGATACCCGCCGCGATCATTCTGGTACGTCAGGTAATAGGCATGTTCCCAGACATCGTTGCCAAGCAGCGGCGTACCCTTGTCCTTGGCATCATCCATCAACGGATTGTCCTGGTTCGGCGTGCTGACGACCTTCAGTCTGCCCGAAGGATCGGCAATCAGCCACGCCCAGCCCGATCCGAACTGGCCCGCGCCCTTGGCGTTGAAGTCCTCCTTCAGCTTGTCGAGACCGCCAAAATCCCGATCGATCGCGTCCTTCAGCTTGCCCGACGGCGCGCCGCCGCCTTTTTTCATCGTTTTCCAGAAGAAATCGTGATTCCAATATCCGCCGCCATTGTTACGCACCGCGGCGGGTTTCGACGACACCATCGTCATGATGTCCTCGATGCTTTTGCCCTGAAGCGAACTGTCCTCCTCGACCGCGGCGTTCAGCTTGTCGGTATAGCCCTGGTGATGCTTGTCGTGATGGAAATGCATCGTGTCCTTGCTGATCACCGGTTCTAGCGCGTCATAGTCATAGGGAAGGGCGGGAAGTTCGAAAGCCATGCGGCGTCTCCTTTTAGTGGCTGGGACTCATGCCGGACCAACGCATGCCCGCTGCGATTTGCTCCCCGGCATCCAGGGACCGCCGCCGACCACATAGCCGCTCGCGCTCTTCAGCCCGTCGCGGATGCCAAGGGTGCAACGCGTGCCGCCGGGAAGCGGCTGCGCAAATGCCCAGGCATAGGTCCGTTGGTTCGACCCGGCGCCCCTCACCGGCGACCGCGCAATCGATTTTCAGTGGAGGCTTCGCCACCGATTGGGCGGCAAATCCCTGCCTCATACCGGCCGGGCATCCTGATCCGCGTTCTGGTCCCGGTCCCGGTTCCAACCCGGAAGCGCGCAAAACCGCATGGCAGGTTGCGCCGGAGCATGAAGAGAGTCTCTCCTTCGTCGCCCGGCGTTTGGCGGGCGCGGCGGCGGGACGGACACCTTGGATCGCACCCATGGCGGGATCGTGTTTCGCTACGATGCGATCAACGTCGATATTTTGCTGAATGCGGCTTGATCGGATTTCAAAGAAAACGCGATGTTGTCGTCAGCCGAGCAGATATCGCCAATCGCGACCGGATTAGGTGCGCCTGAAAGCGGCCGTTCTCATACGTCAATCGTCAAAAGGAAGCGGCGCTGATACGTGTAGTTGCGACGATCATTTTTTGGCGCTAATTGTTCCATATCGGACGCCGAGTTCATCAAGGCCGCATAGAGTCAAGTCACGCGCTTAACACCGTAAATTGAAAAGAGGCACTCTTTAGACAAGGAACTTGATGATGCGAGTTTTGCTTTGGCTAGCGATCGGATGCTTTGCGGTCATTCCCGTCGTTCCTTTGCTGTCGTCCGTTCACGCTCAAGAGCGCGCGAAACAGATCGTCACCACGCAAGACGATCTCCCGCGTCATAGCTATCATATTGTTGGTAAAGCGGCAGACTTTCTTGCGGCGGACGGTCCCGTCTTCAATGTCTTTGCCGCGAAGGTGGGCGCCGACGTCGGACAGACCCTGAAGAATTACGACATTCAGGATAGGGGCACGCGCCGCGAATTGCTCGGCGTTTTACTCAACATTGCCTTGCTGCTGCATGACGATCGCCACGCGATCGAGATCGCCGATCAAATCCATAGCCTGGAGGACAAGCCCGACGCGCTTGCACTGGACTCGCTGCGCTCGCGCGCGTTAATTGCCGCGCGCGCGTCGACCGGTCAGAACTCGGGCGAGGCGTTTCGTCAGGCGTTTGCGCGCACCTACGCGGCCAGCCTCGCGCCGCTTTCGTGGTCAGTGATCGGCAACGCGATCAAGGAAACCAAGACGGCAATACAGCTTCGAACGCAGCCGGTGGTGATTGGTGGAACGGCAACCTATGTCGACGCTGCCCGCGCGGCAAACGGGGAAATCAGCAACAATCGCGCGTGGGCGTTGATTTCCGCTCGCCTTGCGTTGCGGGAATTGCTTCCGGTGCGAGCCGAATCGATTGCCGTGCTCAAAGCGCTGATTGCAGCCAACCGGGTCGATAAACCGGACATCTGGGCCGCCCGTGAGATGTCGCTCCCGTCCGATTGGCCGCTCACCCCGGTCAACGTCGCAATCTGGGACGAGGGCGTCGACCTCTCGCTGTTCCCAGGGAAAATCTATAGCGATCCGCATCCCGATCCGCGCTTCGATCCGCATGGCCTGGCGTTCGACATCGATTTCCGGCCGAGCCACGGCCCGCTGATCCCGCTGACGCCGGAACAGGCAGCGCTCTATCCCAAGCGCCTTGCTGATGTGGAGGGCGAGTCGGATCTGGAACAGGCGATCGACAGCCCCGCTGCTGACGCGTTGCAGGAAAAGGCGGCGGCGATCGCACCTGACAAAGTGTCGGCGTTCATTGAACAACTGAACTTCTTCGCCGGCTATTATGCACACGGAACCCATGTCGCCGGGATCGCCGCACGCGGGAACCCGGTGATCCGATTGGCGGTCGCGCGCCAGAATTGGGATTGGCATACTGTGCCGGCTCCGCCGACCGAGCCGATGATTCAGCGGCAGGTCGCGGCGTATCGGACCTATGTCGATTGGTTTCGCACGCACGGTATACGTGTGGTCAATATGAGTTGGGGCGGCGGACCGGCTGGTGTCGAGGAGGCGCTCGAAGCCAATGGCGTCGGCAAGGACGCCGCCGACCGCAAGGCGCTGGCGCGGCATCTGTTCAACATCGACCGGGCTGGCCTGCTCGCGGCCCTCAAAAGCGCCCCCGATATTCTGTTCATTTGCGCCGCGGGTAATTCGAACAGCGATACGGGCTTTGGCGAGGACATCCCGTCTTCGTTCGAACTGCCCAATTTACTGACGGTCGGCGCTGTCGATCGCGCCGGAGACGAGGCGGGCTTCACCAGCTACGGCCAAACCGTTCGCGTGCATGCCAATGGCTATCAGATCGAATCGGTTGTGCCCGGCGGGAGCAAATTGCGTCTTTCGGGCACGTCGATGGCATCGCCCGAGGTCGTCAACCTTGCGGCCAAACTGCTGGCGGTGAACCCGGCTCTACGTCCCTCGGATGTGATCGGCCTGATCATTGACGGCTCGACCGCGAGCGCCGATGGCCGACGCCACCTGATCGATCCCAAACGATCGCTGGAACTGCTTATGCAAAACTAAGACAAGCCAACAAAGCATTTCCCTCAAATATCCCGGCTCCAGGTTCTGCAACAGGCTGTTGTTGAAACAGACTAAATGTTCACTTTCAGAGTATGAATATCGAAGTGCACGCGGCAGTCTGGGATCGTAACCGGCCGGCCAACGTAGCGTCCGCTTTTCCGCCCGACTCGCGAAAACCGGAGCGACCTTAGAGTCCCAAAGATTCCCAATGTCTGCCGGTCGCCTCCAGCATGACCAAACGGGCATCGTGTCCAGCAGTGCATGGCGAACTCGCTTGATTTACGCCCTTTGCTTGCCGGCTACCGGATCGTGAACACGGCCTGATCGGTCACACGCCGCTATTTTCCCGATTAGCCGGAGCGGGTAGCGTCACGATACGCCTCAACCACCGATTGCGAGCGGCCGTACGGCATTATGGGGAATCGCTGAGGCGGGGCGGGCGAGGCGACTGCTCGCTTTACGCCGCGCGCGTGTTTGACCGGGTCTAACGCCCGCCCAGACCGCCGAGCACCGAGCCGAGGATGCCGCCGCCCGCACCGGCTCCGCCGGACCCTCCGCTCTGGCCGCGGCTGGTTGCGTAATGCATGGCGACCGCCCCGGCGACGATCGGCAGCAGTTTCTTCAGGATCGACGGATCGACACCGCTTTGCTGCGATGCCTGCGCCGCGACGTCGCGGCTGGTGTCCTTCGATCCGAAGATATGGCCGAGGATTTCGTTTCCTGCCCCGCCGCCGACAAGACTGCCGAGAATACCGCCGGCACCACCCGCGCCGCCAAGCATCCCGCCGAGCATCCCGCCCAATCCGCCGCCCGGCCCGCCACCGACGGCGGCTTGCGGTTCGGCCGCGCCCGGATTTGCCGCGGCAGCGCTCGCGCCACCGGGAAGCCCCTGACGTTCGACGCCATTCACGACATGCGGCAACAGCGCGCCCGCGCCGCTTTCAACCGTCGATTCATCCACACCGAGTTTGCTTGCGATCGCGCCGATGCCGCCCGCCTGATTGAGGATTGAACCGATATCCATGCCGCTGCTCCTGTTTTCACATCGTCAACGGCTACGCGTACGAATTGGGTCCGCGCAACCGTTCCGGATGGGTTCTAGGCCGCCTGCGGAACGGCCCCGCTCTCGCTTCTGCGCCGCCGCATCGCGAAACCGATCGCGCCGAAGCCGACCAGCATCATCGCCCACGTCGCGGGTTCGGGCACCGCGGCGGGGATCGCCATTGTCGCAAAAATCCCCGTCTCGGGCGATGTTTCGAACCCATAGCTGTTGAGGACCGAATTGGTGGTATAGGCGAAACCGTAATAATTCTGGCCGCCCGACGTTACGCGCAGACCCAGATATTTGTCGCCATTCGAAAACTGCGCCTCGGTCAGTACGGGCAGTTCGGTATATCCGCCAAGGATATTGCCGTCATAGAAGTTCGGGCCGCCGCGATTGGGAAACTCTACAGAGGGCGCGCCCGCAAACGAAGCGACCGCGGCGCCGTTCAGCGTCCTTACCGCATAGTAATTCGGAAATCCGCTTCCCGCGGCAAAGACATAGGTCCCGCCGAGATAGGAGAAGGAAAACGGACCGTTGTTCAGGTCGGTCATCACCCCGGTGATGACGGGCGCGGCGGAGGCGGGCAGCGCGGCAAGTCCGATCGCAGCGACGCCGGACAGCGCGGTCAGGCGGACGAATTGGGACAGCTTGCGCATCATTTGCTCCTCACATAACTCACGTTAACATATACGGTTAACCCAAGGTTAAGGTTGCAGACGATGCGAATTGCTTCGCCCGGATGTCCGCCTGATCGCACGGCCGCACCGTCGCGCGGACCGGCCGGGCCCGCGCAAACCGTGCAGCAACGAGAGTTACGCCGCCAGCGGAACGGCCCCGCGCTCGCTTTTGCGCCGACGCATCGCGAAACCGACCGCGCCGAAGCCGACCAGCATCATCGCCCAGGTCGCGGGTTCGGGTACCGCCGCTGGGATCGCCGTCGTCGCGGTGATCGCGGTTTCAGGCGACGTTTCGAACCCGTAGCTGTTGAGGACCGAATTCGTCGTGTAGGCGAAACCGTAATAATTCTGCCCGTTCGAGGTTACGCGCAGACCGAGGAAGCTGTCGTTGTTTGAGAACCGCGCGTCGGTCAGCACCGGCATTTCGGCATATCCGCCCAGAATGTTCGCGTCATAAACAACCGTACCACGATTGACGAAATCGACCGAAGGACCGCCGAAGAACGACGTCCTGACCGCCGCGCCGCCTGCCGTCTTTACCGCGAAAAGATTGGGAAACCCGCTTCCCGCCGCAAAGGTAAACGTACCGCCAAGATAGGAGAAGGAAAACGGCCCGCCGTTAAGATCGGTATTGACCGCGGTAATCACCGGAGCGGCGGAGGCGGGCACCGCCGCCAGCCCGATCGCGATTACGCTAGACATGGCGGTCAGACGAACGAATTTGGGTAGGGTATGCATCAACTGCTCCTCGCTGAAATTGGGTTAACAGGAACGGTTAACAAACGATTAAGGATGCAGATGACGCTTTTTTCATGGTAGCGGCCGGCCGCGCCGAACAATCGCGGCCGGTCTGTGCGGCGTCCGATCAGGCGTCGACCGCCTCGATATTGACCGTCGTCTCGGCAAGCTTGGTCATATATTCGTCGCCGCCGTAAATATCCTTGGTCGCGGCGTCGAGTTTCTTGACATCGTCCTTCAGCCCGAGTGCCTTGGCATAAGCCGCTGCGGTCCCGAACCCGGCAATGCCATAATGCGACATGCGCTGATATTGCGCGATCATCAGCGCATCGAGCACCGGGCCCTTGCCGGGCGCTTCGTCGATCAGATGCTTGCTCGCTTCGGCGGCGAGCCCTTCCATGCCCTTGCAATGTTCCTTGGCGACCTTCTCGTCGTGCGAGGCGAGCAGATCCTTCAGCATATCGGTATGCTTCTCGATCCCGTCATGCGATTTGGTCAGCATGTCCTTCAGTTTCTCGTCGCTCGCCTTGGATGCGACCTTGCCGAGCACGCGGCGCATCTGATCGTTGGCGGACCACAGGTCCTTCAATTCGTCGGTATAAAGATCGCTCAGGTCTTTGGGTGCAGACATTGCCTCATCCTTTCAGGGGGTGTGCTGAAAGAGCGAAGCGCGGCGTTGATTGTTCCGGCCCGGCGCGCCTGTGCCAAGCCGCCATCCCGGTCACCGCATCAGCGTGATCGTCCCGCCGCTGCCTTGGTCGGGAATTGTGAACGTCACGCTCTGCGGTGCCGTCCCCGCACCGGCCGTTACCGTCCGGCCGCCCGCCTTGACGCGCGCCGCGCCGTTCCAGCCGTGCACCGTCACCGCGATCTGTTTCCACCACGGCGTGAACCGGCCCTCGCGCCGGGCGAAGGCGATCTCCAGCCCCGTCGGCGTCACCGTGCACGTCACCGCCTGCCTGAGATAACCGCCGCGCGTGTACGTCATGCTGTGGCCGTCATCGGCGTAGAGCGTCCCCGCGCAATCATCGCCCATATAGACGTCGAGCATCAGCGGCCCGGCGGGTGTCTCCGCCGTGCTCTGGACCAGCGCCTGGCGCGGCAGGATGGTGCCCGCCCGCACGAATACGGGCAGATAATCGAGCCGCGGCGTCTCGCTGACGGTATCGCCCCTGGCGACCGCCGCGCCCGTCGCCTGGCTCGCCGACTGGATCGTTCCGCCCGCATCCGCCTGAGGCGTGCCCGCACGCGCGCCCGTCCAGTAATCATACCAGCCGCCCGCGGGGAGGCACACGTCATAGGTCTGCGGCGATTCGGGGCTTGGCGGCGGCGCGACGAGCAGCGCCTTGCCAAGCGTAAACGTCATCGACTGGTTGCACGACGCGCTCAATGCCGAGGGGTAGTCGTAAAAGACCGGGCGCATGACCGGATCGCCCGTCCGCGCATTCTGATCGGTCAGCGCATAGAGATACGGCATCAACCGGTAGCGTTCGTTGATGAAGTTGCGCCGGATCGCGAGATGTTCCGGACCGTCGACCCACGGCTCGACCCTCGGCGTGCCCTTGGCCGAATGATCGCGGAAAATCGGATAGAAGGCTCCGATCTGGAACCAGCGCGTCAACAGGTCCGCGCTCGGCCCGCCCGAAAATCCGCTGACGTCGGCACCGCTGTAGGAAAAGCCCGACAGCCCCAGATTGATGATCTGGTGGATCGACAGCTTCAGATGGTCCCAGGTCGCGTTGTTGTCTCCCGTCCACGTTACCGCGTAACGCTGGCCGCCCGCATAGCTCGCCCGCGTCATCACGAACGCGCGTTCGTCTGGCGCGATCTTGCGCAGGCCGTCATACGTCGCGCGCGTATTTTCCATGCCGTAGACGTTGTGGATTTCGCGGTGATCGGCCGTGCGCGCCGCAAAATCGTCGCTGTCGATCCGGTGACGCGTGTCGAGCGGCATCGTCTTGGTCGGCGTCTCGAAGATCGCGGGCTCGTTCATGTCGTTCCACGCGCCCGCAATCCCGTCGGCGATCTGCTGCTTGAACAGCCCGCCCCACCAGTCGCGCACCCGCGCCAGCGTGAAATCGGGGAAGACCGAGGGTCCGGGCCATACCGGCGCGACATAGGTCGATCCGTCGGGGTTCTTGACGAACGCGTCCCGCGCGACGCCGCTGTCATAGGGCGCATAGCCTTCGCCCGCCACCTTCGCGACGTGCAGGTCGGTGATCGTGATCGTGCGGAACCCGTCCTTGCCCAGGTCGGCTACCAGCCCCTTCAGATCGGGGAAGGTCTCCTTGTTCACGGTGAACGGGCGGTTGCGATCCTGATAATCGATGTCGAGCCACATCACGTCGGCCGGGATCTTCTCGGCGCGCAACCGCGCGGCGACGCTGCGCACTTCGTCAGCGCTCATATAGCTGTAGCGCGACTGCTGATAGCCGAGCGCCCATAGCGGCGTCAGCGGTGCCTTGCCGGTCAAATCGGTGAAGCGCCGCGTGACGTCCGCCAGCGACGGGCCGTTGATGACGTAGTAATCGATCGGCCCGCCGGGCGCGCCGAACGCGACAACATCCTCTTCGCGGTGGCCGAAATCGAACGCCGCGCGGTACGTGTTGTCGAGGAAGATGCCGTAGCTTCCGCCCGCGCCACCAGTGCCGATGAAGAAGGGGATCGACTTGTAGATCGGGTCGGAGCTGGGCAGGAAGCCGAACGCGTCGGTGTTCCAGTCGACGAAGGTGCCGCCGCGCCGGTCCATCGGCCCGGTCTTGTCGCCCAGCCCGAAATAATGTTCCGACAGCGGCATCGCCTTGCGCAATTCGAAGCGGCGGCCATTGATGCGGACAGGATCGGCGGCATCGGCGGTGATGACCTTGCCCGCCATGTCGGTGATCGTCATCCGCCCGCTCGCGGCATCGATCGCGACACGCATCGTTTTCGTCGAAAAGCCGTCCGGCGTCGCGGTCACCGCCACCCGCTGCTTGCGCGTCGCGGGGGCCACCGCCCAGCTTGCATCCTCGGGGAAACGGCCGTCCGCTGCGATGCGGATGCGGACGATGTCGTCGGTGAGCGCGGTAATCCGCGTGACCGCCGCGCCCTGCCTGATCTCGATGCCGTCATGCGCGGCGGTGAGCGTCGCGGGTGCCGCTGCGGTCTGCGCCTGTTCCTGGCGCTGCGCCTGCGCTACGCCAGGCAGCGCCGCCGCCGATGCGAGCGCTGCAATCCATATGAATTTCCTGCCGTTGCGCGCGATCATCGTCTCTCTCCCGATGCGGCCTTTAACGACCGCGTAATCGTTTGCGTTCATATGGCGATCCCCTCTCCAGTCAACCGCTATGCGCCCATCTCACGCCGACTGACGCTCGATCAGCTGGAGCGGAATATACTCGGACGGGGCGGGTTTGCCTGCGATCCGGTCGAACAGCAAAGCCAGCAGCCGCTGCGCCGCCGCCTGCAGATCCTGACGGATCGTCGTCAGCGTCGGCAGCGTATGCGCGGCAAGGCTGACATCGTCGTAACCGACCACGCGGACATCCTCCGGCACGCGGCGCCCGGCATGGGCGAGCGCCCGGATCGCGCCCATCGCGATCATGTCCGACGCCGCGACCAGCGCGTCGATATCGGTGTGATCGGTGAATTGTTCGTGGAACATCGGTGCATCGGGATTGAAGGCGAGGGGGACCGCGATCTGCGGTCCGGGCTTGATCCCGGCGGCGTCGTGCGCATCGAGATACCCCTGATGCCGCGCCGCCAGTTCGGGGATGTCGGTCATCCCGGCAAAGGCGATGCGGCGGCGGCCGCCCTTCAGCAGATGTTCGGTCGCCAGCCGCCCGCCCCGGCGGTTGTCGGTGCCGACACAGCAATAATCGCCCCCGCCCGCGCTGGTTTCTCCCCAGACGACCATCGGCAGATAATGCCGGCCGACCGACCGCAGCACGGCATCCTGATCCGACTGGCAGAGCACCACGATCCCGTCGACCCGGCCGCTGCGCGACAGCGTCGTCAGCCATTCGCTGTCGTGCGGCATGACCGCGGACAGCAGCATCGCGTG
Source organism: Sphingomonas sp. (assembly GCA_965219075.1). Taxonomy (GTDB): domain Bacteria; phylum Pseudomonadota; class Alphaproteobacteria; order Sphingomonadales; family Sphingomonadaceae; genus Sphingomonas. The sequence continues at coordinate 1,114,523 of CBDCMM010000002.1, forward strand.
CTCGCGCTGCGCCAGCCCCTCCATCAGGTGACCGATCAGCGCAGTATAAAAGGGATCGGACACGCGCTGCGCGCTTTCATGCCCCAGCGGCAGTACCACCCCGATCGAATGCGTCTTGCCGAGCCGAAGGTTGCGGGCGGTCTGGTTGATCCGGAAGCCGTGTTCGTCGGCGATCGCCAGTACCCGGCGCTTCGTCGCCGCGCTGATCCGCGCATTGTCCGACAAGGCGCGCGATACCGTCGCCGGTGTTACCCCGGCGATCAACGCGATGTCGGCAAGTGTCTTGACCTGTTTCACCGCTGTTCCCCATGCCGCCCGGGCAGACCAATAGAACGCGGAGCCGCCGCCGGGCAACGGTTCTTCGCGACGATCGAGCGGATCGTTGCGGCCGGGCGACCGCGTTCAGTCGTCCTTGTCAGTCGCGAGCAGCCATGAAAGCGCTTCGCCGGGATCGGTGAAGATGCGCTGGTTGGGAATGTCGATGCGTTCGACCTGACGCTTGAACAAGGCCCTCGCCGGGACGGTCGCGAGCTTGCGCGGCAGAAATTCCTCGCGGCTCATGCTTCGGCGATAATCCGCGATCGCGTCCTGCGACTGGGCGGTCAGCTCGCGCGCGTCGACCAGGGCGGCGACGTCGCGGCCCTTGCATCCCTTGGCGAGCAGCGCGGTGACCGCCGCTCCCACCGCAGCGCGGTAATCGGCGATCGTGCCGAGCGACCAGTGACCCCGCATCGTAACGCGCACCATGTTTCGCGGGACGTCGGTAACGATATCGAATGGATCAACGCTGATTGCTGCAACCCGGGTTAACCGGAAAGCCGGGAGTATTCCAGCCCTTGAGACCCGGCTTGGCGCGGCTCGGACATTGCGGGCACGTTGTTGCAAGCACACCCGGCGCTTTGTCTGCGTGGCTTTCGGCAGATGCCCGGTTCATAGAGCGCTTATGGCATCAAGCATCGCTATGGACCCGCTCTATCTGCATATCCGGGTCGTGCTCAGTATTGTCCTCGGCCTAACGCTGACGACTTTGCTGAAAGGGATGGTCGGGTTCGTTCAGCATCCGTCGCGCAACCGCGTTTCGATCATCCATTTCGGCTGGGTGGTCTGGACTTTCTTGTCCGTCGTAACCTTTTGGTGGTGGGAATACCGGCTCGCCGAAGTGCGCGATTGGACGTTCGGCACGTATTTTTTTCTTATCATCTATTGTTCAAGCTATTTCACGCTCGCGGCTCTGTTGCTGCCCGAAGACACCGACGAATATTCGGGGCTGGAGGACTATATTCTCTCCCGCCGTTTCTGGGTTTTCGGCCTGATCGGCGTCATTACTATCCTCGATATCGGCGATACCGTGCTGAAAGGACCGGCGCAGTTCGTATTGCTCGGCGCGAAATACGATGTGCGGGTCGCGGTCATGCTGATCGCCTGCCTGATCGGGATCAGCACGACCAGACGGCGCGTCCATATCGCGCTTGTCGCCGCTCTGCTGATCTATCAGACATGGTTCGCAATCGCGGCATATTTTACCATCACGGCCTGAACCTCGCGTCAGGATCCGGCGGCTGCGCGGCGTCGCCGATTGGACTTGGCCGGGATGCCCGCTCTATAAAGTCGGGCGCGTCACCGTGCCGGATGAACGGATCAAGGCTCCTGGGCAGGGCGGACCACGGGCTCGCACGGCGGACCGTGCCGCTCGAAACGAAAGATGACGAAGGAGTTTGCAGCGTTGGAGCAGCCGGATTGATGACCATGATCTACCGTTTGATCGCCGTCCTGATACTGCTGGCGGCGGCCGTACCGGCGGGTGCGCAGCTGTTGCCGTCCTCCAAGCCGGGCGATGCGCCCGCGGTCGCCTCCGACCCCTTTGACCGGGAAACGCCGCGATCGTCGGTCACCGGGTTGATCGATGCGCTGGCGGCAAAGGATTACAAGCGCGCGACCAATTATTTCGACCTGGCCGTCGAGAGCAATCCGAAGATCGAGAAAAGCGCGGAACAGCTTGCCCGCCGGTTGCAGGCGGCGCTCGATGCGGACGGCACGTTGCAGCCGTTCGCGGCGCTGTCCAACGACAAGAGCGGACGGATCGAGGATGATCTGCCCGAAAATCAGGAGCGCGTCGGCACGATCGGCTCCGGGGCGACGGGTACGCCGATCATGCTGACCCGAAGTGCGGACGCGGGCGGCACGGAGATCTGGCGCATCTCGCATGCCACGATCCGCACGCTTATCGCCCGGCCCCGGGTCGACCCGCTATCCGCCTCTGGGACCGGCATTACCGAAACGAGCGTCGCCGGTGCCCCCGCGCGCGACTGGGTGTTGTTGCTCGTCATCGCCGCCGCGAGTTTCTTTCTGCTCCGCCTGGTCGCGAGCATCATCCTTGGCGCGATGCGGCGCTTTTTGCCCGAGCATGAGCAGAGTCCGGTTTACGGCTTTCTGTCCGCCGCTTTGCCGCCGCTCAGCCTCTATCTCGCGGTCGTCGCCTTCTATGTCTATGCCAACGCGATGCCGGTCGCGATCGTCGCGCGGCAGACGCTGCTGCGCTATGCCGGGATCGTCGCATGGGTGGCGCTTGCCTGGTTCCTGCTGCGCCTCGTCGATGCGATCGCGCGGCTGGTGGCGGGCCGCATGCGCCGCGCCGAACGGCGGCAGGCGGTGTCGGTCATCACGCTGCTCAGGCGGACCGCCAAGGTCATGCTGATGGCGGTCGCGGCGATCGCGATCCTCGACACGTTCGGGCTGGATGTCACCACCGGTATCGCTGCGCTCGGCATTGGCGGGATCGCGCTGGCGCTCGGCGCGCAAAAGACCGTCGAGAATCTGGTCGGCAGCGTGACCGTCATCATCGACCAGCCGATCCAGGTCGGCGATTTCTGCACCGTCGCGGACGTCACCGGCACGGTCGAGGACATCGGCATGCGCTCGACCCGCATCCGCACCAATGCGCGCACCGTCGTCAGCATCCCCAACGGCAAGTTCGCCGCCGAGCAGATCGAGAATTTCTCGAAACGCGACCGGTTCCTCTTCAACCCCACGATCGGCCTGACCTATGACACCACCGCCGATCAGATGCGCGAAGTGCTGGCCGCGGTCCGCGCCGCGCTGGCGGAGGATGAGAACATCATCGACGACGGCGCGCGCGCGCGGTTTACCGAATTCAACGCAAGCTCGCTCGATATCGAGATCTTCGCCTATTTCCGCGCGTCGGACTTCGCCACCTCGCTTGGGATGCGCGAGGCGCTGATGCTGACGCTGATGACCGCGATCGACGGGGCAGGGGCAAGCATCGCCTTCCCGACGCAGACGCTGCTTTTGCGGCCGGAGACGACGGGCGAGACCTGACCGCGCGACCGTGGCCGGTCCGCTCGTTCAGCTTGGCCTCAAGTGAAGGCCGTATGACGGGCGAACGATGCTTGGGGCTGCCCGGCCGCGTTACGTTTGGGAGTTTGAATGAGGCGGAAAATTGGCTGGATGCTGGCGATCGCGGCGCTGTCGGCACCGGATGCGCTGAGTGCGCAAATCCGGCCCGGCAGCGTGTGGCTGATGCAGAACCACAAGGCGGAGGTTGAACTGTACCGGTGCGGCGACGCGGTTTGCGGGCGCGTCAGCAAGGTTCTGAAATATCCGAAGGACGGCGCGCGGACCGACGTCCACAATGCCGATGCATCGCTCCGGAACCGCCCCTTGCTCGGGCTGCCCGTGCTGTCGGGCTTCAGGGACGATGACGGGCGGTTGCAGGGGCATGCCTATGATCCGAAGTCCGGGCGCAGTTACCGCGCGACGCTGAGCGAGACCGGCGGAAACCGGCTGGTCGTCAAGGCGTGCGTGCTGTTCATCTGCAAGTCGCAGGAATGGACGCGCGTCCGCTGATACGGGCGTCCTGATCTCCGATCAGGGGTCAGGTCGCTGTGTCGCCAGGGTTTCGCTCGACCAGGGCGCGGACCATCGCCAGATCCTCCGGCTTGTCGACATCGACCGCCGCAAGTCCGAACGGGCTTTCGACGATAACGGCCTCTATCCCGGCAAGCCGCCCCAGATGCGCGACGGCATCGCCCAGCGTCAGTCTGCCGCGAATATAGCGGATCAGCAGGCGGATGCCGAAGCGGCGGACGATCCGCCAGGGCCGCTTGCGATCCGCCTCCACCCGTCGCCACAGGTCGAGCGCCGCGCGCGCGGCGGGGGTCGCGAGGAAAAAGAGGTTGCATCCCGACCAGTCGCCGTCCGCAAAGCGCAGATAGGTCCGCCTGGTGCCGGGCGCGTCGCGCTCGATCGTCTGCCGCCGCGCCAGCAGGATCGCGACATCAGCATGTTCCGGCACCGCGCCGATAAACGCGGTGACCCAGCGGGGATCGAGCAGGGCATGGTCCGCCGTCGTTACCAGCAGCGGCGCGCCGAGCGTATCGAGCGCGGCGGCGACGCTGTCGCTCGGACCGGGTGCGGCCGGGATGACGCGAAGGCCCGACGCATCGGCGGCGCTCGCGACGGGCCCGGGGCGGGCCGAGACCGCGATCGTATCGATACCGGAACGCCCCAGCGCGTCGGCGGCGCGGGCGAGCATCGTTTGCCTGCCAATCTTGATCAGCGCCTTGTGCGCAACGCCGGTCGCTGCGGCCAGCGGGTCGCCGCCTTCGCGTGAACCGGCGAGGATCAGCCCGGCGACCATGTCGGGATCGGCCGTGCCAGGATCGGCTATGCCAGGATCGGCCATGTCGGGATCGGCCGTGCCAGGATCGGCTATGCCAGGATCGGCCATGTCAGGATCGGGCATGTCAGGATTGGGCGCTGCGCCAGACCTGCCAGAGGACGCGCGGCGCGGCGAGGACGGGGTGACGCTCCCGCCACGGGGTCAGAGCGACGTGAACGCCGGTATGCCGCTCGATCTTCCAGGCCCCATAGCGCGCCGCGCCGTCGAAGGTCAGCGTAGCGCGGATCAGGCGGGCGATGTTGATCGGCTTGCCCGCCAGTCTCCGGACGGCCCAGGCGGCCCTGAGGCGCAAGCGATTCGCGCCGCCGAGCATCACCATCATCCGCCCGGCATGAAGATCGAACGGCACGCCCCCGGCCGCCCAGGCAAGCGGCAGCAGCGCATCGTAATAGGCGCGATCGCGTGCCACCAGCTGATCGTGGCGGCCGTGACGCTCGACGCGGAGCTCGGCGCGATAGGTCGCCTGAAAGAGACTGCGCCAATACTCCGCCGCTACTGCGCCCCCGGTCGGCCCAAGCGCTGCGGCATAGCGTGCGGCCGTGATCGCCGCACCGGCGACCGCCGCGATCGTTCGACCGGCCGCATCGGCATCGCGTGTCCAGACGAGGGCGGACGGCTGGGTGAAACGCGCCCAGATCGTGGTATCGACGGTGCGGTCGTCCGCGGCCTTCGCAAAGGTCGCGAGCCGCATCGTCGCGATCTTTGCGCGCAGCACAATGCCCCCGATCGCGATCTCACGGTAGCTGACCGTCGGCCACATGCCGCGCTCGACGGGTCCGGGGGTCAGCACATAGAAATCGAGCACACCGTCAAGATCACCGCTGCGCAGGTTCGATCCGTAGAACAGCACCGCGAGCGCGCCGCCATCGGCTGCCAGGAGACCGGCGAGCGCGCTGACCTTCGGGTCGACCGGCGTCGCCAGCGACGCGCCGGCGAACGCCGTCAGACCGGGTGTCACGCGACGACGAAGCGCAACGCATCCGCCTCGCGCAGGACATAGGCACCGGGCGGAAACGTTTCGCCGTCAAGGATGAAGCGGGTCGGGATGTCGATCGTCACGCGGTGCGCATCGACCCGGTGATACCCGCGGCGCTCCAGATTGAGCGATTGCGACCCGGCGAGCAACGGCGCGGTCATCACCGCCAGCCGCCGCGGCGGCGCATCGACGACCAGTGTTTTCAGGCCGCCGCGCGGATCGCCGAACGGCTTCAATCCGGCGGGCATGCGATGGAGCGTCGAGGCGAACACCAGATAGCGGTCGTCGATACCGTCCGGCCGGGTGTCGTGCATCCGCCGTGCGCGCGGATCGAATTCCAGACCGACCCGGCTGCCCGCGCGCCACGCGCTGTCCGCGCCGCCGAACATCGTCTGCGCCACGCCCCAGCCAAGTGCCAGCGCGACCGCGATGCTGTTGAAGGCACCCGCCCGGTGCGTTCGCTGGGCAAGCGCGGTCGCATCGACGAACGCGCCCGCGCCGAAAATGAACCCGCGCACCTTCGCATCGGGATCGTCCGCCGGCGTGATTTCGAGGGGCGTGCGAACCGCGGTCCGTCCGCGTGCGGCGGCGGCAAGACCGTCCTCAAGCCCCCATGCCGCAGGTACGCCGATGTCACCGGCGAGCGCGTTCGTCTTTCCCGCGGGCAACAGCAGGATGTCGGGCCAGGCACCGCGCCAGACGTCGCCGGCACAGGTCAGCACGTCGCGAACCGTGCCGTCCCCGCCGTCGATGGCAAGCAGGTCGATCCCGCGATCCGCAAAACTTGCCAAAACTTCGCGCAGTTCCGCGCGCGTCGACGGCGCACGACCGATCACACCCGGATGGCCGGACCAGAGCGACGGGGTCCTTCGGTTATGATGACTGCGCGGGTTCGAGATCAGGCCGACACGGCCGGCGGCCGGAACGCGTGCCTGACCGGGCGCAGCCGACGGCACCCGCCCCCGCGCATGGGAGGGCAAGCGCGGCTCGAACGCCGAGCGCTGAAGCCCGAAATCGTAAATGCTGCCGTTCATCGATAGGAGTATAATGCATGATCGACATTTTCGCGCAACTTTTGTGAAGCAGCGGTGACAAATCGATGTCGCTGCCGTTACGCAAACGCTGCGTTTCAGGAAAATCTTGCGAGTATCGCCTCGGCGGCGCGTTCGGCGGCGCTTCGTCCGGTGACGCTGAACGTCCGGGCGAAGGCGGCGCGCTGGGCTTCGGCATAACGACCGGGCTCGGCAAGTGCGCGCTGAAGCGCGGCGGGCAGCGCGTCGATGTCCTCGATCACCTCGCCCAGCCGCCAATGCGCGAAATTCGGATCGCCCCGCCACGCGATCCTTGCGGGATTGAGGAAGATCGCAGGGCGCGGACGCGCGATCCATTCGTAGATCTGGCTGCTCGCGTCGCCCAGATAAATATCCGCGCGGCGCGTATAGCTCATATCGATCGACCGCTCGCTGCCGGGATCGAAGCAGATGTTGGGCGCGGCCAACAGATCGGCCGGCAGGGCGCGGCGCAGGTGGATGCGGCGATGCTCGACCGAGCCATGCCAGCGCCGCCGGTAGAGCATGACATGCGGTGCCGCGATCAGGTTGAAGCGATCCTGACCCGCAAACCATGCGACGATGCCGCGACCCCAATCATACCATGACGACAGCAGCGGGTCGAAATGCGGGTTGTAAAGGACCGTCGGTCGCGCGTCGGCAAACAGCGCGGGCGGCGGTTTGCTGAGGTCGACGGTATCGAACTTGGGATAGCCGGTAATGGCGTGGTTGGCCGGCGTGATCAGTCCCGCCGCCAGCATCCGGTCGCGCACCTTGCCGCCCGACAGCAGCGCCAGGTCAAAGCCCCGCGTCTCCGGCCTGAACCCGATCGACCGGTCGCCGGCACCGTGCGGGATCCAGACGAATTTCAGAGCTTTGAGGCCGAACCGGTCGCGCAGCATCAGCGACGTCGTCTCCGGCACGACAAGCACGTCGAGCGCCGCGAACGCCGCCCGGTTTTCGCGCAGCACCGCGATCCGGCGGAACGGAACGATTGCGCGCAAACCGGCATCGACCGCGCGCGCGACAGGGCCGATCGACAAGCGGACGAAGCGTATCTTTGCCGCCGCATCGCCGATCAGCATCCGCACCTCGCCCTCCTGCGCGCCGCTCGATGTCAGGACGGTGACGTCGGCGCGGTCATCGCGGACCAACGCTGCGATCACGGGCGCAGTGTGGCGGACCTGATGCAGCGCGTCATGATTGAACAGGAAGCCAATTTTCATCGCATCAGGAACCCGGCGACCGCATCGGCCGCGCGCGTCGCGATGCCCGGACGGCGGTCGCCGAGCGATGCCGCGGCCATCGCCTCCTGCGCCGCGCGATAGAGAGGATGCCGGGACGGTGCGGCGCGGATCGCGTCCATCATTCCTGCCGGATCGTCGACGACGTCGCCAAGATGCCAATGCGCGAAACTCGGATCGTCCCGCCAGTCGATCCGGTGCGGGTTCAAAAACACGCACGGGCGCGGGATCGTCAGGAATTCATAGACCTGGCTGCTGACATCGCCGACATAGATGTCGGCGGCGGCGGTATAGCTGGTGTCGACGGACCGGTCGGAACCCGGATCGACGATGACGTTGCCGGTGCCGCGCGCGCGCCATGCCGCACGCACTTTCCCGCTTCGCCGCCGGAAGAGCTTGACGTGCGGCGCGACCAGCAGGTTCAGTTCCTGCTCGCGGGCAAAACCGGCAAGGAGCGGCCCGATGCAGCGATGCCACGATGTCAGCCGCGGATCCTTGTGCGCATTATAGAGCACGACCGGCCCGTCGCGCGCGAATGCAAGCGGTGCGTTGCCGGCAAGGCGGGCACCGGTCTCGATCTTCACGGATCCGGTCAGTGCATATTCGCCCGGCCTGACCAGCCGCTCGCGCAGCATCCGCGCCTCCGTCTTCGTTCCCGCCAGCAGCACGAAATCGAACGTCGCGATCCGGGCGATGAACCCGCGCGCACGATCGCCGAAACCGTGCGGTGAATAGATCAGCCGGGGGTGGCGGGCACCCAGCCGCCTGAGCGCGGCGACGCTGTTTTCCACCGCGAAGATCGCATCGAAACCGTCGAGCGCGCCCAGATTATCGCGCATTACCATGTCCTTGAACATGCCGAGCAGCCTGATCCGCTGAAGCGCGCGGGTCAGGGGCCCGCGCCGCAGCCGCCGCTCCTCGATAGGCGGTGCGCCATACGCCGCGCGGACCCGTTCGAGGTGATACGGCGTATCGGGATCGTTATAGAGGTTGACGACGTCCCAGCCCGGACGCGCGGCGAGTTCGAGCGCGATGGCCGCGCCGTGATAGCATTGATAGGCTTCGGCGATATAAAGAAACGCGATCCGCATGCATCCCTTCCATAACGCCCCGGCGGCGCCCGCCAATCCAGAAGGACGATTTTGAGCAACAGTCCGTTTCGTCGCGCGCTTCAGAATGCGGGCTGGCTGCTCGCGGGCAAGGGCGTCGGCGCGGTGCTCAGCCTCGTCTATCTCGGCCTCGCTACGCGCAGTCTCGGGATCGAGCGGTTCGGCCAGTTTACGCTGATTTTAAGCACGGGTCAGGCGATCGCCGGATTTGTCACCTTCCAGTCATGGCAGATCGTCATCCGCTACGGCGTCGGCCTGCTGGCGGAAAGCAAGATGACGGCGCTGGGGCGGCTGCAACGTTTCACCATCCTGATCGACTTCGGCGCGGCGCTGGCCGGGTGCGCGATGGCGGCGGTCGCGGTTGCCTTGCTCGGCGCGCATCTGGGCTGGTCGCCCGAGCTTCGTCACCATGCGCTGCTGTTCTGCTTCGTCCTGCTGCTCGCCGTGCGCTCGACCGCGGTCGGGATCCTGCGCCTCCACGACCGGTTCCGCACCGGTGCGATCGCGGATGCGGTGACCCCGATCGCGCGCTTCACCGGTGCGATCGTCGCGGTGCTCGACGGCGCGACGGTGTACGGGTTTCTGGTCGCCTGGGCGGTCGCCGAACTGGTCACCGCCGCGGTGTACTGGATCGCCGCCTATCGCACGGACCGCGCGTTCATCGGTTCGGTAAAGGCCGTCGGCGGCGTCCCCGCAGAGCATCCCGGCATCGGCCGTTTCGCGCTGACGGTGAACCTGAACGCGACGCTCAACACGGGCAGCAAACAGTTGCTGATCGTGCTGATCGGCGTCGTCGCGGGCCCGGCGGCGGCGGGCGCTTATCGCTTGTCGTTCCAGCTGAGCCAGGCGATGACCCGGCTCGCGGACATGTTCTCGCGCGCCATCTTCCCCGAATTCACGCGCGCGCATGCGGCGGCATCGCGCGATACGTTTCACAGCCTTTACCGCCAGACGACGCGCCTGACGCTGGTGACGGGCGCGATCATCTGCATCCTCGCACCGGTCGCGGGCAAGCCGATACTGGCGCTGGTCGGCGGCGATGCGTTTGCGGGTGCTTACGGGATCCTGGTCCTCTTGAGCTTTGCGACCGCGATGGAGGTGATGTGCGCGGGCTACGAGCCACTGTTGCTCGGCGCCGGCCGGACTGGCGAGATACTGAAGATCAGGCTGTTGTCGACGCTGTTGCTGTTCGTCGCCGCCGGGCTGACATTGGCGCGGTACGGCGCGATCGCCGCCGCCGCCGCGTCGCTGATCGCCGGGGCGGCGGCATTGGCCGGTTTCATGCTGTTCGCGCGACGCGCGGTAGGAAAGACCCGCGACGCCCCCCGAAGTACGGGCTGACCGGTGCTTCACTGCCTTACACTGGCCACAAAAATCGCAGATTGGGGCGTGAGCGGAGCGAAGGCGGATGATCGCGGCGTTGATGTTGCAGGCGGTATCGCCCCCGGCCGGTCAGGCGGCACCGGTCGTCCTCGACCTTCATCAGAGCGACGTCACCGAAACCTGCGCGCCCAATGACACCGACGACATCCTGGTATGCGGCGAGCGCGACACGGGCGATCGCTACCGCCTGAAACCCCTCGATGCCGCCCGGTTCGAACCGCACCATTTGAAAGCGGAGACGAACCTCACCGGCAATCTGAAGGGCGCAGCCGAAGCCGAAAGCGCCGGGATCGGCCCGGGCGTAACCAGCAACCGCATCATGTTCCGCCTGAAATTGCCGTTTTGAAATACAGCGTGCTCGCTCTCCCGCTTCGCGCCGGGGGTGCGCGGACTCGTCAGCGGGGGCGGGTTCCTGCGGTTCTTGCTTCGTCGCCTGCGATGCGGAAGGGGGAGGTCGCGTTGGCGCTGGGGTCGTAATAGCGGTCGATGCGGTTCCTGATGCGGTTCTGGACGCGGTTGCCGATCCGGCTGTCGATCCGGCCGAGCGGCGCGACATTGGGTGCTGCCTCCTCGCGCGTCTGGCGCTGGCCGATCAGGCCGGTGCCGGTGTCCGCGGTACGGCCCGTCGCCGCCGCTCCGCCGACCGTCTGCGCGGCGGCGGGCGCGGCAACGACGGGACCGAGCAGCAAGCCCAACCACAGCATCGTCAAGACCGGGTGCTTCATAGCCATGCTTTCCTCTCGATCATGCACCCGGGACCAGCCGGACCCGGTCGATCCGCCCCGACACCCCGCCGATGGCGTCCGATGCGCGCGCGAGCAGCGCCAGCGTCTGCACCGGGCAATCGGCGGGCACGCGGAACCGCCCGGCAAAGCCGCCGTTCGCCCGCGCCGAGTTCGGCACCACCACCCTGCCGAGTTCGCGCCCGTCGCGACAGGTCATCACCCAATAGGGAAGCGCGCGCTCGCTCTGCTCGATCGCGCTGCTGCGGCCGATGATGCGGTAGTCGCCGGGGGGCAGCAGCTGTACCTGTTGAAGCAGCACCCCGCCGATGCTTGAAGGGGCCGAGAACTCGAAGACGCCGCCCCCCGCTGCGGGCTGGATCGAGGTCGAGAGCGTGCCGTCGTTGACCGGCGTCCAGTCGAACACCGACGGGGCCTCAAGATCGGCGGTGAAGCCCGGATCGCGCGAGCTTCGGCGGTCCGCGCCGCGCCGGATCGATGTATAGAAACGCCATGCTTCGCCCACCGCGTCGTCGCGGAACAGGCCGTTGACCGTCGCCGTCGCGGCAGACGGTGCCAGCGTTCCGCCGCGGCGGCGCAGACCGTTGAACAGCGCCGCCATCAGCCTGGGCGCGGTCGCCGGTCCCGCGAGATAGCCGATAAAGCCGGGTGCCCAGGCCGGGTTTCGCGCAAGCGTCGCCGCCAGCGCGGCGCGGATATCGGGATCCTCGATCGCCGAGGCGAGGACGGGAAACAGCAAGGCGGGCGCGTCGGTCGAAATCCTGAGCGCGAGATCGTAATGTTTCAGCGCGCCCGGAATATCGCCGCGCCCGACCGCATCCTCGATCGCCCAGAGCTGCGTCTGGAAATCGCGGCGCGAAAGTTTCTGGGCATAGGCGAAGACCCGGCGTGCCTCACCCGTATCGCCGCGCATCTGCGCCTGCAGCCCGAGCGTTGCCGCCGCATGGACCGCGGTCGGGTCCTGACGCAGGGCGAGCCGCGCCAGCCGGGCCGGTTCGCTTCGCTGGCCGGCGACCGGACGGGCTGCGAACTGCCTGATCGCGAGCGCGGCGGTGATCCGGCCGTCGCGCGGCGCGAACATATGCGCGTGCGCCGGATCGCTGCCCTCGACCCGGTAGGCGAGGCTGTGCGCGATGCTGACATAGCCGAGCATCGCCGCCAGCAGCGCGAGCGCGGCGCGCACCCCCCATTCCGCGGGCGAGCGCCGGGCGAAACGGGGCGCACGCCGGGCGGAGCGGGAGGAACGCCGCGCCACTGCCGGATCAGGCCTCGCGCTCGAGCTCGCGGCCATAACCATAGCCATATTCATAGCCATAGCCGTAATGCGCCTTGCGCGCCTCGAACTTGGTCAGGACGCCGCCGATCACGCGCGCATTGGCGCTGGCAAGCCGTGCGAGCGCGGTTTTCACGAGCGTCGATCGGATGCCGTGCGATTCGACCGCATAAATCACGCCTTCGACCTTGCTCGCGATCAGCGGCGCATCGGCCAGTCCCATGACGGGCGGCGAATCGACGACGACATGATCATAGGTATCGAGCAAGCGGTCGATCAGCACCGACAGCCGGTTGCCGGTCAAAAGCTCGGCTGCGTTGGGCGGGATCGGCCCGGCCGACATTGCGGTAAAGCCGAGATCGCTCATGTCGAAGGTAAGCGAGGCGATGTCGTCATCGCCCGAAAGGAAGTTACTGAGGCCACGGTCATGGTCGACACCGCCCAGATGATGGACCGAGGGCGAGCGCATGTCGCCGTCGACCAGGATCACGCGCCGCTGCGCGCGCGCCAGCGTCGTCGCAAGCGCGAGCGCGGTGGTCGACTTGCCCTCGGCGGGCCGGGTCGAGGTGACCGCGAACGACCGCGGAACGCCGTGTTCGGTGGTAAAGCCGAGGTTCGTCTGGACTGCGATATACGCATCGACCAGATCGGATTTCCTGTCCTTCAGCGCTTCCTTGGGCGTTGCCCCTTCGACCTTGGGGACCGAGCCGAGGAGCGGCAGCCCCAGCCGCCGCTCGACCTCGGCCGGATCGGCGATCGCCTCGTCAAGCTGTTCCAGCCCGAGTGCTGCACCCGCGCCGAGGACGAGCCCCGCCAGGATCGCGATCGCGAGATTGAGGATCAGCCGCGGGCTCGACGGTTTTTCGGGAACGTCCGCCGGATCGACCACCGCGACATTGTTGACGCCGACCCCGCCTGCGACGCCGATTTCCTTGAAACGCTGGAGCAGGCCATCGTAAAGCGCGCGGTTGGTATCCACCTCCTGCTGATAGATATTATACTGGATCGAGCGGCGCCGAAGGTCGAGATAGCTCGACTTCAGCTGGTTGACCTTGGTCTGGAGCGCGTTCTCCCGCTGCTGCGCCTCCCGGTAGTCGGCCTGAAGCGAGCCCGAAATCCGGCTCTCCTCGCGCGTGATCGACCGGTCGATCTGGTCGATCTGCGACTGGATCGCCTTGGCGGCGGGATAGGCGGGCTCGAAGCGGACCATCATCTGCTGATATTCGGCGGCCAGTTCGGCCCGGCGCTGGCGCAGATTGTTGATCGCGACGTTGCGCAGCGCCTCGGTCGATGCGCCCGCGCTTCCCGCCTGCTGATACCGCGCCTGTGCCTCGATACGGTCGGCGGTCGCCGCGTTCAGCGAAGTGTTCAATGCGGCCAGATCGTCCGCGACGATCGAGCGTTCGCTCGTCGTCTGGCCGTTGCTTCCGTTTTGCGACGGCAAATTGATGATCTGTTCCGCCGAGGCATAGCCGACCAGCTGACGCTGTGATTCATCGAGCCGGTTCTTGTATTCCGACAGCTGCCGCTGGAGCAGGTCACGGCCATAGGAGGTCGCCTGGACCTTGCGTTCGAGATTGGTCTGGATGAAATTTTCCGCCCAGGCATTCGCGACCTTGGCCGAAAAGGCGGCGTCGGGGCTGGTAAAGCGGATATCGACCAGCCGTGACAGGCGGGTCGGATCGACGCCTAGATGATCGAGCAGGACCTCGCCCGCCGCGCGCTGCCGCGCGGCACGGCCGGCGGCAAGATAGCGGCCGTTCGTCTGCCGGAACGCGGGCTCCTTGGTCACCGCGCCGAACATCTCGAAGAAATTGGGGTCGTCGATGAGCCGCAGCTGTGCCGCCACGCGCTCTGATAGCGAGCGTGATCGCAACAGGCCGTACTGGGTCTGGTAGAATTCCTGATCGGCGACGCTCGCCTCGCGGTTGACGCCCTGGAAATCGGTGACCTTGTCCGATTCCCGCGAAATCTCGATCGTCGATGCGGCGGTATATTTGGGTGTCATCAGCAAGGTCGCGATGAGCCCGAGCAGCACGCAGCCGACGACCGCGCCGATGATGACGTAACGCCAGCGCATCGCGATGCGGAGATACTGGCGCAGCATCGGTATGGCGGTACCCGGCTGCTCGGAGGGCGCCGTGCCGATCGCGGGATGCGCGATACGCGGCTGGGAAGACAACATGTTCATGGCGGGGACGGACCTTATCTTTGCAGAACCGCGATCAGCGGCGCGGCAAGCAGCGGCGCCAGCGAAACGAAATCGCGGAACAGGCGGCGTTGCGGGCTGTCGCCCACGACCACCACGTCATTGGCGTAGATCGCCGGATCGTCATAAGCGCCGCGGCGGATCGCGGCGATATTGTAGAGCCCGGCCATTTTTTGCCCGTCGACGGTGCGCAGGATGACGACGTCGTCCTGCTTGGCGAATTCGGCGAGCCCCTTGGCGGACGCGACCGCGCGCAGCAAAGTCATCTGGTTGGTGACGGGATAAAGGCCGGGTTCGACCACCTGGCCGTCGATCGTCACCACCTGGCTGACCGAGCTCTTGATGTTGACGGTGACGTCGGGGTTGCGGACATAGCGGCCGCGCAGCGCCGCCTCGACCGCATTTGCCAGTTCGCTCGCGGTCTTGCCGCGCGCGTCGATCGTGCCGATCAGCGGCATCGAGATGCGCCCGCTCGCATCGACCTGCATCTCGCGGCTAAGTTCGGGAACGTTGAAGACATCGACCTGGATCGTGTCGAGCGGCCCGATCAGCGACGGCCGGTCGGACGCGGTCAGGTCGCGCCGGTCGGGCGCGGGCAGACTGGTCTCCCCCTGAACGACCGTCAGGCGGGAAGTCGATTGCAACGGTTCGCGGCCCGCGCATGCGGACAGGATGAGAGCCGGCAACAAGACAGCAACAAGAATACGCATGCGCTTTGAAAAGGTCCCGATCGATAAAGGGCCGGGCGGCTATAGATGCTGCCCCCCGCGCGGTAAAGCGGCAGCCGTTCCGGCGCGCTGCCGTCCTATGCGCCCGGAGTTGACGATTTCGCCTGCGCAAAACAATCGCTAGGGCATGAGTATCGCCAGGGGATGGTGTCGATTGTCGAATGATCGGATATGAGCGGCATCATGGCCATTAACCGAACCAGTAACCGGTTTGCCCGCCCAGGCGCACGGCCGAGCGTGTCGTTCGTCCTTCTCTGCCTGCTGCTCGTGACGATCCTGATCGCGGGCGGCGCGTCGATGGCGAACGTGTCCGGACAGTTGATCGTGCGCGCGGCGTCCTGGGCGGCGATCATCGTCGCGGCCCTGAGCGGCGTCCGGCCCGACGTTCGCGCGGCACCGGCGGTGTTCGCTGTGCTGGCGGCGATGCTGGCGCTCGTCCTCCTCCAGCTGGTGCCGCTGCCGCCCGCATGGTGGCAGGCGCTGCCCGGCCGCGCGATGTTCGCCGACGCGTCCGCCCTGACCGGAGCGCCGCAGCCGTGGCGGCCGCTCGCGATCGTACCGGGTGCCGCCTGGAACGCGGCATTCTCGCTGGTCGTGCCGTTCGCGGTGTTCATGCTGGTCGCCGGGCTCCGCGCCGCCGAACGTACATGGTTGCCCGCCCTGGTGCTCGGCCTGATCTGCGCCGCGACGCTGGCGGGCCTGTTGCAGTTTTCGGGCGCGCGGTTCGACAATCCCTTTATCAACGACGGCGTCGGGGAAGTCGCGGGCACGTTTGCCAACCGCAACCATTTTGCGCTGTTCCTCGCCGCCGGCTGCGTCACGGCACCCGCCTGGGCGTTCCTCGACGGCAGGCGGCCGCGCTGGCGTCTGCCGGTAACGCTCGGGCTGGTACTGCTGTTCGCGCTCACCATCCTCGCGAGCGGTTCGCGCGCGGGAATCCTGCTTGGGATCGCCGCGCTGGTCATGGGAATGCTGCTCGCCCGGCGGGGGATTATGCGCGCGGTCAGGAATGCCCCGCGATGGGTGCTGCCCGCGATCATGATCGGCATCTTCGCGCTGATCGCGGGCTTCGTGTTTCTCAGCATCGATGCCGGGCGGGCGGTATCGATCGATCGCGCGCTCGCGCTGAGTGCGGACGAGGATCTGCGCGCGCGGGCGTTGCCGACGGTGCTGGCGATGATCCCCGCCTATTTTCCGGCCGGTATCGGTTTCGGGGCGTTCGATCCGCTGTTCCGGGTGCATGAGCCGCTCGCGCTCTTGTCGCCGGAATATTTCAACCACGCGCATAACGACTTCCTCGAAGTTGCGCTCGATGGCGGCCTTGCGGGTGTCCTGCTGCTGGCGGCGGCGATCGGCTGGTGGATGATCGCGGGCGCCAAGGCATGGATGCGCGGCCCCGGCACCGCGCGGCTCGGCTCCGCGATCATCCTGCTGGTACTGATCGCCAGCGCCGTCGACTATCCCGCCCGCACGCCGACGATCATGGCGCTGACCGTCATCGCCGCGATGTGGCTCAACGAACCGCGCCGGACGCCGGGCTGAGGAACGTGCGCCCGGGCTGATCCACGGCAAGCGCGTCGGCGGGTGGCGTGGAAGGGTCGGTCGCCTCGAATCGAGACGGTTCATAGTTAATAGAGGAATGATCGACGTTGGATGTCCTCCGGCACGGGTTTAGTGGTTCCGTTACCGCAGATAAGGGGACCGAATATGAAGACCTTCAACGCATTTCTCATCGCAACCGCATGCGCCGTTGCTTCGCCGGCTCTTGCCGCGCCGACGGTCATCGACTTTAGCGGTCATCAGAACGACATCTACGAGGCACCGATCACCAAATCGGGTTTCCAGTTCGGAAACATCGCCGGTGACGAACAACATTTCCATTTGATCGACAGCACGTTGTATGGTCTCGCCAGCAACGGGACGAGCGTTCTGTTGAACGACCGCGACACCAGTCTCTTTCTGCAAGCAATCGGCGGCGCGGCATTTTCGCTTTCGTCGATCGATGTTGCCGCATCGTTTGGTAATCTACCGGCCAATTCGCTCAGGATACACGGGTTTCTCGGCGGCATGCTGACCAGCTCGCTGACGATCGGCACCCTCGGCAATTTCCAGACCGTCAACACGGGCAGTTTCGCCAACGTCGACCGTGTCGTGTTCGACGGCCTAGGCGGGCAGGGCGGCTTCGAACTCGACAATGTCGTGCTGAACAGTGCGGTGGCCGCGGTTCCCGAACCCGCGACCTGGGCGATGATGCTGGTCGGCTTCGGCGGGATCGGATTCGCGATGCGCCGCCGCAAGAACGGCGTGACCACGCGCGTTGCCTATAGCTGAGACCGGGTTTCCGGTCCGGTCCTGTGAGCCGCCGGTCCTTTGGCCGGCGGCTTGTTGCTGCATCTGCGGTTGGAAATCTCGTGATTTGCGGTATCGGGCGCGCAGCATGTCATCGCCGGTGAAATTTGAGGATCGCGCAGTGTTTGCGAGCGGCGCGTCGCTGTCCTTTGGCGGGACGGGCGCGGAAACGCTGCGATCCGCCCTGTTCGCGCATGTCGCGGACGCCGGCTTTCCCTGTGTCGGGGCAAAGGCGGCGATGGCGCGCGGCGCGATCGAGACGGTCGAGGCGCTGGACCTTGCAAGCGGGCGGGACGATGCGCGTATCCATGACCGGCTGCTCGCCTTTGCCGCGGATTGCCGCGCCGCGCAGGCGCCGTTCCGCAGCTTCGCCGTGCTGTTCGCCCGGCCCGGCACATTGGGCGAGGCGGCGTTCGAGACGTTGTTGTGGCGGCGCCTGCAAGCCTTGTCGGACCATGACGTACGCCGCGGCCATGCCTATGCCCCCGGCGTGCGGTCCGATCCCGACGATCCGCATTTCTCGATCAGTCTCGGCGGAGAGGCGTTTTTCATCGTCGGCCTGCATCCGCACGCCCGCCGCCCGGCACGGCGCTTTGCCCGGCCGACGATGGTGTTCAATCCCCGCCGCCAATTCGAGCTGTTGCGCGCGGCGGGCAAATACGAGCCGCTGCGAAAGGCGATCCTGGCCCGTGACGAGGCGCTGGCGGGGTCGCGCAACCCGATGATTGCGCGGCACGGGGAAGAGAGCGAGGCGCGGCAATATAGCGGACGCGTCGTAGATGACGCATGGCGCTGTCCGTTCCGCTACAAGGGCGCGCCATGACCGCCGGGACGGTAGAAATCGCCGAACGTTCGGGCACCGCGTTCCGGCTGGCGGCGGGCGAGACGCTCACCGTCATCGACCCGCGCGGCGAACAGGTCGCGGACCTGCTGGCGTTCAACGCGGACGACATGGACGAGGTCGTCTCTTCGGGACGGTCGCTCGATTATACCGAGACGATCCGCCTGACGACCGGGCATATTCTCTATTCCAACCGCTCGCGGCCGATGCTCGAGATCGTTTTGGACAGCGTCGGCGTGCATGATTTCCTGCTCACCCCCTGTTCGTACGATACCTTCCGCCATTTCTATCCGGACCTCGTCCCGCATCGCGGCTGCTTCGGCAATCTGGCCGAGGCGCTTGCCCCGTACGGTGTGAAACCCGACCGCATTCCGGTCGCGTTCAACTGTTTCATGCATGTCGAAATCGACGGCAGCACCGGCCGCCTGAAGGTTTTGCCGCCGCTCAGTCGCGCCGCCGACCGCATCGCGTTCCGGGCGGCGATGGACCTGGTGATCGGATTGACCGCCTGTTCCGCGCCCGATTCGAACGGCGGCACGTTCAAGCCGATCCATTACCGGATCGAGGGATGAGAGATGCGGCCGAACCGCTGTTCCCGGCCGGGAGCATCGCGCATGCCCCCGCCCGGGCGGCACCGCTGGCGGCGCTCGTCCGGCTGCACCTGACCTATGCCTGGCGGCACCGCAGGCGATTGTCGCTGAGGGAGCCGGAGCGCTTTACCGAGCTGGTCCAGCGCCGCAAGCTGGTCGATCACGACCGCCGCCTGCCGCAGATGATCGATAAGGTCGCGGTCAAGTCTTTCGTCGCCGCCACGCTCGGTCCCGAATGGGTGACGCCGACGCTGTGGCTGGGGGACGCGCTGCCCACGGTGCCCGCATGGCCGCGCCCCTTCGTCGTCAAGTCGCGCCACGGCTGCAACCAGCGTAGGTTCGTGCGTTCGGAAGAAGCGGACTGGGCGGAAATCCGGCGCGCGGCGGCCGTCTGGATGCGCCGCGACTATGGTTTCTGGCTCGACGAATGGGGCTATCGCGGCATCCCGCGCGGGTTGATCGTTGAACCCTTTGTGGGGGGCGGCCCGGCGCTGCCGGTCGATTACAAGCTCTATGTCTTTCACGGGCAGGTCGCGGCGGTTCAAGTTCATCTGGAGCGCGAGCACGACCATCGCTGGCTGCTCTATGACCGCGACTGGAACCGGCTGTCGTCGCCCGCGCCGTCGCATGCGGCATCGCCCGGCCCGCCCGCCGGTCTCGCCCGGATGATCGAGGGGGCCGAGGCCCTAGCGCGCGGGTTTGATTTCGTGCGGGTCGATTTCTATGATACCGCCGCTTGCCCGCGTTTTGGAGAGATGACCTTTTATCCCGGATCGGGTCTCGACCCTTTCGATCCGCCGGAACTCGATCTGATGCTCGGCCGGTTGTGGCGGGGCCTTGATCCGCCGCCCGGCGCACGCTTGGGCAGTCCGCGGATAATGGCGAAGGAGACGCATCATCCGTTCGTTCAATGATCTGGCCGAGCACGAAGTCCTGGCGCTTGCGATCAGCAACGAGGAGGAGGACGGTCGCATCTATGCCGATTACGCCGTGTGGCTGCGCGAACATTTCCCCGACAGCGCGCGCCTGTTCGACGATATGGCGGAGGAAGAGGACGAACATCGCCGCGCCTTGATCGACCTGTATGTCGCGCGGTTCGGCAAGCATATCCCCTATGTCCACCGCCGCGACGTGCGCGGCGCGCCCGTGCCCGCAAGCGTTGGTTCGATCACGCGGCGCGGCGTCGCCGCCGTCCGGCGTCAGGCCGAACGGATGGAGGCGGATGCGGCGCGCTTCTATGCCAAGGCGCTCGAGCGCACATCGGATGCGGGCACGCGCAAGCTGCTCGGCGACCTCGCCGCTGCCGAGCGCGAGCATATGGACGCCGCCGCGCATAGCGAGGAGCGGCGGCTGCCGGGCGAGCGCCGCGCCGATGAAGACGACGCCGCGCGCCAGCGTTTCGTGCTCCAGGTCATCCAGCCCGGCCTTGTCGGCCTGATGGACGGATCGGTCTCGACGCTCGCGCCCGTCTTTGCCGCCGCCTTTGCGACCGGACAGACGCACGACGCGCTGCTCGTCGGTCTGGCGGCGAGCGTCGGGGCAGGCATCAGCATGGGCTTTGCAGAGGCGCTGGCCGATGACGGCAAACTGTCCGGGCGCGGTACGCCGTGGCTGCGCGGACTGGTCTGCGGGTTGATGACGGTCGCGGGCGGGATCGGCCACACGCTCCCCTTCCTGCTCGCCAGCTTCACCGCCGCGATGATCCTTGCCGCCGTCGTTGTGCTCGCCGAGCTCGGCATCATCGCCTGGATCCAGTACCGCTACATGGACACGCCGCCGCTGTCGGCGGTCGCCAAGGTGATGCTGGGCGGCGGCCTCGTCATCGCCGCGGGCGCGCTGATCGGGATGGCCTGAGGGGGAGCGGCGTTGCCGGGACGCCGCCGCTCCTTTTACCGGTCAGGCGAACTGGACGCGGTATTGGACCTTCCGCCGCCGTATCGCATAGCCGATCGTGCCGAAGCCGACGATCAGCATCGCCCAGGTGGCGGGTTCCGGCACCGCAGCGATCGACACTCCGTTTACATAGTCGAGCACGTCGGTCCCGTCCGTGATGGCGACGCCGTAGTTGAGGCCTCTGCCGGGGACGTTGCCGTTGCTCCAGAAATTCACGGAATTGCCGTTGTCGATGACGAACGCCAGCCCGTAAATGTCGAACACGCCGCCGCCGAAGGGATAGTCGCTCGCCGTGCGCGGGGAGCCGCCGGGATAGAAGATATTGTCGAAATGCAGGCCCGGCGAGATGATGCCGCCCCCTTCGTCGACGCCGTTGGCGACGGGCAGCAGGCTGAACCTGTTCGGCGCGAACAGATTGCTCGGCTCGGGCAGGGCATAGTTGACCGGCACGAGCGCGGTGACCTGGGCATTGGTCAGGCCCAGCGCGGCGTCGGAAAAGCTGCCGGTCACGCCCGTGATGATATAGGAACCGAGCGGGTCGTGCGTGTTGGGGGACGCGTTCAGCACGGCGGCCGTGTTGGGATCGATTTCATAGGTGACCTTCAGCGCGCCATTGACGCCCGGTCCGTTCAGGCTGAACGCAAAAACCCCGGCCTGCGACTCGACCGGGATCGCTAGAAGAACTGCCGCGACTCCGGCCGCCCATATCTTGTTCATCATCTCAACTCCTTCATTTGAAAGGATTACGTCGGCAATGTTGTTTGAAATTCGATCAATGAAGTTACTTGCAGGCGACCGATCTGATCTATTTCATTTACTATGATTCCCAGATCGGGACAAGTAATCGTCGCGGAATACTTGGCCGAAGCCTCGCACCGGTGCAGCCATTATCGGCGGGCCGGAGATGCAACGGCGTTGCAAGATCAACCCGCCCGCTTATGCTCCCCCGATGACGCTCAGCATCATCGTCCCCGATCATCCGTCCGAAGCCGACCGCGCCGCCATTCTCGCTCCGCTGCGCGCGTATAATATCGCGCGGGCGGGCGATCCGCGCGTCCGGCCCGTCGCGGTGTTGTTGAGGGACGCGGGCGGCGATCCTGTCGGCGGGCTGTGGGGCCGGTGCTCCTACGACTGGCTGTTCATCGAGCTTCTCGCCGTCCCGGAGGCGCATCGCGGCGCGGGCCATGGCCGCGCGCTGATGGAGCGGGCCGAACGCATCGCCCGCGCGCACGGCTGTACCGGCATCTGGCTCGACACCTATGACTTCCAGGCGCGCGGGTTTTACGAACGGCTGGGCTTCGACCTGTTCGGCACGCTCGACGATCATCCGGCCGGACACCAACGCTTCTTCTTGCGCAAGCGGTTTCAGGAATGAGGCGGCAAGATTGGGCAGCCGGGTGAAAACCTTTGATGTTCCTTGTAATGTACGCCGCCAAGGCGTACGTAAATGCGAAGGTTGAACGAGGTTCGCCATGCTTGGGTTTCAGGATCAGGTCAGCGCGGTTGATGAGCGCAGCAGCGAGCGGATGAACTTCCGTACGAAGCCGCGCATCAAGCAGGCCATCCAGCGCGCCGCCGCTCTTTCGGGTGTAGACGATTCCGTTTTCACGATGAATGCGGCGTACCGCTCCGCGATGGAAACGATCGCGGCGCATGAACGCACCGGTTTGCAGCCGATCGACCATCAGGCTTTCTTCGCTGCGCTCGATACGCCCGCGGCACCGACCGACCGGCTCAGGACGGCATTCGTGCGCCATCGCGAGACGATCACCAGCAAGTGACGACGCCCGGGGACGCGAAGTCCGCCGTCGCAAGGCCCTATGTTATAGAGCCGCTCGATCCGCCAAAACACGATCGCGCGGCTTTTTCGTGCGGCGTCGCGCAGGTCGACAATTTCTTTCGCCGGACCGCGAACAAACTTGCCAGGGCCGGTAACATCCGCACCTTTGTGATGATCGGCCCGCAAAGGGAACTGATCGGCTTCTACGCCGTCAACGCCCATGCGATCGACTATACCGAACTGCCCGGCCGTTTCACCCGCGACCGGCCCGCCCATGGCAGCATCCCTGCTGCCTATATCTCGATGATCGGCGTCGATCATCGTTTTCAGGGTCAGGGCTATGGCGGTGATCTGCTGATCGATTGTCTGACGCGCCTCGCCGCCGCGGCGGATGAACTGGGTATCGCCGTCGTCATGCTTGACGTGCTCGATTGCGGTATCGCTGAAAACGTCGCGAAGCGCCGGGCGCTCTACGCCGGCTATGGCTTCGAACCATTGCCGTCCAACCGCATGCGGATGTTCCTGCCCATGAGCACGGTCCGGCTGCTCGCCACGCAAAGCGACCGGTAGGTTGCGGGCGGACCTGTGAGCGCCGTCGGCCGGCATCTGGCTCGACACCTATGACTTCCACGCGCGCGGGTTTTAGGAGCGGCTGGGCTTCGACCTGTTCGGCACGCTCGACGATCCTTGAACGGCCTCCGGTCAATTGCCTACCGTTCCCGCAGTTGGCGCATCACATCCCGCCAAGCAGCGAAACTACGAAGTTCTGATCGCAGTTCGGCCTTTATCCGCTAGGCAAACACGTCAGCCGGATCGTATCCGCCTTCCGGTCGAACACGATCGACGAACAGCGCGACAGATAATCCGCGCCGAGCGAGATGATGTCGCGGCGGGGATCGTGGTTCTTGCGCTTGCCGGTGACGACGATGTCATCGGCGGCTTCATCGGGATCGACCGGTGCCTTCGCCGCGTCCGCGTCACGGATACCTGCGACGTTGCCGTAATCGGCGGTGCGGATGCCCAGCCGCGTTATCGAAAGCGGGCCGAGTTCGAGCGGGCGGCGCAGGGCGAGCGTGCGGACGGGCCGCTCGATCCCGAAGAAAATCTCGGTCGGCACCGCCGCGCCGAAGATCGTGCCGTCGTTCAGCCGCGCAAGTCTCGCCCCCGCCCCCGCCGTCGCCAGCGAGCGCGGATGATAGGGGTCGAAACGCACGCGCATCGGCTGCCCGCCGATCTCGATCCGGGCGTAGGTCGCGCTGAAATTGCCGAACATGCCGAACAGCGCGCTATCCTTGTCCATCCGGAAAGCGACGCTTTGCTCTTCCGGCGCGGGTGGCCTCAGTTGAAAGCGGATGACGGGTTCGGCCAGCCCGGCGGGCCCGATGCTGCCGTCGGCGACGGCGGCAAACGGGCGGCGCGCCCAGCCGATCCGCCGCTTGGCGGGCCCATCGCCGAAATCCGCGCGCACGACCTGCGTGCGCGTCATGACGGACGTGCCGCCGACCGCATAGCCGATACCGACGCCCCAGCTGCCCGTCATCTTCAGCCCCGCGCGCCCGGCCAGCTCTGCGTTGATCAGCGGCATCGCCGGGGCCGCCGGGTCGACCCGGAGCCGGGCGGGTGCGCCGTCGATCCGGACGTCGATCATCGCATCGCCATCGATGACGCGCTCCGCCGGATGCTTCGCCGCTGCGGTCAGCATCAGCAGCGCCAGGACCGGGACGATCATACGGACGTTCATGCTCTTGCTCCGCCCCTCACCCCCGGAACCAGTGCCGCCTGAGGAACCAGATCACCACCCCTGCGGTGATCGCGGCGCAGGCGGCCATGATCGCGTCGAATGCCCAGGGTTCGCGCGCATAGGGCAAATTCTGTACGTTCATCCCGTACAGCCCGGTGATGAAGGTCAGCGGCAGGAATATCATCGCGACGACCGAAATGGTCAGCCCGCGCTGGTCGATCTGTTCGGCGCGCAGGTCAGTCAGCGTTTCGTGGATCAGCGCGGATCGTTCGCGGATCGCCTCCAGCTCCTCGGCCATCCGCGCCGC
The DNA here is from genome assembly GCA_965219075.1 of Sphingomonas sp. Taxonomy (GTDB): domain Bacteria; phylum Pseudomonadota; class Alphaproteobacteria; order Sphingomonadales; family Sphingomonadaceae; genus Sphingomonas. The sequence continues at coordinate 1,139,437 of CBDCMM010000002.1, forward strand.
GCGGTCGGCGGCGGCGGACAGATGCAGCCGGTCGTCATCGCCCAGCCAGTCGCCGGGCAGCACCGCCAGCCGTTCGAGCGCGGTGCGCTGGGGGGCCAGAAAGCGCTTGTATCCGATCGCCTCCGCCCGCACCCGGCTGACCGCGCGGCGCAGCGCAAAGGCCTGTTTCGCATCGAGCGACTCCTCGCAATCGTCAAGCTCGTCGCCGAGCGCCGCGACGACCGGGTCGAGGTCGGCGGTGATTGCGCCCGCGAACGCGGTGATCAGGTCGCCGGGGTCCTTCACCCGGTTCGCCTCCACCTCTTGCGCGACCTGTTCGACCGCGATCATCGGCTTTTTGGTGACCGACCAGACCCGGCCCGCCAGCGCCCAGATACGGACCGAGGCGAGCAGGTCGCCGGTGTCGAGCGCGGCGCTGCTCCGCCCGCGCAGGTTGAGCAACGCGCCGTCCGCCACCGCCTCCAGCCGGGGCCGCGTCTCCGCCGCGGTCAGCGCATCGACGACATAGCCGGGCAGCCGCGCCGTCCCTGTCAGCCACGCGCGCGCATCCGCGCTGCCTGCCCCAACGCTGCCTGCATCATGGCCCTCGTCATGGCCGAGATGGACCCAGACCAGATCCGCGCTCGCGCTCAGCGCCTCGTCGAGCGGAATCCGGCGCGCGACCGCATTGTCGACGCGGTAGGCGCGCTTGCTCATCCGCGTTCCAGTGCCGCTGGCCGGACGGTCACGCCCCCGCCTTCAGCCATTCGGGCACGCGTTCGGCGGCAAGGATCGTCTCCGCCGCGATCCGGTCGGCGACCACCGCGTAACGGTCGCCGTCGACCAGCACCTCGGGCACCAGCGCGCGGCTGTTATAGGTGGAGGCCATCGTTGCGCCGTACGCGCCGGCGGTCCGGAACACCGCCAGGTCGCCCGCCGCGACCGCGTCGATTTCTCGTGCCATCGCGAAGGTATCGCCGCTCTCGCACACCGGCCCGGCGATGTTCGCGGTCGTCCGTTCGCCCCCCGGGCGGACCGCGAGGAACGCGTGATAGGCGTCATAGAGCGCGGGCCGCGCCAGATCGTTCATCGCCGCATCGACGATGACATAGGGGTGGAGCGCGCCGGGCTTGACCCAGATCACCCGCGTCATCAGCACGCCCGCATTCCCTGCGATCACGCGGCCGGGCTCGAACATCAATTCGGCGTCCCAGCCGCGCGTCGCGCGCGCGACCATCGCGCCGTACTCGGCGGGCGCCGGCAGCGCCTCCCCCTCGCGGTACGGAACGCCGAGCCCGCCGCCCAGATCGACGCGCGAAATCGTGTGACCGCCCGCGCGCAATCCGGCGACCAGCGCGCCGATCCGCGCGAACGCCGCCTCCATCGGGGCCAGATCGGCAAGCTGGCTGCCGATATGCGTCGCGATCCCCTTCAGGTCGAGGCCGGGCAGCCGCGCCAGCCGGTCGAACATCGCGGCGGCCCGGTCGATCGGGACGCCGAACTTGTTCTCCTTGCGCCCGGTCGAAATCTTCGCATGCGTGCCCGCATCGACATCGGGATTGACGCGCAGCGTCGCGGGCGCGCGCTTCCCCTGTGCCCCGGCCAGCGCCGACAGCGCCTCGCCCTCCTCCTCATGCTCGAGGTTGAACTGCCCGATCCCGGCATGAAGCGCCTTGGCAAGCTCGTCCTTGGTCTTGCCGACGCCCGAAAAAACGATGTCCTCCGGCTTCATCCCCGCCGCCAGCGCGCGCGCCATCTCTCCGCCCGAGACGACGTCCGCGCCGTAGCCTTCGTCCGCCAGCACGCGCAGCACCGCGATGTTGGGATTGGCCTTGATCGCATAGGCCAGATGCACGCGCCCGAGCCCGGTAACCGCCTCCCGGAACACGCGCGCATGCCGCCGGAGCGTCGCCGCCGAATAGACATAGACGGGGGTGCCGACCTCCGCCGCGATCCGTTCGAGCGAAACCTGCTCGGCATGCATCACGCCGTGCTGGTAGTCGAAATGGTCCATGCGCGCCTTGGCCTCAATCCCGCGGCGGCAGGTCGAATTCGTCGTCGCGCCGCGCCTGCGATTTGGTCAGCAGCTCGTCCGCGCGCTCCGGGCGCTGCTCGGTCGTCGGCGTCATCAGATCGGCCCCGTCCGGCGGCGCGACCGCCCCGTAAGGTGCCACGGGCAGCGTCGCGCCGGGTGGCGGCTGCAGCTTCGCCGCCGATCCGCAGGCGGAGAGCGCCAGCGCCGATACCAGTATGATCCGCTTCATAATGCTCCTTCCCGCGCCGCCGCGACCGCCTCGCGCACGCGCGCCGGGGCGGTGCCGCCGAAGCTCGTCCGGCTCGCGACCGACGCGTCGAGCGACAGCACGTCGTACACCCGCTGATCGATCCGTCCGTCGACCGCGCGCAGTTCATCCAGCGTCAGCGCGTCGAGCGCGACCCCCTTGTCCTCGGCCAGCCGGACGACGCGCCCGGTGACGTGATGTGCCTCGCGGAACGGCAGTCCGCCCTCGCGCACCAGCCAGTCGGCAAGGTCGGTCGCGGTCGCATAGCCCGCCGCCGCCGCCGCGCGCATCCGCTCCGTGTTGAACGTCGCGCTTGCGACCATCCCGGTCATCGCCGCGATCGACAGCGCGAGCAAATCGTGCGCCTCGAACACCGGCGGCTTGTCGTCCTGCATGTCCTTGGAATAAGCGAGCGGCAGGCCCTTCATCGTCACCATCAGCGCCATCAGGCAACCGGTGATCCGCCCCGCATGGCCGCGCACCAGCTCGGCGGCGTCGGGGTTGCGCTTTTGCGGCATGATCGAGCTGCCCGTCGACCATAGATCGCTCAAGGCAACGAAGCCGAAGGGTTGCGACGCCCAGATCACGAATTCCTCCGCCAGCCGCGACAGATGCAGCGCGCACTGCGCGGCGGCGCTCAAGTAATCGAGCGCGAAATCGCGGTCCGATACCGCGTCGAGCGAATTGCGCATCGGCCCGTCAAAGCCGAGCGCCGCCGCCGTATCCGCACGGTCGATCGGGAACCCCGTCCCGGCCAGCGCCGCTGCTCCCAGCGGGCACAGGTTCATCCGCCCGCGCGCATCGGCAAAGCGCGACAGGTCGCGCCCGGTCATCTCGTGATACGCCATCAGATGATGACCGAGCGTCACCGGTTGCGCCGATTGGAGGTGCGTGAAGCCCGGCATTACGGTGTCCGCATGTTCGGCCGCCCGCTCGATCAGCGCGGCGCGCAATTCGCCGAGCGCCGCCGCCGTCTCGTCGACGCTCGCGCGCACCCACAGCCGGAAATCGGTCGCGACCTGGTCGTTGCGCGACCGCGCGGTGTGCAGCCGTCCGGCGACCGGCCCGATCCGCTCGGTCAGCCGCGCCTCGCTCTGCATGTGGATGTCCTCGAGCGTCAGATCCTCCGCGACGCCGTTTTCCGCATAGTCCGCCGCCACGCCCTCAAGCCCCGCGTCGATCGCGGCGGCGTCTTCGGCCGATATGATCCCGGTCCGCCCCAGCATCGCCGCGTGCGCGCGCGATGCCGCTATGTCCTCTTGCCACAGCCGCTTGTCGAAGGGGATCGAGGCGTTTATCGCACGCATGACCACCGCCGGGCCGCCGCTGAAGCGCCCGCCCCACATCCGATTGGAGCCCGTCATGCCGTCCGGACCATCTCGTTCGCGCCCGTCGATTGCCTGCCTCCTCGCGCCCGCTCTGATCGCCCTGACGCTCGCCGCTTGCGATAGGCAAAGCGGGGGGGCGGGGCAAGACGCTCCCGCCAACGCGGTGGACGCAAACGCGGTAACATCGGGCGAAGTGCCGGAAACCGCGACCGACGGCGCCGCGCCCGTGACCCCGGCGGGCAAGCTCGACCGCAGCCACAAGGGAGAGGCCGCGCCCGCGCTCGCCTTCACCGCGCCGGACGGCAAGCGCGTCACCCTCGCCGATTTCCGGGGCAAGCCGCTGCTCGTCAACCTGTGGGCGACCTGGTGCGCGCCCTGCGTCGCCGAACTACCGACGCTGGATGCCGCGGCGGGCACGCTCGGCGACCGGGTCAGGATCCTGACCATCGCCGAGGATCTGGGCGGCAAGGCCAAGGTCGAACCGTTCCTCGCCGCCAGAGGCTACAAGCATCTCGAACCCTATCTCGACCCCGATCTCGGCCTCAGCGTGGCGTACAAGGCGAACCTGCCGACGACGGTTCTCTACGATGCGCAAGGCCGCGAAGTCTGGCGCATGACCGGCGGTTATGAGTGGAACACACCCGAAGCCGAGGCGCTGATCGGGGAGGGGGCCTAGCCGCGCGCTCCCCCCGCTCAAGCGTCCAACCGCTCAAGCGGCGTCGCGGTGCGGCACCTCGATCGGGCGGTGCTTCGCCGCCAGCGCGCCGGTGACCGATCGGACATAATCCACCCAGTCGTCCTCTCCCTCGACCGTACAGTCGTTAAGGCAGAAGCGCGTCCAGCGGGTGTCGTCCTCAAGTATTTCCCGCGCGACACCGGACAGCTCCTCCGCGCTCGATGCCCGGGCGATCAGCAGATGGTCGGTGCCGAGCCGTGTCACCGCCTTGCCCAGCGAGCGAGCGAGATAATGGTACATGACGTTCACCGCCACGCCCTCCACAGAGCGGAAGCGGAAGCGCGACAAATCGGCCACTTCCTTGGCGAACACCCGGTGAAAATCTTTCCAGACTGATTTCACGAAGGGCTGGCTCACATGCGAGATGGCGTTCAGCATCTGCAATCCGCGCCGCGCCATCGTGAAGCGGACACGCGGGTCGAGGCCGAAGGTCCGGCTGGGGTGCGCCCTGACATAAGGCGGCAGCGCGCAGTGCCGACGAAGCGCCCGGACGGTGTTTTCCTCCATCGACCGGTACACCGGGGTCGGGCCGCTCGCCAGCATCCAGGGGGCAAGCGACACGATCGCGCGACCCTGATCGTCGAAAAAGTCCGATGCGTCATGGACGCGCGAAAAGAAGAAATCGTCGTTCGAATAGATATAATGTTCGGACAGCCCGGGAATGCGGTGGATATAGCTTTCGATCAGGTCCGACTGAAAGCAGGGGTTGATTTCCGGCGGCAGGATATCCTCCTGACGGACATATTCGACGTGCGGCGCCAAATCGAGCAGCCAGTCGGCCGGCTTCCCGCTGCCGACGATGTAGGTCTTGCGGACGAAGGGCAGAAAGATCGCCGCATTTTCAAGGCTGGCGCGAAGTTCGCCCAGATCGCGCGTCCGCTCCGGCCCGGCGCAATAGTCGTGATCGCGCGTGACATCGGTACGCGCATATTTCGCCCGCAGCTTCGCGGCATCCCGGTCCTGCGCGTTGACCCAGGTATAGACATGGTCGATCTGCATGCGGGTCACTCCATCGGTCATTCGAAATTAACCAAACGGTAATATTAGCGTAACACCACAGCAATAAACAAAGTTGATTCCACACTGTGCCGGAACGGGCTGAATTCGGGATAGCCGCCGCGCGAACGGCGGATTTGGGCCGTCCACTGGCCCGTCCACTGGCCCTTCCGCCGCCAGCGTCAGCCGTGTCTTTCCGTTCAGGTCGTGCCGGGCTCCCGCGCCACAGGCTCCGCGCCGTGCTTGCGCAGCAACGCATCGGTCAGCGAGCGGACATAAGCGGGCCATTCGTCCTCGCCCTCGACCGGACAGTCGTTCAGGCAGAACCGCGTGATGCGATGATCATCGGACAGGATTTCATCGGCAAAGATCTGTAACTGTCCGGGCGCCGTATCGCGTCCGACGTAAAGATGATCCGGTGCCGCCCGCATGACCGCCTTGCCCCGCGCGCGGGCGAGATAGGCATACATCATGTTCGTGTTCATCCCCGCGCCCGAGCGGAAGCGCAAACCGCGAAGCTGGCGCATCTCGTCGGCGAACAGTTGATGAAATTCATCCCAGAACGATTTGATGTACGGCTGGCTGACGTGCGCCGTGCGGTTGAGCATCTTCAAACCGCGCAACGCCAGTTTGAACCGGACTTTCGGATCGAGCCCGAAGCTGCGGCTGCGATAGGTACGGACATAGGGCGGTAGCGTGATGTGCCGGCGCATCGCCCTGACGGTGTTCGCCTCGATCGCGCGATAGGTTGGCGTCGGACTAAGCCCGAGTATCCAAGGCGAAAGCCCGATGATGGCCCGCTTGTCCTCGTCGAAGAAATCGCGTTCGCTGTGCACGCGCGCGAAGAAGCAATCGTCGTTCGAATAGATATAGTGCTCGGACAGCCCCGGTATCAGGTGAATGTAGCTTTCGATGACGCTCGCATAGAAATTGGGCTGGACGTCCGCCGGCATCACGTCGGTCTGACGGACATATTCCACCTTGTCCCCGAAATCCTTCAGCCATCCGGGCGGGCGGCCCATCCCGAAGACGAAGGTCTTGCGGATAAACGGCAGGAACAGCGCCGCGTTTTTCAGGCTGGCGTGCAGTTCGCCGTTATCGTCGGTCCGCGACTTGCCCGCGCGATATGCATGGTCCGTCCTGACCTCCGTCCCGGCGTAATGCGCGCGCCGCTCCATCACCTCCGCATCGCGTGGATTGACCCAGGTATAGACATGATCGACCTGAATGAGGCTTCACTTCCTTGATATTTTTTCTTAACGGAACGGTAACACTCCGGTCATCCGGCTGCAACGATTGTGGCCTTTAATGCGCCGTGACGCAGGCCTGGCTGGTCAGCATGGAAACAGGACGTTCTTTTGGCCATCAGCATGCCGTCAAGGTTCGCGCATGCTTTTCGCCACGGTTTTGGCTGCCAAGGGGGGTAAACGCATATGAAACATCAATTTCCCGTCATTTCCGTCGTCATGTCGGCGTACAATGCCCAGGAATATCTCGCCGCCGCGATAGAGAGCGTGCTGGGCCAGACGTTCCGCGACTTCGAATTCATCATCATCAACGACGGATCGCGCGACGCCACGGGAGAGATCGCCCGGTCCTATGCCGCGCAGGACGCGCGCATCAGGCTGATCGAACAGGACAATACCGGACTGACGGTGGCGCTAAGGCGCGGGGTCGATCTGGCGCGCGGCGAATTCATCGCGCGGATGGATGCCGACGATATTTCGATGCCGTCGCGGCTGGAAAAACAGATCGCCTTCCTTAACGAGAATCCGGATTTCGTCGCCGTGTCCTGCATCATGGACCATTTCTGGAAAGAGGAAGAAACCGGATGGTTCGACTGGCCGTTCAAGGCTTCTGAAATCGTTCCTCTTCTCAATTGCTTCAGCAACGCGGTCGGCGGGCATGGGCAAGTCGTCTTCCGCCGCTCGGCCTATGACGCGGCGGGCGGTTATGACCCGTCATTTCGCTATGCCCAGGATTACGATCTTTGGACACGCCTGACCGAACATGGCAAGTTCGGCATCGTTAAGGAAATGCTGTACCGGATACGCCAGGGCCACGACAATATATCCGCGATTTACGCCGACGAACAAGCCGAATGCTCGTTGCGAACTTGTCGGCGGCAATACCAGAAACTGACCGGTAACGACCTCGATGACACGACAGTTTTAGGCTTGCGCTACTTTATGTGGGGGGCAGTGGACAGACGCATCTCGTTCAGGGATTTGGTGCGTGTATCCTCCGTCATAGCAAAGGGAATTAATACTTTCTTTGCGAACAACCCCGGCTTGCGCAGATACCGGCACCTTGTCGAGCGTTCAATCGCGCGTGGATGGTGGCTGCGGACGGCTGGGGACGAGACTGTGGTGCTCCGCCCCCTTCTCTATGCTCTCACAGGATATTGGGGCGGCCGGACGTTGCGCGCCTCGGTCGGGTCGCAGCCGCGCCAGTCTTCTTAATCCTGGCGTAATCCCTTGCGCGCTAGCGGCGCGGGATGGAAGTACGCGTAAAGGGGCCCCTGCCGCACGGCAGCAAATTGTTTCAAAACCGTGCCGCCGCCGCTATGGCACCGGCCCGGACGCGAAAGGCGGCGCGCGGAACGGACAAGGAAACCATGACGGCGGACACAGGCAGGACCGGCGGCGGGGCAAGGCTCGGCCGGATATTCGATTACCTGCCCGCCCGGCGGCGGTGGCAGAGCGTGGTGATGCTCGGCCTGATGCTGGCCGGGGCCTTCGCCGAGGTGCTGACGCTCGGCGCGATCCTGCCGTTCCTGGCGCTGATGGCCAATCCGGGCGCGGCGCAGAGCGTGCCTGCGCTGCGCATCTTTTTGTCGTTCATCGGGCTGAAACCCGGCCCCGACCTGATCGTCGTACTCGGGCTGATCTTTTGCGGCGTCGTCGTCGTCACCGCGGGGGTCCGCATCTTTCTGGCCTGGGTCACGCAGAAATTCGTCTTCCGGATCGGCTATGACCTGGGCGTCGCGGTCTATCAGCGCATCCTCTATCAGCCCTATCACTATCACGTGTCGCATTCGTCGAGCACGATCCTGGCGACGATCAACAAGGTGCAGAACGTCGTCAACGGCGTGATGATGCCGCTGATGCAGGCGGTCAGTTCCGCGGTCATCGCGATCTCGATCCTGATCGGGCTGCTCGTCATCAACCCCGTCGTCGCGGTCGCTTGCGCGGTCGTGTTCGGCTCGATCTACATCCTCGTCTCCGTCCTGTCGCGCCGTCGCCTCAGCCGGAACAGCCGGATTATCGCGCGGGCGTTCGAGACGCGGATGCAGACGGTTCAGGAGGGGGTCGGCGGCATCCGCGACGTGCTGCTCGATCACGCACAGCCACAATATGTGAACAAGTTCAAATGGATCGATTCATCGCTTCGCGATGCGCAGGCGACGAACGCGATGATCTATGCCGCGCCGCGTTTCGTGATCGAGGGGCTGGGCATGATACTGATCGTCCTGCTCGCGCTGTTCCTGTCGCGCGGGCCGGGCGGGCTGGTCGCGGCGCTGCCGGTGCTCGGCGCGCTGGCGCTCGGCGCGCAGCGGCTGCTCCCGCTGCTCCAGATCATCTATAACGGCTGGACGCAATATATGGGCAATCAGGCGTCGTTCAACGACATTTTCGAAGCGCTTGCCCTGCCGATCGCGCCCGCGCTGATCGCACCCGACGCGGTCGTGCCGCTCCCGTTCGAACGCGCGATCAGCTTCGATGCCGTCAGCTTTCGCTATGCCGACGATCAGGAGGACGTGATCCGCGACCTGTCGCTCGTCATTCCCAAGGGGTCGCGTGTCGGCTTCGTCGGCAAGACGGGCAGCGGCAAGAGCACGGTCATCGACCTGATGCTCGGGCTGCTCACCCCGACCCGCGGCGATCTGAGCGTCGACGGGGTGCCGATCGGTCCCGACCGGATCAAGCCGTGGCAGGCGCAGATCGCGCATGTGCCGCAGAGCATCTATCTGTCCGATGCGACGATCATCGAGAACATCGCCTTCGGCGTGCCGCGCGACCAGATCGACGAAGACCGCGTCCGCCGCGCCGCGCGCGACGCCGACATCGCCGAACACATCGACGCGCAGCCAAAGGGGTACGACACCATCGTCGGCGAACGCGGCGTGCGCCTGTCGGGGGGCCAGCGCCAGCGCATCGGCATCGCCCGCGCGCTCTACAAACGCTCCGAACTGCTGATCTTCGACGAAGCGACCAGCGCGCTCGACGATCAGACCGAGACATCGGTGATCCGCGCGATCGAGGGCCTCGGCCGCGACCTGACCATCGTCATGATCGCCCACCGCGTCACCACCCTGCGCAACTGCGACCTGATCTACCGCCTGTCCGAAGGCCGCGTCGTCGAAAGCGGCGGCTACGCGGAAGTCATCGAGGGGAATGCGACGGCGGTATTGGCGGAGTAGGGGGTGTCGCGATGAAAGCCATTCTGTCTGTCGCGCTTCTGCTTGTTCTGGCCGGTGCTGGCTGTTCCGGCCCGGGCGGAGCCGGGTCCGGAAATGCGGCGGATGATGCGGTCCCAACGATCGATGCGCCGCCGCCTTCCGCCGCCGCTCGCACGGCTGCGGGGGATACAGCATCGCGTCCGGTCACGCTCACCGGCTTTAGCTGCGGCGATAGCTGCTATCTCGAATTCACCGACGGGGGCGGGGCCAGGACTGCGCTCTGCCGCGCACCGGTTTGCAGCGACTGGGCCGACGCCGGGCGTTTGCCCCGGACCTTGCAAGGCAAGCGCGCCACCGCGCGGTTCGGGACGGGTAATCAGGTCGATGCCGCGGGCAACATCATGTCGCGCGATTTTCCGACGGTCGAGGAACTGCACATCCCCGGCAAAGACCCCGGGTCTCCCGCGCGCCCGGCGCAGGGTAATGAGGCGGCGACCGGACCGCTCGGGCTCATCAAGGGCGTTTATACATCCGGCGGCGACTGCGGCTCGATCGCCAATGCCGGGCTCCGGATCTACGACGGCGTGGGGCTGAGCGGGTCGGCCACCAAGGCGTGCCGGACCACAATCGTGTCGCGCAGCGGACGAAGCTACAAGATCGCGAACGATTGCGCCGCGACCTATGACGGCAAGCGCAGCACGGAAAATTTCACGGTAACGGTTTCCGGCTCCGGCCGCTTCACGCTAGGCGACGGCGAGAGCGGAACCTATGACTATTGCCCCGTCGACCGGCTCGACCCCGCGATGCGCAAATACGCCCCCGATTCCGTCCCCGATACCGCCCCCGATACCGCCGACGCGCCGATCGTGCCGCCACGCTTCCGCGGTCTCTTCGCCGCCGATCGCAAGGCTTGCGCAGAAGACTATGCCTACAACCCCGCATTCCAGAACGTGACGATCAAGGCACGCAGCGTGAATTTCTTCGAGACCGGCGGACCGGTCGCCGATGTCAACATAGCGGGCGACAGGGCGGCAATCACCCTGCGCGAGACAGTCGGCGACGGCAAATACACGCGCGCCATCTACCTGGCCCTCAACCGCGACGGAACCGTCCGCTATCGACCCGGCAAATCGGAACCGCCACGCATTTATGTCCGCTGCGGGGACTGAGCCGCCGATCCATCGAACCCGGTCGGCCCGCTGCTGCGCCGATAACAAGCGAAGCGGACGATGACCCCGCGGTACGTTCCCTTAATGTTCTGGAATAGTAACATCGGTTGGGAGAAGCCGTGGTGAGGGGAAGTTGCTGTTGCGGTATCCGCTACCGCGCCTCTCTGAACCCCCGGTGCCGTCGATACGTTCAAGGCCCGTGGCATCCGTTCCCGTTCCCACTTCACGACCCCTCGATCCGCGCGCATGGCGGCCGAAGCGGGTGGTGGCGACGCGCTCGGCGCTGACATTCGATCACGGTCGCGCGGTGTTCGATCGGGCGGCGGCGGCGGGGATCGAGACGGTGGCGCTGGCCGGCGACCGGCTGGCGCTCGACCTGCCGGACGACCCGCGCCGCGCCTATGCGCTCGCCAAATCGACGCTGGCGCTGGTCGTCGCGCCGCCCTCCAAACGGCGGTTACAGCCGATCGCACCCAGCGCCGACTGGCGCGTCGATCTGGCCGAGGGGTGCCCGGCGCATTGCAGCTATTGCTATCTGGCGGGTTCGCTGAAGGGTCCGCCGGTTACCCGGGTTTACGCCAATCTGGACGAAATCCTCGGCGTGCTGCCCGATTATCTGGGACAGGGCCGGGTCACCTCGCGCAGCCGCGCGCGCGCGGGTGAGGGCACGACGTATGAGGCGTCCTGCTACACCGATCCGCTGGCGATCGACCCGGTGACGGGTTCACTGTCGGCGGCGATCGCGTGGTTCGGGCGCTGGGACGCGGACGCGCAGTTGCGCTTCACGACCAAATTCGCCGATGTGGGTCCGCTGCTCGGCCTCGATCACGGCGGCCGCACCCGGATGCGCGCCTCGATCAATCCTGCGGCGTATGCCCGGTTCGAGGGCGGCACCGCGCCCGTCGCCGCACGGCTGGCGGCGCTCGCGCGGATGGCGGCGGCGGGCTATCCGGTCGGCCTGACCATCGCACCGATCATCGCCGCAGACGGATGGGAAGACGCCTATCGCGGCCTGATCGCCGACGCCGCCGCGCTGCTCGCCGGGATCGACGGCCTGACGATCGAACTGATCACCCACCGCTTCAATCCGGGGTCGAAGGCGGTGCTGGACAGCTGGTATCCCGGCTCCTCCCTCGACATGACCGACGCCGCGCGCACCGTCAAACGGACGAAGTTCGGCGCCGAGAAAATGGTCTATGACGCCGCGACGATGAAACGCCTGCGCGGGTTCTTCGAAGCCGAAATCGCCGCCGCCCTGCCCAAGGCCCGCATCCTGTATTGGACGTGAGCCGCAAGCCAGGCCGTGTCATTCCTCGTCCGGGTTCGCGGCTCCGGCGAGTGGCATGGGCGGAGGACCTGAAGGCGGGGAAACCGGAGCCAAGCCGTCATCATCCGGATGGCTTGGCGGCTTTCGGATCAAATGCTGCAGCCGTTTGAAAAGCGCCTTCTCGAAGGCGCGTTGTTCGGCGCTTGGCCTTGGAGGTCCGACGAGGTCCTTGACCGGCATCACACTTCCGATGATTGCGTGCACCGCTCGGGTAGCACAGATAATGGTATAGCGGAATGTCCGCCCATCACCCGCCCATCACCCGCCCAGCCGCAGTCCGATCCACAATGTCCTCGGCGTGCCCAGGTCGATTGACCCGCTCTGGTTGCGGGTGACGACGGTTTCGCCCAGCAGATTTTCCGCGCGCAGCACGATCGACATGCCGCGGCCCAGCGGGGCGCTCGCGACCGTATCGAACGTCAGCGCATCGGGCAGCACATCGGTTTGCAGGTCGTCCTCATATTGCCTGCCGGTATAGCGCGCGCTCGCCGACAGCAGCGCACCCGGCCGTGCCCGCCAGCTGAGCGTCGCGCTGGCGGCGTGCGCCGGGCTTTGCGCGGGGGCAAAGCCGTCGAGCGCCGCCGCCGCCCCGCTCGCGCGCACGACGCTGTGGTCATAAGCGTAGGAGGCCGACAGCGCGAACGGGCCCCGCACCGCGCGCGCGGTCAGCTCGACACCCTTCGCGACGATCGCGTCGACGTTGCGGCGCATCCGCAGGTTTTCGGCGATGGTGACGTTGGCGATCGCATCGTCCAGCCGGTTGTAGAAGGCGGTGACCCCGACCGTTACGCCGGGCGCAGGGGTCAGGTCGACCCCCGCCTCCACCCCCTTCAGCCGTTCGAGGCCGAGCCCGGCATTCGCCTCCGTCACCACCGGAAACACGACATAGGGGCGATAGAGTTCGTTCGGCGTCGGCAGGCGGAACCCGGTATAGCCCGCCACGCGCAGCGAAACCGCTGCGCCCGCCCTCAGCACCGCGCCGCCCCGCGCGGTCCCGGCGTACCCGGCGCGGTCGGGATAGCGGCGGTCGTCGGTGACGCCGCCGCCCGCCGCCACCTCGCGAAAGAAACCGTTGTCGATCGCCCAGCGGTCGCCGCGCACGCCGCCCGTCAGGATCAGCGCGCCGAGCGTCCAGTCATCCTCGACGAACAGCCCGGCGGTGCTTGTCCGCCCGCCCGCGCTGCGGGTCGCGGTGATCTGCCCGGTCCGTGCGCCGTACGGGTTTTCGGAGAGCATGCCGTCGCTGCGGCGGACATCCGCGCCGATCCTCAGCACATGGCCGGCCCCGAGCGGCGGGCGCAGCTCGATCTTGCCGCCGATCCCGGTCGACGGCGTGTTCCGCTGATCGAGCACCAGCTTATAGCTCGACGCGCTGATAACTTTGTTGGCAAAGTTGCGCACCTGGACATAGCCGAGCGCATCGACCTGCCAGCGCCCGCGGTGGATCAAACGGACGCTCGCATCCTCCGCCTCCGACCGGCTGTCCGCCCCCCTGAAGCGCAGCGTCCGGTCGTCGCGATAGATGAGCGCGCGCGCCTGGATTTCGGTCCGGGCACCGACCGGCGCGACCGCGCGCACGGTCGCCGACCAGTTCTCATACGCCGCCCGCGCGCTCGCCGCGACGCGCTGGGCGGCGGGCGCGGTATAGTACCCGTCGCCGCGGTCGTAACGGCCCGCCACCGAGACATAGCCGCCGCCGAGATCGGGCGACACGCTGCCCGATGCCATCACCGCGTTGCGGCTGCCGTAGAGGGCGCTGAACGTCGCGGGGGGCAGGGTGTCGCGCGTCGCGCTCGCCATCTCGATCGTGCCCGCCACCGCGCCCGCGCCGAACGCGCCGCTGCCGCCGCCGCGCGTCACGCGGATCGCCGCCAGCTGCCCGGGCGGGATCGCGTTGAACGGGATATAGCCGAAGAACGGGTCCGCCTGAGGCACCCCGTCGAGCAGCACGAGCGTCCGGCTGGTCGCGTTCCCGCCGAGCGCGCGCAGCGTCACCCCTTGCGCCGACGGATTGGCCGCGCGGCTGTCGGAACGGCGGAATTCCTGAAACCCCGCCACGTCCTTCAAGATGTCCTCGGTCCGCCCCGAAGCGCTGTTGTCCAGCCGTTCGGGCCCGATCACGCTCGACCCGTAAGCGGGTGTCCCCGGCGGCACCGGCAGCCCCGCGCCCAGCACCACGACGTCGGGCGGGGTGTCGCTGTCCCGCGTAGAATCCTGCGCCGACGCTTGCGACGACAGGGGCAGCGCCAGCGCCGCCAAGCATAGGAAATTCATCGGACTCACCGGCATGCGCCTTCATCCGAACGCGCGAATATGCAAGCCGCCGCCCGCCCCCCTCAAAACCCGCTCAGGAACGCCGCGACATTGGCGCCCAGCGCGTCGAGGGCGTAGCCGCCCTCCATCACGACGACCGACGGATAACCGCATGCGGCGATGTCGCGGGCGATGCGGGGGTAGTCGTCGGTCCTGATCCCGAAATGCGCGATCGGGTCGCCGTCCCAGGTGTCCGCGCCGAAGCTGACGATCAGCAATCCCGGCGCGAACCGGGCGATCGCGTCGAGCGCCGTTCCCAGCGCGCGGCGGAACGGGTCCGCCGTCGTCCCCTGCGGCAGCGGCAGGTTCAGGGTCGCGCCCGTCCCCGCCCCCTCTCCGCCTTCGTCGGCATGACCCCAATAGAACGGATAGTCCCCGGCCGGATCGGCGTGCAGCGAGGCATAGAATATATCGCCCTCGCCATAGAAAATGTCCTGCGTCCCGTTGCCGTGATGATAATCGATGTCGAGGATCGCGACCCGCGCCGTGCCCGCATCGCGCGCGGCCCGGGCGGCGACGGCGGCGGCGTTGACATGGCCGTATCCGCCGCAATAATCGGCGCCCGCATGATGACCGGGCGGGCGGCAGAGCGCAAACGCCGCCCGCTCCCCGCTTGTGACCGCGCGTATCGCGGCGAGCGCGGACTGAGCGCTCCAATAAGCGGACGTCCAGGTATCGGGCGTGACCGGCGTCGTCGCATCGAAGCAATAGCGCCCCATCAGCGCATCGATCCGCTCGAGGTTCAGCGCGCGGCGGCGGACCACCGGAAACGCATAGGGGATCGCATCGCCCGTTCGCCCCGCCGCGCGCCAGCGCTCCGGCGCCTGTTTCAGGAACGCGATATAATCGGCGCTGTGGACGGCGAGGATCGGGGCCTCGCCCGCATCGTCCGGCTGTTCCAGCGGGCCCAGCGCGGCCGCGATCCGCTCCGCGCGCGCCGGGCTTTCGGCATAGGCGACGAAGCGGCCGTTGTGCAGCTCTTCGCGCGGGGCATGCGCCAGCTGGCGGGGATCGAAAAAGCCGCGCATCAGGCCGCTTTCATCAGCCGCGCCGCGGAGTCAGGCCGAGGATCAGGAACCCCGCCGCCCCCGACAGGATCGATCCGGCCAGCACGCCGATCTTGGCATGGTCGACCAGCGCCGGGTCGCTGAACGCCAGCCCGCCGATGAACAGGCTCATCGTAAAGCCGATCCCCGCGACCAGCGCCATGCCATAGATTTGCAGCCAGCTGAGCCGCCCCGGCGGTTCGGCGAACCCTAGCTTGACCGCTGCATAGATGCCGCCGAAAATCCCGATCTGCTTGCCCGCGAACAGCCCGAGCGCGATGCCGAGCACCAGCGGCTCGACCAGCACCGATGCGCCGATGCCGTCCAGCGACACGCCCGCATTGGCAAAGGCGAACAGCGGCACGATCGCGAACGCGACCCACGGGTTGATCGCATGTTCCAGCCGGTGGAGCGGCGACGTCTGGTCATCGGGCGCACCGGGCGAGGGGGTGAAGGGGACGAGTGCCGCGACCACCACCCCCGCGATCGTCGCATGGACGCCCGAGATCAAAAGAAACACCCAGCAGGCGAAAAAGCCCACCACATAAGGCGTCAGCGAACGGACCCCCGCGCGATTCAGGAGGAACAGCGCGAACACGACGAGCGCGGCCGCCGCGAGCCAGGTGAACTGCACCTCGGCCGTATAGACCAAAGCGATGATCGCGACCGCGCCCATGTCGTCGACGATCGCGATCGTCAGCAGCATCAGCTTGAGACTGGAGGAAACCCGCTTGCCGAGCAGCGACAGCAGCCCCATCGCAAAGGCGATGTCGGTTGCCGCCGGGATCGCCCAGCCGTGCGACACGCCCGCCTGACCGCGGGTCAGCACCAGGAACACGAGCGCGGGCGCCGCCATCCCCGCGAACGCCGCGATGAAGGGCAGCCGCCGCCGCTCCCAGGTCGACAGCCGCCCGTCGACCAGCTCGCGCTTGATCTCGAGCCCGACGAGCAGGAAGAATATCGCCATCAGCCCGTCGTTGATCCACAGATGGACCGTCATCGGGCCGAGCGCGGGGGATAGCGCCGGCCCGGTCTCGAACTCCAACAGCTTGTGATAGGCATAGGACAGGTCGGGCAGGTTCGCGATCACCATCGCCGCGACCGCCGCGACCGCAAGCACGATCCCGCCCGACGCCTCGCTCGTCACGAACGCGCGGAGTGCGGAAATCGGGCGGATGCCCGTCGGGATCATGTCGTCGATCGCATCGACAACGGTTTTGTCAGCCATTATCGACCGGCCTAGCCGAGCGTGCGGGAGGCGGCAACGCGCGCGGGCATGTTGCTCCGCAATGGCGGATCGTGGCACAAGTCATCTCCGGTCAACCAAGGAGTCTCAATCGATGCGCAACAACCCGAGGGCGCGGATGCTGCCGCTCGTCATGATCCCGGCGCTCACGCCCGCCATCCTGCTGCCGATCCTGAAAGGGCATCATGTCCCCGACGTCGTGCGGGGAAGCATCGTCGGCATCTGCCTCGGCCTCGCGATCGTCGGATTGATCCTGATGATCCGACGCGGGAGCGGCTGTGCGCCGTCGCGGACCGAGTTGTGAGCGAACCCGTAACGCCGTTTCCGCCCCGGCTGAATTTCGTCGAACTGCCCGCGCGCGATCTGGCGGCGGCAAAGCAATTCTATCTCGCGCTGTTCGGCTGGACGATGACCGATTTCGGACCGAGCTACGCCAGCACGTTGACGGGCGACACCGATCTCGGCTTGCAGGGCGATCCCGCCGAAGCGCCGTCAGCGCCGCTGCCGGTGATCGAAGTCCATGATCTGGATGCCGCCATGGCGCGCGTTGCGGACGCCGGCGGAACGATCAGCACGCCCGTCTTCGCCTTTCCCGGCGGCCGCCGCTGCCACGTCCGCGACCCGAACGGCGCGGAAATCGCGATCATGCAGGGCGACTGAGCGTCCCGTTCCGGGCCGGCCGGGAAGGGCTCGACAGCGTATGAGGCCGCAGTAAATCACCGTCATGCTGAACGTGTTTCGGCGTCCATCGCCTGACCGGCGCTCCCCGGTCAGCGGCTGGCGAGTGGTCCGAACGCGCGGACCGGCCGAACGCCGCGAGCCTTCAGGCGCCTTGGCCCGGAGTCAGGATCGTGCGGACGCGTTCGGCCAGCGCGCTGATCGTGAAGGGCTTGGTCAGCACCGGCAGCCCCGGACCCGCCGGGCCGTGGCTCAGCGCGTCATGCTCGGCATAGCCGGTGATGAAGAGGACGGGCAGGTCGGGGCGGACCGTCCGCGCCGCGTCGAACAGCTGGCGGCCGTTCATGCCGCCGGGCATGCCGACATCGGTGATCAGCAGGTCGATCCGGTCGGAATTCTTCAGCACGCGCAGCGCGCTCGGCCCGTCGCCCGCCTCGATCACGTCATAGCCGAGGTCGCCGAGCACATCGGCGACGAGCATGCGGATGGTTTCCTCGTCATCGACCAGCAGCACCGTCTCTCCGCGCCGCGCGCGCAACGGGGCGGGGACCGGGCGGTCGGGTTCGCGGATGACGGCGGCCTCGATCGCGGGCAGGTCGATGCAGACGCACGCACCCTCCCCCTGCTCGGTAACGATCCTGACCTGCCCCGCCGACTGGCGCGCGAAGCCGTAGACCATAGACAGGCCGAGCCCGGTGCCCTCGCCCGGCGGCTTGGTGGTGAAGAACGGATCGAACGCCCGGCTCGCGGTTTCGCGCGACATGCCCGCGCCGTTGTCGGTGACGCACAGTGAGACGTAGCGCCCCGGCGGCAGGCCGCGCGCGTCCGCGTCGTCCTCGCCGACGTCGTGCCCGGCGGTCTCGACGACGATCCGCCCCTCATGCAGCCCGCGACCCAGCGGATAGACATCTTGGATCGCGTCGCGCGCGTTGATACACAGGTTGATCAGCGCGTTTTCCAGCCGGCTGCGATCGATCAGCACCGCCGGAACGCCGCGTGCCAGCACCGTTTCGAACCCGATATCGACGCCGATCGTCCGTTCGATCAGGTCCGCGACTTCCCGCACCAGCGCGTTGAGGTCGGTCGGTTCGGGATCGAGCGCCTGCGTCCGTGAAAAGGCGAGCAGCCGGTGGGTCAGCGTCGCAGCGCGGCGCGCGGCCCCTTGCGCTGCATCCAGATAGCGTTCGACATCGGTGCTGCGCCCCTGCGCCAGCCGTATCTTCATGATCTCCAGGCTGCCACTGACGCCCGCCAGCATGTTGTTGAAATCATGCGCGAGGCCGCCGGTCAGCTGGCCCACCGCCTCCATCTTCTGCGCCTGGCGCAGCGCTTCCTCGGTCCGGTGCTGTTCGGTCAGGTCGCGCCCGACGAGGTGGAACGTACCGGTGCCGGGGTCGGGAACCGCGGTCCACATGATCTTGCGCGTCTCGCCGCTCTTGGTACGGACGCGGTTGACCAGCCGCTCGACCGTCTCGCCCGCCAGCAGTCGGGCCGCCGCCGCGATCGTCCGTTCGCGGTCTTCTTCGACGATGAAGTCGGTGAACGCACGCCCGCGCATCTCTTCCTCGCTCCAGCCGAACAGCCGCGCATAGGCCGGGTTGATCGCGCGCATATAGCCGTCGAGCCCGGCGGTGCCGATCAGGTCGTTCGCCATCTGCCAGACCCGGTCGCGGTCGCGCACCCGGTCGACGATCTCGCGCTCCAGATCGGTGTTGACGCGGGCCAGATCGCTCAGCGCGCGGACGCGGGAGGTCGTCTCGATCATGCCGACCAGCACTGCCGCGGTTTCGCCCTCCGCATCGGGTACGGGGGAAAAGGTGAGGCTGAAATAACCGGTTTGCTCGCGTGCGCCGCGGTGGACGACGATCGGTTCGTCGCGTTTCACGACGGTTTCCCCGCCGCGCACCCGGTCGACCGCGATTACCTTGAACTCGGCGGTTTCCGGCCAGCCTTCGCTCACCGGACGGCCGAACATCGCCGGATGGCGGTCGCCTGCGAAACGCGCATAGGCGTCGTTGTAGATTACCCTGTTGTCGTCGCCGTGGATGACCGCATAGGCAGCGGGAGCGCGCAGGATCGTGCCGATCGTCGTGGTCAGCCAGCCGGGCCATTCCGCGACCGGCCCGAACGCCCCGTCCGACCAGTCTGCCGCCGCGATCAGCCCCGCGGTTTCGCTGTCGTTCAGAAAGGCGGGGCGGGTCGCGGTCAACTTGGCTTCCGGCACGTTCATACTATGTCAATGTCGGGCGCGCCGTTGCGTTCCGCGTTCCTGGTCTGTCCTACACGCCGCCGTTCTGCTTCTACGCTTCCGATTCGGGAGGGGAAGTCGATGCAGTCACGGGATTCCGCCGCGCCGCCGCCGCGCGACCAGCGCGAAATGATGGAGCGGCCGTTCTTCAGCCTGGCGCGCGGCAAGCGCACTGCGCCGATCGATTACCGCAGCCCCGCGGGCGACGTGCGGGTGCTGGTCGAGGGCGATCCGGCGCTCGGCATGGCGACGATCCGCGATGCCGATGTGCTGATCCACCTGATCAGCCTGATCGCCGCGTGCGCGCGCGCGGGCGAGGCACCGCCCGCGGCGTTCCTGCTCCGCCCGCGCGCCCTGCTCCGCGCGATCGGGCGGGGGACGACGGGCGAAAGCTACCGCCTGCTCGAAGGCGCGCTCGACCGGCTCCGCACGACGCGGGTGACGACGACGATCCGCGCCGGGTCGGAGGGGAAGCGTCGGTTTCGCTGGCTCGACGGCTGGGTGCGGACGGCCGATGGCCTCGCGCTGACCCCGTGCGCCTGGCTGGTCGAGGGCGCGGCGATGCCGGGCGGGGTGCTCGCGATCGACCCGGCCTATTTCTCGCTGGCGGGCGGGCGGGAGCGGT
This sequence comes from Sphingomonas sp., assembly GCA_965219075.1. GTDB lineage: Bacteria > Pseudomonadota > Alphaproteobacteria > Sphingomonadales > Sphingomonadaceae > Sphingomonas. Next base: position 1,159,812 of record CBDCMM010000002.1, read on the forward strand.
TCCTGTATCGCACCGCGCGTAAACACGCGGGCGGGGCGGGGGCGGCGGGATTCGCGATCTCGCTGCCGACGCTTTACGCCAAATCGGGCGCGCTCGGCGGCTATGACCGGTTCGCGCGATGGATCCGCACCGCCGCGCGCGCCGATCCGCTGCCGGGCTATACGCTGGCGATCGAGCCGCGCGATGGCCGCGCGCCGATGCTGAGGATGCGGCGGCGCGACACGGCGCCGGTCCGGGTTGCCGTGCCTGCGCCTGTTCCGGCGGTCTCGCCCGAACGGACGCGCGAATTGATGGACGCCGCGACGCTGATCCGGCGTTCGGTCGGTGGCCTTGCCCGGCGCGGGACGGCGGGCAGCAGCGGCACGATCGGCGAGCGGGCGCTGAACCTGCTGCGCGCCGAATGTCCGGGCTGGGACTATCAGAGCCTGCACGCCGATTTCAGCGCCTGGGTCGCCGCCGATCCGGCGCGCACCCCGCGCGACCGCGATGCCGCCTTTATCGGCTATGTCCGCCGCTGGCACGCGGGTCACCGCCACGAGTTGCGGGGTTGACCGGGCGGCTTGCACCGGAGCACGAACGGGTGCATGTCACGGGCAAGGAGTGCACCCATGCTTGCCGCTTTTCTCGACGATATTCGCGACCACGACATCATCGCCCCCCGCCTGATGGCAGAGCGCCTCCGCCTGCCGCTTTCCCGCCTCGCGCGGCTCGCCCATGTCAACCGCAACACCATGACCGCACGCCCCGGCAGCCCCGCGGTGCAGGCGAAGCTGGGCGAAATCGCGCGCATCATCGCCCGCGCCGCCGATCTTGCGGGCGACGAGGGCCGCGCGATCATCTGGTTCAAGCATCAACCCATTCCCGGCTTCGGCAAGACCGCCGAGGAACTGGTCGAACAGGGCCATGCCGAGGCGGTGATGTGGACGATTGAAAGCATGGAAGAAGGCGTCTATTCCTGACGAGCGAGGCGATGACACCCGAGCCGATGCTCTGCGAACCGCTGTCCGGCCGATATTGGCGCATGCTCGGCATCCGTTGGCAGCGCCGCCCCTTCGAAAGCGGCTCGCACCGGACCGGCGGGCGGTGGAACGCCGTCGGCATGCCCGCGCTCTACCTCTCCGCCGACTATAACATCGCAATCCAGGAGATGCACCAGGACCTGATCCGTCCCGGCACGCTGGTTGCCTTTGATGTCGCGGCCGAAGCGATCGCCGACCTGAGAGGAGCCGATCCCGCGTTGACCGAATGCCGGTGGCGCGAAACCTATTGGATCGACGGTGCCGTCCCCCCCAGCTGGACGCTCGCGCAGTCGCTGATCGATGCGGGAGCGCAAGGCGCGCTGGTGCCCTCGATCCATAACCGGGGCGGCGCGAACCTGGTGCTGTGGCGCTGGCACGACGCCGGCGCGGCGGGCGACGGCGAGGGCGGGGGCGGCGAAGGCGGGGGCGCGGCGCTGACGCTGCTCGATCCGGAGGCGGCGCTCGGGGCTGTCCCCCTTGCCGCGGGGGGCGGGGGGCGGCACTAGGCGGGGATGAGCGATGATCTGCGGGCGGCTGCCCTTGAGTCCAAGGCCTGGCCCTATGAGGAGGCGCGCAAGCTGCTGAAGCGGCTCGGCACGAGCGCGAAAACCGCGGTGTTCGAGACGGGGTACGGGCCGTCGGGACTGCCCCATATCGGGACGTTTACCGAGGTTCTGCGCACGACGATGGTGCGCCGGGCCTTTGCCGCTTTGTCCGACCGGCCGACGCGGCTGATCGCGTTTTCGGACGATATGGACGGGCTGCGCAAGGTGCCCGACAACATTCCGAACGCCGCGATGCTGGCCGAGCATCTGGGCAAGCCGCTCAGCCGGGTACCTGACCCGTTCGGTTGCCACGCGAGCTTTGCCGAGCATAACAATCTGGAATTGCAGGGTTTTCTGAACCGGTTCGGGTTCGATTACGACTTCGTCTCCGCGACCGAACGCTATGAAAGCGGCGCGTTCGATACAGGCGTCAGGGCGGTGCTGACGCATTTCCAGGCGATCCAGGACGTGATGCTGCCGACGCTCAGGGCCGAACGCCGCGCGACCTATTCGCCCGTCCTGCCGGTCAGCGCGGGCACCGGCGTCGTGCTTCAGGTGCCGGTCGAGGTGGTCGATGCGGACGCCGGGGTGATCGCCTTCGTCGAGAACGGGGAGCGGCGCGAGCAGTCGGCGCTGGGCGGCGCCGCGAAATTGCAGTGGAAGGTCGACTGGGCGATGCGCTGGGTCGAACTCGGCGTCGATTACGAGATGGCGGGCAAGGACCTGATCGATTCGGTCGTCCAGTCGGGCCGGATCGCGCGCGTGCTCGGCGGCCGCCCGCCCGAGGGGTTCAATTACGAGATGTTCCTCGACGAAGCGGGCGAGAAGATTTCGAAGTCCAAGGGCAACGGCCTGTCGATCGAGGAGTGGCTGACCTATGGGCCGCAGGAGAGCCTGGCCTTTTATGCCTATCGCGAGCCGAAAAAGGCGAAGTCGCTGCATCTGGGCCTGATCCCGCGCGCGGTCGACGAATACTGGCAGTTTCGCGGCAATTATGCCGGGCAGGACGTGAAGCAGCGGCTGGGCAATCCGGTCCACCACATCCATGACGGCGCGCCGCCCGCGGGTGAATTGCCGGTCAGCTTCGGCCTGCTCCTGAACCTGGTCGGGGTGATGGGGGAGGCGACGAAGGATCAGGTCTGGGGGTATCTGACCAACTATGTCCCCGACGCGTCGGCGGCGCGGTATCCCGAGCTCGACGCGCTGATCGATCATGCGCTGGCGTACGGCCGCGATTTCGTCGCGCCGGGGCTGAAGCGGCGCCGACCCGAGGCGGCGGAGCGCGCCGGGCTGGAACGGCTGGACGCGGCGCTGGCCGGAATGGCGGCGGATGCGGCGGCGGAGGACATCCAGACGATCGTCTATGAGATCGGCAAGACCGGCGGCTTCGCGTCGCTGCGCGACTGGTTCCGCGCGCTCTACGAGACGCTGCTGGGGTCGGAGCAGGGCCCGCGCATGGGCAGCTTTATCGCGCTCTACGGCATCGCCAACACCCGCCGCCTGATCGCGGAGGCGCTTGTGCTTTAGGGGCGGGGCGCTTTAGGGGCGTGGCGCTTACCCGCTATAGGAGACGGTAAGCGTCGGCCTTGCGCGGCGGAGCGCGGTGCCGATGACGCCGAAGCCGACCAGCATCAGCGCCCAGGCGGCGGGTTCGGGCACCGCGGACGCCCCGGCGAACGACACGTTGGCGAGGACGCGGTCGCTGCGTGTGTTCGCCAGCCCCTGAAGGTTCAGCGACAGCGAATTGGCGGTGAAGGACAGACGGCTCTGGTCGAACCCCGCCAGCGTGGTCGCGGAATCGAGCGTGAAGCCGGTGATGTCGCCGCGCGTCAGGTCGGTCAGCACGACGCCGTTGAACGCGGCGCCGGTGAAGCTGCCCGTCGCATCGAAGGTCAAGAGCACGCTCGCCGCGCTGACGATCGCGGTGACGTTCGGCGTGCCGGTCCGGAAAGTGAACGACGCGGTCGGCGCGACGACCTGGTTGCCCTGATTGCTGAACACCGTTCCCGCACCCGGGAAGTTATAGCTGCCGTTCAGCGTATCGCCGAGGAAATCGGCGGCGGCGGCGGGCCCCGCGACGATCAGCGCAAGCGGTGCAGCGGCGATCGCCAGGACCGTAGATAGTTTACGCATGGAACGCCTCCCCTGAATTAAGATTTCGAGCAAGACTTCACGTTGCCCCGGGACGCTTTACTCGAAATATTGTCCGAAGATCATACGCCGTCTGCAAATAAAAGCGACCGTATAATTCGCCGCCAAGTCAAGGGTTTGCACCGAGTTGCGCCTGATATTGTCCCGAATCAGAACAATATTTCGATCGGTACGTGAACGGGGCGCACCGTGCCCGGCAAGAAGCGGCGATCAGGCCGCGAGCAACCGTTCGATCCGTTCCAGTTCAAGACCGAACGCCAGCCGAAGCTGCGCCGCCTCTTCAGCGGGAAGCCAGCCGGTCATCTGCGGAAACACGACCTGATGATAAAGGTGGGTGCGGCGGTCCCACGGCGCGGCATCACGCGCGGCGCGGGCGGTGGCAAGGATCGCGGTCAATTCCTCGCGCACGCTCTGCGGATCGACCTGCGCCGGATCCGGGCGCGTGTCCTCCAGCCCCAGCCCGAGCTGCGCGGGTGCGAAAAGATCATCCTGTTCCGCCATCAATCCGTCCGTTGTCAGCGCACGCCGGCCGTGCCACCAGAAGAGTCGACTAGCCGGTCGCTGTTGCGCGACGGCGAACGGGTCGTACGATTCAAACACCATTTTTTGATCGATGGGGCAATTATGCTGAACGATTTACTGTTGCGTGACGAACTGGTGGGATGCGCGGCGAAAATATGAGCGCTGTTGTCGAGGATACACTTGGAAGTCGACGTTGACGCGTCCGATGGTTATTGCCGAGGAACGAAGCAGCAGCGTCGCCCGGGGCTTTTCCGCACCGTCGGTAACGTCGCCGTTGACGGCAGCATTCTGGTAATCAAGCCAGTATGAGCGATGCAGAAATTTGAGAGGAAGACGGGCGATAGTGGCTGGAAATAACGACGCGGAGGATCTTGCTGACGAAATTGCCCAAGAGGAAGTGGCGTCCGCTCCGAATGAGGTCGCGGACCCGCAGGAACTGGTGAACAGTAAAGTCCCTCAGGATATTCGCGACCGATACGAGGTCTATAGCTACCGAAATGCGGCGGTTATCCTCAGCGAAAGCCGGACGGATGAGTTCAACGAAATATTGCAGGCGCTTCGCGATTTCAGCATCACGACAACCATGATCCGCACCGCTGGCGGCAATGAATCGGATATCCCGAAGCTGCTTTCCGCCACGCTCCGTCCGTTGGGCTGGCATGAAACGATCGTGCAAGGCGATCTGCTTGTCCAGCTATTGTGGCGCGAACAGGTGGGAACGAATACCGCCGGCAAGCCGGTTTTCGAGCGTCGGCAGCGTGAGATACGTCGCGCCAAATATCTCGATGGCCACAAGATCGATTACGTGAAGGGCAAGGTCGCATTCGATCTTGAATGGAATAGCAAGGATCAGACCTTCGACCGCGACCTTTACGCGTTCAGTGCTTTCGCACAGTGCGGGGTAGTCGATGCCGCCGTCCTGGTCACACGTAGCGAGTCCCTGAACACGGTTTTCCGCAGCGTCGGGCCTGCGCTGAAAAAGGACGGTACGGTCGAGAAGAAGAAGTCAGGCGCGGAGCGTCCGACCATGGATAAATACGGTGCCAGCACTACGTGGATGGGTAAGCTGCTTTACCGTTTGAACGCCGGTCGCAACGGGGGGTGCCCTGTTTTGGCGATCGGGATTACACCGGCCTGTGTAAGCGATTGGACACCAAATGATGATGAAGCCTGACCCGATCACGGAGTTCCGTGAACAATTGGCTGGACGCGACTTCGCGACCATATTGGCTGATCCGCCGTGGCGGTTTCAAAACCGTACCGGCAAGATGGCCCCTGAGCACCGGCGTCTCAGCCGCTATGGCACAATGGATTTGCCCGAGATCATGTCGCTTCCGATTGCGAACGTGACCGCAAAAACTGCTCATTTGTATCTATGGGTTCCCAATGCGCTGCTGCCCGAGGGTCTGGCCGTGATGAAGGCGTGGGGGTTCGACTATAAATCCAATCTCGTCTGGCACAAAATCCGTAAGGACGGTGGGTCGGACGGTCGCGGCGTCGGCTTTTACTTTCGTAACGTCACCGAACTGGTCTTGTTCGGGGTGAGAGGAAAAAACGCCCGCACCGAAGCCCCCGGCCGTCGGCAAGTCAATCTGCTCGCAACGCAAAAGCGCGAACATAGCCGCAAACCCGATGAGTTCTATGATATCGTGGAATCATGCAGTCCTGGTCCGTATCTTGAACTTTTTGCACGCGGTACGCGCAAGAATTGGACGGCGTGGGGCAATCAGGCCGAGGAATACGATATTTCCTGGAATACGTATGCGCATCACAGCCAGAAGGAAGACATGCTGGCCGCTGAGTAGTTGGTTAGAGTAGGACGCGCCGCTTCATAGCGTTTGCGCTGCTCGACCGAATACCCCTTCAGCCGGATCACGTCCTTGTCGATGTCCTTGGCCTCGACCCAGCCCACGGGAACGCCCGCGCGCTGGAACATCAAATCGGGCATCCCGGCTTCGGACTTTTTCGGCTCGTTGATGATGGTGAGCGCGGGGTCGGTACTTTCGAACAGGCGCACGAGGAGGGGGCGGTAGCTATGCTCGGTCGCCTGACCGCTTGCGTATAGCGCACCGACGCCATTCAGATATTCGGACGTGTCCAACGCTTTCCCCCGCTTGCCGCTCGCTGGCAGCTAGCCGCTGGAGACGGGGGGCGTAAAGAGCAGGCGCTACCCCGCAGCGAAGGTGTCGCCCGCAAAGCGCAGCGCCTGATCGCTCATTTCGCGGGTGGCGATCAGTTCGGTGTCGGTCATCAGGAACGCCCAGCTCGAATGCGGCGCGGGCGGGGGGATGAGCGCTGCGGGATCGAGTATGGCGAGGTTGATGCCGCCTGTATGCCGGGCGGACGGCGCGCGGATCGCGGCGATGCGCTCGGCCCGCGCCTCCGCGCCCAGCGCCTGCGTCTCGGTATAATCGTCCGGGTGCGTCCAGCGGCCGGGCGGGGCGGCGAGCGCGCCTTTGGTCAAATCGACCGCGCGCTCCGTCCGCACCGTGACGGCAAAGGCGGACATCGGCGTCGGCGTGCGGGGCAGGCGAAATCCGGGCGAGCGCGCGAACGCGGCCAGCCGCCACCACGCCGCCTCGCTCACCGCGGTCTCGATCCGTTCGGAGGCATAGAAGATGCCCGGCAGCATTTCGGGCGCGCGGAACCGCGACGGCCGCCCGAGCCCGTAGCGGAACGGCGAGGCGAGCAGCCAGGGGAGCGCGGCGGCGGCGGCGGGGAGCGCGGGCTTGATTTCATCGGCCAGCGCCTCCAGCAGCGCCTGATCCCGCGCGTCGGCGGCGAGCCGGTTGGTCGCGATGCGGTGCTGCGCCTCCACCATGCGGATGACGCGGCCGCGATAGGGCGCGACCTCAGACGCGAGCCCGAAGCGCATCGACATAATCGCTGGTGCGGATCAGCCCGCGCACGGTGTCGATCACCGCGATCGGCGGCGCGCCGAGATCGAGATTGGGGGTCGAAAGCCATGAGCGGACGGCGTCGTCATCCTGCCCGAGCCAGCTGTCGAGCGAGCGGAACAGGCGCAGCAGATGCTGGGCGAGCTCGAACGGCTTGCCTACCGGATCGAGCCGGTAATGCCCCGCGCGCAGCCGCGAAATCGTCGGCGCGGACAGGCCGAGCACGGTGCCGAGCTTGGCATTGGACAAGTCCCAGAACTGCGCGATCCGCCCCACCGCCTCGCCCAGCACACGCGCGGCATCGGATGTGCGCGTCGGTTCAAGCTGTGTCGCCATTTATGCCTCCCGGGAACAGATATAGGCGGGTTCGTTCTGTGGAACAAGGGAGACGGCGGAGCGGGAACAGCCTGATCTGCAACGCCGGGAGCGAGAGAGTGCCAAGCCTGTCCGGAGCGTTTCTGTCCGTGGGCCGCATGTGACAGCCGCAAATTGCAGCCACGCGTCGGCGGATACGGTGGTTCGGGTCCGGCGGGTGCGGGGGTTTGGGGCTTGGTTTGCGGGGGTTCGGGTTTCTGGCGCTCCGGGAAAAGCGCGGTTTTCGGCGGCGGTAGTGTTGGTTCGTGGCATGCTAACTCTGTAACCTATATGGTTAACTATCTAACTATGTGATTGGTCTGTGAGGGGTAGAGGTGAGGGCGTGGTTGCCCTTTCGTTCCGGGGTCGCCATCATTCGAGGCATGCTCCCTTATCCCGCCCTTCATGCCGGTCACAGCGGTATCTGGATCGCGCGCGGGGCGGCGGGCGGTGAGGCCGAAGTTCGTGAAGCGGGGCGCGGTGAGGCTGAAGTTCGTGAGGCTGAAGTTCGTGAAGCGGGGCGCGGGGAGGCGATCCGGATTGCGGCGGATACGCCGGTGATCGTGCTGAACGCGGCGCTGACCGGGCAGCGGCTGGGGCATGCGGAGCTGTCGGGGCTGGACCTGCTCGAACTGTTCGCGTTCCTCTATCCGGCGCGGTTCGCGGTGCCGACGCCGGGCGGACTGGCGCGCGCGCTCGGGATCGCGCCACCCGCGGACGAGGCGGCGATCGCGGGGTTCCTGCTCGTCGCCGCAGACGCGATGCTGAACGTCGCAGGGAGCGACCCGGACGATCCCGCCGCCGCCGCATGGCCGGAGCGGGAGGGCGCGTGGGCGAGCGCGCGCGCGCTGATGCGGATGCGCTGGCCGTGGGCGCCGATGCTGACCGGGCGGATCGCGAAGCCTTTGCGCGATGAGCGCTGGCTGTTTTCCAGGCTGCCCGAATGGGAGGAGCGCGCGCCGCGCCCGGCCCCGCGCACGGTGACGGTCGCGCCGGACGAGGCGGAGGCGCGGCTGGCGGCGCTGACCGGTAAGGGCGCTGAGGACCGGGCGGGCCAGCGCGCCTATGCCCGCGCCGCGACCGCCGCGTTCGCGCCGAAGGCCGCGCGTGATGCGCCCGAACTGGTGCTGGCGGAGGCGGGGACGGGGATCGGCAAGACGCTCGGCTATCTCAGCCCCGCCTCGCTCTGGGCGGAGCGCGCGGGCGGCGCGGTGTGGGTGTCGACCTATACCAAGGCGCTGCAACGCCAGCTGGCGGCGGAGACCGCGCGGGTCTACCCCGATGCGGGCGTCCGGCGCGCGAAGGTGGTGACGCGCAAGGGGCGGGAGAATTACCTCTGCCTGCTGAACCTGGAGGATGCGCTGCAAGGCGGGTTCCAGGGCCGCGCGGCGGTGCTGGCGCAGCTGGTCGCGCGCTGGGCGGCGTATAGCGCGGACGGCGATATGGTCGGCGGCGACCTGCCCGGATGGCTGACGACGCTGTTCCGCCGCAACGGCCCCGCCGCGCTGACCGACCGGCGCGGCGAGTGCGTCTATGCCGGGTGCCCGCATTACCGCAAATGCTTTATCGAACGCGCCGCGCGGGCAAGCGCGGAGGCCGATATCGTGATCGCCAACCACGCGCTGGTCATGGTCAACGCCGCGCGCGGGCGGGAGGCGGCGACGCGGCCGACCCGCTATGTCTTCGACGAGGGGCATCATCTGTTCGATGCCGCCGACCAGATGTTCGGCGTCGCGCTGACCGGCGGGGAGGCGATCGAGCTGAGGCGCTGGATATTGGGGCCGGAGGCGGGGGCGCGCGGGCGAGGGCGCAGGAGGGGCCTGGTCGCGCGGCTGTCCGACCTGGCGAGCTATGACGAGGCGGGGGCGCAGGCGATCGGCGCGGCGGTGGAGGCGGCGCAGGCGCTACCCGCCGACGGCTGGCTGCAACGGCTTTCCGAAGGTCAGCCGTTCGGGCCAATCGAGGAGCTGCTCGCGGCGGTACGCGGGCTGGTTTATACCCGCGCGGAGGGGGAGGGCGATGCCGGATACGGGGCGGGCTACGCGCTGGAGACCGAACTCGCCGAACCGGGCGCGGCACTGATCGAGGCGGCGGCGGGGGCGGCGGCCGCGCTCGACGCGCTGCTACGCCCGCTGGTGGCGCTGGGGCGGCGGTTGGAGGCGGTGCTCGACGAAGCGCCCGACTGGCTGGATCAGGCGGCACGCGCGCGGGTGGAGGGTGCGATCGCGTCGCTTGGCTGGCGGGCGGAGACGGTGGCGGCGTGGGCCGCGCTGCTCGGCCGGATCGGCGGGCCGGCGGATGCGGATTTCGTCGACTGGCTGGCGGTCGACCGGGCGGAGGGGCGCGAATGGGATGTCGGGCTGCACCGCCGCTGGCTCGACCCGACGCGTCCGTTTGCGGAGATCGTGCTGAAACCCGCGCACGGCGCGCTCGTCACCTCGGCGACCTTGACCGGCGGGGGCGAGTGGGAAGCGGCGGAGGCCCGCGCCGGTGCGCCGCATCTGGCACGCGCGGCGCAGCGCTTCGCGGTCGACAGCCCGTTCGATTACGCCGCCAATGCCGAGGTGCTGATCGTCACCGATGTGAAGCGTGGCGATCTGGCGGCGCTGGCGAATGCGTACGCCCGGCTGATCATCGCGAGCGGCGGCGGCGCGCTCGGCCTGTTCACCGCGATCCGGCGGCTGCGCGCGGTCCATGCGCGGATCGCCGACCGGCTGGCGCGCGAGGGGCTGCCGCTCCACGCGCAGCATGTCGACCCGATCGATACCGGCACGCTGGTCGATATTTTTCGCGACGATCCTCATGCCAGCCTGCTCGGCACCGATGCGCTGCGCGACGGGGTCGACGTGCCGGGCCGGTCGCTGCGGCTGGTGGTGATGGAGGGGGTGCCGTGGCCCAAACCGACGGTGCTGCATGCGGCGCGTCGGCTGGCGGCGCTTCGACAGAATCAGGATGAACGGGGCCAGCACGAACGGGGCGGGGACGAACGCGGCGGGGACGAGCGGGGCGGCAAGGACTATGACGACCGGATCGTGCGGGCGAGGCTCGCCCAGGCGTTCGGGCGGCTGATCCGGCGCGCGGACGACCGGGGCGCGTTCGTGCTGCTGTCCGCCGCGATGCCGTCGCGGATGCTCGCCGCGTTTCCGCCCGGCGTGCGGGTCAGCCGGGTGACGCTGGACGAGGCGGTCGCGCGGGTCGCGGGAAGGACCGGGGCAGTGCAGGATGGCGGGGTAAGGGAGGGCGCGCCACGGCTTTCCAGCGCGGCCGCGATCGGGCATGAGGAGCCGACGCCGATCTGAAGGACGCACCGACCGCAATGAAGACGCTGACGCTGCTGCGCCACGCCAAGTCCGGCTGGGACGATGCGGGGGTGCGCGATTTCGACCGGCCGCTGAACCCGAAGGGCCGCCGCGCGGCCGCGCTGATCGGGCGGCATATGAAGGGGGAAGGCATGGCGTTCGACCGCATCGTCGCCTCGCCCGCAAGACGCGTGGTCGAAACGCTTGCCGAGGTGGCGCGCGGCTATGGCGCGGCGCTTGAGCCGGCATGGGACCAGCGCGCCTATCTGGCGTCGGCCGACGCGCTGATCGAGATCGCGCACGAGGGCGCTGCGGCCGAGCGGCTGCTGATCGTCGCGCATAATCCGGGGCTGGAGGATCTGGTCGTGCTGCTGACCGGCGCGGGCGACCCGGCTTTGCGCGCCGCCGCCGCGCAAAAATACCCGACCGCGAGCATCGCCGAGCTGACGTTTCCGGGCGGCTGGGCGGCGGTGGAGCCCGGCGGCGGCACGCTGACGCGGTTCGTGCGGCCGAGGGATTTGGACCCGACGCTCGGGCCGGATGTGGATTAGGGGGCGGGCGGTTGCGGACCTGTAACCCCCTCGCTGCAAGCGCGCGGGGCGCGATCCACCCTGCGCGATCCACCCTGCGCGATCCAGATCATCCGGGGGATGTTCGGCCCTGCACGGGGCCAGGGGTGGGTTGGCGAGCGAAGCGAGCGCGCCGAATGCGATCAGGAAGGCCGGCATGTAAAGGCCCTGCGTCGCAAAGGTTTCGCACCGACCCATTTGACGGGCTAACACATCAAGATGCCGATGTCCGTCGCGCGCGCGTCCTTCGCGTTCAAGGTATCGAATGTATTTGCGGGGGCCCGACCGCGGGGCGGCAAGCTGTAACGCGGGCGGGCGGTTGTGCTCCGCCCGCGCCTTGGCACTCAGACTGTGGCGAAGGTGACTTTGGGGCGGCGGCGGGTGCGCAGCGCCGTGCCGACGACGGCGAAGCCGATCAACATCATCGCCCAGCTGGCGGGTTCGGGCACCGCCGCGGCGGCTTCGGTGACGCGCGCAGACGAGGACGGGACAATTATGCGCTTTGCACCGCAGTTGAGCGGGAGTATCGGATTGGTGATACGGTGCGATCAGTGATTGTGGAGGGGGCATGTTGCTTTTGCTGATGGCGGCGACGGGCGGGGTTATGGTTTCGCCTGAATTGCTGAACGGATCAGAGGTGATCACCGTTGATGATTATCCGCAGGTTTTGCTGCGCAGCAATCGGAGCGCGTTCGAGAATATCCGGATCGTCGTTGCGCCGTCCGGCAAGGCCGAGACGTGCGATGTTATCGGCGAAATGCGCGGCGAACATGATGGGACGCGTAATGGGGCGATCGGTCGGCTCACTTGCGAACTGATGATCCGTCGCGCCAGGTTCCGGCCCGCGGTCGGGGCCGATGGGCTGCCATCCTATGGCACCTATTCGGCGTGGATTTCATGGCGGGTGGGCGACGGCCTTTCCTACCGGCAACCGGATCAGGTCGACGGCGATATTTCGGTCGCATCCTTACCCAAGGGCATACCCGATCCCGCTCTGGTCCCGGTCGATGTGGCGGTCACCGCCGACGGCACGCCGGGGACGTGCAGCGCGTCCGCAAAGGAAGAGCATGCCCCGCCCTCACAGGTTGTCTCGCCGGCGCTTACCGCCGTAGCCTGCGCGCAGTTTACGGGGAGCGGGAAACTCAGCCCGGCGCGGTCGCGGTCGGGAACGACGGTGCCATCGGTACAACGCCTGGTCGCCCGGTTCTCCGCGACGAAGGCCGATCCGCCCGCGATCCCGCCGCCGCAGTGACCGGTGCCGCCCAGCATATTCCGGCGCAGGCCGCCGAGGGCCTTGGCGGCACCCACCCCCACCCTGCGCGCTGTCAGGGAGGGGTGAATTGCTCCGCCCCCGCCTCGGCGTTCAGACGGCGAAGGTGACTTTGGGGCGGCGGCGGGTGCGCAGCGCCGTGCCGACGACGGCGAAGCCGATCAGCATCATCGCCCAGCTGGCGGGTTCGGGCACCGCCGCGGCGGCTTCGGTGACGGTCAGTGTGCCGCTGCTGAAAAAGCCTGGGAAATTGAAGGTGCCCGTGCTGAAGACGGGGTTGCGGAATGTACCGGTGAAGACGGGATCGCCGCCGAACTGCGCGAAACCGGCGGATGTGCCAAGGATCTGGAACTGCGCCGCCAGACCCGTGCCGAAGGCGATGGTCGACGCGATTTCGGACTTGCCGTTGAACACGCCGGGGACATTGTTGAAGAACACCTGACCAAAACCGAAGGCGGGCTGTTCGTTGATGCGGTCGGGGACGGGATTGCTGTCGAGCGTGAACGATGCGGTGACGGGACCGGTGATCGCCTGACCGGTGAAGCTGAACAGCAGCGGCGCGGCATCGGCGCTCGTGCCGGTCATGACCAGCGCGCACAGCGGGAGGGCGGCGATTTTCAGGAGCTTCATTTTAGGGGGTCCATTCTGGTCAGAGGCAAAGATTTACGGTTTGTTAACGCCAGGAGATACGCGGGATTGCCCGCATGGACGCATCGGCGTTCCGGCTTGGGTGAAGAACGGCGTCCCGATCGCTCCCCCTGCTGCGGTCATAAGCCCCGGCGCGGTGCGCCCTGTCGGCGTTCAGGCGGCGGTGAACAGGAATTTCGATCCTACGTAGGAACGGATCACCTTTTGCGGCATCAGGCGCAGGGCTTCGGCCATGAAGGTTTCGCCGGTGCAGTGCATCGGGATCAGATAGTCCGGGTCGATCAGCGCGAATTCCGCGACCGTGCGGCGTGCTTCGTCCTCAATGCGCGGGCGGACGAGGTGGAAGCCGCCGATGACGGCATGGACCTTCGTTATGCCCGACACCGCCTGGGCGCGGCGGACTGAATTGATGACGCCGCGGTGGCTGCACGACGCGATGACCACCAGCCCGAGGCCTTTGACCGCGTAGCAGGTCGCAAGCTCGTGCTCGCCGTCATCGGGCAACTGCGCGGCGGTACGCTTGGCCGGGGACAGCGCCGCCCGGTCGCAGCCGATGCCGGGACGCATCTGCGTCGGGATCGCCGCGCGTTCGAAGCCTTCGAGCGGGATCATGCCGGTGGTGAACGCCTGATCCGCGATGATCGCGGGGTCCGGCCGGATGCGGACGTCGTACCCCGCCTTTGCCAGCGCGCCCCGGTCCAGCGTGCCCATCACCGGCGGCGGATCGCCGATGAAGGCGACGCGTTAGCAGAAAATCTCCTCGCCCCCGACGGTCAGCGGAAGGCGGTGGCCCGCGGGGGCGATTTCGCCGAACAGCGCCGGGTAGCCGCCATAATGATCGAGATGGCCGTGACTGAGCACGGCGGCGTCGATGGTCCGCGGATCGATGCCGAGCAGCGCGAAATTATTGGCGAGGACTTCCCGCGAATAGCCGAAATCTACCAGCACGCGGCGCGATTGGCCCGCGCGTTCGGACTCGGCGAGGATCGAGAGGCCGAATTCGCCGAGAAGCGCGTGCGGCAGCATCCGCGGCGCGTGCGGCGGGCCGCCATTGCCCGCGCGGATCACGGTCATTCCCGGCAGCGTGAGGTTGGGCAGGAACGGCCCGAAGGTCGCGGCGTCGTCGACGACCTGCACGGAAAGCGCGTCGACCTCCGGCACATGCAAAGGCGCGTGCAGAGGCCGGGGCGCGGCGCCGAGCCTGACCGCGCCGGCGGCCAATCCCATGACGCTTGCGGCGACGACCGACCGGCGAGAAACGAGGTGCGGATTGCGCATGGCCATCAAAAAGCCCTCCCGCCCGCGCCCTTACCACGGATTGCGCACTTCCCCTACGGCGATCGTGCCGGAGCGCGCGGGCGACACCGGCAAGCGGATAGCGATGTTCGTGATTATGCCGATCGCCCTAATCATTATTGTATATATGCTGACCGCGTCACGGCCGGGCCGCATATTCCGATCAAGCCACCGCCCCCGGCTCCATCCGGCGCTTGCGCTGCCCGGTTGGGCGGGTTGTCATGCGCTGGTCATCGGGGCGCAATGTCGCTTGGCTAACCGCGGCCGCAGCACATTAGAGGAGCGGGCGTGATGGGCGGCGGTGCGGATCTGGGCTATTTCCTGCGGCGGGCGGAGGAGGAGGCGATCGTGGCGATTTCGCTCGGCAACCGGCCCTGGGCGGCGGTGCACGGGGAGCTTTCGCTGCGCTATTCGGTGCGGGCGCTGGCGCTGCTGGCCGAACTACCCGCCGGGGATGCGGAGGAAAGCGTTACGGCAGCGTGATCTGGAACAGGGTCGGCCAGTTCTTGCCGGTGACGAACAGGCGGCCGGTCGCCTTGTCGTACGCGATGCCGTTCGCGACCGCGTCACGGTCGGTCGCGCCCACCTCCGCCACGATGTCGCTGAGGTCGATAAAGCCCTTCACCACGCCGGTCGCCGGGTCGATCCGCGCGATATAGGGCGTCATCCAGATGTTGGCGAGCAGTTCGCCCTTCACATATTCGAGCTCGTTCAGCTGCGCGAGCGGTTGCCCGCGCCAGGTGACGGCGAGCGTGCGGGTGACGGTCATCGTCCTGGGATCGAGGAAACGCAGCACCGGCGTGCCGTCGGACAGGATCACCGAGCGGCCGTCGCTCGTCATCGCCCAGCCTTCGCCGGTATAGCGGAAACCGCCGGTGCGTTTGAGGCCGGGGAGCGTCCAGCGGAAACCCTGTCCGCCGTGCCAGGTTACGCTCAAAAGCTGATCGCCGACCGCGACGATGCCCTCCCCGAACAGCGGCGGGGGCACGATCGCGCGGCCGAGCACGCGGCCGGTGGCGAGATCGACGCGGCGGATCGAGGACTGACCCTCGCGCCCGGTGCTTTCGTAAAGGACGCCGCGGTCGAACAGCAGCCCTTCGGTAAAGGCGGCGGGGTCGTGCGGGTAGCGGCGCAGGATGCGCGGTTTCTGGGCGGGAGACGTGGGGGCGCCGGCGGATTTACCGGTCGATTGGCCTGCGGTACTCTGGCGTGCGGTACTCTGGCCTGCGGTACTCTGGCCCGCGGTACTCTGGCCCGAACAGGCGGACGGCGCGGCGGCGGCGATCAGCGCCAGCGGCAGGAGCGCGTGCCTGATCATAACGGCCGGATCAGCTTGACCGGGCAGGCGATCCAGGCGGGGCTTTCGATCGTCTGGGGCCGGTCGCGCTGGCCCGGCGGCAGGACGTAGAGCTTCACCATTTCGAGTTCGGGCCCGCGCCGCTCGCGCCCGAACAGCCGGGCGAACATGAAACCGCCCGACGGGCGCGGAATCAGCACGTCGCGGTTGATGCCTTCATCGAAGCGGGTGGGGGGCAGGCGTTCGCACCACAGCACGTCGCCCTCCCGGTATTCGCCCTGCGTCGCCTGGACGGTGATCGCGACCATGCCGGGTTCGGGGCGCGGCGGCAGGATGGTCGATGCCTCCTTGGGCGCGCGGGGATGGTCGGCATAGAGTTCGGCGACGACGGGCAGGTCGGCGCGTTCGGGCAGCTTCACCAGATCGGCGGCATCGACGCCCATCGCGGTCGCGATCCGGTTCAGCCAGATGACCGTCACGGTGCGCGATCCCGTTTCCAGCCGGCCGATCGTCTGGGCGGTGGTCGGCGGGTCGCAGGCGCGGGCAACATCCTCCAGCGTCATATGTTTCGCGCGGCGGATTTCGCGGATGACGGTAATCATGGCGCAGCGTCCCTTTGCCAACCGGAGCGGTTCGTTTTTTCCCTGTCCTACAACCCTGCCCGTCTGGCAAGCGGTTTGCGACTCATGGGCGAAAGGATGGCGGATGGGACATGCGGCGGAGCTGAAAACCGGGCCGGAAATTGCGGAAAAGACGATCGGCAAGGGACGCGCGGTGCGGATCAACCAGCGCGAATCACCGCTCGGCTGGCTGGCGGCACGCGGCCTGATCGACCGGCGGCAGATCGAGGCGGGCGAGCGGCTGCGCGCCGATTACGAGGCAGCGGCGATGGGCCCGCGCGTGACGATGCAGTGGGACCGGGTGAAGGTCGATGGCGGCGGCCGCCACGGCTATGACGGGACAGGCGGCAGCGGTGCGGCGAAACGGCGGTTCGACGAAGCGATCCGCGCCGCTGGGCCGGGGCTGGGCGATGTGCTGTGGCGGGTGGTCTGCGGCCTCGAGCCGCTGCCCGAGGCGGAACGCGGTATGGGCTGGCCCGCGCGGAGCGGGCGCGTGGTGCTGGGGCTGGCGCTCGACCGGCTGGCGGATCATTACCGGCTGGGGTGAACGGCCGGATGGGGCGCGCTCTGGCCCGGGACGGCGTCATTCAACGATTGGGGGAGTTGCCGACCTCCGCATGGTTCGGGATACGGTCGGGGGGGACCGGTATGTTATCCAGAGGGGGAATGCGAAGATCGACGATCCGCGCATAGTCGATTCCCCCATCGGTGTCGACAGCAAATTTCGCCTGGGCGGTTTTATTTCGGTACGCGGGGGGAAGGTGCCCGAGTTCGTCCCAGTTCCGGCAGAGCGTATCGGTGCATAGCGTATGCCGCGCGGCACCGCTGCTCCCCTCCAGCGGGCGATATTCGAGATAGCATTCGCGCGCGCAGTCGACGGCGACCAGCGCGACGGGATGATAAAGCGCGGGCGACGTCGCCGCCGAGGCACCGCGATCGGACCCGAGCGGCTGAGGCGCGGTCGCGAAGGTGGCCGCGGCGTTCGGGCCGGACTGCCGTTCCGGTCCAGCGGGCGCACAGGCGGCGAGGGCGAGGGAAAGGGCCAGGGAAAGGGGAAGGGCAAGGGCTAGGGCTAGGGAAAGGGGAAGGGCCGCGATACCGGTGACGGGGCCGAGGGACTGACGGATCGAAGAGGGCATCGCGGTAAAATCCTTTGCGGGGCGGCGGGCGCGTCCTTATCAAAGCGCCAATGCATTTAGATATCGTCAAATGCCACGGATCGGGCAATGATTTCGTGATGATCGATGCGCGGGCGATCGACGCGCCGGGCGATGGGGCATGGGCAAGGATCGCGCGGGCCCTGTCCGACCGGAGCGGGCCGGTCGGCAGCGACGGATTGCTGCTGCTGACCAGGGCGGCGCGTGAGGACGCGGATTTCGGGGCCGGGGATTTCGGGGCCGGGGATTTCGGGGCCGGGGATTTCGGGGCCGGGGATTTCGGGGCCGCGGATTTCGGGATGGTGATGCTGAACCCCGACGGGAGCGAGGCGGAGCTGTGCCTGAACGGGCTGCGCTGTGTCGCGCGGCTGGGGTTCGAGACGTTCGACGGGCAGGGCGACGGGCAGGGCGGCGGGGATGGGGCGGACCTGGAGGCGGACCGGGAGGCGGCGACGGTTTCGCTGCCGGTCCGCGCGCTGAGGGTCACGCGCGCGCGCCCGATCGGGCCGGGCGTCTATACGGTCGGCGAGACGGCGGGCCCCGCCTCGCTCGCATACCGGGAATGGCCGATGCGGCCCGGTACGGACGACGCGCGCGATGAGCATGTCGAACGCGTGATCCCCGCCTGGCCGAGCGCGCGGGCGTTCACCGCGGTCGCGATGCCGAACCCGCATCTGATCGCGTTCGTCGACACGGTGGACGAGGACGAACTGGTCGCTGTCGGCCGGATCGCGGAAAGCGCGCCCGGCTGGCTGCCGAACCGGGCGAATGTCAGCTTCGTCGAGGTTCGCGGGGAGGGCGCGGCCGCGGCGCTCTATGTCCGCACGTTCGAGCGGGGGGCGGGGCTGACCCAAAGTTGCGGCAGCGCGATGGCGGCCGCGACCCATGCCGCGGCCCTTACCGGGCGGATCGAATGGGCGCGCGAGATCGATGTGCTGAACAAGGGCGGGCTGGTCCGCGCAAGCGCCGCCCGCGACGGATCGGTGACGATCGCCGGGAACGCGACCTATGACTGGGCGGGATCGATCGAGGTCGACCCGGCGACGGGAGCGGCGGACGCGCCGGTGATCGCACGCCGCTTTCCCGAAGAAGCGGCGGCGTGGGCGGCGCTGACGGGCGGGGGATAGCAGGTGGGGGCCGGGCGGATCGTCTGGTCCGTCCGCGTGTCCCGGGGGAGCGCCCGGAACGCCCGGAACGCCCGGAGCGCCCGGAGCGCCGGATCCGGAGAGCGTTGGGCATAGCGGCGGTCCGCTCGGATCGACGGCGTTCAGTGGCGGAGCATGGCTGTCGGTATGGCCGGGTTTGGTGGAAAGCAGACGTCGCCCTGGGTTTGATACTGCTGCTCGCAGGTTGACGTGGTAGATCCCCGAATCCACGATTAGGGTGCTGCCGAGCACCGGCGGCGGAGATAATTACGTGAGGTTTGGAAGTGGCCTAGTTGCCTTAGTCGTCGCAATCAGCTCGCTGCCCTCGTCGGTGAATGCTTCTGTGGCCGCGCAAAGTGATGCACAGCCGATCGGCGATAAAGCGTCGGCTTGGCCCGTTACGGGCGAATACACCGATGCTTCGGGTGATCGCTACGACGTTCGCGCAACCGCTGGCGTAGATTTCGTCGTTCAATCGCGGATGAGCGACATCTGCGTACAGTTCCAAGAGAGAGCGCCGGTTTACCCGGATGCTGGCTTGAAACGTATGAAGATGGAGCTTGGCATCACACAGTGGAGCGGCCGGAGCTGCCATAGCCAAACGTCTGGCGGCGGGATTTGGACTGCCACATTTTCAGATAAAGCCCCTCGCAAGCTTATATTGGCGTCAACGAACAGTAAGAGGCAGGGCCAGGCCGCACTGACGATCTTGAATTTAGAATTGGTGGCCGGCACTGAGCGTAAGTGAACGTTAGGGACCGCTCTGCGCCCAACGCGCCGCCTTCAAACCACTCGCTCGGCCCTGCGAGCGCGTTTTTACACGGCCTGTTCCACTTGCGGTCGTTCAGATCTATCGTACCTCGAAGGCAAGAGCACGAAGCGGCTGTAGACGGGAGGGTGTGAAAATGTTTCGGCTAAGCGTCCTTACCCCGGCAAGCTCGGCAATATTGGCCGTAGGTGTCGTCGCCTTTTATATGGGCGCGTGGGGTAATATCATGTATGCATCAGCCATACCAAGGTATATACCCTTAATAGAGTATGTAGTTCAGATTGCATTTCTACTGCTTCCTTTCGTATTATGTTATATTTCCTGTATCTATCGTAGGATATTGTTTAAGATTATATTTGTAATTGTCGCTTTCCTCAATATACCACTAATTTTTGTTCACATTGGTGATGGCTCTACTGACATATCACTTACACAAATGATCAGGTTCGCCGAAGCAACGTATACCTCACACATCCTATTGAGTATATATACCGTTCTTTTTGTGATATGCTCGGTATTTACACTTATGCTTCCCCGCAGAGAGCAGCGATCATAAAGAGCAGGCCTAATTTAACCTGTATCGACTTCAAGCCGACTGGATGAGAAAGCCACCATTTCGGTAACCACCAATCCTGGACATTCGCGATCGGCAATGCATCAGATTTCTACATCACCTCAATGCCACGATTCCTACCCTACCGACCGTGATGCAGAACTTGTGAGTTTTGCATCAATAGCGCGGAAGAGTGGTGGTTAGCTGCCGTTAGAAGGTGACGGCACCGACGCCCGCCTTCGCGGTCGTAAGCGGATCGCACCCCAAGTCGCACCCGCCGCAAGGAGCCAGTAGACGACGAGGTTCATGCCCACCCCGGATAACAGATAGGCTTGGACGCTCATCGGCAATGTCGTTCGGCCGGAAGGATATGCATAGCACTCCGTCCACTCTCCACGCCAGAACGATAAGATCAAGCGGTCAGCGGGAGCCTTCCTGAAAGACGGATTACAATCTTCTGGGACCTCCGTTGATGATTGTATAAGAGGTCCAGTGTCACCCGTATTTCGCCAACCGCCGAGTTCACTCGCGGGTAGCTGTCCATTCTTGTTGATGTGATCTGCGGCGGCTTTGAACTGCTGATAGTATGCTCTGTCTTTGGCGGCTTGCGATGGAAGCATGAGCGGCATGGTTCCGCCGACAAGCGCAAAGAAAAGCGCTACGAGGCTCAACAGTAAGCAGAAGACTATTCGCGTGTACCGGCTCATGCCCGCAGGGATGCCCCTAGCAGCGGTCGTCCGCAACTGGCCGGTAGCCGATCGACGCTATTCCTGATGCAAAACTTTTGATTTTTGCATCATGAAATTGGCCGGGATAGGAGGAAACCGGACCGTTTACGACAGCCGGTCAATCATATGATCGGTAAGGACGTCCACGCCCACGTTCGCGGGCAGTTTGGTGGGGTAGCCGCGTCTCAAATCGTTTGAGCTGTTTCAGATAATCGGGGTCGAAGCGAACCGCGCGTCGTAACCAATATCTGTAGCGTGCAAGATCGCCTCGATCGAAAGCGTCCATGGCGAGGTGTTGTGCGGCATACTCATAGCCACCCTTATGCGCTCGATAATACAGGCCAGCCCTGCTGAACCGGTCCGCAACCCGTCCCTCCATAGCGAAGGTGTCGGCGAGCGTGACCATTGCCGAGAAGTCGCCATCCAAGGCTAAATGCCACAAGATGGGCACATACAAACCACACCCGTGCTCATCCTTGATCGACCAATATCGTTTCCAAAGGGCATCACGTTTTGCGGGGCTATTTCGCGCGATCATTCATTCAAACTACACCGCAGCTTCGCGATCGCAACGTCCGCTTCAGGGCTTTAGCGTCCGTCCGGTCGCTGCCGGCCGGTTTTTCCCCCGATGTACCGGCCTGAGCGGTGCATTGCGCGGCGGCGGCTTGGGCGGGGCAGGGTGACGAGCGCGGCGGCTGCGATCAGGCACGTCGTCATGTCCTTCTGTGTATCCCGGGGATCGCCCTGCGTGCCGCGAAACGCGTCCGCCCCCTGGCCGGGAGCATAGGCTTTGGCGGCGAGAGGGGGCAAGTGGACGGGTCGGTTCGGGCGGGCGGTTCACAATGCCGGTGCGCCTTTGGCAAGTCGAACGCAAATTCTTCGCGCGCCGCGGCGAGCACCCGCCAATTCTTGATACAGGTTTGGATCGATATCGGCAAGATGTGGTATTTACACAGCAATAAGGCAGTCGACTCGAACGATTGCTATCAAGCTGGGGAAGATACCATGAAGAAGACAGTATTTGCGCTGGCGCTGGCGACATCGGCGTTTGTTGCTGCACCCGCGAGCGCGGCAGAGTTCGTGATTACGATCGATCCGCTCGGCGGCTCGGCCGATTTCGGCAATACCGGCTTTACCTCTGGAACGATTGCCGACCAGTTTTCGCTGACGGTGCCGTCGGGCATGGTCAACGGCCTGATCGGTTCGATCGCGCTGACGCCCGCGCTGAACGTGACGTTCACCACCGTGTTCTTCGACAGCAAGCCGTTCGACAAGATCATCAGCGACGGCGTCGAGCTGTTCACGCTGTCGAATACGCCGATCAGCGCGGGGACGCACACGATCTTCGTCAACGGCACCTGGGGAACGCAGGGCGGATCCTATGCGGGCACGATCAACTATCTCGCGGCCGCGGGCGCGGTACCCGAACCCGCCACCTGGGCGATGCTGATCCTGGGCTTCGGCATGGCCGGCGCGAGCCTGCGCTACCGGCGGCGGCGGACGGCCGTGCGCTATGCCTGACGCGCGGTTTATCCGGTAATGCCGGCGATCCCGTCGCTTGCCCTGGCAGGTGGCGGGATTTTTGCGACGGCGCGAGCGGGCGTTGAGGATTGCGCGGTGCCGATCGACGAGGCGGCAGCCGATGCTGCGCAGTTTGATCGTGTAGCGGTCCGCGTGTCCCGTCAGCCAGGCCGAGGGGATGCGCGGGGTGACGCGCCGTTCGGCGAGTTTGTTCCTGAACCGATCGCGGATACGCGCATCGCGCTTGCGCCATTCCTTCAGCGCGGGTCCTTCAGCGCGGGTCCTTCAGCGCGGGTCCTTCAACGCGGGTCCTTCAGCGCGGGTCCTTCAGCGCGGGTTCGGGGAAACCGAGGCCATAGGATGACTTTGGCGGAGATCGCCGGGTATCCCGGCGGACCCACCCCCGGCCCCTCGCCGGGAGAGAGGGGAACAAATGAACCCATTTGGTACAAAGCGCTTGACATCGTCGCGCTGTTTGGGTACGTAACGGGAACAGTCGAGATTTGCGGGTTGGGTCGGCTGGCGCTTTGGGGTTGCCCTGAGCGGCGGGCGGCTTTTTTGTTGGGCGCGGTTTGGTCGGGGGTGGGGCGATGCGGGGGAAGCGGGTTTATCCGGTGCGGTTGGGGCCGGATCGCAGGCGGCGGTTTCTGGATCACCTGTCGGTGACGTGCGATGTCGAGGGGGCGGCAAGGCTGATCGGGATGCCGCCGGAAACGCTGTACCGCACGCGGCGCAAGGATGCCGACTTTGCCGCCGGGTGGCGCGAGGCGCTGGCGCTCGGGTACGAGATGATCGAGATGCGGCTGGCCGGGCGGGCGCTTTGCGGCCGTACCGGCGGCGACGCCGACGCTGACGCCGATGCCGACGCCGGGAGCAGCGATACGTTCGATGCCGAGATGGCGCTGAAGCTGCTGGCGCGGCGGCGGGTGCCGCCTGCGGGCGCGGCGGTCAGGCGGGCGACGGTGCGCGAGACCGATGCGGCGATCCTGAAGAAGCTGGCGGCGATTGCGGAGGCGAAACAGGGGCAAAAGCGGGGGCGGGGGGATGCCGGATCGGGTGGCCCGGCGGCGGGTGGCGGGGCGCGGTGAGCGGGCCGCTTGTCCGGCGCTTGGCGAGGCTGAGCGCGGCCGAGCGCAAGGCGGTGATCGGCGCGCTTTCCCCCGAACAGGCGACGGAATTCAACGAACGCTGGGCAGGCGGGTTCGCGCGCGGTGAGCAGCTGGCGCCGCCGGGCGACTGGCGCATCTGGCTGATCCGGGCGGGGCGCGGCTTCGGCAAGACGCGCGCGGGTGCCGAATGGGTGAGCGAGATCGCCCGGACGAACCCGGCGGCGCGGATCGCGCTGGTCGGTGAAACCGACGAGGAGGTGCGGCGCGTGATGATCGAGGGGACGAGCGGGCTGACCGCGGTGGCGCGGACCGGCGAGCGGCCCACATGGCGGGCGGGATCGCGCGAGCTGATCTTTGCGAGCGGGGCGCGCGCGTTTGTCTATTCGGCGAGCGCGCCCGAGGGGCTGCGCGGGCCGGAACATCATTTCGCCTGGTGCGACGAACTGGCGAAATGGCGGCGGGGCGAGGCGGCGTGGGACAATCTGATGATGGGGCTGAGGCTTGGCCGGAGCCCGCGCGCGTGCGTGACGACGACGCCGCGGCCGACGCGGCTGATGCGGCGGGTGATGGCGTCGAAGGGGCTGGTCGAGACGCACGGGACGACGCGGGCGAACGCGCACCTGCCGCCCGGCTTCGTCGCGGCGATGGAGGACGGTTATGCGGGGACAAGGCTGGGGCGGCAGGAGATCGAGGGCGAACTGATCGACGATGTCGCGGGCGCGCTGTGGACGCGCGCGCTGATCGAGGGGCGGCGCCTTGGTGATATCGGGCGGGCGGTTCCGGGGTTCCTGCCCGGTTATGTCCGGGTGGTGATCGGGGTCGATCCGCCCGCAGGGATCGGCGGCGATGCGTGCGGGATCGTCGCGGTGGCGCTGGGGCGCGACGGCCATGCCTATGTCATCGAGGATGCGAGCGTGGTGGGGATGCGGCCCGAGGGCTGGGCCCGCGCGGTCGCGGCATGCGCGGCCAGGACGGGCGCGGACCGGGTGGTGGCGGAGGCGAACCAGGGCGGCGAGATGGTGAGGAGCGTGCTCGCCGCCGCCGACACGATGCTGCCGGTGACGCTGGTGCATGCGAGCCGCGGGAAGGTGGCGCGGGCGGAACCGGTCGCGGCGCTGTATGAACGCGGCAAGGTGTGGCACGCGGGCGCGTTCCCCGCGCTGGAGGACGAACTCTGCGGGATGGTGACGGGCGGCGGTTACGAAGGCCCGGGCCGTTCCCCCGACCGCGCCGACGCGCTGGTCTGGGCGGTGACGGAATTGATGCTGGGGGTCCGGCGGCGGGTGGCGATTACGGTGATGTGAGGGGCCGGGATGTGAGGGGCGGGTCAGCCGGTAACTGTCGTGCGGCGGTCAGGCCCAATCCGGTCAGGGACGACCGCGTGGAGAAGGGCCGCGATATGCGGCCGGAGCATTTGTTCGGCACGCAGGAAGACAACGCAGGCAAGCAAGACGATGAGGATCGCGAGCGTAAGGGCGGGGCGCGGGGTCATGCTCATTTGCGATCCGACCTCGATCACCGCCTTTCCCCAAGTGTCGTGCATCAGATAGAGTGGAAACGTGGCGAGGCCGAGATAGCGCGCCGAGGAGAGGAACCGGGGCGGCAGGGCAAGCATGCGATGGTTCCAGCGGATGAACGCGGCCATCAGGGCGAGCGAGGCAAGCCAGATGAACACCGGCGTGTAGGCCGATGCGCCGGCAACCCCGTCAATCCGTTTGAGACCGAGCGTGTGGATTTCGATACATGCGGCAAAACAGAACAAGGCGAAAAACAACAGGCGGCGAAGGTTGATGCCGTGCCTGGTACACAACCAGAACATCCCACCGACGCCGAAGTCGACGCCATGTTGCAGCAGCAGCAAACGTTCCAACCGCCGGTTGCGGAAGAATTGAAACGGATCGATCGAAAGATGATTGGTCAACAGGAACGCCACGCTGATCAGCGAGAGCGCGATGATGAACGCTTCGAAATGCTTGAAACCGATAGTGAGAATTAAGAGAAATACGAGAAAGTAAAAGAACATCTCTACTCCGAGAGTCCAATAGACACCGGAAACCCAAGGAGCGTTAGGGTGAAGCACCAGCGATCTCAACAGCAGTTTGAATATTTCTGCGTCCGGCTGCGCCGTGAACCAGAGCAGGATCAGCGCACTGAAGGGCGCTGTAATCCAGACCGCGGGATATAGTCGCAGAAACCGCCCCTTCAGGAAGGGCAGTGGGGCTTTATGTTCCGCCGACATGGCGATGACGAAGCCGGAGATGACGAAGAACACTTCCACGCCAACCCATCCGGCCCAGGCGGTTCCTTCAAGTCCGGGCGACAGCGTAGATTTTGAGACGATCGAATAAGCGCCATTGATCGAATGGTGCCAGTTCCAGAATGCGAGGTGGAACCATAGCACGGCGAGAGCCGCGCAGAAGCGCACCAAGTCGAGGCCGACAATCGAGCGGTTTTCCATGGGGCGTGCGATAACGCCGGATGCCGGGCCGGGCAATCCGCCGGAACGGACTGAAACGGGACTGTGCCGTGCCGGGGCGGTCCGCCGGGCGGTGCGCCGCGATCATGGTCATAGGAGGGGGCGCTTCGGGTTCGTCATGCTGAACTTGCCGGCGGCGTGCTCGCTGGCTCGCCCTTCCCTGGAAGGGAGGAGTCGGTCAGGTTCTCAGGTCAGGCGGTGGGCGCGGAGGTGTCGATGGCCAGGGTTATGATGGTGAAGAGCTTGCGGCCGGTGTCGTCGGTGACCTGGATGCGGAGTTCGCCGTCGTCCCAAAGCGTGCCGGGCACGTCGCGGATCAGGGCGCCGGCGTAGCGGGCGGCCTCCAGCCGGGCGGCGGCATGGCCGGGGAGATCGAACCCCTCGGTATCGCGGTCGGGCGCTCCGTCGGCGGTGTGAAAGAAATAGCGTTGCATAATTTGTCCTTCACCGCCGGAGTATCAGCGCGGGGGGGGGGGGGGCGCCATAACCTGTGTTTCCATTCGGGGGGAAGACGATGAAATTATTCACCTGGCGAAGCGCGCGGGAGCGGCCGGTGCTGGCGCGGTCGGGGGTGCCGTTAACGGCGTTCGCGACCGGAATGGCCGGAGCGGGCAGCGGCGCGGCGGGCGGCGGTACGCTCGGGGGATCGGCGCGGCCGCGATCCTATGAGGCGATGGTGCGCGAGGCGTATCTGGGCAATGCGGTGGCGCAGCGCGCGGTCAAGCTGGTCGCGGGCGGGCTGGGCGAAGCGCCGCTGATCGCGTCGGACCCGGCGCTGATCGCACTGGTCCGGGCGCGCTCCGCGGGCCAAGCGCTGCTGGAGACGATCGCGGCGCAGCTGCTGCTCGGCGGCAATGCCTATGTGCAGGTGCTAAGAGGAACCGACGGCGAGGCGGTCGAGCTGTTCGCGCTGCGCCCCGAACGGGTGACGATCGAGCCCGATGCGGACGGCTGGCCCGCCGCGTACCGGTACCGCGTCGGCGAGCGGGTCGCGCGGCTGGCGGCGGACCCGGTCAGGCCGGAGGTGATCCACCTGAAAAGCTATCACCCGCTGGACGACCATGTCGGGCTCGGCTGTCTGGGCGCGGCGGCGGCGGCGATCGCGGTGCACAATGCGGCGGCGGCATGGAACGCGGCGCTGCTGGGCAATGCGGCGCGGCCGTCGGGGGCGCTGGTCCACAAGACGCCCGACGGGTCGATGCTGAGCGCGGAACAGTTCACGCGGCTGCGCGGCGAATTGGAGGCGGGGTTCGCGGGCGCGGCGAATGCGGGACGGCCGATGCTGCTGGAAGGGGGGCTCAGCTGGCAGGCGATGAGCCTGTCGCCCGCCGACATGGATTTCGCCGAGACGAAGGCGGCGGCGGCGCGCGAGATCGCGCTGGCGTTCGGGGTGCCGCCGATGCTGCTGGGGCTGCCGGGCGACAGCACCTACGCCAATTACCGGGAGGCGAACCGGTCGCTGTGGCGGCTGGCCATCCTGCCGCTCAGCGGCGTGATCCTGGACGGGCTGGCAGATGGACTGAAGGGATGGTTCGAGGGCGCGCGGATCGCGGTCGATTTGAACCGGGTGGCGGCGCTGGCCGAGGACCGCGAGCGGTTATGGGCGGCGATCGGCGCGGCGGACGTGCTGACCCGCGGCGAAAAGCGCGCGCTGCTGGGCCTGGAAGAAGCGGAAACGGCGGGAGAAGCGGCATGACGGGCGCGGTGCTGGCCGAATTGATGCGGCAGGGGCGCGAGGAAGGGGTGTCGGCGGTGACGCTGCGCGCGATCGCCGAGGAAGCGGGCGAACTGGGCGCGACGCGCGCGATCACGCGGCTGGGGCTGTCGGACGAGCGCGCGCAGGCCGATCTGGCCGAACTGCGCGAATTGCTGGGCGCATGGCGCGCGGCGAAGCGGGCGGCGTGGAAGGCGGCGATCGGATGGGTCGTCAAACTGGCCTTTGCGATCATGCTGGCGGGGCTGGCGATCAGGCTCGGCTTTCGCGACCTGATCAAGTGAGCGGGTTCGAAGGCTATGCCGCGGTGTTCGGCGTGGTCGACCGGGCGGGCGAGGTGATCGCGCCCGGGGCTTTCGGTCGTGCTTTCGGGGACAGGCACCCGGTGCCGCTGCTTTGGCAGCACCGGGGGCAGCCGGTCGGCGTGATCGAGCGGATCGGTGAGGACGCACGCGGGCTGAGGGTGGCGGGGCGGATCGAGGATGCGGGGGTCGCGGCGCTGGTCCGCGCGGGTGCGCTCAGCGGGCTGTCGGTCGGATACCGGGCGCGGTCGGTGGCGCGGGCGGCGCGGCGAACGATCCTGAGCGCGGAGCTGATCGAGGTCAGCCTGGTCGCGGTGCCGATGCAGCGGCTGGCGCGGGTGGACCGGATGGATTCAACATGGGGAGACGAGGAATGAGTGACGTGATCGAGCGGCCGGTGCTGGCCGGCGGGGCGGCGGACGGCGGCGCGCGTGACGGCGCGTTCGAAGGCTTTGTCCGGCAGGGCAATGTCGTCGAGATGAAGGCGTTTACCGGCGTGACCGGCGATGCGGGCGGCTATGCAGTGCCGCGCGAGATCGATGCGGAGATCGAGGCGGTGCTGAACGACATCTCGCCGATCCGGGCGATCGCCAAGGTGGTGAAGGTCGGATCGGCGGGATACCGCAAGCTGGTGACGACGGGGGGAACGCCGTCGGGCTGGGCGGCGGAGACGGCGGCAAGGCCCGAGACCGCGACGCCGGTATTCGCCGAGATCGCGCCGCCGATGGGCGAGCTGTACGCCAATCCGTCGGCGAGCCAGGCGATGCTGGACGATGCGGTGTTCGATGTCGAGCAGTGGCTGGCGACGGAGATCGCGACCGAGTTCGCGAGAGCGGAAGGGGCGGCGTTCGTCGGCGGATCGGGGGTCAACCGCCCGCGCGGGTTTTTGAACCAGCCGGTGTCGCACGACGCGGACGGCGCGCGGCCGTTCGGGACGCTGCAATCGCTGTCGAGCGGGGCGGCGGGTGCGTTCGGCGCGGAGCCCGTCGAGCGGCTGATCGACCTGGTGCAGGCGCTGCGCGGACCGTATCGGCAGGGCGCGCGGTTCGTGATGAACGCGGCGACGCTGGCGGTGATCCGCAAGCTGAAGACGGCGGACGGGCGCTTTGCGTGGATGCCGGGACTGGCCGAGGGACAGCCGCAGACGCTCCTCGGCTATCCGGTGACGGAGGCCGAGGACATGCCCGACATCGCCGAGGGTCGGCCGGCGATCGCGTTCGGCAATTTCGCAAGCGGCTATCTGATCGCGGAGAGGAGCGAAACGGCGATCCTGCGCGACCCGTACAGCAACAAGCCGTTCGTCAGCTTTTACGCGACCAAGCGGATCGGCGGCTGCGTCGTCAATTCGGATGCGATCAAGCTGATGACGTTCGCCGCGAACTAAAGGCGCGGGGATTTGGGGGAAAGCCGCCGCGGCGCGCTTCCCCCGCTTTTTTGGGGGGAAAGATTGATGGACGGGACGGCGATCCCGCCGGACGTCACGGCGGGGGCCGTGGCGGCGGTGAAGGCGTATCTGAGGATCGAGGGTGAAGGAGCGCGCGCGGACGAGACGGGCACGCTGACCCGCGCGGCGGAGAGCGCGGTGATGCTGGCCGAGGCGTATCTGGGCCGGGTGCTGATCGCGCGGGACTTCGTGCAGGTTATCGGCGGGGAAGGTGACTGGGTCCGGTTGGCGGCATCGCCGGTCAGTGCGGTGACGGGGGTGCCGGTCGGCGACGGCTATGCGGTCGATCTGGAGGAGGACGGGACCGCAAAGGTGCGCACCCCCGCCGGATCGGCGCGGATCGCGGTCAGTTACCGCGCGGGGACGGCGGCGGACTGGGGGGCGGTGCCGGGCGCGGTGGCGCAGGGGATCGTGATGCTGGCCGCGCATCTGTACGAGGACAGAAGCGACGCGGTGCCGCCCGCGGCGGTCGCGGCGCTGTGGCGGCCGTGGCGACGGATGCGGCTGGGGAGTGCGGCATGAGCGTACGCGAGGGATTGATCGCGGCGGTGCTGGCGGGGCTTGACGATCGGGGCGCGGATGACGCGCTCACCGTGTTCGACGCGCCGCCGGTGCGTGCGGCGATGCCCTATGCGGTGATCGAGGAACCGGTGCTGAGCGCGATCGGCGCAATCGGGATCGAGGGGGTCGAGGCGCGGATCGCGATCACCGTCACCGACGGCGGCGAGCGGCCGGTGCGGCTGAGGCGGCTGATCGCGGGCGTCGAGGCGCGGATGGCGGCGCTGCCCGAGGGCATCGCGGACGCGGACGGCGACTGGCGCGCGGTCGTCAGGCGATTGATCAAGAGCCGGATCACGCGCGGCAAGACGGGTCACTGGATCGGGACAAGCGAATTCATGGTGCGCGCATGGCGCGCGGAAGGGGAGGCGTGATGGCGGTGGAAAAAGGATCGGCGTTTTTGCTGAAGATCGGGGACGGCCAGGCGGTGCCGATGTTCGCGACGGTCGCCGGGCTGAGGACGACGCAGCTGAGCGTCAATGGCGAGGCGGTCGCGGTGACGACGAAGGATTCGGGCGGGTGGCGCGAATTGCTGTCGGGTGCGGGAACGCGCTCGGTCAGCGTCAGCGGCGCGGGCGTCTTTACGGGCTCCGCCGGCGAGGCGCGGATCAGGGGCAATGCGATGAGCGGGGTGATCGACGATTACCGGCTGAGCTTCGAAAGCGGGGAAAGCATGACGGGACGGTTTCTGGTGACGCGGCTGGATTATGCGGGCGATTTCAACGGCGAGCGGTCGTACACGCTGGCGCTGGAGAGTTCGGGACCGGTCGTGTCGGGGATCGCGGCATGAGCGCGGCGAACCCGGCGCGCGGGGAAAGCGCGCTGTCCGTCGCGGGCGAGACGCTGACGATCCGGCCGACATTCCAGGCGCTGGTCGCAGCGGAAAGCGAGCTTGGGCCGCTGTTCACATTGGTCGAGCGCGCGGTCGAGGGGCGGCTGACGCTTACCGAAACGGTCGCGCTGATCTGGCACTGCGTCCATGACCGGCCGGACCGGCTGACGCGCGAGGCGCTGGGCGAGGCGATCGCCGAGGTGGGTCTGACCAAGCTGTCGCCGGTGCTGAGGCGGTTGCTCGGGCAGATATTGAGCGGGCGGTGAGCGGGGCTTTTACGGCCGACACCTTTACAAAGGGCGCGGCGCGGCTGGCCGGGCTGGCGGGGGCGGTGCTGGGATGGTCGGCGGAGACATTCTGGCGGGCGACGCCGGCGGAGCTTGAGGCGGTGGTGGCGGGCGCGGCGGGAGCGGCGGATACGGCGCCGCCGCCCGATGCGGCGACGCTCGCCAAGATGAGGGAGGCGTTTCCAGATGGATGACGAACTGAACGCGGGCGTGATCCGCGTACGGCTGGACCGCGAAGGGTTCGCGCGCGAGGCGGCGGGGCTGAAATCGACGCTGACCGATACGCTGAGCGACGGCGCCGAGCGGGCCGGGCGGGGCATCGAGACGTCGCTGATCCGTGCGGTGAGGACGGGAAAGATCGGGTTCGACGATCTGAAGCGCACCGCGGTCGCGGCGCTCGACCAGATCGCGGCGAGCGCGATCAAGAGCGGGATCGCGGCGCTGCTGGGCGGCGGCGGATCGGGCGGCGGATCGGGCGGCGGGGGATCGGGCGGCGGGGGATTGGGCGGCGCGCTGGCGCGGCTGATCGGCGGGTCGCCGCCGCGGGCGACGGGCGGACCAGTCGCCCCGGGGCGCGGCTATCTGGTCGGAGAGCGCGGGCCGGAGCTGTTCGTGCCGACGGGAAGCGGGCGGATCGAGGCGGCCGGAAGTTTCGGGAGCGGGGGCGCGCGCGAGGTGCGGGTGTCGATCACGGTCAATGCGGCGAAGGGCGAAAGCGGCACCGCGCTGATGCGGTCGAGCCGTCAGGTCGCGCGGGCGGTGAAGGCGGCGCTCGAAATGGAGTGAGCAGCGGCGGACTCGCCTTAGAGCACGCCGAAGACGATGAGGCAGCCGAGGACGACGGCACCGATGCCGCAGGCGATGGCGATGATCTTGCGGTTCATGGTCGTTCCCTTCCCGCGAAAGGCTGCGCCTCGAACGGCGGGGACGCAAGCGAATAAAGGAGGCGACAATGGGGTGGTGGCTGGCGTCGGGGCGGACGGTGCAGGACGAAAGCGTGATCTCCCGCTTCGACGCGCGGTTCTGGACGGTCAATTTCCCGCGGCCGATGATGGCGGCGGTGACGAGCGGGCAGGCGGACACGATGCGCGTCGATTGCGTCTTTTACCGGGCGGACGATCTGGCCGGGCTGATCTGGGAAGCGGAGGACAGGCACGATCATCCGCTGCTGGCTTATGAGACGGCGCGGGATTTCCGCGGCTGCCGGTTGCGGTTCCGCTGGCGGTCGGAGGGGATCATGCCGCTCGATGCGGTCAACGGACCCGTGCTGACGATCAGCGGGCGTGATGAAACAGGCGCGCCGCGCGACTGGTATGTGCGGCTGTGGAATTATGCCGAAGGGACGGCGGAGGACGCGGTCGTCACGCTCGATTTCGCGGCACTCGACGGCGGTTTTTTGCTGCCGGGGGAAGCCGATCCGGTCTGGGCGGGGGATGTCGACCGGATGTTCCTTTCGCTGGTCCCGCCCGGTTATACCGGCGGCGATGCGGTGCTGGACGCTCCCGCCGAGGGGCGGGTGACGATCAGCGACATGGTGTGCGAGGGGCCGGGGTCGGTGCTGGCGATCGGCGACGTGGTGGTCCCCGAACACGGCCACGGCATCGCCAGCGGCTATGACGACAGCTATCACCTGACCCCGGCGCGGCTGATCCGGGGGGCGCTGCATCTGGGGTACCGGGGCAGCATCATCCATTATGTCGGCATGAGCCATTATTTCCGGCTGGAGCCGCTGTACGGCGGGTTGTACGTGACGCTGGAGGGGGGCGCGCTGAACGGACCGTGCGCGGCGTGGCACCGCAGTCTGGCGGCGGAGGCGAAGGCGGCGGGGCTGGGGGTGATCTGGTCGCTCAGCTATGAATTGTTCGACGCGCATTGCTATGGCGACTGGAAACAGCGCGCGGCGGACGGATCGCCCGCGCTGACCGGATGGGTGCCGCCGTCAACCCTGTTGTCGCCCGCGCATGACGGCGCGATGGGGTATCTGCGCGCGGTGGCGGCGGCGTTCATGGGCGTAGCGGTCGAGGCGGGGCTGTTGCCTCAGTTCCAGGTCGGCGAGCCGTGGTGGTGGGTGATGCCGGACGGGCGGCCGTGCCTGTACGATGCGAGCGCGGCGGCGGCGATGGACCCGGTGCCGATCGCATCGATCAGGGGCGAAAAGACGGCGGAGGAACGCGCGACGCTGGACCGTGCCGGGGCGGTGCTGGCCGCATCGACCGCTGCGCTGGTTGCGGCGGCGAAAAACGCGGCGCCGGGATGCACGACGCACCTGCTGACCTATCTGCCGACGGTGCTGGACCGGGCCGCGCCCGAGGCGAAGCGCGCGAACATGCCGGTCGGCTGGGCCGACCCGGCGTTCGATGTCTTGCAGCTTGAGGATTATGACTGGGTGACCGACGGCGACGCGGCATCGAGCAGGCGCGGGGCGGAGGCTGCGGCGGCGCGGCTGGGCTATCCGGCGGCGCGGACGCATTACCTGTCGGGGTTCGTGCTGAGGCCCGAGGACAAGGCCGAATGGGCGCTGATCGACGCCGCGGCCGGGGCGGCGCGGGCGCGGGGCGTGGCGGCGACGTTCCTGTGGGCGCTGCCGCAGGTGCTGCGCGACGGATTTGTTCATTTCGGCGAAGGGGAGGACGAGGCGATGGAGGCGTTCGACGATGTGCTGTTCCCGCTGGCGCTGGGCCGCGAGGCGGAGGTGACGCCGGGGTTTTCGACCGCGATCCTGACGAGTGCCAGCGGATGCGAGGTGCGCGGACCCGGATGGGCGGAGGCGCGGACCGAATATGATGTCGGGCCGGGACTGCGGTCGGAGGAGGACATCGCGGCGCTGCTGAATTTTTACCGGGCGCGGATGGGGCCGGCGCGGGGGTTCCGGTTGCGCGACCCGTTCGATGCCGAAGCGACCGACGAGCGGATCGGGACGGGCGACGGGCGAACCCGCGCGTTCGCGCTGATCCGGCGGTACGGGGAAGTGACGCGGCGGATCACGCGGCCGGTGGGACCGAGCGTAACGGTGAGCGTCGACGGTGCGTCGGCGGGCTTCGCGCTTGAGCCGGGCGGGACCGTGGTACTGGACGCGGCACCGGCGGAGGGTGCGGCGGTCGTCGCGTCGTTCGGCTTCGACGTGCCGGTGCGCTTTGCCGAGGACAGGCTGAGCGTGACGGCGGCGAGCTTTCGCGCCGGGATCGCCGCGTCGGTGCCGCTGATCGAGATCAGGGAGGCGTGCGCATGAGCGGCGGCGTAGGCGCGGACAGGCTGGTGACGCGGGCGCTGTGCTGGCGGATCGAGCGGACCGACGGGGTCGCGATCGGGCTGACGACGCATGACCGCGATGCGAGCGTCGACGGCTTGATCCACCGCGCATCGCCCGGGATGACGCCGAGTGCGATCGAGCGGACCGATGGGCTGGAGGCGGCGACGATGGATGTGGCGGGGGCGCTGACGCATGACGCGATCAGCGCGGCCGATCTGATCGCGGGCCGGTGGGACGGGGCGCGGGTGCGGCTGTTCACGGTCGACTGGGACAATCGGGGGGATGCGCCGGTTCCGCTGGGCGAGGGGACGATCGGCGCGGTCGAGACGGCGGATCACGGCTTTACCGCCGAGATACGCGGGGCGACGCATGCGCTCGACCGCCCGGTGGTCGAGGAGACCGCGCCCGAATGCCGCGCCGAACTGGGCGACCGGCGGTGCCGGGTGGCGATGGGCGCGCGGCGGCGGTTCGCGCGGGTGACGGGCGTGGAGGACGACATCGTGACGGTCGATGCGGTCGAGCCGGTTCCGAACGCCTATGGGGCCGGGCGGCTGCGCTGGTTCGGCGGGGCGAACAGCGGGACGGCGCAGGCGATTACGGGATCGGACGGGGCAACCGTCACGTTGATCCGTCCGCCGGCTTATGCGGCGCGTCCGGGCGACCTGGTCGCGCTGAGCGAGGGGTGCGACAAGAGTTTTGCGACGTGCGGGGCGCGGTTCGGCAACACGGCCAATTTCAGGGGCGAGCCGCATCTGCCCGGGATCGACCTGTTGACGCGGTATCCGGGATCGTGAGCGGGGCGGGTTTCAGCGGGGAAGCGGCGGCGGCGCGGGCGCTGGGGCTGGTCGGCACGCGGTTCCGGCTGCACGGGCGCGGCGCCGACGGGCTGGACTGTGCCGGGCTGGACTGTGCCGGGCTGGTCGCGGCGGCGCGCGGGATCACCGATGTGCCGACCGGCTATGCCCTGCGCGGCGGGAATTTCGATGAGGTGGCGGCGGTGCTGGATGCGCGGATGACGCGCGCGGACGGCGAGCGGAGCGGCGACGTGCTGCTGATGCAAAGCGGGCCGGGGCAGTGGCATCTGGCGATCCGCCATGCGGGCGGGATCGTCCATGCCGATGCGGGCGCGCGGCGGGTGGTCGCGCGGCCGGGCGAGCCGCCCTGGCCGGTCGTCGCGGTCTGGCGGTAGGACAACGAGCGGGGGAGAGCATCATGGCGACATTGGTACTGACGGCGGTCGGGACCGCGATCGGGGGGCCGGTCGGCGGGGCGATCGGGGCGGGGCTGGGCAGTGCGATCGACCGCGCGACGATCCTGAAACCCGGGCGGCGCGAGGGGCCGAGGCTGACCGAGCTTGCGCTCCAGACGTCGTCCTATGGCACGCAGATCGCCAGGCTGTTCGGGACGATGCGGGTGGCGGGCAGCGTGATCTGGGCAAGCCCGCTGATCGAGAGCCGTGGGACGAGCCGGGGCGGCAAGGGTCAGCCGAGCGTCACCGCTTATTCCTATGCGGCGTCGTTCGCGGTGCTGCTGTCGGCGCGGCCGATACTGTCGGTCGGGCGGATCTGGGCGGACGGGACGCTGATCCGGGGGGCGGCGGGCGACTGGAAGGTGAAAACGGGTTTCCGCGTTCATAAAGGCGGCGAGGATCAGGCGGCCGACCCGCTGATCGCCAGTGTCGAGGGGGGTGTCGAGGGGGTTGGCGGGACGCCCGCGTACCGGGGATGCGGCTATGTGGTGTTCGAGCAGCTGGCGCTCGGTGAATGGGGCAACCGCATCCCGCAGCTGACGTTCGAGGTGACGGCGGATGCCGGGCCGGTTGGCATGGGCGCGGTGGCGGCTGCGCTGGCGGACGAGGTCGATGCGGATGTGCGCGGCGACCTCGGCGGGTTCGCGGCGACGGGCGGCAGCGTGCGCGCGGTGCTGGAGACGCTGGGCGATCTGAGCGGGGCGTGGTTCGCGGCACGAGGCGATCGGGTGGTGATGCGCGGGCCGGACGGAGCGGGCGCGACGCGGATCGCGGATGCGGGGTTCGCCCACGACCAGAGTGCCGGCGGGACCGGGGTGCGGCGGATCGCGGCGGCGGACCGGGTGCCGCGCACGGTGACGGTCGCGCATTACGACCCGGCGCGCGATTACCAGACGGGACTGCAACGCGCCGGAAGCGGCGGCGGAAGCAGCGGGCGCGAGATGCGGATCGACGCGGCGGCGGTGATGACGGCGGGCGCGGCGAAGCAGCTTGCGCGCGCGGTGCTGAAGAGGAGCGAGGCGGCGCGGTGTCAGCGGATCATGCTGCCGGGACCGGCGGCGACGGGGATCGCGCCGGGCGATGTGGTGATGGTCGAGGGCGAGGGCGGAGGCGAGGGCGAGGGCGGAGGCGAGGTGGCCCGGCAGCGGGTGACGGCGGCGAGTGTCGAGGGGCTTCAGGTCCGGTTGACGCTAAGCCCGGTGGCGGCTGCGCCCGGATCGGGGGCGATGGGCCCGGGCGCGACGTCGGGCAGGGTGATGGGCGCGGCGGACGTGCCGGTCGGGCCGACAATGCTGGCCGCGTTCGAGACGCCGGTGCTCGACGGCACGCTGGCGACGATGCCGCGATTGAGCGTCGCGGCGGCGGGCGAGACGCCGGGGTGGCGCGGAGCGGCCTTGCTCTACAGCCTCGACGACGGCGCAAGCTGGATCGCGGCGGGCGGCACGGCGGAGGCGGCGGCGATCGGGCGGGTGACGGCGGTGGAGGCGGAGGCGGAGGCGTTCGTCATCGGCTTGCGCGAGGATATCGACCTGGCCGATGCGGACGCGGCGGCGCTGGAGGCGGGGGCGAATTTGGCGCTGATTGGGGACGAGCTGGTCGGCTATGGCCGCGCCGAGCCGCTGGGCGCGGGCGGGTGGCGGCTGTCGATGCTTCGCCGCGGGCTGCGCGGGACCGAGGCGGCGGCGGAGACGCCGGATGCGGGCGCGCGGTTCGTGCTGATCGAGGCGGCGGCGATCCGGACGATCGACCTGCCGCTCGCAGCGATCGGCCGGACGGTCAGGGTAATGGCGAGCGGGGCGGGGGACGCGCCGGATGCGGCCGAGGCGGCGTGCGTGCTGACCGGCGCGTCGCTGCGCCCGCCCGCCCCGGCCGACCTGCGGGTGAGCGAGGAGGAGGGCGTACGGACGCTGCGGTGGACGCGGCGCAGCAGGCTGGGCTGGGGCTGGACGGGGCCGGGCGCGCCGCCGCTCGCCGAGGAGCGCGAGGCGTACGGCGTGACGCTGACACTCGGCGGCGGAGCGCGGCGGACGGTGGAGACGGCCGTGCCCGAGCTGGCGCTGGACGCGGCCGGGGATGCGACCGCGGCGGAGGTGGTGCAGCACGGGACTTTCGCGGAGTCGCTGCCCGCCGCGATCGCATTCCAGGCGGGGGAGTAAAGAAAAGGAAGACCTTAGTTTGTTCGGAT
This sequence comes from Sphingomonas sp., assembly GCA_965219075.1. Taxonomy (GTDB): domain Bacteria; phylum Pseudomonadota; class Alphaproteobacteria; order Sphingomonadales; family Sphingomonadaceae; genus Sphingomonas. The sequence goes on from CBDCMM010000002.1 coordinate 1,197,578, forward strand.
ATTGTGTGATTATCGCAACAGTTCCGCCTTATTGTTATCTTGCGCGGCAACCAAAGTCGGGATAGGGGGTTTCGGACTGTCCGTAGTGACAACCAAGAAAGGGGTTCTTTTTATGCGCAAGATTGCCGTCAGCCTGGCACTCGCGACTACCGCGCTCGCTTCACCGGCGCTCGCCCGTGACAATTCATTCTATGTCGGCGCCGATGGCGGCGGGATGATCGTCGAGGATATCGATTACGACATCGGCGCGCTGCCGAGTGCCGCGACCGTCAACCATGAATATGGCTGGGATCTGGACGCGAACATCGGTTACGATTTCGGCTTCTTCCGGGTCGAAACCGAAGTCGGTTACCGCAAGGCACTGGTCGACAGCTATTCGTCGACGACGACGACCCCGGCGTTCGCCGCGGGCGGCGGTCTCGCCAATGCGCCTGCCGGTAATTACGATTATGCGGGACGTTACAGCTCGGCGCTCAGCTTCATGCTGAACGGCCTGCTCGATTTCGGACCCGATGACGGCATTCAAGGCTTTGTCGGCGGTGGTGTCGGCGTTGCCCGCGTGAAGGCGAATTACGCGCTGAACACGAACGGCGACTTCCTCAACGATTCGGATACGCGCTTTGCCTATCAGGGCCTGGCCGGTGTTCGTGCGCCGCTGACCGATCATCTCGATGCGGTCGTGAAATACCGGTTCTTCACCGCGCCGAATGCGCGCTTCGTCGACACGACGAGCCGCAATTTCGAGGGCCGTTTCCGTTCGCACAGCATCCTGGGCGGCATCAGCTATAATTTCGGTACGCCGACCCCGCCGCCGCCGCCGCCCGCTCCGGCTCCTGCACCTTACACGCCGCCGCCCGCGCCCGTCGCGCCGCCGGTTCAGGAAGTGCAGTGCTCGCCCGGTCCGTTCATCGTGTTCTTCGAATGGGACAAGTCGGACGTCACGCCCGAGGCAGCGTCGATCCTCGACAATGCCGTCACCCAGTATCAGTCGTGCGGCAATGCGCAGGTCATGCTGGCGGGTTACACCGACACGTCGGGTGCGGCCACGTATAACCAGGGTCTGTCGCAGCGCCGCGCCGATGCGGTCAAGGCGTACATGACGTCGCGTTCGATCCCGGACAGCGTCATCCAGACCAACGCGTTCGGCGAAACGAACCTGCGCGTTCAGACCGCCGACGGCGTCCGCGAAGTGCAGAACCGCCGCGTGGAAATCACTTACGGTCCCGGCGCGGGCAACTAAGCCTCGGCAAAGACCGTCGTTACGAAAAGGGAGGTCGGCTATGCGCCGGCCTCTTTTTTTGTGCTTGGAGCGGCGAGGCGGGGCTGACGCTGAATATTAACGGACCGCCACATCGTTCACCGGGCGAGGGCGTACTGGTGGCGCCCCGCCGCCCTCCCGCCCGACTGCCCGACTGCCCGACTGTCGTGCATCGACGACGCGTTCGTCGCCGGCGGAAATATCGCCAAGGACCGGCGTTTCATGCTAAGGGATGGTTTGTCGATCGCTTCAGTCGCACGATTATGAGAGGATCCGGAATGAAAATACTCGTTTGTGCCCTGATCGTATTCGCTGCGCCGGTCGTGGCAAGCGCGCAGGTGACGCCATCCAATCTGCCGCCCGGCGCGGGTGACGCCTATGCGCTGACGGTGCAGAGCCAGAAGCCATGGGGTTCGGTGGCGGTAACGCCGACGATGAGGCAGGAAGCCCATGACCGGACGATTGCGCTTCATAACGAGGCGCAGGTGCTGGTGATCGAGGACGGCGGCATGCTGAGCGACCAGCACAGGGTTTACGTCCGGCGCAAAGCCGCCGCGATACGGCATCTGCTGGGCGAGGAGGATTGACGGTCGACGCATCGTCGCACCTGCCTCGCAACGGCAAACATGCCGGGCGCGCGCCGCGCGGAGATTAGGGTCCGGGCCTCCGCACGCATCCGGGCCTCCGCCCCGGGGAGGCATTCGGACGGCGCGTTCGGCATCTTGGTAAAGGCGTCAAGGAAAGCGGAGCGCGGACGACATTTCGCTTCTGTCCGTATTCCGTCTCGACGGTTATCTACACGGGTGACGCGATGCCAGGCATCGGTATCGTGCCGGGGCGGAGATACTGGAGCATGTGCGCGATATAATCGGCTTTGCCGAGATCGACGCCGCGAGCGCGCAGGATTGCGTAAGCGGTCATCAGGTGAAAGAAGAATTGGGGCAACGTCCAGTCGCGGGCATAGGTTTCGGCGGTGAGGTCAAAGATCATGCCGTTCGGGATTTCGTGCGCGACGGCTGAACCGGCATCCGTATCGAGCGCCCCGGGAGCGAGACCGCCCAGCAGCGCCAGCGTCTCCGCGATGCGGGTCTGAGCGTCCGCGATGGTGCCGGGGCGCTCGCCCGCCTCACGTCCTTCGCGAACGAGATCGTCGAACGCGGGCGGGAACGCCTCCTCGCGCAGCCGGTACACCGCCTCCTGCGCCTGAAGGCAGGCAAAGCGGATTTGGGTCGCGAGCGGAAACATATCGGGTGCGAGCCGCGCGGCGAGCAATGCTTCAGCATCCGCAGGCATTTGCGCCTGCGCCTTGGTCAGCCAGGCAGAAAGCGCCGTCAGCATCTGCGTATAGGTCGGAATGAGGAGGTTCGACGGGGTCATTTCAGTCTCCTGGACAATCGGCATTCGTTCAGATGGCCCAAATCCCGCGTCAATTCCAGACAGCGCCGGTCCGGATTGCGTCATGATCGTTGGAGTATGGCGGCAGATGCCCGGCTGCGGCGGGCGTCGCCGCAGATCGAAGGGGGCATAGAACGGTTCCATGATCGAGCGGGTTGCCACGTGCCGCTGCAGGCAGTTGTGCGTGCATGTCGCGGGCGCACCGGTCCGTGTGTCGGTCTGCCACTGCCTTGCCGGCGCCGGGCTTTACCTCCGGGCTTGCGCAGCCGGCGATCCGGCGCATGGTTTACGGCGGCCAGGACGTCGCGGGATGGGACGAGCAGCGCCGCCGCTGAAACCCGGACGCTCCTCCGGACATTATGCCGGTTATGTCTCTGCTCACCCGGCGCGCATCCGGGGCGCGGTGCGAGTATCTACCGAAAAAGGAACGCGATATGCCCGGCAGCAACACAGCCACCAGCAATGCCGTCGCCGCGGCCGGAACCTACCGGCTGGGGACGCGGACGGTCCACCGGATGGGTTACGGCGCGATGCAGCTTGCCGGACCCCATGTCTTCGGCCCGCCCAAGGACCGCGACGCCGCGCATGCCGTGTTGCGCGAAGCGGTCGCGCTCGGCATCGATCATATCGACACCAGCGATTTCTATGGTCCCCACGTCACCAACGAGGTGATCAGGGAGGCGCTGCATCCCTATCCCGCACAGCTGACGATCGTCACCAAGCTGGGCGCGCGGCGCGATGAGGAGGGCGGCTGGCTTGCGGCGATGGCGCCGGACGAACTGGAGCGCGCGGTCGACAGCAATTGCGAGCATCTGGGGATCGACCGTATCGAGGTCGCGAATTTGAGGCTGATGTTCGGCGATACCCCCGCGGGCGCGGGAGCGGGTGACATCCGCCCGTCGCTCGAACCGCTGATCGCCCTGCGCGACCGGGGACGGATCGGCGCGATTGGCATCAGCAACGCGCTGCCCGCGCAGGTCAGCGACGCCCGCGCGATGACGGACATCGTCTGCGTTCAGAACATGTACAACCTCGCCAACCGGGGCGACGACGCGCTGATCGACGAGCTGGCCGGGGCGGGCATCGCCTATGTCCCGTTCTTTCCGCTCGGCGGTTTCGAGCCGCTGCAATCGGACGCGCTGAACGCGGTCGGAGACGAACTGGGTGCGACGCCGATGCAGGTGGCGCTCGCCTGGCTGCTCCGGCGTTCGCCCAATATCCTGCTTATTCCCGGCACCAGCTCCGTTGCCCATCTGCGCGAGAATGTCGCGGCGGCCGCGATGGAATTGCCTGCGGAGATGGTTGGGAGACTCGACGCGATCGGGGGGTGAGGGGCGTCAGCTTGGGCTGCGCCTCTGGTCAGACCGGCTCGGCCGCGCCGTCCCATATCTTCGTCTGTAGATCGAGGACGTCTGGGTAAGGAACCGACCCTGTAAGACCTTCGCCATCATCCAGTGGAAGTTCACAGGTGCGCCGATCGACTGCGGACCGTATCAAAATCACGGCGTTCACCTCGTCGAGATGCGCTGCAGCAAAGCCGTCTCGGCCGATCTCAACGACGCAATCATGCCGTCGCCAGCCTGTTACGGCGGCGGGCCGCGTCAGACATCGAGGAGGTATCGGCTCAACCGATCGAGACGTAAGGTGCGGCGGCGAACAACTGCGCTGCTCGCCGCCGTGGCGTAGTTTAGACGTAAGAGATGGCCGTGTGCACTTTCGGTCGGCGACGCATCGCAAAGCCTATCCCGCCGAAGCCCAAGAGCATCATTGCCCATGTGGCGGGCTCAGGAACTGCACCTGCGACCGGCGATGAAGTGGCGGTTACAAAGCCCGACTGAAACGGATTGAGAGAATTGACGCGAAACCGGCCGATCGAGGCAAACAGATTTGCATTCGTGCCCGCAGCCGTGTTGAATCCAAGGCCGTTGCCGGAAACGAACTGACCCGTCAGATAATAGAAATTATCCGCGCCAAAAATGGTCGGGTTGAGCCCCGTAATCGCCGCACCGTTGTAGCTGCCGGTGATGCCGGTGATCTTTTGCGCGTCGCGGCCGTTTTGCTGCACGATCGTATCGTCTGTCGTCAGCATACCCGATCCCGCGATCGGCCCGCCGCCGAACAGGTTGGTGCCAGCAAAGTCGAACATATACGTCGCCGCCGATGCCGGTGATGCCGCAAAGATGATGGCGGTTGCCATCGTAAATGCCAATTTCTTCATGTCTGCTCCCAAATGAATCTCTCTGGCCCAATACAGCCGCAGAGCGCGAAACCGATGGCATGGATATAGTTACGTGGCATTCGGGCAAAGGTTGCCTTTATGTTAACCGACCTTGATCGTCGTACCAAGATGGGACGGTCAATGGTTGGCAAACGCCAAGCCGGTTAAGTGCTGGCAGCCGATCCGATAGTCTCGACGCGGCAAGCTGCGCATTCGTGCGCCGCGTCCGTTTCGACCCTGCCCGGGACGAACCCGGCCGGGCGGTGGAAGGTGACGCGCTCTTCCCGATGAGCTGGCATCTTCCGGCAGGGTAAATTTGCGACTGTCGGCTCGGGTCATCCGATTGGTTCATAATGCCGGACTTCCCCTATCTTTCCTTGTGTATTGCTGTATCAGCATGGTGAGACAGTTCCGGGCTATAACCTTGGCGTGTAGCGGGGGGTCAGGCTAAGGTCGGGGCGTGGCGGTTGGCGGGAGTTGGTGTGCGCGGGGATTGGGGGGTTTGGCTGACGGCATCGCTCGCGCTTGGCGGGTGTACGCTCGGGCCGGATTATGTTCGTCCCCTCCCGGGGGCGCTGGCGGTCGAGGGGGAGTATGCGGCGGCCCGCCCGTCCGGGAAAACGGCCGACCTGACGCGGTGGTGGACGCGCTTCGACGATCCGGTGCTGACCCGGCTGGTGGATGATGCGGAGAGGGGCAATCTCGATCTGGCGGCGGCGGCGAGCCGGGTGCGGCAGGCGCGCGCCGCGCTGATCCAGGCGCGTTCGGCTCGCTTGCCGACGCTGGGTGCGACCGCCGGGATCAGCCGCAACGGGTTCCTGACCGGCGCGCCGTCGACGACGATCCCGATCATCACCAATCCGGGCGGGATCGGGGGCGGCGGTACGGGCGGCACGGGCGGCGTCGGCGGGGGGCCAGTCCTGCCGGGGATCGGCACGCGCATCCTGACCCAGAGCGGGCAGACCAATTTGTCGCTGGGCGGCGATGCGAGCTATACGGTCGATCTGTTCGGCGGCGTGCGCCGCGGGATCGAGGCGGCGCGCGGCGACCTGGCCGCGAGCGCCTATGACGCTGAGGCGACGCGGATCGCGGTGGTGAGCGAGACCGCCTCCAACTACATCCAGGGACGGATCGCGCAGGAACGGCTGGCCATCGCGCGCGACAGCCTGAGGATCGCGGACGACAATCTGGAGATTGCGGGCTGGCGGGTGAAGGCCGGGCTGGTGTCGGCGACCGACGAGGAACAGGCGCGCACCCAGGCCGAGCAGCGCCGCGCGACGATCCCGCCGCTGATCCAAAGCATCGCGCAGGCATCGAACCGGCTGGGCGTGCTGAGCGGGCGCGCGCCCGCCGCGCTGGCACGGGTGTTCGATCCGCCCGCGCCGGTGCCGGTACCGCCGGCGGATATCGCGGTGGGCGTGCCCGCCGATACGCTGAGGCAGCGGCCCGACGTGCTGGCGGCGGAGGAACGGCTGGCGGCGGCGAGCGCGCGGATCGGGGTGGCGGAGGCGCAGCTCTACCCGGCGCTTCGCCTGACGGGCAGCATCGCCGACAATGCGGGCGGGTTCGGCAGCCTGTTCGACACGGTGACGTTCGGCCTGTTCGGCGGGCTGACCCAGACGCTGTTCGACGGCGGGCGGCTGCGCGCGCAGGTCGAGGGACAGCGCGCGGCGACCGAGGGCGCGTTCGCCGATTACCGGCGGACGATCCTGACCGCGCTTGAGGATGTCGAGAATGCGCTTCGTGCGCTGACGTCGGCGGAGGAGCGGATGACCGCGCAGGCGGCGGCGGTGAAGGCGGCGGAGGCGACTGCGATCTATGCGCGGTCGAACTACCGCGCGGGGCTGACCGATTTCACGACGCTGCTGACGATCGAAAACCAGCTGCTGTCCGCGCGCGACGGACTGGCGAGCGCGCGCGGCGACCGGGCGCTGGCGAGCGTGCAGCTGTTCAACGCGCTTGGCGGCGGTTTTTCGGGCGGCGGATTTGCGGGCGGAGCGCCATCATTTACCGGCGCGATCCCGGCCCAGACCATGCCGACGGAGACCACGACCCGATGAGCACGCCCGACACCGTCGAACAGGATGCCGATCTCGGCGAATTCCTCGGCGAGAAGAAGCGGCCGCGCTGGCGGCGCTGGATCAAATGGGTCGTGCTCGCGCTCGTCCTGCTGCTGATCGCGTTCGGCATCTCGCGCTGTTTCGCGCCGAAGCCCGAGGGGATTTACCTGACCAAGCCGGTGGTGCGCGGCGACCTGACCGTGACGGTGACCGCGACGGGGACGCTGAAGCCGACGAACGAGGTGCAGGTCGGCTCCGAGCAATCGGGGATCATTACCGCGGTGTTTGCGGACAATAACGACCGGGTGACGAAGGGCCAGCCGCTCGCCCGGCTCGACGTCTCAAGGCTGAACGATGCGATCACGCAGAACCGCGCCGCGCTGAACCTTGCCGAGGCGCAGGTCGACCAGGCGAAGGCGACCGCGCGGGCATCGGCATCCAGCCTGTCGCGGCTGGAGAATGTCTATAAATTGTCGGGGGGCAAGGTGCCCTCTGCAACCGAGCTCGACAATGCGCGTGCGGATAGGGCGCGGACGATCGCGGCGGTCCGTCAGGCGGAGGCGAGCGTGGTGCAGGCCCGCGCGGTGCTGTCATCGGCGCAGACCAATCTTACCAAGGCGACGATCTATTCGCCCGTCACCGGCGTCGTGCTGTCGCGGCAGATCGATCCGGGCCAGACGGTCGCGGCGTCGTTTACGGCACCCGTGCTGTTCACGATCGCCGAGGATCTGAGCGCGATGAAGCTGGAGGTGCAGGTCGACGAGGCGGATGTCGGGCTGGTCGCAAAGGGGCAGGAGGCGAACTTCACGGTCGATGCCTATCCCGGCCGCGCGTTCCCGGCGACGGTCGAGCGGGTCGATGTGGGGTCGCAGGGGTCGGGGACGACGACCGCGGCGGCGTCGGCCGCGACCGGCAATCAGGTGGTCAGCTATACCGCGGTGCTGTCGGTGCGGAACCCCGATCTGGCGCTGCGCCCCGGCATGACCGCGACGGCGGCGATCGTGACGCAGACCGAACGCGCGAAACTGCTGGTCGCGAACGAGGCGCTGCGCTGGCAGCCCGAGAAGAAGAAGACGGGCGGGGGGATACAGCTCGGCCCGCCGCCCGATGCAGAGCAGCAGGTCGGGATCGGTCGCGGCGCGCGGGGCACGGTCTATGCGCTGGGCGCGGACGGCAAGCCGCAGCCGGTCAAGGTCAGGATCGGGGTCAGCGACGGGGCGCGGACCGTCGTCACCGGCGGCGCGCTGAAGGCCGGGCGCAAGGTCGTGACCGGGCAACTGGCGCCGGGTGAGACCGAGGCGGAGGCGAAGGCGAAAGCGAAGGACGGTGGCTGAGCCCGTCCCGCCGAATGCCGCCCCGCCGACCGATATGCCGACCGATGCCGGCGACACGCCCTTGGTCGCGATGCGCGGCATCACCAAGGTGTTCGGCCAGGGCGAAAGCGCGTTCCGGGCGCTGAAGGGCGTCGACCTCGACATCGCGGAAGGGGAATTCGTCGCGGTGATGGGGGCGTCGGGATCGGGCAAGTCGACGACGATGAACATCCTCGGCTGTCTCGACGTGCCGACGAGCGGATCGTACCGGTTCAAGGGGGTGGCGGTCGACCGGCTGGACCGCGAGCAGCGCGCGCTGCTCCGGCGGCGCTATCTCGGTTTCGTGTTCCAGGGGTTCAATTTGCTGGCGCGGACGCCCGCGATCCAGAATGTCGAGCTGCCGCTGCTTTATCGCGGGCTGGCCAAGAGAAAACGGCGCGAGGCGGCGACGCGCGCGCTCGATCTGGTCGGGCTGGTGCCGTGGGCGGACCACGGCCCGGCGCAGCTGTCGGGCGGTCAGCAGCAACGCGTCGCGATCGCGCGGGCGATCGTCACCGAGCCAGCGCTGCTGCTGGCGGACGAGCCGACGGGCAATCTGGACAGCGAGCGATCGGTCGAGATCATGGAGCTGCTGACCGACCTCAACCGGCGGCTCGGCATCACCGTGGTGATGGTGACGCACGAGGCGGAGATGGCGCGCTTTGCCGGGCGGATCATCAATTTCCGCGACGGGCTGGTCGAGCGCGCGCCGGTAGAGCATGATCCGGCCGGTCATGCGATAGCGGCGGCCTGATGCTCGGCACGACGATCCTGCTCGCCTTCAACGAGATCAGGCGGCATATGCTGCGCTCGTTCCTGACCGTGCTCGGCATCGTCATCGGCGTCGCGGCGGTGGTGATGATGGTGACGCTGGGCAACGGCGCGACCAAGGCGGTGCAGGACCAGGTCGCGGGGCTGGGCGCGAACCTGCTCTATATCCGCCCGAGCGGCGGGTTCGGGCGCGGCGGCGGGGGTGTGCGGCCGCCCAATTTCGACATGGACGACGTCGCCGCGATCCGCAGCCAGATCGCCGGCGTCACCGCCGCCGCGCCGCAGGAGGGCACCACCCGGACGGCGGTGCGCGAAGGGCGCAACTGGACGACGACGGTCACCGGCACGACGCTCGATTATTTCAGGGCGCAAGGGTGGGAGCCGGTTGAGGGGCAGCTCTTCTCCGCGGCCGACGAACAGGCGGGCCGCGCGGTGTGTCTGCTTGGACAGACGGTGCGCAAGAACCTGTACGGCGATGTGCAGGCGGTAGGGACGACAATCCGCGTCGGCGATATCAGCTGCGCGGTCGCGGGCGTCATGGCACTGCGCGGCGACGGCGCGTCGGTCGGGTCGGACCCCGACGATTCGATCGTGATGCCGATCAAGGCGGTGCAACGGCGGCTGACCGGATCGCGCGACATCGGCTTCCTGGTGATCGCGGTCGACCCCGCGTACGACACGCCGTCGGTGCAGGCATCGATCGAGGCGCTGCTGCGCGAACGCCGCCATGTCGCGCCGGGCGAGGACAGCAATTTCAGGATTATCGGCACCGAACAGATCAGCCAGTCGCTCGGCAACATCACCGGCATCCTGACTGCGTTCATGGGCGCGGTCGGCGGGGTCAGCCTGCTGGTCGGCGGGATCGGGATCATGAACATCATGCTGGTCAGCGTCATCGAACGCACGCGCGAGATCGGCATCCGCCTGGCGATCGGCGCGGTCGCGCGCGAGGTGCTGCTCCAGTTCCTGGTCGAGGCGATCGTGCTGTCGTGCCTGGGCGGGCTGATCGGGTTGCTGCTCGCGCTGCTCGGCGGGCTGGCGCTGGCGCCTGCGCTCGGCGTGCCGTTCCTGTTCGACTGGAAGCTCAATCTGGGCGCGTTCCTGTTTTCCGGGCTGATCGGGGTGATCTTCGGTTATTTCCCGGCAAGGCGCGCGGCGGCGCTGAACCCGATCGACGCGCTGAGGCATGAATGAGGTGGGGATGCCGGACGTTCGCACCCATCGCGCTAATAAGGGGAAAGGCAAAATCCTGATGTGTCGATGCTGTCGACATATCGATTGAATATGTCGATGTTTTCATCAAACATCGACATACCTCAAAACGCTGGCATCGATCGGATTGCTCGAAGAGCGAAAGGCCGGACGGGAAGCTCTGTTCGTCAATCCGGCGCTGCTGACGCTCCTGATGCGTGACGACGGCTGAATGGCGGCGTTCACCGGACGGGCTGTGTGAGCATCCTGGGACAGCACGATATCCGCCGGATGACACGTCCCGGCATTCTGGAGATCATCGACGGTGCGCGACCGGGCGGGCGCGCTCGACGACTGCAACGCGGCGCTGGCGGCGTGGCCGGGGACTGCCGCCTGTCTCGACAGCCGCGCGCTGGTATGGGTTCAGATCGACCGTCGTGCTTCCGTCAGGCAGCATCCAGCCGACCATAGTGCTGTAAGAGGAGGAAAGAATGGCTGTTAATATCGACGAATCAGCGAAAGGCTTCATTGCAATCTATCGTTGGGACGTTGAAATTGAGCACGAAGACCAGTTTCGTGAACGTTGGCACGCCTTAACCCTAAAAGGCAGAGACCTCGGTGCCTTCGGTTCATGTCTAACACGCGATCAGGACGGACGGTTTGTTGCGATCGCTTTGTGGCCCAGTGAAAATGCCAGAACCGAAGCATTCGAAAAGATTGATGCAGGAGGTTCTTGGCAAGGCATATCCAGACTGTCCGAACATCTGCTTCGTGTTGAAGACGATTTATGGATAAACTCACCGTTTATGAAGTAACGGTTGCTGCCTTGATCACCCGCATCCCGCCACCCATCGCCGTTTCCGACGGCCGACATAGTCCGCGGGCACTTCTGCTGTCACGTTATGCTAGTTTGGTCGCGATCGGCAGTATTTGGTCTATTCCCACCGAACGCTGCCACTCGGCTTGAAGATTCGGTCAGGCGGCGTCCTGCAGTGACCGCACCGGGGGTTGCGCATGCTGGCGTGCACAGCAAAGATTATAGTTCGCCTGCATCATCGTCATGGCCTCAATGATTGTCGCGATAGGCATCGCCAGAGAGAACCCCGCACGAAATGGGTATCCTCAGGTCGAAACAGCGCTTGGTTGAGTTTAGTGTGAAACCGTCTCAGCAACCCCCCCATCACAACGCCCGCGCGATCAGCATTTTCATGATCTCGCTCGATCCGCCGTAGATGCGGCTGATGCGGGCGTTGCGGTAGAGGTGGGCGATGGGGTAGTCGTTGATATAGCCGTAGCCGCCGTGCAGTTGCAGGCACTGATCAACGATTTCCCCCTCCGCCTCGGTCGCGAACAGCTTCGCCATCGCCGATGTCGTATTGTCGAGGCCGCCGTCGAGCAGCTTGGCGATACAGTCGTTGACGAAGATGCGCGCGACGCGGGCCCTGGTGTACATTTCGGCCAGCTTGAACTGGGTGTTCTGAAAATCGAACAGCGTCTGACCGAACGCCTTGCGGTTCTTTACATAATCGACGGTGACCTCCAGCGCGCGCTCCATCGCGCCGACCGATCCGATCGCGATGATCAGCCGTTCGCGCGGCAGCTCCGCCATCAGCTGGCGGAACCCCTGACCCTCTGTGTCGCCGAGCAAATTCTGCGCGGGCACCCAGACATCGTCGAAGAACAGCTCAGACGTGTCCTGCGCATCGAGGCCGATCTTGTCGAGCTTTTTGCCGCGGCGGAACCCCTCCGCCTCGTCGGTCTCGACCACCATCAGCGAGGTGCCGCGCGCGCCCTGTTCCGGGTCGGTCTTGGCGACGACGACGATCAGGTCGGCGATCTGGCCGTTGGAGATGAACGTCTTCGACCCGTTGATACGGTAGCCGTTGCCGTCCTTCAGCGCGGTGGTGCGGATGGCTTGCAGGTCCGACCCGGCGCCGGGTTCGCTCATCGCGATCGCCGCGACGCGCTCGCCGGAAACGAGTTTGGGAAGCCAGCGCTGTTTCTGTTCCTCGGTCCCGTGCAGCTGGATGTAGGGCGTTACGATGACGTTGTGCAGGCTTGCGGCAAAGCCCTCTATGCCCTTTTTCGCGACCTGATCGACGACGACGAGGTCGTGGCGGAAATCGCCGCCATGGCCGCCATATTCGCTGGGGACCGAGACGCCGAGCAGCCCCGCCGCGCCCGCCTCCCGCCAGAAATCGCGTTCGACCTGGCCGTCTTCGCGCCAGCGTTCGATCCGGTCGCGGTCGACCGCCCGGTCGAGGAAGCGCCCGACCGAATCGTGGAACATCACGAGTTCTTCATCGGCCATGTATTCGGGCTGGGGGAAGGTCAGGGCGGTGGCGGCGGTCATGCGGATCCTCTCGTCTGATCACCGGCGTTGCGGCGATGCGCGCGCTACCCTAGCATCGCGCGCAACAGCACAACAGGAGAGACGGGCATGGCCGAGGCATATATCGTGGGCGCGGTGCGGACGGCGGGCGGCAAGCGCGGCGGGCGGCTGGCCGGCTGGCATCCGGTCGATCTGGGCGCGAAGGTGCTCGATACGCTGGTCGCGCGGACCGGGATCGACGGGGCACGCGTCGATGACGTCATCATGGGCTGTGTCATGCAGGTCGGCGAGCAATCGCTGCATGTCGGGCGCAACGCCGTGCTGGCGTCCGGACTGCCGCAAAGCGTGCCCGCCGTCACCATCGACCGGCAATGCGGCAGTTCGCAACAGGCGCTGCAATTCGCGGCGCAGGCGGTGATGTCGGGGACGCAGGACGTGGTGATCGCGGCCGGGACCGAGAGCATGACGCGCGTGCCGATGGGATCGTCGACGCTGCGGGAATCGGGCGTCGAAGTGCTGCCGCCGTCGGTCCGGGAGAAATACGGCGTGCGCGGCTTCAGCCAGTTCCAGGGCGCGGAGATGATCGCGGACAAATACGGCTTCACCCGCGGGGAGACCGATGCCTACGGGCTGGAGAGCCATTTGCGCGCGCAGCAGGCGACCAGGGACGGCGCGTTCGATGCGGAGATCGTGCCGCTTGAGGTGGAGACGCCGGACGGCACCGAGCGCCATGTTGTTGACGAGGGCATCCGCTGGGACGCGTCGGCCGAGGGCATGGCGAAGGTCAAATTGCTGAGCGAGACAGGCGTGCTGACCGCGGCGACCGCGAGCCAGATCACCGACGGCGCGTCGGCGGTGATGATCGTGTCCGAACGGGCGCTGAAGGAACACGGCCTGACGCCGATGGCGCGGATCGTGAACCTGACAGTGACCGCGGGCGATCCGGTGATCATGCTCGAAGAACCGCTGTTCGCGACCGACAAGGCGCTGGAACGCGCCGGAATGTCGATCGGCGACATCGACCTGTACGAGGTGAACGAGGCGTTCGCGCCGGTGCCGATGGCGTGGCTGCGCCATACGGGTGCGGACCCGGAAAAGCTGAACGTCAATGGCGGCGCGATCGCGCTCGGCCATCCGCTGGGCGCGACGGGGACGAAGCTGATGACGACGCTTGTCCATGCGCTGAAGGCGCGCGGGCTGCGCTATGGCCTCCAGACGATGTGCGAGGGCGGCGGGATCGCCAACGTGACGATCGTCGAGGCGCTCTAGGACGCGAGCTCCGGCGGTTCCGGGCTGCCGGCGGGGGTCGCGGAGAAGCGCGGGGCGGGGGCGGGTTGGATTTGGCCGCCGACGGCGATGAAGGTGCCGCGTTCGGCATTGTGCGGGTGGCCGGGCGCTTCGGTCATCGACAGGATGGGCGCGAAACAGGCGTCGCTTCCCTCCATCGCCGCGCACCAATCGGCACGGGTGCGGGTGCGGAAGATGGCGGCGAGCCTTTGCTTCAGCGCAGGCCATGCTGCACGGTCATGCTGCGCAGCAAATGCCGGATCGTCGGCGACCCCGGCATGGCGGCAGAGCAGCGCATAGAAAGCGGGCTCGATCGCGCCGACCGCGACCCAGCCGCCGTCCGCGCACGCATAGCTGTCGTAAAAGGGCGCCGCGCCGTCGAGCAAATTCGCGCCCGCGCGGTCGACCGCCATGCCGTTCCCCAGCATCCAGCGGTGCATCGCGCCGATCAGCGCCGCGCCGTCGGTCATCGCCGCGTCGATCACCTGGCCGGGCGCACCGTTTTTGACCGCGAGCAGCCCGGCGACCATCCCGAACGCAAGCATCATCGCGCCGCCGCCGAAATCGCCGACATAGTTGAGCGGCGGGACGGGCTTGCCGTCCGGACCGCCGACGCCGTGCAGCACGCCCGCCAGCGCGATATAGTTGATGTCGTGCCCGGCAGCATGCGCGAGCGGGCCGCTCTGCCCCCAGCCGGTCATGCGGCCATAGATCAGGTTCGGATTATCCCCGATCAGCACATCGGGACCGAGGCCGAGCCGCTCCATCACGCCGGGGCGAAACCCCTCGATCACCCCGTCGGCACCCCGGCACAGCGCGCGGGCGGCATCGCGCCCGGCATCGGTCTTTGTATCGAGCGTGACGACGCGGCGGCCGCGCGCGAGCGGGTCGGTGGGATCGAACCGTGCGCCCGGCCGGTCGATGCGCGTCACCGCCGCCCCGTGATCGGCGAGCATCATCGCACAGAAGGGCGCGGGGCCGAGCCCGGCGAATTCGATGATCCTGATCCTGTCGAGCGCGCCCATCGCTTCTGTGTCGCAGCAGCGCGGCGCGCTGGCAAGCGGTCAGCGGCAGAGGATCACCGGAAGGCGCAGCGCCGGTTGGTGTCGACGCAGGCGAGCCGCGCCGCCGCCGCGCGACCGAACAGTGAGTCCGGACCCCAGCGCGCGATCACGACCGGGGTGGAGGCGCGGATCAGCGCCGCGGCATTGGCGCGGTTGCGCGCCGCGATCAGGCAGCCGCCTGCGACGCTGTCGATCCGCGCGGCGCGCCACGGTTCGTCCTGGCCGAAGCGGGCGAGCGCGCGGCGGGCGGCGGCGGTGAGGCTGCGCCCCGCAGCGACGTCGCCGCTCGCGCATTCAAGGTCGGCGCGGTCGATCAGCAGTTCGACTTCCTTCGGCATCTCGTTCGCCCGTGCGATCCTCAGCCCTTCGGCAAAACTCGCGCGCGCCGCACCGGTCTTGCCCTGCGCGGCGAGGGCGAGGCCGCGGCTGTCGTTGAGGTTGGCGAGCGTGTCGATATTGCCGTCGGTCTGCGCCAGGAACTGCGCGCGCGCGGCACCGAGTTCGGCCAGCGCCTCGTCAAACCGCGACTGCTCGACCAGCGAGCGGCCGAGATTGCTGCGGGTGAGCGCGACGTCGAGGCTGTCGTCGCCGAACATCCGCCGCTGCAACGGCAGCGCCTGGAGGAAACGGCCTTCCGCGCCGACCGGGTCGCCCGATCTGGCCGCCGCCGCCCCGAGCGAGTTGAGCGCGGTCAGCACATCGGGGTGGAGCGGTTGGCCGGCGCGGCGGCGTTCCTCGATCACCACCGCCATCCTCCGCGCACCGCGCGCTTCGCGGCCGTTGTCGATGTCCGTCATCGCCGCGTTGAGCAGTGCCGAAGTGGCAAGGTCGTAGAGCGGCGGGTCATGGTCGAGCGCCCACCGACGCGCCCGCGAAAAGTCCCGCTCCGCCGCGACCGGGTCATTATTTATCCGCGCCAACTGGGCTTGGTCAGTTAACATGACACCGAGAAAGTCCTTTGCGAGCTGAGGCTCCGCTGCAAAGAGTTCTCTTTCCTGCACGAGATACTTTTCGGTCCGCGCATAATCTCCGACGATGAAATTAAGTTGTATCTCTGTACGGACGCGCATAAAAGCAGTCTTTGGATCGGTAACTGTCATCCGCCATGCTTCTGCAATTAGCAGTTTGGCTTTGTTTGATAGACCAAGATTTACGTATACCGCGGCAAGTGTTGAGAGCAAATTGGCACGGACCTCCGGCTCGTTTCGCAACGAAGGCGAATGCATCGTATCGGTTGCGGCCTGATCGATGACCGACCGTACGGTGACGTCTCGGCCGCCGGTGCGATACGGACTCGCATGATCAAACAGCGATGTAAGAAGATCGGCGGTCCGGGTGGCGATCTGCTCCTGCCGTTCGGCCCGCTGCCGCGCGATCACCGCGGAGATCGCGAGCCCTGTCATCGCGATCAGCAGCACCGAGGTGATCGCGACCGCCGCGAGCAAACGTCGCTGGCGGCGCGTCTGTTCGCGCTGACGTAAGGCATCGAAGGGTACGTCGATCAGGCCAGCGATCACTTTCAATCGCGCGTCGCGCCAGCCGTCCTTGCCCGGACGGACGTCCGCGGCGAGCGGCTCGGGGACGGAATATCCGTCCGCATCCGGCGCGGTCAGGGCCGGGGGGAAACAACGGCGGTCATCGGTCGCGGCCGGGTCGCCATCGACGATCAGGCAAAAGATGCGGTGGCCGAGGCCGCGGTCGCGGAAGCGGCGGACCTCTTCATTGACCCAACGCGAAGCCGCGGCCGCGGGCGAGCAGACCAGGACGAGCGTGTCCGATCTGTCGAGCGCGTCGGTGATCCGGTCGGACAGGTTCGAAGAGGTTGCAAGTTCCGATCGATCGAGGAAAGACTTGCCGATACGTCGACCAGCATCATACCGCGCTGCAACAGCTTTTGGAATCCTATAGTTTTCAATGGCTTGATGAATTCTCTTGGCCCAGGCTCCATCAACATGCGCGTAGCTGACAAATGCGGCGTATCGCTCTTCCAGATTGTCTGTAGTGCTATCGATCTGTTCATGGTCCATGATTGCCGCCCCCGGTACAATATGGTAGTTCTAGACGACTCTTTGCTAAGCTTTCCGCAATCTGGAAGGGGACTATCATGAATTGTTCTAGGCTGGTAGTTGGTGCTCTGGTAATCGCGGGCTGTTTTGGAAGTACACAAGCTCTTGCTCGACCGTGCGGAATTGCAGATTGTAGAGTTCGCGTCGCTACCGGTCACGGCAACTCAATCTTCCCGCCGGATGGTCCCTTCAGCGTGACCGGTCAGCGCTTCGGTCCGCCGACGAGCGATTTGACCATAGGCGCAAACGGGTCGCGCGCAGTCGTGCTGCCGTTCGCGGTCAATTTCGGCAGCGGGCTGACCAACGTGATCAATGTCTTCGAGAACGGGTTCATCGGTCTCAGCGCGCCGCGGCTGGAGGCGTTTGCGGTCAGCAATCCGGGCGGGTTCGCTGCCGTTGACGATCTCAGGCGGCTCGGCATCCCGGTGATCGCACCCTTTTACAGCAACCTTGTCCAGGGCCGGAGCGCGGGCAACGGCTCGGTCGAGATCGGCGACATCGCGGTCCAGTTCGGCAGCGCCGATCCCTATGCCGACGAGGGCGGGATGTACACGGTCGCCGACCTGCGCCCCGCCGCCAAGATTACCTGGTACGGATTGCGCTCGGCCAGCGCGTCGTGCGGGGAGGCAGGGTGCCTGCCCGTCTTTGCCGAGCTGCTGATCACCGCGGAGAACGGCACCGACAGCAATGTCGAATTCCGCTACGGCCCCGATTTCTATCGGCCGGGCCAGGACGCGCAGGACGCGCTGGCGGGATTTGCCGTCGGGGATAATTTCTTCCAGTTCCGCGGCCCGTTCGGCAGCGGCATCCCCAGCTTCTTTGAATTCAGGGACGGGCTGTTCGTCGGTGACGTATCGGGCGCCGTCCCCGAACCCGCGACATGGTTGCAGCTGTTGACCGGGTTCGGGCTGCTCGGGCTGATGATGCGGGCGAGGCGCAGGCGCGCGGTACGGTCCGCGTCCGGACGCGGCGCCGCGCTCGTCTGACCGCGCGCTATTCGATCAGGAAGCCGGCGGGCGGGGTGCGGGTGAGGAAATGGCCCTTTACGCCTTCGGGCCAGTCGCCGAACGGTACCTCGCCATCTTCGCTCATCGCATAGGCTCGCGCGTAATCGAGGATCGCGCGGGCGGCAGCCTCGGCCGGGGCGAAGCGGCCGAGGACATAGCCGATCTTGCCGGGCGCGCGCAGATGGACGGTGCAGAAATCCCCGCACGCGAACAGGCAGGGCATTTCCTGCACCGCGACCCCGTCATAGCGCGGGTCGGACGTCTTCACCCGGCGCAGCGCCGCGACCAGCCGCGCGCCGCCGCTCACCCCTTCGGCGTCGCCGTTCGCGGCGGCGGAATGGCGGCAGCTGTTGCACGCCACCACCGCGGGCCCCGGATCGCAAGCGATCAGCACCGCGTCGCCCTGCGCGCGGCACGGGCTTGTTCGGGTCCGGGCATCGCAAACGCCCATTCATGGTGCATGGAGCTACGCCCTGACGCAGCGCGGTGCCAGCGACGATCGGTCAGATTAGATTGCCCTGCTTGCGCGTGTCCTCACGCCCCGCGCGCTTCATGCCCGCGGTCGGATCGACATAGGGGATGTCGGGCTTCTTGCCCTGGAACAGTTCGGCGAGCGTGATGATCTGAAGCCGGGGATAGGATTTGCCCGTCGCCTCGGCATGGAAGCGGCCGACAGCGGCGGCTTCGCGTTCCATCGCGGACGTCGGCAGCGCCTTGGTAATGAAGACGCCGATCGGGGCCTTGTCGCGCTCCATCGCCGAATGGAGATCGCGGATCATCTGAACGCCGACATTGCCGCCACCCTTGACCGAGACGATCGCCTTTTCGGTCCGCTTGCCGTCGGGTTTGAAATAAATGATTCCGTCGATGCCGCCATCGGCACCCTTCTTCTTGCCGCCAAACGGCATCGCATCGACCATCGACACCGCCCACCACTGGAACTGGTATTTGTCGCGCGCCGCGAGGTCTTCGGCGGAGGCGAGGTCCTTGGGCGTGCCCTCCACGGTGAAGTCGATGCCGGGGAAGGCGGCCTTCATGCGCTTTTCGATCAGGCTGATCGCGAGATGGGTGATGTCGATCCCGATCCACTGCCGGTTCAGTTTCTGCGCCGCATGAACCGCCGTGCCGCAGCCGCAGAAGGGATCGAGCACGACGTCGCCCTCGTTGGAGGAGGCGGCGATAATGCGTTCGAGGAGGGCGAGCGGCTTTTGGGTGGGGTAGCCGAGGCGCTCAGCAGCCTGAGCCCCGATCGGCGGGATGTCGTCCCATAAGTTCTGTATGCGTTCTCCGGGACTTTCGTCCTCATACATCTTCAAGCGTAGTGCGCCTTCGGGTCGCTTCGGAAAATGCAATCGACCCTCCCGGTCGTATCGCTCCATCCGTTCTTGGCCGACCGCCCATCCGTTAGGATGGTGAATGTACGTGACGCCGTTGCTTGCGGTGTAGAGATACTGAAGATTCGGCCGAATACCCGGATTTCGCAGCGTTACCGATTGCCACCGTCGTCCTTCGTCTCGGTTCGGGTATTTGGCGTCGAGTTGCTCCTTAGTTAACTGCTTAAAGGGCTGATTCCAAACGAAGCTAGACGACATCGCGTAATAAAAAATGGTGTCCGTCACGTCCCCGAACGACTTGCCGACGTTCCCATGAGCGAAGGTGCGTTTCCAAATGATCTCCGAACGATAATTCTCCGCCCCAAACACCCCATCCAGCAACAGCTTGAGGTAGTGGCTCGCGGTCGGGTCGCAGTGGAGATACAGGCTGCCGGTCGGCTTGAGGACACGGTGCAATTCGATCAGGCGGATCGCCATCATGGCGAGATACGCCATCATGTCGTTCTCGCCGAGGAAGCCGCGCATCGCGTTCAAGAGGTCGAACGCCTTGGTGTTGCCGCTGCGCGCGACCTGGTCGAAGGCGTCCTCCGCCTTGTCGTTCCAGTGCCAGGTATCCTCGAACGCCTCGATCTGCGCGTCGGACGAACTGCCGGCCGGGGATTTGAACAGGATGTTGTAATTGGCGTTCGAATTGAACGGCGGGTCGAGATAGACGAGATCGACGCTCTCGTCCTTCACATGCTCGCGCAGGACATCCAGGTTGTCGCCGTAGTAAAGACGGTTGGTCATTGCAGCGCCTTGTGCCGCGGTTCGGGCGCAAAAGGAAGCGGCGCCGAACGTAAGAACCATGACGAGGGTAAGCGAAGTCCGAAAGCCGCGCCGGTCCGCCGAGGCACCGCGTAACGGGTTCGTACCGCCTTGTGGACGCTACGGTTCCGGAAGGTGCCGGACATTACGCTATGATTAACAAAGTTTATCAGGCATCAAGATGCATCGCACCGTGCAGCGCCTAGTCGTCATTCCGCCGGCCCGGACCTGCGCCGAGGAGAGTGAAACATGAAAATGCCCGGTTTGGCCATGCTAGGCGTGGTCGCTGCGATCGGCGTCATGCCCGTCGCCGCCGATGCAGCGACCACAATCGCCGTCGATTATACGGCCTCTCCCGCCGGTACTCCGATCACGATCGGCGGTGCGCCCACTCCACAATATTCGTTCATCCTGGGCACGTTTTTCAACGGTGCCGCCCAATACAAGATCCAGGCCAACGGCGGAGCGACCGTCGCGTTCCCGGACAATGGCGTGCAGCAAATGTTCCTGCCCGCTGTAACGACCCGCCTGGAAGGGATCACGTTTACCGAAGGCGACTATCAGCTTCGGTTCAATATCGGATCGCTCGCCTATACGGGTTTGGCGACGGTGGTCGATCAGGGTCGTCGCATCAGCGTCTTGTCGTTCAGCCCGGTGGCGGCGGCCGTGCCGGAGCCCGCAAGTTGGGCGATGATGATCGTCGGTTTCGGCGCGGTCGGGTTCGCGATGCGTCGCCGCCGGAAAATGGCCGTGCGCGTCGCATTCGCGGCCTGAAGGCATTTCCCTGAGGGCATTGCATAGCTTCAGAGCCTCGTCCCAATTCGCGGTGGCTGGCGCGGGCCGATCTTGCGGGAGGGTGGCGCGTGCCCGGCGCTACCAGCGCGCGATCCTCGGCAGCACGACCCGCGCGGCCAGCGTGACCAGCGCGCAGCCGAACGGATACCAGACCGCGATATAGAACACGTCGTCGTGCGGGCAATTCAGCACGAATACCAACGCCCCCCAGCTCGCACTCGCCACCCCGGCCGCGAGTGCGCTGCCGCGCCGGTCGGTCGGCGCTCCGCGCCGCATCAGGAGCGCAAGCGCGACAAGCGGTGGAACCGACAAGATCACGATCGTCGCCGCGCAGTCGACCCCCTGATGCCAGCTCAGCCGTTCGGCCAGCCCCCCGCCGGTGCCGGTCGCGACATCAATGCCCCAGCCGGCCGCGAGCGCCGCAGCGGCGATCCAGGCGAAGCGGCGCAGGCCCGGCCGCGGCGAGGCGGCGGGCTCGAACGAACGCAGCGCGGTCGTGACGCCGATTGCGGTCAGGATCGCGAGGCTGGCGAGCCGCCACCAGAAACCGGGCAGCGTCATTGCCAGATCGATGCCGGGGCGCATCTGTCCCAGCGCGATGAAGAGCAGGATCTCGACCCCGCCGACGAGCGCCAGCATGGCCGCGTCGCGCCAGGGACGCGGGCGGCGCACCGGCGCGACACCGGCGGCGAGTGTATCGATCAGGCGGTCAGTCGACATCGCCGTTCTCCTCCATCAGGGCGGCCAGTCTGGCGATCCCGCGATGAATGTTGACCTTGACGAGCGAAGGGGATTGTCCGGTCCGGCGCGATGCCTCCTCGATGCTGCAGCCGTCGAGCTTGACCAGCCGGATGACGGTCGCCTGAGCGGGTTTGAGCGTGTCCAGCAGCCGCGCCAGCACGGTCGCGCTGGTCACCGCGCGTTCGTGACCGGCAATCGCGATATCCTGGACGAGCGCTTCGGTCGGATGCCGGGCGAGCGCACGCAACCGGTCGATCCACTTGTAGCGCGCGACCGCGACGAGCCAGGGATGGAACGCCCGCGCCGGGTCGTAGGTGTGACGTTTGCGATGGATCGCGACCAACGCGTCCTGAACCGCATCCTCGACCATCGCCGGCGGCAGACGATGCGTATAATAGCGCAGCAGCCACGTCCGCAGCTCGTCCAGCAACCGGCGGTAGGCACCGCCGTTTCCGCCTTGCGCGGCGGCCATCAGATCGGCCCATTCGGCGTCCGCTCCCATTACCCGGCGGAACCCGGGGCGAAGCGCCGGCCGGGGGGATGCCGGAGCGCGCCACGTGGCGGCGATGCTGCGCACCGATCAGCCGAGGGCGTTTGGTTGACGGTCGGTCCTGTCCGGCCCATTCGAATTCCCGCAGCCGCGTTCGCAGCCTTGTTCGTAACCCAATCGCGTGCTCGCGCGAAGTCCCGGCGCGATCGGCGTTCCGTGCCCGATGAGCGGCATGCCGTCGTTCCCCGCGCCGGGCCGCTTCAGAGTTTACGGGCGGCGGTGATCGGGCCGCCCGCCCCGCGCTGAACGAGAACCGCGGAAGCGAGACCCGGCTCGCGCGCGGACGGGATGCGGAAGGTCGCCGCGCCACCCGTCCAGTCGCCCAGCCGGGTTAATTCACGCACGATGTCACGGTGCGGCAGCGTTCTGCCGCCATTCTCGCCCGCGCGCACGGGCACGTCGCGCGATCGCGGGTCATAGCGGACCAGCCACACCGTCGACGGTGCCGCCGATCGCACCGCGCCGACATGGAGCGTCGCACCGTCCGTCGAAAGTTCGGGACCGCCGCGCGGCGGTCCCGCCTTTGCGATCGTCGTCTCGAGCTGCCGCCGGTTGCTTCCGACGATAGCGGGACCGCCGTTCACGATCACCTGCGGCGTCGCCACCTGCGCCCGGCCCGCATGATGCGCATAGTCCCATTGGCGCGCCGTGAAACGCGGCGAGGCGAACGTATCCTTCCAGCCGAGCTGATCCCAATAGGTAACGGCAAAGGAAAGCGCGAGGATGCCCGGGCGACCGGCGATGGCGTTGACATTCGCATTCGCAGGCGGACACGATGAACAGCCCTGGCTCTGGAACAGCTCGACGACAACGGGCTGCGCGCCTGCGGCGGCGGCCGGGGGCGCAGCCGGTGCCGCTTCGGCCTGCTGCGAAGGTCCGCATCCGGACAGCGCCGCCGCGCCTGCCAGAAGGATGGGCCAGAAGATGCGTGCCGCGGCGCGGCGGGTATATGCCTGGGTCATGCCGTTAGTTCGCGCCCGGCATCCATCTGGTTACAGCCTCGTCACAGATACCGGCGACCGGCCCGCCGGCACGGCCCGTCCGGCGGCGGGGACGGCAAGCGGGGCTACGCGCCGGCGGGTTCGCCGACCTGTGGCCGGTACGTCCCGAAGCTCCACAGATTGCCCTCCGGATCGCGCGCGGCGAAGTCGCGGCTGCCATAGCCGGTGTCGTGGAGCGGCATCTCGATCGCGGCCCCCGACGCAGCGATACGGTCGTGCAGCGCACCCGGATCGTCCACGGCGAGATAGAGCGCGTCGGTGCGGCGGCCCGCGAGGTCACCGACCAGACGGCCATATTCGTCATCGCGCGCCTGGCCGAGCATCATGATCGAGCTCCCGAACGCAAGCTGGGCGTGCGCCACCACCCCGTCACGGCGGTGAACAGCGTGCTCGGTGAAACCCAGCATGTCGACCAGCCAGCGGATCATCGCCTCAGCGTCCCGGCAGCGGAGCGTCGGAAAGAGGCGCGGCGCGGCGCTCATCTTCCGTCGACCGGCCTGGGATACCAGCCGGTCCCGCGCCCCCCGGGCGTCAGGCAGGCGGCGGGGGTAAGGGTGGTCATGGCGGCTCTCCTTTTTAGGGTCGGTCTGTTTCAATCCCGGTCCAGCGCACCGAGCGGGAAATAGGCGCGGTAGGGCCGCGCTTCCTCGACGCAGCGCGCGACGGAGGGGCGGGCGAGCAGCCGCGCGCGGTAAGCCGCGAGCGCGGGGAAACGGTCGCCGAACGGGTGCGCCCAGTCGGCGTAGAAAAGCGACGGGGCGGCGGCGCAATCGGCCATCGTGAAGTCGCTGCCGCACGCCCATTCCCCGCCCGCCAGCTTACCGTCGAGCCAGGCGTAGATCCTGTCGAGACGCACCTTCGCCTGATCGTCGCCATAAGGATCGCGGTGGTCCTCGGGGCGAAGCGCGTTGTCGACCAGCGGCTGCATCCCGTTCATCACGTAATTATCGAACACCCGGTCCATCTGGCGTACCGCGACCGCGGCCTTCGGGTCGGCGGGGATCAACGTGACCGGGCCTGGATGGAAGGCATCGAGATATTCGATGATCGCTGTCGCCTCGAACACGACATGGTCGCCGTCGATCAGCATCGGGAACTTGCCCATCGCGGAGTGACGCGCAAGTTCAGCGGCATTTTCGGGGTGCGCGGGACCGGTCATCCGGAAACCGAACGGCGTATCGTTTTCATAAAATGCGATCAGCGCCTTCCATGTGTAGGACGAGAAGGGATGGCCGAAGAGCCGGATCACCACGAACCCTCCTGCATCCGGCGCTGGCGTTCGGTCTCGCGCGGGCTGTCGACCGTGCCGAACGATCCGGTCTCGACCGGACCGGCCGGCGCATAGGTCGCGATCACGGTGCCGCCGGGCGAAATCCGATGATCGACCGGCGTGAGCGTGAGCGGCGGCGTACCCTCGCCGAACAGGCGCTTGCCGCGGCCGAGGACGAGCGGGAAGGTGTAGAGCACCAGCCGGTCGAGCAGTCCCGCGCCGAGCAACGCCGGATAGAGCGTGCCGCTCCCCTGGATCAGCAGGTCGGGGCCGTCGCCGCGCTTCAGGGCCGCGACGTCGTCCATTCCGCGCAGCCGGTGGCTGTTATCCCACGGCAAGTCCCGATCGCCGCGCGTCAGGACGTATTTGTTCGCGGCGGTGAAGGCTTCGCCCATCGGCGCGTTTTCGCCCTGTGCATGGGGCCAGTAGGCCGCGAAGATGTCATAGGTCCGCCGACCGAGCAGCAGGTCGTAGGGACCGGAAAAGAACGCGCCGATCGCCTCGCCGACCGCCTCGTCGGCGAAGGGGAACATCCAGCCGCCGTGCGCAAAGCCGCCGGTCGGGTCCTCGCCCGGCCCGCCCGGCGCCTGCATGATGCCGTCGAGCGACTGGAAGACGCCGCCGATGATCTTACGCATGGTCGGTGCCTCCGCCCGCGACCGCCACTTCGATCGCGGCGATGTCGATCTTCTGCATGGTCATTGCTTGTCACCTCTGAACTCCGCCATCAGCCGCGCGTAATCCTCGATCGGCGGGAAACGGGTGTAGCTGTGGGTGGCGGGCACGGTCGCCCAGGCGAGTTTCTCGGCGGTCTGGGTTTCGATGAACGGCACGAACCAGCCGGTGTCGTCGAGCATCGTCGCGCGGACGTTGACGAAGTCGCCCATTTCCTCCGGCGGACGCGTGAAGACCCAGCTCATGCAATAGGGGCAGTGATAATGCCGCCCCTCGCCATGCAGCCCACCGATCGCCGGCTCGCCGCCGGTCACGGCGAAGCCGGAGCCGGGCACGGTGACGGTCAGCGAAAAGGCGCTGCCCGTCATCCGCTGACAGCCGGTGCAGTGGCACGCGGAGGTCAGCATCGGCGGCTCGCTGATCCGGAACCGCACCTGCTCGCACCGGCAGCCGCCCGACATCGGCAGTGTCCAGCCCGGCATCAGGTCTGGCCCGGTGCGGCGACGCCGAACATGACGCCGAGGGGATCGCTTGCGACAATGACCCGGTCGCCGCCGGGCACCTCATGCGGGCCGCTGTGGACGGTGCCGCCGCCCTGCTTCACCTTCACGACCGCCGCGTCGATGTCGCGCGCGCGGAAGTAGAACAGCCAGGCGGCTTGCGGGCCGTCGGGGCGCAGCGGCATGGTCGCGCCGATCGTCTCGCCCGCCGCCTCGACGAAGACATAGTCGCCGAGCTCTCCCATCGGCATCTTGCCGGGATAGCTCCAGCCGAACGCCTCGGCGTAGAAGTCGTGCGCGGCGGCCTGATCGGGGGTGTTGAGCTCGTTCCAGTTGCACTTGCCCATTCCCGTCCGGTCGTAGGCGGTGCTCGACTCCCCGCTGCTCCCTCGCATCACGTAGAACGGAACGCCCTGCGGATCGGCGACGAGGGCCATGCGGCCGACGCCTGGCACGTCCCGGGCGGGCATCAGCACGCCGCCGCCCGCCGACGTGATCTTTGCGACCGTCGCGTCCACGTCATCCACGCCGATATAGAACAGCCAGCTTGGCCTGGCACCGCCCGCCTTCATCTCGTCGGTCAGCCGCATGACGCCGCCGACCTGTCGATTGGGCGTGTCGATCATGCGATAGTCCATGTCGCCGGACGGTTCCGCCTCGATCGTCCAGCCGATCACCTCGTCGTAGAAGCGCTTGGACGCGTCGGGATCTGCGGTGAGGAGTTCGTACCAGATGGGCGTGCCGTGAGGGTTGGTCATGGGGTGTCTCCTCGTCAGTCGCGCAGATCGACGACGGGCTGGAACCCGCCGAAAATCATGCGCTTGCCGTCGAACGGCATCGGTTCGGCCGTGAACCGCTCGTCCGTCTCCAGGCGCTTCATGGCCGCGTCGCGGGTCGCCTTGTCGGGCCATTCGATCCAGGAAAAGGCCACCGTCTCGCCCTCCTTGGCCTGCACGGCGCGGGCGAAGTCGGTGACGGTGCCGTCCGGCACGTCGTCGCCCCAGCACTCCACGATCCGGGTGGCGCCGAACGTCAGGAAGTGGGCGTCCATCCGCCGTGCGTGGTCGATGAACTCGTCGCGCCGGGTGGTCTCCACCGCGATCACGAAGCCGTCGATGTAGCTCATTTGCTTTCTCCCTTGGTGGTAATCTCCGCGCCCCAGCCCATGTCCCCGGGGCCGTGGCCTTCGAACTCGGCGCATTGTTCGGCGATCGCTGCCGTATAAGCGGGCCGTGCGAAACAGCGGTCGCGCCAGGCGGCCAGGTTGGCGTGGCGTTCGACCAGATCGGTGTGGCGGACGACCTTCGTTACCGAGGACATCATCAGGTCGGCGAGCGTGAAGGCATCGCCGGCCAGCCACTGGCGGTCACCGAGCGCTGCTGACAATTGCCCGAGCCGTTCTTCAGCCAGCTTGACCGCGTAGGACCGGTAGCCCTTGGCCACCTGCTTGTCTTCGATGAATATGTCGGCGGTCGTCACCTCCGCGAGGAACGGCTCGACCGAATTGAGCGCGGCGAACAGCCAGCATTTCGCCAGCGCGCGGTCGTCCGCGTCCCCGGGTAACAGCTTGCCGGAGCGTTCGGCGATGTCGAGCAGCATAGCGCCCGTCTCGAACAGCACCGGCCGGCCCGCCTCGCGCAGCACCGGAACCTGACCGAAGGGTTGCTCCGCGCGATAGGCGGCGCTTTGCTGGACAACGGAATCGATTGGATCGACCGCATAGTCCCAGCCGACCTCCCTCAGCGCCCAGCGTACCCGGTGGTCGCGGACCTGCCCCTGCGCGAAGGGCGGCACCCATTTGAAGGCGGTCAGCGTGCGGGCGGGGTTGGTTCCGGGCATGGCCCTCTCCTCTTTCCGTACGCCAGAGCGACTCGGCCGGCTTGACAAAGTGAGTTGATATCAACATAACTAATGCGTGTCAAAACAAGGATCCGAAAGCGCGGACATATCTCATGCGACCACCATCCGGGTCCGCGACAGCTGTCTTTGCCTGCATGCGCAGCGCGCCGCGCGGGCGATGGCGCGGCGGTTCGACGAGGCGCTGAGACCGGCGGGATTGAAGAGCGGGCAGTTCTCGCTGCTGATCGCGCTCAATCGCCCGGAGCCGCCGTCGCTCGGCTCGGTTGCCGGCCTGCTGGCGATGGACCGTACGACGCTGACCGCCAATCTAAAGCCGCTGGAGCGGCGCGGCCTGCTCACCGTTACTTCCGACACGCTCGATCGTCGTACCCGCCGCCTCACGCTGACGCGGGAGGGGCGCGAGTTGCTGGTCGCGGCGGTGCCGATCTGGGAGCGCGAGCATGCCGAAATCGAGCGTGAGCTGGCCGGCGGGGGGGGCCGGCTTCGTGCCGGGCTCGCGCTGCTACGTTAACCACTCGTCTGCTTCCCGCCTCGTTCGCAGCGGGCGTGGCCGGCGCGCGGGGTCGCCGACTATGCCCGACCGGCTCGGCAAAACCCGCTTGTCTATCGGGATGGTTAACGTTGCTGTAAGGTTTGGCGTGAGCCGCCAGCCGACTCGCATTGCCGGGCAAGATCAATCGATCGCGTTCGATGCGCAGGGACCGAACGCTCCGACGACAACCAAATCGATATGGAAGAGGATGACGGAATGAAAGCGTATCAGCACTTGGCCTGGACGGCGGCGGCGGTCTGCGCGCTGGCAAGCACGCCTGCGGCGGCGTCGCAGCTGTTCGAGGGATCGCTCAGCGGAGCACAGGAAAACCCGGCGGTGATGACCCCGGCGACGGGGTTCGGCTCGATCCTGCTGTCGGACGACATGAACAGCATCACCGTCAATCTGTCGTGGACGGGGCTGACCGCACCGGCGGTCGCGGCGCATGTCCATTGCTGTGTCCCGACCGGCATGAACGGCCCGGTTGCGATCGGGTTCATGCCGGACTCGCTGACGACGGGATCGCTCAGTTCGGTATTCGACCTGACGTCGATGTCGATTTATAACCCGGCCTTCCTGTCGGCCAACGGCGGCACGGCAGCGTCCGCGCGCACGGCATTCATCACCGGGCTGACGTCGGGGCTGGCGTATCTCAACATCCATACCAGCAAAAATCCGGGCGGCGAGATCCGCGCGCAGGTGTCGGCGGCGGTGCCCGAACCGGCGACATGGGCGATGATGCTGCTCGGCTTCGGCGTCGTCGGCGGCGCGGTTCGTTACCGGCGGCGCTCGATCGGCGTTGCCTTTAGCTGATTAGGCTTAAGGCTCCACCGCGTCGCGGACCATGCGGCGCGGTGGAGCGCAGGACACTGTTGGTGCACATTGGCCGCCCGGCTGTTCGATCCGGTCGAGACCGCGTTATACCGGCGGCAGCGCGGTGAAGATGCTACCGTGACGCGCAACGACCGGCGCTATTTTCGCGGCCGCCGCCTTCAGGGGAGCCGACGTACCGTTGCGGGCATAGCTGCGGTGCAGTTCAAGCGCCGCCTTGTGCGCTTTTTTCTGCTGCGCGATGTAGAGCCGGTCACGCGCCTTGCCGTTCACCCGGCGCAGCGCGGCGATATTCTCACGACCGGTCGCATCGAGCGCGGGCGGTGCGGGTTGCACACCCGCCTGCATCGCCGCCGCCTTGACCTCGTCGGTGCTGGTGGTGTGATCCGCGATCATCTTTTTCGCCAAGCTGCGCATCTGCGGATCCTTTGATTGCAGCATGAGTTTGCTGGACTCCCGCTCGTACATATCCGCCGCGCCTGCCTTTTTCACATAGCCGGACGGCGACGTCTCGCTCGTCGTCGATGCGGAGGGGCTGTTCTGCTGTGCCATTTGCGCCGCTAACGGCACCGCTGGAACGGCAATCGCGGCGATGGCGATGCTCAGGCTGCGGACGATCATTTTTCTCTCCCGTTTGATGACCGACGCAGCGCCAGAAAGGATGCGTCCAGGGGAAAACGCGCATACCGGGATTTGGATGCAGCGCGCCCTTCAAGTCATCGGCTGCGGCCGGACGCCGCGTCCGCCCATCGGAATGCGCGCACCGTGCTATGCCGGGAAATCGCTGACGCAGCACCTTTCATAACACCTTTTCGTAGCACAAGGCGCGCATTAAAGCATTGGGTAGTGCATCAGTTTGAATGATATGAGACGCCGGTAATCCAATCGCTCTTGTCATCGTCGACGTTGGCCGGGATATCGCTGCGCAGAGTCGATAGCATTCGACCGTGGCGACCGATCTGTTCGATGACGCCGGCGGCGCTTTCGATGACACCCGCGTTCTGCAGCCCGGCGAGCCATGCGCGTGTGAACAGGATGTAGGCGACCTTGTGATCGGCGAGGGTTACGCTGAGCGTTCGGTGCTCGGTGAGGACGAGCGGTTTGACGACATCAACCCCACGCAGTTTATTGCCGATCGCGAAATCAGAAAGGGCCCGGTCGCGCAGGCGGCGGTGCTGATCGAGCCGGAAGCGGATCGCCCAGATCAGGCGGCTTCGGCTACGCGCTCGATTTTGATCTTGTCTTCACGCTCACGAAGCTGAGCGAGGTCGTGGGTTAACTGCATGCGCAGCAGCGTGTCGGCCTTGACGCCAAACGCCTTCTCAAAACGCAGCGCCATATCTGCAGATAGACCGCCGTGCCCATTTAGAAGATTGCTCAATCCCTGGCGAGATACGCCAAGATGCCCGGCAAGCGCCTTTACGGTGATGCCGTGCGGCTCCACGATCCCGGTTTTCAGCCAATCGCCGGCATGGACGGCCAACGATGAGTGTATCTTAAGCGCCATGATAGTCCTCCAGATCCACGTCTTCCAAAGCGTTCTGCTCATTGAGCTTGAACGTCAGCCGCCAATTGCGCGTGACCGTCATTGCGCACGTTCCGGCGCTGGGGAAGCGAGAAGAGGCCGTGAATGTCTGGATGGTGTCACCTATAACGCGCTCGCGAGCCAAATGACGTGCGTGGGTCCTTTGCCATTAGCGCGGGCGCGGATGCGAACCTCATCAACCTCGAAGCCCGCCTGGACCAATCTTCGCGCGAACGCAGGATCGGGCGCGGCCGACCACACCGCCAGCGTGCCGCCGGGCCTGAGTGCCGCCCTTGCTCGAGCCAGACCCGAGGCACTGTAGAGCCTGTCATTGCCGGGCCGGGTGAGACCGTCAGGCCCGTTGTCGACATCCAGCAGGATCGCGTCGTAACCGGAGTCAGGTGCGCCGAGCAGCGTGGCGACGTCGGCTAGTTGAAGCTCCACGCGCGGATCATCCAGGCAGCCAGCGGTCAGCTTCTCCATGGGGCCCCGCGCCCATGCGATGATCACGGGCACCAACTCGGCCACCACCACCGTCGCCAGCGGTCCGATCGCCTCCAGAACTGCGCGCAGCGTAAAGCCCATGCCATAGCCGCCGATCAGCAGCCGGGGCGCTCGGCCGGACGGAAGTCGCTGGCATGCCAACGTGCCCAGAGCCGCCTCCGAGCCGCTCATGCGGCTGCTCATCAGGTCGTTGCGCTCAAGCGCGATCGTGAAGTCGCCGCCGCGCTGGAACAGCTTGAGTGGCGGGCCGCCCGGCACCTCTGCGGTACCGAGCAGCACGCGGGGTATCAATTCCGCCGAGCCTTGCGGGCGGCGTACCGTGCGTCGCGGGCCGCCTTCATCTCCGCTGCGGTCGGCAGCGTGGGCGGCGGCGCGGGGCGGCGGGCTTCGGCCGCTGCCTGTTCAGCAGCCTCTTTTGCCGCCTGCGCCGCTGCTCTGGCTTCGTCCCTGGCGCGCTTCGCTTCGGCGATCGCGGCGCGACGCGCTGCCTGCTGCTCGGCCCGCGCCGCTTCGCGCGCGCTACGCGCGGCTTGCCGCTCGGCAACCACGGCGGGGTCGGGGGCCCGTTTATCGCGCAGCAGCTGCAGCGCGCGCTCCTTTGCCTGACGAGAGGCGTCGGTACGTTCGTTAAAATCGGGGGTCTTGAATGCAGACATCGTTAATCCGGTTAGGGCGCTGGGCGCCGAGAGGTTACAAGGCCCCGGCATATAGGCATATCGGTCCGCTATTGCTCGCCCTCTGTCAAACGACCGACGGCCAAGGCGGTGTAGGCAGCGCACCTGGATAGCGATATACGGAGGTCGTTAAACCATGCTGATCCACGGCCCGATAGTGGCGCACCGCGGGCACAAATTTGTTGGCGCGGTCGTTGAGCTCGAGGATAAAACGACAATTTGAGGAAGTCTTGATGCCGATCGTTGTGAATGGGGCGGCCGCTGCGGTGCCGGCCGACCCCCGGGTGTCGCTCCTCGATTTCCTGCGCGAGACCCTGCATCTTACTGGCACGAAAAAGGGGTGCAACCAAGGCGCGTGCGGTGCGTGCACCGTATTGGTCGACGGCGAGCGCATCCTGTCGTGCCTCTCGCTCGCGGTGCAATATGATGGTCGCGAGATCACCACGATCGAAGGGTTGGCGGATGACGGCGCCCTCCACCCGCTGCAGGCGGCGTTCATCGAGCATGACGGGTTCCAGTGCGGTTATTGCACGCCGGGGCAGATCTGCTCTGCGATCGGGATGGCGGCGGAGGCGAAGCGTGGCGTGCCGAGTCATGTCACGACGGACCTAGGTGCCGACGTCGCACTGACGCGCGAGGAGGTGCAGGAGCGGATGAGCGGAAACCTGTGCCGCTGCGGCGCGCATAACGGGATCATCGATGCGATTCAGGACGCCGTGATCAGGGAGATGGTGGCATGACGCCCTTCACCTATGCGCGTGCCACGGATGCGGCAGAGGCGCTGCGGCTCGGCGCGGGCGAGGCGACCGCCTATCTCGGCGGCGGCACCAACCTTGTCGATCTGATGCGCGAGACGGTGGCGACGCCCGGCGCGCTGGTCGATGTCACCGGTCTGGCGGACACGATCGAGGAAACCGGCGGCGGCGGGTTGCTGATCGGGGCGGCGGTGCGCAACACTGCGCTGGCGGAGCACCGCATTGTCAGGACGCGCTACCCGATGCTGTCGCGCGCGATCCTTGCCGGGGCCTCGGCGCAGATCAGGAACATGGCGACGGTCGGCGGCAATCTGCTCCAGCGAACGCGATGCGCGTATTTCTATGACACCGACGGATCGCGCTGCAACAAGCGTGCGCCCGGGTCGGGCTGCGACGCGCGCGACGGGTTCAACCGCATCCACGCGATCCTCGGTGCATCGGCGGCGTGTATCGCAACGCACCCGTCGGACATGTGCGTCGCGCTGGCCGCGCTCGACGCGACCGTGCATCTGGAAGGTCGCGGCGGGGCGCGGACGTTGCCGTTCACCGACCTTCACCGGTTACCGGGTGATCATCCCGAGTTCGATACCGTGCTGGAACCCGGCGAACTGATTACCGCGATCGAACTGCCCGCAATGCCGTTCGCGGCGCGGTCGACCTATCGCAAGGTCCGCGACCGGGCGAGCTACGCCTTTGCGCTGATCTCGGTCGCCGCGGCGATCGAGCTCGATGGCGATCGGATTACCGATGTCAGGCTTGCCTTTGGCGGGGTCGCGCACAAGCCGTGGCGCGCGCTGAAGGCGGAGGCAGCGCTCCGCGGCGGTCCCGCCACTGAAGCGGCGTTCCGCGACGCCGCCATCACCGAATTCGCCGATGCCAGGCCGCTGCGCGACAACGGCTTCAAGCCTGAACTCGCGACGCGCACCCTCATCGCGGTGCTGGGCGATCTTCGCGGCGATCTTTCCGGAGCAGCAGCATGAGCATCACCGACACCGTCAAGAGCGCCGCACAAGGCCTCGTCCAGGGAGCGATGGGCAAGCTCGTCCCGCTCGCGCCCGACAGCTGGATTCCCGGGGGCGTCCCCGATCCGCTGATCGCACACCAGCACGGCAAGATCGGCACGCCCGTCTCGCGGCTCGATGGCCCGCTGAAGGTCAAGGGCGCGGCGCGATTCGCCGCCGAGTTCGTGTTCGACGACATGGTCTATGCCGCGCTCGCCTATGCGACGATCCCGCGCGGGCGGATCGCTGCGATCGACACCGCTACTGCGGAGGACGCGCCGGGCGTCGCGCTTGTGATGACACACCGCAACGCCCCGCGGATGACTCCGCCGGGGGTGTTCGGGTCGTCGCCGACCGCGGTCGGGCCCGCCGATCTGCCGATCATGCAGGATGATCGCATCCACTGGAATGGGCAGCCGATCGCGGTGGTTTTGGCCGACACGCAGGAGCAGGCCGACTACGCGATGTCGCTGTTGCGCATTACCTATGCCGAAGAACCGTCGACGACTTCGCTCGATCAGGCCAAGGCCAACGGCATGGAGCTGGGGCTGTTCATGGGCCAGCCGTTGCTCAACGAGATCGGTGATGCCGAAGCCGCGCTTGCCAAGGCGCCGCACACGGTCGACCAGGTCTATCGAACGCCGCGGCACAACCACAATCCGATCGAGCCGCACGCCGCTACGATCGCGTGGATCGGTGATGAGCTCATCCTCCACGACGCGAGCCAGATGGTCACCGCGCAGGCGCGGACGATTGGCGATGTGTTCGATCTCACCGCCGACCAAGTCCGGCTCACCTCGCCCTATGTCGGTGGTGGCTTCGGCTGCAAAGGCTTGTGGGATCATCAGATCCTCGGTGCCGCGGCGGCGAAACTGGCAGGGCGGCCGGTGCGCATCACCTTGTCGCGCGAGGGCGTCTACCGCGTCGTCGGCGGGCGCACGCTGACCGAGCAGCGCGTCGCGCTTGGCGCGCACGCCGATGGCGGGCTGCAGGCGCTCATTCACAGCGGCCTGTCGGTCATGACGCCGCACAACAACATGCCCGAACCCTTCATCCTGGGGACGCGCGCCGCCTATGCCTGCCCGAATATCAAGCTGCAGGTGAATGTGGCGCAAATGAATATGCTCGCCAACACATTCATGCGCGCGCCTGGCGAATCTGTCGGCACCTTCGCGCTGGAATCGGCGGTCGACGAACTCGCGGTCGAACTGGGCATGGACCCCGTCGAACTGCGCATCCGCAACGAACCCGGCAAGGATCCGACCTCCGGCCTGCCGTTCTCGTCGCGTCACATCGTAGAGGCGTGGCGGACCGGCGCGGAACGGTTCGGCTGGGACCAGCGCAACGCGGCGGCAGGCACACGGCGCGAAGGCGAGTGGATGGTCGGCATGGGCTGCGCGACAGGCACCTATCCCTATTACCGGATGCCCGGTGCCGCGGCGCGGATCACGTTGACCCGCGACGGCGATGCGGTGCGCGCGACAATCGAGGTTGCCGCCGCCGAGATGGGGATGGGCACGGCCACCACGACCGCGATCGTCGGGGCGGAGCGGCTTGGCCTGTCGCTCGACCAGGTCGAGGTGGGTTATGGCGATTCGACCATCCCGGGCGCGATCATGGCCGGCGGGTCGCAGCAGACCGCCGCGATCGGCGCCGCGGTGATCGCGGCGCACAATGCGCTGGTCGCCGAATTGCTCAAGCTTGCGGGGAATGATTCCCCGCTCGCGGGGCTGTCGCCCGACGAGGTCGGGAGCGAGGATGGCGGCCTTGCCAAGCTCGACGATCCGACGCGACGTGAAAGCTATGTCTCGATCCTCGGACGCGCCCAGCGTGACGAGATCGTCGTGAACAAGGACGCGTCGCCGCCGCTCGAACTGATGCATTGGTCGATGCATTCGCACAGCGCGATCTTCTGCAAGGTGCGGGTGAATGCGGTGACCGGCGAAACCCGCGTCAGCCGGATCCTCGGCTCGTTCGATTGCGGCCGGATCCTCAACCCCAAGACCGCGCGCAGCCAGTTTCGCGGCGGGATCATCATGGGGCTCGGCATGGCGCTGATGGAGGAAACCCAGTTCGATGAACGCAACGGGCGGATCATGAACCCGAGCCTCGCCGAATATCACGTGCCGGTGCATCTCGACGTGCCCGAGATCGACGTGATCTGGACCGACATCGCTGATCCGCACACGCCGATGGGCGCGCACGGCATCGGCGAGATCGGCATCACCGGCGTCGCTGCCGCGGTCGCCAATGCTATCTATAACGCCACCGGCAAACGGGTCCGCGACCTGCCCATCACGCTCGACAAGCTGTTGTGACGACAAACTTTCCCATAGTCTTTCAACCCGGTCAGCGACGATTTAAGCGACCAATCGTCAGGCGGGTGCGCGCAAACCTCGCCAGCGCGTTTTGCCGGCTGCTGTCAGTTTGAAGGATCGCCAGGATGGCTTCGTCGTCAAGTCTCACTTGTGGTCGGCAATGCGTTTGAGCAGTTCATCCATGAGGCCGCGTTCGCCCGCCGACAAGGTCGTCAGGTCGGCGAGACTGGCGCGCAGCCCGGACGCGAGTGCGGCAGGCGCTGTATTTCCGGTATCACCCTCGTCTACTCCCATGTCCGTCAAAATGGCGGCGAACACGGCGTTGCGTGCGACGTCGCCCAATCCTTCGCGTTCGTCGGGTGCCTCGCGCAGCAGCGACAGGACGACGCCTACGCCCGTCGCGTGGAGAAGTTCGGTAGCTCGCTCCACGCTGACCCGCAGGCGACCGGCGCGCGAGGCAATCACCATGGCTGAACTGGCCGTCATTGCTTCCGAGGTGACCGGCCGGGAGATCAAGCACGTCACCGTGCCGGACGAGGAATGGCGCGACGCCAAGGTCACTGCGGGCACGCCGGCTGGTTATGCCGACATGCTCCTCGGCACCTTCCGCGCGGCCCGGCGTGGCGACTTCGCCGCAGCAGACCCGGTGCTGGAGACAATTCTCGGACGCCGCCCGCTCGGAATGCGGGACGTGCTAACGAAGACAGACCTTTAGGCGCAGTCGCGTTTCGCGATTCTCAAGCGCATTATCGTCGGAGAAAGCGGGATGCCGATGAATAAGAGCAATCCGGATTTGTGTTTCGGCGTGAGATTGGGGACCATCTGACCCGGTAATCGGCACCTAAACGGGGACCACCCTTCCGGGTCATCTATGTTCGTCGGCTTTGTTGGCTGGCGACGAGGTGGAGGATGACGACCGTGGAGACGATAGGACGGATCAGGCGCGCGCATTTCGTGCAGAAGTTGTCGGTGCGGGAGATCGCGCGTCGACTGCATGTGTCGCGCAAGACGGTGCGCAAGGCTATCGAGGCGGAGGAGCCCGTGTTCACGTACGCGCGGGTTGCGGAGCCCAAGCCGAAGCTGGGCGG
This sequence comes from Sphingomonas sp., assembly GCA_965219075.1. Lineage (GTDB taxonomy): Bacteria > Pseudomonadota > Alphaproteobacteria > Sphingomonadales > Sphingomonadaceae > Sphingomonas. The sequence goes on from CBDCMM010000002.1 coordinate 1,234,340, forward strand.
CCATGCGGCCGCGCTGGAGCAGATGTTGGCGGAGAACGAACGCAAGCCTCGCCGCGAACGTCTAACCCTGATCAAGTTATACGAGGTGCTGCGCGGGCTCGGATTTGAAGGCGGCTATGATGCCGTTCGCCGCCATGCTCGTCGCTGGCAACGCGAGGAGGCGGGGCGGATAGCGACCTCGTTCGCGCCACTGAGCTTCGATCCTGGCGAGACATACCAGTTCGACTGGAGCCACGAAGTGATCGTCATGGCGGGCGTGACGACGACGGTGAAGGTCGCGCACGTCAGGCTTTCCCACAGCCGGATGTTCTTCGTGGCGGCCTATCCGCGCGAGACGCAGGAGATGGTGTTCGACGCGCATGCACGAGCGTTCGCCTTCTTCGGCGGCGTCTGCACGCGCGGCATCTACGATAATATGTCGACCGCGGTCGACGCGGTGTTCCTCGGCAAGGAGCGCCGGTTCAACCGGCGGTTCCTACAGATGTGCAGCCATTATCTGGTCGAGCCGACCGCCTGCACGCCAGCGGCGGGCTGGGAGAAGGGACAGGTCGAGAACCAAGTCGGGCTCGTGCGCGAGCGCTTCTTCACCCCGCGGCTGCGCTTTGCGAGCTATGAAGAGCTGAACGCCTGGCTGCTCGATCGCTGCATCGAACACGCCAGCGCCCATCGTCACCCCGAGCTGCGCGAGCGGACTGTCGCCGATGTGTTCGACGACGAGAAGGCGGCGCTGATGCGGCTGCCGACGACTGCGTTCAATGGCTTCCACGCTGTGACCGCGACCGTCTCCAAGACGCTGCTCGTGCGGTTCGATTACAACAAGTACTCGGTCGCGGCCCGCGCGCTGGGGCGTCCAGCGGAGGTCCACGCCTATGCGACCCGCATCGTGATCCGTCAGGGCGATGACATCGTCGCCGAGCATGCACGGCGTTACGGTCGCGATCAGACGATCTACGATCCATGGCATTACGTGCCGGTACTGGCAAAGAAGCCGGGCGCGCTGAGGAACGGCGCACCGTTCAAGCAGCTCGCGCTGCCGCCAAGGCTGGAGCGTCTCCGCAGCCGCCTGAAGGAGAGCACCGATGGCGACCGCCAGATGGTCAAGATCCTCACCGCCATCACTGTCGATGGTCTCGACGCCGTGGAGAACGCCGCTGCCGAAGCGCTCGCGGACGGGGTCGCCAGCGCCGATGTCGTGCTCAACATCCTGGCCCGGTCCCGATCGGCGCCGGTGGAGCCCAGCATCGTGACGCCCGACCATCTTCAGCTTCATATCGAGCCGATCGCCGATGCAGGCCGCTACGATCGCCTGCTGACCCCGCTTCGTGAGGCGGCATGATGATGGAGCGTCACCAGATCCTGGAGCTGATGAGCGATCTCAAGCTCGCCGGTATGCGCCAGGCCTATGACGAGGTGATCGCCGATGCGATCAAGCGCCAGTATCCTGTTCAGCTCGTCGTCGGCGATCTGCTGCAGGCGGAGATCGCCGACAAGCATGCCCGCTCGATCAAGTACCAGATGACGCCAGCGAGCGGACGCGAGCAAGCTCGCTCGGGCGCCAAGCTACCGCTCGCCAAGGAGATCGCCGAGTTCGAGTTCGCAGGCACCCCGATCAACGAGGCGCTGGTCCGCGATCTTGTCACCGGGGCGTTCCTCGTCAACCAGCGTGGGTGTCGTGCTGGTTGGCGGTACGGGCTCGGGCAAGACGCATCTGAGCATCGCCATCGCGCGCAGCTGCATCCGCACCGGTGCCCGCGTTCGCTTCCGAGGGCACCACCGATCTGGTGAACCGGCTCGAGATGGAGGTCCTTCAGGGCCGCACCGGCAAGCTCGCCGAGCATCTGTCGCGGCTCGATCTGCTGATCCTCGACGAATTGGGCTATCTGCCGTTTGCACGCGCTGGCGGGCAGCTGCTGTTCCATCTGATCAGCCGACTCTACGAACACACCTCGGTCATCGTCACCACCAACCTGGCGTTCGGCGAATGGCCGACCGTGTTCGGCGACGCCAAGATGACGACCGCGCTGCTCGATCGGCTCACCCACCACTGCGACATCGTCGAGACAGGCAACGAGAGCTGGCGGTTCAAAACCGAAGCTGAGCGCCGTCGGTGCCGGTGCCAACGAGGATGTCGTTCTGGGGATGTCGGCTCCGGGCTACGCCCTCCACCGACATCCCCCAGAACGACGTCGAGAGAGTGGTCCCCTTTTACGTGCCGATCCCGGTCCCCGTTCCCGCGCCGATTGACAGTCAGAGCACCCAGATCACTAGAGAGCTTTATCGGCCGGCCTATACACCTTCAATCATTTACAACGACTTTTCCGCTTCCTACAAATTTACGCCGAACATCGAGCTTGCGGGCGGACTCACCAATGCATTCGACCGCGCACCGCCTCGTATCCCCGGCGCCGAAGCGGGCGGTGCCAATTTCGAACTAGACTACCAAGCGGGGGTGTACGACGTCATCGGCAGAACATTTTTTGCAACGCGATAAACGTTGTCCCAGCCTTCGGAAACGACGTGTCATGCCGCGCCGACCGCACACACGCTGGCCGCATCAAGCATCTGTATAGGAAGAACGACGCCAATCAGCCGACGTTCGCGCCTAATCTCATTGCAACTGCCGCCGGATCGGCGTGTGACGCTGCCCCGAATGCAAGCGGACTCGTACAGGACTAAATTCGCTCAAAAAACTTTCGCTCACTTATGCCGATCAGATCGGTAAATCACGCCATGAGCTGCTGCCGGTCCCATGGACACCAAGTTAGGCTACATGAGCTTGCCGCTCGAAGTCCATGGGGCTGAGATAGCCCAGGGTCGAGTGCCTGCGTGTCGGGTTGTAGAAGCGCTCGATGTAATCGAACACATCTGCCTTCGCGTGATTGCGCGTTCGATATGTCTTCCGGCCGATCCGTTCGGTCTTCATCGACGAGAAGAAGCTCTCCATTGCCGCGTTGTCCCAGACGTTGCCCGACCGGCTCATCGAGCAGGTGACGCCATTGTCGGCCATCAACCGCTGGAACTGCTCGCTCGTATATTGGCTGCCCTGATCCGAGTGGTGCAGCAGCGCATCGGGTTTTCCGCGTCGCCAGATCGCCATCATCAGCGCATCGGTCACGAGCTGGGCGGTCATGGTATCGCTCATCGACCAGCCGACCGCACGGCGCGAAAACAGGTCGATGACGACAGCGACGTATAGCCATCCTTCGGCGGTCCAGATGTAGGTGAAGTCGGCGATCCACCTTTGGTTGGGCGCCTCGGCCGTGAACTGGCGGTCAAGGAGGTTGTCAGCGATGACGGATCGTAGGCCATCGTCCTTGGGCAGGCCACGACGTCGCGGACGCGCCCTCAGACCCTGCACACGCATCAGCCGTTCGATGCGATGCAGACCACATGACAGGCCTTCGGCCAGAAGATCGTGCCAGACCCGGCGCGCACCATACGTCCGATAGCTGGAGATGAAGCTGGCGCGCACCTTGGCGCCGAACTCCTCATCGCTGCGGGCGCGAGCGCTGGGTGCCCGAACCAGCCACGCGTGAAAGCCGCTGCGCGAGACACCGAGCGCTTCGCAGATCCACGATACCGGCCAGATCCCTCGGTGCTTCGCTACGAACTCGAACCTCATATCGAGTCCCTGGCGAAGTAGGCCGCCGCTTTTTTTAGGATGTCGCGCTCGGCCTTCATCCTGGCCAACTCGCGGCGCAGCCGCTCAATCTCTTGGCTCTCCGGCTTCATCACGCCGTGACCGGGGAATGCCGATCCCGGGTCAACCTGCTGCTCGCGCACCCACTTGCGCAGCACGTTCTCGTGCAGGTCCAGATCGCGAGCCGCTTGCGATACCGATACTCCGCGTTCCCGCACGAGCTTCACTGCCTCGAGCTTGAACTCGCGGCTGAACTTCCGTCGTTGCATCTCCATCCTCCAGTTCCAAAAACACCTTATCTTGGTGTCCACGGAACCGGCAGCAGCTCACCATCCTTGATCTGACAGTGTTCTTAGTAGCCATGCCAGCTGGTTCAGATAACGGTATAGGCGCGCATTTTGAGCTCATCAATGAGCTTAATCATTAATCTTTTGACGGACCTCCATGACGCTCAAATCGCTTAGCGACTTTATCCTGGAGCTCCGGTGTTAGTCGAGCGAAGTCGATCGGATAGCCGTGCACTAGCATGTTATGGAGATGTCCGATCTGATGGAGTGCAAAGCCGTAGCTCATCGCCTGTCGGCGTCCCATTGCGTCCTGCGCCGCGTTGATGGACTCCTTGATCAGCTTGAGTGTGAAGCGATTAGTCCTAGCAACTCGTGACGCGAGTTCGAGCGTGAAGTCGCTTAATTCGCCGCGCGGCACGACGTGGTTGACCATGCCTCGCTGCTGAGCCGTCCGCGCACTCATCCACTCTCCGGTAAACAGCCACTCCTTGGCTAGGCGCGGACTCATCTCGAAGCCGTGCTGAAAGAACTCCGCTCCGGGCACGCTCATGGCCGACGCGGTATTGTCCATAACCTGGCGTACTGGAATAAAAGCAGCATGACATAGCGCACGCGACGTGGCACAGCGTAGCGAGTTTGCCATTATTGGCATGTTGTTGACCATCGCTGGTAATGCAGCTACGTTGCCCGCATGAATACTCGATCGAACGCGCTGTCCGCATGACCGTGCAGGTCAATATCACTCCGAACGGACGCATGAGTCTCCCGGCCGACATCCGCAAGCGCCTGGGGCTGACCGGCGGCGGCGCGGTCTATCTCGACGAGACCGCCGACGGCGTCGTGCTGCGCACCGCCGCGCAGGCCGTTGCCCGCGCGCAGGCGCTCGCCAGGCAGTTCACCGGCGGCAATCCCGACGCCTCGGTCGAGGCGTTCATCGCGCGGCGCCGCGAGGAGAGCGGCGAATGAGCATCGTCCTCGATGCCTCGGCGCTGATCGCGATGCTGAAAGGAGAACGCGGGGCCGCCAAGGTCGCGGGCGCGATCGCGGGCGCGCGGATCAGCAGCGTCAACTATGCCGAGGTCATCAGCCACTTCATCCACGCCGGCATGCCCGGACGCGAGGTCGATGCCATGCTCGATCCGCTGCCGATGACGGTGGTGGCGGCCGACAAGGCGCTGGCGCAGCTCGCCGGACGACTGCGCGGCATGACCGCCGAAGCGGGCCTGAGCCTTGGCGACCGGTTCTGCCTCGCGCTCGCCCGGCGCGACGGACTGCCCGCCTGGACCGGTGACCTCGACTGGAAGAAAGTCGCGGACGCTGCCCAGGTCAAGGTCGTCGCGATCCGCTAGCGCGGATCGCGGCGGTACCGTTGCCGAGGGCATGCGCTGCCCGTACGCGATCGGAGCGAGCTCGATCGACAGCAGGCAAGGTCCATATCACGCACGACGGCGCTCCGGTTAAGCGCCCCTGGCTCATCGGCAACGCACCGCGCAGGATCTGCCCATCCACTGCAAGCGCGACGGTGGTTACACGTGGAGATCGTCCGCTTAGTGCTTTCTCGTTGGAAAGACGGGTCCGCGTACCGACATGCGTTCGGCGGCATATGGGCGTTGCAGCGCCAGCACTTCGTCATGGCTGCCGCCAAGCCAGCGGTTCCAGTCCGCCTCTTCAAGGATCGTGATCATCGCCTTGGGATGAACGGGTGCAACCAAGGCGTTCGGATCGCAGGTGACCACCGCGAAGCAGCGTTCCTCGCCGATCTGCTGCCAGAAACCCGCAACGGCGAAGACCGGCTGGTCGTCGAGCGCAAACCACATCTCCCCCTTCAACGGTTTGCCGTCACCCGGATCGATCTTCGTGGGGTTCCATTCGCAGGATTCGGTCAGCGGCACGAGGCAGTGATTGGCGGGCTGTTCGACAAGCCTGCGCCACTGCGGAAGCTTAAGGTTCCTCACATTCGTCATCTGCCACGACGCAGCGCCGTTGAGGGACGTCCCATCGCATCACGTCGAGCCGCGTTCGCCCGCTTCTTCGCGAACGACATAAGCGCGTGTTCCGGGGTATAGCACGATCAGGTTGAAGCGGTTGTCGCGCGGCTGCGCCGTCAGCCAGTCGCCGCCAAAGCGTTCGAACAGCGTCTCGGGCTCGCTTAAGTTACGCGCGCGGTTGCGCATCAGAAGAACCGATTGCGCTCGCGAGCGCGTAGAGCCGCGACAATGTCGCCGCGATCATGAGCGAGCCGACGAACAGGACATCGATCTGAAACGCGGCGCTGCGCAGGCGCGGTACCTTGCCTTGCGCCGGGGCTCTGGTTGGCGAATCGTTGCTCATTCGTCGTGCGCTTGCTTTCGTTGCCGGTTGGCGTTGCCGGTTGGCGTTGCCGGTTGGCGTTGCCGGTTGGCGTTGCCGGTTGGCGTTGCCGGCGCTAGCGATCAATGCACCGTTAGGCAGCGCGGTGACCGCTACCAGACATGCACGCGGGGTCACTTACCATCCGGCGTCCCGGTCGCGCCGGCCTTCTGCCACGGCCAACGCCCGTCGATTTCGACCTCGAGCGAAAAGCTGAGGAACGTCCGGATGAGCACGATCCCGGCGAGCACCGCCAGACTGTTGAGAGTCGGCTCGATCGCAACCGTGTTGATGATGTCGGCGGCAACAAGAAATTCGAGACCGAGCAGGATCGAGCGGCCGAGGCTGGAGCGAAAATCAGCGATGAGACGGGGCCGGTTCGGGCCGTCCGAGATCATACCGAACAGAAAGACGACCAGCGCGCCGAACGCCCCAATCACGATGATGCACGTACCGACGATCTCGACCGCGCTCGTCGCAATGTGGATCCAGTAGGATTCGGATACGAACATGGGGATGGTCGTGCGACGCCGGCGCTACCGGGTCAAGCCGGTAGCCGGGTGGCCTGCGCACCGTCCCTTGTCGGCGCGCAGAGACTTGCCGCACGGCTGAGCGATCGCGCCACCAACCATTCTCCCCCGCATTACGACCGACGCCGCAGCGACGTGATCAACGTCGAGACGCTGGAGATCACTGCGGCGATGGCGAGCAGCATCGGAGCATTGAGAACGGTAATGGCGTGACTCCTTGTTCTCTCTTTGTACCGAAGCGGTTCGTTGGAGGGCAGCGCTATAGATCGCGAGGTCGACGAGAAGTGCGCAGGTATGCATCGCTTGGTACGCGGACGCTTGAGGTCGAATGCGCAGCAGATGTCCATGTCTCGGTGCTGACCGGTAGTTTTTCGGCCCAGCCTTCGCCGCTGGTCCATAAGCGTGCGCTTGGGGGGCGGCCTGCTTACGTCTTCAAGTCAATCGTTAAAGGTCATATGAGTAATCGGCCAAACGTGTTTGGGCGATAAGTTCGCGCGGTATATCCCGCTTTGTCGCGAACCACGTCTTTGTTGACCTCGATCCGCACCGCGTCGATAAATGCCGACCGATCGTTTGCGTTTACGGGTACTTTCCTCGTCGCCGCGCATGTTCTGTACAGCCCCCCCTATTTGCCGCTCGATCCCGCTGACTTCCATTCGCGCCTTCATGCACCGCATCTAGTGGGAGCATTTAAGAGTTGGGCGTGAGGGTGATGCGGTAGCGTTGGGGCATAGCTGAACCGGCTCCGCTCGTCGCTTACCGTTTGAAGGTGAGCCTCAGGCAGATTTCGCCGAAAATCTGGCGGCGCTTGCTGGTCCGCAGTGATCTGAGGCTGTTTGAGCTACGCCGGGTCATTCGGGTCGCGTTCGGTTGGAAGGACTATCACCTGCACGCCTTCGAAACGCACGGACGCCGCTTCGGCACGCATTACACGGGTGAACGGCATTATCCTGTCAAGGACGGAGACGTTTTGAGGGATCGGCTGATCGTCTCCCCTAACACCGATATCGCGGTGATCGCTGCAAACGTGAGTCGGCACTGGTGTCGCTGCCAAGCTAATTCACGCCAAGTGAGGCGTTCGCCGCGCCGGCGGCCAGCGCGAGTGGTCTCAAGCTGTTCGCCGCCGAAGCGGCGAACCCAGGCGTCCTCAAGGCGAAGCGTGCGGTGCTGTCCGCCGACGTGCCCGTGCTGATCGTCGGCGGTATAACGCCGCAAACCATGCAGCCGTGGTACGATACCGGTGCGCAAGGCTTCGGATTGGGATCGGCATTGTACAAGCCCGCACGCAGTGTCGCCGAGGTCCTGCCGCAAGCCCGCAATCTCCTTCGGCATTTTGCGCGAATTCGACGGCTATATCAGCGCCGATGCCGTCATGATCCCGAACTTTGCTATGGCGAGCACCGACGATATGGCGAGGCGGTCTCCACCGCCTTCGCGGAATCGACCGTCAACCAGGTCATCGCCAAACGCTTCGCCAAAAAGCAGCAGATGCAATGGACGCCGAGGGGCATACATCTGCTCGTTCAGCTCAGAGTGCGCACCTTCACCGGCACCTTCGCCAATGACGTTCAGTGGCGGAGAGACGCGCGGAAGGCGGCATGACCCCCAGCTTTTCATGCTCCCCCATTCGATCGGTTCGGTCACACGGTTCATCTGTCCGTAGCAATGCTCGACGGTGGCAATCATCAGGTCCCGGACATCCTCGGCGGTGATGCCGTCCGCCTTCGCGACAACTTCGGTGCCCTTTGACAATGCCCTGGTCGGCAAGCAACGGCGGGTTCAGCCAGCAGATTTCTATGCGCCGACAACCGTCGGCGCGGCATGGATGCTGAGCCAGGGGGCTCTCACCGTCAACAGGATAATTTCCTGCAATAGCAAACATAGGATCCACCGGTGCCAAAGCGATCGTAGTCCTCACCATCCTTAAGACGAGATACGCACCCACGTGGAAGGCTGAAAATTATCTACAAGGTCGCTTGTTTGCCCTTACGGCACATCAGAGAGGAATCCTTCCAACTGGCATCCGACCGCTCGACGAACGGCAGGTACTCTGTCTCCGTCTTGATAACGGCGTGCATCATGCGCCAAGGACGCGAATACTCTGGTTTTCCGCCAAAAGATTATATGTAAGATAAATAAGTTGTGTGATACTAGCTGTTGTGCTAACCCCAAATGAAACTGAATGAATTTACGTGCCAACATACATGGGGGGGAGATTGTTCGTGACGCCACTGCTACGTACAGTATCGATACTCGCACTTGCTGCGGCAGCAACTCCTGCGGTTGGACAGGTCGATCCTGTCGATCAACCCGCTACGCAAGATCAGGTGAAGCAGCGCAAGTCTCCTGAAACGCGAAATAATCAGCCGCCACCTACGTTGACGACCGAGCCGGACATCGGCACGTCAACCTTCGTCCAGGCCGCTCCCGGCAACCAGCCCGGTGATATCGTCGTGACAGGTATTCGTCGCAGCCTGCAAAGCGCGCAGCAGATCAAGAAAAACGCCGACCAGATCGTCGATACGATTGTCGCCGAGGATATCGGTAAGCTGCCCGACAATAACGCGTCGGAAGCAATCGCACGGGTCACCGGCGTGCAGGTCAACCGCTCGGGGGACGAGGCGAACAGCGTGCTGATCCGCGGTCTGCCGAACATAGAGACGACAGTGCAGGGGCGCGAAATCTTCACCGCCGATGGACGCAGCGTCGCCGTGCAGGACTTTCCTGCCGATTCGCTTGCCGCGCTGGAGGTGTTCAAGGCGAACACGGCGGTCAACATCGAGGGCGGCATTGCAGGCCTGATCAATGTTCGGCTGAGGCGTCCGTTCGACTTGCCCGATGGCCTGACGGTCGCGGGTGGCGGGCGCGTCATCTATTATGACCAGTCGAAGAAGTTCGATCCCCAGGGCAATGTCCTGGTGAGCTATCGCAAGGATACCAACATCGGCGAGGTCGGTGTCCTGCTGAACGGTTCGTACACGTCGGCTGATTACCTGACCTCGGTACGTTACGACGGATTCCGCAACACGCCGGATGCCTCGAACACTGTGGCGCCGGCGGCTGCTGGGCGTAGCTTTACCTTTCCGCAGGATATCGGTATTTTCTACAATCGCGGTTTTCGCTATCGCCCGTCGGCGAACGGGTCGATCCAATGGTCCCCCAACAGCGAGCTGACCTTATACGTCGATGGACTGTATCAGGGCTATCGCGGCCGAGGAGAGGATGACTTTCTGGGCCTGCCGATCCGCGGCGGCGGACGGCCGCTGAACGACGTTGTCGTCGATCCTGATTCGGGAGAAGCGAAGAGTCTGAGGACGGTGCTGGTCGGAACCAACGGTCCTTCGAAGAATACGTCGAACGTCAACACCAACACCTATCAGGGCGCGGTCGGCGGGACTTGGACAACCGGACCCGCGACATTGTCGGCGGACATTGCCTACACGAATTCGACGGTAAGAGGTTCGACGGTGAACTTCGACACCAAGTTTGCGCAACCGGTGAACTTGGATGTCGATTTCAATGTCGGCTACGGCGTCGAGTTCAATCTCCCCGCCTTCGACCAATATAATCCCGCGAACTATTATTTCCGTGGGCTCTATCAGCAGCGCACCTACACGCAGGGCAAGTCCTGGCAGGGTCGGTTCGACGGCAAACTCGACACCGAGATCGATCTGCTGCCGGAATTCGATTGGGGGTTCCGTTATTCCAACCGTACGGCCTACGCCTTGTTCGGTGACCGGTACGCCGGGCAGGGCGGCCTCAACATCCCGCTCGCCAATGTGCCCGGTTTCAATGGCGGCGCCGTCATTCCGGCCGGATTCCGAGGCAGCGATATCCAGCCGTTTCGCGACTGGGTTCAGATCACGCGTGAGGATCTGCGCGGCAGCGTGCCGCAGTTGCTGGATTTCGTGCGCGCGAACGGCGCCACCAATTTTCCCGGAGATCAGCCTGCCTATGATCCGGTGCGCCGGTTCGATGCCAAGGAAAAGGTCTATGCGGTTTATGGACAGGCGAAATACCTGATCGATATCGGTTTCCCGATCGATGGCGTCGTGGGGGCCCGGATCGTCAATACAGATAACCGGCTAGCCGGTACGTCACGCGTCACGATTGCGGGCGTGACCAGCCTGCAACCGGTAGGCGGCCGCAATAATTATATAGACGTGCTGCCTAATGCGAGCTTGCGTGCCAGGTTTACGAACAAGCTGCAGCTGCGGCTCTCCTACACCGAAACACTAACTCGTCCAGGTTTCTCCCAGACCAACCCGTCGCTGGTCATCAATCAGAGTACGGAAGGCGGCAATACCGGTTTCACCGGCAGCAGCGGCAATGCCGACCTGCAACCGATCCGCTCGACCAATTACGATGCCTCGCTCGAATGGTATTATGCGACCAGCGGGTCGTTGACGGCGGCTGTGTTTAAGCGCGACATCAACGGCTTCATCAACACCTATCGCAACGTAGGTGTTATCGACCCGGTCTTTGGTCCGATCGACGTCTTTCGTCCCGAGAATGCGGGCAGCGGAACGATCAAGGGCGTCGAGGCGGCTTTCCAGGGCTTTGCGACATTCCTTCCGGGCGCGTTCAGTGGCCTTGGCGTGCAGTTGAACGCCACCTATATCAATGGCAAGCAACAGCTTCCCGTGTCGCTGGGTGTGGCCGGCGCGTCAGGGTTGATTCCGGGCGTGTCGAAATGGACATACAATGCGATCGGGATCTACGAGAAGGGTCCGGTGTCGGCGCGGTTCGCCTATAACAGGCGTAGCCAGTTCGTAACGAACTATTCAGCGGGCGGCGCGACAGGATTTGCAGCGGAGTACACCAAGGCAATCTCGCGGCTTGACTTCTCCGGCAGCATTACGCCGGTCGAGTGGCTGACTATCACTGCGGATGCAACGAACCTTCTCGGCAAGCCGTTCGAGAACTTCTTCCGTGATGAAGTCTATCCGCGCGATGTGCGGTACGAAGCGCGAACCTATTCGCTCGGGCTGCGCTTCCGCTTTTGACGGAAATTGGAGAGTAAGCATGAACAATAGCAACGGCCTACTGACGCGTCGGGCGCTGCTTCGGACGAGTTCGCTGCTTGCGCTGGCAACGATCGGGCCCGCGCCCCTTGCCGCGGCGATCCATCGCCCGGTCATGTTGCCGGCGGGCATGAAGCCCGTGGCGCCGCTCCAGAACCGGGCACCGCTTGCGCCGCAGCCATTTTACCTGTTGCCGACCGGTTCAATCCGACCCGCCGGCTGGCTGCGTCGGCAGATGGTGGTGCAAGCCGAGGGACTTGGCGGCAGACTTGACGAGACATGGCCCGATGTTGGTCCCAACAGCGGATGGTTGGGGGGAAGCGGCGAGAGCTGGGAGCGCGGTCCGTATTTTCTTGACGGGCTCCTGCCGCTCGCCTGGGCGCTGGATGACGCGACGCTGAAGGAAAAGGCGCAGCGTTTTATCGATTGGACCCTGTCGAGTCAGCGGCGGGACGGCATGTTCGGCCCGGCATCCAACAACGATTGGTGGCCGCGCATGGTAATGCTGAAGGTCCTGATCCAATATCACGAGCTGACCGGTGACCCGAGGGTCATGCCCCTGATGACCCGCTATTTCGCGCATCAGCTGGATGCGCTGCCATCGCGTCCTCTGAAGGATTGGGGACGGTTTCGGTGGCAGGACGAGCTCGTGTCGGTCGTGTGGCTTTATAACCGCACGGGTGACGAACGGCTTATCCGGCTTGCCAAGTTGTTGCATCAACAAGGCTGGGACTGGCGCGCGGAGTTCGAGGACTTTCCGTTCAAGACCAAGATCACGCCGGAGCAGATCGATCTTGGCGTGAAGGCCAGCGGCGATCTGGTCAACACGGTCAAGGATCGCGCGCTGTCGGCGCACGGCGTCAACAATGCCATGGGCATCAAGGCGATGCCGCTCTGGTCGTTGGTGTCGCGTGACGAGGGCGACCGGTCCGCAGTATTTAACCAGTTGAAGGTGCTGGACGAATATCATGGTCTGCCGATCGGGATCTTTTCCGCCGACGAGCATTTCGCCGGCCGCAGTCCGAGCCAGGGTGTCGAATTGTGTGCGGTGGTGGAAACCATGTACTCGCTGGAACAGGCGCTGGCGCTTACCGGCGAGCCGCAGATCGCCGATCGTATAGAGCGGATCGCTTACAATGCGCTGCCTGGCGCCTTTACCGACGACATGTGGTCGCATCAGTATGACCAGCAGCCAAACCAGATCAAGAGCAGCCTGGCGGTCGGACCCTGGACCACAAACGGGCCCGAATCGAACTTGTTCGGACTGGAGCCGCATTTCGGCTGCTGCACTGCCAATTTCCATCAGGGCTGGCCGAAGCTTTTGAATAGCGTCTGGATGGCGAGCGCCGATGGCGGGCTGGCCGCGATGGTCTATGCTCCGTCCGACCTGACAACCGTCGTGAACGATGTCGCGGTGCGCATCGCCACCGAAACGGACTATCCATTCCGCGACAGCGTCTCGATGCGCCTTTCTCCCGAACGTGCCGTTACCTTTCCGCTCAAGCTGCGCGTGCCCGCTTGGACGGAGTCAGCGCAGGTGCGCGTGAACGGCCAGATCATGCCGGTGACGGTCGAGAAAGGATTCGCGACGATCAGCCGGCGCTGGTCGCCCGGTGACCGGTTGGACCTGACCTACACGATTGCGACGAAGGCGGTCGCCGGTTTTCACAATGCCGTCAGCGTCGCGCACGGCCCATTGCTCTACGTGCTGCCGATCGGCGAACGGTGGGAGAAGCTGCAACAACGCGGACTGTCGGCGGACTGGCAGGTCTTTCCCACGACGGACTGGAACTATGGCCTGGCTTCCAATTGTCATTTCGCGCGTAATGAGCATGCGGTGCCGCGTATTCCGTTTTCGGGTCGATCTCCGGCTGCAACAGTTGAAGTTTCCGCCCTGCGCGTGCCGGCTTGGAAGGCCGATGGCAGCTTCGCCGCGCCGCCGCCGGTCGGGCCGGTGAACGTGCCCGGCGCCACGAGCGAGCGGCTGACGCTCGTCCCTTATGCAGCCGCCAAGCTGCGCATCACCGAGTTTCCGACGGTGGCGGCCTAAATGGTGTCGTTCCGGCTGCTGATCGCGGCCGGGATGCTGGCTTCGACCGTGACCGGTGCACAGGTCGCGGTTCCCGGTCAGCTCGCCGCATCGCCGCGGCGTACAATGTCGCTGGACAGCGGCTGGCGCTTCCGGCTGGGCGGAGCGGGCCGGCCGGTCGGGAGCGACGTGGAAGACAGCGGTTGGGCGCTGATCAACGTGCCGCATACATGGAACCGGGTCGGGTACTACGGAGAGACGCGCGACCCCAAGACCGACGCATCGAAGGGAGTTGGTTGGTACCGACTGCGTTTCGCGACGCCGCCCCGCAAGCCGGATGAGCACAGCTTCGTGCAGTTCGATGGGGTGGGGACGATCGCCGAAGTCTGGCTTAACGGCCGGCGCTTGGGTGAGCATCGCGGCGCGTTCGGGCGCTTCCGTTTCGACGTAACCGACACCCTCAGCACCGATGGGCCGAACGTGCTGGTCGTGCGCGTCGACAACAGCGAGCGCAAGGAAGGCAGTCCGACCGGCGACATTATTCCGCTGTCCGGCGACTTCTTCATCTTTGGCGGCATCTACCGCCATGTTTCGCTGATCACGACATCGGCAACGTATGTCGACCTGATGGATCATGGCGGGCCCGGCGTTTACGCAACCACGCGCGCAATCGTACCCGGGCGGGCGGACGTTGACGTGCGGGTGAGGGTAGTACGCTCGGGCGAGCCATCAAAACTGAGCGTGACGTTGGATGACGAGCGTGGCCAGACGGTAGCTAAGGGCGTGCGGGCTATCCAGCCAGCGGGACCGGAAGAAGTGCCGGTGTCGCTACGCATCGCCTCCCCGCATCTGTGGAACGGGCGGCGTGACCCGTATCGCTATCGCCTGCGCGTTGAACTCAGCCGCAGCCGTCAATTGCTTGACCGTGTCATGATGCCCTTCGGCATCCGCCGCTTCAGCATAGATCCGAACAAGGGCTTCTTTCTGAACGGCCGTCCGCTCGCGCTGCACGGCGTGTCCCGGCATCAGGACCGATTGGGCAAAGGCTGGGCGCTGGACACAGGCGATCACCGCGAGGACATGGCGATCATCGAGGAGCTCGGCGCGAATACAGTGCGGATGGCGCATTATCAGCATGCGCCGGAATGGTTCGAACTGACCGATGCTGCGGGGATGGTGGCATGGGCGGAGATACCCTTCGTCAACCAGGTTGCGTGGCGTGACGTCGATGCCAGTCCCGCGCTGGTCGCGAATGCACGCGAGCAGTTGATCGAGCTGATCCGTCAGAATTACAACCGCGCCAGCATCGTGACCTGGTCGATCGGCAACGAAGTCGACATTCATGCGCGGGGAGAAAATTGGGGCAATCACTCGCGCAAGCTGCTTGATGAGCTGAATACGCTCGCTCACCAAGAGGACCCGACGCGCCCGACCACGTTCGCCGATTGCTGTGAGGCGTCGTTGCAGCCGGAACTCGATGCCGGGCGTGAGACGCTTGCGGGTGCCGCCGACATGATCGGCTACAACCGCTATTTCGGCTGGTATTACGGCAAGCCGGGCGAGTTGGGTCCGGCGCTGGATGTTCTCCACCGGCGTCACCCGTTGCTGCCGATATCGGTCAGCGAATATGGCGCGGGCGCTGCGGTCAGCCAGCATAGCGACGATCCGCGTGGCGGTCCTGTTGCTGAGCACGGCCGGCCGCAGCCCGAGGAATATCAATCCTGGATCATCGAGCAGGCTTGGCCCGCTATCGCAGAGCGGCGGTATCTATGGTCGAGCTGGCTGTGGAACATGTTCGACTTCACGACGACCACGCGGTCGGAAGGGGATGCAAACGACATCAATACGAAGGGCCTGGTCACCGCCGACAGAAGAACCCGCAAGGATGCGTTTTACTATCTGCAGGCGAATTGGAGCGACCGGCCCGTGCTGCATATCAATGGCAGGCGCTACGTCGACCGCGCCTATCCAGTGACGGACGTGCGCGCGTATAGCAACGCCGAGCGCGTTGCGCTCACGGTCAACGGGCGTGAACTGGGGACCCGGCCCTGTCCCGAACATATCTGCGTCTGGCCGGCGGTGCATCTTCAAAAGGGCACGAACATCTTCACGGCATCAGCTGAAATAGCCGGACGCCCTATGAGCGACGAGGTGCGGTGGCAGGGTCCTGATCTCTCCCTTGGGCTGGCGATCGATGCCGGAGCGTTGGCGGGGGGCGAGCGGAACGGACGACGCTTCGGCTCGGATGCATTCTTCGAGGGCGGCGAGAGCGTCGCGCTGAAGGACGATGAGATACGCGCATCAACGCCTGACGATCGCGCGGTCGCACGCTCGGTCCGGGTCGGTACATTCCGCTACCGATTGCCGCTTCCCGATGGGCGCTGGCGGCTGACTTTATGGCTGCTCGATCCTGACAAGGCGTCGCGTGGCGGCAGCTTCTCGGTTCTCGTGAACGGCCGTGTCGCTCTACCGGACGTCGATCTTGCACGGCTCTCCGGTGGAACGCGCACCCTGGTCAAGCGCATGCTGCCCGTTACGGCACAAAACGGAGCCGTCACGCTCGACTTCCGCGCGGGCAGCGCTCCCGCCAGCCTAGCCGCGCTGATCGCGGAGCCCGCCAATGCTTTCCCAAGGATACGATGATGGACCGCCGCTCATTTCTCGCCGCCGGCAGTGCCGCCACTTGGCTGCTCGCCAGCGAGGGCGCACCTGCGCTCGCCGCGTCCTCGCCGATGAAGGGGCGTCAGGCGCTCAGCTATTTCGATTATCGCGGTGTCACGTTGCGCCCAAGCCGCTTTCGCGACCAGATGCTCTATGCGCGCGATTTCTACTTCAACATGTCCAATGATGACATGTTGAAGGGCTTCCGGCGCAAGGCCGGGCTACCGGCCCCGGGACGCGACATGAAGGGCTGGTGCAAGAATGATTGCAGCGCGACCTTCGGTCAGTGGCTGTCGGGCATGGCCCGGCTTTCGCGCGCCACCGGCGATGCTGCGGTGCGTGACAAGGCGATCTATCTGGCGCGTGAATGGACCAAGACGATCGGCTCCGACGGCAATCCTCGCATGGGCACGTATGGTTGGGAGAAGATGTCGTGCGGGCTGGTCGACCTGGCGGTCTATGCCGACGATCCGACCGCGCTGGACACGCTCGCGCGGATCACACGGTGGGCGCGCGACAGTTTCGATCGCTCGCGCTCCGATGCGACGATCGCCGACCGCGACGGGCGGCGGCCTAAGGGGACGCTGGAATGGTACACCCTCGCCGAGAACAGCCTGAGGGCTTATGCCGTGACCGGCGAGCCGCTGTTCCGGGACTTCGCGATGCTGTGGCTCTACCCCGACTATTGGGGTCAGTTCGAGCGCACGAACCGGCCCACTCATGCCGCTTTTCTGCATAGCTACAGCCATGTGAACACCTTCTGCAGCGCCGCGATGGTTTACGCAGCGACCGGCGACCCACGCTATCTCGCCATTCTGAAGAACGCCTATGAATGGGTGCGCCAGACGCAAGCCTATGCGTCAGGTGGCTTTGGGCCGGGAGAGTGGACAGTGCCGGCCGATGGCACGCTGGGGTCGGCGCTGGAGGTGCGCCTCGACACCGCCGAGCTACCTTGTGGTTCGTGGGCGGGATTTAAGCTCGCTCGCTACCTGACCGGCTTCACGGGTGAAGCACGTTATGGCGACTGGGTCGAGACGCTGCTGCATAACGGCATTGGAGCGGCGCTGCCGATCCAGCCGGACGGGCGCGCGTTCTATTATGCCGATTACCGCATCGGCCTGGGCACCAAGACCTATTTCTGGGACGAGTGGCCGTGTTGTTCGGGAACATATGTCCAGACAATCGCCGACTACCATAACATCATCTACCAGCGGGATGCGGACGGACTGTATGTCAGCCAGACGATCCCGTCCGAGGTGGTGTGGACGCAGGGCGGGGTTCCCGCCAAGATCGTCCTCGATACCCGCTATCCGGACGAGGACGAAGCCCGCCTTACGCTGACCATCGCCCAGCCGCTGCGCTTCAAGCTCAGGGTGCGGGTGCCATCCTGGTGCGAGAGTGCTTCCTTCGCCATCAACGGACAACCGTTGACCGTTCCGGCACTGCCGAACGACTGGGCGGTGCTCGATCGGCGATGGCGCTCGGGCGATGTCGTGACCGTACGGCTGCCGATGACCGCACGGCTGGTACCGGTCGATCGCCAGCACCCGAAGCGGATGGCGGTGATGTACGGCCCCGTCATGCTCGCGCAGGACGCGCGCTTCGCTTATCCTTTGGGCGGAGAGCCCGATGCGGTTCTTAGGACGCTATCACGTAAAGAAGCCAAGACGCTTGTGTTGCATGTCAAGCCGGCAGGGAACCCGATGCTGCAGGGCGGACAAGCTATCGGCGACCTTGTTCCATTCCATACATTCAAAGAGCGCCAGCCATACCGTAGCTACTTCGATCTCGACGAACCTCGCTTTTTGTAGAAAAGTGATCTTCCCTCGGTTTGACGGACACCGGTGATAGGCTCTGTAGAGCCGGGAGGTATCGATGGCGAGTACGACGAAGCGTCGGTTTAAGGATGAGTTCAAGCGCGAGGCAGTGGCGCTTTGGAAGACGAGCGGTCGGATGCAGACCGAGGTGGCTGCGGAGTTGGGCATCATGCCGATGATGCTGCGTCGCTGGCAGCGCAAGTTGCGGGAGAGCAGCGCCTCGTCGGCAAGCGCGGCGGCGAAGCCGCCAGTATCTGTAGCGGCTCGCAAGGATGATTGCCCGGAACTGCAATAAAGGGAGATTTCCGGTTCACATTGCATTAGACAGATGGCCTCGCCAGGCCGCACGTTCGCTGAGACGCAAATCACAATCGATGCGACGGACGCACAATAACGATTGGATCGCTCACGAACGGAGAAAAGTGGTGAAAAGCGGCCGTCAGTAAAGATCGCCCATTACCCAACCGCCGCGACAATCAGCTCTCATCCTGATCGGGCTCTTCCGCACTTTTGGTGCAATCGCCGGGGCGCCCCAAACCCACAGCCATTCATGCGGCAATCAACACACGCTGCGTCAACAGGGGATATTTCGCCCGCCCATACATTTGGCGCTTGATGGCTTTGACG
Organism: Sphingomonas sp.; assembly: GCA_965219075.1. GTDB lineage: Bacteria > Pseudomonadota > Alphaproteobacteria > Sphingomonadales > Sphingomonadaceae > Sphingomonas. Next base: position 1,253,304 of record CBDCMM010000002.1, read on the forward strand.
CGGTTGATGATCGTGGCGAACCGTCGGGCCAAGATCCTGACTTAGAAGCCACGCGCAACGCCGACACGATAGCGGCTTTTATGACGGCCTGCCGATTGGGCCGTCGCGCCAGATTGTCAGGTGCCTGAAGAGAGTAGCGTGACCCCCACGATATCCTCGCGCCCTTATCTCTTCCATCAACTGCCGCCCGACACGGCACCCCCCTTGCCAGCGCTGGAACAGGTAGTCGTGAAAGGGGTCGATAAGCGATGTTCGAGCTGGCGGCCGTGTGTGCTCGGGTTCTCCACCCGCCGCCAGCCATCGTTGAACCGCACGCGTTTCCATGCCGACTATGGGAGCTATGCGGCTTGGGGTGAGACCGTGCTCGCGCAGCCGCAGGATTTCGGCGAACGTTTCCCGGCGGACATTGCGACGATCTGCCCTGAGCTTGGCGAGTGCCTGAGCCTTGGCTGGTGGCCCGACCGGATCCTTGCTCGCCAGGACGGTCTGATTTGCAGCATTAACCGCCTTACGGTGCTTTCCCAGGATATTGCGTAGTGCATCGCCGAGGTTGCTCAGCAGATGCCAGCGATCGGCTATCTGTATGGCACCGGGCGCGCCACGCCGAGCGCCGTCGGCATACACGCCGGCCCGGTCCCGTGCGATGATCTCAATCCCGGGATGCCGCTTCAACCACGTCGCCACGCTGCTGGCGTTCCGGTCCGGCAAAAGATCGATCACGCGATTACGCTCCAGATCACAGATGATCGTGCCGTATCGCGTTCCGCGGCGCCACGCCCAATCATCGATCCCAACGACGCGCGGCGGAACCGGTGGATCGAGATGAGCCGCTCCCACCAGCCGCAAGATCGTATCGCCGCTCACTGGCATCGCCAGTTTGCAGGCCGATCGCGAACCAGGTTCGCCCCCGGCCGCCAGTCCGATAGCCAATTGGCTTTCAGCTAATCGCGCGGAACGTCTTGCCCTTGGCCGCACTGCTTCAGACATCCGCAGCAGATTTTCCCGCCCGCAATAGGCGACGATATCCAGCTTCCAGCGCGGCGACGACGGACGCCCGATTTCCCGCTTCTCGGCTTTGGTCAGCTCGACCTTGACCGAGGTCCGAACCCACTAGCCCTCCATCCAGAAGATTTCGCTGACGAGCTGCTCGAACGCATCCATGTTGCTTTCCCGTGCATCTGATACAGAACATTATCAGATGTAGACCGGCGCGAGAATCCTGCGTTTATGCATGGAGCTTGAGCAGACCCGATGAGCTGGGGGAAATAGCACGGCCCGAACGTCTTTGCACTGGCGAGCGGACGCGTGACGCGGATCAAAAAAACGGAAGTATAGATTTCGAGAACAGGGTAGAATTAGCGTGATAACTCAAACGCGATCTGGCCAGGAGGCCACCACACAATGTTGCCTGTCGCTAATTTAAGCTGCGTAGCGATACTCTTTCGCGAGAAGTTCTTTAAACTGCGCAAGCGGCAGGGGCCGGCTGATCAAATAGCCTTGCACCAAGTCGCATCCCGTAGCTTCAAGAAATTTTAGGCACTCAGCATCCTCAACTCCCTCTGCGACCACCTTCAAGCCCAATTCGTGGGCGAGTTCGATCGTCGAGCGAACGAGAATGCCATCGTCGCGGTTCTGATGCGCGAACTGCACGAAACTTCGATCAATTTTGAGCTCGCTGAGCGGTAGCTGACGCAGGTAAGTCAGTGTTGATTGACCGGTCCCGTAATCGTCCATCGATATCGCGACACCAAGTTCGCGATATCGATGCAGTGCGGCGATCGCTTCGGTGGTGTTCGACATCGCAGCCGATTCCGTAACTTCGAATACGAAGGCGGAGTTCGGCGTTTCAGTATTTGCCAATACCCGTTCGACGTCCGCATTGAACTCTGGCGCGGATAGCAGCTTCGCCGAGATGTTGACCGCCGCAGTAATGCCGGGATGGTGGCGGCGCCATTCTGTTACGTCATGGACCACCTGTTTGATGACGTGAATCGTCAGAGGCGCGATCCTGTTGGTCTTTTCCGCAATGGGAATGAACACGTCCGGTCCGATGAATCCGCGCGTCGGATGCCTCCAGCGCACTAGTGCTTCAACACTGACGATCCGATGCTTGCGGAGGTCATATTTTGGCTGATAGAACACCTCGATCTGGTCATCCGCCATCGCTTCATCCAGTTCACCCATGAGCGAAATCGACCGCTCCAGCTCGTCGATGTCGGTCGCCGCTCGGCACCAGAATGCACCCGATACACGCGCTTCGTCGGCAGCAAGTGTGGCATCACTTAACAATCGCTCGATGCCAGTGTGATTTCCTGATGCAACACCGATTGATACTGCGACGTCGACCCTTCGCCCGCCAACCTCGACCGGCTGCAACAGGATTGCTCGCAGACCATGAAGCGTGTCGTCAATCGGTCGTTCGGCAGGCAGGAAAAATGCCAGCTGGTGGTCCGCAGTGCGGAAGACCGATCGATGTTCTCCGATGAGCGCTAGGCGTTCGCCGACGCGGATAATGACATCGGCGGCGATGCGATTCCCGAGCACCGCGCGCAACGCTTCGTAATTGTCAATTTGCGCAGCGGCCAAGATCGTCGCAGCGTTGCTATTGTGTGGCTGGAACAAAGCTCGTGCGTTGGGCAGGCCTGTCGCTTCATCAGTCCGACGCTGGTTGCGGAACCGACCGAGCACGTCGCGAAAGATACAAGCGAGCGTCGCGGTCGCGATCATTGTCAGGGGTATCGCTACAGGATAAATCAAAAGAAAATGATGCTGGGCGACCAGAACACAGACCACAAGAGACGTAGCGGACATGATCCCTACGCCGATGCTCGGAACCGAGGATCGAAATCGGACCAGCCCTGCAACGGCTATGCTTGCCAGGAGCAGCATCAGTAGCGGCGACCCCCGCACCGGCACTCCGCGTAGCAATGTTTCGGCTGCCAGCGCCTGGACGATGACACCCGGTATCACCCCCCATTGCGGCGTTCCGTAACGGTCGCCCATTTCGACCGCTGTCGCGCCAATCAGCATGTTGCGCCCTGTTACAATTTTCGGATCGAACCGGCCGTCACGGACATCGACAAAACTCAGCTTTGGAATCGATCTCGGATCGATCGACATATCGATCGGAAAATCTGCGTCCGCCGCTCCGGATTGCGCGGAAATATACGCAGATAGAGATGGTCGCGGTATCCCGGCCGTAACAGTTCCGAACGGCATGCTACGGACTTGGCCATCGGGATCTGGCCTGATGCTGACCGACGCGAGCGCGACATTGGTGCGGAGCAAGGGTATCGGAAGGGCGTCGATAATCCGCCGATCCTTGCTACCGGCAATCTGGCCAAAGGTCGGCAGTGTGACGAGTCCGTCGGCCCGCGCGAGCGCCGCGGCGAAAGAACGGTCACCGACATCGTCCGAGGGCGAGGAGAAATCAACGTCGAACACGATCGAGGCTGCGCCTGCCTGCCGCAAGCGATCGACGACGCGCGCGTAATTGTCCCGCGACCAGGGCCAGCGCTTGATCTGCGCTGCGCTCTCGGCATCCATCTCTACGACAACCACCTTACCGCTTGCGGCGCGATCGATGGCTTCGAAGCGCAGCGGCATCAGCCCGCGATCAATGACGGCGCCGGTCACGCTCGCCATCATCGCATAGCCAAGTACAACGACCACGCCCAAAATGATCCCCGAGGACCGCCGCCGGTCAATCTGAAGCAATGCCTTGCCCATCCGTCAGAAAACGCGCGACACCCGGAACGATACTCGTGGACGCTTGGTCCCTGTGTCGAACCGATCCTGGTTGAGCGGAAAGGCCACTTCGATCATGCCATCCAGCAGCCCGCGCCCTAAGCGCGCACCTGTGCCTGTCGACAGCAATGAGCCGCCACCGAGGCCGCCACGCAGGTTATCGACATACCCACCATCAACGAACCCGTAGAGCTGGAATCGCGTGATGATGCTGGACAGTCGCCCGACATTGGCACGGAGTTCAGCCGACCCCAAGACGCCTTGATCGCCGGTCCGCTCCGCATAGTCATATCCGCGCCCGAACGCAGGACCTCCCGCGCCAATCTCCATTGTCGCTAGCAACGGACGCGAAGCGATCTGACCCGACGAGGCGAGCGCGATTGCAAAAGGCCCGCCGAGGTCGGCGGTCCAATCGATCGTGTACTTCCAGACAGCGAAGCGTGCGTCACCATCCGAGCGCGATGTCATCGCATCGCCTTCGTGCGATACTCCAGCGAACGGCAAGCCGCCAACGAAGGCGATCTCGCCGCGCAGGGTCCCGGAGCCCGCCTTCGTCACACCATAGAGCGATGCCGTCAGCGTCGTCAGCCGATCGTCTCGCAAATCATTCCCGAGCAACGTCTGATTACTCTTGAGGGTACGAAACTCAAGATTGCCCCACAAGCTGCGTTGGCGGCTGCGCAGTAATGGCCGGGCATAATCGACCGCAAGATCTATGCTGTTTCCGACCACTTCGAGCGGTGCCAGAGAAGCGCCGGGATTAGCGCGTCCATAAGCGCCGGAAACTGTCACCACCGCCCCGTTGGCATCGATCGGCGCACTGTAGCGCGCGCGCAGAAACGCAAATTCGCTCGGCTGCAAAGGCGTTAGTGCCGCGATCAATCCAAGCTCATCGCCGGATTGTGCGAGGCCGCGCAGGCTAGCGAGCAGTGTCGATCGGATCGGGCCGACCTCGGCACTGCCGCGGTTATCGATCTGTGCATAGGCGCTCGCGCGATCTTCGCTCACAGTCACCAGCAGAATGCCGAAACCGTCCTGCCGCACATATTTGCTGTTTTTCACCGTCAGGCCAGGGATATCCCCGACCAACAGAATCGCACGCTCCAGCGCGACGCTGCGGACGGCGTGATCGGCGACCAGCGCCTGCGTCAAGATCCGGTCTGCGAGCGGATTGATCGCGCCGATGACGCGCACTGCGGCAATGTGCCCTTCATCAAGCGTCACGTGAAGGATGCCACCCGTCATCGACTGCGGCTCGATAGTCGCACTGGCGAAAGGGTAGCCAAGAGTGCGCGCGGTTGCCGCCACGGCCCCCGCCAGATGCGACAGGTCTTCGCTCGACAGATCGCGTCCGATGTAGGCAACCAACGAAGGAGCGAACGCGCTTGTGGGGATTTCCACGTTGCCATCGATGACGATTGCGCCGGCAATGCGTGGAATGCTCTGCGCCTGCTCGGCGGACCGCTCAATCGGAGGCATTAATGTCGGACTTGGCGCCGGCTCAACGGGCACCACCGGTTTGGGTAGCGCCTGCTGAGTGATCGACGGATCGGCACGATCAAGTCGCACCTGTGCCGAGCTTGGCGATGCTGCGGCGACTGCCGAAAGGATAAAAGGCAGGGCATTCACATTGCGGTGCATCGACAGTCCTCGCTTCATTAGCGAGGCCTAAGCCAACAAGCCTTTGCAAATAGTTATCCCAAAAAAGCTGCATAACGGCGCGTTCACCTTGTCGCGAAATCCGATCCTAAGTTCGCAACCTCATAGCTGATCGATGATCTGTGGATTTTTTCCATGGGGGAGAGATGCATGCGTAAGCGAATGGCCGCAATTTTGGCGGCAAGCTGTTCGACGGTGGCGATGGCCGATGAACCGCGTTGGACAATCAGTGAGGCCAGCGGGCCGGTACAGGTGTCGCGCAGCGGCGTAACCAAGATTGCCAGCCGCGGGAACGTCGTCACGGCCGGAGATACCGTCACGACTGGACGGGGCGGGCGTGCGGTGCTGGTTCGCGGAACCGAATATATGATGGTCGCCCCTGCCTCGCAGGTCCGCTTGACCTCCAATCAGCAAGCGACCGGATTCACCCAGGTATTCGAAGACTTCGGCAACGTCGTCTTCATGATTAAGAAGAAACTGACTCCACATTTCGAGGTGAAGACGCCGTACCTCGCCGCTGTGGTAAAGGGTACGACCTTTACTGTCGGAGTATCCGGGAACGGGGCTTCGGTTCAGGTGCTGGAAGGCGCGGTCGATGTCGCCACGGGCGATGGCGGCGCGCACGATCTGCTCAGGCCAGGTGCCGTAGCGCTGGTCGGTGCGGCCAACATTTATTCGATGCAGGTTCAGGCAAACGGCGTTACCCGCACAATTGTGTCCCCGGCAGCGCCCCCGGCACCGGCCGCTGAACCGCACTCGCCCGTCACGCCCACCGTGACTAGTGCGGTGACGCTTGACGGATCTGTCGCACTTGCCGTGGCAGCACCGGTTCCGGTGGCGGCGGAGCCCTCGGTAGCCGCGCCGGTTGTCGCAACACCCGTCATTGCGGCAACAGTATCCGAAGCGCCGGTGTCGCTTGCGAAGATCACCGGCGGGCTCGTAACGGGCAGCCTCGTCGGTAGCCCAACAGTGGATCCGACCGACGTGGCCAACGCGATGCGTATCGCTACAGAGTCGTCATCTGCGGCGGTAAAGGCAGTGGCGACCGCGACGACTTCGATAGCCGCTACGGCAGATCAGGCGAAAACCGCGGCGACGGCGACAGAGCAGACAGAGACCGCAGCAGCAGCCAGCGAAGCGAAGGTAGCGGCTGATCGCGCTGCGCAGGAAGCAGCCGCAGCCGCGCAGCGTTCGGCCGACGCGTCAGCACAGGCAGACGCCGAAAAGATAAAGAGCGACGCGGCCAAGTTGGCAGCGGCCGCGGCCGCCGAAGCCGCGGTCAAGGCCGCAGGTGACGCAGCCGCGCAATCGGCAAAGGCGGAAGCCGATCTTGCCGCAACGTCTGCTGCAAAGGCGCAAGCGGACGCCGAGAAGGCTGCCGCTGATCGAGCCGCGGAAGCTGCCGTGAAAGCAGCGCAGGACAAGTCTGCTGACGAGGCCGCCAAGGCCGCCGAAGTAAAGGCTAATGCGGCCGCTGCTGAGGCGCAGCGTGCAGCCGATGCCGCCGCTGCAGCTGAAAGCGAGCGGACGAGCAAGTCGGCCGCAGAAGCTGCTGCAACGGCCGCTGCGGATGCTGCCGCTCGCAATGCCGCCGCCGCCGCAAGCGTGGCCAAGGCGGGCAACGATCCCGGGCTCACTGCAGCTGCCGAAAAGGCGGCCAAGGATGCCGCCAAGGCGGCAGAGGATGCCGACAAGGCCGGAAAGGCGGCGAAGGCCGCCGATGCGGACAAGGCTGCGAAGGATACCGCCAAGGCTGTCGCGGAAGATGCTGCAAAGGCTTCCAAGGATGCCGAGAAGGCGGCCAAGGAAAATGCGGATAAGGTTTCCAAGGACTTAGCCAAGGACGCCGAGAGGGCTGCGAAAGAGGCAGCTGAGGCGGCAGCGAAGGCCCAGAAAGCCGCCGATGACGCAAGAGGCGCAGAAGCCGAAAAAGCGGCTAAAGATGCTGCGAAGGTCGCCACTGATAAGGATGCCGAGAAGGCTGCCAAGGACGCTGCAAAGGCAGCCGAGGAAGCGGGTAAGGCGAATGCCGACAAGGCTGCCAAAGCCGCCGATCAAGCAGCCAAGAAGGCTGCTCAGGACGCAGCGAAAGCTGCGGCGGATCTTGCCAAGCAGCAGGAAGCCGCAGCCAATGATGCAAAGAAAGCGGCTGACGAGGCGGCCAAGGCCGCTGAAAAGGCAGCCAAGGCCGCTCAGAAGCAGTCTGACGATGCGGCAAAGGCGGCTGAAGAAGCGATCAAGAAAGGCAAGAAGTGACCGCGCCCGCGGTCATTGCGGGGGCGGGCCCTAATTTCGTGCCTTCCAGCGTGACCGAACAACGACGCTCGCGACGGCTGAAGGTATTTCTGCTGACGGAGGTAACGATCGACAATGTCGCGTTTCGAGCGCACGTCCTTGACCTGTCATCCCTCGGGTCGCTGCTTCACACGGGAAGCGAACCAGTAGCCGGGTCCGATGCGAGTCTGCGATTGAACGGCGACGTTTGGCCGGCGAGAGTTGCGTGGGTTGGTCGCGGCCGTCTGGGGTTGGAATTTCGGTCCAGAATTCCGCCAGACCAAATTGCGACGATAGTCAGCACTTAGGGTCTAGCAGACTAACGCCGTTCGTCTCGTTTGTTCAGTCGCGGTAGCGGCAGCTTCGCGGATCAATGCTTGGCGAGGCTACACGGCGACTGCCGGTCGGTGTCGCCGGTTGATCGGTGGATATCGACGGAGAAGGTAACGCTCGGTAGATCACGAGGTCTGGCTGATTGGTGAGCCCGCTTTAAACTGCGCGGACCGCTAGATCGCCGGCTGTCCACCCTCACGTTTCTCGAGCTTATCAACGGGAGCATGAAAGAGTTGGGGGTCAAGTTCGATACCCTTTTCCGACGTTACGTTCGCGCCTCGATGATCTACTGCGCGGGTCCGTCGAAGCGAAGTCTCGGTCCCCGCGGTGCCAATGTTGGCGCATTTCTCGCTTCGACCGTCTACGCTGCCAAGGAATGGCAGGACCAATCGCCGAGCCTGTTGCCCGGCAAGCGCGAGCACATCGCCATAGATTTCTCCACCCACAATGCAGGCATCCGGCGATGTTCCTGCCCCTGCCGGCAAGTCATGCCGGGGTAAGGCGCGGCGATGCCAACCCTCACTCTGCCGTTGCCTCCGGGGCAGAGTAAGGGCCCGGCCGCGCAAATCAGCCGAACGCGATACCGGTCGAACGCCGGCGATAGCGAACAGCACCGCCTACAAGCCCGAAGCCAAGCAGCATCATCGCCCAGGTCGCGGGTTCGGGAACCGCGGAGGATGCCTCGATCTGGCGGGCGATCACGCTGTACCCCGCTTCGTTGGGATGCACGTCGCCGATCGGCTCGACCCCGCCATACGCGCCGCTGCGGACATAGCCCGCCGGCTGTTCATCGAGATAGGTGAGTTCCGCCTCGCGGCCGAGGAACGCGGCGGCGGTATCGACGTAATGCGCGCCGAATTGCCCCGCCAGATCCTTGATGATGCCGTTCAACTGCATGCCATAGGCGTTGAACAGCGGCGCCGCCGGACTGGACGGGTCGGCGGGAAAGGGATTGTAATAGCCGAGCAGGTAAAGATCGGCACCGGGCGTCAGGCCGCGGATATCGGTGAGGATCGTCCGGTACTGCGCGGCGTAAAGATCCAGCACGCCGGGTGCGGCGGCAAGCGCCTGATCCGCCGGCATCGCCGCAAGCGCGGCAAGATTATTGAACCCGAGCGTGACGGTGATCGTCTTGACCGGATCGCCCGCTGCATCGAGCCTGTTGACCGCATCGGCGAACAGCGTCGCCTGCGGCGAAGCGAAGGTCGTGTAGTTAAGGTTTTCGAGCTGGAGCGGAACGTCGCCGCGTCCGGCGACCGGGGGCGTGCGACCGCTATTGTCGATAAAGCTTCCGGTCGTCTCGCCGTCAATCGCAAGATTGACGACGTTCGGCCGCTTTCCACCATCGCGCACGGCAAGATAGTTGGCGATATCATCGACATACCCGCGCATCCCGTAGGATTGCTGATAGACGAGATCGGTCTCGCCGAACGTGATCGAATCCCCGAGCGCGATATAGCTGCTCGCCAAGGCCGGCGTGGCCGAAACCATTGCAGCCGCGACAAGAAAATATTTCGGTACCCGCATAGTCCATCTCCCAAGCAGATGATGTGATCGTAGAAAAGAACATCGAATCAGCGGGTTCCGCCTAAACCTTGCGCGGAAATTGTTCATTCGCCCCGATCAATAACCCAGGTTTGGCTTCCCCGTGACCGCACCGCGGCCGGGCCTTATCCCGGCCCGCGATGGCCGAACAATTTCGACGGACGGATCGCGTTCACGTCGAAGCTCAGGATGGTCTTTACGATGAACCCGTCGGTGTTGCCGTTCAGCCCCGGCCCGGCGCCGATGTTGAGCGTGCCCTGCCTGCCTACCGGGATGTTGGCGGCGGCGAGCAGATAGTGGGTCTGGTTCTTCCAATCGCCGATCTTCCCGAAATTGCCGTAATATTCCAGCCCCGGCTGGAACGCGCGATAGCGGCGGTAGTAAATGCCCGCATCGAGTCCGGCGGTCGGCGTGGCGCCCGCATTGTCGCCGGTCGTCGTCATCGTCAGAATGGGGTTGGCGGCAATCCGGAAGTCGCCAAGATCCTTGTCGCCGATGAAGCGGACCTCGACCTCCTGATCCCCCTTGCCGGCGCGGGGGATCGTATATTCGACGTAGATCGACGGGTTGATGAACTGTTCATGCCGGTAAGAGAATTTGTAGCGCGCGACGATCCGTCCCTGGGTAAACCGGAACGGCCCGCGCGGCGAGGTCTCGAAATCGAGATACCCGCCCAGCGCCAAACGGTCGGTCACGCCGTATTCCACTTCGGCCGCGTGCGCGACCAGCCCGGCGCGGCCGCCCCCGTCGTCGAACGCCTCATATTTTTGGTCGCTGGACGCCACGACCGTATTCCAAAGGTTGAACTCCGCCCAGCCGGCCAGCGGCTGGTCATAGGTATAGACTTTGAAATAATCGGGCGGCCCTTCTTGCGCTTGGGCGGGTACGGCCGCTGCTCCCGCGACGAGGGCGGGAAGCGCATATTTCCACAGGCGCATCAACGGCTCCCGACCCAGAACTGGACATTCTCGAACGTCACCGCCGCGGGCGTAAACAGCTGATTGCCGGTTTGGCGCCCGTAATGTGGCACCGCCGGCGGCGTCACATGCACCTCGAACGTATAGTCCTTGCCGGTGCCGGGCACGCGGACGTTCCCGCCGTAATGATAGAGCCAGCTATGCCATAGCAGCGGCACATCATATTCCTGTCGATAGTTCTTCGCGGCCCGGCTCAGCACCGTGTGGACCGTTGCCCCGCCCAGAAAGCTTCCGGTGCGCGGATCGCGGGGCGCGACCTCGATATGATCGTTGGTCTTTTCCGAACTGTCGTTCTCGATCGAATAGCGATACTGGCCGCTGTTCTTGTCGAACTGCCAGAACGATTCCGAATACTCCATCGCATAATCGACGATCATGCCGTTGTCGGTCTTCTCGCCGCCGTCGCTCGCCTGGTCCCACATGTTCTGGAGCGTCGCCTTCAGCGCGGCGATGCGCTCGGCCTTCAACTGGGCGGGCGGAGAGGCTTCGGCGCGTTCGCTTGCGGTCCGGCCGCCGGTGTCAAGCCGGGCGGGCGCGTCGAACAGCGCGGTCGTCTGCTTGAAGAAGCGGTCGCCATTGTACGGATCGTGGCGCTTGGCCTGTAGCGGCTCGATCACGATCGCGATCCGCGCCACACCCGGCGGCAGCGCGACGTTTGCGCCGTAAGCGTCCGTCACCGGGTACAGCCCGGCGATCAGCGGCGTTTCCCCCAGTACGCCGCCCGACCCGTCAAGCATCTGCGCGCGCATCACGAGCCCGGGCACGAACCGAAGGCTGGCCGCGTCCTCCGGAAATACGCGCAAATGCGCCATGCCCTGCGGCGCATCGGTCCATGCCGGGGCGCCGCTCCCCGCCGACCAGGAACCCTCGGCCGGAGAAAGCGCGGCGACCAGCCGGAAATCACCCGCGTGCCCGTCCTTCGACCAAGACGCGCCCTGACGCTCCCAGCGCACGAGCGCGTCATAGGCCGCGCCCTCGCGCCGCGCGAGCTTGAGCTGCTCTGCGTTCGCCTCGTTCCCGACCGCCATCGGCGGCATCGAAGGCGCTGTCTGATCGGGCGGCGCCGCGGCGGTCGCGGCGAGCATGACGGTTGCGCCGAACAGCGCGTGGGCAGGCGTGCGTTTCATCATCGCGGCAACGACGATGCGGTGTCGCGGTTCCGTGTAAACGGCCGCAATCCGTTCGAATTATACTGGGTTAGGAAGATTTCCGCCCGCTTCCCGAGAATGGGCTTCGAATCTTCGATCCCGCAACAAAACATAGGTTAGGTTTTTTTGCCGGGCCGGAGTATCTGACCGTATCGCCGCTTCAGGATCGGCGTGGCGCAAAGACCATGGCGACACTATCGCCGCAGGTAGGGCGGAAGCATCTCTATGGCATTGGCATTTTTGGAAAAGATCAGCTCCGCTGGTAATCTGCCCGGCGGATTGACGGCGGAGGACCGGCAACTTCTGCTCAGCCTTGGTAACGACATTCGCGAGTTCGGAGCGCGGCGCGACATCATCCGTGAAGGCGAGCGCCCCGATCATGTTCACCTTATGATCGAGGGATGGTCTTGCCGCTACAAGGTGCTGCCGGATGGAACGCGGCAGATAACCGCTTTCCTCATTCCCGGCGATTTCTGCGATACGCACATCACGCTGTTCGACCAGATGGACCACAGCATCGGCTCTATGAACAGTTGCAGGGTCGCATTCATCCCCCGCGACAAGATGCTGCAACTGTCCGAGCGGCCGCGCATCCTTCGCGCTCTGTGGTGGGCCAGCCTTGTCGACGAGGCGGTGCTGCGCGCATGGATCGTCAATATGGGCAGACGCGATGCCCTTGAGCGTCTGGGCCATTTGATTTGCGAGATGCACGCGCGGCTGAAAAATGTCGGAATGATCGAAGGTGAGGCGTTCGAACTGCCGCTGACGCAGGAGGATCTGGGCGACACGCTCGGGCTTTCATCGGTTCACATCAACCGGGTGCTGAAGCGCCTGCGGGAGCAGGGGCTGGTGACCTTCAAGCGACAGCAGATCGTCATCATCGACATATCAAAGTTGTACGGCGTAGTGGGTTTCGACGCCAACTACCTGCATCTGCCGCATTGACAACGACGGGCGCCGAGGCGCGCCGGCGGATCGATCATGCCGCGATCGCGAGACGCGCGTAGCTGGCGAATGTATCCCTGATCGCCGGTGCCGACCGGGCGACGAGCGGTTCGATGCCGGCCAGCAGTTCGGCGGCGTTCTTCGCATTCGTCGCATCCGCCATTGCCCACCGCCCGAACTCACGCGCGCTGACCATCCGGGCGGACAGGACGACGATGGCACGGAGGCGCTTGTCCGCGCGTATCCGGTCCAAAACCGTGTCCATCGCCGGTTGCGGCCCCTCAATGACCTGAAGGAATCGTTTGCCGTTGAAGAACAACAGCCCGCTCAGTTCGTCGCGTGTGTTATTCGTCTGCGATACGGCCAATATCTTTGGGACATCGATCAGCGCCGACGGGGAAATACTGCTGATGTAAAGAACTTGCTGCAACATGACCGCCTCCCGGATTGCCGTGATCCTTACCGGCGAACAGTTAAGCTGCGCATAATTACCATGGGGGGCGCGGGACGGCATAGGTCATCGGGATGACGTGCCGCCGACCCGCGCTAGATCAGGCGCTTAGGGCCTGTTCGGCATGTTTGCCTTCGCAGAATTCCTCGACAAGCTTGGCGCAGAATGCGGGAAGGTCGTCGGGATCGCGGCTGGTGACCAGGCCCTGATCGACCACGACCTCCTTATCGACCCAAATGCCGCCCGCATTCTCGATATCGGTCTGGAGCGTCGGAAAGGATGTCAGCGTGCGTCCCCTGACGACATCTGCCTCGACCAGCGTCCATGGCGCGTGACAAATCGCTGCGACCGGCTTTTCCTGCGCGAAGAAATCGCGGACGAAGGCAACGACCTTGTCGCTGCCGCGCAGCTTGTCCGCGCCGACGCAGCCGCCGGGTATGACGAGGCCGTTGAACTCGCTGGCGGAGACCTCGTCGATCGTCTTGTCGACGCGGTAAGCCGGTCCGGCGTCGAGGTCGTTGTTGACGGTCTTCGCCTCGCCGGCTTGCAGGCTGATGACGGTGACGGCGCCGCCCGCATTCTCGACCGCCTGACGCGGCTTAACAAATTCCGGATCCTCGGTGCCGCGCGGTGCGATCAGGATGGCGATCTTCTTGCCGTCGAGTTTCATCATTCAATCCTTCTTTTGGTTGCTGTCGGCGAACAGCTGAACGGTACGTCCGCGACCGGTGAACAAACGAAGCAACGCCAGAAAATATCCTGCAATATTAATACGCTACGCTACCGAAACAATTCCCGGCGCCGCGGCCTGCAACCGTAAAACTAACTGCTTTTAAGGCCGTCGGCGACCGCCGGCGCGCGGACGACCGCGGGGTGCCCGGCGATCCGCTCGATCCAGTCGCGCAGCGCCGGCGAACTTCCTCGGGAACTCGCCGTCGATGTGGAGACGCCGATAGCCATCGTGCGTGGCCCGCGTGCTCGGTTTCCAGCCCTGCGACGCCATCCTTGCCATTAGAGCGAAAGGAAGTCCTGAAAGCGCGGCGCCGACCGTTTTCGCTTCCTCACGGTCGCGGGGTCATCACCGACCTGCGCGCGAAGCAGTATGCGGCGCGCCACGCTGATCGCCTCGGCGTCGGTGAACAGCTTGGCGTTGCCGATCGTGATCGTCCGCGTCCGTCCGCCCATGACGGTCTGGACGACATAGACCTTTCGGCCCGAGCCGTAGTAGCGGATACCATGCCCGGGCAGCGTCGCCTACCATGCGGTCAGGCGCGGCTTGCCGCCCCGTTCAAGCCCTTTGATCGAGTGAACGCCGACCGTGGCGAGTTCTTCCGCAACGGCACGGACGAGGCTGTGCGCGGCCATGCCGCCAACCCCAGACCGGACGCGAGCGACGAACAGACGCGCTCGGCGGCGTTCATGATCGCTTCGTCGGCCAGGTGCGCGTAGCGCGCCGTTGTCGCGGGTAGGGCATGGCCTAGCAGCTTGCCGATCAGGCTCAGCGATATACCGTCCATAATGGCGATCGACGCGAAGCTATGACGAAGGTCGTGCAGTCGCACGTCGGGCAGCGCGGCGCGGCGTACTCGCTTCGCCGAATGATTGTCCAGCCTCAGCGGCTCGTCTGTTTGATCGCTGGCTGCGAAGACGAAGCCAGTCGGCTGTTGAGGAAGGCTGTTCAGCACGCCCATCGCCGGGGCGTCGAGGTATATCGTCTTCGGGCCGGTCTTGCTGTCGGAGAGCGTGAGGCGAGGCGGATGGACATATTCCCATCTCAGCGTCGCGATCTCGCCAGATCGCGCGCTCGTGTAGATCAACAACCGGATCGGCGCGCAGACAAAAAGTGACTAGCTGGGTTTTTTGACCGCCATGGAGTTTCCGAACTCTGGGCTGGGCGGAGAGCGGCTCGTTCGTGATAGCGACGATGCCGAGGCGATGACCGGTTTTGTTGATGACAATTGCGCCCAACACCCGATCGAAAACGTAGCCGAAGCAAGTCAGTTTCTCTGGCTGGAACTGGTCAAGCGATCGCGCTAGGTTTGTCAGATACGTAATCGCCAAAAAATTAGAATTTGCGCTCAAACTCCCAATTTTTGCTCGGTATAGCGCTTATTTATACCCGAACTTCCGCCGCGATTACCACGGTATGGGCGTAGTGCGCGGCCATACCGGACGGATACGCAGAAAGCACGAAGTTGCCATTGTCATGTGAGGCGCCGGCCATAGCATACCTGTCCGGAGTGATCGGCTTGCGTTGGGGCTGTCAGGCGGATGGCATCCGGCTCACTGCGGCTTAGCTTGAAAATCCTTAAGGTTGGGAAAGGCGGTCAACAATGCGTCATACTGTTGGCGATCGATCGGAATCATCGATCCGTGGCGCACCCGCGGGACCATCTCATACCGGTTCCAGGCGGGAACACCGGTATTGCCCGAAACCTGATACCAGGGCCCCGCCAGTCGCGGCGCGGTCGAGAGGCCATAGCTGGTCCCGGCATATTGCTCATAATATAACAGCCAAGCGCGATCGTCTGGCGATCGGATCAGTGTCGGCGCTTCGCGGAAATTAGGGCTGAGCGGCGGCCCCGGCAGGGGATAGGGACCCGTCAGTTCCGGCGCGCAGCTGATCCTGATGGTCTTCCCCGTCACCCATTCGAAGGAGGGATAGCGTTCATCCTTCACGATGGCGCAATACCCTGGACCGGCATCGTCGGGCCGCACGATCGTATCGATGGTCGCCATCTTCCACTCGAACAAACGCCGTGGCGGCGCATCGAACCGCTTCAAATCGGGCGACAGCACGTACAGCGTACGCTGGCTCGTCCAATAGCGTTCGGGGTCCGCGGCCGATCCCTCCTCGTTCGGGGTATGCCACGTCAGCAGAAATTGCCGCAATCGAGCGTCGAAGAAGAGCTTGGGTGCGCCGATCCGCTGCAGCGCGTGAGGTAACCCGCGGATATCCGACAAGTCCGGGCGATACGTAGCCCATGGCGTCCAGCGGATCAGGTCGTTTGACACCCAGAAGTGGATCAGCGGATCATCGTCGCTCTTGTTGCCCACGAGGTAAAAGCGTCCGTCGCCGCCGCGGGCGATCGAGGCATGGCCGTGATAATCGCTCGACACCGGCCGGCCGTCGTTGACCGCCTGCCAGTGCAAACCGTCGCGGCTGACTGAATAGTAGAGGACGCCGTAGTGCTCCTTCGTCATGTGCGCGAACAAATAGGCCTTGTCCGGATCGACATACGGCGTCTCCGGACCCCCCGGCGGGGTCGGGGTGCGCTGCGCCAGCGCGGGAAGCGTCAACCACGCGCTCGCGAGCAATCCGATGATCC
The DNA here is from genome assembly GCA_965219075.1 of Sphingomonas sp. Lineage (GTDB taxonomy): Bacteria > Pseudomonadota > Alphaproteobacteria > Sphingomonadales > Sphingomonadaceae > Sphingomonas. Next base: position 1,269,712 of record CBDCMM010000002.1, read on the forward strand.
TCAGCCTTCGCATTGCAGCCCTCCCTGATCGTCGTGCGCACAGCGCTATTAGCCACTTGTACTACCGATATTTGTCTGATTAAACCGCCATTTGCAAGGGAGGCGCTACGTGCAAAACGTGCTTTGGACGATTGTTGCGGCGCTCGCAGTCGGGGCAGCGGCACCGGTGATGGCGCAGGAAGCGGCGCTGTACCGCTGGCAGCAAGGCCAGCCTCGCTGGGCAACACCCGAGAACCGCACCGCCGCAAAGGGCGAAGGCGGGCGCGAGAACGCGGGAGCCAAGGGCCATGCGTTCGAGACCATCTCTGCCGGCAGCGCGATGGTGCTCGCCGATATCAAGGGCGCGGGGGTGATCGACCGCATGTGGATCACGATTGATGATCGCTCGGCGACGCGGCTTCGCGCGCTGCGGCTCGACATTTACTGGGACGGCGCATCCACTCCGGCGGTATCCGTGCCCCTCGGTGATTTCTTCGCAGCGGGCGCCGGCGCACTGACATCGATCGAAACGGCGCTGGTGGCGAGCCCCGAGGCTCGATCGATGGTCTCCTACGTTCCGATGCCGTTCGCCAAGGGCGCCCGCGTCGTCGTCACCAACGAATCGAGCAGCGACCTGCCGCTGATTTACTGGGACGTCGATTACCGGGCGATGCCGCAGCCGCAGCGCGACGCGCTCTATTTTCACGCGTACTGGAGCCGGGACCGCGCGACGCAGCCTGGTCGCGCCTTCACGGTGTTGCCACACGTCGTCGGCCGGGGGCGCTATCTCGGTGCGATCGTCACGACGTTCACGGATCCTGTCTATGGCAAGACGTGGTGGGGAGAAGGCGAGGCGAAGATCTACCTCGACGGCGATGTCACGCATCCTACGCTGGTCGGCACCGGGACCGAGGACTACCTCGGCACCGGATGGGGCCAGGGAAGCTTTGCGAACCGCTTTGAGGGCGCGCCGGTTTCCGACGAAGCACACGGCCGCTGGACCTTTTACCGCTTCCACATCCCCGATCCGATCTTCTTCTCGCACGATGCGCGCGTGACGTTGCAGCAGATCGGCGGCGCCCCCAAGGCGGAGGTCATCGCGATGCAGCGGCGCGGTGTCCGCCTGACCCCGGTGACGATCGATCCCGGTCACCGCCCCGGCTTCGCGCATCTGTTGTCCAGCGGCAAGGCCGTTACTGCGCCGGGACTGCCCGATGGCTGGACCAACTTCTTTCGGAGCGATGACGTGTCGGCGGTAGCTTTCTTCTACCTGGACCGTCCGACGAGCGGCCTGCCGCCATTGGCACCGCTGGCGGCGCGGGTCGCTGGGCTGCGCCCACCTAGGGTCGCGCCGACGAAGGATCCGGGCGCACCGTAGACTCGGCCGGACAATCGGACTAGCGCAGCGGCAACGTCGGCGCTGCATCTCCGTCGGTCATCTGGATCGGCAGAATTCGCCCGTCCGCCGCGTAGCGGACGCGATCGATCGCGATTTGCCGCTCGCCGCGATATGGTCCGGGGTCCCGCTGACCTTCCCACCGATGATAGACGATGAGCCAACCGCCCCCGGGCGTGCGCACGAAGCTGTGATGCCCCGGCCCCTGATGGCGCTCATCGCCGGTGAGGATCGCGCCGCGATAGGTCCAGGGGCCAGTCGGCGACGTCGCGGTCGCATAATGGACCGAATAGCTCGGGCCGTTCCATTTGCCGTGGCTGTACGACAGATAATAGTTGCCGTTGCGCTCGTGCATGAAAGCGCCTTCGGTGAAGTTGGGCGGCGTTGCCACCTTCACTTCTCGGGCGATGCTGATCATGTCGGGTGTGAGTTCCCATACCCGCAAGGTCGCGCCCGCGCTGCCGCCGGCATAGAGATACGCCTTGCCGCTCGCCGCGATGAACACCATCGGGTCGATCGCCTCGAACCCGTGGCCGCCAGTCACGAGCGGTCGGCCGCTGTCGCGATACGGTCCCTGGGGTTGGTCCGCGACCGCGACACCGATCCGGCTGGGCGTCGGGTCCTGCGGGCCAACCGAGTAATAGAGATACCACTTGCCGCCGCGGGTCACGACGCCCGGTGCCCACAGGAAGTGCACGGGCGCGCCATCGTCGCCGATCCACTTGATCTGGTCGCGCCGAATCAGTTCGCCGCGGCTACGCCAGGTCTTCAGGTGGCGCGACGAAAACGCACGGAACCGGTCGGCGGACCAGCTGCCGCCCGGGCCTCCGGTGGGAAAGACCCAAAGCTCGTCGCCCACAAACAGCGCATGCGGATCGGCACCGCGGAATTGGGGGTTGCGCGCAAGTCCCGCTCCCGCCACCGCGAACGCCAGCGCACCGGCGGCAAGCGACCGCTTCACGATTAGTGCCGCACGTCTAGGATGACGAACGGAAATCAAAATCGGAATCGGATGCCGAACGAATAGCTGCGCTCGATGTAGAGGACCTGCCGCCTGTAGACATCGCCGGTGTTGTACGCACGGTCGCGCTGGATCGGATTACCGAGCAGGTTGGCCACGTCGAATGCAAGCGTGATGTTCGGCACCGGAGTAAACGACATCGATCCGTCGAGTTGACCGCGGCTCTGCTCTATCGTGGGATGAGCGATCGGGTCCAACGCTTCAAGCGTGTAGTACGAAACAAAGTGCGACCGGTAGTTATAGGCGATACGGGCTGAAAACTGAGATTTCTCATAAAGTGCGACCAAATTGTATGACCATTTCGACACACCGGGGAAGCGCTGCTGCTCATTGTTATATGTCGCCGCGAAGTTCGGTTGTAGGTCTCCTTTGGCATCGATGAACGTACCGTTCGCCTGCAAGCCGAAACCTTTTACCCATTCGGGCAGCGCGTTGATGTCGAGGAAGCTGGTGAACTGAACTTCCGCGCCCTGTAATCGTGTCCTGCCGAGGTTCACCGGCTGGTCGATGGCTACCAATCCATAGGTTGGGTCACGATAAACGTTGTTGACGGTTGCCAGGAACCCTTTCACGTCGTGACGAAATACGGCTGCGCTGAGGAAACCGGTTCGCGAGAAATAATATTCTAGGCTGGCGTCGTAATTGTTTGATACCAGCGGGTTGAGGTTCGGATTGCCTTGCGACCCGCCGCGAGCGCAGCTTCGGCCGTTATAGGTGGGGCTTGTCGGATCCAAACATGGACTACCGGCAGGAAAGGTCGGGGGCGAGCCCAGCGACAGGTTTGGCCGAAGGTCGATAAAGTTCGGCCGGGTGCGCGTCTTGGTATAGGCAAGCCGCAGTTGCAACTTGTCGGTGAAGGCGATGCGACTGCTGACATTCGGCAGGTAATCGGTGTATTCGTGTTCCGCGGAACTCGGTGCAATTACGCCTGCGATATTCGAGGTGGCATCGACGTGATCCTTCGTCTTGATCACGCGTAGGCCTCCCAATCCATCGATTGTTATCCCGCCAAGGTCAAAGCCGTACTTCAGCTGCCCATAAGCGGCGTACGACTTTTCATTGGCACGGAAGCGTTGCAGCGGATCGAAGGGGACGGTACCCGCGGGCTCGTTGAAGAAAGCTCGAAGCGCAACCAGGTTATCGCGAATACTATCCCGGGTGATAGCCGCGTAAGCGACGTTTGGCTGCGCGGTGTTGTAGGTAAAACCCGGCAGACTTGTCTTGACGACAACGCCCGGCAGCGAAGTCAGCGGGATTTGCGCCCCTTCGTTGTTCATGTAGATGTTCCCGAAGTCGCGCGCGGCATTGCGGTCGGAGTAGCGCACGCCGACCTGCAATCGCTTCAGGAAGCCGAGGTCGAGATCGTAGGACGCATCGGCGCGTGCCTGCCAATCCTTGCCGCTCACCTGCGTCAGCTCCTGATAAAGGCCGCGGCTGATGAAATTGGCGGGATCGGCGATGCTGAAATTCACAAAGGTCTGTGACGGACCCCCGTCCTGCGCCTCCGACACGTCGAAGTTCGAGATGTGGGTCGGCGCGCCTTTGGCGGCGTAGTCAACGTTGACCAGGTCCAGGGTAAATTTGCTGTCGGTGTAGGCCACGTCGGCCGAAAGCTGCAGCCGGTCCTTTTTCCATTTGACGCCGCCACCGCCCTGGTAGGTATCGGTCTTGCCGTTGACGGACCCCGTATAACCATCCGGACGCACCGCGCCGCTGACTGTAGCGCTCGCGATCTGGTTGGTGGCACCAATGGTCGCAATGTTCGATAACGTGATGTCACCGAAGTTCGGGATGAACATCCAGCGATTATAGTCCTTCGACCGAAAGCCCTGGAACAAGCCGTCCGCATAGATCTCAAGATCGGGCGTGGGCTTCCACTGGAACGCCACATTGGCCGACGGGCGCCAGCGATCACCATAGCCCAGGAAGTTCCCCTGTGCGTCGGGGAAGCGCAGCCCGGCCGCGTACCCGGGCGCCTTATTGGCTATCGAGCCGTCCGGATTGACGACGTTGGTGCTGGCGATCACCACCGATTGTTCGCGGCTCGAATCAAGGAAGTTGATACCGACATAGGACACGTTGGCCAAAAGCCCGATCTCGCCGATGCCTGTCTCCCAGCGGTCGCTGATAAGGAGATTGCCGTTGGGAGCGAACTTTTCCGACTGCTGCGAAAGCACGGCGTTCGCCGAGCCCGAAAGCTCGAAGCCGTTAAAATCGAACGGCTTGCGTCCACGCACGTTCACCTCGCCGGCGATGCCGCCCTCGATCTGATCGGCAGTCCCCGATTTGTAGACTTCGAGCGCTGCGACCGTGCCCGCGGGAAAGTCCTGGATGGCGACGAAGCGGCCCTCCGCGGTGAAGATCTGACGGCCGTTGTAGGTGGTGGTAAGGTCGGGCAGGCCGCGCACGGTGACGCCGGCCGACTCACCGCCGCCGCGCGTGACGTTCACGCCAGCCACACGCTGCAGCGCCGAAGAGGCGAACGTGTCGGGGAGCTTGCCGATGTCCTGAGCGACGACGGCGTCAACAATGGCGTCGGACGAGCGCTTGATCGCCTGCGCCGATTCAAGGCTACGGCGCAAACCGGTGACTACGATGTCGCCGCTGTCGGTCGGCGTACTGTCCTGCACAGCCCCGGCAGGATCGGCAGGATCGATCGACTGGTCGCTCGCTTCGTCGGGCTTGGGTGCCTCGCGCGGGGTTCCGATGGTTTGCGCCGCGACCGTGGCGGGCACGATTCCGGTCAGTCCAATCACGGACGACACCGACACGTAAAGCGCGGATTTCCAATTCATCGCCAATCCTCCCCTTTGAGCTCCCGGATCTTAACCACGGGCTTCTAGCGGATCCGAATATGGTCACAGAGGTCGATGTGCAAGCGATTTATCTTATATAACTTACTCGCTATTGGCTACTTGTATGACTAATAGTTTCGGTTGTAGTTTGGAACGCAACAGTTTGCCTTGTTAGAGCGGCAATGGTGGGAGGACAGGGGATGGAAAAGGCCAATCGAAGCGGCGTGGTTTGATGACGACAAAAAAGCTACCTCGTTTGCGGAGCCGCGCTTGGTTTGACAATCGTGACAACCCGGACATGACCGCGCTTTACATTGAGCGATACCTTAATTTTGGCATCAGCTTGGAAGAACTGCAGTCGGGCAAGCCTATCATCGGCATCGCCCAGTCGGGCAGCGACCTTGTGCCCTGCAATCGGCATCATCTGGTCCTCGCCGAACGCGTGAAAGATGGTATCCGCGAGGCTGGGGGTATACCGCTCGAATTTCCAACTCATCCCTTGCAGGAAACCGGCAAGCGTCCGACCGCCGGACTCGACCGCAACCTCGCTTATATCGGTCTGGTAGAGATCCTGTTCGGCTATCCGCTCGATGGCGTGGTCCTGACGATCGGGTGCGACAAGACGACGCCCTCCGCGCTGATGGCGGCGGCGACGGTGAACATTCCCGCGATCGCGCTATCGGTCGGCCCGATGCTCAACGGCTGGTTCAAGGGCGAACGGACCGGGTCGGGCACTATCGTATGGCGCGCGCGCGAAATGCTTGCGGCGGGTGAGATTGATTATGCCGGTTTCATCAAGCTGGTGGCGAGTTCGGCGCCATCGACGGGCTATTGTAACACGATGGGCACCGCGACGACGATGAATTCGCTGACCGAGGCGCTCGGCATGTCGTTGTCGGGCTCGGCCGCGATTCCCGCCCCCTATCGCGACCGTCAGGAAATTGCGTGGGAGACTGGACGCCGGATCGTCGAGATGGTCGCCGCCGACCGCAAGCCGTCCGATATCCTGACGCGCGCGGCGTTCCTCAATGCAATCCGTGTCAACTCCGCGATCGGGGGATCGACCAACGCGCCGATCCACCTTAACGCGATCGCACGACACATGGGCGTCGAGCTCGATCTCTCCGATTGGGAAGCACATGGTGCCGACGTTCCATTGCTCGTCAATCTGCAACCCGCGGGCGAGTATCTGGGCGAGGATTATTATCGCGCGGGCGGCGTGCCTGCGGTGATGGGCGAACTGTACCGGGCGGGGCTGCTCGACGGCGACGCGCTGACCGCCGACGGTCGCAGCGTCGCCGATGTGATCGCCAACTCGCGGATCGAGGACGAGCGCGTGATCCGCCCCTTCGAGCGCCCCTTGAAGCTGTCGGCCGGGCTGACCGTCCTGTCGGGTAATCTGTTTGACGGCGCGGTGATGAAGCAGTCGGTGATCTCCGACGATTTCCGCGCGCGCTTCCTCAGCGATCCCGCCTCCCCCGATGCCTTCGAGGCCGAGGTGGTCGTGTTCGACGGGCCGGAGGATTACCACCGCCGCATCGACGATCCGGCGCTCGGGATCGACCAGCGCACGGTGCTCGTGATCCGCGGTGCAGGGCCGGTCGGCTATCCAGGCGGGGCTGAAGTCGTGAACATGCGCCCCCCCGCTGCGCTGATCCGGGCCGGGGTTCATGCGCTGCCATGCTTGGGCGATGGCCGCCAGTCGGGCACCAGCGGCAGTCCGTCTATCCTCAACGCCAGCCCGGAGGCGGCCGTTGGTGGCGGCTTGGCGCTGGTGCAAACGGGCGATCGGATCCGCATCGACCTGAAGGCGCGCCGCGTCGATATGCTGGTGGATAAGGCCGAGATCGAGCGGCGCCGCGCCTCACTCGACCTCACCGAGGGCGAGGCCTACCCCGCCTCGCAGACGCCTTGGCAGGAAATCCAGCGCGCCATCACCGGCCAGTTCGACACCGGGGCGGTGCTGGAGTCCGCGATCAAATACCAGCGGATCGCGCAGACCCGCGGCCTGCCACGCGACAGTCATTGAACGACGTGCGCGTCATCGAGCGGCCGCGTCGCGACACGCTTGGCGAGGGGCCGCATTGGTCGCCGCGCGACCGGGCGGTCTATTGGTGTGATATTCTCGAACGCCGCCTGAACCGGCTCTCGCTGACGAACGACCGGGTTGATAGCTGGGCAATGCCGGACGTTATCGGCTGGGTGATCGAGAATGAGGGTGGCGGGTTCGTGGCCGGGATCGGCCGCTCGGTCATAAAGCTCGGCCTCGATCCGCTGACAATCGTGCCGCTCGCGCTTTTGCCCGGTGAACCGTCCGACAATCGCGTCAACGATGCTAAGGCCGACCATCACGGGCGCATCTGGCTTGGCACCATGCCGTTCGATTGCATGGCGCCGACAGGGAACGTATATCTGCTCGATCGCGGGGAAGTCACCCGGGTCGCGCAAGGCTATACCATCGCCAACGGCCCGGCGATTGATCCCAACGGACGTTGGTTGCTCCATACCGACAGCAGGTTGCGCACCATCTTTCGCTATCCGATCGAGGGTAACCGTTTGGGTAGCCGGACGCCGTTCATCGAATTCGAAGATGGGTGGGGCAATCCTGATGGCATGACGCTGGATGCCGAGGGTCATTTGTGGGTCGCGTGCTGGGGTGGATCATGCGTCACGCGCTTCGATCCCAACGGAAGGCGTGAGCGCAGCATAGCGCTTCCCGCTTCGCAGATTACCAGTTGCACCTTCGCCGGCGAAGCGCTCAACCGGATGTTTGTAACCTCAGCCGGCGAAGGGGTGGACGAAGACTTGGGCGGCGCCTTGTTCGAGATCGACCCCGAATGCAGCGGGCTGGCTACCCAAGGCTATCGAAACTGAAAAAGGGAGAGACCATGCGTAAAGCGTTTATCATAGGAGCATTGGCCGGCGTCGCTGCGACACATCCCGCTATGGCGGCCGACGCCCAGCGGGACACGTTCGGCACGCTTCCCGACGGCCGTGCTGTCGAGGCAGTTACACTGAGCGACGGCAAAGGCTTATCAGTTCGCATCATCGCGCTGGGCGCCGCAATCCAGTCGGTGATGATGCCTGACAAGGACGGCAAGCTGGCCGACGTTGCCGTCGGCTACGATACGCTGGAAGGCTATGCGACGAAGCCTGAATATTTTGGGGCGACCGTTGGCCGTGTCGCCAATCGTATCGCCAAAGGTCGCTTCACGCTCGACGGGAAAACCTATCAGACGCCAGTGAACAATGGTCCCAATTCGCTGCATGGCGGAACCAAGGGCTTCGACAAGGTACTCTGGACGATCACCGAGGTTAAGAGCGGACCGACCGCTTCGGTGACGATGCGTTATGTCAGCCCGGATGGTGACATGGGCTATCCTGGCAAGGTTACTGCAGACGCGATCTATAGTCTCGACAACAAACAGCAATTAACGATCGAATACCGCGCGACAACGGACAAGCCCACCGTCGTCAACATATCGAACCACACCTATTGGAACCTCGCGGGTCCTGGCGAAAGCGCGATGGGACACGTCGTAACGATCCCCGCCGATCGCTACACCCCGACCGATGACAGCTCGATCCCGACCGGCAAGATGGTATCCGTCGAGGACACCGTCTTCGACTTTCGCACGCCGCACGCGGTCGGCGACCGCGTCCGCGACGGACGCGATGTCCAGATCGTCTATGGCCGCGGTTATGACCATAATTGGGTGATCGGCGATAAGGTCACACCAACGACGCACATGATGGCCCGCGTCGTAGAACCGGTCTCGGGGCGCGGCTATGAACTGCGGTCGAACCAGCCGGGGCTGCAATTCTATTCGGGCAATTTTTTCGACGGCACGGTCAAGGGTAAGAACGATCAACTGTACCGAATGGGTGATGCGATCGTCATGGAACCACAGCTTTTTCCCGACGCCCCCAACCAGCCCTCTTTTCCTTCGGCACGGCTGGACCCGGGACAGACATATCACAACATCATGACCTATCGCTTCTTCATTGAGAAGCGCTGAGGACCAGGAAAGGATCGACCGATGAAACCGTTGTTCGCAACATTCGCCGCCGCCTCTGCGCTGACTGCCACGCTTGCTTCTACGCCTGCCGACGCTCGCTCCCGCTGGACAGAGGGACAGGCGAACGACTGGTACAAGCAGCAGCCGTGGCTGGTCGGGTCGAACTACACGCCCGCCTCTGCAATCAACCAGCTCGAGATGTGGCAGGCAGCAACCTGGGACCCCAAGCGGATTGATGACGAGCTGGCGCTGGCGCAAGGCATCGGCATGAACACAATGCGTGTTTTCCTGCACGACCAGCTATGGCAGCAGGATTCGGAAGGCTTCAAGCGCCGGATCGGAGAATTCCTGACTATCGCGCACCGTCATCGGATCAAGCCGCTGTTCGTGCTCTTCGACAGCTGCTGGGATCCCGATCCGAAGCTCGGACCACAGCACCCGCCCATTCCCGGCGTGCACAATTCGGGCTGGGTTCAGTCGCCGGGCCTGCCGGGGCTGCGCGACAAGGCGCGCTATCCCGGCTACAAGGCCTATGTTCAGGGTGTCATCGGCAGCTTCAAAAACGATCCGCGCGTCCTCGGTTGGGACTTGTGGAACGAGCCTGACAATGGCGCGGATCAATATGCTGGTCAGGAGGGCAAGGAGCCGCTGGTGCGCGCGCTGCTGACACAGGTGTTCTATTGGGCACGCGAGGCCGATCCGTCGCAGCCGGTAACGTCGGGCGTGTGGTGGCACGACGACTGGTCGCCAAAGAGCGGCAAGCTCACTCCGATGGAGAAGCTGCAGCTCGGGCAAAGCGATATCGTGACCTTCCACGATTATAGCTGGCCCGAAACGTTCGAGCGGCGGGTGCGCCAGCTACTCCCCTACAACCGCCCGATCATCTGCACCGAATATATGGCGCGGGGCAACGGCTCGACCTTCGACGGCTCGCTGCCGATCGGCAAACGCTACAACGTCGGCATGATCAACTGGGGCTTCGTCGACGGCAAGACGCAAACTCGGCTACCGTGGGACAGCTGGCAGAAACCGTACGTCCTCAGTGAACCGGCAATCTGGTTCCACGAAGTCTTCCGCGCCGACGGAACGCCGTATCGCCAAGCCGAGACGGATCTGATCCGGCGCCTCTCCGCCGCGCCCAAAGGCATGGTGCCGGAGGTCGCGGAGTCGGTGACCGCGGCGCGCTAATCAAGGCAGGGGCGCGGGCATCCGTACCCCGGCTTGCGCTGGCGCCGGGAAGATCGGCGTGCCGTCCGCCGCCCAGCGCATCCGCTGGATGCGCGGCGACCGGGTAGCCTTGCATCCGGCATTGGCGCCCGTGTTGGCATGGTAGACGATCCACGTCTCGCGCGCGACGTTCGCGGTGAAGAAGGCATTGTGGCCCGGCGCATAGACATTGTTCGCCGGATTTTTGGCGAGCACCGGGCGCGGCGCTTTCTGCCAGCTGTCCGGCTGCATCGGGTCGGCGCCCCGCTTCAGCCGCAGCAGCCCGAGCGCATAATCGTCGGACCAGCATGCGCTGCCCGAATAGGTCAGGAAGACATTGCCGCGTGGGCCGCGCAGGAAGGCGGGTCCTTCAAGAATCTGACGCCCGCCCTGGCGCTCCCACACCCGATCGGGTCGCGCGATCGTCACGTCGGGTGCGGCCAGCGTCCAGGGATTTGTCATCGGCGCGATCGCGAGCACGCTGTCGGGGCCGTCATAGGCGGAATAGACGAACCAGCGTTTCCCCTGCGCCCGGAACGTCGTGCCATCGATCCCCGGCAATCGCGTCGCGATGCGCCCGCGGTCGATCCATGCGCCCTCTAGCGGATCGACTGCATCGTTCTCCAGCACGAAGACGCCGCGATGCGCATCGTCGTCGTGGCCACTCGCCGCCGCGGTGTAATAGATGAACCATTTGCCGTCGATGCGATGAAGCTCGGGTGCCCAGATCGAGATGGCGTTGAGGCCCTTGGCGGGCGGCCGCCACACCGTGACTTCCTGAGCGTCGGCGAGGCGCGAGAGATCGCGGGTTCTCCGGATCGCCAGCCGATCGCCCAGCGTTGCCATGAAGTAGAACCAGCCGCCCTCGTCGATGATATTGGGGTCGGGGCCGCCTGGGAGCACCGGGTTGACCAGCGTCGCCATGGGGCGGGACTGTGCCTGCGGCACGATGCAGACGGCAGCGACGGCAAGCGCGAGTGCAGCGCGCTTCACGCCGCATCGCTCCGCCATGCCGCGACGAAGCGTCGCGCAGCCTCACCCGCTTCGATCGCGGTCATGCCGGGCCGGTAGAGCGCCGAACCAAGCCCGAACCCGGCCGCGCCCGCCGCTCGCCACGGCGCCATGCCTTCCGGCGTGATGCCGCCGACGGCGAGCACCGGCAGCGCCTTGGGCAACACCGCGCGCTGCGCCTTGAGAACGCCCGGATTCGCCGCCTCGGCTGGGAAGAGCTTGAGCGCGCTCGCGCCCGCCTCGATCGCCGCGAACGCTTCCGACGGCGTGAAATAACCGGGGAGCGATGCCATTCCCGCCGCTACGCTCGCGGCGATCACCGGAAGGTTCGTGTTGGGCGAGATCACCATCCTGCCGCCGACATCCGCCACGCGCGCGACATCGCGCGTCGACAGGACCGTCCCCGCCCCAACCAATGCATCACCGCCGCAACGCCGCACCAGCCGCTCGATGCTGGCAAACGGATCCGGCGAGTTGAGCGGCACCTCGATCAGCGTGAAGCCGGCCTCGACCAGCGCCTCGCCGATCGCCTCGACCTCATCGGGCCGCACGCCCCTCAGGATCGCGATCAGCGGCAATGCTGCGAATGTAGTGGCGAAGTCGGTCACGAGGCCAGCTCCCATAGACGAACGATTCCCGCGACGAACGCGGCATGACTGTCGACCGCGATTGCCGTGCCGCCGACCGAGCCGATCGCGGCGGCGTACAGCGCGCCCAGCGCGGCGTCGGCGAGGATGTGGACGGTCTCGCCAGCGGCGACGTGCGCGCGAACGTCGGCGCCGATCAGCAGGCCGCTGACGTAGGAGGCGGCGTCGCTGTCGGCGCGCGTTCCCAGCAGGCTGTCCGCGCGCACCCCGAACAAGGCGGTCGACAGATCGCTTTCGCCCGATCGCGCCATGCCCCGCTGGAACGCATCACCCGCCGTCACCGGTGCTGACATGGCCGCGCCGATCAGCGCATGATCGCGCAGCAGCGCGAACAGTTCGCCCGTCATCGCCGTCGCGAACGACGCCAGCGCACCGTCCATCATCCGCGCCCATTTGCAATGCGTTCCCGGCTGACAGAGCAGTGCGTCTGGCGGCGTTTGACGCGCGGCCACGGCTCCGAGCAGCTGCACCTCCTCGCCGCGCATCACATCCCCGCGCCCGTTCGCGATCACGCTGACGCCCGGTACAATCCGCACCCTCGGCTCAGGCTCGATCAAGCCTGCCGCGAGTGTCGCAAGCGTCGCCGGACAGTCGACATAGCCGGCATCGACCCAGCCGCGGTTCGATCCCACCATTCCCGCGAGCAGCATCGGTGCATTACCGAACCGCGCACGCAGCCGGTCGATCTCGGACGGGAAGCCGCCCGGCGCGACCGCCAGGACGCCGGTCGCATCGCTCTCGGTCGCGGCGATCGCGCCGCCTTCGATCACATAGGTCCGCCGGTTGGTGGTTCCCCAATCGACGGCGACGAAACGGCCGGTGTTCACCAGAAGGTCGCGTACAGCACGATCAGGACCAGGACCACGCCGAGCGCTCCGACATTAAAGCCCCGCGAGGTAGCATAGCTCACATCGGTCGTGGTGATCGTGTCGCTTGCCGCCCGGCCCGGCGTCGCAAGACTGATTAAGATCGTGAGCAGCGCCGCGATGATGAAGACGAGACCCATGCGGTCGAGGAACGGAATGCCGGGTAGCCACAGCTTGAATGCCCAGGATAAAACGACCGAAGCGACAGCTGCAGTGATTGCCCCCGCCTCGTTCGCACGTTTCCAGAATAGGCCGGCAAGAAAGATGACGGTAATGCCGGGCGTGAAGAAGCCGGTGAACTCTTGAATGAACTGGAACGCCTGTTCGCTCGAACCAACCAGCGGCCGTGCGGTCAGTATGGCAATGACGATCGCAACCGTCGCCGCAATGCGACCTACGCGAACCAGGTTCCGGTCATCGCTTGCACCTTCCTCCCCTGAGCGCTGACGCGTGAATTTCGCCCAGACATCCAGCGTGAAAATCGTTGCAATTGAATTGATCTTGGATGCGGTCGACGCAATGATCGCTGCGATAAGGGCTGCAAAGACCAGGCCGAGCAATCCCGTCGGCAGCAGGCGCATCATTGTCGGATACGCCTCGTCCGGCTTGGCTAGATCAGGCGCGAGCACGACAGCGGCGATGCCGGGCAGGACGATGACGATCGGCATCACGAGCTTCAAGAACGCGGCGAACAGCACGCCGCGCTGCGCCTCGTCGATCGACTTGGCCGCCAATGCGCGCTGGATAATGTACTGATTGAACCCCCAATAGCTGAGGTTCGCGATCCACATCCCGCCGATCAGGACGCTTAGCCCCGGCAGGTCCATGTAATGCGGATCGCCCTTTGGCAGAATCATATGGAAATGCTCGGGAAGTTCGTTGACGAGCCGCGAGAAACCCCCCGCGATGCCGGCATCACCGCCGATCTCGCCGAGCGTCAAGGCAGCGATAATCAATCCGCCGATCACCAGCAGCGTCACCTGCACGATATCGGTCAACGCCACCGCCTTCAGGCCGCCTCTCAGCTGATAAAGCAGCGCAAAGACGCCGAGGATCACAAGTGCCAGATCCTGATTGACACCCGCGACCTTCGTCACCGCGATCGAACCGAGCCAGATGATGCTCGTCAAATTCACGAAGACGTAGAGTGCCAGCCAGAATACCGCCATCAGCGTGCGGATAGACGGGCCATAACGCCGGTCGAGGAACTGCGGCATCGTATATATTTCGTTGCGAAGGAAAATCGGTAGGAAGAACTTGCCGACGATCAGTAGAGTCGCCGCCGCCATCCATTCATAGGATGCAATGGCGAGCCCGATGGCATAGCCCGAGCCGGACATGCCGACGATCTGTTCGGCCGAGATGTTCGCCGCGATAAGCGACGCGCCGATCGCCCACCACGGCAGATTCTTGGACGCGAGGAAATAGTCGGTGCTGTTCTTCGGCCCCGCCCCTGCCTTGTCGCGACTGACCCACTGCGCAAGTCCAAAGATGCCCACCGCATAAGCGGCCACCACTAGGATATCTATCGTCGCCAGACCCATGTGCCCCCCGTCTTAACCGCTTCTACCGCATATCCGAAAGCGACCTACGCCATATCTTATCTGATAAATAGAACCTGTCGAGATCACCCGTTCAATTATATTATCAACCGACTTGCCCTTGCTGGGGTCTTCTGCGACGACGAAACTATCAGCAGTGAAATTGGAACACTCCAGATGATCAAGGACCGGCTGCCCGATGGCGGATGATGCGCGATTTGGGCCGGGCAATCTCGGGCGCAATCTAACCTTCGGGCTGCAAGAGGTGCTCGGTCGTTCGATCGTCATCGGGGAGTATGACGACAAACCTTTCCCGACCGAGGCGGAAATCGTTGCCCAGCACGAGGTGAGCCGATCGGTTACGCGTGAGGCGGTGAAGATGCTCGGAGCCAAGGGACTGCTCGGCGCGCGACCCAAGCAAGGAACGTTCGTCCGACCGCAAGAGGCCTGGAACCTCTTCGATACCGATGTGCTGCGCTGGCTGCTCGAACGGCGCCGCTCGCTCACGCTGCTACGCCACTTCAACGAATTGCGCATTGCGGTGGAGCCCGAGGCAGCGGCCCTGGCGGCGGCGAACGCGGATGCCGCGCAGATCGACGCGATCTCCGCCGGTCTCGAACGGATGCGCGTCGCTGAAGACGGTATGGACGATGCGCTGGACGCCGACATTGCCTTCCACGTTGCGATCCTGCGCGCATCGAACAATCCGTTTTTTGCTCAATTCCGCAGCGTAGTCAGCACCGCACTGCGCACATCGATACGGTTCACCAACCGGTTGACGGGACGGTCGGCCAGCATGGAAGATCACGGTGCGGTGCATGACGCCATCCTTGCGCACGACGCTGATGCGGCGCGCGCGGCGATGACACATCTGATCGAGAAGGTGCTCGAGGTAATCGAGCGCGTACCCGTCCAGCAGAACGAAAGCTGATCGCCGCTATAGCGCGTCAGTCAATTCGCAGATCGCCGGTACGGTCGCCGGTTCAGCATGAGCCCCGGCCGCATCGAATCGCATCCGCTGCGGCCAGCGCGGCCACGCAGCGGTGGGTGTGCCGGACGCGATGAAGGCGGCCCAATAGTCCTGAATGTGCGCGTCACCCGCATGGTCCTGGCCGAAGACGTAGCTCAGTTCGCGCGAATGGCTTGTCAGCCCCCCGCCCGGCGCAGCGTCGAAGACATAGCGATACACCGGCGCGCCCTTGGCGGCCCACAGCCGCGCCAGCCGGTCAGTCGGACAAACGAATGTCGCGTCGGTTGCGATCCGCTGATCGATACTGCCAAGGCGCGGATCAGGTGCCGGATCGATCCCTGCGGCAATCCCGTAATAGGTGCGCGCGGCAGCTTCGTTCGTTCCATAGGTCCGCATCAGCAACCCATCGCGATAGGGACGGCCGCCCCAAAGGTCGAGCTCGACCGCGTTGGTGCCGATCAGCAGCGGCTTTGCGGGAGCATCCGCGAGCAGCGTGTCGGGTGAGCGAGGCAGCACCACACCGTCGATCGTTGCCCGCAGCCACAGATATTCGTCGCTGTTAAGCGCTGCGTCGTGCAACCTTGCATCGGCCGCGATCAGCGCCACCGGCGAAGCCTCATGCGCATCGAGCCTGCCCAGTATCGCGCGATGCTGGTCATCCAGACGATGCGCATCTTTCATCGAACGGTAGGGCACGCCAAATCCGGGCGTGCCACTCTCCATGATGGCGCGCGCGAATAACGGTCGCGCTGCCGGCGCCCCGAGCAACAGGCCGACATCCTGCGCACCGGCGCTCTGTCCACCGATCGTGACCGCGTCGGGATCGCCGCCGAAGCGCGCGACATTCGCCTGCACCCAACGCAACGCAGCGATCTGATCCATCAGCCCGTAATTGCCGCCGCTAGCGCCCGCCCCACGCGGCGCGAGGAAGCCGAGCGTACCCAGCCGATAGCGTACGCCGACCACGACGATGCCGTGATCGACCATCGAGGTCATGAAGATGCCCTGCGGCGAACCGGCATGATTGCTGCCACCATGGATCCACACCAATACAGGATGGCGACCGGCCAGCGCGGGCGTTTCGATATCCAGCGTCAGGCAATCCTCGCTCGCGAAGACGTACTCGCCGCGGTTCCAGCCATAATCGCCCTGCAGGCAGGCTGGAGCAGGATCGGTGGCCCGGCGCACGCCCTTCCAATGGATCGGCCGGGGCGGTTGCCAGCGCAACGCATCAAGTGGCGGCGCGGCGAAGGGCACGCCACGAAACACGATGCGATCGGCTTCCTGCTTGCCCTCGACTACTCCCCCGCTGGTCGTCACACGCGGCGCGGCGGGTTGCGGCGCCCCTATCATACCGGCTACCATGAGCGCCGCCATCGCCGCTACCAGCAAGCGTATCGCACCGATCCCCATTACTATTCCCTTCTCACCGTCCTGCGCCAGGCGACCGAGGTCGCAACGTCCGCGATTGACTGGGCCACGCCACCTTCAGGATTGGCGGACTAACGCGCTCCGCATTGATCCCGTCAGCCGGTGCGGAACAGCTTACCCCCGCCATCTCCAACGCGCTGATCCAGCGGGCCGTTGGCCACCGGCGGATCGAAAGACGGCACGCCCTCGGGCGTGTAGCGGATCGGCTGTACGCGGGTGTCCCGGTTGGGATCGAACAGGGGATCGCCGACGATCTTTTCGTAATCGCGAGCATGATAGACGATCATGTCGCGCCCGTGCCGATCGACGGTGAAGCTGTTATGGCCCGGCCCGTAAACGTGGTGCGCTGGCGAACTCGACATCACCGGCACCGGCGATTTGCGCCACGATGCCGGGTCCATGAGATCGGCATCGTCGCGCGCGGTCAGCATCCCGAGGCAATAGCGCGCGTCGGTGGCGCTCGCCGAATAGGTGAGGAACAGCCGGCCGTTGCGCGCGAGCAGCGCTGGCGCCTCGTTCACCTTGAACCCGCGGACTTCCCACGGCAGGGTCGGCACCGACAGGCGCGCTGGCGCAGCGGCCAGCGTCAGCGGGGTATCGAGCGGCGCCAGATAGAGGTTGGAATTGGTCGCGATCCCGGGTTCGTGCTGCGCCCAGGCCAGATAGCGCGTTCCGCGGTGGACGAAGCTGGTCGAATCGAGCGTGAAACTGTCCCATGCGGTCTTCAACTGTTCGAGTACCGACCATGTGCCGGTCATCGGATCGGCGCCGTCGCACGCGACGGCATAGGTCCGGATACGAAACACGTCCTCGCCCCCGCCGCTCGGCCCGGCGGCGAAATACATGATCCATGTGCCGTCGATCAGGTGCAGTTCGGGCGCCCAGATGAACCCCGACATCGGACCGCTTTTCAGATGCCGCCATAACACCCGCTCGGATGCCGTCGAGAGCCCGGCGATGCTGCGTGCGCGGCGCAGCACCAGCCGGTCGTACTCGGGCACCGATGCGGTCATGTAATACCAGCCGTCGGTGTGGCGAAAAACCTGCGCGTCCGCCCGCTGGCGGACCAGCGGGTTCACGATCCGCGGTATGCCGCGCCCGAGGCCGGGGCTGGCGCCCAGCGCCGCGGCGCCGGCCAGGAACAGGCGACGCGACGGATTCGCCATGGCGGTTCTCCTCATTGCGCTTCGGCGACCGGCCAGCCGTCCGCGGCCCAGCGGAGGCGAGCGAGCCGCAACGTCGGCGCGCCGCCCCTGTCGCGATCATACGCGTGATAGACGATGAAGTCGGTGCCGTCGGCAGCGCGCAAATGCCCCGCATGGCCGGGTCCGCGAAAGCGCTGCTTCTCCTGAAGGTCGGCGCGAAGCAGGATCGTGCCGCCGCCCGCCAGCATCGAACTGCCGTCGCGACCGAGATACCGCCCCTCGACCGCCTTCGAGCGTGCGATCACGGTATAATAGGTGCTCGCTGCCCCCTTGCAGCAATAATCGTAGGAGGCGAGCAGCCAGTGATAGCCGCCGTGGGCGAAGAGATACGGCGCCTCGACGATCGAGGGCGCGCCCGCAGGAACGGGCCGCCGCGCGAGCGCGCGCGGGCGCTCATGCGGATGCAGCAGCTTGCCCGTCGCGGGGTCGATCGCGAACAGTTTGAGGCCGGTCCAGAAACTTCCCAACGCCAGCCACTGCCGCCCGTCCGCCGATGCGAAGAACGCCGGATCGATCGCGTTGAAATCGTCCGCCGGGGTCGACAGGATGACTGGCCCTTCGTCGCGCCAGCCGTAGCCGGGTGCGGTGGGATCGAGCGTCGCGCTCGTCGCCAGCCCGATCGCCGACCGGTTCGATCCGAAGGTAGAGACCGAATAATATAGGCGATAGCGGCCGTCGACGAAGCTGATGTCGGGCGCCCAGGCGTTGGTGGCGCCGGGGATCGCAGCCCTCGCCCATGCCGGCAGCCGATCGAACGGCGGCGCGCCCTTCTTCCATGCGATGAGATCGCGCGAGGTCCGCGAAGAGATGATGCCCTGGCCGCCCTCGCCGATCCCGGTCGAAAAGACGTGATAGGTCGCGCCTTCTCGGATGATGACTGGATCGTGGACCGGCGCGATGTCGCCCGTCACCGCCAGCGAAGGCGCGCCTGGCTCGGGCGTCGATGCAGCGCCCAGCACCAGCGCCGCGACCGACAGCGCAACACCGCGCAACAGGCCGATGCGCGTCATCGCAGGTCGAGCACCACCACCGACTTCGCCGGCACCGTGACCGCAAGCACGTCGCCCGCCACCCGGGCGCCCGAGAACGCGGCCGGGACGACGGTGGCCGGCGCATTGAACGTGTTGAGCGCGGTCATTGCCGGGGCGGTGAGGATGCGGCCGGTGACCCCGGTGGCGCGCACGCCCTTGAGCGCCACCGACAGCGCCACCGGCTGCGTCGGATCGGCATTGGCGAGCGCGATATGGACCCTGCCCGCCTTGTCGCGTACCGCCGACGCGCTGACCGCAGGCATCGACCACTTGCCGCGCCGATACGTCGGCGTCTCCAGCTCGACCGGCAGCACCGTCGCGTCCATCCACGGGCGGTACATGGCGAAGACGTGGTACGTCGGCGTCAGCACCATCTTCGCGCCATCGGTCAGGATCATCGCCTGCAGCACGTTCACCATCTGCGCGATGGCGCTCATCCGCACGCGGTCGGCATGGCTCGCGAAGATGTTGAGGTGGATCGCCGCCACCAGCGCGTCGCGCAACGTGTTCTGCTGCCGCAGGAACCCGGGATTGGTGCCGGGATCGGCCGCATACCAGGTGCCCCATTCGTCCACCGCCAGGAAAAGTCGCTTCTCGGGATCGTATTTGTCCATGATCGCGCTGTGCTTCGCGATCAGCTCGTCCATTTTCCACGCGCCTGCCAGCGTCTCGGCCCAGCCATCCTCGTCGAACTGCGTCGCCGATGCGCGCGGAGGCCAGCCGCCGGGGACGGTGTAATAATGCAGCGACAAGGCATCCACCTGATCGCGCGCAACCTTCATCATCGTTTCGGTCCAGCCGAAATCGTCGACGTTCGCGCCCGAGGCGATCTTCAGGATACGCGTGTCCTTGGGCGCCTTGACGAAGGTAGCGTAGCGGCGGGTGAGATCAGCGGCATACTCGGCGCGCATGCTGCCGCCGCAGCCCCACAGTTCATTGCCGATCCCGAAATAGGGCAGCTGCCACGGTGCGGCATGGCCGTTGCGCGCGCGCTCGTCCGCCAGGCTGCCCGCCGGCGCGGTCAAATATTCCACCCACTCCGCCATCTCGCGCGGCGTACCGTCGCCGACATTGCCCGAGACATACGGCTCTGCGCCGACCTGGCCGACCAGGTCCATGAACTCGTGCGTGCCGACCGCGTTCGGTTCGGTGACGCCGCCCCAATGCGTGTTGATCTTGACCGGCCGTTTCGTGCGCGGGCCGATGCCCTCGCGCCAGTGATATTCGTCGGCGAAGCAGCCGCCCGGCCAGCGGATCATCGGGACGCCCAGCCGCTTCAGCGCGGCGACGACGTCGTTGCGAAACCCGCGTGTGTTCGGGATCGACGACGAGGGGCCTACCCACAACCCGCCATAGATGCCGTTGCCCAGATGCTCGGCGAACTGCGTGAAGATGTGCCGGTCGTACACCGCGCCGGGCGTATCGCCGCGCACGCTGCCAGTCGCGCGTTCCTGGCCGGCTGCGGGCGCGCCCACCAGGCAGAGCAATAGGACGCCCAGCGTCGCCTTCCAGTTCATGCTCCAATCCTTTCGCTCGTCGGGGTGCGAGTCCTCAGTCATCGAACGCGTCGACCACGTCTTGCCGCCCGCGCAGGAAGGCGTCGGCAACCAGCCGCAACGGAGCCGCGTCGACATCCGACCGGCCAGTCTCGATCAATTCGGCGAACCTTGCATAGAGCGAGGGATATTCCCGCTCGCGCTCAACATCCTGCGCCACGCCGTCGATGGCCAGCACCGCGCCGCCCTGCGACAACGTCAGCATGCCGTCATCGGTCTCGACCGCGATATTCCAGCTCTGCGGGCCGGTCTGACGCCAGTCCAACACCGCGGTCGCGGTCGCGCCGGTCGCATCGACCAGATCGAGCGTCGCGGCGATCGGCGCCGCGCGATTGACCGGGCGCTGCAGCATGGCCCTCCGCAGCATGAGCGGCTCGGGCAGGATCCGCGTCACGATCGACAGCGCGTTGATCCCCGGATCGAACACGCCCAGGCCGCCGGGCTCCCAGATCCATTGCTGTCCGGGGTGCCAGCGGCGCACGTCCTCCTTCCAGACGATCTCGACGCGCTTCACCGTACGTCGGGCCAGCCAGGCGCGCGCTCGCTCGACGCCTGGCGCGTGGCGCGAATGCCATGCCGCGAACAGCGTTGTTCCGGCATCCGCCGCCATCTCGGCAAGAACCGCGACCTCCGCCAGCGTTGCGCCGGGCGGCTTTTCGAGGAGGACGTGCGTGCCCGCCCGGATCGCCTTTGCGGCGGCATCGAACCGCACCTGCGGCGGCTGGCACATCGCGATCGCATCGACGGCGACATCGCTCGCCAGCAGGTCGGCTATGTCCGTAAACAGCGCAATTCCTTCGATGCTGCCGGCGTGCGTCGCCGCCGCCACCAGCTCGAACCGGTCCGACGCCGCGATCGCGGGCAGATGCTGATCGTGCGCGATCTTGCCGAGCCCGACGATCGCGATGCGCAGGCTCATCTCAGAGCGTCCTCACGACGACGTCGGCGTGCGGCGCGCGACCGATCGGGTTGCGCACGGGCAGCGAGAACGGCGCGGCGACGATCTCGAACACGTCGCCCTCGCGAGTCGTCACCTCGTCGCTGAACGACAGCGTCGCGGTGCCGAAGAAATGGACGTGCACATCGCCCGGTCGGCGGAACGGCGCATATTTGAAATGATGGTGCTCGAGGTTGGCGATGCTGTGCGACATGTTCGCCTCGCCCGAGACGAAGGCCTTCTCCCAGATCGTCGTGCCGTCGCGCACGATCCGGCTGACGCCCTCGACATGCTCGGGCAGCCGGCCGAGCAGCAGTTCGGCTCCCAGCGCGGCGGGCCGCAGTTTGGAATGCGCGAGCCACAGGTAGTTGCCGCGCTCGGTGACGTGGTCGGAGAATTCGTTGGCGAGCGCGAAGCCGAGCCGCACCGGCGCACCATCCGCCGCGATCAGATAGATCCCGGCGATCTCCGGCTCCTCGCCGGCATCGAGCGCGAAATCGGGAGAGGGCAGCGGCGCGCCTGGCGCAACCAGGCTGGCGCCGTCGCCCTTGTAGAACCATTCGGGTTGCGCACCGGTGGCGCCCGCGGCTGGCTTGCCGCCCTCGATTCCCATCAGGAACATCTTCATCGAATCGGTCTGCGCCGGGGCCTCGCCGATCGCGCGGTGCATCTTGTCGCGTCCCTCGGCGGAGCCGAGGTGGGTGAGGCCGGTGCCGGTCAGCAGCAGGTGCGCGCAATCGGGGTGATCGATCGGCGGCAACAGATCGACCGTCGCGAGGTCCAGCGCCTCGCCCACGTCCGCCGCTGCGACCAAGTCGGCCAGCGTCCGGCCGGCGGCGAGCGCGCGATGCGCAAGCGCCAGAACGCTGTCGATGCCGGGCACTACCCGCACGCCGCCATCATCGCCGATGGCGGCGATGCCGCGCCGTCCTGCTCGGTCGCGGAACTGAACGAGCGAACGCGGCGCGCTCATCCCAGGCCGATGCGGCGTTTCTCGATCGGCGTTTCTCCGCCGATCACCACGACTCGCGCGCCCCACAAGGCGTAGAACAGGACGTAGAGCTCGCAAACCGCGGTCACCAAGAACGAGTTTTGGAGACCATAGTTGTCTGCTATCCACCCCTGAACAATCACCAACGCACCGCCAGCGATCGCCATGATCAGCAGCCCTGATCCTTCCTCGGTCAATGGACCCAGGCCGCGGATGCCGAGCGCGAAGATCGTCGGGAACATGATCGAATGGAACAGCCCGACCAGGATCAGCGACCACATCGCGGTGGGCCCTTGGGCGAAGCTTGTCACCAGCATCGTTACGAACGCCGCCACGGAGAACCAGGCAAGGACCCGCTCCGCCGCGACGCGCCGCATGATGAAGCTGCCGGCGAAGCGCCCGACCATCATGCCGCCCCAGAGCAGGAAGAGGTAATGCGACGCCTGTTCATGCGAGAGATTGCCGATCGAGGGCTGGCTGACGAAGTTGATGAACAGGTTCGCGACGCCGATCTCGGCGATGAGATATATGAAGATCGCTGGCACGCCGAACACGAGATTGCGGTGCCGCCAAAGCGAATGTCCGCGGCGCTCTTCGGCGGAGGCGCGTCTGGTCGCCGCGCCCATGTCGGGCAGCTGGAATCGCGCGATGACAATCGCCAGAGCCACCAGCACCGCGGCGACGATGAGGTAGGGCAGTTGCACCGCCTGCGCATCCGCAAGCCGCTGTGCTGGGTTCAGCACCGCTGCCGCGCCCGCCGCTTGTGTGCCTGACGTCGATCGCCCGAGAATCAGATAGCCGCCGAATAGCGGCGCCAGCGTCGTGCCCAGCGAATTGAACGCCTGCACCAGATTGAGCCGAGACGAGGCGGTTTCTGGCGGACCGACCACCGTCACATAGGGGTTGGCCGCAACCTGCAGCAACGTGATCCCGCTGGCGATCACGAACAACGCCGCAAGCGTGATGCCGTAGGACGGCAGTCGCGCTGCCGGGATCATCCCCAGCGCACCGGCTGCCATGATGCCCAGGCCGATCACCATCGAGCGTTTGTACCCGACCCGCTCGATCAGCTTCGCCGAGGGGATCGAGGCGACGAAATACGCTATGAACCATACGCTTTCGACCAGCGTGGTCTGCGTGTAGCTGAGATCGAACACGCTGCGCAGGTGCGGCAATAGCGTGTTGTTGATGACCGTTATGAAGCCCCAGACGAAGAACAAACTCGCCAGCAGTTGGAGTGCAGCGAAATATGTTCGATGATCAGTGGCACGCGCATCGGCCGGTTGCGCCGGGTCCAGTGGTATCATCGGCATATTTTACCCTACCTCCCCGGGAGAGAACCTCAGTTCTTTCCTGCTCTTATTTGTCATACTTTAACGTGGTGAAATGAGGCGTCAACTGCGTGTGGTCTCACGCGTCGGAAACTGATTACAATAAAATGAGCCTCTGAATTTTCGGACAGGTCCCTTGAAAGTTTAATGCCAGGTCGGACGAACCAGTGCAGCCCAGCCGATCTTTTGCAAACTTTGCGACGTCGCGCCGGTCCGCGAACGCCCTTACGGTCCAGCAGTGGCTTACTCCCTTCCGGCTCGGATAGTTGGCAGTGTCAGTCTCCTAAGTCGATGTCAGCCGGAGCGGCGGGTCGCTCGCTAAGCGGGGTCGGCATTTGCCATAGTCGATGTCGCTGGCGATCGGAGTCGATGTTGGCAACTTGCACTGCTTTCGAAGTGCATGTCTGCAAATAGCGGATGGTGATGCCCCGGACCTGAGCCTGATACCCGAGCCGCTGTGGCTGGAAGCGGAGCGGTGTACCGCAGTGCTGCGTCCTCTGGCGGACTTACCGGCATGTTCTCGCGATCAGGCTTGGATAGCGGCAACCGCCTTGGGCATGACCGAACGACAGGTGTATCGCTTGCTTTGGAATTGGACTTGTAACGGTTTTGTGCCGGTCACTTGAGAGTTTAACACTCGATCAAGGAGGCCGACGAGATGATGAAGTATGCCGAAGAGTTCAGGCAGGAGGCGGTACGCATAGCGTTGACGAGCGGACTATCGCGACGTCGTGTATCTGCTGATTTGGGTATCAGCCTGTCGACGCTGGGCAAGTGGGTATCGCAACATCGGCCCTCTGACCTGACGGCAGCGCCGCAAACCGATCTGGCCCGTGAGAATGAACGGCTTCGCTTGGAGAACCGCGTGCTCTAGGAAGCCGGCCTCGATGTCGGTGAGCGCCGGGTCGGTCGCCTGATGCAGATCAACGGGATCAAACCGGTTCGCACCTGCAAGCACAAGGTTACAACTGATAGCCAACATCGCCTGGGTGTTGCCGCAAACTGGCTGGATGGCGATTTTGCCGCCGACCCACCCAACCGCAAATGGGCCGGCGACATCACCTATATCTGGACGTCGGAGGGCTGGCTCTACCTTGCCGTCATTCTCGACCTGCCCTTCGACTGCCTGAAGGCAGGCGCTCATGAAAAACTTCGCCGCCGCGTCGTCGGCTGGGCGGTCAGCAACAGGATGAAAAAGGATCTGGCGATCCGTGCGCTGGATATGGCGGTCCGCCCGCGCCAGCCGCCGGAGGGCTGCCTTTTCCATTCGGATCGCGGCATTCAATTTTGCTCCTATGACTATCAGAAGAAGCCGCAAGCCTACGGTCTGCAGCCATCGATGAGCGGCAAGGGCGATTGCTATGACAATTCCGCCGCGGAAACGTTCTTCTAATCATTGAAGGCAGAAGTAATCCGGCGGCAGAACTGGCCAACAAGGCGTTAGGTTGAAACTGCCATCTTCCAGTATATAAACGGGTTCTACAACACCCGTCGCCGCCATTCGTATCTAGGTGGTATCAGCCCGCTCGCGTTCGAAGCCCAGATGACGACGGTGTTGCTCGACCGGCTCACTCATCACTGCGACAGACGGGCAACGAGAGCTGGCGGTTCAAGAACCGAAGCTGAGCACCGTCAACTGGGGCAATGTCGTTCTGGGGTATCTCGGCTCCGGGCTACGCCCTCCACCGAAATACCCCAGAACGACGGCGAAAGGGTGGTACCCTTTTACGTGCCGATCCCGGTCCCCATTCCCGCGTCGATTGACAGGGGCGGCGCAAGCGCGATCAGCAAGAGTCGGGCCAGCGCTTGTTTCGATCCACGCCCCCGTGAAGGGGCGACGACGGACGGAGATCGCCGCCCAGTCCGACCACATGCGGCAGCGAGCGGCCGATCCTATCCAGCTTCCAGATTACGAGCGCATCGCCGTCCCGCGCGACATCGAGCGCGCGCGCGAGCCCTGGCCGGTCAGTTGCCCGACCGGAGCTCACGTCCTCATAGATGCGATCGGGCGACACGCCCGCGGCGACCAGTGCATCACGCTGTAGGCCGAGGTGCTGGTCGGCCGTCGACACCCGCATGTACCCGACCAGCATCGCCCCACCCTTCCCGTTCCAGGAACGTAGGATAGGGCAGGTTTATGGGCCACAGGTTTCTGCACGGGTTTATGTGAAAAACGGACCGTCTCCATACCCCGGTCGAAATCGCAACTCGGTTTCACATCAAACCGGGGTTTGTTGCAGCGGACGAGCCGATGCCGAGCTTGTGTAGGTTTCCTGTTCCGTTGCTACTCAGACCCCCAAACCTTAGAGCTGCTTTGGCAACCGCCAGAATATGCGCCAGGCCACACCCAACATGAGCACGCCCGATACGACGCACACAACGATTATCGTGGTGAGCAAGTAAATGCCTTGTCAAAGTGAGCAGGGGCCGGCGTTCAGCGGCTGGGCATTTCCTTATTTCGGTTTCGTCTTACTCCAAAGAATTGCGCCGAAGATAGCCGCTGACCCTGCTGCTCCAATCACGGCAATGGCGGCTGCAACCGGCGATACGGTGCCGTCATCGCGGTGTAGTCGAGGGCGCAAGTTCTTCAGCAGGGATTGGCGGCTGGACATCGCTTCGAACATCTCGCCCGGCCCTTCCGGGTCAAGGATTTTATTGTCAGCGAGCCATTCGCGCACCTCATCCAATTGGGGCACGACATAAGGACGTAGCGACCGGCCGTTCCCGCGGAGATGCTCGATCGTCTGAATGATCGAGCCGGTGTCCGCGATCAGCGTCTCGATCGTGTCGCAATCGGTGTCGAGATGTTCGGCCAATAGCGAATTGCGGATGCCACCGATCGTGTCGCGGATGTCGGGGTTGCAGTTGCGCTGAGCGTCGATGACGACGTCGCACTCAGTATCGAGCCTGAGCGAGCGATTGTTAAAATTCGATGAGCCGACACGCAGCACCTCGTTATCGACCACCGTCACCTTGGCATGGACATAGATTGGCCGACCGCCTTCGGTGAACGGATGATATAGCCGCAGACGGTGGTGCGGGTCCTGGGCGCGCAGCGCCTCGACGAGCCGCGCACGCGCTGAATCCATCGCGATCGGCTCCAGCCAGCCTTCCGCTGAGATCGGATGAACGATGACGAATTCTGGTCCTTCCGGTTCGGCCAGTCGCTCCGCGATCGCCACTGCCACGCGGTGTGACGCAAAATACTGGCTTTCGGCGTAGAACCAGCGCTTCGTCCGCGCGATCAGATCGACGTATAGCGCCTCGATTTCGTGCCGCGGCTCCTGCTCGGCCATCTCGGGCACGGTAAGCGCGATCCCGACATCGACATCCGTAAAATCGGGGTCGACGTGGTCCGGCCAGCATTCGGCACCATCCGCGACAGGATCGAGCCGGGTGCCGCCCGATACTTCCCAACGGCCGCGGCACATATCGCCCAGCGCCTTGGCGGCTGCGCCTTTCAGCATCGTCGTAGCATCGTGCCACGGACCATAAGCCGCGCCATCCGGCTCGCGTCGGCGCGGTTCGTCATCAGCGTGAGCGCGCGTGTCCCAGCGGTCAACCGTCATGTCGATTCCGCCGCAAAAGGCGACGTCGTCGTCGATGACGACTACTTTTTGATGGTGTGACCCGC
The DNA here is from genome assembly GCA_965219075.1 of Sphingomonas sp. Classification (GTDB taxonomy): domain Bacteria; phylum Pseudomonadota; class Alphaproteobacteria; order Sphingomonadales; family Sphingomonadaceae; genus Sphingomonas. The sequence continues at coordinate 1,297,279 of CBDCMM010000002.1, forward strand.
CGGGGGGATGATGTGCATCGAGCCGCAGGTGAACCTGCGGATCGCTCATCCACCTGGCGATCCTTACCAGGGTTTGCGCGTGGAACAGCGTCTTGATCGCGCCGGTATCCCAGCGAAGGATGTATACCTGCAGGCTGGGCGTGCGCTTTACCAGCCAGCTGACAAACGCACCGACCCGGTCCGGGGCGCCATCATCCTGATCGCTGCCGAACCGGATGCGGGCGTCGAAGTCCCAGCCGACGAGCAGGATTTGCTTTTTTGCATGCATCATGGCCGCGCGGGCGGCTTTGAAATAATCGTCTGCATCGACGATCACGGTCGCCTGCGCCGCCCGTTCGATCCGCCAGCAATTGTGATCAGGCTGTAACAGCGATTTGTTCTCCATGTGCAACGCCCTCGCAGACTCGATCAGATCGGCCAAGTGCTAGCAGACGAACAATAGGTTGATCGGACATCTCACGAGTATCGGTGTCACAACCGAACGAGGCTGTTGAAAAGCTATCGCTTGCGGATGTTGGACCCCGGTTGTTCAGGAGCATGATGGGTCGGCAGGTGGCGCAAGGGTCGCTGTGTGTTATGGCTTCCGGCCCGGCGATCACGTGCCCGGCAACCACCTTCTGCGTCGGATCGACGGACTGCTCGACCTCGGCTTCGTGCGCGAAGCGCTGGCGGATAGCTATAGCGCGGAGGGCAGCCATCGATTGACCCCGAGCTGATACTGCGGATGCTGCTGGTCGGCTACCTGTTCGGCATCCGGTCCGAGCGTCAACTATGCCAGGAGGTGCATTTCAACCTCGCGTATCGCTGGTTCTGCCGGCTCGATCTTGGCGACGCGGTTCCCGACCACTCAACCTCTCCAAGAACCGGCATGGCCGCTTCCGCGCGTGTGATGTGTATCGCCTGCTGTTCGAGCAGGTGGTCGCGCAATGCTGCGGTCGGACTGGTCGCGGGCCGATATCCAGGCGATCCGCGACGCCAAGAGCGGCGATAACAATCATCCGGGGATGCCGACCGGCAGATCAGCGAGGAAATGGTCGCGCGCGTAGTCAACGCGGTCGCCGTTGACCCCAAGCCTTGGGCTGAGCGCGCGATCGTCATCACCTTTGACGAGTCGGACGGTTTCAATGACCCTGTCGCGCCACGCATCTTGTCCTACGGCCCCGACGGGCTTCCCTGTCGCACGGGGTGCGCGTGCCGCTGCTGGTGATCTCGCCTTGTGCCCGCACGCATATGGTGTCCCATGCCGAGGGTGACCATAGTGCGGTGATTCAGACGATCGAGGCCGTTTTCGGGCTACAGCCGCTCGCGAGCTTGCCCGATGAGCGGGCGGCGCTGGCCGCAGGGGACGCGCCCGCGTTCGATCGCATCGGCCGGCCCGGCTACCACCAGCGTCACCTCGGTCCGCGCGACGTCTGGTCGCCGGAGACGGACAGCCTGTTTTTGGCATTCGACCCGGCGCGGCTCACGGGACGCGCGCCTATCCTGCCGGGCTCCTAACCGATGATTCCAGGCGAGCTGCTGGCAGCGCTATCCTATAATGCCGGCGGGGGGGTGTTACGCGATCGGGATAACACCCGAGGATGTTAAGCGGGGGATTGCGACGGTCGTGCCGTCCGCCTTCAACACACTCCCTTCGACGCTCCCGCGGTTCAACGCGCACCGCCCATGATCGTCGCGACCTTAATGGCGGCAGCCACTCTGACCTGCGGGCGGCGATCAGGCCCAGCGTGGCCGAACTTGGCCAGGACGGCGTGTGGCATGGTCTTGCGGTGCAGGCGTGTCGCGCTGCGGCGGCGGTTATCGTTGGGCCGAGCGGGCCCATCGCTTTCCACGCCTATAACGATCCCGCCGAGGTGGCGCTGGGGCCGCCGCTGGCTGAAATTTCGGTGGTCGCAGCGACACCGATCAAACTCGGGCAGCGACGGGCTGCAATAAGTGCCGAGGCGGGAAGACCGAGACGCTCTAGAATCGTCCGTCCGAAATTTCGGGGGACACTTAGCGGCGTCCCGGACTACGCAGATTGACTGCTCGCACCCTCGAACGAAACCCTTTGACCGAGACGAGCGAATGGCCGAGTCTAAGCATTCCGGCGCGTTGCGGGGTTGGCTTCGATAATCTCTATTGAGCGACACCGCTACGGCGACCTATGGCAGCGTCGGACCGGCTGATGCACAGCCGTTTCCGGTTGGCTCCACCCTCTGGAAATTTCGCGCGCAGATGCTGGCGCTAATAAGGAACGCGACGTGCGCACGCTGGGAGAGGCTGACGCCAACATGGTCCGGCCGTTCCCTCGGCTACACTCGGCACCACGCTTGGATATTATAGGAAGGTTGGATGCCGGTTAACGCCGGCAAATGGAAGCGATCCGGAATCGTGAGTGCCCGGTGACCGATTGAGCGACTGCGCGAGCGCTGCCCCGCCGGGTCCGCTGCCGATGACGATCAGGTCGTAATGCGTCCTCAGCTTTCCCTGGTCTATGTCCGGTCTGACCAGCATCTCGCCGATGTTTCCGCAATTGCGAGCCTGATAAAATTTTAGTCTGTATCAACAGGAACACGAGCCCGTCGCCGTTCGCTTTTAACTGACGAACGAACAAGAAAGCGTGCCATGCCTAAAATCGCTGTAATTACCGGCGCGGGAGCGGGTGTCGGTCGCGCGACCGTCGAGGAATTCGCGCGCAATGGCTATGATGTCGCGCTGCTTTCGCGCGAGCCCGACCGGCTCGAACGCGCCGCGTCTGACCTGCGCCGGCACGGCGTCCGCGCGCTGCCGATTCCGACCGATGTCGCGGATGCGGCGGCGGTCGACGCCGCGGCGGACCGTATCGAGGCCGAACTAGGTCCGATCGACGTCTGGGTGAACGTCGCGATGGCGACGGTCTTCGCACCCGTATCGCGGCTGACCGCAGACGAGGTCGAACGCGGGACCAGGGTCACGTATCTGGGGCAGGTCCACGGCATGATGGCCGCGTTGAAACGGATGCGCGTGCGCAACCGCGGCGTAATCATCAATGTCGGCTCGGCGCTCGCCTATCGTTCGGTGCCGCTGCAATCAATCTATTGCGGCGCGAAGGCGGCAATCCGCGGCTTCACCGACAGCCTGCGTTCCGAGATCATCCATGACGGGCTCGCCGTTCGCCTGACGATGGTCGATCTGCCCGCGGTCAACACGCCGCAATTCGACTGGGCCAGGAACAAGATGGGGCGCAAGGCGCGGCCCGTCGCACCGATCTTCGAACCCGAAGTCCCCGCGCGCGCGATCTTTTATGCGGCTACACATGATCGTCGTGAGGTCTGGCTGGGCTTTTCGACGGTCAAGGCGATCATCGGCAACCGCTTCGCCCCCGGCTTGCTCGATCGCTATCTCGCCAAATCGGGCTATTCGGGCCAGCTGACCGACCGGCCGAGCGGTCCGAACGCGCCGGACAATCTCTTCGAACCGGTCAAAGGCGAATACGGCGCGCACGGCCGCTTCGATTCGCAGGCGCGCGGATCGAGCTGGGAAATGTTCACCGATCGCCACCGCAACGGCCTGATGGCGGGCGTCGCGGCGATCGGTTTCGCCATGCTTGCGCACCAAGTCGCCAAACGCCTCGATAGCTGATTTCAGGGAGCCACCGATATGTCACAGAACGTCGCCGAATTCGTCTGGAGCCGCCTCCACGAATGGGGCCTGTCGCGCGTGTACGGCTATCCCGGCGACGGGGTCGGCGGGCTGGATGTCGCACTCCAGAAGGCGAAGGGCTTCATGGACTATGTCCAGGTCCGCCACGAGGAAATGGCTGCGTTCATGGCGTCGGCGCACGCCAAGTTTACCGGCCGACCGGGGCTATGCTACGCGACCTCGGGGCCGGGTGCGATCCATCTGCTGACCGGGCTCTACGATGCGAAGATGGATCATGTCCCCGTCGTGGCGATCGTCGGGCAACAGGCGCGCAGCGCTTTGGGTTCGAGCTATCAACAGGAGGTCGACCTCCAGCATCTCTTCGCCGATGTGACCGACTATGTCATCACCGCGGTGGTGCCCGAACAGGTCCGCACCTGTATCGACCGCGCGGTGCGTATCGCGCAGGCGAAGCGCGCGGTGACATGCGTCATCATCCCCAACGACCTGCAGGAACTCGCCTATAAGGACGCGCCGATGAAGCACGGCGCGACGCATACCGGGGTCGGCTATCCAGGCGTCGCGATGCTTCCCGGCCAGGCCGATCTGCAACGCGCCGCCGAAATCCTGAATGCCGGGAGCAAGGTTGCGATGCTGGTCGGCGCGGGCGCGCTCCAGGCGACCGATGAGGTCATCGCGGTTGCCGAGCGGCTCAATGCCGGGATCGCCAAGGCGCTGCTCGGCAAGGCGGCGGTGCCCGACGATGTGCCCTACGTGACCGGATCGCTCGGGCTGCTCGGGACCAAGCCGAGCTGGGACCTGATGAAGGAATGCGACACGCTGCTGATGGTCGGATCGTGCTTTCCCTACAGCGAGTTCCTGCCCGAACCCGGGGCGGCGCGCGGCGTGCAGATCGATATCGACGGCGCGAACGTATCGCTTCGATATCCGATGGAATATTCGCTCGTCGGCGATAGCAAGCAGACACTCGCGGCGCTGCTGCCCCTGCTGAAACAGAATGCGAATATCGGCTGGCGCCACAAGATCGAGAGCGAGGTCGCGACCTGGTGGAATACGCTCGAGGACCGCGCGCTGATGTCCGCCGATCCGATCAATCCGCAGCGCATCTTCCACGAACTCTCGCCGCTGCTGCCCGATCGCGTCATCATGACCGGCGACAGCGGATCGGTCGCCAACTGGTATGCGCGCGACATCCGCATCCGCCGCGGCATGATGGGGTCGCTATCGGGCGGACTCGCCTCGTTGGGTGCTGCGACGCCGTATGCGCTCGCCGCCAAGATGGCCTATCCCGATCGCCCCGTGATCGGCTTTATCGGCGACGGCGCGATGCAGATGAACGGGCTGAACGTGATGATCACGGTCGGCAAATACTGGAAGGACTGGGCGGACCCGCGCTTCATCATCATGGTATTGAACAACCAGGACCTGAACCAGGTGACGTGGGAAGAACGCGTCCAGCTCGGAGACGGCAAGACCCCGCTTACGCAGACCATCCCCGATTTCCCTTACGCGAAATATGCCGAGCTGATTGGTCTAAAAGGCGTCTACTGCGACGATCCCGAAAAGGTCTCCGACGCCTGGCGCGAGGCGCTTGCCGCGACCACGCCGGTCATCATCGAGTTCAGGGCCGACCCGAACGTACCGCCGCTCCCGCCGCACATCTCGCTGGAGGATGCGAAGAACTTCATCACCATGATGGCCGACGAGCCCGAACTGGCGAGCGTCGTCAAGAACAGCGCGAAGGAGTTGTTCGCGCGCGTCATCCCGCACAAGGAATAGCCGATGGCCGATGCCGCCCAGACGGGTGCGACGCAGACTACGATCGCGCCGCCGCTTCGGACCGACGCCCCGCTCACGACGCAGCGCGCGCACGCCGACCGGTCCGCGACGATCGTGAGCGCCGCCCGGCGTCTCAACCGCGCGGCGGGGACGATCGCCGGATCGGTGCTGATCGACAGTGCGATGGAGCATTATCGCGGCAAGTTCCACAACAAGGCGATGTGGACGCCGATAATCACCGCCTCCGCCTCGATCGCGGTCAGCTTGCACGGCCACACCGATACGCGCCACGGCGCGCATCCTGTCCGCGACCTGGTCTATGTCGCGGCGGGGCTGGTCGGCGTCGTCGGCACCGGCTTCCACATCTACAACGTCACCAAGAAGGTCGGCGGGTTCGACTGGCAGAACATCTTTTATTCTGCGCCGCTCGGAGCTCCCGCGGCAATGTCGCTCGCAGGGTTGATGGGGTTCCTGTCCGAACGCGTGCGCGACAACCGACCGGGAACGCAGGCGCGCGTGTTCGGGCAGGCCGCGGGCCGCGTGATCGCCGCTGCGACGAGTGTCTCGCTATTGGGGACGAGCGCCGAGGCCGGGCTGCTGCATTTCCGCGGAAGCTTCCACAACCCCGCGATGCTCCTCCCCGTCTCGATGCCGCCCGTCGCCGCCGGTTTGCTGGCGGACGCGGCGTTCGGCGCGACCGGTATGGACCGTCCAGGCTCGCGCGCGTTCCTCGCGGCGACCGCGATCATGGGTGTCGCGGGCGTCGCGTTCCACGCCTACGGCGTTTCGCGCGGGTCGGGCGGATGGCGCAACTGGCGGCAGAACGCGTTCGCGGGTCCCCCGCTCCCCGCCCCGCCCTCCTTCACCGGACTGGCGCTCGCCGGACTGGCCGCGCTCGCGCTGATGCGGGACGCTGATGCAGGAATTGAGGAATGACTGAGCCGCCGCGCTATCCCGGGTACGACGTGCTCGCCAAGCGCGATACGCCGAGTTGGGACGAACCAACGCGCCGTGCGATCGATCTGAGGCTGGCGACCCCCGACATCCCGCGCTTCCTGACGCTGCAAGAATGGCGGACCGCCGACGCGCTTTGCCGCCGCATCGTGCCGCAGAGCGGCGAGGGCGATGCGGTCCCGCTCGTCGCCTTGCTCGACGCCAAGCTCCTCGCGGATCACGGCGACGGATTTCGCGAGGCCGGCATGCCCTACATGCGCGCGGCGTGGCGCAAGGCGCTCGCCGCGATCGACGCGGAGGCGCGCGTGCGGCACGACGGTGCCGCATTCGCGCAGCTTGCGGACGCCGAAAGGGATGCGCTGCTCGACGTGATGCAAGAGGGGTCGGTCGACGGCGCGCGTTGGGCCGGGCTCGACGCCAAACGCTTCTTCGAGCGCCGCATCCTCGTCGACGTCCCCGCGCTCTTTTACGCATTGCCGAAGGCGTGGAACGAGATCGGTTTCGGCGGTCCGGCATCGCCGCGCGGTTATGTCCGGCTGGACGGCGACAGGCTCGATCCCTGGGAAGCGGTCGAGGCGGAACCGGGCAGCGAGACGCGCGCCATGCGGGAGAACCGGCATGCCGTTTGACCCAAAGGCCGCGCCGCGCGCCACCCATGGCCGCGCGCCCGATGTCTTCCGCAAGGGCGCCTGGACGCCGATGCGCGAATATCCCGAGACCGCACCGGTCGATTTCGTCGTCGTCGGGACAGGCGCAGGCGGTGGGACGTTGTCCGCATTGCTCGCCGAAAAGGGCTTTTCGGTCGTCGCGTTCGACGCGGGCGGCTATTTCCGCCCGCTCGAGGATTTCGCGTCGGACGAGACCGAACAGAACAAGCTCTACTGGACCGACAAGCGCGTCCTCGACGGGCCCGATCCGATCAAGATGGGCGGCAACAATTCGGGCAAGGCGGTCGGCGGGTCGACCGTCCATTACGCGATGGTGTCGCTGCGCTTTCGTCCCGAATGGTTCCTTTCGCGCACCAAACTCGGGTACGGCGCGGACTGGCCGATCTCCTGGGAGGAGATGTGGCATTATTATGCGCTCGCCGAACGCCAGATCAATATTTCGGGACCGCTGACTTATCCCTGGGGCCCCGAGCGTCCGCGCTATCCCTACCGCGCGCACGAATTGAACGAGGCGGGCAAACTGCTCGCCCGGGGCTGCGAGGCGATCGGGATCGACTGGACCGAAACTCCGCTCGCGACGCTCAGCGCCCCGCATGCGGGGCCGGAAGGAAAGAGTCCGCCCTGCGCCTATCGCGGCTTCTGCCGGTTCGGCTGCACGACCAACGCCAAGCGCTCGGCGCTGACGGTCTGGATTCCCCGCGCACTGGCGGCGGGGGCCGAGGTGCGCGATCTGGCGATGGTCGGACGGATCGAGACCAGCCCCGACGGACGCGCGACGGGGGTGCATTACCACCGCAACGGCGAATGGCGGTTCCAGCGCGCGCATAACGTTGTCGTCGCGGGCTATGCGGTCGAGACGCCGCGGCTGCTGCTGGCGTCGGCAAGCGAACGCTTTCCCGACGGGCTCGCCAACGCTTCGGGGTTGGTCGGCAAGAATTTGATGACGCAGACCAACGCCGCGGTCTGGGGCCGGATGGAGCAACCGGTGCGCTGGTACAAGGGCCCGCCGAGCCTCGCGATCACCGAACATTGGAATTACGACGACGAAAAGGATTTCCACGGCGGCTATTGCTGGATGGGGCAAGGTCCGTTGCCGAACGAATGGGCCTCGGTGCTGACGGGTGCGAAGGGACTCTGGGGCGACAAGCTGCGCCGCGCGATGCTCGACTACAACCACATGATCGGCGTGAAGATGGTCGGCGAGATGCTTCCGAACGAAGCCAATCGCGTGACGCTCGCCGACGATCTCGACCAATATGGGCTACGCGTCGCGAAGATCACCTATGCCTGGGGTGAGAACGACAAGGCGCTAGTCGCGCATTCGCTCGATCAGATGGGCGCCTCGATCGACGCGATCGGCGCGACCGATATGTTCACGCAATCAGACGATACCTGTCATCTGGGCGGGACCGCGCGAATGGGCGACGACCCTCGGCATAGCGTCGTCGACGCCGACTGCCGCAGCTGGGACATCCCCAATCTGTGGGTCTGCGACGGATCAGTGTTCCCGACCGTCGGCGGCGTCAATCCTTCGCTCACCATCCAGGCGATCGCGATGCGCACCGCCGACCGCATCGGCAAGCTCGCCGCGGCGGGCGAGCTTTAGGGGTGTCGCGATGACCGTCGAGACCGTGCTCGACGCGCACGCGACAATTGGCGAATCGCCGACCTGGGTCGCTTCGGAGGGTGTGCTCTACTGGATCGACGTAAAGGCGCCCGCGCTTCACCGCTATCGGCCCGCCGACGGCGCGATGCAAAGCTGGGGGGTGACGAGCGATATCGGCGGGTTTGCGCTGACCGAAGATGGCGGCGCGGTCGTCGCGCTGCGCGAAGGGCTGTACCGGCTCGATCTCGACAGCGGCGCGCTGCACTGCTTGACCGAACCACCCTTCGACCCCGCGCTGTTCCGCTTCAACGAAGGCGCGTGCGACGCGGCCGGGCGGTTCTGGGTCGGCGTGATGTTCGATCCGCTGGACGGCGATCCGCCCGCGCAGCCCGGGCGATTGCACAGCTTCACGCTGGAGCGCGGATTGCGCGACGAACCCGATGCCGCCGAACTCCATAACGGCATGGCGTGGAGCGCTGGCGGGCGCACCATGTTCCTTTCGCACAGCAACCGGCGGCAGATCTTTGCGTTCGATTACGACTGCGAGCGCGGCCGGATCGCGAACCGCCGCGTCTTCGCCACGACGCCCGAACGGCTCGGCATCCCCGACGGCGCCGCGATCGATGTCGCGGGCGGCTATTGGTGCGCGCTGCACGGCGGCGGGAAGCTGCGGCGCTTCACCGCCGACGGCGCGTTCGATCGCGATATCGACCTGCCGGTCAGCCAGCCGACGATGTGCGCCTTTGCGGGCGAAGATCTGGCGACACTCTACGTCACGAGCGCCTCGGACCATATGAGCGCCGACGCCAAAGCCGCGCAGCCGCTCGCGGGCGCGCTGTTCCGGCTCGATCCGGGCGTGCGCGGAATCGTCAGGCCCTGTATCGTCCGGTGAGACGGTTCGATCGGTCGAGCCGCTAGGGGAACGCTCATGTCCTTTGTCGATATCTTCGGATCTTCCCACGCCATCGGCCCGTTTCAAGAGTGTGGACGGGCCGTTCTCGTGTTTTTCTATGGCCTGATGTTGGTTCGGTTTGCTGGCCGGCGAATCTTCGGCAAATGGTCGGCGCTCGATATTGTGGTTTCGATCATTGTCGGGTCGAACCTCACCCGTGCCGTCACCGGTAACGCGCCGCTGCTCGGTACGCTTGCGGCAACGACATTGCTGATAATGCTTCACTGGGTTCTATCGCATCTGGCGGCGCGCAGCACCGCCCTTTCTAACTTGATCGAGGGGCGCGCCGTAGACCTTGGAAGGGCCGGCGCATTGAATGCCGAGGTTCAGAAGCACCATGCGGTGACGGATGCCGACCTGAACGAGGCGCTGCGCCAGGCGGGCATCGATCGCGTAGAGGAATCACGAAAGCTCACTCTGGAGCCGAGCGGTAAAATCTCGGTGCTTGCCGACCAATAAGACCTTTGATCATGAGCGAAAGTCCGATCACCGAGTGCCAAAGCGATATCCAAGAGATCGTCTCACGCGGCCCTGCGCGTCACCGATCACGGAATAGTCGCCGAGCACCGACGTCAAGCGACCGTCCGTTTGATCGTCGCGCGCTTCAGTTCCCTGTCGTTCCGCGAATAATAGAGCCAGATCGTACCTTCGGTATCGATGCACGACGCGGCGAACGAGATGTCGCGCGGGCCGGTCGAATCGTTTGGCGGGGAGATCAGCGCTGCGTCGCAGCGGGCTACGACCTCGCAGAGGTCGGCCGACAGCGCGACCCATCCGATCCCCCAGTCGGCATGCTTGTCGGCACCGTTGTAGAACATGACCGGCGATCCGGGTTCCGTCAGCAGCAGCGGCCCGGTGGAGAGGTGCCAGGAGTCCCAATTGTCCTTCCGGGGTCCGAAGGGGTCCGGCTGTTCGTCCCAGGGGCCCGCGGGTCCATCGCCGAAGGTAAGACTGACGAGGGAATGGCCATTGTTCGCATATTCGTAGAGCAAGCGCCATTTTCCGTCCGAGGGCAGCAACGTCGCTTCCTTGCTGTCTTGTTCACTCTTCGAATTCGGGAGCGCGATGCCGCGTTTCTCCAGTGCCTCCATGTCCTTGCCGGTGGCGTAGAGAAGATGGCCGGTCCCGTCCGCGTCGACACCGGTGTAATATACGACATAACCATCATCGGTCGCGACGACTGTCGGGTCCTCGCACCCCTTCGCGTCGTGACCATGGGCACCGGGAACGATCAACGGCGTGTCGCTCATGCGGAAGACCAGCCCGTCAGCGGCGCTGCGCCCGTACCAGATCCGTCCGCTTTCCTGGCCATTCCCTCTATCTCGGGGAACAGCCCTGACGAGAAGCTTCAGCCCCGCATCCCTATCGGCGCGCCAGACGAACGGACTCATCAGATTGCGCGTCGCGAGTTGCTCCGGTCCATCGACGATGACGTCGTCGATACGCTCCACCGAAAAGGAGAGCGTCACACGCCCTGACCCAGTTCAAGCGAAAGACCCCCGTCGATCGTGACCGTCGAGCCCGTGATGTAGGCGGCAGCCGGAGACACCAGGAACACGGCATTCCCCGCGACCTCGTCCGGGGTACCCGCGCGCTTGAGCGGAATGCTCTTCACTTGCTTCCTGCGATAGGACGCGTCATCCATCGCCTTCTCGTTCATCGGCGTCAGGATCATCCCGGGGGCGATGGCGTTCACGGTGATGCCGTATTTGGCCACCTCCAAAGAAAGCGTCTTGGCGAGGTTGCACTGCCCGCCCTTCGCCGAGTCGTAGTCGGCACCCCCGGCCCGCATCACGCTCGCATGGATCGACGTGATGTTCACGATCGACGCCCGCCCCTTATTGTCGTGCGTATTCCCGACGAAAGATCTCGCTGTGAAGAAGCTGCCTGTCAGGTCGGTGGCGATCAGCGTCTCCCACTGCTCGTCCGACATGTCCGCAACTTCGACGCCCGACATGTTTTTGCCGGCCGAGTTGACCAGAATGTCGGGGACGCCGAGTTCCGCCTTCACCTTCGCGAACGCGACGTCGACGTCCGAACTCTTTCTGACATCCGCCTGAACGGCGATCGATCTACGTCCCAGTCCACTTGCCACCGCCGCGCTGGCCTCGCCGGCGGACCTGTCCTTGAAGTAGATGACGCCGACATCCGCACTGGCCGCAGCGAGAGCAGCAACGCATGCGGCTCCTATACCGGATTCTCCGCCCGTCACGAGCGCGATCCTTCCGCTAAGGTTCAGGCCGACCATCTACGCTCTCCTCTCTAGGCGGGGATCGCTTCGCCGATGCCGCATGCGCTCAAACGCACGATGATCCAAGTTGGCTCGTGAGAACAACTCATGTTAGATCTATTTCTGCCGCGCCTTATCCGAGCACCTTGCGGCGAACGGCGCTCCACTCGCTCGAAACTTCGTCGCCGAAGCTGCTGTTTGTGATCGACAATCTGATGGACCTGAGCCATGTCGGCTATGTTCACACCAGCACCATCGGCAACGCCGCGTTCGGGGGCCAAGCAAAACTGACGGTGCGCCGGACAGAAAACGGCGTCCAGGCCACCCGGCTCGTGGCCGACGTCCCTCAACCACCGCTCTATCAGAAGACGGGCGTGCTACCGAAGGGCAGCAGCATCGACCGCTGGTCAAGCATGACTTTCATCGCGCCGTCATTCATCATCATCCACACCGGTGGCGCTGAGGCCGGGACCGGCGTGCTGGAAGGGCGATACGAACACGGGCTGAACCTTTGGGTGATCAACGCTATGACGCCCGCGACCGCCGCCAGCACTCACTATTTCTGGGCTTCGGTCCGCGCTTTCGCAGTGGGCGATGCCCAGGCGGATTCCTTGCTCCTCGCCGGCGTCTCGGCAGCGTTTGAGGAGGATCGCGTCATGCTGGAGACGCAGCAACGCGCAATTGATCGGCGTGGGGGCGATGACTGGTCGATCGCGCTCAAGGCCGATGCGGCGAGCATCGAATCCCGTCGGGTTCTTGAAGGGTTGATCCGGGACGAAGAGGCGATGGGCGCCGACGCCCGCCTGCCCGAACCGTTGTCCGCCGGCTAGAACCTAAACCCGGCGGTGACGCCACCAGCTCGTGGTGACGCGATCGAGTGCCCTGCGCTGTCACCAGCGAGGTCACGCAAGCCTTGTCGCCCCTGCTACCCCAGCGTAAGCTTTCGGTGAGGACCGCGGCTGCGCAGCCCTGAGAAGTTCTGCTGGTCGCTGCCAGTTCCAGGGGAGCAGCTCGTCGAGCTGGTGCTGGGGGATGTCGGCGATGCGCGCGGGGACATCGGCTAGCCAGGCTTGCGGGTCGATATTATTGAGCTTCGCGGTGCCGATCAGCGTGTACATGAATGCAGCGCGCTCACCGCCGCGGTCGGAGCCTGCGAACAGCCACGCCTTCCTGCCGAGGGCGAGACCGCGCAGCGCGCGTTCCGCTGCGTTGTTGGTCAGGCAGTTGCGGCCGTGCCCAGGAATCGGGCGAACGCGGCCCAGTCTTTCAGCATATAGTCGATCGCACCCGCGACCGGGTTGTCGCGGGTGAGGGCTGCACGCTGGGACCGCAGCCACTGTTCCAGCTCGCCAACGAGCGGGACCGCGATCTCTTGGCGCATAGTAAGGCGTTCGGCGATGGTGGTGCCGTTGACGGCGCGTTCGGCATCGAAGATCGCGTCGATGCGCCTAACCGCTTCGGCCGCACTCGGCGAGATGACGGCGAACCTTAAAAACTTGTTTACCGAGGCCGGATTACCTCATAGCGGTCCCGGCCGTTGCAATCATCGGTCGAAAGTCGTTGGCGCGCTGTATCAAGATTTTCGGCGCAACGTCTGCATTGATCGTCGTGATGCTCTCTACGTGGGCGATGCTTGGAGGATATTTTGCGCGCGATCCGGTGGCGGTGTTCAATTCCGGGCGCGAGGGTAATCTGGCGGCGCTGTTCGTGTCGGGTGATGCGGGGCTGAGGTTTGGGACGGGCCCGCTGGTGGTGAAGGCGCTGGCGGATCGGGGGATACCCATCGTCGCGGTCAGTTCCCCGCCGCTTTTTCGTACGCGCAAGACCAAACAAGAGATCGCTTCGATCATTACGTCGCAAGTCCGCAGAGCTCTTGAACAAACGAAAGCACGTCAACTCGTGTTGATTGGGCAATCGTACGGGGCGGATGTGTTGCAGACGGGACTTTCGTCGCTTCCCGAGGATTTGCGGTCACGTATGGCTCTACTGATCCTGATCGTTCCGGGACGCGGGGTGTTCTTTCGCGCCGATCCCTCGGGCTTGCTTTATTTCAGTACCCCGGACAGCGACGGAACGCTGACCGCACGGACGCTGACATGGCTGCCGGTCACCTGCATCTATGGTAGGCAGGAAACCGAGAGCCTTTGTCCGACGGTCGACCAGCCCAATTTTACGACGATCGGCATGCACGGCGGGCATTTTTTGGGTCATGATGCGACGGGTCTTGTCGACCATGTGCTGAGCGCGGTCGCGACGGTTGCACCGGGCGGCATGCGGGGGCGCGATCAGGCCCGATGATGTCGCGCCTGATCGAGCTTGTCCGAAAACATCGCCGCGCGATCACGATTCTGCTCGTCGCGCTGATCGCGGCATTCGGGTTTGAGGCCCTGCGGCTCACCATCCACGATGTTCACCTGTCCAATGTCAGGCGCGCGATCGACGATGTTTCGGGCGCGCGGATCGTGTTTGCGCTGGCGCTGACCGTCCTCAGCTATCTAGCGCTGACGCTATACGACCGGACCGCACTGAAGATTATCGGTCGTCCCCAGCGCTGGCGTGTCGCGGCGCTGGCGTCGTTCACCAGCTACACGCTCAGCCACAATCTCGGCTTGCCGGTGCTGACCGGCGGATCGGCACGGTTCCGGGTGTACCGGACGGCGGGACTGGAGATCGGCGACATCGTCCGGGTCGGTGCGATCGCGAGCGCGACGTTCTGGGCGGGGGTCTTCGCGGTGACGGGCATCGCGCTTCTCATCTTGCCGGATAGTCTGACGATTGGACCGTTGACGCTCAGTACCGTCGCATGCCGCCTGTCCGGCATCATGCTTCTCGCGCTCACCGTAACGCCCGTCATTGCAACCATGCTCGGCAAACGGCGCATCGCAGTTTTGCGCTGGTCGATGCCGGTCCCCGCAATCCGGGACCAAGGCGTACTTGCCGCGATGTCTCTGATCGATCTGATCGCCGCCGCCGCCGCATTGTTCGTGCTGATCCCGGGCGCAGGCGCCGCCGCCTTCCCGCACTTCTTTTGCGCCTATGCGATCGCGGTCATCGCGGCGCTGATCACGCATGTGCCGGGGGGTCTCGGCGTGTTCGAGGCTGTGATGCTGGCGGTCGTCCCCGGCGACCAGGGGGCGATTGTCGCCGCTTTGCTGCTGTACCGGATTATCTACTATCTGCTGCCGCTACTGAGCGCCGGCGGTCTCGTGGCGGTGATCGAGGGGCGGCGGCTGCGGCGGCCGACCGGCACACCGATCGCGACGGGGTTGTCGCTGTTCGACCGTGCCGCGCGCGCGTTGGCCCCCAGTGCGGTAACACTGCTGGTGTTCACCGGCGGCTGCGTCCTGCTCCTGTCAGGCGCGCTGCCGGGGGTCAAGCCGCGCCTTGACGGGCTCGATGACGTCCTGCCCCTGCCCTTAATCGAAGGGTCGCATCTGGCGGCCAGCCTGTTCGGCACCGCGCTGTTGCTGATCGCGCCTGCGCTCAATGCCCGGATGCGCAGCGGCTTTCAGGCGGCGCGCCTGTTGCTGATCGGCGGCGCGATATTTTCGCTGGTGAAGGGGCTCGATTATGAAGAGGCGGTCATCCTGTGTTCGATCGCGGCGCTGCTGCAATATTGCCGGGCAGGGTTCTATCGCAAGGGCGCGCTCGTCAGTGAACCGATCAACGCGTTCTGGCTTGCGGCGGCGGCGGGCGCGCTGGCGCTGAGCATTTGGACCGGATTTTTCGCCTACAAGCGCACGCCCTATTCGGACGAACTCTGGTGGCGTTTTGCGATCGACGGCAACGCACCGCGTTTTTTGCGCGCGAGTTTTGCCGCGGGCGTCCTGATCGCGGCGGTCGCGCTGTCGAACCTGCTTTCCGCCGGCAGGCGGATGAGAGGGACTGATACGGTGCCGGAGGAGGTTGTCGCGCGAGCGATCGAGGTCACCGGCCGAACCGATGCCAATCTGGCGTTTACGGGTGACAAGAGCTTTATCATCTCGGCGGCGAACGATGCGTTTCTGATGTACCGCGTGCAGGGGTCGACCTGGGTCGTGATGGGCGATCCGGTCGGGCCACGCGCCGCATGGAGCGAATTGGTCTGGGCAATCCGGCGCGCTTCCGATCAGGTCCGCGGACGGCTATGCTTTTACCAGGCGAGCGAGGCGATGTTGCCGCTGTTCGTCGAACTGGGATTGGGCGCGATCAAATATGGCGAGGAAGCGCAGATCGGGCTAGCCGATTTTTCACTTGCGGGTCCACGTGCAAAGGCGCTGAGGCACGGACTGCGCCGCGCGGAAGCGGCAGGATTGACGTTCGAAATCATCGCGCGCGCCGAAGTGCCGGACCATCTGATCGCACTGCGCGCGGTGTCCGACGCCTGGCTCGCCGGACACAAGGGGCATGAAAAGCGCTTCAGCCTCGGCGCGTTCGACGCGCAATATATCGCGCGTTTCGATTGCGCGGCCGTGCGCGGACCGGCTGGGATCGTTGCGTTTGCCAATATCTGGCCGACGGCGCGCAAGCAGGAATTGTCGGTCGATCTGATGCGCCACACGCCCGGCGCGCCGTACGGGACGATGGACATGCTGCTCGTCCGTCTGCTCGAATGGGGCGGCGCCGAAGGCTATGCCCGGTTCAATCTGGGGCTGGCGCCGTTATCGGGAATCAAGGGCGACAGGCTCAGTCCGTTATGGGCAAAACTCGGCCGCACCCTGTACGAGAATGGCGAACGTTTTTATTCATTCGCGGGGCTCCGCGCATTCAAGGCGAAGTTCAAACCGGAATGGCATTCGCGCTATATCGGATCACCGACGGGTGTCGCGCGCGCACGGGCGCTGATCGATCTTGTCCGTGTCGTAGGGCTATGACGTGATGATGACGGCGATGCTGGCGTTCGCATCATGCCATGCCGCGCGGCGTATGGCATCACCCGTAACGAGCGAACCGGCATGACTGACGCCCCGATCTTTTTCGATGCGAGCGGACGGCGCAAGCGGCGGTTCGCGCTAGGCGTCGCGACGTTCATCGCGCTGCTCGTGCTGTCGATAGGGATTTTCATCGTGTCGATCGGGGCGGTCCCGGCACCGCCGCTGTTGCCGGTCGATCCCGAACATCCTCCGATCCACCGTCTGCCGCCGCCGCACGGCGGCCTGGTCGGGCGCACAAAGCGCGGCATCGATTATTATGCCGCGCGGTTGTTCACGCACGGTCCGAAGAAGGGCAAACCCCGGGCGTCGGCGGTCAATCCGGCGCTTGCCATCGCGTTCCACGCGCCATGGGATGAATCAAGCGCTGCCAGTTTGCAGCGCCATGTGGAACAGCTCGACTGGGTCATTCCGGGCTGGATTTCGGTCACGGGGCCGAATCACAAAATCAGCGTGTTTCGCGATACGGCAGGCCGATCGATCCTGAACAAGGCGGTGCATCGGCCGATGATTCTGCCGATGGTGCAGAATGCGCTGAACGGCGATTGGGACGGGGCGGGGGCCGCGGCAATGTTCGCCGATCCGGCGGCGAGAACGCAGTTTCTCGATCGGCTGGACGGCTTTCTTGCCGCAAATCACGCAGGCGGGGCATTTTTTGATTTCGAATCGCTGCCCGCCGGCGCGCACGCAAGCTACCGCGCCTTTCTCGCGGACGCCCATGCGCGTTTTGCCGGACGCGGCTGGATCGTCGCAATCGCTGCGCCCGTTGGCAATCCCGGCTGGAACCTGCCTGCCTATGCCGCGGTCACCGACAAGATCTTTCTGATGGCCTATGACGAGCATGAAATCAGCGGCGATGCCGGGCCGATTGCCTCGCGCGCATGGTTCGCCCGTTCGGTCGCGCTTGCCGCGCGCGGTATTCCCCCATCAAAGCTGGTCGTGGCGATCGGCAATTATGCCTATGACTGGCATGACAAGGGCGGCGATCCACTCAGCGTCGAGGAGGCATGGCAGGCCGCACGCGATTCCGGCACGGTGCCGGCGTTCGACCGCGCAAGCGGCAACGATGCGCTTGCTTATTCCGAGGGCAACAGCCGTCATTCGATCTGGATGCTGGATGCAGCGTCGGCCTATGACGAGATCGCCTTTCTGCACAAGGCAGGCGTCGGCAGCGTCGCATTATGGAGGCTGGGTTCCGAAGATCCCGGCCTGTGGACCATTTTCGGACGTGACCATCCCGCGTTGCCGCCGCCATCGGCGATCGACGTCATTCCTGCGGGCACCGATGTCGATATCGAGGGATCGGGCGAGATCCTGAAAATCGCGGCCGAACCCGTCCCGGGGCATCGCACAGCTGTTCCCGCAAACGGGAGCACGATACAGGACATCCGGTTCGAACGCCTTCCTTCCCCCTATATCGTCGACCGCACGGGGTATCGCCCGAGGGAACTCGCGCTGACGTTCGACGACGGACCCGATCCGGAGTGGACTCCCCGGATCCTCGATATCCTGAAGCGCGAACACGTCCCTGCGACGTTCTTCATTATAGGCGAGAATGCACTGACCGAGCGGCCTTTGCTCCAGCGGATGATCGCCGAAGGGCATGAGGTTGGGAGCCATACCTATACCCATCCCAATCTCGCCAATGTCTCAGCGGGTCAGGTGCGGTTCGAACTCAACGCCACGCAGCGTCTGTTCCAGGCCTTTACCGGTCACACGCTGCGCCTGTTCCGCGCGCCCTATTTCGGCGATGCCGAACCGACGACCGCGGACGAAATCGTGCCCGCGCTGCAAGCTCAGCAGCGCGGCTATATTTCGGTCGGGCTCCATGTCGATCCGGGCGACTGGAAACGGCCCGGCATTCAGCAGATTATCGACCGGACCATCGCCCAGGTGTCATCGAACACGCCCGATCGCAGCGAAAACGTCATCCTGCTTCATGATGCGGGCGGCAACAGGGCAGAAACGGTCGCGGCGCTGCCCGTCATCATCGAACGCTTGCGCGGGATGGGATACAGCTTCGTCGCGGTCTCGACGCTCGCCGGAATTTCGCGCGATGCGGCGATGCCCGTGATATCGGCAGGCGATCGCGCGACAGCGTTTGTCGATCTCGCGCTGTTCACGACAGCGGGCTGGATGGTCGTCGCGCTGCACTGGCTGTTCGGGGTCGCCATTACGATCGGTATCCTGCGTGCGCTGTGTCTGTCCGCGCTGGCGCTGATCCAGGCGAAGCGCGAAACGCGCATCGTGTTCCCGCCGATCGATCCGGCGCGTTTCGTCACGGTGATGATCCCGGCCTTCAACGAAGAACGCGTGATCGAACGCGCCGTGCGCGGCGTTCTCGCCTCACGCGATGTGGAGCTGGAGGTGGTCGTGATCGATGACGGATCGACCGACGCGACCAGCCGCGTCGTCGAACAGGCCTTTGCGAGCGAGGACCGCGTCCGGCTGATAACGCTCGTAAACGGCGGCAAGGCACGCGCGCTCAATCAGGGGTTGGCGGCGGCACGCGGCGAAATTTTCATCGCGCTGGATGCCGATACGCAGTTCGAACCGGCGACGATCGCAAGGTTAGCGCGCTGGTTCGACGATCCTGAGCTCGGCGCGGTCGCGGGAAATGCTAAGGTCGGCAACCGGGTCAATCTCGTCACACGGTGGCAGGCGCTCGAATATATCACCGCGCAAAATCTCGAACGCCGCGCGCTTGCGAGACTTAATGCGATGACGGTTGTCCCGGGAGCGGTGGGCGCGTGGCGGCTGGCGGCGATCCGTTCGGTCGGCGGCTATCCCGATGATACGCTGGCCGAGGATCAGGACCTGACGATTGCGATCCAGCGTCGCGGCTGGCGGGTGAGCTATGATCAATATGCGGTCGCCTGGACCGAGGCGCCCGAGACGCTCCGCGCGCTCGCCAAGCAACGCTTTCGCTGGGCGTTCGGGACGCTGCAATGCCTGTACAAGCACCGTTCGGCGATCGGATCCTCGTATCCGCGCGGGCTTGGCTGGATCGGGCTGCCGCAAGCGATCGTGTTCCAGATCCTGCTGGCCGCGGTATCGCCGATCATCGACCTTGCGCTGATCGTCAGCTTCCTTCTGACCTATGTCTCGGTCGTCGCACATGGCTGGGCGCAGACGAGCCACGATGTCGAGACGATGCTGCTCTATTGGCTGATCTTCACCGCGATCGACCTGCTCGCCGCGACGATCGCCTTTGCACTCGAACGTCGCGAGCGCTGGCGGCTGCTCTGGTTGCTGGTGCCGCAGCGGATCGGATATCGTCAGGTGATGTATTATGTCGTGCTGAAGGCGCTCGCCCAGGCGATGCGCGGGCCGATGGTCGGATGGGGAAAGCTCAGCCGGACGGGACGGGTGACGGCCGGATAGCGTGTTCGGTCGTCGTCGGGGAGCGCATTTTGATCGCATGAGCCGATCGAAGGATGGCGATATTGGACACATGGCTGCATACGATGCTGGATCATGGCAAGCCGTAACGCACCGATCGCACGCTGGCGCGGACTATTCGATCATCCGCGCGGCTTGTATGTGCTGGCAGGCACCGAGTTCTGGGATCGCATCTCCTATCACGGCATGCAGGCGTTGCTGGTCCTGTACATGGTCGAGCAACTCCTGCTGCCCGGGCATGTCGAACGGATCGTCGGGTTCGCGCGCTATCGAGCCGTCATCGAGGCGGCGACCGGACCGCTCACGACGCAGGCGCTCGCGGCGCAGACCTTCGGCCTTTACACCGGTCTGATCTATTTCACCCCGGTGATCGGCGGCGCGATCGGCGACCGTATCACCGGGCGGCGCGTCGCCGTCACCGCGGGCGCGCTGCTGATGACTGCCGGGCATTTCTCGCTCGCGTTCGACGGGTCGTTCCTGCTGGCGCTGCTGTTGCTGATCCTTGGCGCAGGATTGCTGCGCGGGAACCTCTCGGCGCAGATCAAGGCGCTCTATGCCGATGGCGACCCGCGCGAGGCGGATGCGTTCCAGATCTATTATGTCGGGATCAATCTCGGCGCTTTTGTCGCGCCGATCCTGACGGGCGCACTGGCGGTCATCTATGGCTGGCACACCGGCTTCGCCTTTGCCGGGTTCGGGATGCTGGCCGGATTGGCTCTGTACCTGGCCGGGGGCCGCCATTTACCGCCGGACCCGCACAGACGGGCCGCAGCGGAGCGGACCAAGCTCACCGCAGACGAACGATCTCGGCTATGGGGCCTGATTGCGCTTTTGCCATTCGGCATCGGCTTCTGGGTCGCGCAGTCGCAGGTCTGGAACGTGTACAACCTCTGGGTGCGCGATCACCTCGACCTGCGTGCCGGCGCGTTCACCATTCCCGTGCCCTGGCTGCAATCGCTCGACGGCGTCGCGCCGATCATCGTCATGCCGGTGTTTCTCGCGCTATGGCGCCGGCAGGCGGCGAGGGGGCGTGAGCCTGACGATATCGCCAAGATGGCGATCGGCTGTCTGATCTTCGCGGGTGGTGCCGCCTGGCTTGCGCTCGCGCCGCTGGTGTCGGGTGCAGACGGCCGCGCGCCTCTGTTATGGGCGGTGGCGTTCCACCTGATGTCGAACATCGGCTGGCTCTATTTCACGCCGATCTCGCTCGCCCTTTATGCGACGCGGTCCCCCGCGGGACTGCGCGGCACGATGATCGGCGTCAACACGCTGACGGTATTTGCAGGGAGCGTGGTCAGCGGGCGAATGGGCGGACTGTACGAAACCCTGTCCAGCACGCGGTTCTGGTCGTTGCACGCCGCCATCGCGGGCGCGGCGGGACTGGGATTGCTGATCGTAGCCGGTCGCGCGCGGCGTGCGCTCGCACCGGGCGGCGGGGATGCCATATTCTGAGCGAGATCGGCGCCAGCGATGCCGCCCATTCAACTGCTTGCGCCGTCGATCATCATCCGGTGGAATTGACAATATAGGCTGTCGGCGCACGACCGGAAGGTTAATCGAGGCTCAAGGTCGATAAACGCCGCGACCCCTCGCTCGCGTCCGGCCCTTCGCTTAGGGTGCGGGAATGGTCATGGATTGTATCGAGGGCTTTCGGCCGCGTCGTGCTTTTGTCCTGGGCAGCACCGGTACGATTGGCCGGGCGGCCGTGCGGGCGTTGGTGTCGCGTGGTCACCACGTGACCTGTTTTGTCAGGCCGGACGCAAGCAACAGCAACAGCAACAGCAACGCTTCGGTGCGGGCGACAGGTAGCCCGGCGCTTCCGGAGGCGGAGGTTCGCTTCGGCAGCGTGACCGATCCCGAATCTCTCGATCGCGACGGGTTGCGCGGCGAGCGGTTCGATATCTTCCTGTCGTGCCTCGCCTCGCGCACCGGTACTCCCGGCGATGCCTGGCGCATCGATCATGACGCGCATGTCGCAACCCTTGCGGCGGCGAAGGCGGCAGGCGTTTCGCACATGATCCTGCTCTCGGCGATTTGCGTTCAAAAGCCCCTTCTCGCGTTCCAGCAGGCGAAGCTCGCGTTCGAACGTGCGCTTATCGCATCGGGCCTTGACTACACGATTGTGCGGCCCACGGCATTCTTCAAATCGCTGTCGGGCCAGGTCGAGCGGGTGCGGCGGGGAAAGCCGTTCCTGGTGTTCGGCGACGGCACGCTGACCGCCTGCAAGCCGATCAGCGATGACGATCTTGGCACTTACCTTGCCGACTGCATCGACAATGGCGATCGCCGCAACCGCGTGCTGCCGATCGGCGGTCCGGGCGAGCCGATTACGCCGAGGATGCAGGGTGAGCGGCTATTCGCCATGCTCGGACGGCCGCCGCGCTTCATCCAAGTTCCAGTGGCGTTGCTGGACGGCATCATAGTGTTGCTAACGACGCTCGGGCGATTGGTGCCGGCCCTCGCGGCCAAGGCCGAACTTGCGCGCATCGGGCGGTATTACGCGACCGAATCGATGCTGGTGCTTGATCCCGTGACAGGGCAGTATGATGCAAGTGCCACGCCTTCGACGGGTTCCGAGACCCTGTTTGACTTCTATGCGAGCGTGATTCGCGGCGAGGCCGTGGTGGAGCGAGGCGCGCATGCGGTGCTCTGACCCGCGCCGCTGACCAAGGCCTGCACCATCGCATAGTGGACTTGCTTCGGAAAAGTGGAGAGTTCCCTTGAGAACAAAGGCGAACCCGATGACGAAACAGGAGCGATTTACGAAGGAGTTTTGCGGACGAGGCGGTACGGCTGGTTGGGATTAGCGGCCGCACGAAGCGGCAGATCGCGGAAGACCCTGGCACTTACGCCCGAGCGCGACATGCGTGGCGCGCTCGCGTTTGCGCACGACTATGACGCCCTGCGAGGCATGATCTTCGGCTCGGTTCCATCTTTGGAGGCGGTCATCGAAAGTATTGCCGGTTTGAAAGCGAAGCTCATTGAAACGGGCATGGAACATATATTTTGCTTTGGAATCCGGTAAGAAGAGTTTCTCAAAAGAATAAGAAAAACTACTCATCCTCTTGTAAAGCATGGTAATATTTGGCCGAGTCCTAGCTAGTGACTTGTCATCATAGATGAGCTATACTGGGAACTCACGTTGTCTGCAACGTGCATAGACATGGAGGTGAGCCTTGCTCGACCGGTCTCGTCTTGGGTTGCTTGGAGTGAGCGCCCTGCTTGTCGCGGCTTGCGTGTCGACGCCGGTCAAACAGATCCCGCCGCAGATACCGGAGTCCGGTGCCCTCGTGATGAAAAACGCGGCCAATGGCGGCCGCGTACAATCGATCGCGGTCGATCCGTTCGATCCCAAGCGAGCCCTCATCGCCAATCAATTCGGCGGCATGTGGATTACCTACGGCGCGGGCAGCGCGTGGTTCAGAGTCTATGGCCTGCCCCAGGTTTATGTGACTGACGTGGCCTTTTCTCCGATGGGAACGACCGTCGTCGCGACCGTATTTCGTGACAACAGCGTGCAAGGCCACGGCAAAGGCGGACTCTATGTCAGCCGCACGAAGGGTGAGTTCTGGGAGCGTCCGGCCAGCGGGGAAATTCCGGGCACAGGGAAAACCAGCGCCTATTCGGTGTCGGCGGCCCCGGATGAACGCGGGGTATGGTACGCCGCGACCGACTATGGTGTCGCGGTCAGCCGCGATGACGCGGCCAGCTGGACACATTATTTCCTCGGTCCCCAGCCGTTCCAGTCGGTGGTCGCCTTTCCGCGGGGCGGCGCGCTCGCCATGGAAGCGCGCCGGGTCTGGCGCACCGACGATTACGGCCAGAACTGGCGCATCGTTATCACGGACGACTTTTCTTTTCAGGCCCCCGCCAACGGCAATATCGGTGCCGCCGGCAACAAGATGGATCGGGCGCCAGGCCGCCCATGGGCATTCATCGCAGTCCGGTTCGCGCCATCGCCCGCAAGCGGTTCTGGCAAGATCTGGTTCTACGAAATGGATACCGGACAGGCCACTCCGCTCGCCATTCCGCAAGGACGATCGCGCGGGTCGTTCTTCCGGATCACTCCCGACGGACTGAATGGCGGCGACTTCATCCGGGTTTGGCTCGGCGCCGGCTGGGACGGTTATTACGTCAACCGCAACAATGCAGCCGACATTCGCGCGCTGCAATCAACAGCGAATTTCGACGACTGGGTCAGCTTTATCGCCGAAGCGGGCGTCCACGCGGACATGGGTGATCTCGGAGTGGACGGCGATCTGAAGCCCGCGTTCATGGGGAGCGACGGCGGGGTCTTTAAGCCGAGGGACGTCGCTAATTGGTGGAATATCGGCGGCAAGAGCAAGTGGATGAGCGCCGCGCCCCCGGGCAGCGGACTTAATTCGCTCCAAATTTCCGATCTGCACGGGATCAATTTCCGGCGGGGCTACGGCAAATTCTCGACCAGCCTGTATTTCACGACTCAGGATAACGCGCTCTACATGTCCAAGGACGGCGGGGCAACGTGGCGCGTGGGCGACGGGAGCGAGGGGTTCGGGCTCGAGGGCCGGTCCGACGCAACCGGGGACGAGGGGGCGCAGCTCGCCTTCATCGGCACCAATACGGTCGGCGACCAGTTCGCCGATGCGCACATGGCCGACAAGCGGATTATTCCGCGGAAGGATCAACAAGGAAACGCGCTCGAAGGCTGGCAAAATACGACGTTCGTGTCGCAGGCCCCCGGCGCCACGGAAAGCAATTGGGTGCGACGGCGTATTCCGCCGGGCAAGGCTGAGGCTGAACTTAATTTCTCCAGCAATAGCGGCAACAATTGGCGACCGTTCGCCCGGCTGAACTTCAAAGTCGCGGGCGAGGTGCGAACAACGGATACCGTCGCCTGGACGCCCGTATTTCTGGGAGGTCCGGATAATCCGATCGGACTGCTCCGGGTCGATGCCGGCCTGCCGCCAAATCTCTCGCCGCCTATCTATGACGACAGCGATGTGGTGCGACCGCCGGGCGGCAGCCTGGGGCAGAACTTCACCGAGTTTGAGAAGCACGCAATCTATGCCGCCGATCCGGCCGACTGGCGGTTCGTCATCGCGCCCGATATTGTTGCCAATGATGTCAAAATGACCCGGGACGGGGGTCTGACCTGGTACACCAGTCACAGCCTGACGGCGCAAGTCCGGCGCGGTGGCGCGCTCAACATCTACGGCGGCAAGCCCGATTTGATGGGTGTCACCGACATCGCGTTCGATCCCTATCATCCGCTTCGGATCCTTGCCGGGACGCGCGATGCGGGCATCGCCTGCTCGGCCGATGGCGGCCGGACGTGGCGGACGATCTTCGATTCCGACAAGATTCACTACATCACCGGCATGCACTTCACACCGCCGGGCGGCGTATATGTCGCGAGCTACGGCCAGGGTCTGTGGAAAGTGGATGCGACCGGCGGCAATTGCCCGAAGACGTACAAGTCGCCTTTGGATCGGCCGCAAGACCGGCCGGACACCGTTGTTTTATCGAGAAGCCCGGCCGGAGGACCGCCGCCCCCGAAAGGGATAGCCGGACGCGGCCGCGCCAAATTGATGGTGGAACGGGTCAAGGACGGTCCGCTGCAAATTGCCGGCCGCAACTTTCCCGCCAATGCAAGCTTCGCACTCTCCATCGCGACGTTGCCGGAATTTGGTGCACGCACGAAGACCGATAGCGCAGGACAGTTTTTCCTGAAACTGGCGCTGCCGGACGATCTCGAGCCGGGTACCTATCGTATCGAAGTAAAGGACGGAAATCGCGTCTTGACTTTCGACGACTTTCGTAAGCCGTATGGCGAGGAGGATGACGAAGAAGCCGCTGTCGAACGCCCGCGCTGAATGACGCATACCGGCAGCAAGGCTATTGCCCCGCGTGCGCCGGACGCCCGGGCAGGACATCGCGGAAGTCGCGCGCAAGCTGCTGATTGACGATCCCGCCGACGATACCGCGGCGGTCGAACAGGTCGGCCATTCAGGACGGTTGCCGCGCGGTCCGCCTCCTCATCAATACCGGGATATACCAGATCGTCCGCGGCGTCCCGCACAAAACCGTCGTTTTTCGTGGTTCTGGTGACCCCTACGGGAATCGAACCCGTGCTTCAGCCGTGAAAGGGCCGCGTCCTAACCGCTAGACGAAGGGGCCAGCGGAAATTCGCCTAGGCAATCGCGGCGGAGAGGTCAAGCCGGGGCGCATCAGGCGGGGCGGTCGGCCCAGGCGGCGTCGTCGATGTGCAGTTCGGCCGCGGGTCGTGTCGACCAGTCGTCGATCCGCGCGCGCCCTGCGAGCCACAGGCGGCGGTTGGGGGGCGATCCGAGCAGCGCTTGCCCGAGCGGGCCGTCGGCGGCGCGAAATGCCATCGCCTTCAGGCTCGCACCGTCATCACCCGCGACGATCGCGCGGACATGACCGTTGCCGACAATGTCCGCGCGAACGATGCGGACGGGTCCGGCGACGACGCGCGGTTGCGGCCAGCCGGTGCCATAGGGTCCACCGGCATCGAGCGCCTCGACCAATGCCGGGACGATGCCGCCCGCGGCGAGCACCGCATCGAGCAGCAGCGCACGGCCGGCGCTCGCGGCCTCGACCGCGGCGGTGAGCCGGTCGTTCAGGAAACGGGTGAAGTCTGCGATCCGGTCGGCAGCGATGGTCAGCCCGGCGGCCATCGAGTGACCGCCGCCCGCGATCAGCAGGCCGTGTTCGCGCGCCGCAAGGATAGCGGCGCCGATGTCGACGCCGGTGATCGAGCGCGCCGACCCCTTGCCGATGCCGCCGTCGTCAAGCGCGATGACGATCGCCGGGCGGCCCGTCTTTTCCTTCAGCCGTCCGGCGACGATGCCGATGACGCCGGGATGCCAGCCCGCGCCCGCGATGACCCCGACCGCGCCGTCGCCAAGCCCGGCCTCCGCCTGTTCCTGAACCCCCGCCTCGATCGTGCGGCGCGCTTCGTTCAGCGTATCGAGTTCGGCGGCGATCGCGCGCGCCTCGTCCGCGTCCTGAGTCGTCAGCAGGCGGACGCCCAGATCGGCGCGCCCGACGCGGCCGCCCGCGTTGATCCGGGGCCCGAGCGCGAAACCGAGATCGGTCGCGGTCGGGTTGCGCGAAAGACGCGAGGCGGTGATCAGTGCGGCGATGCCGGGATTGCGCCGCTGGCCCATGACCTTTAGCCCCTGCGCGACAAAGGCACGGTTGAGCCCGCGCAGTTGTGCAACGTCGGCGACGGTGCCGAGTGCGACAAGATCGAGCCGGTCGATCAGCCGCGGTTCGGCGCGCCCCTCGAAATAGCCGCGCGTGCGCAGCGTCCGGACGAGTGCTGCGGCGAGGAGGAAACAGACGCCGACCGCGGCGAGATGCCCGTGCGCCGCGCCTTCGTCCTCATCCAGCCGGTTCGGATTGACGAGCGCGTGGGCGGGCGGAAGTGCGGCGGCGCATTTGTGATGGTCGACGACGACGATGTCGATGCCCGCGTCGCGCGCGACTTCAAGCGCCTCGAACGCTTGGGCACCGCAATCGACGGTGACGATCAGCGTCGCGCCTTCACCCGCGAGGCGGGTCAGCGCGGCACCGCTCGGGCCGTAACCTTCGGTCAGGCGGTCGGGGATATAGGGCCGCGCCTCGATCCCCAGATCGCGGAGCACGAGGATGAGGAGCGCCGCCGACGTCGCGCCGTCGACATCGTAATCGCCGAAGATCGCGACTTGTTCGCCGCGTGTCACCGCATCGGCGAGGCGCTCGGCGGCGCGGTCCATATCGCGGAAGATCGACGGGTCGGGCATGAACGCGCGGATCGAGGGCGCGCGGTGATCGTCGAGCAATGCGGGCGGGCAGCCGCGCGACAGCAGCAGCTGCGTCACCAGATCGTCGCCGCCCGCAATCCCCTCCGCCGACAGCCCGCGCCAGCGCCAGGGCTGACCGAGGATCGAACGGCCGATCCCGAGCACATCGCTTGCAGAAGGCGTGAGCATCATCGCGTTCTAGCGCGCCGCGGGCATCATGTCGAAGCGCGCCGCCCTGCTCGTCAGCGGATCCAGGCTTCCTCCCGGAACCATTTGGTGACGATGTATTTGACGCCGTCCACCACCGGCATCCCTTCGTGCAGTGTCAGTTCGTTCGGGGTGCCGTCGGGCTTCATGTTGTTCCAGGCGAGCAGCATGCCGCGTTTGGGCGCGACCCTGATCCCGGCCTGAGGGAACCAGGTCGCGCCGCCTTCGGCAACGTCGTTCAGATAGATCATCGCGGTCCAGGTGCGCTGACCACCCTCCTGCTTCATCCGCTCCCAATAGGCCTGGCTTTCGTGAAAGAAATCGTGATGCGCGCGGAATTGCTGGCCGGGCGCATAACGCTGGCCCTGCATCGTTTCCCCCTTGACCGGATCGATGCCGAGCAGGGCGGCGATCCCCTCGTCGGTCGGGCGGACATCGTCCGAATAGCGGTCCATGTCGCAGCTTTCGGAGGTGCGGAAGCCGTCATTATTATTGTCGGACAGCAGCGTCGACGGCCGCCGTTTCGCGTCGATCATCGTGATCAGCGCGTCGCACTGCGCCTGATCCAGATAGTCGTCGATATAATAGATCTGCGCCGCATCCCCGACCGCGCGCACCGCCCGCGGGTCGGCATCCAGCCGCTGACTGACCTGAAGCCCGATCAGCATACGGTTCTTGGTACGCGGATCGGCTTTTTTCGCGAAGAGTCTCATGCAACCGGCTTTGCCGCGACGCCCGCAAAAAACAAGCGTCGCGGCGGTTCTATTAGCCTACCAGAACAGGTCGTTGACGCTGTCGACGACCGATCCGGTGCGGATGTCGATCAGCAGCGCGTCGTTGTAATAGCGGACCCAGCGATAGGGGCCGCGCGCGGTGGGCAGGCGGTAGGCATAGGGGTCGGCGATCCAGTAATTCTGCGCATAAAGGCCGCGCCCGAGCGTCACGCCGACGCCGTAGCGGCGATAGCCGTAGCCATAGCCGCGCGGCGCGTAATAGCGCGGCAGGCGGTAGGCGCTGCGGTTGCGCGTGCGGTAAGCGCCGTAGTCATAGCGCCGGTCGCTCCGCCACGTCCGGTCCCAGCGGGTGCCGTCGTAGCCGCGAAAATCGCGCGGATTGCGGCTGCCTGGATAGATGCGGCTGGTATCGCGATCGACGGTGTAGCGATCGCCGCCGTAACGCCCGGCATCGTAGCGCCGGTCGGTGCGCAGCGCCTGACCGGTCCGCCCGCTGCGGAAATCGCGTTCGACGCGGCTTTGCGGAAAGGCGCGGGCATCGTTCCGGTCGACGGTGCTACGATCGTCGTCATTACGGTCTCGGGCATAGCCGTCGTCGTCGCGACCGCCGCGCCGGGCATCGTAGCGGCCCTGCCCCGCGTACCTTGCCGCGCCGGTGTCGCGCGCCTGATAGCGGCCGTCGGCGCGCCATTCCTGTGCCTGCGCCGCGCCGGGGATCAGCGCCGCCGCCGCGACGAGCCAGCCGGTGAGCCTTGTCCTGTTCATTGTCCCACTCCTGCAACATCCGGTCCCGGATCGGTCCCGTCGATCCTGCCCTAGCGCAAGCCGCTTGCGCAAATGCTGAACCGGCGCGTCAGCGATGCGAAAGCATTAACTAATTATACCCTTGGACCAAGTAGAGCAAAATAGTATATATTCCTTTTGAGCAAGAAATCTCCAACGCTTCGCCAGTTTCAGACCGCTTTCCGACCGAAGATAGCTGCCTAGAGCATCTAAAGCAGACCCGTTACGGCGGGCGCCACGACTGTCAGGGCTGTGACCGTGAGGCGACTTACTACCGCGTAAAGGGTCGCCGCTCACGCGTCATCTGCAGCATCTGATGTTTGATCGGCTGATGGTTTCTTTCGCTCGCTAGGAGGGAACATCGCTTTCAACAGCCGGTCGAACTTTGCGTTGGGGTCATCTGACACAGGAGATTGCCTTTACTGACCGCCGTTCGGAATGAACAACTGCTTTTCCGTTCTCATCAAAGCGTAACGTGAAATATGCTCTGATAGCCAATCCTCGGGAAAGGTCGCCTTTGTCTCGACCATAGCACAAAATGAAGTCCAAGTTCCCGCTGGTCATTTCGTTAAGATTTAAATTGCTCACGAATTGCACTCCGGCGGCGTGGATTTCCTTCGGCGCGTGTGCATTAATCATAATCGGCTCCTGATCTTCCACGTCAACATCAGTGCCGTTGCCGTCTATCGACGCAATCAGGCGGACAGGCGAAACGTAGATTGGGAATCCGTTATTATTCTTAAATTCCAGCGCAGGCTCGGCACCTTGAACGAGGCTACGATCTGATAGGGCTGGCAGGAAACCCACCACGACATTGCCAATTTCCAGCTCGTAAACCCCACGCTGATGCCAGGCGAGGCCCCACGCAGCAACGATAATCATGATGATCCAGGCGAAGGCCCAAAACCTTGTAAGCAGTTTGAACAAAAAGGCAGCAGCAACCGCACATGCAAAGGCAAACAGAGCGACGGCCCATGCTGGCAGCGACATAAACCACGCGAGGCCGCCGCTCAGCACTGCGGTAGCTCCTAAGGGAAGTATGCCGCCAACGGCAACCAAGTCGTTGAACCGCGCCCAGCCAAACTGAAGCCTCTGAATAATTGACATACCGCCCCCCACCGACCCGCCACTTGCGCGCCGACTTATATCGGTTGATCCGATACGAGATTTAAGGTTACTTCTCCAAAGGGGATAAGTTCAAATTAAGTCCAGGGTGACGGTATGCTGTTGTTGAGTGCAGTGAATTCGCGATGAGCATCATTGCCGAGCGGTGTCGTCCTCCATCGGGGCGAGGGCGGGGACGAGGCGGGTGCGGTCGGCGGGGGTGATGCCGGGGCGGGGGGCAGCGGCGATGATCTCTTCGCCGCGCATGACGCGTCCGGCGCGCTGGATCGCCTCGATCAGGCGGGGATAGATGCCGCAGCGGCAGATATTGGTGATCGCGGCGCGGATCGCGGCCTCGCTCGGGTCGGGTGCGCGTTTCAGCAGAACCGACGCGGCCATGATGATGCCGGGGATGCAGAAGCCGCACTGGACGAGGTTGCCCGCGAGGAAGGCGAGCTGAAGCGGATGGGTGCGGTCGCGCGACAGCCCCTCGATCGTGGTGACGTAGCTGCCCTCTATCGCGGCGATGGTGACGCGGCACGACGGGACGGCGCGGCCGTCGATATCGACGATGCACGCGCCGCATTCGCCGGTGCCGCAACCATATTTGGTGCCGGTCAGGTTCGATGCGTCGCGCAGCGCCCAAAGCAGCGGCGTTGCGGGGTCGAGGCGATATTCGACGGGCTGTTCGTTGACGGTGAACCGCGTCAGGGGTTTAGTCCCGCCAGCTCGGGTCGCGCTTGTCGACGAGGCGGACCATCGCGTCGAAATCCGCCTTGCCGACGCCGCCCGGCAGGCTGACCTTGCCGAGGTCGCGCTGATGGACGGCGACGACGTCCGGGTCGACCTCGATCGGTGCGCCCATCCCCATCGTCGCCACCTGGATCTCGCACGCGCGTTGCAGCGACCAATGTTTGATGAACGCTTCGGGCAAGGTCTGGCCCATCACGAGGATGCCGTGGTTTTTCAAGAGCATGACACGCTTGTCGCCGAGATGCTCGATCAGCCGCTCGCCTTCCTCGGAGCGGACGGTTACGCCCTCGAAATCATGATAGGCGATCCGGCCGATGAAGTTGCACGCATAGAAATTCGACGCGCGCAGGCCGCCCTGAAGCGAGCTGACCGCCATGCCGGCGGTGGTGTGGGTGTGCATGATGCAGTGAGCATCGGGCAAATGCCGGTGGAACAGCGCGTGCTGGACGAACCCCGCCTGATTGACGCCGTAGGGGCTGTCGTCGAGCTTGTTGCCGTCGATGTCTATCTTCACGAGGTTCGATGCTGTTACCTCGCTGAAATGAAGCCCGAAGGGGTTGATGAGAAACGCGCCCTTCTCTCCGGGGACGTTGACGGTGATGTGGTTGTAGATCATCTCCGACCAGCCGAGCATGTCGAATACGCGGTAGCAGGCGGCGAGTTCGGCCCGCGCCTCCCGCTCTGCGTCACTGATCCCGGGGCTGATCCCGGGGCTGATCCCGGGGCGGGTCTGGATAGCGGTGGCCATGATGCTCTCCTGTTCGTCTCCGCCTCATATTCGCATTTTCGGACAGCCCCCGCAATGTCCGCGATTGCCAGCGGGCGGTGAGCGCGGCTAACGCTGGACAAAAGCGAGAGGGGTTTTTCGATGCATGTAGAGCAAACGTCGTCCACCGATCCGATGGCGGCGGGCGACCCCGATCACGGCTATGACGCGCCGGACCTGAGGGTGTTCGTGTTCGCGCTGTTTTTCATCTTCGGCGGGATCACGTCGCTGAACGACGTCATCATCCCGAAGCTGAAAGAGCTGTTCACGCTCAACTATGCGCAGGCGCTGCTGGTGCAGTCGGCGTTTTTTGCGGCCTATGCGATCGTGTCGATCCCGGCGGCGGCGATCGTGCGGCGCGCGGGCTATATGCGCTCGGCGGCGATCGGGCTGCTGACGATGATGGTCGGGTGCCTGTTGTTCATACCCGCCAGCGCGTCGGCGACGTTCGGCGTGTTCCTGTTCGCGCTGTTCGTGCTGGCGGCGGGGATCACGATCGTCCAGGTCGTCGCCAATCCGCTGATCTCTCTCCTCGGCAAGCCGCGCACCGCGCATAGCCGGCTGACCTTTGCGCAAGCGTTCAATTCGCTCGGCACGACGATCTTTCCCTATGTCGGGTCGGTTCTGATCCTGGGCGGGCTGGCGACGGTCGACCCGGCGACGCTGTCGGGCGCGGCGCTCGATGCGTACCGCGCGGCGGAGACGAAGACGGTGGTGCACACCTATATCGGGCTCGCGATCGCGCTGGCGGTGGTGGCGGCGGTGATCTGGACGCGGCGCAACCGGTTGCAGGAGGAACAGAGCGCGGGCGGCAGCATCCTGAAGGCGTTCGACCTGCTCGGGCGGCCGCGCTTCGGGATCGGGGCGCTGTGCATCTTCCTTTATGTCGGAGCGGAGGTCGCGATCGGGTCGCTGATCGTCAATTACCTGATGCAGCCGTCGGTCATGGGGCTGACCGATCAGGCGGCGGGCAAGCATGTACCGTTTTACTGGGGCGGCGCGCTGATCGGGCGGTTCATCGGTGCCTATGTCCTCAGCCGGGTTTCACCGGGCAAGGTGCTGGCGAGCGTGGCGACGGGGTCGATCGCGCTGATCCTGATTTCCGCGAACACCGACGGTCTGGTCTCGGGCTGGTCGCTACTGGCGATCGGGCTGTGCAATTCCATCATGTTCCCGACGATCTTTTCGCTGGCGAGCGAGGGGCTGGGCAGGCGCGCGGCGGAGGGGTCGGGCGTGATCGCGACCGCAATCGTCGGCGGCGCGATCATCCCGCCGCTGACGGGCGCGCTGGCGGACAGCAGCGGATCGTTGCACTTCGCGCTGACGCTGCCCGCGCTGTGTTATGCGGTGATCCTGGTGTACGGCATCTATGCCCGACGCGCAGCGCCGGAGACGTTGGGTGTGATATGAGTTGAAGGTTTGTAGTTTAGACGGCCGGGGCACGCGGCATTACGCCTCCTCGGCTGCCTCCTCAGCAACTTTCTGCAGACTTTCAAAGCGGTAGCGTTTCAGATCCTCGCGCATCTGCTTTGAAAGGGTGGGAGCGCTGTATTCGCCCTTCGCCCAACTCTTCGTTTTGGTGTAGCCGTAGGTCTCGGCATGGATGATCATCTCGTCATGTGGCGCGAGATACCAATGGTTGCGATCATGAAAGGCGATCCAGATGTCTCGCCCGCGATATTTCTCGTTGATGACCCACCGGCCTTTCAGCTGAACCTTGCGAAGGTCGTTGGTCTTCTCATTGTACAAGATGAAATCGACCCCGCCGTCATAGACCGGGAGGAAAGCATTGAACCCGTTGCTCAGCGCCAGCGTGACGAGTGCATTGCGGTTGATGACTTCGGCGATCTGGGTGCGATATCGGCTCATAGCCCGAGACTGGCGGATTGAACGCTTATGGGCAAGCGCCGGCGGGGACTTAGCCCTCGCCAAGCAACGGCGCCGCCTTGCCCAGCGCGAGGTCGGCGTCCGAGAAGCGGATCGGGGTGCGCAGGCCCGGGACGGTCGATCCGTCGGCGCGCGCGACGGTCAGCGCCATGCCGCGCGCGACGACCTGGGGATCGGCGAAGGCTTGGGCGACGGTGTTGATCGGTCCGGCGGGGACGGCGACCGCTTCGAGCGCGGCGAGCAGGTCGTCGCGGGTGCGCCTGGCGGTCGCGGCCTCGATTTCGGCGAACAGGGGAACCCGGTGTTCGAGGCGGAGCGCGTTGGTCGCGTAGCGCGGATCGTCCGCATCCATGCCGGTGACGCCGCAGAAACGGCGGAACTGCGCGTCATTGCCGACCGCCAGAATGAACCAGCCGTCGGCCGCCGGAAAGACCGCATAGGGGCACACGTTCATGTGCGCGTTGCCGATGCGCGGCGGGGTGACGCCGCCGACGAACCAGTTCATCGCTTGATTCGCGAGCACGCCGGTCATCGTGTCGAGCAGCGCCATGTCGATCTGCTGCCCGCGCCCGGTCCGCTCCCGCATCGCCAGCGCCGCCTGGATCGCGATGACCGCATAGAGCCCGGTCATGATGTCGGCAAAGGCGACGCCGATCTTTTGCGGCGCGCCGTCCGGTTCGCCGGTCAGGTCCATGATCCCGCCCATGCCCTGAATGATGAAGTCGTATCCGGCGCGCGCGGCGTAAGGCCCGTCCTGGCCGAAGCCGGTGATCGAGCAATAGACGAGGCGGGGGTTGATCTCGGCTAGGCTCGCATAATCGAGGCCGTATTTGGCGAGCGCGCCGACCTTGAAATTCTCGATCACGACATCGGCACCGGCGGCGAGATCGAGGACGATTTGCCGCCCTTCGGGCGTGGTGAAGTCGGCGACGACCGAGCGCTTGCCCCGGTTGCAGGCGTGGAAATAGGCGGCGTCGGTCGTCCCGTCGGGGTTTGTGACGAAGGGCGGCCCCCATGTGCGCGTGTCATCGCCAGCGGGATGTTCGACCTTGATCACCTCGGCCCCCAGATCGGCCAGCGTCTGCCCCGCCCACGGCCCGGCGAGGATGCGGGCGAGCTCGACGACCTTCAGGCCGGAAAGCGGGGAGCGGGGCGGGGGCGGGCGCATAAGCCGGGTTTACGCGACCAGCGCGGCTGGCGCGAGGGGTATGTCTGGCGCTTACGATGGGAAACAATTCGTCGGTCGGCGGGGAGCAACCTATGGTCGTTTTTTTGCGGTGTGGTTCGTTGCCGCTCGTAAGCGGAGCTTATTTCAGTGAGCGCAACTGCACGAAGCGAAACGCGGGCGCGTCATCAATTTGCGATAGACGTCCATCAAGACCCGTGATCAGGCATAGCTGACACTGGCCGCAGGTTCCGTCCGCCGTCGCATCGCGCAGCCGACGGCACCGAAGCCCAGGATCATGAGCGCCCATGTGGCGGGTTCGGGAACAGCGCCGGCGACGCTGCCGATGATCTGTTGGCCGACCCGGGCCTCGACCTGTGCCGATGGGTCATTGAAGGCCTCGGGGATCGCACTGGCGCCCTGGAAGCAAGTGTCGGCGACGCTTGAGTTGCAGTAATACTTCATTCCAGTCCCAAACTTCTCCTGCTGAAAGAGCAGGAAGCCGGACGGGCCGCTATAGTCGAATAGGAGATTATCAGTGGTAGCGCTAAAGTTGCTGCCTTGATTGATCAAAATACTGTTCTCCTGCGTCAGGTTTACCGACGCACCCAAACCATTGACGGTTAAATCAAACCCCAGCACGTCTGACTGCGTCAGCGAACCCACCGTGCCGTTGGTCTTGATCGTCCCGATGACGCTGCCTAAGCCGATGTTCTGGTTGATGTTATAGATCGTCGGCGCAGCGTTGGCCGCAGTCCCGACCAAGGCAACGGCAATAAATGATACGGTCCTGAACATCAAAACTCTCCCGCAACGCGCCCTTATCGAAAATTCGAGTCGGGTATGGGCTGAAGCGTAACAAGAACCCCGGTGGCTTTGCAACTTCAATACGTGCAGTGAAATTACGCAACGAGTGGTACGGATTTAGCACCAAAGCATTGATAAAAAAGCACTAAAGTTTTTCATCTTTCTGACGACAGCACTTCAAACGAGAGGAGTGTAAAAAGTGTCCTAATATGATACTTATGGGCACAATATTCTCGCTTTTGAGACCAGACGTGTATCCGGCTTTGATGCTGAAGGTAGAAAAAACAGCTAAATACCTACTAACCAATGCAATATTTGGAAAAACCACTGAAATTACGGAGGAAATCGTGAGGACCGAATTCCTGATTTTAACTACGATAACTGGACTTGCTGTCGCAGCCCCTTCGGAAGCGATGCAGGCGTCGAATCCAATGGGGATTGCAATCGGCAACCGGATGACCGGCGATTACGGGTCAGACGGCAAGGTAATCGCCGACTTCAACGCCGACGGCACAGTCGCGCTGACGTTTCCCGACGGAACGAAGTCGAACCAGCGCTGGATCGCCGACAGCAGATATTTCTGCATGATCGCGAGCAAAAGCAATTCGGAGAAAATAACCTATCGCTGCGAGCGCAACCAGATCGCCGGTCACAAACTGGATCAGTCGTGGAAACAAATCGATTCAGAGGGCAATGCGGCGATTATGACGATCCGCAAGCGTGCGAACTGACGAACCGAACAATATTTTGATGTATCAAGGCGCGGCCAGCCGACGCGCCCGACGTGTCACGCCCTCGTTAAAACGCAGCCAGGCCGGTGATCGCGCGGCCCAGGATCAGGGCGTGGACGTCGTGGGCGCCTTCGTAGGTGTTGACGGTTTCCAGGTTCATCAGATGGCGCATCACCTGATATTCGCCGGTGATGCCGTTGCCGCCGTGCATGTCGCGGGCGTGGCGGACGATGTCGAGCGCCTTGCCGACATTGTTGCGCTTGACGATCGAGACCATTTCAGGGGCGAAGCGGCCCTCGTCCATCAAACGCCCGACCCGCAGGCTGGCCTGTAGCCCGAGCGCGATTTCGGTCGCCATGTCGGCGAGCTTTTTCTGGAACAGCTGACGCCCGGCGAGCGGGGTGCCGAACTGGTCGCGGTCGAGGCCGTAGGTGCGTGCGGCGTGGAAGCAGAATTCGGCCGCGCCCATCGCGCCCCAGCTGATGCCGTAGCGCGCGCGGTTGAGGCAGCCGAACGGCCCCTTCAATCCCTGCACTTCGGGAAGCAGCGCGTCGTCGCCAACCTCGACCTCGTCCATCATCACCATGCCGGTAATCGAAGCGCGCAGCGACAGCTTGCCGTCGATCTTGGGCGTCTCCAGCCCCTTCATCCCGCGTTCGAGCAGGAAGCCGCGGATGCCGCCGTCATGCGCCTCCGACTTCGCCCAGATGACGAAGACGTCGGCGATCGGCGAATTGCTGATCCAGGTCTTCGCGCCGGAGATGAGATAGCCGCCGGCGGTCTTTTTCGCGGTCGTCCGCATGCTGCCGGGATCGGAGCCCGCATCGGGTTCGGTCAGGCCGAAACAGCCGATCCATTCGCCGCTCGCGAGTTTGGGCAGGAACTTCGCCCGCTGCTCCTCCGACCCGTAGGTATAGATCGGATACATGACGAGGCTCGACTGCACGCTCATCATCGAGCGATAGCCGGAATCGATCCGCTCCACCTCCCGCGCGACGAGGCCGTAGGCGACATAGGAGGCGCCGACGCCGCCATATTGTTCCGGGATCGGTATGCCGAGCAGACCGAGCGCGCCCATTTCGCGGAAGATTTCGGGATCGGTATGTTCGTTCGCGAACGCATCGATGATGCGGGGGGCGAGCTTGTCGTCCGCATAGGCGCGCGCGGTGTCGCGGATCATCCGCTCATCCTCGCTCAACTGATCGTCGAGGAGGAAGGGGTCTTCCCAATCGAACCTGCCCATGCCCGCCATCACATTCTCCTTGGCCCCTTGCTATGGGGACCGAGGCGCGAATGTCCAGTGCGGGGCGCTAATCTGCGATGACGGTCAGCGCCTCGAGCACCACGCCGTCCGTGCCCGCTTCGCGGACGGTGATGTCGATGACGATGTCGGCGGGGAGGGTGAATTCGGCCTCCGGCAGGGCGGCCAGCCAGGCGGCGCGCGCGGCGGTATCGGCTGTCGTGACGCGGAGCCGGTGACGCGTACCGGCAAAGGTCGCGCTGGCCCAGGGACGTTCGCGCTCGTCCTGGATCGTGATCCCGAGACCGTGCGTCCCAGCATCGGCGATGAGCGCGCGGGCCAGCGGGGAAATTGCCGCGCGCGGGCAAAGTGTTTGCGCGGTCATGCCTGGCGGCCTTCAAGAAAGCGCTCGATCCGCGCGACGGTCCGGGGGCCAAGCTGCCGCCCGCGCCGCAGGTCGCCGACAAGGCGGGGATCGTTGACCACGATCCGCCCGAATTTGGTCTGCGGCATTGCGGTTGATCGTAGATAGCGTTCGATTTTCATCAGCGTCGACATGCGTTGCTCCCGTCGCGACTCCCGTTGGTATGTTCCTGATCTGTTCCGCAATTTCCAACTTGTCTAGGAAAAATCCTAGGCTATGGTCCGGACGTGGCGAAATTGATCGAGGCAGCGGATCCTGATGCGGATCGTGCGGCGCTGACTGCGCTGGCGGCGCGCGACGGAGTCAGCCTGGCGCAGCTGTCGGCGATGATCGGGCGCAATGCCGCGTATCTGCAGCAATATGTCCGGCGCGGGACGCCGCGGCGGCTGGCCGAACGGGACCGGCGGTTGCTGGCGGATCATTTCGGGGTGAGCGAGCGCGCGCTCGGCGGGCCGGAGCCGCGCGCAGCGGCGGCGCGGGTCGCGCGGCTGGACGTCGCGGTGGCGGCGGGGCCGGGAGCGATGGTCGACGGCGACATTTTGATCGGAAGCGACGCGGTCGACCCGGCGTTGCTGCGGCGGCTGGGCCTATCGGCCGCGCACGCCGCGATCGTCCGGGTGCGCGGTGATTCGATGGAGCCGGGGCTGATCGACGGGGATCATATCCTGGTCGATCACCGGTCGGTCACGCCGACCCGAAGCGGCGGTTTGTTCGTGGTGCGGATTGACGGGCTGATCATGGTCAAGCGGGTCAGGCGGGAGGGCGGACGGCTGATCGCGCGGAGCGACAATCCGGCGGCACCGGACCCGCCGGAGGGACCGGTCGCGGTGATCGGGCGCGTAGTCTGGCAGATGCGAGTGCCGCGTTAGCGCGGGCGGTCGCGCTTCCAGACATAGACGGCCGCCGCGATGCCGAGGCCGAGGCCGATGAGGAAACCGGGCGTCGCCTGTCCGATCGCGAAACCAACCCCGGCACCAAGCATCGCGCCGATCGCGATGAACGCGCCGCCGCCCGCGCGGGTGTTGCGGGCAGGAAGCGGGGATTGCGGACGGGTCGGGCGCGGGTCGGGCATCTCGCGTCCCTGCCACGCGGCGCGCGGCGACGCCAGTACCGGTGTCATTGCCAGCCATTGCCATTGCCGTTGCCGGGGGCGCGCATGACGGGACTGTCGCGGGCGCGCGGCGGCGGCTAAAGCCGAGGGCATGGTGTTCCGCACGGGACGGTCCCGCTTCGGCGCGGCCGCGACCCTTATCCTTTTCTGTCCCGTAACGACGTTTGCGCAGCGGGGCGCCACGCCGCCCGTTGCCGCGCCGCCCGTTGCCGCACCGCTCGATCCCGATGCCCCGCTCGCGCCGCTGCCCGGGATCGGTGTCGACTGGCCCGACCTGTCTGACGCGCCGGTTACCGCGCCGACCAAGACGATGACCGACAGCGCCGCCGAACGCCGTTATGGCTGGCGGATCGAGGGGGTGGAGGCGGCGGGGCCGCTGCTCCGCGACAGGTTCGACGATCTGTCGACGCTGGCGGCGAGCGACGGGAAGCCGGCAAACGCGGCGCAGCTCGACCGGCGGGCGAAGGAGGATGCCGAGCTGCTGACCAACCTGCTCCGCGGCGAGGGCTATTACGACGCGGCGGTCCAGACGCGGATCGAGGACGGCGAGCGGCCGGTCGTCGTGCTGGATGCCGAACCGGGCGCGCTTTACCGCTTTACCGGCGTCACCATCGAGGGGCTGGCGGCCGCCGACGGCAAGGCGGATGCGCTGCGCTCGGCGTTCGGGGTGAGGCCGGACGACCCCGTCAACGCAGATACGATCGTCGCGGGACAGACGGCGCTGACGACGACGATCGGCAAGGAGGGCTTTCCCTTTGCGAGCGTCGGGCAGCCCGAGATCGTCGTCGATCATGCCACCCGCACCGCGACGCTCGACCTGTCGGTGAAGCCCGGCGGGGAGCGGCGGTTCGGGCAAATCGTGACCGAGCCCGGCAACCGCGTGTTCGGCGCCCGCCACGTGCAGGACATCGCCCGCTTCGAACCTGGCAACCCCTATGACGCGAGCGCTCTGGACGATCTGAGGCGGGCGCTGATCCAGACCGGGCTGGTCTCCTCGCTGGAGGTCAAGCCGGTCGAGGGCAAAACGGCGGGGACCGTCGATATCGCGGTCAAGATGACGCCCGCACCGCCGCGCACGGTCGCCGGTGCGCTCGGCTACGGGACAGGGGAAGGCGCGCGGGCGGAGCTGAGCTGGACGCACCGCAACGTGTTTCCACCCGAAGGCGGACTGACGCTGAGGAGCGTGCTCGGCACGCGCGAGCAGCTGGGCTCGGTCGTGTTCCGGCGCAACAATTTCCACGGCCGCGACCGGGTGCTGACCGCGCAGATCGCCGCCGCCAATGTCAACCGCGATGCGTATCAGGCGAAGACGTTTTCGCTGTCGGCGTCGCTGGAGCGGCAGACGAACATCTTTTTCCAGAAGGCCTGGACCTGGTCGCTGGGCGCGGAATTGCTGGCGTCGGACGAGCGCGACGTGATCGCATCGACCGGGCAGCCGCGACGGCGGACCTTCTTCATCGGGGCATTGCCGGCGAGCCTAGCCTATGACGGTACCGACGACCTGCTCGATCCGCATACCGGCTTCCGGCTCGGCGGGCGGCTGTCGCCCGAGGTTTCGTTGCAGGGCAATGTCTTCGGCTATGCCCGCGCGCAGATCGATGCGAGCGCCTATCGCCCGGCCGGCGGGAGGGTGGTGGTCGCGGCGCGGACACGGATCGGGTCGATCCTGGGTGCGCCGCGCGACCAGATCGCGCCGTCGCGGCGGTTCTATGCCGGCGGCGGCGCATCGGTGCGCGGATACGGCTATCAATCGATCGGGCCGCGCGATCCGAACAACGACCCGATCGGCGGCCGCAGCCTTGCCGAGTTTTCGATCGAGGCGCGCGTCAGGGCGTTCGGCAATTTCGGGGTGGTGCCGTTCCTGGATGCGGGCAACATCTATACGACCGCGCTGCCGCGTTTTACCGGACTTCGCTACGGGGCCGGGCTGGGCGTGCGCTATTACAGCAATTTCGGGCCGATCCGGGTGGATGTCGGCACACCGATCAATCCGCAGCCGGGCGACAGCAGGATCGCGGTCTATGTCTCGCTGGGCCAGGCGTTTTGAGCGCGGCGGACGACGAGGCGCCGGCCGGGGAACGGCCACGCCGGGTGCGCTGGTGGCGCTGGCTCGCGGGGATTTTACTCGGCATGGTCGCGATCGTCGCGCTGGCGCTGGTCGCGGTCGACACGCCGGTCGGGCACCGCTTCGTCGGCGATGCGATCGGGCGGATCAGGACGGCGAACGGGCTGCGCTTCACCGTCGGGCGGATCAACGGGTCGCTATATTCGGACACGCGGATCGTCGACCTGAAGGTCTATG
Source organism: Sphingomonas sp. (assembly GCA_965219075.1). Classification (GTDB taxonomy): domain Bacteria; phylum Pseudomonadota; class Alphaproteobacteria; order Sphingomonadales; family Sphingomonadaceae; genus Sphingomonas. The sequence continues at coordinate 1,339,208 of CBDCMM010000002.1, forward strand.
ATCTGGGCGGGCTGTTGTTCGAGGCGCCGGAGGTCGAACTCGACTGGTCGCCGCTTGCCTGGTTTTCCAACCGGCTCGACATCACGCGGCTGGCGGCGGCGCGGGCGACGCTGTTCCACGCGCCCAAGACACGCAAGACGGGGCGCCGGGGTCCGATCCTGCCCGGGTTCGACATCCATATCGGCGCGCTCAGCGTCGAGCGGCTGACGATCGCGGCACCGGTGACGGGACGGGCGCGGACCGGCAGGCTGGCCGGATCGGCGGACATCAGGTCGGGCCGCGCGGTGGTCAGGATCGACGCCGTGGTCGCGGGTAGCGACCGGCTGGCGCTGGCGATCGATGCCGAGCCCGCGCGCAACCGGTTCGATATCGAGGTCAAGGCGCGTGGCGCAGCGGACGGGCTGATGGCAAGGCTGACGCATGTCGCGGCGCCGGTCGCGCTCGACGTTACGGGCGAGGGCAGCTGGGCGCGGTGGCGGGGGACGGCGCTGGCGCGCGTCGGCGATGCGCAGGTCGCGGACCTGAAGCTGGGCGCGGAGCAGGGCCGCTATACGCTGACGGGGACAGTGAGCCCTTCGGACCTGCTGAAGGGCAAGTTGCAGCGGCTGACCGCGCCGCGCGTGCTGGTCAACGGTTTGGCGACCTATGCAGAGCGCTTGCTTCAGGGACAGATCAGCCTGCGCTCGGCGGCGCTGGCGGTCGATGCGGGCGGCGGCATCGACTTGGGCGAAAGCGCGTATCGCAAGGTTGGGATCAGGGCGCGATTGCTGAACCCGGCGGCGCTGTTCGGCAATATGAGCGGGCAGGGCATAGTCCTGAAGCTGGATCTGGACGGCGCGTTCGCGGCGGCGGATTTCCGCTATGCGCTCAGCGCCGAACGGTTCGCATTCGACAGGACCGGGTTCGAGCGGCCGCGCGCGACCGGAGAGGGCAGGCTGTCGCCAAGCCCCGTCACGGTGCCGATCCGTTTCACCGCCGCGCAGGTGACGGGCGTCGGCAATGTCGCGGGCGGCATCCTGCGCGGGCTGTCGGTCGAGGGGCTGTTGCGGCTGACCCCGAAGCTGCTCACCGGCGACGACCTGAAATTGCGGTCCGACAAGCTGACCGGGCGGATCGGCGTGACGCTCGACCTGAAGACCGGGGTGTATCAGGTCGGCCTGAACGGCGCACTTGGCCGGTATCTGATCCCGGGCATCGGCATCGTCGACGTCACGTCGACGCTGAAGGTCGTGCCGGGGGCGAACGGCAAGGGCACGCGTGTGATCGGGCGCGGCGAGGCGCGGGTAAGGCGGCTGGACAACGGCTTTTTCCGCAGCCTGACGGGCGGGCTGCCCGCGATCACCACCGGGCTGGAGCGGACGCCGGACGGAGTGCTGCATTTCACCAATCTGGTGCTGACCTCGCCCGGATTGCGGTTGCAGGGGAACGGTTTTCGCAGGCGCGACGGGACGTTCCATTTCGAGGGCACCGGGCGGCAGGCGACATACGGCCCGGTCGTGCTGAAGCTGGACGGCGACATTTCGAAACCGACGCTCGATCTTTTGCTCGCGAGCCCGAACGCGGCGCTGGGGCTGAGCGGGGTGCGCGCGCATCTCGATCCCACCGCAAGCGGCTTTTCGTATCAGGCGCAGGGCGGTTCGCGGCTCGGCCCGTTCACCGCGAACGGCGCGATCCTGTTGCCGAAGGGGCAGGATGCGCGGATTGCGATCGACGACCTGCGCGTGGCGGGGACGCGCGCGACGGGTTCGTTCGCCGTGGTGACGGGCGGCTTTGCCGGGCAGCTTACGGTTGCGGGAGGCGGCCTGTCGGGCACGATTGCTTTTCGCCCGGTCGGCACGGTGCAGCGGATCGAGGCGCATCTGGATGCCGCCAGGGCGCGCTTTGCGAGCGGGATAAGCCTGAGACGGGGGCATCTCGATCTGGTGACGCTGCTCGACCCGGCGGGGACGACGATCAATGCGACGGTGACGGGGCAGGGCCTCAGGCAGGGCGCGCTGTCACTGGCGCGTTTTTCGGCGAGTGCGGACCTGAGCGCGGGCAGGGGCACGGTGCGCGCGACATTGTCCGGATCGCGCGGGCGGGCGTTCGACATCCGCACGATTATTCAGGTTGCGCCCGGCCGCTATGTCGTCGCGGCGCAGGGCTCGCTCGACAAGCGACCCTTGATCCTGACAACGCCCGCGATCGTCACGACGGACGACGGCGGGGCTTTCAGGATCGCGCCGACGCGATTGAGTTTTGCAGGTGGCCAGGCGACGCTGGCGGGCAGTTTCGGGGGCGGGGCGACGGCGCTTCAGATGACGCTGAGCCAGATGCCGGTCAGCCTGCTGGATATTGGGTATCCCGATCTGGGGCTGGGCGGCGCGGCGTCGGGCAAGCTGTCGTTCGAGACACGCGGCGGTGCTGCACCGACGGGCCGGATCGACATGACGATCCGGGGCTTGTCGCGCGCCGGGCTGGTGCTGTCGTCGCGGCCGATCGATGTCGGGGTGGCAGGCGTGCTGTCCGCCGACCGGCTGGGACTGCGCGCGGTGATGGCGTCGGGCGGCAAGACGATCGGACGCGCGCAGGCGCTGCTGAGCCCGCTCGGAGAAGGCGGTCTGGCCCAGCGGATCGCGCGCGCGCCGCTGTTCGCGCAGCTGAGGTATGGCGGACCCGCGGATACGCTGTGGCGGTTGACGGGGGTGGAATTGTTCGACCTGTCCGGCCCGGTCGCGATCGGCGCGGACGTGCGCGGGCGGATCGCCGCCCCCGTGATCAGCGGCGTCGTCAGCGCAAACGGGCCGCGGATCGAAAGCGCGACGACGGGCACGGTCTTGTCGAACGTCCAGGCGAGCGGCCGGTTCGGCGGATCGCGGCTGATCATCGACCGGCTGAGCGCGGACGCGGGCAAGGGCGGACGCGTCACCGGCACCGGCCAGTTCGACTTCGCCGCCGCGCGTGGAATAGGACTGGACCTGTCGTTGCAGGCGGACAAAGCGGTGCTGATCAACCGCGACGATATCGGCGCGACGGTGACCGGGCCGCTGACGTTCCGGTCGAACGGCACCGGCGGGACGATCGGCGGCGATGTCGTACTGAACCGCAGCCGGTACCGGCTGGGCCAGGCGACCGCGGCGACAGCGGTACCCAAGCTCAACATCCGCGAGATCAACCAGGCGGGCGGCGGCGAGGAGGACAGCGCCCCCGCTTCGCCATGGACGCTGGCGATCCATGCGCGGGCGCCAAACCAGCTGATCGTCAGCGGGCTGGGGCTTTCGAGCGAATGGTCGGCGGGTCTGACGCTGGGCGGCGCGCCCGACAATCCGTCGATCACGGGCGAGGCCAAGCTGATCCGGGGCAATTACGATTTCGCCGGGCGGACGTTCGAACTCGACCGGGGGATCATCCGCTTTTCAGGCCAGGTGCCGGTCAATCCGGCACTCGACATCGTCGCCAATGCGAATTCGACGGGCCTGAACGCGCAGATCCGGGTGACGGGTGTCGCGCAAAAGCCCGAGATCAGCTTTACGAGCACGCCCGCGCTGCCCGAGGACGAATTGCTGTCGCGGCTTTTGTTCGGCACGTCGATCACCAATCTGTCGGCGCCCGAAGCGTTGCAGCTGGCCGCCGCGGTCGCGGCGCTGAGGGACGGGAGCGGCAGCCTCAACCCGATCAACGCGGTCCGGCGCGCGGCGGGGCTCGACCGGTTGCGCATCCTGCCCGCCGATCCGCAGACCGGGCAGGGCACGTCGATCGCGGCGGGCAAATATGTGACGCGGCGGCTGTATGCGGAGATCGTTACCGACGGGCAGGGCTATTCGGCGACGCAGGTGGAGTATCAGGTGACCCGCTGGCTGTCGCTCCTATCGTCGATCTCAACGCTCGGGCGCCAGAGCGTCAACGTGCGGGTGTCGAAGGATTATTGAGCGGGCGCGGGCCATGCCAGCAGGGCGAGGCCGGCGATATCGCGGAAATCCTCGCCGTTCATGGTGACGAGCGTCAGTCCATTGACGATTGCGGTGGCCGCGATCAGTCGGTCGATGACGCGCGCTCGGGAAAATCCGACTTTAGCAACGATGACGCCATAAGCGGTAACGATATCGCGGTTGATGTCGAGCACATGCACACGTCCGAGCATCACGTCGAGCACGGAACGCCGAACTAAGATCAAATCCGGATTCCGAAACACTCCAGCTTCGAGTTCGACGAGCGACATGATCGAGATTAGCGGCACCCGATCGAGTTGATCCACTCGATCGACGACCTGTTGATCTTCGTCGCGAATATGGATGGCGACGTTGGTATCGATCAGATACCCCAAATCACAAGCCGTGACGCTCGGGGAATTCGATCGGTTCGCGCTGCTCTATTTCGCGATAGGGCGCATCTGTCCAGATCGCCTTTATCTTGTCGAGCATCTCGGTCAGCTTGCGCTTCTCTTCGACGGGATCGACGGCGGGGACGGGATCGACGGCGAGCTTGATTTCCAGACGGTTGCCGACCTTTTCCAAGGTGATCGCGGTGCCCGCTTCAAAGCCCAGTTCCCTCGGCAGCCGCACCGCTACGCTGTTGCCGCTCTTGAACGTCCGACCCTCGATAATGCCCATAATGCGCTACTCCGTCAAGTTGGGTATATACATGCCCGGGTTTGCGTGGCGCAAGCATCACTCCGGCGCGCCGAGGATTGTCTTGACCTCCATGAAATCGCTGAGGCCGTAGCGGCCGTTTTCGCGGCCGTTGCCGGATTGCTTGTAGCCGCCGAACGGCGCGGCGATGTCGGGGCTCCAGCTGTTGATCGTGACGAGCCCGGCGCGCAGGCGCGGGGCGATTTCGGCGGCGGCCGCCGGATCGCCCGAGATGGTGGCGGACAGACCGTAATCGGTATCGTTCGCAAGAGCGACCGCTTCATCCTGATCGTTATAGCCGGTGATCGTCGCGACGGGTCCGAACGTTTCCTCACGCGCGATGCGCATGTCGGGGGTGACGCCGGTGAAGAGCGTCGGCTGGACGTAGAAGCCTGCATTGCGCCCATCGGGGCGACCGGTGCCGCCCGTCACCAGCGTCGCGCCTTCGTCGATGGCGGACTGGATCAGGCCCTGGATCTTTTCATATTGCGCCTTGTTGACGACGGGGCCGATATGCTGGCCGGTCTCCGCCGGATTACCGACCTTTGTCTGCTCCATCATCGCCTTGACGACCGCCGTCGCGTCGGCAACCTGGCTGTTGTGGACGAGGAGGCGGGTGGGGGCGATGCAGCTTTGCCCCGAATTGGCGAGGACTCCCGCGACGGTCGGGGGCAGCACCGCCTGAAGGTCCGCGCCTTCCAGCACCAGATTTGCCGCCTTGCCGCCAAGTTCCTGATGGACACGCTTGACGGTTTTGGCGGCGGCTTCCGCGACAGCAATGCCGGCGCGGGTCGAGCCGGTGAAGCTGACCATGTCGACGCCCTTGTGTGCGCTGAGCGCAGTGCCGACGCCGGGACCGTCGCCATTGACGAGGTTGAAGACGCCCGCGGGAACCCCCGCCTCGTCCATGATTTCGGCCAGGATCGCCGCGCAACCGGGCGCTTCCTCGGAGGGTTTCAGGATCATCGTGTCGCCAGCGGCAAGCGCGGGGGCGACCTTGGCGCAGATCTGGTTGAGCGGCCAGTTCCACGGGGTGATCATCGCGACGACGCCCAGCGCCTCGTGCATGACGCGCGCCTTGCCGATCGTTTCTTCGAATTCGAAGCTCTCCAGCGCCTTGGCGATGGCGGCGAAATGGGCAAGGCCGGTCGGTGCCTGTGCCATCGAGGCAAGACCCATCGGCGCACCCATCTCCTGCGACATCGACTTGGCGAGATCGGGGATCCGCGTTTTATATTCGGCCATGATACGACCGAGAAGGTCGAGGCGGTCGGCGACGCTCGAGCGGGACCATGTCTCGAACGCGCGGCGTGCGGCGGCGACCGCCTTGTCGACATCGGCGGCGGTGCCGAGCGTGATTTCGCTGACCGGCTGTTCCGTCGAGGGGTCGATGACCTGATGCGTCCGGCCGCCGTCGCTTTCGACCCATTCACCGTCGATATAGTGTTTCAGATAGCTGTTCACGCTGGCTCTCCGGACTGGTTTAGAAGATCGGGTATCTGCCTTCATCCTTGGAACGCGGACCGGGCGGTTGCAACCGATATCGGGCGCGCGTCGTTCGGGGACGGACGGAATGAAGCGCAGGACGACGGAGAAGGGCATGAGCGAGCGGGTGGCGCGGATCGAGCGGACGGGCGGGCCGGAGGTGATCGAATGGGTTGACCGCGACCTGCCCGATCCGGGCCACGGCGAGGTCAGGATGCGCAACGAAGCGGTCGGGCTGAACTATATCGACACCTATCACCGCAGCGGCGTCTATCCGGTCGACCTGCCGAGCGGGCTAGGGTCCGAGGCGGCGGGCGTGATCGAGGCCGTGGGGCCGGGTGTCGAGGGGTTCGCCGCAGGGGACCGGGTCGGCTGCTATGGCAAGACGCTTGGTGCGTATGCGACCGCGCGCAACCTTCCCGCGGACGAGGTGGTGCACCTTCCGGATGGCGTCGATGCGCGGACGGCGGCGGCGCTGTTGCTGAAGGGATCGACCGCGCTGATGCTGGTCGAGCGATGCGCCAAGGTGGAACGCGGGCAGCGGGTGCTGGTCTGGGCGGCGGCGGGCGGTGTCGGGCACCTGCTCACTGGCTGGCTGCGCGAGATCGGCGCAAGCGTGATCGGGATCGTCGGCAGCGCGGACAAGGCCGAGCGGGCGCAAGCGAACGGCGCGGAGCATGTGATCCGGCATGACAGCGAGGATGTGGCCGAGCGGGTGCGCGCGATCACCGATGGCGAAGGCGTGCCGGTGATCCTCGACGGGGTGGGCAAGGCAAGCTGGCGTGCATCGCTCAACAATGTCGCCAGGCGGGGGTTGATCGTCAGCTATGGCAATGCGAGCGGGACGGTCGAGGGGGTCGCGCTCGGAACGCTCGCCTCCAAGGGGTCGATCTTCGTCACCCGGCCGACGCTGTTCGACTATGCGCCGGACAGGGCCGCAAAGCAGGCGATGGCCGACCGTGTGTTCCAGATGCTTGCTAAGCGCGCGATCACGGCGGAGATCGGGCAGAGCTTTGCATTGCAGGATGCAGCGGACGCACACCGCGCGATCGAGGCGGGTGAGACGCATGGCAGCACGTTGCTGATTGCGTAATGCGCGCTTGATCCGGGACGGGGAGGACGCCACATGACAATCATGCTGATCGAAACCGAAACCACACCCAATCCCGCAACGCTGAAATTCCTGCCCGGTCGCGCGGTGATGACGGGGGGTACGCGCGATTTCGCGACGCCCGAGGAGGCTGAAGTGTCGCCGCTGGCGGAGGCGATTTTCGGTCTGGGGGACGTGACCGGCGTATTTTTCGGCGGGGATTTCGTGTCGGTGACGGCGGCGGCGGGTACGGACTGGAGCGTGCTGAAGCCCGATGTGCTGTCGATCCTGCTCGATCATTACACCGCGCAAATGCCGCTGTTCAAACCGGGCCGCGCGGATTTCGCGGTGCAGAGCGACAGCCCGGCGCTGGACGACGATCCGGCGGATGCGGACATCGTCGCGCAGATCCGCGACCTGATCGATACGCGGGTCCGCCCGGCGGTTGCAAACGACGGCGGTGACATCGTCTATCGCGGGTATGACAAGGGAAAGGTGTTTCTTCAGATGCAGGGCGCGTGTTCGGGTTGCCCGTCATCGTCGGCGACGCTGAAGCACGGGATCGAGCAATTGCTGCGCCACTATGTTCCAGAGGTTACCGAAGTGCGAGCGGTCTGATGCCGGCGCTGCCCGACGCGGCGCTCGACCAGATTTTCCGTACCGCGCGCAGCTATAACGGCTATACCGATGCGCCGGTCACCGAGCGCGACATTCATGCGATCTGGGACCTGATGAAGATGGGACCGACGTCCGCCAACCAGCTGCCCGCGCGGATGGTGTGGTGCGTGAGCGACGACTCCAAGCAGAGGCTCGCCGATTGCGTCAGCGCGCAGAACAAGCCGAAGATCTTAGCCGCACCGGTGAGCGTGGTGATCGGGATGGACCGGGATTTCCACGAACATCTACCCGACCTGTTCCCCCATGCCGATGCGAAAAGCTGGTTCGAGGGCGATGAAGACGGGCGGGCGCAATCGGCGTTGCGCAACAGTTCGCTCCAGGGGGCGTATTTCATCATCGCGGCGCGCGCGCTCGGCTTCGATACCGGGCCGATGTCGGGGTTCGACGGGGACAAGGTGAACGCGGCGTTTTTTGCGGCTAGCGGGGCCGGTGCCGGGGCCGTCAGCGTCAATTTCATCTCGACGCTGGGGGTCGGCGACCCGGCGAGTATCTTCGGGCGCAGTCCGCGGCCCGAATTCGGCCGTTTCAACACGCTCGCCTGATTGCGGCGCATTGCGGACGCTGGTCATCGAAACCGCGACCGCCGCCTGTTCGGTGGCGCTGATCGAGGACGGGGGCGTTATCGCGCGCATTCATGAAGTCGTCGGGCGCGGCCATGCCGAACGGCTGGTGCCGATGATCGCGGAACTGCCCGGGGGCGGGCGCGCGGAGCGGGTGCTGGTCGATTGCGGACCGGGCAGCTTTACCGGCGTGCGCGTCGGGATCGCAGCGGCGCGCGGTCTGGGGATCGGCTGGCAAGTGCCGGTTGCGGGGTTTTCGTCGATGGCGCTGATCGCGGCCGCTGCGCTTGCCCGGCGGCCGGGACGGGACGTCGCGGTGGTGATGGAGGGCGGGCATGGCGAGGTGTTCGTCGAACGCTTCAACGCAGCGATGGAAGCGACCGCACCGCTCCAATCCCTGACGCCCGAAGCAGCGCTTGCGGCGATTGGCAAGGCTTGCGCGGTCGGCAACGGGGTCGCACGGCTGCGCGGACTGGACGAAGCGCTAGGTCTCGAGGACGTGTTGCCCGACGCCGCGGATGCGGTGCTGCTGACGGCTGTGCACGTCGCGTTGGAACCCCGTCCGATCTATGGCCGCGCGCCGGATGCGAAACCCGCCGCGCAACGCACGGCCGCGACCTGATGGCGACGAGCGCGATCCGGCTGGTCAAGGCGTCGGCGCGCGACATCGGCGCGGTCGAGGCGATCATGGGAGCTGCGTTCGATCCGCGTTATGGCGAGGCATGGACGCGCGGCCAGTGCCTCGGCGTGCTGGCAATGCCCGGCGTGCGGCTGATGCTCGCCCGGATCGAGGACAACGCGGTCGGCTTTGCGATGATGCGTATCATCATGGACGAGGCCGAACTGCTGTTGCTAGCGGTATCGCCGGGCGCGCGGCGCGGCGGGATCGGGTCGGCGCTGCTGCGCGCGATCATCGCCGATTGCGCCGATGCGGATGTCGCGAAGCTGCATCTTGAGGTGCGTTCGGGCAATGACGCGATCCGGCTCTATGCGCGCCACGGCTTCGCCAAACAGGGCGAACGCCACGGCTATTACCGCGGGCCGGCGGGGCGGACGTTCGATGCACACACCTATTCGCGGATGCTGAGATGACGGCGATCGCATCGCCGCCCTTTGCGTCGCGCCGCATTTTGCCTAGACTGGGTTCGGACGTCCTTCCCTGGATTTGAGTTATGGCCCGCAGAATCGACCTAGAAGCGCTTTGCCATGAAAAGGGGCTGCGCATCACCGAACAGCGCAAGGTGATCGCGCGCGTCCTGTCCGAGGCGGAAGATCATCCCGATGTCGAGAAGGTTTATGAGCGCGCGTCGAAGATCGACGCGGGAATCTCGATCGCCACGGTCTATCGCACCGTTCGCCTATTCGAGGAAGCGGGAATCCTCGACCGGCACGATTTCGGCGACGGACGGTCGCGTTATGAACCGGCGCCGGATACGCATCACGACCATCTGATCGATGTCGAGACGGGGCGGGTGATCGAGTTCGTCGATCCCGAACTGGAATTGCTGCAAAAGACGATCGCCGAACGGCTCGGCTTCCGGCTGGTCGATCACCGGATGGAGCTTTACGGCGTCAGCCTCAGCCGCAAGGACTGACGCGGTCGGCGCGCTGCGGCTAACCGGCCGGGTGACAGCGCTGATCGCGGCGCTGGCGGGGGCGTTGGTGCTGCATGGCCTATGGCGCACGGCAGGGGCGCGCTCGCCTTGGCCCCAGCGGTTGCTGGGCCTCTCCGCGCGGATCGTCGGCGCGCAGGCGCGGATCATCGGTACGCCGCTCAGACGCGATGTGGTGTTCGTGTCGAACCATTTGAGCTGGATCGATATTCTGCTGCTCGCGGGGGCGACCGGGACGACGTTCGTGGCGAAGGGGGAATTGAACGCGGTGCCGCTGGTCGGGTGGCTCTGCACGCTCAACAATACGCTGTTCGTCGAACGCGGCGACCGGATGGGCATTCGCGCCCAGATCGAGCGACTGCGTGCGGCGCTGGCAAGTGGCTGGGCGGTGACGATTTTTATCGAGGGGACGACGGGCGACGGGCGCGCGCTGCTGCCCTTCAAACCGGCGCTGCTCGCCGCGATCGACCCGCCGCCGCCGGGGCTGAGGGTGCAGCCGGTGAGGATCGATTACGGACCGCAGACCGAGATGCTGGTGTGGGGCGACGAGAGTGGTCCGGCGCACGCCAAGCGCATCCTGATGCGGCGGGGCAAGTTCCCGGCAACGCTCGATTTTTCGGACAGCTTCGCGCCCGCAGACCATGGCGATCGCAAGGGGGTTGCGGCGGAAGCGCGAAGGCGGATGACGCAGAATTGAGATGCCCGGCGTGGAATCAGGTGACGCGAACGTCGCGCAGATCGAGTTCGTGGGTCAGTTCCCGCGCGAAACTGTGGGTGATCGTTCCGTCACGACGCAGGGCGGCGATGGTTTCGCGTTCCGCCTCCATCGCGGCGATGTGCAATTCGCGCTCGGCGGCATTGACCCGGTCGATATCGGCGTCCTCGCCGGGGGAGAGACGCTCGATGCGGGCGCGGTAAAGGTCGATGACGCGCGCGGCGGCATTGCCCTCGGCGCGCGATGTTTCGCCGTCATCGGCCATGTCCTCCACACGCCGGATCGCGGCATGGGCGGCCGCGATGCGCGCATCGTCTTCCGCATCGGAGCCGTCATCCGCAGCTGGCAGCTTCAGCCCGCCGAGCAGGAGGGGAAGGCCGATGCCGGCGATCACGAGCGACACCATGATGACGCCCATCGCGATAAAGATCGCAAGGTTGCGGGCGGGGAAGGGATCGCCGCCCGAAAGCGCCAGCGGAAAGGTCAGCACGCCGGCGAGCGTGATCGCGCCGCGCGCGCCCGCAACCGTGGTGGCGGCGACGATCCGGATCGGCGGGCTGGAGGCATCCGGGTTGCGACGCCGCGCGCGGAAGAGCGTCAGTTGCAGCGAAAGCCAGGTCCAGCCGAAGCGTAGCAACCCCAGCGCCGCAACGATAACGACGACGTAGAGCGCGAGCCAGGCGGGTTCGCGATGACCGCCCTGTGCGGCGGTTACGCGAAGCCCCGACAGGATTACGGGCAGCTGGTTGCCGAGCAGGACGAAGATGACGCCGTTCAGCGCGAACTGCATCATGTCCCAGACCGCGCGGCTGCGGATGCGGGTCGAGGCGAGGTCGCGGGTCGAATCGACCGCATAGCTCATCATCATGCCCGCAGCGACGACCGCGAGGATGCCCGAAGTCCCGGCTTTATCGGCGGCGATATAAGCGACGAAGGGGATCAGCATGCCGATCAGGATGTTCGATCCGGGATCGTCGCCGAAGCGCAGGCCCGCCAAGCTCTTGCCGCGCACGACGACGAAGGCCAGCCCGGCCCCGATCGCGATCCCGCCGATCGCCATCCATAAAAAGGATAGGAAGGCGGAGGTTAGCGAAAAGCTGCCGGTCATCACGGCGGCGAGCGCGAAGCGGAGGCAGACGAGGCCGGACGCGTCGTTCAGCAGCGATTCCCCTTCGAGGATGTGCATCAGGCGGCCCGGTACTGGCGTCCGTTGAGCAATCGCCGATACCGCGATCGGATCGGTGGGGGAGATCACGGCGGCAAGCGCGAAGGCGACGCCGAGCGGCATTGCCGGGATCAGCCAGTGGATGAAATAGCCCATCCCGATCACGGTCAGAAAGACGAGGCCAAGCGCCAGGCCGAGGATCGGCTTGCGGTCGCGGTAAACCGCGTCCTTGGGGATGCGCCAGCCGTCAAGGAACAGCAGCGGCGGGATGAACAGCAGAAAGAAGACATCGGGATCGAACGCGACATGCGCGCCCGTCGCCGCCCCGATCACGGCCCCCATCGCGATCTGAACGAGCGGGCGCGGGAGAGCGAGAGGCACCAGCCGCGAGACGACCGAGCTTGCGACGACAGCAAGCAGCAGGACGAGGATCAGCGTAACCTGTGCCATCCGCGCTTCAGCCGCCCGCCTGTGTTAAGGGTGGCGGCGGCCCGTTTCCCACCGATTTCACTGGCAAGCTTATCAACCACATGGGAACGGCCCTATCGTCGTGACGGTTCATGATAACAAGCCGATACAATAAATGACGGGAGAATGGATGACCGAGCGAACATGCGATGTTGCGATCATCGGCGCGGGGACGGCGGGGCTGGCGGCCGAGCGCAGCGCGCGTGGCGCCGGTGCCAAAACGCTGCTGATCGACGAAGATTTCGCCGGGACGACCTGTGCGCGGATCGGGTGCATGCCCTCCAAATTGCTGATCGCGGCGGGGAACGCAGCGCACGCGGTGAGAACCGCGGACGTGTTCGGGATCGATGCCTCGGCGCCGCGGATCGACGGCGCGGCGGTGATGGCGCGCGTCCGGCGCGAGCGTGACGCCTTTGTCGCGAGCACCTGTCAATCGGTTCACGAACTGCCCGGCGGGATCGCGGTCAAGGCGCGCGCGCGGTTCACCGGTCCGGCGACGCTGGCGCTTGACGACGGCAGCAGCGTCACGGCGCGCGCGGTGGTGATCGCGACCGGTGCGCGACCGATGATCCCGGAGGCGTTCAAATCGCTCGGAGACCTGATCCTGACCAACGAGACGATTTTCGAGATGGCGACGCTGCCGCCATCGGTCGCGGTGATCGGTGCGGGCTCGGTCGGGCTCGAACTGGCGCAGGCGCTGACGCGGCTGGGCGTCGAGGTCGCGGTATTCGACAAGGCGGAGCGGATCGTCGGGATGAGCGATGAAGCCGTCGCCGAATGTCTGACGACGCTGCTGAGGCGCGAGTTCCCGATCAGGCTGGGCGTCGAGGTCGAGGCGGAACGGGACGCTGACGGCGGGGGCGCGATCGTGCGCTGGTCGGACGGCCGGCCGGGCACGGAGGCGGGCGAACACCGGTTTGCCCGTGTTCTGATCGCGTCGGGACGGCCACCGGCGCTGGACGGGCTCGATCTTGAGACGACGGGTCTTGCGCTTTCGGATAAGGGCGTCCCCGAATATGATTTTCACACGCTTCAGTGCGGCAGCGCGCCGGTCTTCATCGCGGGCGACGTGGACGACGACCGGGCGGTGCTGCACGAGGCATCGAACGAAGGCGCGATCGCCGGAGGCAATGCGGCGCGCTATCCCGAGGTCCGCAAGGCCGAGCGCGGCGCCGCGTTCCGGGTCATGTTCACCGATCCGCCGCTCGCGGTGGTTGGCGAACCCGCGGATGAGGAGACCGTGACCGGCGAGGCGTCCTATGCCGATCAGGGACGTGCGAAGATCGAGGCGCGGGCGGCGGGGCTGGTGCGGCTCTATGCAAGGCCCGGCGACGGGCGGCTGACCGGGGCGACGCTGGCAGCACCGGGAATGGACCATATCGCGCATCTGATCGCCTGGTCGATCGAGCGCGGCGAGACGGCGTCCGAGCTGCTGGAACGGCCGTTCTATCATCCGACGCTGGAGGAGGGATTGAAGGGCGCGCTGCGCGAGATCTGCAAGGCGGTCAATTCCCCGTTGCCCAAGAACCGCGATGAAGGCGATCCGCCCGGTGCCTGACAAGGACGAGCAATCGCCGGTGGAGCATCCCGCGCCGAGCCTCACCGAGTTGTTCACGATCGGGATCGGACCGTCGAGTTCGCACACCGTCGGCCCGATGCGGGCGGCGCGCGCCTTTGCCGCAACGATCGTCGAGGAGGGCCACCGCCCCGAGCGGGTCCGCTGTGACCTATATGGATCGCTGTCGTTGACGGGACGCGGGCACCGGACGGACGCGGCGGTGCTGCTGGGGCTGTCGGGAGAGCGGCCCGAGACGGTCGAGCCGGATGCGGTGGAGGGGATGATCGCGCGGATCGAAGAGGAACGGCGGCTGATGCTGGCGGGATCGGTCGCGGTCGACTTCGCGGTCGAGCGCGATCTGGTGTTCAACGACAGTTTCCTGCCCGCGCATCCGAACGCGATGATGTTTACAGCAGTACTGGCTGACGGCAGCAGGATCGTCAGGCGTTATTATTCGGTCGGCGGCGGGGTGATCCGGATGGAGGGGGAGGCGCCGGTCCGCGTCAACATCGCGCTACCCCATCCCTTTGCGTCCGCCGCCGAGTTGCTGTCGATCGGGGATGCCGAGCAAATGACGATCGCGGAGATCGTCCGCGCCAACGAAAGCGCCTGGCGCGAGGCGGGGGAGACCGACGCGTTTCTGGACCGGGTGCGCGCGGCGATGTTCCATTCGATCGAGAGCGGCTGCGCAAGCGAAGGCGTGCTGCCCGGCGGGTTGAAGGTCAGGCGGAGGGCGGGCGCGATCCGCGCGAAGCTGAACGAACGCGGGCCGCGATCCGACCCGAGCGTCGTGTTCGAATGGGTCAGCCTCTATGCGCTGGCGGTGAACGAGGAAAATGCGGCGGGCGGCCGGGTCGTCACCGCGCCGACCAACGGTGCAGCGGGCGTCATCCCGGCGGTACTGAAATATTACGAGACGTTCGTGCACGGCGCTGACCGGAGCGGTGCACGGACGTTCCTGTATGCCGCCTCCGCGATCGGGTTCCTCTACAAGCGCAACGCATCGATCTCTGCCGCCGAGATGGGGTGCCAGGGCGAAGTCGGGGTTGCGTGTTCGATGGCGGCGGCGGGGCTGGTCGCGGCGCTGGGCGGGACCAACCGGCAGGTGGAGAACGCCGCCGAGATCGGGATGGAGCATAATCTCGGGCTGACCTGCGATCCGGTCGGCGGGCTGGTCCAGATCCCATGCATCGAGCGCAACACGATGGGCGCGATCAAGGCGATCAACGCCGCCTATCTGGCGCTGCATGGGAACGGCGGTCATATCGTCAGCCTCGACCAGGTGATCGAGACGATGCGCCAGACGGGCGTCGACATGCAGTCACGGTACAAGGAGACGAGCCGGGGCGGGCTTGCCGTCAATGTCGTCGAATGCTGAGGCGAAATGCCGGCGGGAACAGGGGCACCGGCCGTGGGTTCATCGGGCATATGATGAGGAGACGCCAATGACCGCCCGAGCTGTTCGTTATTCCCCCGATGTCGAGACGATCAGCGCCGACGAGGGCGCGACGGTCGAGGACCTGAACGCATCGTTCACAAAGATCATGGAGACGACGTCCGAGGATTACGGCCATGCGGTGCGCGGCGTGCATGCCAAGGCGCACGGTATCGTGCGCGGCCGGTTGACGGTGGCGGGCGACCTCCCGCCCGAACTGGCACAGGGGATGTTCGCGACACCCGGCGAGCATGAGGCGATTTTGAGGATTTCGACCAATCCGGGCGATATCATCGATGACGCGATCGGCCTGCCCCGCGGGCTGGCGCTGAAGGTTTTGAGGGTCGAGGGCGAGCGGTTGCCGGGATCGGAAGGGGAGAGCGTTCAGGATTTCCTGATGGTCAATGCACCGACCTTTACCGCGAGCGACCCCAAGGCGTTCGCCAAGAACCTGAAGCTGCTGGCTGCAACGACCGACCGGGCGGAGGGGGCGAAGAAATTATTGTCGAAAGGGCTGCGCGCGGTCGAGGCGACGCTGGAGGCGGCGGGAACGCAATCGGCGACGCTGATTTCGCTCGGCGGGGCGAAGCAGGTGCATCCGCTGGGTGCCGGCTATTACAGCACGACACCGTTTCGCTATGGCGATCATATCGTCAAATACGGCCTGTTCCCGACCGCGCCCGCGCTGACCGCGCTGGCGAACGAGATCGTCGAGACGAAGGGGGAGGATGATCCGCTGCGCGCGGCGGTTCGCGATGTGCTCGGTAAGCACGGTGGAAGCTGGGACCTGCGCGTCCAACTGAACACCGACCTGGACGCGATGCCGATCGAGGATCCGACGGTCGCATGGGACGAGGGCGAAAGCCCCTATGTCACGGTCGCGACGCTCACCGTAGAGCCGCAATCGTCCTGGGCGGAGGGCGAAAGCGAGGCGACGGACGATGCGCTCGCCTTTTCGCCGTGGAACGGGCTGGAGGCGCACCGGCCGCTGGGCGGGATCAACCGGGTGCGGCGCGCGACCTATGCCCATTCAGCCCGCTTCCGGGGGCGTTTTAACGGCTGTCCAATCCATCAGCCGGCGGCGTTGAGCGATCTTCCCGGCGTGGCGGATGCGGACTAGGGCGGCCTGATGATCCGTCTGTTTCATGTCAGTGACGTTCATTTCGGGAAGGAAGACAAGGCCGCAATCCGCTGGTTCTCCGAGACGGTGGCTACTGAGAGGCCCGACGCTGTGGTGATGACGGGCGACCTGACGATGCGTGCGCGAGCCCGCGAGTTCGAGGCGGGCGGCGCGTGGCTGAAATCGCTTGGCGTGCCGGTGACGGTCGAGGTCGGCAATCACGACATTCCATATTATTGGGACCCGGTCCGGCGCTTTCTCGCGCCATATTCGCGCTATGCGGCGCTGGAGCGGATGATCGAGCGGCCGCTGGAATTGCCGGGCGTTACCATCGTGCCGCTGAAGACGACGGCGCGTGCGCAGTGGCGGCTCAACTGGTCCAAGGGAAGCGTCAGTGCGTCCTCGCTCAAGAACGCGCTTGCGATGATCAGGCAAAGCCCGGCGGGAAACGTGGTGCTGGTCGCGGCGCACCATCCGCTGATCGAGGCGGGAACGACGGGGACCGCGCGCACGCACCGGGGGGCAGACGCGCTGATCGAACTGGCGGCGGCGGGCGCGGACGCGGTGCTGTCGGGGCATGTCCATGATCCGTTCGACATCGCGGTCGAGCGGAGCGGGCGGACGGTCCGGATGATCGGCGCAGGCACGCTGTCGGTCAGGACCAGAGGATCGCCCGCGGCGTTCAACGAACTGCGGATCGACAAGCGCGAAATAGAGACCGTCGTCCGCAGCGTAACGGAGACGCGAGTGCTGAATTAGAAGACCCGGTATCCTTTGCATCCGGTCGCGTTCCGTCGTATGGGGGCGCATACCCGATCTTCAGATTCGGCTCAGGAGTTATCAACGATGGCGACAGCCGCGACGATGGATGCGACCCCCGGCGAGGCCTTTCGCCAAGAGGTGCGTGCATGGCTTGAGACGCATTTCCCCAAGGCGCTGAAGGGCGCGACCGCGAACCTGTCCTCGCTCGAGGCACCGGGCGAGGCGTCTGACGACGAACTCGCCTGGACCAAGGCGATGGGGGACAAGGGTTGGGGCGTCCCGACCTGGCCCGCGGCGTACGGCGGCGGCGGGCTCAGCCGCGAGCAGGCGGCGATCCTGAGCGACGAGATGGCGAAGATCGGCGCGTGGAACCCGATCGGCGGGATGGGCGTGATGATGTTCGGCCCGACGCTGCTCGAATACGGGACCGAGGCGCAGAAGCAGGAGCATATTCCGGGCATCGTCAAGGGAACGGTGCGCTGGTGCCAGGGCTATTCGGAGCCTGGCGCGGGATCGGACCTTGCCGCGCTCCAGATGTTCGCGGAGGACAAGGGCGATCATTACCTCGTCAACGGGCAGAAAACGTGGACGAGCGGCGGGCAGTGGGCGGACAAATGCTTTGCGCTGGTGCGGACCGACAGGAGCAAGAAGCATGAAGGGATCAGCTTCCTGTTGATCGACATGGATGCCGACGGGGTGGAGGTGAAGCCGATCAAGCTGATTTCCGGCGCGTCGCCGTTTTGCGAGACGTTCTTTACCGATGTGAAGGTGCCGAAGAACAATCTGGTGGGGCAGGAGGGTCAGGGCTGGACGATCGGCAAGCGGCTGCTCCAGCACGAACGCTCCAGCCTGTCGGGCGGCGGCGGCAGCGCCGGGCGGATGATGGCGGGCAAGCCGGTCAGCGAACTCGCGATCCAGTACCGGGGCAAGGACAAGGACGGGCGGCTGACCGACAGCGACCTGAGGATGCGGATCGTGCGGCACGAGATGGACAGCCGAGCGTTCGCGCTGACGCTGAGGCGCGCGGCGCTGGAATCGCGGTCGAACCAGGGGCCGTCGGCGGCGACGTCGATCATGAAGAATGTCGGCGCGCGGGTGACGCAGACCAAGGCCGAACTAGGTGTCGAGATCATGGGGATGCAGGGCCTTGGCTGGGAAGGCGACAATTTCAGCGAGGCCGAACTGGAACAGACGCGCGTCTGGCTTTGGGGCAAGGCGGTGTCGATCTATGGCGGGTCGAGCGAGGTCCAGAACAACGTGATCGCCAAGCGCATCCTGGGGATGCTGGATCATCAATAGGGTTCGTGCCGGCGCGGGCGCGCCGGTCGTGAGGTAGGAGAGAGGGAGAGGCGAGGGAGCGGACGTGACGCCGACGCATCCCTCGCCGCCCTTAAAGCCGGGAACAGGGGACAGAAAATATGGCCGTGCTGAACGAAGAACAGGTGATGCTGCGCGACATGGCGCGCGAATGGGCGGACAACGAGTCGCCCGTCACTGCGTTCCGCAAGTTGCGCGCGGCGGCACCCGCCGAAGGATATGACAGCAAGGCCTGGTCGGCGATCGGCGAGATGGGCTGGGCCGGGATCGTGGTACCCGAGGACTATGGCGGGTCGGCGTTCGGTTACCTGTCGCTCGGGATGGTGGTCGAGCAACTGGGCCGTAATCTGGTCGCATCGCCACTTGCTTCGACCGGCCCCGCCGCGAGCGCCATCGCGATGGGAGGCGATGACAACGCAAAGAGCGAATGGCTGCCCCGGATCGCAAGCGGAGAGGCGATCGCGACGCTGGCGATCGACGAGGGGCCGGTTCATGGCGGGGCGGTCGAGACGACGGTCGAGGGCGGGAAGCTCAGCGGTACCAAGATGTTCGTCGCTGAGGGGGACGCGGCGGACCTGTTCGTCGTCGCGGCGAAGGACGGACT
The DNA here is from genome assembly GCA_965219075.1 of Sphingomonas sp. Lineage (GTDB taxonomy): Bacteria > Pseudomonadota > Alphaproteobacteria > Sphingomonadales > Sphingomonadaceae > Sphingomonas. The sequence continues at coordinate 1,358,385 of CBDCMM010000002.1, forward strand.
GTATCTTGTCCCTGCCGGTGACGGCGTCACGCGGCAGACCCGCGAAATGGTCGATTCACGCAGTCATGCGGACATCGCGTTCAGCGACGCGGCGGCCGTCCGGCTTGGCGACACAGTCATGACGCAAACGGCGGTCGATCGCGCGACGGCAGTGCTGACGGCGGAAATGCTCGGCATGGCGGAGCAGGCGTTCGGGGTCACCAACGACTATCTGAAAACGCGGGTGCAGTTCGGGCAGCCGCTGTCCACCTTTCAGGCATTGCAGCACCGGATGGCGGCGATGTTCACGGAGTTGGAACTGATGCGATCGACGGTAGAAGCGGCGCTGGAGGCGATCGATGCCGGGCGTTCGGACGTCGATCAGGCGGTCAGTCTTGCGAAGGCGATAGCGAGCGACACGCTGAAGCTGGTCAGTCGCGAAATGGTGCAGCTGCACGGCGGGATCGGCATGACCGACGAGCATGACGCGGGGTTCTATATCAAGCGCGCGGCGGTGCTGGAGGCGATGTGGGGCAACGCCGCCTATCACCGCGAACGCTTCGCGCGTTTGAACGCGTATTGACCGCCGCGTCCCCAAGCGGATTTGAATGACGGGTTTGGCGCAACTGTGATATTTGCGCCACATTTTGCATACCATTCATATTGACTAGCCACCGAAACGGTCTTTAAATCGAGCGGACGGTACGGACCTTGGCAACGGGTGCGGCCTTGGGAGAGAGACATGACGAAGCGGCATTTTCTATCGGCTTGTGCCTTGCCCGCGCTGGTGCTCGGCGTCATCACTCCGGCCGCGGCGCAGGTCGGCGCGGGGACGGTCCCCGAATCCGAACAGAATGATATCGGCGAGCCGCAGCCCGCGGGGGGCGTGCCCGGCGCGATCGTTCCCGACATCGTCGTCACCGGCTCGCTGATCCGTGGGTCCGCCGAGAATGCGGCGAGCCCGGTCGACGTCATTTCCGGCGAAGAACTTGCCAAACAGGGATCGCCGACGGTCGTCGACCTGATCAAGAACCTGCCGACGTCGAACGGCGTGACCGGCGACGCGAACCAGTTCGATTCCCGCGCGCAGGGGAACGAAGGCGTCGCATCGGTCAATCTGCGCGGGCTGGGGCCGCAGCGGACGCTGGTGCTGCTGAACGGCAAGCGCTTTGCCTCGGTCGGCGGCGGCGTACCGATCGTCGATATCAATTTGCTGCCGGTCGGCGCGATCGGGCGGGTCGAGGTATTGAAGGACGGCGCGGCGGCGACCTATGGATCGGACGCGATCGCGGGCGTCGTCAATTTCATCACGCGCACCGATCAGGAGGGTTTTCTGGCCTCGGGCGATTACCGCTATATCGACGGATCGGACGGCGATTACGGCGGTGCGGTCAGCTATGGCCATACGGGCGAGCGGTTCCGGATCCTTGCGTCGTTCGGTTACCAGCATCGCTCCGAATTGCGTACGACCGACCGGGCGGGCATCATCGTACGGCCTTATCCGTTCAATCCGCAGGGCGGGTTCACCGGCGGCGGGAATCCGGGCAATTTCGACTTCAACGCGACCGTGCCGTTCACCGACACGACCTCCGGCGTCAATTACGGAGCGGTCAATTTTATCCGCGATCTCGGCTGTACCGATCTCGGCGGCTTTCGCAGCCTGCCGGGATCGTTCACGCCGGGCGCAGCGGGCAACGCGCCGACCGATCGCTGTTTCAACAGCTACAACCAGTTCGGCAACATCGTCGAGCCGGAAGACCGGTATCAGGCCTATATGGAGGCGGCGTTCGATGTGACGGACTCTATCCGCTTCACCGGGACCGCGCTCTATGGGTCGACCTCGACGCGGATCACGACGTCGCCGACCTATCTGCCGACGCTGCCGCCTTCGGCGAATTCGGCGAATGGCGGCGCGGGTTTCTTTATCATCCCGCAATATTCGCCGGCGCTGATCGATTACTGCCGGACTTATGGAGCGTCATCGGGCTGCACCGTCGCGGGCGGCGTACCGCTCGCCCCCGCGCTCGCCTTCCCGGTGCTGTTCCGTCCGGCTTTGCTCGGCGGCAACCCGGTGTTCCTGGGCGGCGACAATGACCGGGGCTCGGCCTTTTCCAAGCGCCAGTCCGACGATATCCGGATCACCGGCGATCTGTCCTGGAATATCACGCCGGACCTGAACCTGACCGCGAGCGGCACCTATTCGCAATATTACCGCGAGATGGTCGGCACCGATACGTTCGGCGACCTGTTGCAAAACGCGTTGTCGGGCTTCGGCGGGCCGGACTGCGCCTATGCCTCGACCGCGTCGCGCGCGGGATTGAGTCCGGCCCAGCTGGCCGGGCTGGCAGGTACGAACGGCTGCACCTTCTTCAACCCGTTTTCGACCGCGGTGCAATCCAATCCGGTGACGGGTCAGGTCAACCCGAACTATGCGGGCACGCGTAATCCGGCGGGATTGAGCCTGACGCCGGGCGCGGGCCTGATCAACGACCTGCCGACGTTCGACAATTTCTTCCGTTCGCCGCGCACCGTTTACGATACGCGACTGCTGGTCGCCGATGCGGTCTTGAGCGGCAAGACGGGCATCCGGTTGCCCGGCGGCGATATCGCGTTCGCGGTCGGCGGGCAGTATCGCAAGAATTATTACACCGTCAGCTATAATGCGGACAGCAATCTGGCAGCAAATCCGTGCCCCGGTACGCCGCTGAACCCCAATGCGATCTGCAACCCGCAAACGGGCGCGCTCGGCTTCCTCGGGACCAATCGCAATTTCTCGACGACGGGCGATGTCTATGCGGTGTTCGGCGAACTGCAATTGCCGATCTTCGACGCGCTGAACGTCCAATTGTCCGCACGCTATGAGAATTACGGGGGCAGCGTCGGATCGACCTTCAACCCGCAGGGCAGAGTAAAGTTCGAGGTGACGCCCTGGCTCTCGCTGCGCGGCGGTGCGGGCACGACGTTTCGCGGGCCGCCGCCACAGCAATTGCAGGGCAATCTGACGGCGCTCCAGATCATCGGTTCGTCTTTCCGCGCGATCGACATCACCGGCAATCCGAACCTCGCGCCCGAAAAGGCGACGACGTACAGCGGCGGCGTCATCGTCGACGCCGGCGGCCTGAGTGCCAGTCTCGATTACTTCCGCTATGAGCTGCGCGGGCCGATCGAGAGCGAGCCGGTACAGGGCATCGTCAATTCGCTGTTCGGCGCGACGGGTGCCGCCAATTGCGGCCAGACCGCTTATGCCGCGCTGCAACAGCGGTTCACCTTTACGGGTGCCGGGTGCGGGATCGGCAACGTCCAGCGGCTGAGAACCAACTACGTCAATTCCGCCGACGTCACGACGTCGGGCCTCGATCTCCAGGCGCAATATCGCGGCGATTTCGGCCCGGGCTCGATCACGGTCGGGGTCAACGGCACCTATGTCATCGACTACAAGACCAAGGACGTGACGGTCGAGGGGATCGTCGTGCAGCCGGGGTTCGACGGGACGGGGCTGCTCAACTATCAGACGACGGCCTATCCGCTCCCCGAGTTCAAAGGCTTCTGGTTCGCGCAAGGCGATTACGGGATTGCGAGCCTGAGGCTGCAGTTCAACTATATCGACGGCTATACCGACCAGCGCGGGGCGGCGATCTTCGGGCCGAATACGGGCGCGCTGGCGGGCGCGGCGGTGACGGCGGGGAAGAATATCGGCGCGTTCAAGACGATGGATGCCACGGCGCGCTTCGCGCTTCGCACGGGCACCAATGTGTCGGTGTCGGCGCTGAACATCTTTGATCGCGATCCGCCGTTTGCACGGCTCGATCAGAATTACGATCCGTTCACGGCGTCCCCGCTGGGCTTTACCGCCAAGGTCGCGCTGTCGCAGAAATTCTGAGCGGATTGCCGAGGCCCCCCGGCCGGATGCCGGGGGTCATTTCTCTCGGTATTGCGAGGCGGGGAAGATTGGTTGCAATAAAGCAATCGATTACGCGTAGTTTTTCCTTGCGCCAATGTTTGCTGCGGTGCACAAGGAAGGTGCCTTTCAGGCATCCTCTCCTAACAACTTTACGGCCGGTCCCTGACCGGCCTTTTTTTTGTCACGGTCATGCAGGAATTGCGTGGGCGCTCCGTCAGCCCATTTTCCGGTCGACCATGCGATCGTCGAACAGGCCGAACAGCAGGGTGGATGCGTACATCGCGATCGCGTCGTCGCGCGTCATCGTCCCTGCCCATTTACGCATGTCGAACGCAGCGTTCTGGAGCGCCATCAGCGCCTGTGCGGTGATGAGCGAATCGACCGGGCGGACCGATCCTTCGGCGATGCCGTCCATGATCATCCCGGCATAGCGCCGCGCGATCCGGTTGGAGCGATCGACCATCGCGCTCCTGACGCGCGGCGGCAGGCCGCTCAGCGCGGTCGTACGCAGCAGCGGCCCGCGTTCGGCGAACTGGACGTCGAGCAAGGTCGCGACCGCGCTGGACAGCCGCTGCCACTCGGTCCCGCCGCCCGCGTCTGCGAGCATCTGCGCTTCGGTGATGGTGTCGAAGCTGCGCTTGTAGCAGGCGATGACAAGATCGTCCTTGGCGTCGAGATGGTGGTAGAAACTGCCCTTGGTGACGTTCAGTTCGGATGCGATCCGCTGGACGCTGGCACCGCGATAGCCGAGTTCGTTGATCAGACGCGTCGCGGCGAGCAGAAACGCCTCCCGCCCCGGCTCCGAGCCGGGCTGGTCGAGCGAAAGGAGCGTCGGATGCCATCCGGCGTCTCCGGTCGCGATCCCGTTTGCGAACACATCCATCAGCCGCGCCTCGACCCGCGGATATTGGTCGAGTTCGTAGCGGCCGAGCCAGGCGGGAAGCCAGAAGGTGTTTTCGAGAAGGACGTGTGCGCGGGCGGAAAGCAGGTCGGTGTGCCTGCGCGACCGGGCCGGACCCCATAAAGCGCGGGTGCGGCGGAACACCTCTCGCCAGCCCGACATAAGGCGGGCGCGGACGGGTTCTTCCATCGCCCGCAGATCGGACAGTACCGCGAAATTGCGTTCCTCCTGACGTTCGACGCGGTCGAGCCGCGCCATGTTGAGCGCGAGATAGCGGGCGATGCGGTCGCGCGGGGTCGCGGCCTCCGCCGCCTTGTCGAGCAGGGCAAGCAAATGGTCGAGCGTGTGTTCGAACGCGGCGGCGGCCAGATCCTCCTTGCGCTTGAAATAGTAGGTTACGCTGGTCGTGTTCAGCCCGACGCGGCGCGCGACATCGGCGAAGGTCATGCCCTTCGCGCTTTGTTCGTTGATCGCTTCTGCCGCCGCGGCCAGGATGGCTTCACGCTTCGCCCGGAAGCGCTTGGTCCCCGTTTCCCCGTCGTCCGGCGCCTCGTCCCCGGTCGTCATGCGCGCACGGTATCAGCTTCGCTTAGAAGAAACAGTAGTTTTTGTCCGGCCTAAGGATAGCAGGTAATTCACGGTCATTCCGGTTGCCCAAACGCCTTTACCGAAAACGCGGTACGGTTTAAGCCGGTTCGAAACATCGGATTGAGGAAGAGGCGCATGGACTTCACGCTGAGCGAGCGCGAGACCTATTTCAGGGACCGGGTAAAGAGCTTCATCGACCAGAATATCAGACCGCGCCAGGACGAATATAACGAACAGTCGCATGAGGGCGAGCGCTGGAAAATCATCCCGGTAATCGAGGAGGTCAAGGAAAAGGCCAAGGCCGCGGGACTGTGGAATTTCTTCATGCCGCCGCATTCGGGCCAGAGCCATGTCGACGACAGTTTCGAGTTCGAGGGCACGCAACTCACCAACCTGGAATATGCGCTGTGCGCCGAGGAGATGGGCAGGATCGGCTGGGCGAGCGAATGCTTCAACTGCTCGGCGCCCGACACCGGCAACATGGAAGTGTTCCACCGTTACGGCACGCGCGCGCAGAAGGATCGCTGGCTGAGGCCGCTGATGAACGGAGAGATACGCTCCGCCTTTTTGATGACCGAGCCTGCGGTCGCGTCGTCAGATGCCACCAATATCGAGACGTCGATGGTGCGGGATGGCGACGACTATGTGATCAACGGCACCAAATGGTGGTCGAGCGGGGTCGGCGATCCGCGCTGCGCGATCGCGATCGTGATGGGCAAGACGAGCTTCGAAGGGTCGCGCCATCAGCAGCAGAGCCAGATCCTGGTGCCGCTGGATACGCCCGGGGTCACGATCACGCGGATGCTGTCGGTTTACGGCTATGACCATGCGCCGCACGGGCATGGCGAGGTGGTGCTGAAGGACGTGCGCGTACCCGTCGACAATGTGCTGCTGGGCGAAGGACGCGGGTTCGAGATCGCGCAGGGGCGGCTGGGGCCGGGGCGCATCCATCACTGCATGCGGACGATCGGGGTGGCCGAGACCGCGATCGAGGCGATGGCGAAGCGGCTGTTGACGCGGGTCGCGTTCGGCAAGCGGATCGCGGATCATTCGGTCTGGGAACAGCGGATTGCGAAGGCCAGGATCGACATCGAGATGACGCGGCTGCTGTGCCTGAAGGCGGCCGACATGATGGACAAGGCAGGCAACAAGGCGGCGCAGCTGGAAATTTCGATGATCAAGGTCGCGGCCCCCAACATGGCGCTCGCGATCCTCGACGATGCGATCCAGGCGCATGGCGGCGGCGGCGTGTCGGGCGACTTCCGCCTGGCGCATGACTGGGCGGCGATGCGGACGCTGCGCTTTGCTGACGGGCCGGACGAGGTGCACAACCGGTCGATCGCGCGGCATGAGTTCGGCAAATATGCCGACCTGCCCGCAGCCGTCGAGGCCAAGGAACAGGTACGGGCAGCGGTGCGGCGATAGGCGGGACGATCGTCGAATAGAACGAGCCGCCCGTCGACAAGGCGAGGGCGAACGGATGGGAGGTAAAAGGTGAAGGCAGCGGTCCTGTTCGAGGCGAAGACGCCGCTCCGTGTCGAGGAGGTGAGCGTTTCCAAGCCGGCGCCGCACGAGGTGCTGATCCGTACCGCAGCGGTCGGCGTATGCCGGTCGGACCTGCATTTCGTCGACGGAGCCTATCCGCACGCGATGCCGACGATTCCGGGGCATGAGGCCTGCGGGATTGTCGAGCAGGTCGGCGACGAGGTCCGCAGTGTCAGGGTCGGGGACCATGTCGTCACCTGCCTTTCCGCCTTTTGCGGGCATTGCGAATTCTGCGTGACGGGGCGCATGTCGCTGTGCGTCGACCCGAGCGTCAGGCGGCCGAAGGGTGCTGCGCCCCGGCTGATGCTGGGTGAAACGCCGATCGCGCAGATGCTGAACCTGTCGGCCTATGCCGAGCAGATGCTGGTCCACGAACATGCCTGTGTCGCGATCGATCCCGAAATGCCGATGGACCGCGCGGCGCTGCTCGGTTGTGCGGTGACGACGGGCGCGGGGGCGGTGTTCAACACGACCGACGTGGTGCCGGGCGAGACGGTCTGCGTGGTCGGTTGCGGCGGGATCGGGCTCGCCGCGGTCAATGCGGCGAAGATCGCGGGCGCGGGCAAGATCATCGCGCTCGATCCGGTGCCCGAGAAGCGCGCGCTCGCCGAGAAGCTGGGCGCAACGCACAGCATCGATGCGATGTTGGAGACGGCGGCGGACGAAGTCGTCGCGATCAGCAAGGGCGGCGTCCACCATGCGATCGAAGCGGTCGGGCGGCCGCAATCGGCGGCGACCGCGGTCAAGGTGCTGAGGCGCGGCGGAACCGCGACGATCCTTGGCATGATGCCGGTCAGCGAGCAGGTCGGACTGTCGGCGATCGACCTGCTCGCGGGCAAGCGGCTGCAGGGCGGGCTGATGGGATCGAACCGGTTTCCGGTCGATATTCCGCGGCTGGTGGATTTCTATATGCGCGGATTGCTGGATCTCGATGCGATCATCGCCGACCGCATGCCGCTGACGCGGATCAACGACGCATTCGACGAACTGCGTCGCGGCGATACGACGCGCAGCGTCATCACCTTCGACTAAGGGGCGGCGATGAACGGGAAAAGCGACGCGCAGACAACGATGGTGGGGACGGTCCCGGTCGAGGAGCGCGACGCGCTTGACCTGGATGCGCTGACCCGGTGGATGCGCGTCAACGTCGCCGGGTTCGAAGGGCCGATCGGCTATGCAAAGTTCGCTGGGGGTCAGTCGAACCCGACCTACAGGCTGGAGACGCCCGGGTGCGCCTATGTGCTGAGGCGCAAGCCGTTCGGGCCGATCCTGCCGTCTGCGCATGCGGTCGACCGCGAATATCGCGTGATCGCGGGGTTGCACCCGACGGGCTTTCCGGTGCCGCGTCCTTACGGGCTGTGCGAGGACGAGCAAGTTTTGGGTGCGGCGTTTTACGTGATGGAGATGGTCAGCGGGCGGACGATCTGGGACGGGTCGATGCCCGGCATGACGGTGGCCGGGAGAACCGCGCATTACGAGGCGATGGTGGACACGCTTGCGGCGCTGCACAATACCGATCAGGTCGCGGCGGGGCTCAGCGAATACGGCAAACCTGGCAATTATTTCGAGCGGCAGGTGAGCCGCTGGACCCGGCAGTATAAGGCGGCCGAAACCGAGCGGATCGAGGCGGTCGAGCGGTTGATCGAATGGTTGCCCAAGACCACGCCCGTGCAGCAGCGCACGTCGATCGTGCACGGCGATTACCGGATCGACAACATGATCTTTGCGTCCGATGCGCCGCGCGTCATCGCGGTTCTCGACTGGGAATTGTCGACGCTGGGCGATCCGCTGGCCGATTTTTCCTATATGCTGATGAGCTGGGTGACGGAGCCCGAAGGGCGGTCCGGGGTGCTGGGGATGACGGGGCCGGAGACGGGCATCCCGACGATCGCGCAGGTGGTCGAACGATATTGCAGCGCGACGGGGCGCGACGGGTTGCCAAATCTCGACTGGTATTTCGCGTATAATCTGTTCCGGCTGACAGGGATTGTCCAGGGGATCAAGAAGCGGGTTCTGGACGGCACGGCGTCGAGCGCGCAGGCCGAGCAGGCGTCGTCCCGTGTCGGCGCGCTGGCCGAGGCGGCATGGGGGTTCGCGGTGAAGGCAGGGGCATAAGGTATGTCGCAATTCGATCTGGCCGGTAAAGTGGCGATCGTCACGGGTTCGTCACGCGGCATCGGGCGGGCATCCGCGATAGAACTGGCCGAACACGGCGCGAAGGTCGTGATCTCAAGCCGCAAGCAGGAGGCGTGCGCTGCGGTCGCCGCCGACATCAACGACCGGTTCGGCGACGGGTGCGCGATCGCGGTCGCGGCCAATATTTCAGACAAGGCGGCACTGCAGGCGCTTGTCGACAAGACCCGCGATGCGTTCGGCCAAATCGATATCCTGGTCTGCAATGCGGCATCCAACCCCTATTACGGACCGCAGGCGGGGATCAGCGACGATCAGTTCAGGAAGATCCTCGACAACAACATCGTTTCAAACCACTGGCTGATCGCGATGGTCGCGCCCGAAATGCGCGAGCGCGGCGCCAAGGGTGAGGAGGGCGGGTCGATCGTCATCATATCCTCGATCGGGGGGCTGCGCGGGTCGGAGGTGATAGGGGCTTATTGCATCAGCAAGGCCGCCGATATGCAGCTGGCGCGCAACCTGGCGGTCGAATTCGGGCCGGACAATGTCCGCGTCAACTGCATCGCGCCCGGACTGATCCGGACCGACTTCGCGCGCGCATTGTGGGAAGATGAGACGCGGCTTGCCGAGCGCGACGCGGCGACCCCGCTCCGCCGGATCGGCGAGCCAGAAGAGATCGCAGGCGCGGTGGTGTTCCTCGCGTCGCGCGCGGCGGCGTTCATGACCGGGCAGACGATCGTCATCGACGGGGGCGTCACGATCTGACGAGACAGGAGAAGACCATGGCACGCTTTACCGACAAATCGATCGTCGTGACGGGGGCGGGTTCCGGGATCGGGCGTGCGACCGCCTTGCTGTTCGCATCCGAAGGCGGGCGGGTGATCGTCGCGGACAAGACCGACGCGGCCGAGGAAACCGCGGAGATGATTATGGAGGCGGGCGGCACGGCGAGAGCAATCCGGATCGATGCGGGTATCGAACAGGATGTCGTGAACGCGGTTGGGCTGGCCTGTGCATCCTATGGCGGGCTCGACATCATGTTCGCCAATGCCGGGATTTCGGGCGGGATGGCGAACATCTTCGACACCGATGCCGAACTGTTCGCAGAGGTTCTGCGCGTCAATCTGATCGGGCCGTTCCTGGCGGTGAAACACGCCGCACCCCTGATCGCCGAGCGTGGCGGCGGGGCGATCGTGCTGACCGCCAGCGTCGCGGGGATCAGGTCGGGCGCGGGCAGCCCCGCGTATTCGGCGTCCAAGGCGGGGGTCATCAACCTCGCCATGGTATCCGCGCAACAGCTGTCGGGATCGAACGTCCGCGTCAATGCGCTCTGCCCCGGCCTCACCGAGACGGGGATGACCAAGCCGACCTTTGATTATGCGCGCAGCGCCGACAAGCTGGGCAAGATCGGCCGGCTCAATCCCCTGAAGCGCGGCGCGCAGCCGGGTGAACTGGCCAAGGTCGCCGCGTTCCTGGCATCGGGGGATGCGAGCTACGTCAACGGCCAGGCAATCGCGGTCGACGGCGGGCTGTCGTCGAGCCACCCGGTCACGCGGCAGGAATATGGCAAAACGGCGGTTTGAGGGGGTTGCGGCGGTGTTTGGGTTTCAAGAAGCCGCGCTGCGTTCCAACTTCCCCACGTCCAATTGGCATAAACGCCGCATTGGGCATCAGGAGGCCGGTGTGCACAGGGCGTTGGCAGCATGACATTGTACGCCTGACATGATGAGCGTGGGGCAAGCACACTCGTAAACTAGTGCAAGCGGAAGAAAAAAAACGATGCACAAACTTAAATCTTCGGGGAATCGGTCTTTAGGGAGACGATCATGAACAGTCTGCTCTTGAGTATTGGGGCGGTTGCGGCGACAATGACTACCCCGCCGAGCACATCCGTTGCCAATCGGTATCTGGTATCGATGGACATTCACGATAACGGTGATGTCGTTGCGAAACCACGTCTCATCGTGTTGCCTGGAAAGCCAGGCCAAGTGGCGGTTGGATCGACCCAGCGACTTTACGAGGTCAGCTTCAGCGTGACGGCAGATCACGCCAAGCCGGAATTGATGACGATCCCAATCAAATTCCTCATCTCATGGAAAAACGCCGACACGGTCAACCGCCGGATGTTGACGACGACAGTATCAATTGCACCGCAACAAACTTTGCATCTGATTGTCCCACCCTCCGGCAAAGACAATTCCCCGGTTTCCCTGGATGTGAAGGTAGAATCGGTGGCGGCTTAATTTACCCTTTGCCATCGCCGCGAATGCATTTCTTTGGACTGCTCTCGATTTCATCTGAAGCGTAGCGTCAGGTTTCGGATCGTGAGGCAATTCCAGACCGCGGTGGGTTGAAGTAAGCTCGCGCTTGGCTTGACATCGTGGGCGCTTGCCGGGATCCTGCAGGTATGGGCCTTGTTCCGATGATGATCGCGCTTGCGACCCCTGCTCCTTCGATGCCGGTCCCTGACCAGTCGCGATTGATCGCGTTGACGTCCGGTACGGTGCGGTGCGGAATGCAGGTGGTGGTGCCGGTTTGGCGAGAGCCGGTGGTCGCGCATGGCGCGTGGGTCGGCGCGGCGAACACTTCGGAATTGAGTCCGCGCACTCTGCACTTCCGTATCGATGCGGCCGGTCGCCCGCTGACCATCCGGGAAGAACGGCCGGATGCCGGCACGTACGGCGATGCGGGGGAAACGGAGGCGGCGTTTGCCGCGTGGCGGTTCGCCGCGGTCGCTCCGCAGGGCGAGTGCAGCGTCAGCTTCACCGCGCTTGCCTATCCAACCGACGCGGTGCCGGTTTCGATCGCCGTGCGCTATGCCGCGCTGCCCAATGTGGGGGGGCGGGGGTTGAACGTCTGGAACACGCTCCAGCCCGCTGGTTCCGATTGCCGGGAGGATCGGCCCGGGCGGCTGGTGAGCGTCTACCCCGACTTCGGCGAGATCCCGGAAGAACCAGGGCGGTTGGCCGTCACATTCCTGAATTTCGATGTGGCGGCGAACGGCAGGCCGGGTCGCGTTTCGGTCATCGCGCCGAGTGACAATGCCGCGCTCAACCGCGCGGCGGTCAAGGCGATCCGGCGGTGGCGTTTCGTCACCGGTAAGAGCCATCACGGCTGCGGCTATTATTTCTGGCGCGGGGGCAAGCCTTATTACGAACCGCCCGCCGCGCCGCCGATCGGGTCGTTCCGGCGAGGGCCCGGCACTTGCGGCCCGATGCCGGATTGGGCGCATCTGCCGCCGCTCAGCAACTATTTCCCCGCGGCGTTCAGCAGGCGCGGGATCGAGGGCTGGGCCGTGGTCCGGTACGACGTCGCGCCGTGGGGCGAGACGGGCGATGTCGAGGTGCTGGCGAGCGAACCCGCCGATGCCTTCGGCACGGCGGCCGTGCGTCTGGTCGGCTCCGCACGCAAGGAGAAGACGGCGCGGGGGTATGTCGGCTGTGTCGAAAAGGTGCTGTTCAAGATGCCCGCAGCGCCTGACGCGAACGTTCAGGCCGAGCGAGGGTGACGGCAGGCGCGGGCGGGGATGCGCTCCGTTGCCGCAGCGGGCATCGCGGCTGCGTGTTGCCAGATCCGGCGGCAATCGCCTAAAGGGGCGGCAATCACCGGACCCGGTGCAATACCGGGTGGCTATTCCGGCCGCCGATCCGCCGGACAATATCATATCGAGCAGTGAAAGGCGTCCGTTCGGGCGTTGTTCGTGCTTTGCGGATTTTGTATGATCGAGCGTTTTAATTCCTATCGGCGGCAGTGGTTTACCGATCCGGCCTCGGCACGGCGCGACGTGCTGGCGGGGATCGTCGTCGCGCTCGCGCTGATTCCGGAGGCGATCGGTTTTTCGATCATCGCGGGCGTCGATCCGCGCGTCGGCCTATACGCGTCCGTCGCGATCGCGATGATCATCGCGTTCACCGGGGGGCGGCCGGCGATGATCTCGGCCGCGACCGCGGCGGTGGCCGTCGTCGTGGTCCCGCTGGTCCGCGCCTACGGCGTCGAATATCTCTTCGCCGCCACGATCCTGATGGGGATCATCCAGATCGCCGCGGGCCTGATGCGGCTGGACCTGCTGATGCAGTTCGTTTCCCGATCCGTCATCACCGGCTTTGTCAACGCGCTCGCGATCCTGATCTTCATGGCGCAGCTGCCGCAGCTGACGGGCGTCGGCTGGCAGACCTATGCGATGGTCGCGGCGGGGCTTGCCATCATCTACCTCTTGCCGCGACTGACGAGAGCGGTTCCCTCGCCGCTCGTCGCGATCCTGGTGCTGTCGGTTATCAGCATCGGTATGGGACTGCCCGTCCATACCGTCGGCGACATGGGGCGCTTGCCCGAGGGACTGCCGAGCCTGGTGCTGCCGAACGTGCCGCTGACGATCGAAACGCTTCGCATCATCCTTCCCTATTCGCTGACGATGGCGGCGGTCGGATTGCTGGAGAGCCTGCTGACCGCGCAGATCGTCGATGACATGACGGACAGCGACAGCGACAAGCGCCGCGAATGCGCGGGACAGGGCGGGGCCAACATCGTCTCCGCAATTTTTGGTGGAATGGGCGGATGCGCGATGATTGGCCAGTCGGTCATCAACGTGACGTCGGGCGGGCGGGGGCGGCTGTCGACTTTCACCGCCGGGGCCTTTTTGCTCTTCCTGCTCGCCGTGCTCGGCCCTTACGTGGGCCGGGTGCCAATGCCGTCACTCGTCGCGGTGATGATCATGGTCTCGATCGGCACGTTCAGCTGGAACTCGATTGCCAACCTGCGCCGCCATCCCCCGACCTCTTCGGTGGTGATGCTGACCACGGTGGTCGTTGTCGTCGCGACGCATGACCTGTCGCTCGGCGTGCTTGCCGGGGTGCTGCTCTCCGGCATCTTCTTTGCGGGCAAGGTGCGCCGCATGTTCGCGGTCGAGCGTAGTCCGTCACCGGACGGAACGACCGCCACCTATCGCGTAACCGGCCAGATCTTCTTCGCGTCGGTCGACCGTTTTACCCGCGCGTTCCAGATCGAGGACAGGGCAACGCGGGTCGTGATCGACGTGACCGCCGCGCATTTCTGGGACATTTCGGGCGTCGGCGCGCTGGACAAGATCATCGCGAGGCTGAGGCGCGACGGGCGCGACGTCCAGGTCATCGGCTATAACCGCGCGAGCGCCGACATCGTCGATCGCTTCGGACTGCATGACAAGACGGGGTTCGAACTGGGCGCGGTTCCACATTGAGGCGTCAGGCGGGGTCGGGCTGGCGTGCCGGGTCACGCATGCGCATCAGTCCTTCCTGCGCGACGCTCGCGACCAGGCGGCCGTCGCGGGTGAAGATGCTGCCTCGGTTGAAGCCGCGGGCGTGGCCTGCCCAGGGACTGTCGGTTGCATAGAGCAACCATTCATCGGCGCGGAACGGTTCGTGCAGGTAGAGCGAATGATCGAGACTGGCGACCTGCATTCCCCCGGTCATCCAGTTGACGCCGTGCGGCATCATTGCGGTCGAGAGCAGCGCCATGTCGGAGGCATAGGCGAGCACCGCGCGGTGCGTCGCCGGATCGTCTCCGATCGGGGCGGTCACGCGAAACCAGCTGTAGTTGACGGGATCGCGCACCTCCGCCTCGAACCAGTTGCGCGGATAGAGCGGGCGGATGTCGATCGCGCTTTGCCGCCGTGCGAACGTCTTGCGGTATTTTTCCGGAACGCGGTCAGCGGCCGCGCGGCGCAGCTCGCTTTCGGACTGTAGATCCTCGGGCGGGGTGATGTCGGGCATCGTGTTCTGATGCGCGAAACCGTCCTCGTGCAGCTGGAACGAGGCGGCCATGTTGAGGATTGGCCGCCCGCGCTGCATGGCGATCACGCGGCGGGTGGCAAAGCTGCGCCCTTCGAAATCGCGGACGACACGGAAGATGATCGGGTGGTTCTCGTCACCCGGACGCATGAAATAGGCGTGGAGCGAATGCGCGACCTTGTCGCCCGCGATCGAACGCTGCGCCGCCTGCAGCGCCTGGCCGATGACCTGTCCGCCGAAGACGCGGCCCTGACCACCGGGGTTGCGGGGGCCGCGGTAGAGGTCGGTGTCGATTTCCTCGACATCGAGCAGCGCCACGAGCATCGCGGTCAGTTGTTCAGGAGATTTTGGCGTCCAGCCCGCTTCGTCCGTCATCAAAAGCCCGCCGCGACGGCCAGCCGGTCGGCGTGGAAATTCGCATCGCCGAACATTTCGGCAAGGACGCGGGCGCGCTTCATGTAGAAGCCGATATCATATTCGTCGGTCATGCCGATGCCGCCGTGCATCTGAAGGCTTTCCTGGACCGAGAGGGTGGTCGCCATGCCGGTCATCGCCTTGGCGACGGAGACGGCGGTGCCGGCCTGATCTGAGCCGGCGTCGAGCAGCTGCTGCGCCTTGAGGACGGCGGCGCGGGCGACCTCCATTTCGCTGTAGAGATGCGCGGCGCGATGCTGGAGCGCCTGAAAACTGCCGATTTTGGCACCGAACTGCTTGCGTTCCTTCATATAGGCGACGGTCATGTCCATCGCTCCGCCGCCAATGCCGAGCAGCTCGGCCGAGGCACCGGTACGACCCGCGCGGAGCAGGCGGTCGAGCGGGGCGCGGCCCGCATCGACCTCACCGATGACGGCATCGGCGTCGACCTCGACGCCGTTAAAGTCGAGTTTTGCCGCGATGCTGTTGTCGGCGAGGCGGATGGGGTCGATCTCGAGGCCGGTTGCGCCCTGTTCGACCGCGAAGAGCGTGATGCCGTCATCATCCCCGGCCGCTCCGGCGGTGCGCGCGGCGACGATGATCAGATCGGCGACATGGCCGTGGGTGACGAACTGTTTCTTGCCGGTCAGCCGGAAGCCGTTGCCCGAGCGTTCGGCGGTCATGGCGATGTCGACGCGGTGTTTCGCGGCTTCGTCGATCGCGAGCGCGGCAACGGTTTCGCCGGCGATAATGCCGGGGAACCAGCGCTCCGCCTGCGCGGACCCCCTCAGCGCCTCGACCGCGGCGACCGCGGTGGTGAGGAAGGGCGAGGGGGAGAGGTTGCGGCCGATTTCCTCAAGCACGACGCCCGCCTCGACATGGCCGAGACCGAGGCCGCTATCGTTCTCGCCGATCAGGATCCCGGTGAAGCCCATTTCGGCGAATTGTTTCCACAAGTCGCGCGAGAAGCCGGTCGCATCGCCGTCGTCGCGGAGCTGGCGCAGATGCGACACGGACGCGCTGTCGGCGACGAAATCGCGCGCGGTGTCGCGGAGCATCGTCTGTTCGTCGTTCAGATAGAGGGGCATTAATATCTCCAATCCCCTTTGCCCTTTGGCGAAGGGGCCAATGGTCAGGCGGCGGGCAGTTCGAGAATGTGCTTGGCGATAATGTTGAGCTGAATCTCGCTGGTCCCGCCCTCGATCGAATTGGCCTTGGTACGCAGCCATGCGCGCGGTGCCGCGCCTCCGTTCGAGGCCTCGCTTTCCCATTCGAGCAGGTCCGAGCCGCCTGCCGCCATGATCAGTTCGTGGCGTGATTTGTTCAGTTCCGTGCCGTAATATTTCATCATGCTCGGCTGGGCAGGGTGAGCGCGACCGGCCTTTAATTCATCGATGAAGCGTTCCGACTGCGCCCTGAAAGCGGCGGCGCGGACTTCGAACGCGGCGATCTGAGCGCGCAGCAGAGGGTCGGCGAGGCGGCCGTCATGATCGACGCCGATGGTGGCGAGCGCGCCTGCGACCAGCGGGTTTTCACCCTGACCGCCTAGACCCATGCCGGAGATCATCTCCCGCTCATGGCCGAGCAGATATTTGGCGACGTCCCAGCCCTTGTTCTCGTCATGGATGCGGTTCTTCTTGGGAACCTCGACACCATCGAAAAAGGTTTCGCAGAAGGGCGAATTGCCGCTGATCAGCAGGATCGGCTTGGTCGAAACGCCCTCGCTCGCCATGTCGAACAGGACGAAGCTGATCCCGCCCTGCTTGCTCTCCTTGCTGGTGCGCACGAGGCAGAAGATCCAGTCGGCCTTGTCGGCATAGCTGGTCCAGACCTTTTGCCCGGTGACGAGATAGTGATCGCCCTTGTCCTCCGCCGCGGTCGCTAGGCTGGCGAGGTCGGAGCCGGCATTGGGTTCGCTATAGCCCTGGCACCAGCGGATTTCTCCGCGCGCGATCTTGGGCAGGTGGTCGAGCTTCTGTTCCTCGGTGCCGTATTTGAGGAGTGCGGGGCCGAGCATCGAGATGCCGAAGGAGTTCAGCGGATTGCGCGCGCGGATTGCGGCCATCTCCTCGCGCAGGATTTTCGCCTCCGCAGCGCTCAGCCCGCCGCCGCCATAGTCGACGGGCCAGTCGGGAACGGTCCAGCCGCGTTCTCCCATGATCTTTAGCCAGCGCGCCTGGGGAGGATTGACGGCGGGATCATAATCGCGCCCGCCCCAGCAGACATCGGCCTCCGTACGCAGCGGCTCGCGCATCTCGGGCGGGCAATTTTCCTGAAGCCAGGCGCGGGTGTCGCTGCGGAAGGTGTCGAGGTCGGTCATGGGTTCAATTCCTCGTCAAATCATGCGCCATGCGTGCGACGGCGATGGCGTCGTGGTCACGGTGGCGGTCGGTAATGACCTGAAGCCCGATCGGCAGGCCGTTCGCAGCATGCGTGATCGGGACGGCGGTCGCCGGAAGGCCGGGATAGGTCGCCATGCCCGGGAAGGAGAATTGCAGCCCGAACGGGGTTACCGCGTCTCCGACCGTCAGCATCCGTTCGCGGATCACCGCATCGTCATGGGGAAAGGCGGTGACGCCGAGCGCGGGGGCGATCACTGCGTCGTAATCGGCGAACAAGCGGTGCCACGCGGCCGTATTGCGCGCCTGTGCATCAAGCATCGCAAGCCAGTCGGGAAGTGTCGCCTGAACACCGTCATCGGATGGTCCGCCGCGTGCCAGCGTGACGGAGAGCAGGCGGATATAGGCGGCGAACTGTTCATGCTGATCGGGGAGCAGCGCGCTCGTGCGATCGATGGCAGCGCCCGCTCGGGCGAAGGCGTCGGCAACATGGTCGACCGCCGCCGCGATCTGGTTATCCACCGCAGCGACGCCGTTGCCGGATAGGATCAGAAGCTTGAGCCGGTCGGGATGTCGTTCTGGAGCAAGCGGCAGGGGCAGATCGCTCAGGACGTCAAGCGCCGAGGCCAGATCGTCAGAATCCCGCGCCATCGGGCCGATGACCGACATGGCAAGCGGTGCGCCGTTGGTTCCCGGCATCCTCTGGCCGTCGATCGACAGCGCGCCATAGGTGGCCTTGTGTCCCCAGACGCCGCAGAAATGAGCGGGTACGCGGATCGAGCCTCCGATATCGGAGCCGATTTCGAGCGGCACCATTCCGCTCGCGAGCGCCGCCGCCGCGCCGCCCGACGATCCGCCGGGGGTCCGGCCGGGATCGAGCGGATGAAGGGTGCGGCCATAGACCGGGTTGACCGATTGAAGGTCGGCGAGGCTGACGGGCACGTTGGTCTTGCCGAGGATGACCACGCCGGCGCGCTTGAGGCGCCGGACGGCCTCCGCGTCGGTCTGCGCGATATTGTCGCGGTGCTCAGCGAAGCCCCAGGTCGTCGGCAGCCCCGCGACGTCGAAGCTCTCCTTGACCGTCATCGGTACGCCGAACATAAGTTGACCGTCACGCGGCCCCGCCTCGTCCAACGCTCTGGCAGCCGCGCGCGCGCGGTCGAAATCGCGGACGACGACCGCATTGATCGCGCCGTCCCGCGCCTCGATCCGCGCGATCGCGGCTTCGCATTCGGCGAGGGCGCTGGTCTCTCCGGAACGGATCGCGGCGGCGGTTTCGAGGGCGGTGCGTTCGCTCACTTCAATTTCGTGCCCTTGCCGGCTGCATCCTTCAGCGACTTGGCAACGTCGAAGCCGTGTTTTTCGAGGCCCGCGACGACCTTGTCATAGCCTTCGCTCGCTGCCCAAAACATCGGGCCGCCGCGATAGACGGGCCAGCCATAGCCGTAGATCCAGACGACATCGATGTCCGATGCGCGCTGTGCCTTGCCTTCCTCCAGGATCAGCGCGCCTTCGTTGACCATCGGGTAGAGCGTGCGCTCGATGATCTCCTGATCGGTCACTTCATGCTGTTCGCTGCCCGATTTCTTGCGGAAATCCTCGATGATCTCGGCGACGCGCGGCGAGGGCGAGGGATTGCGCTTGTCGTCGTAATCGTAAAACCCCGCTTTGGTCTTTTGCCCCCAGCGTTTCTCCGCGGCGAGCGCGTCGCGGATGCTTTCGATCCGGTTCGGATCGCGGTGCCAGCCGATATCGACGCCCGCCAGATCGCTCATCTGGAACGGCCCCATCGGCATGCCGAAATCGGTGTGGACCTTGTCGATCTGTTCAGGCGTCGCGCCCTCCATCAGCAGCTTCATCGCCTCGACCTGACGCGGCATCAACATGCGGTTGCCGATGAAACCGTGGGTGACGCCGGCGACGACCGCGACCTTTTTGATCTTCTTGGCGAGAGCCATGACGGTTGCGAGCACGTCGTCCGCGGTCTTGTCGCCGCGCACGACCTCAAGCAGTTTCATGACGTTGGCGGGCGAGAAGAAGTGCATGCCGACAACATCCTGCGGCCGTTTCGTACAGGCGGCGATCGCGTCGATGTCGAGATAGGAGGTATTGGAGGCGAGGATCGCGCCCGGCTTGCAGATCGCGTCGAGCTTGGTGAAAATGTCCTTCTTCACCTCCATCGTTTCATAGACCGCCTCGATCACCAGGTCGCAGTCGGCGAGGTCGGCCATGTCGAGCGTCGGTTTCAGTGCGCCCATCGCGTGTTCGACCTGTTCGGGCTTCATCCGCCCCTTGGCGGCGGAAGCCTCGTAATTCTTGCGCATGACGCCGGTGCCGCGGTCGAGCGCGTCCTGCTGCATCTCGACGATCGTGACGGGGATGCCAGCCGACAGGAAGTTCATCGAGATGCCGCCGCCCATCGTGCCCGCGCCGATAACGCCGACGCGCTTGATGTCGCGCAGCTTCGTATCGGCGGGGACGTCGTCGATCTTGGCGGCCTGACGCTCGGCAAAGAAGATGTGTCGCTGCGCGGCGGACTGGCCCCCCATCATCAGCTTCATGAATTCCTGACGCTCGAACTGGACGCCCTCTTCAAAGGTCGCGCCGCTCGCCGCCTTTTCGACGCAGGCGATGTTGGCGGCAGGGGCGTCGAACCCGCGAAAGCGGCGTCCGTTCGCCTTTTTGAAGTCCTGGACCGCCTGCGGGTCCGCCTCGGCGGTCATTTCCGAGGCGCGCGGCAGCGGGCGCTTTGACGCGACCTCCTTGGCATAGGCGACCGCATCGGCCTCAAGGCTGTCCTCGCCGGCGAGCTTGTCGATCAGCCCGGCGTCGAGCGCGCGCTTGGCGGGGATCGGATCGCCCTTTGCGGTCATCTCCAGCGCGAGCGGGACGCCGGCGATGCGGGGAATGCGCTGCGTACCGCCCGCGCCCGGTAGCAGGCCGAGCTTGACCTCGGGCGTGCCGATCCTGGCGGAGGGGACAGCGACGCGGTAATGGCAGCCGAGCGCGACCTCACACCCGCCGCCGAGCGCGGTGCCGTGGATCGCGGCGACGACGGGCTTGTCCGACGCCTCGATCATGTCGACGAGCGTCGGCAAAGCGGGCTCCTGCATCGGCTTGCCGAATTCGGTAATGTCGGCACCCGCAAAGAAGGTACGGCCGTCGCAGCGGATCACCATCGCCTCGACGCTGCTGTCCGCCACGCCCTGCTTCACCGCGCCCTCAAGCCCCTGACGGACGGCGGCGCTAAGCGCGTTGACGGGCGGGCTGTCCGAGATGATGACAAGGACATTGTCATGGCGTTCGGTACGGATCGGGCTGGTCATTATCGTCTCCTACGGATTCAGGTGAGCGCCGCGTAGATCATCGTCTTGAGCTCGCGGCGGATGGGATAGAGGCTGGAGGGGCTGAGCTGGGTCATGAAGACCATCGACAGCCGCTCGACGGGATCGATGAAGAAGGCGGTCGAGAACATGCCGCCCCAATAATATTCACCGATCGAGCCCGGGATCATCGAGCGGACAGGATCGATGTTGATCGCAAAGCCGAGGCCGAAGCCGGTACCGGCATTGGCCGCTTCGCTGAACAGTGATTTGGACATGGCCGACAGGTCGGCGCCGCCGGGCAGGTGGTTCCGCGTCATCAAATCGAGCGTCTTGCGCCCGAGGATGCGCGCGCCGTCGAGCGTGCCGCCGTTCAGGCACATCGTGCAGAAACGGTGATAGTCGCGCGCGCTCGACACCAGCCCGCCGCCGCCCGAGAGCAGCCTCGGCCGGTTCGCCCAAGCGCTATCCGCGCCGCGATCGTAGATCACGCGGCCTTGTCTGGCGGCGAAGGTGTAGCAATCGGTCAGGCGGTCGAGCTTATCGGCGGGCACCTGAAAGAAGGTGTCGTCCATGCCGAGCGGCGCGAAAATGCGGTCGCGGAAGAAGGCGTCGAGCGTCTGTCCCGATACGCGTTCCACCACCGCGCCGAGCACGTCGGTCGAGACCGAATAGTTCCAGGCGGTGCCGGGGGAGAATTCGAGCGGAAGCTTGCCAAGTGCTGCGACGAATTCACCGAGATCGAGATTGCCGTGCCAGTTCTCGATCCTGCCGGAGCGGTAGGCGGCGTCGATGTTCGAGCGGTTCTGGAAACTGTAGGTCAAGCCCGATGTGTGGCGGAGCAGGTCGACCATCCGCATCGGTTCCGCCGTCGCCCTGGTCACGAAGGGAACGCCCGCGCCGCCGCCGTCATAGACGCCGATATCCTTGAATTCGCTGAGAATATGATGGACCGGCGTGTCGACCGCGACCTTTCCCTCCTCCACCAGCATCATGAAGGCGACCGAGGTGATCGGTTTGGTCATCGAGGCGATGCGGAACAGCGAGGTTTCGTCGATCGGTGCGCCGCCCTCGCGCGCCGCGCCCTGGCTGGAGAAATGGACGATTTCACCTTCGCGAGAGACGAGCAGCTGCGCGTGGGGAAGCAGCGCGGTGTCGAGATATTTGCGGCGGATGAAATCGTCGATCGCGCCGAGCCGCGCGGAATCGAAACCCATAGCTGCCGCGTCCTCTATCACCATCCGGTTTTCCGTACCCCTGTTTCGAACATGCACCAGCCTATTGCCTTGAGCGGCGGGCGAATCAACTCTAACCTGGGTATCCGGGTCGGAAAAGCCAAACCCGACATTCATTTTCGAGAGGAGAGCGGCGGTGGCGAGTGATGTATCGGAGGCCCCGCCGGCGGTGCTGGATCCGGAATGGCCGCGTATGTCGGTCGCCGATGTGCGCGCCGCGCTGACCGCGCCGGGGGCGATGTTCGAGATGGAGACCGCGCAAATCCGCGGGATCGAGACGCGGGTGTGGAAGAACGCGCCGCCGTCGCTGCGTTTTCTGATCGATGCGGCGCGGGCGCATGACGACAAGATTTTCGTCATTTATGAGGACGAGCGCGTCACATACCGTGCGACCGTGCGCGCGGTGGCGGCGCTTGGCGCGTATCTGCGTTCGATCGGGGTCGAGAAGGGGGACCGCGTGGCGCTGGTCATGCGCAACCTGCCCGAATGGCCGGTCTGTTTCTTCGCCGCGCTGTCGATCGGAGCGATCATCGTGCCGCTGAACGCGTGGTGGACGGCGGAGGAGCTGGAATACGGGCTGACCGATTCGGGCGCGCGGGTGCTGATCGTCGATGACGAGCGGCATGCGCGGCTGGGCGGACATTATGACGGGCTGGACGGGATCGGGCAGGTGCTGGTCGCGCGGGCGTCCGTCCCGCTCGGCGGCAAGGCGATGCGGCTGGAAGACGCGATCGGGACGCCGCACGACTGGGCGGCCTTGCCGGAGGCGGCGCTGCCCGAGGCGGAGGTCGCGCCCGATGACGATGCGACGATTTTCTATACGAGCGGGACGACGGGCGTGCCGAAGGGCGCGCTGGGCACGCACCGCAACATGGTGACCAACATCCTGTCGAGCGGCTATGCGGCGGCGCGGTCGTATCTGAGGCGGGGCGAGAGCGTGCCGGAGCCCGCCCCCAAGGTTTCGCTGACCGTCATCCCGATGTTCCATGTGACCGCGTGCAGCGCGATGATGATGGCGGTGATCGCATCGGGCAGCGCGATCGTGTTCATGCGCAAATGGGACCCGGTGCGCGCGATGGAGCTGATCGAGACCGAGCGGGTGACGATGACGGGCGGGGTGCCGACGATCGCATGGCAATTGCTGGAACATCCCGACCGCGACCAATATGACCTGTCGAGCCTGGAGGCGATCGCCTATGGCGGCGCGCCGTCCGCGCCTGAGCTGGTCCGGCGCATTTATGCCGAATTCGGCGCGCTGCCGGGCAACGGCTGGGGCATGACGGAGACGACGGCGACGGTCACGACGCATTCGGCCGAGGATTATCTGAACCGCCCGGACAGCGCAGGGCCGCCGGTCGCGACCGCGGACCTGAAGATCATGAGCGCGGACGGGACCGCGGAGATGCCGGCGGGCGAAATCGGCGAATTATGGGCGCGCGGGCCGATGATCGTGAAGGGATATTGGAACAAGCCGGAGGCGACGGCGGCGACGTTCATCGACGGCTGGGTCCGGACGGGCGACATCGCGCGGCTGGACGAGGAGGGGTTCCTGTTCATCGTCGACCGGGCGAAGGACATCGTGATCCGGGGCGGTGAGAACATCTATTCGATCGAGGTCGAAAATGTCCTGTACGCGCACCCGGCGGTGACCGATTGCGCGCTGATCGGATTGCCGCACCGGACATTGGGCGAGGAACCGGCGGCGGTGGTCCACCTGGCGCCCGGCAAGACCGCGAGCGAGGCGGAGTTGCAGGCATGGGTCAAGGACCATCTGGCGGTGTTCAAGACGCCGGTCGCGATCCGCTTCGTCCCCGATCCGCTGCCAAGGAACGCCAACGGCAAGATATTGAAGCGCGAGCTGAAGCCGCTGTTCGACGACCGGACGGGCGACGCGGCGCGGGCGTGACGGCGGGCGAACGGGCCTATGATCTTGAGCGGTTCGTGACCGCGCAGGAGGGTGTGTTCGAGACCGCGATGGCCGAGTTGCGGAGTGGGGCGAAGCGGAGCCACTGGATGTGGTTCGTCTTTCCGCAGATCGCGGGGCTGGGGCGCAGCGCGATGGCGAAGCGCTATGCGATCGGATCGTTGGCCGAGGCGCGCGCGTATCTGGCGCATCCGGTGCTGGGCGAACGGCTGAGGCAGAGCGTCGTGGTGCTGCGCGGGCTGGACGGGTCCGATCCGGTGGCGGTGTTCGGCCCGGTCGACGCGATGAAGCTGAAATCCAGCCTGACGCTGTTCGAACGCGCGGGGGAAGGGATGGGGGATGCGGGCGGTTTCGCGGCGTTGCTGGATGCGTGGTTCGCGGGCGAACGGGATAGGGCGACGCTGGAGGCGTTGGGATAGGGGAGACGGTTAGTCCAACCGATCGACCGCCTTCATCGCATCGGTGATCGCGACCGTATCCACGCTGACCCGCACCACCTTGGCGAGCAGCGCGATCATGCTCTCCTTGTAATCGGCGAAGCGATAGGTGTTGAACTTCTCGCGGATGGTCGGATCGCGCGGGGTCTTTTCCTTGTGCTGGTCGAGCACCCAGTCGATCGCGGCGCGGTTGCCGAGGCGATAGGTCCAGGCCTCGGGCGGGATGCCGGTGATCTGCGTGTCGGCATCGATCACGACCAGCCCTTTATCGGGATGCGATTTGAGGATCGGCTTAGGATGCGTGCCTGCGGCGCGCTTGCCGGGCGTGTCGATCCGCTCGACCGGCCAGGGCGCGACGTCCTCGTAACCGATATGCATCGCCATCAACGCCTCGCCCCATGCCGCCCATTTGGCGAAATCGGGGTAGAAGGGGATGCGCGGGAACTCGCGCTTGAGGTTCAGCGCATAGGTCTCGCGATAGACGGGGTCGTGGAGGACGGCATAGACGTAATGGAAGATCGCATCCTTGGTGACGCCCTTCTTGCCAAATTCCTTGACGAACTTGTTGAGCGCCCAGTCGGTGATGTTGTCGATCTGCTCGCCGGATTTGGTGTAGCGGTAGCGGGGAAGGCACCGAGTTCCACCAGACGCAGGACTAACAAAATTCAGATCGGGCGGCGATGCTATCGCAAGAGAAAAGAACGGTTTCCCAGACGAATCTCCCATCAAACTTATTGTCGAGGTCGAGGTTACGAGTCGTTCGCCAAAAATCTGAAAGTGCAAATTAGTGAGGCGATCAGAAAAAATGGGATCATTGTAGAAACGCATCTTATGGAATGGTCGATAACATGCGTCTACGATCCGCGAACGATCATACTCGACCACTGATTTCACGGTAAGCAGATTACGTTTAAGCGACTCGCTCCATTTTATCGAACTATCGTGGACAATCTTAGCGCCTTTTTTGACGCCCTTTATGTCTTCACGTTGCCGGTTAAACGTCGAGATTAGAAAATCTATTTTTGATTCGAGATGGTCGTCATCTTCATCGTATACCCACTCATCTCGTGCCGTGACGATCCCCATGCTGTAAAGATCGAAAATCCCATCTGGGGTGCCCGATTTGACATGAATAGGCAGAAGGCGATCAAAGTCGTTTTCCGCTAAGTTTAACCAACTACTGTGCCGGTCAGGCTTGATCAGCGAAAACTCTAGCGAGCTTATCGCGGTGCTGGCTAGCACGCTCAGCTTGTCTTCAGACGTCTCCAGCTCGGGCCTCCGGGTATAGCGAATGACGCACCCTTCTGTGCCCTTCTTCCGCACAAGGAGGCAGATCGCTACGCCAGTTTGAATGCCAAAAACATTATGCTTGGTGCCTGAAAGTTTCGGGTTGGCGCGCACATCTCCTCCGAGATCTAATATCCAGATTTCGTTGAAATCTTGAGCAACGAGCTTCCGAAACCCGTCGAAGGTCCGGGTCTCAATGAAACTCCGATTCGTAACGAATGCCAGCACCCCCTCATCACCCAGCCGATCGCTCGCCCAACGATAGAAACGCGCATACATATCGTAGAGCTTGGTCTTCTGCGCCGTGCTCGCCTTGATATACGTGTCCTTGATGCGCTTATCGATGTGCGCGTAGGCGCGGTTCTTGTTGTTGTCGTTCTCGTTCTGCTGGTTGGCGTTGTAGGGCGGGTTGCCGATGATGACGCTGATCTTGCGGCGGTTCTGGCGCTTGATGCGCTCGATATTCTCGTCGCTGAGCGTGCCGAGCAGATCGAACTGGTGGCCGGAATGGATGCCGAGCGCATCGACGTTGTCGAGCGTGTCGACGAAGCACAGATTCTCGAACTCGGCGAACTGGCCGGTGATCGCCTGATAGGTCGCCTCGATATTCAGATTGGCGACGTAATAGGGGAGGATCGCGACTTCATTGGCGTGAAGTTCCTCCTTGTATTTGTGGCGCAGCTTATCACGGTCGCCGCGGAAATATTCGAGCAGCTCGACGATGAAGGTGCCGGTGCCGGTCGCGGGATCGAGGATTTCGACGCCGCGATCGATCAGGTTCCGGCCGAAGTGCTGCTCGCACAGCCAGTCCGCCGATCGGATCATGAAGCGGACGATCTCGCCCGGCGTATAGACCACGCCGAGACGGTCGGCTGTCTTCTTGTTATACGCCTTGTAGAAATCCTCGTAGAGCGCCTTCAGGAAGCCCTGTTTCTCGCTGTGGCTGGAGATCAGCGCGGCGGTGGAGGCGATGCCCGCATAATAGGGCGCGAGGGCGCGGAGCAGGCCAGCTTTCTCGCCGCGCCCGAATAGAACGTCCTCAAGACGCTTCAACTCGGCAGCGACGTTGTTCTGGCGGTGGAAATCCGGGTTGTCGAACACCTTGGCGAAGATATCCTCGGTCAGGATGTGCTGGATCAGCATTTCCTGCACGTCGGCCTCGCTCACCGCCGGATTGATCGCGTCGCGCGCATGTTCGAGGAACGCCGTTTCGGCCGCCGCGAAATCGCGGGATGCGGCGCGCTTTTCGGCGATCCGTTCACGTAGCGCCTTCAGGATTTCCGGCAGGTCGGCGGCGAATTGTTTCACCGCCTTGTTGAAGTCCGCCACCTCCTGCCGTTCGTGCGCGAAGAAGCGGGTCAGCAGGTCGTACAGCGCGCCGGTGTCGTCCATCGCGACGCGCGACGCCTCATGCCCGTCCTGGATCAAGACGGCGGTGTGATCGTCCGAATAGACGATGTTGTCGCGCGGGTATCCCTTGCGGGTCTTGGCCGCTATCTCCGCATCGAGATCGTCGTCGGCGTCCTTTGCCTCCCAATAGCCGAAGGGAACGCGCAGGGCGTGAAGCATCGCGCCATCGGGATAGATGCGATTGCCTTGTTTCGTTGTGATTTCATGCTGGGCGGTGAAGGTCAGGTCTTGCGACCGGCCCCAACGCCAAAGCAAATTCTTGAACGCTTCGCTCAGCACACCTTCCCGGCGACTGCCCGTGACGGCGCGCAAACGATCGAGTTCGGCACGATATTCGTTGATGAGTTGACGGCTCAAGCGATCCTCCGGGCACCGATTGTGCGGTCGACACTGTTCTTTCGGCGGGGATCGACCGCTTCGTCAACTCCCGACGGGCAGTCAGGCACGAGCAAGGCCGATAATGGTAGCGCTCTCAACGCGGGGTGGGCTAGATGACGGGAAAGGTCTTTGGGAGAGCGATGATGAAGACGGTGGTTTTGCGCGCGATTTTCTGTGCGGGGTCGGTGCTGGCGATGAGTGCTGCGTCGGTTCAGGTCGGGGCGCAGACGGCGGCTCCGATGGCGGCGCAGGCCGGGGATGCGGCAGCGGGGGTGGCGCATCCGGATCGCTGGCCCGCCGCGCATAGCCGGGGGCTGGTCGATGCGGCGGCAGAGGCGAAGGTCACCGCGCTGATGGCGAAGATGAGCGTCGCCGAAAAGGTCGGGCAGATGATCCAGGCCGATATCGGGTCGATCACGCCCGACGACCTGCGCCGCTATCCGCTCGGCAGCATATTGGCGGGCGGAAGTTCTCCGCCGCTCGGCAGCCCGGACCGGTCGGCGGCGGGGCCGTGGATCGCGACGTCGAAGGCGTTCGAGGCGGTCGCGGCGGAACAGCGCGCCGGGCATGTCGCGATCCCGCTGATGTTCGGGGTCGATGCGGTGCACGGCAACAACAATGTCGTGGGCGCGACGCTGTTCCCGCACAACAGCGCGCTGGGCGCGGCGCACGACCCCGACCTGCTGCGCCGGATCGGCGAGGCGACGGCGGAGGAGACGCTGGCCGCGGGGATCGACTGGGCGTTCGGGCCGACGCTGGCGGTGCCGCAGGACGATCGCTGGGGGCGGACGTACGAGGGCTATTCGGAGGACCCGGCGGTCGTGCGCAGCTATGCCGCGGCGATGATCGAGGGGCTGCAGGGCGCGCCCGGCCAAGGCACGGTCCAGAACGGCCATGTCGAGGCGAGCGCGAAGCATTTCCTGGGCGATGGCGGGACGAAGGACGGGATCGACCAGGGCGACGACCAGATCGACGAGGCGACGCTGATCCGCATCCATGCGGCGGGCTATCCCCCCGCGATCGACGCCGGGGTGAAGACCGTGATGGCATCGTACAGCAGCTGGCAGGGCAAGAAGATGCACGGCAACAGGTCGCTGCTGACCGGCGTGCTGAAAGGGAAAATGGGGTTCGACGGCTTTGTCGTCGGCGACTGGAACGGGCACGGGCAGGTCGCGGGGTGCACCAACACCGATTGCCCGGCGGCGTTCAATGCGGGGCTGGACATGGCGATGGCGCCCGACAGCTGGAAGGGGCTGTACGTCACGACGCTGGCGCAGGTGAAGGCGGGGACGATCCCGATGGCGCGGGTCGACGATGCGGTCAGGCGCATTTTGAGGATCAAGATGCGGTCGGGCCTGTTCGACGCGGCGCGGCCGTGGGAAGGCAAGGCGGGCGTGATCGGATCGGCGGCGCACCGGGCGCTGGCGCGCGAGGCGGTGGCGAAGACGCTGGTGCTGTTGAAGAATGACGGCGTGCTGCCGTTGAAGGCGGGCGCGAACATATTGGTGGCGGGCGGGGCCGCGGACGATATCGGGCAGCAGGCGGGCGGCTGGACGCTGTCATGGCAGGGGGACGGGAACACCAGGGCCGATTTCCCGAACGCGCAGTCGACCTATGCCGGGATCGCGGCGGCGATGAAGGCGGGCGGGGGCAGCGCGACGCTGAGCGCGGACGGCAGCTATGCCGGCAAACCCGACGCGGCGATCGTGGTGTTCGGCGAGACGCCTTATGCGGAAATGCGCGGCGACCTGCGTACGCTGGAGTTTCAGCCGGGCGACAAGCAGGCGCTGGCGTTGCTGAAGCGGCTGAAGGCGGCGGGGATACCGGTGGTGTCGGTGTTCCTGTCGGGACGGCCGTTATGGGTCAATCCGGAGATCAACGCATCGGACGCCTTCGTCGCGGCATGGCTGCCGGGATCGGAGGGCGGCGGGATCGCCGACGTGCTGATCGGGGATGCGAGCGGCAAGCCGCGGCGGGACTTCAACGGGCGGCTGTCGTACAGCTGGCCGAAGACTGCGGGGCAGTTCACGCTGAATAAGGGCGCGCCCGGGTATGACCCGCAATTCCCGCTGGACTACGGGCTCAGCTATGCGAAGCCGGGGACGGTCGGGACGCTGAGCGAGGTGGCAGGCGTCGATGCGAGTGTCGCGAATACGAG
Source organism: Sphingomonas sp. (assembly GCA_965219075.1). Lineage (GTDB taxonomy): Bacteria > Pseudomonadota > Alphaproteobacteria > Sphingomonadales > Sphingomonadaceae > Sphingomonas. The sequence continues at coordinate 1,388,102 of CBDCMM010000002.1, forward strand.
CGTGTTCTTTGCCAAGGGGCAGGTCCCGGCACCGTTCAGGGCAGCTGTCGATGCCGCATTGGTCGAGGCACCGGTCGACGGTCCGCATACGCAGGAAGGCGCGTTGAAGCTCGGCTGGCCCGCGGGCGAAGAGGCGTCGTTCGCCATTTCGGGCGGGCCGCTGGATCTGACGCGCGAGACGAATGCGGATTTGTCGCTGCAATTCACCTACCGCGTCGACGTGGCGGCGGCGGGTCCGGTGACGCTCGGTTTCGGCGGCGGATCGGTCGATGCGAAGAGCCTGTTCGCGAGCGCGGCGGACTGGCGGACGGTGCGGGTGCCGCTGAAATGCCTGCGCGACAAGGGTGCGGATGTGGCGAAGGTGACCGAGCCGTTCCGCCTGACCGCGACCGGGCCCTTCACGCTGTCAATCGCGGACATCAGGCTGGCGAGCGATCCGAGCGGGACGGTGTGCCCCTGATACGAACGGCGCCGCGGCCCTTTGACGGGTCGCGGCGCTGTTGATCGGAACGAAGGGCCGATCGCGCCGGTTAGGGTGCGACCGGCCTTTTCCTGTGCCTTACTTGCCGAGCTTGGCGCGGATCGAGAAGGTGAAGCGGCGATCGTTGACGAAGAAGGATCGCGGTGCACGGATCAGGTCGTTGTTGATGACCTGGGTCGTTTTCTGCACCGAATTCGTCAGGTTGACGCCCTGGAAACCGAGTTTGATGTTGTCGTTGACCGAATAGAAGATCGACGCATCAAGCTGGCCGAGCGATTCACTGAAGATCGGCGCATACGGCACGATCACGTCGCGCGCCGTCAACAGATAATTCGATCGCCACGAATAGGCACCGCGTATCTCGAGCCCGCCGCGTTCGTAAAAGGGGATGATGTTGAACGTGTATTTCGACAATCCCTCAAGCGGCAGGCGGCTGGTGTCGATACTGGCGACGTTACCCGCCGACACATTGGCTTCGGTCGGGTTGAGCGTGCTGTTGGCGACACCCGATGAATGAACATAGGTGAAGTTTGCGTTCAGCCCCAGTCCCGACAGAAGGCCTGGCAGGAAGGAATAGGTCTGCTGATAGCCGACTTCGATACCGCGGACCCGTCCCGTATCCGTCGCGTTGATCGGGGTTGTGATAATCCCGTCAAAGCTCTGACCGTTGTTGGTGAAGGTCTGCCGCTGCGTGCCGTTGGTCACGACATTGTGCAGATCCTTCGCGAACAAGGCGAGGGTGATCGAGCCGACTTGCGAGAAATAATATTCCGCCGTCAGATCGTAGTTGTCGGCCTTGACCGGGAGCAGGTTCGGATTGCCGACATCGAACACCGCGATCGGCCCGCCATTTGCCAGTACGAACGTATCGGAGGTGTTGAGCGTGATGTTATAAAAGGCGCGGGTCAGACCAAAAGCCGGCGGCGAGATCGCCTGGTTGAACGCGGCACGGAACTGAAGTCCGCCGCCCGCCTCAAGCTTCACGTTGGCCGATGGCAGGAAGTAATCGTAGCGCAGCTTCACGTTGTTCGGCGTGTTGGTGCCGTTCTGGAACGCGTTCGCAGAGGCAATCAGCGCCTGTGCGTTCGGCAGTGCGCAAAGTGCCAGCGTACTGCCGGGCGTGCAGAGATTGTCGAAATTCTGACCCGGGAACGAGAAGAACCCGCCCGCGACACGTTTGGTGTTGATGTACCGGACACCGGCATTGCCGCTGAAGTTGAGCGAGCCGCCAAGGCTGTGGCCGAAACGGATTTCGCCATAGCCGGAATTGGTCGTCTCCGTCACCGGATTGATTTCACCCGGCAGATAGGGGGTTCCGGCAACAACGCCGCAACGCTGGGCAAGCGGAACCCAGCCGCCGCCGCCCGAACCGCCGCAACCGCTGATCGGTCCCTGCCATTCGCTGTTGATCAGGCGGCCATCGGCCTGAAGCTGGGCATAATCAAAGATGCGGCTCGTCGGATAATAGAGTCGCCCGGGGCCGACGGGGGAGTTGGTGTTCCCGCGGAAGAAGTTTTCGAAGAAGAACGCCTGCTGGGGGCCGGGCGAACCGCCGCCGGGTGCCGGATTGCCGTCAACCGCGCTGTCGAGCCAGACGGGGCCCTGGTTTCTTATGGTGTTGCCGCTTGCGTCCGCAACATAACCGCCCCAGATTTCGCTCAACACGCCCCAGTTATAGGTCGAGAAGCGCGCGGTGTTCTTGCGGTCCGCATAGCGATAGCCCGCGCGGACCGAAGTGATCCAGCTGTCGCCGTCGAATGCGTAATCGAGATCGATTTTGGCCGCATCTTCATTGCCGTCGCTGTCCTCGAGATGGTCCATCGCGGCGCGGTAGTAGGAATTGTACGGGTCGAGATAGCTGGAGTGCGGCGGCTGAAGGTAGGTCGAATTGCCCTGTCCGGCCGACTGGATCGGCTGGAAGTTCACGAACGGAACATTGGTGCCGTCCAGATGAAGCTCGGCATCCTGGAACGTCGAGACCAGGAACGACAGATCGGTGTTGCGAACCTTTGAATAGACGTGCTGATAGTCAAGGTTCACGCCCAGACGGTTGGTGACCTTCCATTTGAAATTCGCGCCATAGTCGTTGGTGATGAAACGCTGATCGACGCTGCGTGCGGTATTGTTGCTTTGCAGACCGAATTGGGGAACGCGGTCCGAACCACCGCCGCTCGGCCCTGTGAAGATGCCGTCGGTGAAGACATTGTTGCTGTCGTAAGTAAAGGTCGTGCCGGGCAAAGGACGCGAGTCGCCGTTGGCAGTGACGTTGTCAGTCGCGATCTCGACGACGTTCTCGTTCCATGCCTCTCGCGAGTCGGAGCGCAGGAACTGGAATGTCGCGGTCATCGAATCGTCGTTGCTTCGCCACTGCGCGGCGGCCGAATAGCCATAGCGCAGACGATCGAATTCCTGTCGCCGCGCGACCGCGCCGCGGGGCACGTAAACCGTCGTGCCTGCAAAGGGCTGACCGGTCGCCGGATCGATATCGTTCGGCTGATGCAGCGTCCCGCCCGCGTCGAGCGTCCTCGTGCCGTAGTTCGAAATCTGCAACCCATCGGCGCGCGAGCGAAGACGCGAACGCACGAAGGATCCAAGGAGGCCGAATTCGCCGATGCCCGTACTGATCCGATCGCTGGCGAGGACCGAAACGGTCGGCGCGGATTTCTTGATAAAATCGCTGTAGCTGTTTTCCAGCGTGCCCGCGAGAACGAAGCCCGCGGAATCGAAGGGAACGCGCGTACGCAGGTTGACGGTGCCCGCGATGCCGCCTTCGATCATGTCGGCGGACGGGCTCTTGAAGACGTCGACGCCGCCGACGAGTTCGGCGGGAACGTCGGCAAAGCTGAGGCCGCGGCCGTTGTTGGCGGTGAAGGTGTCGCGGCCGTTCAGTTCGCTTCGTGTGTAGGTCAGGCCGCGAACGACGACGCCGCTGCCCTGTACCGAAAAGTGATCGGGATCGTTGCCGGCGGCAAAGCGGTTGATCGATACGCCGGGAACGCGTTGCAGCGCTTCGGTGATCGAACGGTCGGGAAGCGAGCCGATATCCTGAGCGGAGATCGAATCGACGACGACTTCAGAATTTTTCTTGATGGATTGTGCGTTCTGGAGGCTCTGGCGGATACCCGTGACTACGATGTCGCCGGTCGCGCCCGCGGTCGCCGAATTGGTCTGCGCAGTGCCCGCGGTCGCGTCACCCGGTTGATCGGCGGTCGAACTGGTCGGAGCGTTGGGGTCGGGGTTCGGTTCGGTCTGGGCCGGATCGTTGATCTGCGCAAAGGCGGGCGCGGCGCCGATGCAGAGCGCGAGCGCCGATACGCCGTAGAGCAAAGCCCGGGTCGGACGATCGAGCAAACAACCCTCGAACCGCGATACCGATGAACCCATTAACCCCTCCTGCGTTGTTAGCGCTACCATTTGTAGCTGCGCCCTTACTTCGCTATGCCTAGATTGTCGCACGACAGGCCGCAAGCCGTATTGGCGGCGGATGCGCTTTCCTACACGAGGAATGCGCGATATGTGACTTTTTCGCAACGATCAGAGGGGGCGGACATGGCGGGAGAGGGCAGTCAGGACGATTCGTCCGCAATCCGCCGGGTCGTAATCGTCGGTGGCGGGTCGTCGGGGTGGATGACCGCGGCCTCGCTCGCCTGGGCGTTCGAAACGCTGCCGATCGAGATCGTGCTGATCGAATCGGAAGAGATCGGGACGGTGGGCGTCGGCGAGGCGACGGTGCCCCATATCCGGTTCTTCAACGCGCGGCTGGGGATCGACGAAGCCGAATTCGTCCGGCGAACGAAGGCGACGTTCAAGCTGGGGATCGAATTTCGTGATTGGGCGCGGATCGGCGACAGTTATATCCACCCGTTCGGCGATTTTGGTGCGCCGGTCGGCGATCTTGCCTTCCACCATCTCTGGCTGCGGCGCCAGCGTGAGGCGGGGGGCGCGGATTTACAGGACTATTCGCTGCCCATCATGGCGGCAAAAGCGGGCCGGTTCGCGCCGCCCGACCCCGACACGGCGGCGGTCGGATCGACATTTTCCTATGCGTATCAATTCGATGCTGGACTCTATGCGGCGATGCTGCGCGGCTATGCCGAGGCGCGCGGCGTGCGGCGGATCGAGGGCAAGGTCGTCGCGGTCGAGACGGCGGGCAACAGGCCGGAGGTACGTTCGGTCACGATGCAGCATGGCGGCGTCGTGGCGGGGGATCTGTTCGTCGACTGTTCGGGGTTTCGCGGGCTGTTGATCGAAGAGGCGCTCGGCACCGGATATGAAGGGTGGGAAAAATGGCTGCCGTGCGACCGCGCGATAGCGTTACCATCGACCGGCGACGGGACGCTTCCCCCCTATACGCAGGCGACGGCGCAGATGGCGGGATGGACATGGCGCATCCCGCTTCAGCACCGGGTCGGAAACGGGCATGTCTATAGCAGCAGCTTTTCCGGCGATGCCGCAGCGTTGGAGACGCTGATCGGCGCGATCGAGGGCGAGCCGATTGCAGAACCGCGGCGGTTGCGCTTCGCGACGGGCAAGCGTCGGAGTCACTGGGTCGGGAATTGCGTCGCGATCGGGCTGTCCGCCGGATTCCTGGAGCCGCTTGAGTCGACCAGCCTGCATCTGATCCAGCTGGCGATCGGCAAGCTGATCGACCTGTTCCCGCTGAAGGGCGTCGATCCGGCGGAGGCGGCGGAATTCAACCGGTCGATGGACATCGAATATGAGCGTGTTCGCGATTTCCTGATCCTGCATTATTGCGCGACCGAGCGCGACGACAGCGACTTCTGGAACTATTGCCGGACGATGCCGCTGCCCACTTCGCTCGAAGACAAGATCGCGCTGTTCCGGGAACGGGGCGTCGTGATGAATTACCGTGAGGGCATGTTCCTGGAGGCGAGCTGGCTGGCGGTCTATTACGGGCAGCGGGTGGTGCCGGACGCAGGCAATCCGCTGGCCGGGGCGCTGAGCGCGGAGGTCGCGGACCGGCGGCTGGCGACATGGCGGAGCGATGTCGAGGGATGCGTGGCGGTGATGCCCGACCACGCCGCGTATCTGAAACAGCTGTGCGAACGGGCGGCGTGACGGCGATGCGGCGGATCGTGATCGCCGGCGGCGGCGTCACCGCCTGGCTGGCGGCGGCGGTGCTTGCCAGCCGCTTGCCGCGCGCCCGGTACGCCGTCGAACTGGTCGAGGAGGCGGGCGCGAACGGTGATCCGGAGTTCGGCCCGGCGATCGCGACGATGCCGTCGCTCGGCGGACTCCACCATGCGATCGGGCTGGATGAGGACATGCTGGTCCGGCGCGCTGGAGCGACGTTTTCACTGGGTGCGGCTTATGTCGGCTGGAACGGGGAGGGGGCCGGTTTCCTGCCGTTCGGGCCGGTCGGCGCGGCGCTGGACGGGACGGCGTTCCATCAGCTCGCAGCGCGGATGCGGAGGACCGGACGCGATGTCCGGCTGGTCGATCATGCGCTTGCGGCGCTCGCGGCGCAGGCGGGGCGGTTCGTGCGGCCGGGCGATGACCAGCGATCACCGACGTCGCAAATCGCGTACGGGCTTCATATCGGATCAGCGGCGTACCGTGCGGTGCTGCGCGAGATTGCGGAAGCGCGCGGGGCCGTCCGGCACAAGGCGCCGCTTGCCGGATCGACGCGACGGGACGACGGCGCGGTCGAGGTGTTGCGCCTGACCGACGGAAGTAATGTCGCGCCGTGGCTGGTACTCGATTGTACCGGTTACAGGCGGATTGTGGCGGCGGGGCCGTTCGACAGCTGGTCACAGTGGTTGCCGTTTGGCCGGTCGGCGGGCGTCATGCTGCGCGAGGACGGCGGCGTCCTGCCCTATGCGATCCGCGCGGCGACACGGTTCGGATGGCGGGAGACGATTCCGGTTCACGGCGGCGTTGCGGAGAGCGTTCACTGGTCGCGCGCGGCGGATGACGAGGAGGCGCTGTCGCTTCTGCCCGGCGGGGCGCAGCCGGTCGCGGTCGGGCACGCAGGCAGCTTGCGTGAGCCGTGGAGCGGTAACGTCATCGCGGCCGGCGGCGCGGCGGCGGTGATCGAGCCGTTGCATCCGGTCGGGCTGCAACTGGTCCAGAGCGCGCTGACCAGGCTGATCGCGCTGTTCCCCGCAGACGATTATTTCGGCGCGGAACGGCGGGAGTATAACCGGTTGACGACGGCGGAGGCGATGCGGACGCGCGATTTCGTCGCCGCGCACCATTTGACGAACGCACGGACGGGCGAGCGCGCGTGGGACGATCTGCGCGGGACCGAAGCATCGCCGGAACTGGCGGCAAAGCTCGCATTGTTCGCGGCGCGAGGGCGGATCGTGATGCATGACGGAGATATTTTCGAGGAGGACGACTGGGTGACGCTGCTCGATACGCAGGGGATGCGGCCGCGCCGTGCCGATGCGGTGGCCGAGGCGCTGCCGATCGCGCGGATCGAGGCGCATCTGGCAAGGCTGAGGGCGGTGATGATCGAGACGGTGCGCGAGATGCCGACACATGACGCGTTCCTGCAGCAGATCATGCGGGCACCGGCGCGGCGGAGCGCCGCATGATGGCGATGCCAGCTACTATCCGGGGGGCGCGCCCGAATTCTATCGTGATCGTCGGCGGAGGGACGGCTGGATGGATGGCCGCGGCGGCGATGGCGCGGCTGATCCCGGCGGGCGTAACGGTGACGCTGATCGAATCGGAGGAGATCGGCACGATCGGGGTCGGCGAGGCGACGATCCCGACGATCCGCACGTTTAACGCGCTGCTCGGGATCGACGAGACCGAGTTCCTGGCCGCGACCAAGGCAACGTACAAGCTGGGCATCGAGTTTGTCGACTGGGCGCGTGTGGGGGCAAGTTATTTCCACCCATTCAGCGGGTACGGCGTCGCTATCGAGGCGGTGAAGTTCCTGCACATCTGGCTGAAGCTGCGCAGCGAGGGGCGCGCGGGGCCGATCGACGATTATAATCTGTGCAACGTCGCGGCGGCGGCGGGCAAGTTCGCGCGGCACGACGGCAATCCCAATTCGCCGCTCTCGCAAATCAACTATGCCTATCATTTCGATGCCGCGCTTTATGGCCGGTACCTGCGCGATTATGCCGAGGCGCGGGGCGTGACGCGGCTGGAAGGCCGGGTCGGCGACGTCGTGCTGCGCGGCGAGGACGGCTATATCTCGCATGTGACGATGAAGGACGGCCGCGAGATCGGGGCCGACCTGTTCGTCGATAGTTCGGGACAGCGCGCGCTGCTGATCGGCGAGGCGCTGGGCGTCGGGTATGAGGACTGGCGGCATTGGTTGCCGTGCGACCGTGCGGTCGCGCTGCCGAGCGCGCCAACCGGCACGGACATCGCGCCGTTCACACGCGCGACGGCGCGCGGGGCGGGCTGGCAGTGGCGTATCCCGCTTCAGCACAGGATTGGCAACGGCCTGGTCTATTCAAGCGAATATCTGAGCGATGACGAGGCGACCGCGACGCTGATCGCGAATGTCGAGGGCGAGCCGATCGGCAATCCGAGATTGCTGCGCTTCCAGGCCGGGCGCCGCGACAGGATCTGGTACCGGAACTGCGTTTCGCTCGGGCTTTCTAGCGGATTTCTGGAACCGCTTGAATCGACGAGTATTCACCTGGTTCAGGCGGGGATCGCGAAGCTGTTCGCGCTGATGACGGGCGCGCAGGCGGATGGACTGGAGCAGGATGAATACAACCGGCTGACCAACATTCAGCTCGATCAGGTCCGCGATTTTCTGGTGCTGCATTATCATGCGACCGCGCGCGACGATACGCCGTTCTGGCGCTATTGCCGGACGATGCCGGTGCCCGAAGGACTGGCGCGCAAGATCGCGCTGTTCCGCCGGTCGGGGCGGCTGTTCCGTTACGAGGACGATCTGTTCGGCGAGGACAGCTGGCTGGCGGTGATGCTGGGGCAGGGAATCGCGCCCGCAAGCTATGACGTACTGGCCGATACGCTCGACACGGCGAGGCTGGAACAGACGCTGGGCCGGATTGCGGGAACGTTCCGCCGAGCGACGGACACAATGCCGCGCCATGCTGAGTATATCGCGCAACAGCTGCGCTCGCCGGGGCAGCCGCTGCGGGCGGCGGCGCGGGCGGTGGCCGGCGGCTGAGGCGATGAGCGACCGCAGGATACGGAGCATCGCGATCGTCGGTGGCGGGACGGCTGGGTGGATGGCGGCGGCGGCCTTCGCACGGTTGCTGGGCAAGCAAGTGAGCGTGACGCTGATCGAGTCCGATGCGATCGGCACCGTCGGCGTCGGCGAGGCGTCAATCCCGAAAATGGCGGTTTTCAACCGGATGCTGGGCATCGACGAGAACGAATTCCTGCGCGAAACGCAGGGGACGTTCAAGCTGGGGATCGAATTCGTCGACTGGTGGCGGATCGGCGAGCGCTATCTGCATCCGTTCGGTGCGTTCGGGGTCGATATGAACGGGGTGTCGTTCCACGCCCACTGGCTGAGGCTGAAACAGGCGGGCGACAGGCGGCGGATCGAGGAGTATTCGCTTCAGGCGCTGGCGATCGAGGCGGCGCGCTTCATGCGGCCGATCAACAACGGCAATTCGCCGCTGTCGACAATCGCCTATGCATTTCATTTCGACGCCGGGCGCTATGCGGCGATGCTGCGCCGCTATGCCGAGGCACGCGGAGTAGAGCGGCGCGAGGGGCGCATGGTTGACGTTGTGCTCAGCGGAACCGACGGGCTTATCGATACCGTCCTGCTTGAGGACGGGACGCGGATCGGGGCGGACCTGTTCATCGACTGTTCCGGGTTTCGCGGGCTGTTGATCGAAGAGGCGATGCAGGCGGGGTATGAGGACTGGTCGCATTGGCTTTCCTGCGACCGGGCGGTCGCGGTGCCGTCGGCGCGGACCGATCCGCTGCTGCCGCTGACCCGGTCGACCGCCAAAGGATCGGGTTGGCAATGGCGGATCCCGCTGCAACACCGCACGGGTAACGGCTATGTCTATGCGAGCCGCCATCTGAGCGATGATGCGGCGGCGGCCGCGCTGCTCGGTAATCTGGACGGCGAAGCGCTGGCCGAACCGCGGGTCATTCCGTTCAAAACCGGGCGCAGGAGCGCGTTCTGGATCAAGAACTGTGTCGCGCTGGGGCTGGCGTCGGGGTTCATGGAGCCGCTGGAGTCGACGAGCATCTGGATGATCCAGAACGGGATAGCGCGGTTGATGGCGATGTTTCCCGACCGCGACTTCGCGCCCGCCACGATCGCGCGGTACAACCGGATGGTGGGTCGCGAATTCGAGCAGATCCGCGATTTCCTGATCCTGCACTACAAAGCGACGGCTCGCGACGACACGCCGTTCTGGCGCGAGTGCCGGGCGATGGCGATCCCGGAACGGCTGGAGGAGAAGGTTCGTGTTTTCAGGGAACAGGGGCGCACCTTTCGTGACGATGACGAGTTGTTCAACGCGACGAGCTGGTTCGCGGTAATGAACGGACAGGGGCTGGAGCCCGTATCGCACGATCCGCTGGCCGATACGATCGCGCTTGAGGAAACGCGTGAGCGGCTGGCGAACATCAGGCGGACGATCGAGACCTCGCTAGGCTATATCGGCGACCACGGCGCGTTCGTCGCCGAGCATTGCGGGGCGGCGGCATGATCGGCGCGGCGTTGGTGATGCTGATGGCGGCGGCACCGGTACCGGCCGTTGACGTTCATGTCGATCAGATCGGTTTCCTGCCCAAAAGCGAAAAGACAGCAATTATTGCGAGCGATGCGCGACGGCCGCTTGATTGGCGGTTGAAGGCGGCGGACGGGTCGGTCGAGGCCAAGGGGCGCAGTCAGGTCTTTGGGCCGGATGCCGCATCGGGTGACGTTGTCCACCGCGTCGATTTCAGCCGCGTGATGACAGTGGGAAATTACAAGCTGGAGGTGGCGGGCGCTGCTCCGGTCGCCGTGCATATCGCGCCGCACATCTTTCGCCCGCTGAGTTTTGCGGCGCTCAACTATTTCTATCAAACGCGGGCCGGAATTCCGATCGCGGCACGGTATGCCGGCGGGAACCGATGGGCGCGCGCGGCCGGGCATCCGCAAGAGGTCGCGGGATGCTTCAAGGGGCGTGACGAGCGAAGTAACGACTGGCCGGGATGCGACTGGATGCTGGATGTGACCGGCGGCTGGTATGATGCGGGCGACCAAGGCAAATATGTCGTCAACGGCGGCATCGCGCTGTGGACGCTGCAGAACATGGCCGAACGCAAGCAGCTGAGCGGAGACCGCAGTTTTGCCGACGGCGCTGCAAAGCTGCCCGAGGCGGGGAACGAAATCGACGACCTGCTGGATGAGAGCCGATGGGAGATGCGCTTCCTGATGGCGATGCAAATTCCCGAGGGTAAATCGATGGCGTTGCCGGTCGGAGCGCAGGGCAAAAACAAGCTGCGCTTTACGCAGGTCGACGTGTCGGGGATGGCGCATCAAAAGATCGCCGACCGCGCGTGGACAAAGTTGCCGACCGCGCCCGCCGACGATCCCCAACCACGCTATCTCTATCCGCCGACAACCGCCGCTACGCTTAATCTCGCGGCAACGGCGGCGCAGTGCGCGCGGGTCTGGCGCAGTGTCGATCCGGCGTTTTCGGCGGAATGTCTGAAGGCGAGCGAGCGGGCGTTTGCGGCGGCGCTGCGTCATCCAGACATTTTCGCGACCGGATCTTTTACCGGCAGCGGCGGATACGGCGATGCGCAAGTGGCGGACGAATTTTATTGGGCGACGGCCGAACTTTACGCGACGACAGGGGAAAAGCGTTACGGCGATGCGTTGCGGCAAATGGCAGCGTTTCGAGCGCCGGTGACCGATTTCGGATGGGCGGACACGGCAGCGCTCGGTACGATCAGCCTTGCGCTTGTCCCCGACCGGCTGAGCGCGGGCGAACAAGCGACGCAGCGCAAGCTGATCGTCGCGGCGGCGAACGGTTATCTGGCCGAGGAGAAACGCTCGGGATACAAGATCCCTTATGCGACGACGGACTATCCCTGGGGGTCGAACGGCGCGATCCTGAACCGGGGTGTCCTGCTTGGCCTGGCGGCGGATTTTACCGGCGAGGCGCGCTATCGCGGCGGCGTGATCGATACGATTGATTATGTGCTGGGACGCAACCCGCTCGGTCAGTCCTATGTTACCGGGTTCGGAACCAAGCCGATGCAGCATCCGCATCACCGGTTCTGGGCGCGTCAGTTCGATGCGCGCTATCCGCCGCCGCCGCCGGGCGTGCTGTCGGGCGGGCCGAACAACACATCGATGGTCGATGACGTATCACGCACGATGAAGGGTAAATGCGCGCCTGCGCGGTGCTGGGTCGACGATGCGAGGGCGTTCACGATGAACGAGGTCACGATCAACTGGAACGCGCCGCTGCTCTGGGTCGCGGCGTATCTGGACGAGCCCGCACCGCCGCGTTGATCAATGCGGTTGGAGCGAGCCGATCAGAAAGGCGCGGATGCGTTCGGTTCGCGCCTTGCTCGCCGGGCCGAGCGGACCGCGCACGGCTTCGGGCAAATGGTCGGCGGCGGCGGCGGCATCCTCGGCAAAGACATAATGGTCGAACCATGATTTCCATGCCTGTTTTTCCGGCAGCGGCAGGTCACGCACGCTCATCATCGCGTGGATCATGGCGATGAACGGCGTCGCGCTGCTGTCATAGGCCCACCAATAATTGACGAGCACGTTCAGCGGATCGAGCGCGCTGACATGATGCCACCAGATCGCGGGAATGAAGATCGCGTCGCCGGGCTCCAGTTCGGCGGTCTGGGCATGGCGCAGCGCCTCCGCATATCTCGGATAGGTGTCGAGATTGGGGGCGAGCGGGTCGACCATGCTGACGGGCGGACCGGCAAGCGTCCGGTCGAGCGGGCCGACATAAAGGTTTTCAAGCTGTTCGGGCGGGAACAATGTGAAGCGGCGCTTGCCCGCGACGACGACGGCGACGTTGGGCGAGACGTCGTAGTGCGTCGCGACCTGCGTCGCATTGCCGATCCACAGCCGCGCCTCGGCACCGGGGGCGGGCAGGCCGAGCGGATTTTCCGCCGCCCAGCCGGGCATGTGCTCGTCCGCGGTCGCGGCGTTCGCATAGAGCGCATAGGGCTGATCGCTGCCCGCCATCTTCATGACTTCGGCGACGAGCATGTGGAGCGGTGCCTTTTCCCGCTTGAAGTTGAACCCGCGCATGTCGTCGCTGTAGAAAAAGCGGCCCTTGATACCGGGCGGGCCGATCAGGACTTCAGCGGGCTTGCCTGGGCGGAAGCGGCCGATATAGGCGGCCATCGCGGCGGCGCCCGCACGGCCGGCCTGAACCGCGGGCCAACGCGCCACCTGCCCGCGCAGCACGACGGGCACATAACCGGGGGCGATTTCCTGTTCGAAGGTTTCGGGATCGACGGCGTCGCGTTCGGCAATAGGCGCGGGGGCGACCGGAGGAGTCGGGGCAACATGGTCCATGATCTGCGTATCGGTCATTCAAATTCCGCCGTGCTTCGCGCGTGTTAGGTGGCGGTTTCGCTACCATGAATTGCGGCGTAAAGGCTAATCGGAGCCGATCCGGCGAGAGAGGACAGGACATGGCGAGAGGATTGACGCGGCGAGAGGGGTTGATGACGCTGGCGGGGCTGGTGGTGACGGCATGCGGAGACGCGGCGCCACCGAGCGGACGGGGGACGCTCAGCATGGCCCCGGGACCAAGTCCCGCCCCTACGCCTACGCCGCCGCCGCCGGAGCCCGTCACTTCAGGGCTGAAGGATATCGCGGCGACGCGCAACTTAAGGTTCGGATCCACCTATGCCTGGAGCGCGCCGGGTGCGGATGCGGGATCGTTCGCCAATCCGGACTATGCCGCGCTGATCGAGCGCGATTGTTCGATCCTGGTGCCCGAAAACGAGCTGAAATGGCAGTTCATCCAGCCGAGCGAGGCGGCGGCCGATTTTACGAAATTCGATGCGATGATCGATTATGCCGAGCGGCGGGGTATCGCGGTCCGCGGGCATAACCTGTTGTGGCATCAGCCCAAATGGATGCCGCGCTGGACCGAGACGCTCGATTATGGCCAGCGCCCGGCGGCGGAGGGCGAACGGGTGCTGACCGACCATATCCGAACCGTCATGCGGCGCTACAAGGGACGGATCGCCAGCTGGGACGTCGTCAACGAAGCGGTCAACCCCGCGGATGCGACGCTTTATACGACCGCGCTGTCGCGCGCGATCGGCGGGGCCGAGCCGACGCTGGACCTTGCGTTCCGGACGGCACGCGAAGAAGCGCCGGGCGCGCAGCTGGTCTATAATGATTATATGAGCTGGGAACCCGGGAACGATAAGCACCGGGCGGGCGTGCTGGCGCTACTGCGCGGGTTCAAGACGCGCGGGGTTCCGGTCGATGCGCTCGGCGTCCAGTCGCATATCGGCCTGTTCGAGGCGGGAGATGTCACGACGCTGATCGGCCGGTATGCACCCGCATGGCGCGCGTTCCTGGATGAGGTGACGGGGATGGGATACGCTCTGATCGTCACCGAAATGGATGTGAGGGACAATGCGCTGCCCGTCGATATCGCGGTACGCGACCGCGCGGTGGCGGATTATGCGCGGGGATATCTGGACATGATGTTCAACTATCCGCAGCTGCGCGACGTGCTCGTCTGGGGATTGAGCGACCGGTATAGCTGGCTGCAATCGTTCGAGCCGCGGGCGGACGGCGCGAAGCGGAGGCCATGCCCATATGACGATCAGTTCCGCGCCAAACCGCTGCGTTCCCAGATCGCCGCGGCGCTGAGCGGCATGGTGACGATGTAAGAGGCGGCGATGTGACGGGGGCGGTCAGGAGGCGGGCCGGCCCATGTCGAGGATGATCAGCGGGCCGAAGTCGATGACGTGCTTCGTCGTCGCGAGCTGGATCGACGCATTCAGTGCGCCCGCGGGATAGTCACGGTCGAGCTTGCCGCTGATCTGATACATTTTCCACTCCGCGCCGATGTCCGTGCTGCCCGAAAAGATCGAGGTATAGGGTTGGGTCGCGAGTTGCAGGTCGATCGCGGGCAGGGAGACGGTGGCGGTGCCGTTGTCACCCTGTTCGGCGCGTGCGAAGAACGCGATCACGACCTTGTCACCCGCCTTCATCGGCTTGGTGACGGAGGATGCGAGCGTGATCGACCAAGGGTGCTCGCCCGCCTTCGGGATCGCGACGCGCAGCGCCTTGCCGCCCTGAACCTTGGGATCGCCGATCAGTTTCGGCGGGGGCGTCAGGTTATAGACGTTGAGCGCCGCGGGGGCGGGGGCGTTGACGATTTTTTTCGCAAGGTCGTCATCCTGCCCATGCGCGGCGCCGAGCGGCACGGCTAGTGTGGTCAGCGCAAGCAACGCGGAGCGTAAGCCAATGTATTTCCGGATAAAATTCATGACTATCCTTAACGGTTCAGGCGGTTTGCGGTTTGCCGTCGACGAGCCGGTCGAGGCCGAGCGGATTGGCGTGCTTCAGCGCTTGCGGAAGGAGCGCGTCGGGCATGTCCTGGTAGCAGACGGGGCGCAGGAAGCGGTCGATCGCGAGCGTCCCGACCGAGGTGGTGCGGCTGTCCGAGGTGGAGGGATAGGGGCCGCCATGAACCATCGCATCCGCGACCTCCACACCGGTGCCGAAACCGTTGACGAGGATGCGGCCGACGCGGCGTTCGAGATGCGGCAACAAAACGCGCGCGGCGTCGTGGTCGGCGTCGACAATGTGGATCGCGGCGGTCAGTTGCCCCTCCAACGCGTCGATCACGGTGGCGATGCTGCCGAGATCGGGGCAGCGAACGACGAGCGAGGCCGCGCCGAAGATTTCGTCCTGCAATTCGGGATGCGCGAGGAAGGCGTCGGCGGTCGTGACGAACAGTCCGGCCTGAGCGGTAAAATCGTTCGCAGCCTGACCGCGGGCGACCGTTTCGACGCTGTCGTGCGTCGAGATGGCGTCCACGCCCTTGCGATAGGCAGCGGCGATGCTGGGGGTGAGCATCGTCGCGGCGGGCATGTCGGCAAGCGCCTTGGCGGCGGCCGCGATGAAGCGGTCGAGCGCTTCGCCTTCGACCGCGAGGACGAGACCGGGATTGGTGCAGAACTGACCCGCGCCGAGCGTGAGCGATCCGGCGAATGCAGTCGCGGTCGCCTCTGCCTTGGCGGCGAGCGTATGGGGGAAGAGGACGACCGGGTTGATCGAGCTCATCTCGGCATAGAACGGAATGGGTTCGTCGCGGTCCTGTGCTACCTTCATCAAAGCGAGGCCGCCGCGGCGCGAGCCGGTGAAGCCGACCGCCTTGATCCGGGGATCGGCGACGAGCGCCTGGCCGATCGCATGGCCGTCATCGAAGATGAGTGAGAACGTCCCCTCCGGCATGCCGGTATCCCGGACGGCCCGCTGCACCGCGCGCGCGACGAGTTCGGAAGTGCCGGGATGGGCCGGATGTCCCTTGGCGACAACGGGGCATCCTGCCGCCAGCGCCGAGGCGGTATCGCCGCCCGCGACCGAGAAGGCGAGCGGAAAGTTGGACGCGCCGAACACGGCGACCGGCCCGAGCGGGATGTTGTGCAGCCTGAGATCGGGCCGCGGCGCAGGCGTGCGGTCCGGCATAGCGGGGTCGATTCGGACGCCGAGATAGCGGCCCGCGCGGACGACCGAGGCGAAAAGCCGAAGCTGACCGCAGGTACGACCGCGTTCTCCTTCGATCCGGCCGCGCGGCAGACCCGTCTCCTGCACGGCGCGTTCGAGCAGTTCATCGCCGAGACCCATGATGTTTTCGGCGATCGCCTCAAGGAATTTCGCCCGCGCTTCGGGCGTCGCACTTCGGTAGGGATCGAACGCAGCTTCGGCGAGCGAGCAGGCGCGATCAAGCTGACCGGGCGAGGCGGCGGCGAAGGGGGGGTCGATGGGATCGCCAGTCGCGGCATCGATGCCGCGGAAGCCGCTGCCCTGTCCGCGTTCGGTGATCGATCCGATCAGAAGGTTGCCCTGAATTGTCATTTTGGTCTCCGTGTCGCGCGCTTCGCGGGCGCTGCGTTATTGCGTTACCGTCAGGGTGACGGATTTGAGGTCGACCGAGTTCGGCCCGGCCATGATTTCGAACTCGCCGGGCTCGACGACACGTTTCATCGCGCGGTTCCAGAATTCGAACGCGCGGTGGTCGAGTGTCAATTTAACGGTTCGTGCCTCCCCCGGTTGCAAGGTGATGCGGCGAAACGCCTTCAATTCCTTGACCGGGCGGGTGACCGAGCTGACCTTGTCGCGGACATAAAGCTGCACGACCTCGTCGCCCGCGCGCTTGCCGGTGTTGCGGACCGCGACCGATACGCTGACGGTGCCGCCGGGTTTAATCTGAGTGGCGGAGAGCGTCGGCGCGCCCATGTCGAAGCGGGTGTAGCTGAGACCCCATCCGAACGGGTAGAGCGGCTTGGTCGTCGAGAACAGATAGCCGCGATGCGCCGACGGCTTGTAATTGTAGAACATCGGCAACTGACCGGCCGAACGCGCGATCGTGACCGGCAGCTTGCCGCCGGGGTTGACGTCACCGAACAGCATGTCCGCCATCGCGGTGCCGCCCTGTTCGCCGAGATACCAGCCCTCGACGATCGCGTTCGCCTGATCGGCGATGGTGTTGATCGCGAGCGGGCGGCCGTTCAGCATCATCACAACGACCGGCTTGCCGAGCGCCTTCAGCGCGTCGAACAAATCCTGTTGCTGACCGACCAGATCGAGATGCGCGCGGTCGCCCATATGCTTGTCGTCCCAGCCCTCACGACTGGTCTGTTCGGTATCGCCAAGTGCGAGGACGATGGTGTCGGCACCCTTTGCCGCCTCTACCGCAGCGGCGATGCGTTTCGCGTTCTCGGCCGGATCGGCGAGCGTAACCTTGTCTTCCCACCAATCGTCATTCTCGGTAATTTTGACGCCGAGCGAGTAGATGATGTCGGCACGGTTGCCGAGCTTGGCCTTGATGCCGTCGAGCAGGGAGACGGTGACGGGCGGCTGGCCGTAATAACCGCCGAGACGTGCCACCGCGGCATTCGGGCCGATGACCGCGATCTTCGGTTTGCGCGCGCCCGCCGCTGGCATCGCGGGCGGGAGGGCAAGCGGAAGCGTGCCGTCATTCTTCAGCAGCACCATCGATTCCGCCGCTGCGAGCCGTGCGACAGCGCGCGCGTCGGCATCGTTGGTGATAGCAGTCGCGGCATCGCCGTTGGCATAAGGATTTTCGAACAGTCCGGCGCGGAATTTCAGCGTCAGCATGTGTCGGACGGCTTCGTCGACCGCCGCGACCGAAACCTTGCCCGCATTCACCTGCTGGACAAGCGATTTGTACGATCCGCCCTCCGGCAGGTCGCTGTCGACCCCTGCAGCAAGCGCCATCCGCGCCGCCTCGTCATGGTCTGCGGCGACATGGTGAAGGTCGGCCAGCTGGTCGATCGCGTAATAGTCGGAGGTGATCGCGCCGTCGAATTTCCATTCGCCGCGTAGCACGTCGCGCAGCAGCCATGTGTTCGAATGCGAGGGGATGCCGTCGATTTCATTGTAGGACGGCATGACCGCGCCGGGCCGGGCGCGGGCGATGACCTGTTCGAAGGGCGGAAAAAAGTTTTCCCTGAGCGTGCGTTCCGAGATTTCGGCAGGGCCGACATTTGTGCCGCTTTCGGGCTGACCGTGGCCGGTCAGATGCTTCAGCGTCGCGAACACCTTGCCGGGCCCGAGCCGTTCGGGGCTCCCTTCACCCTCAAGCCCCTGCACTGCGGCGACGCCCATTTCGCCGACCAGATACGGGTCCTCGCCGAACGTCTCCTCGATCCGGCCCCAGCGGGGGTCGCGGGCGACGTCGACGACGGGGGACAGCACGAGCGACACGCCGCGCGCGCGGATTTCGCGGGCGGTCACGACATTGGTGCGGCGGACGAGATCGGGATCCCAGGTGGACGCAAGCCCGATCGGGATTGGAAAGCTGGTCGCGCCGAGCGCGGCATAGCCGTGCAGTCCCTCTTCATGGAACAGGACGGGAATGCCGAGCCGGGTCTTCGTCATCGCGTAGCGCTGGATCGCATTGACGAGCGCTACCGTCTGAGCCGGGTCGCGACCGGGCACGATGCGCGGCGATCCCGGTCCTTTCGCATCAGAGGGCCGCGCGAACTGACCGATGCCGTCCGGATAGACCGCGGCCATCTTTGCCGGGGCGAATTGCAGATCGGCATCAAAAATTTCGGTCTTGCCCTGCCAGACCGTCATCAGCTGGGCGACCTTTTCCTCGAGCGTCATGCGCCGTAGCAGGTCGTCGACACGCGCGGCGATGGGAGCCGTGGCGTTCCTGTAAAGCGGCTGCGCGCCACTCCGCGTCGCGCCGGCAGGGGCCGGGGCGGTCCGTGCAGGCGGCGGCGGTGCCGCCCCGACGATCACGCAGGCGGCGCTCAGTGCCAACAGGCTGCGGACAGGTGTATCGAGCCTCATCATCCAACCCCCGAATTCCGCGCCCGACCCGGAATCGTCGCGGTTCTTTCTGATAGCGCTAACATGATCACCGGGTTCCTTCTTGTCAATTATCGGGCCGACGTTGCGCGAGGCGTAGCAACGGCGTAGCGATGAACCCGGGGCCCGATCGACGGGGCACGACCGACAGGGCACGACCGGCGGAAGGGCGGTATGAAGCAGCGTATGCGCGGCGGCCGGGGTGCGGTGACGATCGGCGATGTCGCGCGCAAGGCCGGCGTTTCTCCGATGACGGTGTCGCGGGTCATCAACGGCGAGACCAATGTCCGTCCGACCACGCGGGACAAGGTCAACGCCGCGATTTCCGCGCTCAGCTATTCCCCTAACCCCGCTGCGCGCAGCCTGGCGGGTGCGCAGCCGGTGCGGATCGGGCTGCTCTACAGCAATCCGAGTGCCGCTTATCTGACCGAATTCCTGGTCGGGAGCCTCGATTATGCAAGCCGGTCGAGTACACAGCTGATCGTCGAAAAATGCGATCCGGGCGAGCATGAGATCGAGGTCGCGCGCGCGATGATCGCGCGCGGGATCGACGGGATCGTGCTGCCGCCGCCGTTATGCGATTCCGGTCAATTGCTGGTCGCAATCGCGGACGAGGGCGTACCCCTCATTGCGGTGGGTGGCGGGGCGGAACTGAGCAATATCCTGAACGTCAGCATCGACGATTATCAAGCGGCCCATGAGATGACCCGGCATATTGTTTCGCTGGGGCACCGCCGGGTCGGGTTCGTGATCGGCAATCCGGGCCTCGTCGCGAGCGGCAAGCGGCTCGAGGGGTATCGCGCCGCGCTTGCGGACGCGGGGATCGCGGTCGAGGACGCGCTGATCACACAGGGCCTGTTCACCTATCGATCCGGGCTGGATGCGGCGGAGACGTTGCTCGATCAAAACGACCCGCCGACCGCGATCTTTGCCAGCAACGACGACATGGCCGCCGCCGCCGTGGCGGTGGCGCATCGTCGCGGGCTCGACGTGCCGGGGGACCTGACGATCTGCGGGTTCGACGACACGACGCTCGCGACCGCGATCTGGCCGGAGCTGACCACGATCCGCCAGCCGATCGCCGAGATGGCGCGGACCGCGGTCGAGGTGCTGGTCCAGCAGGTGAAGGCCAAGCGTTCCGCCGAGCCAATGTCGGCAAGCCACCTGGAGTTGGCCTATGAACTGGTCCGGCGTCAGTCCGATGCCCCGCCGCGCCGCCGCCCATCGGTTATTGCAGGCAGGCGCTTGCCAGGATGAACCCCTCGACCCTACGTTAGCGGTACCACCGCGAGGAGAAGCCCGTGTCCCGAGAGTCCAAGCGTCGCTTCCGATCGCGCGACTGGTTCGACGATCCCGAACGGCTGGACATGACCGCGCTGTATCTCGAGCGGTTCATGAATTACGGGGTGACGCCGGAGGAATTGCGGTCGGGGCGGCCGATCATCGGCATCGCGCAGTCGGGAAGCGACCTGGCCCCGTGCAACCGCATCCACCTCGACCTGGCAACGCGGGTGCGCGACGGGATCAGGGATGCGGGCGGCATTCCGATCGAGTTTCCGACCCACCCGATCTTCGAAAATTGCCGCCGCCCGACCGCAGCGCTCGACCGCAACCTGTCGTACCTGACGCTGGTCGAACTGCTTTACGGCTATCCGATCGACGCGGTCGTGCTGACGACCGGGTGCGACAAGACGACGCCCTCCTCGCTGATGGCGGTGTCGACGGTCGACATTCCGGCGATCGTGCTGTCGGGCGGGCCGATGCTCGATGGCTGGCACGACGGCGAACTGGTCGGATCGGGGACGGTGATCTGGCGGTCGCGGCGCAAGCTGGCGGCGGGCGAGATCAGCGAGGAGGAATTCCTGGAACGCGCCACCGACAGCGCGCCGTCGGCGGGTCATTGCAACACGATGGGGACCGCATCGACGATGAATTCGGTCGCGGAAGCGCTCGGCATGTCGCTTCCCGGCTGTGCGATGATCCCCGCGCCCTACCGTGCGCGCGGGCAGATGGCGTACAGGACGGGCAAGCGGATCGTCGAGATGGCGTATGGGGACATGCGCCCTTCGACCATCCTGACGCGCGAAAGTTTTCTGAACGCGATCCGGCTGGTCACCGCGATCGGCGGGTCATCGAATGCGCAGCCGCATATCATGGCGATGGCGCGGCATGCGGGCGTAGAACTGAATTCAGCCGACTGGACCGAGCATGGCTATGACCTGCCGCTGCTCGCCGATGTGCAGCCGGCGGGGCGTTTCCTCGGCGAGCGGTTCCACCGCGCGGGCGGGGTGAGCGCGATCCTGCATGAATTGCTGAAGGCGGGGAAGCTGGACGCGGACTGCCGGACGGTGACCGGGCGAACGATCGGCGAGAATGTCGCGGACAGCGCGGCGACCGACCGGGAGGTCATCCGCAGCTTCGACGATCCGCTGCGCGAGAAGGCGGGGTATCTGGCGCTGACGGGCAATCTGTTCGACTTCGCGATCCTGAAGACCAGCGTGATCTCCGGCGATTTTCGCGCGCGGTACTTAAGCAAACCGGGCGAGGAAAACCGGTTCGAGGCGCGCGCGATCGTGTTCGACGGGTCAGACGATTATCATCACCGCATCAACGATCCCGCGCTCGGCATCGACGAGAACTGTATTTTGGTGATGCGCGGCGCGGGACCGATCGGCTGGCCCGGATCGGCGGAGGTCGTCAACATGCAGCCGCCCGACGCGCTGCTGAAACGCGGCATCGACTGGTTGCCGACGATGGGTGACGGGCGGCAATCGGGGACGTCGGACAGTCCGTCGATCCTGAACGCCTCGCCCGAAAGCGCGGCGGGCGGCGGACTCGCGTGGCTGCGGACGGGCGATGTCGTGCGGGTCGACCTGAATACCGGCCGGTGCGACGCGCTGGTCGCCGAGGATGAGATTGCGCGCCGCCTTGCCGAGGCTCCGCCGCCGATTCCGGAAAGCCATACGCCGTGGGAAGAACTGTTCCGTGAAAAGAGCGGCCAGATGGAAACCGGCGCGGTGATGGACATGGCGCTGAAATACCGGCGCATCTCCGAACGGACGCCGCGGCATAATCACTGACGCACTATTGCCCGGGCGAGGGAAATGTTTCAGCATCGTTAACGATCATCCGGGCGGACGGATGGCGTTTGGAGAGGATCGACCATGAAGCTGAGCCATACGGGAATTCTGATCGCGCTGGGGGCGAGTATCGCCGCGGCTTCACCCGCGGATGCGAAACGGGCGACCGCGCAATATACGTCGCTGACGGTGTTCGGCGACAGCCTGGTCGATGCGGGCAATATCGCGATAGCGACGGGCGGAACGGTGCCGAACCCGGCGCTTGGTTATTTTCAGGGGCGTTTCACCAACGGCTATGACTATACCGACCTGCTCAGCATCAAGCTGTTCGGCATGCCGACCGTCGCCTCGCTGGCGGGGGGCACGAACTTCGCCTTTGGCGGCGCGCGCGCATCGACGACATCGGCGGTTCCCGACCTGAGCGAGCAACTCGGCCTGTTCAACGCGTATCTGATCGCGGGGCACAGCATCGATACGAACGGCCTTTATGTGCTGAATTTTGGCGGCAACGACGTGTTCAATGCGCCGGGCGATCCGGCTGCGGCGAGCGCGTTCCTGCAAAGCGCGGCGATGACGTATGCGGCAGGCGTGCAGGCGCTGAATAATCTGGGCGTACGCAACATCCTGTTGACGGGTTTTCCCGTCGCGACGGACCCGCGATCGGCGGAAGCGGAGGGGTATCTGACGACCAGCCTGGGCAATTTGTCGCTCGCGGGCGATACGTCGCTGTTCCGGTTCGATTATCTCGATTTCTTCGGGCGGGTGCAGAGCAATCCGTCAAGCCTTGGGCTGCCGACGCTTGATCTGACCACCACATGCATTGCGGCCAATGCGCAGGCGACGGGGTGCCAGGGCATCTTCTCGTTCGACGGCACGCATCCGACGGCAGCCGTCCAATCCGCGTTGTTCCGCGATATCGACCGGCAGTTCGGCCTGAGCGCCGCCGTGCCCGAACCTGCGACCTGGGCGATGATGCTGGTCGGGTTCGGCTTTGTCGGTTTTGCGATGCGGCGGCGGCAGAAGATGGCGATGCGCGTCCGTTATATGTGAGGCGAGCGTCCGGCCGTGCTGCGGCCTGGTGAAGATGGGGGGCATGATCCGTTCATGCCCCCTTTTTCATGTCAGCCGACCATGTCCTCCAGTTCCCGGCCGCGGGTTTCGGTGACGAGCGCGCGGACGAAGAAGAACGAGATGAACGCGCTGACCGCATAGAAGCCGTAGGTGATCGGCAGACCGATGCTCGAGGCGAGCAGCGGGAAGCTGACGCTGATCGCGAAGTTCGCGGCCCATTGCGCAAAGCCCGCGACGGCAAGCCCCGACCCGCGGATCTGGTTGGGGAACATCTCGCCCAGCATCACCCACATTACGGGACCCCAGCTGAGGTTGAAGAAGACGACATAGACATTGGCGGCGACGAGCGCGACGCGGCCGACGTCGTCCGACATCTGCAGGCCCGTCGCCGTGACGGTTGCGGTCGAGAAGCAGTAGACGAGGATCGCGAGCGTGACCGTCATTCCCGCCGAGCCGGCGAGCAGCAACGGCTTGCGCCCGATCCGGTCGATGGTGAAAATCGCGAACAGGCAGGCGAGGATCGAGAGCGAGCCGGACAGGATGTTGATCTTCAGCGCGTCATTTTCGCTGAAGCCGACCGATTGCCAGAGCACCGCACCGTAATAGAAGACGATGTTGATGCCGACGAGTTGCTGGAACACGGCAAGACCGATCCCCGCCCAGACGATCGGGCGAAGTTTGCCGGTGGTCTTGTCGATCAGGTCCGAAAAGCGCGGGCGATGATTGTCGGCGGCAAGGCTGGCGCGAATTTCGCGGACCTTGTCGCGGGCATAGGTGACGCCGAACAGGCGGGTAAGAACCGACTCCGCCGCCGCGTCGCGCTCCCGCAGCATCAGATAGCGCGGGCTTTCCGGAATCAGGATGAGCGCGAGGAAATAGATGCCCGCCGGGATCACCTGCGCCCAGAACATCCAGCGCCAGGCGGGAAAGCCAAGCCAGAAGATCGCGGTCGACGCGCCCGCCGTGTTCGCGAGCCAGTAATTGGCGAGGAACGCGCCGGTCAGCCCGGCGATGATCATGATCTGCTGCACGCTCGACAGGCGGCCGCGAATCGCAGCCGGGGTGACCTCGCTGATATAGACGGGCGAGATGACGCTCGCCGCGCCGACCGCGAGGCCGGCGACAAAGCGGGCGAGGATGAATACGACATCCGACGGCGCCCCGCCGGCGACCAGCGCGCTGGCGATAAAGACGAGTGCGGCGGTCATCATCACCGCGCGCCGTCCGAACAGGTCGGCGAGACGTCCGGCAAGGAACGCGCCCAAAGCGCAACCCGGAAGAAGGGCGGCAACCGCGATGCCGAGCCAGAGTTCGTTCAGGGCGAAGGTCGCTTTCAGCCCGTCCTGCGTGCCGTTGATGACGCCGCTGTCATAGCCGAACATGAAACCGCCGATGGTCGCGACCGCGACGATCAGGCTGATAAAGCCGAGATTGGTACCATCGGCGTGTCTGTCCGCCATATTCATCTCTCCTGGTGATCAACGATCGCTCTAAACGGCGACCTCGTAGGTGGGTTGTCCGGGCGTATCGACCGTGAAGGTAAACAGGTGACCCGCCTCCGGCTGGGCCGCAAGCTCTGACCTTGTGAGGCCTTTGCGTGCGGTGGTGACATAGGCGGTTTTCAGATCGCCGCCGCCGAACGCGACCTTGGTGACGTTGGTGGTCGGGAAGCGGACCTCGGTCGTCAGCGAGCCGTCAGGCGAATAGCAGCGCGCTGCCCAGCCGCCATAGAGGCCCGTCCAGACATTGCCCGCGCTGTCGACGCTGGAACCGTCGGGATAGCCCGCCCCGTCCTCGATTTGGGCAAACACCTTCGCGGTACCGAGCCGGCCGTCGGCGTCGACAGGCACGGCGTGAATGGCGCGACCGAGCGTGTCGGTATGGTAGAGCGTGCGGAAATCGGGTGCGAATGCGGGGCCGTTGGTGATCGCGACGGGCGCGAGGCCGGAATCGCGTGTCTCTCCGCCGTGATGACGGAACAGCCGCCCGGTCAGCGCCGCTTCGCCGTCGTCCATCGTGCCGAACCACAGCCGCCCCTCCGCATCGGTAGTGGCGTCGTTCAGGCGATTGGTGGGGGGATGCGGGGCGGGGACGGCATGCACCGAAAAACCCCGGGCGATCGGATCGAAGCGGTGAATTCCCGATTGCAACCCGACAAGGAAATCACCCGCGCGACTGGGCAGGATCCAGCCGACCTGTTCGGGAGCATCCCAGCTTTCCAGCGCACCGGTTCCGGGCAAGAAGCGGTGGACCTTCGGCGCCTTGATATCGACGAACCAGAGCGCGCGTTCACGCGCGATCCAGACCGGGCCCTCGCCCAGCATCGCGCCGACCGGACAGGCGACGCGCGGTGTCATCAGCGCCAGCCCGCGTCGATGAAATAATCATGGCCGGTACACATGCGCGCGTCGTCGGAGGCGAGGAAAAGCACGAGCGCGGCCACGTCGACGGGTTGAATACGACCGTCAAGGCATTGCGCGGCCACGATCTCCGCCTCTCCTTCGGGCGTGTACCATTTCATCTGACGCGGCGTCTTTACGTTGCCCGGCACGATCGTGTTGACGCGGATATTGTCGCGGCCAAGATCGCGCGCGAGGCTGCGGGTCAATCCCTCGATCGCGGCCTTCGCCGTCTGGTACAGGGTCAGTTCGGGCAGTGCCAGATGCCAGCTGATCGAGCCGAAATTGAGGATGACGCCGCCGCCCGCCCGCTTCATCGCAGGCGCGACCGCTTGCGCCGCAAAGAACTGATGGCGCAGATTCACCGCCATGCGCTGATCCCAATAAGCGGGCGTGATCTGTTCGATCGTATGGCGATCGTCATTCGCGGCATTGTTGACAAGAATATCGATCCCGCCGATCCGCGTCTCAAAATCCGCGATCGCGGCGGTCAGCGCATCGATATCGGTGACGTCGCAGCGTCCGAATATCGGGGCGTGCGCGGCATCCGGTGACAGCCTGGCGACGAGCTCTGCGCTCGCCGCCTTGTCGATGTCGACGAAGGCGACGACCGAACCCTGCCCAACGAATGCCTCGACAAGGCCAGCGCCGATGCCGCTGCCGCCGCCCGAGATCAGGACGGTCTTACCCGCAAGGCTCGGATATATCGCGCGGTCGGCCAAGGCGTCCGGATTTGCGTTGGAGGTCGCGCCGTTCGCTTTTCCGTTCACGGGGTCGTTCATCGGGAAGCCGCCTTGATCAGCCCGCGCGCCGAGAGATTGCGCATCAGATCGCCGATTCCGAACGTCCAGGGCGGCGCCTGTTTGGAGGTCGTGACGTGGTTCACCAGGCGCCCGATCCGGCTGGCCGCGATCGTCACCGTGTCGCCGTGCTTGTGCGTGAAGCCGCGACCGGCTTCGTCGCGATCCTGCGTGGGTGCGAACAATGTTCCCAGAAACAGGACAAAGCCGTCGGGATAGTCATGTTCGCTCATCGTCTGTTTCAACAGGTCGAGCGGATCCCGGCTGATCTCCGCCATATTGCTGGTCCCGGTCAGTCGGTAACCGTCCGTTCCCTCGATCGTGAGCTCCACCTCTACGCGGCGGATGTCGTCGAGCGTGAAGCCGTCGTCGAACAGGCGGATCAGCGGGCCGATCGCGCACGACGCGTTATTGTCCTTCGCCTTGCTGAGCAGCAGCGCGGACCGCCCCTCGAAATCACGAAGGTTGACGTCATTGCCCAGCGTAGCGCCGAGCGCTGTGCCGCGGGAGTCCGCGACGAGGACGATTTCGGGTTCGGGGTTGTTCCAGGTGGAATCCGAGCGCACGCCGATGTCGGCATTGGTCCCCATTGTCGCCAGCACGGGTGCCTTCGTGAAAATCTCCGCATCCGGGCCGATCGCGACCTCGAGATATTGCGACCACATGCCGCCCTCGATCAGCGTCGCCTTAAGCCGGGCTGCTTCGTCCGATCCGGGAACGACCGAGCGGATGCCGCCCCCGATCGCAGTTTCCAGCGTCGCGCGGATTGCCGAGGCGGCGTCGGCATCGCCGCGCGCTCGCTCCTCGATCACGCGCTCGATCGCCGATATGCCGAACGTCACGCCCGCCGCCTTGATACAGGCGAGATCAACCGGGCTGAGCAGATGCGGCCAGATATCTTCGATTGTCATCGTCGGCGCGTCGCCGGGAGGCGTGAAGCAGCGGGTCTCGATCAGTTCGGATATTGTAGGGGCGACGCGCGACATATCATGCGCCATGCCGCCGCGAATCAGGATGGGGGTCGGCCCTTCGCCGGTATCGATCCGCCCGACAAAAATCCCCTCGTCAAAATCGTCGGGAAGCACCGTTCGCGCCGCGCCGTTCAACAACCCATCCACCCCATCGCCCAAATCCTCGTTGATAGCGCTAACATCCAGCGTCCGCCTGGCGTTGTCAATATGGATCGACCGCCGTTCCCGGATGATCCGGGCCGGTCGTTCAGGACGATGTGGCGAGGATTGTGACTGCGCCCGCAACGATGCCGGAGACGGCGATCAGGCGCCGCGCATCGACGCGTTCGCCGAGGAACAGGACGGAGATCGCGAGCGCGCTCACCATGCCGGTTTCACGCAGTGCCGCGAGCGGTGCGGTCGGCCCGATCCGCAGCGCGAAGAGCGCGGTGCCGTAGGTCAGGACCGAAAGGAACCCCGCGATCACGCCGGGCCGCCACTGAACCCTCGCCGCGGCAAAGATCGCGCCACGGCTGATGACCGCAAACATCGTCACCGCAGTGATGCCAGTTGCAACGAAGATCCAGACAATGAAGCTGAACGCGTCCGGCGCGGCGCGGACGCCCTGTGCGTCGATGACCGTATAGAGCGCGATCATCACGCCGGTCAGCAGCGACCAGCCGAGCGCGCCGCGTCCGATATGGCGGCCAAAGGCGAGCAGCGCGATCGCGCCACCGATCAGAACGATGCCGATCATGGTCGGCGCGGCGACTCTCTCTCCGACGAAAAGGATGGAGATGAGCGCGGTGACGAGCGGGGCGGTGCCGCGCAGGATCGGATAGGCGGCGGAAAACTCCGCCTCGCCAAAGGCGCGGACGAGCGCGTAGAGATAGGCGGCGTGAACGAGCGCGCTGATCGCGATCCATCCCCATGCGCCCGCCGGCAGCGGCACGAAGGCGATTGCGGGCAGGAGGATCAGCGCACTCGATCCGTCGATCACCGCGCGCCCGGTTATCTTGTCGCGACCGCCCTTCAGGATCGCGTTGACGACGGCATGGATCGAACCCGAGGCGACCATCAGCGTGCCCGCGACGGCGAAGGACGTCATCGCGGGTGCCGGACGCGGACGGTCGGATCGTGCTCAGTCAGATCGTGGAAAGCGCATGTTCGAAGTCGGCGATCAGGTCGCCGGCATCCTCGACCCCGATCGAGATACGGACGAGATTGTCGGTAATGCCGAGGTCGGATTTGCGTGGTTCGGCGACCGAGATGTGGGTCATGCCGGCCGGATGGCTGGCGAGCGTTTCGGTGCCGCCGAGGCTGACGGCGAGCTTCGCGATCTTGAGCGCGTCGAGAAAGGCGAAGGCTTCGCGCTCGCCGCCCCGGAGGTACAGCGAAAAGGTCGATCCCGGTCCCGAGCAATTTCGGCGGTAGATGTCGGCCTGATGTTCCATGCCGGGTTCGTCCTCCAGGAAGCCGAGATAGCCGACGCGTTCGACCTTGGGATGGGAGCGGAGATATTCGCAGACCTTGGCGGCGTTCTCCCCCGCGCGGCTCATGCGCAGTTCGAGTGTTTCGAGACTGCGAAGCAGCATCCAGGCGGTGTTGGGATCGGTGATCGTGCCGATCGTGTTCCGCATCGCGCGGATCGTGTCGATGTGTGCCTTGCGGCCGAGCACGCCGCCCGCGACAAGGTCCGAATGGCCGCCCGCATATTTGGTCAGGCTGTAGATGACGATATCCGCGCCGTGTTTCAGCGGCTGCTGCCAAAGCGGCCCGAGAAACGTGTTGTCGATCGCGATCGGCGGTACTTCGTCGCTATCGGCAAAGGCTGCGTCGCGGGCGGCGGCGACCGCTTCGACATCGACAAGCGCGTTGGTCGGGTTGGCGGGGCTTTCGAGATAGATCAGCGCGACGCGGCCGGCACCCTTGGCCTTCGCCAGCACCGCGTCGATTTCGTCCCGGGTGGCGCCGGCAGGGAAATCGAGATAGTTGACGCCGAACTTGCCGAGCACCTTGGCGATCAGCGTCTCGGTCGCGGCGTAGAGCGGGCCGGAATGGACGATCGTGTCGCCGGGGCGGACCATGCTGAGAAACAGCGTCGCGATCGCGGACATGCCGCTGGAAAAGGCGAGCGCGTCCTCCGCCTCTTCCCAGACGCCGAGCCGATCCTCGAGGATTTCCTGGTTCGGGCCGTTGAAGCGCGAATAGACAAGGCCCTCCGCGCCGCCCGGACGCTTTCCGGTCACCCCCTCGAAATGCCGCTTGCCCGCCGCCGCATTGGGAAAGACGAAGGTGGAGGTAAGAAAGATCGGGGGTTTGAGCGAGCCTTCGGACAGAGCGGGGTCGAAGCCGTGGCCCATCATCAGCGTCGATGGTTTGAGCTTGCGGCCGCCGATCGTCTCGACCTCCGATTTGGGCGAGATACGGCCTTCGACGCCGGTCATGTCGGCTTCGGTGGGACCGGTCGGGTTTTTCGTGGCGGGCATGATGTTCTCCTTGCCGGGTCAACGCAGCGGTTGCGCGCAAATATCCG
Organism: Sphingomonas sp.; assembly: GCA_965219075.1. Taxonomy (GTDB): domain Bacteria; phylum Pseudomonadota; class Alphaproteobacteria; order Sphingomonadales; family Sphingomonadaceae; genus Sphingomonas. Next base: position 1,417,909 of record CBDCMM010000002.1, read on the forward strand.
GGGCGGTGTCAGGCGAGCCCAATCAGCGCAATCTGTCGGCCATAGTCGGGTTCACCGCGGTGCGTGGCGCGACGATAGCTGAAAAAGCGGGCCTCGTCGGCATAGGTGTCGAGTCCCATCGCCTCGACGTGCAGGACGCCCGCGGCGGCTAGGCGGTGTGCCACATAGGCTTCGAGATCGAACTGGTGATGACCTTGCCGCGCGGGCGCGAAGAAGCGTTCGTTGGCGGGGTCGGTTGCGGCAAAACGGCGGGCGAAGGCATCGTCAACCTCGTAACTGGAGCGCGCGATGCAGGGGCCGACCGCGGCGGCGATGCGGTCGCGGCGGGCACCGAGGCGCTCCATCGCGGCGATGGTCGAATCGGTGATGCCGGCAAGCGCGCCCTTCCACCCCGCATGCGCCGCGCCGACGACCCCGGCCGCGCGGTCCGCCAGCAGGACCGGGGCACAATCGGCGGTGAGGATGCCGAGCAGCAGCCCGGGCCGGTCGGTTACCATCCCGTCCGCGCGGGGGCGGGCATCGGCGGCGAACGGCACGGTCACGCTGACCGTTTCATCCCCGTGGACCTGATAGAGCGAGACGAGCGCCGCGCCCGGCAGTACCGCTTCCGCTGCGCGGCGGCGGTTTTCCACGATCACGGCGGGATCGTCACTGGTGCCGATGCCGACGTTCAGGCTCGCAAGCATCCCGGTCGATACGCCGCCGCCCCGCCCGAGAAAGCCGTGCGCGACGCCGTCGAGCGCGCTTGCTCGCATAACGTCGATCACAGCGCCAGCCGCATGATGTCGTCGCTGTCGCGGTGGTTGCCGACCATGAACCCGTATTCGCCGATCCGTTCGAAGCCGTAACGTTCATAGAAGCGCCGCGCGCGGTGGTTGTCGACAAAGACCGACAGGTACAGTTCGTCAGCGCCGCGGCCGCGCGCGGTGCCGATCGCCCAGGCCATCATCGCCTGCGCTGCACCGGTGCCCTGGGCGGGGGCGAGCAGATAGATCTGGCGCAGTTCGATAGCCGCGCCGCGCGGCGTTAACGGCAGCGAGGGCGGGCCGAGCCGGGCATAGCCGACAGCCGCGCCATCCCGTTCGGCGAGGCGGATCGCGAAGGCGGGATCGACGAGATCGCTCCGCCACCCTTCATCGGTATGTCCCGAAAGGAACGCAGCGAGGTCGGCGGGATCGTAGAGATGGCCGAAGGTTTCGGTGAAGGTCCGGCGGGCAAGCGCGCAGATCGTCTCCGCATCGGCGGCGGTCGCGTCGCGGAAGGTGATCATGCGAAGCCCGCGGGCACGGGCCATGCGGGCGCGGTAATGCCGAGCGCGCGGAACAGCGTTCCCATGTCGTCCATCAGCCGGTTGCGGTCGGCGAGAAGCGTATCCGCGCGGGCGGGAGAGGCCTTGGCGAGCGCGCTGGTGCGGGCGTCGATGCCGAGCGCGCCGAGCAGGTCGCGTTGCGGAACCGGACCCCAGACGATGCCGCCCGCACCCTGCGCCGCAGCGGCGAGCGTGGTGAAGTCGACATGCGCGGTGAGGTCGTGCTCGCCCGGCGTGTCGAAGGGATTGGCGAAACGGTGGCCGCGCACCGCCTGTAGCGTGTCGCCAAGCGCGGGGCCGTGATAGCCGTAATCGATCGTCAGGAGCGCGCCGCCCTGGGCAACGATACGCGCGGTCAGCGCGCGGATCAGATGGACCGAATCGGGCGATGCTTCGAGGATCGATCCGGCCGCCGCGTCGCGCAAGGGTACGGGGATGATGTCGTCCGGGACGCGCTTGCCGACGATCGGGAGGAACAGCGTATCCTGACATCCGACAAGGCGTTCATGCCACGCGCCGTCCGTTCCCCCACGCTTGACCAGTTGCCGGATCGGCAGCGCGTCGAAGAATTCGTTGGCGACGACGATCAGCGGGATATCGGCGGGGAGCGTCGCAATGTCCTGATGCCAGGTCGCGTCCGGGACGCGCTCACGCTGGGCATCGCGCAGCATCAGGCTGGTTTCGACGAAGTGCACGTTGGGCGCGAACCCCGCCGTTCGCATCGCGCGCAGCGCGTCGGCGGCGAGAATGCCGCGACCGGGCCCGAGTTCGACGAGATGCGCGTCCGGCCGCCCGGCGCGATCCCACAGGTCGGCGGCCCACAGGCCGATCAGTTCGCCGAACATCTGGCTGATTTCGGGCGCGGTGATGAAGTCGCCGTCCGCGCCGACCGAGGCGCGCGCGCCGTAATAATGGGCGTTGGCGGCGGCCATGAACTGCGCGATCGACATCGGACCGGTCAGCGTGATCGCGGCGGCGAGTGCCTCGGCGAGCGGCGGATCATCGGGTGGTTGGCTGTTCATCGGGGAGGACTCAGGCGACGCTGTTGCTCCCGGCGATCGGCTCGACGCGGTGGCGGCGACGCGCCGCGGTGATCATGAGATAGAGTCCGCCGATGATCATCGGCAGGGTGAGGAACTGACCCATGTGGAAGCCCCATTCGCCAAAGATCGTGCCCGCGAACTGCGCGTCGGGTTCGCGAAAAAATTCGACCGTGAAGCGCGCCAGTCCGTAGCCGAGAAGGAAGATGCCGACGAGCTTGCCCGGATCGTAGCGTGCCCTGGTGCGCCAGAAGGCGAACCACAGGACCGCGAACAGCAATGCGCCCTCAAGTCCCGCCTCGTAAAGCTGGCTCGGGTGACGTGCCGGCTCGACCATGCCGAAGGGTACGGTATGCGGGAACACGATGCCCCAGGGCAGGTCGGTCGGACGCCCCCAGAGCTCTCCGTTCACGAAATTGGCGAGGCGCCCGAAGAACAGGCCGAAAGGAACGCAGCAAGCGATATAGTCGTGGACCCTGAGCCAGTTGAGACGGTGTTTTCGGGCGAACAAGATCAGGCCGATCGACGTGCCGATGACGCCGCCGTGAAACGACATGCCGCCGTCCCACAGCCGCAGGACATGGAGGGGATGAAGCAGCATGTCGGGTGCATAGAACAGGACATAGCCGATCCGCCCGCCAAGGATGATGCCGAGCGTCGCGTAAAAGACAAGATCATCGGCGTGATACCGCGCCATCGGCGCGCCGGGCTGGGCAAGCAGCTTCAGCAGATACCACCAACCGATAAGGATCCCGGCGATATAGGCGATCGAATACCAGCGGAGCGTAAAGACGCCGATCGAGAAGATATCGGGATGTAGCCCGAGATCGTCGAAGCGGATGTGATTGCCGGCGACGGCGAGAGCGGACAGGATCAAGGCTTTCCCCAAAGATTTTGCACCTGCATAAAGGGGCCGGGCGACAAGACCAAGCGGAGAGACGGATGCCGAGCGAACTGGACAGAACAATGGACGCGGTGATGGCCGCGATGACCGGCGAGGGCGGGCAACTGGCGCTGGGATCGGTCGAACGCTACGGCCAAAAGCTGCCGGTGATCGCCGCCGCGCCGCCGGCCTTGTCCTATTATTTCGCGCATTATTGCACGGAGCATAAGGACGCGACGTTCCTGGTATCGGGCGAGGAGCGATTGACGTTCGGGGAAGTCCATGCCGCGGCGATGCGGGTCGCGCATGCGCTGGTCGGGACTCACGGCGTTACGCGTGGCGACCGGGTCGGCATCGCGATGAAGAATTCGCCCGCCTGGGTCGTGCTTTACATGGGGATCCTGATGGCGGGGGGTGTCGCCACGTTGCTGAACGGATGGTGGCAGACGGACGAGATGGCAGCGGCGATCGGCGATGTCGGCTGCACCCTGATCTTCGCCGACCCTCCGCGCGCCAAGCGGATCGCGGAGATCGGGCGATCGATCGCGCGGGTAATCGAGATCGATGATTTCCTGCCGCTTCAGGAGGCATTGCGGCCGGTCGTCACCGTCGGCGAGAGCGACGCCGCGCTGCCGCAGCTGGGCCCGGACGACCTGGCGACGATCCTGTTCACCTCCGGCTCGACCGGCAAGTCCAAGGGCGCGCTGTCGACGCACCTTGCGGTGGTGCAGGGGGTTTTCAACTATCTTGCCCAGGCGCTGATGATGGTCACGATCCTGGAGCAGCAGGGCAATGCGCCGCAGGGGCAGCCCTCCACCCTGCTGACGGTGCCGTTGTTCCATGTTACCGCCGAGGTGCCTGTGTTCCTTCAGAGTTTCGCGATGGGGCGCAAGATCGTGATGATGCCCAAATGGGATGCGGGCGAGGCGATGCGGCTGATCGAGAAGGAAAAGATCAGCTATTTCGTCGGCGTTCCGCTGATGAGCTTCGAGATACTGAACCATCCCGATCGCGCGAAATACGATTTGTCGACGGTGACCGATTTCGCCGCGGGCGGCGCACCGCGCCCGGTCGAGCATGTCCGGCGGATCGACAAGGAAATGGGCGGGCCCGCGCCGCTGATCGGCTACGGACTGACCGAGACGAGCGGGGTGGGGACGGGGAATTTCCGCTCCAATTATCTGGCGAAGCCGGAATCGGCGGGCCGGGCTTCGCGGCCGCTGGTTGATCTGGCAATCCTGGACGACGACGGGCGCGCGCAGGATCAGGGCGTGCGCGGCGAGGTCGCGATCCGCTCAGTATGCAATTTCGAGGGATATTGGGACAATCCGGAGGCAACGCGCGCGGCCGTCACCGAAGACGGATATTTCCGCACCGGCGATATCGGCTTCCTGGACGAGGACGGGTATCTGTTCATCGTCGACCGCAAGAAGGACATCATCATCCGCGGCGGGGAGAATATCAGCTGTCCGGAGGTCGAGGATGCGTTGTACCTGCACCCCGGCGTCGCGGAAGCGGCGGTGTTCGGGATGCCGGACGACAGGCTGGGCGAGGTGCCGGGCGCAGTCGTTCATCTGGACGCCGGGCAGGCGATCGACGAGGAGGAGCTAAAAGGGTTCCTCTACCAGCATATCGCGGCGTTCAAGGTGCCGGAGCGGATCTGGATCGACGCCAATCCCCTGCCGCGACTGGGCACCGAGAAGATCGACAAGGTGACGCTCCGCAAGCTCTATCGCAGCCAGGCGCCGGCCGGGTAGCGCGGACCGGCGCCGCCGGGTAGAGCGCGCCCGATGAGCGTGGGCAGCCGGATCGATCGACGGACATTGCTGATCGGCGGGGGCGCCGGGATCGGGCTGGTCGTCGCATGGGGGCTGTGGCCACGTGAATATGGCGTGTCGGTGGCGGCCGGGGCCAGCGAAACGGTTTATAACGGCTGGGTGAAGATCGGCCGCGACGGGCAGGTGACGGTCGCGGTGCCGCAATCCGAGCATGGTCAGGGAGTCTATACTGTTCTGCCGCAGATCGTCGCGGATGAACTGGGTGCCGACTGGCGCACGGTCGGGGTCGAGGCGGCCCCGGTCAGTCCGCTCTATGCGAACCCGCTGGCGCTGGATGAACTGTTCGAGAGCCGTTTCGACGCCGTGCCAGCCGATCTGCGCGCAACCTATGCCGAACGCAGTACGGCGATGCTGACGGGGGGATCGACGTCGGTCCGGATGTTCGAGGAGCCCGCGCGGACGGCGGGGGCGGCGGCGCGCGTGCTGCTGTGCCGGGCAGCGGCGGCGGGGTGGGATGTCGACTGGACGGAATGTTCGGTCGCCGCCGGCTTCGTCGTCCATGCGGGCAAGCGTATCCGGTTTGCCGACCTGGCGGAAACGGCGGCGGGCGGCAAACTGCCCGATCCGGTGCCGATCGGCACGCAGGGTGCGGGCAGATTGACGGGAACCGATGTTCCCCGGCTCGACGCGCCCGCCAAGGTCGACGGGTCCGCCAATTTCACCGGTGACATCCGCCTGCCCGACATGGTCCATGCCGCGATCCGGCAAGGTCCGATAGGGGGGCCGATCGGGGACAGCAGGTTGATACGCGTCGACCGCGCTGCCGCCGAACGCATCCGGGGAGTGCTTTCGGTGGTCGAGACACCGCGCTGGGTCGCGGCGGTCGCGACGACGTCATGGGCGGCGGAACGCGCGCTGGAGGCGATGCGGCCGCGCTTCGAGACGCGGGGCGGGCCAATCGATTCCCGCTCGATCGATGCGGCACTTCAGGGGGCGTTCGAACGGCCGGGGACGCGGATGACGAGCGTCGGCGACATTTCGGCGGCGTTCGCTTCGGCGCGGCTCATGACCGCAAGCTACCAAGCAAGCGCAGGGGTGCATGCGGCGATCGAGACGCGGAGCGCCACCGCCGCTTACCGGGACGGACGGCTTGAGCTGTGGTTGCAGACGCAGGCACCCGCGCGGGCGCGCAGCGCAGCGGCGCTGGCGGCGGGGATCGCGGAGGATGCGGTCGTCATCCATCCACTGATGATCGGAGGATCATTCGGCATAGCGCTTGAACATGACGCGGCGGAACAGGCGGCGGTGCTGGCGGTCAAGCTTAAGCGTCCGGTCAGCCTGATCTGGTCAAGGGGAGAGGATTTGCGGCAGGACCGGTACCGCCCGCCCGCCGCCGCGCGGATGACGGCGCGGCTAGCTCCGGGGGGCGCGATCCTCGGCTGGCAGGCAAAGATTGCCGCCCCGGCCACCGGGCAAGCGCTCGCCCGCCGGATCGTGCCGGGGGTGCTTGAGACCGTTGTCGAGACGCTTGGCGGCGGGGACGGCTATGCGGTCGCGGGGGCGCTGCCGCCTTACCGTATTCCGGCGGTCGCGGTCGATCATCATCCGGCCGAGATCGGGATCGAAACGGGTCATCTGCGCGGCGGCGCACACGGCTACACCGCGTTCTTTACCGAAAGCTTTCTCGATGAACTGGCGCATGCGGGCGGATCGGAGCCGGTGTCGTTCCGGATCGGGATGCTGGGCGGCAACCCGCGGCTGGCCAGGTGCCTGTCGACGGCGGCGGCGCTCGGCGGCTGGGAGGGCGGCGTCGCAGGCAGCGGACAGGGGGTCGCCGCCCATGCCTTTCGCGGCAGTTTCATCGCGGTCCTGGCCGAGGCGCATCTGGGGGAGGACGAGCGTCCCGTCGTCGACCGGCTGGTCGCGGCGGTCGATTGCGGACGGGCGATCAATCCGGATGTCGTCCGGCAGCAGATCGAGGGAGGGCTGATCTTCGGTCTGGCGCAGGCGATCGGTGCAGCGACGGGGTTCACGCGCAATCTGGCCGATGCGAAACGGCTGGCCGACCTGAACCTGCCGGTGCTTGACGGATCGCCCGACATCACGGTCGAACTGATCCCGAGCGATGCGGCACCGGGCGGCGTCAGCGAGCTGGCGGTGCCACCGGTCGCGCCCGCAATCGGCAATGCGCTCCGCGCCGCGACGGGTGTTCGCATCCGCCGCTTGCCGCTAAAGCAGGTCACGTGATTCCAAGCGACCATCCACCGATCCCGCGCGCCAGAATCGGCGTGTTGCTGATCAATCTCGGCACGCCCGATGCGCCCGATGCGAAATCGGTCAAACGCTATCTTGGCGAGTTCCTGTCGGACAAGCGCGTCGTCGAGATCCCGCAGATCGCGTGGCAGCCGATCCTGCGCGGGATCGTGCTGACCACCCGGCCGAAGAAATCGGCGCACGCCTACGGCCTGGTCTGGCGCGAGGACGGGTCGCCGCTGGCCGCGATCACCAAGTTGCAAGCGGATGCGCTCAAATCTGCATTCGGCGAGGACGTTCTGGTCGACTGGGCGATGCGATACGGTAATCCCGCGATCGGCGACCGGTTGCAGGCGATGAAGGACGCGGGGTGCGAGCGCATCCTGATCGCGCCGCTTTACCCGCAATATTGCGCGGCGACGACCGCGACCGCGAACGACAAGGCGTTCGCGCATCTGGCGACGATGCGCTGGCAACCCGCGGTCCGCACGTTGCCGCCATATTATGACGACCCGGCCTATATCGAGGCGCTGAAGATCGGGATCGAAGCGGGCCTGGCGCAGCTGGACTTCGAGCCGCACGCTATCGTCGCGAGCTTTCACGGGATGCCGAAGCGCACGCTTGAACTGGGCGATCCGTACCACTGCCATTGCCAGAAAACCGCGCGGCTGCTGGGCGAGGCGATGCGCGGGACGCTTGGCGCACGCGAGCTGGTCGTCGCGTTCCAGTCGCGGTTCGGCCCCGCCAAATGGCTGGGACCGGCGACCGACGAGACGCTGGTCGCGCTGGCCGGGCGTGGGGTGACCAAGGTCGCGATTACGGCGCCTGGATTTTCGGCCGACTGCCTTGAGACATTGGAGGAACTGGCGATCCGGGGGCGAGAGGGTTTCAAGGCGGCGGGCGGCACGGACTTCGCGTACCTGCCGTGCCTGAACGACGGCGAGGCGGGGATCGCGATGCTGCGCCGCGTCATAAAACGCGAACTTGAAGGCTGGGTGCCGACGCCCTAGCATCCCCTCTCAAACTATAAAAACAGGAGAGAATGGATGGCAAGGGTCGCGATCGTAACGGGCGGTACACGCGGGATTGGCGAGGCGATCAGCCTTGCGCTGAAGGATATGGGGGTGACGGTCGCCGCCAATTATGCCGGGAATGACGAGCGGGCGAAGGAGTTCAGCGACCGCACGGGGATCAAGTCCTACAAATGGGACGTGTCGGATTTCGATGCGTGCCAAAGCGGTTGCGCAAAAGTCGCGGAGGAACTGGGCGATGTCGAAATCCTGGTCAACAATGCCGGCATCACGCGCGACGGCACGATCCTGAAGATGACGTATCAGGATTGGAAGGACGTGATGGACACCAATCTGGGCGGGTGCTTCAACATGGCGAAGGCGGTGTTTCCGGGCATGCGCGAGCGAAAATGGGGCCGGATCGTCAATATCGGATCGATCAACGGCCAGGCAGGGCAATATGGCCAGGTCAATTACGCCGCCGCAAAATCGGGTATCCACGGCTTTACGAAGGCATTGGCGCAGGAGGGCGCGCGCGCGGGCGTGACGGTCAACGCAATCGCGCCGGGTTATATCGACACCGACATGGTGGCGGCGGTGCCTGACGACGTGCTGCAGAAGATCGTCGCCAAGATCCCGGTCGGCCGGCTGGGCCAGGCAAACGAGATCGCGCGCGGCGTGGCGTTCCTGTGTTCAGACGATGGCGGCTTCGTGACCGGGTCGACGATGAGCATCAACGGCGGCCAGCACATGTATTGATGGGGAGGCGGCATTGCGACGGACGTTTGAGGCAATCGCAATTGCAGTGCTGCTGTCCGCCTGTGCTGCCGCCGGTTCGGGTCCACCGGCGTCACCAGCCGTGCTTCAGGCGGGCGCGTGGAGGGTGGAGGATATCGGCGGCCGCGGGGTCATCGACAATTCGCCCGCGACGCTGATTTTCGGCGCGGATGGGAGGCTGTCGGGCAATGCAAGCTGCAATCGCCTGATCGCGCGGTACACGCTTACCGATGGCACGCTGACGATCAGCCAGGCGGGTACGACGAGGATGGCATGCGCGCCCGCACTGATGGATCAGGAGCGCAGACTGGTCGATCTGCTCGGCACGGTGTCGAGCTACACGCTCGACAAGGACGGGACGCTTGTCCTCGAATCGCCGTCGGGCGCGCGGATCGTCGCCCGCCGCTGACGTTCGCGACGAAGGGGCATGGCGGGGCATGTTTCGTTAGAAACGGTAGCGTAGTTCGGCTTGTCCGCCCGGCGGTAACGACGGCGACCAGGTGGCAATCCCGCCGGTTCGGCCGACCTCCGCGTCCTGCGGCTCGATTTTTTGGCCCGCGCTGCCAATCGGAATGTCGAGCGTGACGGGGAACGGGTTCGCGTTGCTGACCGTCAGGAGCGCCTCTTTCGCAGCGATGTTCCGCTGCGTCACGCGAACCTGGGTGCTGACCCCGGCGGCGAGGCGGATGCGTTCGCCGATCGTGCGGTCGGTCATCGTACCGAGGCCGATCAGTAACTGGGCCGATCCGCGGTGCTGATAAAGCGCCGTACCGCCCGCCGGGAGCGGCACGCCCAGCCCGGCCTGCGCTTCATTCATCATCGTCAGCACGACCGCCGTCGGTACGCCCTCCAGCAACTGGCCGGGATAGACGGACTTTCGGTAGCGCCGGTCGAAGGTCACTCCTGTCCGGGCCAGCAGTGCGACCTGTTTCTGCGCGTTCGCGGAGACGGTGGTCGCGAGCGGCACACGGTAGAGCTTCAGGTCGCCCAGATCCTCCGGAGGAAGAGCCGGTGCCGGTGGTGCCGGCGGTGGGGAATATGAGATCGCCAGCGGGACCATGGCCCGCGATGCAGTGACGACGATCTCATCCGCGGGCTCGAACCGCTTTTCGCGCAGGTCCGATGTCGTCGTGCCGAGCGGATAGCAAATCAGCCTGAGCGCTCCTGCCTGTCGCGGTAACGCGGCGGTCGCCTGACGATTGAGACGTCCGGCGACCGCCCGGACCGCAGCGCCGGGGAAGTTCTCGGCGTTGGCGTTGGCGAGCGTCAGCCATGCGAACAGGTCGAGCGTCTTTCCATCCGCCGCAAGCGTCGCGACATAGCTTGCGCGCCAATCGAAACCGGAGGCAAGATAGGTCAGCTTGACGGTGACCGTGCGCGATTTGGGCGTCGCCGTCGTGACGCTCAGCACCGGCTTTCTCGACAGCCCTTCCGGAACCTCGGCAACGTCGAGCCGCTCGGGCAACCCGGAACAGTGCAGCGCCTCTATCCCGCTTGCAGTGCGCAGGATCACCCCCGGCACAGGACCGGCAACGATGGTCGCATCCTCGCTGGTCCGTCCACCCGTTGCCCTGTTCGTGCGGGTAAGCGTCACCTGCCGTCCGAGCGTTCCGTCCACCAGCGCGCTTGGTGACAAAAGACGAGCGTCGCGGTTCTTCTCGATCGTGCCGCCGGGCAGCCCTTCAACGATCGCGCTCACGGGAACGATGCCCTCGGCAACGCTCTCGAAGCGGAGCACCGATGTGCCGCGCGGCAGGCGGATGCGCCGCATTTCGGTGACCATCGCAAACCCCCGAAGGTAGCGAAGGTCGATCGATCCGCGGCCATAAGGCGCGCGGTAGATGGTAAGCGCGATCCGGTCGGGCCCCGGCGACACGACGATCTTCGAACGGGCCTGTGCCGGCCGCGCGCAGGCAAGGCCCGTCAGCGCGACCGCCAGAAGCAACCGCGCGCGCATCAGTAGCGCGTGTCGAACGTCGCCGTGATGACGGCGCTGCCGTTGGCGGGCACCGGCACCTGCCATGCCAGCGTCCCCGCATTGCGCCGTTCACCCTTGGCGCTGTCCTCGATCACACGCACGTCGGACCAGTCGAGCCCGTTCTGGATCAGTTCGACGGTAGCGGGGCGGGACCGTGCGTTGGTCAGCCGGTACCGCATCGCGGTGCGCCAGCGGCTGTTGCTCATTCTCGTGCGCGATACGGTGGTTGGCTGGACCTTGACGTCGAACGCGTCGCCGGTCGGGAGCGCGATCGTCGAACCCTGCGGCGTATGCTCGATCCGGTTCTCGCCGGTGAATTGCGGCTGGCCGCGCGCGTCGCGGACATAGACGCGCACGACTCCTGCGGGCAACGCGTCGCCGAGCCCGGCGGCACCGCTGTTGGCAAAGCGCAATATCGATTGCACACTGCGCGGTTCGGGCGAACTGCCGAGCCAGTCGTTTTCGAAGCGATACCCCGAACTTGCCGCGACGCCCTTTGCGTCAAGGAAACTCACCTGTTTGGTCTGTTTGTCGGCAATAGTCGTGCGTGTAGCCAGCGGATAGAGATAGAAATCGCCGAGCTGTTCGCGACCGGCGTTTTCCGTCCCCGGGGTGATAGTGGTTCGCCGTGATGACCCAGGCCTATAATCGCCATCATTGGCATCGGTGCTGCCGACGTCCCCCGCAACGAGCAGCGTTTTGGCGCTGCTAAAGGTCGTGCCGCTGGTGTTGCGCAGCGTTATCCAGCCCTGGACATCGACCTTGCCGCTCTTGTCGTCGAACAGCGCGACGTAATCAGCGCTCCAGCCGAGGCCGCGGGTCAGATAGGATAGAGTTACGGGCCGCGTTCCGGAGCGGCCGCTGGCAAGCGACACCGTCAGCGTCGGCCGGGCGAGCAGCGCGTCTGGCACCCGGTCAAAGATTGCGCGGACGGGCAAGCCATCGTCGCGCAGCACCTCGACATGGCCGTTCACCTCGATCACCACGCCGCCATTGACCGCGAGCACCATGGCCCGGTCGCGCGTTTCGGCACCCGTTGCGGGGTTGGTGCGGACCAAAGTGATCGTCTCGCCAACCGCCTTTTCCATCAGGCTCGACGGGCTGAGCAGGTCGTAATCGAAATTCTGTTCGATGATGGAAGCATCCGGCACGTCGAGCGAGACCGTCTCCGCACGGATCGATGCGCTGACGTCGGGAAAGCTTTGCCTTACCTGCCCGTGGGCAATTGGCATGGACCGGATGTCCTGCACCAGCGCTATGTCGTTGTTGTAGATCGTGACCGACATGTCGCCCTGCGCGCTGACGGTCGCGCCGCCGGTTGAACCGGCTGTCCCGGGCACAGGGATTTCCTGCGCCGTGATGGCCGTCGATCCCAGCAGCAACGCCGCATATGCTGCACCCCGGAGCACTGTCCGCATCGATCACATCCCCCATTAAACCGCGGGCGGCTTACCCGATCTTGTTCGCCTTGTACCATGCTTTCGGATCGCGCTTCAGCCCGTCGACGATTGCGGGCAGTGTCGCGGCGAGATCGTGGGTCGGCGACCAGCCGAGCAAATTCCCGGCGCGCGCGATGTCGAGCGCGTAGTGATCGCTGCCCTGCCACGCCATGAACGGACGTATGAAGGGCTCCTTGCCGCCGCCAAGCGCATCGGGGAGATGCGGCATCGCCTGTTCCTCCACCCACGCGCCCGCCGCCGCGGCCGCCTGCGGTATGCGGATCGTCGCCCATTTTTCGCCGTGGAGCAGTTCGCCGAGCCTGTCCTGTAGCGCGGAATATCCGATCGGGTCAGGCTCGCCGATCAGGATCACCGTTTCGGGCGGAAGGTCGGCGCGACGCTCTACCGCGCGGCGAAAGGCGTCGGCCATGTCGGCGTGATGCACCATCGACTGGCCGGTGTCGCGGTTGCCGGGGTAGAGATGGCTTTCGAGGTCGCGCTCGTAAATCCGGGCGATCTGGTGCGCCAGCGTCGGCACAACTGTCTTGTCGCTATAGAGCCCGGCAAGGTGGAACAGCAGATAGGGCGTGTTGCCGTGTTCGGCCCGGATCACGTCCTCCGCCTCGACCTTGGACTGGGGATAGATCCACTGCGGGTCGAGCCGCCGCTGCTCGTCAAAATGCTCGCCCGGGCTGACGGCTGCGTGAACCAGCATCGTGCCGGCATAGATCAACTGCTCAACACGGAACGGCGCCAGCGCCCGCATCAATCGCCGCGTCCCGGCGACGTTCAGCGTGTGATAGAGCGGCTTGTCTTGTCCGGTGAAATCAAAATAGCCGGCGAGATGAATGACGCTCGCGATCGTGCCGCCGTGCCGGTCGCGGAAGTGCTCAAAGGCGCGTACGACCGACGCGTCCTCGGTCAGGTCGATGGGGATGATCGGCACCGAGGCGGATTTGCCTGCCTGATCCATGCCGACAATGCCGAATTGATCGCCAAGCGCCGCGACGATCGCCTCCCCGACCTCCCCCGCTACGCCGGTGATGAGGACTACGGGTTTGTTGACATCGGTCAATTTCAGTTCGCCTCGGCTGCGTCGGACGGAGTTAATCCGCGCGCGTACCGTCAAGCGAAACAGGCGCGCGAGGGTTCCCTTCTCTATGCAACGCCCGTGGATCGGACGGGGCCAAACGAACCATGTTTCGCAAGACCGATCAGAAAATGGTGCTGCCGGTGAGGATTGAACTCACGACCTCAGCCTTACCAAGGATGCGCTCTACCACTGAGCTACGGCAGCGTGCGCGCGAAGGGTTCCGCGCGGGCAGCGCGGCTAGAGCGGACGAGGGCGGCATTGTCAAGCGAGCGGCGGCGAACTAGGGCAAAGGCATGGCGGACGATGCGAAAGCGGCGCGGCTGGCAGCAGCGCTCAGGGAAAATCTTCGCAAGCGCAAGGCGCAGACGAGAGAGGATGCGGCGGCGAAACAGGCGCCGCGAACCGACACGCCGGACGAATCCTGAACGGTTAGTCGAACAGGCTGGAGACGCTCGATTCGTCGGCAATGCGACTGATCGCCTCTCCGACCAGGGGTGCGATCGACAGATGGCGGATGCGGTCGGAGGGGCCGACGGTTTCGTGGTTGCCGATCGAATCGGTGATGACGAGTTCGCTAAGCGCCGAGCGATCGACCCGCGCGACGGCGCCGCCCGACAGGACGCCGTGGGTGACATAGGCAACGACATCGCGGGCACCCGCATCCCGGAGCGCGGCGGCCGCATTGCAAAGCGTGCCCGCCGAATCGACGATGTCGTCGATCATGATGCAGAACCGTCCCTCGACGTCGCCGATGATGTTCATCACCTCCGATTCGCCGGCGCGTTCGCGGCGTTTGTCGACGATCGCCAGGGGTGCGTTGTCGAGCCGCTTGGCAAGCTGGCGTGCGCGGACGACGCCGCCGACATCGGGCGAAACGATGGTCATCTTGTCGCCTTCGAACCGGGCAAGAATGTCGGCCGACATGACGGGTGCGGCATAAAGGTTGTCGGTCGGGATATCGAAGAACCCCTGGATCTGCCCGGCGTGCAGGTCGACCGACAATACGCGGTCGGCGCCCGCGACGGTGATGAGGTTGGCGACGAGCTTGGCCGAGATCGGCGTGCGGGGGCCGGGTTTGCGATCCTGTCGCGCGTAGCCGAAATAGGGGACCACGGCGGTGATCCGGCGGGCCGAGGCGCGTTTCAGCGCATCGATCATGATCAGGAGTTCCATCAGATTGTCGTTTGCGGGAAAGCCCGTCGACTGAATGACGAATACATCCTCGCCGCGGACGTTTTCGTTGATTTCGACGAAAATCTCTTCATCGGCGAAGCGACGGACCGAGCTGTCGGTCAGCGGTATCCCGATATAGTCCGCAATCGCGCGCGCGAGCGGCAGGTTGGAATTGCCGGTCATCACTTTCATGGTCGAGCTCTTTCCCCAAGGCAGCGACGGCATAGCGGGCTGGCCGGGGGATGCAACGTTCGCGTATGGCGGCGCTTATGACCGTTATTACGCGTTTCGCACCCTCGCCGACCGGACGGCTGCACGTTGGCAATATCCGCACCGCGCTGCAGAACTGGACGTTCGCCAAGGCGAACGGCGGGAGGTTCCTGTTGCGGATCGACGACACCGACAAGGAGCGCAGCGAAGAGCGGTTCGTGTCGGCAATCCTGTCCGATCTTGCCTGGCTGGGGCTGGATGCGGACGACATGCGTCGACAATCCGCGCGGTCCGCGCTGTACGAACGCGCGTTCGGTTCGCTGGTTTCGAGCGGGCGCGTCTATCCGGCGTATGAAACCCAGCAGGAGCTGGAATTGAAGCGCAAGGTGCAGCTGGGGCGCGGGCTGCCCCCGATCTATGACCGGGCGGCGCTGGCGATGACCGCCGCAGAGCGAAGCGCGCTGGAGGCAAGCGGGGTGCGGCCGCATTGGCGGTTCCGGCTCGATCACGAGCAGCCGATCGAATGGACCGACCTGGTCCGCGGACCGCAGCGGTTCGATCCGGCGGCGATGAGCGACCCGGTCGTCAGGCGCGCGGACGGGTCGTGGCTTTATATGCTTCCGTCTGCAATCGACGATATCGACATGGAGATCAGCCATGTCGTGCGGGGGGAGGATCATGTCTCGAACACCGCAGCCCACGTGCAAATGTTCCATGCGATGGGGGCCGTGCCGCCGAGTTTTGCGCACACCGCGCTGCTGACCGGGGCGGAAGGAAAGTTATCGAAGCGGCTGGGGTCGCTTGGCGTCGACGAACTGAAGGAAGCGGGGATTGAGCCGCAGGCGGTCCGGGCGCTGCTGGCGCGGATCGGGACGAGCGATCCGGTCGAGCCGGTCATCGATGCCGGGACGTTGGTCGAGACTTTCGAGTTTGCGCGGTTCGGACGCGCGCCCGCCCGGTTCGATGAGGCGGAGCTGGCGCAACTTAATGCGCGGATCATCCACCAGCTTCCATTCAACGCCGTCGCTGAGCGGCTGCCAGAAGGGATGGGCGAGGACGACTGGCTGGCGGTCCGACCGAACCTGTCGCGCGTCACGGATGCGGCGGATTGGTGGTCGGTGATTTCCGGCCCGGTAGCATCGGCGGCGGATGCGGCCGATCGCGCGTATTTCGATGAGGCCGCGCGCATGGCGGCGATGATCGATTGGGATACCGATCCTTGGCACCAGTTGACCGACCGGCTGAAGGCGGAGACGGGCCGGAAAGGAAGGGCGCTGTTTTTGCCGTTGCGGCTTGCCCTGACAGGCCGGGCGCACGGACCCGACATGGCGGCGCTGTTGCCGTTGATCGGGCGGGAGCGGAGCATCGCGCGGCTTCGCGGATGATCGCCGCGGGGTTGAAGTCCGGGGTGGTCCCGCCCGCCCGGCTATCCTATCTTGCAGGCATGTGGTTCTTCAAACGCTTTTCGCCGATCCGCGCTTACAAGGACTTGCGGCTGTTTCTGTCGCACCGCGAGCCGCAGGAGCTTTACTTCCTGATCGCAGCGATGGTCATCACCGGGTTCTTCATATACGCGTTCGCCAAGGACAGTTACGCCGAGCGGGTGTACCGGCCCGACATCATCTATGTCCAGCAATGGCCCGCAAACCGCACGGAAGCGCAGATTCTTGCGCAGCAAAAGATCGACGGACCGATCGAGGCGAAGCGCAAGGCAGAGATCAAGGCGGCGCGAGAAAAGCGGCAGGCGGAATTCCGCAAGATGGACAAGGCGATGTCGGACCTGGGGCTCTGATACCGGGTCGCGCCGATGACGCGCGCTGGATGGGAGCGGCGCTGGCGATTGGTGAACGCGGGGTCGGACGAACGGCACCCAATCCCTCCGTTGGCTGCATCATCGTGCGCGCAGGATGTGTCGTCGGCCGGGGCTGGACCCAACCCGGCGGACGCCCGCATGCCGAGGCGGTGGCGGTCGCCGAGGCGGGCGAAGCGGCGCGCGGTGCGACGGCCTATGTCACGCTGGAGCCGTGCACGGCGCGGACGAACAGCCGGGGTCCGGCATGTGTCAAGATTTTGGCGGATGCCGGTATCGCCCGGGTGGTCGCGGCGATCCAGGATCCCTATCCCGATGTCGACGGTCGCGGATTTGCGGCGCTTCGAAAGGCCGGGATCGAGGTTATGACCGGGATCCGCGCCGAGGAAGCCGAGCGGTCGATGGCGGGGTTCCTGATGCGGCAGCGGAGCGGACGGCCGTTCGTCACGCTGAAGCTCGCGACCTCGCTCGACGGCCGCATCGCGCGTCCGGATGGAAGCAGCCGGTGGATTACGGGCGGGGCGGCACGAGCCCATGCGCATCTGGAGCGCGCGCGAAGCGATGCAATCCTGATCGGGCGCGGAACGCTGGAGGCCGACGCACCGCGACTCGACGTTCGCTTGGCCGGTCTTGAGGACCGTGCGCCGCGACGCGTGCTGCTGTCGCGCCAGCCGGACGTCGAGGGGTTTACCCGGATCGGTGCGCCCGAGGCGATATCGGAGCTTGAAGGGGTTGATCGCCTGTTGATCGAGGGCGGGGCGAAGGCGGCGTCAGCGTTCCTCGCCGCCGATCTCGTCGACCGGCTGATGCTGTACCGCGCGCCCATCCTGATCGGGGCCGGGCTGGCGGCGCTGGGCGATATCGGGCTCAGCACGCTTGGCGAGGCGCATCGGCGATGGGTGCTTGAGGATGCCCGGAATTTCGGTGTCGACCGGCTCGAAATTTATCGCCGGGCGCGCTAGGGCAGGGACCATGTTTACCGGGATCGTCTCCGACATCGGCACCATAGAGCGGATCGAAGCGCGGGGCGATACGCGCATTGTGATCCGGACGGGCTATGACACCGGCACCATCGACATGGGCGCGTCCATCGCTTGTTCGGGTGTTTGCCTGACGGTGGTCGAGAGGGGGCCGGGCTGGTTCGCGGTTGACGTGTCGGGCGAGACGCTGGCGCGGACCGCGCAGGGCCGGTGGAGCAGCGGCATGCGCCTGAACCTGGAACGCGCGATGAAGCTGGGCGAGGAAATGGGCGGCCATATTGTCACCGGTCATGTCGACGGGATCGCCGAGGTCGTCGAGGTATCGACGGTGGGGGATTCGCAAAAGATCACGATCGACGTGGGGCGCGAGATCGCACCGTTCATTGCGCCCAAGGGATCGATCACGATCGACGGCGTGTCGCTCACCGTCAACACGGTCGAGGACCGCGAGCAGGCGACGCGGTTCAGCGTCAATATCATTCCGCATACGCAAGGGGCGACGACGCTCGGCGCGTTGCAGGCCGGACACGCGGTCAATATCGAGATCGACGTCCTTGCCCGCTATCTTCAACGCATGGAGCATTATCGTGCCAAAGGCTGAAATCGCGCGGTTGCGGCACGGATATCTGTCGAGCCCGGAAGAAATCATCGACGAGGCACGCAACGGGCGCATGTTCGTGCTGGTCGATGACGAGGACCGGGAAAATGAGGGCGACCTGGTCATTCCGGCGCAGATGGCGACGCCGGAAAAGATCAACTTCATGGCGAAGCATGCGCGCGGGCTGATCTGTCTGGCGATGACCAAGGCGCGCGTCGATTTGCTCGGGTTGCAACCGATGAGCCGCCACAACGGCACGGTTTACGAGACCGCGTTCACGGTTTCGATCGAGGCGAGGGAAGGCGTGACGACCGGCATTTCCGCCGCGGATCGCGCGCGCACGATCGCGGTCGCGATCGACACGTCGAAGGACAACGCGGATATCGTGACGCCCGGCCATGTCTTTCCGCTGGTCGCGCGCGAGGGCGGCGTCCTGGTGCGCGCCGGCCATACCGAGGCGGCGGTCGATGTCGCGCGGCTGGCCGGGCTCAATCCGTCGGGTGTGATCTGCGAGATCATGAACGAAGACGGGACGATGGCGCGGCTGGACGACCTGGTCACCTTCGCGCAGTTCCATAACGTCAAGATCGGGACGATCCGCGACCTGATCGCCTATCGCCGCCGCTATGACCATCTGGTCGAGTTGCAGAGCGAGGTGAAATTCACGAGCGAGTGGGGCGGCGAGTGGACCGCGCGCGCCTATCGCAACACGGCGACCGGGACCGAGCAGGTCGCGCTGGTCAAGGGGCGGATCGATCCGACCAAGCCGACACTGGTGCGGATGCATGCGCTGTCTCCTTTCAGCGACATATTCGGTGAGGCGAGCGACCGGGGCCATATGCTGTCGCGATCGATGGAGTTGATCGCGGAGGAAGGCGCGGGCGTGGTCGTCGTCATCAACCGGCCGCGTTCGGACGCATTTACGACCGCGGTCCGGCTGAAGGCCGGCGAGGACGTACGGGTCGATATGGAGGAGTTGCGCGATTACGGCGTCGGCGCGATGATTCTTGCCGAGCTGGGCGTCGAGGAAATGGTCCTGCTGACGAACACGCACCATACGCTCGTCGGGCTGGACGGGTACGGCCTGTCGATCGTCGGTGAGCGCCGTGTGACGGACGAGGCGTGATGGCACGCGTCCTGATCGTCGAAGCGCGGTTTTACGATCATCTGAACGATCTGTTGCTGGAAGGCGCGCGTACCGTGATCGAGGCGGCGGGCCATGCGCACGAGACGATCACGGTGCCGGGCGCGCTGGAGGTGCCGGGGGCGATCGCGCTGGCCGCGGAGAGCGGCGGATATGATGCCTATGTCGCGCTGGGCGTCGTCATTCGCGGGGAAACCTATCATTTCGAGATTGTCGCTGGGGAATCCGCGCGCGGGCTGATGGCGCTGTCGATGGACGGGATCGCGATCGGCAACGGCATTATCACGGTCGAAAACGAAGCGCAGGCACTGACGCGCGCGCGCCGGTCCGAAAAGGACAAGGGCGGAGAAGCGGCGAAGGCGGCGCTTGCGATGATGGCACTGAAGGAACGGTTCGCGGCGTGAGCATACCGCCGCCGCCGCGTTACCGCGTTATCCAGCGCGGGCGGCGGTTGGAGACGATCGATATGCAGACGGGTGAAAGTTTTACCGCCCCGGCGCGGATGCCCGGCGGGCGGATGCCCGGCGGTCAGACCAGTGTGCAACGCTCGCGCCCGCGCGCCAAAGGCTTTTCAGCGCATCGTAATCCGGGTTTCCTGGTATCGCGCGGAACGGGCGAAGGACTATCGCGTGCGCTCGTCGCGATCGTCTGCAGCGGGGAGCGACTGTCCGATGGGCGTTATCGCCTGCAGACGTCGGGATCGTTCGATCAAAAAGGTCCGCGCTCGATCGCAGTCGGAGCCGGGGCGGTAACCCAGCTTGCCAGATATGTCGGTGTATTGGGTATTGCCGCAGCGGCGATGCTGATCGCGTTCTTCGTTTTCGGCTTCGCGGCCATCGTCCCGCTAGGCATCGTCATCGGGATCATCACGCAGCACGGCAAGGGGATGACCACACGGCTGCTCGACCGCCTCGGCGAGACGGTCGAGCCGTAGCGGGTTCAGGCGTCGGCCAGCTGATCCAGCGTCGGATAGTCAATATAGCCCTCTGGCCCTTGGCTGTACCATGTTTTCATATTGTCATTGTTGAGCGGCGCATCGGTGCGGAACCGGTCCGGCAGGTCGGGATTGGCGAGAAACGTGCGACCGAAGGCGATCGCGTCGGCAATGCCGGCATCGATCACCTCCGCAGCATTGGCGGCACCATAGTCCGAATTGAGCACCAGCGGTCCATCGAAGACCTCGCGGATCGCGGGTGACAGACGGGGTACGTCGGTTTTGCCGAACGTCCCGTCGGGGCCGGGTTCGCGCAGTTCGAGAAAGGCGATCCCGATGTCGGACAACGCCTTTGCCGCCGGAACGAATATTTCGAGCGGGCGGCTGTCGTCGACGCCCTGAGAATCACCGTTGGGCGAGAGGCGCACCGCGGTCCGGTCCGCTCCGATCACCGAGGCGACGCGTTCCGTGATTTCGCGGAGCAGGCGGATGCGATTGTCGACGCTGCCGCCGTAACGATCGTTCCGGTGATTGGCGCCGTCGCGCAGAAACTGGTCGATCAGATAGCCGTTCGCGGCGTGGATCTGGACGCCGTCGAACCCGGCATCTTTCGCACAGCGTGCCGCCTGTTCGTAATCGGCGAGCAAACGGGGAATTTCGTCGATATCGAGCGGCCGGGCGACCTCGAAATCCTTTTTGCCCTCATAAGTGTGCGCCTGTCCGTCGGTCCGCGTGGCCGAGGAGGACACGGGCTGCATCCCCGTGACGGACGAATGAACCTGCCGCCCCATGTGCCAGAGTTGCGCGACGATCCGGCCGCCGGCGTCGTGGACCGAGCGGGTGACCTTGCGCCATCCGGCGACCTGTTCGTCCGTCCACAGACCCGGGGCGTAAGGCCAGCCGAGCCCTTCGCGGCTGATCCCCGTCGCCTCGCTGATAATCAACCCGGCGCTTGCGCGCTGCGTGTAATATTCGACCATCAGATCGGTCGGCACCGCCTCCTTAGTCGCGCGGCCGCGCGTCAGCGGTGCCATCAGGATGCGGTTGGGCGCGCGGATCGCGCCAAGATCGATCGGATCGAACAGGATTGGCATGGGATTCCTTTTTTGCAGAGCTGCTCTTTTACAGACGGGGGCAAGATAGGGCGCTAAGGGGCCTCATGCACCGTCTGAACAGGCAAAGTTTTGTTGCGCACGCGCCGTCGCTCGCCTTTGTCGCGGTCGTGGTCGCCAACGTGATGCTGGCATTCGGGCCCTGGTTCGTGCGAATGGCGGATACGGGTCCGGTCGCAGCGGCGTTCTGGCGGATCACGCTTGCCGCGCCCGTGATCGCGGCGCTCGCCATCGCGGCGGGCGGCAGGCCCAAGCGGCTGGGCGCTGGGCTGTGGTCGATGCTGATCCTGGGCGGCATCTGTTTTGCGGCCGACCTTGGCAGCTGGCATCTGGGAATATTGCGCACGACGCTCGCCAATGCGACGCTGTTCGGTAATTCGGCCACGCTGATCTTCCCAATCTACGGGTTTCTGGTCGCGCGGGCATGGCCGACGCGGATGCAGGGATTTGCCCTCGTCCTCGCGCTCGCCGGTGCTGCGTTGTTGATGGGGCGATCCTATAGCCTCGACGCGCGCAACCTGGCGGGCGACCTGCTCTGCGTGCTGGCGGGGGTGCTTTATGCCGGATATTTCATCTTCATGGCGCGCGCACGCGCTGTCATGGCACCGCTGTCGAGCCTGGCGCTGTCGTCGCTGGCGAGCATCGTCCCGCTTTATATTTTCGCGAGCGTGATGGGGGAGCGAATCTGGCCCGATCACTGGGGCGCGCTGATCGGGCTGGCCTTGTGTTCGCAGGTGATTGGACAGGGGTGCATGATTTATGCGCTCGGCAAGCTGTCGCCGCTCGTGATCGGGCTGGCGCTGTTGATCCAGCCTGTGGTCGCGGGGGCGATCGGCTGGGTCGTCTATGGCGAGCGGCTGGGCGCGACCGACCTGATCGGCGTGCTGATGGTTGCGGCGGCGCTGGTGCTGGTCCGGCGGCCGTCACGACTTGCGCCGGCCGAGATCGCACCGCATCTAGCGCATGAGGAGTCCCGATGACCGAAGACCGCACGCTCGATGAAATCCGCGCCGATCTGGCCCCCGCGATCGCCGCCAACGCAGCGTTTGACGGTTGGGGCAAGGAGGCGCTGGAGATGGCGGCGGATGCGAACGGCGTCGACCGCGACATCGCCGCCCTGGCGTTCAGTGACGGGCGCGTAGCGATGATCGACGCCTGGTTCGCTAGCATCGACCGGGCGATGATGGAGGCGGTCCCGGCGGACGCACTGGCGACGATGAAGATCCGCGACAAGATCCGGTCGCTGGTGACAGCGCGGATCGACGCGGTGGCACCGGACCGCGAAGCGCTGAGGCGCGCGTTCGCCGTGCTGGCACTGCCGCAGAATGTGGCACGGGCATCGAGGCTCGGCTGGCGGACGGTCGACCTGATATGGCGGCTGGCCGGGGACAAAGCGACCGATTACAACCACTATTCCAAGCGGGCCATTCTGCTTGGCGTCTATGCGTCGACAATGACGGTGCTGCTCGATGACGAGAGCGGCGGGCATGAGGATACGCTTGCGTTTCTCGACCGGCGGATCGCAGGGATCATGCGGTTCGAAAAGGCGAAGGCCGGGATGCTGAAGCGGATCGAACATCTGCCCAGTCTCAGCCGCTTCGTCGGACGCCTGCGTTATCCGGCGGTCTAGGCGAGAATCGTTCGCAAGGCGATTGATAATCAGTCGCAAACGGCGTATTGAATAGCAATGGCCCACCGTTTCAGCCTTGAACTCTTGCCTTGCCGTCGCGCAGCGACGGTGTCCTCGATCGACTGGAACGAGCTCGCAGCACCGGAAGCGCGGCGGCTGCGTGAACTCGGATTCGACGAAGGAGTCGATATCGAGGTGCTGCACCGGGCGCGGCTGGGGCGCGGTCCGATCGCATGCCGGATCGGGCGGATGACGGTCGCACTCAGACGGGCGGTCGCGGGCAGTATCCACGTAACGCTGGGATAATGCACGCCGCGCCGCTGGTTGCGCTGGTCGGGAACCCCAATGCCGGCAAAAGCGCGCTGTTCAACGCGCTGACCGGTGCGCGGCAGAAGGTCGGCAATTATCCCGGTGTCACGGTCGAACGGCATTCGGGGCGTCTGACGCTCGACGACGGGCGCCCGGTCGAACTGGTCGACCTGCCCGGCGCATACAGCCTTGAGCCGTCTTCGCCCGACGAACGGGTGACGCGCGACGTCGTGACGGGCGCGCAGGCGGGGGAGCGGCTGCCCGATGCACTGATCGTCGTGGTCGACGCGGCCAATCTCGACAATCATCTTCGCTTTACGCTGCAATTGATCGCGCTGGGATTGCCCATCGTCGTCGCGCTGAACATGATCGACCTGGCCGAGCGCGACGGGCTGACGCTCGACGCCGATGTCCTGGAGCGTGAACTGGGTGTGTCCGTGGTTCCGACCGTGGCGGTGCGTAAGCGAGGGATTGCCGTGCTGCAAGAACGGCTGGCGCGCGTGTTGACGGATTTTCCGCAGACGCTGCGCCCCTCAGACAGCAGCGTGCACGAGGACATCGTGACGTTGCAGCGGCGCGCGCGGGTGATCGCGAAAACGGCAACGATCGCCGAGTCGCCGGTCCGGCGGTGGACACATGCGTTCGATGCGGTTGCCCTGCATCCGCTGTTCGGACCGGTCCTGCTGATCACGGTCCTGTTCGTGATGTTTCAGGCAGTGTTCAGCTGGGCGACACCGTTCATGGATGTGATCGATGCAGGTTTCACCGCGCTTCAGGCGGGTGTCACGGCCCTGTTGCCGCCGTCGATCCTGCGCAGCCTGATCGCGGACGGCGTGATCGCAGGTGTTGGCGCGGTGTTGGTGTTCCTGCCGCAGATCCTGATCCTGTTCTTCTTCATCCTGTTGCTCGAAGCGAGCGGGTATATGGTGCGGGCGGCGTTTCTGATGGACCGGCTGATGGCGAGCGTCGGGCTGTCGGGGCGCGCGTTCATTCCGCTGCTGTCGAGCTTTGCCTGCGCCATTCCGGGGATCATGGCGACGCGCACGATCGACGATGAAAAGGACAGGCTGACGACGATCCTGATCGCGCCGCTGATGACCTGTTCGGCGCGGCTGCCGGTCTATACGCTGATTATCGGTGCGTTCATCCCGAACCGGCGCGTGCTGCCGTTCATCGGGTTGCAGGGGCTGGTGATGCTCGGTCTTTACATCATGGGCATTGCCGGCGCGTTCGTCGCCGCACTGGTGCTGAGGCGAACGGTGACGAAGGGCGCGTCGTCGGGATTCATGATGGAGATGCCCAAATACCAGATGCCGCGGTTACGCGATATCGGCCTTGGCCTGTGGACGCGCGCCATGATCTTTCTGAAGCGCGCGGGTACGATCATCCTGGTTTCAACGGTAATCCTGTGGGCTTTGCTCAGCTTTCCGAAGCCGCCCGAAAACAGCAGGGTATCGCCTGTCGATTATTCGGTCGCCGGGCGGATTGCCAACGGCATAGCGCCCGCCTTTGCGCCGATCGGGTTCAACCGCGATATCGTACTTGCGTTGATTCCGGCGGTGGCGGCGCGCGAGGTCGCGGTCGCGGCGATCGGCACGGTCTATGCGATTGACGATCCGCAAAGCACGTCGGGGGGGAGCGCGATGATCGAGAATCTGCGCGGCCGCTGGAGCTTGCCGACGGCGCTCGCTTTTTTGATGTGGTTCGTCTTCGCGCCGCAATGCATCTCGACGATCGCGGTGACCAGGCGCGAGACCAACGGGTGGAAATGGCCCGCCTTCATGGTTGGCTATCTTTTCGCCGCCGCGTACATCATGGCGGGAATCACATATTGGCTGGCGGTCGCGCTGGGCCTCTAGCGGAGAATATCATGGCGGGTAGCGTCAACAAGGTTATCCTGATCGGCAATCTGGGCCGCGATCCCGAAAGCCGGGCGTTCCAGAACGGCGGCAAGGTCGTCAATCTGCGGATCGCCACGTCGGAAAGCTGGAAGGATCGCAGTTCGGGCGAGCGCAAGGAAAAGACCGAATGGCATTCGGTCGCGGTCTTTCAGGAAGGGGCCGCCAATTTCGCCGAGAAATATCTGCGCAAGGGCAGCAAGGTCTATATCGAGGGCCAGCTCGAAACGCGCAAATGGCAGGACCAGCAGGGGCAGGATAAATACTCGACCGAAGTGGTGATCCGCCCGTATAACGGCACGCTCACGTCGCTGGATTCGCAAGGTGCGGGCGGCGGCGGTGGCAGCGGAGGTGGCAGGGATTTCGGCGGCGGGGACGATTTCGGCGGCCAGCGCGGCGGCGGCGGTTACGGGAGCGGCGGTGACCGGCAAGGCGGCGGCGGTAATTTCGGCGGCGGCGGCGGACAGGGCGGCGGCGGACAGGGCAGCGGCGGCGCGAGCTATGCGGACGATCTGGACGACGATGTCCCTTTCTGAGAACCGGTGAGATTGCATCCGGGGGGCGGACGGCAATCTGTGCCGTTCCTCGGAGAAAATAGGAGGGGCGAAGATGAAGATTGATAACACGCTGGCCGTCGTCGTTACGGGTGGTGCATCGGGACTTGGCGAAGCGACGGCGCGTGCGCTTGCGGCGAAGGGCGCGAAAGTCGCGATCTTTGACCTGCAGGCCGAAAAGGGCGAGGCGGTCGCCAGCGATATCGGCGGGATTTTTTGCGAGGTGAATGTCACCAGCGATGAAAGCGTCGATGCAGGCTTCGCCAAGGCACGCGAGGCGCATGGTCAGGAGGCGGTGCTCGTCTGTTGCGCGGGGACCGGCAATGCGATGAAGACGGCAAGCCGTTCCAAGGAGGACGGCAGCATCAAGCATTTCAGCCTCGAGGCGTTCAACTGGTTGATCCAGATCAACCTGATCGGGACGTTTCGGTGCGTCGCGAAATCAGCGGCGGGGATGCTGACGCTCGAGCCCGGCGAAGACGGCGAGCGCGGAGCGATCGTGATGACCGCGAGCGTTGCCGCGGAGGACGGACAGATCGGTCAGGCCGCATATTCGGCATCAAAGGGGGGCGTGGTCGGCATGACGCTGCCGATCGCGCGCGACCTGATGGGCGAAGGCATCCGCGTCAATACGATCTTGCCCGGCATATTCAACACCCCGCTGATGCAGGGCATGCCGCAACAGGTGAAGGACAATCTGGCTGCATCGGTGCCGTTTCCGAAGCGGCTGGGCGATCCGGCGGAATATGCGAAGCTGGCGGTGGCGATGGTTGAGAACGGCTATTTCAACGGCGAGGATGTGCGCCTGGACGGCGCAATCCGGATGGCCCCGCGCTGATTGGCGCTGATCGGCGCTGATCGGCGCTGATCGACAGGGGGGGGGCTGGCCCGGCGCGGTGGTGGAGCCGAGGGGAATCGAACCCCTGACCTCTGCAGTGCGATTGCAGCGCTCTCCCATCTGAGCTACGGCCCCACGCCGGGTTCGCGGAGACTGTACGTCTGCCGCGAAGACCGGCCTAGTAGCTTGCGCTCCGCAGCGATGCAACACCGGGTATCGTAGGCGCGCCGCTGTGCGAACGATTGATCGCACGTCCGTTACGGGGTGTCGTTGCATCGTCGTAACGGCCGGAACAATCGCGCATCCGTAGTCATTGGTTTGTCATCGGGAAAGAGACCGCATGACGACTGCGATTTCTTGCCCAGGCAATCGAAAGGCAGGAGAAATTCAATGGCGTATGAGCGCGACAGAAATTTGGCGGGTGTCAGTTCACAGGATTACGGACGCGATTATAGCGGCGAGCAGGATCGCGGCTATTCCAGCGCGCGTGAATACAGCGCCGCCTCGGGTCGCGGCGACCGCGACAACGATCGCTATGGTCGTGCCGATTACGGTCGCGCAGACCGTGCGCGTAGGCAGCGTGATTATTACGGCGGGATGCGCGGCAACGACAACCGCCTGAGCGAATATCGCGGAAGCTATGCCCATGACGGGCGGCGGTTTGAGAATGTCGATGATGATCGCAGCGAGCGTGATCGGAACCAACGGTCGGCCTTTTTCGGGCGGGGTGATGAGCGGGATTGGCCAAGCAATTACGACGCCCAGGATCGCGGCTTTTTCGATCGCGCCGGTGATGAAGTCCGGTCATGGTTCGGCGATGATGAAGCCGAGCGGCGACGCGAAGAGGACATGCGTCGCGACGGTCGCGAGTTCGACGGCCATCCGGGGCGACACGCGGATTATTACACTTGGCGGCGCGGCCAGATCGATGCGCTCGACCGCGACTATGAGGAATATCACCGGGAGAACCAGGACAGGTTCAACAGCGAGTTTTCCACCTGGCGCACCGAACGTCAGGGTCAGCGTACGTCGCTGCAGCAGGTAAAAGAGCATATGGAGGTCGTCGGTTCGGACGGGAAACATGTCGGGACAGTCGACAAGGTACGCGGCGACAGAATCCTGCTGACCAAGAACGACAAGGATGCGGGGGGGCGCCATCATTCCATTCCGTCACGTTGGATCAGCGACGTCAGTGACAAGGTAAAAATCTCGAAGACCGCGGACGATGCCCAGCAAGCATGGCGCGACGAGGAAGGCAATCAGGCCGCGTATGGCGACAATCAGCGGCAGACCTTTGGCCGGCCTATGAAAAACTACTGACATCAAAGAATAAAACGTTCGAAACCGGCCCGGGTCATGCGATCCGGGCCGTGTTGCGTCGGCAAATCGGACCGTAAAAATTCAACCGGGGAGAGATGGTATGGCGAAGGCATGGGCACTGAAATCGAGACCGAACGGGATGCCCCAAAAGAACGATTTCGAGTTGATCGAAATCGAACGACGGACGCTGCGCGAGGGTGAAGTTCGCATCGCCAACCGGTTTCTGTCCGTCGACCCGTACATGCGCGGCCGGATGAACGACGTGAAAAGCTATACCCCGCCGTTCGAGCTCGGCAAACCGATGCAGGGCGGTGCGGTCGGCGAAGTCGTCGAGAGCAATTCGCCAGCGGTCAAGTCCGGGCAGATGGTGCAGCATATGGCGGGCTGGCGTGACGAAGCCGTCATCGCCGGAAGCGATGCCAATGTCTTGCCGGACCTGGACGTCCCGCATCAGGCATTTCTCGGCCAGTTCGGAATGCCCGGAATGACGGCCTATTTCGGTTTGCTGGACGTTGCCGGTGCGCAAGCAGGACAGACGCTGTTCGTATCGGCGGCGGCGGGGGCGGTCGGATCGACGGTTGTGCAAATCGCCAAGGCGAAGGGGCTGACGGTAGTCGGATCGGCAGGCGGCGCGGAGAAGGGCGAATGGGTGCGCTCGATCGGTGCCGATGCAACGATCGATTACAAGAACGGTACGCCGGTCGTGAAACAGCTGCAAAAAGCAGCGCCGGGCGGGATCGATGTGTATTTCGACAATGTCGGCGGCGATCATCTCGATGCCGCACTGGCTTGTGCCAATCCAAGCGCGCGGTTCGCGATTTGCGGGATGATCGACATCTATAACAGTATGGAGCCGACGGAATTACGCTATCTGGCGCGACTGATCGGTAACCGGATCAGGATGCAGGGCTTCATCGTTTCCGACTATATGGACCGCGCCGCCGAATTCTACCGCGACATGGCGGGATGGCTGGCGGACGGGAAGCTGAAGCGGGAGGAAACGATCCGCGACGGGCTGGACCAAGCGCCCGACGCCTTTCTCGGGCTGTTCAGCGGTGACAATACCGGCAAGATGCTGGTTCGAGTCTGAGAGATTGATATCGGGCGCGGTCTAGATCGCGCCCGAGAACGTGTCGCATTTGCCCGGGTCACCAGTGTCGATCCCGACCTGGAGCCAATGCTGACGCTGAGCCGACGTGCCGTGGGTAAAGCTGTCCGGCACGACGCGGCCCTGCGACTCCCGTTGCAGCGTGTCGTCACCGATCGCCTGGGCGGCGGTCATCCCTTCCTGAACGTCGCCGGGTTCCAACCGGTCGCGGTTACGCGCGGCCCAGACACCGGCATAGCAATCAGCCTGGAGTTCCAGCCGCACCGACATCGAATTCGCTTCTGTTCTCCCGCCGCGCGCTTCGGCGCGCTGCACCTGTTCGGATGTGCCGAGCAGGTTCTGAATGTGATGCCCGAATTCATGGGCGACGACATAATCTTCGGCAAAGTCCCCGCTGGCGCGGTATTTATTCACGAGTTCGTCGAAAAAGCTGGTGTCGAGATAGATGCTCTGATCGGTCGGGCAGTAGAACGGCCCCATCGCCGATTGCGCGGCGCCGCATCCGGATTGACCGTTTCCGGAGTAGAATTCCAGCCGGGGTTTTTGGAATTGCTGGCCGTTTTGCGCGAAGATCGCTTCCCAGGTGTCCTGGATCGAGTTGTACGCGTTGCAGGCCGCCTTTGCATTGGCGTCCGTGTTGCACAGCTGAGTAACCGATTGCGGCCCCCCGGCGGTTTGCGCGCTGGGCGAAGCGCTGGGCGAGCCGCTGCCGCCGCTGAACAGGCTACCGAGATTTCCCAGCCCGCCGAACACAGCGAGCAGGAGCAGCGCGACCACGATCCCGCCGCATCCAAAGCGGCTGCCGATCATCGGCAGCAGGCCGAGCAGCAGCCCGCCGCCGCCGCGTCCGCCCGAGCTTTGGGCGCTGCCGACGTTGATGTCGTTGGGATCGAAATCGTCGAGCCGCATGGATGTTGACCTTAGATAGCTTAAGCGTGATCAATATGTTGGCCGATACGCGGTTGATCGGCAAGCGCCTTGCGGCCATGCTGGCGAGGGCAGGGATCGGATGAGCAGATGTTTCTGAAAGGCAAGACGGCCATTGTCACCGGATCGACGTCCGGCATCGGCCTGGCTTACGCACAGGCGCTGGCGGGCGAGGGCGCGTCGGTCGTCATCAACGGGTTCGGCAATGCGGAGGAGATCGAGCGGCACCGTGCAGCGCTGGCGGCGGCGAGCGGTGCGGTCGCGCTCCACGATCCGGCGGATATGAGCGATCCCGATCAGATCGCGACGATGATCGAGTGGGCCGTGCGCGAAACCGGCGGCTGCGATATCCTGATGGCGAATGCGGGCATCCAGCATGTCGCGCCGATCGAGGATTTTCCGCCCGGGAAATGGGATGCGATCATCGCGATCAACCTGTCCTCCGTCTGGCACGCGATGCGCGCGGCAATCCCGCATATGAAAGCAAAGGGGTGGGGGCGGATCATCTCGACCGCATCGGCGCATTCGCTCGTCGCGAGCCCCAACAAATCGGCCTATGTCGCCGCCAAGCACGGCGTCGCGGGACTAACCAAGACCGTGGCGCTGGAGGTCGCGCGCGAAGGCATAACGGTCAACTGCATTTCGCCCGGTTATGTGTGGACGTCACTCGTCGAACAGCAAATCCCGGATACGATGAAAACGCGCGGGATGTCGCGAGAGGCGGTAATCAACGACCTGTTGCTGGCGGCGCAACCAACGAAAGAGTTCGTCACGACCGAACAGGTGGCGGCGTTCGCGCTGTTCCTGTGCCGCGACGAGGCAGCGGCGATTACGGGCGCGAACCTGTCGATGGACGGGGGCTGGACCGCGGCGTAAGCGGCGGGAGTGCCGTTACGCCCCTGCCTCGGTCAGCCGTCCGAGCTGGTCGTCGCTCAGTTCGAGTGTCAGCACACCGAGCAGATCCTCGACCTGTTCGACGCTGGTCGCGCTGGCGATCGGAGCAGTGACGCCCGCCTGATCCCGGAGCCATGCAAGTGCGATCTGCGCGAGAGTGGCGCCGGTTTCTTCGGCCACACAGTCCATGGCGGCGAGGACCGCCTTTCCCCGTTCATCGAGTAAATCCCCCATCCGTTTGCCGCGCACGCTCTGATCAAAATCGTCGCTCGATCGATATTTACCGGTCAAAAATCCGGAAGAGAGACCGAAATAGGGCACCACACCGATATTTTCCGCGACGCAATAATCCTGAAGCTCGCCTTCGTAATCCTTACGACTGATGAGGTTGTATTCGGGCTGAAGCGCGTGAAACCATGGCAGGCCGTCGGCTTTTGCAATTTCGATCGCCGATTTCAGCCGCGGTGCGCGGAAGTTGGATGCGCCGATGACGCGCACCTTGCCCGCCGCCACCAGTTCCGAAAACGCCTCCATATAATCATCCTGAGGCGTGTCTTCGTCATCCTGATGCGCAAAATAGAGATCGATACGGTCGGTTCCGAGCCGGGTGAGCGAGGCGTCACAAGCCTCCGCGATCCGGCCAGGCGCGAGTTTCTTGCCCGACGGACCGGCCATCATCCCCACCTTGGTGGCGATGAGCACATCGTCACGCCGGCCACTGCGCTTGAGCCAGCGTCCGATCACCGCCTCCGATTCCCCGCCCTGATGACCATCGACCCAGGCCGAATAGACGTCGGCGGTATCGATCATCGTCCCGCCGCCGTCGAGGAACGCATCGAGGACTGCGAAGCTGGTGGCTTCATCGGCAGTCCAGCCGAAGACGTTTCCTCCGAGGACGAGAGGCGCGATCTTCAGATCGCTCGAGCCGAGGCGGCGTTGATGAACCATGCGTATCTCCTTGGGCCGGAACCGGTGATTAATTGTTGCGGATCGCGCTGCCGGTACCGTTCTCGACGGTGTTCCCGGTGCGATCCGCTGCCTTGTCGATATTCATCTCGGCGGAATTGAGGGCGCGGTCGCTGGCGGCGTTGACGTCGTCGACCGCGTTAAATGTGGTCGCGCTGGTGTCGGCCGCGGTCGTGTCGGCGGCGTTCGCAGTATCATTTTGCGCATCCTGACCACAGGCGGCGACGCCTAGTGCGGCGGTCGCGAGCAAAGCGATGGCGATCGATCGTTTGAGCATGGGTATTTCCGTAGTCTGGCGTTGGCGGACGATGCGCTTGACGACGCGGCTTCGCTGAATGGAACGCGGGCAATCGGTTTCGGTTCACCTGCGACGCGTTGACCACATATAAAGATATCTTTATATGATAGCGTATGGCGGTCGCGCTCGATATTTTCCGTGCTCTCGGCGATGCGACGCGGCTGCGCATATTGTCGCTGCTCCGTGCAATGGAATTGTCCGTCGGCGAGCTGGTGCAGGTTCTCGATCAAAGCCAGCCGCGGGTGTCGCGTCATGTCAAAATCCTGTGCGATGCTGGACTGGCGGAGCGGCGCAAGGAGGGAAGCTGGGTGTTCGTCGCGCTTGGTCCCGATCAGATCGTGGGACCGATCGCAGACGCGCTCGACCGGTGGGATGCGATCGAGGCAGAGCGCTGGCGAGAGGCGGATACTGCGAAACTCGCGGCGGTACGGGCGGACCGTGCCGTGTCCGCCGCGGCATGGTTCGAGGGTCACGCCCGCGAATGGGACGCGATCCGGTCGCTGCATGTCGCGGAAAGCGAAGTCGAATCCGCGATGGCGGAATTGTTGGGCGACGCGCCGGTCAGGAGCCTGGTCGACATAGGTACGGGCACCGGGCGGATGCTCGAACTGTTTGGCAGACGCGCAGGTGCGGCGCTGGGGATCGACCGGTCGTCGGAGATGCTGCGACTGGCGAGGGTCAAGCTGACCGGGCGCGGGCTTGAGCATGCGGAGTTGCGTCAGGCCGATCTATACGCGCTGCCGCTGAACGACGAGGCGGCCGATCTCGCGATCGTTCATCATGTGCTGCATTTCGCACAGCAACCGGGGGCGGCGATCGCGGAGGCGGCACGTGTGCTGAGTCCCGGCGGGCGATTGCTGATCGCCGATTTCGCGCCGCACGATCGCGAAGAGTTGCGCGCCCGCGACGCGCATACGCGGCTCGGTTTTTCCGACGATCAGATCAGCGGCTGGTTCGCCGATGCCGAGCTGCAGACGGTCCGCAGCGAAACGCTGGGCGGCGGTACGCTTACGGTCAAGCTGTGGTTGGGACGCAAGACCGGCGTCGCATTACGGGAAGTCAAGGCGGCATGACATTTTCAATTCCGCAGCTGGAAGAAGCCCGCCGCGCACTCGATGCGCCGCTGTTCGCGGATCTCGCGGGCGACATGGGGGTCAGTTTCGAATTCTTTCCGCCGAAAAGCGAGAAGATGGAGGAGCAGCTATGGGGAGCGGTCAAGACGCTAGAGCCGCTCGAGCCGCGTTTCGTATCGGTGACCTATGGTGCCGGTGGATCGACGCGTGAACGCACCCATGCGACCGTCGCACGCATCCAGCGCGAAACCCGGCTCGCCGCCGCCGCGCATCTGACCTGTGTCGAGGCGACGTGCGACGAGATCGATAGGGTGGCGCGGGATTACTGGGCGGCGGGGGTGCGGCATATCGTCGCGCTGCGCGGCGATCCGCCGACTGCCGGGCAGCCATTCGTTCCGCATGCACAAGGGTATGCGAACGCCGCGGCGCTGGTCGAAGGGTTGCAGCGCATCCATCCGTTCGAGATATCGGTCGCGGCCTATCCCGAATGCCATCCCGATTCGGGCAGTATCGCTGGCGACATCGACAATCTGAAGCGCAAGCTGGGGGCGGGTGCGACGCGCGCGATCACGCAGTTCTTTTTCTCGCCCGAGGCCTATTTCCGGTTTCGCGACCGCGCGGCCGCCGCCGGGATCACGGCCGAGATCGTGCCCGGTATCCTGCCGGTGTCGAACGTCGCGCAGACGCGCAAATTCGCGGCGATGTGCGGTGCGAAGATTCCCGACTGGATGGACCGGCTGTTCGAGGACCTGGACGATCATCCCGCCGCGCGTCAGCTGGTCGCGGCAACGATCGCCGCCGAAATGTGCCGCAAACTCTATGCGGGCGGGGTCCGGGAATTTCATTTCTATACGCTCAACCGGGCCGAACTGGCCTTTGCCATCTGTCATCTGCTCGGGGTGAGAGCGGGACGCCGGATCAACGAGCAAGCCGCATGAACGTTCGTGAACGTTTCGTTGCCGAAGCGGCCAAGCGCATTATGATCAAGGACGGCCCGTTCGGCACCGAGATTCAGAACTGGAAGCTCAGCGAAGCCGATTACGCCGGTGATCTGCATCTCGACAGGGATCAGAAGGGCAATAACGACATCCTCGCGCTATCGAAGCCCGGCGTGGTCGAGAGTGTTACCCGGGCTTATCTGGACGCGGGAGCCGACGTGATCGCAACCAACACCTTTTCCGCGAACCGGATAAGCCAGGCGGATTACGGAGCCGAACATCTAGTGCGCGAGATCAATCTGGCATCGGCCGCGATCGCACGGCGGCTGGCCGATGAATATGCGACGAAGGACGGGCGTTCGCGATTTGTTGCCGGGGCGATCGGACCCACCAACAAAACCTTGTCCCTGTCACCGGACGTCAATGATCCCGGTTACCGCGAGATTGACTTCGATTACCTGAAAGGCGTGTACCGCGAGCAGATCGACGCGCTGGTCGAGGGCGGGGTCGATTTCCTGTTGATCGAAACGGTGTTCGATACGCTGAACGCCAAGGCGGGAATCATGGCCGCGCTTGATGCCGCCGCAGACCTTGGCCGTGACCTGCCGATCATGCTGTCGATGACGCTGACCGATCTGTCCGGCCGCAACCTTTCGGGTCATACGGTCGAGGCGTTCTGGTATTCGGTGCGGCACGCGCGTCCGCTGACGATCGGCCTTAACTGTTCGTTCGGCGCGCAGCAGTTGCGCCCGCATGTCCGCACGCTCAGCCAGATCGCCGATACGTTGATCATGGTCTATCCGAACGCCGGCCTGCCGAACGAACTGGGCGAATATGACGAGATGCCCGCGACGACCGCCGCGTTAGTCCGTGAATGGGCGGAAGCGGGGCAGATCAATGTGCTCGGCGGATGCTGCGGATCGACGCCCGCGCATATCAAGGCGATGGCCGATGCGGTCCACGGACTGAAGCCTCGCTTCGCGCCAGAGTCCGATGCGAGGACGCGGCTGGCGGGGCTGGAGCCCTTCACGATGGCGGCTTGAGCAAATCCTCCCCGGCACGGGGAGGGGGACCGCTGCGCTTGGTGCGGTGGTGGAGGGGCCTCCGGCTGGGGTGCGTTCCTCTTGACCAAGCCCCCTCCACCAAACCGCTTTTGGCCTTGCTCCCCCTCCCCGTGCCGGGGAGGATTAAGGAAGAACGATGACCCAATCCTCCGCCCAGTTCGTCAATATCGGCGAGCGCACCAACATCACCGGATCGGCGGCGTTCAAGAAGCTCATCATGGCGGGCGATTATTCGCGCGCGGTTGAGGTTGCGAGAGCGCAGGTCGAAGCGGGCGCGCAGGTGGTTGACGTCAACATGGACGAAGGGCTGCTCGATTCCGAACACGCCATGACGACGTTCCTGAAGCTGATCGCCGCCGAACCGGATATCGCGCGCGTGCCGGTGATGATCGACAGCTCGAAATGGAGCGTTATCGAGGCCGGTCTGAAATGCGTCAGCGGCAAGCCGATCGTCAATTCGATCAGCATGAAGGAAGGCGAGGAGCCGTTCCTTGCCGCCGCGCGGCGGTGCATGGCCTATGGTGCTGCGGTCGTCGTGATGGCGTTCGACGATGTCGGACAGGCGGACACCGAGGAGCGCAAGGTCGAAATCTGCGCGCGCGCCTATCAATTGCTGACCGGGATCGGCTTTCCGCCCGAGGACATCATCTTCGATCCCAACATCTTCGCGATCGCGACGGGGATCGAGGAGCACAACAACTACGCGGTCGATTTCATCGAAGCGTGCAAGCGGATCAAGGCGCTGTGTCCGCACGCGCATATCTCGGGCGGCCTGTCCAACCTGTCGTTCAGCTTTCGCGGTAACGAGCCGGTACGCCGGGCGATGCATTCAGTTTTCCTGTATCATGCGATCCCCGCCGGGCTGGACATGGCGATCGTCAATGCGGGGCAGCTCGATGTGTACGACACGATCGACCCCGAGCTTCGTGCAGCCTGCGAGGACGTCATCCTCAATCGCGACCCGGACGCGGGCGAGCGGCTGGTGGCGCTTGCCGAACGCTATCGCGGCACCGATGCGATGGCTGAGAAGCAGGCCGCCGAATGGCGCGGCTGGGAGGTGCGCCGCCGCCTCGAGCATGCGCTGGTCAAGGGGATCGACGCGCATATCGTCGACGATACCGAGGAAGCGCGCCAGGGCTATGATCGCCCGATCGAGGTGATCGAGGGTCCGTTGATGGACGGTATGAACGTCGTCGGCGACCTGTTCGGATCGGGCAAGATGTTCCTGCCGCAGGTGGTTAAATCCGCGCGCGTGATGAAGAAGGCGGTGGCGCACCTGCTTCCCTTTATCGAGGCGTCGAAGGAGCCGGGGGCACGCGGCAAGGGCAAGATCGTGCTCGCGACCGTCAAGGGCGACGTTCACGACATCGGCAAGAACATCGTCGGCGTCGTCCTGCAATGCAACGGCTTCGATGTCGTCGATCTGGGCGTGATGGTCGCATGGCCCAAGATATTGGAGGCGGCGAACGAGAATGACGCCGACATGATCGGCTTGTCGGGCCTGATCACGCCGTCGCTCGACGAAATGGTGACGGTCGCCGAGGAGATGCGCCGCGCGCAGATGACCATGCCCCTGTTGATCGGCGGCGCGACCACGTCAAGGGTCCATACCGCGCTTCGCATCGCGCCGGCTTATGATGGCCCGGTCGTCCATGTTCTTGATGCCAGCCGTGCGGTCGGCGTGGCGACCACTTTAGTCAGCGATACGGGTCGCGAAGAGTATGTCGCAGGCGTTGCGGCTGAATATGACGCGGTGCGCGTGGCGCGGGAGGGTAAAGCGAAGACCGCCCTGCTTCCGATCGCCGAGGCACGCGCGCGGGGTTTTAAGGCGGACATGACGTTGAAGGCGCCGGCGGTGAAGCAACCGGGGCTGCACGTGTTCGATGCGTGGGACCTGGCGGAGTTGAAGTCCTTTATCGACTGGACGCCGTTCTTTCGCGCCTGGGAACTGGCGGGCGTGTTTCCGGCGATCCTGGACGATGAGGTGGTGGGGGAGAGCGCGCGCGGATTGTATGACGATGCGCTCGCGATGCTTGATCGGATCGTAGCGGAGCGATGGCTGACGGCGCGTGGGATGGTGGGGCTTTGGTCCTGCGTGCGCGACGGCGACGATGCCGTCCTGACCGGCGGGACGCGCTTGCCGTTCCTTCGCCAGCAGATCGCGAAGCGAGAGGGGCGGGTGAATATGTGCCTCGCCGATTTTATCGATCCCACGGGGGACTGGATCGGCGGTTTCGCGGTCGGCATCCACGGCATCGACGACCATGTCGCACGCTTCAGGGCAGCCCATGACGACTATAACGACATCCTGCTGAAGGCGCTGGCCGACCGTCTGGCGGAGGCGTTCGCGGAGGCGCTGCACAGGCATGTCCGGACCGAACTTTGGGGCTATGCGCCCGACGAGCAGCTTACCAACGACGCTTTGATCCGCGAAAAATATCGCGGCATCCGGCCCGCGCCCGGATACCCCGCCTGTCCCGAGCACAGCCTGAAACGAACGCTGTTCGATCTGCTCGGCGCGGAGGAGACGATCGGCCTTACGCTGACCGAGAATTTTGCGATGCTGCCGACGGCGGCGGTCTCGGGCTTTTACTTCGGCCACGCGCAGGCGGAATATTTCGGTGTCGCGCGGATCGGCTCTGATCAGGTAGCCGATTATGCCGCGCGGCGCGGGATCGACCTTGCTACAGCGGAACGGCAGCTTCGTCCGAACCTGGAGTAAGTCAGCGCGGACAGATATTCGCGGGACCGGGATCGAGATCGAGACAGCGCCCGTCGACGCCGGTGATCGGCAGCCGGATCGTCGCCGCCAGCGTCGGCGCGATGTCGACCGTCTCAACCGAGAGGGGTTGTTCGAAGGGAGCAATCCCCTTGCGCCAGAACAGGATCGGCACGCGCCGGTCATAGTCCCACGGACTGCCGTGCGTTTCGACATAGCCGGGCCCTGGAACGTCGATCGTGGTCACGCGGGGTTTGAGGAAAACGAGAAGGTCGCCCGACCGCTTCGGATCGAAGGATGCGCGGGCGCGCTCGGCCAGCGTCCAGTTTTCGGGCGGACTGGCGGGGACGCGCACCGCGGCCAGATCGGCGCGGGTGAATACGCCAGCGACCTGAGGGCTGGCGCGGTAGCGGCGCACGGCTTCGGCGAGGACTTTTGCGCGCATCGCCACCGGCAGCGACGTGTCGACATAGACGTCGCCGTCGGCGCTCAGTACCGGTCCTTCGAGTCCGAGCGCCTTGCTGATCTCGGCTCCGACGACCCTGGATCGCAAATCTGGAGAGGCGCGCTGTTCCATCGGCATGGCGCGTTCGACCTGCCGCTCGGTCATGTCGTGGGCGCCGTGATCCGCCGTCAGCATGACTTCGTAATCGAGACCCCAGCGGTCGAGCGTGGCGAAGAACGAACCGAGCGCCTGGTCGAGTTGCGCCATCTGGATGCACATTTCCGTGCCCTGATTGCCGTAAGCATGGCCGATATAATCGGTCGCGGACAGCCCGACCGCGATGATGTCGGGGGCGGGACCTTGCCCGAGGCGCATGTCCTGGATGAGCCCGGCGGCGAGCGACAGCACGGCGGCATCGGCGGCGGGGGAAACGCGGAAAGCCTTCAGATCCCCCGCCTGCCGCGCAAAGCGGCCGGTGCCGAGAAGCTGCTGTCCGACACGGATCGGCCGGTCGACGGCGCGGCAATAGTCGGGAAGCGGAAGCGGGGGCTGCGGGCGGGCGACCAGCGCGGCGACGGCGGCGCGTGTGCGTTCGACAACCGGCGGGACGGGACGGTTGGCATAGCTGACATAGGTCTTGCCGTCCCACCACCAGAGTTCGTCGACGCGGTGGCCGCCCATCATGACCGCGGCGCGGTCCTTTCCGGCGACGGAGACGACGCGGCTGCGCGGATTAGCGGCCTTCATGCGTTCGCCGAGAGTGGGGACTTTGAGATGGACGTCGGAGACGGTGTAGCTGTCGTGCGTGCTGCCGGGGGCGGTCTCGTCCTCGGCGCAATAGACCATTTTATCGGCGCGTTTCGCGCTTTGGTCGATCCAATTATTTGCAATGATTCCAGTATGTTCCGGGCGGTATCCGGTCAGGATCGTCGAGTGGCCAGGGCAGGTTTCGGTCGCGGCGTGGCTCTGATAGCCCGACGGGAACACGACGCCGTTCAAAAGCCGCGCAAAACCGCCGGTAAAGCGGTTGCGGTACTCCGCGAACAGGTCGGCGGAGAACTGATCGACAGAGATCGCGACGATCAGTTTCGGCGGCGATTGCGGGTAGGCCGGGGCGAGCTGCGTCGTCGGAGCGCCGCTTGCGGGCGCTGCACCGGGGAGGGGCGACGCGTTCGGGGCGGGTTTTGTCTGCGCGGCGAGCGGTGCGGTGGCGAGAGGGGCGAGCAGAACAGCGGCGATCAGGGATTTCATCTCGGTCCTTGGTGCAAAGCGGGACGAAGGCCGCTATGAGCGCGGATCATGGTCCAGGCAATAATGTCGATACGTGCGGTGGTTTGCACGTTGATGACAATCTTCACGTTCCTGTTTGCCGGACCGGCCGCAGCCCAGCAAGGGTTGCTGGAGGGCGGGCCGCATATTGGGATGCGGCTGGTCGCCGAAACCGGTCGGCCTGCGCCCGGCAGCGAAGTCACGATCGCCTTCGCTTCCGTTCCGCAACCCGGCTGGCACGCCTATTGGAAGAACGGCGGGGACGCCGGGCTGGAAACGCAGCTGACTTGGGCGTTGCCGAAGGGGGTGACGGCCGGGGCGATGCGCTATCCGGTGCCGGGGCGGTTGCTGATCTCCGGCCTGATGAATTATGTTTACGAAGCGCCGTTCGCGACCTTCGTCACCCTAAAAATTCCGCCCGGGCCGGCAGCGGGTTCCGCGTTGCCGATCAGCGTGAAGGTCGACTATCTGGTCTGTACGACGACGATCTGCGTGCCGGAGACGCAGACGCTTTCGACCACGCTGATCGTTGGGGACGGCGTGATCGATCCTGCGGTACGTGCGCGGTTCGATGCGTGGCGGCGGGCGTTTCCAAGACCGCTTGATGCGGTCGCGACGTATCAGATCGAGAAGGGGCGGTTCCGGCTTGCGGTCCCTTACCCGGCGTCAGCACAAGCGCCAGACGCCTATTTCTATCCGGCGGCATCCGGAGCGATCGATTATGCAGCGCCGCAGAGCATGTCGCGCAACGGCGATGTCCTGCTGATCGAGACCAAAGCCGCCGCCGATCCGGCGCAGGGCCCCATCGAGGGGGTGCTGGCGACCGGCAAAGGCAGCGGCCTGGCGATCAGGGCAGCGCCGGGAACGGTCATAGCAGGCGCGAACGGGCCGGGTTTCGATTGGCATGTCGCGCTGCTGGCGTTCGCCGGCGCGCTGGCGGGCGGATTGATCCTGAACGTGATGCCGTGCGTGTTCCCGATCCTGAGCCTGAAGGCGCTGAGCCTTGCCAAGGGCAATACGGACGCGAGGCAGGCCCGCCGCGAGGCTTTGGCCTACACCGGCGGCGTCGTGCTTGTCTGTCTGGGGCTGGGCGGCGGATTGCTGGCTTTGCGCGCGGCGGGCGCGAGTGCGGGCTGGGCGTTCCAGTTGCAGGATCCGCGCGTGATCGGTGTGCTGCTGTTACTGGTGAGCGCCATCGCGCTGAACCTTGCCGGATTGTTCGAATTGCCGACGCCGCGTTTCGCTGGCGAAAGCGGCGCGATCGGTGCGTTTGCGACAGGAGCATTGGCGGCGTTCGTCGCGACGCCGTGCACCGGCCCGTTCATGGGCGCAGCACTCGGCGCGGCGCTCGTCCTTCCGGCCGCGGCCGCACTGCTGGTCTTTGCGGGACTTGGGCTGGGGATTGCGCTGCCGTTTCTGGCGCTCGGCTTTATTCCGGCGCTTCGCCGGCTTTTGCCGAAGCCCGGTGCGTGGATGGAGCGATTGCGGCGCATCCTGTCGGTCCCGATGTTCCTGACCGCGCTCGCGCTTGCCTGGATCCTGGGGCGGCAAGCGGGGGTCGACGGCATGACGATCGGGCTGGCGCTGACGATGCTCGCCGGGATCGGTCTGTGGTGGACCGGGCGGCTGCAGATTGCGGGATGGAGCCGAGCATGGTGGCCGGCGGTGGCCGCGATCGCGCTGGCGATGGGCGGAGCGATGTGGCTGAAGCCGCAACCCGTCGCGGCACCGGCGTCGGCGGCGGGCGAACAGGTTTTCAGCGAGGAAAAGCTCGCCGCGTTGCGTGCTGCGAACCGGCCCGTATTCGCCTATTTCACCGCCGACTGGTGTTTGACGTGCAAGGTGAACGAGAAGGGCGCGATCGAGCGTGCGGCGGTGCAGGCGGCGTTCGCAAAGCACAACGTCGCCGTACTGGTCGGGGACTGGACGAACGGCGATCCCGTTCTGGGACGATTTATCGAGCAGCATAACCGGGCCGGTGTGCCGCTATATCTTTATTATGCCCCGGGAATGGCGGAACCGGTCGTCCTGCCGCAAGTGCTGACGCCGTCGATGCTCGAAGCGCTCGGAAGCTGAACAGGACTCGCCGCCGGGGAACAAGGTAATGCCGGAGGCGCTTTAGTTACGATGGAGCAACGACAGGCGTTCGACGAGATCATGGGGTCGGGGGAGCCCGGGCGAGCGCGCGCGGAACTTGCCGAACTTGGGACATGGCTTGAA
Organism: Sphingomonas sp.; assembly: GCA_965219075.1. GTDB lineage: Bacteria > Pseudomonadota > Alphaproteobacteria > Sphingomonadales > Sphingomonadaceae > Sphingomonas. Next base: position 1,459,900 of record CBDCMM010000002.1, read on the forward strand.
GAAACGCCGGACGCGGAACTCAGGCGGCGCCAGTTGTCCGCTGAAACCGCCTTTCGCCAACTGGGAATAACCTTCGCGGTTTACGGCGAAGAAGATGCGAGCGAGCGGATCATCCCGTTCGATATTGTCCCTCGCGTGTTTCTTGCCGACGAATGGACGAAATTGTCCGACGGACTGATACAACGCGTCGAGGCGATCAATGCGTTTCTCGAGGATATTTACAGCGAGCGCCGGATCGTTGAGGACGGTGTCATTCCGGCCGAACTGGTCTATTGCAACGCGCAGTTCCGGCCCGAGATTTCCGGCACCCGCCCTCCGCACGGGGTTGCGGCGCACATTTGCGGAATCGACCTGGTTCGGACCGGACCCGACGATTTCTACGTGTTGGAGGACAATGCCCGCACCCCGTCGGGCGTCAGTTACATGCTGGAAAACCGGGAAGCGATGTTGCGGCTATGTCCGGAACTGTTCCGCAAATTCCGCATCGCGGCGGTCGATGTTTATCCCGACATGCTGCTCGAAACGATGAAGTCGGTGGCGCCAAGCGGCGTATCCGATCCGGTTTGCGTCGTGCTGACGCCGGGACATTATAATTCGGCCTATTACGAGCACAGCTTTCTTGCCGATTCGATGGGGGTGCAGCTCGTCGAGGGGGCGGACCTGCTGGTCGATGACGACCGCGTATACATGCGGACGATCGGCGGGCTGGTCAGGGTCGACGTCATCTATCGCCGGATCGACGATGACTTCCTCGATCCGCTGGTGTTCTTTCCCGAATCGACACTAGGCGTGCCGGGGCTGATCGCGGCCTATGCTGCGGGGAATGTCGCGATCATCAACGCGCCGGGCAACGGCATCGCGGACGACAAGGCGATTTACAGCTATATGCCGGAAATCGTGAAATTCTATTCGGGCGGAGAAGCGAAACTTCCCAATGTCGAGACATGGCGGTGCCGCGAACCCGACGCGCTGAAATATGTCCTCGATCATTTGCCCGAACTGGTCGTCAAGCTGGTCGACGGATCGGGCGGTTACGGCATGCTTGTCGGACCGAGCGCCAGCAAATCCGAAATCAAAGAGTTCCGCGCCGCATTGATCGCCGAGCCCGGACGTTACATCGCGCAGCCGACGCTAGCGCTTTCGACGGTACCGACTTTGGCGGACAGCGGCCTTGCGCCCCGCCATGTCGATTTCCGGCCTTTTGTCCTGACGGGTTCGGACGGCGTCAGAGTCACGCCGGGCGGGTTGACCCGCGTTGCGATGAAGGAGGGGTCGCTCGTCGTCAATTCGAGCCAGGGCGGCGGCACCAAGGACAGTTTCGTCCTGATGCGGAACCAGTCGCAATCGCAAGGGCCGGGCGGGCAAACCCAGTCGATGGGCACAATGTCGCAGACTCAAGGGTCGATCGGCGGAGATGCGGCATGATGCTGTCACGGACCGCGTCGTCGCTCTATTGGCTGGGCCGGTATCTGGAACGCGCGGACTTCATTGCGAGGCTGGTCGAGGCGACGGTCAAGCTCGATGTCCTGTCCGCGCGTTCGGCAGGTGAAGCGGCTTGGTCGTCGGCGCTGGTCGTGACGGAGAATGACGACGCCTTCGCCGCGATCAGCGCGGAGCCCAACCGGAGCGATGTTACCCGGTTCCTGACGGTCGACCGTGAACATCGCGGGTCGATCATCAGTTGCGTCGAGATGGCACGGGAAAATGCGCGGGCGGTGCGTACCGCGCTGACCCGCGAAAGCTGGTCGGCGATCAATCGCAGCTGGCTGATCTTTCAAGCGAAACCGGATGTCGGCAATTCGACCGCGGTGCTGAATTTGGTCGATGAGGTGAAAAGCGAGGCGCGCGGGTTCGAGGGCGCGGTACACCGGATGCTGCGCAACCAGACGACATGGTTCATCCGGTTGGGTCAGGCAATCGAGCGCGCGGATAACACCGCCCGGCTGCTCGACGTCAAATATCATATCCTGCTCCCCGAAGGAGAACGCGTCGGCGGTGTCGTGGACCGTGACCAGTGGACGACGATTCTTCAGACGGTATCCGCCGTCACCGCCTATCGCTGGCTCTATTCCGACGGATTGCGGCCCGCGAACGTGATTGAGTTGCTCATCAGCCGCGCCGAGTTGCCGCGCAGTCTCGCCGCCTCGGTCGAGGAAACGGTCGAGGTGCTGGGACTACTCGCCAAGCGGACCGGACAACATGGCGAGGCCGACCGGATGGCACGGATGCGGGCGTCAAGGATGGCCAAGACCGGCGCGAGCGAGATCATCAGCCACGGTCTGCATCAATATCTCCAGAGCTTCATTACCGAAAACGCGCTGTTCCACAGTGCGATCGGACGGCAGTTCAAGTTCGGCTGATGCGGCTGTCGATCGATCATCGCACGAACTATCGCTTCAGCGAGCCCCAGGCGCGACTGGTGCAGATGCTCAGAATGACGCCGCAGAACAGTCACGACCAGACCGTCGCCGGGTGGCGCATCGATGTCGACCGGGATGCGAAAATGCGCGAGGGGCGTGACGGATACGGCAATCCGACGACGATGCTTTATGTCGACGGGCCGCTGGATTCGATCGAGATCAATGTAAGCGGAGAGGTTCTGACCACCCATTCGAGCGGGCTGGTTATTGGAACTAGCGAGCCTTTCCCGCCGACGGTGTTTCTGCGGAGCACGGAGATGACGCGGGCGGATGAAGCGATTCACGCTTTCGCGGAGTCAGCTGTGAAGGGGGCCACGCCGCTTGGCGCGCTTCATGCCTTGAACGAAGCGCTATGCGACCGGTTCACGCTGGATATGCAGCGACCGAAAACGGGCATTGCCGCGGTGGATGCGTTCCGGGGGGAACGTGCGACCGCGAGGGACCTGGCGCAGATCTTCATCGCCGGTGCGCATAGCCTCCGGGCGCCCGCGCGCTATGTTACCGGATACCGGCTGAGCGAGAATGAGAACGGCGAGCACCGGCCCGCACCGCACGGATGGGCGGAAGCGTTTGTCGAAGGGGTCGGCTGGGTCGGGTTCGACCCCTGTATCGGGCGGTCGCCGGAGGACGGCTATGTCCGCGTCGCTTGCGCAATGGATGCGGCAGGATCGTCCCCCGTCGCCGGATCGCGGTCAGGCCGGGGGCTGGAAGAACTCGACGTCGACGTCGCGGTGTCGCGCGAGGACTGACGGCGGGTCGTTCGCTAGCGCGGACATTCGTCGTCGGCGAGCAGCCGCCAGCCGCCGGGGCCGAGAACTTCGATCGGACGATAGCGGGTCTTGTATGCCATCCGCTCCGACCCCTTCACCCAATAGCCGAGATAGACATGGGGCAGGTTCCAGCCGACGGCGCGCCGGATATGGTCCATGATGATGAAATTGCCGAGGCCCGGCCGGTCACTTTCCCCGGCGTCGAAGAAGCTGTAGATCATCGACAGTCCATCGGCCTGACGATCGGTCAGGCATGCGCCGATCAGGCGTCCGGGCTCACCGTCCCGGCCGGGCTCGCGATATTCGACGACCAGCGAGTTGACGGGCGAATGTTCGACCATGTCGGCATAATCGTCATCGTCCATCCCGGCCATGCCGCCGCCGGGATGACGCGCGGCGAGATAGCGCCTAAGCAAGTCGAATTGTTCGTCCGTCGCCCAGGGGCGGCATGCGGTGACCTGAAGATCGTCGTGGCGGCGAAGCAGTCTGCGCTGCGACGCGCCGGGTGTGAATTCGCGGGCGACGACGCGGACCGACACGCAGGCGGTGCAGCCCGCGCAACTCGGCCGGTAGGCGACCCCCTGGCTGCGGCGAAAGCCGATGCGGCCGAGCGCGTCGTTCAATTCGGCGGCATGCGGTCCGGTCAGTTCGGTAAAGACCTTGCGTTCCTGCTTGCCCGGAAGATAGGGGCACGGCGCAGGGCTGGTGACGAAAAAGCGCGGAAAACGGAATGGCGCAGTCACCGCTCACGAACTCCTTCACGCAAATGACCGTGCTCAAGCGGGCGCGAGTCGGCTTCATCGTCCTTCATGCGATGCTAATAGCGCAAGAGATTAAAATCAGCCGACTTTTCATCAGGCGAGCTCGACCGGGTTCGTTTCGTACCCGCTGGCGCGAAGGGCGGCGATCAGACGGTCGAGATGCGCGCGGTCGCGGGTTTCACATTCGATGTCGGCGAACAGACCCTTAGCCGGAAGGCTGGTGAAGACGCGCTGGTGATAGACCTCGAGGATGTTGACGCGCTGTTCCTCGAACACGCGGGCGACCTGGAACAAGGCGCCGGGGCGGTCCTGAAGCCGGATGCGCAGCCGCGCCAATCGGCCCGAGCGTGCGAGGTCGCGGAGCAGAACGTTGGCGAGGAGGCGGGTATCGATGTTGCCGCCGCACAGCACGATGCCGACGGTGCGATCGCGGAACCGGACAGGTTCGGCGAGGATCGCGGCAAGGCCTGCGGCACCCGCGCCCTCGACCACTGTCTTTTCGATCTGCACGAGCAGGCTGACGGCTTCCTCAAGGCTGCGTTCGGAGACGAGGATGATGTCGTTGACCAGTTCGGCGACAATCCGCGCGGTGATCCCACCGGGTTCCTTCACCGCAATGCCCTCGGCAAGCGTATCACCCGCGCAGGGCATGCCGGTGCCGTTGAGGCGATTGTACATCGAGGGATAGAGCTCGGCCTCTACCCCGATCACCGCGACGGTGTGATTTGCGGCGGCGGCGACGGTAGCGCAGCCCGAGATCAGGCCGCCGCCGCCGATCGGCACGATCAGCGTGTCGATTTCGGGCACGTCCTCCAGCATCTCGACCGCGACCGTGCCCTGACCCGCGATGATGCGCGGGTCGTCGAAGGGATGGACGAAGGTGAAGCCGCGCTCCGCCTCAAGCACGCGGGCGTGTGCATAGGCGGCGTCGAACGTCTCGCCTTCAAGGATGACGGTCGCGCCGTGGCCTTCGGTCTGGACGACCTTCACGGTCGGCGTGTTGCGTGGCATGACGATCGTGGCGGGCACGCCGAGCCGGTGCGCGTGATAGGCAAGGCCCTGCGCGTGATTGCCCGCCGACGCCGCGATGACGCCCTTTGCGCGCGCCGCGTCGGAGAGCAGCAGCAACGTGTTGAGCGCGCCGCGTTCCTTGTAGGCGGCGGTAAATTGGAGGTTTTCGAACTTCAGATAGACCGTGGCGCCGGTCAGCGCGCTGAGCGTCTTGCTGATCAGCGTCGGGGTGCGCACGATATGCGCGCCGATCCGGCCGTGCGCGGCGCGGATGTCGTCGATCGAGACGGGCAGCGGTTCGGCTGGGATCGGTCGTGTCACCATTTGCGAGCGCTAGCCCATCTGGCGCTTGCGGGGAACAAGGCTTATGCCGACATCTTGTCCAACATGCCGGAGATCGTCATCCGTGACGTCGCGTTTGCGTAATCTGTTCGCCCTGTCGTTCGCCGCATTGTCCGCCACACTGCTGATGCCGGGTTCCGCCCGCGCCGACGCGCTGATCGACAATGTCAACGGGCTGACGCTCGACAAGGACGGGCAGGTCATACGGTTTTCCGGGCTTCAGCTGTCGCTCGATGGCCGGGTAACGAAGCTGCTGCTTGCGCGGGACAAGCGCCCCGAGCGGCCCGATTGGCGGCAGGACATGAAGGGCCGGGTGCTGCTGCCCGGTTTCGTCGATGCGCATGGGCATATGATGGAACTGGGCTTTCGCGCGCTCGAACTCGATCTGTCGCAGACCAAGTCACTCGACGAGGCCAAAGCGCGCATCGCGGCCTATGCAGCGGCCAATCCGGACAAGAAATGGATCCTGGGCGGCGGCTGGAATCAGGAAAGCTGGGACCTTGGACGGTTCCCGACCGCGGCCGACCTGGATGCGGTGGTCAGCGACCGTCCGGTTTTTCTGTCTCGCGCGGATGGGCATGCGAGCTGGGCGAACAGCGCCGCGATGAAGCTGGCGGGGGTGACGCTGAAGTCGACGGCACCGGCGGGCGGGCGGATCGAGAAGGCCGGGGGGCAGCCGTCGGGCGTCTTCGTCGATGCCGCGCAACAGCTGATCGACAAGGTCATCCCGCAACCGACCGGAAAGGACCGCAACGGCGCATTCCTGAAGGCACAATCGATCCTGCTCGGCGACGGGATTACCGCGGTCGCCGATATGGGCACAACGCTGGATGAATGGCTGACCTATCGACGGATGGGCGACACGGACGCGCTGCGCATACGGATCATGAGCTATGGGTCGGGCGTCGACACGGCGGTTCAGATCGGTGCGACCGGGCCGACGCCTTGGCTCTATAACGGCCGGCTGCGCCTGGTCGGGGTGAAGCTTTATGCTGACGGTGCGCTCGGATCGCGCGGCGCGTGGCTGAAAGCGCCGTACAGCGATGCGCCGGCGCAAAGCGGGTCGGGTTTCATGTCGGACGACGTCATCCGCAATCTGATGAGCCGCGCGGCGATGGATCATTATCAGGTCGCGGTGCACGCGATCGGCGACAAGGCGAATGCGCAGGTCCTGGATGCGATCGACGAACTCTCGGCGACTTATGACGGTGACCGGCGCTGGCGGATCGAGCATGCGCAGATCGTCGATCCAGTCGACCTGCCGCGCTTTGCAAAGCACGGGATCATCGCGTCGATGCAACCAACGCACGCGACCAGCGACCGGACGATGGCGGAGGCGCGGCTGGGTCCGGATCGGCTGACCGGTGCCTATGCCTGGAACACGATGCTGAAGAACGGCGTGCCGCTTGCATTCGGGTCCGACTTTCCGGTCGAAAGTCCCGACCCGTTTGCCGGATGGGCCGCCGCCTTCACGCGGAGCGACGCGAACGGCGAGCCCTATGGCGGCTGGCGTCCGGAGGAACGCGTGACACGCGAACAGGCGTGGGCGGCGTTTACCAGCGGAGGTGCTTATGCCGGGTTCGCGGAGCGCGAATTCGGCCGTCTTGCACCCGGCCAATATGCCGATTTTATCATCGTCGACCGCGACCCGACGCTTGCCTCCCCGACCGAATTGCGCGGTACGAAGGTCGAGGAAACCTGGGTCGGCGGCGTTCGCATGTTCGAACGGAAATAACGCTTATTGCGAGTTACAACGACCAGTACGCAACGCTGCCCGGAATTGACGATGGGTCGAGGGAGGAACGCACGTCGATCACCACCGAAGGGCTTAACACGTCGATGAGGCGTGCCGCATCGTCCTTCAAACTGCGATGTGCCACCGCAATCACCAGGACGTCGATTCTTCCCCAATTGAGGGGATCGGTCAGTTCGACGTCATATTCGCGACGGGCATCCGCAGCATTTGCCAAGGGGTCGTGGACCAGCGCCGTTGCCCCTTCGGCCCGCAGGGCTGCGATGATGTCCGGCACCTTTGAGTTGCGCAAGTCCGGCACGTCTTCCTTAAAGGTAAGGCCAAGAATGCCGACCCGAACCGCCGGAGGCGCCTTCCCGGCGAGCGTGAGCGCCTTCGACGCGATAAAAGCCCCCATGCGGTTGTTGACGCGCCGCCCGGCCAAAATAACGTCGGGACTGTAGCCCAACTGTTCACTGGCGTACGTCAGGTAATAGGGGTCGACGCCTATACAATGTCCTCCGACCAAGCCGGGCTGGAACTTCAGGAAGTTCCACTTTGTGCCGGCTGCCGAGAGCACGTCACGCGTGGATACGCCCATGCGATCGAGGATCAGCGACAGTTCGTTCATCAGCGCGATGTTCAGGTCGCGCTGCGTATTCTCCAGCACTTTGGCCGCTTCCGCGACCTTGATATTGGGGGCTTCGTGGAGCCCTGCCCGAACGACGGTGCCGTAAACGCTACGCAACCGCCCAAGCGTTATGTCGTCCTCCGCCGCGATGATCTTGGTGATCGTCTCGAGACGGTGGTCCTTGTCACCGGGATTGATCCGTTCAGGCGAATAGCCCAGCCAGAAGTCCACGCCACGGGTGAGCCCGGATGCCCGCTCGATCAGCGGGCCGCAGAAATCTTCGGTGACGCCCGGATAGACGGTCGATTCGAACACGATCACGCAGCCGGCCTCAATTATCTCGGCCAACTGACGGCACGCCGACTCAATCATCGACAAATCCGGCTTCAGCATTTCGTCGATCGGGGTCGGAACGGTGACTATGTAAAAGGATCGCCCGCGCAAATCCTCGGCATCGTCACTGACCTTCAGCCCGCTGCCGGCCAGACGCTTGTCATCGATCTCCCGCGTCCAGTCGGATCCTGCTTTCAGCGCCGCCACGCGCCTTGCCGACACGTCGAAGCCAACGACATCGGCATAGGCTTCGGCCAGAGCGACGGCGACGGGAAGGCCGACATAGCCAAGTCCGATGACCGCGATCCTTTCGTCGTTGCGCATAATGACCGTACAACCTGTTTATGACGGAGAACCTATCAGCCTGAAGCCGGACGCAGGCCACCGTTCGATACCACAGTTGGCGGCAGCCCGAAAATTGCTGCTTGCGTACGAGCGAATACGCGGGACCAAGGTCAAGGAAACCTGGGTCGGCGGCGTTTCGAACGGAAACAAAAAAGAGTCGTGTTGCTGATCCCGGGCCGTTACCGTCGGCATCGATGAAGCAAAGGGGGCGCTATGGGATTGCTTTCGAAAGCAAAGAAGCTTTGGATCAATAAAAATGCCGTCCAGCATGTTTTCCGGAACAGCAAACCGAATTTCTCGCAATATGCCGAAGATGTCGTATTCGAACGGTTGCTGAAACCAGGTCCAAGGGGAACTTATCTTGATGTAGGGGCAAATCATCCCATCAACGGGTCCAATACGTTTTCGCTGTATTTGCGTGGCTGGACAGGTCTGACGATCGATCCCAACCCAAAATTTGCGGCATTACATAGACGGTTTCGTCCGAAGGATGTGTTTCTTGCCGAAGGCGTGTCCCGTATACCGTCAAAACTGCGTTATTTCGCATTTGAGCATGATGTGTTCAGCACGTTCGACGCGGATCGGGCTTCACGTCTGGTTTCGGAAGGGCATGAGGTTGCCGAGACGCGCGATGTTGCTTGCCGGCCACTGTCCGAGTTGATCGCCGCGCATCTTGCCGACAAGCAAATCGATCTTCTGAATATCGATTGCGAGGGTATGGACCTCGATGCGATCCTGTCGATCAACTTTGAAAAGTCGCGTCCCACCGTGATGATCGTCGAGGATTTCAAAATGTTTCACGCGTTCAAGAATGGACAAACGGAAACGCATTTCGAACGGAGCCTGCGCGATCTCGGCTATCGACGGATTGCGCAGTCCGCGTGGTCGGCAATTTTTCTTGCCGACGACTGGGATAGACTGTTTCGCTTGAGCGATGCGTATGATGCGGGCCTCGGTAGCAACGGCTATATCCGGAACTAGATCGAAGCGCGGAGTTAATGGTTAGCTCGACAACCGGCGAGAGTTAGTGCCTCCCGCTCAACATCGGGCTATGCCACCTTCGTTGCGACATATTCGTCCGGTTCGCGCAGGACGTAGCCGCGGCCCCAGACGGTTTCGATGTAGTTTTCGCCTTCACATGCGAACGACAGTTTCTTGCGCAGCTTGCAGATGAAAACGTCGATGATCTTGAGTTCGGGTTCGTCCATCCCGCCATAGAGATGGTTGAGGAACATTTCCTTGGTCAGCGTCGTCCCCTTGCGGAGCGACAGCAGCTCCAGCATCGCATATTCCTTGCCGGTCAGGTGGACGCGCGCGCCGTCGACCTCGACCGTTTTCGCATCCAGATTGACCGCCAGCTTGCCGGTCCGGATGACGGATTGCGAATGCCCCTTTGAACGGCGCACCACGGCATGGATGCGCGCGACGAGTTCGTCGCGGTGAAAGGGCTTGGTCACATAATCGTCGGCACCGAAGCCGAAGGATCGGACCTTCGAATCCATTTCATTGACGCCCGACAGGATCAGCACCGGCGTCGAAATTCGCGCCACGCGCAGTTTTTTCAGGACGTCGTAGCCGTGCATATCGGGCAGATTGAGATCGAGCAGAATGATATCGTAATCGTAGAGCTTGCCGAGGTCCAAACCCTCTTCGCCAAGATCGGTCGTGTAGATATTGAAACCTTCAGTCGTCAGCATCAATTCGATCGCTTCGGCTGTAGCCGGATCGTCTTCGATAAGCAGCACGCGCATCCGTGAGTTCCCCCGTTCAATCGGCTCCGCAAGAAAGCGAGCCTGACCAGTGCATTAACCAAACAACCTCTGAAGGCAAAAGGTTAAACAGCGTTTAACGCGATCTGCATTTTAGCGTTTTCGTGTTTTGCCGTTCGGGCGCAGCAGCGTTTCATGTTCCGCCTTCGGAATGTCTTCGCCGAGCACTTCACGCAAATAAAGGCTGCGGATCAGCGTGAAGATGACGACCAGGATGGCTGCGGAAAAGAAGAGCCCGAACAATCCGAATACAGCGCCGATCGCGATGATTGCGAACAACGTGATCGCGGGGGGGATTGAGATGACGCGGTCGGTTACGAACGGGGTGATGAAATTCGTCTGAACCAGCCGTACGACCGCATAGGTGACAAGCGTCCCGATCACTGCCCCGGTATTTTCCGTCGCCGCCAGGCCGAGCGCCGGGATCATCGCCGCCGTCGGTCCGACATAGGGAATGAATTCGGACAGGCCCGCGAGCAGCCCGAGCGCGACCGATGAGGGAACCCCGGTGATCCAGAGTCCGAGCCCGACCAGAACCCCCATCGTCGTCATCTGGATCAGCTGCGCCTTTAGCCAGAGGCGCAGCGTCGATGCGACATCGAACAAGGCGTCTTCTGCAACCGCCCTTTTTCCGCGCGGGATCAGCAGCAGGAAGCCTCGTTCGTAAACTTCGGGGTTCGCAGCGAAGAATAGGGCACCGACGAGCAGCAGCAGACAATTGAGGAGCAATTCGCCCGTCCCGCGCACCAGTCCCCCGACATCCTGGGCCGCCTGGCTTCCGGAATATGCCGCCTGAACCGCGGCAACGAGCTTTGCGCCGACGGGCGAACGTGAAAGGTAATCGGAGAATTCGCCGATGAGCCCGGGCAGCTGCGTGATCAGGGCGTTGACCTGTTCGCGGAACTGCACGCCGAACAACCAGCCGAGCAGCCCGATCACAGCAAGCACGGTCGCAATCGCAAACCCAAGCGAAACACGCTCGGACAGCCCTACGTGGTCATGATAGACGTCGGCGATCGCGTGGATGACGATCGCGCCGAGCATCGAGCCGAACGCCAAGATGAGCAGATCGCTTGCCATGTAAAAAGAGGCGGTGACTGCGGCGACCACGATCACCAGGATCAATCGACGCACGAACCTCGCGTCATCTTCGTCCGGCCGCAACCTGTTCATAGCGTGCGATCTACCATGTCATCCTTTCGAGAAAATGGCGCGAATACGGTAAAGTCGGTGCCGACGCGATCAGGGCACACGCAAACGCTCGCTCAGGAAGGAGATCAGCGCCTCGACCCGCGCCGGGCGGAGCGTGCTGGGGGGAGTGATCAGATGAAGTCCGACAGCGGGCGGTGCCCAGTCCTGAAGAATTGAAACCAGTTCGCCGCTATCCAGGTGTTCGCGGATCATGAAGTCGGGTAGGCGGGCGATGCCGATGCCCGCCACGAGCGAAGGCAACATCGCCTCTCCGCTGTTCGCGCGCAGCGGACCGTTGGGCCGGATCGCAATATCTTCGCCGCCGGCATCGCGGAAGTGCCAGGGATCGGAGACGTTCGCATATTCGAGCAGACGATGTTCGCTGAGTTGACCCGGATGCGTCGGCATTCCACGTTCGCGCAGATAAGAGGGTGCCGCAACGAGATGAATGCTCACATCGCGCAGACGACGTGCCCGCATCGAACTGTCGTTCAGCGATGCGATGCGAAGCGCAACGTCGAATCCGCCCGCGACGATGTCGATCCGCGCGTCGGACAGGTTCAGGTCCAGCTCGATGCGGGGATACGCCTTGAGAAAGTCGGGAATGACCGGCGCGACATGGGTGATCCCGAATGTCATCGGCGCGGCAAGGCGGACGCGCCCGGCCGGTTCGGTTGCACCGTCGAATGCGGCATCCTCGGCCGATCGACTCTCCGCCAAAATCCGAGCCGCGCGCTCGGCAAGCGGCTTGCCCGCGGCGGTCAGCGACAATCGCCTGGATGTGCGATGGAAAAGCGACTGCCCCAGATGAGCCTCCAGCCGGGCGACCGCTTTCGATACCTTTGCCTTCGACACGCCAATGGAATCGGCGGCGGCACTGAAGGATTTGTGTTCCGCCACGCTGGCGAAGACCGCCCATGCTTCAAGGTCGGGCAGGGCCCTTTTTTCCATTCGCGATCGTTAGGCGCGACTGTTTTCCGAAACAATGGATTTCGACCGTTTCTATTCCGTACTGCACCAAAGCGCCTATGTTGGTGCAACCGGCGTGGCAGAATTAACGGAAGATCGTAGTGTCGGCCGCCGCCAAAATTCCCGTCAACGCGATGTGCAGATCAGGAGACCATCAGTGACCAAAGTTCTCGTTCTCTATTATTCTTCCTATGGCCATGTCGCGGAAATGGCGGAGGCGGTTGCGCAAGGGGCGCGGTCGGGCGGTGCCGAAGTGGACATTCGCAGGGTTGCGGAAACGGCACCGAAGGATGTCGTCGAACAGGCCGGGTTCAACACCGATCATTACCATCCGGAGATCGAGGGTCCGCAAGCACTGGCAAACTATCACGCGATCATCGTCGGCGCGCCGACGCGTTATGGACGGATGCCCGCGCAGATGGCGCAATTCTGGGACACGACCGGGCCGCTTTGGATGAAGGGTGCGCTGATCGGCAAGATCGGGGGTGCGTTTACATCGACCGCAAGCCAGCATGGCGGTCAGGAAACGACGCTGTTTTCGATCATCACCAACTTGCTGCACCAGGGCATGACGATCGTCGGGCTCGATTACGGCTTCCAGGCGCAGATGGGGGTCGACAAGATTCGCGGCGGGTCCCCTTACGGCGCGACAACGATCGCGGGGGGCGACGGCAGCCGCCGTCCGGGCGAGGAGGAACTGGACGGTGCGCGGTATCAGGGCAAGCGGATCGCCGAGACCGCGGCAAAGGTGTTCGGCTGACCCGTCAGCGCCGCTGGTCCCGCCCCGGATCAGCGGCGCTTTTTCCGCTTCGGCTTTGCAGGCGACAGGGGGGCGGGCGGTAACGGGGGTTGCGCGGTGATCAGGATCGGGATCGGTTCGGCAACGCCCGGATTGCCGGGAAACCGCGCCCTCGCCCTTGCAAAGGTGAAGCGCGCGCGTGCCGCGCCCGGTTCGGAGCGGCTGGTTCCGACCCACCGCCAATGCCACGGCTCCCATTTTACATTCTGCGCGCTGCCGGGCGGAAACGACAGTTCGAAGCCGTATTTCGGTGCGTTGGCGAGGAGCCACCGCGCAGCCGGGGTGGCGGCCATGCAACCCTCGGCATCCGGGCAATTGGGCGACGGGCGGACCGCGAAGTCGATCGCAAAGCCGGTCGCATGTTCGCTATGGGCGGGCGGCGCGACCGAGATCGCGCGGTCCGCGCCGGTAACCGGACCGCCGCGGTCGAAGACGGCGCGTTGCCTAGCGATCGAGCGGTGGCAGGACAGACCGCGCAATGTTCCCATTACAGAGGGATCGCCGCGCGCGGCATCGATCAGGCGGTTGAGATCCGGGAGCATCACGCGCTGGACGTAGCAGGGCTGGCCGATCGCGAAGCCGGGGGGTGCCTCCGCCAGATCGCTCCCGGCGACATCGCCGTAGGGAAAATGACCATAGAGCCGCCCGTCCCGGTCGGGCACATCGCCCTGGGCGAGGCCGGCGGCCGGACCAAGGAGCAGGGCGATCAGCACGCTTGAGGAAAACCGCATAGGCGGCAAGGTCTGGCATGATGCGCTGCACGGTGGCAAGGCCGATCCCATGCATGGCGACCGGGTTCTTTTCATCGACGGCGAAGCGATCGTGATCGACAAGCCCGCCGGGCTGCCCGTCGATCCGCCACGCGACGGATCACTGAGCCTTGAAAATCATCTCGAATCGCTGCGGTTCGGGTTCAGGCGATGGCCGCACGCCGTCCACAGGCTTGATCGCGACACCAGCGGTTGCCTGCTGCTGTCGCGCAATCCCAAGGCGCACGCGCGGTTCCAGCAGGCGTTCGAGTCGGGGTTGGTCGGCAAACGCTATGTCGCGGTGCTTGGCGGTGTCGTTTCGGAACCGTCCGGGGTGATCGACTTGGCGCTGAGCAAAACGTCGAGCGCCGAACGCGGCTGGCGCATGGTCGGCGACCCCGACGGCAAGCCGGCGCGTACCGCGTGGCGCCTGATCGAGGTTCGGGACGGAGTTAGCTTCGTCGAATTCATGCCCGAGACGGGCCGCACGCATCAGATTCGCGTGCATGCCGCGACCGGCCTTGGCATCGCGGTGGTCGGTGATCCGGTTTACGGAAAAGGTGAGGCGGGGGGCATGATGCTTCACGCCCATTCGCTGACGGTTCCGCGGGGCGGCAAAGATCCGGTCGTCGCCGTTGCGCCGCTGCCCGACCGGTTTACGGCGTCCGGCTTCGCGCTGGAGGTGGGTGCGTGATCGCGGTTCCGGATGCTGCGATCGACGAGCGGTTTCTGGCCGCGAGCGGGCCGGGCGGGCAAAATGCCAATAAGGTCGCGACGACGTGTCAGCTGCGCGTCGACATCCATGCGCTTGGCCTGCATCCCGAAACCTATCGTCGGTTGCGAACGCTGGCGGGCAATCGCATGACCGCGCGCGGGATGCTGGTGCTGACTGCGCGAAGGTTCCGCACGCAGGAGGCGAACCGGGCCGATGCACGCGCGCGACTGACCGCGTTGCTGGAGGACGCGGAACGGCGCGATGCGCGGCGCGTCAAGACACGACCGACGCGGGCCGCAAAGGCACGGCGCGTCGACGTCAAAAAGGGTCGCGGCACCGTAAAAGCGAACCGGGGACGTGTGGCGTTCGATCAATGACGGAAGACCTCGATGTACGATTTTGAAATACAGGCCGACAGCAAGGCCGCGCTTTACGGCGATCTTGCCCAAGCGCTTGATGCGCTGACAGGTGACGAGCCGGACGGTATCGCGAACATGGCGAACGCCGCGGCGCTGATCTGGCAATATCTTCCCGATCTGAACTGGGCGGGCTTCTACCGGCTGATCGACGACATGCTGGTGCTTGGGCCGTTTCAGGGCAAGCCCGCCTGCATCCGGATTGCGCTTGGTGCCGGGGTCTGCGGCACCGCGGCGGCGGAGCGCCGAAGCCGGATCGTATCCGACGTGCACGCCTTTCCGGGACATATCGCCTGCGACGCGGCGAGCCGGTCCGAACTCGTCGTGCCGATCATGCGGTCGGGGAAGGTATTCGGCGTGCTGGACCTCGACAGCCCGACGGCCGGGCGTTTCGACGCGGCGGATCGGGACGGGTGCGAGGCGCTGATGAAGACGCTTGCGTTCCGGCTTTAATCTGTCACCGGCCCCGCCCGGCGAAGCTAACGAGACTCTCCGCCCCGTCGGCGGACAAGGCCGAAACGCCGACGAAATTATCGTCGACCGGGACTTGCTTCAGCAGGGTTTCGGTGCCGGCGATATCGGCGGAATTCGTCCAGTCGCCGGCATCGCTCCGCCGCCAGCGAACCCGGTATTTTACGGCACCGGGCACCGCCGCCCATTTTACCGTCGTATCATGCGAAAGCGCGCCCGAGATCGACACTTCCGCGGGCGCAGCGGGGGCCGAGGCCAGTCGCGCGATCATCGCGACATTGATCGCGGTCACTTTCGCAAGATAATCGAAGTCCATCCGGTCGACGGTATCGCCGTAGACGACGCCTTGCTCCGTCCTCAAATCCTGATGCTGGGCGTCCCAGTTTTCGCTGGCGACGGAAAACCGTACCGCCGGGTAACCGAGCCGCAGAAACGGCTCGTGATCGCCGCCGCGACCGAACCTGTCCGGGCGTCGATCGATGAATACGTCAAGTCCGGCCGGAATCGAGCGGGCCGTTCCCGCAACCGCCTTGGCAAGTGCCCGGCTGGGTCCGTCGTCCTCGCCCCCTATGGCGCGCCGTTCCATCTGTTCGGGCAGCGTTTCGGATGATCGTATGCCCTCGGAAAAGACGCGGACATACCGGTTCTCACGCGTTCCCCCCTGCCCGACGGTATTGCCGACGATGTCGTTGTTGAGCATTGCCGACACTTGCCATCCGCGCGCCTTTGCCGTGTCGGCGAGCAGGGTTGAGCCCCACAGACCCTGTTCCTCGCCCGAAAAAACCGCGTAGATAATCGTCGCGTCGAACTTTTGCTTCGACAGAATTTGCGCAGCCTCAAGCACAAGTGCGACCCCCGAAGCGTCGTCGTTCGCGCCCGGCGCATCCGCGGTCGCGTTCAAGACGTCGGTGACCCGGCTGTCGATATGGCCGCCGACGATGATGACCCGTGTCGGATCGCGCCCTTGCTGAACACCAAGCACGTCTTCGACCCTGACGCCGTTCGGTGCGCGCGGGCCGGTGAACAGCCGGTCGATACGCTCTACGGTTATGCATTCGTCGCAGCGCTTCGCCATGTCCCGGAAGCGCGCTGCCGCCCAGTCGCGCGCAGCGCCGATGCCGCGTTTGGGATCCGTCGAGGACGACATCGTGTGGCGCGTACCAAAGCCGACGAGCGCCCTGACGCTGTCTTCGAGCCGGTCGGGCGAGGGGGCGGGGGTCGAGGGTGCCGTCACAGCCAGCATCAGCGGGATCAGGATCATCATGTCTTTGGTTTGGCGACCGATCACGGGGCGCACAAGCCAAAACGGGATTGGCGGTCAACTCAGCTGATCGATCGCCTCGTCAGACAATGATCCGGGAACGATTATTACGGGGACCGGTAGCTTACCGGCATCCACCCCGGCGAAATGCGTTATGAGCGCGCCGGGACCGCCGCTCGCCGTCGCCCCCAGCACGAGCGCTGCGATCCGGGGATTGGCGGCGATCAGCGCCTTGATCGCGCGCGGGCCGTCCCCTTCACGAAGCACGATCGAGGGCCGCAGGCCTGATTCCTCGAACAACGTTCCGGCAGCGGAGATGACGACCGCCTCCGCATGGCGGCGGGCCTCCTCCTCTATCGTTGCCTGGACGCCGCCGAACGCGATGAACTCCTGAGGCGGAAGCAGGGACAGTATCTCGACACCGCCGCCGGTCTTCACCGCACGTCGCGCCGCGAAGCGCAGGGCAATCCGGGCCTCCGCGGTTTCGTCCACCACCACCAGATAGATACGCAACCCGTCACTCCCTTCCGCGATTGATGCATAGGTGGATCAGCGGTTCGACGCACGCAAGGGCACGGCTTGACCCGGGCGGACGAGAGCGCGACAGAAGTCCGGTCACGCAGTGCGCGAGGAATGTGAATGTCGATCGAGATCAAGATGCCCGCTTTGTCGCCGACGATGGAGGAAGGCACGCTTGCGAAATGGCTGGTGAAGGAAGGCGACAAGGTCAGTTCGGGTGACCTGATGGCCGAGATCGAAACCGACAAGGCAACGATGGAATTCGAGGCGGTCGACGAAGGCGTGATCGCCAAGGTGTTGGTTGCCGAGGGTACCGACAATGTCGCGGTCGGCACCGTGATCGCCATTCTCGCCGAAGACGGGGAGGATGTCGCGGATATCGCAGCGTCGACGAAAAGCGAGACGCCGGAGCCTGCAGCCAAGGCTTCCGAGCCGAAGCCCGATGCGGCCGATCCCAATGATACCGGCACCGAAGCCGAACCGGTGCGTCGGACCGAAAGGCAAGCCGAAGATCACGGTCGTCCGGATGACGCCGGTCCCGCAAGCGGCGGCAGCAACCGTGTCAAGGCCAGTCCGCTTGCGCGCAGGATTGCGGCCGACAAGGGGATCGACCTTCAGACGGTTTCGGGATCGGGACCAAGGGGACGGATCGTCAAGGCGGACATTGAGGGTTTCAGGGCGGAAACTGCAACAACGCAGCCGGAAGTCGGAACTGCTCCCGCAGCGCCGCCGAAGCCAGCAAGCGTTCCCGACATTCCTCATGACGCAATAAAGCTTAGCAATGTCCGCAAAACGATTGCGCGCCGCCTGACCGAATCGAAACAGACAGTCCCGCATATCTATCTGACGGTAGATGTCCGGCTCGACCGGCTGCTGAAACTGCGCACCGAACTGAATGACTCGCTTGCACAAAGGGGGGTTAAGCTGTCGGTCAACGATCTGTTGATCAAGGCACTCGGCGTCGCGTTGATGCAGGTTCCGAAATGCAACGTGATGTTCACGCCCGATCAGCTGATCACATTCCAGCGCGCCGACATTTCGGTTGCGGTGAGCACGCCGTCCGGGCTCATCACGCCGATCGTGCAGAGTGCGGATACCAAATCGTTGTCCGCCATATCGACCGAGATCAAGGACCTCGCCGCCCGTGCGCGCGACAACAAGCTTAAGCCCGAGGAATATCAGGGCGGTACCGCATCGCTGTCGAACATGGGGATGTACGGCATCAAGCAGTTCGATGCGGTCATCAACCCGCCGCAGGGCATGATCCTGGCGGTCGGTGCGGGGGAGAAGCGACCCTATGTCATCGACGATGCGCTCGGTATCGCGACTGTGATGAGCGCGACCGGCAGTTTCGACCACCGCGCGATCGACGGTGCCGACGGTGCCGAACTGATGCGCGCGCTGAAGGGTCTGATCGAGAACCCCCTTGGCATGCTCGCCTGATACTGCCGCCGCACGACCATTATTCGCGAAGTAGGATATCTGATGGCTGATCAATTCGACCTTGTAGTGCTGGGTTCGGGACCCGGCGGTTATGTCGCCGCGATCCGTGCGAGCCAGTTGGGAATGAAAGTCGCAATTGTCGAGC
Source organism: Sphingomonas sp. (assembly GCA_965219075.1). GTDB lineage: Bacteria > Pseudomonadota > Alphaproteobacteria > Sphingomonadales > Sphingomonadaceae > Sphingomonas. The sequence continues at coordinate 1,478,692 of CBDCMM010000002.1, forward strand.
GGGAGCGCCTCGGCGGCATCTGCCTGAACTGGGGGTGCATTCCGACAAAGGCGCTGCTGCGCACGTCGGAGGTCTATCATTATATGACGCACGCCGGGAGCTATGGGCTTTCGTGCGAAAAGCCGGGTTTCGATCTCGGCAAGATCGTCGAGCGCAGTCGCAAGGTGGCGGGCCAGCTGAACGCGGGCGTCAAGGGCCTGATGAAAAAGAACAAGATCGAGGTGTTCGAGGGCGTCGGCAGTTTGACCGGCAAGGGCAAACTGTCGGTCAGGCAAGGCGACAAGAACGTCGAACTGGCGGCGAAGAACATCATCGTCGCGACCGGTGCCCGCGCGCGCGACCTGCCTTTTGCCAAGGCGGACGGAAAGCGCATCTGGACCTATCGGCACGCGATGGTGCCCGAGGAGATGCCGACCCGTTTGCTGATCATCGGGTCGGGTGCAATCGGGGTCGAGTTTGCGAGCTTCTATTCGGACATGGGTGCCGAAGTTACGATCGTCGAGATGCTCCCGCGTATCCTGCCCGTCGAGGACGAGGAGGTCTCCGCATTCATGGACAAGGCGCTCGCCAAGCAGGGCATCCGCATCCTGACGAATGCCGGACTGGAAAGACTCGATGCGGGCGCGACCGGCGTAACGGCATCGATCAAGGGCAAGGACGGCAAGGTGACGAAAGAGGAGTTCAGTCACGCGATTGTCGCGATCGGTATCGTCCCGAACACGGAAGAAATCGGTCTGGATGCGATCGGCGTGGAAGTCGAGCGTGGCCATATCATCACCGATGGTTACGGGCAGACGAATGTCGAGGGCGTCTGGGCGATCGGCGACGTGACCGGCGCGCCGTGGCTGGCGCACAAGGCAAGCCATGAAGGTGTGATTGCGGTCGAAAAGATCGCGGGCGGATCGCCTCATCCGATGGACAAGGGCAATATCCCCGGCTGCACTTATTCACGTCCCCAGGTCGCAAGCGTCGGGATGACGGAGGCGAAAGCGCGCGAAGCTGGTCATGACGTGAAAGCCGGCAAGTTCCCTTTCATCGGTAACGGCAAGGCGATCGCACTGGGTGAGGCCGAGGGGTTCGTCAAAACCGTGTTCGATTCAGCCACGGGAGAATTGCTCGGTGCGCACATGGTCGGTGCGGAAGTGACCGAGCTGATCCAGGGCTATGTCGTGGCGCGGCAGCTGGAGACGACCGAGGCCGAGTTGATGGAAACCGTGTTCGCGCACCCGACATTGTCGGAAATGATGCATGAGAGCGTGCTCGCCGCGTACGACCGCGCGGTCCACATCTGACTCAAGCGGCGGCTTGCCACGTCCGGTTGGCAAGCGCGCGTGCTTCCTCGACGGGCAGGGGACGGCCGAAATAATAGCCCTGAACCTTGGTACAGCCAAAGGCATGGACCATCGCATGTTCGGCCTCCGTCTCCACCCCTTCCGCGGTGGTCGCCATGCCGAGACTGCGCGCAAGCGCCACGACCGCGTGAATGATCGCCGTCGCCTCTCGCTCATGCCGGGCGGCGGCGACGACGAAGCTGCGGTCGATCTTGATCGTCGAGAAACGCGTGCGGCTGAGATATCCGAGCGAGGAGTAACCCGTGCCGAAATCGTCGAGACTGAGCCGGACGCCGAGATCGATGATGCTTTCAAGCTTTTTGGTCGCGCCCATCCCCTCATGCATGAACACGCTTTCGGTGACCTCGATCTCCAGCCGTTCGGACGACAGTCCGCTATTGCCGAGCGCGGAGACCACGGTCGAGACGAATTCGGTAGCGTTGAGCTGGTCGGGCGAGACGTTTACCGCAACACGGATGCCCGACGGCCAGCGTGCCGCCTCCTCGCACGCGGTACGCATCACCCATTCACCGATCGGTACGATCAGCCGTGTTTCTTCGGCGAGCGGGATGAACTTGGCCGGGGAGACATTGCCGAGTTGCGGGCTTGCCCAGCGGAGCAGCGCTTCAAACCCGGTGAGACGACCGGTCGCGGCATCCACCACGGGTTGATAGGCGAGGTGCATCTCGCCGTTTTCAATCGCAGAACGTAGTGCGAGCTCAAGGACGCGCCGTTCCTCCGCATCGGCATGAAGCTGCGGCTCGTAAGTGTGAAAGGTTCCGCCGCCCGCATCCTTTGACCGGTAAAGCGCCAGATCGGCGGCACGGACCAGCGCGTCCGCCGTTTGACCGTCGCGCGGACCGATTGCCAGACCAATGCTCGCCCCGATCCACAAGGTATATTGATCAATCTCATAGGGCCGCGACAGATTTTCGATGATGCGCAGGGCAAGGCTTTCAACCGCGCCGACATTATCGATATTATGCAGCACGACGGCGAATTCGTCTCCGCCCAGCCGTCCGCAGATCGAACCTTCGCTCATCGTCTGTGCGAGCCGTTCGGAAACGCGGGTCAGCAAGCGATCACCGATGGGATGGCCGAGCGTGTCGTTCACCGCCTTGAACCGGTCGAGATCGATGATCATGAAGGCACAGCGGCCATTCCACTTTTCCGCCTCCGCCATTGCCTCCTCGATCTTTTCGTTGATCGTCAGGCGGTTGGGCAGGCCGGTCAGCGTGTCGATGCGTGCCATCCGGTGAATTTTCGCAGACGAGGCGCGCTGTTCGGTGACGTCGGAACCGACACCGCGAAAGCCCAGAAAGCTGCCGTCCGCGTCATAACGCGGCGAGGCGGCGAGTTCCCACCAATGCTCCTTGCCCTCGATTACGACCGGCAGGCGGAGATCGGTAAAGCTCTCCCGCGCTTTCATCTTCGCCGCCAATTTCCTCAGACCCTCGGAAAATTGCCCGGAGTTCCAGGCCGATCCCGCGAGAACCCGAAGAAACGGGAGATTTTCGATCGCGACGCGGTCCAGTCCGCAGGCGCGCGCAAAACGGGGCGAAGCCTTGACGACGCGCCGCGCTGCATCGGTCTCCCAAAGCCAGTCGGCACCCGTATCCTCGAATTCGCGCAGCAACAGACTGACGGTCTGATCGCGTTCGTGGAGCGAGATCTGCGCTGCCCGCAGCAGGACGACGCCGCGAACGCGATTGAGGCAGGTTATGATCAGCAACGACGTAAACAGGATCGATCCGGCGGCCGCGGCGTACGATCCGCTGAAGATCAGCGATCCGGCGACCGACGTCCCCAGAATGACGAGAAACATGATGGTCGCCAGAGCGAGCGGAGCGAGTGCGATGACGACGGCCGTCATCAGGATCGCGATGATCACTCCGATTCCCGCCGCCGCGCCCGTTGACGACGGATGGAAACAAAGTGGAACGGCTGCCCAGGCAAGCGCCATCATGACTGATTCGCGCGCCGTATCGCGCAACTCCTCAAGTCGGGCAAAGCCGCCGTCACGGTGATGGGTTGCGGCGCGCCGGCCTACGACCGTCGTTGACGCGACCGAGACGATAGTTCCCCAGACGGCAACGATCCAGACTGAAACATCCGGTAATACGAGCAGGCCGGTCATGCCTGCCCCAACGATATTGGCGGCGAGCAGGAACCAAATCCAGTCGCGTGCGCTGTCGAGCAACGTCGCTCTGATCCGTCCCCATTCGGCCGGGTCGCCACCTTCGCGCAGACCCAGCAGAACCGACAGTGGTGCCTCTATCGGCGTGGTTTGGTGATGATCAGGAGCGCTCACCGGCTGACGATAGACGCCGGCTGGTTAGCAAATCGTTTGCTTTGACGGAATCAGGCCGCGATTGCGTAGGGTTTGATCTCGCCCGCCAGATAAAGATTCCTGGCCTTCGCACGGCTGAGCTTGCCCGAACTTGTTCGCGGCAGCGTGCGCGGGGGAACGAGTTCGATGACGCAATTCATCCCCGTCACCGAACGGACACGGTCACGGATTTCCTCACGCAGCCGCACGCGTTCGGTTTCGTCGGAGCTTCGGCACTGAACGAGGACTGCGGGCGTTTCTTCGCCGCCGGGCGTGGTGATCGCAAACGCCGCGATATCGCCCGCCTTGAAACCGGGCAGCTGTTCGACCGCCCATTCGATATCCTGAGGCCAGTGATTGCGGCCGTTGATGATGATCATGTCCTTCGCCCGACCGACGATGTAGAGATAGCCATCGGACATATATCCCATGTCGCCGGTATCGAGCCATGCGCCGTCCATGCATGCAGCCGTCGCATCGGCATCGCGGAAATAGCCGCGCATGACCGATCCGCCCGAACACCAGACTTTTCCGATGGCACCGTCCGTAAGCGGCGATCCGTCCTCTTCACGGATTTCGACGGCCATGCCCTGAACCGGCCGGCCGCAATTGACGATCGCGCGAAAACGATGGGGACGGTTGGCGACGGGGCCTGAACCGGACAATTGCGTTTCCTCGACAAGTTCAACGCGAATCCCTTCACCCGGCGGCATTAGCGAAACGGCAAGCGTCGCCTCGGCTAGACCGTAGCTGGGCAGAAATGCCGATGCCCGAAAGCCCGCGTCGGCAAAGGCGTCGACGAAATTCTGCATGACATCCGGGCGGATCATATCCGCGCCGTTCCCCGCGACACGCCAGCGCGACAGGTCGAAACGATCCGATGCACGCATCTGGCTCGACATGCGACGCGCGCAAATATCGTAGCCGAAGGTCGGCGAGTAGCTGAGCGTCGTTCCCTGATTACGGCTGATCAGGTCTAGCCAGGCGAGGGGACGCCGGGCGAAATCCTCCGTCTTCAGGTAATCGGTCGATACCTGGTTTGCGACCGGCGAAAGAAAACATCCGACCAGGCCCATGTCGTGATACCAGGGCAGCCATGAAATGCAGCGATCACCGGGCTCGACCGCCATTCCGTGCCCGTGAGCGGCGAGATTGTCGAGCAAGGCACGGTGGGTAATGACAACGCCGTGCGGAAACCGCGTCGAGCCGCTTGAATATTGAAGATAGGCGATTGAGTCGGGCGAAGCGACCGGAAGCGGCGTCTCAGGAGCAGGCCGCGATGCGAATTCGGCCCAGTCTATCCCCTCGACGTCGCTGAGCCGGGCGGCTTCACCAGCGAGATCGCCCAATTCCGACGGATAGAACAACCTGGCGGGGTCGCAACTGCCGAGCTGCGTGCAAAGCTGGTCGATATACGACTCCCGGCCGCCGAATGACGTCGGAAGCGGCAGGGGGACCGGCCACGCCCCCGCATACACTGCGCCAAAAAACAGCGCGGCGAATTCCGGCGTGGTTTCGGCGATCAACGCAACCCGGTCGCCCTCTACGATGCCGGCCGCGATCAATCTTCGCGCGGCCGCCAAGGCATCCAGCCGAAGCTGACTGAACGGGTAGTTTCTCACCAACGTCCCGCGCGCATCGTGGAAATTCAGCCCGCGGATACCGCGTGCGGCGTAATCGAGCGCATCCCCCAGCGTTTCGAAATCGGCAAAGCGGCGCGTGAGCACATCTTCGGTCGGCGTCGCGGCGATCGCGTCCTGCTCGGCCGGAAATTGCTCGCTCTGCATGTTTCGTCTTAATCCCTGGCCTGTCGGCGCCCCGGTCGTGGCGAACGGAGCGCGCGGTTTGATCACGACTGTAGAATCGACGGTCACTGTGGCACAATCATGGCACCATGCCGCATCGCCGCCCCCCCCCGCCGCTCGATGCCCAAAGTCTGGAGCGGCTTGCAGTTCGTTATGTGGAGCGGTTTGCGACGAGCCGGGGCAAACTGACCGGCTATTTGCGGCGGAAGGTCCGGGAGCGCGGCTGGGATGGGCCCGAGGTCGACGTCGCGTCGATCGCGGAACGGATGGCGTCGCTTGGCTATGTCGACGATCGTTTGTTCGCCGAAGCAAAGCTGCGCTCGCTTGCCCGGCGCGGCTATGGCGCACGTCGCGTCGAGTTCGCGCTGCAAAGCGCCGGGATCGATGCTGAGGATCAGCAACATCTCGCGCCAGCAATCGAGGAAAACGCGTTCGGCGCGGCATTGATTTTCGCGCGCCGCAAGAAGCTGGGGCCATTCGGGACGGAAGCCGTCGACCGCGTGACCCGCCAAAAGCAGATCGCAGCAATGATCCGTGCCGGCCACGGCTATGAGCTTGCACGCCGGATCGTCGATGCCGCTCCAGGGGAGCCGGTAGAGGCGGACGACTAGAGGGCGATACGGCTGGCGGTCGCGCCGGGTGCGAAGCCGGTTGCTGCAATTCCGCTTGCGGGGTAAGCGGTGAGGCATGGGTATCAACGTCAATCCCTTCACCTGGTGGAACGGCGCGAGCTGGACAACGATCTTCTACGGCCTTCGCGGCAAGACACGGGTCGGTGAGGATCATCTGGGCAATATTTATTATGCGGGCGGGCGCGACACCAACGGACGGCCGCGCCGCTGGGTCATCTACAATGGTGCCAACGACGCTAGCCGGGTGCCGCCGGCTTGGTTCAGCTGGCTCCATCATCAGGTCGAAGATGTGCCTGACAAGGCGCTGCCGGATCCGCGCCCCTGGCAAAAGCCCGCGGTGCCGAACATGACCGGGACTGCGCTCGCCTATCGTCCGGCGGGAGCGCTGGAAAAAGGGGGCAACCGGGCCGGGGCGACGGGCGATTATGAAGCCTGGACGCCGGACGCGTGAGCCGGCGCGGGATGGCCGCGGCCGTCCTGGCCGTGGTAGTCATATTGCTCGGATGGCTTGGATATCGATCGTGGTCGAACCGCGCGCAGCCGGTTACGCCGCAGTCGATCGTCGAGCAGGATCTGGCTTCGGGTCCGCAGAAGGCACCCGAGGACGTCGAGACGATCGCGACCGAAAATGCGCAATTGCCCGCTGGGGGTACGCCGATGGCGCAGCGCGTTGCGGTGGTCGGACTGCTGAACAAGCGCAACGGCGATACGCGCGACCTTACGCTGAAACCGGGGCAGGCGATACGGGCCGGCGACGTGATCGTGCGGATGCGTGCGTGTGAACAGACCGCGCCGTGGGAAGACGACCAACTGACCGGCAGCTTCGTACAGGTGGATGTCCGGGGAACCGACCAGCGTTTCAAGCGGGTGTTTTCGGGCTGGCTGTTCAAGGAGCGGCCCGCGCTGAATGTCGTTCGCAACCCGGTTTATGACGTCTGGACCAAGAGCTGCACGATGTCCTGGCCCGAAAGCGGTGCCGATACGGTTGCAGCGCCGGCGCCGTCACGCGGGAGTGCGTCGAGGGCGAAGAAGCCGGCCGAACCGGCGGCGGGGGGCACCGAGTCCGGAGGCGAAACGACGCCTTCTAATGCGGCCGACAGCAAACCAACATAATCGTCACGGTTAATTTCAATCGCGCCCATCGATTCGAGATGCGGGGTTTGAAACTGGCAGTCCAGCAGGGTGAATTTGCCGGCAATCAGTCGCGCGACGAGCCAGGAAAGGGCGACTTTCGACGCGTCGGTCGCGCGGCTGACCATGCTTTCCCCAAAGAACGCACGCCCGAGCGCCAGGCCGTAAAGCCCGCCGACGAGCGTACCATCCGCCCAGCATTCGACGGAATGTGCGTATCCGCGCGAATGAAGATCGCAAAAGACGCGTTCGATGTCGTGGTTGATCCAGGTTTCGGGGCGATCGGACGCAGCCTCGGCGCAAAGCGCGACGACAGCGGCGAACGCCGTGTCGGCGGTTACGACGAAGCGGTCGGAAGCGATCGTCTTGCGCAGCGAGCGGGACGGACGAAAGCGGTCGAGCGGAAGTATGGCGCGCTTGCGGGGCTCGACCCAATAAACCCCTGCGGCGTCGCGCTCGTCGGCCATCGGGAATATGCCGAGCGCATAGGCGCGCAGCACGAGATCGGGTTCGAGCAGGCCGGAATATGTGGTCATGTAGAACGGCGGCGATCGGCCCGCACCGTGCCGCCGATCATGGCTTGGTCCGCGGTGCGGCGGACGTTCGGATCAGGCGTGACAGGTCTTTTGCGGCTTGCCCGGTTGATCGAGGACGATCTTGTCCTTGTTGCCGGTCATCTTCCAGCCGCCCTCGGCTGTGTAGGGTTCCCCGGCGGCGGGAGCGGTAAGCCGGGTGGGCGTATCGTCCTTTGCCGTGCGGACAAGCGCTTGCTTGTGACCGGCGAAGAACGTCACGAAGGCAAGGCTGTTGTCGCTGCTGCACCGCAACGAAACGTCCGATTCGATCGCGGGCGGCAGTTCGACGGGCGCAGCATTGGCAAGCGCGTTCGCCATCGGATCGGGGTTGACGTCGATCACCTGGGGTTGCGGCTTGTTGCAAGCGGACAACGCCAAAAGCGAGGCGGCGGCGAGATGAAGGGAAAGGATTTTCATAGCGACGCGACGCTTTAGGCAAGCGGGGCGTAGCGTCAAGTACGCAGAACGGCATCCGGTCAAAAATCTGCGGCGGCGCATCATTCATGGAACTCGCTCGCCTCCGGTATCCGTCCGAAGGCGATCTTGGTCCCGACATTGTCGATCCGGCCGCCGCCGAGCGAACCGACGCTGACCGCGTTGCGCCCGAAACGGTGGTTGATGTGATCGAGCGCGCGGCTGAGCGCCAGTCCGCGGGTTTCCCGCGCCAACGGGTCCGCCGCATCCAGATAGCTGAACAATGTGCCCTGTTCACCCTGTTCCGGCTCGATTTCGCAGAGCGTCACGCCGATCATGCGGATGCTAAACGCGCCGCCGCGTTCCGCCGAGACGCGCCGCAGACGATCGAAAAGCGGGGCGAGATGGGCGAGAATCACGAAACTGTCCTGCGTCGCGGGCAGTTTGACGGCGCTGCGCCAGGTCGACTTGTCATCCTCAAAACGGGCATGGAGAACGAGCAGCCGCGCGCGGTAGTTTTTGCGGCGCAGACGGCTTGCCGCCTTCAGCGCCAGGCGGCGCGCGGTCAGGCGGACGGGTTCTGCACCGCGGTTGCGCGGCGACAGGACGTGGCTATGGCCGATCGAGCGGCTTTGCGTCGGTTTTTCGGGCAGATCGAAGCCGTGAAGCAGATACCAGAGACGGTCGCCGTTGGTCCCGCCCCAGGCATCGCCAGCGTCACGCGGACGGCGTTCGCATAACTGCCGGATGTCGTTGATGCCGCCGCGCGCGAGCCGCCGCTCCATCTTCGCACCGATGCCTGCAATTTCGCGCAGGGCGAGCGGATAGAGCGCATGCGGAAGGTCGCATTCTTCAAATACGACGAGCCCGTCCGGTTTGTGCAGATCGGACGCGAGTTTGGCGAGCAACCGGTTGGGTGCGATCCCGACCGAACTCGTCAGGCGTTCGCCGACATTGCGCCGGATGCCTGCCTTGATCCGGCGCGCGAGCGCCTCCGCCGAGGACCGGTCGTTTTCGTTGTCGAGCAGGCGGCAGGCGACCTCGTCGATCGAACAGACGCGGGTGACCGGGATGTGACGCCAGATCTCTGCGACGATCGCATCGTGAAACGCGACATAGCGGTCGTGCCGTGCGGGCGTGACGATGATTTCGGGGCAGCGCTGTTTTGCCTCCCAAACCGGCGTGCCGGTGGTGATGCCATAGCGTTTCGCCTCGATCGATGCCGCGATGGCGACGGTGGTGTCGGAGCCGACCGGGGCAACGATCACCGGACGGCCGCGAAGGCCGGGTTGCAGCTGTTGTTCGACGCTGGCGAAATAGCTGTTGAGATCAAGGAACAACCAGCGGAGCGGACGCGGCGGCAAGGTCATTCCACCATCCGAATGTTGGTGGATTTGGTGGTCCGGAGCGCGTTCGCCCGCAGGCGGCCTGTCGTTTGCTGACAGGATGTGTGCGGCAGGAAGAGTCGAGTCGGCAAAACGGGTCACCGCAGAACGTTACAAGAACATCATGCTGTAGGACAGAGCCGGTGAAGGCTGTCCCGATGTAAGCGTCCGACCTGGATTGATGGTTGCAAGTGAGCGGTCGAATGGGGTTGGCCGTCTGTCGAGGCGCTTTGAGAAGAACACGGAATGAGCGCTGTGAGATGCCGATAGTCATCAGATATTTGCATTGCGTAAGCTAATGAAATTTGGCTGTTTTAGGTCCAATGCATAATTTGTGAGTTTTGCATCACGCCTGCCAAACTGGCGGAAGCCGACATACGGATTTCTATGACTTATTGGCGAAAGTGACCGCCACGTTCTCGCATGGCGCATTGTGGAAAGGCGCGGAGCCGGTATCCCAACTAAGCTGATCGTCCGTATGGGTTACGATTATCGCGGTGTTAGATACCCAGCGAACTTGGGCGTTGGCATCCATATAGTGTGAGGCTTGAGCTGCTGCCGGTCCCATGGACACCAAGTTAGGCTACATGAGCTTGCCGCTCGAAGTCCATGGGGCTGAGATAGCCCAGGGTCGAGTGCCTGCGTGTCGGGTTGTAGAAGCGCTCGATGTAATCGAACACATCTGCCTTCGCGTGATTGCGCGTTCGATATGTCTTCCGGCCGATCCGTTCGGTCTTCATCGACGAGAAGAAGCTCTCCATTGCCGCGTTGTCCCAGACGTTGCCCGACCGGCTCATCGAGCAGGTGACGCCATTGTCGGCCATCAACCGCTGGAACTGCTCGCTCGTATATTGGCTGCCCTGATCCGAGTGGTGCAGCAGCGCATCGGGTTTTCCGCGTCGCCAGATCGCCATCATCAGCGCATCGGTCACGAGCTGGGCGGTCATGGTATCGCTCATCGACCAGCCGACCGCACGGCGCGAAAACAGGTCGATGACGACAGCGACGTATAGCCATCCTTCGGCGGTCCAGATGTAGGTGAAGTCGGCGATCCACCTTTGGTTGGGCGCCTCGGCCGTGAACTGGCGGTCAAGGAGGTTGTCAGCGATGACGGATCGTAGGCCATCGTCCTTGGGCAGGCCACGACGTCGCGGACGCGCCCTCAGACCCTGCACACGCATCAGCCGTTCGATGCGATGCAGACCACATGACAGGCCTTCGGCCAGAAGATCGTGCCAGACCCGGCGCGCACCATACGTCCGATAGCTGGAGATGAAGCTGGCGCGCACCTTGGCGCCGAACTCCTCATCGCTGCGGGCGCGAGCGCTGGGTGCCCGAACCAGCCACGCGTGAAAGCCGCTGCGCGAGACACCGAGCGCTTCGCAGATCCACGATACCGGCCAGATCCCTCGGTGCTTCGCTACGAACTCGAACCTCATATCGAGTCCCTGGCGAAGTAGGCCGCCGCTTTTTTTAGGATGTCGCGCTCGGCCTTCATCCTGGCCAACTCGCGGCGCAGCCGCTCAATCTCTTGGCTCTCCGGCTTCATCACGCCGTGACCGGGGAATGCCGATCCCGGGTCAACCTGCTGCTCGCGCACCCACTTGCGCAGCACGTTCTCGTGCAGGTCCAGATCGCGAGCCGCTTGCGATACCGATACTCCGCGTTCCCGCACGAGCTTCACTGCCTCGAGCTTGAACTCGCGGCTGAACTTCCGTCGTTGCATCTCCATCCTCCAGTTCCAAAAACACCTTATCTTGGTGTCCACGGAACCGGCAGCAGCTCAGCTGCGGCGCAGCCTGTTATATACCAGTTAGGTAGCCACCACGATCTAACCATCACGACGATGTTAGGAACTCCGCCGACGATCACCCCCTCGACTTGAGCGAAGCGTCTTCCATCTGGCGAGGGTGTCCGCGATTTTACGGTTCTGCTTGCATCGAGCAGGACTGCCGGACCCATTCCCCAAAAAGGCAGGGTTCCCAAGGCGAACAGAAGCGCCATTGCCGAGATCAGTATGACTTCAGTTCGGCGCTTCATCGCTGAACGATGTCAGGCACTCGGAGCGACTGCAAGATGACCGGCCGCTTTGCCCACTACGATGATGCAAAACTTTTGATTTTTGCATCATCATTGCTGATTGAATAGCCACTTTCGGATAGCTTGGATGCCGGCAAGTCCGGTCAAAAAGCCTCCGCAGACAAGCCAAACTAAGTTACCTCCAAGAAAGACATCCGTTTGCAGACATTTTCCAAACCAGCCCCACACCCATCACCGCTGCTAGTGCTAGTTGACCGTAGGTCATCTTAGAAAAAGCAAGCGCGCGTGCCTCCTGCTTCGTCAACGCAGCGCCTTCAGGGGTTCGATGTTGCAGCTCGCGGGCCGGAGCATTCCAAGCCCAGTAGAAAATTCCCATAAAGGGAGCTAATATCGCGCCTAGTCCAATCCAGATCGCCACGATAGCTATGGTACTATCGGTGTCTGGAACTAGCCATACTAGTAACAATATTAGAGTAATTGTAGCTGGAAATATGGCCCATGTAGCATATCGAATTGTTTGTTGAATGTCGCTACAAAGTTGTCTCGTTCCAATTCGCTTATACGGACCGGTGCACCCTTTTGGCCCTTACGGTAAATTAATTCATTTGAAACAGTCGAAAACTGATCTTGGAAAGTTTGCCGCAAGCGATCAAAGTTGGAATTGCCGAACACCCTGAAAAAATAGCTGGACGTCTCGCAGTACGCAATGCCGGCTCTCAGGAGGGGATGCGCTAACATCGAACGACAGCCATTGGACGCCGCGCTGGTGCTCCTGCTCTAACCGCCGTCGCTTGCGGATCGGTCCGATGCGGGTTGCCGGTCCGGGATCGCGAGGCCCCCGGCGAGAAGGAGGGCCGGGAAGAAGATGAAGGCGTTGAGCAATGCGTCGAGGAGCGCGAGCACCGCGATCAGCGCGGCGGCGAAGATCGAATTGTCGAACGCGTCGCGATCATTCTTGGCGATGCGGTAAACCGGAATTGCAGCGAATGGCAGCGCGAGAAGCAAACCGATCAGTCCGAATTGTCCGACAAGGAGCGTCGGCAAGTCCCAGGGCCGGGTGGATTTGGGTCGCCACCAGTCCCACTCTCCAAAGCCCGCTAACGGATGCTCGGCGATGAGCGAGAGCATCTTCAAATCCTGGGAAACGCGCCACGGGAAGGATCCCCGGCCAACGGCCCGGAACGCGTGGATGCCGAAGTCGACGACCGGCTTGCCGCCGACGAGGAGTATCACGCCCAGCAGCAGCACGCATCCCGCGATGACCGTCGCGCCAGTCAGGATCATGCGGCGGGAGATCGAGGTGCGGAAGCGGAGAACCAGGACACCGACGGCCAGCAACAGGATCGCGCCGACCGATTGCGCGGCGAGTGCGGCGGCGATCAGCAGTGCGGCGAGCAGGCGATAGGCCGGTTTGACCTTTGCAACAATCATGCCCGCGAGCGCCGAGAGCGCGATCCAGAGGCCGTATTGATTGCCGTTTTCGAAGAAGGCGAGCGGCCGGAAGCCGAGATACCGTTCCGCGCCGTCACCCGCAAAAGGATGAGGGCCGTAGAGGAGTTCGTAAAATCGCGGTCCGGCCAGTCCTTCGACAAGTGCAACCGGCAGCAGGGCGGCACCCGACCACATCAACGCCTCGACAAGATCGTTCCTGCCGTCCGGTCCCGATACGTAGAGCCGGCCGATGAGCCAGCTTCCGCCCCATGCGGCGAGGAGATAGGCCGACTGCCTCCATCCGGCGGGATCGCTCGCAATGACAAGGGATTGCGCCAGCGGCCAGAGGCAGAACGCGGCGACGACAGCGTCGATCGGGCGGGGTCGAAACGCTTTCCAGCGCCGCAGATCGCCGGCCATGGTGATTACGCCGATTATCAGCGGTATGGCCGCCGCTTTCGAAGTGAGCATTCGTGAGGGAACTGCGAGCGGCATGATGTCGATCGGCAAACCGGTCGCGATGCCGCTGGGCGGATAGATACCGGCCGGAAGAAGAATCCATCCGCCAAGATAACAGCCGATCACAGCGCGGCGCGCCCCGAACAGCCGGAAGGCAATGGCGGAAGCTGCGGCAAACACGAAGTAAAGTATCGCCAGTTCGCCGTCGATCATCGCTTTATCCAGAAGCCCGGACGCGCCATGACGCGAGAATGAACCCTACGCAACTGACCGGTACGATCGCGTTTCTGATAGCCGCCCTTGTCTGTGCGTGGCGCGGACGCGGATGGCGGTTTCCGGCGGTGACCTTTGCGGTTGGCGTCCTCGAGCTGCAACTGGGTGCCCGTTTCGGAATCCATAATGCCGTCGAGGGGGCGATCATCGAGGCGGCGGCGCCTTATGCCGACAAACATCATGTGCAATATTGGCTGATCGCGATTGCGGTGGCCGCAGGGGTGGTCGTCCTGCGCGGCGCGGGGCGGATGACATTGTCGCAGGCGTCCGCAGCGGCGCTGATCGCGTTGACGGTGATCGAGACGATATCGCTCCATGCGATCGATCATGTGATTTATACGCGGATCGGATCGGTCATGCTGATCGGCTGGATGTGGGCGGCGCTTGCGGTTGGTGCGGTCGCCGGTGCGCGCCGGACCGGGCCGGGAAAAGGGCGACGCCGGGTTTCCTGAACACCCGATAATCGACATCAGGTCCATGATCCAGTATCGCGGCCCATGACGATGAAGGCGGTTACCGAACGATATCAGCGCATGCAGCGCGTGAAAGTCGGGCTGATCGGGCTTGCCAGCGTCATCGTGCTGATCGTGATCGCCAGTTCGATCCTGGGTTCTGTTTCGAGTGAGCGGCCGGTCACGGCGGCGGGGTCTGCCCAGGCGGACGTCGTCGCCAACATGACGGTCGAGAACGAGGCGGCCGCGCCGGGCGAACCCCTGGTCGAAATGGGCGTGGCCCCCAGTACGGTCAATGCGCAGGCCGAGGCTTTGCCCGAGCCGGTGCCCGCGCCTGAGGCAGCGCCCGCTCCCGCTCCAATGGCTCAGCCTAAAAATTGATGGAAGGTTTCCGTTCCGGCGACGTGCGCAATCGCCGACGAGTAACGTGCGCTGCCCCCGGTCGGTAGCGATTGCGCCTCCCACCCATAAATTCCCGTTCTATCCCCAAAAATCCCGTTGCTTCCCCGGCAACCTGTGTTACACCGGTGTCGACAGAGGGGCAGGCTCACTGTTCTCATGATCGGACTAGCGGGATCGCGGCGATGGCTGTTTTTCCGCGCGGCTCGTCGTGTCAGCCGGAGGCGAGGTCAGCGTGTCGGAACGCGGAGCATATCAGGGAAGTGGCATCGGGCTTGTCGACGACAAGGGCCGGGTCGCGATTCCCAACGCTTTGCGCAGTACGCTGGCGCAAAACGCGCCGCGTGCAGACGGCAAGGACGGCGGCACGATCATCATCGCCGCACACGAAACCGAGCGGTGCCTGATCGCCTATGATCCCGGTTATGTCGACGAACTGAAGACCGAACTGGACCGCCGTGTCGAGATGTCGCGCGGACCCGACGGGCGCGTCGATTACAATGTGAAGCGTGACGGCGCGAACGGCGAGTCGGTGCCGTTCGACGGCTCCGGGCGGTTCATCATGCCGGGTTTCCCGCGCTTTCATGCCGGGATCGGCCAGCACGCGTTTTTCTGGGGAACGTTCGACTATATCGAAATCTGGGACCCCAAGACGCTGGTCGAGACGCCGGGCCTGCCCGCCAAGATGGTGTCCGCGTGCCGCTATCATTGTCAGGAAAAGGGAATCGCGCTGTGAGCGGCGCGGGTGCGCATGTTCCGGTGCTGCTCGACGAGGTGATTGCGGCATTGGCGATCGAGCCCGGCGAACGGCACGTCGATGCGACCTTTGGCGCTGGCGGTTATACACGCGCGATGCTGGCCCGCGGCGCTAACGTTATCGCGTTCGACCGTGATCCCGATGCGATCGCGGGCGGACGTGCGCTTGCGGACGGCGAAGAGCGGCTGAGGCTGGTCGAGGCCGAATTTTCGGAAATGGACGCGGCGCTCGATGCGCCGGTGGACGGCGTGGTCATGGATATCGGCGTGTCGTCGATGCAGATCGACCAGGCGGAGCGGGGATTTTCGTTCCAGGCGGACGGACCGCTCGACATGCGGATGGCGCAGACGGGGCCGCGCGCGTCGGATTTCGTCAATGAAGCGGAGGAAAGCGAGATCGCCGACGTCCTCTATCGTTATGGCGACGAACCGAAGTCACGGCGGATCGCGCGGGCGATCGTGGCGGCGCGGCCATTGACGCGAACGTCCGAACTGGCGGCGGTCGTGCGACGGGCGCTCGGGCACCGGCCGCACGACAAGAAGGACCCGGCGACGCGGACGTTCCAGGCGATCCGCATCCATATCAACCGCGAACTGGAAGAATTGGCCGACGGGCTGGCGGCGGCGGAACGGGTGCTGAAACCGGGCGGACGGCTGGCCGTCGTGACCTTTCATTCGATCGAGGACCGGATGGTGAAGCGGTTCCTGCGCGAACGGTCCGGCGCGATGCCCGGCGGTTCGCGGCATGCGCCCGAGACGGCGGAGCGGGCGATGCCGAGCTTCAGACTGGCCGGACGCGCGGTGCGTGCGGGCGAGGCGGAGATCGCGCGCAATCCGCGCGCACGCTCGGCGACACTGCGCACGGCATTCCGCACCGATGCGCGCGCGTGGAGCGAGACACAATGTGCGGAAAGATCGCGTGCTATGAGAGGGGCAGGGCAATGACGGCGGCGTATCGATTGAAAGGCGTCGGCTGGTTCGTCAGCTGCGTGGCGGTGGTGCTTGGATTCTACCTGGTATCGCTGCAGGTCGCGGCGGAACGCAAGAAACTGGACGACGTCAACCACCGGATCGAGTCGGCCGAACGCGACATCCGCGCGCTGCAGACCGAGTTCGACACGCGTGCGAACCTGGTCCAGCTGGAAAAATGGAACGGCGACACGCTTGCTTTGTCATCGCCCACTGCCGGCCAGTTTGTTGCCGATGAAACCCAGCTCGCCGCGATGGATCTGAACCAGATGCCGGGCGCTGCCGTGCAAAGCGCGGTGCTGGTCGTGCCGTCGGTTACGACCGCAGCGCCGGGTGCCGACCCCGCGCCGGTCGCGGTTGCCCGGATCGATCCGGGCGCGAGGCGCGCCGCGCCGGTGGCCGCGGCTGCGAAAGCCGAGCCGGTTCGACAGGTCGCGGTGGCGGAGGCGAAGCCTGTATCCAGGCCGCAGCCGGGCATCAGCGCCGGTGTACGCGGCGAGGCGGTGGCGATGCTCGACCGCAAGCTGCTGTCCGAATCGACGCTGTCCGATCTGTTGCGCAGCGCGCATGGCGAGGCGAGCCGCCGGCGGTGAGCGTGTCCGTCGCCAGGCCCGTTTCCCAGCGTCGCGATGCGGTGCAGCGCCATGCGCTGGTCGTGACCGCGCACACGCGGCTGATGATGCTGATGCTGCTGTTCGCGGCAGGCGTCGTCGTCGTGATTGCCAGACTTGCCATGCTCGCCGTGTTCGCGGGCCCGGCCGACGCATCGACGCGCGTCGCCGCGATCGCAGCGCGGGGCGATATCGTCGACCGTAACGGTGCCCCGCTGGCCCGAACGATCGATGCCTGGACGATCGGCGTTCATCCGAAGCGGCTGATCGGCAATGCGGACCAGATCGCCGCCAGACTGGCCGCGTTGATGCCCGAGCGCGGGGACCGGAACTGGTTCTATCGCCAGATCACCAAGAATGTGAACTTCACCTATCTTCAGCGCCGCGCGAGCCCGGCGCTGGTCGAGCAGGTAAACGCGATCGGTGAGCCCGCGATCGTTTTCGCGCGGGAGACGCAGCGGCTCTACCCGCAAGGGTCGATGGCCTCGCATGTGCTCGGTTTCCTGTCGACCGACGGGCACGGCATGAGCGGCATGGAACGTGTGCTTGACGAGCGGTTGCTGGACCCGATGGAGGCGAAGGGGCCGGTCGCGCTGTCGATCGATACGCGCGTCCAGGCTGCTATGGAAAGCGAGCTTGCGCGCGCGATGGCGACGTTTTCGGCGCGCGGTGCGGGCGGCGTCGTGCTCGACGTGCGGACCGGGGAAGTGATCGCGATGGCGTCGCTGCCGGTATTCAATCCCAACCGCGTCGGCATGTCGAGCCTGGAGGAACTACGCAATGTCACGACGCAGAGCGTGTATGAGCTGGGATCGACCTTCAAGCCGATCGCGATGGCGACCGCGCTGGACACCGGGGTGGTGCCGAACCCCGCGCGCCGATGGGACGCGACGCATCCGCTGAGCGTGGGACGCTTCACAATCCATGACGCGCACGGCGATCCGAAACGCTGGCTGACAATGCCGGAGATCCTGATCTATTCGTCCAACATCGCCACCGCCCGCGTCGCCGACGAAGTCGGGCCCGAGCGCATGCAGGCGATGTTTCGCAAGCTGGGTTTCGACACCAAGCCGGATATCGAACTGCGTGAAAAGGGGCGGCCGCTATGGCCGACATACTGGGCGCGCACGACGACGATGACAACCGCTTACGGTCACGGTATCGCAATCACGCCGCTTCAGCTTGCCAGCGCCTATGCGGCATTGGTCAATGGCGGCATCTGGCGGCCTGCAACGCTGCTCAAGGTCGCGCCGGGCCATGCGGCAGCGGGCCGGCGGGTCATCAGCGACGCGACAAGCGGCAAAATCCGCGAGATGCTCCGGCTGGTCGTGATGCGCGGCACCGGGCGCAAGGGCGATGCGCCGGGATACCGCGTTGGCGGCAAGACCGGCACCGCCGAAGCGGCGTCGGCGGGCGGATATGATCACAGCCGCAACGTCGCCACCTTTGTCGCCGCTTTTCCGATGGACGCGCCGCGCTATGTGGTGCTCGCCATGCTCGATTCACCAAAAGGGACCAAGGAAACCGGAGGTTGGAAGACCGCGGCCTGGAACGCCGCGCCGGTCGTCGGCCGCACCATCGCGCGCACCGGCGCGCTGCTGGGCGTGATTCCCGATATGAACCGCGACATCGACGTCAGCGACATGCTGCCTTTGCTATGGCAGGAACCGGCGAACCGGCAGGTGACGGGCGAATGAAAGTCGCGCCGGCGAAATCGGCGGCATGAAACTCGGCGCGCTGACGGGAGGAAGCGAGGCGGCGCCGGTTACCGGCTTTGCGATCGACCATCGCAAGGTCGCGCCAGGATGCGTGTTCGGCGCGTTTCGCGGCACCCGCTTCAACGGTGAGGATTATATCGACGGCGCGGTACGTGCGGGCGCGGTCGCGGTAGTGGCGTGTCCCGGCGCGGTCGTCGAGGGCGCGGTTCATATCGCCGACGAAAATCCGCGCCAAAGGTTCGCGCAGATGGCTGCAAGTTATTTTGCGCCGTTCCCGGAAATCTGCGTCGCGATTACCGGCACCAACGGCAAAACGTCTTCGGTGGAGATGACGCGGCAATTGTGGCGGATGGCCGGGCATCACGCGGCATCGATCGGGACGCTGGGGGTCAGTACGGCGGACGAAAGCGTCACGACCGGGCTGACGACGCCCGATATCGTCACGTTCCTGGCAAATGTCGCAGGCCTGGCGCGCGAGGGGGTGACACATCTGGCGTTCGAAGCGTCGAGCCACGGGCTGACGCAATTCCGGACCGAAGGTTTGGATGTCCGGGCGGCGGCATTCACCAATCTCAGCCGCGACCACCTCGATTATCATGGCGACATGGCGGCATATCTGACCGCGAAGATGCGGTTGTTCTCTGAAGTGCTGTCGCCCGATGGGACCGCCGTCGTCTGGGCAGACGATCCGGCGGCGGCGCGCGTCGTCGACCTTGCGCGCGAACGCGGCAACGCGCTGGTGACGGTCGGCACGCACGGCGAGACGCTGAGGCTCATCGAGCGGGTGCCGTCGCTGCTTGGACAAAAGCTGACGATCGAGGCGGGCGGACGGGACCATAGTGTCAATCTGCCGCTGATCGGAGCCTATCAGGCGGCAAACGCCCTGACCGCGGCCGGATTGGTGATCGCGACCGGCGGTGACGTGCCCATGACGATCAACAACCTGTCGCGGTTGCAGCCGGTCAGGGGGCGGCTTGAACGGGCGGTGATCACGACGAGCGGCGCGCCGGTCTATGTCGATTATGCGCATACGCCTGATGCTCTCGAGGCTGCGACGGCGGCGCTGAAGCCGCATGTCGGCGGGCGGCTGATCCTGGTGTTCGGCGCAGGCGGCGACCGGGATGCGGGCAAGCGTGAGGAGATGGGCCGGATTGCTGCTGCGGTGGCCGATCTGACGATCGTCACGGACGACAATCCGAGGACGGAAGACCCGGACGAGATCCGCAGCGCCATCATCAAGGGCGCCCCGGATGCGGTCGAGATCGCCGATCGCCGGTCGGCGATCGCGAAAGCGCTCCAGGTGGCAATGCGCGAGGACATCGTCCTGATCGCGGGCAAGGGTCATGAACAGGGGCAGGTCGTCGGTGACCTGATCCTGCCGTTCGACGATGTCGTTGTTGCGCGGGAATGTGCGCGGTGAGCGCGGATGCGACCGAACAGCGGCAACTGGCACATGCGCCCGCGCCGCAAACGCCCGCACGTCCGCGCGCGAGGCTCGGGCTGAGGTACGGAACGGGAATGGCCGGACGTGCGTCAAAAGACACGGATGCCGCCTGATGCTGTGGTCCTCGAAAGAAATTGCGGAGGCGACCGGCGGTAGCGAGTCCGGTCCGTTCGCGGTCGACGGTGTCGCGTTCGATTCGCGTGAAGTGGAGCCGGGCGACCTGTTCATCGCGCTAAGCGGCGCGCAGACCGACGGGCATCATTATCTCGATCAGGCGTTCGCGCACAAGGCGGCGGGTGCGATCGTGGCCGGGGCTTGCACGCACCCGCATGTCCGGGTCGCGGACAGTTTCGCAGCGATGCAGGATCTGGCGCGGGCAGCGCGGGCACGAAGCACGGCGCGGATCGTCGGCATCACGGGTTCGGTCGGCAAGACAAGTGCGAAGGAAGCGTTGTTCGCGGCGATCGAGCGGGTGATGCCGGGTAAGGTGCACCGGTCGGTCAAGAGCTATAACAACCACACCGGTGTCCCGCTCAGTCTGGCGCGGATGCCGCGGGATGCCACGGCCGGGGTGTTCGAGATGGGAATGAACCACGCGGGCGAACTGGCCAGCCTGACAAGGCTGGTCCGGCCGCATGTGGCAATGGTCACCGCGATCGCGCCCGCGCATATCGAATATTTTCCGAGCATCGAGGCGATCGCCGATGCGAAAGGCGAAGTCTTTCAGGGGCTTGAGCCGGGCGGCACGGCAGTTGTGCCGTTCGACAGTCCGTTTCGCGACCGGCTGATCGCCGCGGCAAAGCCTTTTGCCGCGCGGATCGTGACGTTCGGGCGCGGCGAGGGGGCGGATGTCCGCGCGATCGAGGCGGTGCGGCTCGAGACCGGCGCGAGTTTCGTTACCGCGCGGATCGGTAAGCGCGAGGTGAGCTTCACGCTGTCGCAGCCGGGCGCGCACTGGGTGTCGAACGCGCTTGGCGTGCTGGCCTGTGTCGATGCGGTCGACGGGGATCTGGGTCTTGCCGGGCTGGCGCTTGCGGAATTAGGTGGGCTTGCGGGCCGGGGTGAGCGTTTCATGGCACAGATCGAGGGCGGCGCCGCGCTGATCATCGACGAGAGCTATAATGCCAATCCGGCATCGGTCGCAGCGGCGCTATCCGTGCTGGCCGAGGAACGTGGACGGCATGTCGCGGTGCTGGGCGAGATGCGCGAACTGGGCGACAGGTCGGCCGGGCTTCACGCCGACCTTGCCGAACCGGTCCGCCGCGCGGCAGTCGAACAATTGGTGCTGGTCGGAGAAGCGATCACGCCACTTGCCCGCGCGCTTGAGGGAAAGGTCGATTTCGTCCATGTGGCGGACGCAACCGCAGCGCTTGCCGAGATCGAGAAGATCGTCACGCCGGGAGACGCGGTTCTGATCAAGGGATCGAACGGCGTCGCCCTGTCGCGGGTGGTCGCCAAGTTGAAGGCCGGAAGGGCGTAGATGCTGTACTGGATTGCCGAGCATCTGGGGTTTCCAAGCCTGCTGAACCTGGTTCGCTACCAAAGTTTCCGGACCGGGGCGGCGGTTGCGACCGCATTGTTCATCGGGTTGTTCATCGGGCCGAAGTTCATCGGCTGGTTGCGGGTCCGTCAGGGCAAGGGCCAGCCGATCCGTCTGGACGGACCGCAGACGCATTTGGCGAAGCGGGGCACGCCGACGATGGGCGGGTTGATGATCCTGACATCGATGAGCCTGGCGGTGCTGATCTGGATGGATCTGTCGAACCCGTTCGTTTGGGCCTGCCTGTTCGTGACGCTGGGCTTTGGTGCGATCGGGTTCATGGACGATTACGACAAGATCAAAAAGGCAAGCGCCGCGGGCGTTTCGGGACGGACGCGATTGCTGATGGAGTTTGCGATTGCCGGGATCGCAGCGGTGATCATCATGCGACAGAACGGGTCCGGGCTCTATCTGCCGTTCACCACGCGCTATTATCTTGAGCTCAGCTGGTTCTATCCGCTGTTCGCGGCGTTCACGATCGTGGCGTTCGGCAATGCCGTCAATTTGACCGACGGGCTGGACGGGCTGGCGACGATGCCGGTGATCATCGCAAGCGTTGCTTTCATGGTCATCGTGTATCTGGTCGGAAACGTCAAATTCGCGGATTATCTGGGCATTCAGCATGTCCCGCGCGCGGGCGAACTGGCGATTCTGTGCGGCGCGGTGGTCGGAGCGGGGCTGGCATTTTTGTGGTTCAATGCACCGCCCGCCGCCGTGTTCATGGGCGATACCGGCAGTTTGGCGCTCGGCGGGTTGCTCGGCACGATCGCGGTCGTCGCGCATCATGAAATCGTGCTCGGGATTATCGGCGGGCTGTTCGTCGTCGAGGCGATGAGCGTCATCATCCAGGTGTTCTTCTACAAGCGGACCGGACGCAGGGTGTTCAGGATGGCGCCGATCCACCATCATTTCGAGCAGCTCGGATGGAGCGAGCCGACGGTCGTGATCCGGTTCTGGATCATCGCGTTCGTGCTGGCGCTGGCCGGACTTTCGACGTTGAAGCTGCGGTGATCCTGAGTAGCGCCTGGGCCGGAAAGCGTTACGGCGTGCTGGGGCTGGCGCGGTCGGGTGCCGCGACAGTCGAGGCTCTGCTTGCCTCCGGTGCCGACGTCACGGCGTGGGACGAGGACGAGGGCAAAAGATCATTGTTCGCGGGACGATCCGATCCGCATCTGACGATCGCGCCGCTTGACGATATATCCGGGCGCGATGCTCTGGTGGTGTCGCCGGGTGTGCCGCTCAATTCCCATCCGTTGGTCGCGAAGGCGCGTAACGTGGGGGTGCGGGTTATAGGCGACATCGAATTGTTCGCCAAGGCACGGGCCGAACTGCCGGGACACCGCGTCGTCGGGATCACTGGCACGAACGGGAAATCGACGACGACCGCGCTCGTCAATCATCTGTGCGAGGAAGCCTGTATCCCCAGCCTGATGGGCGGGAATATCGGGCTGCCGATCCTGGCGCAGGATCCGTTGCCGGAGGGCGGGGTCTATGTGATCGAATTGTCGAGCTATCAGATCGACCTGACCGAGGCGCTCGATTGCGAGATCGCGGTGCTCCTGAACGTGACGCCCGATCATCTCGACCGGTATGATGGGTTCGAGGCCTATGCGGCATCGAAGGCGCGGCTGTTCGCGATGCAGTCGGCGCAGCACGAGGCAGTGATCGCGATCGGCGACGCGGCATCAAGCGCGATCGCCCGGTCGCTGTCGGCGCGCGGCGAGCATCTGACCAAGATCGCCGCGGGCGTCTGCCTCGATCAATCGCGCTGGCCGGCATTGCAGGGCCGGCACAATGCGCAGAACGCGCTCGCGGCGATCGCGGTGGCGCAGGCGCTGGGACTCGACAATGCGACGATCGACCGGGGGCTGGAGGGTTTTCGCGCGCTGCCGCACCGGATGGAGACGATCGCCGAGATTGCGGGCGTCACCTATGTCGATGACAGCAAGGCGACGAACCCGGAGTCCGCGGCACCCGCGCTGGCGGCATTCGACCGGGTTCACTGGATCGTCGGCGGCCGGTCGAAGGGTGACGATCTGAACGCGTGCGCGCCTTATTATCCGCATGTCGTGCAAGCCTATCCGATCGGCGAGGCGGGACCGGGCTTTGCGCGTGTCCTGGAGGGCAAGCTGCCGGTTTTTGCGGCGGGAACGATCGACAAGGCGGTCATCGCCGCGGCGGCGAGTGCCAAGCCGGGGGATACGGTGCTGTTGTCGCCCGCCTGTGCAAGCTTCGACCAGTTCAGGGACTTTGCCGAGCGCGGCGATGCGTTCAGGGCGGCGGTGGAGGCGCTGGCATGACCGGCGTCCGGAGCGAGACCGCCGCCGCAGCGTCGCCGCGCGGCAAGGCGTTCGTCCAGAAGATGAAGCAGCGCGGCGGACGCGGCGACCGGTCGCCGCTCGGCACCTGGTTCTGGGACATCGACCGGATGCTGTTGCTGCTGACGATGTTCCTGATTGCGATCGGTTTGATCGCGGTCGCCGCCGCCAGTCCGGCGAGCGCGGTCCGATATTCGGGCGAGCACCACAAGTTCGCGCCGCTCTATTTTTTCTGGCGTCAGTTGATGTGGGTGCTGCTGTCGCTGCCGGTCCTGTTCGGGGTTTCCATGCTGCCGGTTACGACCGCACGCCGACTGGCGCTGAGCGGAGCAGTCGTCTTTTTCGCGCTGCTCGCGCTGACGCCGTTTATCGGCGTGCAGGTCAACGGCGCGCGGCGGTGGCTGGGATTCGGGTTCGCGCAATTCCAGCCGTCCGAATTCCTGAAGCCGCTGTTCATCGTCGGCCTGGCCTGGATATTGTCGCTGAAGGCAAAAGACGGCGAACTGCCGACTGTGGTGATCACGGGAGCGATGACGGCGGCGGTGGCGGGATTGCTGATGATGCAGCCCGATTTCGGACAGACGATCGTTTTCTGTGCGGTATGGCTGATCCTGCTGATGATCGCGGGCGTGTCCGCGCGCGCGCTGATCGGACTGCTGGCGCTGGCTCCGGCGGGCCTGATCGCGGCCTATCTTTTCTACGGGACGGCGCGGACCCGGATCGACGCGTTCCTATTTCCCGATGCGGCGGGCGAGGGCGCATCGGACCATTTCCAGACCAACGCCGCGCACGCTACGCTGACGGCGGGCGGCTGGACGGGAACGGGGCCGGGGGGCGGCACCGTCAAGTTCGGACTGCCCGAGGCGCATACCGATTACATTTTTTCGGTCATCGGCGAGGAATTCGGACTGATCGCGTGCGCCGTCGTGGCGATCGTGTTTCTTGCGATCGTGGTCAGGGTGTTCGTAAAGCTGCTCGACGAACAGGACGAGTTCAAGCTGCTCGCCGCTGCGGGCCTTGCGGCGCAGTTCGGGTTGCAGGCGCTGATCAGCATGGCGGTCAATACGGGATTGGCGCCGTCAAAGGGGATGACGCTGCCGTTCATCAGCTATGGCGGATCGTCGATGATCGCGCTGTCGATCGGCATGGGGCTGTTGCTGGCGTTTACGCGGCGCAATCCGTTCCTGACGCGCAGCCCTTATGTCGTGCGCTGGAGCGGGACATGAAGAAGCGTTACGTCCTGGCGGCGGGCGGCACCGGCGGTCATATGGTGCCCGCCGCCGCACTTGCCGAGGAACTGATGAAGCGCGGTCATGACGTTGCGCTGATCAGCGATGCGCGCGGGGTGCGCTTTCCCGGGCTGTTCGCCGAAATCGAGACGCATATCCTGCCGACGAAGCCCTTCAGGGGCGGGCCGGTGGGCTGGATGCACGCGCTGAGGGCGATGTGGAGCGGGCGAGCGATTGCGCGCGGCCTTTACAAAACGTCGAAGCCCGCCGCGGTGATCGGGTTCGGCGGGTATCCGGCGCTGCCTGCGGTGCTTGCCGCCTTTGCCGGGGGTATTCCCGCGATCGTCCATGAACAGAATGCCGTCCTTGGACGGGTTAACCGGCTAGTCGCGCGACGGGTGGCGGCGATCGCGACGTCCTATGATCGGACGGAGCGGTTGAGCGCGTCGTTCGAGCGCAAGACGTTCCTTGTCGGAAATCCAGTGCGCGAGGCGGTGCTTGCGCTGCGCACGAAGCCCTATCCCGAATGCGGGGACGACGCGGTCATCCGCGTGGTGGTGACGGGCGGAAGCCAGGGTGCACGCGTGCTGAGCGAAGTGGTGCCGGACGGGCTGGCGATGCTGCCTATCGCGTTTCGCCGCCGGTTGCAGGTCACGCATCAGGCGCGGATCGAGGACATGGAGGCGGTTCGCGCGCGCTATGCCGAACATAATATCCCCGCCGAAATTGCGACTTATCTGCCCGACCTGCCCGAACAGCTCGGCCGGGCGCATCTGGTGATCGCGCGGGCGGGGGCGTCGACCATCGCCGAGCTGACCATAGCGGGACGTCCGGCGATCCTGGTGCCGCTGCCCGGCGCGACCGACGATCATCAAAGCGTCAACGCGCGTGAGATGACCCAAGCAGGCGGTGCGCGATCGATTCCGCAGCCGCAATTTACGCCGGTCGAGCTCGCCAAACAGATGCAGGAACTGGGGCTGGAACCGGCGGCGATGATGGATGCCGCGGGCCGGGCAAGAAGCTGCGGACGGCCGGATGCGGCGCGCGATCTTGCCGATCTGGTCGAGAGCATCGATGCACCGCGCGCGCGTCTGCCGATCGGATCGAGCCGGCAGCGGACGGCCTGGGCATGAGGGGCGTCGCGGCCGATATCGGGACGATCCACTTCGTCGGAATCGGCGGGATCGGCATGTCCGGGATCGCCGAGGTGATGAAAAATCTCGGCTACCGCGTGCAGGGGTCCGATGTCGCCGAAGGCTCCACGGTTCAGAGCCTGCGCAGCAGGGGCATTGAGGTCGCGATCGGGCATGTACCCGGCAACATCGGCGACGCCGCGGTCGTGGTGGTATCGACGGCAATCGTACGATCGAACCCGGAGGTCGAGGCTGCGCTGGAACGGCGGATCCCGGTCGTCAGGCGGGCCGAAATGCTGGCCGAACTGATGCGGCTGAAATCGACCGTCGCGGTAGCGGGGACGCACGGCAAGACCACGACGACGAGTATGATCGCGGCGCTGATGGATGCGGGCGGCATCGATCCGACCGTGATCAACGGCGGCATTATCAACAGCTACGGGTCGAATGCGCGGCTTGGTGCCAGCGACTGGATGGTCGTCGAAGCGGATGAGAGCGACGGCAGTTTCCTGCGGCTGGACGGGACTATCGCGGTGGTGACCAACATCGATCCCGAGCATCTGGATCATTACGGGTCGTTCGATGCGGTAAAGGCGGCGTTCGTCGAATTTGTCGAGAACGTCCCGTTTTACGGGGCGGCGCTGCTGTGCCTCGATCATCCCGAAGTGCAGGGCATCCTGCCGCGCGTGCGCGACCGGCGGGTCGTCACCTATGGCTTCAGCGCGCAGGCGGACGTGCGCGGCGTCAACGTCGTGCCGATCGCGGGCGGAAGCCGGTTCGAATGCATCGTCCGCACGCGTGACGGCGCGACACGGTCGATCGAAGGCATCGAACTGCCGATGCCCGGGCGGCACAATGTGCAGAACGCGCTGGCGGCGATCGGCGTCGCGCTGGAACTCGGCATTGACGATGCGACGATCGAGCGCGGTTTCTCGCATTTCGGCGGGGTCAAGCGGCGTTTCACCAAGGTCGGCGAGGTGACGCTGGCGGGGGGCATAGCGACGATCATCGACGATTACGGGCATCACCCGGTGGAAATTCGTGCGGTACTGGCCGCGGCGCGCGAAAGCGTGCAGATATCGGGGGCGGGCGGGCGCGTGATTGCGGTGGTGCAGCCGCACCGCTATTCGCGGCTGGGTGCGTTGATGGAAGAGTTTCAGACGGCATTCAACGATGCGGACCGCGTACTGGTGACGCCGGTCTACGCGGCGGGCGAGATGCCGATCGTGGGGATCGACGCGAACGCGCTGGTCGAGGGGCTGAAGCGGCGGGGACACAGGCATGCGGCGACGGTCGCCGATCCGGACGCATTGGCCGGGGAACTGGCGGACGAGTTAAGAGCGGACGACATGATCGTCTGTCTGGGGGCGGGTGACATCACCCGGTGGGCGGCCGGGCTGGCGGATGCGATTGGAGCAAGATCATGAACGACTGGCTGAACGACGCAACGCGTCTGCAGAAACAGATGCTCGATGCCCAGCGCAGTGCGGTCGATCTGGGACGGACGTCACTGGCGGGGGCGGACAAGATGATCGCGGCGCAGGATGCTTCGCGCAGAGCGGTCGAGGCGAATGTCGCTGCATGGTCGGCATGGATGAACCTGTGGGGCATCGGCCTCTGATGAAGCCGGCGCTTCGCCCCCTTGACGCTTCCGAACCGCCGCCTGCGCTGGCAGCGGTGAGAGGGCGCGTGGAGCCGTGGGCAAGCCTTGCCGACTTTATCTGGTTCCGGACCGGAGGACCGGCACAGTGGCTGGTCCGGCCCGCTGATGCGGCCGATCTGGCAATCATGGTCCGCGCGCTTGATCCAGCAATCCCCGTGCTCGCGGTCGGTGTCGGATCCAATCTGATCGTCCGCGACGGCGGGGTGGCGGGCGTTGTCGTGCGCTTGCCCAAGGCGATGGGACGCGTCGGGATCGAGACAGGCCGGGTTCGCGCGGGCGCGGCGGCGATGGGGATCACGGTGGCGGCGGCGGCGCGGGACGAGGGGATCGCCGGGCTTGAGTTCCTGCGCGGTATTCCGGGCACCGTCGGCGGTGCGGTGCGAATGAATGCCGGCGCCTATGGCCGCGACATCAGCGACATATTGGCCGAGGCGACCGTCTTGACACGGGATGGCACGATCGAGGTCTGGCCCGCAGAGAAATTGCGGTATCGCTATCGTCATTCCGACGTACCGCCGGATGCGATCGTGGTGGAAGCGGTGTTCGAGGGGGTGCCGGGCGTCCCGGCGACGATCGGCGCGGAGATGGACCGGATCGCGGCCGAGCGCGAGGCGTCACAGCCGCTGCGTTCACGAACCGGCGGATCGACATTCAAGAATCCGGACGGTCACAAGGCCTGGGCGTTGATCGACGCGGCGGGATGCCGCGGCCTGCGGCGTGGCGATGCGCAGGTTTCGGAGAAACACTGTAATTTTCTGCTCAATCTGGGATCGGCATTGAGCACTGATATCGAAGCACTCGGCGAGGATGTGCGCGCGCGGGTCAAGGCGCATTCGGGGGTGACGCTGGAATGGGAGATCCAGCGGATCGGGGCGGCGAAATGACGGAGGGACTACACATCACGGTCCTTATGGGCGGCTGGTCCGCCGAGCGCGAGGTGTCGCTGCAATCGGGCAAGGGCGTCGCCGATGCGCTGGAGATGCTCGGCCACCGGGTGACGCGGATCGACATGGATCGCCATGTCGCGGCACGGCTGGCGGAGGCGGCGCCCGATTTGGTGTTCAACGCACTGCACGGAACGCCGGGGGAGGACGGTTCGGTGCAGGGGCTGCTCGACCTGATGGGTCTGCGCTACACGCATTCCGGGGTTGCGGCATCGGTGATCGCGATCGACAAGGTGCTGACGAAGCAGGTGCTGGTCCCCGCCGGGATTCCGATGCCGGGCGGGCGGATCGTAAAGAGCGAAACGGTGTTCGAGACCGATCCGCTGCCCAGGCCGTTCGTGCTGAAACCGGTGAACGAGGGATCCTCGGTCGGGGTCGCGATCGTGACCGGGGATGGTAATTACGGGACGCCGATCGGCCGCGATGTCACTGGGCCGTGGCAGGAATTCGAGGAATTGCTGGCGGAACCCTATATCCGGGGGCGCGAGTTGACGACCGCGGTGCTCGGAGAGCGGACGCTGGGCGTGACTGAGCTGAAGCCGCTGGCGGGCTGGTATGATTATGATGCGAAATATACCGAGGGACTCACCGAACATGTCTGTCCGGCGCAGGTCCCGCCCGCAATCGCCGAAGCGTGCGAGACGCTGGCACTTCAGGCGCATCGCCTGATCGGTTGCCGGGGAACGTCGCGATCCGATTTCAGGTGGGACGACGAGCGCGGCGTCGACGGCCTGTTTTTGCTGGAGGTGAACACCCAGCCGGGGATGACGCCGCTGAGCCTGGTTCCTGAACAAGCCCGGCATCGTGGGATGGATTATGCCGAACTGGTCCAGACGATCGTCGACGAGGCGCTGCGATGAGCCGGGCGGCAAAGCGCGGTGCGCCGGCAAGGCGGCCCGCCGTCCGTCGCAAGCAACCGGTGCGCAAGGCGTCCGCGATCGACCGGATGATCGCGCAGCTGCCGGTCAGCGAGACGGCGCTGAAAAAAGCGGTAACGGCGTTCATGCTGACCATCGCCGGCGTGGCGGGAATTGCGGTCGCATCCTGGTTCGGTCTGCCGGGAATGGCAGGCACAGTGATCGCCGAGGAAGCGGGCGCGGCTGGCCTGAGGGTCGATCACATCGAGGTGACCGGGTTGAAACGCATGGACCAGACGTCGGTCTATGCCGTCGCGCTCGACCAGCAGAGCCGCGCCATGCCGCTGGTTGACCTGGCAGGCATCCGTGACAAGTTGCTGCGCTATGGCTGGATCAAGGACGCGCATATCTCTCGCCGGCTGCCCGACACGCTGCTGATCGACATTGTCGAGCGGACGCCCGCGGCGATCTGGCAGGATAACGGCCAGCTTACCCTGATCGATGCGTCGGGGGTCCTGCTCGAGCCCGTCGATCCGCAGGCGATCCCGAACCTGCCGCTGGTGATCGGACCGGGGGCGGATTTGCAACAGGCGAATTACGAGTCGCTGTTGTCCGCCGCCCCCGTGCTCAAATCGCGCGTGAAGGCGGCGACCTGGGTCGGCAACCGGCGTTGGGACATTCTATTCGATTCGGGCGAGACGCTGGCGCTGCCCGAGGATGGGGCGCGCGGCGCGCTGTTGAAATTCGCGGCGATGGAAATGACACGACCGCTGCTCGGACGCGGATGGCTGCGGTTCGACCTGCGTGATCCGACGAAGCTCGTCGCACGCAAACCGGGGATCGATCAGAATCATGCGCTTGCCGAGCCGGCGCAGGCGAGTACGCCGATAGTCACGGATATGCGGGGCGAGAATGGTTAAGATGGGGGATACAAGATGGCGAAGGTAGCGCCGGAGGGATTGATCACCTCTCTCGACATCGGGTCGTCCAAGGTGTCGGCGATGATCGCACAGAAAGGCGACGGCGGCGAGTTGATCGTGCTGGGCACCGGGCAGCGGGAAAGCCGGGGCGTCAAGCGCGGCTATATCGCCGATATGGCGACGACCGAGGCGGCGGTGCGTGAAGCGGTCGAACAGGCCGAACGCATCGCCGGGCTGAATATCGAGAATGTCTGGGTGGGTTTTTCGGCCGGCGGTCTGGTCAGCGATGTCGCCGAGGTCGAGTTCGAGCTGGGCGGTCACCGGGTCGAGCAGGGTGATATCGATGCATTGCTAAGCGCCGGGCGCAATTC
Organism: Sphingomonas sp.; assembly: GCA_965219075.1. Classification (GTDB taxonomy): domain Bacteria; phylum Pseudomonadota; class Alphaproteobacteria; order Sphingomonadales; family Sphingomonadaceae; genus Sphingomonas. The sequence continues at coordinate 1,509,821 of CBDCMM010000002.1, forward strand.
GATCGACCCGCAGGGACGGATGGTGCTGCACGCGCAACCGGCTCTCTATACGCTCGACGGGCTGACGGGGGTAAAGAAGCCGCTGGGGCTGCACGCCGACCGGCTGGGCGTGCATATCCATGTCGTCGCCGCCGATGGGTCGCCGGTCAGGAACCTCGATCTGTGCGTCCGCTCCGCGCATCTGGAAGTCAAATCGATCATCGCATCGCCGGTTGCGACGGGGCTTGCGTGCCTGAGCGACGAGGAGCGCGAGCTGGGCGTCGCGTTGATCGAGCTTGGCGCGGGGATCACCAACGTCTCTCTTTTTGCAGGCGGGATGCTGGTCGGGCTGTCGTCGATCCCCGTCGGTGCGCAGGATATCACCGATGATATTGCAGGCGCATTCGGCACAAGGCGGCAACATGCCGAGCGGATGAAGTGCTTTCACGGATCGGCCAACGCTTCCCCGCGCGACAATCATGACATGATCCCCGTCACGCCGATTTCCGCCGAAGACGGCGGCGAGGGAACACAGATCACGAAGGCGCAGTTGATCGGGGTCATCCGCCAACGGCTGGAGCAGCAGATGAGCGAAATTCGCGGCGCGCTGGAGCGGTTGAAATTCGACGGGCCGGTCGGACGCCAGGTCATCCTGACCGGCGGCGGGGCGGAACTGAAGGGCATTGCCGATTATGCGCAACAGGCGCTCGGGCGATCGGTCCGCATCGGTCGACCGCGCGGATTGACCGCCCTGCCGGAAGCGCACAGCGGACCGGCATTTGCAACGCTGGCCGGCCTTGCCTTCTATGCTGCGTCGGATCCTGTGGATTTGCGTGCAATCGCGCCGCAGGGCCAGGCGATTATCCGGCCGAACGGCGGCGGAATGATTCGCAAACTGCTTCAGGCGGCGCGGGCCAATTATTGATTTTCGACTGGCACCGGGCGGGCGCATGGTGCATCAGGGACCATCAAAGCCTCGACGACAGGGAAAGCGTCGGGCCGTGCGGAGACTTTAATCGATGAGCATCGAATTCCTGGCCCCCGAAGTAGACGAACTGACCCCGCGCATCGCGGTGATCGGTGTCGGCGGGGCGGGCGGCAACGCGATCGCGAACATGATGCGGGCCGAAGTGCAGGGTGTCGATTTCCTGGTCGCGAATACAGACGCGCAAGCGTTGAAACAATCGTCCGCGCCGCAGCGGATCCAGCTCGGCACCAAGATCACGCAAGGCCTGGGCGCGGGCAGCCGGCCCGAGATCGGACGCGCGGCGGCCGAGGAAACGATCGACGATCTGGCCAAGCAGCTGGAGGGCATGCACATGGTCTTCATCGCTGCCGGGATGGGCGGCGGCACCGGCACCGGTGCGGCCCCGGTCATCGCCAAGGCGGCGCGCGACATGGGCATATTGACCGTCGGCGTTGTCACCAAACCGTTCAGCTTCGAGGGCAACCGCCGCGCCAAGGCGGCGGAGGGCGGGATCGAGGAGCTGCAGAAGTTCGTCGACACGCTGATCGTCATTCCCAACCAGAACCTGTTCCTGATCGCCGACGCCAACACGACCTTCAAACAGGCGTTCGAAATGGCGGACGAGGTATTGCAGCAGGGTGTGCGCGGGATCACCGACCTGATGGTGATGCCTGGGCTGATCAACCTGGACTTCGCCGACGTCCGTTCGGTGATGCAGGAAATGGGCAAGGCGATGATGGGCACCGGCGAGGCCGACGGTGACAACCGCGCGCTCGAGGCTGCGCAGAAGGCGATAGCGAACCCGCTGCTCGACGGCGTCAGCATGAAGGGCGCGAAGGGCGTCATCATCTCTATCACCGGCGGCGACGACATGCGCCTGCTCGAGGTGGACGAGGCGGCGAACCATATCCGCGACCTGGTCGATCCGGATGCGAACATCATCTGGGGATCGGCGTTCAATCAGGAACTCGAGGGAAAAATCCGGGTTTCGGTCGTAGCGACCGGGATCGAGGCGGAAGCGCATCAGGCCCAGCCGCAGCCGGAAGCGGCACGAGGCTTCAGCTTCGGACGCAAGAGCGACGAGACGACGTCGTTCCGCCCGAGCGAGCCGAAGGTCAGCCCGCCGGTAGCGCAGGAGCCGGTCCGCGAACCCGAGGTCGCGGACGTGGCAAGCGCGGCGCAGGTCGCAGACGCACAGCCCGAGATTGCCGATGCGGCGGACGAGGAACTGGTGCTCGGCGCGGAGACAATTGTATCGACGCCGCCGCAGCCGGTATCCGCGCAGCCCTATGGCGCACAACCGGGCAAGACACCGGCTGCCCCGGTTCCGGCGGCGAGGACCGCCACTGCGCCCGCTGCCCGCACCGGTTTCGATGCGCGCCAGGCAACACCACCGCCAGCGCCGCCGGTCACGCCGCCAGCGCCGCCGCCCGCCGATGCCGCTAAGCGCCGCTGGATCGCGCCGGGAAGCGAAGCTGCCCCCGAAGCATCACCGGCGCCGCGCGTCAAACTTGGCGGTACGTTGTTCGAGCGGATGTCGAACGCCGCGCGCGGTGCCCCGCGCGAGGACGTAGACGCGAACGACGGCGAGGAACCGATCGATATTCCGCGTTTCCTGCACCGGCAGAATAATCAATGAGATTAATAGGTTAGCGGGCCTGAAATTACAGAACGGCGTGCTATCTAACGGTAGGATCGGGTAAGTCGTACGTTCGTTCCGACGGCTGGGTGCGCGTAGTTTGATGACACGACAGTTTGTATTCCTGGCCGCAGTTGCGATCACCGTTTTCGCGCCCGCCAATCCGTCGTCGGCGCAGGCGACGATTCAGGCGGTTCCGGGGACCACCATCGCGGACCGGCTGGGCGATGAGATGCGCAAGCTGGCGGCGAACCCGCGCGATGTCGATGCGTTGTTGAAAGCGGGTGAGTTTTCGATCGACGTCGGCGATCTGAGTGGCGCGGCGTCACTATTCGCGCGGGCCGAACAAATCGATCCCGACAACGCACGATCGAAAGCGGGAATGGCATCGATACTGGTGCGGTCGGAGCAACCCGGGGCGGCATTGAGACTGTTCCAGCAAGCCGAGGCGAAGGGGATTAATCCAGCCGCGTTCGCGTCCGACCGGGGGCTCGCCTATGACCTGATCGGTCAGCAGTCGCGTGCCGAGCGCGATTACCGCACTGCGCTGAGCGTCGATCCCCAAGATGAAGAAGCGTTGCGACGGTACGCGCTGTCGCTGGGTATCGCGGGCAGCGAGAAGCCCGCGCTCGACCTGCTGACGCCATTGCTGCGTAAGCAGGATCATGCGGCATGGCGCGCGCGGGCATTCATCCTGGCGATGAACGGCGATGAGGCGGAGGCGGTTAAGATCGCCAAGGCAATGATGCCGCCCGCGATGGCATCAGGCCTGCTGCCATTTTTTGAGCGTTTGCCGTCGCTTCCCGCCGTCGATCGCGCATTTGCGGTGCATTTCGGCGAGGTCCATCCAACCGCGCAGCGGATCGCGGATGCAAAACTCGCGCCCTATTTCCCGCCGCCCACCGTGCGCGGGGTCGAAGTCGCTGCTGCGCCCGTACCGTTGCCCAAGTCGCGAAAGCGGACGAACGACGCGCGGCGCGCCGTCGCGGTCAGCAGGAGTACGCCGTTGGTACGTCCGGTCGCGGTTGTGCCGGTTCCAACGAGCCGCCCTTCGGTGAACTTCAGCGCGCCGCCGACGCTACCTCCAGCGCCGCCGGAACAGATCGCGGCAGCAGCGCCCTCCGTAGCGCCGCGCCCCGATACGCGCGTTCTATCGCCCGTCGGCGAGAAGCCCGCCGTTCCGCTTGCCGTCACGCAAGGCCGCCCGGGTCGATTGCCTGCGACGATCAGCGCGAACCGGCCCGTAACCGCCGGCGATCCCGTCACGATCGCGGGGCCTGCCGTCCCCGTCCAGCGTGACCGGACCAGGATCGAGGCCGACGCGGTACTGTCGCGGATCGTCGCCGGGCTTTCGATACCGTCATCGGAGCTTGGAATCGTCGGGCCGCAAGCGCCCGCCCAAATGGCGGCCGCCGGTGAGCCGGCACCGGACCCGGCGACAAAGGCGTTGGCGGAGGCGGAAGCAAAGACGGCGCGGGACACCGCCGCGCGTGCGGCCGTCGCCGAGAAACTGGCGGCGGACAAACAAGCTGCGCTCGATCACAAAAAGGCCGCAGCCGACAAGGCCGCCGCGCTGAAGAAGGCGGCGGCGGACAAGAAGGCGCTTGCGGACAAAAAGGCGGCGGATGAGAAGAAGGCCGCCGAGGCGAAGGAAAAGGCGGAGGCACGCAAGGCGGAGAAGGCGAATCCTTCGCGCATCTGGGTTCAGGTCGCTGGCGGAGCGAATGAAGGCGATCTCGCCAAAACCTGGGCGGCGGTGAAAGCGAAGGCCGGCAAGCTGCTCGCGAGTAAAACCGGATGGTCGACGCCGCTGCGCGCGACGAACCGCGTGCTGACCGGTCCTTTCAAGACGACCGATGAGGCGCGTGACCTTGTGAATGCGCTGGCGAAGGACGGCATTGCGGCTTTCCCCTTCAGGAGCGACGCAGCCCAGATCGTGACGAAGCTGCCGGGCAGGTGACCATATGCGCGGCCTGGGCTTCGGACCCGGCGCGCAGCAAAGGTCGGCTCCACCGGGAACAAAAGGGGACGGAGCGGGGTCCGCGCGATGCGTTTCAGCGCGACCGTGACCGGATCGTCCATTCGATCAGCTTCCGGCGTCTGAGACACAAGACGCAGGTGTTCCTGTCGCCCGACGGCGATCATTTCCGGGTGCGCCTGACACACAGCCTTGAGGTCGCGCAGATCGGCCGCGTGATCGCGCGCGCGCTAGGCCTCAACGAAGACCTGACCGAGGCGCTGTGCCTGGCCCATGATATCGGCCATCCTCCGTTCGGACATGCGGGGGAAGAGGCGTTGCGGACTGCGCTCGACCACGCAGGCGGATTCGAGCACAACGGCCATACGCTGCGGACGCTGATGCGGATCGAGCGGCCCTATCCGCGCTTCGACGGGTTGAACCTAAGTTGGGAAACGCTCGAGGGGCTTGCGAAGCATAATGGCCCGGTCGCGCATCCGGGCTGGGCGCTGGCGCAGGCGGATCTGGATTTCCCGCTGGCGCTTGCGCAGCGGCCGAGCCTTGAGGCGCAAGTCGCTGCGATCGCGGATGATATTGCGTATGACAACCATGACATCGACGACGGGTTGCGGGCCGGGCTGCTGACGATGGAGCAGCTTCAGTCCGTGCCGATGGTGGCGCGGGGATGGGAGGCAGCGCGCGTCCGGTTCCCTGGTGTCGCGACGGACCGTCTGGCGGGCGAAGTCATTCGGCAGCAGATCGGGGCGATGGTGAACGATCTGATCAATGAAACGCGGCGGCGGATCGGCGAGAGCGGAATCGAGTGCGCCGACGATGTGCGGTTGGCGAGCGGGGCGCTGGTCGCGTTCTCCGGTGAAATGCGGACGAAGGAGCGCGATCTGAAACGCTTCATGTACGCCAATCTCTATCATCATCCGCGCCAGGTCGATGCAGCGGCAGCCGCGACTATCGTCGTCGGTGGATTGTTCGGAGCCTATGCGGCTGAGCCCGAGACTATGCCGGTCGAATGGGCGTCCGCAATTCCCGATGCCGAGCCGGAGCGCAGCCGCCATATCGCCGATTTCATTGCGGGCATGACGGACCGGTACGCGATCGCACGCTATCGCGAACGGGTCGGCCCGGTCGATCTTCCGGACGGATTTTAGCGGGTTGGCCCCCCGAGTGCCCCCTAGTAACGCGGGGCAACGAACGCTAGATCGCGACCATGCTGACAACCGAAGAAGCCTGTAGCCGTATCGAAGATATTGTCGCGCGCGCGCGTGGTGCCGGGGCGGATGCCGCCGACGCGGTGTTTGCGGCGGATGCGTCGCTTGAGGTTTCGGTGCGCCTGGGATCGCTTGAGGATGTCGGGCGATCGGAAAGCGGTGAAATCGGCTTGCGCGTCTTTGTCGGACAGCAAGTCGCCAGCGTATCGTCTTCTGATCTTTCGCAAGAGTCGATCGACGCGCTGGTCGAACGGGCGGTTGCGATGGCGCGCGAGGCGCCGGAAGATCGTTGGGCGGGCCTGGCCCCGGCCGACCGGTTGCTGAAGGGCGAGCCGCCGCGTCTCGACCTCGACGATGGCGGCGAGATCGCACCCGAAGAGTTGCGTGATGCGGCCCTCGCGGCCGAGGACGCGGCCAGAAGCGTTGAAGGCGTGACCAACAGCGAGGGCGGGGGTGCGACGGCATCGCGCAGCGTCTGGGCACTTTCGACCAGCCACGGCTTTACCGGCGGATATGCGACGACCGGCTACATGATTTCGGCAAGCGTCCTCGCCGGTGAAGGCGGGTCGATGCAGCGCGATTACGCGTATCACAGCGCGCGCCGCCGCCGGCATCTGGACGCGCCGGAGGATGTCGGCCGCCGCGCGGGCGAACGGGCCGTCGCGCGGCTTAACCCGGGACGCCCCGAGAACGGAACGATCCCCGTCGTGTTCGATCCGCGCATCGGGTCTTCCCTGATCGGTCATCTGATCAGCGCGATCGGGGGCGGCGCGATCACGCGGAAGACAAGTTTCCTGCTCGAGGCATTGGGGACGCGCGTGTTCGGCGAGGGCGTGAACGTCCGTGACGACCCGCACCGGCCGCATGGGCTGCGATCCAGACCGTTCGACGGCGAGGGTTTGCCGGTATCGCCGACGCTGATCGTCGAGGACGGGATGCTGGAGACGTGGCTGCTCGATTCCGCGTCCGCACGACAATTAGGGCTCGAGCCGACGGGGCATGCGGCGCGCGGCGTCGGCGGGAATCCGGGTGTGTCGACGAGCAACTTATTCATGGAGGCAGGCGCAGTCCCGGTCGAGACGCTGATCGGCGATATCGCATCCGGCATCTATCTGACCGAGCTGTTCGGTCAGGGCGTGAATCTGGTCACGGGCGATTACAGCCGGGGGGCGGCGGGGTTCCGGATCGAGAATGGCGAACTGACGACCCCGGTGGCCGAATTTACGGTTGCGGGAAACTTGAAGGACATGTTCCTGAACCTGACGCCGGCAAACGACCTGGCGTTCCGGCACGGCGTGAACGTCCCGACGCTAAGGGTCGATGGAATGACGGTGGCGAGTGGATGACCTGACCGCCGCGGTTGCAGGCGTGGTGACCGAAGCCGCGCAAATGGCGATGACCCGGTGGCGCACGGATTTCAAGCGATGGGAGAAAACGCCGGGAAGCCCGGTCTGTGAAGTCGACCTCGACGTCGACCAGATGCTGCGTGCCCGGCTGCACGGACTGCTTCCAGAAGCCGGGTGGCTGTCGGAGGAAACCGCCGACAACCCCGACCGGCTGAACGACGACCGGATCTGGATCGTCGACCCGATCGACGGGACGCGCGACTATATACGGGGCCGCGCGGGATGGTGCGTTTCGGTCGCGCTCGTGGAACACGGCCGGCCTTTGCTCGCCGTGCTGGGCGCGCCCGCCCGCGAGGAATTATGGACCGCGTCCGCAGGCGCGGGCGCATGGCGGAACGGTGTCCGGTTGCGGGCGTCGATGCGAGAGGCATTGCCCGGCGCACGGGTCCCGACCGATGCGCTGCCCAAGGTCGACCGCGACCTGACGATGGTTGCAAAGCCGAATTCGATTGCGCTGCGCATCGCGATGGTCGCAGCGGATGAGGCCGATCTGGTCGCGACGCTGCGCTGGGGAAGCGAGTGGGATATTGCAGCCGCGATACTGATCGCCGCCGAAGCGGGCGCGACGGTCAGCGATACGCTTGGCGGCACGCTCGGCTTCAACAAGCCCGATCCGCGTGCGTTCGGCGTGATGGCGTGCGCGCCCGCAATACATGAAGCGGCGATCGACCGGCTTGCGGAGCGGGCAAAGGCGCTGGTTTGACTGGGGCTTGACCGGGGCTTGACCGGGGCTTGACCGGGGCCTGATCGCGACGGAACGAGCGCTTCAGCCGCGATATTTGGTTTCGAGGAAACGGCCGCGGGTCGACAGGTTGTCGAGATCGTCCTGTGCCAGCCGCGCCGTCAATTCGCCGATTTCCTGTTCGATCAGCTTCAGCCCGTCGACGAGTTCGGCATCGGGCGTACGGCCGTTGCGCGGCGTCGTGCGCAAGGACGCCGGAACGCGGGAATAATCGGTCACGAAGGCGGGAAGCTGTTCGCCGACGAGCTTGCGAATGTCGGCGGCTTCGGGGCTGTCGGCGGGGACGGATGCGAGTTGCAGCGCGAGCGTATCGAGCCGCAGACCGATCCGGTCCACCATCGTGATCGCCGGGGCGGGCAATGCCGGGCGTTGCGCCGTGAGCCAGCGTTCGGTCTGGGACGGCAGCAGATGAATGTCGGTTTCGGCCAGTTTTTCGGTCGAAGGCGGGCGTTCGAGCGGCCAGATCGCGAAGCCAATCGTGGCGACCAGCAACATCAGCATGAACAGCATCGCGCCGAAGATGCCAAGCGGAACGAACAAACCGATCACCACGGCCGCGATCAGGATGGCGGCGTCAGCGATCGCGATCCTGGCGATGCGTTTGCCAATCGCCTGCGTCCGGCGCGCGGTACGACGACCCGTCCGCAGCGGCACGTCGCCGCTTTCCCCGGCAATCCGGGCCCAGGAGTTGCGCGCCCGGGCAATGGCCTCGTCGACTTCGCTCATCGCCTTACATCGATTCCAGCTTGAACTGATTTGACGGGCCCGAGAGCGCATTGCCCTTGGCCGTGCCCTCTGCGCGCGCGATATAGCCCTTCGATTTTTCGACCTCCTGACCGAGTGTCGTGACCGTGGTCTTCATCGAATCGAGCGCCTTCAGCTTGAAGGTGTCGATCGCATCCATCGTATCGTAGATATTCTGGAACGAACGCTGGAGCGTTTCGAGCGGGATTGTCGAGGCGGCCGCCTGTTCATGGATCTTCGCCGTCTGCGATTTGAGCAATTTGCCCGTCGAATCGATGATGTTGGCGGTCGTCGTGTTCAGCGCAGTGATCTGATCGAGGACGAGCCGCTGATTCGCCAGCGCCTGTGCGACGGTGACGGCGGTGCGGAGCGCGGAGACCGTCGTCGTCGAGGCGCGGTCGACGCCCTTTACGAGCTCGACATTGTTCTTCTTGACGAGATCGAGCGCGAGATAGCCCTGAACGGTAACCGCCATCTGGGTGAGCAGATCCTGGGTCCGCTGACGCGTATAGAAGAGCGCGGTCTCGCGGATCGCCTTGGCCTTGGCGGGATCGGTCGCGTCGAGATCGTTCGCCGTGTCCTCAAGCCGTGTGTCCATCGTCTGCGACAGATGGATCATCTGTTCCAGCCGTCCCATCGCCGTCCATAAATTCGCCCGCTCGGTATCGATCGCCGCATTGTCCATCAGCAGTTCGTCGCGGCCCGAAGACAATGCCTTCAGGATGGAGGAGATATGCGTCTGCGATGATTTATACTTGTCGAAATAATTTCGCATCTTGTTGCCGAACGGGATGATCCCGAACAGCTTTTGCGGCGCGGTCAGGTTACCCTGTTTGCCGGGATCGAGGTCCTCGATCGTGCGGCGAAGTTCGGCAAGGTCCTTGCCGACGCCCGAATCCTGATCCATCGCCTTGACCGGCCGATCGAGAAAGCGGTTCGACTGGCCCGCCGCGTCGCGAATTTCCTTTTGACCCATCGCCGTGATCGCATCGACGCGACGACCGAATTCTGGCGAATTGACGTCCTCGGCGACGAGGTCCGTCACGAAGGTATCGACCCGCGCTTCGAGTTCCGATCTCTTCTTGTCGTCGACGGGAACGAGGCCGGCGGCCTTCTGCGGTTGTATGGCGGCAACGGGGTCGGGCGGCGTCAGCGTCAGCGCGGTATCAGCAGTCTTTGTGTCGACTTCGGCAGCCATGTCATTCTCCGGCCCGCAAGAAAGTGTATTAGTAGGATAGAGCGCTTACCGCCGGGCCGCAACGCCCCATGCCGACCGAGTTTCGTTTTCGGCGGGATGCGCGGCGGACATGGCGCGCGGAGGGTGCCGACGACGATGATCGTCGATACTTCCCGCATCGCAACATTTCGGCTATGGCGGGTGCGAACGCCGCATTTTTTTACATATAGACCGGGAATTTTCATGAGCCTCCGCAACGTGGCCATCATCGCGCACGTCGATCACGGCAAGACTACGCTTGTCGATCAACTCTTTCGCCAGTCGGGTACGTTTCGCGACAATCAGCGCGTCGAGGAACGCGCGATGGATTCGAACGACCTGGAAAAGGAACGCGGGATCACGATTCTCGCGAAATGCACTTCCGTCGAGTGGGAAGGCAACCGGATCAACATCGTCGATACGCCGGGCCATGCCGATTTCGGCGGTGAGGTCGAGCGTATCCTGTCGATGGTCGACGGCGTGATCCTGCTCGTCGATTCCGCCGAGGGGGCAATGCCGCAGACGAAGTTCGTGACCGGTAAGGCGCTGGCGCTCGGGCTGCGCCCGATCGTCGTGGTGAACAAGGTCGACCGGTCGGATGCGCGGATCCAGGAGGTGCTCGACGAGGTGTTCGACCTGTTCGTCAGCTTAGAGGCGAGCGACGAGCAACTCGACTTTCCGGTGCTTTATGCCAGCGGTCGAAACGGCTACGCCTCGACCGAACCGGATGTGCGCGAAGGGACGCTGACGCCGCTGTTCAAGACGATCGTCGATCATGTGCCCGCGCCTTCGGCGGACCCGGATGGACCGTTCAAGTTCCTGGTCACGTTGCTCGACCGCGACAATTTCCTCGGACGTATCCTGACCGGGCTGGTCGCGTCGGGATCGGTCAGGACGAACATGCCGATCCATGCGCTCAACAATGACGGCAAGATTGTCGAGACGGGACGCGCATCGAAGATCATGGCGTTCCGGGGCTTGGAGCGCGTACCGGTCGACGAGGCGCAGGCGGGTGACATCATCAGCCTTGCGGGCCTGACGACGGCGACGGTTTCGGACACGATCGCCGACCCGAGCGTCAGCGAGCCGCTCCACGCGCAACCGATTGATCCGCCGACGCTGTCGATGCGCTTTGCGGTCAATGATTCGCCGATGGCGGGGCGAGAGGGCAGCAAGGTCACAAGCCGGATGATCCGCGACCGGCTGTTCCGCGAAGCCGAATCGAACGTCGCGATCAAGGTCACCGAGGCGGACGACCGCGACAGCTATGAGGTCGCCGGGCGCGGCGAGTTGCAACTCGGCGTTTTGATCGAGACGATGCGGCGCGAGGGATTCGAGCTTGGCATCAGCCGTCCGCGCGTGCTGTTCAGCGAGGACGAAACCGGCAGCAAAACCGAGCCTTATGAGACGGTTATCATCGATGTCGATGATGAATATTCAGGTACGGTGGTTGAGAAGATGAACGTCCGCAAAGCCGAAATGACGGACATGCGGCCGTCGGGGGGCGGCAAGACGCGGATCACCTTTTCGGCGCCGAGCCGCGGCATGATCGGATATCACGGCGAATTCCTGTCCGACACGCGCGGCACGGGGATCATGAACCGGCTGTTCGAGAAATACGGCGCACACAAGGGACAGATCGAGGGACGCAAGAACGGCGTGCTGATTTCCAACGGTGCGGGCGAAGCAAACAGCTATGCGCTGGGACCGCTCGAGGATCGCGGTATCCTGTTCGTCGGGCATGGCGAGCAGCTTTATGAGGGCATGGTCGTCGGCGAGAACGCCAAAAATGACGATCTTGAAGTCAACCCGATGAAGGCGAAGCAGCTTACCAATTTTCGCGCGTCGGGCGGCAAGGACGATGCGATCCGGCTGACCCCGCCAAAGAAGATGACGCTGGAACAGGCGATCGCCTATATCGACGATGACGAGATGGTCGAGGTGACGCCCAAATCGATCCGGCTGAGGAAGCGGCATCTTGATCCGCATGAGCGCAAGCGGGCGAGCAGGGCGAAGATCGCGGCCTGACGCGGGCGGGCCGGCGTCCGGTGCCGGCTAGAGCGAGGCGATGGCATCGAACGGCTTCTTTTTGAGCGCATGTTCGGGGATTGTCGCTTCGTCGGCTGCGTGCCCGGCGACGACCAGCAAATAAGACTGTTCGTCTTTTGGGCGACCGCACAGTTCGTTCAGGAACCGCATCGGGGCAGGCGTATGGACTAGCGACGCAAGCCCTGAATGATGCAGGGCCGCCAGCAGGAAGCCGACCGCGATCCCGACCGATTCCGGGACATAATAGTTCTTGCGATCCTCCCCGGGTTCGACGCCGCCGCGCCGCTGGCCGAACACGGCGATGATCCAAGGCGCGATCTCGAGATAGGGCTTGCTGTCGTCGGTGCCGAGGGGTTGCAGCGCCTCAAGCCAGGCTTTGCCGCCTTTGCCCGCATAAAAGGCGCGCTCTTCCTCTTCCGCGCGCAGACGCAGTTCGCGTTTGCGCTGCGGATCGCCGATTGCGGCGAAAAACCAAGGCTGATGATTCGCGCCGCTCGGCGCGGTACCGGCCGCCATGATGCAATGGCGGATAATGCGTTCGTCGACCGGGCGATCGGAAAAGGCGCGGACGCTGCGGCGATTACGGATCTCGGCGTAAAAGGCTTCGGCGCGCTCGCCCATCTCTTCAGGACTGAAGGTTTGACCGGCAGGAAGCGCGATATGGGGGTGCGGTTTCATCCGTAGAGCAACTCCAAACGTAGCTTGGCATTGACCATACGCTGATCCCGGCAAACCCAAACCATTTCCGCTGCATTACGGCGCGAAATATCGGGCCGGTGCAACGAGGCGCTGCGAATGAACATGTACCGCACGGCGGACTTCGCCTTTCTATCCGAAACCAAGGCTATTAAACTGCCGGTCGGGATGGCGGACGTCGAGTCCGATCTGAGCCGCATCTTTCCGCTGTCGGATCGGCGCCGCGTCCGCGTGCCGCCCGCCGCGGTCCGGTCGACGCCGCTCGGCTCCGTCCGCGCCGCCGTTCCGATCGGCGTTGCCGCGGTGCTGGGCGCAGCGGCCCTTGGGTTCGCACTCTATCCATACGAACAGCAGCATCCGGTTGGGGCGGTCCAAGAAACGGTCGAGGTGCACGGCGCAGTCGCGGTGGCGGATGTTTCAATGGCTCCTGTCGCGAGCCGGAGCAAGGAACCTAAGCAAGTCGCCGCTGCATCTTCAGGCAAGTCCGACCCTCGACCGGTTACCGTCAAGAGAGAAACCCCGGCTATCAAAATAGCGGCCAGGTCACCGGTCTCGGTCATTGCGAAACCAAAGCCGGAAGAAAAATTCAAACCGGCATTTCAACCCGATGGTCTGCCGATAGGAACTTCGGGAAAAGCGATCCGGCTCCACGGCGAAGCGCTGAGGCTGGCGTTTGAGGCTGACGCCAAACTGACCCGCGACGCCAATGCTGCGCGGGAGCGTGCCTCGACCGCTTTGGCGTCGCAGAACCCGCCCCAAATGCAAAACAAATGATGCCAGTCTTGGAGGCCCGAGCCGGAATCGAACCGGCGTGCAAGGATTTGCAGTCCTCTGCGTAACCACTCCGCCATCGGGCCGCGGGTTCGAAATGCGATTGTTTCCCGCCGTCGTCAAGAAACAGTTTACCGATTATGCAGGTATTGCCTGCGCCGACGCGGATCGAGCGCCGCAATCGTCTGTGTTTCTGATCATGTCCGCCGCCTTTTCCGCGATCATGATCGTTGGCGCGTTCGTGTTCGAACCGATCAGCGTCGGCATTACGGATGCATCGACGACGCGAAGCGCGCTAAGGCCGATAACCTGCAATCGATCGTCCACCACGGCATTCTGATCGTCGGTCCGGCCCATGCGGCACGTGCCGACGGGGTGGTAGATTGTCTCTGCCGTGGCGCGGACCCACGCGTCTATATCGGCATCGGTTCTGATCGCGGGGCCGGGCGCGAGTTCTGCGTCCCGGTAAGGCGCGAGGGCGTTCTGTCCGACAACGTCGCGGGCGATCTTGACCCCTTCACGCAGGACGCGGCAATCTTCACGGCTATCGAGATAATTGGCATGGATTAAAGGATCGGCGAACGGATCGGGGGAGGCGATACCGATACGGCCGCGGCTTTCGGGCCGAAGCTGACAGACGTGCAGGGTAAAACCGTCCTCCTTCGCGGCATCCTTTCCATGATTCCGCATAAGCGCTAGCACCGCGTGAATCTGGATATCGGGAACTGACAATCCTTCTCGCGAGCGGAGGAATGCGCCCGATTCGAGGAATTGCCGACGCCCCATCCCGCGTCCGCGAAGCACATAGTCGAGACCCGTCCCGATCTGTCGCAGGCCGCGCGTGATCGAATATCCCGTCAATAGGTTCTTGCTGCGCCAGTTCAGGGCGACATCAAGATGATCCTGAAGGTTTGCACCGACGCCGGGCAGGTGATGCGTCGGACGGACACCGGCATCGCGCAACAGGTCCGCATCGCCAACGCCCGATAATTGCAGGATCTGGGGCGTTTGGACCGCGCCCGCGCAAAGCAGAACCTCGGCATTCGCTTCGCCGGTCTCTGGAACGCGCCGTTTGCCGCGAACATATTCGACACCGATCGCGCGGCCGTTCTCGATCCGGACCCGCGTCGTCCTCGCCTCGGTCACGACGGTCAGGTTCTTGCGGTTGAGGACGGGCTTCAGATAGGCCTCGGCCGCGCTCCACCGGCGACCGTCGGAGATCGTCAGATCGTAATAGCCGAACCCTTCCTGCGTCGATCCGTTGAAGTCGTCGGTTACAGGATAGCCCGCCTGACGGCCGGCCTCTATCAAAGCCTCGTCGAAGACATTTCGGCCCTCGCCGGCCGACACGTGAAGCGGGCCGTCCGATCCGTGCAGATCGCCGCCGCGATGATGGCCCTCCAGCCGCTTGAAGTAGGGGAGGACCGAGTCCCACGACCAGCCGGGCAGGCCCAATTGGCCCCAGTGATCGTAATCGCTCGGGTGTCCGCGCGTGTAGATCATGCCGTTGATCGCCGAACTGCCGCCAAGGCCGCGGCCGCGCGGCCACCACAAGCGGCGATTGTCGAGATTGGGTTCACGCTCGGTCCAGAAGCCCCAGTTCGATGGGCCCTTGTCCTTGATCAGATTGCCGACTCCCGCGGGCATCCGGACCATCACCGAATCGTTGCGGCCGCCCGCCTCGAGCAGCGCGACGGTGACGCCTGGGTCTTCGGACAGGCGGGCGGCAAGCGTACAGCCCGCCGAGCCGCCGCCGACGATGATGTAGTCATAGCGCGCCATTCGTTACTCCCTCAGGCCGTGATCACGATCTTGCCGACATGGCTGCCCGATTGCATCTCGGCAAAAGCCGCGCGCCAGTCGTTTATTGCATAGGTCGCGTGAATATGAGGATTGATGCGTCCGTCGGCCGCCATGTCCCAGATGCGATCGGCATGGCGAGCCCCGGCGTCGGGAAACCGGCGGCTGAATTCACCGGCGCGGACGCCGATGACCGAAAAGCCCTTGATGAGCGCGATGTTGGCGGGGAGCGTCGCGATCCGGCCCGATGTGAAGCCGACCACCAGCAGCTTGCCGCCGAACGCGATTGCGCGGCTGGATTCATCGAATGTATCGCCGCCGACCGGATCGAAGATGATATCGGCCCCGGCACAGGTCAGCTCCTTTACCGCGTCGCGAAATCCGGTGCTGGGCAACATCGCCTCCGGTGCATAGAGATCGGCGATCCTGTCGCGTTTCCACGCGGACCGGGAGGTGGCGATGACCCGGGCGCCGAGCGCTTTGGCAAGATCGACCGCAGCCAGCCCGACGCCGCCCGACGCACCATGGACAAGCACCCAGTCACCGGCGCGAACGTCTGCCAGAGCGGCCAATGAGATTTGCGCCGTGGTGTACGCCGCGCCGAGCGCTGCCGCCCGCGTCATGCTCAGGCCCGGAGGGATGCGGCGCGCCGACGCCTGGGGGCAAAGGACGAAGTCGGCAAACGCGCCGGTCCTGGTCGGACAGACGACCCGGTCGCCGGATACGAATGCGCCGTCGGGCCCGGCATCGACCACTTCGCCCGCGACCTCCATGCCGAGGACGAAGGGCAGCTCCGGTTTCAGCTGATAGGCACCGCGCGTCATCAGCAGGTCGGGATGGTTGAGCGACGCTGCGCGCATGCGGATCAGCATCTGGCCGGGTCCGCATCCCGGTAGGGGGTGATCGCGCAGGCGGACGCCCGCCAAATCCTCGCTGAGCGTGTCGACGCTGAGCGCGCGCATCGACGGGCGCATGGTCATTCGGTTAATTCCCCGCGCCGCAACACGCGCCGGATGCGCGGTTCCCGGTCGAGGTCGGCATCGTTGCGGATTCTTTGCCGAAGCTCGTCGCGTTTTTCGTGGATCGAGGCGATCACCGGTCCCATCGCGACGCCCAGATCGACGAGAACGGCCTCGGAAAGTTGCAGCGAACTCTCCAGCGTTTCGGGAACGGCGTCGGTCGCGCCGGCCTTGTAGAGCTCGGTTGCGTGCGCAGTGTCCCTTGCGCGGGCTACGATCGTGAGGTTCGGCGCTTCGGCGCGGACGCGCTTGATGATCCGGATCGACAGGACGGGATCGTCCATCGTAAGGACCAGCGCGTCGGCGACGTCCAGCCTCAGCCTGTCAACGAGCTCGGCGCGGGCGATGTCGCCGAAAAGGACAGGATAGCCGCGCTTGCGCGCGCGTTCGGCCGTATCGATGTCGGCTTCCACCGCGATATAGCGCATGTCGTGGACGGTGAGCAGATCGGCGATCATGCGTCCGACCCGGCCAAAGCCGATGATGACCGTGCCGGCCCCCGCATCGTCGACGTCAATCCCGGTTTGGGGTGCGTATCCGCGATCGATGCGGCGCGATACGCCGCGACCAAGTTTTGCGAGAAGCGGCGTGATCGTCAGGCCTATCGCGGTGACGGTTTGCCAGAATGCGGCGGTCGAGGGCAGGATCAGTTGCGCCTGTGCCGCGGTCGTCAGCACGATCAGCGTCGTCTCTGACGGGCTGCCCATCAACAGACCGGTCTCGGCCGCGACGGGAACGCGGGTTGCCGCGACACGCAGCAGCAAAAAGGTGACGGCCGTCTTGACCGCGATCACGCCGACGACCGCCGCAAGCAGCGCGGGCCAGTTCGTGACGACCAGCCGGAGGTCGAGGCTCATCCCGACGGTGATCAGGAATACCCCCAGCGCCAGTCCCTTGAACGGCGCGGTAATAACCTCGACCTCGCTGTGGTATTCGGTTTCGGCGATCAGCAGCCCGGCCAGGAGCGCACCGATGATCGGCGACAGACCCGCCGCCGTCGTGGCGATGCTGGCGACGATCACGACCAGCAGGGAGGCGGCGAGAAACAATTCAGGGCTTTTGGTTCGTGCCGCCTGACCGAACAGCCGTGGCAGGATCAAGCGGCCGCCGATGTAAAGGGCGACGACCGTTAGGCCGCCGCGGAGCGCCACACCGGCGAGACCGGACCACCCATCCGCGCTTGCCGCCGGGGCCATCGCACCCAGCGCGAAGATGATCGGAACGATCGCAAGGTCCTCGAACAGCAACATCGCGAAGGCGCGCCGCCCGACCTGGCTCGTCGTTCCGGCCAGTGGCAGCACAAGGGCCGTCGATGACAGTGCAAGCGCGAGCCCAAGACCGGCGGCACCCGCCCATTCCTGACCGATTACATGGAGCGCGATCGCGATCAGCGCGCCGCTGCCGAGAAGTTCGGCAGCCCCGGTTCCGAACACCAGTCTGCGCATCAGCCATAAGCGGCGGAACGACAGTTCCAGTCCGATCGAGAACAGCAGCAAGATGATCCCGAATTCCGCATAGGGTGCGAAAGCTTCGGGCCGGGAGATGGTGACGTAATAGAGCCAGGGCGCCCGGTCCACGAGCGCGCCGAGCCCGGCGGGCCCGACCGCGACGCCAACAAGAATGAAGCCGATGACCGGGCTGATGCGGAACCGTGCAAACGCCGGAATGACGAACCCGGCGGCCCCGAGGATGACCAGCGCATCGCTGAAGCCGTGATCAACCAATTCCGTCGCCATGCCGCCACCTTAGCGACGATATGCGCGATCTGTCAGCTTCGTTTGCGCAGACCGGTTAATTAGGCCTTGGCGCCGGTTTAGCCCGCATCCGCCATTGCGGTTTCGAGATTGAGGCGAACCTGCTCAAAGAATTGCTCCGTCGTCATCCAGGGCTGATCGGGGCCGATAAGGATCGCAAGATCCTTGGTCATGTGGCCGCTTTCAACGGTCTGGACGCAGACGCGCTCCAGCGTCTCCGCGAATTTCGTCACATCGGGGGTGTCGTCGAATTTGCCGCGATATTTCAGTCCGCCGGTCCATGCGAAAATCGACGCAATGGGGTTGGTCGACGTCGCCTTGCCCTGTTGATGCTGGCGATAGTGGCGCGTCACCGTCCCGTGCGCCGCCTCTGCTTCGATCGTCTTGCCGTCCGGGGTCAGCAACACCGACGTCATGAGGCCGAGCGAGCCGAACCCTTGCGCCACCTGATCCGACTGAACGTCGCCGTCGTAGTTTTTGCATGCCCAGACGAATTCGCCGTTCCATTTTAGCGCCGAGGCCACCATGTCGTCGATCAGCCGGTGCTCGTACACGATCCCGGCGGCAGCGAATTTGTCCTTGAACTCGGCCTCGAAGATTTCGGCGAACAAATCCTTGAAACGGCCGTCATAGGCTTTGAGGATCGTGTTCTTCGTCGAGAGATAGACGGGCCATTTGAGATTAAGGCCATAATGCATCGATGCGCGCGCAAAATCGCGGATCGAATCATCAAGATTATACATGCCCATCGCGACGCCCGCGGACGGGAAATCAAAGACTTCCTTGTCGATTGTCTCACCATTTTCGCCGGTCCAGGTCATCGTCAGCTTGCCGGGGCCGGGAACGAGGAAATCGGTTGCCTTATACTGGTCGCCAAAGGCGTGACGACCGACGACAATCGGGTGGGTCCAGCCTGGGATAAGGCGCGGGACGTTGCGCATGATGATCGGTTCGCGGAACACGACACCGCCGAGGATATTGCGGATCGTCCCGTTGGGCGAGCGCCACATCTTCTTCAGCCCGAATTCCTCTACGCGTGCCTCGTCCGGGGTGATCGTCGCGCATTTGACGGCGACACCGTATTTCTGCGTCGCGCGGGCGGCATCCACCGTCACCCGGTCATCGGTCGCGTCGCGGTTTTCGATGCCGAGATCGAAATAAGCGAGATCGATATCGAGATAAGGCTTGATCAGGCGCTCGCGTATCCACTCCCAGATGATCCGGGTCATTTCATCGCCGTCGATCTCCACGACGGGAGTCTTTACCTTGATCTTCGCCATTCTCTGTCTTTCCGAATATGCAGCAATTTATTTCCCCGGCGTCTAGGGGAGGTAGCAGCCCCGATCAACCTGACGTTGTATCGCGCCGACGCGCGCGATAGACGGGGATATGCCAAGCCTCGAAAAGCCGCCGGTCGCAACGACCAATGTCAAGTGGCGCTTTCCGTCCGTCCATCCGGAGGGGCGAAAATACGTATTGATCGCAGTCGGTTTGACGTTGTTGCTGACGACTGTGTCGAACGTCTTGTTCTGGCCGATGGTCGGCGTTTCGATCTGGGTCGCAAGCTTTTTTCGTGATCCAATCCGCACGACTCCGCAGGAGGACGGGCTGGTCGTCGCACCGGCCGACGGGCTGATCACGATGATCGAACGGGTCGCGGTACCCCGCGAAATCGTCAGCGATCTGGGCGAGGCGCCGATGGTTCGCGTTTCGATTTTCATGTCCGTATTCGACGTCCATATCAACCGTACGCCGATTGCGGGGACGATCCGGCAGGTCGTGTATATTTCGGGCAAATTCCTGAATGCCGATCTCGACAAGGCGAGCGAGGAGAATGAGCGTCAGCATATCGTGGTCGAGGGCCGCGACGGCAGGCGGATCGGGTTCACCCAGATCGCAGGACTGGTCGCCCGGCGGATCGTCGGTTTCGTCAAGCCGGGGGATATGGTCGCGGTCGGACAACGCATCGGTTTGATCCGTTTCGGCAGCCGGGTCGATGTTTTCCTGCCGGATGACGTTGTTCCTCAGGTGGCTCTGGGGCAGCGAAGTATCGCCGGCGAGACGGTTCTGGGCCGGGTCGGGGGAACGCCGGTCACGGGCGTCGCCCTTTGACCCGGCGGCCGCTGCGCATTCACCGGGAACCACGCGGATTGCCGTTAAGGGCGGTCGCGCCGAATGCAGTGACTGCGCTGGCGCTTTGTTCCGGACTGTCGGGTGTGAGGTTCGCGATTTCCCATGACTGGCAGAGCGCGGTCGTGATGATCATGGTTGCAGGCGTGCTCGACGGCATCGACGGCCGGGTCGCGCGAATGCTGCGCGGTGAAAGCCGGTTCGGAGCGGAACTCGATTCGCTGTCGGATGCGATTTCGTTCGGTGTTGCGCCCGCGTTGATCGTCTATCTCTGGTCGCTTTCGGAATTGCCGCGGGTCGGCTGGATCTGTGCCTTGTTGCTGGCGGTATTTTGCGCGCTGCGGCTGGCGCGCTTCAACGCCAAGATCGACGAAACCGAACAGCCGCATAAGTCCGCCGGATTCCTGACCGGAATCCCCGCGCCCGCCGGGGCGGGACTGGCGTTGCTCCCGATGTTCTTCTGGTTTTGGACGGACGAACCGATCTTCGCCTCGCCCTATCTGGTTGCACCGTGGGTCGCGCTCATCGCGCTGCTGATGGTGTCGAGCCTGGCGACCTATTCCTGGACCTCGTTCCGTCTGCGGCGCAATATACGGTTCGAGGCGATCGCGCTGATCGTGCTGCTCGGCGCGGCGCTGGTGTCTGCGCCCTGGCATACGCTGAGCATTCTGTCAGTCTGCTATCTTGTCTCGATCCCGTTCAGCATCAGGAGCTATGCAAAAGTCAGGCGGCAGCGCGTAACCGCCGACCGGCCGGGACCGATGCCGGCGATCGAAACCTGATCAGCTTCCGCGGGGCAGCGGTCGATTGCGAAACGTTGATTTCTGCAGGGCGTCCGACTTCCGTCGTAACAGCAGTTTCGTCCTCATTCGCCATGATTGCCAAGGCGATGGCGTAGAGCCCGGCAAACAGAGCACCTGCAAAAATCACGAAGCTTATGATGGGCATGTCGGCGTCCATTCGCGGCAGAGGAACATTGGATCACTCTATGTTCCTAATATGTTCCGAATGTCAAGCGTTGCAATTGACCCGCGGAACGGGTAACGGCAGCGCACCAAACCACATGGGAAGCATCATAACCCGGTGCCCCGGACACGATCCGGGGTCATCCGTTTCCCAGAGGCATAACCGGAAAGGAATACCATTATGGCGGCACCTGTCGTCTCCATGCAGCAATTGATCGAAACGGGCGCGCATTTCGGCCACCAGACTCATCGCTGGAATCCGAAGATGAAACCCTACATCTTCGGCGATCGCAACGGCGTCCATATCCTCGATCTGAGCCAGACCGTGCCGTTGTTTGCGCGCGCGCTCGAATTCGTCAGCAAATCGGTAGCGGGAGGCGGCAAGGTTCTGTTCGTCGGCACCAAGCGGCAGGCGCAGGAAGCGGTCGCCGATGCCGCGCGGCGGTCCGGCCAGCATTTCGTCAATCACCGCTGGCTGGGCGGGATGCTCACGAACTGGAAGACGATCAGCAATTCGATCAAGCGCCTGAAAACGCTAGAGGAACAATTGTCCGGTGACACCGTCGGCCTGACCAAGAAGGAAGTCCTGCAACTTACGCGCGAGCGCGACAAGCTGGAGCTGTCGTTGGGCGGTATCCGTGACATGGGCGGCATCCCCGACGTGATGTTCGTTATCGACGCCAACAAGGAAGAACTGGCGATCAAGGAGGCCAACACGCTCGGCATTCCGGTCGTGGCAATCCTTGATTCGAACGTCTCGCCCGACGGCATTGCTTTCCCGGTGCCGGCGAATGACGACGCGTCACGCGCGATCCGCCTTTACTGTGAAGCTATTGCGATCGCGGCAACGCGCGGCAATCAGGAGCAGCAGCAAAAAAGCGGCGCCGACATCGGGGCGATGGCGGAGCCGCCGCGTGAGGACGCGCTCGGCACCGATCCTATCCAGGAGACTAACGCGGCAGTTCCTGCGGCCGGTGCCAATGAAGCCGCCGCGGAAGCAGAGCGTCAGATCGACGCGTAGCGGCGTCTTCCGATCGTCAAGCGGGCGGGGCGGGGGCGTGTACCTTGCTCCGCCTGAAATCCTATCCGGATCATTTACAAGGAATTAGAGCCATGGCCGAGATTACGGCAGCCACGGTAAAGGCTTTGCGCGAGAAAAGCGGCGCGGGCATGATGGATTGCAAGAAGGCGCTGACCGAGAATGGCGGCGACATGGACGCAGCGATGGATTGGCTGCGGACGAAGGGCTTGGCGGCTGCTCAGAAAAAGTCGAGCCGTACCGCCGCCGAGGGTCTTGTCGGGGTCGCGGTTGCAGGGACCAGGGGCGCGGCGGTCGAGGTGAATTCGGAAACCGATTTCGTCGCGAAGAACGATCAATTCCAGCAATTCGTTCGCGAGATGGCGCAACTCGTTCTCGCGACGGGCGACGACGTTGAGGCATTGAAGATGGAGAAGATGCCGTCCGGAACCACAGTCGACGAAGTGCTGACCAACAATATTGCGACGATCGGCGAAAACCAGTCGCTGCGGCGGGCCGAGCGGCTGGAAGTGTCCGAGGGCGCGGTCGTGCCTTATATTCATAATGCCGCGTCGCCGGGGCTCGGCAAGATCGGCGTCCTCGTCGCGCTTGAATCGAGCGCGCCGGACGAGGTGCTGCAACCGCTCGGCCGGAACCTTGCGATGCACATCGCGGCCGCGTTTCCGCTTGCGCTGACCGAGGACGGGCTGGACCCGGATGTGATCGAACGCGAGCGCGCGATCGCGCAGGAAAAAGCCGCCGAATCAGGCAAGTCCGATGAGATCGTTGCGAAAATGGTCGACGGGGCAATCGCCAAATACCGCAAGGAGCATGCGCTGGTCAGCCAGTTGTTCGTGATCGACGGCAAGACCAAGATCAGCGACGTCGTCGCCAAGGCGGGCAAGGATGCCGGTGCCGAAATCAAGCTGGTCGACTATGTCCGCTTTCAGCTGGGCGAGGGGATAGAGCGCGAAGCGAGCGACTTCGCCGCCGAAGTCGCCGCGGCGAGCGGTGTGAAACAGCCCGAACCGAAGCAATAACGGGCACCGGTTGACCGCTCGCAATCTGGCGGATGGCGATGCATTTGCCGTCCGTGGGATAGCAACGGCAAACTTGCGGTAGGTGGTCGGGCAGCTTGATGGTTGCTCCCACCGGCCCCGCCGCTTAAGGTCCACCCAATCCTTTGCCATCGGACGTTATGACCGCCCCGCGCTTCAAACGCATATTGCTCAAATTGTCGGGCGAAGTCCTGATGGGTGCCGACGGGTTGTCGATCGATCCGGCGGTTACGGCGCGCGTCGCGAGCGAGATCGCCGACGTAAAGGCGAACGGATACGAGCTCTGCATCGTTGTCGGCGGCGGCAATATCTTTCGTGGTCTGGCGGCCGCGGCAAAGGGGTTCGACCGCGCCACCGGCGATTATATGGGCATGCTCGCGACCGTGATGAACGCGCTCGCGGTCCAGAATGCGCTGGAGCAGATCGGCGTCGACACCCGCGTTCAGTCCGCTATCCCGATGGCGAGCGTCTGCGAACCCTTTATTCGCAGGCGCGCGGAGCGGCATCTGGAAAAAGGGCGGGTCGTGATCTTTGCGGCGGGGGTCGGCAGTCCTTATTTTACAACCGACAGCGGCGCTGCCCTTCGCGCTGCAGAGATGAAATGCGACGCGCTGTTCAAGGGGACGAGCGTCGACGGCGTCTATGATGCCGACCCGAAAACGGTTGTCGCGGCTAAACGGTTCGAGACGGTCAGCTATGACGCGGTCCTGTCGCGCAATTTGAAGGTCATGGATGCGAGCGCGGTTGCGCTTTGCCGTGACAATGACATCCCGATCGTCGTCTTCAATATTCGCGAGTACGGCAACTTTGCCGCCGTATTGGCAGGGGATGGAGTATCGACGACGGTGCAGAAAATGGAGAATTCTAATGCCGGCATATGACAAGGCCGATCTTGAACGGCGGATGGCCGGCAGCGTCGAATCGTTGAAAAGCGATCTTGCCGGTCTTCGCACCGGGCGGGCATCGACCGCGCTGCTCGATCCGGTGACCGTCGAGGTCTATGGCGCGCAGATGCCGCTCAATCAGGTTGCGACCGTATCGGCGCCCGAACCGCGCATGCTGTCGGTTCAGGTCTGGGACAAGACGAATGTCGGTCATGTCGAAAAGGCGATCCGTTCGGCAGGGCTCGGTCTCAACCCAATCAACGACGGCAATACGCTCCGCCTGCCGATCCCCGATCTGACCGAGGACCGTCGCAAGGAACTGGCGAAGCTGGCGGGGCAATATGCAGAAAAAGCGCGGATTGCCGCGCGCAACGTTCGCCGCGACGGAATGGATTCGCTGAAAACCGACGAGAAGAAGGGCGTGTTCGGCGAGGATGAGCGCAAGCGGCACGAAACCGAAGTGCAGAAGCTAACCGACGCGACGATCGCCGACATCGACAGCGCGGCAGCGGCCAAGGAAAAGGAAATTTTGGCACAGTGAAGGCGCAAGCCGCCCTGGTGAGCGCGCAATCCGCAAGCGCGGTGCCGATGTCGCAAGGCGGTGCCTTGCCGCGCCATGTCGCGATCATCATGGACGGCAACGGGCGATGGGCGAAGCGCCGTCATTTGCCGCGGATTGCGGGCCATCGTGCCGGCGTCGAGGCGGTCCGCAGCGTCACCCGCGCGGCACGGTCGATGGGGATCGAGGCGCTGACGCTCTATGCGTTCTCATCCGAAAATTGGCGTCGTCCCGAGGAGGAGATCAGCGACCTGATGGGGCTGCTCCGGCGGTTCATCCGGAGCGACATCGACGAACTCGTGCGCGAAAATGTCCGGCTACGCGTGATCGGCGATTATCACCGGTTCGCAAGCGATATCGTGACGTTGGTCGAGGACGCAGCGGTACGAACGCAGGGCAATACCGGGCCGATCCTGGCGATCGCGCTGAATTATGGTGCGCACGCGGAACTGACCGCGGCGGCGCGGCGGCTCGCCGAACAGGCGCGGCTCGGTGTGCTCGATCCAGCGGATATCGATCCCGGACGGATCGAGGCGGAACTCGAAACGCGCGAACTTCCGCCGCTTGATCTGATCATCCGGACATCAGGCGAAAAGCGTTTGTCCAATTTTCTGCTTTGGCAGGCGGCCTATGCCGAATTGCTGTTCGTCGACACGCTATGGCCGGACTTTGACGGCAAGGTGTTTGCCAACGCGATCAGCGACTTCGGCCAGCGTCGACGGCGTTTCGGCGGGTTGTGACCGAGGCGAAACTACCGGTCCGATCATCCGATCTACTGACCCGAACGATTTCCGGGATCGTGATGATCGCGGTCGCGCTTGTCGCGCTGGTGGCGGGCGGGTTCTGGTTCTGGCTGCTCGTGGTCATCGTGGGGTTGTTCATGATGGCGGAGTGGTCTGACCTGCACAAAACGTCGCCGAAAACGAAGCGTATGGGGCAGTTTGCGCTTTCCGTTCCGCTCGCCATCATATCGCCGCTGGCCGCGGGGCCCGGGTTTTTCGACCTCGGATTGCTGGCCGGCGCGTTTTTTTTCGTCGCAATCGTGACGCGGCGGGGGCCGTTTGCGGCGGGAATCTTCTATGTGGGGCTACCGATCTTCGCGTTGCTGGCAATCCGCGCGCAGCCGGGCGGGCTGGTCCTGACGTTATGGGCGATGGCGCTCGTCTGGGCGTGCGATATCGGCGCTTATGCGGCCGGACGGACGATCGGCGGCCCGAAACTCGCGCCAAGAATCAGTCCGGCAAAGACATGGGCGGGGCTGGGCGGCGGCGTGTTGCTGGCGACGCTGCTCGCCGTCGCGATGCACGTCAGCCTGACACTGCCGATCCGGCTGGTAATCGCGACGCCGTTTCTCGCGGTCTTGGCGCAGGCAGGCGACCTGTTCGAGAGCTGGCTGAAGCGACGCGCCGGGGTGAAGGACAGCGGCAACATCCTGCCGGGGCATGGCGGCATACTCGACCGGATTGACGGGATCGTCCCCGTGGCACCGGTCGCGGCGCTGGTGCTTTTGATGCCACGGCTGTTCGCTTGAGGAGCGTAACGATCCTTGGTGCGACGGGATCGGTCGGGACGTCGACGCTGGACCTGGTCGAGCGTGCGCCGGATCGTTTCCGGGTGCTGGCGTTGACCGCCCACCGCGATGTCGAAAAGCTCGCGGCGGCGGCGAAGCGGACGCGGGCGCAGCGTGCCGTAGTCGCTGATCCGGGCTGCCTTGAAGCGTTGCGAGACGCGCTCGCCGGAACGGGGATCGAGACGGCGGGCGGGGACGATGCGATGATCGAGGCAGCCGCGATGGGTGCGGACTGGACGATGGCGGCGATCGTCGGTTGCGCGGGGTTGAGGCCGGTGATGGCGGCGATCGCAACCGGCAACACCGTGGTCCTTGCCAACAAGGAGCCGCTGGTATCCGCAGGGCCGGTGGTGCTCGCGGCGGCAAGGCAGAGCGGCGCGACGCTGCTGCCCGCGGATTCGGAGCATAACGCGATCTTCCAGTGTTTCGATTCCGCCCGGCCGCAGGCCGTCCGGCGCATCGTCCTGACCGCGAGCGGAGGTCCGTTTCGCGAATGGACGCTGGCGGAAATGGCGGGGGTGACGCCGGAACAGGCGGTCGCGCATCCCAATTGGTCGATGGGCGCAAAAATCTCCGTCGATTCGGCGACGATGATGAACAAGGGACTGGAACTGATCGAGGCGGCCCGGCTGTTCGACGTCGCTCCGGACGCGATCGAGATCGTGATCCACCCGCAATCGGTGATCCATTCGCTGGTCGATTATGTCGACGGTTCGATGCTGGCGCAGCTGGGGTCGCCCGATATGCGGACGCCGATCGCGCATACGCTTGCCTGGCCCGAGCGGATGCCGACGCCGGTCACGCCGCTCGATCTGCTGGCGCTCGGCCGGCTTGATTTCGAGACGCCCGATCCCGAACGGTTTCCAGCGCTGAGGCTGGCGCGCGAGGCGCTGGCGGCGGACGGCGCACGCCCGGCGATCCTTAACGCAGCCAACGAAATCGCGGTGGCGGCGTTTCTTGAGCGCAGGATCGGTTTCCTCGAAATCGCCGCAATCGTGGAGGATATGCTGTCATGCTATGATCCGCCGGCACCCGCCACGCTGGAGGAGGTCTTGGCGATCGATGCCGAGACCCGGGTCCGTGCGCGTAAAAGAGTAGAGGAACGCCCCAGTTGATCGAAGCACCCGGCCTGTTCCTGACGGTCCTTGCCTTTGTGCTCGTCATCGGGCCGCTCGTTTTCGTACACGAGATGGGCCATTATCTTGCGGGCCGCATGTTCGGGGTGAAGGCTGACGCTTTTTCGATCGGTTTCGGGGGAGAAGTCGCAGGCTTTACCGACAAGCGGGGAACGCGGTGGAAGTTCGGCTGGATGCCGCTCGGCGGCTATGTGAAATTTGCAGGCGACATGAACCCGGCCAGTCAGCCGACGGCGGAATGGCTGGAGCTGCCCGCCGAACAGCGCAGCATGACGTTTCAGGCAAAGCCGGTCTGGCAACGGGCGATCATCGTCGCGGCCGGCCCGATCGTCAATTTCGCGGTCGCGATCCTGATCCTGGGGAGTTTTGCCTTTGCCTATGGCGACGTGCGGATGCCCCCGGTCGTCGGCGGCGTGTTGCCTGGCAGCGCAGCGCAGAAAGCGGGATTGCAGCCCGGCGATCAGGTTGTCGCGCTTGGGGGACGCTCCGTCACGACATTCGGTGATATGGTGCGCTTCGTACAAATTCGTGCGGGCGAGCGTGTCCGGATCGATTTTGACCGCGGCGGTCGAGCGCTTTCGCGCGACGTCAAGATCGGTACGGACGTCCAGCGCGACCGGTTCGGCAACGAATACCGGATGGGCCGGATCGGGATCAGCGGGAGCACGCCCGTTATCGTACCGGTCGGCCTGCTCGAGGCACCCGTCGTCGCGGTGCGCAGGACCGGCGACATCGTCCAGCTGATGGTCGAGACGCTGGGGCAGGTCGTGACCGGGCGCCGATCGGTCAAGGAACTGGGCGGGCCGCTCAGCATCGCCAAGGTATCGGGCGAGCAAATGTCGCTGGGTGCAAGCGCGTTCGTATTCCTGATTGCGCTGGTTTCGATCAATCTGGGGTTCATCAATTTGCTGCCAGTACCGATGCTTGATGGCGGACATCTGTTTTTCTATGCGATCGAGGCGGTTCAGCGGCGGCCGGTCGCCCCCGAGGTGCAGGAGTGGGCGTTCCGGGGCGGATTGGCGGCAATTCTGGCGCTCATGCTGCTCGTGACGTTCAACGACCTCGGCGCGTTCGGACTCTGGAAGGGTCTGGGCAAGGGACTGGCCGGGTTGATCGGCTAGTAAGACTGAGGCAGTGCAGCGTCGGCAGTAATATTACGCGTTTTTAGGTGGGTTGGTGATAGCGATCAAAGCTTCAAGATTGGCGCGCGTGAGCACAGTGTTGCTGGCGGGGACGATGTTGTCCGGTACGTCCGTATTTGCCCAGACGGCGCAGTCGCCGGCACCGGCACCGGCACCTATACCGGCACCAACACCGGTTCCGGCCTCCACACCGGCAGCGCCGCCGCGCGCTGCGACCGCGCCGCCCGCGACGCCGGGAGCGGCAACGACGCCGCAACCGGCACCGACGGCCCCAGCCCCAGCCCCGGCTCCGGCAGTCGAGCCCGTCTCTTCAGGGATCATCAAATCGCTGCGGGTCGAAGGATCGCAGCGGATCGAGCCTGAAACGGTGCTGTCCTATACCAAGCTCAGGGTCGGGGCGCCTTATTCGGCGGAGACGCTCGATCAGGCGCTCAAGGATCTGCAAGCGAGCGATTTGTTCGCCGATTTCTCGATATCCGGTGTCGAGACGGGAAACATCGTTTTACGCATCCGGGAAAATCCGATCATCAACCGGATCATCTTCGAGGGCAACAAGGCGCTCAAGACCGACAAGATTCAAAAGGAAGTGAAGCTCGCGCCGCGACAGATCTTCACACGGACGGCGGTCCGCCAGGACGTATCGCGGATCATCGAACTATATCGCCGTCAGGGGCGCTTCGCCGCGATCGTCGATCCGAAAATGGTCAGTCTCGACCAGAACCGGGTCGATGTCGTGTTCGAGATTTCGGAAGGTCCGAAGTCCAAGGTTCAACAGATCAACATCATCGGGAACACAATTTTCTCCGACGACAAGCTGCGCAGCCAGATGGCAACGAAGCAGTCGCGCTGGTTCCGCTTGCTGTCGTCGAACACGTCCTATGACCAGGACCGGCTTGCCTACGACCAGCAGAAGCTGCGTCAGTTCTATTTGACGCAGGGCTATGCCGATTTCCGGGTGACGTCGGCGGTCGCGGAGTTGACGCCGGACAAGCGCGATTTCATTATCACCTATGTCGTCGAGGAGGGGCCGCGCTACAAGTTCGGCGACGTATCCGTCGACAGCGCGATCCGCGATTTCGACAACAAGAAACTCGCAACGGCTTTGCCAATGAAAAAAGGCGACTGGTACAATGCCAAACTGGTCGAGGATTCAGTCGATCAGCTGAGCCAGACCGCAGGTCTGTTCGGCTATGCATTCACCGATGTGAACCCTGAATTCCAGCGCGATCGCGAAACGCTGACGATGGGGATCAACTTCAACATCGCCGAGGCGAAGCGTACCTATGTCGAGCGGGTCGAAATCAGCGGCAACACGCAGACGCAGGACAAGGTCGCCCGCCGTGAAATAAGGCTGGCGGAAGGCGATGCGTTCAACAGTTTCCAGCTGAAGCGGTCGCAGGACCGGCTGAATTCGCTAGGATATTTCCAGGACAAGCTGGAGATCAAGCAATCACCGGGCTCGGCACCCGACCGGATCGTACTCGATACCAATGTCGAGGAAAAATCGACCGGCGAGTTGCAGTTGTCGGCGGGGTATTCAAGCATCGAACGCTTCATCATCCAGGCGAATATCACGCAGCGCAATTTTCGCGGCAAGGGTCAGGAACTTCGCGCGGGCGTCAACTATTCGAGCTATTCCAAATCCGTCGAGCTGGGATTTACCGAGCCGTATCTGTTCGACAAGAGCATCGCGCTCGGCATTGACGTATTCCGGCGCGATTACAACTCGTTCAACTATATCGGTAACAGCCGGCAGACGACCTATTCCCAAAACTCGACGGGATTTCAGGTTCGCACCGGTGTTCCGCTAACAGAATATTGGTCATTGCAGGGGCGCTATGGTCTGTCTTACGATCAGGTCGGCCTGGATAACAGTTTTTTCAATCTTGACGGGTCGTGCAACGTACTTGCCGCCGGGCGGTATCTTTGCGACGCGATCGGCAATCGTATTACGTCGTCGATCGGCTATTCGTTCGTCTATGACAGTCTGAACAGCCGCTTGCGTCCGACCGCCGGACAACGGTTTTCTTTCAGCCAGGATTTTGCCGGGCTTGGCGGCGACGTCAAATATATCCGCACCCGGGCGGAAGGCGCGAAATACTGGGGTATCGGCGGCGGTTTCGTCTTTTCGGCGCTGGCAGAAGGCGGATATATCAAATCGCTCGAGAGCAGTCGCGGACCCGGGATCGACAAGGTCCGGATCACCGACCGCTTCTATCTCGGCAGCCCGCAATTCCGCGGTTTCGACATTCGCGGCGTCGGCCCGCGCGTGCTGCGTGCGCCCTATCTGGTCGCTGCCGACGGGACGCAGTCGGTGCAGACCGATCGCACCCGCATCGTCGACGACGCACTCGGCGGCAAAGCTTATTATTTGGCGCGGGCCGAACTGGAGATTCCGCTGGGATCGGGTGCGCGCGAACTGGGTCTGCGTCCTTCGATCTATGCGCAGATCGGAAGCCTGTTCGACATAGAACGACCGCTTCCGACCGCCAGCTTCCCGCAGGCGCGCGATGCGAACGGCAATCCGCTGTTCAATCCCGACGGATCGCCGACACTGTCGCCGATCCCGCTGGTCGACGGATCCGGCCGCCAGATCTATGTCGTTCCCTCAACCGATCCGACCTATGCCAATTTGCAGACGCTGTGTATGACCGGATATTCCGCCAGTGCGGCCGGGCCTTGTGTCGGCGGCAGCGCGAACATCGCGGCACAGAACACAAATTATTTCCAGGAGCGCTTTCTCGGCAATTCGGGGCGGCCGCGTCTTTCGGTCGGGATCGGCGTCAACTGGAATTCACCCTTCGGACCGCTTCGCATCGACGTCGCCAAGGCGATCCTGACCCAGCCCGGCGACGATCCGAAACTTGTCACCTTCAATGTAGGAACCCAATTCTGATGACCATCACGACCAAAATCGTTGCCGCCGCGCTGGCGGGATCCACTGTTCTCGCGATCGCACCGGCAACGGCGCAAGTGAATGGCGTGGCCGTCGCCGACCCGCAGGGTGCGATCGAGAATTCAAAGGCATGGACGGCCGCGCGTACGCAGATTTCAACGACGTACAAGGCGCAGATCGATCAGGCGAATACCCGTCGCCAGGCGCTTTCGACCGAGCTTCAGCCGCTGGTGAATGCGTTCAATACCGCCCGCGCGCAGCCCAATGCCAATCAAACCGCGCTGCAAAGCCAGGCTCAGGCGATCCAGACCCGTGAGCAAGCCGCGAACCAGGAACTGCAACGCCTGACGCAACCGGCGCAGCGTGCGCAGGCCTATGCGATCGAACAGATCCAGGCGAAGCTGGGCGATGCGGTCAACAACGCGGTCCGCGCAAAGAATGTCAGCCTGCTCGTGTCGCCGAATGCGGTGTTGTTCATGCAGCCTACCGCCGACATCACCCCTGCCGTCACGGCCGAGCTCGACCGGCTCGTCCCGAACGTCAGCACGACACCGCCCGCCAATTGGCAGCCGGGTCAGCAGGGCCAGCAGGCCCAGGCGCCCGCCAATGCGCCGGTCGCGCCCGCAAAGCGCCAGCCGCAGGGCCGATGAGCGACGCCGACGCAGGCAAGACCGTCGCCGCGCCCGATCAGGGACTTGATATCGGGCGGGTGATGGCGGCGCTGCCGCATCGCTATCCGATGCTGCTGGTCGACCGGGTCGAGGCGTTGCGACGCGATGAATCGATCCGGGCGATCAAGGCCGTGACGATCAACGAGGGGTTTTTCCAGGGTCATTTCCCGGGCCGCCCGATCATGCCCGGCGTGCTGATCGTCGAGGCGATGGCACAGGCGGCGGGTATTCTCGCCGTCGAATCGTTGGGGCTCACGGGCTCTGGCAAGCTCGTATATTTCATGGCGATCGACGGCGCAAAATTCAGGAAGCCGGTCGAGCCGGGGGTTCTGTTGCAACTTGACGTGTCATTCGTGCAGAAGCGCAGCAGCGTGTGCAAGTTCGCCGGACGCGCGCTGGTCGACGATCAGTTGGTCGCCGAGGCCAGCTTTACCGCGATGATCGCCGACCCACCCGCCCATTCGAGCCGGGCCTGACCGATCCCTATATTGCTTGCCGCGCCGCCGCCGTGTACGGCGCGGCCTTTCCCCATCAGGCTGGTCGGAAACCAGCCGCCCGAGGAGTTTTAAGATGAAAGCCGATACCCACCCCGAATATCACATGATCAAGGTCCAGATGACCGACGGATCAAGCTATGAGACGCGCTCGACCTGGGGCAAGGAAGGCGATTTGATGACGCTCGAAATCGACCCGCTGTCGCATCCGGCCTGGACCGGCGGTCGCGGGACGATGCTGGATGCGGGCGGTCAGGTCGCCCGCTTCAACAAGCGGTTCGGCGGCGGGCTTACGCTGCGTAAGTAGCGGCTTTGTGCTGCGTTTCCGGCTTCTCTCTACGGTGACGCGAGGATTGGTGGCGGCACCGCTTTTGCTTGCCGTATCGACACTGCCTGGATGCGTCGGGACACCGGCGCACCAGGACCTTTTCGAAGCGGCGCCGGAATTTTCCCCCGCGGAATTCTTCGCGGGCGAAACGGTCGGCGAAGGGACGCTGAAGATCGTGTTCAAGGGCGCGCGGCATACGCATGTCGTCGGTCACGGCCATGTCGAAGCGGGTGGCGTCGTCGTCCTCACCCAGGACGTGAAGGAGGGCGACAAACCGGTTCGAACGCGGACCTGGCGGATTCAGCCGGCCGGGGCGAACCGGTTTACCGGCACGCTGAGCGATGCAAAAGGACCGATCGCCGCGTCCGTTAGCGGCAACAGGCTGGACATCGTCTACAAGATGAAGGGAGGCCTTGACGTCGAGCAATGGCTTTATCTCCAGACGGGCAAGAAAACCGCGCTCAACCGGATGGTTGTCAAGAAGTTCGGCATACCCGTCGCTTCCCTGCGCGAGACGATCGTCAAGCAATAAGGCCGTGCTGACCCCGGCATTGGTGATCGGCCGGAGAAGAACAGTGGCACCGGCATGCTTGGCTTGCTATCGCGCGCGCAGAGATGCCGACCGACCTTCAGGATCCTTTCGATGCGATCGTCGACGCGCCGTTCGACAGCGCCTTGTCGGAGCGGTACCTCGTCTATGCGTTGTCGACAATCACAGCGCGATCGCTTCCCGATGTCCGCGACGGGTTGAAGCCCGTCCACCGCAGGCTGTTATGGGCAATGCGGTTGCTGAGACTCGATCCGGCGCAAGGGTACAAGAAATGCGCGCGCGTCGTCGGCGATGTTATCGGCAAATATCATCCGCACGGCGACCAGTCGGTTTACGACGCGATGGTGCGCCTCGCGCAGAACTTCGCGATGCGTTATCCGCTTGTCGACGGGCAGGGCAATTTCGGGAACATCGACGGCGATAATGCCGCCGCCTATCGCTACACCGAGGCGCGCCTGACGCAGGTCGCGATCGACCTGATGGACGGGCTGGACGAACAGGCCGTCGATTACCGCGCGACTTATAACGGCGAGGATCAGGAGCCCGAGTTGTTCCCGGGGATGTTCCCCAATTTGCTGGCGAACGGCGCGAGCGGGATCGCGGTCGGGATGGCGACAAGCGTTCCGCCGCACAACGCCGCCGAGTTGCTCGACGCCGCGATCATGCTGGTCGATGCGCCGCATGCCGGCGATGCGGCGATCCTGGAGTTCGTAAAGGGCCCGGACTTCCCGACCGGCGGTCTGGTCATCGATCCACCCGCCGTCATTGCGGAAAACTATGCGAGCGGGCGCGGCAGTTTTCGCGTGCGGGCGCGCTGGACGATCGAGCGCGAAAAGGGGGGCGGCTGGAGCGCGATCGTCTCCGAAATCCCGTACGGCGTTCAAAAGGGCAAGCTGATCGAACAGATCGCAGCGCTTATCAACGACAAGAAACTGCCGATTCTGGTGGATGTCCGGGACGAATCGGACGTCGACATCCGCATCGTTCTCGAACCCAAGGCGCGCACGGTGGATGCGCAGGTGATGATGGACGGGCTGTTCCGGCTGACGGACCTTGAGACGCGCGTATCGCTCAACCTGAATGTGCTCGACAAGGATCGGACGCCGCGGGTGATGTCGCTGCAGCAAGCGCTGTCGGCATGGGTCGAGTGCCAGTTCGTCGTGCTGCAGCGCCGGACCGAGCACCGGCTGGCGAAGATCGCGGATCGGATCGAACTGCTTGACGGTTATCTCGTCGCCTATCTGAACCTCGACCGGGTGATCGAGATCATCCGTACCCAGGACGAGCCGAAGCTGGTGATGATCGCCGAATTCGCACTGACCGATCGGCAGGCCGAAGCGATCCTGAATATGCGGTTGAGGAGTCTCAGGCGACTCGAGGAATTCGAAATCCGTCGTGAGCGGGATTTGCTCGACAAGGAACAGGGCGATTTGACCGCGTTGCTGGGTTCATCCGCGCGTCAGCGGACGCGGATGAAACGCGACATGGGCAAGATTCGTGATCGCTATGGACCGGACACGCCGCTAGGCGCGCGGCGAACCACCGTCGAGGAAGCGGCACCGGCCCGCGACATTCCGCTCGAGGCGATGATCGAACGCGAACCGGTGACGGTGATACTGTCGCGGCGGGGCTGGATCCGCGCGATGAAGGGGCATGTCGAACTCGCCGCCGCGGATACGCTGAAGTTCAAGGAAGGTGACGGCCCCGCTTTTGCGTTTCATGCGCAGACGACCGACAAATTGTTGCTCGCAGCCGCCGACGGACGATTTTACACGCTCGGGGCGGACAAATTGCCGGGCGGACGGGGTTTCGGCGAGCCGGTCCGCGCGATGATCGACCTGGACGGCGGGACGAACGTCGTCGCGTTGCTGCCCGCCGCCCGGCAGGACCGGCTGCTGCTGGTGGCGTCCGACGGGCGCGGGTTTCTCGTCCGGACGAGCGATGTGATCGCCGAAACGCGCAAGGGCAAGGCCGTGCTGAACCCGCGGACCGGCGCCGCCCTCTCGGTTGTTAGCGCGGTCGGTCCCCAGGACGATTATGTCGCAGCGATTGGCGAGAACCGCAAACTGCTGATCTTCCCGATCGGAGAGATTGCCGAGATGAGCCGTGGTCAGGGGGTACAACTGCAGCGTTACCGCGACGGCGGCCTGTCGGATGCGATCACGTTCGTACTTGCAGAAGGGCTTAGCTGGCCGATGGCCGGGGGCAGCGGCCGTACCCGGACCGAGGCCGATATGTCGCCCTGGCGCGCCGCGCGGGGAGCGGCCGGGCGTATGCCCCCGACAGGTTTTCCGCGCGACAACCGGTTCGGCAGGGACTGAACGTATGCTCCTGATATTTAAGGGCCTTTAACCTTCTTCCCCTAGCACGACAGGATGGCCGTCGCCGTCCCCGTTCCCGACTTTGCAATGGTCGTCGATCAGCAAATGATATTGCGAGGCCTGGAACTCATGCCGTTGCCGGCGGCACTCGTCATCTCGGGTCCGGACGGCGTCAGGCTCGCCATATCCAATCGTGCCTTCGTCCACGCGGCCTTTGCCGAGGGTGCGGTCGGTTCCCCGCTTTCCAAAATGCTGACCGATCGTATCGTGCCGTTCCTTGCGTCCGCCGAACTGATGCAAAGCTTTGACTGGTCGGACGGCGAGGCGATCGATTGCCGATCGTTTCAGGTGACGCTTGCGCGTTCGGACCTGCGGATCGTTGATCGCTGCATCATCAGCTTCATCGACCATAGTTCACGCCGCCAGACCGAACGCAGCCTGAGGCGGGAAATGTCGACGGACAGTCTCACCGGGCTTTGCAACCGGCAGGGGTTCACCGATCTGATCGAACAGTTGGGCGAAACGCGCGGCGAATACGCTGTCCTTGTCGTCGATCTCAACCGGTTCGGACGACTGAACGCATGTCTGGGTTCGCTTTCGGGGGACGAGCTGCTGATCACCGTCGCCAGGCGGATCAGGGGTGCGCTGCGCGCGCGCGACACGCTTGCGCGGATCGGCGGCGACGAGTTCGGCATATTGGTCCGCATAGAGCAGAGCGCACAAGAGGTTCGGGCGCTGGCCGAGCGGATCGAACGGGTGTTCACCTCGCCATTCAAGCTGACCGATTATGAGATCGGCATCGAATGCTCGATCGGCATGTCCTTTGGTGCGCAGCTGGAACAGGAAGATGCCGAGGAACTGATCCGCCACGCGCAATTCGCGGCGAAGCGCGCAAAGGGCAGCGGCGAGGTCGAAACCTATCAGCCGCAAACGCTGATCATAGCGCGCGAACAATTCGCGATGGAAACCGCGCTCCGCAGGGCGATCGAGGACAATCGGCTGGAGCTTGCCTATCAACCGATCTGTGATCTGACGACGCACAAGCCGGTTGCGTTCGAGGCTCTGGCGCGCTGGATCGACGGGGATGGAACGGTCCATTCGCCGAGCGACTTCATTCCGGTTGCCGAGGAATCCGGTTTGATCATTCCGCTTGGCCGGTGGGTGATCAACGAAGCCGCGAATACGCTAGCCCGGTGGGATCACGCGCATGGCGGCGATTGCAGGGTTAGAATGGCAGTCAATCTATCGGCGATCCAGTTGCAACGTGATCGCATTGCAGAGGTGATCGAACGCGCGCTGTATGACCATGCGCTTGCCGGCGATCGGTTCACGTTCGAGTTGACCGAAAGCGTGATCGTCGGTGACCCGCAACGCACCGCGGAGATCATGCATGCGCTGAAGGCGTTCGGGTCGAAACTGGCAATGGACGATTTCGGCACCGGCTATTCAAGCCTCAGCTATCTCCAAAAACTGCCGATCGATATTCTGAAGATCGACCGGAGTTTCGTCACTGAGATGCTGGCCGATTCGGACAAGGTCGCGATCGTCCGCGCGATCCTCAGTCTTGCGCAGGCGCTGGGGATGAAGACGACCGCTGAAGGCGTCGAAACGCTTGAACTTTCCCGAACGCTCGGCGCGCTTGGCTGCGCGTTCGGACAGGGCTATTTCTTTGCGCGCCCATTGTCGGCGATGGACGCGTATTCGATGATCGCGCCGCCATTGCCGCCGAGCGCCTGAGCGACGGCGCGGCCGACGAGCGTTTCGACCCGGTCGCTGCCGGGAAAGCCCTCTGCGATCCACTGCGTTTCGATCGCGCGTAACGTCGCGGCGACCTGCGGACCCTTGGCAAGACCGCGCCTGACGAGCGCGCCGCCGCTGATCGGCAGGACGGGTCGGTGCCAGCTCGTGATCGGCGCCGGATCAACCCCCGCCAGCAACAGGCGGTCGACCGCACTGTCGGTCCCGAAGCGATAGGCAAGCGCGCGCGGACCCTCGTCACCAGGCCCCAGCGTCGCCGCGGCCAGCTGTTTACGGTCGAGATTCGAAAGCCTGAGACGCGCACCGACGGCGTCGGCGGTACCGGGTGGCAGCAACGCGGCCAGCCTGCGGATCGGGGACGCGGCAATCGAAGCGTTGTGCTCGGCGTCAACGAGCCGCGATAGCCGGTCAACTCCGGCTTCGTCGATCTCCGGCAGGACCGCGCGCAAAATACCTCGATCGATCATCAGCGCGATGACCGGGACGGCGCTGCGCGCAACGACCAGCTTCAGCATCTCCGCCGCGATTCGCTCGCGCGAGAGCGTCATCAGGTCGTTGGCGCGCGCGATGCAGGCGGATAGTCCGTTTTCGTCGATCGCATCGCCGAAACGGGCATGAAAGCGAAAGAAGCGGAGGATCCGCAAATGATCCTCGCTGATTCGCTGCAGCGGATCGCCGATGAAGCGAACGCGCCGCTCCGCCAGGTCGCGCAGCCCGCCGAAATAATCGTGAACCCGGCCGGATAACGGGTCAGCATAAAGCGCGTTGATCGTAAAATCGCGCCGCCCTGCATCCTCTTGCCAGTCATCCGTGAACGCGACGACGGCATGACGGCCATCCGTCGACACATCGCGGCGAAGCGTGGTGATTTCGATCGGCCCCGATTCGAGGACCGCAGTGACGGTGCCGTGCGCCAGTCCGGTAGGGACCGCCCGCACATTTGCCGACGCCAGCCGGTCGAGGACCGCGTCCGGCGGCAACCGGGTTGCGAAGTCTATATCGGCGATCCCGGTTTCACCGAGGAAGGTATCGCGCACCGCGCCGCCGACGAATCGCGTCCAGTCCCCGCCGCCGAGGACTTCGGCGAGCCGGTCGAGCCCGCCACGGTGCCGCCACGGCGCGTCGGGCAGCGTCACGGCCATGCGATTCGCCGCGACAGGTTGACGATCAACGCGGCCGTTGCACCCCAGATGCGCCGGTCGCGCCAGACAATTTCATAGAAGTGCCGCGTCCGGCCCTTCCACTGCGCACTCGCGCGCAGATGGTTGCGCGGGTCGAAAAGGTAAGCGAGCGGGACCTCGAACACGCTCGCCACCTCTGCTTCGCTCGGCCGGTAGCGGATGTCGGGCGCGACGATGCCGAGCACGGGGGTGATCTCGAACCCCGTGCCGGTACGGTAGCGGTCGGCGGTGCCGATAACCGAAACCTTGCCGGGATCGAGCGCGATCTCTTCGTCGGCTTCGCGCAGAGCAGCGGCGACGACATCGGCGTCGCCGGGATCGACGCGACCGCCCGGGAACGCGACCTGCCCCGCATGCTGGCGAAGCGTATCGGTTCGCTGCGTGAGAATGACGCCGGGCTCCGGGCGATCGGTGACGGCGACAAGGACGGCGGCGGCGATGATCGGAACGCCGTCGCCGACCAACTCATCGGAATCTGCGGCGATCAGCGTCATGCCGGGGCCAGGCGGGGTCGCGAGCGCCTCCGTCAGACGAATGGCAAGTGTCACGGGGCCGACGTCACGGGGCCGCGCTGGGCCCGGGTTCGAAGGCGAAGAACGCGCCGTCGCTCCAGACTCCCGCGGGCGCGGCGTCGCCCGCAAGCGCGAGTCCGGCAAGTTCGTAATAGACCGGGCGGGCGACCAGCGCCTCGAGCCCGTCACGCACGAGAATATAGGGGCGCGGGCCGTTCGCATCGTGCGTAAAATGAATCGGATGGTCTGGACCGGCCGTCACCAGTTCGCCGGTGCTTAGTTGAAAGGTCAGGCTCGCGTCGCGCCCCGTGCCGTCGACCTTCATCGCCACCGCCACGAACGGCGCATCCTCAACCGTGATGTCCAGCTTTTCAACCGGCGTGACGAGGACGAACCCGCCGTCGGGCTCGCGCCTCAGTATCGTCGAGAAAAGGCGCACCATCGCCGGACGGCCGATCGGTGCGCCCTGATGATACCAAGTCCCGTCGCGCGCGATCCGCATTTCGCTATCGCCGCAATGATCGGGCTGCCACTTGCTGACCGGCGGCAGTCGCGCCTCGGCCGACAGCCTCGCAATCTCGGCGAGGCTGAGCGTCGCCAAATCGGGGATCGGTTCCATAGGCATAGCGTCGCGGTAGGGCGCGGCCGCGTTTGCGTAAAGGCTCAGGACGCGGCCTGCGCCGTTATTCCGAGAATGCCGGGGCCGTCGGGGACCCGATCCCCCCGCGCCAGCAAGCGGCGGCGCTCGACCGGCCCGGGCAGTCGCCAGAGGCCGGTCCGCGATGAATCGAAGCCGAAGAACCTGCCGTAATATTCGGGATCCCCGATCAGCATTAGCGCGTCGTCAACCCTGCTTTTGGCGGCGGCATTCAGGACCGTGGCGGTAAGCTGGCGGCCGAGTCCGGCGCGTTGCAGCGCGGGATCGACCGCTACGGGTCCGATCATCGTCATCGGTGCCGTGCCGCCTGCATCGAGAGCCAGTTCGACGGGCCAGCACTGCGCCGATCCCACCAGCTGCCCGCCATCAACCGCGCCAAAGCTCAATCGCGGATCGGCAAGCGCATCTGCCCTGATCTTGTAGGCGGTGCGTTCGCGGCGGTCATGGCCGAAGGCGCGGTTGAGCAGCGCCTCGACCGCGTCATAGCCGACGATGCTAAGCGGGATGATGTCGATCAGCGTTCACGCCCCGGCGAGTGGCTCGTTTCGTACGGTGACGCGCTTTACCAACGATCGGAGCGGAAACAAGCGCGTCGATCCCGCTGGTCCGCGCCGTTCGCTCTGCTAAGGGGGGCGGGATGGACGACCGGCTGCAACTTGAGGTCAGTGACCTGGAGGTTCCGGTGCTGACCGGAACCGATCCGGATCGGGGGGACTCGCCGCGCACGCTGCGGATTTCGCTCTGCGTCGACCTGGACCCGCCGCAGATGTTCGATCCGGACACGCCGCTGTCGGCGTCGAAAGACTGTCTCGATCTGAAACATGCGGCGACGGGCGCGCTCCCGCAGGGCGTTCGCTTCACGCTGATCGAAGCCGTCGCCGACCATATCTGCGAGACGCTGTTCCTTCAGGATGTGCGCGTGCGCCGCGTTCGGGTGCGGATCGTGCAACCGGCGGACGCCGCGCCGGGTGAATCGGTCGGCATCACGCTCGTGCGGCACAGACGCTAAGGCGGCAATGCGCGTTCTGCTTGCCCCCGGTGTCGATATCGTCGCTGCTGTCCGTGCCGGGTCGGGCGAATCGATCGTCGTCGAGATCGCACCCGGCCGCGACGCACTCGCACTCGAGCCGGCGTTGGCCGCGATCGGCCCGCTCGCGATCGAGCGCGCTCCGGCAACGCGGGTGAACGCGGTGGTGGTCGGCGAGACCGCCGGTCGTGACGCGGTAGATGCCGCGATCCGGTTCCTCGAAAACGCGTTCTCAACGACGGGCCAGGTGCTGAGGATCAGTTGAAGCGTCAGCCGGTCGTCCGTCCGCACGGACCGAGCGAATCGATCACGAAGCGGTAATCTTCGGCGGCGATTGCCGCGTCGGACGGATCAGGCGAGGCGGTGCTCGTTTCGGGAAGCGTACGGGGAAGCGAACAGGCGAGGCGATACCATAATAGCGTATCGGGCGCGGGCGGGGCGGCGGCCTCGTCGACGATCTCGGACAGCGCGACCGCCCAGCGCGGGCGCTCGCCAGGGCGCCGCAGTATGGAGAGCGAAACGGGACGATTGTCGGCGGTCGTAAGGAAAATCTGCGTTTCGCCTTCCCCCGGCAAAGCCCCCGGAACATGAAAGGCATTGCCGATCCCGGTGATGACCGGCGGCGCATCGCTTGCCAGCACGGCGCGGACGATCGCGCGGGCCCGCTCCTCAAGCTGGGGGTTAAAGTCCAGCTGCGCATCCGGCGCGACGAGCTGAAGCTGATCCGCGCGTCCGGCCACGCTCCGCGCAAAGACCAGGACCTGGCGCTTGCGCAGTTTTGGCGTCCGGCCGCGCGCATCCGGGGCGGCATCGACCAGATAGCCGATCCGCGCCGGAACGCCGCCCGCGCCGCGGATCAGCGCGTTGACGTCGGCCTCGACATAAAAACGCGTCTTGCCCGGGGCGACGCTTGCCGCTTCCGCGCCCTTGATCTGCGCGACGGAGCGAATCGTGACGTTGGCGATGACCGGCGCGGCGAGGACGAGATCGGTCAGGTCCGCATAGGCCGGGCTTTCACCTCCGGTTGTCCCAGCATAGGACGGTGGCGGGACACGCTGTGCCGTCGCTGCGGGAAGAGCGATTACAACGATGCCGAGAGCGACAAGAGGACGCAGGGCGTGCGTGAAACGGCTGGACATGCGAAAATTCTAGCGCAGCCATGCTGAACCGCGAAGAAATATTTCGCACGGCGCCCGAATGTATGAAAGTTACGTCGGACAAAGCGTTTGCGTGTCGCAATCGACGGCGATAGGACTTGAGGCGGACTGCGGAAATGGACATGATGGTTCAGGCAGGGCATCCGCTTTTCCGTTACGGCGGCAAGGCATGCCGATGAAAGTTGAGGGAGCGTTGTTGCCGAATGGCCTATGTTGACCAGAAAATGTCGGGCGGTAAGGTTGTCGCAATCGTCATCGTGGCGCTCATCCACATTGCGCTCGGTTATGCGTTCATCACCGGTCTTGCTCTTGAATATGTGAAGAAGGCGCAGGACAAGCTGAACACGTTCGACGTCGTCGAGCCGCCGCCGCCGCCGCCGCCGGATATTCCGCCGCCGCCGCCGCCGCCGGAACAGTCGAACCTGCCGCCGCCGCCGACGACGGTCGTGACGCCGCCGCCGATCGTTCGCACGCCGTCACCGGCACCGCCGATCCAGACGACGACGGTGATCCCGCCGATGCAGCCAATGCGGCCGCCCGCGCCGCCCGCGCCGGTGGTTGCTCCCGCACCGCCGCCGCCGCCGCGTATCTCTCAGGCTGCGGGCGTCAAGGGGAATCCCGGCCAGTATTTCGGGCCGGATGCCTATCCAGCTGCGGCCTTGCGCGCCGAGGCTTCGGGGCGTGTCGTCGCGCGACTGACGATCGACACCGGCGGGCGCGTATCCGGTTGCAGCGTTACGACGTCGAGC
This sequence comes from Sphingomonas sp., assembly GCA_965219075.1. Lineage (GTDB taxonomy): Bacteria > Pseudomonadota > Alphaproteobacteria > Sphingomonadales > Sphingomonadaceae > Sphingomonas. Next base: position 1,552,550 of record CBDCMM010000002.1, read on the forward strand.
GGCAACAGGGATCTCGACGACACGACGTGCAGGATCGCCAAGAGCCGTGTGCGGTTTACGCCTGCAAAGGATCAGAACGGCGCCCCGATCCAGTCGAGCTACACGCTGCCGGTTCGCTGGCAGCTGCCTGACCGGTAATGATATTGGCGGGGTTCGCATATTCGCGGGCCCTGCCGGATGACTTCAAGACCAACCTGCTTGTAGAGGACATACCAGACCATGCTCACCACCATTCTTGCCGCCGCCGGTGGCGATGCCGCCGCCCAGGGCGATAACCCCTATGGCCTGATGCAGGCACTTCGCGAAGGCGGGCTGATTTCGCAGACCGTGTTCACGATCCTCGTGCTGATGTCGATCGTCTCGTTCTATATCCTGTTCTCGAAACTGTTCGAGCAGCAGAAGATCATGAACCAGGCCAAGCGCGTCCGGGAAAACTTCTGGAAGGCGAACTCGCTGCGCGAAGGTGCGGCCAAGCTCGACAAGGATTCGGCGTATCGTCAGGTCGTCGATGACGGGCTGTCCGCGCAGGATCAGCATACCCGCCTGACCGATCCGGTCGAGGCCCATGACTGGCTGCACGGCTCGCTCGCGCGGTCGGAAGCGGCGATCAATTCGAAGCTGGGCGGCGGTCTCGCTTTCCTCGCGACGGTCGGATCGACCGCTCCGTTCATCGGCCTGTTCGGGACCGTGATCGGGATTTACCGCGCACTGATCAAGATCGGTTCGTCGGGTCAGGCCTCGATCGAGGCGGTTGCGGGTCCGGTCGGTGAAGCGTTGATCATGACCGCGCTCGGTCTTGTCGTCGCGGTGCCTGCGGTTCTTGCGTATAACTGGCTGCAACGCCGCAACAAGTCGATCGCCGAAGACCTGTCGGCGTTCTCGAACGACGTGCTCGGCTATCTCGCCTCGAACGGTGCGGTCCGGCCGTCCGCGATTGCCGTTGCTGCCGGTAAGCCCGCGCCGAAGCCCGTTGTCAATTCAACCACGACGACGACGGCGGGTCAGACCTCGGGTGTGCAAAAGCGCAGCTGAAGTTAACAGATCGGCGAGGGCCCCGCGGGCCTTCGCCGCTCCGTCCGGCACGAACCGGGCGCGACGCAAAGAATGAGTAGGATAGCGCATATATGGCGATGAGTACTGGCGGTGACAGCACCGATAGACCGATGTCGGATATCAACACGACGCCGCTGGTGGACGTCATGTTGGTGCTCCTCATCATCTTCTTGATTGCGGTTCCCGTCGTCATTCAGACGGTTCCGCTGAAACTGCCCGAAGTACGGTTCGATCCGACGGTGACGAAGCCCGAAAACGTTTCGCTCTCCGTTACGACGGATCCGAGTGGATCATGCGCGGTCTATTGGAACATGTCGCGGTTGAATTCGACGGAGTTGCTCGACCGCGCTGTCGCAAAGCTGAAGACCGAAATCGCGCGTCAGGGCGGTGTCAATGCCGCCGGGCTTGAACTGCCCGAGGCGCATATCCGTGCCGACGTCAATGCACCGTGGAAATGCGTGGGCGCGGCGATTTACACGATGCAGTCCGCCGGTTTCGCGCGGGTCGGCTTCATTTCCCAGCCGCCCCCCGGCGGCGCGGTCCGCGTCTGAGCCATAAAGCGGCTTACCCGGTCAAGGAGTAGATACTATGTCAATGAGCGGCGGCATCGAAGACGGTGAGCCGATGATGGAAATGAACACGACGCCGCTGATCGACGTCATGCTCGTGCTCCTCATCATGTTCATCATCACCATTCCCCCACAGACCCATGCGGTAAAGGTCGACCTGCCGCAGAACACGCTCAACAACCCGCCGCCGATCGAAGCGGACAAGAACAAGATCACGATCACCCCCGACGGGGTCGTCGCGTGGAACGGCGCACCCGTCGATGAAGTGACGCTGCGCCAGTATCTCGACACCACCGCAAGCATGAATCCGGAGCCGGAACTCCATTTCCAGCCCGATCCAGCGGCGCGTTACGAGGTGGTCGACCGGACGCTGGCGGTGGTCAAACGTTCGAGCATCTCAAAGCTGGGTTTCATCGGTAACGAGCAATATCGCAACGATTTCTGACCGGGCGACCCGGCCATGCTGATTGGGGGCGGTCCGTCATGGCCGCCCCTTTTTTTGTTGCGTCCGGACGGGCAGCGACGGCATCAGCGGCCGGAAACCAACGGTCGGCTCCGGAGGGCGACAGGCCGACCGGACTGAAACGCCCGATCAGAGTCGCGGCAGGGTAACGCCTAGCTGGCGCATATATTTGCCCGCACGGTCGGCATAGCTGACCTCGCAAGGTTCATTACCCGCGAGGAAAAGGAACTGGCACGCACCTTCGTTGGCATAGACCTTGGCCGGAAGTGGTGTGGTGTTCGAGAATTCGAGCGTAACATGGCCCTCCCAACCCGGCTCAAGGGGGGTGACGTTGACGATGATCCCGCAGCGCGCATAGGTCGATTTGCCAAGGCAAATCACCAGGACATCGCGCGGCACGCGAAAATATTCGACCGTCCGCGCCAGCGCGAAACTGTTGGGCGGGATGATGCAGACATCGGTCTTGCGATCGACGAAGCTGTTCGCGGCGAAATCCTTCGGGTCGACGGTCGCCGAATCGACGTTCGTAAAAATCTTGAACTCATCGGCGACGCGCGCATCATAGCCATAGGAGGACAGCCCATAGCTGATGCACCGGTCACGTCGCTGTGCCTCGACAAAGGGCTCGATCATACCGTCCGCGAGTGCTCGTTCACGGATCCAGCGATCGGATTGGACGGACATGTTGCTCAGGCTCCCGGTGCGACGTTATGGAGATTATCCGGACCGAATGCGTGCGGAAGCAATTCGGATATGCGGAAACTTCGATATCTTTCGCCCTCGGCCGCGCCGCAATGGACGGGGAGGTCGCGCCTCGACACCCCGGCGGCTTCGTTGATGATTTGCCGGCACCGCCCGCACGGCGCGACCGGAACGGTGCCCGTCGCGCAGCCGTGTTCGTCCATCGCCCCGCCGATGACGCCGATCGCGACGATATCGGCCAATTTGCCCGCCGCACTGGCGGTCGCGATCGCGACGGTTTCGGCGCATAGGGACAGGCCGTAACTCGCATTCTCGAAATTCGCCCCGGTAATAATCGTAGCGTCGCTCAGCAACACCGCGGCTCCCACCGCAAAGCGCGAATAGGGGGCATGGGCATGCGCGGCGGCGGCGCGGGCAGCGGCGATCAGGCGGTCGGGTTCGTTCATCAAGGAAACTTTCAGGCGCGAATATGGAGAACGCAGATCAACGTGAACAGCCTGCGAGCCGTATCGAAATCGACGTCGATCTTGCCGTCGAGCCGCGTTTTCAGCAATTCGGCCGCATCGTTGTGGATCGCGCGCCGCGCCATGTCGACTGTCTCGATCTGTTGCGGCGTGCTCGACCGGATCGCCTGGTAATAGCTGTCGCAGATCGCGAAATAATCGCGGATCGACCGGCGGAACCGGCCCATCGCCAGGATCAGCGTTTCAAGCGCGCTTCCGTCCTCGTGCATGATGGCGAGGACGAGGCGCCCCTCCTCGACCGACAGGGACAGGCGATAGGGGCCCGCATAGCCGCCGGGATAGCGGCGGTGCGGTGCGAAGTGGTTTTCCTCGATCAGGTCGAAAATCGCGATGCGGCGTTCCTGCTCGACGTCGGCCGAGCGCCACAAGATCGTCCGCTCGTCGAGCGTGATGTCGATGATCCGCGGGTCGGACACGGGGCCTGCGATAGCCGGGCGCGGCAACACTGTCACTTATCCCCATGATTCGCGGAGCGCTGGTTTGAGCATCCGGGCAAGGCGGGTACAGATGCCGTGATGGCGACCCTTGCACTCCAACCCCCCGCCGCCGCCGAACCGCAGCATCTTCCGAGAAACGTCGAGGCCGAGGCCGCGATGCTCGGCGCGATGATGATCGACAACCGGCTGGCCGACGATCTGGTCGACCGGCTAGAGCCGATGCATTTTTACGAGCCGGTCCACGGGCGCATCTTTGCCGCAATCAAGACGCTGCGCAGCAACGATATGCTCGCGACACCGGTGACGCTCAGACCAATGTTCGACGCGGACGAGGGGATGAAGCAGCTTGGCGGGCCTGCCTATCTCGCCGGATTGACCGGGTCGGGGGCGGGGCTGATCGGCGCGCGGCAGTTCGCCGAACAGATTTACGACCTCGCCATGCTGCGGTCGCTGGTGACGGTGGGGCGCACGCTCGTCGACCGCGCGATGGATACGTCGGAAGAGGTGAACCCGCGCGCGCAGATCGAACTGGCCGAGGAGGAGTTGTTCAAGGTCGCGGCCGATGGCGGGACCGACAACGCGACCAAGAGCTTTGCTCAGGCGACGACGCTCGCGGTCAAGATGGCGGAACGCGCGCTCAATTCGGGCGGCAACCTGTCGGGCATCACCACCGGGTTCGATTCGATCAACGTCAAGATCGGCGGCATGCATCACAGCGACCTGATGATCCTTGCGGGGCGCCCGGGGATGGGCAAGACCTCGCTTGCGACGAACATCGCCTTCAACGCCGCCAGGCGCTGGATGCAGGATATGCGCGACGGTATCGCGCCCGCCGATTCGGTGGGTGCGAAGGTCGCGTTCTTCTCGCTCGAAATGTCGGCGGATCAGCTCGCTACCCGTATCCTTGCCGAACAGTCGCGGATTTCGAGCGAAGCGCTGCGCATGGGCAAGATCAGCCGCGCGGAATTCGCCCAGCTGGCGGCGGCGGCGGCGGAACTCGAGACGCTGCCCCTGTTCATCGACGATACCGGCGGCCTGTCGATCGGTGCGCTTCACACACGCGTCCGGCGGCTGCAACGCCGGCACAACAACGAGATCGGGCTGGTGATCGTCGATTATCTGCAACTTCTGACCGGATCGGGGCGCAGTTCGAACGAGAACCGCGTTCAGGAGATTTCCGAGATCAGCCGCGGGCTGAAAACGCTCGCCAAGGATCTGAACGTCCCGGTGCTCGCCCTGTCGCAGCTGAGCCGTGCAGTCGAAAGCCGCGACGACAAACGCCCGATGCTATCGGACCTGCGCGAATCGGGATCGATCGAGCAGGACGCCGACATGGTCTGGTTCGTTTACCGCGAGGATTATTATATCGGCGCGCGCGAGCCCAAGAAACCCGTCGAGGGGGACGATGCGAAGGTATTCGAGGACCATACGCGCTGGGCCGCCGATATGGAGCGCGTTTACGGCCTGGCCGAGCTGATCGTCGCGAAACAGCGGCACGGTGCCACGGGCAAGGTTACGCTGAAATTCGATCCGACCGTGACGCGGTTCAGCGACTATGCCGGCTATTAACGGCTAGCCAAAGCACCTCGGAATCTCCCGTATAGGGAGATCCCGTTCGCACAAAATTCGATCAGCGCTTCGAGAACTGGAAGCTGCGACGCGCCTTTGCCCGGCCGTATTTCTTGCGCTCGACGGTGCGGCTGTCGCGAGTAAGGAAACCCGCCGCCTTGACGGGTGCGCGCAGGACCGGTTCGAAGCGGGTCAGCGCCTGGCTGATGCCATGCTTGACCGCGCCCGCCTGACCGGAAAGCCCGCCGCCCTTGACCGTGCAGACGACGTCATATTGCCCGTTACGCTCGGCGACGCCGAAGGGCTGGTTGATCACCAGGCGCAGAGACGGCCGCGCGAAATAGGTTTCCTGATCGCGACCGTTGATCGTGATCTTGCCCGATCCGGGCTTCAGCCAGACCCGGGCGACGGCGTCCTTGCGGCGGCCGGTGGCATAGGCGCGGCCCTGCTTGTCGAGCATCTGTTCGCGTAGCGGCGCGGTGGAAACGGGGGCGGGGGCCGCGGCGGGTTCATCACCCGCGGGATCGGCGGCTCCGGCGGGAACCTGCGGAGGCGTCGGAACCTGCTGCGACTCCGCGGCGAGGTTTGCGATATCGGAAAGCGACTGGCGATTGTCGGACATTATGCGCCCACCTTGTTCTTGCGGTTCATGCCCGCGATATCGAGGATCTGGGGGTTCTGGGCTTCGTGCGGATGCTCGCTGCCCTTGAAAATGCGAAGGTTGCGCATCTGTTCGCGGCCGAGCGGCCCGCGCGGGATCATGCGCTCGACCGCCTTTTCCAGAACACGTTCGGGGAAACGGCCCTCAAGCACCTTTTCGGCAGTGACGCCGCGGATGCCGCCGGCATAGCCCGTATGCTTGTAATAGACCTTCTTTGCCGCCTTGTTGCCGGTAAAGCGAATCTTGTCGGCATTGATCACGACGACATTGTCACCGCAATCGACATGCGGGGTAAAGCTCGTCTTGTGCTTTCCGCGCAGGACGTTCGCGATTATCGTCGCCGCACGGCCGACGACCAGACCGTCTGCATCGACGATATGCCATTTCTTGTCCACTTCGTGCGGCTTGGCCGACTTGGTGGTCTTCATTAGCGCCTTCATGGTGCCGGACCCTTCGGTGTGAAACAACTGCGCCGCCCCAAGGCGGGGCGGCGGTACCGGCTGCCTATCGTTGCGTTTCGCCAGAAAGTCAAGCCGGGCCGCGCGTTTGCGGCCGGGTATCTAGATACCCGCCACCGCCGCCAGCCGATGCCGGCCGATCGCATGCGCCGCACAGACCGAAGCGATCAACAGCAACGCGGCATTGAGCTGATGCGAGACCGCAAGGTCGATCTGCACCCCCGACAGCAACGTCGCGATGCCGAGTCCGATCTGGACGATGACGAGCGCGATCACCGCAGCACCCGCCAGGGTCGCGCCGGTGCGCGCCGCCCGCATCGCCAGCCAGATCAGCCCCGCCGCGGCCGCAAAGGCAAACCAGCGGTGGATGAACTGCACGACGACAGGATTATCGAAAGCGTTGGTCCATGCCGGAACGAGGAACCGGGCCTGTTCGGGAAAGATTGCGTCGCCCATCAACGGCCAGCTTGCAAAGGCGTATCCGGCGTCGAGCCCGGCGGTCAGCGCCCCGAACATCAGCTGCACGAAGAGCAAGCCGATCCCCGCCACGGCGGGCAACGACAACCGGGCGGGATAAGCGAGCTTGTTACGGTCCAGCGCGAACAGGTCGAGCGAAGTCCAGACGATACCCGCCAGGATCGTCAAGGCGGTCAGCAGGTGTACGGCAAGGCGGATGTGGCTGACATCCGTGCGTACGGCAAGGCCGGAGGCGACCATCCACCACCCGATTGCACCCTGCAGTCCGCCGAGCGCAAGGAGTGCCGTGAGCCGCCATCCATAGCCCTTCGGGATCCGCCGCCTGAGCGCGAACCAGACGAGCGGCAGAGCGAACGCCAGCCCGATGACCCGGCCAAGCGCCCGGTGAAGATATTCCCAGAAAAAGATGCTCTTGAAGCCAGCAAGCGTCATGCCACGGTTGAAGGCGGCATATTCGGGGATTTGCCTGTAATTGGCGAACTCCGCCTGCCACTGCGCGTCATTGAGCGGGGGGATAATGCCGGTAATCGGCTTCCACTGCGTGATCGAAAGCCCGGAATTGGTCAGCCGGGTGATGCCGCCGACCACGACCATCAGCACGATCAGCGCCGCAACGGCGACCAGCCAGATCCCGATCGCCTTGGGGCGCGAGGACGACATATAGGCAGCGGTCGGCTGAAGCATGCCGGCAACATAGGGTCTTGCACGCCCGCCTCAATCGCAGCCGCACAATATTGTTTTCGCTAACCGATAACGGGGAATGATTCCGGCCGTCATATGCGCGGATGACCCGGCCGAAGATGGCGACGGATCGGCGGTCGGCTTGTCGCGAACGCCCCCAGGCTTTACCTTGCGGCATGGCAAATTCTCATACCCATCAGGAACCGCGCGGCGCTGCGCTCACCCGGGCGGCGCAGGCGGCACTTGAAAAATCAGGCGAGCAATGGACGGTGATGCGAGCGAGCGTATTCAAGGCGCTGGCAAAGTTCGACAAACCCGCATCCGCCTATGACATCGCGGAATCGGTGTCGAAACAGGAGGGGCGGCGGGTCGCGGCGAACAGCGTTTACCGCATTCTGGACCTTTTCGTCGGTACCAACCTTGCCCGCCGGGTCGAAAGCGCGAACGCCTATGTCGCGAACGCGCATCCCGATTGTCTGCACGACTGTATCTTCCTGGTCTGCGACAGCTGCGGACAGATCGTGCACCTCGATGACGACCGCATCACCGGCAACGTCCGTGAAGCCGCACAGGCTGCGGGCTTTGCGCAGGTCCGGCCGGTGATTGAGGTCAGGGGGAAATGTGCCGCCTGTAATTGAGGTCGCCCCGACTTGTCGACATCCGCACGGAAGGGTTTAAGGAATGAAGTCATGGTGATGCGATCGGCGACTCCCCTGCTGGACAATGTGACGACGCCTGACGAACTGCGTCTGTTGAAACCTGATCAGTTGCGTCAGCTGGCAGACGAGTTGCGGGCGGAGGTGATCGCGGCGGTCGGCGTAACTGGCGGACATCTGGGATCGGGGCTCGGCGTCGTCGAACTGACGACCGCGATCCACTACGTCTTCGACACGCCGCGCGACAAGCTGGTCTGGGATGTCGGCCACCAATGCTATCCGCACAAGATCCTGACCGGGCGGCGCGACCGTATCCGTACCTTGCGTCAGGGTGGAGGCCTGTCCGGCTTTACCAAGCGGACCGAAAGCGAATTTGATCCCTTCGGCGCTGCCCATTCGTCGACGTCGATTTCCGCCGCGCTCGGTTTTGCGACCGCGAACAAATTGTCGGACAGGCCCGGAAAATCGATCGCGGTGATCGGGGACGGCGCGATGTCGGCGGGCATGGCCTATGAGGCGATGAACAATGCAGAGGCGGCGGGCAACCGGCTGGTCGTCATCCTGAACGACAACGACATGTCGATCGCCCCGCCCGTCGGGGGCTTAAGCGCCTATCTCAGCCGGATAGTGTCGAGCCGCGAGTTTCTCGGCCTGCGAGAAATGCTCAAGAAATTCGCCCGCAAGCTGCCGCGGCCGTTCCATACGGCGGCGCGCAAGACGGACGAATTCGCGCGCGGCATGACGATGGGCGGTACGCTGTTCGAGGAACTCGGGTTCTATTATGTGGGCCCGGTTGACGGTCATAATCTCGACCATCTGATTCCGATTCTGGAGAATGTCCGGGATGCGGAGGAAGGCCCGATCCTCGTTCATGTCGTAACTAAGAAGGGCAAGGGATACGCCCCGGCCGAGGAAGCGTCGGACAAATATCACGGCGTTCAGAAATTCGACGTCGTCTCCGGCGTTCAGGCAAAGGCGCCGCCGGGACCGCCTGCGTACCAGAATGTGTTCGGAGATGCGCTGGTGGCGGAGGCCCTAAAGGACGACCGGATTTGCGCGATTACCGCCGCGATGCCGTCCGGCACCGGGCTTGACCGCTTCGCCGCGGCATATCCCAACCGGTTTTTCGACGTCGGCATCGCCGAACAGCACGGGGTGACGTTCGCGGCGGGACTGGCGGCACAGGGCATGCGGCCGTTCTGCGCGATCTATTCGACCTTTCTCCAGCGCGCGTATGATCAGGTCGTTCACGACGTCGCGATCCAGAATCTTCCCGTCCGCTTCGCGATCGACCGCGCCGGACTGGTCGGTGCCGACGGCGCGACGCATGCCGGATCGTTCGATGTCACCTATCTTGCGACGCTTCCCAACTTCGTCGTGATGGCCGCGGCGGACGAGGCCGAACTCGTCCACATGGTTCACACCTGTGTGCTGCATGACAGCGGTCCGATCGCAGTGCGTTATCCGAGGGGCAACGGCACCGGCGTCGCGCTGCCCGAAACGCCAGAACGGCTGGAAATCGGCAAGGGGCGGATGGTGCGCGAGGGCAAGACCGTTGCCATCCTGTCGCTCGGCACCAGGCTGGGGGAAGCGCTCGCTGCCGCGGATGTGCTGGAGGCGAAGGGGCTGTCGACCAGCGTCGCCGACCTGCGGTTCGCCAAGCCGCTCGATCAGGCGCTGATCCGGCGGCTGCTCGCAACGCACGAGGTCGCCGTAACGATCGAGGAAGGTTCGATCGGCGGGCTCGGCGCTCACGTGCTCACGCTTGCCTCGGACGAAGGGCTGACGGATGCGGGGCTGAAGATTCGGACACTGCGCCTTCCCGATCGCTTTCAGGATCAGGACAAGCCGGAGCGCCAATATGCCGAGGCGGGCCTTGATGCCGACGCGATCGTCACGACCGTGCTGAAGGCACTGCGCAACAACGCCGCCGGTGTCGCCGAAGCGCGGGCATAATGCTCCCCGACGGGTTTGACCTCGGCGCCTTTGTCCGCTCGACGCTGGCGGAGGATTTGGGCGAACATGGCGACATCACCTCATCGGCGGTCATCCCGGCCGGTGCGCGGTTCGACGGCGCGATGGAGTGTCGCGAAACGGTCGCCGCCGCCGGGATGGAGATCGCGGAAGCGTTCTTTCGTGCGCTCGATCCGACGGTCACGATCGAACAGCGGGTACAGGACGGCGACCGGATCGAGGCCGGTTCGGTGATGATGCGGATCAACGGCAATGCGCGCGCCCTCCTGACCGCCGAACGATCGGCGTTGAATACGGTCCAGCATCTCTCGGGTATCGCGACGATGACGCGGGCTTATGTCGACCGGATCGCTGGGACGGGCGCGATTCTGCTCGACACGAGAAAGACGATCCCCGGACTTCGCCTGATCGAAAAATACGCGACCCGGATGGGAGGTGCTGAAAATCATCGGATGGGGCTGTGGGACGCCGCGATGATCAAGGACAATCATATCGCGGTCGCGGGCGGTGTCGCACACGCGGTCGGTGCGGCGAAGCGCGCCGGGATTGCAACGATCATCGTCGAGGTCGACCGGATCGACCAGATCGAACCGGCGATTGCAGCGGGCGCGACGCGGCTGCTGCTCGACAATATGGATCCGGTCACGCTCAGGGGGGCAGTTGCTATCGTCGACGGACGTCTGCCGACTGAGGCTTCGGGCGGCGTTACGCTGGACACGATCCGCGCAATCGCGGAGACGGGCGTCACCTATATCTCGGTCGGTCGATTGACGCAGTCCGCGCCGGCGGTCGATATCGGACTCGATTTTACCGCGCGATGACGGCATTGCAGCCCTCCGGTTCCGATCATGGCGGGGGAGGGGTTATGCGTCCGAAGTCCGTAGCGCTTGGTGAACAAATCTATTTCGCATCGATCGTCGTCATCATCGCGGCGGCGTTCGTCGGCTGGAATGCATCGGTGGCTGCCAATGGCTTCGCACTCGCGCTCGGCGTTAACGCGTTCGCAATCGGCCTGTCGCTTCTGCTGCTGATTCTGGCGACAAGGAACGCAAACCGGATCGCTTTGTGGGGGCTCGCCTTGCTGACCGCGATCGGCGTGGCCGGGTTTTTCTGGCAGGTTGCAAACGGCGTGGTGGCGATGGGATGGATCGGCGTGCTGACGACTTTGCAGGCGTTGCTGAGCGTAACCGGTATTGTCATGCTGTTCACCCCGGCCGCGCACGCCTGGTTCGCAGGGCCGCCCGAGGAGAACGGATTACTATGAAATCCCTGACGTTCCTGCTCGCACTGGCGACGATGCCGACGGTCGCGCACGCGCAATCCTATTCATGCTCGGTGCCGCGCAGTATCGCTTCGGTCCATCCCGAATTGCCTAGCGTCGCCGAACCGGCACGCCGCCTGCCGATCGGTGGCTATACGCTGGCGATCAGCTGGGCACCCGGTTTCTGCCGCGACCGCGCCGATAGCTTGTCGGCGCGGTTCCAATGCAATTCGGGCAACCGCTTCGGCTTCACCCTCCACGGTTTATGGCCGGATGGACGGGGCAAAATCTGGCCGCAATATTGCGCCCCGGCCAAAATCCTCACGCCCACCCTGATAAGGCGCAACCTTTGCGCGACGCCTTCGGCGCAATTGCTGCAACATGAATGGGCCAAGCACGGCACCTGCATGCCCGGCTATTCGCCCGCGCAATATTTCGCGCGATCGACGGCGCTTTACGGGCGGTTGCGTTATCCCGACATGGACGCGCTGTCGCGCAATTCCGGCCTGACAACCGGTGATGTCGCCACTGCCATCGCCACCGCCAATCCCCGGATCAGGGCAGACATGATGCGCGTCACCGCGGATCGGCAGGGCTGGCTGGAGGAAGTCTGGCTCTGCCTCGACAAACGCTTCCGTTACCAGACCTGCCCCGCGCACCAGGGGGGCCTCGCTGGCACTTTTCCGATCAAGATCTGGCGGGGATCGCGTTAGGCCATCCCGCTTTACGATCCCCCTAAAAACCTGTGGAGCGCCGCTGCGAATGCTTCGGGCTGATCGAGCATAACGAAGTGCGCGCTGTCGCTGATTGGCACGAAACTGACACTGGGCGCTGCTTTGTATTCGGCGCGATAGAATGCGTCCGCCTTATCCTTGGGGAGCGCAGGCGACCAGGGATAGACCAATGTGATCGGCGTGCGGATCGCGGCCATGTCCGGGCGCAGGTCCGTCGTCATGTCCTCGTACATCGCTTCTCCGGTCACGCGCGGATCTGCCCGCACGGCCCAGCCCGCGACCTTCGCGCGCGACTCCGGTTTCAGGGCCAGACGATCGGCGGTCGCGGATGCGGCCGCGGTGTCGGCGGGTTTGCCGTAACTCGCGATCGTCACGTCGCGCATGGCCTTGGCTTGCGGTTCGACCTGCTGAACGGCTGCGCCCGGCAAGAATATGTCGCCAATATAAGGAAGCGAATCGACGATCATCAGCTTGCCCGCGTCACCGGGATGCACCTTGGCGAGCATCAGCGCGGCAAGCCCGCCCATCGAATGGCCGACGATCGCCGCGCCGGTCAGCCTGTTTGCAGCGATATAGCCATGCAGGTCGGCGACAACGCCATCCAATATCCCCGGCTTCAGGTTGGCGCGCGGATCGTCACCGCCGAACCCGTTGACCTGAACCAGAAAGACCCGGTGTGTTTTCGCCAGTTCCGGCGCGACCCCGGCCCAGACATCACGCGGCGTCGACAGGCCGGGGATCAGAATAACCGGCGATCCCTTGCCGATCGCCTCGACGGAGATATGACCGAGTTGGCTCCTGCCGGTTGCGCTCGCATGGGCGGCGTTCGTCGGCGCGACTCCGGCAAGCGCCGGATATGGCGTCGCAACGGCGGCAAGCGCGGCAGCGAGAATTCCTGCTCTAGCGATCATTTTTCTGTCTCCTTTGAAGGGCTTGCAAAGATGTCCTCGATGGCGAGGTTAAACAGTTCCGCGATCCGGAAGGCGAGCGGGAGCGACGGATCATATCGGCCGGTTTCGATCGCGTTGACGCTTTGCCTTGATACGTCCAGCCGCCCGGCCAGATCGCTTTGGCTCCAGTCGCGCTCGGCGCGCAGGACCTTCAGCCGGTTTTTCACACCCGTCGCGCGATACGATGGTTGACGCACTGGCCGAGACCGAGGCCGCCGAACCATGCGACCGCGATCCAATAGGCATCGAGGTGGAACACCAGATCGAAACTTTCGAGAAACCCCCACATCGTCGCAAGGCTGAGCGCGAAGCCGCTCGCGACCAGTGACTGCCTGACCATCAGCATCCGCAGATATTCGTCGCGTTCGTCGACCAGGTAACGCCCGATCGCGGCAAACATGCCGATGATCGGCATGGCGGGCAGAATCGCGACGGCGTAAGTCAGCGGTGTCGTCAGCAGATCATTTTCGAACGCCAGTTCCGCCCCGATCAGCAATACGCCGTATGCGACGCTCAGAATAAGAACGGTTCGTGTGTAGTTGGCTTGAGCCGCGCTTTTGCTCATCGTCCCAGTCCCTTCATGTTGTGAAGGACGCTTTACATAAGTAAAATTTCCATGTCAACTACGCTTTCCATATGGATAAGCGAGCTTTCCTCCTCGCTTCCTGCCACCAACATTTTGCTCACCATCCGCCGTCAGTTCTGTCCTACACGTTGTGAAATCGGCAGAGTCTCGTTGTGACCGGTCAAGTTTTGAAATTCAGGATCGTATCTGCGGCCTGCCGGCGTCTTGCGCCGATCACGTCGCGGACCACCAAATTGGCCAACATTCGCAGCCCGGTCCCGTCAGTTGTTCTGCGTGACATCCCGCGAGGTGAGGGCGGCCAGAATGGTCTCGGCAAGCTGGCTGAGCGTGTCGTCGCGCGCACCCATAACGACGATCCGGTCGCCTCTGCGCGCCAGTCCCAGCAGCGCCTCCGCGGCATTGGCGCGGTCGGCGACATGGCGTGCGTCGCGCCCGCTCGGCGTGATGCCGGCGACGATGTCGGCGCTGGTCACCTCGCGCAGCGTCGTTCCGCCTTGATAAACGGGGTCGGACAGGATGAGCACGTCATCGCCCCGCATCCTTTCACGGAACATGGCGGTCAATTCGGCTCGCATGACCTTCAGCGGACCAAAGCCGTGCGGCTGGAACAGGATCAGCAGCCGTCCGGGAAAGGCGTGCAGCGTGTCGAGTGTCGCCGCGATCTTGTCGGGGTTGTGGCCGAAATCATCGATCACCGTCACGCCGTCCGCCTCGCCGACGCGGTCGAACCGGCGGCGGAGCCCCGCGAACGCCGCGATTGCGGCTGCCGCGTCGGTGATCGAAATACCCGCGGCGCGCGCGGCACCGATCGCTGCCACCGCATTCGCGACATTATGCCGGCCGGGAACGCGCAAAGACACGGGAACGCGCGTCTGTCCGTCGTTGAGCATGAAATCCGTCGCAAACGGCCTCTCCACAATGTCGGTCGCGTACAGGCCCGCTTCTTTCCGGATCGAAATGGTGATGACCCGTTCGCGCGGGACGTTTTCAGCGATAGCGGCGGCGTCCGCATTGTCGATATTGACGATGGTCGTCCTTGCTCCGGCGATAAAATCGCCGAACAGCACGCGCAATTCGCCCAGTTCCTTGTGATCGAGACTGACGTTGTTCAGCACCGCGATCTGCGGGCGATAAAGGCTGATCGACCCGTCGCTTTCGTCGACTTCGCTGACGAACGCGGGTCCGTTGCCGACCAGCGCGCTGGCATAGGGCTGCTCATCGCTGACGAAATTCTTCATCACCGCGCCGTTCATCACCGTCGGCGCGCGGCCCGTCGCATGCAGGATCCAGCAGATCATGCCGGTGACGGTCGACTTGCCGCTGGTTCCCGCAACACCGATCGGCATGTCGCTGGCATTGAACAGCGACGCCAGCAACCCTGCGCGAGACATGCGCTCGCAACCGATCGCCTCAGCCCTGACCATATCGGCGACGTCCCGTTCGATCGCGGCCGATGCGACGACGATCTGATCGGACGACGTGATGCCGCTGCCGTCTTGCGCGAACAGCGCGACACCGCGCGCCCTCAAATCGTTGAACTTGGCGGCCACCCGGCCCTGGTCGAGCGAACGGTCCGATCCCGCGACGATAGCGCCGCGCCCGTTCAGGATCATGGCGAGCGGCATCATTCCCGATCCGCCGATGCCGATAAGGAAGTAGCGTTTGCGATCGTGCATGCCCCCGCGCTATCGGCGCATCGGATGGGGGGCAAGCGGATGATTGAAGCGAAGCGATGAGAATTGGTGTGGTCGCCCCCGGAACCGTCGGCAATGCCGCCGTCGTGGCGCCGGCGTCGGCCTATGCCGCGCTCACTTTTCCTGAAGTCGACCTCGTGTTCCATCCGCAATGCTTTCTTCGATCGGGGCATTTCGCGGGGAGCGATGAACAGCGCGCCGACGCATTCCTGGAATTTGCGAACGATTCCGGTTTCGATGCGATCTGGTTCTTGCGCGGCGGTTATGGCTCCAACCGCATCCTGCGGCACGTCATGCCCAATTTGGGACCCGCTGCGTCGCACAAAAGCTATGTCGGCTATTCGGACATCGGCTTTCTGACGGGGGCGCTCTATGCGCGACGGATCGGGCGCCCCGCCCATGGTCCGATGGTCTCCGATATCCGGCGCGAGAATGGTGATGCGACGATTGCCCGGTCGCTCGGCTGGATGGCGCGCGGCGAGCGATCAGGGCTTGAACCGACACTTGGCGGCCGTCCTTGCGCCGCATTCAACCTTTCGATCCTCGCCTCGATGATCGGTACGGCCTGGCTGCCCGATCTGACGGACCATGTTTTGATGATCGAGGAGGTGTCGGAACCACTTTACAATATCGACCGGCTGCTGTTCACGATGGCAAACGCGGTCCAGCTAAAGGGCATCGCCGGCGTAAGACTGGGCGTTGTGAACGATGTGCAGGCAAATGATCCGCCCTGGGGTGAGACCCTCGATGCAATGATGCTGCGGTGGTGCGGTGACCTCGGCGTACCCTATCTTGGGCGCGCCGAGATTGGCCACACCCAGGCGAATTTCGTCGTTCCGTTCGGCGTGGTCTAGCGCCTTGTCCATATACGCTGCACAACGGCATCATCCCGCCGCAACCAGATAAACAGAAAGCCGCCCATGTCCGCCATGTTCCGCATCACCTTGCCCGACGGTTCGGTCCGCGAAGTCGCGCCGGGAACGACCCCGGCGGACATCGCCGCGGCGATCGGTCCCGGCCTTGCAAAGGCGGCGATGGCGGCGAAGGTCGATGGTGAAGTTCGCGACCTCAATCGACCGCTTTCCGGCGACGCAACGCTCGCCTTGGTCACCGCAAAGGACGAACGCGACGCGCTGGAATTGGTGCGTCACGATTATGCACACGTCATGGCGGAGGCGGTTCAGGACCTGTTTCCCGGCACGCAGATCACCTTTGGTCCCGCGACCGATGACGGTTTCTATTACGACTTTGCCCCAAGCCCCCAGCACGGTCCCTTCACCGAGGAGGACCTGCCGAAAATCGAGGACGCCATGCGCGCGGTCATTGCGCGTGACCAACCGCTGATCCGCGAAGTCTGGACGCGAGAACAATTGATCGAACGTTGGCGTGCCAAGGGAGAAACGTTCAAGGCCGAATGGGTGGTCGCGCTCCCCGGCGACGAGGAACTGACCGTGTATAAGGCGGGGAGCGGAGCGGATGCCTGGCTCGACATGTGCCGCGGGCCGCATCTCGTCTCGACCGGCAAACTCGACCCAAACGCATTCAAGCTGACGCGCGTGTCCGGCGCATATTGGCGCGGCGATCAGTCGAATGCGATGCTCAGCCGGATCTACGGCACCGGCTGGCTGAACAAAAAGCAGCTCGATGCACATCTGGTCCGGCTGGAAGAGGCCGCCAAACGCGATCACCGCCGGATCGGGCAGGATATGGACCTGTTCCATTTGCAGCCCGAGGCGCAGGGCTCCGTCTTCTGGCATCCCAAGGGCTTCATCCTGTGGCGTGCGCTTGAGGCTTATATGCGCCGCCGGCTCGATGCGGCAGGCTATTCCGAGGTGAAGACGCCGCAGCTGATGGATGCGCGGCAATGGGAGCAATCGGGCCATTGGGGCAAATACCGCGAGAACATGTTCGTGGTGCCCGACGAGGTTCCGAATATCGAGGACGAGGGCGCGATCTTTACCGGCGAAGGCGATCTGATGGCGCTAAAGCCGATGAATTGCCCGGCGCATGTGCTGATCTTTCGTCAAGGGATCAAGTCTTACCGCGACCTGCCCGTACGCATGGCGGAATTCGGCTGTTGTCACCGCAACGAGCCGCACGGCGCGCTTCACGGCTTGTTGCGCGTGCGCCAGTTCACGCAAGACGACGCGCATATTTTCGTGACGCGCGAACAGTTGATCGACGAGGTGCGCGCCTTCTGTGATCTGCTCGATTCGGTCTATCGTGATCTCGGCTTCGAGCGTTATGCGATCAAGCTTGCGCTCAGGCCGGACAAGCGGTTCGGATCCGATGAGATGTGGGATTGGTCCGAACAGTCATTGCGAGAGGCCGTGAAGGCGGCGGGGCGCGACACGGCGGATTTCGGTTGGGAGGAATTGCCGGGGGAGGGGGCCTTTTATGCCCCCAAGCTTGAATTTCATCTGACCGATGCGATTGGCCGGACATGGCAGGTGGGGACGATTCAGACCGATACGGTTTTACCCGAGCGGCTTGATGCGACCTATGTCGGCGAGGACGGCAATCGCCACCGGCCGGTCATGCTCCACCGTGCGATCCTTGGAACGTTCGAGCGGTTCATCGGCATCCTGATCGAGCATCACGCCGGCAGGTTCCCGTTATGGCTCGCACCCGTTCAGGCCGTCGTCGCTACTATCGTATCCGAGGCCGACGACTACGGGCAGCGCGTCGCCGCCGACTTGGCGGCGGCTGGGTTGCGGGTCGAGATCGATCTCAGGAACGAAAAGATCAACTACAAGGTGCGTGAACATTCGCTGGCGAAGGTCCCTTATCTGTTCGTGGTCGGCAAGCGTGAGGCAGACGAGGGCACTGTCGCGCTGCGTCCGCTCGGCGAGGGTGCAAAGCAAGAGGTGCTGACGCTCGCCGACGCCGTCGCGCGGTTGAAGACGGAGGCGACGCCGCCGGATCAGCGCGGCGAACGCTAATCCGGTCGGCCTGCATATACCCCATGTCTTCCGTTTTCACTCATTCGTCGCTATATTGGCCGTCGATTTAAACCCAAGGAGCAAAGCCCATACGTCCTCCCCAAATGCGCCGTCCGTTGCAGGCGCCCCCGATGAACGGCCCGAGATTCAACGAATTCATCCAGAGCCCGAAGGTCCGCGTGATCGATCATGACGGCGAAAACCTGGGTGTGTTGTACACGCGTGAGGCAATCGCGCAGGCGGCCGAAGTCGGCCTTGACCTGGTCGAAGTGTCGCCGAACGCCGACCCGCCCGTCGCAAAGTTCCTCGACGTCGGCAAGTTCAAGTACGAGGCCCAGAAAAAGGCAAATGCGGCGCGCAAGTCGCAGAAGACGCAGGAGATCAAGGAGATCAAGATGCGTCCGAACATCGACGACCATGACTATGACACCAAGATGAAAAAGGTGCAGGAGTTCATCGGCGATGGCGACAAGGTCAAGGTGACGATGCGTTTCCGCGGCCGGGAATTAAGTCACGGCCAGCTCGGCATGGCGGTGTTGCAGCGTGTCGCGGAGGAAACCAACGAAGTCGCGAAGGTTGAGGCCTATCCCCGGATGGAGGGGCGGCAGATGTTGATGGTGCTCGCCCCCAAATAGCGAAAAGGTGCGTCAGGCGGCTCGCGTTTGCACGTTGGCCGCTGCCGGTTCGAGCAGGCGTTTCTCGATCAATTTCAAGCGCGGCAGCGCGGTGATCTTTTCACCCGCTATATCGGTGACGTAAAAGGTATCGACCGCGCGTTCGCCGTATGTTGCGATATGAGCGGAATGAAGCATGACGTTGGACCTGAAAAGGTTCTCTGCGAGCTGATGAAGCAGCGCGGGCCGGTCGCGCGCATTGACCTCGATGACGGTAAATCGGTTGGATGCGTGATTGTCGATCAAGACATTTGGATGAATATCGAACGCCTCCGCACGCGTCCGTGACGACGGTTTCGCAATCAATTTTGCAGGTGACCGCCCGCGATCCGCAAGCGCATCTTCGATCGATTTTCGCAATCGTGACAGTTGCTCGGTGCCGTCGAACGGCCGGTTAAGCGGATCCTGGACAAGGAAATTGTCGACTGCCATGCCATCATGCGTTGTGTGGATGCGCGCGTCGATGATGTTGCCGCCGGCCAAGTGGATCGCACCCGCTATACGATAGAACAGGCCCGGCTGGTCACCTGCATAAATCGTGATCAGTGTTGCACCGCGGTCGCGATCGATCTGCGTGTCGATCGCTAGCTGAGCGTCGCCTGACCGCGCGATCAGGCGCGCATTGTGCGCGATGACATCGTCCGGCTCGGCAATCCAATAGGCTTCGGGCATGCGTTCGATCAGGGCAGCGTGCGAAACGCCGGTCCATCCCGGCGTTGTTGCCAGTTGCGCCTGTTTGGCGGTGACCGTCTCGCTCCGGCCGCGTTGTTTATGTCCCAGCCTCAGCACCTCTTCCGACGCTTCGAACAAGTCACCTATCAGCTGCCTTTTCCAGCCGTTCCATATTGCGGGCCCAACCGCCCTGATATCCACGATGGTGAGGATCAGGAGCAGCCTCAGCCGTTCTGCGCTCTGGACGACGGCGCAGAAGTCTGTGATCGTCTTGGGATCGGAAAGATCGCGTTTGAACGCAGTCGCCGACATCAACAGATGATGGCGTACCAGCCAGACGACGGTTTCGGTTTCCGCTCCCGACAGTCCGAGGCGCGGGCAAAGGCTTTGCGCCACTTGCGCGCCCAAAACCGAATGATCGCCCCGCCGCCCCTTGGCAATGTCATGAAACAGCACGGCGAGTCGCAGAACGCGATGCGATACGATCTGATTTACAACGACTGAGGCGATCGGATGGTCCTCGATGAGAGCGCCCTTTTCTATCTGCGCGAGCAGACCGACCGCGCGAATCGTATGTTCATCTACGGTATAGTGATGATACATATCGAACTGCATCTGCGCGACGATACGGCCGAAGTCGGATATGAAGCGCCCTATTACGCCCGCTTCGTTCATCCAGCGCAAGACGAGTTCCGGTTCGCGTCGCGACGTGAGTAAATTCATGAACAGTGCGTTGGCGCGTGGATCATCGCGATACGAATCGATCAGTTTCACATCGCGTGCTACGGCGCGCACGGCCAGCGGGTGAATCTCCAGTCCGTAGCGGTCAGCAAGCACGAAGATCTCAATGAGACGGACCGGATCTTGAGCGAGAAAATCCGCTGACGGGAGGGCCAGTCGTCCCCTGTCCAGTACGAAGCCTGCCAGCTTGCGCGGGCGACGACGAATCGTAGGTAGACCGAACCTGGCTCCTCGCGCGGCGAATTTCTCATCAAGGTGCGCGACAAACACGCCCGTCAGCGTCCCAACGCCTTTTGCTTGCAGGAAATAATATTGCATAAATCGTTCGACACGAGATTTTCCCTGGCGTTCGGAAAAGCGCATCCGCCGTGCAATCTCCTTTTGCGTGTCAAATGTTAAGCGATCCTCGGCACGGCCAGTAATAATGTGCAAGTGACAGCGAACTGCCCATAGAAAATTGTCGGCGCGATTGAATTGCCGATATTCGGCGCTCGAGAACAGTCCTACATCGACAAGTTCCGCAGCGCGCCGGACGTCGTGGATGTATTTACCAATCCAGAACAGAGCATGAAGGTCGCGCAAGCCGCCTTTGCCTTCCTTGACATTGGGTTCGACAACATAGCGCGTGTCGCCCATGCGATGATGACGCTCATCCCGTTCGGTCAATTTGTCGGCGATGAATTGCCGGTGAGAGTGATCCTGGACCTTGCGCTTGAATCGCCCGGCAGCTTCATCATAAAGATTCTCGTCGCCGCAAATGTAACGCGCTTCAAGCAGGGCGGTTCTGGCCGTAATGTCACTTACGGCCATTGCGATCATGTCGTCGATCGTCCGGATCGAATAGCCGAGCTTCAGTCCCAAGTCCCAAAGCGTATACAGGATTGTCTCGATGACATGTTTTATTCGGGGACTCTGCTCTCCCGATACCAGAATGCCGATGTCAACATCTGAATGCGGCGCCATTTCGGCGCGCCCATAGCCGCCGATAGCAATGACGGTGATCCGCACGTTCCCGGTGGTTGGGGTGTGGGGATAAAGCCTTTTCGTCGCGAAATCGAACAGCGCGCGGACGAGGACGTCGATCAGATATGCCTGCGCCGCCGCGATTGCCAATCCCCGTGAGGGATGCGACCGCAGACGTTCGGCCACTTCCCGGCGTCCACGCTCAAGAGCGACTTTCAGGATATTCATTGCTTCGTTTTTCGCGCGCGAAACGTCAGTAGGATCGACTGCCGACAGGGCAACGGCAATTGCGCGGTCATCGGCAATCGATCGACGATTGGCCAAGTTGCGAAAACGCTCGGACACGTGCCGATCCACTAGCGGCGGCCTGGAATCGGTCATGCTATCGTCATGCTCGGATGTTATCGATCGCGCGCGCTGCGAATCATGCGCCGTGCGATTTCCCGGACGGCTTCGTCGTCTCGCGTGTCGTCGTCCGCATGGTCCCAGAGATGATCAAGCGTCTTGTCCATCGCATCGAGCAATCCGGGATGGATCCGCTCAACATATTCCATTGTCTTAAACAGCAGATGTTCAACCGCGATTTCGCGTTGCCGGGCTTCGGTTGTCTTCGCAGTCAGATCGTCGTTGGCCAAGTTTCAATTCCTTCTATCATCGAGAGCATAACGGTTCACGCTGATGCGGTTTCCGTTAACTCTAATCGTTGGTCGCCAAAGTCTTCAGCCGGTAGAGCGCCTCCAGAGCATCGCGTGGCGTCATCGCGTCAATGTCAAGTGCGGCAATGGTTTCACGAACCGAATCTCGCTCCTCCTTATCGGAAAGCTCGGCGGCAGCGAATAACGGAAGGTCGTCTAGTCCAGCCGCCAATCCGCCGGTTTGCATCCGGCCTACTTCCAGTTTGGCAAGGATCGCACGGGCGCGATCGACCGTAGAACGCGGCATTCCCGCCAGCCGCGCGACGGCAAGACCATAGCTGCGATCGGCAGGACCGGCCGCGACCTCGTGAAGCAAGACCAGGTCACCTTTCCATTCACGCGCCCGAACATGGTGGAGCGACAGCGCATCGCAGCGCTCGGCAAGACGAGTCAACTCATGGTAATGTGTGGCGAACAGGCATCGACAGCGATTATCGTCATGAATCGCCTCGGCGACTGCGCATGCAATCGCCAGCCCGTCATAGGTCGATGTACCGCGGCCGACCTCATCCAAAATGACGAACGATCGAGCCGTCGCCTGGGTTAGGATCGCGGCGGTCTCGACCATCTCGACCATAAAGGTCGATCGGCCGAGCGCGAGATTATCCGCCGCTCCGACCCGGCTGAACAACCGATCGACCAGCCCGAGCCGCGCGCTTTGCGCGGGCACGTAACTTCCGGCCTGCGCAAGCACTGCGATCAGAGCGTTCTGCCGCAGGAACGTCGATTTTCCGCCCATGTTGGGGCCGGTAACCAACCATAGGCGGGACGAATCGTCCAGCGTGCAAGCATTGGCGACGAACCGGCCGCCGCTTTTGGCAAGGGCTGATGCGACAACCGGATGCCATCCGTCCGCAACCTCGAAGATATTTTCATCAACTATGGCGGGCCGGATCCATCCACCTTCCTCGGCGCGTTCCGCCAGACCCGATGCAACATCCAGCCGTGCAAGCGCGTCCGCCGTCGCTGCGATTTCGGCGCTTGATTTCAAAACCTGCGATGTCAGTTGCTCGTAATGCGCGATTTCCGCCGTCTGGGCATGCGCACCGGCTTGGGCAATCTTCCCCGCGACTTCGATCAGAGCTGTCGTATTGAACCGTACGACGCCAGTTAGCGTCTGGCGATGCGTAAAGCCGCTCTCCGGTTCCATCAAAGGGTCGGCTGCCTTCACCGGGACTTCGATATGGTATCCGAGCACGTTGTTATGCCGGACCTTGAGCGAGGCGATGCCCGTTTGCGCACGTAAACCTGATTGGAGGGCAGCGATGGTTTGCCGCCCATTTGAGCCGGTTTCCCGCAATTCATCGAGCGCTTCGTCATATCCAGGCGCGATGTAGCCGCCCGCCGGAACGTCTGTGGTCGGCGTGGCGACGAGTGCGCGTTTGAGCAGATCGATCAGTTGAGCGTGACCGGTCAGCTTCTGAACAAGTTCTCTCAGCAGTTCTGGCCCTTCGCCGCGCATCAGTCGCATTCTTGCCTTGCACGCCGTATCAAGCCCGTCGCGAATATGACCAAGGTCGCGGGGACTGCCGCGACCCGCGGTCAACCGTCCGAGCGCGCGCCCAATATCCGAAAGCGACCTTAGCGCGGTCCGAAGTTCGGCACGCTGCGAACCATCTTCGAAGAAAAATGTGACGAGATCGATCCGTAAGCGAATTTCCGTATCGCTCATCAGCGGAGCGGCGATGTCGCCCGCAAGCATTCGTGCGCCGGCACCAGTCACCGTCCGATCGACCGCATCCAGCAGCGAGCCGCGACGCTCCCCGGCCATCGTCCGCGTCAGCTCAAGGCTCGCGCGAGTGGCGGCGTCAATTGACATTGTCGTTGCCGCCTCAATCAGCGTCGGCGGTCGCAGGAACGGAAGTGCGCCGCGCGCAGTGTGTTCGAAATAGTCAATCAGGCCGGCCGCTGCCGCCAGCGAAGCGCGATCGAAAGAGCCGTATCCATCAAGCGTCGCAACCCCGTAAAGCCGTTTCAGCTTTGCTTCGCCCTTTGAGCTATCAAACGCGGTGCGCGCTCGCAGTGCCGTGGCGGCGTTCTTGAACGCACAGTCTTCGGCAGCAATCACTTCGGCGGGCTGCAACCGCGCCAGCTCCGCGCCGAGCATTGCCGCGTCAGTCTCGATCACGACGAACCGTCCGGTGGAAATGTCGGCAGCCGCCACGGCTACCCTGCCTTCTTCATGCCCGATGCTCGCGCACCAGTTGTCGGCACGGGCGTCCAGTAAAGATTCTTCCGTCAACGTTCCCGCGGTTACGAGCCTTATGACGTCCCGGGCCACCAACGCCTTCGCGCCGCCGCGCGACTTGGCCTGTGAGGGGGTCTCCGTCTGTTCGGCGATCGCGACACGGTGTCCGGCCCTGATCAATCGATCAAGATATCCGGTCGCTGAATGCACGGGCACACCGCACATGGGAACGGGCTGCCCATCATGTTCTCCACGTGCAGTAAGCGCGATATCGAGCACGCCCGCGGCGACCTTGGCGTCTTCAAAGAACAGTTCGAAAAAATCGCCCATTCGGTAAAACAGCAGGCAATCGGGCGCTTTTGCTTTCAGCGTCAGATATTGCGCCATCATCGGAGTTGGTTGGGCTTTCACGCAGCGATGCTTAGCGGGGGTCGCACGCGCGCCCAAGAGCCATCCGGTATTTGGGCGAAGCGGGATGACTTGCGTAACGCCACGCCTTAGGGAGTGAGGGGATTTGAAACCGTCAATGCCCGGAGTGCCAATGTCCGACGAAGCCAGCCTTCAATATTCCGAACGCGAAGCGCTGCTGTTCCACTCGGAGGGACGCCCGGGCAAAATCGAGATTATCGCGTCAAAGCCAATGGCGACGCAGCGCGATCTGGCGCTTGCTTATTCGCCCGGAGTGGCGGTGCCGGTGAAGGCGATCGCCGAAGATCCCGCAACCGCTTATGATTACACCGCAAAGGGCAATCTGGTCGCGGTGATTTCGAACGGCACCGCGATCCTCGGGCTGGGCAATCTCGGCGCGCTTGCATCAAAGCCTGTGATGGAGGGCAAGGCGGTCCTCTTCAAACGCTTCGCCGATGTCGATTCGATCGACATCGAGCTGAAGACCGAGGATGTCGACCGCTTCATCGACGCGGTCGAGTTGATGGAGCCGACCTTCGGAGGGATCAACCTTGAAGACATCAAGGCACCCGAATGCTTTATTATCGAACAGACGCTGCGTGAACGGATGAACATCCCGGTTTTTCACGACGATCAGCACGGGACGGCGATCATCACGGCGGCGGGCCTCATCAACGCCTGTCTGCTGACTGATCGCACGATGGACGAGATCAAGGTCGTCGTAAACGGCGCGGGCGCCGCGGCGATAGCCTGTACCGAATTGATGAAGGCGATGGGCGTTCGCGCCGATCACGTCATCCTGTGCGATCGGACGGGTGTAATCTATCAGGGCCGCGAAGGCGTGAACCAGTGGCAGTCGGCGCATGCGGCGGTGACGGATGCCCGCGACCTGACCTCGGCGCTGGTCGGCGCCGACGTTTTTCTGGGATTGTCCGCCGCAGGTGCCCTACAGCCGCAGATGGTAAAGGCCATGGCGAAGGCGCCGATAATCTTTGCCATGGCGAACCCTGAACCGGAAATCCGGCCGGAGGCGGCAAAGGCGGCACGGCCCGACGCAATCATCGCGACCGGACGGTCTGACTATCCGAATCAGGTCAACAACGTGCTTGGATTTCCCTTCATCTTTCGCGGTGCGCTGGATGTGCGCGCTACCGGTATAAACGATTCGATGAAGATCGCGGCTGCCAATGCTATCGCCGAACTTGCGCGCGAACGCGTGCCGGAAGAAGTCGCGGCGGCGTACGGCGTGACCCACAGCTTCGGCCCCGACTATATCATCCCGGCACCCTTCGATCCACGCCTGATGGAAGTGGTTCCCGCCGCCGTTGCCAAGGCGGCGATGGACTCCGGCGTTGCGACGAAACCGATTGCGGATATCAGCGCCTATCGCCAGGCACTGCGCGCACGGCTCAACCCGACGACAGCGGTCCTCAGCCTGGCTTATGAGGGCGCGCGCGCTGATCCTAAACGAATTATCTTCGCCGAAGGCGAGGAAGAGGTTGTGCTCCGCGCAGCGATCAGCTTTCGCGAAGGCGGCTACGGGACGCCGGTGCTGGTCGGGCGTGACGACGTGCCTGAACGCCTGCGTGCACTGGGCGTCGACGATCCGTCCGATTTCGAACTGCATAACAGCCGCAATTCGCCGCTTGTCCCCAAGATGGTCGATTTTCTTTATGAAAGACTTCAGCGTCGCGGTTATCTTCGCCGGGATTGCGAACGGATGGTCAATCAGGACCGGAATATCTTCGGCGCATTGCTGCTTCAGCTCGGAGAGGGCGATGCGATGATTACCGGCATCACCCGGACATATGCGCAGACGATGCGCGAAGTGCGCCGCGTCATTGACCCCGCACCGGGCTGCACACCGTTCGGCATCCATTTGCTGGTCGGTAAATCCCACACCGTCTTCATCGCCGATACAACGGTGAACGAACGGCCGAGCGCCGAGGAACTCGCCGATTTCGCCGAACAAACTGCTCAGGTGGCGCGGCGGATGGGCCATGAGCCGCGCGTCGCGTTTCTCAGCTATTCGACCTTCGGCAATCCCAAGGGGGCGTGGCTCGACAATATCCGGGATGCGGTTTCGGTTCTCGATGGGCGGGCTGTCGGTTTTGAATATGACGGGGAAATGGCGCCGGACGTGGCGTTAAATCCGAAGCAGTTGGCGAATTTCCCCTTCGCACGGCTTTCCGGACCCGCCAACGTGCTGATCATGCCCGGCCTGCAATCAGCGCATATCGCCGCGAAGATGTTGCGAGAACTCGGCGGAGATGCGGTGATTGGTCCGATGCTGATCGGTATGGAAAAACCCGTCCAGGTCGCGCCGATGACGAGCAGTGCCGGTGATCTGATGACGCTGGCGGTGCTGGCTGCGGGCGGGGTTGCGCGCTAGGAGGGTCGTGCGGGAGCAGCGATGCGCGCCGCCAGCGCTTAATTGCGGGCCGCGCGCGTCAGACTGAGGAAGACGTCCTCCAAATCCGGTTCTTTGGTCGTGACGTCGACGATGCCGAGGCCGGATGCGGTCACCGCCGCAAGCACCTCGCCCGCGTTCACGCGCTGTTTCGAGTACGTGATCTCAAGCAGCCTATGCCCCTTCAATTCAATCTTCTCAAAACATGGCGCGTCCGGCGGATCGGAAATGTCGCGATCGACGCTGACCGCCACGACCTTTTCCTGCGCCCTTGCGATCAATTCACGCGTCGGCTCGTTCGCGATCAGTTTGCCGTGATTGATGATCGCGATCCGGTCGCAAAGCTCTTCGGCTTCTTCCAGATAATGTGTGGTCAGCACCACGGTAACGCCGCCCGCGTTCAGTCCGCGAACATAAGCCCAAAGCTGCTGCCTCAGTTCGATGTCGACGCCCGCGGTCGGTTCGTCGAGGACCAGCACGGGCGGGCGATGGACCATTGCCTTTGCCACCATCAAACGCCGCTTCATTCCGCCTGAGAGCGTCCGCGCATAAGCGCCCGCCTTGTCCTCCAGATGTACGGCGCGGAGCAGATCCATCGTCTGGCGTTCGGCCTTCGGCACGCCGTAAAGACCAGCCTGAATCTCAAGCGTCTCGAATGGTGTGAAGAACGGATCGAACAGTATCTCCTGATTGACGATCCCGATCGAAGCCTTGGAATTGCGGGGGTGCCGATCGATGTCGAAACCCCAGATCGATGCGCTGCCCGCGGTTTTGTTGACCAGTCCGGCGAGGATGTTGATCAACGTCGATTTACCCGCCCCGTTTGGCCCGAGCAAACCGAATACGGCGCCGCGTGGAACATCGAAACTGACGTTATCCAGCGCGCGCTTTCCCCCCTCATAGGTCTTGCAAAGCCCCTGGATAGTGATCGCGGCATCGGTCATGGGGTGCGAATAGGCGTGGGTCCTTTCGTCAACAAGCCCCCGGTTACGCATCGGCAATTGCGATCCCGCATGACGCGCGCTATCCGTCGGGCGATGCATCCTCCGCTCGAAACCGTCCGTGTCACCACATCCCGCGTTGCGTGCGACGGTGCGACCGATATTCCGGGCGGATCAGCGCTCGGCCATCCGCGCGTCTATCTTCAGATCGACGAGACGGGATATGTCGATTGCGGCTATTGTGATCGCCGTTTCATCCTGACCGGCGGGCCCGCCGACGGTGCGGACCAGTCGCTTCTGCGCGATCATGGGGATGGCGCGGGCCGTTGATACGCCTATATCCGCGGGTATGACAAACATCGCAGATCCCCGCTCCTATCTTTATCGCGATACGCTGGACCCTGATACGGCCAGGGCGCTTACCGCCGATGCGCTGGCCAAGGCCGATGACGGGGAACTGTATCTCGAATATAAAAAGTCGGAGGCGTTCGGCTTTGATGACGGTCGCCTGAAGACCGCCAGCTACGACACGCATTCGGGCTTCGGGTTGCGTGCGGTGGCGGGCGAAACCACCGCCTTCGCGCACGCAAACGAGCTTACGCCTGCGGCGATCAGGCGTGCTGCGGAAACGATGGCTCTGATCGACCCGTCCGATCGGACGCGGTCGGAGCCGCCGCGGGGGAGTAACCGGCACCTCTACACCGATGCCGACCCGCTCGACCTGGTGCCGTTTGCCGACAAGGTGAACCTTTGCCAGATGGTCGACGCTGCGGCACGGGCACGCGATCCGCGCGTCGCGCAGGTTTCGGTGGGACTGTCCGGATCGTGGAGCGTCGTCGAAATCGTCCGCGCAGACGGTTTCGTCGCGACCGACATTCGTCCGCTGGTCCGGCTGAACATCCAGATCGTTGTCGAACAGAACGGCAGGAGAGAAACCGGGACGTTCGGGATCGGCGGACGCTATCTCTACGAGCGGCTGATGGACCAATCGGTCTGGAACCGGGGCATCGACGAGGCGCTGGCGCAAGCGCTGGTCAATCTGGACTCGGTTGCGGCACCTGCCGGTGAAATGACGGTGCTGCTGGGGCCGGGCTGGCCGGGTGTTTTGCTGCACGAGGCAATCGGCCATGGCCTTGAAGGCGACTTCAACCGCAAGGGGACGTCGGCTTTTTCGGGGCGGATCGGCGAGCGGGTCGCCATCGAAGGCGTGACGATCGTTGACGACGGCAGTCTACAGGATCGCCGGGGGTCGCTTTCGATCGATGACGAGGGGACGCCGACGCGGGAAACCACGCTGATCGAGGACGGTATATTGAAGGGTTACATGCAGGACCGGCTGAACGCCCGGCTGATGGGTGTCGAGGCGACCGGCAACGGCCGCCGCGAGAGTTTCCAGCATGCCCCCATGCCGCGCATGACGAACACCTGTATGAAGGCCGGAAAGGACGACCCCGCCGAACTTCTCTCACGCGTCAAATCGGGCGTTTTCGCAAAGTCATTCGGCGGCGGATCGGTCGATATCGTATCGGGCAAGTTCGTCTTTGCCTGTACCGAGGCTTACCGGATCGAGAACGGCAAGCTCGGCGCGCCGATCAAGGGCGCTACGCTGATCGGCGATGGCCCGACCGTGCTGACCAAAGTGCGCGGCATCGGCGATGATTTCGCGCTCGACGAAGGGATCGGCGTGTGCGGCAAGGCAGGGCAGGGCGTACCCGCGGGTGTCGGTCAGCCGACGCTGTTGATCGACGGCCTTACGGTCGGCGGTACAGCATCCGCTCATGCGTGAAAGTCTCGCAGGATCGCCGGATTGAGCCTGGTCGAACTCGGCCGTTACAGTGCCATGGAAGCGCATATCATCGTCGGCAGGCTTGAAAGCGAAGACATCCCGGCGGTGATCTTCGACGGCGCGATGTCGATCGGGGAGGGAAGCTGGCTTGCCATTCCTGCGCGTGTCATGGTCGGCCCGGACGATCTTGCACGCGCGCAGGCGATCCTGAAGGGATAGACGAATAGCTTTCGCCAGATGCGTTGCCGGCAGGGAAGAAACAGTTCGCGCATCACGATCGAGCAAACTCGCGCAGGTAATTTTGCGTTTGTCGAATTGCCGGATGCGGGATCGGGGCTGAGCGGGTACTTTAACGGGAGCCATGCTGAAGCATCGTCTCGCTAACAAACCCGGCTTAGCCTATTCTGCCGGCGCGGCCGTGGAGGCAGCCTGAATGAACGTGGAATACTCACTTTTGACCGGGGTGAAAGACGCGCGAAGTCAAAGCCATCCCATGTCCCGGGCGATCCGTCCGGCTTCCAACCGATTGGACGCATCGAGCTTGGCCGATACCTCCGAGAGGTAATTGCGGACGGTGCCGGGCGACAGCTGAAGGGTGGCCGCGATTTCTTTATTGGATCGTCCTTCGGCGGCGAGCCGCAGGACGGCGCGTTCTCGTTCGGTCATGGGATCGACTTCTGCGTCCCACGCGAGCGTCGCGAGTTCCGCCGAGATCGCCTTGCCGCCGCCTGCCACCCGGCGCACCGCCGTGGCAAGGTCCGCGGCCGGACTGTCCTTCAGCAGATAGCCGCACACGCCTGCATCCATCGCCCGCCGCAGATAGCCGGGGCGACCGAAGGTGGTGACGATAATGACCTTCGCGGGTGAATTCGCTTTGGCCAGACGGTCGGCCAGCTCCAGCCCGGTCAGTCCGGGCATCTCAATGTCGGACACCAGGATATCGGGCCTCAGTCGATCGATCAGCGCGAGCGCTGAATTCCCGTCACCGGCCCGCCCGACGACGCTCAGATCATCTTCCAGGTCGAGCAGGGTCGCGAGCGCACCAAGCACCAGCGCCTGATCTTCGGCAACGACTATGCTTATCATAGCGGGCTGACGGGAAGCAACGCCCGGAGACGGGTGCCGTTGACGCCGCCCTCCACGTCGAGCGAGCCGCCGGCGGCGGCAAGCCGCGCGCGCATGCCCCGCAGCCCCGCCCCTTCGCGGAAGGCACCGCCCGAGCCATCGTCCTCGACGATCAGCCGGGCCCCCCTCGGGCCGGTTTCGATCGTGATCCGGCAATGGCCCGCTTCGGCATGACGGACCACGTTCGTAACCGCTTCGCGCAGCGCCATGCCAAGAACCGCCCCCGCTTCGCCCGTCGGCAAGACCTCTGCCTCGGTGGTCGCGATGATGCCCGCCGCGGCAAGCGTAGTGCGGGACAGGTCGAGTTCGCGGGAGAAACTGGCGCCGGTCATGCCGCTTACCGCAGCGCGGACCTCGGCCATGCCGTCCCGCGCTGCTTGCGCAACGTCATGCATCTCCGCCGTTGCCCGTTCCGGATCGGCGGCGGTAAGCTTTGCGGCGAGTTCGGCCTTCAACGACACCAGCGTCAGCGTGCGGCCTAGCAGGTCATGCAGGTCGCGGGCGATCCGCTCGCGCTCGGCGATCCGGCTGAGACGGCGCACTTCGTCCTGCGCGGCCAGCAGGGACCGGCTCTGGTCGTCGATCTTGACCCGCGAAATAGTCCCAAGCCCGACCATCGCTGCAAGCACGACGCCGATCGCCCAAAAGAACCAGGGCTGCCGGGTGGCGAGCCCGAACACGGCCATCACCAGCGCAAAGCCGAACACGATTGCGCTTGCCCGCTTGGCGGGGCGCGACTGGCCTGCCATCGCGCATGCGTAAATCGACACGACGCTCCAGCTGCCGCCCGTATAGGCAAGCGCCAGCGACATCGCCAGCACCGCAGTCGCCGCTATCAGCAGCGCTCGCCCGCTCGCGTAGCTGCCGATCAGGTAGACCGGGAGGAACGCCGACAGGCCGATGCCCGCTGCCACGGCTTGCCCGGGAGAAGGCCGGACTTGCAGCCAGGGGAGCGCGAACAGCGGTAGATATATCAACCACGGCCAGGGTCCGCGCATGTCGAACAGGCGACGCCAGCCGCGTACGCCTTCGGTTCCGGAAGCCTGATCGCCCTTCATCGTTTCGGTGATCGACCGGGTTGCGCCGTGCGTCAAGCAGCGCTCCGCCGCCAGCCCGTCCACGCCCAGGCCAGCACGCCGAGCGTCAGCACCACCAGCAACCCGAAATGGACCCAGGACGAACCGGGACGCGTAAAACCCGCCGCGGTTAATGCCAGTTCGCCCAGATGATAGGACGGCATGATCCATGCGAGCGACTGTATCCATGATGGAAGGGAGGTGATCGGCATCCACAGGCCGCCGACGACCGCGAGCATCAGGAACAGCGCGTTGGCTGCGCCGATAGCGCCCTTGGAACCCAGCCTCATACCCAGCCCGAACCCGATGAGCGCGAACGGGATCGACGAGGCAAGATGGATCGCGATCATCCCCGCCCATCGTCCGGCGGACAATCGCGCGCCGCCGAACACGCCGAGCGCATAGATGAGCGCCAGCGCCGCAGCGGTAATGCCAAGCGCAGCGACCAGTTTGGCAGCAACATAAGCACCCGCGGGCAGGGGCGATACGCGCTTCAATTCGATCAGGTTGGTTTCGCGCTCGATCGCGACGCCTGCACCGAAGCCGAACAGGGCCGGCCCGATCGCCGCGAACACGCCGAACGTCGCGAGCGCATAGGTGGCGGTCTCGACATCGCCCTTGCTCATGCCGATCGCGAACAGCCCGTAAAATGCTGCGGGGGTCAGCACGGTCGGGATCATGAACTGGGGAAGGCGGATCGATTTCCGGAGCTCCGAGACGGCTTCGCGGGTGTAGAGGCCGGGGAGGGGGACGGTTCGGGCGGTCATCATGCGGCGTCCTTCAGGGGGTGAGGAGCGAGGCCGGCCAGCGCGTTTTCCAGCGACGCTGCGGCGATGGTGAGATCGTGGATCCCGGCATCGGCAGCCAGCAGCGCGCGCATCGTCACCGCCGCATCGACGGAATTCAGCGTCGTACCGAGCCCGTGCCGATGCGCGTCGCGAACGCCGGGGAGCGCGCCCAGCGTGTCGATGCCGAGCGTCGTCCGGCAGGTGATGGTGCTGCCGGCCACCCGCGCCTTGATCGCC
This sequence comes from Sphingomonas sp., assembly GCA_965219075.1. Lineage (GTDB taxonomy): Bacteria > Pseudomonadota > Alphaproteobacteria > Sphingomonadales > Sphingomonadaceae > Sphingomonas. Next base: position 1,585,645 of record CBDCMM010000002.1, read on the forward strand.
GCGGGGGTGTCGTCGGCGACGATGCGGCCATCGTCGATGACGAGAATGCGGTCGGCGAGCGCGTCGGCTTCCTCCAGATAATGCGTCGTCAGGAGCACCGCCGCGCCGGCGTCAGCCTCTGCTCGGACAGTCGTCCACAGCGCCCGGCGGGCCTCATGGTCCAGCCCGGTGGTCGGCTCGTCGAGTACCAGCAGGTCGGGCCGGCCGCAGATTGCCATCGCATATTGCAGGCGGCGCAATTGCCCGCCGGATAATTGGCCCGCGCGGCGGCGTTCCAGCCCGGTCAGGCCCGCCATCGCTATCGTCTGCTGAAGATCACGCGGATCGCGGAAATAGCCGGACTGGAGCCGGATCAGTTCGGCGACGGTCAACACGTCGGGAAGTCCCGCGCTCTGGAGCATAACGCCCAGTCGGGCGCGTGCCGCCGGGCGGGAGGGATCGAGGCCGAACAGCTCCGCCGATCCGCCGTCCGCGGTCAGCCGGCCGATCAGCACGCCGACGCTCGTCGTCTTGCCCGCGCCGTTCGGCCCCAGAAGCGCGGTCACTTCGCCTGGGCGTACTTCAAGGTCGATGCCGTCGAGCACGGTGCGTCCGGCGAGATTCTTTGTCACGGATCGCAGCCGGGCAACGGGCGCTGGAAAATCGGGCATGGGTTACTCCGCTTGCGTGAGCGCAAGAGATCGCACGCGTCGATTGCCGGCGTCAGTGCCGGATGTCATGCCAGGGAGATGACGGATGTCACCCTGCGCCGGTTTGATCCAGGTTAAACATGTGATTTAGCTGCATATTCGGCCGGAACTTCCTTCCTTCAGGAATCTTAGTCCCCCGTGAAGGGAGACGACATTTGTCCACTCGGCATCCTCAGGACGACGCTCCATCCGCTGCCGCCAAAAGTGCGGACAGCGGTGCGGACAGTTCGGCAACCGGTCACGATGAAACGTCGCGCGCGGGTCGTGCGGTTACCATCAACCGGCCCGTCAGCGACGTATACGCGTATTTCCGCGATTTTTCGAACCTTCCCCGTTTCATGGAGAATGTCGAGAGGATCGATATCCTAGATGACAAGCGCCAGCATTGGGTCGTTAAAGCGCCTGCCGGTACTTCCGTCGAATGGGACGCGCGGATCACCGACGAAGCGGTCGACGACTTTTTCACCTGGACATCGGAACCGGGCGCGGACGTACCCAATAGCGGTCGCGTGGCATTCCGCGATGCTGGTGCGCGCGGCACGGTTGTTACCGCCACGATCGCCTATGATCCGCCTGCGGGCGTAGTCGGCAAGCTAGTCGCCAAGCTGTTCCAGCGCGAACCGGCAATTCAGGCGCGCCGCGACCTGCGGCGCTTCAAGCAGCTGATGGAAACCGGCGAGATCGCCACCAACGCGATGAACCTTGACCAGTTCGTGGAGCAGGACGCATGAGGGCGCTCACCTGGCATGGCAAGCATGACGTCCGCGTCGACACCGTCGACGATCCCGGCATTGTTAATCCGCGCGACTGCATCATAAAGGTGACGGCGACAGCGATCTGTGGGTCCGATCTGCACCTTTATGACGGTTATATTCCGACGATGAAGTCGGGCGATGTCTTGGGCCATGAATTCATGGGCGAGGTCGTGGAAACCGGCCCCAAGTCGACGCTGAAAAAAGGTCAAAGGGTGGTCGTGCCGTTTACGATCTCCTGCGGCAGCTGTTATTACTGTAACAAGCATCAATATTCTGCGTGCGACAACGGCTTGCCCGCCGACAACCAGGACATCGCGCAGACGATCTACGGCCAGCCGATGGCGGGGCTGTTCGGATACAGCCACATGACCGGCGGGTATGCGGGCGGCCAGGCGGAATATGTTCGCGTCCCTTTCAGCGACGTTGGTCCGATCGTGATCCCGGACGGCATGGACGACGAGGAGGTACTGTTCCTGTCGGACATCCTGCCGACCGGCTGGATGGCGGCAGAGAATGCGGAGATCGAACCCGGCGATACGGTCGCGGTCTGGGGCTGCGGACCGGTGGGGCTGTTTGCAGTCCAGTCGGCGGTTTTGATGGGGGCGGAGCGAGTGATCGCGATCGACGAACATCCGCGCCGGTTGGAACTGGCCGCCAAATTCGGTGCCGAGACGATCAATTTCCGCGACAGCAAGGTCTATGATGCACTGATGACGATGACCGGCGGGATAGGCCCCGACGCGGTGATCGACGCCGTCGGGCTGGAAGCGCACGGCATGTTCGTCGACAACATCGTCGATCACGTCAAGGCGGCGACCTTCCTCGGCACCGATCGGGCGCATACCATCCGCCAAGCGATCATCGCTTGCCGCAAGGGCGGGCGCGTCTCGATGCCCGGCGTTTATGGGGGCTTCGTCGATAAATTCCCGCTCGGCGCGTTCATGGAGAAGGGCCTGACGATGAAAACCGGCCAGACGCATGTTCAGCATTATCTTCCCGGGCTGCTGAACGCGATCATGGAGGGGAAGATTGATACGACCTTTCTGATCTCGCACCGGATGGACCTCGAGGACGCCCCCAAGGGATACAAGATGTTCCACGACAACCAGAACGACGTGACCAAGGTGGTGTTGAAGCCCGGTCTCGGTACGTCCGTTTAAGGAGAAACGACATGGCTGACAAATTCGCGATCGTCACCGGCGCATCGGCGGGTATCGGGCTTGAACTTGCAAGACTTGCGATCAACGACGGCTATGATCTGCTCGTCGCTGCCGATACGCCGTTCGTCGACGCGGCGGCGGGGCTCAAGGATCACGGCGGGTCGGTCGAAACGCTCGAGGTCGATCTGTCGACAATCGAGGGCGTCGACCGGCTGCTCGATGCCGCGGGCGGGCGCACCGTCGACCTGCTTTGCGCCAACGCCGGACATGGCCTCGGCCACGCGTTCCTCGACCAGGATCTTACCGACTGGCGGCACGTCGTCGACACCAATATCGTCGGTACGCTGTACCTGATCCAGAAGGTGCTGAAGCCGATGGTCGCGCGCAACGACGGCAAGATCCTTGTCACCGGATCGATTGCGGGGTTCATCCCCGGATCGTTCCAGGCGGTATATAACGGCTCCAAGGCATTCGTCGACAATTTCACCGACGCGCTCAGGAATGAGATCAAGGGCTCTGACGGCGTCACCGTCACCACGCTGATGCCGGGTCCGGTCGAGACCGAGTTCTTCGAACGTGCGGATATGACCGATACGAGCGTCGGCCAGTCCGAGAGCAAGAGCGTTCCCGCCGATGTTGCGAAAGATGGCTGGGATGCGCTGATGAGCGGCAAGGCAAGCATTGTGTCGGGCTGGAAAAACAAGATCCAGCAGGCGGTCGCCAACATCACCCCGGCCGGGGTACTGGCTGAACAGCATCGCAAGATGGCCGAACCCGGTAGCGGTAAAGAGTAAACGACAATGAGCGATACGAACGGCATCAGCCGGCGCGGGCTTGTCGGCGGTGCAGCAGCAGGACTTGCCGCCGCATCGGCACCGTCATTAGCGCAAGGTACGCCGGATTCCGCACCCGACATTCCTTTGACGAATCCGACCGATAAATATCCCGAGCCGCCGTTTCAGAAACAGTCGCAGCCGTTCCCGGGCCTGGCAAGCAAGATGACGCCGCGACCCGATCACGGCGAAACCAGTTACAAGGGCACGGGCCGGTTGAAGGGGCGCAAGGCACTCATTACCGGCGGCGATTCAGGAATGGGCCGGGCCGCCGCGATTGCGTTTGCGCGCGAGGGCGCGGATGTTGCCATCGCTTATCTGCCCGCCGAGGAACCTGACGCGCGCGAGGTAATCGCGCTGATCAGGCAGGCCGGGCGAAAGGCAGTCGCGGTTCCGGGCGACCTTCGTGATCACAGCTATTGCCTGAAACTGGTCGACACTGTGGTCAAGCAATTGGGCGGGCTGGACATCCTTGTCAACAATGCCAGCCGTCAACAGACGAAGCCGTCATTGCTCGACATCAGCGACGAGGATTTCGACGCCACGATGAAAACCAATCTGTACGGAATGTTCTGTGTGACAAAGGCGGCGTTGCCGCATTTGAAGCCGGGTTCCGCGATTATCCAGACGACATCCGAACAAGCTTATGATCCCTCCAAAGACCTGGTCGATTACGCGATGACCAAAGCGGCAATGATGAACTTCACAAAGAGCCTGGCAAAGCAACTTGGGCCCAAGGGCATCCGCGTCAACGGCGTCGCGCCGGGACCGATCTGGACGCCGCTCCAGGTTTCGGGCGGGGCGACGATGGAAAAGCTGGAGCAGTTTGGCGGGAGCACGCCGCTCGGCCGCCCGGGCCAGCCCGCCGAACTGGGTTCGATATACGTACAGCTCGCCGCATCCGACGCCAGCTATGCCAACGGCCAAGTCTACGGCGCTGCCGGCGGCGCCGGCCAGCCTTGATTTCCCGGGCCGGTGAAAGCCGTTTTCGGAGATCGAGATATTTGATCGCGACCGTTCCCTAATCCATCGTGATCCCTTCAGCGTGTGAACGCAGCCTGTAAGACGGCGCGATCCCTATCCCGCGTTCCCATTCTGCCTCCTGCGGCGTAAGAGGTAGGGGATGAAGGTGATCGCCGACCCGACCAATGCCCTGCGTGACGGAATTGCGGCGATCCGCACGGAATTTCATGTACCCGCTTCTTTCCCGCAAGAGGTGATTGCCGCCGCGCAATCCGCTGCGGCGCGAACGCCCTCGGCGCATGTCGATCGCACCGGTATGGCGTTCGTCACGCTCGATCCGGCATCGTCGACCGACCTCGATCAGGCGTTCGCGATTGAGCCAGACGGAGGCGATATTCTGCTGCATTATGCGATCGCCGATGTCGCCTGGTTCGTCGATGATGATGACGCGATCGACCGGGAGGCATGGCGCCGGGGCGAGACACTGTACCTGCCGGACGGAAGAGCCGGTTTGTATCCTCCGGTGCTGAGCGAAGTTGCCGCCAGCCTTCTGCCCGGTGTTCCACGACCGGCGGTGATCTTCACGGTCCGGGTGGATGGCGAGGGCGGCGTCCGGCTCGATGGTGCTGAACGAGCGATCATCCGCAGCCGGGCGAAGCTTGGCTATGCGAATGTGCGGACGGCGGATCTGCCGACCGGTTTTGCGGAACTGTCGCGGCGCATCCAGGCGGCGGAGGCAAGGCGCGGTGCGGCGCGCGTCGACCCGCCCGAACAGGAGGTCTCGGCAAGTGCCGATGGCGGGTTCGAGCTGGTGTTCAGACCCCGGCTCGCCTCAGAGAGTAGCAACGCAGCATTATCGCTCGCCGCCAACCTTGCCATTGCCGATACCCTGATGACGCATCATGCCGGGCTGTTCCGCGTCATGGCGGAACCCGACGCAAGGGCAGTTTTACGTCTTCGTCGCACCGCCGATGCATTCGGCATTGCCTGGCCCGCGGACACGCCGCTCGACGAGTTCGAGCGAAGCCTCGACGGATCAACCCCCAAACAAGCGGCACTGATGCTGGCGATCCGGCGCGCGGGGCCCGGTGCGTCCTACGCTCCCTATCACCCGGGCGTTCGCCCGTGGCACGCAGCGATGGCGGCGACCTATGCCCATGCGACGGCACCGCTTCGGCGTCTGGCCGACCGCTACGTCATCCGCGCGGTCTTGCAGATCGCAAGCGGTGAGCCGGTTTCCGAGGCCGTGACCGGCGCGTTCGCCAAACTGCCCGCCGTGATGGCGCGCGCGGATACGCTCGCCGGCCGGATCGATCGCGCGGTGGTCGATCTGGCCGAGGCCGTGCTGCTGGCTGGCAGAGTAGGCGAAACATTCGCCGCCGTCGTGATCGATGCCGACGATCATGGCGGCAAGGTACAGCTTCGCGACTATGCCGTGGTAGCTCGGATTTCCGGCGGCGGACTCAGTCCGGGCGACAGACTCGAAGTACGCCTGACCGGGGTCGACGTCGCGCATCGCTCAGTAACGTTTGAGACATGCTGATGACGGAGGCCCGTACCCCGGCAATGATATGCTTCTGAAGTTTCCCGGCCGGAGTTTAGCATAATGCGCTCTCTCGGCTGGACATCCCGCGATCGAGAAGGCTGCAATTGCCAGTAACCCAAGCATGTCAGCTCCTCCGCAACCTTGGACACGTCGCTCATTATCCGATGACCGCATTAGGCAAGAATTCGAAAGGCATCGTCGACCCGAAACCAGGGCGACTGACAAGCAGCTTTAGCCGATCATAGGCACAGCCGGGCTTTGCTAACGGCTCGGCATGCCTCCCCCCGAATTTCGCCGGGGCATCGCTACCTGATAGCCGCCAGATAAACAGTTCACCGGCCGATCAGCGATCGCTTACCCCGCCAACACCTGATTCCTGCCACCAGCCTTGGCGCGGTATAGGCTTGCGTCGGCTCGGTGGATCGCAGCGACCGTGGTTGCTTGGTCGCCGGTCGCGATCGCGATACCTCCGGAAAAGGTGATCGTGCCCAGCGGTTCATCGTTTTCGCGCAGCTTGAATTCCCGGATCGAGAGGTCGGCGCGCGCGGCGTCGAGCAGTGCGATCCCCGCCGCCTCGTCGGTGCCGTCCATAATGAGCAAGAATTCCTCGCCGCCCCACCGCCCGACGAAATGGGGCTTGCAGCTGGCAGCGAGCGAGCTGGCGACCATTTTCAGTACGCGGTCGCCGACACCGTGGCCGTAGCGGTCGTTGATCGATTTGAAATGATCGATGTCGCACAGGCCGATCACGCGCGGGTGCCCGGCGTCCGCCAGTTGCTCAAGGTGCCGTTCGATCGAGCGGCGATTGCCGAGGCCGGTCAGCTGGTCGCGCTCGGCATCGTCGCGCGCCGCCTCCAGCTGCTGGCGAAGCGTCTCGACCTCCCTGGCGGCAGCACTCAACTCAGCCTCGGCGCGCCGCGAGCGCTCGATCATGCGGGAGACGATCTGAACGGTGCGGGCGGCATTACCATCGAAGCTCTCCGCCTCCGTGCTCAACTCGCGGGTGAATGCGCCGGTGGCGGTCGCGGCGTTCGAGGCGACCTCGCCCAGCCTGATCGTCTGGTGGCGAAGCGCCGTGCGTTCGACCTCGGCGTTCGCGTTAGGCTCTACGGAGACGGTAGCGTCGGCGTAGAGCCTGATGATCTCGTCCGCCTCCTCCTGCTTGATGCGGATGCCGTCTTCGGTGATAGCGTTGACCGCGCGCCCGACTGCCGAGTCCGGCTCCGCCAGGGCGAGATAGGCAACGGTGTAGTTCTGCGGCGTGGGAGGAAGCCGCTGCCTCGCCAGAAAGGTCAGCGCATCTTCTCCGCTCGTCTGATCGGCTATCGGCATTTTCCACCCCGGACAATCGGTAATGCCGGAATCCTAGAGCGTCATGGTTAAGGTCCCGTACGCGCAATATGGCGCGGACTGGAGCGGCCATACCGGCCAATACAGACCATTGATTGGGACGATGGGAGCTTTCTGGCCACAACGTCACGCGATGAATGCCAAGCCACCGGCCGGCGCATCGTTCAGCGGGCCTATCAGGCGCGTGCTTCGGCTCTCGCCGCAAACAAAATCCAGATCGATACCGCCAGCAGGACGACGTCTTTCAAAAGAAACTGTCCGGGAAACGCCGATAGCGCAAGCGGGTTGTCGAAGCCGGGCTGGACCGTCGTCGGCGTAGTGAACAGAAAGCTGACCGTCACAATGAACGCGATCGTTGCCATCGCGCCGCCCACCGATCCGATCCGCGGGCTGAAAGGGAGGGCAGCTATGAACAATCCGGTCAGGATCTCATAAACGCTCAGCATGTGCTCCGGGTTTTAGAAGCAGGGCGCTCTTGGCCAACGGCTAGGATATCGATGGGTTCGGTACTTATTGGCGTCTGCGATAAGTGCCGGGATGGAACCCCGTGATTTGCTTGAACATGCTGGAGAACTGGCTCGGGCTGCTAAACCGCATTCGCCGGCAATCGTGGCGAGCGTTCCGACCGGCGTTCGCAGACGCGTCTTTGCCGCTGCAACCCGCTTTTGCAGCAGGTAGGAATATGGCGAAACGCCGGTCGACGTACGAAACGCGCGACTGAAGTTGAACGCAGGGCCGGTAAATGATGTCACTAAGTCATCTCTCACTTGACCGTTGCGCGTACCGATCCGTGCCCAGCGCTGCCGACGCGGTCCCTCAGCGCGACACGTTCGGCCCGGCAATTCGCTAATACGGATAGCCGGCCGGGCCCGCCATGGCGTACGATAGCGCGCTTCCAGGAACGCATTGAAACGACTAACCCGCTGCCATGACAAGACCGGGCATGGGCGAGCGTGCGCTTGTCGTTGTATTCGGCGCCGCAGTGCGCTCGGACGGGAGCGCGAGCCCGGCCCTGGCGCGCCGCGTCGGCTATGCGGCTGCGGTCGCTCAAGCAAATCCTGGCGTCGATCTGTTTCTTTCGGGCGGGCTAGGGAAATACCCGCCTTCGGAAGCCCGGGTGATGGCCGATATGCTAGGGGGCGCGGTCTCGGCCGATCGGCTTATCCTTGACGAAGTCAGCCGTGATACGCTCCAAACGGTCCAGGCGGCGGCAGCTTATAATCGCCGTCACGGCTACGCCGAAGTTCAAACATGTACGGATGCCTATCATCAGCCCCGGGTCAGGATGCTCTTCAGGTTGATGGGGCTCGTCACCCGGCAGGTGGAAATGGTCGCGCGTGGTCCAACCCAATTACAGATAAAGATGTGGGTGCGTGAATTCGCCGCCATCCCATATGATGTTGTGGCTGGCATAAACGCCGTTTGGCACGACTCGCGCAGATGAGGAAGTATCGGGGCACACCGGCGACGTTCGCGCTATTCCGCCCGGCCGGCCCCGCCTATTGCAGTGGTTTCAATCCAGGAGGGCAAGGGCGGCCAATCAGGCGCGCTGTGCCGTTCCGACCGTCGCGCGCCGCCCGCGAACAGCGTTTCGATCACGCCGCTCCGCCTTGTCTTCAACAACGGCAGTTTCGATGCGTTCGATCAAGGATCGACGGCGGGAGCGGCGATCATCTCGATCGCGGAAGCGGCACAGGGTCCGCCTGGTTTCCGGCCTTTGCCGCTGCCGATCCGGGTGCGGTGCTCGGCTCCGTCGGGGCCGGGCCGGCGCTTCCGGGCATGTCGGCGAGCGGCGATTTCCTGGTCGATACGGCGCTCTGCCGCTTCGCTATGACTGTCTTTATGCTTTGCAGTCGAGCAATGCTCATGCGCTTGCGGTAGGGCCAACATCGTCGCCTCGCCCGGGCCGGAAAGCACATGGCACAAATGCCTGCAAATGTTCCCGGCCGCATTGAATCACTTAACCAATTCAGCAGCTCAGGCGAATGTGGTCGGGAAGAGAGGATTCGAACCTCCGGCCCCTGCCTCCCGAAGACAGTGCTCTACCAGGCTGAGCTACTCCCCGACGGAGTAAGCGTTCGCGCGCATTTGAGGCACGAACGTTGCTTGTCGGCTGCTATAGCCAGCACGAATTGAGCGCGCAAGCGCGGACGCGGTCTGCGTCAGCCGATAGCCTCGATGACCGCGGCGCGAAGTTCGGGAATGCCAAGTCCGCCCACCGCTGATGTCACGAGCAGGTCCGGATGGGCGGCAGGCCGCGTCCGCGCTTGCGCGGTTACCTGTTCGGTCACCGCCGAAAGATCGGTCGCCTTGACCTTGTCCGCCTTCGTCAGGACAAGCCTGTAACTCACTGCGGCTGTGTCGAGCATGCCCAGTATCTCGCGATCAACGTCCTTGATGCCGTGGCGCGCATCGATCAGCACCAGCGCCCGCTTCAGCACCTGTCGACCACGCAGGAAATCGTTGATCAGGTAACGCCATTTGCGGACCATGTCCTTCGGTGCCTTGGCGAAGCCGTATCCGGGCATGTCAACCAGTCGGAATGCAAGCGGATCACCTACGTCGAAAAAGTTCAATTCCTGCGTCCGGCCCGGCGTATTAGAGGTGCGCGCCAGTGCATTACGGCCGGTCAGTGCGTTGAGCAGTGACGATTTACCAACGTTCGATCGCCCTGCGAACGCGATTTCCGGAACATCGGCACCCGGTATATGATCCAGCGTCGGCGCGGACTTGAGAAAAGCAATCGGGCCGGCGAACAGTTTGCGCGCCGCTTCGACCCGGTCGGGATCGAAGGCCATATTGCTCACTTGACCGCCGCCTGTTTGAGTTGCGGATGACGTGCGTAGAGCAATTTCTGCTGAAGGATCGACACGCAATTCGTGGTGATCCAGTACACCTGCAATCCCACGGCAAAGGGTGCCATCACGAACATCAGGACCCACGGCAACAGCGAGAAGACCTGCTTTTGCGTGGCATCCATCGGTGCAGGATTGAGCCGGAACTGGAAGAACATCGATATGCCGAGCAGGATCGGTACCACGCCGATCGCCAGAAAGTGCGGCGGCGTGAACGGGATCAGCCCGAACAGGTTGATCGGCGTGAGCGGATCGGGCGCAGACAAATCCTTGATCCACAAGACGAAATGCTGATGACGCATTTCGATCGTCAGCATCAGGACCTTGTACAGCGCGTAAAAGATCGGAATCTGCAACAATGTCGGCGCGCATCCGGCCAGCGGATTGACCTTTTCCTGCTTGTAGAGCGCCATGACTTCCTGCTGCATGCGGACCTTGTCGTCCTTGTGGCGATCCTGGATTGCCTTCATCTTGGGCTGGACCGCGCGCATTGCCGCCATCGACGCGAACTGGCGTTGGGCAATCGGGAACATGATCGCGCGGATCGTCAGCGTCAGTAAAATGATCGCAAAGCCGAAATTGCCCACCATCCGGAACAGCCAGTCGAGATAATAGAATATCGGCTTTTCAACGATACGAAACCAACCCCAATCGATCGCGTAGTCGAGTTTCGCAACGCCGCGCTGGTCGGTATAGTGATCAAGCAGCGAAACTTCCTTCGCCCCGGCAAAGAAGCGCGACGTCTGCGTCAGCGCTTGGCCCGGCTGAACGAGCTTGGGGTCGAGCGCGTAATCTCCCTGATAGGCGCTGCCCGTCCCCTCGCGGAACTGCCCTGCGAACCGAATTGCCTGATCGGGCACAAGCGCCGTCAGCCAATATTTGTCGGTAAAACCGAGCCAGCCGCCCGTGGTCGTGAATTTGCTGGCTTCCTTGTCCAGATCGCTGAAATTCGGGCCGTATTGCGCCGCTCCGTCAATCACCGCCATCGGGCCGGTGTGGATCGTCCAGCTGTCCTTGTCGACGGAGACGCCGGTACGGCTGACATAGCCATAGGTTGCGACGGGAACCGCCTGCGCTGCCGAGTTCAAAACCGTCTGCGTGACGGTGAACATGTATTCGTCGTCGACGGACAGCACGATGCGAAAGCGCTGACCGGCGGTATTCGCCGCATCCAGCGTCACGGGATGCCGGGGCGAAAGCACCCCGCCGCTTGCCGCCCAGACGGTATCGGGGCCGGGCGGCTGCAACCCTTCCGCGCGCCACCCGAAGCCGGCAAAATAGGATTGCGGTGCGCCAGCGGGGGACAATAATCGGATCGGCGCTGAATTCTTTGCAACCGTTTCCTTGTAGTTCTTCAGCACAAGATCGTCGATCCGCGCCCCTTTCAGGTTGATCGACCCGGCGAGTGTCGGCGTGTCGATGCGGATACGCGGCGTTTCGGACAGGACGATGCTGCGGTCCCGGATCGCGCGCGCACCGTCGGCCGTCGGATCGGCGCTCGGCGCGGGCAACGCCTTGCTCTGTCCGTTTTCGATCTTTGTCGCAGGCGGGGCAGCGGTCGGGAAGAAGCGTCCCTGGATCAGCGGCCACCCGAACAGAATGAGCGCCGCGATCACCGCAAAAAGTACGAAATTCTGGCGATCGTTATTCACAGGTCGGCGTCTTTCAGTCTGTCGTCCGGGCCATACCGGTCGTACGGTGGATCAGGGAACCGGATCGGGGCCGAAACCGCCCCAGGGATGACATCGCGCGATACGTCGCAGCGCAAGCCAGCTTCCCTTGCCCGCTCCATAACGTTGTAGTGCGGTAATTGCATAGGCGGAACATGACGGCGTGTAACGGCACGTCGGCAAAAGCAGCGCCGACGGACCGGCTTGCCATCCCCTGGCTATAAGGACGAGCAATCGCGTGATCATCGTCCGCGCCTGGCCGCAATTCTGGTCAGTGCCTTGATCAATTCGCCGTGCATTGCGGCATAGCTGCGCGCAACACCGCCGCTGCGGCCGATCAGCACATGGTCGGCACCGGCTTGCCCGTATTCGGGGAGGATATTACGAGCCAACGCGCGCAGCCGCCGCTTCAACCGGTTGCGGATGACCGCGTTGCCGATTTTCTTGGTCACCGTGAACCCGACCCGGATCGACGGTTCAGTGTCGAAGCGCTGTCTTACCAGCAGAACAAAGCCCGGCATTGGTTGGCGCTGACCGGCGTTGGCCGCGAGGAAATCGCGGCGCTCGGTCAGCGTCGTTATGCCGACAGCTTCTTGCGGCCGCGCGCCCGACGAGCGCGAATCACCGCCCGACCGCCGACCGTCGACATGCGCTGGCGAAAGCCGTGACGACGCGCGCGTACCAGGTTGCTCGGCTGAAAGGTCCGCTTCATGGCTCATTCCTCGGGATATTCGTCTTGAATAGAAAATGGCCGCCACATTGGACGGCCTTGATCGCAAGCGTCTAGGCGGAATCGGTTTTATAGTCAATCGAGCGCGACTTCTTGGCGCGCGCATGACGCCTCAGGGCGCTGGGCCTGCGCATAGTCCGGTCGAGCAGGTTGCCGATCCGGGGCCAGCGCCGCTTCGCCTGCACGAACCTAACGCGCGCCCAGTGCGAGTTGCGCAGGATCAGCACAAGGCCGCCTGCAAACAGGAAGATACCGCCCGGACCGGGCAGGGGACCGATAACGGCCGCACCTATGATCAGCAGCACGCCGCACGCAAGTTGTGTAAGTCGCATGGCCGGGTGTCTCGGTTTCCGCATCGGGCAGAAGTGTCCAATAATGGGCTTGTCTCGTCCCGATATAGGAAAGCACCACGCTTTCGCGACCGTAAACAGCGGCTATGAACATATCTTGACGGGGGGATAGCGATGGCGACGATTGTGTCGACGGTGGCGTATTTGGGGTTGGAAGCGCGCGGCGTCGAAGTGCAGATTCAGCTTATCCCCGGCCTTCCCGCATTCAATCTGGTCGGACTGGCCGACAAGGCCGTCGGCGAAAGCCGCGAACGGGTGCGTGGCGCGATCGCGGCAATGGGCTTGTCGCTGCCGCCCAAACGGATCGCGGTCAATCTGTCACCCGCCGACCTGCCCAAGGAGGGATCGCATTTCGACCTGCCGATCGCACTCGCGTTGCTGGGCGCGATGGGGATCGTCGATGTCGAGACGCTGTCGGAATATGTCGTGGTCGGCGAACTCGGTCTCGATGCGCGGATCGCGCCGTCCCCGGGCGTCCTGCTCGCGGCACTCCATGCGTCGGAACAGGGCAAAGGTCTGATCTGCCCTGCCGCGCAAGGCCCCGAAGCCGCATGGGCGGGATCGATCGAGGTCGTCGCGGCGCCGGATCTGCTGGCGCTTATCAATCACTTCAAGGGGCACGGGCTTCTTGCCGCGCCCCGGCCGGGCGAGATCGAGGATGATGTCGCCGGTCCCGATCTTTCCCAGGTCAAGGGACAGGAGACCGCCAAACGCGCGCTCGAAATCGCCGCAGCGGGCGCACACAACCTGCTTTTTTGCGGACCGCCGGGATCGGGCAAGTCGCTGATGGCGGCCTGTCTGCCGGGGATACTGCCGCCGCTGGATTCGTCGGAAGCGCTTGAGGTTTCGATGGTTCAGTCCGTCGCGGGAACGCTGACCGGCGGCCGCCTCACGCGGACGCGGCCGTTTCGCAGCCCGCATCACTCCGCCTCGATGGCTGCGCTCACCGGTGGCGGATTGAAGGTCCGGCCGGGTGAGGTCAGCCTCGCGCATCTCGGCGTCCTGTTTCTTGATGAACTGCCTGAGTTTCAGCGGCCCGTGCTCGATTCGCTTCGGCAACCGCTCGAAACCGGATCGGTCAGCGTCGCGCGCGCCAATGCGCATGTCACCTTTCCCGCGCGCGTTCAGCTGGTCGCCGCGATGAACCCATGCCGATGCGGTCATCTGGGTGACGCAAGCCTTGCCTGCGCTCGCGCGCCGCGTTGCGCCACCGATTATCAGGCGAAGGTTTCGGGCCCGCTTATGGACAGGATCGACCTTCATATAGAAGTCGCAGCGGTTTCCGCCGCCGATCTCGTGCTGCCCCCGCCCGCCGAAGGGTCCGCCGCCGTCGCCGCCCGCGTCGCCGCCGCGCGCGCAGTGCAATCGGCCCGCTATGCAGACGCGGCGATCCGCACCAACGCCGAGGCGGACGGGGCGGTGCTCGATAAAGCGGCGGCACCCGATGAAGCGGGTCGCAGGCTGCTTGCCCAGGCCGCCGAGGCGATGCACCTGACCGCACGCGGCTACACCCGGATCCTGCGCGTCGCGCGGACGATCGCCGATCTCGGCGGAGCCGGGCAGGTCGGCCGTATCCACATCGCCGAAGCGCTCAGCTACCGCAGGCAACCGCCGCGCGCCTAGTCGGACCGGCCTTGCGGTGCTAACGCGCGGCAAACCTTCCGGAAAGATGACCACACGCCCGTGACCCCGCTCGACCGCATCCGCAATTTCTCGATCATCGCACATATCGACCACGGCAAATCCACGCTGGCGGACCGGCTGATACAGGCGACCGGCGGGCTGAGCGACCGGGAAATGTCGAGCCAGGTGCTCGACAACATGGATATCGAGCGTGAGCGCGGGATCACGATCAAGGCGCAGACAGTCCGGCTGGACTATAACGGGTATCAGCTGAACCTGATGGACACGCCCGGTCATGTTGATTTCGCTTATGAAGTCAGCCGCAGCCTGGCCGCGTGCGAGGGCGCGCTGCTCGTCGTCGACGCGGCGCAGGGCGTGGAGGCGCAGACGCTCGCCAACGTTTACCAGTCGATCGAGCATGACCATGAAATTGTGCCGGTCATCAACAAGATCGACCTGCCCGCCGCCGAGCCCGAAAAGGTTCGCGCGGAAATCGAGGACGTGATCGGGCTCGACGCCTCCGAAGCGGTACTGGCGAGCGCTAAGTCCGGGATCGGGATCGACGATATCCTCCAGGCGATCGTCGCCAAGATCCCGGCGCCGAAGGGCGATGCCGGCGCACCGTTGAAGGCGATGCTGGTGGACAGCTGGTACGACCCCTATCTCGGCGTCGTCATTCTGGTTCGCGTCATCGACGGGGTGCTGAGCAAGGGCCGGCTGGTCAGTTTTATGCAGGCCGGGACGCAGCATCTGGTCGACCGCGTCGGGTGCTTCCGGCCCAAGATCGAGCAGTTGACCGAATTGGGGCCGGGCGAAATCGGCTTCATCACCGCGCAGATCAAGGACGTGGCGCAGGCGCGGGTCGGCGACACGCTGACCGATGCGAAACGCCCGGCGGCGCAGGCGCTGCCAGGGTTCAAGGAAGTGCAGCCGGTCGTTTTTTGCGGGTTATTTCCCGTCGATGCCAATGACTTCGAGAAGCTTCGTGAGAGTATCTCGAAGCTGCGGCTCAACGACGCCTCGTTCAGTTTCGAGATGGAGACTTCGGCGGCGCTGGGTTTCGGTTTTCGCTGCGGGTTCCTCGGGCTGCTGCATCTCGAGATCATTCAGGAGCGGCTGACGCGCGAGTACGACCTCGACCTGATCACCACCGCGCCTTCGGTGGTGTACCAGATCGAGCTGACGCACGGGGGCGGTCATATCGAGCTGCACAATCCCGCCGACATGCCCGATCCCAACCGGATCGAGACGATCGCCGAGCCGTGGATCGAGGCGACCATCTATGTCCCCGACGACTATCTCGGCAGCATTTTGAAGCTGTGCCAGGACCGGCGCGGCATCCAGAAGAACCTGACCTATGTCGGCGGCCGCGCGCAGGCGACGTACGAACTGCCGCTCAACGAAGTGGTGTTCGATTTTTATGATCGGCTGAAAAGCATCAGCCGCGGCTATGCCAGCTTCGACTATCACCAGATCGGCTACCGCGAGGGCGACCTCGTCAAGATGAGCATCCTCGTCAACAACGAGGCCGTCGATGCACTCAGCATGATCGTCCATCGCGGCACCGCCGAGGCGCGCGGCCGCGGCATGTGCGAACGGCTGAAGGACCTGATCCCGCGCCATCTGTTCAAGATACCGATCCAGGCGGCGATCGGGGGCAAGGTGATCGCGCGCGAGACGATCGCGGCATTGCGCAAGGACGTGACCGCCAAATGCTATGGCGGCGATGCAAGCCGCAAAAGGAAGCTGCTCGACAAGCAGAAAGAGGGCAAGAAGCGGATGCGCGAATACGGCAACGTCAGCATCCCGCAGGAAGCGTTCATCGCCGCGCTCAGAATGGGTGATGAGTGGTGAAGCCGGGGCACGAACGGCCCGGCGCTTTCACCCGCCGCGCTTTCCCATCCTGATCTTCTGGCTTTTGCCGTAACGCGTCTTGCGAGTGCCGGGTTTGCCTTCGTTGGAGCGGCCCATGATCGGGGCCTTATGCTGATCCGGCGGTAGCCCGAGTTCTTCCTGTTCGAGCGACCTGATCTCGTCGCGCAGCCGCCCTGCCTCCTCGAATTCGAGATCGCTCGCGGCCTTGCGCATCTTCTTCTCGAGGTCCTCTATATAGGCGCGCAGATTGTGGCCGACCATGTGCGGGCGTTCTTCATCGATCTCGACGGTCACCTGATCCTTCGATGCGACGTGTGCGATGATGTCGCCGATGTTGCGGCGGATCGTTTGCGGGGTGATGCCGTTCGCTTCGTTGAACGCGACCTGCTTTTCGCGCCGCCTGGCGGTTTCGTTCATCGCGCGCTCCATCGACCCCGTGATGCGATCGGCATAAAGAATCACCCGTCCATCGACGTTGCGCGCTGCGCGGCCGATCGTCTGGATGAGTGAGGTTTCGCTGCGCAGAAATCCTTCCTTGTCGGCATCGAGGATCGCGACCAGCCCGCATTCCGGGATGTCGAGTCCTTCGCGGAGCAGATTGATCCCTATCAGCACGTCGTAAACGCCGAGCCTGAGATCGCGGATAAGTTCGATTCGTTCCAGCGTCTCGACGTCCGAATGCATGTAGCGGACCTTGATCCCCGCCTCGTGCATATATTCTGTAAGGTCCTCCGCCATCCGCTTGGTAAGCGTGGTGACGAGCGTCCGGTACCCTGCATCGGTGGTCTTGCGGCATTCGACGATCAGGTCCTGTACCTGTTCCTCGACAGGCCTGATCTCTACAGGCGGGTCGATCAGCCCGGTCGGGCGAATGACCTGTTCGGCAAAGACGCCGCCGGTTTGCTCCATCTCCCATCCGCCCGGCGTCGCCGAGACATAGGTCGTTTGCGGACGCATTGCGTCCCATTCGTTGAAGCGAAGCGGACGGTTGTCGATCGCCGAGGGCAGGCGGAACCCATATTCGGCAAGCGTCAGCTTACGCCGATGGTCGCCGCGCGACATGCCGTTGATCTGACCGATCGTCACATGGCTCTCATCGACGAACAGCATGGCATTGTCGGGCAGGTATTCGAACAATGTCGGCGGCGGTTCCCCCGGCAGGCGCCCGGTCAGGAACCGGCTGTAATTCTCGATCCCCGCACAGCTTCCCGTCGCCGCGATCATCTCGAGATCGAAATTGGTGCGCTGTTCAAGCCGCTGCGCTTCCAGCAGCTTTCCCTCGAACACCAACTCTTTCAATCGCTCGGCAAGCTCGTGCTTGATCGCCTCACCCGCTTGCTTGAGGGTCGGCCCGGGCGTGACATAGTGAGAGTTCGCATATACGCGAATCGAATTGAGCGACGCGACTTTCTTGCCGGTCAGGGGATCGAATTCGACGATCTCCTCGATATCGTCGCCGAAGAAGCTGATCCGCCAGGCGCTGTCCTCGTAATGCGACGGAAAGAGCTCGAGCGTGTCGCCCTTGACGCGAAAATTGCCGCGCTGGAACGCCGCGTCGTTGCGTTTGTATTGCAGCGCGACGAGCTTCCTCACAATCTCTCGCTGGTCGACCGTCTGGCCCTTTTTCAGGTCGAAGATCATCGCCGAATAGGTCTCGACCGAACCGATGCCGTACAGGCATGAAACAGACGCCACGATGATGACGTCGTCGCGTTCGAGAAGCGCGCGCGTTGCCGAATGACGCATGCGGTCGATCGATTCGTTGGTCGAGGATTCCTTTTCGATGTACGTGTCGGAGCGCGGCACATATGCCTCGGGCTGGTAATAGTCGTAATAGCTGACAAAATATTCGACCGCGTTATCGGGGAAAAAGGACTTCATCTCCCCGTAAAGCTGCGCCGCGAGGATCTTGTTAGGCGCGAGGATCAGCGCCGGGCGCTGCACCTCTTCGATCACCTTTGCCATCGTGAACGTCTTGCCCGATCCGGTGACGCCCAGCAGGACCTGGTCGCGCTCACCCTCGTTTACCTGATCGACCAGTTCGCGGATCGCGCCCGGTTGATCGCCGGACGGCTGATATTCGCTGACGATCGTGAAGCGTTTGCCGCCCTCCACCTTGTCGGGGCGATTCGGCCGGTGGGGGACGAACGCCGGTCCGGTCTCCGGCTCATTCAGGCTGGTGCGAATCTGGATTGGCATAGCGAGCGATATGGGTTTTGCTCCCATGCGGTGCAACGCACCGGACGGACGCAAAGCAAAGGGGTGACGCAGCGCCGATGGCAGCGTAGGCGGACGCATGCCGACCGAACCGCCGATCCCGTCGCCAGAGCCGCGTTCCGCAGCGCTGCGCCGCCGCTGGACGCCGGCAAGATTCCGCGCGCTGCTGCGCTCACAAGGTCCGAGGTCGACGCTGTTCCGCAAGCGAATCGCGGTGTTGACCGGGGCGATCGCGGTCGGACTGGTCGCGACCGTCTTCGCGCAGCTCTCCGACATCGCGACACGCGCGTTCAGTCATTATGCGCATGTCTGGCACTGGCTTCCGCTCGTCACGACGCCGCTTATCTTCATGGGGCTGGTCTGGCTGACGCGACGAGTCGCGCCGATGGCGCGCGGTTCGGGAATTCCGCAGGTGATCGCCGCTCGTGACGACCCGGCGGGTGCGATGCGCGAATTGATCGGGGTCAGGACCGTGATCGCCAAGGCCGTGCTGACTTTGGGCGCGATCCTCGGCGGGGCGTCGGTCGGACGGGAGGGGCCGACGGTCCAGCTCGCCGCATCCGTCATGGGGATCAGCCACAGGATCATGCGCGTACCGCTCAGAAGCTCGGTCGTGATCGCGGGCGGCGCGGCGGGCGTCGCGGCGGCGTTCAATACGCCACTTGCGGGCATCCTGTTCGCGATCGAGGAACTGGCTGCGGCCTATGAACAGCGGGTTACCCTGCTGGTCCTGTCGGCGATCGTGATCGCGGGTATCGTCGCACAGTCGGTCGAGGGCGATTACGTCTATTTCGGCGTGATCGGCGCGCACATGCCGATCCTCGCCGCGTTCATTGTCGTGCCCGTAGCGGGCGTGCTTGGCGGCATGAGCGGCGGGGGTTTTTCGCGTGCGGTCCTGGCAATGGCGTTCGGGCGGCATCGTGTCGCGCAAAAGGGTCGTCTGCGTCCGATCCTGTTCGCGGGTGGGTGCGGGGTCGTCGTCGCCATCCTCGGCGTACTGACCGGCCTGACCTGGGGGACGGGATATTCCGCCGCGCGCGCGATGATTGTCGGCGTTGACGCGCCGCTGTGGTTCGGCCCCGCCAAGTTCGCGGCGACGCTCGCGACCACGGTCGCCGGATTGCCGGGTGGCATCTTTGCGCCCAGCCTGGCTGTCGGGGCAGGGGTCGGCAATCTGCTACGATGGGTATTTCCCGGCGAGCCCGCGAGCGCGGTCGTCATTCTCGGCATGGTTGCCTATTTCACCGGGGTCGTCCGCGCACCCCTGACCGCGGTCATCATCCTGTCGGAGACGACCGCGAGCCGCGGCCTGCTGCTGCCGATGTTCGCCACCGCCTTCATCGCCGATGCCGCGAGCCAGTGGGTATGTCGCGAAAAACTCTATCACGGACTGTCGCGCGGTTTCTCTGCGCGTACCACGCTCAGCGAAACGTCCTAACCTCCGGCGTATCGAGACATTTCAACAGTGCCTTGCGGTCGATCGGCGGACTCGAGGCAGGGGGTTCGTAAACCGGGATTTCGGTCTGCGCGCCGATGGCGACGGGTGCGAAACCGCTCTGGCCCGTACAGCGCATAGCCGCGGCGAGCATTCGCGGCGGCGTATCATAGCCTTCGAAACTCAGACGAAAGGTCCCCCAGTGGATCGGGATCGCTCGTGCCGCCTGTGATCGTTGATAGGCGATGACCGCATCGGCCGGACCGATATGACTGCCCGACGCCATCTGTCCGGGCACGAAGCGGAACGCGCCGATCGGGATCAGCGCCAGGCGGATCGGACCGTAAGCCGCCGCTTCGACCGGCCAGCGTCCGTCACCCATGCCGGTATCGCCCGCGAAGAATAGATTGCCCCTCGGCAGTTTGACGACAAAACCCGTCCACAAGGCGCGGTTGCGATCGCTGAACCACCGGCTTGTCCAGTGATGGGCGCGCGTCGCCACGACATCGATGTCCGGAGCGATCGTTCGACTTTGGCCCCAATCAAGCGCAACCGCCCCGGCGTCGGTCTGCTGAATGATACTGTCGGTCCCCAGTCCGGTCAGGATCAACGGGCGGTCGCGCTGCCAAAGCCGTTCGAGCGTCGACTTGTCGAGATGATCATAATGATTGTGGCTGACCAGCACGACGTCGATTTTCGGCAGGTCGTCGAATGCGATGCCTGGCTCGGCTACACGCGTTGGCCCGAACCCGAACGGCCCCGCCCGCTTTGACCAGACCGGATCGGTCAAAATATTGAGACCCTCGGTCTGGATCAGCACGCTGGCGTGACCGATCCAGGTGACGACCATCCGGTCCCCCTTAACCCGCGCTTCGGGCTTGCCCGGCTTGACAGCGACCGCGTCCGGCCATTCCGGGCGTCCGTCCCGTCCGGTCAGCTGGTTCCAGAAAAAGGCGGCGCGACCCGTGTTGCCCGGCAAACGCATCGTGTCGGCATCGCCGTCGGGATTGTAGAACCGCTCACCATCGAAATGATCGCTGACCGGGCCGCGATAATAGATGCGATCGAGGTATTTCGGCAGGATTGTCAGTACGAGCGCAATCACCGCGACGATCAGAACTACACCGCCAACGATGAATTTCAGTACGCTCACGCCATCGTCAGCCCGCCATCCACGCGGTATTCCGATCCGGTGACGTACGCCGCATCGTCGGAGAGCAGGAAACAGGCAACCGCCGCGACGTCTTGGGGTTTGCCGAGCCGCCCGAGCGGCACCGCTTGGGCCACCTTCTTCTTATATTCGGCGATCTCATCGTCACTCATGCCGCCGCGTTCGTGAAAGCGACTGTCGGTCGCACCCGGGGTGACGACATTTACCCGAATTCCTCGCGGCGCGAATTCGGTCGCAAGACTGCGCCCTGCCTGGCGAATTCCGGCCTTTGCGGCGGAATATATGAGCGTATCTGCCCGGCCGCCGCCGACGGTTCCCGAACTGATCAGCAGCAAAGCGCCGCCGTCCTTGATGCACGCAGCCAGCGCCTTCGCCTGGAGCAGCGGTCCTTTCAGATTGAGATCAAGGTGGCGATCGATAATGCTCTCGTCGATCGCGGCCAGCGTATCGAAGGAACCATAGCCGGCATTGAGAAAGGTTCCGTCCAAACCGTCCGGCGCGAAGTCACGTGCAGCATCTGTCAGCGCCGCTACTGCAGCGGGTTCGCTGGCATCATTGGCAATGACCCTGGCGCCGGCAAGGGCTTGCCGGATTTCATCGATATGGGCGGGACTATGCCCGGTCAGCAGCAGCAAAGCCCCTTCGTCCGAAAGCCGCCGTGCGGTCGCCAGGCCGATCCCGGAGGTGCCGCCGGTGATGAGAATGCGACGATCTTTGAACCGCAAGCGCGTTACCCCTTGATTTGAATTAGATACGGCAAGCGCTTGGCGGCGGCGGCGGGTTCCCTTGCGGCCTTCTGCACGTTAACATCCGTCAACGAAGCATCGGGAGTTCAGTTTTGCGCCAATTCGCCATCGCTTTGACCCTGGCCGCTGCCGCGATCCCGGCGCTCGCGACCGCCAAAGATGTCGTCGTCGAGGAACGTTCGATCGACGATCTCCAGCGTCTGATGCGCGCGGGTGATGCAAGCAGCGCCGATCTTGTCCGCGCCTATCTCGCCCGGATCGAGGCGATGGACCGTCAGGGGCCTGCGCTGCGGGCGGTGATTGCGGTCAATCCGGATGCGCTCGATCAGGCCAGGGCGCTCGACGCGGAGCGCAAGGCCGGGCGGGTGAGGGGGCCTCTCCACGGAATCCCTGTCCTCATCAAGGACAATGTCGAAACCCGCGATCCCGTCGCCACCACCGCCGGCAGCCTTGCTCTCAAGGACAACGTGACGGGCCGGGACGCGCCGGTCGTGGCGGAACTGCGCAAGGCCGGTGCGGTGATCCTGGGCAAGACCAATCTGAGCGAATGGGCCAACATCCGCTCGACCCGTTCGATGAGTGGCTGGAGCGCGGTCGGAGGGCTGGTCAAGAACCCGTACGCGCTTGATCGCACCGCCTGCGGATCGTCGAGCGGATCGGGCGCGGCGGTCGCGGCGAGTTTTGCCGCGGCGGCGATCGGAACCGAAACCGACGGGTCGGTGGTCTGTCCCTCTTCGGTCAATGGCCTCGTCGGCCTCAAACCTTCGATCGGCCTCGTCAGCCGCCGCTACGTCGTGCCGATCAGCCATAGCCAGGATACGCCGGGGCCGATGGCGCGCAGCGTCCGCGATGCGGCGATCATGCTGACCGCGATGGCAGCCGCCGATCCCGGCGATCCGGCGACCGCGAAGGCAATCCACCGTGACTATGCAGCCGGACTGTCCCCGGATGCCCTGCGCGGCAAACGTGTCGCGGTGCTTCGCCCGGCAATGGGGGACGATCTTAAGGCCGCCTATCAAACTGCGCTCGATGTCCTGAAACAGGCGGGTGCCGTACTTGTCGAGGTCGACCAGCCTAAGCTCGACGGTATCGGGGAGGCGGAGCTAACCGTCCTCAAGACCGAATTGAAGGCCGATCTGAACGCCTATCTCGCGACCACGCCTGCGGGCGTCAAAACCCGGACACTCGCTGACGTCATCGCCTTCGACAAAGCGAACGCCGCACGCGAAATGCCGTTCTTCGCGCAGGAAATTTTCGATGACGCCGAAAAGACCAAGGGGCTGAACGATCCGGCCTACAAGGCCGCGCGCGCCAAATCACTGAAGCTGGCGAGCGAAGCGATCGACGCTATGCTGGCAAAGGCCGGAGCGGCCATCCTCGTCGAGCCGACCTATGGTCCGGCATGGCTCAGCGATCCCGTCTATGGCGACCAGTATGGCGGCCCAAGCTCTAGTGAATTGCCCGCGATCGCGGGCTATCCGAACCTGACCGTCCCGATGGGACTCGTGAAGGGTTTGCCCGCGGGCCTGTCGTTCATCGCGACCAGAAACGGCGATGCGGCCGTCCTGAATGCCGGTTATGCGTACGAACAGCGTTCGCATGCGCGCATCGCTCCGCTCTACCGTTCTCAGGCCGATGTCGGCGAGGGGCTGAGCGGCGCGGAGTAGCCATCACTGGATCAGATCGCGCCGCACCCGAATCGTCTGCAGCGATACGCGAACCTCGATCATGAAGGCGACAAGCGCCGCAATCAACAACAGCATCGCAAGAATGAACGAAACGGCGACAATCGTACCCAGCCTTAAACCCAGGTGCGCAACGAACAACAGCACCACGACGAGGCAGGTCATCACCGCACTCGATACCGCCAGGAACAACGCGGCGTTGATGATCGACATACGCCTGTCGAGAAACCGTAATTCCCAAACACGTCGCTGACGTTCCGCTTTGCTTTGCTCCGCGCTCGCGTGCAGCGATTCCAGTACGCGCGCGCGGTCCACGACGCGCGACAGCCGCCCCGCGAGCACGTTCAGCAACGCGCCGATCCCCGCCAGCATGAATACGGGCGATAGCGACAAGGAGATTGTCTGCGCGATCGTGGAAATGGGAACGCTGACGGGCGTCATCGGCGGATGCCCCGGACGTACGGATGACTATCTGCGGACATACCGGAAATACCAGACTTCATGCCCCTTGCGCCGCGCTTTCATTTCATAGCGGGTTTCGGGCCAGCCGTCCGGCCGCTCGAGGAAATCGCGCGGCCGCTCCGCCGTCCAGATAAAATCGGGCCGGGCACCCATCACCATCATCGACCAGCGGCAATAGGTCGGGTCGTCGGTTCCCAGGCGAAACTCCCCGCCCGGACGAAGCTTTGCCGCGATTACGTCGAGCGGACCGTGATTGAGCATCCGCCGCTTCGCATGCCGCGCTTTTGGCCAGGGGTCCGGATGCAGAAGATAAACTCGCTCAAGACTGGAATCGGGAAATCGCTCGAGGACTTCGAGCGCATCGCCCATGTGCAGCCGCACATTGGTCAGGCCGGTATCGCGGATATGGGAGAGCGCCGCGACCACGCCGTTCAGAAACGGCTCGCAGCCGACGAAACCCGAACCGGGATGCGCATCGGCCTGCGCCGTCAGATGCTCCCCGCTACCGAAGCCGATTTCGAAATGAACCGGTCGATCGTCGCCGAACAACGCCAATGAATCGACCACCCCCTCTTCAGCGACTTCAAGTTGCGGAAGCAGGTCTTCCAGCATGGCGGACTGAGCCGCACGCAGTTTATGTCCCTGTCGTCGACCGTAAAGCCGGCGGAGTGTCATCGGATCGTTCATCGGCCACGCCTTAGCTGTCGAGCCTGTGGGAGCAAAGCCATCGGTGGGGTGTTACACTCGTACAGACAGCTGGGGATTGCCGCGTGTCCGAAGACGATGAAAAGCGCCAGGACGAAAAAGAGCAGGACGGCATTGACGAGCTGAAGTCGGCGGATGCCAAGGAACTTCACCGCGCGGTTCGGGAAGAGGGAGAATCGGAACTAGAGCGACCGGCCTCGTCGCTATTTTGGTCGGGTGTCGCATCGGGAATTGCGATCGTCAGTTCCCTGATTGCAGAGGGCGTCTTTCACCAGCATCTTCCTGACCAACCTTGGCGTCCGCTCGTGACCGCGCTCGGTTACCCTTTCGGTTTCATCATCGTCATTCTCGGGCGGATGCAGTTGTTCACCGAAAGTACGATCACGGCGATGCTGCCGCTGATAACCGTACCGTGCAAGAATTCGCTGCTCCGTACCCTGCGGCTATGGGCGATTGTGATCGCGGCCAATCTCGCCGGAACCTGCATTGCTGCGGCATGCATCAACTATCAGCTGCTCGGTGACGACCTGCTTCGATCCGCAATGATCGAGGTTTCCGAAAAAGTTACCGAACTCGGTCCTTTGGCAACCTTCATCAACGCGATCCCCGCGGGCTTCCTGATTGCCATCCTTGCATGGTCGCTCCCGAACGCGCGGCAACAATCGTTCCTCGTGATCTTCCTGATTACGTATTTGGTCGGCGCGGGTGGCTTCACTCACTCGATCGTCGGCTCGAGCGAAGCGTTCCTATTGATGTTCGACGGTCAGACTGGCGTCGCACAAACGCTGTTCGAACTGATCCTTCCCGCATTGTTGGGCAATCTGGTCGGCGGGGCGGGACTGTTCACGGTTCTTGCGCACGGGCAGGTACAGGGGGAGATGGAAGAATTCAAGCAGCGACATCCCGAATGGTATCGATAGTCGGATGATCGCGGCCCGCTCGTCCGGCTCATTCGGCGGGTAGCGCATCCTTCAAACGATCGACCAGGTCGGTGCGCTCCCACGGGAAATACCGTCCTTCGGGCTGACGTCCGAAATGACCGTAAGCAGCGGTCTTGCGATAGATCGGCGCGTTCAGTTGCAGATGTTCGCGGATCCCTCGCGGCGTCAAAGAGACGAGGCGCGGTAAAACCTCCTCCAATTTGGCTTCCGCCACCGTACCGGTGCCATGGGTGTCGACGTAAACCGACAGCGGCTCGGCAATCCCGATCGCATAGCTCAGCTGTATGGTGCATCGCCGTGCCAGCCCCGCGGCCACGACATTTTTTGCAAGATAGCGAGCAACATAGGCGGCGGAGCGGTCGACCTTGGTCGGGTCCTTGCCGCTGAACGCACCGCCGCCATGCGGGGCCGCGCCGCCATAGGTGTCGACAATGATCTTGCGTCCCGTCAACCCGGCGTCGCCATCGGGCCCGCCGATCTCGAAGGCGCCGGTCGGGTTGATGTAGATTTTGGTCTGATCGGTGACGAACCCGTCGGGCAGCACATCTTTCAGCACGCCGTGCAGATACTGCTGAAGATCCGCGTACAGCTTCGGATCGGCCGCGTCACCTTGCAGGCAATAGCCGGGCTTGTGCTGGGTCGATATGACCAGCGCGCTCGCTCCGACCGGCTTCTCGTCTTCATAGGCAAGCGTGACCTGGCTTTTCGCATCGGGTTCGAGAAACGGTGCCGCACCGGAATGGCGATCGGCCGCCATGCGTTCGAGGATCTTGTGGCTGTAATAGAGCGTCGCCGGCATCAACCCTGGCGTTTCGTCGCTCGCATAGCCGAACATGATTCCCTGATCGCCCGCACCTTCATCCTTGTTGTCGCCGGCATCGACGCCCATCGCGATCTCGTTCGACTGGCCATGGAGATTGTTTTCGAACACCAGCTTGTTCCAGTGAAAGCCCGACTGTTCGTAACCGATATCGCGGACCGTCTGCCGTACCGCATCCTCGATCCGGGACCGGATGCCGGGATACCAGCCGTGTTCCTCGTCATAGATTTTCTTGCCGCGTATCTCGCCTGCAAGCACCACGCGGTTGGTCGTCGTCATCGTCTCGCACGCGATACGCGCCTCCGGATCGATGCCCAGGAACAGGTCGACGATGGTGTCGCTGATCTGATCGGCAACCTTGTCGGGATGTCCTTCGGACACGGATTCGGAGGTGAAGAGAAAGGACTTGCGCATACGGACCTCGCTGGCGCGCTCCCGCTCGGGAAGCATCATATAAGGAAAACTTTATATGCGCCCTAGCGAGCGCGACGACGCAGGGCAACCGCCGCCGCGAACATCAGTGCCGCGACGATCGCGGCCATCCAGTTGCCCGTCCGCGAAAACAGCGTCGGTTGCAGCGCCGGCGGTATCGGCACCTCGATCGCGCCGGCCGCGTCGGGCGGTATCGTCGCAATCAATCGTCCATCCGCCGCGATGACCGCAGAGATGCCCGTCGGGGTCGCCCGAACGATCGGCAACCCTTCTTCGATCGCCCGCATCCGTGCCTGCGCCAGATGTTGCGGCGGCCCCCAACGCCCGAACCAGGCATCGTTCGACGGATTGAAGATCAGTCTCGGGCGGTGCCGCTCATCGACGACTTGGCCGGAAAAGATGATTTCGTAACAGATTTGTACGCCGATCCGCCCGAACCCCGGCACGTCCACGCTGCGCGGTCCCGGACCGTCGTCGAAATCGATGTCGCCCGGAACCAGCCGCGCGAGGCCGAGCGGTTCGAGGATCGGCCGCATCGGCAGATATTCGCCGTAAGGAACCAAATGCGCCTTGTCGTAACGCGCGTGCAGCCCGGCTCCGGAATCGATGGTGAACACCGAATTCCGCGCGCCCGAAATCCGTCCGACGCCGTCGAACGACAAGGCCGACCCCCCGGTCATCAGGATGTCGCGCGGTCCCAGCAGTCGCGCGATCCGGTGTTTGAGATAGACCGGATCGGACCAGCCGAAGAGCGAATAGGCGTAGAGCGGATAGCCCTCTTCCAGAAAATCGCGGACGACACCTTCGGGCCATACGATCAGCCTTGGCCGCGAACCCGGCCGACCCGTCAATCTTTCCAGTGCCCGCAGCACGCGCTCCCCGTCCGCGTCGCTGCGGTCTTCCTGCCCGATATCGGGCTGAACGACGCGGACGAGCGCATTGTTCGGCGGCGTATCCGGCACGGTCGTCCATAGCGCCGAAATCGCAGCGAAACCGAGGATCGATGTCACGCCCGCGGCGAACCGCCACCGGCCGTAGATTAACAACATCAGCGCGCCCGACGCGACGATCGTGATCCCGGACAGCGCATAGGTGCCGGTCAATGTCGTGAGACGCGCGATCCCGATCACCGGCAGCCAGATGACCCCCACCGGATCCCACGCGTAGCCGGTGAACATCGTGCCTCTCAGCCACTCGCTCGCGATCCACGCCGCCCCCGCGGTCAGGACATAACCAACGTCAGGGACTTTTCCGCGAAACCGCCAAGCTATCCCTGCGCCGATCGCGGGATAGACCGCGAGGTAAAAAGCGAGCCCGACCGCGGCGAAATAGCCCAGTACCGGCGGCATTGCCGACTGAAAGTCGAAGGCGTGCTGGATCCAGTTGTTGTTGATCGTAAAATGGCCGACCCCGAACACCCATCCGAGCCATAATGCCTGACCGATCGTCTCCGCCCGGTGCAGGACTATCAGCCAGAGCGCAAAGCCGATCAGCGTCAGCGGCCATAGCGACAGCGGCGCAAAGCCCAACGCCGCCACCGCGCCCGAGAGCAGACATAGAAGGGCGGGGTAGCGGACCATGTATTGCCTATGGCGCGGCGCGGCGAACGCATCAATGTTCCCGGCAACGCCCGATTTGGTTTAGGGATGTTCGGCGCGCGCGTGAGCCTTACGGAAACGCTCCCGCGCATGACGCGTTTGTCGGCGGTGACGCCAAGTTCCTAGCTGCGGAGTTTTCAAGATGAATCAGCCGATCGAAGTCGACCTTCCCCACTCGCTCGGCAAGGACGCGGTGAAGGCGCGGCTCGCGGGCGGTGTCGGCCAACTCGGGCGCAAGATCCCCGGGGGTGCGCGTGTCGAACATCATTGGGAAGGGGACACGATGCATTTCGTCGTCCACGCGATGGGGCAACAGATCGCCAGCCGCGCGACCTGCTTCGACGACCGGGTTCATGCCTCGATCGACCTGCCCGGCCTGTTGTCGCTCTTTGCAGGGCCGATCCGCGCAGCGGTCGAAAGTGAAGCGCCCAAACTCCTGAAATAAGTATCAGCGCGCCGCGATCCGCCTATCCGTCCGGCCTGCACCGCTGACGCGCCACACGGTATTCCCGACATCGTCCGCGATCAGCAACGCGCCCGTCTTGTCGGTGATCACGCCGACCGGCCTGCCCAGCGCCTTTCCGTCCGCGCCCAGAAAGCCGGTCAGGACGTCCCGCGGCTTTGCGCCCGGTATCGGAAACCCGTTTTCGGCAAAGGGCACGAACACGACCTTGTATCCCGAAACGGGCTTGCGGTTCCACGAGCCATGCTCGCCGACATAAGCGCCAAAGCCGAAGCTTTGCCCCAGCGCCTTGCCGTCGTTGAACGTCAATCCTAGCGCGGCGACATGCGGACCGAGCGCATAGTCGGGACGTTTCGAATATTGCTGCAACTGCGGATTTCGAGGCTCGACGCGCGAATCGGGATAGCCGCCCCAATAATACCAGGGCCAGCCGAAATGATCGCCGAACTCGACCTGCGTCAGATAATCCGGCGCCAGGTCCGATCCGAGCATATCGCGCTCGTTAACGACCGTCCACAAGCCCCCGGTCTGCGGATTGAGCATCATACCGTTCGGGTTGCGAAGGCCCGCTGCATAGATGCGCCGGTTCTTGTCGTCGGGCCAGACCTGAAGGATGTTCGCGCGATATTGCTCGGCCTCCATTCCGTTGTCGGCGATGTTGGTCGAGGAGCCGACGCTGACATAGAGCGAGAGGCCGTCTCCGGCCGGAATGACGTTGCGCGCCCAGTGATTGCCGCCGCCGCTGAGCGGAATGACCCGCTCGGGTTTGGCGGTGATGCGCGTCTCGCCGCCCGTGTAGGCGACGCGCAGCAGCGCATCGGTATCCCCGACATACAGCCATCCGTTCATCAGTGTCATGCCGAACGGGGAGTTCAGCCCGGTCAAAAACACCGATCGTTGGTCCGCAACGCCGTCCCCGTTCGTATCGCGCAGCAATGTGATCCGGTTCGCCGACGGCACGCCCGCACCCGCGCGGCCCATCAGCCAGCGCATCACCGTTCCCGCGATCCCGCCGCCGTCACGCGGCGGTGAATTGGTTTCCGCGACAAGAACATCGCCGTTCGGCAGTTGGTACAGCCAGCGGGGATGATCGAGCCCGGCCGCAAACGGCTGTACGCGCAAACCCGCGGCGGGCGTCGGCATCGCTCCGGCCGGCCAGCCCGCCGCCTTGGGAACGTCGATGGTCGGGATCACCTGGATCCGCGGCGCAGTGATATCGGGCTTGGTGCCTTGCACCGCGGCGATCGGCAGTTTCGCTGTATCCGGCCAGCCGAGATAGACCAGCCCGCCCGCAATCACGAGCAAGATAAGCCCCAGAACGATCAATATATGTTTGCGCATCGTTCGTTAGATACGGCTGAGCGAACCGATAAAAAAGGGTCGGTGCGCTTTAAAGACACGCTCTTGCCGCGGCCGATCACCCGACCGCGCCAATCCACCGCCGGGGCGGGTCATCAGAAAAGTCCCGGCACCTCGCGCTGCGCGGTGTTCGGCCGTTCGGGCGTCAGCAGCTTGCGATTGATCTGCGCTGCATCGCGCGCCTGGACGCTCGCCTCGGCAAGGACGATGGGCGTGCAGGTCTTGCCCTCAAGAAAATCGAGCGCCTGCCGCGTCGAGGCTTCCTGCGGATCGCCCATCGGATGCATCAGGTCATCGCTTGCCCGGCACGTCGATGGAACGGTGCTTGCAAGCCCGTTAAAATAGTCGCCTTGGCGCGCCGCATTCTGGAGCTTGAACGCAATCACGCGCAGCCGGTCGTCGCATTGCGCCAGATCGAGCGCGATCTGGCCGACCGGCTTGCCATAGGTGTTGGTTCCGATCAGTCCGACATTCTTGCCAAGAAAGGGCAGGAAGCCGTTGATCACGAGTTCGCTCGCCGACGCGGTTCCCTGCGTTCCGATGAACGCGATCCGCGTGGCAGAGACCGATTGCGGCTGCTGCATGAAATATGCCGTCGAATTTTCCGACGACTTTTCGGGGCGGAACGTAATGTAATCGAATACATCGGACGAGGATCGATCGCCGCCGAGCAGGTCGCCGAACAGTTCCGCGATCGAAACCGCGCCGCCGCCATTGTAGCGGAAATCGACGATGACTTGGGTGATGCCGGCCGCACGGAACTTGGCGAATGCCGCCCTCAGCGCCGGATCAGCGGTCGAAATGAACGTCCTGAGATTCACATACCCATATTGCTGTCCGTTATCGGTAATGATCTGCGCACCGTATCGCGATGAAACCGGCGGCAAATCATAATCGGCTTTGGTCACCGTCACCGTACGGACGGTCCCGTTCGCATCGGCAATTTTCAGTACCCGGGTCGTACCCGCGACATTGTCGCCCAGCGCCGCGGTGATGCCGCCCGCTCCCTCGGCCGCAATGATCGACGAAACGGTCCTCAGATCATTCGCCGTCGTGCCGATCGCCAGTATTTCCGTGCCCCGGTCGATGCCCGCAGCGAGCGCTGGCGCACCTTCGAATGCCTCGGCGATGAACACGCGCTGCGACGAATCGAACGACAGCCTGACGCCGAATCCCGCCGTCGCGCCCGATGACTGATACGCGTTTTCCTGCTTGATAGACGTCAGATAGGTGAAGAACCGGTCGCGTCCCTGCGCACGCGCGTTTGCGGTCAGTGCATCGAGATAGTCGCTGGCGGTCTTGTAAGGCGATGGGTCCAGACCGACCGGCAAAGTCTCCGGAAAAAGGTACCATTCCTTCATCTGCGCCGCGACCCAATCCTGTCGCGCGCGGAGCGTACAGCCGCCCGAAGTTGGTGCTGGCGTGGCGGCAGGGCCGGATGAAGAAGCGGTCGCACCGCTGCTGTTGCCGCCACCGCCCCCGCAGGCTGAAAGCATCGCGATCAGTCCGACGACCGTTCCAACCCGCTGCAACCGCATGACCGTCTCCGTTTACCCGTCGCTCACTGCCGAGATACGTAGCCGTCCGATAAATTGTTTCGATCGAATAACATAGCGGTAATCAATCGAACGATGCGCCCCAGCGGTGCTTCGGGCGCTCTTTCCAGATGCCGCGATGATAGGCATCGCTGGCGAGCAGCGGCATGACCGATCCGGCTTCGGCGAAGACCATCTGTTCGATCCCCGTATTCACCTTCCCCCAGCTTGCCGCTTCCTGCAGCGTCGAGGACGAGCACGCCCCGTCGCGCACATCGGCGACGGTGATCTGCACGGCATATTTGTGAACCTGCACATCTTCGTGGCCCAGAATTTCGGCGCAGACCACCGTGTCCTGAATGAAGTTCTTGGGCACGCCGCCGCCGATCATCAACAGGCCGGTCGTTCCCGCCTTGATCTTGATCTCGGTCAACTCGCGAAAATCGGCGATCGCGTCGAGCACCATGTATTTCTCGCCCGCTTTCGCACGATCGACCTGATGCTTGACGAGCCCGAACCCGGCCGAGCTGTCGACAAACGCCGGGCAGAAGATCGGCACGTCATGCTCATAAGCGAGCTTGACGAGGCTGTTTCCCTTCTTGCCGTTCTCGACCAGATACTTGCCCATCGCGCGGATGAATTCGCGGCTCGAATAGGGGCGAGGCTCGAGCGTGTTGGCAATCTCTAGGATCGTATGATCGCAATCCTGAAGCTGCTCTTCGTCGATATAGGTGTCGTAGATCCGGTCGATGTAGAGCGAGCGGAGCGTGTCGTCGTCCGGCACTTCGAGTGCCTGATAATGTTTGTGACCGAGCCCTTCGAAGAAATCCATGTCGACGATCGAGGCACCGGTCGCGACGATACCGTCGACCATGTTGTTGCGGACGAGCTCGGCGTACAGGTCCATGCAGCCGCCCGCGCTGGTCGATCCAGCGATGACGAGGAAGATGCTGCAATCCTTGTCGCCGAGCATCTGATTGTAGATTTCGGTCGCCCGGCCGAGGTCGCGGCTGGTGAACGACATCTTCTTCATCGCCTCGACAATCGGTCGCGCGTCGAATTTGGTGATGTCGATATGCTCGACTTCGGTCGAAAGCAGTTCCGACTTGCGCGTGTCGTTCAGGGTCGTGTCCATTTGCGTCTCTTCAGGATTATGCCGTGTATCCAGCGAGAACCAAGGCCCTTCCGATCGGTGGGACTCCGGCCGCGGGATAGGCGGATAGGTTGAACGCGGTAGCGTCGTTACAGCGTAACGACGTTCGAAGCGGCCCGGCGTTCCGGCGCATGATAAAGCGACACCATCGGTTCGTCGTCGACGACGACGATCTCGTCCGATCCGAATCCGTTGAACGCGGTCCGCATCGCAGAGCCGTAGGCACCGAGCATGCCGATCTCGATATAATCGCCCGCCTTCGTGTCCGCCGGCAACAGGAACGGCCCCGCCATATGGTCCAGATCGTCGCAGGTCGGCCCGTAGAAGGAGAACTCCATGTCCCGTGCCCGGCTCTCGGGTTCGCGCAGCAACTCGACCGGAAAGCGCCAGCCGATATGCGCCGCGTCGAACAACGCGCCGTAGGCGCCGTCATTGATATAGAGTTCGGAACCCCGGCGCCTTTCGACCCGCACGATCAGCGACGAATATTCGGCGCAGAGTGCACGGCCCGGCTCGCACCAGAGCTCGGATGAATAGCTGACCGGCAGCGATTCGAACGCGCGGTGGATGACGTCGAAATAATGTTCCAGCGGCGGCGGCTCCATGCCGGGGTAGCTCGACGGAAACCCGCCGCCGACATCGATAACGTCGACCGTTACCGCCGCTTCCACGATTGCTGTCCGAACCCGCTCCATCGCGTTCGAATAGGCCTCTGGCGTCATCGCCTGGCTGCCGACGTGGAAACAGATGCCGAGCGCGTCCGCCGCCTGGCGCGCGGCGAACAGCAGTTCCTTGGCCTCACCCGGCGCGACGCCGAACTTGGATGCGAGGCTCAGTTTCGCATGTTCGGACGATACGCGCAGTCTGACGCAAAGCGTCAGGTCGCTCGCGTTGCCGGTCGCACGCATGACCTTGTCCAGTTCGTCCATCGCATCCAGGCTGAATGTCCGCACCCCGTGCGCTGCATAGGCTTCACGGATCGCTTCCTCGGCCTTGACCGGGTGCATGAAGCAGAGAACGGCATCCGGCAGCGTCCGCGCCACGAGCCGAACCTCGGCGATCGAGGCGACGTCGTAATGCGTGATGCCGCTATCCCAGAGGATGCGCAGCAGATCAGCGGACGGATTTGCTTTCACCGCGTACATCGAGCGGCCCGGAAAATTCTCGACGAAAAACCGGGCGGCGCGTGCCGCAGCGTGCGGACGAACGAGCGTAACCGGATCGACCGGTGACAGGGTGGTCGCTAACCCCAGCGCGCTATGATGCTTGTGCAATTCAAGGGACCTCCAATGTCCTGAGACAAAAACGAAAACACTGCCTTGCGGTTGGAAGTCCCATGGGGCAGCGGAATGCGATCTAGGGTCGATCCTGACCTATGTAAAGGGCCGTGTCGGCACCGGGAAATGATATGACGCTATTACGACGACCGACCGGCGCCGGCGTACGCGACGCGAAGGAAAAGATCGGCCGCATCCTGCCGCCGACCCCGATCTTCACGCTCGAAATGAAGGGGCACCGCGTCGCGTTCAAGGCCGAATCGCTGCAACCCGTCGGGGCGTTCAAGATTCGCGGCGCATGGCACCGGCTGACCGCGCTCGACGAACAGTCGCGTCGTCGCGGAGTCGTTGCCTTCTCCTCCGGAAACCACGCGCAAGGCATCGCCTGGGCCGCGCGGCGTCTCGGCATCGCCGCAACGATCGTCATGCCGCGCGATGCCCCTGCGGCCAAGCGCGATGCGACGCTTGCGCTCGGTGCGGAAATCGTCGCGTACGACCGCACCACCGAATCGCGTGAGATGATTGCAGCGCGGCTGGCCGGAGCGACCGGCGCGACGCTCGTCCCGAGTTTCGACGACGCCTGGATCATCGAAGGGCAGGGGACGGCCGGACTTGAGGCGGCCGAACAGATGGCGGCGATCGGCCTTCCGCAACCGCAGCACATCATCATACCGTGCGGCGGCGGCGGTCTGTCCGCTGGTATCGCCCTTGCGTTGCCTGGCGCGCGGATCACGGTGGTCGAACCAGAGGGCTGGGACGATATGCGGCGCAGTCTGGAGGCGTCATGGATCGAACCGGTCGGCGAGAACCCGCCCCCGACCGCATGCGATGCATTGATGACGAAAGAAGTCTCGCCGCTGACCTTCGACATCCTGTCCCGGTGCGATGCGACGGGCGTTGCCGTCACCGAGGCCGAGACCGCCGCCGCTCAGCGCTTCGCGGCTGAAAAATTGCGGCTGGTCATCGAACCCGGCGGTGCCGTCGCGCTTGCCGCGTTGCTCGCGGGCAAGGTTGAGATGGGAGGGGGGATGCTCGTCGTGCTTTCGGGCGGCAATGTCGACATCGCCGGCTATGCCCGCGCGATCAGCCGGTGACCGGCCCGCTCGCCTCGATTGCGAGCGCAGCCCCCGCGATCGCGATGCTGGCGATGTTTGCGTGCCTGATCGGCGGCTGGGTTCTGATCGCCGGGAAACGCGACACGCGAAAGGGCATATTGATGCTGGTGATGGCGGCGGTCCTGCTCGTCAACGTCCTGATCTGGACGATGTAAGCGGAACCGGCATCATTTGATCGGGGAGTTCGGGTCCAGCCGCATGTCGAGATAATCGTCGACGCTCTTCATCAGTTCGGCGTTTTCGTGCTCGAAGAAATGGTTCGCCTTTGGGATCGTATCGTGATGGATCGTGATGTGCCGCTGCGTCCTCAGCTTGTCGACGAGCTTTTGCGTCCCAACCGGAGTCGCGACTTCGTCGGCTTCGCCCTGGATGATGATCCCGCTCGACGGGCACGGCGCAAGGAACGTGAAATCATAAAGATTGGCGGGCGGCGCGATCGAGATAAAGCCGCGTATCTCCGGTCGCCGCATCAAAAGCTGCATCCCGATCCACGCGCCGAAGCTGACCCCTGCGATCCACGTCGTCTGCGCTTCGGGATGAAAGCTTTGCACCCAGTCGAGCGCCGATGCGGCATCCGACAGTTCGCCGACGCCGTTGTCGAACACGCCCTGACTTTTGCCGACACCGCGAAAGTTGAATCGAAGCGTCGCGAACCCGCGGCGCTGGAACGTCTTGTAGAGATCCTGGACGATCCGGTTGTTCATCGTGCCGCCCGCCGAGGGGTGTGGATGCAGGATCATCGCGACCGGTGCGCGGGGGCGGGGGGCAGGAGCGAAACGCCCCTCGAGACGGCCTTCTGGGCCGGGAAAAATGACTTCTGGCATGAATACTCGCAACGACGACATCGGCGAATGGTGCAGCGCCGTGACTCGCGCGCTATATACAGCGCACGCCGTTTTTCGCAATTGGAGCCCCGTTGAATACTTCGCCGGTCAATCTGGATCACGCCGCGACGACACCGGTTCTCGCCGAGGCGCAAGCCGCGGTCGCCGATGCGATGGCGCTATGGGCGAACCCCTCGTCGCCGCACGCGTCCGGCCGTCATGCGCGCCGCCTGCTGGAGGACGCGCGGGCGCGGATCGCCGCCGCGCTCGACTGGCCTCACCACGTCATCCTGACCAGCGGATCGAGCGAAGCGCTGGCGATTGCGATCGGCCGTTCGGTCGCAAGACACCGCGCCATGTCCGCGGTCGAACATTCTGCCGTCCGCCGGCTCGCACCCGATGCGACCGTTATTCCCGCTGGCGAGGACGGTTTGATCGGCGACCTCGCGATCGAACCGGACACGCTTGTCGCCATCCAGCACGTCAATTCCGAAACCGGCGTTATCCACCCGATCGACCGGATCGCCGGCCGGGTCCGCGCGGGCGGCGGCGTTTTGCTTTGCGATTGCTCGCAATCGGCGGGCAAACTCGCGCTCCCCGATGCCGATCTGATCGCCGTCTCCGCGCACAAGCTGGGCGGACCGCCCGGGATCGGCGCGCTGCTGGTCCGCGACCTCGCACTCATCTCTGCGTCCGGGGGGCAAGAGTTCGGCTATCGCGCCGGAACCGAAAATCTGCCCGGCGCCCTCGGCTTCGCCGCCGCGCTGGAGGTTTCGCGCGACTGGTTCGCGACCGCTGCGCAATATCGCCGGATGCTCGATGCCGGCATCCTGAGTGCGGGCGGAGAAATCATCGCACGCGCCAGCCCCCGCATCGCGACGATCGCCTCCTACCGCATGCCCGGCATGTCCGCCGCCGCGCAGCTGATCCGCTTCGATCTTCAGGGGATCGCGGTTTCCGCGGGCAGCGCCTGCGCTTCGGGCAGCCTGAAGCCCGGACATGTGCTGCCCGCAATCGGCGTCGATCCGGTCGCCGCGGCGGAGACGATCCGCGTCAGCACCGGCTGGACGACGACCACCGACGATATCGCTGCGTTCCTCGGCGCATGGGTCGCGGTCGCGCGCGGGTCGGCACGAAGCGCTGCATGACCTATCTCGATTATCAGGCGACGACACCGCTCGCACCCGAAGCACTCGCCGCGATGCTCCCTTGGTTGGAGGATCAGCACGCCAATCCCCATTCGCCGCACCGCCCGGGCCGCGCTGCCAAAGCCGCCGTCGAGGTCGCCCGCGACCGTATCGCCGCGCTGCTGCCGTCCGGCGGCCGCGTCGCCTTTACCGGCGGCGCGACGGAGGCGCTCAACTGGGCGATCAAGGGCCTCAGTGGTCCGATCGTCAGGATAGCGACCGAACACGCCGCCGTACTCGATACCGCGCAGGCGAGCGGCCGCCCGCTGACGATGCTAGCGGTCGGCGCAGACGGACTGGTCGATCCGGACGAGGCCGCCGCGGCCATCGCAAAAGGCACAGCACCGGGCCTTGTCGCCGCGATGCTCGTCAACAACGAAACCGGCGTCATCCAACCGGTTGCCGCGCTCGCCGATAGCGTGCACCGCGCCGGGGGTCTGCTGCTATGCGACGCGGTCCAGGGTTATGGTCGCGTTCCCGTTCCCGACGGATGCGATCTCGTCGCCGTCTCCGCGCACAAGATTTACGGGCCAAAGGGCATCGGCGCGCTCTGGATACGCGACGGCGTCGAACTCGCGCCCTTGATTCACGGCGGCGCGCAGGAGGCGCCGGGCCGGTCCGGCACGCTCAGCCCGGCACTATGCGCAGGATTCGGCGTCGCCGCCGATCTGATGCTCCGGCGCTTCGATGAAGACAGCGCGCATATCGCCGGGTTGTGGCGGATCGCGACCGCGCGCCTCGGGCCGGATTGGCGAATCAACGGATCGACCGATCACCGCTATCACGGCAATCTCAATATCCGCCGCGCCGGTCTCGACGTCGCGCGGCTGATGTCCGATCTGCGCGGCCTCGCTTTCTCGGCGGGCTCGGCCTGCGCCAGCGGATCGGGCCGCTCAAGCCATGTTCTGCGCGCGATCGGACTGACCGAGGCGGAGGCGCGCGGCAGCATCCGGCTGGGTTTTGGCCGCTACACCACGGATCAGGAACTCGCGGACGCAGTCGACGCGATCACCGCCGCCGCCGATTCGCAGCGGCTCCCCGCATGATCCGCCTCAATTTCATTGGCCGTGGCGGCACCGTGACTACAGCCGACGTGGAGCCGGACGGCACGCTCCTCGCCGCCGCGCAGTCCGCCGGTCAGCCGCTGGAGGGCACGTGCGGCGGCGACATGGCGTGCGCGACCTGTCACGTCATCATCGACGCCCAGGACTTCGGCCGCCTGACGCACCCGGTGCCGGACGAAGAGGACATGCTCGATCTCGTCCCCCAAGCCACGCGCACCAGCCGCCTCGCCTGCCAGATCCACCTGACCGCTGCACTCGACGGCCTCACTGCAAGCATTCCCGCAGAGCGATAGTGGAGCGCCACCAGTGCGATCGATCGTCGGCATTTCCCGCGGCGAATGCCTCAGATT
Source organism: Sphingomonas sp. (assembly GCA_965219075.1). Lineage (GTDB taxonomy): Bacteria > Pseudomonadota > Alphaproteobacteria > Sphingomonadales > Sphingomonadaceae > Sphingomonas. Next base: position 1,624,583 of record CBDCMM010000002.1, read on the forward strand.
CCCGCATCAAAAGAATATGCGGAAATGCCGGTTTTCCGCTCCGATGCAAACTTGTGAGTTTTGCATCAGAAACTTTTAAAATCTAATTAGAGCATGGCGTCAGGCTAGTGCGCCTAGGACGGACGATGCTGCGCCCAAGTCACGGCCTGATCGAGGGTGGTCACCCAAACGTCGCGACGATTGGCTTGCAACCATCGCAACAGCTGGGTGTGTGCTGCTATCGAAACTCGTAGATAGTCGCCTCCAACGCCATGGAAAACGAACACCGCCATGCCTCTGCCAGCCTCGGCGCTTTTGGCAAAATCGATCAGTTGTGTACCGGTCACCGTATCGGGAAACGATCGAGCAGGGATTCTCATCATGTCCATCGTCGAAACGTCGACATAAGCATCACCGTCGTCGGCCTCCTTGCTTCGCGCATAGGTCACCAGCTTTGCGGCGCGGAGAGGTTCAAGGTAATCCTTGCCACCCGCCATGGTCTGACCGCACGGCGTTCCGAAGCCATGCTGAGCCTTGCCGTCGATCGCAGTCAGCAGAACGTTCTCCTGCTCGATCTCCTCCAGCGCGCTGGCGGGCGTATACTGCTCGAGCGTATAGCGCGGGTCAGACGGGTAGGTCGCCGCGGCGCAGGGATGAAACAGCGTGTGGTTGGCCAGCTCATAGCCTCGCCGCCCAAGTTCGCGCCAACGCGAGATGTCTTCGCGTTTGATATTGCTTAAAAAGAAAGTAGCTTTAAATTTCGCGCGATCGAGTGCGGGCACCGCGTTATCGAGCTGCGATTTGAGCGCGTCGTCGTAGGTAAGAACAACCACAGCCTTGGTGCCGTTCGGCCACTCTGTTGCCGCCGCTGACACGCTGCAGCACGCGATTACTATCCCGGCTATGGTTATCAATCGCATCGGATTGCCCTGCTGAAAGTTCCGCAGACGGACTATCGAGCACGTCACAAGCAGTCAACGCACTGATTTAACAGGCGTTGCGGACCCCTCCGGCCGATTCGCTGAAGTTTGCTTCTGCGCGGTTGATCGACTCCCTAGCGGTCGGTTTGCATTAGGAAGCGCGGGGTGAGCAGGGCTGCTGCCAGCGCGCACTTGTTAGTCCCAAGAACTCTGACGACTCGATTGCAGCAAAATAAGCGTCCTAACGCAAACTAACGCAAGGCCGGCCGACAGCGCGACGCATCCGATCCAGACCGGAACCGGACCCACGCTTGCATCCTCGAACAACCCTCCCGGAAAGAGACCGGCTTCATACGGCAAGACGCACCGCACGACCGCAGCCATCGCCGTAGTGAAAGCGGTCAGCAACCAAGACGCACGCGCACCCATCATACATCCCTTCGCTGCCAGAGGGCGAACTTAGCGCATGCGCCAGCGTCGGCAAGTCAGGCTTGTGCTGCCGCAACAAGGCTCTTGCGCAGTACGATCGTTACTCCTGGGTCGCTTCGTCACGACCCGAACCTTCGACGCCTGCAATGACCTCGGCATCGACCGCATCGCCGTACAGGACCGAAATATCGCCCGTCGTCTCCAGCACGACCGCGCGGACCTTCGACAGATGGAGGGCGTTCGCGCCGCGCAGTTTCGTCATCACGTCGGCGCGGCTGACGCGTGTCCGCTTCAGCGCTTCTTCAATGAACGCGCCCTCGCGCATCAGCATGACGGCATTGTTTTCGATGACGGCGCGAAAGACCGCCGAATCCTTCCTCCGTCGCGCAATCGCATATTGCAAGAACAGCAGCGCCGCCATCGCCACGATCGTCTGAACGAAGCCCGTCCATTCGGTCGAACTCGACGCCGACGCCATCAACGATCCGGTCGACAGCGTCACGATGAAATCGAACGCCGTCATCTTCGAAAAGGTTCTGAGGCCGACGATCCGCACCAGCACCATCACCCAGAGCAACGCGACCGCGCTCAACGCAACGCCCCGAACCAGCGTATCCAGCCAGGGCGCAAGTCCGAACATCACCGCCCCGTGCGCGCATCGCCGCGCCAACGCAAATCGATTAATCCAGTGAGCGGCGAAATACCACCGACGCGATTGATGACGGGCAGGATACGGATCGACCTTCGGTTTTTCGACGACGGACGATCTATGCGGTCTGCTCTTCGCCCGTCGGTTCATGCCGGATCCGGGATTGACGGCTCTTGCGTTCGGATGAAGGGGCCTAAGCTTGCTGTAAACGGGAGCGACCAGCATGCATCAACGGGTGGACTGGCTGTCGATGGCGGGGTGGGGCGCATTGCTGATGCCGCTCCTTACCATGTGGCACGAAATCGGCGGGCATGCGGCGGCATGCGCCGTACAGGGAGGGCGGGTCGTTACGATCGGTGCCTTCTACGTCGAATGCCAGGGGCTGTCCGGGTTGCCCGATGCGATTGTGGCAAGTGCCGGGGTGGCTATGAACATCGTGCTTGCGTTTGCCGCGCATGCTTTGTGGCGGCGGGCGACGAATGACTTGGCCCGGCTGGTACTATGGCTGGTTTGGGTGAGCGAGGCTTTCGTCGCGGCGGGCTATTTCTGCTTTTCGGGCATTACGGGCGTAGGGGATTTCGGCACCGGCGCGGATGGGGCTCTGTCGGGACTGCCGATGCCCCTTGTCTGGCGCGTCGCCGAAACGCTTGTCGGAATCGTCGCCTATATCGCTATCGTACGCGCGGGCACCGGCGCCTTGACAGCGATGCTGGGCACGGGTTCTGCGACCCGGCCAGCCCGGCGTCGCATCGCGCATGTATATTATCTCGCATGCGGAATGGGCGCGGTGCTCGTCGGATTGCTCAATCCGGTAGGGCTTTTCGTGACGATCATGTCGGCGGCCGCATCATCTTTTGGCGGACTTGCGGGTTTCATTTCTATCGGCTTCGCGGCTCGGGGCGATAACGCGCCCAAGGCGTTCACCGTTGCGCGGCAATGGCCTGTGATCGTCATTGGCGCGATCATGCTGTCGGGGTTCGCGCTGGTGCTCGGTCCCTCCGTGCAGCCCTGACACGCATCCGTCCACGCAGCCGGAACGGGGCGCCCGCCATCCTGCTGCCCAAGAGTTGCCCGCGCGATTGCTGACGGTTGGACAACGCGCAGTTCAGTACCGGCTCATTGGCCGGGTGCGATAAGGCTTGCATCGCCTCGCGTTCCGGGAGGCTAAAAAGGAGTATCGCTCATGAAGCTTTTCGCAACCATCGCCGCGGGCTTCGTCGCGCTCGGCACGGTCGCCGCACCCGCCGCCGCCAATGCGCAGCGGACCGTTTACGCACCGGCGGTTCAGGTCCGCACGGGCGTCGTGCTGCGCGGGGCTGTTGCTCAGGATCGCCGCATGCTCCGGCATGACCGCCGCGTGCTTCGGCATGACCGCCGGGTCCGTCGCCACGTGCGCTATGTAAACCGCCACCGTGCACGCTCGCGGGTCGTCTGCCGGGTCCAGCGGGGCCATTACGGTCCGGTCCGCCGCTGCTACCGCGTCTATCGCTGACGCTTGACCCCATCCGTCCGGCTCCGCATATGCAGGCGCGAGAGTCGGGCGGACGTGGTTGTCGCCAACCCGGTCAGGTCCGGAAGGAAGCAGCCGCAACGATTTCGCCGCGGGTCGTCCCGGCTCTCACCTGCCGCATTTTGCGATCCCGCACTGACAAACCGCTGTCCTACAAGCGCCGATGATGCTCAAGCCGGTGAATGATCACCAGTTTCGCCGTCTTTGTTGCATCCCGGCTCAGCAGCGTCGGCACCGCAGCCGGTTTCTTGCGCCGGACCACCAAATTCACCAACATTCGCCGCTTCGACACGTCGCAAGCGCGCCGCTATAGCCGCATTTGATGTCCGACTCTCTTGATCTCGACGAGCCGCCGCAGCGCCCGGCGGAACCCGAAGCCGAAGTGTACCGCGTGCTCGCGCGCAAATATCGTCCGCGGACATTTTCCGAACTGATCGGTCAGGACGCGATGGTTCGCACGCTCGCCAATGCGATCAAGCGCGAACGCCTCGCGCATGCGTTCCTGATGACCGGCGTGCGCGGCGTCGGCAAGACATCGACCGCGCGCCTGATCGCAAAGGCGCTGAACTGCATCGGTCCGGACGGGAAGGGCGGTCCGACCATCGATCCCTGCGGCGTTTGCGAACCCTGTCGCGCGATCGCGGAGGGGCGTCATATCGACGTAATCGAGATGGACGCCGCCAGCCATACCGGCGTCGATGACGTCCGCGAAATCATCGACGCTTCGCGCTATGCCGCAGTCACCGCGCGCTACAAGATCTACATCATCGACGAAGTCCACATGCTCTCCAAGAACGCGTTCAACGCGTTGTTGAAAACGCTTGAAGAGCCGCCCGCTCACGTGAAATTCCTGTTTGCCACGACCGAGATCAACAAGGTTCCGGTCACCGTCCTGTCCCGGTGCCAGCGTTTCGACCTGCGCCGCATCCCGGCCGAAAAACTGCGCGATCATTTCGCCGCCGTCGCCCGTCGGGAAGGCGTCGTCGCCGAACCAGAGGCGCTGATGCTGATCGCTCGCGCGTCCGAAGGATCGGCGCGTGACGGTCTTTCCATCCTCGATCAGGCGATATCGCATGCTGGCCTCGAAGGCGGCGGCGTCACTGCGATTGCGGTTCGCGACATGCTCGGTCTCAGCGACCGGGGAGCGGTCCGCGACTTGTTTGCGCTGCTGCTTGCAGGCGATACACGCGCGGCACTTGCGCTGCTCGATCGGCAATATGACTACGGCGTCGACCCGCGATCGGTGTTTCAGGCCCTGCTGGAAACCGTCCACGCGGTCACGCTGATCAAGGTCGGATCGCCGCCCGATCCGGCGCAACCCGCGGAGGATGTCGAAGCATGCTCCGGTTGGGCCGCCGATCTGTCGCATGCCGTCCTGCACCGCCTTTGGCAGCTTTTGCTGAAGGGGCATGACGAGGTCGCCCGGGCAACGCTGCCGCTGGAATCGGCCAATATGGCGCTGCTCCGCATCATCCACGCCTCGACGCTTCCCGACCCCGGCGATCTTGTCAGGCAGCTGGCAAGCGGAACGATACCGGCAATTGCCTCCGTTCCTGCCGAAGCGTCTGCGGCCGATACGACCGCGCCATCGGTGCCCGAGAACTTCGCAAGCCTGGTCGATGCGCTCGATCAATCCGGTATGCTGGCGCTGGCCGCGCGGCTGCGGCACGGCGCGCGGGTCGTGCGCTACGCTCCGCCCGAACTCGTTCTCAGCGGCAGCCGACCCGTCTCTGCCGATACGCTCGCCGAACTCGCCACCGCGCTCAAGACGCTGACCGGCAAACCGTGGCGCGTCGGCGTCGAGGATGCGGCCGGTGAGCCGACCTTGCGCGAACAGGATGAGGAAGCGGAACGGCGCGCAAAAGATAGAGTCATCGCATCGCCTATGGTACAGGCGGCAATGGCGGCGTTCCCGGATGCCGAACTACAGGATTGGCCCGGAAAGCGGAGCATGTAATGAAAAATCTCGACGAAATTTTAGCAATGGCGCAGAACGTACAGGCCGAACTTGAAAAGGCTCAGTCCAATCTCGATACGATCGAGGTCGAGGGCGTCTCCGGCGGCGGACTGGTCAAGGTGAAGGCCAGCGCCAAGGGCAGGATCATTGCGATCGCGATCGATGATTCGTTGATGGTGATGTCCGAAAAACCGGTTCTCGAAGACCTGCTCGCCGCCGCGTTCAACGATGCGCGTTCAAAGGCCGACGCAGTCTCGGGCAGCGAAATGTCGAAAATGACCAGCGGACTGCAATTGCCGCCCGGGTTCAAACTGCCTTTTTAACTCGGCGATCTGATACAGGTATCCAGCCCGCTGCGCCCGACATATCCCGCATAGCGTGCCAGTGCGTTGCCGTGACGGCGGACGAACCCGCTCGGATCGACCGCCGCGCGCTTTTTCGGAAGCGGCAGCACCGCGGCGATCCGTCCCGCCTCGATCGGCGAAAGCCGCGCCGCGCTATGTCCGAAATAGCGTTCCGCCGCTGCGTTCGCACCATACGTCCCGATGCCCGTCTCGGCGATGTTAAGATAAACCTCCATGATTCGCCGCTTGCCCCAGATCGTCTCGATCAAAACGGTGAAATACGCCTCCGCCGCCTTACGAAAATATCCGCCGCCCTGAAACAGAAACGCGTTCTTCGCCGTCTGCTGGCTGATCGTCGATCCACCCCTGATCCGTCCACCCCTCGCATTGCGTCGCACCGCCTGACTGATTGCATCGAAATCGAACCCGTGATGTTCGCAGAACCTCGAATCCTCTCCCGAGATCGCAGCGCGCGCCATGTCCGGATCCATCCGCGACAACGGCATCCACGCCTTGGTAACGCCCCGCCCGGAAATGACGTCGCCGAGCATCGTGAATGTGAACGGCGGCGGCACGAGACGGTAAATACCCACCCATGCGACAGACAGCAGAACGAACCAAAGCATCAGCTTGATAACGAAAAAGATCAGTCGCGACATGTCGTGGCATTACCACCGTAATACCAGTCTTCAAGCAGAGGCAATTGGCGAGTTCTGACCGCGACTCCAGCAGACCGCTAGTCAGCGCAAAGGCATCAGGCCGTTAGGAGCCGCTTCTCACCCGCCAGCCGCATCATCGCCTTTTGCAGCTTTTCGAACGCCCGGACCTCGATCTGGCGAACCCGTTCCCTGCTGACGCCGTAAACCTGGCTCAACTCTTCGAGAGTTTTGGGATCGTCGGTCAGGCGACGCTCGGTCAGGATGTGCTTTTCACGATCGTTGAGATCATCCATCGCCGACGTGAGCATATCGTGGCGAACGTCGGCTTCCTGTTGATCCGCGACGATCTTGTCCTGCAACGGCGCGTCATCCTGAAGCCAGTCCTGCCATTGGCCCTCACCGTCTTCGCGCATCGGAACGTTCAGCGACGTGTCGCCGCCCATCGCCATCCGCCGGTTCATGCTTACGACATCGGTTTCCGCGACGCCCAGATCAGTCGCGATTTTCGTAACATGTTCCGGACGCAAATCGCCGTCCTCGAACGCATCAAGCCTCGATTTCATCCTGCGCAGATTGAAGAAAAGCTTCTTCTGCGCCGCCGTCGTCCCCATTTTGACGAGGCTCCAAGAGCGCAAGATATATTCCTGAATTGACGCGCGGATCCACCACATCGCATAGGTCGCAAGGCGAAAGCCGCGATCGGGCTCGAACTTTTTAACGCCCTGCATCAGGCCGATATTGCCCTCTGAAATCAATTCGGACGTCGGCAGGCCATACCCGCGATAGCCCATCGCGATTTTCGCGACCAGCCGAAGATGGGACGTCACCAATTGTGCGGCGGCGTCCGTATCGCCATGCTCCTGAAACCGTTTGGCGAGCATGTATTCCTGCTCGGGCTGGAGGATCGGGAATTTCTTGATCTCGGACAGATAACGGTTCAGACTTTGTTCGCCACCAAGTGCCGGGATCGTTGCCGGAACGTTGCTACGGGCCATAATGAAACTCTCCCTTGATACGGCAATCCGGTAACGAAGTGCGCCAAATATTAAAAAACTATACGTGAAGCTGACTGAACAGTTCCTGCATATCGCCCGGAATGGGACTATCGAACGATAAAGCGACGCAGGTTACCGGATGAATAAAACCGAGATGCGCTGCATGCAACGCCTGACGTTCAAAACGTAATCGCTGAACAACCTCTCGCGGAACACCTTTGGTTCTACTATAAACGGGGTCTCCCAGCAAGGGATGGCCGATCGATTGCATATGCACACGCACTTGGTGCGTGCGGCCTGTTTCCAGCCGGCATTCGACCAGCGCGGCACCATTTAACCGCTGGATCGTACGGTAATGGGTGATCGCCGCTTTTCCGCCTTTGACGACTGCGATTTTCTTCCGGTTTGACGGCGACCGCGCCAGCGGCGCATCGATAGTTCCCGACGCGGGCATGGGGATGCCCGATACGATCGCCCGGTAGCGCCGCTCGATACTGTGCCGGGAGAATTGCCGCGAAAGACCTTCATGCGCGATATCGCTTTTCGCAGCGACGATCAGGCCTGACGTATCCTTGTCGATCCGGTGAACGATACCGGGTCTCAGCACTCCGCCGATGCCGGAAAGATTGCCACCGCAATGGTGCAGCAACGCGTTGACTAGCGTGCCGTCGGGATTGCCCGCCGCCGGATGAACGACGAGGCCGGCGGGCTTGTCGATAACGATCAAGTCGGCGTCCTCATGCACGACGGTCAAGGCTATTGCTTGTGCAATCGTATCGAGCGGACGCGGTTCCGGAATTTCAATCGTGAATTGCTCACCCCCCGTCACATGCCGCGCAGGGTCCCTTACGATCTGCCCCCCGCTTGTCACCGCGTCGCTCAGGATCAACGTCTTCAACCGTTCGCGCGACACATTGGGCACGTTGTCCGCCAACGCGCGATCCAGTCGCACGGGCGCGCCAGTCTGCGCGATCAGTATTTCGATAGTGGAAACCCCCCGGTTCATGTCCTAACGATGTGGCGATGACCGTAGAGATTGCAACCGGCCTGCTCGCGTCGCTCCAGGCGGAAGCAGAAGGATCACCCGGGGCGGAAATCTGCGGCTTGCTTTTCGGGACGCAACGCCGGATCCACGCCGCGAAACGGTGCGCGAATGTGGCAGTTGACCGTCGATCGGCATTCGAAATCGATCCGGTCACGCTGCTCGCTGTACACAAGGCAAGCCGTTCGGGCGGGCAGATGTTGATCGGCCATTATCATTCACATCCAACGGGCTCATTCAATCCGTCGGTCACGGACCGCGCGGCTGCGATGGGGGACGGCATGCTCTGGCTGATTCTGGGGCAGGACGGGCACAGTCTTTCGGTGAGCACCGGTCCGGGAAAACTGATTCCGGTCGCGCTCGCTTGCACCGTCGATTAAGCGGCGTCACAGAGAATTTCGATTAATCAAAGGGAGAAACTGGTGACGGTTGGTACGGTGGATTTCGGCGGCCTGCTTTGTTCGCGATTGTGTCACGACTTGTTGTCGCCTGTTGGCGCACTGAACAACGGGCTTGAATTACTCGCCGATGAAACCGATGCCGCTATGCGTCAGCGTTGCTTTGACCTGCTTTCGAAAAGCGCGCGTATCTCCGCCAACAAGTTGAAATTCTTTCGGCTCGCCTTTGGAGCGGGCGGCGGCTTCGGTGACCGTATTGATACTCGAGACGCACGCTCCGCGATCGAGGGGCTGTTCGCGGATAATGCGCGGATCGAGCTGCGATGGCTGGTCGAGGAGGATGCCCTGTCGAAGGACGCGGTCAAAATCCTCCTTAACCTTGCCATGATCGCGGGCGAGGCACTGGCGCGCGGAGGAAGCATAGATATCGGAGCAGAGCAGCGAGGCGACGAACTTGAAGTTGCGATCAGGATCGAAGGGCACCGGATCGTGCTGGAGCCTGAGATGCAGCGAATACTGGTGGAAGGGGGCGGTACCGGGGAGGGCGTTACCTCCCGCACTGCGCCGGCCTATCTCGTCTACGTTACCGCGTATGAGTCAGGCGGATCGGTACGCGTATCAACACCGGCGGACGGCGTTATGATCTTCGGCGCGGTGATGCGCGCTCGGTAAAGCTCGTCTTAACGCATAGCCGTCATTGCTACCGGCACGATGTATGAATCGCATCAGCCGGGGAACGATGGACGACCTGCTTCAGGAATTTATCGCGGAAACGCGCGAAACGCTCGAGGCGCTTTCCGGCGAGATCGTTGCGTGGGAAGCCGATCCGGACGATCGTGCGCGTCTCGATGCCATTTTCCGTTTCGTCCATACGGTCAAGGGAAGTTGCGGATTTCTCAATCTGCCGAGGCTCGAACGCCTCAGCCATGCTGCCGAAGACGTCCTTGCAGCCGTCCGCGACAATAGTCGTCGACCGGGTACGTCGCTGGTCAACGCGGTGCTGGCGATCGTCGACCGGATCGGCGAAATCGTGGAAGCGATCGATACCGGCCAAGCGCTCAATGATTCCGGTGACGATTTGCTTGTCGCAGCGCTCGCCGAAGACGCAGAACCCGTCACGCAAGCGGTCGAATGGACCAATCAGCGCAAGACCAATCGCAGCGTAAGGCTGAACGTCGACCTTCTCGACGTCATGATGAGCGGAATGTCGGAAATGGTGCTCGCGCGAAACGAACTGGTCCGTCGCCTGCGCGGAACCACGCTCGATCCCGATGCGGAGGCCGCTCTCGACAGGCTGTCGCTGACCGTTTCGGATATGCGCGACACCGTTACGCGGACGCGGATGCAAAAGATCGACACGCTGTTTACGGCGCTGCCTCGCATCGTTCGCGACACGGCGTCGTCGCTCGGCAAGGCTGTGACGCTGCACATCGACGGGGCGGATGTGGAGCTGGACCGTGAACTGATTGAATTATTACGCGATCCTCTTGTTCATATTTTGCGCAATTCAATCGATCACGGCGTCGAAGCGCCGCCTGCACGAACTGCTGCGGGCAAAAGTGTCACGGGTAAGCTGAACGTATCTGCCCGTCAGGCCGGAAATCAGGTGTTGATAGAAATTGCCGACGACGGTGCCGGCATCAACGTCGAACGACTGGTGCAGAAAGCCCTGTCAACGGGCCTGTGCAGCGAGAGCGAAGTCGGCGCGATGAACGCCTCTGCCAGACTCGATCTTATTTTTGAACCTGGACTTTCCAGTCGTGACGCGGTGACAGCGATTTCCGGACGCGGCGTCGGCATGGATGTCGTTCGATCCAATATCGAGACGATCGGCGGGCGCATCACGCTCGACAATCGACCGGGAAGCGGCCTCACAATTCTCATCCGGGTGCCGCTTACGCTGTCGATCCTGCCTACGATCCTTGTTGGCGTGGGCAATCACCGCTTTGCGCTTGCGAGACAATCCGTCGAGGAGATCATCACGCTGAAGAACGGACTGGTCAGAGTAGATACCGTGGGCTCGGTACCCGTTGCGACGGTGCGCGGCAAACAGTTGCCGATGCTTCACCTCGCAAGATTGCTGAACATCGAGCAGAGTCATCCAAGCGCGTTGATGATCATCGGTACGCGCAACGGCAGTTATGCATTAGCTGTCGATGCGGTGCTTGATACTGAGGAACTTGTCGTGAAGCCCGCGGCACCGGCGGTGATGGCGACGGGCATCTATGCCGGTCAGACTTTGCCTGATTGCGGTTTGCCGATGCTGCTTCTCGATGGAGGGGGGTTGGCGGACGCCGCCGGTCTGAATTTCGTCGCTACAAATGCCGAAGCCGCCTCTCTCGACGATGTGACGACTGAGGACGAGCGAAATCAGGCCTTGTTGTTTGACGATCTTGACGGGCAACGGCGCGCAATTGCGCTGGGCGTGATCGATCGTGTGGAAACGGTAGAGCGCGAGGCGATACGCATTGTCGGCGGGCGTAAACACGTCACGATCGACGGCGCGACGTTGCCGATCCATCTCGTCTGCGATCCATCGACCGGTGACACCGTTACGCTGTTGCGGCTTAGCGATAATGCCCTTCAGACCGCCTATGCCATTGGAAGGCCGGTGGAAATTATCGATTTGCCCGCGCTGACCCCGGCGCGCGGGAATGACTTTATCGCCGGTATCGCAACGATTAACGGGATGCCGATCGAGATTGTCGATACGTTGACGCTGTTCAAGGATGCGGCCGATATGTTTGACGCGCGTCCCGTCTGCCTGTTGCGTGATGACGGCTCGGGCTGGATGAACGCGTTCCTTCGTCCTACGCTAGAGGCGAACGGGTACCGGTGCGTGGCGCAGGCGGGCGCTTCGGAGCAGCCGGTCGTCATGCTTGCGTTCGATGATGCGCCGCCGCCAATCCCTTCGCTCGGTGTTGTCCGCCTGAGGCATAGTCAGAACGGCGGGCGTGACAGCATCTATCGCTACGACCGCGCAGCAGTAATCGCGGCGCTCGCTTCGCATCGGATGTCGGCGTGACGGAATTGTTCTTGATCGTAAATCTCGCCGGACAATGGGTCGCGGTCGCCGCTGATCAGGTCGAATCGGTCGTCGACATAGGGGATATCGTCACGGTCCCTTGTGTCGAACCGTCCGTAAGCGGCTTGGCTGCTCTGCGCAGCCGCGTCGTCACTGTCATCGACACCAGGTGCGCGCTCGGTTTTGCAGCAAGCGAGACGGCTTCGAAACGCGCAATCATTACCGTGCATGACGGGCATTACTACGCCGTGACGGTCGATGCACTGGACGATGTGGCACCGTTCATGCGCGTAGCTGTTGCCGGCGTGATCGGATCGGGGTTGGTGGGTACCTCGGGCGGCTGGAACGATGTCGGCACCGGGCTGATCACGCGCAACGATGAGCCGATGCTGGTCGTCGATCTCGCAAGACTGATTCCGGCGCCGCTCGGCATTGCCGTCTGAGTGCTTAACCGCCTGATCATTTTTTGTTGCGAAAGACAAAAAAGCTGATTGCTCTGGAAGGTGGCTTATGAAGACCTGTCTCGTCGTCGATGATTCAAAAGTAATCCGAAAAGTTGCACGCCACATTCTCGAAACGCTTGAATTCGATGTGCGAGAGGCCGGTGACGGTCGAGAGGCGCTTGACACTTGCCTGGCGGATACGCCCGACGTGATCTTGCTCGACTGGAATATGCCGGTGATGAGCGGAATGGATTTTCTTCGCGCCCTGCGCGACAGCGCGGTCACGCCCAGGCCTCGCGTCGTCTTTTGCACGACGGAAAACGGCACGGCCTACATCCGCGCGGCGATCGATGCGGGCGCGGACGAGTACATAATGAAGCCGTTCGACCGGGAAACGCTTGCGAGTAAACTCCAGATCGTCGGCATGGCCTAGCCCATAAGCCGGCGATTGAAGGACGATGACCACCGCTGAACGCCTGGCCTGCGAGGGGGCGGCCGCAAAGAGCCATTCGGTTCTCGTCATCGACGATTCGGTCGTCGCGCGCGCCGTTTTTTCGCGCATCATCGATGCCAGCGGCGATTTTGTCGTGACGGGATCGGTGAGTACCGCCGCGGCCGCACTCGAATTCCTGTCCCGCAGCCGGGTCGACATCATTTTGCTCGACATCGCCATGCCCGGAATGGACGGGCTGACGGCGCTTCCGAAATTACTCGCCAAAAGTGAAGGAGCGCGGGTTCTCGTCGTTTCATCAAGTGCTACCGACGGTGCCCGGACAACCATTGCTGCGTTGGCTCAGGGTGCCGCCGACACGCTCGTAAAGCCTCCGGCATCTTCGCTTGCGGCCGGGTTTGAGTCGGCGTTGCTGACTCGGCTCCGCGCCTTGACCGGCGCACCGCGGTCGTCGGTAAGAGGTAGCGTTTCAATTCCCGAACTGCCCGCGATGCCGATGCCGGTCGACAGCGCGCCCTTCGATGTCATCGCTATCGGCGCATCGACGGGCGGTATCCATGCGCTCAGTCTTTGCCTGCGCGAGATACCGCTCGCCGTTACGACGCCCATCCTGATAACCCAGCATTTGCCTGCGTCCTTCGTTCCGTATTTTGCCGCGCAGGTCGCGGTGCTCGCCAAACGCCCGTGCGACGTTGCCGAGGACCGGATGCGGATCCGCCCCGGTCGCGTGATCGTGGCTCCGGGAAACGCGCATATGCGCTGTGTGACGATCGGTCCGGGGGGCGCGGCAATCCGTTTGTCGACCGGGAATTCGGTCAGCGGATGCCTTCCCTCGGTCGATCCGATGCTGCAATCGCTGGCGGATGTTTACGGTGTTCGCTCGCTGGCTATCATATTGAGCGGGATGGGAAGCGACGGGGCGATGGGCGCGCGCGCAGTGCATCAGGCGGGCGGCGTCGTCATCGCTCAGGATCAAACGAGTTCGGTCGTCTGGGGAATGCCCGGTGTCGTCGTTACGCAGGGTAGTGCAACTGCGGTGCTCTCACCCGATGCGATCGGACGTTTCATCGCGGCAAGGCAGAGGGCATGAGTGCCAAAACGGGCGACAGCGCGGCAACCGCCGTCCTCAGCGCCCTGCTGGAAGCGCGCACCGGTCAGCAAACGATCGGACAGCGCGCGCATCGTATAGAACCCGTGCTGATGCCGCTCATGCGCGAATATTGTGTCGAAACACTCGACCAGCTGGTCCGCCGGATGCTGGATGGACGCGATGCATCGCTCGGCGACCGCATCGTTGAGGCTTTGCTCAACCAGGAAACCTCTTTTTTCCGCGAACCTTCGATGTTCGATGTGATGGCGGACGCGGTGATCGAACGACCGGGGCCCAGACGCATCTGGTGCGCCGGTTGCTCGACCGGCCAGGAGCCCTATTCGCTTGCGATGCTGTTCGCCGAACGTGCCGAGGAAACGGGTACGCAAATTCCGGAAATCATCGCAACCGATATCGGTCGCACTGCTACGGCGCGCGCACATTCAGGACGGTTTTCTCATTTTGAGATCCAGCGGGGATTGCCGATGCGCAGGATGCTCCGCTGGTTCGACAATGCCGGGGACGAATGGGTGGCGAAGCCCGAATTGCGCGCGATGATCCGCTTCAATCGCCACAACCTCGTCGCCGATGCGCCGCCGGCCGGGCTGTTCGATCTGATCCTGTGCCGCAACGTGCTGCTGTATTTTTCCGCCGGCGCGAAGGTCGAACTGTTCGAACGATTGCACAACGCGTTGCGGCCCGGCGGTTACATCATCCTCGGGGCTGGGGAGACGGTGCTCGGACAAACCGACCGGTTCACGCCGAGCCGGCGGTTCCGCGGCCTTTACGAGCATGCGGTCGGGCTGGTTGCCCGCACCGGTTGACCGTTTACTTTCCGCCGCCGCCGCGCCAAGCATCCCGCCGGCTCCACAGGTGGCAGGGTATCCGACCGGGTGATGTTCATCGACGCTCCATCGCCGAATTTTGATGATCGCGCCGCCCCGATCTCGATGATCGTTCTCCATTACACGGGCATGCAGACGGCGGACGCGGCGATCGAACGACTGCGTGACCCCGAAGCGAAAGTTTCAGCGCATTATCTGGTTGCCGAGGACGGAACGGTCCTGAAAATGGTCGATGAGGACAAGCGCGCATGGCACGCCGGACGATCCCACTGGCGATCCGTTGATGACGTCAACTCTGCAAGTATCGGGATCGAGATCGTCAACCCGGGGCATGAATGGGGCTATCACCCATTTCCCGCCGAACAGGTCGACGCGCTTGTTCGTCTGGTTGCGGATATCAAGGAACGCCACGCGATCAGCCGCGGCGATATCGTCGGCCATTCCGACATCGCACCCCAGCGCAAGCGTGATCCCGGCGAGCTCTTTCCCTGGATTGCGCTCGCCCGCCTCCGTCTTGCACTGCCGCGACCCACGAAAAACCTGATGGACCCGATGTGGACGGAGGCCGGGTTCTGCCTCGCGCTCGAGCGTTTCGGCTACGACGTCACGGACCGGATGGCCGCGATCATGGCGTTTCAACGGCGGTTCCGCCCGGAGATGATCGATGGAGAGGTCGACGCGGAATGCCGCATGATCCTGCTCGCTTTGCTGCTTCCCAAACCCACCGGGGATGACTAGGACGGATGCGCCAGAGGGTCGGGCGACCGCGGGCGTGCTTGCCACGCGCGAGGAAAGTCCGGGCTCCGCGGAACAACGGTGCCGGGTAACGCCCGGCGGGGGCGACCCCAGGGAAAGTGCCACAGAGAGCAGACGACCCAATCCTTCGGGACGAAGCCTTCGGGCAGGTCACGGTGAAAGGGTGCGGCAAGAGCGCACCGCGCGCTTGGTGACAAGGGCGGCATGGTAAACCCCACCGGGAGCAAGACCGAATAGGAGCGTACACATGGGCGTGTTCCCGCCCGTCGCTCGGGTTGGTCGCTGGAGGCGGCGCGCAAGCGTCGTCGTAGAGGAATGGTCGCACAGCCCGTAACGGGGTGGACAGAACCCGGCTTACAGACCCTCTGGCATCCTTGCGCGATCTGCGGCAATCTGCCGCCCTCAAACGATCGGGGGAATATGATGCGACGGGTTTGGACGATGCTGTTCGGTGCGGCGGCGATCGCTGCGAGCGGG
This sequence comes from Sphingomonas sp., assembly GCA_965219075.1. Taxonomy (GTDB): domain Bacteria; phylum Pseudomonadota; class Alphaproteobacteria; order Sphingomonadales; family Sphingomonadaceae; genus Sphingomonas. Next base: position 1,640,552 of record CBDCMM010000002.1, read on the forward strand.
ATGGCATTCGCGCAGTCGACGACGCTCCAGCAGGATTTCGAACGTGCCGCAGCGCTCGACCGGGGGACCGACAAGGTCGCGGCACTCGCCGCCTGGACGGCGCTTGAGAACCGCCAGATGAGTCCGCGCAGCCACGCCCTTGTCCTCGTGCGCAAAAGTAATGTGCTGCGTGACCTTGGCCGTTCGCAGGAAGCTGTTGCCGCCGCGCGTATGGGCCTGGCCGGATTGCCCACATCCGATCCGACGCTCGTCGAAGATCGCTTTTCTGCGCATATGACGCTCGCGGCCGTGGCGCAGGACGTAATCGACTATGCGACCGCGGCGCGCGATTACGCGGCGGCGGAAGCTATCGCACCCGATGCCGCGCGAAGAATCTCAGCGCTGCTCGGCCTGATCCAGACCAATACTTTTGTCGATCCCAAGGTCGCGACTGCTGCGGTCGGCCGGCTAGACGCGGTGATGCAGGGTGTGAAGGCGGATAATGTCGTCAAAGCCGAAGTTGATCGCGCGAAGGCGGAATTACTGCTCAACACGGGCGATTTGAATGGTTCCAAAAGAGCCGGTAAATCTGCGGTGCAACTGCTCGGCGGCCTGACCGGAAAGACCGATCTGCGTGACGTCGCCGCGCGTTCCGACGTCGCGATCGCAGCGCTGCTCAGCGGCGACGAGGCCGATGCGCGCCAGTATATGGCCTATACCGGCGCCGGACGGATGCCGAATGGGACGTTCGACCCGGCGGTACAGATGCGCGTTCCCGAATGCGGCGGCGACGCCGGCCTGAAACCCGATGATGTCGCCGTCGTGCAATTTTCGATCGGTGATGACGGCCGGGTGGTCGAGAGCCGACCCATTTACGCCGCCGGGGGTGGCGAAGTGGCATTGACCTTTGCGCGCGCCGCGCTCGACTGGTCCTGGACGCCGGAACAGGTGAAGGAACTGAAGCCCTTCTTCCGCAACCGCGCACGTGTCGAGCTGCGCTGTACTACGGCGTTCGAACGCCCGGGCGTGATCAATGCCCTCGAACAGGATTTTGCGGCCTGGCTGGAAACGAAGGGCCTTTCGTTGCTCGAAAACGCCGAAGGCTCCGACGCCGCCCTGATCGTTTCTGAACGTGCAGCCTTGTCAGTGGCTGAGAACAAGGGCGGCACGCAGTCGCTGACAATTCTTCCGGCACTCTATTCGGTCCTCAGGAACCGCGTTGTCGCGCGCGATGAGCAGCATGCGCTGGCGGAACGCGGCGTGGCTATCCTTGCGGCGAGCAACGCGCCGCCGACTTCGCGGCTGCTGTTCGACTTCGCCGCGCTCGAAAGCGCCGATGCCAAGGGCGGTCGCGGTTCGGACTTTCGCTCCGGCCTGCGGGAATTGATGAACGAACCGCGCTACACCGCCAACCCGGACGCCGCCGCGGCGCTGCGCCTGATCGCGTCCGATCAGGACGATAATCGCGATCGTTCGCGGGTCATGTTGCAACAAACCGCCGACGATCACCGGCTTGGACAGAGCGACGCCTTCCGCATCGCCGCACTGATCCGTCTTGCCTCGCTTGAACAGCAAGGCGGCCGCGCCGATGCCGCGCGCGCGGCCTATCAGGCGTCGGGCCTGTCCGCCGACCAATGCTCGATCGTGGATTCCCCGCCGAAACTTCTTCGTGCGGGCGGAACGTTTCCGATGGAGGCAGCGGCATGGGGCTTCGAGGGGTGGACGCAGACCGAATTCGACGTCGCTGCGAATGGCGACGTCGAACACGAACGCGTTATCCTCAGCTATCCCCCCTTCATCTTCACCAAAGCCGGAACCAACACCATTAAAGGTGCGCGCTTTTCGAAGACCTACAGGCCCGATGGCAGCCTGGGCTGCGGAGCGCAAACGCAGCGCGTGCGCTTCAAGATGCCGGGTTAGATCAAAACTGGCTCGGGGCAACCGACCTCGTCAAGCTGCGTTGTCGCGTCGATTTCGAGCAGGGGTTTGATCAGCCCGTCCCGCATATCATAGACCCAGCCGTGCAGATGCAGGTCGTTGCCCGCTGCGAACGCGGCCTGGACGGTCTCGGTCCGCGCCAGGTTCATCAACTGGTCGCGCACGTTGAATTCGACCAGCCGGTTGAGCCTGGCGGTCGGATCGGTTTCGCCATCAAGCGCATCCTGATGGTTGCGCCGGACCTCTCGCGCGGATTCGAGCCAGCCGTCGACCGGTCCGACCGTCCCGCCATCCAGCGTCGCCTTGATACCGCCGCATCCATGATGACCGCACAGAATGATATTGGGGACGTTCAGAACGTCGACCGCATATTGCAGGACCGACAACAGGTTCATGTCATCGGCGTGGACAAGGTTGGCGATGTTGCGGTGGATGAACATGCCGCCCGGCATCGACTGGGTCATCTGTTCGGGGCTGACCCTGCTGTCCGAACACCCGATCCATAGGAATTGCGGTTTCTGCCCTGCCGTTTGCCGGGCGAAGAAATCGGACTTCTGATCGGTCAGCTCGGCAGCCCATGCGCGGTTCGCGAGCAGGATTTGCTTGGTCTGTTTCATGCGTATTGCACTCTCGAAATCGGCGCGTCGATCAGGGACTCGGTCTCTTCGGCAATGTCGCCGCGGATCAGGACGTCGATGTCGCGGTACCGCGCATTTTTAATGAAGCTGTTGATGATGTCGACATTGTCGAGATCGACATAGCTGGTCGAGAACAGGTCGATCAGCAGGTTCGCACCGTCCGGAACGCGGCCCAGTTCCTTTTGCAGTTCATATTTATGAATGAAATAGAGGTTGCGCCGTGCCCGGATCAGGCAGTCATTGCCTTCGCAGGCAAAGGTGATCGCACGGCGGAAATTGCGCGCGACGACGAAAACGAATCCGACCGCAAGTCCGATCAGAATGCCGATCAAAAGATCGGTCAGCAGGATCGCGACGACCGTGATGACGAACGGCACGAACTGGGTCCAGCCCTGCTTGTAGCGCACGGTGAACAATTTCGGCTTGGCCAGCTTGTAACCGACGGAGATCAGGACTGCGGCAAGGCATGACAGCGGAATCTTGTTGAGGACGACCGGGATCAACGCGACGCTGAGCAGCAAAAGCATGCCGTGGATGATCGTCGATATCTTGCTCTGCGCCCCGGTATCAACGTTGGCCGAAGAGCGGACGATCACTGACGTCACCGGCAGCCCGCCGATCAGGCCGGAAACAATGTTCCCCGACCCCTGTGCCAGCAGCTCCCGATTTTTTGGCGTGCGCCGCCGTTGCGGGTCAAGCTCATCGACCGCTTTCACGCTCAACAGCGATTCAAGGCTGGCGACGATCGCGAGTGTCAGCGCCGTCGTCCAAACAATTCCGCTTCCGATCGCCGAGAAATCGGGAATCGTGAAAAGCTTCGTGAAATCGCCGAAATTCTGCGACACCGGAACCGTGACCAGGTGCGTCTGCTGCAACACCCAGCCCGGCGCGACGCCACCGAACGCAATGTTGGCGAGTACGCCAAAAATGACGACCACCAACGGACCGGGGATGAGGCGGACCGGGCCCGAGGCGGGCTTTACCGCATCCCAGACGAACAGGAATACGAGGCTGACGATTCCGATCAGCACGGCTCCGGGCGTAATGCTCTGCGACAGGCTACGGCCGATATCGGTGAAGGTGTTGCCGCCATCGGCCGTTGCGAATTCGAAGCTGCCCTCGAACGCTCCGTCATATCCGATGAGGTGGGGGATTTGCTTGAGGATCAGGATCAAGCCGATCGCGGCAAGCATGCCGGTAATTACCGACGAAGGGACGAATTCAGCCAGGATTCCGGCCCTCGTGATCGCAAAACCGATCTGAAGCACTCCGGCAAGCGTGACGGAGAGCAAAAATATCTGAAACGTCGGCATAGCCTCGATCGCTTCGAGCACGATCACCGTAAGCCCGGCAGCAGGGCCGGCAACCGACAAGGGGGATTTGGAGACGGCACCGACAACGATCCCGCCGACGATCCCGGCAATGATGCCGGACAGCGGCGGAGCACCCGAGGCCAGCGCGATACCGAGGCATAGTGGAAGTGCGACGAGTGCAACGACGATCGACGCAGGGATATCCGCCCTGAGGGAGGAAAGGGGAGATTTGGGGGTCGGCACCAGGGCTCCTGTTCGCTGAGGTGTCGGCTCTGCTTCGTTTGAAGCAACCATGACCTTAGTGATCAAAATAACTCATGTTGCTCTTATCGCCTCAACGTCCGCATGTCCATAGTTGCGATGCAATATCAATAAGAGGCGGAACGGTTGCACCTGTGACGCGGACGTTTATGTCGCTCGCGTGGCACGGATTCCGACACGATCAAACGACTGGGGATTCCCCCGATGGCGCGGCTACGGGTCGGGGCGCGATGCGCAGCCGGTACGGATTTGCGACCGCCACGGGTGCGACCTGCCGGGGGACTGCCCCGCACCGAAATCGCCGAACAGCCCGGAGCGCTGGTATTTCTGTCAGATGCATGCGGGCGAGTATAACCGCGGCTGGGACTATTTTCAGGGCTTGAGCGCGGAGGAGGCGGCCAAGCGGACCGCTGATGAAGCGCGGACCAATGCGGGCTTTACCGAGGCGAAGCATTATGGCTGGGGCGGCCCGGGCGACGGCAGCCGGTCCCGCGACGAGATGCGCGCGCTTGATATGCTCGGCCTCGACAGCGACGCCGGTTTTGAGGACGTGCGGGCGGCGTGGCGGCGGCTCGCCAAGGAGAACCACCCGGACGTGAAGCCCGGCGACGCGGACGCCGCGATCCATTTTCAGGCGATACAGGCCGCTTATGAAGTGTTGCGGGCGGCGGATGAAACCCGGTCGTGGAAGCCGGTACGATGATCCAGACCTTGCGTAACGACGGGAGCGGCGCTGCCCTCTTTTCCGCAAAAGAGGGCGGGGAGAGTCTATCGCCGCGGTGGCGGGGCTAAATCCTGCTTTTGGCCTGCCTCCGGATTAATCGAGCGCGTTCATGGCCTTGTGAACGAGGCCCTCTACTTCCGCCCGGGGCAATCCCGGCGGGATGGGACGACCGAAGCGGAAGGTCACGACCCCGGCGCGTTTCGCGCCGCGCCGGGGCAAGAGTTCACCGCTGTTGCAGGCGATCGGGACCGTTGGCATCGCGAGGATCTTGTACAGTCCTGCGAAACCCGGCTTGATCGGCGGTTGTTCGCCGGGCGCAACGCGTGTGCCTTCGGGAAAAATCAGGACGGATCGGCCTTCCGACTTTGCCGCCTTTGCCTCGCGCATCATGCCGCGCAACGCCCGGCCCGACGCATCGCGGTCCACCACGATCGCGCCATAGCGTCTCGCCGCCCATCCCCAGACCGGGATATCCGCCAGCTCACGCTTCAAAACCATTGCGGGGCCGTGCAGCAACGCCTCAAGTTCAAGCGTCTCGAACATGGCCTGATGCTTGCAGGCGTAAAATGCGGGTTCGCCGGGCCGCTCCCCCTCGATTCGCACACGAATACCCAGAACCCAGCGGGCGCAAAAGCGGTGGAACCGTGTCCAGGCGGTTGCATGCCTGATCATTGCGCGACGCCCGAACAAGGCCGAAATCGGCGCCGTGGTCACGATCGGCACTGACCCGCCGTAGAAAACAAGGTTGAACAACCCCGTCCTCAGCCAGGCGATCACGCGCCGATTCCGGCCCATAATGCGATCCGGCGGAGGATGAGTTTGTTATATTCATTGACCAGCGTCGTCAGCGGCGGGCTGCTGGTAACGCCGTCGCCGATGACCGTCACCCGGTTGCCGAGCACCGCCTTGAGCTCCATCTTCGCGCGCGCCATGTGCCAGTCCGACGTAACCAGACGTACCGACTGAAATCCGTTTGCGCCGACCCAGCGGGCGGTTTCCCTTGCGTTCGAACGCGTGTCGACCGCCTCGCCCCCGAGATCGACGCAACATGCAAACAGCGTGCGCGAAACATCATATTCCCGTGCCAGATCGTCCGCGACGACCCCCGGCGCGGTACCTGTTATCAGCATGCGCCGCGCCTGTTTGGCCTCAAGCAACGCCAATCCGCGACCGATACGGCCCGGGCCGCCGGTCGGAACTACGATTGCGTCGGTCGACAAACCGTTCAGCGGTCGTGGAAGAACCAGCATGAACGCCGCGAAACCGAGGCACCACAGGAGCACCACCAGACCGAAGAGCCTCACAATCACAATTTTTGCCGTGACGTCTGCAAGATGTTACCTCGCGCGACCGCAGCAGCGAGGATAAAGAACCCGCCGGTCAAGCGCCCCCGGAATTCGTATATCCTGCCCCGCGGCATCTTCCTTGTGTTCTCGTTGAATATTCGAACGATACTCCGGCTCGGCCGCTGTGCCAAATACGACAGACGAAGCAGCGAGGTCTTGCCTGCATAGCCCGGGCCGGTCAGAAAATAGAACGTTCCGGCGTGCGGCGAAAAGCTGACTTCCGCCAGAACTCCCGACCCGGTGCCGTGGCGAAAGGCAACATGCTCGAACTGGACGATGTCCGCCATGCGCGTTTTTGCTTCCGATCCCCGGCCGTCCGGTGCGCAACCATCTTGGCATGCGCCGCGCGGCCCTTCAAGCTTGCAACACGCGCCGCCGCCGTGCTTATCATCACGCCGCCCGCTCGCGATCCCTGGCGCCCTGAACACAAAGCAGTATCCGATGATCCTCGAATGCCCGGAATGCAGCACCCGTTATCTGGTGCCCGACAGCGCGATTGGCGATGCCGGTCGGACAGTTCGGTGCGCTAGCTGCAAGCACAGCTGGTTTCAAACGCCGCTGGAACCGTTACCGGAAGATGCCGATGCGGACGGCGATGGCCCGGTCCTCGACGAGACTGCTGCCGAGGCGGGCGGCTTTGATGAACAGCGGGAAATCGCGGTACCGGCGTCGTCCGCTGCCGAATCCCCACCGGCGATGTCGACCCCGCCGATCCCGGTGTTTGCCGACCCCGCCCCCCATGCCGTCGCGCGCTATGATGCGTTCGCCCATCGCCCGCCTTTCAGCGCGCAGCGTGCCGGCTCGCGGCGCTGGACGCTGCTGGCGGTCGTCGCCGGGTTGCTGATGTTGCTGGGCGTCGCTGCGATTATCTGGTCGGGGGCGCCCGGCATAGCGGCCCGCTTGGGCCTGCCGATTGCGGCGCAGGAAACGCCGCTCCGGCTGCGCGACAACCCGATCGAGCGTCGCGAGCTGGAAAACGGGTCGGAATTGTTCATGGTCAGCGGTCAGATCGTTAACCCGTCAGCGACCAGTCAGCGCGTTCCCGATATCCGTGCCGATCTGCGTGACGCGCAGAACCGGCTGGTGTTCAGCTGGACGATCACACCGCAGCGACGAACGCTCGCACCCGGTGGTTCGATGGAGTTCAATTCGGCCAACCTCAACGTTCCTGCGAACTCAAAGCGGCTGGAACTGAGCTTTGCCGGTGACGATGCGTCTTGAACCGTCAAGACATTGTTGCCCGTTGCAAGGCTTGTCCGGCGCTGCTAGTGGCGCTCGCCTACCAGATGCCGGCGTGCCCGGCGGACTTCGGTGTGCGGCCGTGGCGGAACTGGTAGACGCGCAACGTTGAGGTCGTTGTGGGCGAAAGCCCGTGGAAGTTCGAGTCTTCTCGGCCGCACCATCGCTGAGCCAGATCGCCCCATCGGCTATTTGAAATTGCGAATGGAAACAGGAACGTAATGCAGCATATCGGTGTCATCGGTGCGGGGCAGATGGGCTCCGGGATTGCTCAGGTTTCGGCGGCTGCCGGGTTTTCCGTGATCCTGTCGGACGTGTCGAAGGATCGCGCAGAGGCGGGCAAGGCGGCCATCGCCAAATCGCTCGAACGACTGGTCGCCAAACAAAAGCTTTCCGCTGAAGACCGGGACGCGACGCTTGCCCGCATCGAACCCGTCGATGACGCCTCGGCGATGGCGCGCTGCGATCTGGTGATTGAAGCCGCAACCGAACGTGAGCCCTTAAAACGCGAGATTTTCGCTGCGGTCGGCAGAATTCTTCGCGATGACGCCGTCCTTGCCTCGAACACGTCATCGATCCCGATCACCCGGCTTGCGCAAAGCGCTCCTGATCCGGCGCGATTTATCGGCGTGCATTTCTTTAACCCTGTCCCAATCATGGGACTGATCGAACTGATCCGCGGGCTTGCAACATCGGAGGAAACGCTCGCCCGCGTCGAACGCTTTGCCGAATCCCTTGGCAAAGTCGTCGTGCACGCAAACGACGCGCCGGGCTTTATCGTCAATCGCATACTGATGCCGATGATCAACGAAGCGATCTTTGCCCTGGGCGAAGGCGTGGCATCGATCGGCGACATCGATACCGCTTGCCGCCTGGGGCTCAATCATCCGATGGGGCCGCTGACGCTCGCTGACTTCATCGGACTCGACACATGCCTTGAGATCACACGCGTCCTGTTCGAGGGGACGGGCGATCCGAAATTTCGTCCGGCGCCCCTGCTCGTCAAATATGTCGACGCCGGCTGGCTCGGCAAGAAAAGCGGACGCGGCTTTTACGATTATGCGGGCGCAGGACCGGTGCCGACGCGATGAGTATTGACGACACGATCATCGAAACACCTGACGGGCCGATCACGTTTGCCGAATGGAAGAAAACGCATCCCGTCCAGATCCCATCGCGCCGGACCAAGGGCAAAAAGCTTCCCAACAAGGTCAAACAGCGGACGGACGAATAACGGTCTTGGGCCGGGATCCTATCCGATCAGAATTCCGGCAAGCGCGGCCGACATCAGATTTGCAAGGCTGCCCGCCGCGAGCGCACGCAGACCCAGTTTAGCAATCATCGGACGCTGGTTTGGTGCGAGCCCGCCCGTCACCGCCATCTGGATCGCGATCGAGGAAAAATTGGCGAAACCGCACAGTGCGAACGTGACGACCGCGATCGTCCGGGGACTGAGCATCGCTTGTTGCTGACCGAGGGAGATATAAGCGACGAATTCGTTCAGAACGATCTTCTGCCCGAACAGTCCGCCTGCGATCCCCGCCTCGTTCCAGGGCACGTTCAGCAGATACATGATCGGTGCGAACGCGTATCCGAGCAGCCCTTCGAAACTCAACCCCTTGATGCCTACCAGATTGCCGAGCCCGCCGAGCAGTCCGTTCGCAAGCGCCACGAGCGCGACGAATGCCAGCACCATCGCACCGACCGCGACTGCGAGTTTTACGCCCGTCTGTGCGCCTTGTGCCGCGGCCATGATGATGTTTGCGGGTCGTTCCTCGTCATGGCTGGCATCGGCCATCATAACCGTTTGCCCATCCGGCAACAGCGCGGCGGGACCGACACCGCTGATGCGGTGATTCGCGAGTGCCACCTCGTCCAGTTCGGCAACGCTTCGCTGGTCCGGCATGATGATCTTCGCCATCAATATACCCCCCGGCGCGGCCATGAACGACGCCGCGAGCAGATATTCGATCGAGATCCCCATCGATGCATAAGCGGCCAGGATCGTGCCCGCCACGCCCGCCATGCCGCTGGTCATCACGGTGAAGAGTTGCGCCCGCGTCAGCCCGGCGAGATACGGACGGATCACCAGCGGCGATTCGCTTTGCCCGACGAACACGTTCGCGGCAGCACATAGCGATTCGACCTTCGACACGCCGATCACGGCTTCGATCGCACCACCGAGCCAGCGGATGATCAGTTGCATGATATTCAGGTAATAGAGGATCGAAACCAGGCTCGCGAAGAAGATGATGACGGGGAGCGCGGCGATCGCGAAGCTGGTGCCGCCGACCGTTGGCGCGGCGAGCGGACCGAACAGAAAATCGGTCCCCGCCTTCGCATAGCCGAGCAGGTCTGACACCCCTCCAGACATGAAGGCAAGCGTTGCGCGGCCCCAGTCGGTATAGAGGACCAGCGTCGCGATCCCGGCCTGCAATGCGAATGCGGACCCCACGACACGCAGCCGAATCGCCCGTCGGTCGGCAGACAGCAGGACGGCCAGGCCCAGGATCACGCAAATGCCGACGATGCCGATAAGGAAACGGTGCATGGACTTCCCGCAGACAGATGTAATTCGCGATGCGGCCCCGGCCCCTCGCAGTAATCAAGCATACACGTGAAGTTCCGCTTCGCCAGTAATTTGAATGCCGGCGCAGCGGAGCTGATTTGCGCAGGCGCGAACTTCGGCTAGCGTCGGTCGGGATGGACTCTCTTACTTTTCGCATTCCGCGCTCGCTATTCGTCTTCTCGATTTTTTACGGCGGGATGGTCTGCATCGCCGGGGTGCTCGGCAACAAACAGGTTGCGCTGGGACCGATCTCCGCCATCGGTCCGCTCGTCGGACTTCCTCCGCTAGCGGTCGAGGCCGGGATTTTCGCCTTTCTGCTGCTCGTCGTCGTGTCCAGCGCCGTTGCCGAACTGCACGGCGGTGCGATCGCGAACAGACTGGTGCTGTTCGGCTTTGTACCCTTGATCGTATCGATCCTGCTGGCGGTGATCGTGCTTTCCGTCCCGGCGGCACCGGAAATGGACCCTGCGCGGCGCGACGCGTTTCAGTTGATGATGGGCGGAACGCCGCGCATCTGGCTAGGCGGGATCGTCGCCTACGGCGTGTCGCAGACGCTGAACGTCACGATATTTTCGTGGCTGAAGGGTCGGGAGGGAAGCCGCCTGCTTTGGCTGCGCGCCGGTATCGCCAGTGTCCTTAGTCAGATCGTCGACACGCTGCTATTCGTCACCATCGCCTTCAGCGGCGTCTTTCCGATCGCTGCGTTGCTCGGGGGTCAGATGCTGGCAAAGGTTACGCTTTCCGCCATCCTTGTTCCGCCGCTGATTTATATCTTCGTCGCGCTTGGTCGCAGGCTGGACCGGGGGCTGGATCGCGGCTGAAACTCACGCATATTCATCGCGGAGGGCAAGCGCGCGAGCAAAGACCGTTGCAAACATATCAGCCGTCAATCGCCCGGTATTCTGATTGTAACGCGAGCAATGATAGCTGTCGATCAGCACCCGTCCATCGGGCATCCGGTGCTCGGCTGCATGGCCGAACTTCGCTTTCGGCAACCGCCCGCCAAGCATTTTCACCGCCGATTGATGAGCGATCTGGCCCAGCGCAACAAAGACTCTTACCTTGGGCACCGCTTCCGTTTGCCGTTCCAGGAACGGGCGACAGGTCCGGATTTCCTCGGGGGTCGGTTTGTTCTGCGGCGGCAGGCATTTCACCGCGTTGATGATGATCGTACCCTTCAGCCGCAAATCGTCGTTCGGCGAGGCTTCATACTTGCCCTCCGCCAACCCGAATGCGCCGAGCGTGTCGAACAGCAACTGTCCGGCAAAATCACCAGTAAACGGCCGCCCCGTTCTGTTCGCGCCGTGTTTTCCGGGTGCCAGACCAATGATCGCCAGCCATGCCTCGGGATCGCCGAATGCGTTGACCGGTGCATTCCACCATTCGGGGAATTCAGCGCGCAACGCTTCGCGGAACCCGGCCAGTCGCGGGCAAAGCGGGCAATCATGCGGCGGTTCGCTCGCGGGAATGGGGGAGGGTGCGAAGTCCATTGCGCTGCGTTAGGCATGCGTGATGACCGCGACAACCTATACGATCGCGCTCGGCTCCAATCGCAGGGGGCGCGCGGGCGGTCCAGGCGATATGATCAGGGCTGCGCTTGCTGAAATCGGCGGGGTCATCGACGCATCACCGATCATTTCGAGCACACCCGTTGGACCATCCGAACGAACATACGCAAATGCGGCAGCCGTGATCAAAAGTGACGAGCTCCCCCAAAACTTCCTCGCCCGGCTGAAGGCGATCGAACGCAAGTTCGGCAGGCGGCAGGGACGGCGCTGGGGCGCTCGCGTTATCGATCTCGACATCATCTTTTGGTCAGGGGGTACCCTAAAAACCCCTAAACTGACGATCCCTCATCCGCGTTTTCGGGAACGCGCGTTCGTCCTTGTCCCAGTCGTCGCGATCGTGCCTCACCTGCGCGATCCGATGACCGGTCGCACCGTCCGGCAACTCGCCGCCGCGGTTGACCGCAAACGGCCACGTCACTAGGTCGCAGTGGCGATGGTTGGGGTCCGTAGCTCAGTTGGTAGAGCAAGCGACTTTTAATCGAGAGGTCCCGGGTTCGAGCCCCGGCGGACCCACCATCGCAATACTTCCGCAAGCATCTCGGTCAGCCGAAATCTCGCCGGCCGTCCTGATGATTTGCGACGGACAGGATTTCCTCGGCCAGATCGGCGGGCGGTTGCGGTGTTCCGCCTATGGTGGTGGCAACCGTAGCCCATCGCCCAAGCCGGCCCGTGCCCGCCATCATGCGATAATTGTCGCGCACTCTGTCCTGCAGCGCCCGGTCTGCTTCATAGGCATCGAACTGATCGCTGGTATAACTGCGCTGTCGCTTGCGCCGGATGAATTGCTCGGCGACCTCGCCGGGCGTATCGAGATAGATTGAAAGGTCCGGTCTGGGGAGCGCAAATGCGCCTGTTTCGAGCGTTTCGATCCATGCCATCATCTCGCTGGACTCTGCCGCAGGAACCTGCGCCGCCTGATACGCCATGTTCGATGCGATATACCGGTCGAACACGATGAGATCGTTGCTCTCCGCTACCGCCAGCACGTGGTGACGCGATTCGAGCCGGTCGAGCGCGTACAGCGTGGCCGCCGCCTTGGGCGATACCGATCGCGGAAGCCGTCCCGCCAGATAATCGCCGAGAACATGTCCGCCGACGGTCTCGCCGTAGCGGGGAAACGAAACAACGCTCGCCCGCCGCCCGCGGTTCGACGCCGCCGCGACAATGGCTGCCGCAACCGTCGCCTTGCCCGCTCCGTCCGCACCCTCGATCGCCAGCAGAAACGCCATCAGCTACGAATCCGTTCGTGATGCCGGATCACCTCATCGATGATAAACCGCAAAAATTTCTCGGAAAATTCCGGATCCAGCTGGGCATCCGCCGCCAGCCGCCGCAACCGCGCAATCTGTTTTTCCTCCCTCCCCAAATCCGCCGCCGGCAGCCCGGTTTCCGCCTTGTAACGGCCGACTGCCTGCGTAGTCTTGAAACGTTCGGCGAGCAAAAATACCAAGGCCGCATCGATGTTGTCGATTGATTGCCGATAGTCTGCGAGAACATCGTCCGGCATTGTGTTTCTCCCCGATAACATGATTGTCCTCGCGTTCATTGGCGGACGCAGACGCTATCCGGCAAGGCTTGCGTTAACCTCGCCTAGTTGCCAATCAGGTGCTCATAACATGACCGCGACGATCCATCGCCTTGACCAGCGCCCAACTCCCTCGCTCGACCCCATGCTGGCATTGGTCGCGGGCGACCTGAACCTTGTCAATGCCGTCATCCTCGACCGGATGAAATCGCAAATCCCTCTCATTCCTGAACTTGCCGGGCACCTTATCGCAGGCGGCGGCAAGCGGATGCGACCCATGCTGACGCTCGCGAGCGCACGTCTGATCGGATATACCGGTTCGCGTCATCACCGGCTCGCGGCGGCGGTCGAATTCATTCACACCGCGACGCTGCTGCACGACGATGTCGTCGATGGCTCCGATCTGAGGCGCGGCAAACGGACCGCGAACATCATCTGGGGCAACCCGGCCAGCGTCCTGGTCGGCGACTTCCTCTTCAGCAGGTCGTTCGAGTTGATGGTTGAGGACGGTTCGCTCAAAGTCCTGAAAATTCTTTCCAACGCGAGCGCGGTGATCGCGGAAGGAGAAGTTAATCAGCTGACCGCCGCACGCCGTGTCGAATTGCATGAGGACCGCTATCTAGAGATCATCGGTGCCAAGACCGCGGCATTGTTCGCCGCCGCTTGCCGGATCGCGGCGGTGGTGGCTGAACGGCCCGAAAGCGAAGAATCGGCACTCGACAGTTACGGGCGCAATTTGGGAATTGCGTTTCAGCTCGTCGATGATGCGATCGATTATGTCTCGGACGCCGGAACGATGGGCAAGGACGCCGGGGACGATTTTCGCGAAGGAAAAATGACCTTGCCGGTTATCCTTGCCTACGCGCGCGGAGACGCTGAAGATCGCAAATTCTGGAAAGACGCGGTTGAGGGGCACCGCGACACGGGTGCCGATTTCGAACACGCGATCGCACTGGTTCGCTCGACGCGGTCCGTCGACGACACGCTTGCGCGCGCACGTCATTATGGTCAGCGCGCGATCGATTCGATCGCTGGATTTGCTGCGGGCCAGGCCAAGGATGCGATGATAGAAGCGGTCGAATTTGCCGTCGCGCGCGCTTACTGATGGGTTTTCTCCTCGCGACTCCTGCGATCACTCCTCATCGGTTCGCAAACTTAACTGTTCTCCCGATACAAGCTGGCGGCAATTCCGCGCCTCGTATATGGCCGGTGCTATTCAGATTGAACCGGATCATTTGAAACCCATGTCGACCGTTCGTATCTTTCAGCGTCCGAAAAACTCAATGTCGTCGGGTCGGTACCGAACGGATCGCTGGCAATTGGAGTTCGAACCGGCCGAACCCAAATCGCCCGATCCGCTGACCGGCTGGGCAGGAAGCGGCGATACACGCGATCAGCTGCGACTGTTTTTCCCTACATTGGAAGCGGCGGTCGCTCACTGCCGCCGTGAAGGCTTGACCTACACCGTCATTCCCGCACCTGAGAAGACGCTGAAGCTGCAAAGCTACTCCGACAATTTCAGGTAAGTGACGCGAACGTTATTTACCCCGGCCGGTGCGTAGGCGGCCGGGATAAAATGTTCTGTACGGTTGTCAGCAGGCTTCTGCGAACTTTACGATGCCCCGGCGACGACGCAGCGAATAACCGACTGCGCCAAAACCTACCAGCATCATCGCCCAGCTTGCCGGTTCCGGCACCGCAGCGACATCGCTGCTAATGGCTAGCGTCCCAACCCTATCGCCAATGGAATTAAACAGTGCGAAATTTCCAAGCAGGAAGGTCGGCATCTCGGTCGATCCGGAGAAAAGCTGAGGCCCAGCCAAGTCCGCGTACGCAAATTGGCCGTCATCGAGAAGCAGGCCGCCGTTAAACGATGCCGTAGCAAAACTCGCAAAACCGTTGGGTATCACGGCAACATCAGCACCATCGGAGGCTGTAATATCACCTACTGCGATGCGGAAGCCGGTCTCGTCCGAGGCAAGATCGACAAGATCCTTGATCGAGAATGAAAAATTGAACACGGAATCCGAAGGTGCAGTTGCTGAAAAGTTAAAGAGCGTCGCGGCATGAGCTTGAAAGCTGAGCAGCATCGCGGCTGCGGTTGCAACAAATGTTCTGGTCTTCATAGTTCGATCCCCTGAAAGACCAGCAACAGCTGGCCTGGATGATATGCTCGGACTACGACCGTTAAAGCGGCGGTAACCGTGAAGCACAGAGGTATAGAAACTATTCGGGTTAATACTTCGCTAAACGACTTGCCAGATACTTCACTTGGAAAGGTATCGTCTCATGAGACTGATACAGGGCGTACTGGATTAAGCTGCCCCCCCCGTGCCCGATGGTTAATTCCTTCAGACTGACAAAAAAGCCGCCGACCACAAACATGGTCGACGGCTTATGCGGTTTGGCCCCCTGAGTAGGCTTAGTCGTTTAGATACTCACCCGCGTCGGCATCGGTGCCCGTACCGGACGGCACGACAGGCGCCAATGGATCACCACCGGTCTCCGCCGCAACCGGATCCTGCGCCAGTTCGGCGGCATGTTCCTCCTTGGCATCGGCCGGAATAGCCAGCGCTTCCGCCAGCTTCTTCTGCTGCGCACGAAGCGCTGCGTCCCGGCTGGTGGCGGCGACGCGCAAGCGGTTCATGCCCGCTCCCGTTCCAGCAGGGATCAGGCGGCCGACGATGACGTTTTCCTTCAGCCCCATGAGCGTGTCCTGCTTGCCCTGAACCGCTGCCTCGGTAAGAACGCGGGTGGTTTCTTGGAACGATGCAGCCGAAATGAAGCTGCGGGTCTGAAGCGACGCCTTGGTGATGCCGAGCAGGATAGGCTTGCCCTGTGCCGGCGTCTGCTTCTTGGTCAGCTTTGCGTTGATTGCTTCCATTTCCTCGCGATCGACCTGTTCCCCGGCAAGCAACGTGGTGTTGCCGCCATCGGTGATCTCGACCTTTTGCAGCATCTGGCGAACGATCGTCTCGATGTGCTTGTCGTTGATCTTCACACCCTGAAGACGATAGACCTCCTGGATTTCGCTAACGAGATATTCCGCCAAGGGCTCTATCCCCAGGACTTCGAGAATATCGTGCGGATCGGGCGACCCGCCGATCAGATTGTCACCGCGCTTAACGTAATCGCCTTCCTGCACGTCGATGACTTTCGACTTCGGGACCAGATATTCGACGACCTCACCGCCGTCCTCGGGTTGGATGCCGATCTTGCGCTTGGCCTTGTAGTCCTTGCCGAACACAACGCGGCCCGACACCTTGGCGATAATCGCGTTCTCCTTCGGCTTTCTCGCCTCGAAGAGTTCCGCCACCCGCGGCAAGCCGCCCGTGATGTCACGCGTCTTTGCGCTCTCACGACTAACACGCGCCAGCACGTCACCGCCCTGCACCTGCGCGCCGTCCTCGACCGATAACGTCGCACCGGCCGCCAGCATATACCGTCCGGCTTCCCCCGATGCATCATCCAGCAAGGTCATGCGCGGACGCAGATCTTCCTTCGACTTTGCCGCCGCGCGATATTCGGTCACCACACGCTGGGTAATCCCGGTTGCCTCGTCAGCCTGCTCGGTCAGCGTCTTGCCCTCGATCAGGTCCTGAAACTTAACGATTCCGGGATTTTCGGTGATCACGGGCATGGTGAACGGATCCCACTCCGCCATCCGATCGCCCTTGTTGATGATGTGCCCGTCGTCGAACATGACATAGGCACCGTAAGGAATGCGGTGCACGGCCATTTCACGTCCGTCCATGTCGACAATCGCGATCTCGCCCGAACGGCTGAGTACAACCCGGCGTCCACGTTGATCCTCGATTACGCGCAGATCGCGATATTCGAGCCGACCATCGGACGATGCCTCGAGATTCGACTGCTCGTTCAACTGAGCCGCACCGCCGATATGGAAGGTCCGCATCGTCAGCTGCGTGCCGGGCTCACCGATCGACTGCGCCGCAATCACGCCGACCGCCTCGCCGATATTCACGGGAGTTCCGCGCGCAAGATCGCGTCCGTAGCATTTGCCGCACACGCCGATTTTGGATTCGCAAACCAATGGCGAGCGGATCTTGCAGGCCTGCGTTCCCGCCGCCTCGATCCGCGCGACCATCGCCTCATCGAGCAACACGCCGGATTTTACGATCACGTCGTTGGTCTTGACGTCGATCACGTCCTCCGCGGTCGTCCGACCGAGAATACGTTCGCCGAGCGACGCGATCGTCGTGCCCCCCTGCACGATCGCCTTCATCTCCAGCGCACGGTCGGTTCCGCAATCCTCTTCGACGATCGTGCAATCCTGGCTGACGTCAACCAGACGGCGGGTCAGATAACCCGAATTCGCCGTTTTGAGCGCCGTATCCGCCAAACCCTTGCGGGCACCGTGCGTCGAGTTGAAATATTCAAGGACGGTCAAACCTTCCTTGAAGTTCGAGATGATCGGTGTCTCGATGATCTCTCCGCTCGGCTTGGCCATCAGTCCGCGCATGCCGGCCAGCTGCTTGATCTGCGCCTGGCTACCGCGCGCGCCCGAATGCGCCATCATGTAGATCGAATTGATCGGTTTTTCGCGGCCCTTCATCGGACCGTCGTCATAGGTTTTGACCGCCTTGATCTCATTCATCATGGCGTTGGCCACCTGGTCACCGCAACGGCTCCAGGCGTCGATGACCTTGTTGTATTTTTCCTGCTGCGTGATCAGGCCGTCCTGATATTGCTGCTCGAAATCCTTCACCTGATCACGCGTGCCGTCGACAAGACCTTCCTTTTGATCCGGGATGATCATGTCGTCCTTGCCGAACGAGATACCAGCTTTGAAGGCGTGTTTGAAACCGAGGCTCATGATCGCATCGGCAAACAGCACGGTGTCCTTTTGACCGGTATGACGGTAAACCTCATCGATCACGTCGCCGACGTCCTTCTTCGTCAGCAAACGGTTAACGATGTCGAATGGCACTTTGTGACTTTTCGGCAAGGTTTCGCCAAGTAACATCCGCCCGGGCGTGGTCTCGAAACGCTTGAGATACTCCTTGCCGCTCTCATCCGTCTGCGGGACGCGGCTGGTGATCTTGCTGTGCAGCGTAACCGACCCCGCGAACAACGCCTGATGAACTTCGGACATGTCGCCGAGCACCATGCCTTCGCCGGGTTCGCCTTCCTTCATCATCGACAGATAATAAAGGCCAAGGACCATGTCCTGCGACGGCACGATGATCGGCTTGCCGTTCGCCGGTGACAGAATGTTGTTCGTCGACATCATCAGCACGCGCGCTTCCAGCTGCGCCTCAAGGCTCAGCGGGACGTGAACGGCCATCTGGTCGCCATCGAAGTCGGCGTTGAACGCCGAGCAGACCAGCGGGTGGAGCTGGATCGCTTTGCCCTCGATCAGCACGGGCTCGAACGCCTGGATGCCGAGCCGGTGGAGCGTCGGCGCGCGGTTGAGCATCACCGGGTGCTCGCGAATCACCTCGTCCAGGATGTCCCAGACTTCCTTGCGCTCCTTCTCGACCCACTTCTTCGCCTGCTTGAGCGTCATGCTCAGGCCCTTGGCGTCGAGGCGAGCGTAGATGAACGGCTTGAACAGTTCGAGCGCCATCTTCTTGGGCAGGCCGCACTGGTGCAGCTTTAATTCCGGCCCGGTCACGATGACCGAACGGCCCGAATAGTCGACGCGCTTGCCGAGCAGGTTCTGGCGGAACCGGCCCTGCTTGCCCTTGAGCATATCGGACAGCGATTTCAGCGGACGCTTGTTGGCGCCGGTGATCGTGCGGCCGCGACGGCCATTGTCGAACAGCGCGTCGACCGCTTCCTGCAACATGCGCTTTTCGTTGCGGACGATGATGTCCGGCGCGCGCAACTCCATCAGCCGCTTCAGGCGGTTGTTGCGGTTGATGACGCGGCGATAAAGATCGTTCAAATCCGATGTCGCGAACCGCCCGCCGTCTAGCGGAACCAGCGGGCGCAATTCGGGTGGGATGACCGGAACGACGTCCAGTATCATCCACTCGGGACGGTTTACCGGCGGCGTTTCCGTCCCGTCCGCATTTTTTGTCGGCAGGAAATTCTCAAGCACCTTCATGCGCTTGATGATTTTCTTGGGCTTCAACTCCGACTTGGTGACGCGGAGCTCTTCCTCAAGCAGCGTATATTCACCCGCGGCATCGATCTGCTCGAGCAAGGTCCGCACCGCCTCGGCGCCGATTCCGGCGGTGAACGAGTCTTCGCCGAATTCGTCCTGCAGGACGTTCAGTTCATCCTCGGTCAGCAAAGCCTGTCGGGAAAAACTCCTGTCGCGTTCCCATCCGAGCAGCGTGCGTACCTGTTCCTCGTCGACGAGGCCCGGCTCGATGACGACATAGGCTTCGAAATAAAGCACCCGCTCGAGCTGCTTCAGCTGCATGTCGAGCAAAAGACCGATACGGCTCGGCAGCGACTTCAGGAACCAGATATGCGCGACCGGCGCGGCGAGTTCGATGTGCCCCATCCGCTCGCGGCGGACCTTCGACACGGTAACCTCGACACCGCACTTTTCGCATACGATGCCCTTGTACTTCATCCGCTTGTACTTGCCGCACAGGCACTCATAATCCTTGATCGGACCAAAAATACGCGCGCAGAACAGGCCGTCACGTTCCGGCTTGAACGTGCGATAATTAATCGTCTCCGGCTTCTTGATCTCGCCGAACGACCAGCTGCGGATTTTTTCAGGCGACGCAATGCCGATCTGGATCTGGTCGAACGTCTCTGGCTTTGCCACCGGATTGGCGAAAGGGGTCATCTCGTTCATGTTTTAATTCCCTCTGGGGGTATAATGGTGTTGCGGGCGGGGCAGGGGGCCGGGACTGGCCCGGTACCCCCTCATCATTCCGCCGCGATCGCGAGGCCGTTTTCGTCGAACCCCGTTTCGGTGTTCTTCAAATCGACGTTGAGACCGAGCGAGCGCATTTCCTTGACCAGCACGTTGAAGCTTTCGGGGATGCCCGCCTCGAACGTGTCGTCGCCCTTGACGATCGCTTCATAGACCTTGGTGCGTCCGATCACATCGTCGGACTTCACCGTCAGCATCTCCTGGAGCGTATAGGCGGCACCGTAGGCCTGGAGCGCCCAGACCTCCATCTCACCGAACCGCTGACCACCGAACTGCGCCTTCCCGCCCAATGGCTGCTGGGTGACGAGGCTGTACGGTCCGATCGAACGGGCATGGATCTTGTCGTCGACCAGATGGTGCAGCTTCAGCATATAGATGATGCCGACCGTCACCTTACGATCGAACTGATCGCCGGTACGCCCGTCGAACAGGTCCGACTGACCCGACTCGTCCAGCCCCGCTAGGCTCAGCATCGCCGAGACATCGCTTTCGCGCGCCCCGTCGAACACCGGCGTGCCCATCGGGATACCGGCAGTCAAATTCTCAGCGAGTTCGACGATCGCATCACCGTCACGGCCCTCGATCTCAGCGGCATAATGATCGCCATAAATCTCGACCAGCCGATCCTTCACCGCCGTCGGCATCGCACCGGGCTTGGCATCGGGATTGGCCTCGCGCCAGTCCTCGAGCGCCGCTCCGACCTGATGGCCCAATTGCCGCGCGGCCCAGCCTAGATGCGTCTCGAAAATCTGCCCGACATTCATCCGGCTCGGCACGCCGAGCGGATTGAGCACCAGATCGACCGGCGTCCCGTCGGCGAGGAACGGCATGTCCTCGACCGGCAGGATGCGGCTGATGACGCCCTTGTTGCCGTGGCGCCCGGCCATCTTGTCGCCCGGCTGCAGCTTGCGCTTAACCGCGACGAACACCTTGACCATCTTGAGCACGCCCGGCGGCAATTCGTCGCCGCGCTCAAGCTTGTCGCGGCGATCGTGGAACTTGTCCGTGATCAGCTTGGCCGCATCGTCATATTGCTGCTTCACCGCCTCGAGATCGGACTGAACCTTGTCGTCGGCGACGGCGAACTTCCACCATTCGTGGCGGTCCACGCTGTCGAGCGCGTCAGCGGTGATCATGGAACCCTTTTTCGGCCCGCCCTTGGGCACTGCGGTCGCCGTCTGGTCGAGCAGCATCTCGCGCAACCGGCTCCAGGTCGCACGATTGAGAATCGTGCGCTCGTCGTCGCTATCCTTCTTCAGCCGCTCGATTTCCTCGCGCTCGATCGCCATCGCGCGCTCATCCTTGTCGATACCGTGACGGTTGAAGACGCGCACGTCCACGATCGTACCCGTAACGCCCGGCGGCAGTCGCAATGATGTATCGCGTACATCGCTCGCCTTCTCGCCGAAGATAGCACGAAGCAGCTTTTCTTCCGGCGTCATCGGCGACTCGCCCTTCGGCGTGATCTTGCCGACCAGAATGTCGCCCGGCTCAACCTCTGCCCCGACATAGACAATGCCCGCCTCGTCGAGGTTGCGCAGAGCCTCCTCGCCGACATTGGGGATGTCGCGGGTAATGTCCTCCGGCCCGAGCTTCGTATCGCGGGCCATCACCTCGAATTCGTCGATATGGATCGACGTGAACACGTCATCCTTCACGATCCGTTCGGAAATCAGGATCGAATCCTCGTAATTATATCCGTTCCACGGCATGAACGCGACCAGTGCGTTACGCCCCAGCGCAAGCTCGCCGAACTCGGTCGAGGGGCCATCGGCGAGCACGTCACCTGCCGATACCACGTCACCCACCTTCACCAGCGGACGCTGGTTGATGCAGGTCGACTGGTTCGAGCGTTGAAACTTCATCAGCGTGTAGATGTCGACGCCGGACTTGCCCGCATCGACCTCACCGGTTGCGCGAATAACGATCCGCGCCGCGTCGACCTGATCGACAACGCCCGCGCGTTTGGCGGAAATCGCGGCACCCGAATCGCGTGCCACCGTTTCCTCCATGCCCGTGCCGACGAACGGCGCTTCGGCCTGCACCAATGGCACGGCCTGGCGCTGCATGTTCGATCCCATCAGCGCACGGTTCGCATCGTCATTCTCAAGGAACGGAATGAGCGACGCTGCGACGGACACCAGCTGTTTCGGCGAAACGTCCATCAGCGTGATGGAATCGCGCATCGCCATCAGGAACTCGCCGCCTTGACGCGAAGACACGATTTCCTCGACAAATCCGCCATCCTCGGTGAGTTCAGCGTTTGCCTGCGCGATCGTGTGCTTCTGCTCTTCCATCGCCGACAGATAGACGACGTCGTCCGTTACCTTGCCGTCGACGATGCGGCGGTAAGGCGTTTCGATGAAGCCGTATTTATTGACCCGGCTGAAAGAGGCGAGACTGTTGATCAGCCCGATATTCGGACCTTCGGGCGTCTCGATCGGGCAGATACGGCCGTAATGCGTCGGATGGACGTCGCGGACTTCGAAGCCTGCGCGTTCGCGGGTAAGCCCGCCCGGCCCAAGCGCCGAAACACGTCGCTTGTGCGTCACTTCGGACAGCGGATTGGTCTGGTCCATGAACTGCGACAACTGCGACGAGCCGAAAAACTCGCGCACCGCGGCAACCGCGGGCTTCGCATTGATCAGATCGTTGGGCATCACCGTCGACACATCGACCGAACTCATCCGCTCCTTGACCGCGCGCTCCATGCGCAACAGTCCGACACGGTACTGGTTCTCGAGCAATTCACCCACTGAACGGACCCGGCGGTTGCCGAGATTGTCGATGTCGTCGACTTCGCCCTTGCCGTCCTTAAGCCCGACCAGCGTCTTGACGACCGCCAGAATATCCTCGGTCCGCAGCGTCGTAACGGTGTCCGCGGCATCAAGGTCCAGACGCATATTCAGCTTCACGCGCCCTACCGCCGACAGATCATAGCGATCGGGATCGAAGAATAGTCCCGCGAACAGCGATTCGGCGGTTTCCAGCGTCGGCGGCTCTCCGGGGCGCATCACGCGGTATATGTCGGACAGCGCCTGCTCGCGCTCCTCGGCCTTGTCGGCCTTCAGTGTGTTGCGGATCCACGGACCCGTCGACACATGATCGATATCGAGCAGTTCGATGGTCGAAACCCCCGCCGCATCGAGCAACTCCAGATTTTCGGGCGAAACCTCGTCACCCGCCTCGATGAAAATTCGACCGGTCTTCTCGTCGATCAGGTCAAGCGCAGAATAGCGCCCATAAATTTCCTCGGTGGGAATGAGCAACTCGCTCAACCCGTCCTTCGCCGCCTTGTTCGCCGCGCGCGGTGAAATCTTCTGACCGGCCGCGAACACGACCTCGCCCGAATTCGCATCGACGATGTCGAATAGCGGCTTCACGCCACGCCAATTCTCCGCTGCAAACGGGATCCGCCAGCCACCGTCGCCGCGGACGTAAGTGACGCGATTGTAAAACTCGTTCAATATTTCTTCGCTCGTCATTCCGAGCGCATAGAAAAGCGCGGTTACCGGCAGCTTGCGCTTCCGGTCGATCCTGACGTTGACGATGTCCTTGGCGTCGAATTCGAAATCGAGCCATGATCCGCGATAGGGAATGACGCGCGCTACGAACAGATATTTGCCCGACGAATGCGTCTTGCCGCCGTCATGACTGAACAGCACGCCCGGACTTCGATGCATCTGACTGACAATCACGCGCTCGGTACCGTTGATGAAAAAGGTGCCGTTGCGCGTCATGAGCGGCATGTCGCCCATGTAAACTTCCTGCTCTTTGATATCGATGACCGATTTGGCCTCGGTATCGGTGTCGACCTCGAACGCGGTCAGTCGCAACGTAACGCGCATTGGCGCGGCATAGGTGATGCCACGTTGACGGCATTCCTCGACGTCGAACTTGGGATCCTCGAGCACATAATCATCGAAATCGAGATAGGCGGTGCCGGCGAAATCCTGGATCGGAAAGACACTGCGAAGCGTCTTTTCCAGCCCGGACACGTGACCGATCGACTTGTCGGAGCGCAGGAACTGCTCATAGCTTTCGCGCTGGACCTCGATCAGGTTCGGCATCTGCACGACTTCGTGGATATTGCCGAAAATCTTCCGGATCCGCCGCTTGCCGGTTCCCCCGGTCGCGCGCGTCGTGCCCGCGGTCTCGTCGATCGCCTTGGTCGCCATGTATCAAATCGCCTTGTCAGCTTTGTGTTCGTGGCCGGAAATCCCCGGACCTGGACGTGCCGTTACGCAGAACGGCCGATCGCATAAGCTGCGTCGGCGTTCGGCGTCCAAGAGGCCATGGTTTCCAATTCGTGTCGACATGCTGCGCGACGGCACGTCATTTCCCGGAAACTCTACGGCAATGCTCACCATATAAGTGAGCGCAGCGCGGAGGTCAACGATGCTGCAATGCAAAAAGGGCGACCCCGTCGACGGAGCCGCCCTTTGCTTTCGTTCCGCGCCTGCCTGAAGGCAGGACGGAACGATGGCTTGTGCCGGTTTACTTCAGTTCGACGGTCGCGCCGGCGGCTTCCAGCTGCGCCTTCAGCTTCTCGGCCTCGTCCTTGTTGATGCCTTCCTTGACGGGCTTCGGCGCGCCTTCGACCAGCGCCTTGGCTTCGGTCAGGCCAAGCCCGGTGATCGTACGGACTTCCTTGATGACGTTGATCTTCTTGCCGCCGTCGCCGGTCAGGATCACGTCGAACTCCGTCTTCTCTTCCGCCGCGGGTGCGCCACCGGCGCCGCCTGCTGCCGGAGCGGCCGCGACCGCTGCGGCGGCGCTTACGCCCCACTTTTCTTCGAGCAATTTGGAAAGTTCCGCCGCCTCGAGGACGGTCAGTTCGCTCAGGCTGTCAACGAGCGCGTTCAGGTCTGCCATGTTCATTCTCCGATTGGTTTAAATTCTGTCCAAGATCCATTCGCCTGACGACTCAGGCCGCTTCCTTCTCGGCATAAGCCGCAAGCACGCGCGCGACTTGTGCCGCGGGGGCCTGTGCGATCGTTGCCAGCTTCGTGGCGGGTGCCACGATCAGGCCGACGATCTTCGCTCTCAGCTCATCGAGCGACGGCAATGTCGCAAGCGCCTTCACGCCCTCAACATCCAGTGCCGTCGCGCCCATCGATCCGCCCACGATTTCGAACTTGTCGTTCGTCTTCGCGAACTCGACCGCTACTTTCGCAGCAGCGACCGGGTCGACCGATGTAGCCAGCCCGACCGGCCCGGTGAGCATGTCGCTCAGCGAGAGATAGTCGGTGCCGTCGAGCGCGATCTTGGCAAGCTTGTTCTTCGAGACCTTATAACTCGCCCCGGCATCACGCATCTGGTTCCTGAGTGTCGTCGACTGCGCGACGGTCAGGCCGAGATTACGGGTGACGACCACCACGCCCACCTCGGAAAAATTGCGGTTCAGCTCGGCGACGGCCGCGGTCTTTTGATCACGATCCATGCCATTCTCCACTTTGGACCGACGCACGACAAGCATGCGGGCCCGGTTACGTACCGGCCAGGCGCACGGCCTAACCGGGATGTCCAACGATGGGGGCATGGGTTCGCCGCTCGATTGCCGAACGGCGGGCCGGGTATTCCCGGCTGTATCCAGATCCCCGTCTCGGCGGGAAATTAAGCGAAGGCTTACCCTGCGCACCCACTGTCTTGGACGGATGTGCTGCACGGCATCCACCGTGCGTCACGCGATGGCTCATACCCGCCGGATGTCGAAAGTCAATCGCAACGACTCTCGCCTACGCTGTTCCGCTCGTCTAAGGGGTCGATCAAACGGCAAACAGGTGGTCAAAATGCGCAGCTTCCCCCGATCGTATCAACTTACGTCCCACGGCATCGTTTTGGGCCTCGCGCTTGCCGTCGCATCGCCCGTCGTCGCGCAAGATACGACGCGGACGATCGTTGCGGGTATCGGCGCGCAATTGCGCCCCTCTTATCCGGGCGCCGATCGCGTGACCGTGTCGCCCTATCCGCTTTTCAGCATCCGGCGCCCCGGCGAACCGCTACCGGTCGACGCGCCGGACGAAAGTACGGGGGTCCGGTTGCTGCGGTTCGGTGACGGGTTCAGCATCGGACCGGTGATCAATTTCCAGACGAAACGAGACGAGTCTGACGTCGGTGCGCCGGTCGGCAACGTCGGCTTCACGGTTGAGCCAGGGTTGTTCGTCCAATCCTATATTGCTCAGGTCGTGCGTCTGCGCGTCGAGGCGCGACACGGCATAGGCGGCCACAATGCTTTTGTGGGTGACGTCATGGCCGACTATGTTCTGCATGCGCCCGACGACCGGTACGTCGCAACGATCGGACCGCGCCTCCGGCTTGGCGAGGCAAAATACGACCGGCGCTATTTCGGAGTCACCCCGGAACGTTCGATCCTGACCGGCCTGCCCGCATACCGGCCCGGCGGCGGCGTTTATGCGGTCGGCGCAGCTGCTGGACTTCTTTACAAATTGACCCAACGCTGGGGGGCCTATGGCTATGTCGGCTATGACCGCCTGACCGGAAACGGCGCGGATTCGCCGATCGTGCGCCGCTATGGTTCGCGCAATCAGTTCTCCGTCGGTCTGGCCGGAACCTACAGCTTCGATTTCAAACGCTGATCCGAATGAATATCGATCATCATCGGATAAACTGGGAGCGGTTCAAGGTCAGCCGTGACCGCTCGATCCGCAACGATCAAGTCCATGATGATGTCGGGGATGAGGGGACGGCGGCGAGCCGGCTGCGAACCACCAATGTCGGGCGCGAAATGGAACGGGCGCTTGGGCTTGAAGGGATTGCCCGGCATGTGGATGTCGGTCCGGAGGCTTCGCGCGCGCCTTCGCGGGCGTTGGTTATGCCGGGCAAGAGGAGGTCCGGGCGGAGATTCCGGACTGCGCTCGCGGCGACGGGCTTTGTCGGCATGATCGGCGCCGGTATTCTGGCGATCGGTGCCGGTATGGACAATGATTTCCTGCCCGCACTTTTCGCGCCCATAGTGCAGCGATCGGTAAGCGATAACCACGTGGTTCAGCGGCTGCCGGTTCTACCCGCATCGCCTGATCGGTCCGACGCCACCCCAAAATTATCGCCAGCCCCAGAACATGGCAACCTCGGCGAAGCGCCGCCGGGCGCTGACATCGCCAACAACGCCGTTGCCGGCTCTCTCAGCGCCGGCCGGCCGGAAAAGCAGGTCGAGCGGCCACCGCGATCGAAGCGGACGCAACCCGAAAAACTCGCCAAACGAACAATCCCGTCACAATCGGCACCCGCCATTAGGTCCGCGGCGGCGTGCCCGCCCGGCAGCACCGACAATGACTGTATTTATCAGGACGTCCTGAACGCGCACAGACGCGTTGCGGCCGCTTATGACGATGCGGTCAGCGCGGGCGTTCCCCGCAAAAGCCTGGTGGCGGCCCGGCGCCGCTGGGACTCCGCGCGCTCGGTTTCGCTCGAGGCGCCTGACGAAGCCATCCGTCGCTATGATCGGCTGGCGCGGGACCTGCGCAATGCGACCGGGTTGACCAGGCAAAGCGGTTCGGGACCGGCGGGTGGCTGACGGACTGACGCTTGATCCGCCGTCGGGCGTGATCCCGCGTCGCGGCGAACCGATCGCGACAAAGGCCGCCGTCGACGGTGAGCTGGTCTATGCCGTAGGAGACATTCACGGCTGCTACGATTTGCTCGTCGGCTTGCTCTCGACGATCGCGGAGGATGCGCGGGCAACCGCCGCCGGACGCTCACCGATCCTGCTCTTCGCGGGCGATTATGTCGATCGCGGCAGGGACAGCGCGAAAGTCCTTCAGGCGCTGTTGTGGCTGAAGAACCATTATACCGAATTCGAACTCCATTTCCTGAAGGGCAACCACGAGGCGATGTTGCTCGGCTATCTCGACGATCCCCTCCGGACACGCGGATGGGTGCGGGTGGGCGGCGCAGAAACGCTGGAATCCTACGGTGTGACCGCTCCCGAATTTCTTGACGATAATGATTTGGTCGACGGCGGCATCGATCATTTGCGCGCGCGCGACATGCTTCTCGAACGTATGCCCGCCGCTCATCTGCGCTTTTTGCAACAGCTGGAACTTTCGCTTCAGATCGGCGACTATGCATTCGTGCACGCCGGCGTTCGCCCGCGTGTCGCGCTCAAGAAGCAGAGCGAAGACGATCTTCTCTGGATCCGCGACGATTTCCTCGAACACAAGCGCAGCTTCGGCAAGATCATCGTTCACGGGCACAGCTGGGTCTCGGACCAGCCGGTGATCCGGGACCACCGTATCGGGATCGATACAGGCGCGTATGACACAGGTGCGTTGACCGCACTTCGGCTCGAAGATCGCCAACTGCAGATACTTCAGGCGAGCGACGCGTCCGTCCCGGCCTCCGGGAGCTGAACGGGCTTCCGGTCGACGGCAAGGGTCGGGTGGCTTGCGTACGCATCCTGTCCCTATCCGGGACTTACCCCCCAAATGGGGGGGCATGAATCTAGCATTTCGGGGGAGATGTTAAATTAACGAATCATTAATCATCCGCTTGTGCCGTAACTGGTGCCGCGTCGTTTTTGCCTGCCCCAAGAGGGAGGAGCGGTAGCGATGTGAAACCTTTCAAACGCGAGGACAAATTCATGAAATTTACCCTTTTTGCATCCGTTTCGGCAGCGGCGCTGCTGATGGCGGTGCCAGCCGTCGCTCAAGATACTAGCGGCGCAAGCGCTGGTCAGAACGCAGCGAACAATGGCTCGACAACGAATACGGACAATTCGGTCCAAGCGGCGGACACCACCGAGTCGATTTACGTTGCCGATTCCGGAAACGACAGTTCGACGACATCGCGTGATAACGGCAATGACAATTCAGCGACGGATAACGCGAACAACTCGACGAACGTAGCCGATAGCGGCAACGACAATTCGACGACATCGCGTGATAACGGCAATGATAATTCCGCGACGGATAACGCGAACAACTCGACGAATGTCGCCGATAGCGGCAACGACAATTCGACAACATCGCGCAACAACGGCAACGATAACTCGGCGACTGACAATTCGAACAGCTCGACGAACGTCGCCGACAGCGGCAACGACAATTCGCAGCGGACGAACACCGACAACAGCAACAGTTCGACGAACGTAGCCGATAGCGGCAACGACAATTCGATGAGCGATGCGTCGGATCGTTCGGATCGCTCGACGACGTCGCGCGACAACGGAAACGACAATTCGACGACGACGCGGACTGCAACCGACAACAGCAACAATTCGACCAACGTTGCAGACAGCGGCAACGACAACTCGCAACGCGCGTCGACCGACAACAGCAACAGCTCAACCAATACATCGATTGCTGACAGCGGCAACGATAACTCCATGCGTGATGCGTCGGACAATTCGGACCGTTCCAGCAGCATTGCCGACAGCGGCAACGACAACTCTCAGCGGACGAACACCGACAACAGCAATAATTCGACCAACATTGCTGACAGTGGCAACGACAGTTCGATGCGCGATGCGTCGGATCGTTCGGACCGCTCGACCAACACATCGATCGCCGATAGCGGCAATGACAACTCGACTACCGACAATTCAATGCGCACAGACGCCTCGGATACCAGCAATGCGTCCGGCGGCCGGTTCGCAGCGAATGGCGGCAGCAGTGTTACCGACGATTCGGACAATTCCGACCGTTCGACCAACACGTCGATCGCCGACAGCGGCAACGACAACTCGACAAACTCGGTCGCCGACAGCGGCAACGACAATTCGACCACGACGCGCACGGCGGACAGCGGCAATGACAACTCGTCAACCGACAATTCCAACCGTTCGACCAACACGTCGATTGCCGACAGCGGCAACGACAATTCGACTACGACGCGCACGGCGGATAGCGGCAATGACAACTCGTCGACCGACAATTCCAACCGTTCGACCAACACGTCGATCGCCGACAGCGGCAATGATAGTTCGACAAAAAATCAAATGTCGGACAGCAACAACACAACTTCGGATGACTCAGTCCGCGTAGCAGATAGCTACAACGACAATTCGCGGGTCGACAATTCGGACAACTCGTACCTGACCGGGGCTGCCAAGTCCTCCAACATGTTCGGCGACAGTGCACTCGTCGCCAGTGCAACCCTGTCTAGCTATGTGACCGGTGTTTCGGTTAGATATAACGGATCGGGTGGCGATACGCCGAGCAGCATTGAAAACAACATCTCGAACGACGGCAGTTCGTTTCAGAACTTTGCGGGAATGCAGGCGCTCAACCAGAACACTGGTGTCGGCGCGTCGCAGAACGCAAATGTTTCGGTAGCGGTTTCTACCGGCGACGTGTCCTTCTAACACGAACGGTTGGCGGCACCGTTTAAGGCGCCGCCAACCTTTTTTCAGTTTTAGGGAGGATCGAATGACTATTTTCAAGGGAATGACGCGCTGCCTGATGGTGGCCGTATTCGCCGCTCCCACTCCTCTTTTTGCCCAGACGGTCGAAGCTGCGACAACTGAAGCCAAGCCAACCGGGCTTGCGCCAGCGACAGCGGCTGATCCTGCGGCTGATCCGTTCGCCTCTGCAGCGCTCAGCGATGATACATTGCACGCGATTGCCGGGCGCGAAGACACGGCACAAATCGCGACTGCCGATCAGGTCGCCGGTGTTTCGCGGAACTCTGTCGGTGATAATGTCCGCACCGGCGAGGCTACCATTTCCGGGAACGCGTTCCAGAATATGTCCGGACTGTCGATCCTCAATGTTAACACCGGCAATAATGTCGCGATCAATGCTGCATTGAATGTCAACATCGCCTTGACGCCCGGTCAGTGATGCGTCTGCTGACGGTTCTGTTATGCATGGCTGCTACCGGCTGCGCCGCCAGCAGCGAAGGTCCGTCACGGTTCGTTTCTATCCCGGGGGCGGTTGGTGATTTCACGATACCGGTAAAAAGCGTCGTAGAGCGGCGCTTTGCGGGCGTAATTCGTCAACGCTATGATTTCAGTTGCGGTTCGGCAGCGCTCGCTAGCCTGCTGCGCTTCGGCTATGATTTCGACGTCAGTGAAGAGACTACGTTTCGTGGCATGTGGTCGAAGGGCGATCGCGTGCAAATCCGCAGGGTCGGATTTTCACTGCTGGATATGAAGCGATGGTTGGGTAGCCGGGGCGTCAGCGCGGACGGCTACAAGGTCTCGCTTGGCAAGATCGAGAAAACGGGTATTCCCGGCATCGCCCTTATCGCGGTCAAGAACTATCGTCATTTCGTCGTTGTCAAAGGCGTCAGGGGCGACGAAGTTCTCCTTGGCGATCCCTCCGCCGGTTTGGTCGTGATGCAGAAAAAGACGTTCGAAGAGGCCTGGAACGGGGTTTATTTCGTTTTGTCCGATGATCAGCAGCGCGCTAAACTCCATTTCAACGGGACGGCACAGTGGATCGCCTATGCGCGGGCACCGGTTGGCGGTAAATTCTCTGACCCTGTCAGTTTGCAGGCGCTGTCGCTCACCGCGCCTTTCTACGGAGATATCTCATGATCGGGGCTGCGTTGTTCCTTCTTGCGGTGCAGGCCGCACCCATGATCGACTCGCCCGTCGTGCCTGATCCCGAATTAGCGACGATGCGGGGCGGGTTTCGTTTGCCGAACGGGATCGACGTTTCGCTGACAGTTCAGACCCAGACCGCAATCGACGGAGCCGTCGTTCTGCGCACCGTGTTCAAGGCGGATCAGGGCGCTCCGACGCTGACGATCTATGCGCCGCATAACGGCGAACGCGTCGCTGCCGGGGAGGTAAACGGCGCGACGAACATTGCTGCATCGTCTACTGGGCCGCGGGTCTGGTTCGATCCGCGTACGGGAATCCATATTCAGCCTTCGGCTGCCGTACCCTCAGTCGCCATCACGACAGGGACGGCTGGTGCCCAAAGCGAATCGCTATCGGGACTTGATCGGATCGTGCCCGGTGCGATCACGGCGACCGATGCGGGAACCATCACGCAAAATCTGCAGGGTCCGATAAAGAGCGTCGAACTGCATGGTGCCGATCTTTCGATTTTGCACTTTGCCGGCAACGCGTTCGGCTCCGCAATCACCAATACGGGCAATGATCGCGCGATCGATACGATCACCAATTTGTCGATCGATCTGCGGAATGCTGGACCCGACGTACTCGGATCTGCCATGCTGCGCGTACAGGATCTGGCGACAGATGCCGCGATATTGGGGGCGCGATAAGATATGGGGCTGAAGGTCGGGGGAGGGAAGTTCGTTCTGCTGAGCGGAGCGACGCTGGGATTGCTGTTCGGATCCAGCGCGGCGGTCGGACAAACGCCGTCGAAACGATCCAGTCTGCAATCGCAACTCGATCAGGCAATGACGTTGATAAAGGAACAACGCGCACGGCTTGACGCGCAGGCGGCTGAACTTGCGAAGGTGAAACAGCGCCTTGATCAGTCGGGCGAGCAAGTTGGTTCAACGGAACCGCTCCCGAAACTGCCGCAAGCGACCGCCCCCTTGCCGGCGGTTGCGGCGGCGCAAGGGGCCGCTCCGGGGGGCGGTGCCGGTCCGGCAACGGCGCTCCAGGCTCCGCTTGAACGCGTCGGTCAGGCGCCGGAAGAGACCGATCGCCCGATCGAAATCGCCGTGCTCGATAATCAGGGGAGCGTTGTCACGCGCAAGGGGCAACTCTCCACGGACATTCAGCTCGATTATGCACGCGCCGATCGCAGCCGTGCGGTGTTTCGCGGTGTCCAGCTTGTCGAGGCAGTGCTCGTCGGCGTCTTCGATATCAACGAGAGCCGGCAGGACGTGATAACAGAGTCGGCATCGTTGCGTTACGGCCTGACCGATCGATTGGAACTGGGCGTCCGGGTTCCGCTCGTCTATAGAGCCGACACGACCATCGTCGCACCGGTTGCCGGCAGCACCAACAATGATCCGGCACGGACGATCGATACCTCCGTTAAAGGCAGCAACATCGGAGACGTCGAACTGACGGCACGTTATCAGTTGCTGAACGGCTCGGTCGGAAATCCGTATATCATCGCCAATCTCCAGGGGGTCATCCCGACGGGATCCGGTCCCTTTTCCGTTCCGCGCGATACGCTCGGTCGTGCGACTAGGGTTGCGACCGGCGCCGGGTTCTACGCCATCAGTCCCAGCGTGACCGCTATCCTTCCTAGTGATCCGGTCGTGCTTTTCGGTACGCTCGGCTACACCGTGAATTTTGCCAAAAATGTTAACACGGTGATCCCGCCCGTCCGCATTACCTATGTTGACCCGGGTGACGCCATCTCGGCGAGCGCGGGGATCGGCATCTCCTTCAATCAACGCACCACACTCAACCTCGGCTATGCGCATAGTTGGGCGTTCGGCACGAAAACCCGGACTTTGCCGAGCGATCCGGGAATGAACGGGCCCCCCGCGGAACTGACCACGAAGTCCCGTGATCTTCAGATCGGCCGGCTATTGTTCGGTGTAACCTACCGGATGACGGATCGAACCAGCCTGAACTGGTCGGTGGAGGTGGGAGCAACCGACGACGCTACCGATTTGAGGACAGTGCTTCGCATTCCGATAATATTGCTGGCGGGAAGTTAAACTGGATCAGGGACATAAGTGCGACCCCTGCGATACGGCATGTATCGATAAGAGACTGTACAACTATAGCGATGACTGCCCGATATGATGTATAGGGACGTCGCTGGGTTGCTTACGGTTGTTTAAGCCACATGAGCGTTTCGCAACACAAGATTGCGGGGGGCGGGCAGAGGGGGTTGGATGTTTGCATCGCTGGTCGAAAGTGGCCGATCATACGGCTCCACTCTTCACACGCAAAATGATGAAGCTGATCATTCGGCTGTAATCTCCGAAATGTGCCGGGCCCTCAATGCGCGCAACGGCATGATTTTTAAGAGAAACCGTAAAGATCAAGATGGTGATCAGGCCTCCATTTCCGGTTCCTCGCACGGTTTCTGGCTGAAGCCCCATCTCGAAGCGTACCTTGCCTCTCGCCGGTTCGATTATTCCAAACTGAACAGGGCAATACAGGTTCCGATCCCGGAGCGGCACAATATCTCCGCGCTTGGTGTCATGGTGGACACAGAAGAGGATGTCCAATCTTGGCTGATAGCCGAATTCGACGGTCATCCGAAATTTAGTGAATCCTCATTCGAGACTATCGGGCGTTTCGGCAATATCGCCAGCGAGCTGATCCGCCAGCGAGCAGAAATCAGAAGGCAGCGATTGAACTACCAGACGGCCACAGCACTTCTGCGTAATATTGAATGCGGTATTATCGTTCTTGGACCCGATCGTGCGGTCACCTTCACCAACGATGTCGCTGACGAAGTTCTTGCGGACGGCGCTCGGCTACAATTGACGCATGGTTGTGTCAGGCCCGTCGACTATCATTCCGCGGTGCGGTTCCGGACCGCGATCGATTGCATCTTCGATCGAAGGGGTGACAGCGAAGCTGGAACGCCTCATTCGGTCATGATGATGATCCCCGGCGGCGATAATGGGCGCTCGCTGCTCACCGTTATATCGCCGGTCGCTCGGACAGTAGAGTTCGAGGAGGATCCCGATGCGGCTCGAGCGGTCATTTATCTCATGTACCCGGAACAGATCAGCTTGCGCGGTATCGAGCCCATTTGTCTGCTTCACGGACTTACCCCCGTCGAAACACGCTTGACGCAACTGTTGTTTTCGGGACGGAGCGTTACTCAGGCGGCCGCAATAATGCACGTTACCCCGCATACGGCGCGCGCTTACCTCAAACAGATCTTCGACAAGACGCAGACGCATAGGCAAATCGACCTTTTACGGCTGCTTGCCCGCTACCAGCGCGCGGTTAGGCATCAATGCGATATCGACGTCGCGTAACCTCGGGTCGGAATCTAACGGGTCTCTGCCGGTAACGAGTGCCGCATCAACCGTCCGGAGCGGGTCCGGCCTAACCGGGTTGCAAGTCCCGGTCGTCGAGAACCCAGATATGATCGGCAACCATGATCGATCGTACCGCCCGCCCGCTCGCATCGAAAGACGGCCTGTATCTGAACCGCTCCGTGATAAGCCGGCATGTCGTCTGGTCCAGCGAAGCGCTCCCGCTCGAATGCGTTATTTTGCATTCGGACGGATGGCCGTCGGGCAAAATGAAATACTCGACAGAGACGGTGCCTTGCATGCCTTGTGCCGCCGCATCGCTGGGATAGTCACGATTGCGAATACGACCAGCGATTTGCCGGGGCGGCGTGCGATACCCGCCGCTGCCGCCGCCCGCTCCGCGTCCGCCGCTTCCCCTGCCATTGCCGATGCCTCCGCTTCCCGATCCGGGTCCGGGTTGGGGCGCGCCTCCCTGCGTGGGGTCGCTGCCCATGCCTGCCCTGGTTGCGGTGACGATCGGCGGTGGCGGGATCGTCGTCAGGATGAACGGTTTCGGCGCGACGACTTCCGCCGGTTTGGAAACGATATTGGGCGCAGACGCTGCCCCCTCGCGCCGACGGCTTTGCCTGGGTTCCGGAACGGTCTTCGGTTCGATTGGCGGCGGCGCCGGCGGCGTTACAATGAAGGTTTTCAGGCTCTCGCTGACTTTCCTGGTCAGGTCGACGCCGAACCCGGCGATCAATGCATAGCCAAGCGCGCATTGCACAAGAACAGCGATGATGGCCGCACTGACACGGTTACCGGTGTTTGCTCGATAATGGCTCACATCGGCAATTTGGTATGACGCCATTGTCCGGGCAAGGGTGTGTGTCAGTCGACGGCGAAGGTCAGGCCCGACATGCCGCGTTCGCGATCATTGACGCTTAGGGCGCGGCCCGCCGGGGCGGCGGAACGCTGAGGACATTCGCGAAAACAGGCCCGGCAACCCAGCCCCACCGGTGTTGCGACGTTTGTGTCGATCCCGCGCGCCTGAGCGAGTTCCGCCGCTTGCGATGCTTCGACGCCGACACCCACGGAGAAATCTGCCTCGACGTCTCCGTACCGCACGCCCGGTTTGCGGATCGACCGGCTAAGCGTCAGCCAGCGTTCACCTCCTTCGAGCTCGACCGCCTGGACCAGAAGGCGATCCGGATACTCGAATGTGCGCGTCACATTCCAGAGCGGGCAGGGTGTTTGCCCTTCGACGAGCGCGGCGTTGCTTGCTCCGGCAAAACGCTTGGAAATTTGTCCGGAACGATCGGCTCTCAGCATGAAGAACGGCAGTCCGCGGGCACCAACACGCTGCAAGGTCGTCAGCCGGTGCGCGAGCGATTCGAACCCGACGTCGAACCGTCGCGCAATCAGATCCACGTCATAGCCGGTTCCTTCGCAAGCCCGAAGGAACCGGGCGTAGGGCATGACGATCCCGGCTGCGAAATAATTGCAGAGATGACGCCGATACAGCCGCTGCGCTGTTCGATCCGCAAATCCTGCGCCACGGACCAGAGCGTCGAGTTCGTTTTGCGCCTCGATCATACCCAGCTGATAAGCTGCGGCGAAAACTCGCCGGTCGTGCGCCAGTGTTTCGCTCAATTGCAGCTGTCTGGCATGCAGATCGATGCGGCGCACGACGTCAGGCAGGATGTCGACGGGCAAAATGCGAACGGATAATTGATGCCTGACGCGCAACCGCTCGATCAGCGCGCCGTAGAGATCGACCGCTCCGAGCCGCAATTCGTCTGCAATCTGTTCGGCCAGCCCATCAAGGTCCGGGAAATGGTTGCGCCATCGTTCGATTTCGCGACGTATTTCCGATATTGGATCGGTAATCACGGAACCATCGTCCCGGCCCCCGCCGCCGCGATCGAATGCCCGGGCAAAGGCTTCCGCGCCGCCAGGTGCGGCCGCGAGCCATTCCTCGATCTCTGTGCGGTCGATCGCCAGATCGGCAAAGAGCGGATCGGCGAGCCGCCTCCTCATCGCATCGCTTCCGCCTGCGGGCTGGTTGGCGGATAGGCTTCTCGGGTCGAAGTCGAACTGCTCGGTCAATCGCATCAGAACGGACGCGGTCAACGGACGTCCGTTGCGCTCGAGCAGATTGAGATAGCTCGCCGAGATATCGAGGGCGGCCGCCATCGCGACCTGGGTCAGACCTTGGTCGCGACGCAATCTGCGAAGGGCATGCCCGACGAAAAGTTTCGTATCAGCCACAGAAAGCCTCCACCGAAGAGTTTGACCCCCCCCTGTAAAGATTTAACAGCGATACATGCAAATGATCGATGAGGACGACCGTTCAACGTTTTTTTCGGGGGGATGTTCGCAAAACCTTCGCAAACCGCGCTATTAGCATGTCACACGGAAACAAATTGAACGACTGACAGGAGACGCAGTGTGCCCGATACGCAGACGCCGCAACGCAGCCGGGCGGTATTTTCGACGGAGGACTTTGCTTTGATGAAGGAAGCGGTCGCGGCGTATACGAAGCAGATCGCCGATGATCCCCGTTCGGCAAAATTCTCCGCACTCTATCACCGGCTCGGTCGTCTGAGCTGAAAACTGGTTTCCTGGGGAGGAAAGTCGCCCGCCGATGGGTAACCATCGGCGGGCGTTTCTTTTCAACGATAAGAAGATAATGGGCGCGGCCGGTTCGGACCTGCCGCGCACCTGTCGGCTTGTCAGGCCGCGAACTGGTTCATCGTGTTGTCGGCGCCGCCGGCCTTCAACGCCGCTTCCCCAGCGAAATACTCCTTGTGATCGTCCCCGATGTCGCTGCCCGACATATTCTGGTGCCTCACGCACGCGATCCCTTCGCGGATTTCCTTGCGCTGGACGCCCTTGACGTAGCCGAGCATCCCCGCCTCGCCGAAATATTCGCGTGCAAGGTTGTCGGTGCTGAGCGCGGCGGTGTGATAGGTCGGTAGCGTGATCAGGTGATGGAAGATCCCCGCGCGCGCCGCGGCATCCTTCTGGAAGGTGCGGATGCGTTCGTCGGCCTCGCTGCCCAATTCCGTCCCGTCATACTCGACGC
Source organism: Sphingomonas sp. (assembly GCA_965219075.1). GTDB lineage: Bacteria > Pseudomonadota > Alphaproteobacteria > Sphingomonadales > Sphingomonadaceae > Sphingomonas. Next base: position 1,678,428 of record CBDCMM010000002.1, read on the forward strand.
TCATCAATTTCGCGCGATCGTAGGCGGCGACATCCTTGCCCTCGGCCTTCCAGGCATCGAACACCTGCTGGCGGAAGTTTAGCGTCCAGTTGAAGCTGGGGCTGTTATTATAGACGAGCTTGGCGTTGGGAATCACTTTGCGGATACGATCGACCATGCCCGCAATCTGCTCGATATGCGGCTTCTCGGTCTCGATCCACAGCAAGTCGGCGCCGTTCTGCAAGCTGGCGATGCAGTCCATCACGCAGCGGTCCTCCCCGGTCCCGGCGCGGAACTGGAACAGGTTTGAGGATAGCCGCTTGGGCTTCATCAATCTGCCGTCGCGGTTGATGATGACGTCGCCGTTGATCGTCGACAGGTCGGTCACCTCCTCGCAATCGAGGAATCCGTTATATTGGTCGCCCAGATCACCCGGTTCCTTGCTGACCGCGATCTGCTTGGTCAGCCCCGCACCGAGCGAATCGGTACGCGTCACGATGATCCCGTCTTCGACGCCGAGTTCGAGAAAGGCGTAGCGGCACGCGCGGACCTTCGCGAGGAAGTCCTCGTGCGGCACGGTGACCTTCCCGTCCTGGTGGCCGCATTGTTTCTCATCGCTGACCTGATTCTCGATCTGGAGCGCGCAGGCACCCGCCTCGATCATCTTTTTCGCGAGCAGATACGTTGCCTCGGCATTTCCGAAGCCTGCGTCGATATCGGCGATGATCGGTACGACGTGGGTCTCGTGCTGATCGATCGCGCGCGACAATCGCTTTTCCTCGACCTCGTTCCCGGCCACGCGCGCGGCATCGAGGTCGCGGAAGATCAAACCGAGTTCGCGCGCATCGGCTTGCCGCAGGAAAGTGTAGAGTTCCGCGATCAGCGCAGGCACGCTCGTCTTTTCATGCATCGACTGGTCGGGAAGGGGTCCGAAATCGGACCGCAGCGCGGCGACCATCCAGCCGGACAGATAGAGATACCGACGCTCGGTCGAACCGAAATGCTTCTTGATCGCAATCATTTTCTGCTGGCCGATAAAGCCGTGCCAGCAGCCGAGCGACTGCGTGTATTTCGCCGGATTGGCATCGTAAGCCGCCATGTCGCGCCGCATGATCCCCGCGGTGTAGCGCGCGATGTCCAGTCCGGTCGTGAAGCGGTTCTGGACCCGCATCCGCGCCACCGCTTCTGGATCAATCCCGTCCCAGCGCCCTTTTTTCGTCTGGATGAGCTTGCCCGTTTGGACGATATGATCACTGTACATTTTACTGCGGTCCTCAAAAAATCGATGACCGCGAATGTCGCTAAGTTTACAACATCACCATCGGGTAACGGCTAAAAATCAAGTCACGCTGCTACAATTAGCGGCGGGAAGTCAGTAACCATGCAAGAAATTTACCTATCAAGCTGCTTCATTGCCGCGTTCCAGCTGTCGATATTGTTGCGCGCCTCCTGCACGAAGGCAGAGCGTCGCACAAAGCCGAGGAAGAAGTCGGCGATCGCCCGTCCGGGCTGCCGCAAGGGTCGTTCGAACTGGATCAGCAAAACGACGCGCGTTGCACCGGTGTCGTTCCAGACTTCGTGGCGATACGTATCGTCGAACACCAGTGCCTGACCTTCGGCCCAGCGGACGGTCCGGTCCTGAACACGCATTCTGACATCGCCGTCGTTGGGAACGATCAGTCCCAGATGGCACGTGATAAGCCCCTTGGTGACGCCCCTGTGGTCCGGAATATGCGTACCCGGTGCCAGGATCGAAAAGAAGGCGCTGTTGAGCCCCGGAATCTTTGTCACGATCTCTGCGGTTTGCGGACAGCGTGCAAGGTTTTCCTCGATCGCAAAACCATAGCCCCAGAGGAAGAAGGAGCGCCATTTGTCGACCTCCGCGATCGATCGGTGATCGGGCGAGATCGTTGCAAGCGACGGCGCTGCCCGGCCGTGCAGGGCAACCGCCCCCGCCTCATCGCGAATCGCTTCCCAGGCGTTTTCCAGATCCCTGGTCCATGCGAAGCTGCGTGCATCGAGCACCGGATCGTTCGGCACGAGGGAATAGCGCGCGATCATGCGGTCGAACAGGCCGCGCAAATGCTTGCCGAGCGTAATTATGAACGGCCTGCCGCGCTCTGCCTGCATCGGCGTGCCCGCAGCCGGTGCCCCGGAAATGACGTTCAGATCGGGAACCATCATTGCCGGACACACATCATCGTGCGTATCGCGCGACTTTGGCTGCGATCCCGGCCTTGAAGGGTCTGCAAAAGCTGCTTTGTGCATCAGTACGTCCCGTAGATTTCAGGTTCTCGATAAACGGAAAATCCGTAACGCGCTGATGACGCGTTAGCGCCATCATAGGTGCTGTGTTCGTCAAATTCATGGCGGAGCCATCCTTGTCCGTTTAAGGGCGCTCGCATGACGATCTTCCCGCGCTCCTCACGCGCAATGTTCATCCTCCTGCTGATCGGCGGGGCTACCTCCGCCCAAAGTCAGCAGTCCCGGCAAGCGCAACCTTCGGCACCGGCTACGGCACCCGCAAAGGATGCGCGCGTCGATCACTCAGCGTGGCTGTACAAGGGAAGCGATCTTCCGCATGATCCCGCCTGGGCTTTCGGCGCCTTGCCCAACGGCTTGCGCTACGCGGTTCGCCGTAACGGCGCGCCCCCCGGCCAGGTTTCCGTGCGTGTCCGCGTGAACGCAGGTTCGCTGAATGAAACCGGGTCGCAACGCGGTTATGCCCACCTGATCGAGCATCTGACCTTCCGTGGCTCCAGATATGTTCCCGACGGAGAAACCCGGCGCATCTGGCAGCGTCTCGGTGCCACCTTCGGATCGGACTCGAACGCGCAGACGACGCCGGTTTCGACGACCTATAAACTCGATCTTCCCGGCGCCACGCCCGCCAAGCTGGATGAAAGCCTGAAAATCCTCGAAGGGATGGTCGCGGAACCGAAACTGACCCAAAGCGGTCTCGACACCGAACTTCCCGCAGTGCTCGCCGAACAGCGCGAGCAGCCCGGCCCGCAAGTCCGTCTCGGCGACAAGGTCCGCTCGACATTGTTTGCGGGGCAACCGCTTGCCGACCGTTCACCCATCGGTAACATCAAGACGCTCGAAGCCGCCACGCCCGCCAGCGTTCGCGCGTTTCACGATCGCTGGTACCGGCCCGATGAGACCGTCGTCATCATCTCGGGCGACATGGATCCCTCCATTTCCGCGCGCCTGATCGATCAGCATTTCGCCGGCTGGACGGCAACGGGGCCTACTCCGGCCGCCCCCGATTTCGGTACGCCGGACCCGCGCGCACCTGCAACCGCGGCGATCGTCGAACCCGGTGTTCCGCCACTCGTCGCGATGGCGATCGTCCGGCCGTGGCACTTTAACAACGATACCGTGATCTTCAATCAAAAGCGGCTGGTCGACACGCTGGCGGCACGCGTCATCAGCCGGCGGCTCGAGACGAGGGCACGCGGCGGCGGCAGCTATCTTCAGGCGAGCGTATCGCTCGACGACGTATCCAGATCCGCGAACATCACCTCGATCAACATACTTCCCATCGGCGACGATTGGCGATCGGCCCTCCGCGATGTCCGGGCGGTGCTCGCGGACGCGAAAGCCAATCCGCCGTCTCAGGCGGAGATCGACCGTGAATATGCGGAAGTTGACGCAGCGATGCGCGGCGCGGTCGAAACGGCAAGGGTCGAGGCGAGCGCGAAACAGGCCGACGACATGGTCGGTGCACTAGACATTCGTGAAACCGTTGCCAGCCCCCAGGCATCCTATGACGTCCTGAAATCCGCCAAGGACAAGGGCATGTTCATGCCGCAAACGGTACTCGCGTCGACCGACCGGATTTTCGCGGGCATCCCGCGGGCATTGGTCAACACGCGGACGCCAGACCCGCGCGCGGCAAGCAAGCTTGCGGCCGCCCTGAAATCCAACGTCACCGCGATTGCGGACAGGCGCGCGCGGACCAATACGGTCAATTTCTCCGCGCTTCCGGCGTTCGGACCGGCTGGAACCGTCGTGTCTCGCCAGCCGCTGCCCGGCCTTGATATCGAGCGCGTCATTTTTGCCAACGGTGTGCGCCTGCTCGTCTATCCCAGCCCGAGCGAAACCGGTCGTGTCTATGTCCGCACGCGATTTGGAATCGGCTACAACGCTCTGCCCGCCGACCGTCCGACCGCGGCCTGGGCGGGCGACCTCGCGCTGATCGCGGGCGGGATCGGCAAGCTCGATCAGGACGACCTTGACGCACTGACCGCCGGCCGGCGGATCGGCCTTGATTTCGGGATCGACGACGATGCATTCTCGCTCGCGGCGCTGACGTCACCGGCCGACTATTCCGACGAATTGAAATTGATGGCGGCGAAGCTTGCCTTTCCGGCCTGGGATCCGGCACCCGTCGCCCGCGCACGCGCCGCTGCACTTGCGGGGTATCCCGGCTATGCGTCGTCCCCCAACGGCGTGATCGCCCGCGACCTCCAGCAGCTGCTCAGGGACGGCGATACCCGCTGGGCGACCCCGACGCCGCCAGAAATTCGAGCGACCAGCGCCGCCGATTTCCGCACGCTCTGGGAACCGCTGCTCGCTTCGGGTCCGATCGAGGTTTCCGTGTTCGGTGACATCAAGGCCGATGAGGCGATCGGCGCGGTGGCACGGACGTTCGGCGCGCTGCCCGGGCGAAACGCGGCGAAGTCACCGCCGCCGCCCGTTCGTTTCCCGGCTCATAATGCCAGCCCGGTTGTCCGAACGCATAGCGGCGACGCCAATCAGGCGGCGGCCGTGATCGCCTGGCCGACCGGCGGCGGAGTCGCAGGGATAGCGGAAAGCCGCCGTCTCGACGTGCTGGCGCAACTCTTTTCCGATCGTCTGTTCGACCGGCTGAGGACGGAGGCGCATGCGAGCTATAGTCCCAGCGTGTCGAGTTCATGGCCTGTCGGTCTGTCCAGCGGCGGCACCGTCATTGCCGTCGGTCAGGTGCGCCCCGACAAGATCGATCTGTTCTATACGATCGCGCGTCAAATCGCGGCAGACCTGGTTGCCAAGCCGGTAGCCGAGGACGAGCTTGAGCGCATCAAGGGGCCGATGGCCCAGCAGATCGCGCGCGCCGCATCGGGCAATTCCTTCTGGCTTCAGCAGCTTGGCGGTGCGGCCTATGACCCGAGGATCGCGATTGCGACAAGAAACCTTGTCGCGGACTATGCAGCCGTCACGCCCGAACAGATCAAGGCGACGGCGGAAAAATATCTCCGTCCGGAACGGGACTGGACGATGAAAGTGATCCCCGGCAGGAAATGACCGGCACTCAGGCTTTATAGAGCGCGTCGAGCCGCTCGCCGTAAACGCATCGCAGCACGTGCCTGCGGATCTTGAGCGAAGGGGTCATTTGCTCGTTGTCGATCGTGAAAGGCTGGTCGGCAAGGAAGAAGCGCCTTACGCGTTCCGTTACCGACAACTCCTTGTTGACACGTTCGACGGCCGCTCCGATCGCGGTGCGATAGGCACTGTTTTGGCTTAACGTCTCGAAATTGCAGGGATTGCCGTTGGCTGCGCACCATTTCTGCGTCCATTCCGGGTCCGGCACCAGCAGCGCTACCATATAGGGCCGCTGTTCGCCTGCGATCATCGCCTGCGCGATTTCGGGTTGGAGCGTCAGCATCCCCTCGACCTTTTGCGGAGCGATATTCTCGCCCTTGTCGTTGATGATCAGGTCCTTCTTGCGATCAGTGATGCTGATCCGGCCTTTCTCATCGATGGCTCCGATGTCGCCGGTGTGCAGCCAACCGTCGCGCAGTATCCGCGCGGTTTCGGCTTCGTTCCGCCAATAGCCCTGTGTCACCAGTTCACCCCGCACCAGGATCTCGCCATCTTCCGCGATCTTGACCTCGGTATCACTTAACGGGGGGCCGACCGTTGCCATGTCGATCCCGGCGGAGGGCCGGTTACAGCAGACGACCGGTGCCGCTTCGGTCTGGCCATAGCCCTGAAGGATCGTCAGGCCGATCGCATCGAAGAATCGCCCGATCTCGGCGTTCAGCGGCGCACCGCCCGAAACCATCGCTTTCAACCGCCCGCCGAACCTCGCTGCGATTTTGGGCTTTAACAACCGGTCGACCACGAACTTGGCGGCGCGATCGACAATTCTCGCTTCGCCGCGATGTTCACGTGCGCCGATATCCTGTGCGAGCGAAAACAGCCGCTGCGATGTGCGCCCCTTTTTCTCGATTTCCCTGGTTATCCGTGTTCTCAGCATTTCGAACAGCCGGGGCACGACCACCATGATCGTCGGCCGCACCTCGTTGATATTTGCGGAGAGCTTGTCGAGCCCTTCGGCGTAATAGATCTGTCCGCCAAGACCGATCGGCAGATGCTGACCGCCGGTATGCTCATACGCATGGCTTAGCGGCAGGAACGACAGAAAGACTTCGTCGCGCCAACCGAAATCCTCGGCGATGATGGCGACGCAGCCCGCCACGTTGTGCAGGATCGCCCCATGATGCTGCACGACCCCGCGAGGACTTCCCCCCGTTCCACTCGTATAGATGATGCAGGCTGGGTCGCTGCGCTGAAAGGTCGCAATCTGTGCCACTTGCGCCGGGTTCGTGTCGTTCGTCGCGATCAGCCTGTTCCAGTCGTGCACGGCGGCTCCGGGCTGACCGAGACGCATCGTGTCGATACCGATGATGAATTCCGGCTGGATCGAGCGTATGACCGCGGGCATCAATTTCTGGGCGAGTTTTTGAGAAGACACGATCACCGCGCGCGCGCCGCTATTCTCGATCACATGCGCATGGTCACGTTCGGTATTTGTCGTGTAGGTCGGCACGGTGATGCAACCCGCGGCCATGATCGCAAGATCGCTGATGCACCATTCCGGCCGGTTTTCGCTGACGAGCATGACGCGGTCGCCGGGGACGAGTCCGATCGCCTTCAACCCGGTCGCAAGGCTGGCAACTCGGCGTGATGCTTCATGCCAGCTGATCGATGTCCATGCGCCATCGCGCTTGGCCCACAAAAAAGGAGCATCACCCTGTTCAGCGGCGCGTGTGAAGAACATCGTGACCAGATTGGGAAAATGTTCGAACGCTCGCATCAACGTCTCCTTGCAGCGTCGCTCTTCGTCAACGTCACGTAAATTCACTCGGGCGGGCGGTTGCCCGGCGCACCGACGCGCTTGATCTCGGTAACGCTGCCGTCCTGGCCGATCGCGACGCCTTCGCTTCGCGGGTCCGCCGCACCGGTCCAGCGCCCGTCTTTCCATTCGATCGCATTCGCTTTCAGCCCGAGCGGGATGACCCGTACCGTCTCGCCAATCGTTCGAAGCGCAGGGGCCATCGCCTCGCGCGCAGTCCCCGCTTCCAGATAGGCCGTTTGCTCCGGCGCGAAGAGCAGGCCTGTCGCGATCGCATCCTGCGCGCTCATGTTCCAGTCGAGCACGCCGATCAACGCCTTGGCGACCTGCGCGATGATCGTCGGTCCGCCGGCCGCGCCGATCGCAAGCCTCACATGGCCGTCGGGTCCATAAACGATGGTCGGCGACATGGATGAACGCGGGCGCTTGCCGCCCTCGACCCGGTTGGCGACGAGATAGCCTTCCCCATTGGCATCTTTGGCTACCGGAACGATGTCGAAATCGGTCAGCTGGTTGTTGAGCATCGCGCCCTCGACCGACAGCCCCGACCCGAACACGCCCTCGATCGTCGTCGTGACCTCGACAACGTTTCCCGCCGCATCGGCGACGGCCAGGTCCGTCGTGCCAGCAACCTCACCTGCGGGTGCCTTGATACGTGGCGGCGCGCCTTGCGGAATACCCGGCTCGACATCGGCGATCATCCGGTTGGTCGAGATCAGCGCCGACCGCTTGGCAAGATAGGCGGGGTCGAGCATCCCCCGTTGCGGCACGACGACATAGTCGGGATCGCCGATGTACAAGTTGCGATCGGCAAAGGCGAGGCGGGTCGATTCCGCGAACAGATGCCATGCGACGGGCGAATCTTTACCGAACTGTGCCATGTCGAACCGCTCAAGCTGGCCAAGGATCATCAGCACGGTGATCCCGCCCGATGATGGCGGCCCCATGCTGCAAATTCGGTAGACGCGGTATTTCTCGCAGACCGCATCGCGGCGCTTTGCCTCATATGCGGCGAGGTCGCCCGTTGTCATTTTCGACGGATTGCGCACCGCGCCGTTGACGGTGGCGACTATCTTTTCTGCGGTCGGGCCGACGTAGAAGCTGTCGGGGCCTCGAGTCGCGATCCGGGTCAGCAACGCCGCCTGATCGGGGTTCTGGAAGAGCGTGCCGACGGGGAGCGCCTTGCCGTCCGCACCGAAAAACGCCTGTTTTGCCCAGCCGGTGACATGGCCGCCATAGCTCTGGATCGAATTGTTGAGGCGTTCGCTGACGACGAAGCCGTCGCGGGCGAGCTTGATCGCGGGTTGGAACAGCCGTGCCCAGGGAAGCTTACCCGATTCCCGATGCGCCAGCGCCATCGCGCGCAGCGCCCCGGGGACGCCGACGCTGCGCCCGCCTGGGACCGCGGCGCTGTGGCTGAGCGGTCGGCCGCTTTCGTAGAACCACGTGCCGGTCGCCGCCAGCGGCGCCTTCTCGCGTCCGTCAATGGTCGATACCTTGCCGGTCGCGGCGTCGTGGCTGACCCAGAAACTGCCTCCGCCAATCCCCGAACTCTGCGGCTCGACAACGTTTAGCGCCAATTGCGTCGCGATCGCGGCGTCGGTCGCACTGCCGCCCGCGTTGAGGATCTCGACCCCTGCGGCGGCGGCGCGCGGGTCGGCGGCGCTGACCATCCCCGGTACGCCGGAAGAGGACGGTGAAGGCGAACCGACCGTGGTGCAAGCGGGCGCAAGGAGCAGCGCGGCGAACGCGAAAAGCTTGTTTGTCATCGGCACCGGATCGTAACGAGCCGTGCGGCCCGCGCAAGCCGCAGCATCAGTCGGTGCCAACCGCATCGGCGACGCTTGCAAATCCGTCGCGGGCGAGCAGTGTATCGAGGTCGCGGGCGATGCGCCGGGCGAGCCCGGGACCGGCGTAAATGAGCGCGGTGTAAAGCTGTAAGAGACTCGCGCCGCTCCGGATTCGGGCATAGGCCGCTTCGCCGGAATCGATGCCGCCGGCGGCCACGAGCGGCAGCTTGCCGCCGGTCGCGACGCGGAAATCGCGCAGGCGCTGATGCGCGAGCATCGCCAGCGGCGCTCCCGACAGCCCTCCTGCCTCGCAGGCATTGGATGAATCAAGCTCCGGGCGGCTGACCGTCGTATTGCCGACGATCAGCGCGTCAATACCCTGATCAATCGCCGCGCGCGCGATGTCGTCGACGGCGTCCGCGGTCAGATCGGGTGCGACCTTGAGGAACATCGGTGTCGTGCCCCGTGCCGCGGTGCAGGCGGCAAGCAAATCGCGCAGTGCCGCCCCATGCTGGAGGTCGCGCAGTCCCGGTGTGTTCGGCGAACTGATGTTGATCGTGATGTAATCGGCAATATCCGCGGCGGCGGTGACGGCTTCGACATAATCCGCGGAGCGGTCGACGGCGTCCTTGTTCGCGCCGACGTTCACGCCCAGCACACCCCTTCGTTTCGCGCGGCGAATTCGCGGAACGGCGGCATTGATACCGCCGTTGTTGAACCCCATCCGGTTGATGACCGCCCGGTCCTCGATCAGCCGGAAGAGCCTCGGTTTGGGGTTTCCCGGCTGGGGCAGGGGGGTCAGCGTCCCCACTTCGACCGCGCCGAAGCCCAGCGCGAACCAGCCGGGGATCGCCCGCGCATCCTTGTCGACCCCCGCCGCGAGGCCGACCGGATTGGCGAAGCGCAGCCCGGCGACTTCCGTCCTTAAGCGCGGATAGACCCGCCCGGCTGCAAAGGGCGATCCGGCCGAGGCCCATGCGCCGAGCATCGCGACCGTCGCGCGGTGCGCGCGCTCGGCGTCGATGCGAAACAGCAATGGATGATACCAGCCCATTCGCCGTCTTTTGCACCGCCGTGGCCTGTCGTCAAAGACTTGCGAGTCGTTAGCAAATTCAGCGGCTTGACGCGCCCGCCGCCCGCTCCCATCTCAATCGGATCGTTCCCGTCCGATTTGGAAACTTTAGACTTACATGCGTTTGTCCAGCCTTGCCGATTACGCGGTCGTGATGATGTCCGCCGCCGCTCGTCATTGCGGCGGGATGGCGCGTGTCAACGCGACGATGCTGGCGGGGGAAACCGGCGTCCCGCTCCCGACCGCGCAAAAGCTCGTCAGCCGCCTGTCATCGGCCGGTCTGCTCGAGAGCGCGCGCGGCACCGGCGGCGGTTTCCGCCTTGCCCGCCCGGCCGCCGCGATCAGTGTTGCCGACATCGTCGAGGCGGTGGAGGGGCCGATCGCGCTCACCGCCTGTGTTGAGCGCGGAAGCCATGACTGCGCGATCGAGGACAATTGCCGCGTCAAGCCGCACTGGAACGCCGTTAACGGCGCCGTCCGGGGCGCGCTGGCCGGTGTCAGCCTCGCATCACTTTCATCGTCCCCGGCTCCGCTCGTTGCGAGCGAAGCCGAGAAACCTGTGCGCGAGACCCGTTTCTCGACGCCGCTCGAAACGAACGGAATGAGGGCATAATGGCCACCAAGAACGCCGAAGCCTATGCCGCGGTATCGAAGACCTATGAATGGGGCTTCTCCTCGGACATCGAACAGGACTTTGCGCCCAAGGGGCTGAGCGAGGATACGGTTCGCTTCATCTCCGCCAAGAAGGACGAGCCGCAGTGGATGCTCGACTGGCGGCTGAAGGCATTCGCGTTGTGGCAAACGATGGAGGCGCCCGACTGGGCGAAGCTCGACATCGCGCCTATCGATTACCAGGACGCCTATTATTATGCCGAGCCCAAGGCAAAGCCCAAGCTGGGCTCGCTCGACGAGGTCGATCCAGAAATCCTGCGCGTCTATGAAAAGCTCGGCATCCCGATCGGCGAGCAGAAGCTGCTTGCGGGGGTGGTCGAGACCGAGGCCGACGGCAGTCCCAAGCGCCGCGTCGCGGTCGATGCGGTGTTCGACAGCGTCAGCGTCGCCACCACCTTTCGCAAGGAACTCGAAGCCGCCGGGGTGATCTTCCGATCGATCAGCGAGGCGATCAAGGAATATCCGGACCTTGTGAAGAAGTGGCTGGGCAAGGTCGTGCCGCAGCGCGACAATTATTTCGCGACGCTCAACAGCGCGGTCTTCTCCGACGGGACGTTCGTCTACATTCCCGAGGGCGTGCGCTGCCCGATGGAGCTCAGCACTTATTTCCGGATCAACGCCGAAAACACCGGGCAGTTCGAGCGCACGCTGATCGTCGCCGACAAGGGCAGCTACGTCAGCTATCTCGAAGGCTGCACCGCCCCGATGCGCGACGAGAACCAGCTCCACGCCGCCGTCGTCGAACTGGTCGCATTGGACGATGCCGAGATCAAATATTCGACCGTCCAGAACTGGTATCCCGGCGATGAGAACGGCGTCGGCGGCATCTACAATTTCGTCACAAAGCGCGCGCTGTGCCAGGGCAAGAACAGCAAGGTGTCGTGGACGCAGGTCGAAACCGGCAGCGCGGTGACGTGGAAATACCCTTCCTGCGTGCTCGCGGGCGACGGATCGGTCGGCGAATTCTATTCGGTCGCGGTCACCAACAATCGCCAGCAGGCCGATACCGGTACCAAAATGATCCACCTCGGCAAGAACACCAAGTCGACGATCGTGTCGAAGGGGATCAGTGCGGGCCGCTCCGACAACACCTATCGTGGGCTGGTGCGTGTGGCGCCGACCGCGGAGGGCGTGCGCAACTTCACCCAGTGCGACAGCCTGCTCTTGGGCGACCAGTGCGGCGCGCATACCGTGCCGTATATCGAGGTCCGCAACCCCTCAGCGCAGATCGAGCATGAGGCGACGACCTCGAAGATCAGCGACGACCAGATGTTCTACGCCCAGTCGCGCGGCCTCGACAGCGAGGCGGCGGTGGCGCTGATCGTCAACGGCTTTGCGAAGGAGGTGCTGCAGCAACTCCCGATGGAGTTCGCGGTGGAGGCACAGAAGTTGTTGGGAATCTCGCTTGAGGGGAGCGTGGGGTGACCAAGCTCGAACTCGCGGAGATGTTGGAGCGGTTTGTCGGGGATGCACCGAACTGCGGCGATTGGGAGTGGGACGACTTTACTACTACCAAAGCCGACGCAGCGCTGGAGCCGTATCGCCTGCGGCTAGCGGTGCAGGGCGACGGCCTCATCGACACGGGGGAAATACGCCAGATCATCACTGAATTGAGAACCTAATGCTTCAAATCACTAACCTCCACGCCGAAATCGACGGCAAGGAAATCCTCAAGGGCCTCTCGCTCACCGTGAACGCGGGCGAGGTGCATGCGATCATGGGGCCGAACGGCGCGGGTAAGTCGACGCTCGGCTATGTGCTCGGCGGGCGGCCCGGCTATGAAGTGACCGTCGGCTCTGTGACGTTCGACCTGCAGGACCTGCTCGACCTCGATCCGCACGAACGCGCCGCGTTGGGCCTGTTCCTCGGCTTCCAATACCCGGTCGAGATCCCCGGCGTCTCCAACGTCCAGTTCCTGCGCGAGGCGCTCAACGCGCAGCGGGCCTCCCGCGACGAGAAGCCATTGTCGGGTGCTGAATTCCTGAAGCTGGCGCGTGAGGAAGCCCGCAAACTCGACATGGACGCAGAGATGCTCAAGCGCCCGGTCAATGTCGGCTTTTCGGGCGGCGAGAAGAAGCGCAACGAGATGGTCCAGATGGGCGTGATCGCGCCCCGCCTCGCGATCCTCGATGAAACCGACAGCGGGCTCGACATCGACGCGCTGCGCATCGTCGGCGACGGCATCAACCGGATCATGCGAGCGCCCGACAAGGCGGTATTGCTGATCACCCATTACCAGCGGCTGCTCGATTACGTGAAGCCCGATTTTGTCCACGTGCTGGACGACGGTCGGATCACGCGCACCGGCGATGCCGAACTGGCGCATGAGCTGGAGCGTGAGGGTTATGCCGGGGCGGCGGCGTGAGCACCGTTCTCGACCTTCCCTCTCCCCGGGCCGAGGCGTGGCGTTGGGCCGATCTTGATGGACTGACGGCCTCGGCCGCGCTTGGGCCGGTGACGGACGATACGAATTATTTCCTCGACCTGCCCGGCGCTCGGCTGCTGTTCGTCGACGGCAGGCTTAATGAAGCGGAAAGCAAGCTCGATCGCGTCACTGTCGAGCCGATCGATCCGGGGGATCATGCGCTTGGCCGCCGGGCTAAGGGTCGGGGTTGGGCGCTCCGGCTCGACAAGGACGCAGTCGCGGACCCGGTTCAGATCGTTCATGTCGCGACCGGCGGCGAAAATCACCTCCCCGGCTTGATCGTCCTTGCCGAGGATGCGGTCGGCACCGTGATCGAAACCTATGCCGGGGCCGGGTGGAGCAACCGCTTCTTGGCGGTCGAACTGGCAAAGGCCGCGCGACTGATGCGCGCCGTGCGGATCGTCCAGTCGGCAGGGTTCGTGTCCCTGCGTGAGGAAGCGATGGTGGGTGAGGCCGCTAGCCTCGTCACCACCTTTCTCGGTGCGGGCGGCGGCGGATCGCGAATCGATGCGCAATTGACGATCGAGGGCGACGCGGCATTTGCGGAATATGGTGGCGCGCTCCTGACGCGCGGCACGCAAAAACACGAATGTGCAGTGCGCTTGCGCCACGACGCGGTTGGCGGCCAGTCGCACCAGCTTTGGCGCGCGGTCGCGGCAGATCGATCGACCGCAAGCCTTGCCGCAGCGGTCGAGGTCGCGCGCGACGCGCAAAAGACAGACGGCGAACAGTCGCTCCGTGGTCTGCTGCTCGACCGGACCGCGACGATCAATCTTAAGCCGGAACTCGAGATCTTTGCCGACGACGTGAAGTGCGCGCACGGCGCAACCGTCGGCGAACTCGATGCGCGCGCACTCTACTACATGCAGAGCCGGGGGATCCCTCGCGGGCGCGCCCGCGCGCTTCTGACCCGCGCGTTCGCGGCGGAAGCGCTCGACCGGATCGGGAATGATGATGTCCGGGAGGCGTTCAAGCGCGATGCGGATGCCTGGCTGAGCGCGGCCTTGTGATAACATCGCTGTCCTACACGCGAATGACCGTGCAAAATACCGTTGCGCACCTTTGCACGAATACCTTCGAAACGCATCCGTTCCAGAGCCCTTCAACCATGCACCAGACCACCAAATTCACCAACATTCGCGGACGGCCGGCATGAATGTCATCGCCGGCATCCGTCCGCTCGACAGGGTAAGCGACTTTCCTGCGATACCCTCCGGCTGGGCGTATCTCGATACCGCCGCGACCGCGCAAAAGCCGCAGGTCGTGATCGACGCGATTACCTCCGCTTACGGCGAGACGTATGCGACCGTGCATCGCGGCGTTTACCAGCGTTCGGCCGATATGACGCTCGCCTATGAGAACGCTCGGCATAAGGTCGCAGACTTTCTGGGCGCGGGCACGCCCGACGAGATCGTGTTCGTGCGCGGCGCGACCGAAGGCATCAATCTGGTCGCCCAGTGCTGGGCGGGAACGCAGCTTAAACCGGGCGACCGCATTCTGCTGTCGGCGCTCGAACACCATTCGAACATCGTTCCCTGGCAAATGACGGCTGAGCGGGTCGGTGCCGCGATCGACGTAGCGCCGCTGACCGATGACCTGCGCATCGATCTTGATGCCGTCGAGCATATGCTGACACCTGCGCACAAGATGGTTGCGCTCAACCATGTGTCGAATGTGCTCGGCTCCGTCCTTGATGTCCGCCGCGCCTCCGATCTGGCGCATGCCGTGGGTGCGAAAATCCTGATCGACGGTTGTCAGGCGGTACCGCGGCTTCCCGTCGACATGGCAGCGCTCGACTGCGATTTTTACGTGTTTTCGGGGCATAAACTTTATGGCCCGACCGGGATTGGCGTATTATGGGGACGCCGCGAATTGCTCGATGCGATGCCACCCTATCAGGGTGGCGGTTCGATGATAGATCGCGTATCCTTTGCCGGGACGACCTATGCACCGCCACCGGGAAGGTTCGAGGCGGGAACGCCGCACATCGTCGGCGCGCTCGGGCTTGCCGCCGCGATCGAGTACGTCCAATCGATCGGCCTCGATGCGATCCACGCCCATGAAGCCGCGCTCGTTGCGCGGGCACGCGATGCGCTCTCGTCGATCAACAGTGTCCGCCTGCTCGGCCCCGAAGGCTCGGCGGGCATCGTCAGCTTCAATGTCGAGGGGGTGCATCCCCATGACGTCGCCACCATATTAGACGAGGCAAAGGTTGCGATCCGCGCCGGTCATCACTGCGCACAGCCGTTGATGGATGCGCTCGGCATCGCGGCAACCGCGCGCGCGAGCTTCGGTGTCTATAACGGACCCGCAGATGTCGATGCCCTCGCAGGCGGGATTGAACGCGTGACGCGAATTTTTGGTTAGGATATCCGGATGAGTGAAACGATCCGCATCGAAGAAGTCGAAACCGTCGATCCGCCGCGCAAAATGCGGGTAGGCGATGCCGTAGAAGCCGTCGAGCGCAAGCGCGATTATCTCGATGGCTTCCTGGCGCAGAAGCCGGTTGTGCAACCGGAGGGCGAACCCGGCGGGGCGTTGTACGAAGCCGTTGTTGAGGCACTGAAGGAAATCTACGATCCCGAAATTCCCGTCAACATCTACGATCTCGGCCTGATTTACGGCGTTGATGTTTCGGCCGAGGGACAGGCCAAGGTACAGATGACCCTGACCACGCCGCATTGTCCGGTCGCGGAATCGATGCCGGCCGAGGTTGAACTGCGCGTTGCATCGGTCCCGGGCATTTCGTTCGCGGATGTCGCGCTGGTCTGGGATCCGCCCTGGGACCCGCAGAAGATGTCGGATGAAGCGAAGCTCGAACTGGGGATGTTGTGATGGCGACGACAACGCGGGAACGCCCCGCCGCGCTCAATCTGACGCCGTCGGCACTTGAGCGTATCGCTGCGCTGATGGCGAAGGCGCCCTCCGATGCGATCGGCGTGAAGCTTTCGACGCCGCGCCGCGGATGTTCGGGGCTCGCTTACTCGGTCGATTATGTCGACGAAGCCGTGGCGTTCGATGAACGGATCGACACGCCCGGCGGTACGCTGTTCGTCGACGGGGGTTCGATCCTCTATTTGATCGGTTCGACGATGGATTGGGTCGAGGACGATTTTACGGCCGGCTTCGTTTTCCAGAACCCGAATGCAAAGGGCGCATGCGGTTGCGGCGAAAGCTTCACGGTCTGAGCGCCTCTGCAAGCGATGCCTTCGCGCTTCCCCGCTTTGCGGGTTTGGGCTGCGACGGATCGGGTGCCCATCCGGTAAGGAAAATAATCTCGAACCGTTCTTCGGTGCGCCCGTCTGCATCCGCCAACCCGGCAAACGCCTCCGCCGCTCTTGCAAACGCCGTCCGTCCGAGCGCAGGTTGCTCCACCAATATACTTGTCGCCGCCATCCCCCGCAAATCCGTCAACAGCCGTGCAAGATTGGCGTATCGGACGCGCAATGTCTCGACATCCGCGACGGGCAGCGCGAAACCCGCCCGGACCAGCAAGTCGCCCGCTGAGCGCACGTCGATTTGCGGATGGATACGCGCCACGGGTCGCTCCGCTTCGGCAATCCGCAAACTGTGTCGAAGCGCGGGTAAGCTTCCGGCGCCCAAAAACGCTCCGAGAAACAACCCGTCGGGCCGCAACGTCCGCCGGATCAACGACAGCGCTCCCGGCAGATCATTGACTTGGTCAAGGACTCCCGCGCTTATCACGCAGTCGAAGGACGCATCGGCAAAGGGCATCCGATCCTCATCTGCCTGTACCCCGCCGGCGGCACGGGCAAATCCGAATCCTGCATCGGCGCGCGCTATCCGCGCTCCGGCAGGCGGCGCAAAAACGGCGTCGAAACAGCCAAGATCCAGAAACTCGGGAAACACGCGCTTGACCACGCGTAACCGGTCTTCGATCCCCTCGATCATCATGTCCCGCACAAAGCGGTACGATGCATAGCCCGGCGCGGCACGATCGCGGCGGATACGGCGCGCGGCGGGATTGAAGATGGTCGGCATTCCCATTCGGACGCTTGTGCCCCCGCATGGCTCGCGCGACAAGATCAGCGTGAAACGGATACAAGCTCCGCTGCGCTGGATCGGTGCGATCGCTCTGCCGCCCCGCTGTCCGGGTTGCGGCTTGCCCGTCGCGGAGGATCATCGCTTTTGCTCGGCATGCTGGTCCGAACTCCGCTTTATCGCACCTCCGTGGTGCGCCGCGTGCAACGTGCCGTTCGCCTACGACCGCGGCGAAGGGGCCTTGTGCGGGCAATGTCTCGCTGATCCCCCGCGACATGCGGGCGTGCGCGCGGCGGCCGCTTACGGGCCGATCTCCGGCCGGATTGCGATGCGCCTGAAATATGCAGGCCGGATCGGACTTGCCGAAACCATGGCGCGTCGGATGACACGTCTGATGCCTGAGGACACCGATTTGCTGATCCCCGTGCCGCTGCACCGTTGGCGCATCTGGCGCAGAGGGTTCAATCAAGCGGCATTAGTGGCTGCATCGCTTTCGAGGCTTACCGGTGTAGCGCACGACCCGTTTACGCTTCGGCGAGACCGGCCGACAACGATTCTCCGCGGCCTCAACCCGCGTGGTCGCGCCAAAGCCGTAGCTTCGGCTTTTTCCATAGATCCTGATCGCCGCAAAATATTGAAGGGGCGCAGCATAGCCCTTGTCGACGATGTCTTTACCAGCGGCGCGACGAGCTCCGCCTGTACCCGCGTTTTGCTCGGCGCAGGCGCAGGCTCGGTCACGATCCTCTGCTGGGCTCGCGTATTGCCGGAAGGCGAAGTCGATTGACACTTAGCGGCCGAACCCACATCTCTCTATCATGGCAAAAGTTGAGATGTATACCAAGGCGTTCTGTCCGTATTGCAGCCGAGCGAAAACATTGCTCGCGGATAAAGCCGTCGTTTTCGACGATTTTGACATCACGATGAACGCACAGAAGCGTGCCGAAATGATCGAACGCGCCGACGGGCGTACGACCGTGCCGCAGATTTTCATCGACGGCAGCCATATCGGCGGGTCCGACGATCTTGTCGCGCTAGAGCGCAGTGGAAAGCTGGACGCGCTTCTGACTGGATGAAGATCGCGCTTTTACAAATGACGAGCGGGATCGACCCTGCGCGAAACACGTCTCAGTTGGTGGACGCGGTGACCAGAGCATCCCGGCAGGGTGCCGTCATGCTTTTCACGCCGGAAATGTCGGGATTGATCGACCGTGATCGCGAACGTGCCGCCAAGTCCATTGTATTGGAGAATGACGATCCGGTTCTTGATGCCGTCCGCGCCGCTGCTGCGGATGCCGGAATTTGGGTCCATCTCGGCTCGCTAGCGGTCAGAACGGGTAATCGCTTCGCCAATCGCGGCTTCGTCATCGATGCCGGCGGCATCGTCCGTGCGCGCTACGACAAACTCCATCTGTTCGACGTTGACCTCCCGACCGGCGAATCCTGGCGTGAATCAAACAGTTACGTTGCCGGCAATTCCGCGACAGTGATAGAAACTCCGGTCGGTATGCTGGGCCTTTCGATTTGCTACGACTTGCGTTTCCCCGCTTTATTCACTGCGCTTTCGAATGCGGGCGCAGGCGTTCTCGCGATCCCGGCGGCGTTCACCCGGCCGACCGGCGTGGCGCATTGGCAGATCTTGCTGCGCGCAAGAGCAATTGAGAACGCCGCATATGTGGTCGCGGCTGCACAGACCGGTCTTCATGCCGATGGCCGAGAAACCTATGGTCATTCCTTGGTAATAGATCCGTGGGGCGAAGCGATCCTCGAGATGTCGGATTTCCCGGGCTTGGGCTTTGCCGAGATTTCGCCCGACCGGATAAGTGGTGCGCGCGCACGCATACCGGCTATCGCTCATCGCCGCTCCATTCCCGAAGTGAATATTCTTAAATGATTGTCTTCGATTTGCGATGTAACGGGGGGCATGTGTTTGAGGCATGGTTCGCTTCCAGCGCGAGCTACGAGGAGCAGCGCGGGGCGGGACAAATTGAATGTCCGGTTTGTCATACCGGACAAGTAGGAAAGGCGGTCATGGCACCGTCCGTTGCCGCCAAGAGCAACCGTTCCACGTCATCGGACCGGGCCACAATCAAGCAGTCTCTGGAAATGCTGGCCAGACAACAGGCCAAACTGATCGCGTCGTCGAAATGGGTCGGAACGGCGTTCGCCGATCGCGCGCGTGCGATGCATACAGGCGAGGAGGCGCAATCTTCAATTCATGGACAGGCCAGTCTTGCGGACGCCAAAGCGCTGATCGACGACGGCGTACCGGTTACGCCGCTCCCGTTCCCCGTAATCCCGCCCGAGTCCGTAAACTGACACGCGCTCTGACCGCGCCCGTTCCGTTCCGGGACGTCCCGGTTTGAAACCGGATACGGTGTCGCGCATTTGCTGAAAACGGCGTTAAAGTTTGGATATGACCAGACGCCTCGTCCTGACCAATGAATCCGCCAGGCATCCTTTTCGCCGCGGACTTCCACCTTTGATCAGAAGCAAGCCGAGACCTGACGATGACAAGGACTGGAAGCTATTTATTTTAAGCTTCGTCGCGTTCTTTACGTGCTTCTTCACGTTGATCAGTTGAACGGTCAATCGCAGGCGCGGTGAAGACGATATGCGATCAAAGCTGAAATGAGGCACATGACGGCGACGAGGATAAGCATGTCTTCGGGCGTGACCCCGAAGCCGGTGATGATCAGCACTGCGATCGCCCCGATCGTCATTGCGCCCGAATTGACCACGTTGTTGGCGGCGACCGTTCTGGCCGTCTGATCCTTTTCGACCGTTGTCGTCAAAAACGCGTAGAGTGGTACGACGAACATCCCGCCCAGTATTGCGATTGCCAGTAGCGTCGCGAGCACGAGGGTTGCTCCGGGTTGCGCAAGAAACTCTTTCCAATCGTAAAAATGCCCGGCGGAAGCTCCGGTCCAATGTCGCGCTTCGATTGAAAACAATATCACAAAGCAGCCCATCAAGATCACCGAAATGGGCGAGTAGCGTGCGGATATCCGGCCTCTCAACATCGTGTTGATGATCACCGATCCGATCGCGACGCCGATCGAAAAGACGGCGATGACGAAGCTTGCTACCCTTTCGTCGGCAGTCAGCACGTTCTTTACGAGAGGCGGGAAAATGATGATCAGTACGGAGCCGATCGTCCAAAAAAAGCTGATTGCGCAAATGGCGAGAAATAGCCTCGGGATATGCATGGTGTTCCTGATTAGTCGCCAGGATGAAGTGAACGGATTATAGTCCAACGTCAGCGGCGGACCCTCCCGTGGGGCCGGCGGCACCTGACGTCCGGTCCACCAGCCGATTGCAGCCATCGCCAGGACTAAAATCGCCGCGCCCTCTACCGATATCCAGCCCGCAATTACCGTACCCATCAGGATCGCGAGGTAGGTTCCCGCCTCGACTAAGCCTGTACCCCCAAGGACGTCGTCTTCGTCAAGATGCTGTGGCAGGATCGCATATTTGATGGGTCCGAAAAAGGTTGAGTGGACGCCGAGACACAACACCGCCAATAGCATCAACGTCATTCCCATTGCCGTACCGCCTGACTTCGCAATCAACAGCCCCAGCGCGCCGATGGCCATGATCGCCAACTCGGCCGTTTTCACAATTCTTATGATACGGGCCTTGTCATGCGTATCGGCCAATTGTCCCGCAATTGCGGAAAACAGGAAGAAGGGCAGGATCGCGATGCCGGTCGCCAGCGCATTAAAATTCGCTTCGCGGGCAGGGTCATTGAAAATCGCATAGGTTGCAAACAGCACCATCGACGTCTTGAATAGGTTGTCATTGAAGGCGCCAAGGAATTGTGTCGCGAAAAGGGGGACAAAGCGTCGCCGCTTCAGTAGCCCGAGGGCGTTGAACATAACTAGATTCGACCCGATCCTAATGGCGAGATGCCAATGGCTTTAGCCGGGCATGGTTCGCCGCGCCATTCTTAAACCTGGGTTCCGATCAGTCGGAATGCGGGGTAGGGGAGAGCATGTTGTCGGTCCCGAATCTTCTCACGCTTTCAAGGATCGTGGCTCTACCGCTCCTCGTCGCGCTGCTTTGGTGGCCCGAATGGCGCTTGGGCTATGCGGCGGCATTTGCGCTGTACGTGCTGATGGGGATAACGGATTATTTCGATGGCTATTTAGCGCGTACCAATGGCGCGGTGTCACGACTGGGCGTCTTTCTCGATCCGATCGCCGATAAAATCATGGTGGCGACCGTTATCCTGGTGCTCGTGCGCTCGAGCGATCTTGCAGGAATTAATGTGATCGCAGGCCTGGTGATCCTTTTGAGAGAGATCGCCGTATCAGGGCTGCGTGAATTTCTAGCGCAAGCTCAGGTGTCGGTACCCGTATCGCGTCTTGCCAAGTGGAAGACGACGTTACAACTGGTCGCGCTTGGTGGCCTAATTCTGGCGGGCGCGACACCTTTAGCGGAATGGGTAAAGACCGTCGCACTGGTTTCGTTATGGGGTGCCGCGACGCTGACTTTGGTCACCGGGTGGGATTATCTGCGGGTCGGGCTTAGGCACATGGACTGAACAATGATAATAAAGATGATGTATTTTGCCTGGGTTCGCGAGAGGATCGGATATGGCGAGGAAACGATAACGGCTCCCGACAGCATCATCAACGTCGCAAATCTACTGGATTGGCTGACAGACCGTGATCCGCGGTATATTGCTGCTTTCGCGGATCGATTACGCCTCCGCGTGGCGATCAACCAAACGTCCGCTTCTCTAGACGCCCTTGTTGCAGATGCCTCAGAGATTGCGATCTTTCCCCCGGTTACGGGAGGATGATTTTCGTTTCAGTGCAGCATGAGCCGATCGATATCGCCCGGGAATTCGCCCGGGTCGACTGTCAGGGAGGTGCAGTCGCAACATTCACCGGACACGTTCGCGCCGATGACGGCGTGACCGAGCTGTTTCTGGAGCATTACCCGGGATATACGGAACGTGCCCTGATGGAACTGGTAGATAGCGCAAATGAACGTTGGTCGCTTCAAGGGTCCGCAATTGTCCACCGTGTGGGACCGATGGAAGTGGGCGATCGGATCGTTTTTATCGCAACGGTTGCGCAACATCGCAAAGCAGCGCTTTCAGCTTGCGCCTATATTATTGATCGGCTGAAGATCGACGTACCGCTCTGGAAAAGCGAAGTGCGTGGGAGCAAGAGGAAATGGGTCGAAGCCCGTGAGCAAGACCTGACCGCGGCGGATGACTGGGTTCCCCGTGATATAAAGGGTTTCGGACCTTTTGATCCGAAACCCAAATGATCCACGCGAACGAAACTTAGCCGCCGATTTTTGGCACCAACACCCCGTTTACGACATGCACCATACCGTTTGATTGCCGGACATCAGCCGTCTGAATGTAGCTCTTGTTACCGTTTACGTCGGATAGCGTAACAACACCGTTGGTCAGAGATGCCGTTAAGGGCTCACCTTCTACGGTCGTCAGCGTGGCCGTTCCACCGCCTGCTTTAATCTGTTCCATCAGATCAGCCGAAGAAATCGTTCCCGGAACGACGTGATAGGTCAAGACTTTTACAAGCGCAGGTTTGTTTTCCGGCTTCAGCAGGCTATCGAGCGTACCTGCTTGCAGCCGCCCGAACGCGTCGTTGGTGGGTGCGAAAACAGTGAACGGTCCCGCCCCGGACAACGTTTCGACGAGATCAGCCGCCTTTACCGCAGATACCAGCGTCGTGAGGTTCGGGGCCGCGGAAGCATTTTCGACGATGTTCTTGCTCGCCATCATTTCAGCCCCGCCGACCATCGGATTGGTTGCCGGAGTCATCGTCGTCGCGCTAGAATTAGCAGGTGTTGTCGCCATGTCACCTGATGCCGAAGAGGCTGTTGCCGGCTTGGTATCGCTGCTGCCCATCGAATTGCAACCGGCGAGTGCCATTGCAGTGGTCAGGGCGACTAATGGAAGCATGGTTTTCATGAATATTCTCCTTGTTAAGCGCGGCAAGCGATCGCGCGTCACAAGAAATACGGTTTAGGGGCGTAATGGTTGCGGATGCCGCATGATGCGGATCATGCGAACTGGAAAACCCATCCCGGGATGTTTAGATGCACCGCGCGCCCCGGAGGACTCGTCGATGCCGAACCGTCTGCTCAATTATATTGATGCGATCCGAGCGCGTGATCCGGCGCCGCGTTCGCGTGCTGAAGTCCTTACCTATCCGGGTGTCTGGGCATTGGCCGGGCACAGGGCAGCTAATTTTCTCTACCGCCATCGCGCCTTTTTCCTCGCTCGGTGTGTCAATCATCTCACGCGTCTTTTCACAGCGATTGATATACATCCGGGTGCCCGCATCGGTCGAAATTTTTTCATCGATCACGGCTTCGTCGTCATCGGCGAGACGGCCGAGATCGGCGATGACGTGACCATCTACCAATGCGTGACTCTCGGCGGAACCAACCCCGATAACGGTGTGGCGGGCAAGCGTCACCCGACCTTGGCAGACGGCGCGATCGTCGGGTCGGGCGCTCAGGTGCTTGGGCCGATCATGATTGGCAAGCGTGCGAGGATAGGAGCCAATGCAGTCGTTACGAAGGACGTTCCCGAAGGCGCGGTAATGGTCGGAATTCCGGCTCGCGCGACGATGGTACATGGCGGTGCCGGCGTCCGCCGTGGATTCGATCCCTATGGAACGCCTTGCAGCGAAATTTTTGACCCACAAACGCAGAAGGTCGAATTGTTGCGATGCGAACTCGAGGCGCTGCGCAAACGGATCGATGCGATCGAAGACGAACAGACCGATCGCAAGGATTGCGCCTGATGGGGGTGGTGACGCCGTTTCCTGCTCCGGCCGGAATTCAAATCGGCTTCGAACGCGCTGAATTGACCAGGATATTGGATCTTTACGGACGGATGGTTGCCGCGGGGCACTGGCGCGATTACGCCGTCGAACTGGGCCATGACGCGGCGATTTTTGCCGCGTTTCGAAGAGCGGCAGAACGTCCGGAAGTGCGAATTGAGAAGCGTCCGGCGTTGCGCAACCGTCAGGGTATGTGGGCTTTGGTCATTGAGGGCGGTGCGGTCGTCAAACGCGGTCCGGAATTAGGCCCGGTCCTTGCTCCCCTTGAACGCAGATTGATGAAACTGGTTGAAGATTAAATTCTGCGGTCAAGTTGTGGCTCCGTGATACTGCAACAGCGCCATTATCGACATCGACTGTTCGGCTCCGCTGGCCGGGACGATCTCATTCGTGCGATCAACGATTTGCTCCCAGTTCTCCGCCACACCTTCCGCGGACAATTGCTCATCCATCAATAGCGTTCCTCGGGTCAGCGTGATGCACGAAGACTGAAATACGCCCGCACCTGCGCCAATGATTGTGCCCGATGGAGCATCGGCGGATACGAGGAACACGGCGGCGGCCGCTACGCGATGCGGCGCGAACAACTCGAAGGCGGCCGCTGGAAACAATTCCTCAGTCATCCGCGTGCCTGCGGTCGGTGCAATGGTGTTGACGCGAATATCGTGCTTCGCGCCTTCGATTGTGAGCGTATTGGCAAGCCCGACGACCCCAAGTTTGGCGGCACCGTAATTTGCCTGTCCGAAATTTCCAAACAGGCCGGATGACGAAGACGTCATGAGAATGCGGCCATACCCCTGCTCACGCATGATTTCCCAAACCGCCTTCGATGCATAGGCGGAACCGAGCAGGTGCACCCGAACGACAAATTCGAAGTCCCCGGGGGACATTTTCGCAAAGCTTTTGTCACGCAAGATCCCGGCGTTGTTGATCAGAACATGGACGCCGCCCCACGCTTCTTTCACGCGTATCGCCATGTCCGCCATCTGTTCGAATTCGGAAACGTCTCCGCCGTTAGACATCGCAATGCCTCCGGCGCGTTCGATTTCCTCTACAACGGCCAATGCCGCGTCGCTTTGGCCAGTTCCATCCCGTGCAGGGCCGAGATCATTGACAACGACTTTTGCACCGCGTTTGGCAAGTTCGAGCGCGTATCCCCGCCCCAATCCGCCGCCCGCGCCGGTAACGATCGCAACTTGGCCGTCAAAACGAATGGACATTGAAAAAGGCGCTCCCGTTGTAACGGAAGCGCCTTGTAATCATCCCCACAAGCGAAGCAAACAGCTCCTCAGGAGATCAGCGACCGCCGCGCTGCCGACAGCCGTCATACTGTCCCTTTTTACAGATAGGGTAGTTATCCTTTGCAGGGGGCGGTGGAAACGCCTGTGAAGGCGACTGGGCCGGAACAAACCGCACGGTCGCCCCCGGCGTCATAGGAGCCGACAGAGCGGAGTTGCTTGGCTGATATCCGCCCTGCATCAAGGAATTATCGTTTGACGTTCCTGTTGCGGGTTGAGATGTAGTGGGGTCGGTTGGGGACTGCATCGGTTGCGTAGCCGGCATTTCCGCTTGCTGCATCGACGAACCGTCCGATTGGTCGGGCATCGTCCCGTCCGGAGCCGACTGGTCCGGCGTCGTACCGCCGGGTGCCGTCTGGTCTGGCATCGTGCTATCGGGCGCGGTCTGCGTCGAGGCGGGCGGCGTTGTTTGCGGTGTGGTCATTTGGGCGAGAGCCGGCGATGCGATAAATGCAGCGGCGGCGAGTAGCGTGAGTTTCATATTCATTCTCCCGTTTGTCGGCGTCGAAAAATACTTGGCGCTGATCACGAACGCATCGCGGCCACATTATATCCGAACAAAGCTGCTGCTAATTCTTAGTGGGCTCTTTGGATCTTTTCCAAAGTTTGAATTAGTTCACCATAATTATCGATGATCGCGTCGGCTCCGAGGCGCTCTACCGGCATGGTCAAGAACCCGAAACTGCAAGCAACAACCGGTATTCCCGCAGAATGCGCCGCGTCAATATCATAGATCGAGTCACCGACAAAGCACGCGTTGCCACCGCCGCAACGGTTGATCATGGCGTGGATCGGTTCAGGGGATGGCTTCGATTTGCCCGGACCCAACGTATCGCCCCCGATCACACAGGTGAAACGGTCGATGAGCTTTAGCTCCGACAGTATTGATACGGCATAGCGCTCACGTTTGTTGGTGACGACGGCGAGGGTAACGCTACGCTGTTTTAGCGCATTCAGTACATCGACCGCGCCCGGATAAGGTTTGGTGAGAACGGTCATGTTGTGCTCATAATGGTCAAGCAAAACGGCTTGAGCCCGGTCAAGCGTCGACTCGTCCCATCCCCCCGTCGCCGCCATTCCCTGTTTCAACATATGACGTGCGCCTCCGCCGATCATCGGTTTTACCTGTTCGATGGTGAGCGGTGCGCGCCCGTCCGCGGCAAGCGCGTGATTGACCGCGGCAGCCAGATCGCCGCTTGTGTCGAGCAGGGTTCCGTCGAGATCGAAGCCGACGATCGAAAAGGGAAAGTCCGTCATAAACATCCCTTTCCAGCCCTGCTATGGAATTGGCAATGCGTTCGTGGCAGTTGGCCCGCATGACAACCCGTCCTCTCGCAGTGATCATTCTCGCCGCTGGCCGCGGAACCCGGATGAAATCGGACTTGCACAAGGTTCTGCATCCGATCGCCGGCCGTCCGATGCTGTTCCATTTGCTTGATACCGTGCAAACGCTGTCACCCGAGCGTGTCGTCATCATCGTCGGCGCGGTTCGCGAACAGGTCGAGGCAGCCGTCGAGCCCTTCGGAGTACGGACGGCCGTGCAGACGGCGCAACTCGGAACCGGGCATGCGGTACGCCAGGCCGAGGAAGCATTGGCAGGGTTCGAGGGCGACGTACTGGTTCTCTACGGTGACGTTCCCCTGGTCGAGGCCGCAACCATGCGCAGAATGCTCGATCGACTGAATGCGGATGACCGGCCGGCAACCGTGATACTCGGGTTCAGACCTGACGATGCGGCGGTCTATGGACGGATTGTTGCCGACGATGCCGGGCGGATTGTCCGTATGGTCGAGTTCAAAGATGCCGATGCCGCCGACCGTGCGGTGACGCTGTGCAATTCCGGGCTGATGGCGGTTCGAAGCGCCGATCTTTTCAAGCTGTTGTCCGAGGTTGGTAATGTGAATGCCGCAGGGGAATATTATCTGCCGGACATCGTCATGCTTGCCTCCGCAGAGGGTCGATCATCTGCCGTCATCGAAACGGAGCCCGCAGAAGTTTCCGGCATCAATAGTCGCATCGAGCTTGCTGCCGTGGAGGCAGCTTGGCAAACCCATCGTCGCAATCGCGCAATGACAGACGGCGCGACGCTGATCGCCCCGGAAACGGTGTTTTTCGCGCATGACACCGTTCTAGGGCGAGATGTAATCGTAGAACCCAACGTCGTCTTCGGCCCCGGGACCGTAGTTGCCGATCATGTGATCGTACATGCCTTTAGCCATATTGAGGGAGCACGGATTGGAGAAGCCGCGCAAGTCGGTCCCTACGCCCGGATCCGTCCCGGCACCGAATTGAGCGACCGGGCCAAGGTCGGCAATTTCGTGGAAATAAAAAACTCCCGACTGGGGCCGGGCGCAAAGGTAAACCACTTATCCTATATCGGCGACGCCGATGTCGGTGCAGCCGCCAATGTCGGCGCTGGAACGATTACCTGCAATTATGACGGCTATTTCAAATACAGGACGGAGATCGGTGACGGAGCGTTCATCGGCTCGAACTCTGCGCTCGTCGCACCGGTTCTCGTCGGGGCAGGCGCGATCGTTGCCGCAGGATCGGTGATCACAAGCGACGTCGAGCGGGACGCCCTGGCGCTGGTGCGGCCGGAGCGGCTGTCCAAACCCGGCTGGGCCGGGCGCTTTCGCGCGGCAATGCTGGCGAAGAAAGCAGCCCGCTAAGGCCATATCGCAGGAGAATCTGGGAAATGTGTGGAATTGTTGGAATTCTTGGATCTACGGGTGTTGCCGGAAGGCTGCTCGACGGCTTGCGGCGGCTGGAATATCGAGGCTACGACTCTGCCGGCATCGCGACGTTGCACGAAGGCGAGATCGAGCGTCGCAGGGCGTCGGGAAAGCTAGTCAATCTCGCTGGCGAACTCGATGCTCACCCTTTACCCGGAAATGTTGGGATTGCGCATACGCGCTGGGCCACGCACGGCGGACCCACGACGAGCAATGCACATCCCCACGCAACCGAAGAAGTCGCGGTCGTACACAACGGGATTATCGAAAACTTCAAATCGTTGCGCGACGAACTGATCGGCCGCGGTCGCACCTTCACGAGCGAGACCGATACCGAGGTGGTCGCGCATTTGGTTAGCGAACAAGTTGAGGCTGGGTCCGATCCCGAAACTGCGGTGTGTGACGTGCTGCCTCGGCTTCGTGGCGCCTTTGCGCTGGCAATTCTGTTCAAAAGAAATCCCGATCTCCTCATCGGCGCTCGGCTCGGCTCACCGCTCGTTGTCGGGTATGGCGATCAGGAGACATATGTTGGCTCGGATGCTTTGGCGCTGGCACCGCTTACGCAGAAAATCGCCTATCTGGACGAAGGGGATTGGGTCGTTCTGCGCCGTGAAGGCACGCAGGTCTATGACCGCAACAATGTTCCGGTCGATCGCGAGGTTACGATTTCCGGGGTTACCGGTGCGCTGATCGACAAGGGCAATCATCGCCATTTCATGTTGAAGGAAATATACGAGCAGCCGATCGTCGTCGCGCAGACGCTGCGGTCGTACCTGCGTCAGATTGAGGGGACGGTGTCGTTGCCAATTCCCGATTTCGATCTGTCCGCTACGAAACGGGTGACGATCGTTGCTTGCGGGACGAGTTTCTATGCGGGAATGGTTGCCAAATACTGGTTCGAACAATTTGCGCGCGTGGCCGTCGATCTCGATGTCGCGTCAGAATTTCGCTATCGCGCTCCGGTGATGGAACCGGGCGGGCTGGCGCTCTTCATATCGCAGTCGGGTGAAACCGCCGATACGCTTGCAGCCCTTCGCCATGCACGGACCGAAGGTCAAAAAATCGCTGTCGTCGTGAACGTTCCGACGAGCAGCATGGCGCGCGAGGCCGACCTGCTGTTGCCGACCCATGCCGGACCCGAGATCGGTGTTGCCTCCACCAAGGCGTTCACCTGCCAACTCGCGGTGCTTGCCGCCCTCGCCGCCAATCTGGCGCATGCCAAGAACTTGCTAAGCCCTGAAGCGGAACAAGAGATTGTGCGGCATCTGGCCGAAGCGCCCGCCGCGATCAACGGTGCACTTGCCTATGATGAATCGATCGAAGCGATGGCGGGCACGGTCGCCGGCGCGCGCGATGTCTTGTATCTCGGGCGCGGCACCAATTATCCTTTGGCCCTGGAGGGTGCCTTAAAACTGAAGGAAATCAGTTACATCCACGCCGAGGGCTACGCCGCGGGCGAGATGAAGCACGGCCCGATCGCGTTGATCGACGAACATGTTCCGGTGATCGTCATCGCGCCGTCGGGACCGTTGTTTGAAAAGACCGTATCGAACATGCAAGAAGTTCAGGCGCGCGGTGGACGAGTCATCCTGATCTCGGACTATGACGGCATTCAAGCGGCGGGGGCAGGGTGTCTGGCGACAATCACAATGCCCAAGGTTCATCCTTTAATCGCGCCGATGGTCTACGCAGTTCCGGTCCAACTGCTCGCCTATCACGTCGCGGTCGCCAAGGGCACCGATGTTGATCAACCCCGCAATCTCGCCAAAAGTGTTACAGTCGAATAGTATAGCGACGGAAACGCTGAGGCTGTGCGTTGAGCGGCAGGCACGACCGCTTGTCCTCGTAAAACTAGGATACGCCGATTGTCGGCGGCACGGAAACAAGGATGAGCGGGATCGGGGAAGCGGGACTGACTGTTCTTATGAGGTTGGTCTCGTCGGCGACCAGCGTTCGCATATTCGACCGTTTCTGCTATCGCCTTCCCCGGCCGATTGCACACGCGGTCCGAATGGAGCGGTACAATCGCATGAGCAGCGAGCAATCAAGCCGTGAGAAGCGAGCGGATCAATTCCCGGATGCACGGACTATCGCATCCGGTTGCGAATAGCGCAGCTTCATATGGCAAACCCCGCTTTCACGGTGTTAACGGTTGGCAGAGAGCGAGAGCCTGTACTTGTTGTCGACGATTTCGCGGCAAACCCCGATAGCTTACTAAAGGCTGCCGAGAACGCCACGTTCGGCCCGGCGCGCAATCATTATCCCGGCATCCGCGCTCCTCTGCCAGCGACCTACTTGGAAGAGCAGCTTGCCATTCTCGGGGACATGCAGCGCAAGGTGTTTGGCGGCACCTCGGCGGAAGTGATCGATGCGAGCTTCTCGATCGTGACGACGCCGCCCGGCGAACTCTCAATCCGTCAGCGCCTGCCGCATTGCGACGCTTTCGACGCCAGCCGGATCGCGCTTGTTCATTATCTCGCTGCCGAAGACAGGGCCGGAACTGCCTTCTTCCGCCATCGATCGACCGGGTTCGAGACGATCGACGATACACGGGCACCGCTGTTCTTTGATCAGCTCGATGCCGAAATTCGCTATGGAGCCGTTCCGCCGGCGCAATACATCCGGGGGGATACAGCATTGTTCGAGATGACGGCGCAGGTTGAGGGCCGCTACAACCGCGCCGTGCTTTATCGCAGCAAGTTGCTTCACAGCGGCGCGATCACTGAGGATGTAATGCTGTCGCCGGATCCTCAGATCGGACGATTGACGGTCACGGGATTTTTGTCGATTGCGGCGGATTTGGCCGCGCTGTGACAACGAGGTACGAACGCCGCAATGTGCTGGCCGGAGCAGCGGCGGCCGCTGCTACTGCGCTTGCCGGGCGAGCATCCGCAGTGTCCCTCGCCGGTAACCCCGAGCTGGGACCGAATGTCTTCATTATCAATCCGTCGATGCCGCGCGCGTTTGTCCAGGCACGGCTCGACGCAATTTTTGCGGCGATGGAGCGCGAGCATTTCTCTGACCGGCGCCATGCGATCCTGTTCAAGCCGGGACGGTATGATCTCGACGTCAATGTTGGTTTTTTCACCCAAATTGCGGGGCTCGGAATTTTGCCGGGCGGGGTTGAGGTCCGCGGGCATGTCCATGCGGAGGCGGATTGGAATAACGGCATGGCGCTGGTCAATTTCTGGCGCGGGGCGGAGAATATGGCAATAGCGCCCCCTGACGGGCGCGATCGGTGGGCGGTGTCTCAAGCCGCGCCCTATCGCCGTATCCACCTTCGCGGCGACCTGGCGCTCGATGACGGTGGGTGGTCGAGCGGCGGGTTCATGGCCGACTGCCGGATCGACGGCGTGGTGCGATCGGGAACGCAGCAGCAATGGTTTACGCGCAACGGCACGATGAACGGGTGGGACGGCGCGAACTGGAACATGATGTTTATGGGGGTCGCGGGTGCGCCGCCGACCAGCTTCCCCGAGCCGCCCGTTACGACGCTGGCCGATGTGCCGGTGATCAGGGTTAACCTTTCCTGATCGTGGATCCCGGCGGCGAATGGCGGGTATTCGTGCCCGCGGTGCGGCGCGCGGCGCGCGGCACCAGCTGGGCAGCGGGCAGGCCGGAGGGACGATCGATCGGCCTTGCCGGCTTTTTCATCGTGCGACCGGGAATGACGGCGACAACGATCAACGCGGCGCTCGATACGGGACGCCACCTGCTGTTTACGCCCGGCATCTATCGGCTCGATCGACCGATCGCCGTCAAGCGCGCGGGGACAGTAGTGCTGGGACTGGGGCTCGCAACCTTGACGCCGACGGCAGGCAATATCGCGCTGACGGTAGCGGACGTGCCCGGGATCAGTATCGCCGGGCTGCTGATCGATGCGGGAGAGGCCACGTCGCCGGTGCTGATGCAGGTCGGCCCACGCGGCGCGCGGCGCAGCCATGCCGCAGACCCGACATTGCTCGCCGACCTTTATTTCAGGGTCGGAGGGGCCGCGATCGGCAATGCCGACACCTGTCTGGAAATCAACAGCCACGACGTCATAGGCGATCACCTATGGATCTGGCGCGCCGATCACGGCGACCGGGCGAACGGACGTGTCCATGTCGGCTGGAACGAGAGCCGCGGCGATCAGGGGCTTGTCGTCAACGGCGACGACGTCACGATCTACGGCCTGTTTGTCGAGCATTTCCGCCGCTATCAAACGGTTTGGAACGGCGATCGCGGGCGGACGTATTTTTATCAGTGCGAACTTCCCTATGATCCGCCGTCGCAAGACGCTTACATGGCAAAGGCGACGCGCGGCTGGGCGGCGTACAAGGTTGCCGATCATGTCGAGGATCACCGGGCGACCGGCTTCGGGATTTACGCGAACTTCACCGCCGACCCTTCGATCGTCCTCGACCATGCGATCGAGGCACCGCGAAGACCGGGTGTTCGGTTTGAGAGCGTGACGACAATCTCGCTCGGCGGCGGCAAGGGGCGGATCGCGCATCTCGTCAACGGCAAGGGAGCAACCGCGGGTCCCGGCGCGATACGGCAGACGCTGACGCGGTATCCGTAATGATCTCGGGAGGACACGCATGACCCTGTTGCTCTTGGCGATTCCGGCAGCCTCACTCGGGGCCGCGAACGTGGCGTTCAATGCGCCGATGACGACGCCGACCGCCGCCCCAACCTTCGCCGACGAATTCTCGCACGCGACAGTCGACCGGACGGCCTGGCGTTTCGACACCGATCGCAACGCCGTCGGCTGGTACAATAACGAGCGCCAATATTATGCGGCCGCCGCTGCCGACAATGCGCGGATCGCGGCCGGCGCGCTGGTTATCGAAGCGCGACACGAAACCTTGTCGAAAGACCGCGCGCCGGATTGGGGCGGCCAGCATTACACCTCGGCAAAGCTCGTAAGCCGCCGGGCGTTTGGCTATGGCTTCTACGAAATCCGTGCGAAACTGCCGTGCGGACGCGGCGCATGGCCCGCGATCTGGCTGCTGCCCTCGACTGGGACCTGGCCCGATCAGGGCGAGATCGACATCATGGAGATGGTCGGCTGGGATCCTAATGTCGTCCATGCAACGCTGCATTCTGGCCGGTACAATCATCGCCTCGGCACCCAGCGCGGCGCAGAGCGGAAGGTGGCGACCAGCTGCTCCGCCTTTCACAGGTATCAACTCGAATGGCGGGTCGACAGGATCACCATCGGGGTCGACGACCGGGCGTATATGCGCGTCACCAACGACACGCCCGGCGACGTTGGTGCATGGCCGTTCACCCGGCCCTATCATCTTATCCTCAACCTGGCGGTCGGGGGCGACTGGGGCGGGCAAAAAGGCATTGACGACGCGCAATTTCCCCAGCGGATGACCATCGATTACATTCGCTACTGGGCGCAACGACCCTGATTCACCGCGGCATCGCCCTGCGGCCGACAGCTACGGCTTCATCGTCGCCGCATCGAGCGTAACCGTGCGGACCAGCGAGCGATCGGTCGCATCGCGGGCGAGCGCGACCCGGTAACGCCCCCCTGCGATCCGCCATCCGGGCAGGGCGGTGTCGTAGTCCGCGACTATGCGCGGTTCGGCAACGAGAGTGATCCGGCGCGTCTCGCCCGGCTTCAGCGTCACTCTCTTGAAGGCAGCGAGCCGCATCGGCGTGTCGCTGCCCTCGCGACCGACATAGATTTGGGGAACGTCGGCACCTTCGGCCCTGCCGACGTTACTGACCTCGAACGACACGCTCAGCGTCTTGCCGCCGGTCACGACCGGGTTGCGATAGGCGAAGTTGGTATAGCTCAGTCCATGGCCGAATGCGAAGAGCGGCTGCTGATGTTTCCTTTCATACCAGCGATACCCGGCATCCGCCCCCTCGACATAGTCGATGGGAAAGCTCTTCAGTTCATATGTCGAGGCCTTGGCCGGATCGGCGGCCGCCTGCACCTCGAGCGCCGTCAACGTGTCGAGGCCGACCGGAGCCGCGCGCGGTGCCTGCGCGGCAGCGGCAGGAAATGTTATCGGCAGCCGGCCCGAGGGATTGACGCGACCCGTCAGGATCGCGGCGATCGCCTCGCCGCCGCGCTGCCCGGGGTACCAGGCCTGCAGGACGGCGGGAACCGACCCGAGCCACGGCATCAGTACCGGCCCGCCGGTCTCCAGCACCGCGACGGTCCTGGGCTGCGCCGCTGCTACCGCGGCGATCAGTGCGTCCTGACGATATGGCAGGTCGAGCGTCGCCACATCCTCCGCCTCGGTCGTCCACTGCGTCGCAAACACGATCGCGACATCGGCTGCCCGTGCCGCCTTCGCAGCACCCTCCACATCCTGTTGGTCGACAAAGGTAATTTGTGCCATGGGCAGCGCCGCCCGTAACGCCTTCAGCGGCGACGACGCATGATAGGTGATGCGCGCAAATGATGACGCCGCGCCCGAACTCAGCGGGATTTCGATCGGCGCGCCGCCGACCGATCGTACCTGGCTCGATCCGCCGCCCGACAAGACGCCGACATCGGCATGGCCGCCGATCACCGCGATCCTCTTCGCCGTCGCGATGAGCGGCAGCAGCTTGCCTTCGTTCTTGAGCAGGACGATTCCCGCTTCTGCGGCGCGCTGTGCGACATCGGCATGGCGCGCATAGGGGATCGGTTGCACCGTGGCGGGGGCCGGGTCGTCATAGCGACCTGACTCGATCAGGCCCGTCAGATAACGCGCGACCATATCGTCGAGCCGCGCCACCGGAACGGTGCCCGCCTCGACATCCGCCTTTAGCGGCGCGCCGAAATAGATCGCCTTGTCGAGTTCCTGGCCCGATTCCTGATCGAGCCCTGCATTTGCGGCCTTCGCGGTCGAATGCACCGCGCCCCAGTCGCTCATCACCCAACCGGAATAGCCCCAGTCGCGCTTCAGCACGTCGGTCAAAAGATGCTTGTTCTCGCAAGCCCAATCGCCGTTCACCTTGTTATAGGCGCACATCAGAGAGCCGGGCCTGCCGCGTTCGATCGCGATCTGGAAGGCGAGCAGATCGCTCATCCTCAGCGCTGCTTCGCCGATCCGCGCGTCCGCGACCATGCGTCCCGTCTCCTGCGAATTCAGCGCGAAATGCTTGATCGTCGAAGTGATACGGTTCGATTGAACACCCGCGATCTGTGCTCCGGCCATCTCTCCCGCAAGCAGCGGATCCTCGCCCAGATATTCGAAATTGCGGCCGTTCCACGGATCACGAGTAAGATTGACGCCGCCCGCGAGCAGTACGTCGAACCGTTTGGCGCGGGCTTCGGCACCGATCATCGCGCCACCCGCGCGGGCAGTCGCCGGATCAAAGCTTGCCGCGGTCGCAAGCCCGGAGGGCAGGGCGGTCGCAACGTCGCCCTTGCGCTGTTCGACCTGGTTAGCGACGCCGAGCGAAGCGTCGCTTTCACGAATCAGCGGAACCCCCAGTTTCGGAATACCGTCGATGTGACCGGCGGACGGGATCAGTGCGTTCGGTGTTTTGCCATCGGCCATTGGAGGGAACAGACCGTGGACGAGCGCGATTTTCTCATCCAGTGTCATTTTTGCAACGATCTTATCGGCGCGTGCTCGCGCCCCCGCCGGGACCGCCTGAGAACTTGATGCGCGCGGTGCCGCAGGCGCAGTGTGACCGGCCGCAATCGGCGCGACGGAGGCAGTCAGCGCTGCCAAAAGCCGATACTTCATCTTTGCCCTCCCGAACTGGTGTTTTGTTAATGTTTTGCGTGAATAGCCGTGACCTAAGCATAGATTGATAACGTTCTCAATTAATAATCCTGAGGGGATTGGGGTTCGCGAATAACTGCTTGACAGCGTTTCGCGGAAAAAGCAGGTGAACGTTATCAATCGGGCGCGGCCGGAACCGTGCCGGGGGCAAATGGGGAGGTTTTATGCGCGGTTTCAGGACTCGTTCGTTTTCGCGGCTGGTGATCGGGGCATCGACCCTGGCTATCGCCAGCGTTCCGAACATGGCGATGGCGCAAAACTCCCCGGCACCGGTCGAAGATCAGAGCAACGTTCCGGCGACGTCCGCGACGATGGGCAATCCCGGCACATCGCAGATCGAGACGACGCCAACCACCGGCGCTCCCCAGGCGGGCGAGGGTACCGCGGTCGGCGCGGGTGAAGGCGACATCGTCGTTACCGGTATCCGCGCCAGCTTGCGGGAATCGATCGATATCAAGCGCAATGCGCAAGGCATCGTCGACGCGATTTCCGCCGAGGATATCGGCAAGTTTCCCGACACCAACCTGGCCGAGTCTCTCCAGCGCATCACCGGCGTTTCGATCGACAGGGCGAATGGCGAAGGCCAATTCGTAACCGTTCGCGGCTTCGGTCCGGAATATAACCTCGTAGTGCTGAACGGCCGGCAATTGCCGACGTCCGTCATCGGCGACGGCAACAGCGCACCGGCCTCGCGCAGCTTCGATTTCGCCAATCTGGCATCCGAAGGGATTGCGGCGCTTGAGGTTTACAAGTCGGGCAGGGCGAGCGTCCCGTCGGGCGGTATCGGCTCGACGATCAACATCCGGACGCCTCGCCCGCTCGACAAGCTGGGCCTGCGCGGATCGATTTCGGTCAAGGGTGTCATCGATACATCCCAGAACGGCAAGAACGACATCACGCCCGAGGTCTCTGGCATTGTCAGCGACACCTTCGCAGATGGGCGGTTCGGCATTTTGCTGACCGGTGCGTATCAACGCCGCAACGCAAGCGTCAATCAAGCCAATGTCGGCTGGCGCGACGGTTATCTCGGCTCGGAGAATAATTGGGGTTCGCTCGCGCAGCCGGGCGATCCGCGCGCCGCGAACATCACCAACCGTCCGGGACCTAACGATGTTTACGAGGTGCCGCAGAACGCTTCATACGACGTCAACGACTTCCGGCGCGAGCGCATCAACGGCCAGCTGGTACTTCAGGCACGGCCGATCGATTCCGTGACCGCGACCGTCGATTACACTTATTCGCGTTATGAGGCGGAAACGCGCAACGCCAATGTCGGTATCTGGTTCAATCACAACGACACCTCATCGGCCTGGACCGACGGTCCCGTCGCAGGACCGGTTTTCTACACCGAGCGCTTTGGTGCAAACGAAGGGAAGGACCTGAGCTATTCCGGCGCGCTCACTAAGTTCCGTACCGAGAACAAGTCGCTTGGCGGTAACCTGACCTGGGATGCGCCCGGCGGCATGACCATTTCGGTGGATGCGCATCACTCGACCGCAGAATCAAAGCCGACCAACAAATACGGCAACAGCAACTCGGTCGGCACCGCGATTTTCGGCATTCAGTCGCAGACCATCAATTTCGATAACAAACTGCCCGTGCTA
The DNA here is from genome assembly GCA_965219075.1 of Sphingomonas sp. GTDB lineage: Bacteria > Pseudomonadota > Alphaproteobacteria > Sphingomonadales > Sphingomonadaceae > Sphingomonas. Next base: position 1,715,688 of record CBDCMM010000002.1, read on the forward strand.
TCCTTCAATCTTTATCCCGGCCTCGATCCGCTCGATAAGTCGATCATCGTGCCGACCGGAAACGCGTTCCGAAACTCCTACTTCCGCGACCGGATCGACCAGGTCCAGGTGAAGGGCCATTACGAGCATGACGGACCTCTGCTCGACTCGCTCGACTTCGGTTTCGCCTATACCGACAACAAAGTGCGGTCCGCCTATGGCGTGCTTCAGAACGATACTTGGGGTGGTGTCGGCGGTGACAGTCCTGCGGCGCGCGCTGCGGCGGCGGCGGCGGCAACCGACGATCTTTTCAGTCTCGTCACCATTCCCGACAAGTTCTCCGGTATCGATGGCGCGAAGGATCCGGCGGTCATTCCGTCATTTTACCGCTACGATTTTGAACGCCTCGTCTCGATCCTTGATCAGAATTACGGGATCTGCGGCGGTGACGGTAATTGCCTGACTCCGTACACGACCGATCGTCGCATCGTTGAAAAGACCGTCGCCCCCTATATCCAGATCAACGGCAAGTTTGATCTGTTTTCGAACCCCGGGCATCTGATCGCGGGCCTGCGGTATGAGAGCACTGATATCTCGTCATCGGCGCTCGTGCCCATTCCCTCCGCAACGCGTCAGAATTCACCAAACGAATTCAATATTCTTCCCACAACGAACAACGGCTTCACCACCTTCTCGGGTAGCTACGACAATTGGTTGCCGTCCGTCGATTTTGACGTGTCGCCGCTTACCAATGTCAAGCTGCGCGCGTCGTACAGCCATACGATTACCCGCGCGGATTACGGCAGCCTTCAGGGCGGACGAACCCTAGATCAGCTGTTCCGGATCGGTGGCGGCACGGGTTCGCAAGGCAATCCGAACCTGATCCCGTACAAGTCGAAGAATATCGATCTTTCCGCCGAATGGTATTACGGCCCGGAAAGCTACATTTCCGTGGGCTATTTCCACAAAAACGTATCGAACTACATCAGTTCTACTCAGGTAAGTACGAATGCATTCGGACTGACGACGCCCGTGCAGGTTCTCAACGGCGTCACCCAATACGGTCCACGCTACCAGGCTGCGATCAACGCGCTGGGTGCGAACGCGACGTTTACCGACATCCGCGACTATATCGACAGAAATTTTCCGGGAACCGTCGTCAACGGCACGATCCTTGCGCAGCCGGACGATCCGCTGGTCAATTTCGTCATCTCGCAACCGTTCAACAGCGATCAGACCGCGAAGATCGACGGCTTCGAATTCGCCATCCAGCATAATTTCTGGAACACCGGCTTCGGCACAATCCTCAATTACACGATCGTCAACAGCAATCAGAACTACGACAACACGCTTCCCGCCAGTACGACGCCGACGCAGTTCGCCATTACGGGCATTTCGGACAGCGCGAATGCCGTAGCCTTCTATGACAAAAACGGAATTCAGGCGCGCGTGGCCTATAACTGGCGCGATCAGTTTCTGGCGGGCGGCGGTCTCAATCCCTTCTATACAGAACCTTATGGGCAGCTCGACGCGAGCGCGAGTTTGACCTTCTTTCGGAACATCACGGCCTTCGTCGAGGCAATTAACCTTACCGGAGAGGATCGACGCGGTCACCGTAGGTCGGATCGCAACGTGACCTTCGTGGTGAAACAGGACGCTCGCTATTCAGCCGGTTTGCGCTTTGCTTTCTGAATCCTGATGCGGTTTTTGAGGGGTGCTGCCGATTTGCGGTGGCCCCCTTCGGTCTAATACGGCATCTAGGTCGGCATCGCGTTTCGGAAGGCCCCGGTGGACAAGCCAATAGCCAACATCACGATTGTCGGTGGCGGCACCGCCGGATGGCTGTCTGCCTGTCTGATTGCCGCCCGCGTCAACCCGGCGGCGGACCACTCAATCACTGTAACGTTGATTGAATCGCCCGATATCGCGACGATCGGCGTCGGCGAAGGCACCTGGCCGACGATGCGCCGGACGCTTGCGCGTATCGGGATCAGCGAAACTGAATTCCTGCTCGCCTGTGATGCGTCCTTCAAGCAAGGCACGCGCTTCGAAGGCTGGCGCGACGGTGCCGTCGATGACGTCTATTTTCATCCCTTCGTTCCTCCGGTCGACATCGATCCCGCAATACTCCTCACCGCCTGGCAACAACTTGACGCATCGCGGTCTTTTGCCGAGATCTGCTCGCCCCAGCCAAAGGCCTGCGCGCTCAACCTCGCCCCCCGGCAACATGCAATGCCCGATTATGCCGGGGCTCTGAATTATGCCTATCATCTGGACGCGACCAAACTCGCTGGGCTGCTTCAGCGTCACGCAACCGGCAAACTCGGCGTCCGGCATCTGCGCGATCATGTGCTCACCGTCGAACGCGCGCCCAACGGCGACATCGCTTCGGTCGAGACGCGAGACAATGGAAAGGTCGGAGGCGATCTCTTCATCGACTGCACTGGCCAGGCGTCCCGGCTGCTGGGCGGCGAATTAGGCGTTCCGTGGATCGACCGCGGCGATGAACTTTTCAACGACCGCGCGCTCGCGGTTCAGGTTCCGGTCGCAGCCGACAGCACGATCGCCTCGCAAACCAATGCCATAGCCCATTCCGCCGGCTGGATATGGGACATTGGTTTGCCCACGCGCCGTGGCATCGGCTGCGTCTATTCTTCTCGCCACGCAAGTGATGACGATGCGGCGGCGACCCTGACTTCTTACCTGCGACGCAATGCTCCGCAGGCAGGCGAAAAACTTTCGTTCCGACGGTTGACGTTCCGCTCCGGGCACCGCGAAAGTTTTTGGGTAAATAATTGCCTTGCGATCGGGCTTGCGGCAGGTTTCGTCGAGCCGCTGGAGGCATCGGCGATCGTCATGATCGAAATGTCGCTCGATGCGCTGCTCGACAATTTTCCTGCCAACCGGGCGGTGATGGCTATCCATGCCCGTCGCTTCAACGACCTGTTCCGCTATCGTTGGGATCGGATCATCGACTTTCTCAAGCTGCATTATATCCTCAGCCAACGTGACGAGAGTTATTGGCGGGACCACCGTGATCCTGCTTCTGTGCCTGCGCGTCTCACTGAACTTCTCGCTCTCTGGGCACATCGCCCCCCATCACGCACTGATTTCCCGATGATCGACGAGGTGTTCCCAGCCGCAAGCTATCACTACGTGCTTTACGGCATGGGATTTGGAGTTCCCGCCACGGCACCGATCTTGCCGAGCGGGGAAGCAAGCCTAGGGTCGGTGTTGAAGCAGGTGGAACAGCGGACGCGATCACTAACGGCAAGTCTGCCGACTATCCGCACCTATCTCGACTTCCTGCACGACAGAGAGCGAACCGTCATCGAACAAGTGAACTGATATGGCCGACCACCAACTCCTGACCGCCGAGGCCCACCGCGACCTACGCATCGATATCGGACGCGGTGCCCGGCTTGGCGACGCCGTGATGTCGTGCGTTACCGTGCCTAGCGAGTTTCGCCGCGTGCAGGACGAGTTCCCGATCCTCTTCCGGCTCAACACCACGCGCGACGCATTCAGCGCGCTGGCGATGTTCGGGTTCGAGGCGGGCGAAAATCTTTTCCTCGACGGCGACCGTTGGGATGCGCGCTATGTACCCTTGGCTCTCGCAATCCAGCCGTTCCTGATCGGGGGGGAGGGACCGCACAGCGCGGATAAACAGGTTCATATCGATATGACGAGCCCGCGCACCGGGTCGGGCAACGGTATGCGCCTGTTTGACGAGGACGGCCGCGCCACGCCCTATCTCGATGACATCGCTGGCAAGCTCGGCGAACTGGATGAAGGATATCAGGGCGCCGCCGGGTTCTTTACCGCCCTGGTCCAACACGACCTGCTTGAGCCGCTGACGGTGGAGATCACGCTGGATGATGGATCGATCAATCGGTTCGTCGGGTTCCATGTCATCAATGAAGACCGGCTACAGACACTGGATGGTACCGCGCTCGGCGCGCTACACCAGCAGGGGTATCTGCTACCGATCTTCATGGCGGTGGCATCGCTTGGACGCATCAACGAACTGATCGCACGCAAGAATCGAAGAGTTGCGCGTGTCTGAGACGGACAACGCCCCCCCGCAGCAGCTTGCCCACGTCCCCGAAATTTCCATCGCGGACGCCGCTGATCTCGACGAACGGCTGACAAGCGCCGACCAGCCGTTCATCGTGCGCGGCCTGGTCGCCGACTGGCCGTTGGTCGACGCCGGGCGACGCTCCGCCGACGCCGCTCGCCAATACTTGCTTGCCCGCCGCCTTGACCGTGAATTCACCGTTTCGGTCGGTGACCCGCAAAGCGGCGGCCGCCTGTTCTACGATCAGACGATGGGCATGAACTTTCGCACGATGCGCGCGAAGCTGCCCGAGATATTCACCCGTATCGACGAGTTCGAGGACCGGCCGGGTACGCCGCCAATCTATCTCGCGTCGATTGACATGCAGCAATATTTCAAAGGCCTGCACGAAGAAAACCATGTCGACCTCGGCCCGCGCGATCTGCTCGCCAGCATCTGGATCGGCACGAGGACGCGGATCGCGGCACACAACGATACCCCTGACAATCTGGCCTGCGTCGCGGTGGGCCGCCGCCGCTTCACGCTGTTTCCGCGTAACCAGTTCCGTAACCTCTACCTCGGCCCGATCGATAACACCCCTGCGGGCCGGGCGATCAGCATGGTCGATTTCCACGCCCCCGATTTTACCGCCCATCCCCGCTTCGCCGAGGCGCTGGAACATGCTCAGGTCGCCGAGCTGGAGGCGGGTGATGCACTCTACATTCCCGCGATGTGGTGGCATCATGTCGAGGGCCTCGCCCCTTTCAACATATTGGTAAATTACTGGTGGCGTGAGACCCCGCGCTGGCTCGGAGTGCCGCAGGATGCGCTCAATCACGCTTTGTTAGCGGTTCGTGATCTGCCCGAGGATCAGAAGCAGCATTGGCGTGACTTGTTCGACTATTACGTGTTCGGCGACACCGCAGCGGTTGTCGATCATATTCCAGAGGCGGCTCGCAGTGTTCTCGCACCCCTAACCCCGGAAAGCGCCAGCCGCCTTCGTGCCTATCTTCTGAGGCAGCTTAGCCAGTGACCGGATATCGTTTGCGCCGGATCGTGATCGCAGGCGGCGGCACCGCCGGCTGGATGGCCGCCGCCGCGATTGCCCATAATCTCGGCAATACGGTCGAGGTCACGCTGGTCGAATCAGAAGCGATTAAGACCATCGGCGTCGGCGAGAGCACGATCCCGCCGCTCGCGACCTATAACCGCATCTGCAACATCGCCGAAGCCGACTTCATGCGCGCGACGCAAGCGACTTTCAAGCTAGGTATCCTTTTCGACGGGTGGAAGAACGGCCACGACCGTTATTTCCATTCGTTCGGCCTGACCGGCAAGGATCATTGGTCGGCGGGCTTTCAGCATTTCTGGCTCTACGGGTTGGAGAAGGGTCATACCGAACCCTATGACGATTACTGCCTGGAGCTCGTCGCCGCGCTGGCGGGCAAATTCGCGCACCTTCCCAATGAGCAAATAAATTATGCGTACCAGCTCGATTCAGGGCGCTTTGCGAGTTTCCTGCGACAGCGCGCGGAGGCGGGCGGCACGAAACGCGTCGAGGGCAAGATCGCCAGTGTCGAACTCAACGGCGGATCGGGCAACATCGACGCTCTACTTCTTGAGTCCGGTGAGCGGATCGAGGGCGATCTGTTCCTTGACTGCACCGGGTTCCGCGCACTGCTGATCGAGGGAGCATTGCACGCCGGGTTTGACGACTGGACGCATTATCTGCCCTGTGATGCCGCGATCGCTTTGCAAACGGAGAAAGTCGGACCGCCCAAGCCCTATACCCGGGTGATGGCGCATGATGCGGGGTGGCAATGGCGCATTCCGCTGCAGCATCGAACGGGTAACGGCCTCGTCTATTGCAGCCGCTACCTTGGCCGCGACGCCGCGCTCGCCCGTCTCCGCGGTAACGTGGAGGGAGAGGTTCTGACGGAGCCCAATTTTATTCGCTTCACTACGGGTGCCAGACGACGGCAATGGTATCGCAACTGTATCGCGATCGGGCTCTCGGGCGGGTTCATCGAGCCGCTTGAGTCCACCACCATCCATCTGATCCAGCGTGCCGTGCTGCGGCTGATCAGGATGATGCCCAAGGATGGAATCAGCAGGCGCGACGTGGCCGAATTCAACGATCAGCAGATGACAGACATGCTGCAGATCCGCGACTTCCTGATCCTGCATTATAAAGTGACCGAGCGCCGCGACAGCGCATTCTGGCGGCAATGCGCGGACATGGCCATACCCGACAGTCTGGCACAGAAGATCGAACTGTTCCGAGAGACCGGACGCGTGTTTCGTCGAAATGAAGAATTGTTCGCTGAGAATAGCTGGGTCCAGGTGATGATGGGCCAGGGTATCATGCCCCAATCCTATCATCCGATTGCGACCAAGCTGCCGGACGAGGAACTGGCGCGTCTGTTCTCGACGCTGCGCGGCAATGTCGCGCGAACCGTTACCGGCCTGCCCGCGCATGAGGCGTATGTAGAGCGCTACTGCGGCGCTACGCCGGAACACCGGACCTGATCGTAGGTGGTGCGGCGTCGTCAGGCGGTTACGATCAGGCATGTCGCCGCCGATGCGAACGTGTCGTTGCAGACGGTTAGCCGTGTCATCAACAAGAAGCCCAACGTTCGCCCCGAATTGGAGCGCCGCGTTCAGGACGCGATCGACCGCCTCGGCTATGTTCCCTCGCTCGCCGCGCAAAGGATGGGGGGATCGCGATCGCGGCTGATTATCGCGCTGAACGACCGCGAACGAACGCTTGCCGATTGGCGCAATCGCCAGGGGACCGACTGGGTTGACCAGATGCTGCTTGGCGGCATGTTGACGTGCGCCGGCCACGGGTATCGCATGATCGTCGAACTGGTCGACACCCATAGCGATCATATCGAGCGCGAACTGATGGGTGCGATCGCCGCGCTTCAGCCCGACGGCGTAATCCTGACGCCGCCGCATTCGGAAAATCCGCTGATCGTCGACCTGCTTGCGGCGCAAGGGATCAGTTTTGCGCGCATTGGTTCGCTGAAAAAGGGACCTGGCTTCGCGCTTACGATGGATGATGAGCGCGCCGCCCGCATCGCGACCGAGCATCTGATCGGGCTTGGTCATCGCCGGATCGGATTTATCGCGGGGCCACCGGACTATAAGCTGAGTGCGTGGCGCGTTGACGGGTGGCGCGCTGCAATGGCCGCGGACGCGATTGTTACTGACGGTCTGCTTGTACGCGGTGATTTCGGGTTCGCCTCTGGTGCTCATGCCGCAACCGAATTGCTCAACAGCGAATTGCCCACGACGGCGATCATTGCCAGTAACGACCAGATGGCGCTGGCAGCATTGGATGTTTGTCAGAAACGCGGCATCAACGTTCCGCGGGACGTGTCGATCATCAGCTTCGACGACACGCCGATCGTCCGGTTTACCCATCCTCCGCTAACTGCGATCAACCAGGCAATCGCCGAGGTCGCGGCCCGGGCGGTGGATTTGATCATCGCCGATAAGGCCGGGCTCGATCCGGCTAAGGCACCCGTTGTCGTGCCGGCAGAACTGGTCGTACGCGGATCGACATCATCAGCGCCGGGCCTGTAGCGTTCGTATGCATCGAGCCGGAAGTGCAGGCAAATCCATTGCTTCGCGCGTTACCCCCCGGTAAAGTTTGCTTATTTCGTGGCAATTCCCTTCACCCAAGTTGTGACGACCTCCAGCGCATCGTTGATCGCCACGAACGAAGCGTCATGACCGACTGCAATCTTGCCGATCCGGTGGTCGAGCGCGAGAAAGGATGACGGCACGGCGCTCGCCATTGCCAGCGCTTCGATCAACGGCACGCCGAGCAGGTTATGCGCATTGCGGACTGCGCTCATCATATCCAAATCGGACCCGGCAAGTGTGCCGTCTTCGGATATCAGACGCCCGCCTTCAGCGACGATCCGCTCGTCTTGGAGGTCGAAAGAGCGCTCATGCCATCCGGTGGTCGGCATGGCGTCGGTGACGAGCATAAAGCGATCAATCGGCTTGCAGCGTAGGGCCAATCCCAGCGTCGCAGGGCTGACATGATGCCCGTCCACGATGATGCCGCACCACACGTCCTTGTTCGAGAGCGCAGCGCCGACCGCGCCCGGCTCGCGATTGCCGAGTTGCGACATGGCGTTGAAAAGATGCGTGAATCCGGTCAGCCCTTCGTCGATCGCTGCGGTTATTTGGGCGAACGTGCCGTTGGTATGTCCTGCGGAGACGATCACGCCTTGCGCGACCATCCGCCCAATCATCCCCCGGGGCATCCGCTCGGGCGCGACCGTCACCAGCCTCCGTCCGCGAGAAGGCGATGTCAGGGTCGCGAAATCATCCTCGTCGAATGCGCGGATCCGGTCGACGGAATGAATGCCCTTGCGCTCGCTGTTGATGAACGGCCCTTCGATATGAATGCCTAGAACGCCCGGGACCCCAGCTTCGATTGCCGCCTCGACCGCATAGATGCCCTCCCGAATTACATCGGGTGAATCGCTGATCAGTGTCGGCAGGAAACCCGTTGTGCCGTAACGAACGTGCGCCGCGCCGATCGTGCGGATCGTTTCGACGGTCGGTGCAGCATTGAACAGCGCGCCTCCGCCGCCGTTCACTTGCGTGTCGACGAAGCCGGGCGCAAGCATCAATTGTCCAAGATCATGGCAAGATGTGCCTGGGTCAAGTTCTGCGGCGGGGCAAATTTTGGTGATTACGCTCCCGTCGACGACCACCGCCAGGTCACCGACGAATGCGCCGTCGACGAGCACGCGCGCGTTGGTCAGGGCAAAAGGCATCAGACGGTTTCGGTGACTTTGCTGAGATGGGGCGGACGGTCCGGATCAAGGCCGCGGCGGGCCGACAGGGCATTGGCCGCGCGATAAAAGCTGGCGATGCCGAGGATCGGTTCGATTGCGGGATGCGCCGCCACGGTCGGCAGCGTCACCGCACCCGTCCGGGCCGTACCCGCCACCAGCACCCGGGCATTGCGGGCGACCATCTCGTCGACAAGCGCGTCAACGCCCTCGCCGGTTTCATCGGACTGGCGAAAGACCAGAAGCGGGAATTCGGCACCGATGATCGCCATTGGCCCGTGCCGGACTTCGGCGGCACTGAACGCCTCGGCATGCAGCCCGCACGTTTCCTTCAATTTGAGCGCCGCTTCCGCCGCGATGCCGAGCCCGACGCCACGACCGATGACGTAAAGCCGATCTTCGTTCGCCAACGCGTCGACCAACGGCATCCAGTCGGCCGCCCAGGCTTTGCGCAGCATCGCCGGCAGCGCATCGAGCGCCGCCGAGAATTCGGCGTCCCGCGTCCACTCGGCAACCAGCCGAGCGATACAGGCGAGAGCGGCAATATATGACTTCGTCGCGGCGATGCTCCGCTCCGGCCCGGCGCAAAGTGCCAGCGTCGTGTCCGTCGCCTGCGCAAGCGGCGAGTTGGTATCGTTGACGATAGCCGCCGTACGCGCACCCGCCTGGGCAAGCCCGGCAACGGTCGAGAGGATGTCGGGGCTCATTCCGGACTGCGAGATTGCGATAACGAACAGGTCAGGCCCTTGGACCGTTTCGCCATATACCGACGCTACCGATGGCGCCGCCGACGCCACGATCCGCCTCGCTCGTGTCTCAATCAAATATTTCGCATAGCTTGCGGCATGATCCGAACTGCCCCGCGCGCACGTCAATACGGTCGATGGCGGACGCGCGCGCAGATCGGCGGCCAATGCCCGGATCTTGTCCCGGTTGGTCGACCATTGCCGTTCGACGACGTCCGCGGCTTCTGCCGCCTCGGCGAACATCTTGGTCGTCTCTGGCCCGCCCACCTTCAAATTCCGGTCAATTCTGCGACGAAGTCATAGGCATCGCCACGGTACCAGCTTTGCGTCGCCTCGATCGCGCGGCCATCGTTTAGAAAGCCGCGGCGTTCGATGAACAAACCCGGCGCACCCCCCTTGATGCCCAGCAGCGCCGCCTGGTCGGCGTCGAACAGGACCGCGCGCAGCCTTTGAAGCGCCCGTACGGGCCGCATGTCGGCTGCCTCAAGAGCAGCGTAAAGCGAGTCCTCAACCGCCTCGACACCCGGGAGTGCAAACCCCGGAATGCCGCTATATTCGAGCGCCATCGGTAGATCGTCGGCGAAGCGGATGCGGTGAAAGCGCATGACGGCCGAACCGGGACTCAATCCAAGCGTCAGCGCTTCGTCCGGCGTAACCGCACCTTCCGCGCGAAGCAGCCATTTGCTGGTGACCGTTCGTCCGCGCGCCGCCATATCTTCCGAAAAGGATGACAGTTTGGCGAATTGCTTCTCGACACGACCCGCGACATACGTCCCTGCGCCGTGGCGGCGCACCAGCATTCCTTCGGTGACCAGCGCGTCAAGCGCCTTGCGAACGGTTATGCGTGAAACCCCGAAATCGGTCGCCATATCGCGCTCCGGCGGCAACGAATCCTCGGGTTTCAGCACACCTTCCATGATCGCATCGCGGAGCGAGCGCTGAAGCCTTCGATAGAGCGCGCCGCCTCCCGCATGTTCCAACGCCCCCAGGCGATCAGCCAGCGTCATGTGTATTGCCCCTCTTGATCATGGCTTCTTATATCCAATTACATACCAGTTTCTACTCAATTATGAGAATTCCAATTCTCCTGCTGAAACTTTCTTCCTTGACGAAGCGAAAACATTTCTGGATGGTATCGTTATTGGTATTCGACTGGTTATGTAAACATGTACCGGCTTACCAAAAAAGGGGACGCGATATGATCAAGAGCATCATCTTATGTGCCGGAACCAGCTTGCTGGCGATGACAGCCTCGAGTGTGAATGCGCAAAGCTCTCCGCCTACCGACTCGGCACCGTCGGGCGCCTTGGCGCCGGCACCGAGTGATACCGGGTCGCCCGACGACAACGATATTATCGTCACCGGTATTCGTGCGTCGCAACAGGCATCCATCCAGGCGAAGCGCGAGTCCGCCGTCATCGCGGACATCATATCGGCCGAAGACATCGGGAAGTTTCCCGACAAGAACGTGGCGGAGGCTTTGCAGCGCGTTCCCGGCGTGGTGATCAATCGCGAATTCGGCGAGGGCGAGCGCGTTTCGCTGCGCGGGACCGCGCCCAACCTTACCAAGACCTTGGTCAACGGGCACGGCATCGCCACGGCCGACTGGTTCATCCTTGATCAGCTCTCTGCGACCCGGTCGTTCAACTACCTGACGCTTCCTGCTGAAATCGTCGGTCAGATCGACGTGTTCAAAAGTCCCCAGGCGGATGTCGAAGAAGGTGGAATCGGCGGAACGATCGACGTCCACACGCGCCATCCGCTTGATCTTCCGCGCTGGTCGCTCAACGCGTCGGCGCAGGCGGTTTACTCGCAACGGTCAGACAAGTTCGATCCGCAGGCGTCCGGTCTCGTCAGTTGGAAAAACGACGCCGAAACCTTCGGCGTACTGATCGGCGGCGTGTATCAAAAGCGCCGCATCCGCCGCGACGGCGTTGAAGTTCTGGGATATCAGCCGGTCATCACGGGCGGGACCAGTGCGCAGATCCCGTCATTGATTGGATCCGCATTGTTCCAGCAAAACCGGGAACGATATGGCGGCAACGTCGAACTCCAATTCAAGCCGACCGATCGGCTGGAGATCGTCGCGACGGGCCTCTATTCCCGTTTCAATGCGTCAAACTTCAACCAGAATTACCTCGCATGGACGGCGAACGCACTCGGCGGCGGCGGTACTCTGACGAATGCGACCGTACAGGACGGTACGGTCGTCAAGGGAACGGTCACCTCGTCTGGCGGCGGCACGACCGGGCGCGCGGTGGTGTATGACGCGATCTACCGCGATGCCTATGCCGAAACGTATTTCGGTGATCTTGACCTTACCTTCCACACGGGCAGCGACGGTACTTTGCACCTGAAGGGCGGCTATACAAAGGCAAATGGTGCGACCGCCAACCAGCCTTTTTACGAAGGCGGCGCTTCAGGAGGATTCAACTTCGACATCACCGGCCGCATTCCGCAGGTCAGTTTTAACGGCGTCGATCCGACCGACCCCAACGCGCTTGCGTTCGATTTCGCGTCGCTCCACCGGGTCGGCAACCGCGACAAGGAAAAATACGCATATCTCGATTTTGAACAGCCGCTGAGCGGTCCGTTCGCGTCGTTCAAGGTCGGTGCCAAATATACCGATCACGACCGTGAGGCGTATTTCCTTGCGACGACCTATGGCTCGTTCTTCGTCCCGCTGGGCGATGCGACAAACGGTGTTGGCTGCGGCGGCAGGCCGTGCGTTTCAGGTGACTTCTCAGGGGGCGCGTTGCCCGGCAATTTCCTGTCGAACATCGCGCTGCAAGGTACGCTGACCAATTATTTCAATATCGATACCACCAAGCTGCGCGACATTCTCAACGGCCAGCCTGCGGCGAACCGGGCGCGCATACTTAATCCGCCGGAAAACTATAGCATCAATGAAAAGACCTATGGCGGCTACGCGATGGTCAAGATCGGCGAGCCCAATGTTACGATCTATCACGCCAATGTCGGACTGCGCGTCATCCGTACCGAACAGACCTCGTCCGGTAATCAGCTCGGCGTTCCGCTCAGCACGCCCGGCGCAGTCGACAATCTGTTCGGTGTCTATCTCCCCATCACCGTCAGGCGAAACTATACCGACATCCTGCCGGCGATAAACGTCTGGCTCGATCTCAGCGATCAACTCGTCTTGCGCTTCGGTGCCGGGCGTTCGGTTGCGCGGCCGGACTATACCGACATCGTTCCCCGCGTCAGTCTGAACCCGGGCACGCTTACGGGGGATGGCGGCGATCCGCGGGTCAATCGCTACCAATCAGACGATTACAATACCAGCCTGGAATTCTATCCGGATCGCGAGACGATTTTCGCCGCTGCGGTATATTACAAGAATATAGCCAATTATATCGTCAATCGGACCGATCAGGAACTTTTCCCGGTTCAGACATCGACCCCGAACTTGTCCCGCTGTACGCAAGCATCGGGCTTTTCGACCGCCAACCCGCTCTACGATTGCCTGTTCGACATCAATCGTCGATCGGACGGTGCAGGCGGGCATAATTTCGGTGTCGAACTCCAGGTATCGCGCAGGTTGTTCGGCCCGTTCGGCGCGATCGTAAACTACACCTATTCGGATGCCAGCTCTGACCGCGGCGACCCGATCCCCGGAAATTCGAAGCATTCGCTGAACGTGACCGGATATTTCGAAAATGACTGGCTGTCGGTCCGGGCATCGTACAATTATCGCTCGGCGTTCTTCATCAATATCGACCGGAATTCTCAACTCAACCAGACAGGCACCGATTCACTCGATGCTTCGGCGAACCTCAAGATCACGGATAACATTGCGCTGACCGCCGATGCGGTGAATCTTACCAACACCAAGATCCGCCAATATTCAGGCACCGAAACGCGCTTCCGGGCACTGTATGACAACGGACGCATTTTCTACGGCGGTGTGCGGGTGAAATTCTGATCGCTATTGCTCGACGGGCGCAGCATGCATAACGGTGCGATGCGGGCGGCGATTGCCTTTCTGGCCCTTTTGGTGTCCTCAGCGGCGTTCGCTGCCGAAGAACCGGTGCTGCTGCCGACGCCTTTAGCGATGATTGGCACCGGCACCGGGTTTACGCTCGTTACCGGCACCGCGCTCATCGCTGATGACCCGGGTGAGCGCAGCGCAGCGGCGCGGTTCGCCGAACTGATGGCGGGTCGGCATGTGCGGCTGAAGGTTACCACAGTCCGGCGCGGTATGCAGCGCGCGGTGCGCTTTGTACGAACGCCCGGAATGCGGGCAGAGGCGTACCGGCTGGTTACGAACGGACGGGGTGCCACGATTGCTGCATCGGACGATGCGGGTCTGCTCTACGGCGCGACTACGCTGTGGCAACTCGCTACCCAGGATGAGGGCGGAAGCGGCGTCGCTCGGCAAGTCCCCGGCGTGACCATCGATGACGCGCCGCGTTTTGGATGGCGCGGGCTGATGCTCGACAGCGCGCGCCACTTTCAGTCGCCCGAATATGTACGGCGGCTGATCGACTGGATGGCGGTGAACAAGCTCAACCGGCTGCATTGGCATCTGGTCGACGATCAAGGCTGGCGGATCGAAATCCGGAAATATCCTCGTCTGACCGGTGTTTCGGCTTGGCGCCGGCCGGCGACCGCGCCGGGAGCCCCTCCGTTGCCGACGACCGGCGGAGTCTACACCCAAAGCGAGATACGATCGATCGTGGCCTACGCGGCTCAGCGCGGTGTCACCATCATACCGGAGATCGAATTGCCGGGCCACGCGCTCGCCGCGATCCGGGCCTATCCCGCACTCGGAATGCACGTGGCGATACCGCCGGGAACCGAGAGCGACTGGGGTGTCTTTCCCTGGCTATACAATAGCGATGACGCCACCTTCACTTTCCTGGAGAATGTACTGAAGGAAACGATGGCGTTGTTTCCGTCGCCCTGGATTCATCTCGGCGGCGACGAGGCGGTGAAGGATCAATGGCGTGCCGATGCCGGAACGCAGGCGCGCATCAAATCGCTGGGGCTGAAAGACGAAGATGCGCTGCAAGGCTGGTTCGTGGCGCGGATTGGCCGTTTTTTAGCCGCGCGAGGCCGAAGGCTGATCGGTTGGGACGAAATCCTCGACGGCGGCGCCCCGGCGAATGCAACCGTGATGTCATGGCGCGGAAATGACGGAGCGATCGCCGCTGCTCGGGCAGGCCACGACACCGTACTCAGCCCGGCCCCGACGCTGTATCTCGACAACCGGCAGGGGATCGGGCCCAAAGAGCCGCCCGGGCGCGGCAATCTCATATCGCTGTCCGATATCCTCGCTTATGATCCCATTCCGGCGGCGCTCCCTGTTGCGCAACGTCATCACGTACTGGGCTTGCAGGCGAATTTGTGGACGGAACATGTCCGTACCGAACGCCGCGCCGCCTGGATGACTTTTCCGCGGGCCATGGCGATCGCCGAGACTGGCTGGGCAGGTCCCGCCCCGCGTACCATCGCTTCGTTCGCGCCCGCTTTGGTATCCCAGCTTGCGCGCATGGCGCCGTTGGGGCTTGCCGCTGCGGACAGTGCGTTCGCTGTTACCGGCGTGATGAGCACGCAAGGCAACCGCGTCGCCGTCAGCTTCGCAACGCAAAGCACGCTGCCGATCCGTTATTCGACCGACGGTAGCGCCCCAACGCTGCGATCGGAGCTTTACGGCGGCCCGATCGTGGTCGCGTCCGGCGCACGGGTTCGGGCTTCGACGTTTCTGGGACGCAAACCGTTGCCGGGCGGTTATGACGGTTTCGCGACGACCACCGCCGCACTGACGCGCACAAGCAGGGAACTCGAACCCTGTACTTCCGCAGTCCTGCTCGACCTCGAAGATGATTTCCCCGCCGCCGGGAACCGCGCGCATTTCCTGCTCGACATTTTTCACCCGTGCTGGCGCTGGCAGGATGCACCGCTTGAGGCCGCGCGCGGCATCGCGGTCTCGGTCGGACAAGTCCCGTTCAACTTTCAGGTCGGCAAGGATCGCGACAATATTAAATTCCGCCCGCCCGCAACCGTTGCCGGGGAAATGGAGGTGCGGCTGGGTTGTGACGGTCCTCGGATCGCGGTCATGCCGCTCGCGCCCGCGGTATCGAACCCCGGGGTTACGCGCCTGACCGCCGCGTTAGTCCCTGCGAAGGCGCGCGGGGAATTGTGCATCACCTATACCGCCCGCGGCGTAAACCCGCTTTGGGCCGTCGAACGTGTCGAATTGCTGCCGCGGTGACGGTCGTCGCGCTTCATGCACCCTTCGCCGGCTGGCTCGGTCCGCTCTCGGGGGTGCCGGATTCAGTCTTTGCCGACGGTATGATGGGCGAAGGCTTTGCGATCGATCCGACCGAGGGCGTGCTTCGGGCACCAGCTGACGGTATCGTCGTCAGCGTCCCGGTCAGCGCGCATGCGATTACGCTACGACTCGACAACGGAACCGAACTGCTGCTCCATATCGGTCTGGAAACTGTCGCGCTCGCGGGTCGGGGGTTCGCTGCCAAAGCGGCGGTGGGGGACCGTGTCCGGCGAGGGGATACGCTGATCGCGTTCGACCTCGACGAGGTGGCACGCGATGCGAAGGACATGATTACGCCGATCGTCGCGATCTCCGACAATGCGACCTGCTTCATCGATCGACCGGGGCGCCTGGTCGCGGCGGGCGATGCGATCGGCACCGTTTCTGCGGCGGAGCGCGCTGCCGTCGATCCCGTCGCGGTGAAAGAATACACTAGGACGTTCCGCATCACCGCTCCTCACGGCATCCACGCGCGTCCGGCGGCGCGCATCGTCGCGTTGTTGAAGCGGTTCGACGCTCATGTCGCGCTCGCGCATGCGGGACGTGAGACAAGCGGGACGAGCATCGTCGGCTTGCTCGGCCTGGCTGGACGCTACGACGACAGCATCGAGGCGCGCGCGAGCGGCGCTGATGCGGTTACCGCACTGGATGCGCTTGCCGCATTTGCCGGGGAGCGGTTCGGCGATCCGGTCGAAGCGGCACGAGTTGTTCAAGCCGACGCCGGGTACGGCGGGGTGTGTGCCTCTCCCGGCATCGCCATCGGAACAACACTCCGGTTGAGAGGGGAGCGTGTCGAGGTCGCCGAAGCGGGGACGTCTCCGCAGAACGAGCGTGCCGCACTCACAGCGGCGCTCGAAACCGTGGCGAAACAATTGCCCCAAGGCGATAGCGGCATTGCCGATGCGCACCGCGCTCTGCTTGCCGATCCGATGCTGCGCGAGGCGGCGGATGGGTATATTCAGGCCGGCAAGAGCGCAGCCTTCGCCTGGCGCAGGGCAATCTCGGAGGCTGCAGAAACATTACGCAGTACCGGTGATCCAATCGTCGTCGAGCGCGTTGCGGACCTTGAAGATCTCGACGCCCAGGTTGTAGCTGTGCTTCTCGACTTACCCCCGTTCACGGTGCCCACGCTCCCACCCGAAACCATCCTGATTGCGGATGACTTGCTCCCATCGCAATTCCTGGCCATCGACCGCGATCGGCTGGCGGGTATCTGTACCGCGCGAGGTGGGCCGACCGCGCACGTTGCGATCCTTGCCGCCGCTGCCGCCATTCCGATGGTCGTCGCGGCGGGGGCAGGGGTACTGGCGATACCCGATGGCACAACAATAATGCTCGACGCCGATCACGGACGGCTCGACGCCGATCCCGATGCCGCGACGCTGCGGTCGACGCGCGCGATAATCTCCGACCGTCATGATGCCCAAGCCTCCGCAAAGCGCGCCGCACTGAACCCTGCGGTCACCCGGGATGGTACGCACATTGAGGTCTTCGCCAATCTCGGCAGCCTCGCGGATGCCACCGACGCAGTGTCGTGCGGGGCGGAAGGATGCGGACTGTTACGTACCGAATTCCTGTTTCTCGATCGTCCCTCCGCGCCCGATGAGGATGAACAGCGCACGCTTTACGCCCGGATCGCGGCATCGCTTGAGGGCCGTCCGCTCATCGTTCGCACGCTCGACATCGGCGGTGACAAGCCCGTTCCCTATCTGCCCCGCACCACAGAGGACAATCCGGCGCTTGGGCTTCGCGGAATTCGCCTCGGGCTCGCTCGTCCGGCCCTGCTCGCAATGCAGTTGCGTGCGATCCTGCGCGGCGTCCCCGGTGCTCAGTGCCGCATCATGCTACCAATGATCAGTCAGGTGGCGGAACTGCGCGCCGTTCGCGTGCTTCTCGATGCTGCGATTGCAGAAACAGGCCGTACCGGCCCGGTCGAACTCGGCGTTATGATCGAGACGCCCGCCGCGGCGATCCTTGCCGATCAGCTTGCGCGGGAGGCGGATTTCCTGTCGATCGGTACGAACGACCTGACGCAATATACGCTTGCCGCCGACCGGGGCAACGCGGCGGTTTCGGACTTGCTCGACGCGTTTCATCCCTCCGTGCTCCGGTTGATAGCGGCAACGGCCGACGGTGCCCGGCGACACGGCCGCTGGGTGGGGGTCTGCGGCGGTCTCGCGTCCGATCCGCTTGCCGCGGCGATCCTGATCGGTTTGGGCATCACCGAACTATCGGTTACGACCACCGCAATTCCCGCTCTGAAGGCGCATATCCGAACCCTCGATATCGAGAAATGCCGTGCATTGGCGCACCGTGCTTGTGATGCGCTCACCGCTTCCGAGGTCCGTGCGCTTGCGGACGACACGGCATGATCAGCGCTTTCCTAGAGCGTTTTCAGCCGCTCGGTCGAGCGTTGATGCTGCCCATCGCGGTGCTGCCGATCGCCGCGTTGCTGCTCCGCCTGGGCCAGCCCGACATGCTTGATATTCATTTCGTCGCAGCGGCGGGTGATGCGATTTTCAATAATCTCGGTCTGCTCTTTGCGATCGGCGTGGCGGTCGGGCTGGCACGCGAAAACCACGGCGCGGCGGGCCTTGCGGGTGTGGTCTGCTTCCTCGTCGCAACCGAAGGCGCGAAAGCTTTGCTGGCGATCCCCCCCGACCAGCTTGTCGGTGCTGACGAAGCGGCCCGTAATTTGGCAGGCGCGGCCTGGAAAGCGAAAGAAATCAGCAAGCTGTCGGTCCCTGCAGGCATCCTGTCCGGCGGCGCGGCTGGGTATCTTTACAATCGCTATGCGACGATCAAGTTGCCGGGTTATCTCGGCTTTTTCGCGGGCCGCCGGTTCGTTCCTATCGTCGCGGGCCTGGTCGGCGTCGTATTCGCGGCCACGCTCGGCACTGGGTTCCCCTGGTTCGAGGCCGGCGTTGACGCGCTCAGCAGATGGGTCGTCGCGGCGGGGCCGCTGGGCCTCTTCGTCTACGGTTTTCTCAACCGAATGTTGCTGGTCACCGGTCTTCATCACATTCTGAACAACGTCGCCTGGTTCCTGCTTGGTGACTTTCACGGCGTGACGGGTGACCTCAAGCGGTTCTTCGCCGGTGACCCGGCCGCCGGCAATTTCATGGCGGGCTTCTTCCCGGTAATGATGTTCGGCCTGCCGTCGGCGTGCTTCGCCATGTATCGTGCCGCCGCACCGGATCGACGCAAAGCGGTCAGCGGACTCTACCTCGGTCTTGCGCTGACCTCGTTCCTCACCGGCGTCACCGAACCGATCGAGTTCACCTTCCTGTTCCTCGCACCGATGCTGTTCCTGGTCCACGCCGTCCTGACCGGTCTTGCGATGATGATCATGTCGCTGCTCGACATCAAGCTCGGGTTCGGTTTTTCGGCCGGGCTTTTCGATTATGCGCTGAATTTCGGTCTCGCGACGCGCCCGCTTTTACTGCTTCCGGTCGGACTCGCCTATGCGTTCATATATTACGCGGCGTTCATCTGGTGTATTCGCCAGTTCGACCTAAAAACTCCCGGTCGCGAGCCTGCGACGATGGCTGCGGCATCCGATGTCAGTCACGGCAGCCGGGCGATTGCCTTTGTAGAAGCACTTGGGGGTCCGGCGAACATCGTCTCGATTGACGCCTGCATGACCCGGCTACGACTGGCGCTGGTGCAGCCATCCGTCCTGGATCGCCCGGCGCTTGCAGCGCTCGGCGCGCGCGGCGTTCTGGAGATCGGCGCGTCAGGCGTTCAGGTTATTCTCGGACCGGAGGCGGATCAGGTCGCCGGCGAAATCCGCACCGCTCTCGCGGACGGTGCGGTGCCCCCCGCCAACGATTTGCACTTCGATGATTTGGCGAACGCGTTGATGGCGGTCGGGACAACAAAGATTGAATCAGCGGGACGGCGGCTATTGGTCACAAGTCGACCGTCTTCAGAGCAGGATGAACAGCGGCTGCTGAAGGCCGGCATAAAGGCCGTAGCGCATACGCCCCTTGGCCTGCATCTCATCATCGGCGACGGCGATTCTCGAAATCTCGCGGCCCGGCTGAGCGGAAAACTCGAATTAGCTGAAGCGTGAGTTCGCTCAATGCGGATGCGTATTGGCTGGGGCGGCAGGATTCGAACCTGCGCATGGCGGCATCAAAAGCCGCTGCCTTACCGCTTGGCGACGCCCCAACGCGAAGCGGCCTTATACTGGACACCGCCTTGCTGAAAACCCCCGACTTTCGATCAGTCAAGCCGACGTAACCAATGATGCGGATCGGGCGCCGTGCCTCGCTGTATTCCGACCAACGCCTCACGCAAGCGCAGCGTTGTTTCACCCGGGCCTCCGTCGCCGATCGCGAACTGGCCGGCCGCCGACGCGACATTCCCGATCGGCGTGACGACCGCCGCCGTTCCGCAGGCGAATGCTTCGACCAGCCGGCCGCTTGCAGCGTCGGCTTGCAGACGATCGAATGAATATGGTTCTTCGCGCACTTTGATCCCAAGATCGCGTGCCAGCAAAAGGATTGAATCGCGGGTGATCCCGGGCAGGATGGTACCGGTCAGCGGGGGCGTCGACACGCTGCCATCATCGAACACGAAAAAGATGTTCATGCCGCCAAGCTCTTCCAGCCAGCGCCGCTCCGCCGCATCGAGAAACAGGACCTGATCGCAACCGTTTGCGATCGCCTCCTTTTGCGCGATCAGGCTGGCAGCATAATTGCCGCCGCATTTCGCATCGCCCGTTCCGCCGGCTGCCGAACGCGTATAGGTTTGCGACACCCAGACCGAGATTGCCGGCGCGCCGCCCTTAAAATAGGCACCCACTGATGACGCAATGACCATGTACAGATATTCGCCTGCGGGCTTCACGCCTAAAAAGACCTCGCTCGCGAACATGAATGGTCGGAGGTAAAGCGCGCCTTCTGCACTCGCAGGTATCCAGCCGCGGTCGATCGCGGTCAGTCGTTCGATCGATTGCATAAATAGTATTTCGGGCAGTTCGGGCATGGCAAGTCGCCGTGCCGACCGCTGAAAGCGCTGAGCGTTACGCTCCGGACGGAACAACGCCGTTCCGCCGTCTTCGAGCCTGTATGCCTTCAGCCCTTCGAATATTTCCTGCGCATAGTGGAGGACCGAAGCCGCCGGATCGATCGAGATCGGCTGCCTCGCGCCAATGACTGGATCATGCCAACCTTTGGCGTCGCTGAAACGGATCGTCGCCATATGATCAGTGAACACGCGCCCGAAACCGGGGTCTATCAGTCGCTTCGCGCGGACGGCGTCGGCGACTGGATTTTCGTTGGACCGGGTTTGAAAGGCGGGGTGGGCGGTCGCCACAGTCATGATGGTGTCTCTTGCATGAAACCGTATTGCGAAGGCGTAGGCTCGCCGTCCGGAAGGGTCAACATGACCGCCGCCAGCGCTGTTTCGATCAATTAGCAGAGGGTCTAAGCCGGATGGGGCTGGCGATGGTCGCGGGTACCGGAACAATGAAGTCGCGAAACTGCTGTGATGTAACAGTCTGAAGGATAATCAGTGCCGCAATCGAAAGCAGATGAAGACGACGAGAATCCGAACCTCGTCATTTACGGCGCGCTCTTCGCCAATTTGGGGATTGCCGTTGCCAAGTTCGTCGCCGCCGGGATTACCGGATCGGCGTCGATGCTGTCCGAGGGTATCCATTCAGCGGTCGATTCTACCAATCAAGTTTTGCTGCTTTATGGCAAGCACCGCTCCAAAAAACCTGCGGATCGCAAACATCCATTCGGATACGGGCGTGAACTCTATTTCTGGAGCTTTGTCGTCGCGATTCTGATCTTCGCGATCGGGGCCGGTTTGTCGGGTTACGAAGGCTATGTCCATATCTTGGATCCGGAGAAACTGACGGACCCTACGATCAACTATATTGTCCTCGGCGTGGCCGTTCTTTTCGAGGGCGCATCCTGGACGATCGCGGTCCGGGATCTCGGCAGGACCAAGGGCGAGCGAGGCTGGTGGGAAGCAGTTCGGAAATCTAAGGATCCGACGACGTTGGTGGTCGTGTTCGAAGATTCCGCCGCACTGATCGGGCTGGTGATCGCGGCGCTCGGCGTCTTCGTAAGCCATAAATTAGGCGATCCGCGAATTGATGGGGTCGCCTCCGTGTTGATCGGTCTGGTGCTTGCCGTGGTTGCGATGTTGCTGGCACGTGAAGCAAAGGGGCTGCTGATCGGCGAGCCCGCGGATCAGGCGCTTGTCGACAAGGTCGAGGAATTGCTGGCTTCGGAAGACGGAGTGACCACGGTGAATCACGTTCTTACCGTTCATCTGTCGCCGAACGAGATCTTTGTCGCGGTAAGCGCAGATTTCGATGACGCCCTGACGATGGGCGAAGGGGAAACGCTGATCGAACATATCGAGGAGCGATTACAGGATGCGGTTCCCGAACTGACGGCGATCTATATCCGGCCGGAAAAGGCGGGCGACCAAAAGCGTCCGGCCGATAAGTTATAAGGGCTGTGGTTGCTCTTGTTGCGCGCATTTTATAGTGAGGTTGCCGGGCGGCCGTAGATCGGTCGCCTTGTTTGTTTGCGAAGGAGAAACTCTGTGTCCATCACCGCGCTCATGCCTGTCTATCCACGTTGCGACGTGCGACCGGTGCGCGGGGAGGGAGCGTATCTTTTCGGCGAACGGGGAGAGAAATATCTCGATTTCGCAAGCGGTATCGCCGTAAACGCTCTCGGCCACAGCCACCCCGGCCTGATCGCGGCCGTGCAAAAACAGGCGGGGACCCTGATGCATGTCTCGAACATGTACGGCAGCCCGCAGGGTGAGCATTTTGCGCGGAGGCTGGTCGATGCGACTTTCGCCGATACGGTATTTTTCACCAACTCAGGTGCCGAAGCCGTCGAATGCGCGATCAAGACCGCGCGTCGTTACCATCACGCGAACGGCAATCCCGAACGGCACGACCTGATTACCTTCAACAACGCATTCCACGGCCGGACGCTCGGTACCGTCTCTGCGACCAACCAGGCAAAGATGCGTGACGGTTTTGAACCGTTGCTGCCGGGATTCAAATATTCCGACTTCGATGATCTCGGTGCCGCGCTTGCGTTGGTCGACGACCATACCGCCGGTTTCCTGGTCGAACCGATCCAAGGGGAAGGCGGCATTCGTCCGGCATCCGATCAATTCATTAAGGGGCTTCGGGAGGCCTGTGACGAACACGGGCTGATGCTGATCCTCGACGAGGTCCAGTGCGGCTATGGCCGTACCGGCAAGCTGTATGCGCATGAACTATACGATATCACGCCCGATATTATGGCATCGGCAAAGGGTATCGGCGGCGGCTTCCCGCTCGGTGCGTGCTTCGCGACCGAAGAGGCGGCAAAGGGGATGGTGTTCGGCACGCATGGTTCAACTTATGGCGGCAATCCTTTGGCAATGGCGGCGGGAGAGGCAACGCTCGACGCCCTGTTGGAGGACGGTTTTCTTGATCATGTCGCGACCATGGGCGATCGGCTTCGCAGCAGGCTCGAACAGATGATACCCAATCATGATTATCTGTTCGACAGCGTTCGCGGCAGGGGTTTGATGCTCGGTATCAAGCTTAAAAGCGATAGCCGCCGCTTCGTCGCGCATGCACGAGACAATCATGGCCTGTTACTCGTCGCGGCGGGGGACAATGTCGTGCGCGTCCTCCCCCCGCTGAACATCAATGAACATCATATCGCCGAATTTGCCGAAAAGCTGAGCGAAGCGGCACGCGTCTATAATCCGGTGATGGATGAATAGGCCCCGGCATTTTTGTGATCTCTCCGACGCCGGGGCGGATGCCATTTCGGCGATGCTCGTCGATGCCCTAGATCGTAAAGCAGCTCGCAAGGATTGGCCCAAGGGCAAGGTAGATGGTGACGCGCCGTTAGCGGGCCGCGTGCTCGCGATGATCTTCGAGCGTAATTCAACGCGAACACGTGCTTCGTTTGAAATTGCTGTCAGGCAGCTTGGCGGTAGCGCACTGACGATGGACGCAGGTCAGATGCAGCTGGGCCGCGGTGAAACTATTGCGGATACTGCACGCGTACTATCAACCTATGTCGATGCGATCGTGCTTCGGACCGGCGATCATGCCAAACTCGTCGAGATGGCCGAACATGCGGATGTTCCGGTCATCAATGGGCTGACGAATATATCGCATCCTTGCCAGATTATTGCCGATCTTCTTACAATCGTTGAAAGCGGCCGGGCATTGCCGGGTCTCAAACTTGCCTGGCTCGGCGATGGCAATAATGTTCTTGCTTCGATTATGGAGGCCGCGGGCCTGATGCATTTCGACGTGGTCGCCGCCTGTCCGCAAGGGTTTGAACCCGACGCAAGCACTGTTGCCCTCGGCAAGGGTCGCGCACGCATAGTATCATCACCCGCCGATGCGGTTGAAGCCGCTGACATTGTCGTGACCGATACTTGGGTGTCGATGGGTCAGGCGAATGCCGACTGCAAGTTGGAAATATTAAGACCGTATCAGGTGAATAAAGATTTGATGGCGAAGGCAAAACCCGGAGCGGCATTTCTCCACTGTCTGCCGGCTCATCGCGGAGAAGAGGTCAGTGCGGAGGTGATCGACGGCATGCAATCGCTTGTCTGGCTTGAGGCGGAAAACCGTCTGCACGCGCAAAAATCGATCCTGCGTTGGTGTTTCGGACAAATCGGCTGATGACAGCGATCGATTGATCGTATCGTACGCGGTCCTACTTATCGTAGATGCAACAGGCAATTATTCCCGATATCGATCGTGCACTGGGCTTTACGCTGCCGGCAAGACATGCGCGGGGACGGATCGTGCGGCTTGGGGCAGCGCTTGATGCGATTTTGTCGGCGCATGCCTATCCTCCGGTGATCGAGGCGCTGCTTGCCGAAGCATTGACGCTTACCGCGTTGGTTGGATCGACGTTGAAGGACGCCGATGGTCAGCTGACGATGCAAACGCGGACCGAAAGCGGGATAGTTAAGTTGCTGGTTTGCGATTATCGCGGCGGTGAGCTCCGAGGCTATGTCGACTATGATGCGGATCGCCTGGCTGAAGCGCCGGACCCGCTGTTTTTTGCCTTGTTCGGGCCGACAAGTTCGCTTGCGGTTACGTTTGATCTCGCGGCAACGGGTGAGCGCTATCAGGGTATCGTACCGCTCGATGCCGAAACGCTTGCCGAGGCGGTCGAGAGCTATTTCGTTCAATCCGAGCAAGTCCCAAGCATGGTCCGCATCTCGACCAAGAAATCTGTGGACGGTTCATACATCTCGGGTGGGCTCTTCCTCCAGCATCTACCTGAGGGTGAAGACGGACGTGAGCGTTTGCACACGCGTCTCGACCATCCTGAATGGGAGCATGTCGAATTGCTCGGGATGACGGTAGCCAAAGAAGAATTAACGGATGCTGCGCTACCGCTCGAAGACTTGATCTGGCGTCTTTTCAATGAGGAAAATGAGGTCAGGGTGCTGGTATCGACATCGCTCGCGCAGGGATGTCGTTGTACCCCCGAACACATCGCGAGCGTGCTGGCCAAGTTTCCGGCTGAGGACCGCAAAGAAATGGCAGGAGCGGACGGCATGATTTCCGTAGACTGCGCCTTTTGTGCGACGAGCTTTCCTGTTTTTGCTGCAGCATTCCACTCTTAATCAAGAAGGCGCGCTTTCGCGTCGCGATATTCCGATACGAGGCGATCGATGCGAGCAGCTACCGGCTCGACCTTGTCGACGACGCCAATCCCCTGGCCGGATCCCCAGATGTCCTTCCAGGCTTTAGCTTTGCTGCTGTTGCCACCGCCGAAGTTCATCGTTTTCAGATCGCCTTCCGGTAGAGCGTCCGGATTAAGGCCGGCCGCCTCGATTGATCCGCGCAAGTAATTGCCGTGAACACCAGTGAACAAATTAGAATAAACGATGTCACTCGCGCGGCCATCGACGATCGATTGCTTGTAATTCTGATCGGCATTCGCTTCCGCGGTCGCGATGAAGGGCGAGCCGATATAGCCGAAATCCGCGCCCATCGCCTCGGCCGCCAGCACCGCGCCGCCGGTCGCAATCGAACCCGACAGGGCCAGGGGTCCGTCAAACCATTGCCGTATTTCCTGGATCAAAGCGAATGGCGATAATGTGCCAGCGTGCCCGCCTGCGCCCGCCGCAACTGCGATCAAACCGTCCGCGCCCTTTTCCACGGCTTTGCGCGCGAACCGGTCATCGATGATGTCATGAAGCGTAATGCCGCCCCATTCATGCACTGCAGTGTTCAGATCCTCACGAGCACCGAGCGAAGTAATCACGATCGGCACCTGCCATTTTGCGCAAGTTTCCAAATCGGCATCCAGCCGATCGTTCGACTTGTGTACGATTTGATTGACTGCAAACGGCGCGGCCGGTCGATCCGGATTCTGTCTGTTATAGTCGCTCAATTCCTCAGTGATCCGGTGCAGCCATTCATCGAGCATCGTTGCAGGCCGCGCGTTCAGCGCGGGAAATGATCCGACCACCCCGGCTTTGCACTGAGCGATCACAAGATCGGGACCGGAAATGATGAACAGCGGCGCTCCGATAACCGGAATCCGCAGACGATCGAACTGGCCGTATTTTTTCATCTGGCAACGATAACGAACACCGGCTCCGTGTCCAGCCGAGCGCCCCCTTGGCCGTTGCGATCCGAACACGTAAACGCCCTGGTAACCAGACCCCGATCGTAAGGTATTATCTATGAAAGCCGCAGTCGTGTTGCTCCTATCGCTCACCGTGTCGGCTCCGGCGATAGCGTCCGCCGGGCGGTTGCCGACCGATGTCGTGCCGGTGCTCTATGACATCGCAGTCGATCCGGATGCGAATGCGCTGACCTTCAAGGGATCGGAGACCGTGCAGGTCGATGTCGTGCGCCCGACCAAGTCTGTCGTGCTCAATGCCGCGGAACTGAATGTCACGCGCGCGACATTCGACGGCAAACCCGTGAAACTAACCGTCGACAAAGAGGCACAGGAGATCACGCTGACGTTGCCGACTACCGCCGCAAAAGGTCGGCATAGCGTTGCTTTTGCGTGGACTGGCACGATCAATCGTTCCGCGGCCGGGTTATTCGCCATCGATTACACGAACGCCGACGGGTCCAATGCGCGGATGTTGGCGACGCAGTTCGAGGCGCCGGACGCGCGGCGTTTTGCGCCGATGTGGGATGAACCTGCGTTTAAGGCGAAGTTCCGGCTGAAAACCGTCGCACCGAAGGGAATGACGGCGTTTTCTAACATGCCCGCGAGTTCGGCGACTGAGGTAGCGGGCGGCAAGAAACTCTACAGCTTTGCAGAAACGCCGATCATGTCCAGTTATCTGCTGTTCCTGGGGGTCGGTGATGTCGAGCGGAAGACGATCCAGGTCGGGAAAACGCAGATTGGCGTCATCAGCCGTCAGGGCGTGGTCGATCAGGGGGACTATGCGTTGTCATCGGCGCGCCGATTGCTCGGTTACTACAATGACTATTTCGGTCAGCCATATCCGCTTCCCAAACTCGACATGATCGCTGGACCGGGATCGTCGCAATTCTTTGGCGCGATGGAAAATTGGGGGGCGATCTTTTACTTCGAAAACGAATTGCTGTTCGACCCCAAGATCGCGACCGAGAGCAATCGTCAGCGCATCCATACCGTGGTTGCACATGAGATGGCGCATCAATGGTTTGGCGATCTGGTCACGATGCGGTGGTGGAACGACCTATGGCTGAACGAAGGATTTGCGTCGTGGATGGAGAACAAAGCTAGCGCCGATCTCAATCCTGCGTGGAAGTCGGACGCCGCTGCCGTAGCGTTCGCACGCGAGGCGGCTATGCGGATTGACGCGACCGCGGCTACGCACCCGATCATCGGCGACATTCAAACCGTCGACCAGATCGGGCAGGCGTTTGACGGCATTACCTATGCAAAGGGTCAGGCTGTCATTGGGATGATGGAATCGACGGTCGGGCCTGACGCGTTTCGCAAGGGCATTCGCAGCTATATGGCGAAATATAAATATTCGAACACCGTCACCGACCAGCTTTGGACCGAATTGTCGGCGGCAGCAGACCGGCCCGTTACGACGATCGCGCATGATTTCACGCTTCAGGGCGGTGTGCCGCTCGTCAAGCTGTCCGGGACCAAGTGCGTCGCCGGCTCAACAGTCGCGACGCTCACGCAAGGGCGCTTTGGCCTCGATGCACCTTCGAAACAGCCGCAAACCTGGCATGTTCCGATCCGTGCGCAGATGGTTGGAGGCGGTTCCGCAGAAGGCGTTGTGACCGGTTCCGCCCCCACCGAGCTTGCGGTCAAGGGCTGCGGAAGCATCGTGCTAAACGCCGGAAAAGGCAGCTATGTTCGCGTAATGTACGACGAACCCGCGCATGCGGCGATCGTGCGGGATTACCGGAAGCTTGATCTGAAGGACCGGCTCGGCACGCTCGGAGACGATTTTGCGCTTGCAATAGGCGGATATCAGGACCTGACGCGGTGGACGTCGACGATGGGACAGATCGGCGTCGATGCCGATCCGCTTGAATGGTCGATGCTGACCGGCGAGATTAGCAATCTGACCGATCTTTACGATGGCACGCCGTTGGAAGCGCAGCTGCGTGCAAAGGCGATAGCGATGCTGTCACCGGTTCTGGAAAAGATCGGCGATCAGGCAAAGCCCGACGAATCGCCGCTGGTAACCAATTTGCGCGAAACATTGTTGTCGACGCTGGGCGCAAACGGCGACGCCAAGGTCACGGCACTCGCCCGCCGCTATGTGGCAGCGCTGGCGGATAATCCAAACGCTCTACCCGCAGCAATCCGGGCACCGATCCTTTCGACCTACGCGATCAACGCCACGCCACAGGAATGGGATAAACTGCTGAGTCTTGCCGAGAAGGAAACCAGTCCGGTTGCGAAAAACCGGTTCGTCCGGCTGTTAGGGGCAGCGCGCAACGATGACGCGGCAGCCAAGGCGGTTGCTTTGCTCAAGTCCGATCGGCTGACGGCTCCGCAAAAGGCCAGTTTGTTGCGGGGAATTGCGGGGTCGCACCCTGATCTGGCGTTCGACTGGGCTGTCGCTAATCACGCGCTTGCGGAAGGTTTCATTGAAGAAAGTTCGAAATCGACGTTCATCGTTGGCCTGGGAGGCGGATCGAATGATCCCGCGATGCCCGGGAAGATCAATGCTTATGCGGCACGATATTTACCCGAGGAGTCGCGTAAACCCGCTGAGCGGACGATTGCAACGATATCCGTTCGGCAAGAAGAAGCGAGCCGCATACGGAGCGCCGTTCAGACGTGGCTGAACGGTTGAGGTTAAAAATTCTGGATATCAGTCGATTTGGCGGAGACTGGCTGCATAAAGGCGCGCCTTGTCAACATAATGCGAAGCGGAGGCTTTGAGGGTATCGAGTTCAGCTTCGCCAAGGACACGAACGACGCGTGCCGGGCTGCCCACAATCAAGCTGAAGGGAGGAAAGCGCTTGCCCTCGGTGATCAGCGCGCCCGCGCCGACAATGCAATCCTCACCGATCATGGCGTTGTTCAAAACAATTGCGCCCATCCCGATCAGCGTTCGATCGCCTACTGAGCAACCATGAAGGATCGCATGATGTCCGATCGTACAGTCTTCCCCAATCGTTAGCGGAGCACCCGGATCGCTATGCAGCATGGCGCCTTCCTGCACATTGGTGCGAGCGCCCACCCGGATCGTGGTATTGTCGGCACGGATCACCGCACCGAACCAGATACTCGCGTCGGCGAAAATCTGCACGTCGGCGATCAATTGTGCAGTCGGAGCGATCCAGGCGCTTTGATCGACAACCGGTCGCTGGCTTTTGATTTCATACTGGGGCACCGGCTTTTGCTCACTTGATAATCTTGTGGACGGGGGATGGTTCAGCCGGCTTCGGCAACCCGGAATGCATTATCGTCATTGCCGTCGGTAACGCCGAGCCGAGTTCTCAATTCAAAACTGACGGCTTTAAACCGTGACGAAATTGTCCGGTTTTTCTCAGCCGCCGGAACAGGCTTCGCTTGTGAATTGGTTCAAACATTTCATGAGGCCCTTCGGGGTCGAGGATCTCATTGTCTGCAAGCCATTCCTCGACAGCGTTGAGATTCGGGATCTCATAAGGCACGAGCGTCGCTCCCTTTCCCCGAAGTGCCTCGATCGCAGCAATCAAAGATTTGGTTCCCTCGATCTGATCAGAAACCGTTTCGTGATCGACGCCCAGATGTTCCGCGATCAATCCGTTCCTGATCATAGTTATGCAGGCCCGTTGTTGATCATCATCTGGCTCGATCGCGACATCGCATTCGGTGTCGAGACGCATGGACCGGTTGTTCAGATTCGAAGATCCGAGCCGCAACACACGATCATCCGCAATCAGGATTTTTGCGTGGCAATAGATCGGATTTCCGCCTGCGGTATAGGGATGATACATCCGCAGACGCTTGTATGTATCACGTTTCCATAGCGTCCCCATCAATCGCGCACGCGCGGTATCCATCGCGATCGGCTCCAGCCAGCCTTGAGCGGTTCGCGGATTGATTATGACGATTTCGGGACCATCGGGATCGCCAAGTCGATGCGCGATAGCTTCGGCAATTCGACGCGACGCAAAATACTGGCTTTCGATATACAGATGGTGACGCGCACTTCCGATATGCTTCAGGAACAGCGCTTCGCTTTCATGAATGCCGTTTTCATCTGGCATTTCCGGGAAGGTTCGCGCGATCTTGACCTCGACGGATTTAAAGTCCGGCACAAGTTCGTTCGGCCAGCAATCCTGTCCCGGTTGGGCGGGACTGAGCAGACCCGCACCCGCCGCATGCCATCGTTCGCGGAACAGATCGCTCAACGCCGTCGCAATGGGACCTTCGAGCGCAGTGATCGCGTCGTGCCAAGGGCTGTACGTTCGGCCGAAAGAACGGGTGCGCTGCGGCTGATCGTCAAGATGGGCCCGCGTATCCCAGCGGTCGCTCGTCATGTCGATGCCGCCGCAAAAGGCGAGACACTCGTCGATCACCACAATTTTCTGATGATGCGACCCCCCGGTAGGGTGATGACCGTCGAGCCGTGTATGGATGCGCGGGTGGCGGAGCCATCGCAAAAGGGTAAAAATGGTCTTTCCCCGCAACAATGCCTTCCAGGCACCCTTGTCCCAGCGCAGGATATAGATTTCCAGTTCCGGTTTCTGTTCAACGAGCCATGAAATAAACGCACCCAGCGTTCGCGGTTCACCGTCCGCCACTCCATCATGATCAAGGACGATCCCTGCGTCGAAGTCCCAGCCGATCAGCTGTATCCGATGCTCTGCCTTCAGCATGGCGAGGCGGGCAAAATGAAAATAATCCTTGGCATCGACGATCACCGTCATTCGATCGGCCCGTTCGATCCGCCAATGGTCCGCGGCCTCGCTTTTCCAACTGAATTGCACCGCCAGCCCCTCAATTCCAGATGATCATGTTTTCGTACAAGCTCGCCTTGATGCCTGTTGCGCCCTATCTCAAGCCCTGCATGTCTGATCGCGTATCATCAGCCGTCCGCAAGATCATCCATATCGACATGGACGCGTTTTATGCCTCGGTCGAGCAGCGCGACAATTCCGCCTTGAGGGGCGTGCCGGTGGCGGTAGGCGGGGCACGCGCGCGGGGCGTAGTCGCAGCGGCCAGCTACGAAGCCCGCGCTTATGGTGTTCGATCCGCAATGCCGGCGTCGGTTGCCATTCGGCGGTGTCCCGCCCTGGTCTTCGTGCGTCCGCGGTTCGATGTCTATCGTGATATATCCGAGCAAATTCGCAGTATATTCAGCGACTACACCAATCTGGTCGAGCCGTTATCCCTGGATGAGGCCTATCTCGATGTCAGCCAGGACCACCGAAATCTTGGATCCGCGCGGGCGATCGCCGAACAGATCCGTCATCGGATCAAGGCGGACACGGGGCTGACCGCGTCAGCCGGGATCAGCTACAACAAGTTTATCGCCAAGCTTGCGTCCGATCAGAACAAGCCGGACGGTCAGTGCGTCATTCCGCCGGCTCGTGGGGCGGCGTTCGTGGCGAGTTTACCGGTCAAACGCTTCCACGGCGTCGGGCCGGTGACCGCGGCAAAAATGGCAAACCTGGGAATAGTGACCGGGGCAGATCTTGCGGCGGTTCCGCTTGCAATACTCGCGCGCTATTTCGGCAGCCATGCCACCTATCTCTACCGCGCCGCCAGGGGCGAGGACGATCGGCCAGTGCGGCCCGACCGCGTGTCAAAGTCGATCGGAGCCGAACGGACATTCGAAACGGATCTGTTGGCCGACGATGCGATTCACGAAGGGTTCGCCATAGTCGTAAACGCGGCCTGGGCGCGCATTGCCCGCAGCGGGGCAGGCGGGCGAACCGTGACGTTGAAGATGCGTTACAACGACTTCCAGACGATTACACGGGCGCGATCTTTCAACCTTCCGATCACATCTTTCGCTGATTTCTTTGAGGCAGGCGTGGTACTACTGGAGCGGCAGTTGCCGGTCCGGCGCGCAATCCGGTTACTCGGATTGACTCTGTCGGGGCTTTCGCCGCCAGAAGGAACCACAGCGCGCGAACGGGATCAATCAAGGCTTCCTTTCTAAGTTTCCGGTCGATTAACCGCATAGGTTCGACTTGGCTTAAGCGAGAATCGATTACGCGCTTCCGGTGCCGTACAGCCGCCTCTTTCGCAGTCGATGGTCAGCGTTGATCTGGTCGGCAGGGATAATCTGGACTGCGGTTGAAGTCGCCGATGGCGCTTCTGGTCCGGAGAAGTCGCCAGCATCGGCAACGCGTCTGCAACACGACGGTCAAAAGACATGCGGCCAGCCGATCGCTCCAAAGGATCTTGAGAAAATCCGCGCGCTACTCGACGGAAGTCACTGATAAGGCTCATCTTTTCGTTGGCTTGAGTCCGATTTTGCGGCCAGAATGATGCTTCCGGGCAGATCGGGCAAACGATTTATCATATTCGCCGATCAGACCGGTTGATATTATCTTCGGCAGAGGCAGACTGGCGATGGCATCAAGAAGGTAGCATATGCGCGGACACATTCTGGGCGTTGATCCGAAGACAGGCGACGGACTGATCACCGGAGAGGATGGCAATAGATACGCATTCGAGCCCGGCGATTGGGCGAAAGTCGGCGAACCGGCGATCGGTATCTATGTCGATTTCGACACCGAGGCGAACCGGGCACGAAGTATTTTTCCCGTTCCCGGCATCATGCCCCTCGCTACTCCCGCTTCGGCAACGGTCGCGGTCACCGTCAGTGATCGAAACAAATACGTCGCCGCGTTGCTCGCCTTCTTTATTGGAACGCTCGGCATTCACCGCTTCTATCTGGGGCGAACCGGCTCAGCCATCACAATGCTGGTTCTCAGTTGCACGATTGTGGGGATCATCGTTTCCGCGCCCTGGGCCTTGATCGACACGATCCGTTATTTGATGATGTCCGACGCTGAATTCGCCCAGCGCTACGCGCGAACCTGAGCATGATCTCCATTCGCTTGTGTCTATGGAGCAATTTCACTGCCGTCCCAGGCAAATAACTTACCGGTGTCGGATGGTTTCAAGCCGTCTATCGTGTCGATCAGCTGTACCGCGGCCCGTCCCGGATCGAAGAGGTGCCCCGGTGAAACATTGCCCTGAAACGGTTTGGACAATGCGGTGTCCACGGTGCCCGGGTGAAGTGCGACGACGATCGATCGGCTGTTACGCCGTTTTTGTTCGATCGAGAGGGTTCTCACAAACTGATTGAGCGCAGCCTTGGAAGCACGGTAACCGTACCATCCGCCAAGACGGTTGTCCGATATACTGCCGATACGCGCCGACAGAACCGCGAACACACAGCGATCCTCCTTCGGCGTCAATGGCAGAAAGTGCTTTGCGACCATAGCCGGACCGATCGCGTTCACCGCGAAATTGCGCGCGAGCCAGTAACCATCCAGCTGTGACAGGCTTTTCTCGGGCCCATGTTCGTCATCATGAAGCAGACCAGTCGTCACGATGACGAGATTCAGCGGGGGGCCCGAGGATAGGTTTTCAGCGGCGGCGGCGATGCTTTGCTCGTCAGTTACATCGATATGCGTGTTACCGGTGAACGACCGGGCCAAGGCATGGACAGTATCGAATATGTTTTCTTCTTCGAGCGCGCAGACCAATGCCGAACCGATACCGCCGGAAGCGCCGATGATGACTGCGGTTCGGCTCACCGTACGAAGCGCCACCGGTTGGGTTCACTAGAGTCCGCATCAAAGGCATAGCCTTCGCTGTCGAAACCTTTCATCGCATCAATGTCCGTGATGCGATGCTTGACCAGCCATCGTGCCATCATCCCGCGCGCCTTTTTGGCATAGAAGCTGACGAAGCGGTCTCCGTCCCGGAAATCTACGTCTATGATGCGCGTCGCTTCGGACAATCTGCCGTCGACGGATGCGAAATATTCCTGACTGGCGAGGTTGAGAACGACATTTGAACCTTCGTGCTCCAAATCCTCATGGAGCGCGGCAGCGATCTTGTCGTCCCACCAGTCCGTCAACTTATGACGATATGGTGCCCAGCGGGTGCCCATTTCCAGGCGATATGGTCGAATGGCATCGAGCGGGCGGAGCAACCCGTAAAGTCCGGACAGAATGCGAACGTGATCGTCGGCAAAATCAATGGCGGCTTCATCCAGCGTCGACGCATCGAACCCGGTATAGACGTCCCCCGCGAACGCATAGATCGAAGGACGCTGATCTGCGGTCTGGAAATCGCGGAAACGATGCGCGTTGAGCTTTGCGAGTTGCGGGGATATGTCCATCAACTCGGCCAGACGTTTTTGCGTGAGATTGCTCGCCGACTTTGCCAGCGACGCAGCCTCTTCGGCGAACCGGGGGGAATGGGCCGCGGTCGCCGGAATTCGGCTGTCGAAATCCAGCGTCTTGGCAGGGGATAGAAGAGCGATCATGCGACTGTGCTAGCTGCGCCGGTCCGCCTATTCAATCTCGGTTCACGCGCAATGATGCAGACAGCGCAAGAGGTGCCTTCGCTTGTCGAGGCGGGGCCTGCCCGGTAGAGAGCCGGACCAGACATTAATTGGGTTACGGCCCAACCGAGGAGAGTTCGCGTAATGACACGATTGAACAGATTTGCGGCAGCGCTGATGCTTACAACCGGCTTCACGGGCACCGTCTTCGTCCAACCTGCGCTAGCGCAGAAGAACAAGAAGGGTGATGAGAAGCCGGGGCTGAAACTAAGTCCGGAGGCGCTGAAGGCAGCGCAGATTGCGCAGCCCGCGCTCGCCGCAAAGGATTACGCGACCGCGGAGCCTGCGATCGCGCAGATTGAAGCTGCCGCCAAGACTGACGATGATCGTTATGTTGCAGCGGCGCTCCGCTATAAACTGGAGTCTCAGAAGCTTTACAGCCAGCAGCAGGCCAATCCGAAAGCACCTATCGACGAAACGGTGCTCGCACAGCCGCTTGACGTTCTCATAAATGCCCCAAGCACTCCGGCTGCGGACCGCGGTAAATACGCATTCCGCCGCGGCTCGCTCGCCTATAACAGCAAGGATTATGCCAGCGCGCTGCGCTATTTCGCACAGGCGCAGCAATTTGGCTACAACGATCCGAACCTGCCTCTAATGATGGTCAAGGCCAAATACGACACCGGTGACGTGGCGGGCGGAAGTGCCGCGATGCACGAGGCAATCGCCAAGATGAAGGCTGCCGGGCAAAAAGTTCCGGAAGATTATTATCGCTACGCAATTGCAAAATCCAATACAGCGAAAATGTCCGCCGAGACGATGAAATGGCTGCAGGATTACATCAGTGCTTATCCGACTCCGAAGAATTGGCGCGACGTTCTGGTTACCTACGCGCTTCAGCCAAATTCCGTTGTCACGCTCGATAACACTCAGAAGATTGATGTATTCCGGTTAATGCGCGCTACCAATTCTTTGGCCGATCAGACCGATTATCTGGATTATGGGCAGAAAGTGATCGATCGCGGGTTGCCTGCTGAGGCGCAGGCGGTCGTTAAGGAAGGTCTTGCATCCGGCAAAATACCTGCGAGCAACAGCACGGCAAAAGACATGCTCTCGGTTACGTCAAAGTCGCTTAGCACCGATACTCCACTCGGTCAGCTTGAAACCCGCGCGAACGCTTCGTCGAGCGGCAAACTCGCAGCGAGTACGGGTGATGCGTATTTGGCGGAAGCGAATTACGCCAAAGCCGCAACATTATATCGCACCGCGCTGCAAAAGGGCGGCGTCGATCAGAATGAAGTTAACACCCATCTTGGGATTGCATTGGGAAGATCGGGTGACAAAGCCGCTGCCAACGCCGCATTTGGAGCGGTAAACGGGGAGCCACGCTCCGGCATTGCCTCGTTCTGGACCACCTGGCTTGGATCACAAGGTTGACGCAGGGTGAACCTCGCAGCGTTTAGCGGTAAGGCGGTGGTCGGCGGCGAGGGATCCGGGTTCAGGGGCGAACGGGTACCCCTGGCGCGACCTTCGCCGTCCGGATCGTCAGCGAGGTTTTTACACTGGCGACATTTGGTGCAGGGGTCAGATGCGTAGTGAGAATTTCCTGAAACCCTTTCAGATCCGCAGCGACGATTTTGAGAATGAAATCAATCTCTCCATTCAACATGTGGCATTCACGGACTTCGGGAATCGTTGCAACATGTTGTTCAAACAGCGTCAAATCCTGCTCGGCCTGACTTCTCAGGGAAACCATCGCAAATACCGTAATGGGGTAGCCGAGACGCGCGGCATCGAGGTCGGCATGATATCCATGAATGAATCCGGATTCTTCAAGTGCCCTGACCCTGCGCAGGCACGGCGGCGCGGTAAGCCCAACCCTTTCGGCGAGTTCAACATTTGTCATCCGACCATCCTGCTGTAGCAGGGACAGAATTTGGCGGTCGATATGGTCGAGCATTATCGGAGCAACCTTTCGCAAAACTTCGTGAAGACCTGTTTCTTTGCGCTAAAACCTTAGATAATTGCAAACATGGGCAATTGTCTCATTTTGTGACGCGATGCGAGAAACCTCTATTGGGGGGTGTCTTTCAAGCGTAAGGGAAAGGTGCAATCCTGACGGCCGGGGTTTGCAGGAACAAGCCGAATGCGTTGGCGCGACAGTGTGGACATTGCGGCGCGGGGCGACTGCTCGACGCCTCCGGACGTTCAATTGCATAATTCCGCTTCCGTAATCGAGTTCAAGTTTGAAAGCGATGGCGCCGGATACATCATCGACGTTGTCGGCATTGATGGCTGCGTTCTGATCGGAGCATGCCTGCAATATGTGACTATTCAAGGCGCGGTGCAGTTTGATGCGGGCGTCATAGGCGCTTTTCGCCACCGCACTGAAGTGAGGGACGGCAGACTTGAAATTGACGGACGGCATGCTGCGAGTGGATCGTGGCGCATTGCTGCAACCCCCATTTTTGATCCGGCGAGCGGCAGTTTCAGAGGGTATCAAGGCATGGGGCGGCGACCACGACCCGATGAAAGCGCTTTGCCCGGACGCGAAATTGTACTTTCATCGCCCTAGATTTGATCAAGGCTGCCGACATCCAATTCCTCAAAATCTCGCTCAATAATACCGTATCGAGCGAACGCCTAAACCGCCGAGTATGCGACGCCCGGTTCGACCGGGACACTACAGGATACCAGACGTCCGGTGACTGAGTTCTGCCCCGCTTCGATAATGTCAGTCGTCAACAGATCGCCGACGGAGTGGGGACCGACAACGTGGACCGATTGCAACCATGGTGACTTCCCGATCAGTTGTCCCGGCAGTTTTCCAAGGCGTTCCAAGAGAATGTCGCAACGCTTGCCAACAGTCGCAACATTGAAGGCGCGCTGATCGCGTTGAATCTTTCGCTGTAGTTGTTGGAGACGGTCATCCATGGTTTCAGGTTCGAGCGGGCAAGGCATATCAGCAGCCGGAGTTCCAGGCCGCGGACTGAATTTGAACGAATAGGCCTGCGAATATCCCACGGTGTCGACCAGGGCGAGCGTATCGGCAAAGTCTTTGTCGGTTTCCCCGGGAAAGCCGACGATGAAATCGCTTGAAATCGCAATATCATCACGCACGGCGCGGACACGGTCCAATATGCGCAGATAACCATCCCGATCGTGATTGCGGTTCATCGCCTTCAGCATCCGGTCACTTCCCGATTGCACGGGGAGGTGCAGGAACGGCATCAAAGACCCGATATCGCGGTGCGCGTTTATGAGGGCATCGCTCATCTCGGCGGGGTGACTTGTCGTGTAACGAATGCGGGCAAGACCCTCGATCCGATCAAGTGCATAAATTATTGCTTCGAGACCGCAATCGCGACCTCGAGCGTCCGACCCGGTCCATCCGTTCACGTTCTGACCGAGCAAGGTAATCTCGCGGGCACCGGCGTCGACCAAGGCCTTGGCCTCATCAACGATTTGCCCGAAAGGCCGGCTAACTTCGACGCCGCGGGTGTATGGAACCACGCAATAGGTACAGAACTTGTCGCATCCCTCCTGCACCGTCAGAAAAGCTGATGGGGGGGCGCGGCGTCGATCGGGAAGTGAGGTGAATTTCGATACCGTCGGCATGGAAATATCAACTGCGGCCGCACCCTTGGTCGCCTGCGCGACGAGTGCGGGCAGATTGTGATAGGATTGCGGTCCAACGACAATATCGACCTTGGCACGTCCGACGATCTCTTCACCCTCAGCCTGCGCGACGCAGCCTGCGACCGCGATCATCGGCCGGCGGCCATGTTTGCGTAACCGGCCGATATCCGAATACACCTTGTCGGTGGCGCGTTCGCGAATGTGGCAGGTATTCAGGATAACCAGATCGGCGTCCGCCGCCTCCGCTTCCGCGAGCCCTTGACCAGCCATCAATTCGGCCATCCGGTCGCCGTCATAGACGTTCATCTGGCAACCAAAGGACTTTACGTGAAAGGTTTTCGGAAGTGCTGACATGGTTTGCTGCCTAGCAAGGCTGAACGATGTTTGCGACCCGGTTATCCAAGCCGGCGAACCAAGCCTCGGCTTTCGACAGTGCGGCCGCATCGTCGACATCGATCCAGTCGAGGTCACTGCAATCGACGATCCGCGCTGATTTTTGCGAAGCCAATAATCGAACCCCCTCCGTTAAAGACGGGTCGTTCAACCTTTCAAGGCAGTCGATGAACGGCATGCCAATTGCGAAAACGCCAGTATCGTAACAGTCGTGCGGAACGATTTGCTTGCCGATCTCATCGATATGATCACCGGACGTCCGAACGGCAGTGACGTCGAGTTCATCGATCCAATCATGTCCCAGACGGCGATCGATGCCCAGCGTCAGTCCCTGCCCCGCGCCGGTCTCTGCCAAGCGCCTGTAGAGCCCCGGGTCAACAAGATGGTCGCACATTGCAAGGACGACGTCGCCATCATGAACGGAGGCAGCTGCCGCAAGCAGAGAGACGCCGTTGGGCTTGTCGGCATTTCCGCGAACGAGCTGAATGTCGACGGGCCATGTTTGTCCGTTGAGATAGTCCTCGATTTGATCAGCGCTATAATCGATGACGATGACGACTTTGTTGATTCCGGCAGTGCGCAATCCACAGATCGCATGCTGGACGAGTGGCCTCCCGGCAACGCGGCACAATGGTTTGGAGGCAGCTACGTCGCGTAACCGGCTACCTTTTCCTGCCGCAAGCAAAATAGCGGTGTCGATCATCGCGGGAGTTCAGGCTGCTTTGATAAACTGCTCGACCGCCACCTGCGCAAGATCGTCTGTCATTTGCGTGCGCGGATGTTTACAGAAATACGCGGAGGCAGGATCGATCACTCCGCCTACGCCGCGATCGCGTGCGATCTTGGCACAGCGGATCATGTCGATCGCGACGCCCGCCGAATTGGGGCTGTCCTCGACCGACAGGCGCAACTCGAGGTTCATCGGAACACCGCCGAATAATTGACCCTCCATCCGTAGAAAGCAGACTTTATTGTCATTTTGCCAAGGTACGTAATCGCTCGGCCCGATATGAACATTGTCGTCGTCAAGCCGCTCGGCCGCGACCGATTGGACGGCTTCGGTTTTCGAAATCTTTTTTGACGCCAGCCGACGGTGATTTGCCATATTCAGAAAATCGGTATTGCCGCCGGTATTAAGCTGATAAGTGCGGTCGAGCTTAACCCCCCGCTTGGCGAACAGATCCGTCAGCACCCGGTGAACGATCGTCGCACCAAGCTGGGCCTTGATATCGTCGCCGATGATCGCGACGCCCGCGTCCTCGAAACGTTTTGCCCAGACTGGATGCGATGCGATGAAGACGGGAATGTTGTTGACGAACGCGACGCCCGCCTCGATCGCGCATTCAGCGTAGAATTCGGTCGCCTCCTGGCTGCCGACGGGCAGATAATTCATCAACACATCAGCGCCCGACGCCTGAAGTTCGGCGACCACATCCGCTTTAGATGCTTCTGGAGCGTCGGAGAGAATAAAGGTGCGATCATCCTTGTATTCGCTCATGTGTTCCGCCACGCCGTCAAGTGTACGGCCCATTTTCACTATTGTCCCGGTAGCACCAACGTTAGCGGCGAAGATCGCGGTGCAATTGGGCTTGGCAAAGATTGCTTCCGCCACGTCTTTGCCGACTTTGCGCTTGTCCACATCCCAGGCGGCGACGACTTTGATATCGCTTGGCCGATAGCCTCCCATTTCGCTGTGCATGAGCCCGACGGTGTCGTTTGTGCCTTCGCGATAATATTCGAGCCCCTGGACCAGCGAACTTGCGCAGTTGCCGATGCCGACTACTGCAACCTTAATACCCATCATCGATAACCTTTTTCTTTGTAGTTGTTGGCTGAGGCCATTTCTGCACCGACTAAAGCAGCTCGCACCAATCGTCGTTCGATCAATCTGTGCCAGCAAACTCCAACCAACATGATGAACGTCAACGGTATGAGTTCGACCCACCAGAATATTTTCGGGTTACCGGTCAAACAGGCCCCGAAAATAACCCATACGCGCCAATTTGCGGTCAGCATCGTCATCAAGCGCATCGGGCCCACCGCCGCCTGTGCGTAAGCTGACGCAAACATGGGCTGGTGAGGGGAGTCTGCCAAAGTTGTTTCGAAGGTTTGCGCAAAGCCCGAAATACTATTTGCCAGCGCATCGTAAAGCCGAACCGGCAGCGCACCATCCGGCGCCGCCGATTGCGTCACAGCAATGCCTCTCGACCGCCTGTGAAAGCGGGTGCGTTCCCCTTCATAGAGGCTGGACTGTACGACATGCGCCAACCCGGCGGCGATCGCCAACGTCCACGCGTCGACAGTTCCGATCGAAATTGCGAGCGTGACATAGATCAAAATAAACACGCCGTGATCGCATATCCCGTCGAGCGCTCGTCCGAGAGCGCTTGCCGTTTGTGTGGCCCGGGCGATCATCCCGTCCAACCCGTCGGCGACCAGCCACGCGATCGACAGTATCAGCCCGGCCACCGCAAAGCGCCAGTCCTGCCATTGAGAGTAGAAGAATGCTGCTCCGGCACCGAGCACCAGTCCAAGCAGAGAAACGTGATTCGCTGATAATCCGAGCTTGATCGCGCCGGGCAGAAGAGCCCGGCCGAGCGGATGGATCATGTAGAGGTTGGTGGGGTCCTCGATCCGGCGATCGCGCGATACATCCGGGGGTGGGCGTGTCATGGGATGGTCATATTGCCCCCCGGCCCATCGATATGCAAGCACTGCAAACTTATTGCGGTGTGTTGGTTGCCAGCTCTCTCAGCCAACCGGCCGCCGAACCATCCGATGGAGCGCGCCAGTCGCCGCGCGGAGACAGAGCGCCGGCGGCAGAAACTTTCGGGCCGTTAGGCAGCGCCGAGCGCTTGAACTGGCTGTTGCCAAAGAACCGCTGCAGGAACCGCTCAAGCCAGAATATGATAGTTGGTAGATCATATTCGGTGCGCCCTTCGTCGGGATAACCCGGCGGCCATTCTCCAATCGCTCCATCGCCCCATGCATGCCAAGCGAAAAAGGCAATTTTAGACGGGGCGAAACCGTGACGAACAATGTAGTGAACGAACATATCATTTAGCGCGTAGGGACCGATCCGGTCCTCCGTGCTTTGAAGTCTGCCGTCTACATCAGGCGGCACCAGCTCGGGCGAGATTTC
This sequence comes from Sphingomonas sp., assembly GCA_965219075.1. GTDB lineage: Bacteria > Pseudomonadota > Alphaproteobacteria > Sphingomonadales > Sphingomonadaceae > Sphingomonas. The sequence goes on from CBDCMM010000002.1 coordinate 1,757,728, forward strand.
CGTGCCAAGGATCGCTGTAAGCACCTTGTCCGTTTGTCGATCATACTGGCCGGTGCGGATGCACCAGCGTATCAGAAACTGGATCAGCGTTTTTGGAACTCCCGCGTTGACGGCATAATGGCTCATTTGATCGCCGACGCCGTAGGTGCACCACCCGAGCGCCAGTTCCGAAAGATCACCCGTTCCCACGACGATGCCGTTTCGCTGGTTCGCCAGCCGGAACAAATAATCGGTGCGAAGGCCAGCCTGAACATTCTCAAACGCCGTGTCGTAGACGGGTTCGCCTTCGGCAAAGGGATGATCCATATCGGTCAACATCTGCCGGGCGGCGGGGCGGATGTCGATTTCTTCGGCGCTGACGTTCAATGCGGTCATCAACGCCCAAGCGTTTTTTCTGGTTTTTTCCGTGGTTGCGAAGGCTGGCATTGTGAACGCCAATACGGCGTCGCGGCCGAGGCCCAATCGATCGACCGTCTTCGCCGCGATTATCAGTGCGTGTGTCGAATCGAGGCCGCCGGAGACGCCGATGACCAGGTTTTTTGCGTTTGCGGCGACCATTCGTTTGGCGAGCGCTTCGACCTGGATGTTGAACGCTTCATAACAGTCATCATCAAGTCGAAGCAACGTGTTGGGAACAAAGGGAAAGCGTGCGATATCGCGACGCAAACCTGTGTCGAGCAGCGGAACTTGATGCTCGAAAGAGATGGTGCGGGTACGATTTTCCGGTCGGCCGGCGAGTGTCGCAGCGTCGCGGAAGGTGCCGTTGCGGGTGCGCTCGCGTGCAATACGGTCGACATCGACATCGGCGGTGACGAGTTCGGTATCGTTTGCGAACCGCTCCGACGCGGCGAGCAATTCCCCCAATTCGTACACGAACCCCTGACCGTCCCAGGCAACCTCGGTCGTACTCTCTCCGGGGCCCGCGGCGGAATAGACATAGGCGCAAAGCGCGCGCGTCGATTGCGCGGCGGCGAGCATTTCGCGCTCCCGGGCTTTACCGACGACGATGTTCGATGCCGAGAGGTTGCAGCAGATCAATGCTCCCGCCAGCGCTCCCATCGTCGATGGCGGGGTGGGAGCCCAATAGTCTTCGCAGATTTCGGCGTGGACGCAAAAATGAGGCAGGTCGACGGCGCGAAATATCAGATCGGTGCCGAACGGAACCTCTACATCGCCGATCCGAATCGTCAGCCCGGCGGTGTTGGCGCCGCTCGCGAACCATCGTTTCTCGTAATATTCGCGATAGTTGGGGAGAAAGGTCTTGGGCACAACGCCCAATATCTTTCCGCGATGGACCGCAACGGCGCAGTTAAAGAGGTCGTTGTTCCTGACCAGCGCTGCGCCAACGAGAAGGAGCGGCCGCAGCGCTGCACTTGCCCGGGTAATTTCGATCAGCGCGTCTAGCGTCCCCCGTTGCTGCGCGGCCTGAAGATGGAGATCATCGATCGCATAGGAGGTCAGGTTCAACTCGGGATAGACAACGAGGTCGACGCCTTGCCGGTCGGCCTCCTCGGCGATCGCGATCGTACCGGCAGCGTTGGCAGGCGTATCGCCAACGGTTGCGACGGGCGTCGCGGCGGCGACGCGAATAAAGCCATGCGTATGGATCGCATAAAAGGGATGCGTCATGGAGGGATGCCTTAGCCGTCATCCGCAGATTGTGCCACCGGTGCGATCCCCTCGGGATGCTTCGCGGACCGAACGGAAACTCGCCGCCCAGATCGGGGATGGCGCAACGGCCTGCCGCCGCTACAGTGGGACGCGATGTCGACGACCTTCACGATTGATACCGCGACCAGCAGGGCCAATCCCACGCTCGCTCCGCGCAAACGCCTGACCGTGCCCACGATTGTAAAACGAAAGGGCGCGACGCCGTTGGTGATGCTGACGGCCTACACCGTGCGGATGGCGCAGATACTCGACGCCCATTGCGACATGCTGCTCGTCGGGGACAGCCTTGGGCAAGTCATATACGGCTTGCCCTCGACGCTTCCCGTCACGCTCGACATGATGGCGGCTCATGGTGCGGCAGTGGTTCGCGGCAGCCATCATGCGGTCGTCGTCGTCGACATGCCGTTCGGCACGTATGAAGCGTCGCCCGAAAAGGCGTTCGGAGCGGCGTCGTTCCTGCTCAAGGAAACCGGTGCGGCAGCCGTAAAGCTGGAGGGCGGCCAGGCGATGGCAGCGACCGTTCGTTTCCTGTGCGAGCGCGGCATCCCAGTCGTGGGGCACGTCGGTCTGACGCCGCAGGCGGTCAACATGCTCGGCGGCTATGGCGCGCGCGGAAAAAGTGACGCTGAGGCAAGAAAGATCGCCGACGATGCAAAGGCGATCGCGGACGCCGGTTGCTTTGCCCTTGTCATAGAAGGCGTCGTCGAACCCATCGCGATCGAGATTACGCGCACGGTCAGATGCCCGACGATCGGGATCGGCGCTTCGGCAGAGTGCGACGGGCAGGTTCTGGTCACCGAGGATATGCTGGGGATGTTCGAGCGGACGCCGAGATTTGTGAAGCGGTTCGATAACATCGCGGGGCGTATCCAAAGCGCGGTCGAAACATATGCGGCGGAAGTCCGGTCGAGAACATTCCCCGGCCCCGATCACGTCTATCAAGCCGTCGACTGATCGGCTTTTGTTTCGCCGCAGACGCCGCTAAGAAGCGACGGCATCCCACAACCACGCCCCGGAGTTCCGCTTGGCCCTTACGCCGCAAAATAATGACGCATTCCTGCGCGAAGTCGACGAGGAACTGCGACGCGACCGGCTCAACAGTTTCTGGACCCGCTGGGGATTTTGGATCGCCGGCGCGGTCCTGATCGGGCTCGCGCTGTTCGGGGGGTATCTTTACCGGCAGCATCGTCAAAGCGTCGAAGCCGGCGTTGAAGGCGAACAGCTTCAAACCGCTTATGACGCGCTTGCGGCTCAAGATGCTGCAAAGGCGACCGAGCCGCTTTCGACACTCGCGTCCGACGGAAACGAAGGGTATAAGGCCCTCGCCAAATTTACCCAGGCGGATATTCTGCTTCAGCAGAAGAACAGCAAGGCCGCCGCTGCGAAATTTGCGGAAATCGCGGCAGATGCAAGCTACGCCGCACCGTTCCGCAATCTTGCGCTGGTCCGGCAAACCGCGGCCGAGTTCGATAATCTGAAACCGGGGGTCGTGATAGCGCGGCTCGGTCCGCTGGCGATGCCGGGGAGCGCGTGGTTGGGCAGCGCGGGGGAAATGGTCGCGCTTTCATATTTAAAGATGGGGCGGCGGGATCAGGCGGGGCAGATGTTTGTCCGGATCGCGCGCGATGAAGCCGTGCCCGAGACGATCCGTCAACGCGCGGTTCAGATGGCCGGCGTAACTGGGGCCGATGCGGCGCCCGTGACGGAAGGTACCAAGACACCATGATGAAGCAACTCCGCGCACCCGTGTTGGTGGCGGCGGTCCTGTCGCTGAGTGCCTGTGGCGTATTCAAGGGTGGTCCCAAAAAAACGCCGACGGTCGGGAATCGCGTGTCCGTGCTCGCATCGGAAAACGACGTTACGGTCGACAAGACGATCGCCGATGTACAGGTGCTGTTGCCGCCGCCACTCCCGAACGAGGCATGGACGCAACCGGGCGGCAACGCGGCCAAGTCGATGGGGCAACTTGCGCTTCCCGGCCAGCCGACACGCGCCTGGCAAGCGGTGATCGACGGCGGTTCCAGTCGCGAGCGTTTGGCGGCAGCGCCCGTCGTCGCCGAGGGCAAGCTGTTCGCAATGGATGTCGATGCCAACGTCCATGCTTTCGATGCGCAGAACGGATCGCCGCTCTGGAAACATTCGCTGAACGATTCAAAAGTCAACCGCGCCGCGTTGTTTGGCGGCGGCGTCAGTTATGACGACCAGAAGGTCTATGCGACGGACGGATTGGGCGACGTCGTAGCGATGAACGCGGCGGACGGGAAAGAGATTTGGCGGGCAAAGCCGGGCGGGCCGCTGAGAGGCAGTCCGACAATCTCCAACGGGAACGTCTATGTCTTGTCGCAGGACAATCAGATCTTTGCGATTGATCAAGGCAACGGCAAGGTTCAATGGACGCAGTCCGGAACGCTGGAAACTCAGGGTGTGTTCGGTGTCGCGGCACCCGCAGCCAGCGCCGGATCGGTTGTCGCCGGCTTTTCCAGCGGGGAACTGAACGCCTATCGTTATGAAAACGGGCGCGTGCTGTGGCAGGATGCGTTGTCCAGATCGACGATATCGACGTCGGTCTCCAGCCTTTCGGACATCGATGCCGACCCGATCATCGATGACGGCCGGGTCTATGCGGTCGGTCAGGGCGGGCGGATGGTCGCGGTCGAACTGTCGACCGGACAGCGGCTTTGGGAACAGAATTTCGCCGGAATTGCAACGCCGTGGATTGCGGGCGAATGGCTGTTCTTCGTTACGGACGATGCGCGGCTCGTCAACCTGGCGCGATCGAACGGCAAGGCGCGGTGGATCGCACAACTGATGCGGTTCAAGAACGAGAAGAAGCGCACGGGCGGCGTCATTTGGCACGGCCCGGTGCTTGCAGGCGGCCGCTTAATCCTGACCAACTCGCGCGGTCAGATCGTCTTTGCATCGCCCGATGACGGGAAAGTCGTGAACACGATCGAAACCAAGACAAGCATCGGCTTGCCGCCCGTAGTCGCAAACCGCACGCTCTACACGCTGGATCAAAAGGGTCGCATCACCGCCTATCGCTGAGTGTACAAGCGGCCTGCCGCGTGACCTTTGGCGCGGGCTGGTTTATCGAGCGCCATGCCTAAACTTCCTGTCGTCGCGATTGTCGGCCGCCCAAACGTCGGCAAGTCGACACTTTTCAATCGCCTGGTCGGCAAGCGCCTGGCGCTGGTCGACGACCGTCCGGGCGTTACACGCGACCGGCGTGAAGGCGATGCGCATCTGACGGGTCTCGATTTCCGAATCATCGATACGGCCGGGTATGAAGAGGATGATCCGCGTACATTGCCGGGCCGAATGCGCCGGCAGACGGAAATGGCAGTTGCCGGGGCAGACGTTGCCCTGTTCGTGATCGACGCGCGGGCAGGTATCGTACCGCTTGACGAGGACATCGCGCGTTGGTTGCGAACGGCAGATTGTCCGGTCGTGCTTGTAGCCAACAAGACCGAGGGCCGCGCCGCCGAGCAGGGAGTGCTTGAATCCCTGGCGCTCGGCTTTGGTGATCCGGTGCAGTTGTCGGCCGAGCATAACGAAGGGATGGGCGATCTGTTCGATGCGCTGACGCCGCATTTCGAACGCGCGATAACGGACGACGATGATGACGAGGCGGTCGACGAAGGCGAAGAGGCGATCCTGAAGCTCGCAATCGTCGGGCGGCCGAATGCGGGCAAGTCGACGCTGGTCAATCGTATGCTGGGCGAGGACCGGATGATCACGGGACCCGAAGCGGGCCTGACGCGCGATTCGATCGCGATCGACTGGGATTGGCATGCACCGGGCGGTGCAGTGCGTCAGGTTCGACTGATCGATACCGCGGGAATGCGGAAAAAGGCGAAGGTTCAGGACAAGCTGGAAAAACTGTCGGTCGCCGACGCATTGCACGCGGTCGATTTTGCCGAGGTCGTTGTGCTGCTGCTCGACGCTACGCTCGGACTTGAAGCCCAGGATCTGCGGATCGCCGACCGTGTGTTGGAAGAAGGACGTGCGCTGATAGTCGCCTTGAACAAATGGGATGTCGCCGAGAACGCATCGGCACTGTTCAACGGGGTGAAACGCGCGCTGGAAGACGGTTTAAGCCAGGTCAAGGGCGTCACTGTCGTCACTGTCTCTGCCGTCACCGGGAAGGGTGTCGACCAGATGATCGGTGCCGCGTTCGAGGCGCGCGATGCCTGGTCGAAGCGGGTCGGAACGGGCGAGCTGAACCGCTGGTTCGAACGCGCAATCGAAGCCAATCCGCCGCCAGCGCCCGGCGGCAAAAGAATCAAGTTGCGGTATGTGACGCAAGTGAAGACAAGGCCGCCCAGCTTCGTTATTTTCGGCACGCGCGTCGACCAGCTGCCCGCCAGCTATGAACGCTATCTCGTCAATTCCATGCGCCGCGAACTGGGCTTTGGCGCGGTGCCGGTGCGGCTGACGCTGCGCAGCCCCAAAAACCCGTTCGACCGGTAGTATTCGGCGATCCGGTTAATCAGTATTCCGCGTTCGTATTGAAACCGGATGTTTACCCGTCCGGCGCTAAAAAGACCGCGTGTCAGACCGCGCATGAGGCGCGACGGAGGGAGCGCTCGAGTGTCGTTCGAGGGAAGCACGTTGATCGACTGGTCCGCATATCGGCAAGCCAGAAACGAACTGGGCGCGGGGTTTGTCCGTATCCTGGGCTATTTTCGTGAAGACGGTATCAAATCCGTTGCGGCGATCGAGGCGGCAATGCGGGCGGGAGACGCAGCGGCGATGGTGCTGCCCGCACACACGCTGAAAGGTGAATCGCGCCAATTCGGTGCGGAGCCGCTTGCAGGGCTGGCGGAAGCGATCGAGACAATGGCGCGTAACTGTCTGGAATTGCAGGACACACCGGATCAAGTGCTGGAGCATGTTGCGCGGCTGCGCGGCGTATTCGATCAAACGCTGCTGTTGCTGGAGCGCGAGTCCAGTCCCGTCGTTTTGCGTAAGCCGCCCGCCGGTTTCGGCCGGAGGGTCTAGCGACGGACCATCGGCTGGGGCGAAAGGCGCGCGAGACTGCGCCAGACCCATTCGAGCGGACCATAGCGGAAACGATCGAGCCAGGGTTTCGACCAGACCAGCATTACGAACCATATCGCGAGCGCGACCGGATAAAGCTGTGCGCGAGAGAGATAGCCGAACCACCCTAGCCCGTATCCCTCAACCAATGCGGTCACCAGGATCGTCGTGCCGAGATAGTTACTGAAAGCCACGCGGCCCGCCGCCGCGACACGCGCAGTGAGGCGACCGCCGGGGCGCATCAGCACGATCACAAGCGCCGCATAGCCGATTACCACGAACGGACGGATCGCGGTGCCGGCGACCAGAGATGCGAACAGGACCGTGTTCATGTCGAAATGCCGTTCCGCCGTGTTGGCGGCGATCGCGACAAGGACCGGGAGGGTAAGGCCGAGAAGTATCATTGCGATACGGCGATAGGTGAGGGGGTTCCATCTTCCGGTTGCGAAGCCCGACCGGAGGCTTGCCATTCCCAGCAGCATATAGCCGAGCGTTTCGAATCCGACGATGGGCAGACTGGCAATTGGGCCGCTCATGTGATCGATCCGGAATGCGAACGATTGGGCGTAGGAACCGCGATGCGCCGCCACCTCGGCGACGAGCGCGGCCCCGGGGGGCACGCCGAATGATTGCCGGTACGATGCGAGCACCGCTTCGGTGGCGGACGTTGCGCTCAGCCAAATGCTTGTCTCGAGCGCGAACTGGATCGCAAACAATAAAGCTGAAAGGGCAAGTAAAGTGCGGATACGGGCCCTGCGGAAGGGATAGGCTGCGCATCCGACCAGCGCGTAATGGGTGAGGATATCACCCCACCACAGAAGATAGAGATGCGCCAGGCCGATAAGGTAAAGCCAGCCCATCCGGCTGAAGTGCACCTGTACCGCGCTTTCGCCGGCCTGCTCCGCACGCTGGATGACGAGCAACATCGACGCGCCGAAAAGAAGCGAGAACAGGCCGCGCATCTTGCCTTCGACAAAGACGTAGGTGACGAACCAGGCAAGTCGATCGAGACCCGTAGAGCCGCCCCAGGCGAGAGGCGAAAAATAGGCGGCTTCGGGAAGCGCGAAGCCCGGCATGTTCGCTGCGAGTATGCCCATGACGGCAACACCGCGGACGGCGTCGATCGACTCGTGCCGTTGATTCACCGGGATTGCAGCAATTGTTGTCAAGCAGGATCAGGCGGCGACCGCTTCCATCAGGCCTTCGAACACACCGCGGCCGCCGGTGCCGCCATGCGCTGGATCGACTGCGCGTTCGGGATGCGGCATCATACCGAGGACGTTACCGCCTTTATTGACGATTCCCGCAATAGCGCGTGCAGACCCGTTTACGGCGTCGACGTATCGGAACGCAACCTGCCCCTCGCTCTCCAGCCGGTCGAGTGTCTCGTTATCGGCGAAGTAATTGCCGTCATGATGGGCGACCGGAATGACGATGCGTTCGCCTTGGCGGTAGGCGGCGGTAAAGCGGGTCTTCGCGGTTTCAACGATCAGCGCGGCGTCGCGGCAAACGAAGTTCTGACCGACGTTGCGCATCAATGCGCCCGGCAACAGTCCGATCTCGGTCAGAACCTGGAAACCGTTACAGATGCCGATGATCGATACGCCGCGTCCGGCGGCAGCGATAAGCGAAGCGATGATTGGAGAGCGGGCCGCCATCGCACCGGCGCGAAGATAATCTCCGTAGGAAAAACCGCCGGGAAGCACGATCACATCAACGCGGTCCGGCAATTGCGTGTCTCGATGCCAGACCAACTCCGGCCTGCTGCCCGTAACATTTTCCAAGGCGACGACGGCATCGCGATCACAGTTTGACCCGGGAAAAACGATAACCGCGCTTTTCAAGCTTTTTCGATCCGATAGTTTTCGATTACGGTGTTGGCGAGAAGTTCACGGCTCATCCGGTCGATATCGTCATCCGACGTGTCATCGGCAACGTCAATCTCGATCACCTTGCCCGCGCGCACCGCCTGTACGCTGTCGAAGCCAAGATTGACGAGTGCGTTATGGATCGCGCGGCCCTGGGGATCGAGAACGCCGGGCTTCAGTGTAATAAAGACCTTAATTTTCATTTACTTGCCCCGCCGCTTCCTATGGCTTTCGAGGTCGAGGACTGCATTGTCGCCACCTTCGGGTAACAGTCCGAGGCGTCTCGCAACTTCCTGATATGCTTCAACTTCCCCGCCCAGATCACGGCGGAAGCGATCCTTGTCCATTTTCTCGTTGGTCTCGATATCCCATAACCGGCAGCAATCCGGGCTTATCTCGTCAGCCAGGATGATGCGACCATAGTCATTGTCCCAGATCCGCCCGAATTCGAGCTTGAAGTCGATCAGCCGGATGCCAACCCCCGCGAAGAGCCCGCACATGAAATCGTTGATACGGATCGAGAGATCAGCGATGTCGTGCATCTCCTCCTGGCTCGCCCAGCCGAACGCGGCGATATGCTCGTCGCTGATCATCGGGTCGCCGAGCGCGTCGTCCTTATAGGCATATTCGATGATCGTGCGCGGTAATTTGGTGCCTTCCTCGATCCCGAGCCGGGTCGAGAGCGTGCCAGCCGCGACGTTGCGAACCATCACTTCGATCGGCACGATCTCGACCTGACGGATAAGTTGCTCGCGCATGTTCAGTCGACGAATGAAATGGGTGGGGACGCCGATATGGTCGAGCAACGTATAGATATGCTCGTTGATACGATTATTGAGGACGCCCTTTCCGTTGATCGTACCCTTTTTCTGCGCGTTGAAAGCGGTCGCGTCGTCCTTGAAATACTGGATTAACGTGCCCGGTTCCGGTCCTTCATAAAGGATTTTTGCCTTGCCCTCATAAATTTGGCGGCGGCGAGCCATGCGGGTCCCCTCGAATATGCGAACGACCGGGGCGGCGCCGGCTGTCGCGGGACCAAGGCCGTATCAAAGCGCGCGCTATACGGTAAGCGGGCGGGCCGCGCAATCGAGCGGCAGGCGGCATCCGCCAATCGGCGATCATGTCACTACCGCTCTTTGTTCGAAGCGACCGTCCCGCCACGGACGCGCGGCGAGCGCCTGGCGCAGTTCATCGCCCGCTCGCCAGACATCTTCATGGCGCAGGTAGAGCGGCGTCAGGCCAAACCGGAGGATGTCGGGGGTCCGGAAATCACCGATGACGCCGTGCTCGATCAGCGCCTGACACAAAGCATAGGCATGCGGATGGCGGAAGCTGATATGACTGCCGCGCGCGGACGCGTTGCGGGGCGTAACGCATTCCAGGCCGATAGCGTCGCCAGCCGCGGCAAGAATGTCGAACAACGCCGCACTCTTGGACCAGACGGACTCCTGGCTGACTTTCGCCCACAGATCGATTGCCGACTCCAGTGCGGTCATCGACAAGATCGGGGCCGTACCGACAAGCCAGCGTTTCATTCCCGATGCGGGGGTGTAAGCGTCGGCAAATTCAAATGGTGCGGCATGGCCCATCCAGCCTGAAAGCGGCGTCGCAAGTCGTTCCTGCAACGCCTTACAAACAAAGAGAAAGGCTGGCGCGCCGGGACCACCGTTCAGATATTTGTAAGTACAGCCCACCGCCATGTCGACGCCCGCTCCGCGTAAATCGAGCGGCACCGCACCGACCGAATGACTCAGATCCCAAAGGGTCATAGCGCCACGATCATGGGCCAGCGCCGTCATTTCGGTAAGATTGAAACGTTCACCGGTTTGATAATGGACGTGAGTCAACAAAGTCACCGCGGTCTGGCTGCCGATTGCGCATTCGACCCGGCCGCGCGGAACGACGTGGAGGCGCGCGCCGGAAACGCACTGAGCCGCGCCTTCCGCGACGTGCAGATCGGTTGGGAAATTGCTGGCTTCACCAACAATCTCGCAGCGTTCGCCGGACAAGCGAAGAGCAGCGACCAAAAGTTTGAAAAGATTGACGGAAGTCGAGTCAGCGATGATCACTTCATCGGCATCGGCCCCGATCAACCCGGCAATCTTGGCCCCGATCCGTTCGGGCGCGTCGATCCAGCCTTCATTCCAGCTGCGGATCAACCGGTCGCCCCAGTCGTGCCGGACAATGCCGGTCATCGCGGTCGCGGTGGTGCGGGGCAGCGGTCCGAGCGAGTTGCCGTCGAGGTAGATGATGTCCTCGGGGAGATGAAATGCGTCGCGGAACCGGTAAAGGGGGTCCTTAGCGTCCATGGCGAGCGCTTCGTCGCGGGTCATCACGTGGTGATCGAGGCGCTTATTCAACGCCCGGACTGCGCAGCCGAGACGTCTGACGATTCACGGGTCGCGAGTGCTGAATTGATCAGTCGTTTCGCCTCTGCCCATGCAGGAGTTTCCGGAGAGATCAATTCGACATGACCGGTATGTGGAATGGTATGCAGGACCACCTTGTCCCCGGCGGCTTCGGCCTTGGCGAGGTAGCCCGTTGCGAGACGGTAAGGAATGACTCGGTCTCGACGTCCATTGATCAGATCCTGCGGTACGCCGAGCGGCAGCAACCGCACGACGGAAGTGTCGGCAAGAATATCTGGCCGCTCGGTCGTCGGCTCCCCGGTCAGAGCCGAAACAACTTCGGTACCGCAACCATTGTCGGGACTCTTGGCAACGGCATCCAGGTCGGGAAGTCCGCCAAGACTGATCACCGAAGATATCGCGACTGGGTTCTGATTATAGAGCGCGCTCGATGGCGATAGTCGCGGGCGTCCGGCCAGCCATAGCGCCAGATGTCCGCCGGCGGAGTGACCGATCGCAACGAGCTTGCCGATATCAAGATTGTATTTCGCGGCGTCGGTGCGGATCAGATCGGTCGCGTCGGCCACGTCCTTGAACGTGCCGGGGTACCCCCCGCCCGGACGGTCGGTGCCCCGATAGTCGATATTCCATACCGCATAGCCGCTGCGGCGAAGATCGTCCGCGACCCAGTTCATCAAGCTTCGATCAGCAATATGCGTCTGCCAGCAACCGCCGTGAATCATAATGACCGTCGGGAATGGACCCTTCCCCGCGGGAAGCCAGACGTCGACCTTTTGCATCTGATCGGGACCGTAAACCTCTGTTGCATCCGGTTTCGGCTTGGGCCGGATAATCAGATCAACCCATTTCATCATCGGATGAGAAGACGACGTCACGGCACCAAGAGCGAAAACAATGAAATACAGCAAGTCTTGATCCCGGTTCGTAAGTAAGAGGCATGTTCAGCGCACATGCCAGATCTCTCTTGCATATTCCGCAATCGTACGGTCCGATGAGAACCAGCCCATTTGCGCGACGTTGCGGATCGCGGTGGCTGACCACGCATCGGAATCGCGCCAACGACGATCGACCTCGCGCTGAGCGTTTGCATAGGCGGTAAAGTCTGCAGCGAGCATGAACCGGTCTTCGGCATATATCATGCCCATCAATTCGGCGTAGCGGGGCGGTTCGTCCGGTGAAAAGATGCCGGACGCAATCATTTCGACCGCCTGGAGGAGATCGGGCGTCGATTCAATGATGCCCTGCGGATCATAGCCCGCTGAGCGCTGCTGTTCGACCTGGTCCGCGGTCATACCGAAGATGACGATGTTGTCGTCACCGACCCGGTCGCGTATCTCTATGTTTGCGCCGTCAAGCGTTCCGATCGTCAGCGCTCCGTTTAGCGCGAGTTTCATGTTGCCCGTACCGGATGCCTCCATTCCGGCGGTTGAGATCTGTTCGCTGAGATCGGCAGCCGGAATGATTCTTTCGGCAAGCGAGACGTTGTAGTTCGGGACGAACACGACGCGCAGCAATCCATTGGTTGCGGGGTCCGCGTTCAGACGCAGAGCGACATCGTTTGCGAGCTTGATGATGCGTTTGGCGACGTGATAGCTGGACGCCGCTTTCCCTGCGAATAATTTGGTGCGCGGAACCCAGTCACGCTCGGGATGGCGGCGGATCTGGTCGTATAGCGCGACGGTTTCGATGATGTTGAGAAGCTGACGCTTGTATTCGTGGATCCGTTTGATTTGCACGTCGAACATCGAGTCTGGATCGATCGATATATGATGCGCGGCATAGAGGTAATCTGCGAGGACGACCTTGTTCGCCCGCTTCACCGCGCGAAACCGTTCGCGAAACGCAGCATCGTCGGCGAAGGGAAGCAGTGCCTCGATCGCGCTCAGGTCATCGAGGAAAGCAGGACCGATGGCGTCCTGTATCAAACCGGCAAGTCCCGGATTGCATTCGTCGAGCCAGCGTCGCGGGGTGATACCGTTTGTCTTGTTGTTGATACGATCTGGAAAAATCTGGTGGAGATCGCGAAAAACGGTTCGCTTCATGAGGTCTGTATGGAGTGCCGCCACGCCGTTCACGCTGTGTGAACCGCTGAATGCCAAATTGGCCATCCGGATCCGCCGCTGTCCGCCTTCATCGATCAGGCTGATTGCCGCGATTGCGGCATCGTCGATCCCCGGCGTTGCGCGCGCTTTACCGAGCAATTGGGCGTTGATCCTGTAAATGATCTGCATATGCCGCGGCAGCAGACGTTCGAAGAGCGGCAGCGGCCAACTCTCCAGCGCCTCGGGCAGCAGCGTGTGGTTGGTGTAGCCGAATGTCGCCTGTGTGATGTCCCACGCTTCATCGAAGTCAATCCCGTGCTCATCGATCAGCAAGCGCATTAGTTCGGCAACGGCGATCGCGGGATGCGTGTCGTTCAACTGGATCGCTGCTTTTTCCGGCAGCGTACGAATATCCCCGAAATATTGCAGATGGCGGCGGACGATGTCCTGGATTGAGGCCGACGAGAAAAAATACTCCTGTCTCAGCCGCAATTCCTGTCCTGCAGGCGTGGCATCCGCGGGGTAGAGAACCCGGACCAGGGTCTCTGCTTTCAATTGTTCAGCCAGCGCGCCCGCATAGTCGCCTTCGTTGAACCGGTCGAGCCGGAGCGGATCGACAGCGACCGCATTCCATAATCTGAGCGTGTTGACGCGGCTGCCCCGCCAACCAACAACGGGCGTATCTACAGCAACCGCACTGATCGTCTCGCTTGGCCGCCATGCGGCATGTTCGCCCGACTGTGTCACATCGCCGCCAAAGCCGACGGTATAAGCGCTTTCGCGACGCTCAAATTCCCAGGGGTTGCCGTTGGCAAGCCAGGTTTCGGGCAGTTCAACCTGCCGGCCGTCATCGATCCGTTGCCGGAACATCCCGTTCAGATATCGGATGCCGTAGCCATAAGCAGGGATATCGAGCGTCGCGAGACTTTCCATGAAGCAGGCAGCGAGACGTCCGAGGCCGCCATTTCCAAGAGCCGCGTCGGGTTCGATCTCTTCAATTTCGGTAAGATCGACATCGAGTGCGGCGAGCGCGCGTCTGATCTTTTCGGTCATTTCAAGATTGGCGAGCGCATCACGCAAGAGTCGCCCGATCAAGAATTCGAGGCTGAGATAATAGACCCGCTTCGCGCCGGCGGCATGCGCAGCCCGGGTCGAGTCCATCCATCGATCGATGATTTCGTTCCGGACGGTGAGAATGGTCGCGGCGAGCCAATCGTGCAGGCGGGCAGCGCCGTGATCCTTGCCGATGCGGTGGATCAGCGCGTCCGAAATCGCCTCCGCCAGCGGGTCGCCGTTAAACAGGGTGTCCGTCGTTTGTCGTGCATCTGGCATAAGCGGTTCTATCAATCGGTGCGCCTCTGTCACGAGCGATCTTTGCATTCGATCGACTGTTCGGAACGCGATCCCGGTTTCACGCGATTGACTATCACCACCATTCGCCTTGCAAGGGAGTTAAATCCATGACCGACACCACGCCCGACGATCGTCGTGACGCGATCAGTCGCCGTGCCTATCAATTATGGGAGTCGGAAGGCCGGCCGGAAGGGCGTGACCAGCAGAACTGGGAACAGGCGAGCGTCGAGATTGCCGATGCGCGCGCCGACGCAGCCCAAGCGAGAAAAGTTTCGCAGAAGGAAACAAAGTCCGCATCAACCGTGAAACCACGTGCTGCAAAACCGAAATCCCCGAAGACATAAATTTGCAATCGGGCCTAGTCTGTCGATGGCGTGGAAGACGTCCGGGCAATCTTCGGGCCACATGATTATGATTGCGTTTTAGAAGTCAGATTTAAGCGGAGTGATAATTTGAAGAAACTACCCCGTATCATCCTATCGTTGGGGAAAATAGACTTCGAGAGCTTACCAACAGCTATTCGCAATGTGTTTGAAGGCGAACACTTTCCTTTTGAAGCTGTTTACATTGAACCGTCAATCTTCCCATATGCATCGGACGTTGTTTTCGGGTCCGTCCCATCTTCGACCCCGGTAATATTGGGTTGCGACTTGGCAAGGTTTTCAATCAGCCACCCGTTGGTTGATCGGTACCCGGCCTTGTTTTCCGTCCGCCGGGCAACCGCTGAACGCAAGATCGATCCGAGACGTCCGCTGGTCGCTGCGGGTAGTGCCATAGGCCGATTTCACCTCAGGGGAGCCGAAGTCCTTCTGCCTGAAGTTGAAGGTTTAATTGACCGCTTGAGCGCGACCGGGGCGGCGGGGATCAGGCTGATGCGACCGGACCGATTTTCGCCGGGGATTCTGTCGGCGTTATCGCGATATCTGCGCGAAAAGCATCCGCATCTGCTGATTTATGGTGATCGGTCAGCGCGTGATACGGGCGTTTTCGACGCGATTTTTCAGCCGAACGGGATCGCTGATGTTGATGACTTGGCAGAAACATGCAGGGCAACCAACGTAGCCGTATATGGTCATTTGGACCGCCGGATCGACCGAAACCCGCATACAATCGAAGCGAGCGTCGCCACCGTGCTGGCTGCGGCCGATGGCATTCTGGTCGATAAAATACTGTTTCGTGCTGCTCCCGAAGCGGTGGAACGTGGGTTGGGTATCGGGGCTGTTGTCGACGGCTATGGCGGAGACAAACGGCGCATCTCGGCGCGGGACGCCGATGTGACCGTAATGATGCGAAGCAAGGCCGGGCCGTTTTCTGATGCGGCTTGCGCGTTAATCGTTGCCGTAAACAATACGGCGGACGCTCAGAAAGTTGATTTGCAGACGATGATTCAAAAATCGGGAGCTTTAATGACCGCGACGGAAAAGACTTTGGCACTAGAACCTTACGAGACCCGCTCTCTCAAGTTGCGCAGAAGCAATCCTGTCCTCGGCGCGCAATCCACTACTGCCGAGGAGTTTGCGAACGAGTCTCCACGCCTTGTTGTCGAGCAGATTACACCGTGTGTTGCAGGCGGGGACTTCGCGGTGAAGAGAGTGGTCGGCGACACGGTAACGGTCGAGGCCGACGTGTACGCGGACGGTCACGAACAACTCGGCGTGGAGCTACTGTGGCGCGCCGAGGATAAGGAAGATTGGCGGCGCGCGCCCATGACCGCGCTCGGCAACGATCGCTGGCAAGGCGAGATGACACCGGACCGCCTCGGCCGGTACCGGTTTGCGATCGAAGGCTGGATTGACGTGTTCGGAGGTTTCCGCCGTGATTTCCGCAAGAAGGTCGATGCAGGCGTTGCCTTGCCCGTCGACTACCGCGAAGGCCGAGCGCTTGTCGAAGCGGCGACGGAACGAGTCGCTGCGCTAAAGAAGTGGGCGACCCGGCTGAAGCCCGACGACGATGCCGAGGCGTTGATGTCGGACGATCTCGCAATTCTGATGGCGACCGCCGACCAACGCCCGCACCGGTTGCGCTCCGTGGAGGTGGCGCTTGACGCCGAGCGCCTGGCGGCGCGCTATTCGAGCTGGTACGAACTCTTCCCGCGTTCGCAGGTGGATGACCCGGGTGAGCACGGCACGTTTCTCGACGTGATCGACCGGTTGCCCGCGATCCGCGCGATGGGGTTCGACACGCTTTATTTTCCGCCGATCCACCCGATCGGCAAGACCTATCGCAAGGGACCGAACAACACGCTGACGCCGGGACCGGACGATCCCGGCAGTCCCTATGCGATCGGTTCGGAGGCGGGCGGGCACGACGCGGTGCATCCACAGCTCGGCGGTTTCGAGGCGTTCGATACGCTCGTCGCAGCGGCGCGCGAGCACGGGCTGGAGATCGCGCTGGATTTCGCGATCCAGTGCTCACCCGACCATCCCTGGCTGAAGGAGCATCCCGGCTGGTTCGCCTGGCGGCCAGACGGCTCGATGAAATATGCGGAGAACCCGCCCAAGAAATATCAGGATATCGTCAACGTCGATTTCTATGGCTCCGATGCGGTTCCGGGCCTGTGGACGGCGCTTCGCGACGTGGTGCTGCTGTGGGTCAGCCACGGCGTTAAGACCTTCCGCGTCGACAATCCGCACACCAAGCCGCTACCGTTTTGGGAATGGATGATCCGCGACGTGCGCTCGAAGCATCCTGAGGTGATCTTTCTAGCCGAGGCGTTCACGCGGCCCGCGATGATGTACCGTCTGGCGAAGGTCGGCTTTTCCCAGAGTTACACCTATTTCACCTGGCGTGACGGCAAGCGGGAACTGACCGATTACATCGTTGAGTTAACCACAACCGAGCCGAAGGATTTTTACCGCCCGCATTTTTTCGTCAATACACCAGACATCAACCCGGTCTATCTGCAGACCTCCGGTCGCCCGGGCTTTCGCATTCGCGCTGTGCTGGCGGCGACGCTGAGCGGTCTGTTCGGCGTCTATTCGGGGTTCGAGTTGTGCGAGAGCGCAGCGATCGCGGGCAAGGAAGAATATCTCGACAGCGAGAAATACGAGGTGCGCCCGCGCAACTGGCAGGCACCGGGCAATATCATCGCCGACATTACCTTGCTCAACCGGCTGCGCCGCGAGAATGCCGCGTTCCAGACTCATCTGAACACGCGATTCTATGTTGCGCACGACGACAATATCATCTGGTACGGCAAGCCGGAACCCGACGGTCGCGGCATGATCATGGTGATGGTCAACATGGACCCGCATCATGCGCACGAATGCGTGTTCGAGATCCCGCTTTGGGAGTTCGGTATCGCCGATATGGGCAGCATAGCGGTCGAGGATTTGGCGGCAGGCCACCGTTTCGCATGGCACGGAAAGGAACAGCAAATCCGCATTGCCCCCGACGAACCCTATCGCATCTGGCGGCTCACGCCCGGAGACGCGGCATGACCGTGACACACGACCCACTCTGGTACAAAGATGCGGTGATCTATCAGGTTCATGTCAAATCGTTTTTCGATGCGAACAATGACGGGATCGGCGATTTTGCCGGACTGATGCAGAAGCTTGACTATATCGCGGATCTGGGCGTGACCGCGGTCTGGCTGCTGCCCTTCTATCCCTCGCCGCGCCGCGATGACGGATACGATATCGCCGAATATCGCGAAGTGAGCGAAGATTACGGGACGATGGAGGAAGCGAAAGCCTTCATCGCCGCCGCGCACGATCGCGGCATCCGTGTCATCACCGAACTTGTCATCAATCATACCTCGGACCAGCACCCGTGGTTTCAGGCCGCGCGCAAGGCACCGGCGGGCAGCCCGGAACGCGATTTCTACGTATGGTCGGACGACGACACGCTGTATTCGGGGACGCGGATCATTTTCCTCGACACCGAAAAGTCGAACTGGACATGGGACGAGGAAGCGGGCGCTTATTTCTGGCACCGTTTCTATTCGCACCAGCCGGACCTCAATTTCGACAATCCGAAGGTGCTCGAAGAAGTGCTGTCGGTCATGCATTTCTGGCTCGATCTCGGCGTCGACGGCCTGAGACTCGATGCAATTCCTTATCTGATCGAGCGCGACGGAACCTCAAACGAGAATCTGTCCGAAACGCACGATGTGCTGAAGAAGATACGCGCTGATCTGGACACGCATTACCCGGATCGGATGCTGCTGGCCGAGGCGAATATGTGGCCCGAGGACACGCAGCAATATTTTGGTGGAACCGCCGGCAGCGCGACGGGCGACGAATGCCATATGGCGTTTCACTTTCCGCTCATGCCGCGCATGTACATGGCGGTCGCTCAGGAGGACCGCTTCCCGATTACCGATATCATGCGCCAGACGCCCGAGATTCCGTCCGACTGCCAATGGGCGATTTTTCTGCGCAATCACGACGAACTGACGCTTGAAATGGTGACCGACGCGGAGCGCGATTATCTGTGGAACACCTATGCGGCAGACCGTCGTGCGCGGATCAACCTCGGTATTCGCCGCCGCCTCGCGCCGCTGATGGAGCGCGACCGGCGGAGGATCGAGCTGATGAACGCGCTGCTGCTGACAATGCCCGGAACGCCGGTGCTCTATTATGGTGACGAGATCGGGATGGGGGACAATATCCATCTTGGCGACCGCGACGGCGTGCGCACGCCGATGCAATGGTCCGTCGACCGCAACGGGGGGTTCAGCCGGGCCGATCCGCCCGAACTGGCACTGCCGCCGATCATGGACCCGCTCTACGGATTTCAGGCCGTCAACGTCGAGGTTCAGGAACGTGACCGTCATTCGCTGCTCAATTGGCTGAAGCGCATGTTGGCGGCCCGCCGCGAGCATCAAGCGTTCGGGCGTGGTACCCAGCGGTTCCTGCGTCCCGCCAACCGCAAGATCCTTGCCTATCTGCGCGAACATGATGGTGATGAGGTGCTTTGTGTCGCCAATCTCGGCCGGACGGCACAAGCCGTCGAGCTTGACCTGTCCGAATTTGAAGGACGCGTACCCGTCGAACTGCTTGGCGGGACGCCGTTTCCCGCGATCGGGCAGCTTCCCTATCTGCTGACGCTTCCACCTTACGGCTTTCTCTGGTTTCGCCTGTCCGCCGAAGCCGATGCGCCCGACTGGTCGAGCGCATCTCCGGGGGCTGAGGTCGAACGGCATACCTTCGTGTTGCGCCCTGCGCTTTCCGACGCGCTCGACGGAGACAGCCGTCGCATTCTCGAGCGCGATGTGCTCCCCGGCTATATCGCGCAGCGTCGATGGTTCGGCGCAAAGGATGAGCGGATCGATCGCGTCGCAGTCAAAAGCGCGGTTACGCTGCCTGGCGTGGATGATTTGCTTTTCGGCGAGGTCGAGGTTGCGACCGCTTCCGGCGCGGCGTCCTATTCACTGCCGCTCGGAATTGCCTGGGAAAACGAAGCTCAAGGGCCGTTTGCGTCCAACCTAGCGATCGCCCGTGTGCGCCGGGGCAGACGGGTCGGGTTGCTGACCGACGGGTTCGCGATGTCCGGCTTCTCAACCGCAGTGCTCCGAGCGGTGGAGCAGGAGCTGATCCTTTCAGACGGCTCGGGCGAATTGCGGTTCGAGGCGTATGATGGCTTCGACGTTCCCACCGATGCACACCCCGAATGGCTCGCGGCGGAACAGTCGAACAGCACGATGGCGCTTGGCCAGACCGCGGTTCTGAAACTGCTGCGCCGGATCGCGCCCGGGGTCCATCCCGATGTGGAGATGATCCGTTATCTGACGCGTAACGGCTATGCCAACGTGCCCGAGATGCTCGGCGGCGTAACGCGCGTCGAACAGGAGGCGAGCAGCCTCGTTATGCTGATTCAGCGCTTTGTCTATAATCAGGGCGATGGCTGGACGTGGACGCTGAACGCGCTTGCGCGCCTGGCGACGGACGAGGATTTCACCTTCGCCAACTACGCGAATTTTGCGCGCAATCTCGGCGCACGGCTGCACACGATGCATCAAGTCCTGGCGCGCGATACCGACGACGCGGCGTTCGCGCCCGAAACTCTTACGCTAGCCGATGCCGACCGGCTGTCGGGCCGGATCGAGGGGCAGATGGACGCGACGCTCGGCCTGCTCGCGCGCGCCGCGCTGGACGGCGAAGCGGCTGAGCAGGCTATATGGCTAGCCGAGCATCGAAGCGACATCATGGCGGCGATCAAACGGATCGCACGGATGACCGAGGGGCGTACACGCACTCGCATCCATGGCGACTTGCATCTCGGGCAATTGCTCGTGACCGGAAGCGACGTTGTGTTCATTGATTTCGAAGGCGAACCGGCGCGTTCGATCGATGAGCGCCGCGCGAGGGATCTCCCGCTCCGCGACGTCGCGGGAATGTTGCGGTCCTTCGACTATGCAGAAGCGGTTGCCGAACGTGCGCGCCCGGCCAGTGCCGAGACGATCGAACAGCGCACCGGCGATCGCTATGCCGAATTCCGCAAACGCGCCGCAGCGGCCTTCCTTGAGGGCTATGGCATTGGTGAGGATCCGGTACTGGCGCTCTTCGTATTCGAAAAAGCTGCCTATGAGGTAGCGTATGAAGCGGCCAACCGCCCAGACTGGATTGCTGTGCCGATCGCAGGACTTGCTCGTGCCGCCGTCCGGCTGATCGAAGGAAACGCCGCATGAACGCGATCGACGATATGCTGGCCGCCGCGGCTGCTGCGCTGCTTGACGGACGGCTCGAAGATCCGTTCGCACTGCTCGGGCCGCACGGAGAGGGTGCGGGACGGATCGTGCGCACCTTTCAACCCGGGGCCAAGGGCGTCCGGTTGCTCGCGCAAGCTGACGGGCGCGAGATCGGGCGGCTCGATGAAACGGAGGCAGGCTTTTTCGTCGGAACGCTTGGCCAGGATACCCCCTACCGGCTCGCGATCACCTGGCCCGACGGACAGGTGCAGGAAACCGAGGACCCTTATGCCTTCGGAACCGTCATCGGCGATCTCGACATGCATTTGTTCGGCGAGGGCCGTCACTGGGACCTTGCCCGCGTTTTCGGGGCGCAACCGCGCGAGATGAACGGCGTTGCAGGCGTTGCCTTCTCGGTTTGGGCGCCCAACGCGCGACGCGCGTCGGTCGTCGGCGATTTCAACAATTGGGACGGCCGCCGTCATCCGATGCGATTGCGGCACGGCGCAGGCATCTGGGAACTGTTCGTGCCAAGACTGGGCGAAGGCGCGCGCTACAAGTTCGAGATAATGGGCGCGGATGGCGGCATCGTGCAGAAGGCAGACCCCATCGCGCGAGCCACCGAAGCGCCGCCGGCAACTGTTTCGGTCGTCGCGGCGGCGCCCAATTACGACTGGAGCGACGGCGACTGGATGGCCGAGCGACCGGCCCGGCAGGCAAGCGACGCGCCGATCTCAGTCTACGAACTGCACGCCGCATCATGGATGCGGCCAGATAACGATCCGGCGCGAACGCTCGATTGGGCGGGACTCGCCGAGCGACTGATACCTTATGTCGCCGATATGGGCTTCACACACATCGAATTGCTGCCCATCATGGAGCATCCCTTCGGCGGCTCCTGGGGCTACCAGCCCTTGTCGCAGTTCGCGCCGTCCGCGCGTTATGGAACCCCGGAGGAGTTTGCGCGGTTCGTCGACGAATGCCACCGCTCAGGGATCGGCGTCATCCTCGATTGGGTGCCGGCGCATTTTCCGACCGATCCCCACGGGCTCGCAACTTTCGACGGAACGCATCTCTATGAGCATGCCGATCCGCGCGAGGGGTTCCATCAGGACTGGAATACGCTGATCTACAATCTCGGCCGACGAGAGGTGTCGGGGTTCCTGCTTGCCTCGGCGGTTTGGTGGCTCGAGACCTTTCATATCGATGGCCTGCGTGTCGATGCGGTCGCGTCGATGCTCTACCGCGATTATAGCCGCAAGGCGGGCGAATGGGTGCCCAACGTCCATGGCGGACGTGAGAATCTGGAATCGGTTCAATTCCTGAAACAGATGAATGCCATAGTCGCCGAACGCTGTCCGGGTGCAATAACGATCGCGGAAGAATCAACCGCCTGGCCCGGCGTTTCCGCGCCCTTGTCGCAAGGCGGGCTCGGCTTCTCCTATAAATGGAACATGGGTTGGATGCACGACACGCTCCAATATGTTGAGCGCGATCCGATGTACCGGTCTTGGCATTATGACGAGCTGACCTTTGGGCTGGTCTATGCTTTTTCCGAACGCTTCGTGCTTCCGATCAGCCATGATGAGGTCGTGCATGGCAAGGGATCGCTGCTTGGCAAGATGCCCGGCGATCGCTGGCAGCAATTTGCGACGCTGCGCGCCTATCTATCGTTCATGTGGACGCATCCGGGCAAGAAACTGCTCTTCATGGGCTGTGAGTTTGGCCAGGACACCGAGTGGAACCACGATACGCAAATTCCCTGGGATCTCCTTGATGACGCGGATCATGCCGGGGTTCAACGACTGGTGCGTGATCTGAACCGGCTCTATTCGAGCGAGCCAGCCCTTTATCAGCGCGACGCCGATCCGGCCGGGTTTCGCTGGTTGGTAGGAGATGACCGGACAAACAACATATTCGTCTATGCACGCTTTGGCGGGGCAGCAGACGTACCCGTCGTCGTTCTGCTCAACATGGCACCGGAGCCTCGCTCTGGTTACCGCATTCCGATGCCCAAACCCGGCCGATGGGTCGAAATCTTCAACAGTGACGCCAGCATCTATGGCGGAGGAAATATCGGCAATGGCGGCGCGGTTGTAGCGGAGGCGGCCGACGGCGAGCCCGTTGCCGAGGTCACGCTGGCTCCGCTTGCCGCAATAATTTTGCGTTTCGAGGAAGACGATTCTTGATCAAATTACCCGACCGGCTCGGCGCCGGTTCTCCTTATCCGCTCGGCGCGACGTTCGACGGATCGGGGGTCAATTTCGCCGTGTTCTCCGCCAACGCGACGCGCATCGAACTTTGCCTGTTCGACGATACGGGGCAGGAGCAAGTTGCGCGGATCGATTTGCCCGAATGGACCGATGAAGTCTGGCATGGGTATTTGCCTGATGCGGGGCCCGGGCAAGTTTACGGATATCGCGCGCATGGCCCCTATGCGCCTGATGAGGGACACAGGTTCAATCCCAGCAAGCTGCTGCTTGACCCCTATGCCAAGCGGCTGACGGGTCAGATCGCGTGGACCGACGCGCTGCACGGCTATACGGTGGGATCGAGCGGCGAAGACTTGTCGCTCGACCAGTGCGACAGCGCGGCGTCGATGGTCAAGGCGGTCGTCACCCATGATCGTTACGACTGGTCCGACGACGTGCGCCCGAACACGTCGTGGGCGGAAACGGTGGTCTACGAAGCGCATGTAAAGGGGCTGACCAAGCTTTGGGGTCTGGTGCCCGAGGATCAGCGCGGGACGTACAAGGCGCTCGGCCATCCCGCAGTCATCGATCACTTGAAACGGATTGGAGCGACCGCGATCGAATTGCTGCCGATCCACGAATTTGCGCAGGACAAGTTTCTCGTGGAGAAAGGGCTCGTAAACTATTGGGGCTACAGCACGCTCGCCTATTTCGCGCCCGAGCGACGTTATTTTGCTAGCGACGATCAGGATGAATTGCGCGACGCGGTAAAGGCGCTTCACAAGGGCGGGATCGAGGTTTTTCTCGACGTCGTCTACAACCACACTTGCGAAGGGTCCGAGCAAGGCCCGACGCTGTCGTGGCGCGGGCTGGACAATGCAACCTACTATCGGTTGGTCAAGGACGATCCGCGCTACGCCATCAACGATACGGGCACGGGCAATACGATAAATACCGACAAGGCGCGCGTCATTCAGATGATCGCCGATTCTCTGCGGTATTGGGCGACAAGCTACGGGATAGACGGGTTCCGCTTCGATCTCGGGCTGACGCTCGGGCGCACCGAAGACGGGTTCGACCCGGGTCATGCGTTCTTTGACGTGCTGCGGCAGGACCCGGTGCTCGGACGGCTGAAGCTTTCGACGGAGCCGTGGGATATCGGCCCGGGCGGCTACCAACTCGGCAATTTTCCGCCGGGCTTCGCCGAATGGAATGATCAGTTCCGCGACACGGTGCGCAAATACTGGCGGGGGGAGGCGGGGCAGCGCGGAGACTTGGCGGCGCGGCTTTCGGGCTCTGGCGATTTGTTCGACAGGCGCGCGCGCCGACCCTGGGCGAGCGTCAATCTGATAGCCGCGCATGACGGCTTTACGCTCCGCGATACCGTGACCTATGCCGAAAAGCACAACGAAGCCAATTTAGAGGACAATCGCGACGGACATTCGGAGAATTATTCGGCGAGTTGGGGAGTCGAAGGTGACACCGACGACCCCAATATCATTGCCGCGCGCGCGCGTGTGATGCGATCGATGCTGACGACGTTGTTCGCATCGCTCGGCACGCCGATGCTGGTGGCGGGCGACGAGTTCGGCCGCACCCAGGGCGGCAACAACAATGCCTATTGCCATGACGACCCGATCAGCTGGCTTGACTGGAACCGTGCCGAAACGGCCGAGGGGAGGGCGCTCATCGACTTCGTCGCGCGGCTGTCCGCGCTTCGCCGCGAACATCCGGTACTGCGTGCGACGAGCTTTCTTTATGGCGACAGCGTTGAAGAAGATGCGCTCGACGATATCGAATGGTGGGACGAACGCGGCGAGGAACTTTCCGCTGCGGATTGGGACAATCCCGAGGGGCGCGCATTGTTGATGCGGCGCTCGGAGCGGACCGGAAATGGCGACGTCCAGGCGGTTTCGCTGCTGCTGAATGCAAGCGGGGACATGATCGCCTTCAAGCTGCCCCCGCCGCACACCGAGCGCATGGTGCTGATCGACAGCTATCGCCCCGATCAAGGCCCGACGAGGATCGAGGACGAATATCAAGTCGGCCCGCAAAGCGCGGTCATCCTGGCCTGGACCGATACGGCCGCCGCATGAACCGCCGTTGGGGCCCGAGCATTGGGCCAGACACGACACGTTTCAGGCTCTGGGCACCCGATCTGGATACGTTGATGCTTGAGATTGACGGGACTGGGCCGCGGGCAATGACCGCGACGGACGAAGGATGGTTCGAGCGGGAGGCGCGGGTCCGCCCGGGCACGCGCTACCGCTTCCGGTTGCCCGACGGCACGGTCGTGCCCGACCCGGCATCACGGCTTCAGGATGGCGGGCCGCATGGGTGGAGCGTTCTGGTTGATCAGGGAGGC
The DNA here is from genome assembly GCA_965219075.1 of Sphingomonas sp. Taxonomy (GTDB): domain Bacteria; phylum Pseudomonadota; class Alphaproteobacteria; order Sphingomonadales; family Sphingomonadaceae; genus Sphingomonas. The sequence goes on from CBDCMM010000002.1 coordinate 1,783,262, forward strand.
TACAACTGGCGCGCAAAGGATTGGTGCGGTCGACCATGGACGCAGACCGTTATCCAGGAATTACACGCCGGAACGCTTGGCGGGTATGACGCCATACGCGAGCGGTTGGATGCGATCGCGGATCTGGGGGTTACCGCGATCGAACTGATGCCGATCGGGGCGTTTTCGGGAACGAAAAACTGGGGCTATGACGGCGTGCTGCCATACGCTCCCGACGAGAGTTACGGAACGCCGCAGCAACTCAAAGCGCTGATCGACGCTGCGCACCAGCGGCGGCTGATGATGTTCCTTGACGTCGTGTATAATCATTTCGGTCCCGACGGCAATTATCTGAGCAGCTATGCCCGAAGCTTCTTCGACGACGCCGCACAGACGCCATGGGGCGGGGCAGTCGCAGTGGATCGGCCGGCTGTCGCGGCCTATTTCATCGAAAATGCACTGATGTGGCTTCAGGACTATCGTTTCGACGGTCTGCGTTTCGATGCCGTCCATGCAATTGCCGACAATGCCTTCCTCGACAGGATGGCCGTAGAAATCCGTAGCCAGCTTTCGCCGGATAGACACGTTCATCTGATCCTGGAAAACGAGAATAACGACGCGGAGCGTCTCGAATCCACACGTTATGACGCGCAGTGGAACGATGATTTTCACAACACGATGCACGTGCTGCTGACGGGCGAGATCGATGCCTATTACGCCGACTTCGCGGACGACCCGACCGGGCGGCTGGCCCGTTGTCTGGCGGAAGGTTTCGTCTATCAGGGAGAGCCTTCCCGGAATCATGCGGGCAAAAGGCGGGGCTCGCCGAGCGCGCATTTGCCGCCCGTGCGGTTCGTTTCCTTTCTTCAGAACCACGACCAGATCGGCAATCGCGCTTTTGGTGAGCGCTTGAACACGCTTGCAGAAGAAGACCGTCTGAAGGCAGCGACCGCGCTGTTGATATTGTGCCCGCATGTTCCCTTGATATTCATGGGCGATGAAGCCGGCGCTGAAACACCGTTCCTGTTCTTTACGGACTTTGCCGGTGAACTCGCAGACGCGGTACGCAAGGGCCGCCGCAATGAATTCGCGAAGTTTCCCGCATTCTCCGATCCGGCGCAGCGTGAGCAGATACCCGATCCCAACGCCGCCGAGTCATTCCGGCGGTCAATTCCTGAACCGGGGCAGCGGGGGGGTGAGGCGTGGCGAGACTTCTATAAGTTGCTGCTTGGGGTGCGGCACGAGCACATCATTCCAAGGCTAACAGGAGCCGTCTCGATCGGGGCCGATGTGATCGGCGACAAGGCGGTCGCGGCGCGGTGGCGGATGGGCGATCAAACGGAGCTGGCGATTGCCATCAACCTTGGCAAAAGTCCCGTCGATTTTCCGGATCACCCCGGCGATACGATCTTCAGCTTCGGTCAGCCTTCGCTCCCACCGAGCATTCTGGTCAACATCCATTGACGGACACGCTTCACCAGCTGGCGGACAGCGTCGGGCTACAAACCAGGTGGCGTGATGCCAACGGACGGGCAATGCAGGTCACCGACCATGTTCTGCGCCATGTTCTGGACGCGCTCGGGTTTGAGACCGAAGGTGAGGCAGCCATCCAATCTTCGCTCGATCGTGAGCGGGCAGGGCGCATCGAGGCAGATGAATCTTTCGTTTCCGGGCAGATCGGCGAACCCTTGATCTTGCCGGAACGGTTTCGCGATCGGTCGGGATTTTTGCGTTTCGAGGATGGCTCCGAGCTGTTTGTGACGCTGGACGGCAGGGTGCTGCACGAGGATTTAAATCCGGGGTATCATGCGCTGGAGATCGGAACGGACATCGTTACAATCGCGATGGGTCCCGAACGATGCTTGTCGGTCAGTGACATAACGCGCGGGCGGAAAATCTGGGCACCTGCTGTCCAGATCCCGTCGCTACGGGATGCGGGCTCGCAGGAATTCGGGGACTTTGGGACGCTTGCCGACGCCGCTTCGCATTGGGCACGCGCCGGTTGCGATGCGCTTGCGGTCAGCCCCGCCCATGCGTTGTTTCCAGCGGACGCGGCACGCTACAGCCCCTATGCCCCGTCCAGCCGGCTTTTCCTGAACGTCCTTTTCGCCGATCCGACGATGCTGGGTGTTGCACCCGCTGATGGGAGCGCCGCCGATTTGATCGATTGGAACGAGGCAATTCCGGCGAAGATGGCCGCGCTGCGGCAAGCCTTTACGGACAGGAGCGACGTCGTCCGGGCAGACGTCGCTCGCTACCGGGACGCAGGCGGGACTGAACTGTACCAGCACGCGCTGTTCGATACGCTTCATGCGTTCTTCTTTGCGACCGGTGCGCGCGGATGGCATGACTGGCCGAGCGCATTTCACGATCCGCAATCGGAGATGGTTGCTCGGTTTGCGGGCGAGCATGCCGACGACATAGAGTTTTTCGTATTTTGTCAGTGGCTTGCGGAAAAGGGATTAGAGGAAGCGCATCGAGCGGCGAGGGAAGGCGGGATGGCGCTGGGGCTAATCTCGGACCTTGCCGTCGGCATGGACTGCGGGGGCAGCCATGCGTGGAGTCGGCGTGAAGACATTTTGACCGGCCTGTCCATCGGCGCGCCGCCGGACATTTTGGGGCCGGACGGTCAGAATTGGGGCATTACGGGGTTTTCGCCATCCGCGCTGCGATCGCGCCGGTTCGAGCCGCTCATCGCGACGATCCGGGTTGCCCTTCGTCATGCGGGCGGGATCAGGATCGATCACGCCCTCGGCCTCAACCGGTTGTGGATCATACCCGACGGAGAACATGCCCGTCACGGAGCGTATCTCAGCTATCCCTTGACGGATATGCTGCGGATACTGGCGATCGAATCGCACCGGGCCGGCGCGATCGTAATCGGTGAAGATTTGGGAACCGTACCGGAGGGCTTGCGCGACGAGTTCGATCAGCGAGCCGTGCTCGGTATGCGGGTATTGCCGTTCGAGCAAGAAAGCGACGGACGGTTGCGCGCGCCCGACGAATGGTCGCCGAAGGCCGCGGCATTGACTGGAACGCACGACTTGCCGACGATCGCTGGATGGTGGAGCGGGCGCGATATCGACTGGACCTGGGCGCTCGGACGCAGTTCGCAGGCACCGGACGAGGAAGCGGCACGCGAAACGAGAAACCATGATCGAATGCTTTGGTGGGAAAGTTTCGTCATTGCGGATCTCGTCGAAGGTCGGGCACCAGAGGCGGGCGATACCGCGCCCGTCGTCGATGCGGCGGCGACTTATGTTGCTAGTACGTCCTGCGAGATCGCGATCCTCCCGATCGAAGATATTTTAGGGTTGGTCGAGCAACCAAATCTGCCCGGGACAATAATCGAACACCCGAACTGGCGACGGCGCATGCCGGATAGCAATGCGGCGTTGCTCGCGCAGCCCGAAGTTCGGAATCGCATTGCGATGATCAATGAAGCGAGAAAAGATTGACGCCGCGCGCCACATATCGATTGCAATTGCACGCGGGCTTCACGTTTGCAGACGCCGAACGCGTCGTTCCGTACCTCGATGCGCTCGGGATCAGCCACATTTACTGCTCGCCAATTACGACCGCGGTGCGCGGTTCGCAACACGGCTATGATGTCGTCGATCCGACATTGATCAATCCCGAACTCGGCGGCGAGCCGGCTTTCCGCAGCCTGATTGCTGCGCTGCGCAAGCGCGACATGGGCGCGATTATCGACATCGTCCCCAATCACATGGGTGTCGGAAGCGGTGAAAATCCGTGGTGGCAGGATGTCCTCGCCAAAGGAAAAACCAGCGAATACGCGCAGGTCTTCGATATCGATTGGCGCAAGCGCATTGTTCTTCCCGTCCTCGGTGAACCGCTCGAACAAGCGCTGGCGCAGAAGTCCATCCGGGTTGAACGAAGCGGTGAAAATTTCCGCATCACTGCTTACGGCAAGCACCAGTTTCCGATCCGGGCGTCAGATTACAGTGCGCTGCAACGTGGTTTGCCGACGGGTGGTGAATTGAAGCGCCTTTTGGATCGGCAGCATTATCGTTTGAGCTGGTGGCGCAGCGCTAATGACGAACTCAACTGGCGGCGGTTTTTTTCAATCAACGAATTGGCGGGGGTAAGGGCTGAAGATTCCGCCGTCTTCGATCTCACACATTCGCTTTATTTTCGACTTTGGGGCGAAGGACTGATTGACGGCGTTCGGATCGATCATGTCGATGGATTGACCGATCCAATTGGGTATTGCCGGCGGCTTCGCGCAAAATTCGGGTCGGTGCCGCGCGACCGAGATTTATCCAACGATGTGATTATATGGATTGAGAAAATACTTGGCCCGCAAGAATTTTTGTCGAACGAGTGGGAAGTCGAAGGAACAAGCGGTTACGACTTCATGGAGCAAACTAGCCGGGTGCTTCATACGAATGTAGGCGAGCAAGCGCTACAGATATATTGGGGGAAGATAAGCGGTCGCTCTGCTTTCTTTTTTCCTGAAGCAGTCCTGGCACGTCGAGAGATACTGTCCTGGCAATTCGGAAGCCAGATGGATTATTGTGTCGAAGCGTTCACGAAACTTGCAGCATCTTCCCCCGAACATGCCGGACTGACCAACGGGATGTTGAGAAGGGCATTGGAAAATCTGTTGAACGTTTTTCCAGTCTATCGAACTTATGGGACTGGCGTTTCAGCTCCAGAACATGACTCTGAGGTACGCCGGATCGCCGACAAGGCCGCGCGCCGGCTGACTGCACCGGGCGAAGCGCATGTTCAGAACGCCGTGCTTGAATGGCTCGCGGGAACCGGAACAGGCGATTCTGCGCTGGCGTCGGAGGCGGTCGCACGGTTTCAGCAATTGTCCGCGCCGGTGGCAGCCAAAGGCGTCGAGGATACAGCCTTCTATCGATACGGCGCGCTCCTTTCGCGCAACGATGTCGGTTTTGATCCCGGAACATTTTCAGGCAAAATCGATGAATTCCATCACCAGATGCAAGACAGGTGCGAGCGTTTCCCTACCGCGTTGCTGGCAACCGCAACGCACGATCACAAACGCGGTGTAGATGTTCGCGCACGGCTCTCGGTCCTTAGCGCTTGGGCGGTGCCGTGGATCGAGATGGTCAAGCGTTGGGAATCGGCACTTCCGAAGGGAGCCGAGCAGGTCGACCCGGGCGACCGCTACATGCTGTACCAAACCTTGTTCGGCGCATGGCCGGAAGGATTGCATGTCGACGATCGCGCGGGTTTGCAACAGTTTGCCGACCGGGTTGCTGAATGGCAAGTCAAGGCGTTGCGCGAAGCGAAACTGCGGACATCCTGGGCGGAACCGGACGAACAGTATGAACGGGTTGCGACTTCGTTTGTTGCGACGCTGCTAAGGAGTGAAGAAGAAGCGGCTGCGGCAATTCGCGATGACCTGGTGCGGTTCGGCAAGCTCACGGCGGCAGCTTGCGAAGCACAAATTATAGCGCAGACTGTACTGCATCTCACCGCGCCGGGCATTCCCGACATTTATCAGGGGACGGAGTTTCTCGACCTAAGTCTTGTCGATCCCGACAATCGACTCCCCGTCGACTTTATCGCCCGGCAGGAAGCGATGGACAGTCGAAGCTCGGTCAAGATGAATGTCGTCAGGCATTTGATTACATTGCGGGAAGCCGATCCGCAGCTATTCACTAAAGGCGACTATCAACCAGCCACCGTAAAGGGGTTGCGCGCCGATCATGTGATTGCGTTCATGAGGACCAATGCTGGACGAAAACTTTACGTAGCCGTAACGATTGCCATCGGCCCTGACGCAGACAATGCGGACTGGTGGGGCGATACCGAAGTAAGTTTCGGCAGTTTTCTGCAACCGGCCGCACAATTGTTTGGGAACGGTTCGTTCTACGTATCAACCGCGCAAATCGACCAAAGATCAGGGGCAGGATCGTCGTTCCCACCCCTGATACCTTGATTATAGTTTAGACGGAAGCGACCTCGGCAGTATCTACCTTGATACCGGCACCCATCGTCGAGCTGACCGCGATCTTTTTGAGGTACTTGCCCTTGGCACCCGAGGGTTTTGCCTTGACTACTGCATCGACGAGCGCGTCGAAATTTGCTCGCAGATCGTCAGCGGGAAAGCTTGCCTTGCCGATGCCGGAATGAATGATTCCCGCCTTTTCGACACGGTATTCGACCTGTCCACCTTTGGCTGCCTTGACCGCCTCTGCAACGTTCATCGTTACTGTGCCGAGCTTCGGATTCGGCATCAAACCCTTCGGGCCCAGTACCTTGCCCAAGCGGCCGACCACGCCCATCATGTCGGGCGTAGCGATGCATCGGTCGAAATCGATCGTTCCGCCCTGAATCTGTTCCATCAGATCCTCTGCGCCGACAACATCCGCCCCGGCCTCACGCGCCTCATCGGCTTTCGCGCCCTTCGCGAATACGCCGACGCGAACGGTCTTGCCGGTGCCCTTGGGCAGGGTAACGACACCGCGAACCATCTGATCGGCGTGACGCGGATCGACCCCGAGGTTCATCGCAACTTCGATGGTTTCATCGAATTTTGACGTCGCGCCAGTGCGGGCGAGCCTGATCGCCTCATCGACGCCGTAGAGGCGCTCGCGATCGATAGTGACGGCTTTTTGCTTTTTTGAAAGTGCCATGTGCTCAGCCCTCAACCACTTCGAGGCCCATCGCGCGAGCGCTGCCCTCGATAATCTTCGTTGCCGCATCGATGTCGTTCGCGTTCAGATCCTTCATCTTGGTCGTTGCGATTTCCGACAGGACCGAACGCTTGATCTTGCCCGCAGTGACCTTGCCAGGCTCCTTCGAGCCGGACTTCAGATTTGCCGCCTTCTTGATCAGATAGCTAGCTGGCGGAGTCTTCGTCTCGAACGAAAAGCTGCGATCGGCATAAACCGTGATCTTGGTAGGGATCGGCGTCCCTTTTTCCATATCGGTCGTCGACGCGTTGAAAGCCTTGCAGAACTCCATGATATTCACGCCGCGCTGACCCAAGGCGGGGCCGATCGGCGGAGCAGGCTTTGCATCACCTGCCGGCACCTGAAGATTGATATATCCGGTAATCTTTTTCGCCATTTCACTTCCTATTTTGCAAGTTTAGCGGTTCGAGCGAATCGCGTCAGCGACCTCCCGCAAGCAATTCCATCGGAATGGAAGCCGCGTTCTTTAGAGGTTTGCCACGCCCCGTGCAACATCCAACGGTCGTTGCCGTCGCTGTGTCAGGCGGACGAGCAGTAGCGGTGATCTGCTGCTTAAGCTTCCATCAGTTCACGCTCGGGAAAGAAACCCTTTCTAACATCTTCTACGTTCTTTGTTCGGAACCCCTTGGCGCAGAACTCAGGAATCCTTTAACAGGAGGACGCTTCGAATGGCAGATCCGAACAGCCGGCAAGCGCAAGGCGAACCGCCGAGACACATCCATATCGAAAAAAGCGCACCGACTAGTTGGCATGGGTGTTACTGGAACTGGGCGTCCTTGCGCTGTTATTCGCATTGAACCGTTGCGGTCGTGATGGAGCAAACCTGGCGACCGACACCACCGTTGCCGATACCAATACCGCGTCCGTACCAAGGTTGGGACTATCAGGCTCCCGGGGCCAACAAACCCACAATGACAGGCTATTACGGGGTTAGCGATCGCGAGGTTGGAGGCACACGCTTCCGGAGTTACAGAAATGGATGAGCGGGGCTAGAGAATTATCGGGCAAACAAGATGGGCCGTTCGACTTTTCGAATGGCCCATTTCTCATTCAATCCAGTCGCAACAAATCTGTGCTCCGCTGAATCATCGGTGGGGAAAATTAGGGAAAATCCTGCGGCAGACAGGTATATCCTAGCGGGAAACTGCCCTTTGTATCGGCCCCTTCAACCAGAGCCAAGACCGCGAATCTATTTTGACCGTTCAACCTGTTCGAAGTCCAGTTCGACGGGCGTCGCGCGGCCGAAGATACTCACCGACACCTTGACCTTGGCCTTGTCGAAATCGAGTTCCTCAACGGTGCCGTTGAAGCTGGCAAACGGTCCATCGAGTACCTTGACCGCATCACCGATCTCATAATCGACCTTAATCTGGGTTTTGGGTGCTGCCGCAGCTTCTTCCTTGGAATTGAGCATCCGAGCAGCTTCGGTTTCGCTGATGGGTTGCGGTTTACCCGACGACCCAAGGAAACCCGTCACCTTCGGCGTATTTTTGACGAGGTGATAGACGTCGTCGTTCATGTCCAGCTTGGCGAGGACATAACCCGGCATGAACTTACGCTCCACCGCGACCTTTTTTCCGCGGCGCGCCTCGGTCACGGTTTCGGTCGGCACCTCGATCTGCTCAACAAGCCGGTCAAGACCCATACGCGTCGCTTCCGCCATGATCGCGTCGCGAACCTTACCCTCGAACCCAGAATAAGCATGAATGATGTACCAGCGCGCCATGACGGACCCTTATTTAGATTATTACTTCGCCAGACCGAGCAAAAAATTGACGATCGCCTGGAACGCCGAATCGACAACCAAGAAAAATACTCCCAGCAACACGGTCATCATGACAACCAACAACGCTGTCCGGATCGTATCTTTGCGAGACGGCCAGACGACCTTTTTAGTCTCAGCTTTGACCTGGTTGAAAAATTCAACGGGAGATGTCTTTGCCATGTCTGATTTAATCGATCATCATTGTGACTGGATGGATTCGGAATTGCCCGGACGTGGCCAGCAGGTCAAGGCGTCGCGCGGACGGAACCGTCGAGATGCCAGACAATCTAGTTAGACTGTGCCGGAATGCAAAGCCGCGTAGTTTTTACCGTCAGCAGTACCGCGGAAGCGCCACTAAGCAAAAAGGGCTGGTGCCATTACAGCACCAGCCCTTCATGAAAACCGCGTCTTCGCTTAGGTCAACGGCTGACCGAATTATTGTTGTCATTATTGCCGTCGTTGACGATCGCAATCACGGCGATCGCAACGATGCCGGCTGCGATAGCCAGACCGGCAATCACGCCCGACCCACCGGCGAGATTGCTCTTGCCCTTGGCCGGCATAGCGGCGCGAACGACGGAAAGCTTCGAGGCAGACGTTGCTGCCGGAGCGGCAAACGCCGGGCTGGCAACGACCGGAGCGGCCAAGAGAGCCAATCCTGCGGCTGTGCCTGAAATCGATTTGAGGACCATTTGCGTACTTCTCCCTTACAAATTCACTATCGTTCAACGGTCGCGCAACATTACCGTTCCGCATTTATCGAACGAATCCAATCCACGAAACCGGCGCTCTACGCGAAAACGGTCAATCGTCAAGAGGTGGCAGGAGTGGAGGGATTCGAACCCACGGCCCTCGGTTTTGGAGACCGATGCTCTAACCAGCTGAGCTACACTCCTAATGCTAGGCTCATCTAACGGGCGATGTCAGTTTCGACAAGTGTCGTGGGTGAAGATCTGAAGGGGACGGTTGACGCGGCGCGGCGTCGGAAGTAAGGAGCCAATGCGTTCAGCGAACTAAACCGTCCGCGAACGAGCTTGAACATTGCTGGATGCATTTCAGGGCCGAACGGAGCGCGAAGGTGATCCGAACGTCCTTTTCTGTGTTCTTAAGGTGCCGTCAGGCTCCAGCAAAGTAACCATTTGAAAGGTGAAGGCTTCAATGCCGACGATCAACCAATTGGTCCGCAAGGGCCGCGACCCGCAAAAGGCCAAGTCCAAGGTTCCAGCGATGGAGCAGAATCCTCAGAAGCGCGGTGTTTGCACCCGGGTTTATACCACGACGCCTAAGAAGCCGAACTCGGCGCTGCGCAAGGTAGCGAAGGTTCGCCTGACGAATCAGCGGGAAGTCATCAGTTACATACCGGGTGAGGGGCACAATCTTCAGGAGCATTCGGTTGTTCTGATCCGCGGCGGTCGCGTGCGCGACCTGCCCGGTGTGCGCTATCACGTCCTCCGGGGCGTTCTCGATACGCAGGGTGTGAAGGACCGGCGCCAGTCGCGTTCCAAATACGGCGCAAAGCGTCCGAAGTAAGCCGGTCGGGCATCCGACCAACAGGCTGAAGTTTTAAAGGAAAAAGAAATGGCACGTCGTCGTCGTCCCGAAAAGCGGGAAATCCTTCCTGATCCCAGATTTGGGGATGAGGTTTTATCAAAGTTTATGAATTCCGTGATGTATGACGGCAAGAAGTCGGTAGCGGAATTGATCGTGTATGGCGCGCTGGAGACGGTGGAGTCCCGGGCGAAGCGTGATCCCATCGGTGTGTTTCATGAGGCCCTCACGAACATCAAGCCGGGCATTGAGGTTCGCAGTCGACGCGTCGGCGGTGCCACCTATCAGGTTCCGGTCGAGGTGCGTCCCGAGCGCGCACAAGCGCTGGCAATTCGCTGGTTGATTACAGCCGCGCGTGCGCGAAGCGAAAATACGATGTCTGCGCGTCTGTCGGGCGAATTGATGGACGCGGCGAGCAATCGCGGGAACGCGGTGAAAAAGCGCGAGGACACGCACCGGATGGCCGAGGCCAACCGCGCCTTCTCGCACTATCGCTGGTAGGCGTGCGACGGGTCTTCAAGCCCGACGCTTCGATCCCCATTTAACAGGTAACTGGCCGACGGCCTTTTCCCTTTAGTCCAAGGAAGCTGATCTCATGGCCCGCAGCCATCCGCTCGAAAATTATCGCAACATCGGCATTATGGCGCACATCGACGCCGGGAAGACGACAACGACCGAGCGCATTCTCTACTATACCGGCAAATCATATAAGATCGGCGAAGTCCATGAGGGCACGGCGACGATGGATTGGATGGAGCAGGAGCAAGAGCGCGGCATTACGATCACCTCGGCTGCAACGACTTGTTTCTGGGCAGCTGATGAGGGCAAGGGCCCCGAGCACCGGATCAACATCATCGATACGCCGGGACACGTCGATTTTACCATCGAAGTCGAGCGTTCTCTGCGGGTGCTAGATGGCGCGGTCGCATGTTTCGATGGAGTAGCGGGCGTTGAGCCGCAGTCGGAGACGGTCTGGCGTCAGGCGGAAAAGTACAAGGTTCCGCGGATGTGCTTCGTCAACAAGCTCGACCGCACCGGCGCTAGCTTCGAGCGCTGTGTCGAGATGATCAAGGATCGTTTGGGCGCACGTCCGGCGGTGCTGTATCTCCCGATCGGCATTGAAGGCAGCTTTAAGGGTCTCGTCGATTTGGTCGAGAACCGTGCGATAATCTGGCTTGAGGAATCGCTCGGCGCCAAGTTCGAATATCGCGATATTCCGGACGACATGAAGGACGCAGCCGTCACGGCACGATCTGAATTGATCGAGATGGCGGTCGAGCAGGATGACGACCTGATGGAGGCATATCTCGAGGGCAACGAACCGAGCACGGCCGACATCAAAAAGCTGATCCGCAAGGGTACCCTGAATTTCTCGTTCGTTCCCGTACTGTGCGGTTCTGCGTTCAAGAACAAGGGCGTTCAACCGTTGCTCGATGCCGTCGTCGATTACATGCCGAGCCCACTCGATGTGCCTGCGATCAAGGGCGTCAAGTTGGACGGTGAAACCGAGGATTCCCGCCCGGCGGACGATAAGGCACCTTTTTCTGCGCTGGCATTCAAGATCATGAACGACCCGTTTGTTGGTACGCTGACCTTCGCCCGCATCTATTCGGGCAAGCTTGAGACCGCGAGCCAGGTGCAGAATTCGGTCAAGGACAAGAAGGAAAAGGTCGGTCGCATGCTGTTGATGCATGCGAATGATCGTGAGGACATTCAGGAGGCGTATGCGGGCGATATTGTTGCGCTTGCGGGCCTGAAGGATACGACGACCGGTGATACGCTTTGCGCGCAGTCGGCGCCGATCATTCTCGAACGGATGGAATTTCCGGACCCTGTTATTGAATTGTCAGTTGAACCCAAAACCAAGGCCGATCAGGAGAAGATGGGCGTAGCGCTCAATCGTCTCGCTCGTGAAGATCCCTCATTCCGCGTGTCGTCGGATGCCGAGAGCGGTCAGACGATCATTAAAGGAATGGGCGAGCTTCATCTTGAGATCCTGGTCGATCGCATGAAGCGTGAATTCAAGGTTGAGGCGAATGTTGGCGCACCTCAGGTGGCGTATCGTGAGTACCTCGCGAAGCCGGTCGACATCGACTACACCCATAAGAAGCAGTCGGGCGGTTCGGGTCAGTTCGGCCGCGTAAAAGTTTCGGTCATTCCCGGCGAGCGTGGCTCAGGCTATCAATTCTTCGATGAGGTCAAGGGCGGTAATATTCCAAAGGAATATATTCCCTCTATCGAGAAGGGCATGCGTGAGACCGCTGAGAGCGGATCGATGATTGGCTTTCCAATTATCGATTTTGAGGTCCATTTGACCGACGGCGCTTATCACGACGTCGATTCGAGCGCCCTCGCCTTTGAAATCTGCGCACGTGGTGCGATGCGTGAAGTCGCGCAAAAGGCAGGAATAAAGCTGCTCGAGCCGATGATGAAGGTCGAAGTTGTGACGCCTGAGGATTATCTGGGCGACGTCATTGGCGATATGAACAGCCGCCGCGGGCAAATCCAGGGCACGGACAGCCGTGGCAATGCGCAGACGGTGGAGGCGATCGTGCCGCTTGCCAACATGTTCGGCTACGTCAATCAATTGCGCTCGTTCACGCAAGGGCGCGCGCAGTACAGCATGCAGTTCTCGCATTACGACGAGGTTCCAACGAACGTCGCCGACGAAATCAAGGCAAAGATGGCCTGAGGCGGTCCCGTCAGGGGGTGGCATAACTTCATTTGAGCCGTTATGGGGCCGCGTTCGCGTACCCCCTCGGCGGCACCGGTAGAAAACGAGCAAGGTAGGAAAATAATGGCTAAGGCAAAATTCGAGCGGAACAAGCCGCATCTCAACATTGGCACCATTGGTCATGTCGACCATGGTAAGACGTCGTTGACCGCCGCAATCACCAAGGTGCTCGCCGAGACGACCGGCGGTACTGCCGTCGACTTTGCGAACATAGACAAGGCCCCCGAAGAGCGCGAGCGTGGGATCACCATTTCGACCGCGCACGTCGAGTATGAGACGTCCAACCGCCACTATGCGCATGTCGATTGTCCCGGGCACGCCGATTACGTGAAGAACATGATTACGGGAGCCGCGCAGATGGATGGCGCGATCTTGGTCGTGTCAGCCACCGACGGCCCGATGCCACAGACGCGCGAGCACATCCTGCTGGCGCGGCAGGTCGGCGTTCCGGCGATGGTCGTGTTTATGAACAAGGTCGATTTGGTCGACGATCCTGAAATTCTTGAACTCGTCGAACTCGAAATCCGCGAGCTGCTCAGCTCGTACGATTTCCCGGGCGATGACATTCCCATCATCCAGGGTTCGGCGGTCAAGGCGCTTGACGGTAGCGACGAGAAGTTGGGCAAGGATGCCGTGGTCGAGTTGATGAAGGCAGTCGACGAATATATTCCGCAGCCTGAGCGTCCGCTTGACAAGCCGTTTATGATGCCGATCGAAGACGTGTTCTCGATTTCTGGCCGCGGTACCGTGGTAACTGGCCGGGTCGAGACCGGCATCGTCAAGGTAGGCGAGGAAGTCGAGATCGTCGGCATTCATCCGGAAGTCCGCAAGACGACGGTTACCGGCGTCGAGATGTTCCGTAAGTTGCTCGATCAGGGCCAGGCGGGCGACAACGTGGGTGCGCTGATCCGCGGTGTCGCGCGTGACGAAGTGGAGCGGGGGCAGGTGCTCTGTAAGCCCGGCTCGATCAAGCCGCATACTGACTTCGATTCTGAAGTCTATGTGCTGTCGAAGGATGAAGGCGGTCGTCATACACCGTTCTTCGCCAACTACCGTCCTCAATTCTATTTCCGTACGACCGACGTCACCGGGACCGTCGAGTTGCCAGAGGGCACGGAGATGGTCATGCCCGGCGACAATGTTGCGCTCGGCATCAAGCTGATCGCGCCGATCGCGATGGACGTCGGTCAGCGCTTCACGATCCGTGAAGGCGGCCGCACTGTCGGTGCGGGTGTCGTAAGCGCTATCTCAAAGTAAGTACCGAGAAGAAAAGTTGGCGCCCGGTCCCGGAAATGGGGATCGGGCGGTTGCTTTTTTATGGTGGCGGATGTAATCGCGCTGCTTCAGTTTCGTTCTTTTAACAGCAAGAGCCCCGAATTCGTCAGAGGCACGGGGCCCGCTCTTTCGCATCGGTAGGGATTATGGACAGCAACATCCGCATTCGCTTGAAGGCGTTCGATCACCGCGTGCTTGATCAGGCGACGGGCGATATCGCCGATACTGCGCGCCGTACGGGTGCCCTGATACGCGGTCCTATCCCGCTGCCGACGCGTATCGAGAAGTTTACCGTAAATCGCGGTCCGCATATCGACAAAAAATCGAGAGAGCAGTTCGAGGTGCGTACGTATAAGCGGATGCTGGACATCGTTCAGCCGACGCCGCAGACGGTCGATGCGTTGATGAAACTCGATCTCGCGGCAGGGGTGGACGTAGAGATCAAACTGGCATAGTGCGTCCGCATCGCGGTTGATCGGATTCGGTCCTGGGATGCAATTGATTTAGAGATACCGCCGGTGGCTTGCCGCCGGGACAGCGTCTCCCGTCATGTTCCTGCACGGAACGCCCAGCCCGGGACGGGGGCTCGCTTCGCTTTAACCGGGCTAAGGTTATCCGCCAAATCTTTGGCGGATGGCTGGACATGCATTTCGCAATTCCGCGGCGTGCCTCTGTAAGGAGTTTGGTCATGCGCACTGGTGTGATCGCGAAGAAGATGGGGATGACGCGCCTGTTCCAAGAGGATGGCCGACACGTTCCGGTTACCGTGCTTCAGCTTGAGGCGCTTCAGGTCGTCTCTCGCCGGGAGTCGAGTGTCGATGGCTACACGGCTGTCCAGCTTGGCGCCGGTGTGGCCAAGACGAAGAATATTGCCAAACCGCAGCGCGGACAGTTCGGCAAAGCGCAGGTCGAGCCCAAAGCGATCGTCCATGAATTCCGTGTCGACGAGGATGGCTTGCTGGATGTCGGTGCCGAGATCGCCGCCGATCACTTCGTGGCCGGTCAGATGGTCGATATTCAGGGCCGTACGCAGGGCAAGGGTTTTGCGGGCGGTATGAAGCGCTGGAATTTCGGTGGATTGAGGGCAACGCACGGCGTATCTCTATCGCACCGTTCGCTAGGCTCGACTGGACAGCGCCAGGATCCGGGCAAGGTTTTCAAGAACAAGAAGATGGCGGGTCACATGGGTGACCGTTACCGCACGCAGCAAAACCTCGAAGTCGTCTCAACCGATGTTGAGCGCGGTCTGATTTTTGTGAAGGGATCAGTCCCCGGCTCAAAGGGCGGGTGGTTGTTCGTCAAGGATGCCGTGAAGGTTGATCGCCACGCAGGCGCCCCGTTCCCGGCAAGTATCCGCGACCCGAAGCATCGCGGTGAGGAACATGTCGTCGCCGAGGTCGAGGAAGGCGCGATTCACGAAATTCCGGCTCTGCCAGGTGCGGAGGAAGTTGAGGCCGGCGTCGTCGCTGCTGATGCGGCGGGTGCGGGCGAGGTCGACCCAGGCAGCGTTCCCCCAGCCGATAACGGCCCCGTCACCGGCCAGGAGGGCTGATTTCCATGAAGATCCTATCCAAGTCCTTTTCGGGCGAAAATGGCGCAGAGGTCGAGTTGAAGGACGAGGTCTTTGGGCTCGACCCGCGCGCAGACATTCTCCACCGCGTCGTTACGTGGCAGCTTGAAAAGCGCCGTGAGACCGCGCGTGGTACGCGCGAGCGCGCCGACGTCGCACGGACGGGCAAGAAGTTCGGCCGTCAAAAGGGTGGCGGCACGGCCCGTCATGGTGATCGCCGCGCGCCGGTGTTTATCGGGGGCGGCAAGGCGCACGGCGCTCGCGTCCGCGATTTCAACCCGTCTCTCAACAAGAAGATTCGCGCGCTTGGGCTTAAAATGGCGCTTAGCAGTCATGCCAAGGCGGGTTCGTTAGTTATCATGGACTCGATCGTGGTCGAGAACGGCAAGACCAAGTCTTTAGTTGGCGAATTGGCGAAGCTTGGCTTCGGCAAGACCGCTTTGATCATTGACGGCGACGCGGTCGACACGAGCTTTGCGCATGCGGCGGGTAATTTGCACACGATCGATGTGCTCCCGGCTGCTGCTGCCAATGTGTATGATATACTGAAGCATGACACGCTGGTGCTGACGCGCGCTGCGGTCGAAAAGTTGGAGGCGCGCTTCAATGGCTAAGCAGCAAAAGGCTGTCGACGTACGGCATTACGATGTCGTGCTGGCGCCGCACATCACGGAGAAGTCGACGCTGCTCAGCGAGCAGAATGCCGTTGTATTCAAAGTCGCCAATTCGGCGACGAAGCCCGAGATCAAGGCGGCGGTCGAAGCGCTGTTCGATGTCACCGTGACCGGCGTCAACACGCTGGTCCAGAAAGGCAAAACCAAGAAGTGGAAGGGCACGAATTATTCGCGCTCTGACATCAAGAAAGCGATCGTCACGTTGAAGGACGGTCAGTCCATCGATGTGACGACGGGGATCTGAGGCGATGGCACTCAAACATTATAATCCGACTAGCCCGGCCCGCCGCGGCCTCATATTGGTCGACAAGTCCGCTTTGTGGAAGGGCGGACCGATCAAGGCGCTTACCGAAGGCAAGCGCAAGACGGGTGGCCGTAACAACAAGGGTCATGTGACGTCGCGCGGCATCGCGGGCGGGCACAAGCAGCGTTACCGCTACATCGACTTCAAGCGCCGCAAATGGGATATGGACGCAACCGTCGAGCGTATCGAGTATGATCCCAATCGCACCGCGTTCATCGCGCTGGTAAAATATACTGATGACGAGGTCGCCTATATCCTGGCGCCGCAGCGTCTGGCGGTCGGTGACACGGTCGTTGCCGGGCGCAAAACCGACGTTAAGCCGGGCAATGCGATGGAGTTGGCGCAGATGCCGGTCGGCACGATCGTCCACAATGTCGAGATGAAGCCGATGAAGGGCGGGCAGATCGCGCGTTCGGCCGGTACGTACGTGCAGGTCGTCGGGCGCGACCGCGGGATGGTGATCGTCCGTTTGAATTCGGGCGAGCAACGTTACATTCGCGGTGAATGCATGGCGACCGTTGGCGCGGTTTCGAACCCGGACAATCAGAACCAGAATTTCGGCAAGGCCGGCCGCACCCGATGGCAGGGCAAGCGCCCGCTTACGCGCGGCGTCGCAAAGAACCCGGTCGACCATCCGCATGGCGGCGGCGAAGGACGGACCTCTGGCGGACGTCATCCGGTTACACCGTGGGGCAAGCCGACAAAGGGTGCCCGCACGCGTCACAACAAGTCGACTGACAAGATGATCATCCGGTCACGTCACGCAAAGAAGAAGGGCTAAGAAATGGCTCGCTCTGTATGGAAAGGTCCGTTTGTAGACCTTCATCTGCTCAAGAAGGCGGAAACCGCGCAAGATACTAATGCGCGATCGCCGATTAAAACATGGTCGCGACGTTCGACGATTCTGCCGCAGTTTGTCGGGCTTACCTTCAATGTATATAACGGTCGCAAGTTCGTGCCTGTATCGGTCAATGAAGAAATGGTCGGTATGAAACTGGGTGAGTTCGCGCCGACGCGTTACTTCCCGGGTCACGCGGCTGACAAGAAGGGCAAGCGCTGATGTCTAAGACAGCCTCTCCTCGCAGGGTCGGTGACAAGGAAGCGCTGGCGGTAGGTGCGCAGATCCGCGGCTCCGCGCAAAAGCTCAACCTGGTTGCGGGCTTGATCCGCGGCAGAAAGGCGGGGGATGCAATGAACATCCTCGCCTTCTCAACCAAGGGCATGGCTGATGACGCTCGCAAGGTGCTGGCATCCGCGATCGCCAATGCCGAGAATAATCACAATCTCGATGTGGACGCGCTCGTCGTAGCCGAGGCAAGCGTCGGAAAGGGTATTGTGATGAAGCGGTTCGCAACGCGTGGTCGTGGCAAGTCAACGCGCATCCTCAAGCCGTTCAGCAAGCTGCGCATCGTCGTGCGCGAGCAGGAAGAAGCATAATGGGCCAGAAGAGCAATCCCATCGGTCTGCGGTTGCAGATCAACCGGACGTGGGACAGCCGTTGGTATGCCGACGGCGACGATTACGGACGTTTGCTGCTCGAGGATCTGAAGATCCGCGCATACATCATGAAGACGCTGCCCCAGGCGGCGATTTCTAAGGTGGTTATCGATCGTCCCGCGAAACTTTGCCGGATATCGATCTATGCGGCCCGTCCCGGTGTCATCATCGGCAAGAAGGGCGCTGATATCGAGAAGTTGCGCAAGAAGGTCGGCGCGATGACGTCGTCCGACGTCTCGCTAAACATTGTCGAGATACGCAAGCCGGAAGTCGATGCGAAACTCGTCGCGCAAGGTATCGCGGATCAGCTCGAACGCCGGATCGCGTTTCGGCGTGCAATGAAGCGAGCGGTTCAGTCGGCGATGCGGCTTGGCGCGGAAGGTATCCGTATCAATTGCGGCGGACGACTTGGCGGCGCTGAAATCGCTCGATCCGAATGGTACCGCGAGGGCCGCGTGCCGCTTCATACGCTACGCGGCAATGTCGATTATGCCGAGGCCAGCGCGCATACCGCTTACGGAGTTTGCGGCGTCAAGGTCTGGATCTTCAAGGGTGAAATTCTCGGGCATGATCCGATGGCGCAAGACCGCCTCATGATGGAAGCGCAGACATCGGGCGTGCGTCCGGCCCGTGACGACCGCAGGAATTAAGAGATGCTGCAACCGAAGAAAACAAAGTTTCGCAAGGCATTCAAGGGCCGTATCCACGGTGATGCGAAGGGGGGCACGGCGCTCAATTTCGGATCCTATGGATTAAAGGCGATGGAGCCCGAGCGTATCACGGCGCGGCAGATCGAGGCGGCACGTCGTGCGATCACGCGCCACATCAAGCGGCAGGGCCGGTTATGGATCCGTATTTTTCCCGACGTCCCGGTTTCATCGAAGCCTGCCGAAGTTCGCATGGGCTCGGGCAAGGGAGCTCCGGAGTTCTGGGCTGCCCGGGTAAAACCCGGCCGGATTCTGTTTGAACTCGACGGCGTCGATGGGCCGCTTGCGGCCGAAGCGTTCGAGCGGGCGGCAATGAAGTTGCCGATCAAGACTAAGGTAGTTGCCCGGCTGGGCGACACGTCCCATTTGGGAGGTGAATGAGATGGCCAAAACCGATTTCACTGGCCAAAGCGATGACCAGTTGAGCGAGAAGCTTGGCCAACTGAAGCGCGAGCAGTTCAATTTGCGCTTTCAGTCCGCGACGAACCAGCTCGAAAAGCCAAGTCGCGTTCGCGAAGTTCGCCGCGATATTGCGCGTATCAAGACAATGCAGACGCAGCGCTCCGCCGCTGCGTCCGCCAAATAAGGACGAGAGACATGCCGAAGCGTGTGCTGACCGGGATGATCGTCTCGGACAAGACCGACAAGACGGTTGTTGTAAATGTGGAGCGGAAGGTAAAGCATCCGCTTTACGGCAAGATTATCCGCCGCTCGAAGAAATATCATGCCCATGATGAGGGTAATGAATACAAGCAGGGCGAAACGGTGCGGATCGAAGAAACCGCGCCGATTTCCAAGCTTAAAACCTGGAAGGTGGTCGAGCGCGTCAATACGCACGCGACGCCCGAGCGTGCGTCCGCCGAGGGTTAAGCTCGGATTTTGATTAGTTTTTAGGGGTCCGGTCGGAATCGGCTCCAGGTAACGAGGATACGGATCAATGATCCAAATGCAGTCCAATCTCGACGTCGCGGACAATAGCGGCGCAAAGCGCGTCCAGTGTATAAAGGTGCTGGGCGGATCGAAACGCCGGGTTGCCGGTGTCGGTGACATCATCGTCGTCAGCATCAAGGAAGCGCAGCCGCGTGGTAAGGTCAAAAAGGGCGACGTGCATCGCGCGGTGATCGTGCGCACAGCCAAGGACATTCACCGCGCTGACGGATCGACGATCCGGTTTGATTCGAATGCCGCCGTGCTGGTGAACAAGAACGAAGAACCGATCGGTACGCGTATATTCGGCCCGGTCGTTCGGGAGTTGCGAGGCCGCAAGCACATGAAAATCATCAGCCTCGCGCCGGAGGTGCTATAATGGCGACCGCGCGTATCAAGAAAGGTGACCGCGTCATCGTGCTGTCGGGCAAGGATCGCGGCAAGACCGGTACGGTCAATGCCGCGATGCCCAAGGACGGCAAGGTGATCGTCGAGGGCGTCAACATCGCCGTCCGGCACACGAAGCCCACCCAGGCGGATCCGCAAGGCGGCCTGGTTCGCAAGGAAGCGGCTTTGCACGTTTCCAAGGTTGCGCACGTGACTGCAGACGGAAAGCCGACACGCGTGCGCTTCGAAGCGCAGGACGGCAAAAAAGTACGCGTGGCAGTCAAGACCGGGGAGAAGATCGATGGCTGATTACAAGCCGCGCATGAAGGCGATGTATGACGATTCCATCATCAAGGCGATGACGGAGAAGTTCGGTTACGCAAACGCCCGGCAGGTGCCCCGGATTGACAAGATCGTCCTGAATATGGGTGTTGGCGAGGCGACGCAGGATAAGAAGAAGGTCGATTCAGCCGCTTCTGAGATGGAATTGATCGCCGGTCAGAAGCCCGTCGTCACGCGGGCAAAAAAGTCGATCGCGCAGTTCAAGTTGCGTGAGGGAATGCCGATCGGTGTCAAGGTCACGCTCCGCCGGGAACGGATGTATGAGTTTCTGGATCGATTCATCACGATCGCATTGCCGCGGGTTCGCGACTTTCGCGGACTAAACCCCAAGAGTTTCGACGGTCGTGGTAACTATGCCTGCGGGATTAAGGAACAGATCGTGTTTCCGGAAATCAATTATGACCGGATTGATACTGTGCGTGGCATGGATGTGATCGTCACCACGACGGCGAAAAATGACGAAGAATCGCGTGAGCTTCTGAAACTATTCGGCTTCCCTTTCCCGCTTGAAGAGCAGGCGGAAGAAAAGAAAGCTGCTTGAATTAAACGTGTCGCGGCGATGTCAAGACGCGCGACCAATTAGCAAAAAAAGGACTTAAGTCGATGGCGAAACTGAGTTCCGTGAACAAGAATGAGCGCCGCAAGCGTTTGGTAAAGCAATATGCGGGCAAATATGCGGCGTTGAAGACGCAGGCAAACGATCAGTCTCTGGATGAGGGCGATCGCTTAATTGCCCGTTTGAAAATGGCCGAATTGCCGCGCAATGCGAACCCGACGCGGGTTCGGAACCGTTGCGAGGTAACGGGACGCCCCCGTGCGTATTATCGCAAGTTCCGCCTTTGCCGCATTCAGCTGCGTGATCTGGCGAACAAAGGCCTGATCCCGGGCGTGACGAAGTCGAGCTGGTAAGGATAGATCATGGCAGTGACCGATCCCTTGGGTGATCTTCTTACCCGTATCCGTAACGGACAGCGTGCGCGAAAGGACAGCGTTCTTACGCCGGCCTCTAAGCTGCGCGTGCGCGTCCTGGATGTTTTGCAGCGCGAAGGCTATATTCGTGGCTACAGTCAGGAACAGATGGGTCCTGCAGCCGGATTGCGTATCGAGCTTAAGTATTTCGAAGGCCAGCCGGCCATCAAGCATGTCGCGCGGGTCTCAAAGCCCGGCCGCCGAATTTATTCCGGCAGTCAGGCGCTCCCGCGCGTACGCAACGGCCTTGGCATTACTATCGTTTCAACGCCGCGTGGTGTGTTGTCCGACGGCGAAGCGCGTGAGCAGAATGTCGGCGGCGAAGTGTTGGCGGAGGTATTCTGATGAGCCGGATCGGAAAAAAGCCAGTAGCCGTGCCATCGGGTGTCACCGCGCAGATCGAAGGGGGTGCGATCAGCATCAAGGGCCCTAAGGGTACGCTGACGATGCCGACGCGTGACGAGATCAGCTATACGCTGGAAGACAGTGGCATTCAGGTTCAACCCGCCAATGACACGAAGCGTGCGAGAGCCTTTTGGGGCATGCAGCGGACGTTGGTCCAAAACCTCGTCACTGGGGTCACTGAAGGATTCACCAAAAAGCTTTTGATCAACGGCGTGGGATACCGCGCCGCTGCTCAGGGCCGCAATCTTCGGTTGCAGCTTGGATATAGCCATGACGTGAATATCGAAGTACCCGAGGGTATCGAAGTGAAGACGCCCGATGCGACCACTATCGAGATCGCGGGAAGTGACAAGCAGAAGGTAGGCCAGCTCGCCGCTGAGATTCGTCGTTGGCGTAAACCCGAGCCCTACAAGGGCAAGGGCATTAAGTATGATGGCGAGTTCATCTTCCGCAAGGAAGGGAAGAAGAAGTAATGACAAAGGGATTGTCTCTTTTCGAAAAGCGTCGCCGACGCAATCGTACGACGTTGCGTGCGCGCGGTGGTGATCGTCCGCGTCTTTCCGTTCACCGTTCGGGCAAGCACATGTACGCTCAGGTCATCGATGATAGTGACGGGCGGACGGTTGCTGCCGCTTCGACACTTGAAGAAGCGCTTCGCGGAGAGTCGGGTGCGAATGTCGCCGCAGCATCGGAAGTCGGCAAGCGCGTCGCAGAGGCTGCAAAGGCCGTTGGCGTCACGCAGGTCGTCTTTGATCGTGGCGGCTTCCTTTATCACGGCCGCGTCAAGGCATTGGCCGACGCGGCACGAGAAGCCGGACTGGAGTTTTAATCGATGGCTGATGAAAATACGACGGGTCAGGGCAACCAGCCGGAAGCCGTCCTGAAACCTGAAACGACCAATCAGGAAATAACGCATCAGGCCAATAATGCCCCGACGGGGCCCGGCGGGGGATATAATGGTCCTGGCGGCGGCCGCGGTCGCGGCGGACCCGGCGGCGGTCGGGGTCGCGGCGGACCCGGCGGCGGCCGTGGGCGTGATGGTCGCGGTGGCCGTGACAATCGTCGAGGCGGAACCGATGATGGCGGTGAGGAACTGATCGAGAAACTGGTGCATATTAACCGCGTCTCGAAGACAGTGAAGGGCGGCAAGCGCTTCGGTTTCGCCGCGCTGGTCGTTGTCGGTGACGGTAAGGGCCGTGCGGGCTTCGGCCATGGCAAGGCGCGCGAAGTGCCCGAGGCTATTTCAAAGGCAACGGCGGCCGCGAAGAAGAAGATGCTCCGTGTTCCGCTGAAGGAGGGGCGTACGCTTCATCATGACGGCAACGGCCATTTCGGGGCAGGACGCGTGACGTTGCGATCAGCGCCGCAGGGCACGGGGATTATCGCAGGCGGACCGATGCGCGCCGTGTTCGAATCGCTGGGTGTTGCAGACGTCGTGACGAAGTCGATCGGGACATCAAATCCTTATAACATGATCAGGGCCACGTTCGAGGCGCTGGGCGAACAAACGTCGCCTAAGGCCGTTGCGCAGCGTCGTGGAAAGAAGATTGCCGACCTGCTGGGGCGCGGCGTATCCGATGCGGCCGAAGCCGATGCTGCAGCGATCGCGGAGTAAACATGATGGCGAAGATCAAGATCACACAAACCGGTTCGCCAATTCGCCGCGAGAAGGATCAGCGAGCGACTTTGATTGGACTCGGACTGAACAAGATGAACAAAACCCGCGAACTGGAAGACAGTCCCGAAGTTCGAGGGATGATCCGCAAGGTGCAACATATGGTTCGGATCGAGGGCTAAACGGATATTAGTCGAGAGGAGCCAGAGCGCTTTTCTAATTCTTCCAGCGCGTAACAAGCGAAAGCGAGTGCAAATATGAAACTGAATGAACTGCGTGACAACGAGGGCGCGCGCAAATCAAAGATGCGGGTCGGACGCGGGATCGGGTCGGGCAAGGGCAAGACCGCAGGCCGCGGCCAAAAGGGCCAGAAAAGCCGTGAAGGCGTCTCCATCGCCGGATTCGAGGGTGGCCAGATGCCGCTCCACATGCGGCTACCGAAACGCGGATTCAACAATATCTTCGCGAAAGATTATGCTGAAATCAATCTCGGCGCGGTGCAGAGAGCCGTTGACGCGGGCAAGTTCGAAGCCGGTGCCTGTCTCGACCATGGCGCCATGAAGTCTGCCGGTCTGGCACGGGGCGGCAAGGATGGTGTCCGGTTGCTCGCCAAGGGGGAATTGACTGCGAAGCTCAAATTCGTTGTTGCAGGCGCTTCCGCGGCTGCGGTCGAAGCCGTCGAAAAGGCGGGCGGTTCGGTTGAGGTCATTAAGAACGTTTCTGCAGCGGACAAGGCGGCTGCAAAAAAGGGTGTGGCATACAAGGAGCGGCAGGCCAAGAAGGCCGCGGCAAAGGCCTGAGCTGTCTTATCGCCAATCAGCGTTCGAGCATGCTATTAGACAATCGGCCTCGTCGGCCTATATGAGCGCAGGGGCGGGCGGATTAGTGCCGCCCCTCGTTTCGGTTTCCAGGATTTGAAGACGCATGGCATCCGCAGCCGACCAGATGGCGCAAAACATCAGCTTGTCGAAATTCTCGAAGGCAACCGATCTTAAAAAGCGGTTGTGGTTTACGATAGGCGTATTGATCGTATTCCGGCTTTTGAGTTTTGTTCCGCTGCCGGGCGTAGATCCTACGGCGCTAGGGTTGCTCAGTCAGCGAACCCAAGGCGGCGTGCTGGACTTTTTCAACACATTCTCCGGTGGTTCGCTTAGCCGGATGTCGCTGACGGCGCTCGGCGTTATGCCCTATATTACCGCGTCGATCGTCGTTCAGCTCGCAACTTCGCTCAGTCCCCAGCTTGCGGCGATCAAAAAAGAAGGCGAGTCGGGACGCAAGAAACTGAACCAGTACACGCGGTACGGGACCGTCGCTCTGACAGCGGTACAGGGCTATTTCATCGCTGTCGGACTGGAGACACTTGGCGCGAATTCCGGAGTGCAGGCCGTCATTGAACCGGGCATGACCTTTCGGATCGCAGCGGTCATCTCGCTGATTGGAGGAACGATGTTCCTCATGTGGCTGGGCGAGCAGATCACGAGCCGAGGGATCGGTAACGGCGTGTCGCTGATCATCATGGCCGGTATCGTGGCTCATCTGCCGACGACATTCGTGAACCTGCTTGAGGGCGGCCGCACGGGTTCTCTTGATCCGCTCAAGCTGATCGGAATCGCCGTCGCCGTTGTCGTGCTCGTACTGTTCATCTGTTTTATGGAGTTGGCGCAGCGGCGAATCCTGATCCAATACCCCAAGCGCGCTACGCAAAGGGGCATGCAGGCGGACCGGAGCCATTTGCCGCTGAAGCTGAACACCGCGGGCGTTATCCCACCAATTTTCGCATCTTCTCTGCTGCTGATGCCGTTGACGATCAGCCAGTTTGCAGGACAGAGGGTCGAAGGGGAAAGCGCTTGGGGTGATTTCATCATCGCCCTCAACCAGTATCTCCAGCACGGCAGCCTGGTGTACATGCTGCTTTATGGTGCCGGCATCATCTTCTTCTCGTTCTTCTACACCGCGGTCGTGTTCAACCCGGAGGAGACCGCGGACAATCTGAAGCGCCATGGCGGGTTCGTGCCGGGTATCAGGCCAGGCAAAAACACCGAAACCTATTTTGATTACGTACTTACGCGCATTACGGTCGTCGGAGCGGCCTATCTGGCGATTATCTGCCTGTTGCCGGAATATCTCGTGTCTGCGCTGAGCATTCCGTTCTATCTTGGCGGGACCAGCCTGCTGATCGTCGTCAATGTCACCATGGATACCGTGACGCAAATTCAGAGCCATCTGGTCGCGCACCAATATGGCGACCTCATTAAGAAGTCCAAGTTGAAGGGCAGGCGGTTGCGGTAAGTGGGGCGATCGTATTCGGGGGCAGTCGCATGAATATCATTCTTCTAGGACCGCCGGGCGCGGGCAAAGGAACGCAAGCGGCGAAGCTCGTCGAGGACCGCGGGATGGTTCAGCTTTCCACGGGAGATATGCTGAGAGCAGCGGTCAAGGCGGATACCCCGGTCGGCCGCGAGGCTAAGTCCGTAATGGATGCGGGCGAACTCGTTTCAGATGCGATCGTGTCCGCGTTGATCGGTGAACGGCTGGATATGCCAGACGCTGCCGGCGGCGTCATCTTCGACGGCTATCCGCGGACGGAAGCGCAGGCAAGCGCACTGGATGTGCTGCTGGCGGAACGTGGCCGGAAACTTGACCACGTTATCGAACTTCAGGTTGATGAAGCAGCGTTGATCGAGCGGATCGTGGGCCGCTATTCCTGTGCTGTATGCGGCGCTAATTATCACGACCGCTTCTTGAAGCCCAAGGTCGAAGGCGTTTGTGACGTTTGCGGTTCAACGAATTTCAAACGCCGCCCCGACGATAATGCGGAAACCGTCCGCACGCGCATGGCCGAGTATCGAGCCAAGACCGCTCCGATCCTGCCGGTTTATAAACAGCGAGGATTAATCAGCCGGGTCGACGGCATGGCGGACGTTCAAACCGTGGCGACAGCAATTGCATCCATCATGGATGAGGATATTGAATAGTTTATTCCGCGTGCTGATTTGGGGATCGGCGTGAGAACGCCGTATAAAAACTACATAATGGGTGTATAAATCCGCGAACAAACAGCCCCGCCTGATCGCCGTGCTTTCAGCCTGCGATTTTGATATTGGCGGGAGAATGCAGCCGAACACGATGAACGCGGCGATCATCGGCCTCGATGACTTCAATTTTCCAGCCGCTGGGATGAATGACACAATCGCCGACAGACGGGATGCATCCCGCGAGGATCGCGGTCAGGCCTCCCAACGTATCGACATCATTCTCATCTTGCGTGAGGAGAGGATCGATCGCTGCTTGCACATCACGCAACTCCACACGTGCATCGGCTTCCCAACTTCCGTCATCGAGCGGAATGAGGAGCGATCCTGCGTCCTCATCATGTTCATCCTCGATTTCTCCGGTGATTTGTTCGATCAGGTCCTCGATCGTTACAAGGCCCTCGGTACCGGAATATTCGTCAAGAACGATGGCAAGGTGGACATGCTTGTGCCGCATGTCCGCAAGCAGATCGAGAGCGCCGCGCGACATCGGAACGTAGAGCGGCTCCCGGATCAGCGCTGCGATGGACTCGGGCGGCTCGCTTTGCGCGGCAAGGATTGAAAATACGTCCTTCATGTGGACCATGCCGATGATCGTATCGAGTTCTTCGCGGTAGACCGGCAGCCGGCTGTGCCCGGCCTCTGCGAAGATCTGGACAAGATGCGCAAATGTCGTGCTTTCTTCAACAGCGACAATGTCCGCACGCGGTACCCCGACTTCGCCTGCGTCGCGCTGACCAAAATGGAGCAGATTCCGAAGCATCTGGCGTTCAAGCGGGGTAAGATCGCCGACCACGTCCGGTGCCGGATCACCTTCATGACGGTCAATCGCCTCTTCCAGCTTTTCGCGCAGTGAATCTTCACTGCTGCCGAAAATGAGGCTCTTCATGACGCGCCAGAAACTGTCGTTGGGTTCGGTTGCGGCGGTACTTCCAGGGCCGTCGGGCATATTGAATTAGGTATCCTCGGTCTTAAAAATTAAGCGGGTGAAGATAGGGATCCTCAATACCCAAATCGGACAGGATCGTTCGCTCGATCGCTTCCATCGTCTCGGCATCGTCGTCGCCGATATGGTCATATCCAAGCAGATGTAGAGTGCCATGCACGATTAAATGCGTCACATGGTCGCCAAGTTCGATTGCGCGTTCCCGGGCCTCACCCTGGCAGACCTCGTTAGCGAGCACGATGTCACCCAGCAGCAGTTCTCCACTTCTCGCATTTTTCGACAGGGTCTCAAACTCATCCGGTTGTAACATCGGAAAGGATAGGACGTTGGTGGCTGCATCCTTCTGGCGATATTGCAGATTGAGCGTTCTGACCTCTGCATCCGTTGTCAATCGTATCGACAGTTCAACCACGGTCGGACTCGAACACAGAATGTTATACCGGCTGTGAGCAACCGCGGTTTGAACCGCACGTTCCGCGATGGTTTTCCAATCCAGATCAGGCCAGATTGGAAGCGCGGCCAATTCTACCTCAACCATCGGATCCTTCATATGCCTCTACAATGCGCCCGACGATCGGGTGACGCACCACGTCCGCAGATGTAAAACGGGCAACCGCGAGCCGTTCGATCCCTTCCAACCGCCGCACGGCGTCGGCCAGCCCCGATCCCGCGGGGCCGGCGGGCAGATCGACTTGCATCGGATCGCCGCAGATGACCATTCTACTGTTCTGGCCGAAGCGTGTCAGAAACATCTTCATCTGCGCGATCGTGGTGTTCTGTGCTTCGTCTAGGATCACGAACGCATCAGCGAGGGTACGGCCACGCATAAAGGCGATAGGTGCGATTTCTATCTCCCCGCTGGAAATGCGCCGTTCCACCTGCTCAGCCGGCAGGCAATCGTAAAGCGCATCATACAGAGGGCGAAGGTAGGGATCGACCTTGTCCTTCATATCGCCCGGCAGAAACCCGAGCCGCTCGCCAGCCTCGACCGCGGGTCTCGACAAGATTAATCGCTGAACGCTGCCGGTGATGAGCTGCTGTACGGCTTGCGCTACCGCGACATAGGTTTTGCCCGTTCCGGCCGGGCCCAACGCGAATATCATGTCATTCGTGGTCAGTTCGCGCATGTAATGGGCTTGGGCGGGCGTGCGCGGCACTATCGTCTTTTTTCGCGTACGGATCATCACCGTTGGCCCGGCTCCGCCGGCATCGGCCCTGATAATTCCCTCCAAGGTCGGCTCCGAACTCATAGCGATTGATGCATCGACCAGCCCGATGTCGACGCTTTCGCCGCGCTGTATCCGCTGGTAGAGATCATGCAGCACGTCGCGCGCGACCGCGACTTGCTCGGCCGTCCCCTCGACCCCGACCTGATTGCCTCGCGCCGTAATATATACCCCGAGACGATTTTCGAGCGCGACGAGATTGCGATCATATTGGCCGAAAAGCTCGGCAAGTGATTGCGGACGATCAAAAAGCAACTCTACCCGGCTGCGATCGCCTTGCTGAGCGGGAACGGGTTTTCGGCTCATATTGCTCCTAAGGTTAATAGCGCCGATGGTGCGAAGCGGACGAATGCTCGTCAAGTACAGTTTTGCCAAGCGTCACAGCATTTTGCATGCGCTCAGAGTGCCGATGCAATTGCGGCTGCGGCATCAACAGGATTTTCAGCCTGCGTGATCGGGCGTCCGATGACAATGATCGATGCGCCCAAGTCCATTGCAGCACGCGGCGTAATGGCCCGCTTTTGATCCGCAGACACGGCACCGGCCGGACGGACCCCCGGCACGACGATATATCCGTCCGGCCATAAGTTTCTGGCGACAGCGACTTCGCCGCCGGAACAGACGATACCATCGATTCCGGATGACCGTGCAAGTCCAGTCAAGCGCTGAACTTGCTCCTCAGGATCGCTATCAACCCCGGCCGCGTCGAGATCACCGGCGTCGAGGCTGGTCAGAACGGTAACCGCAACGATTTTGCAGGATAGTGGGGCAGCGGCCTTCGCAAATTCCAGCATCCGCCTCCCGCCCGCGGCGTGAACCGTCAGAATAGCGGGTGACAACGGCGCAATCGCCGCGACTGTTTTTCCTACCGTGTTCGGGATATCGTGGAATTTCAGATCGATAAAGATCGGAAGGCCGAACGACTGCATGACAGAAACCCCGGTTCGGCCATGGGAAGCAAAAAATTCAAGGCCGAGCTTGATACCGCCGATATGGTTTTCAACCAGGCTGACCAGTCGTTTAGCCTCATCAAGATCCGGTGTGTCGACGGCCAAAAAAATTGGATTTTTCACGAAGCGGGAACGCTTCCCATCGCAACTTTGGCTGGCAAAAATGTATCGCTGGCGGCGGTCCGGGAGGCTCTTAGATCAGCAAGAGCACGTTCGTTCGTCGCAGTCCTCTGTCGACTACGCCAGCTCTGCACCTGATGCCAGAAAAGCATGGGGAGGAACCCGAGCAGAAACGTAATCAGCAGCAGCAAGGGTAGTTTTACGTCCGCGACCAGGCCGTTCCAAAGCCGGATCGAAACGACCGTCCAGTTTCCATTCGTAAAAACCGCAAGAAAAAAAGCCAGCAAGCACCAGAACAAGAGTTTCAGAAACTGCATTCGCTCACTCCGACAGTTCGTTGCATGCTAAGCCGGGGCTGGAGCATTGGAAAGACCTTGTTCAATTTCCGACCTGACCCGCGCGATCAATTCCGGAACCAGCGTGAGGCGCGCCTCCTCCTCGTCAAGGATCGCGTTGAACGCCCGCTTCTTTACCTCGATGATCCGATCCGCATCCATCGGCGCAGTTTCAGCGATTGTAGAGGCAATGATGTCGATCAGACGCTCGGCACCGTGCAGCCGGCCCCAAAGATAGTCATTTTCGCGATACGCCCGGCTGAAAAAGGCACCGAAGCTGTTGAACTGGATGCCTTTTAGCGTCGCTTCGGCACCGCCGGTACGGATCGATTGCGCATCATCCGGTGCGATACGATCAACCTTGATCGGATCAAACTCATCAAGCCCTTCGCCTTGCAGCAGGGGAAGCGTTGCGACGTCGAAATATGGAAACCCGAGATAAGCGAGCAGCATCACTCGCCTGGCGGGTCTTGCAAGCAACGCCAACGCAGACGCAATCCGCTGGTCGGTCTCGGCGTCCAATCGCGGAAGATCGATCGATGCCGCGACACCGTCCAACAGCGTTCCGGGGTTAAAGTCGGTATCGCGTACGGCTTTCCGCAGTTCTGGATGAGCATCCGCACGCTGCACGTCCAGATAGGCGGATAGAGAGTCATAGACCGCCGCACGGATCGTCGTGAGCGAGGTCCCGTCCGCTTCATGATCGATCTCGGCAAGCCGCTGCGCAAGAAAACGCAAGCGCCGCGTGCGAAATCCCAAATCGAACGTCCGTAAAAACTTGATCGAGGCCGCGTCGTCACGAACATTGCCAATCCGATTGCGCGCTTCAGTTTCGATCGGACCGTTCAGACGACGCCATTCATCGCTGCCGGACTGCCCGCCCGCCCGGTGCAGTATCGAGCTTATCGCCTCGATGACGTTGGCAAGCTTGAGCTGACTGTAAACCGCAAAGCCGTAGCCGGCGCTTTTCGCTGCGGCGATCTGCGCACGTTTTCGCCAGTTCGCAAGACGCGCGGGCGTGGGCCGGTCGAGGAACAATGTATGGCCGAACAACGTCTCAACTTCGGTCTCAACACCGGGCCGGATCGAGTCGACAACCGAACGCATGCGGTTGATCCGGTCCGACCTTGCTGCCAGCAGTTCAAGATTGTCGCGGATTGGCTGTTGCCGTGGCAATTCGCTGATGGCTGCAATGATTGTCTGAAAAAACCCGGGTTTCTCGCCGCCTTTTGGCACACGGAACTTAAGGCCGGGAAAGGGGTCGATATAAACAAAGCGCCGGTCGATCTGACGGTAAGCCGGGCGTTCCTTGAGTGCATCGATGGCCGGACGGAAAGGCGCGTTGGCAAGTACGGAGCCGTCGATCAACGCGGCCTGATCGACAGTACCATCGGCGGAGTGGGCGGGGAGTATGCGTTCGACGAAATCACCGCGACTGGACCAGTCAATCCCGCGCGCCTTCAACACCGCATCGAGTTCCGTCACTTGGAACGGCGGGAAGGCACCTGGGAAACTCGAGGTGGCGCGCGCGGCAAAAACGAGTTCAGGCGGCGGAGCCAGCGACAGAGGTTCTTCACCGCGATCGGAAAAGGCGAGGACGATGCGATGCTCGGTTTCGCTGACCGCGGGCGGCGAATTCAGTTTCAGTTCTTCGGAATGACCGGCGAAATCGGTAACGGTTACAAAAAGATCTATCGGCTGGCCCTCCGGCAGCAATCTGGGCCCGCGTTCAGACTCTGCCATTGCCTCGAACGCATCGAGCAACAGGCTTGTGAAGATTTCACCGCCAAATGGAGGTTCAAACCATCGCGACCGAATGAAGCGCGACAGTTTTTGCCGGACCTCTTCACGCGTTTCAGCGTTCCCGTGCGTTTCGAAACTTTCCGCACTTCGGCCCGTTGCCACCCATGCGATCGGAAGTGCCCAAACTTTGGAGAAGCGGGAGTTGGGAGCGGCATCGGGATCCGTCAGAGCCTCGACATCGGCCGATTGCAACCAAAGATCGGTAAGCGGTTCAAGCGATTGGCCGCTGGATATTGCCTGCGCCAGGAAAATGCCATTAATGCCGCCCGCGCTTGCTCCGGCGATTATGTCTGCGAGGACACGAAGGCGGAAGTCGTGCGCAACCTCGATTTCAGCGAGAAGCGATGCGTAAACCGCGGGCATATTCGAGGGGACCGAAATTCCGTCCGTTCGTGCTTGGCTCGCCCGCGACAGATGCCAGATTTCCTTGGTGATGCCGTGCATGTAAACCGCAAGGCTGATACCCCCATAGCAGACCAAGGCCAGCCGCAGTTCCTTTTCACGCGTCATGCGCTGTCCAGGATGGCCCAAACGGGAAGGTGGTCGGATGCCTTGCGCGATGCGGGACTTGAATGAACGCCGCAGTCGGTCACCTGCAAATCGCGCGAAAACATAATCCGGTCCAGTCGAGCGACGGGCCTGCGGACATGAAAGCTCGGCCCCGTGGGGGCGAAGCAGAAATTACGACCGAAATCCCTGAGGCAGCCCGAAGCGCCGCTCCATTCATTCAGGTCCCCCATCAGGATGGTTGGACGGACGTTCGCGCAATGTTCAAGATGTGTTGTGATGTGGCTGGCTTGCCGCCGTCGCCATAATCCCGACAGGTCCAGGTGCATCCCCACGACGCGCAGCGCCTTCCCGTTCAGCGTCACATCGGCAAGCACGGCCCCACGCGGCTCGAGTGCTGGCAGATGGAGAGTATGCGCGCCGGTGATCTGCGATGACTTTCGTACAAGGACGACGTTGCCGTGCCATCCCATGCTCGCGGACTTTGTATCGAATTCGACGTGCCGCCAGTCGGTAGTTTCTTCAAGCAGGTGAACCGGCAAGACTCCCGCACGCCTGCCGAACCTGCGGTCCGCCTCCTGCAGCGCAATGACGTCTGCGTCGAGTTCGCGCAGAACTTCGATGATACGGTCGGGGTTTCGTTGGCGGTCGAGCCCGATCCCCTTGTGAATGTTGTAGCTTGCAACCTTTATCATGCGATCTCGACGACGAAGGGGACGGTGCCGGTTGCAGGAATCGAACCCGCGACATCCAGTTTACAAAACTGGCGCTCTACCAACTGAGCTAAACCGGCCTGCGGCGATCCATGCGTCATGATATGCCGAAGGTCCACCCCTCGGTACGAGCGATCAGCTGATCCATCGCTTCCGGATGCCAAAAATCCCCCCGGCATGCATTGATCCGGAGCCATGCGGATGCCAAAATTGCGTCTGTTACATGATCATCATAGCGGGCGAGAGAAGAATGCGGCCCGGATCGCAGCGTGTTCAAAGCGGCGTCCAATGTGACGGGATCGCGAACCTTGCTGATACCCTTGCGCAGACCGGC
This sequence comes from Sphingomonas sp., assembly GCA_965219075.1. Taxonomy (GTDB): domain Bacteria; phylum Pseudomonadota; class Alphaproteobacteria; order Sphingomonadales; family Sphingomonadaceae; genus Sphingomonas. Next base: position 1,816,618 of record CBDCMM010000002.1, read on the forward strand.
GGCGCGGGCGGCAATGGCTGTATAGATTTCGACGATCACGGTTCCGGAACCTGGAACGGGATCGAACGGCCAGACGGGGATCCGGGCGTCAAGGTGGTGCAGCAATCGCATTCCCGAGAAACTTGCCTTGCAAACCTGGGCCGCACCGATCGCATCATACACGGTCGACGGCTTGCCGCCGTCACGTTCGTTGAAATGTTTTTCGCACTTTCGAAAATGCATGAAATTCGATTTGGACCCGTCAGCGGCGCCCAAATAGAAATGCCGTCCGCGGCGCGCTTCGACGAACGACGCGGCACCGAGATCAAGGTCGTTACTCTCAGCATCGACATGCGCCCATAGCGCCCGGGCATCCGGCGTGTCGGCTTCACCCGGCAAATGCGCTCCCCGCGCAACAAACGGGGCGGAAAAGCTGAAATCGAACCCTACCAGCAGATCATCCCCGCTCCGCGCGAGCAGCCAGTCGAGCACGGCGCGACGGGACCAAACCGACCCTTCTGGTTCAACCGGTCGCGGTGCGGCCGCGCCAGGGTAACATATCGCAAGCGCAATCCCCCGGTGACGGTCACCTTTTGCGCCGGACCAGTCAATTGCGACGAACCCTTTGAAACGGTTTGCGTCGATGCCTGCTTCCTCAATTAATCACCGTGCGGTGTCTCGACTACCTTCCCTCAGCATGTTCCAATATTTCAGGCGCTCGGCAATTTGACGTTCGTGCCCTCGATCGGTCGGGTCGTAATATGTTTGCGGGTCCATCGAGTCAGGCCAGTAGTTCGACCCGGAAAATGCATGTTCTGCATCATGATCATAGGCGTAATCCTTGCCGTAACCGATGTCGCGCATCAGCTTGGTCGGCGCATTGCGAATTGCGGCGGGCGGCATAAGTGACCCTGTTTCCTTTGCCGATCGCCACGCCGTCTTCTGCGCCTTGTAGACCGCATTCGATTTGGGCGATGTTGCGAGATAGATACAGGCCTGCGCGATTGCGAGTTCGCCTTCGGGACTGCCGAGAAAATCATATGCATCCTTGGCGGCGATGCATTGGGCGAGCGCCTGTGGATCGGCGAGCCCGACATCCTCGACCGCAGCGCGGGTTAGGCGGCGCAGCAGGTACAGCGGCTCCTCTCCCGCAGTCAGCATGCGCGCAAGATAGTAAAGCGCGGCCTGCGGATCGCTGCCGCGGATCGATTTGTGGAGCGCGCTGATCAGGTTGTAATGGCCCTCGCGGTCTTTGTCATAGACCGCCACGCGGCGCTGGAGAAAGGTCGACAGACCCGCGGGATTGAGCGGTTCGGGGATGTCGACCAAGAACAGCGTCTCCGCCTGATTGAGCAGGAAACGGCCGTCGCCGTCGGCGCTGGCGATGAGTGCTTCGCGCGCGGCGGTGTCGAGCGGGATGGGTCGCGCCATTTCCGCTTCGGCGCGTTCGAGCAATTGTTCGAGCGCGGTGCGCGTCAGCCGTTCCAGGATCAACACCTGCGCGCGGCTGAGCAAAGCAGCGTTCAGTTCGAACGACGGGTTCTCGGTCGTCGCGCCGACGAGCGTCACCGTGCCGTCCTCGACATAGGGCAGGAACCCGTCCTGCTGTGCACGATTGAAGCGGTGAATCTCGTCGACGAACAGCAGCGTGCGCTTGCCTGTCTTGGCGAATTGGCGCGCCTCGGCGAACGCCTTTTTCAAGTCGGCGACGCCCGAGAACACCGCAGAGATCGCTGTGAAGCGCAGATCGACCGCATCGGCGAGGAGACGCGCGATCGTCGTCTTGCCGGTGCCGGGCGGTCCCCACAGAATCATCGAGGACAGTCGCCCGGCCGCGACCATCCGCCCAATCGCGCCCTCGGCCCCGGTGATGTGATCCTGCCCGACGACCTCGTCCAGGCGCGCCGGACGTAGCCGGTCGGCAAGCGGGGCGTTCTCCTGGATTTGCTCCGGGGGATCGGTATCGAGCACGGCGAACAGATCGGGCATGCCGGGGAATGTAGGCGGTTCCGGCGGTTTCGTCATCCGGCCCGTGCGAGAGAGTTTAGAATATATCTTGGAGTATCTTGAAACAGACATTTTACGATATATCTTCGTCGCAGCACATTCGGAAAGGAACGATGATGTTCGGAGGATTGCACGGTCGCGGCTCGCGACATGACGGACGGCTCGCGATGCACCTGCAGATCGCGGACGCGTTTGCTCTGCATGGGTTTATTGGCGGTCACGGGGGCGGCCATGGCGGCGGACGGCGGCGGCGGCAGTTTGACGGGGGCGAGCTTCGCCTGGTCCTATTGAAACTCATCGCCGAGGAACCGCGTCACGGCTATGAACTAATCCGCGCGATCGAGGCGTTGACGGCGAAACATTATGCGCCGAGCCCTGGCGTCGTTTACCCGACGCTGACGCTGCTCGACGAGATGGGGCTGATCGAGGAACAGCGATCGGAGGGCACGAAGAAGCGCTTCGCCGCCACCGATGACGGACGGGCGCATCTGGCGGAAAATGCCGACAGCGTCGCGGCGCTCATGGCGCGGCTTGATGAATTGGGAAGCGAGCGTAACCGCGTGGGCTGGATGCGCTCGCCGGTCAGGCGCGCGTTCGGCAATCTGCGCGAGGCGGTACAGAATCGCGTTCCGAAAGGCGATGCGGATGACGAGATGCTCTATGCGATCGCTGCGCTGATCGACGAGACCGCGCAAAAGATCGAGCGCCTGAAATAATCGCTGCGCTGCGCTAACGGCGCTCCATAAGCGCGAGATACGCGTCGAGCACCGCCTCGCTCGCGCTATCCCAGCGGTAGGACTGCGCCTTGGCATGGCCCGCTTCGCCCATCGCCTTGCGTAGCGTGGATTGGGTAACGATCCGTTTGATCGCATCCGCATAACCGGCAATATCGTCGGGGTCGGCGAGCATGCCGGTCACGCCGTTGTCGATCAGGTCGACGGCACCGGTTGCTCGCGCGGCGACGACGGGGACGCCCGCAGCCATCGCTTCGGACGTGACCTGACCCCAGGTTTCGGTCACGCTGGGATTGAACAGCACGTCCATCGAAGCGACCGCACGTCCGAGCGCTTCGCCGCGCTGGAACCCGGCAAACACTGCGGCTGGAACCTGTTCGGCGAACCATTCACGCGCTGGACCTTCGCCGACGACCAAGACCCGGTGCGGCACGCCTCTTGCACGAAGTTCGCCGGTAACCCGAGCAAAGATTCCGAGTCCTTTTTCAAGGACCAGCCGCCCGAGGAAGCCGACCGCCATTTCGTCGTCGGCGATACCGAGCGAGCGCCGCCATGACAAATCACGCGCCCGAGGGTGGAAGCGATTATGATCGACCCCGCGGGGCCAGAAAGATACCGGCGTTTTCACGCCCCAAAGACGGATGAGAGCGGCGATCGACGGCGTTGGCACGATTACTTGCTCCACGCGGTTGTAAAAGCGTGTCAGCATTCTGATGAGGATCGGGCGCAAAAAGCCTAGCCGGTAAAAATCGAAATAGGTCTCAAACCGTGTATGCAGCGACGCGACAGCGGCGATGTCGTGTTTGCGCGCATACGTCACCGCGCGGTGCCCAAGCAACTCGGGCGCCGAGACATGGATGAGATTGGGCGCAAATGCCTTCAGATCCGCTCGAACGGCGCGGGTCAAGCCGCGTGCCATCAGGTATTCGCTGCGGCCGCCCGGGACAGGGATGGCGGGTACGTCGACCAGATCACCTGTGGGCGGGAACGCCGGATTTGCAATGGTCGGCGAATAGATGCGTACGGTTACACCTCTGGATAGCAGATGCGCGACGAGCAGGTTGAGCGCCTGGTTCGCACCGTCCCGTACATAATTGTAATTGCCGCTGAACAACGCGACACGAAGATCCGAAGCCTGCATGGTTTGCGCGCCTTAACCGTGCATGGCGGCATACGCTACCGGAACGGATGTGCCGTTCGCGCGCTGGTGCGATCGCGAAAGGACGAACGATGTCGACAAAATTTCAAAAAGGCGAAAAGGTAAAATGGAATTGGGGCAACGGGGAAGGGACGGGTAAGATCGAGGCGCGTTTCGAGCGTCGTGTGCAGCGAACGCTGAAAGGTTCAAAAATAGTGAAAAACGGCACCGCTGACAATCCGGCGTATCTGATCAAACAGGAAGATGGCGACGAGGTGCTGAAGGAGGGGTCAGAACTGTCCAAGGCCTGACCGACACGGAATGCACTCGCCGATGCATGAAACGGCATCAGGGGTAAGCGAGCAGGGCGGTTAGAGGTAAAACTCAATATTCGGTAAATTGCGGCACCGGCAGGTTCGCAATCTTGACGTGGCACGCTATTTTGGCGGCATGGCGAAATTGCAGAGACGATATGTGTGCCAAGCCTGCGGATCGGCGGCAGCACGATGGGCCGGGCAGTGTGGAGATTGTTCCGAATGGAACACCATGATCGAGGAAGCCGCGGGCCCCGTCACTCCGTTTCGCGCAAAGCATGATCTTCAATCCGGCGGTCGCGCCTTTCAGCTACTAAATCTCGACAGCGAGGTTCCTCTCCCCGGGCGTCTTGCGACCGGCATCAGAGAACTGGATCGGGCGCTGGGCGGCGGGTTCGTTGATGCATCGGCTACGCTGATCGGGGGGGATCCCGGCATCGGAAAGTCGACCCTATTGTTGCAGGCCGCCGCGAAGCTGGCTCTGTCGGGACGGTCCGTTGCCTATATTTCGGGCGAGGAGGCGACCGATCAGATTCGGCTGCGCGCGCAACGGCTTGGTTTGGGTCAAGCCCCCGTTATGCTTGCAGCGGCGTCTTCGACGCGCGACATCCTGACGACGCTTCGAGAAAGTCGGCCACCGGCACTGCTCGTCATCGACTCAATCCAGACAATGCATTCGGACCTGATCGAGGGCGCTCCGGGCACTGTCAGCCAGGTCCGTGCATCCAGCCAGGAACTGATACGGTTTGCGAAGGAAAGCGGCACTGCGCTTGTTCTCGTCGGGCATGTTACCAAGGACGGATCGATTGCGGGACCCCGGGTGCTCGAACACATGGTCGACACGGTGTTGTCGTTCGAGGGTGAACGAAGCCACCAATACCGTATCCTTCGGGCGATGAAAAATCGGTTCGGTGGAACCGACGAAATTGGAGTTTTCTCCATGCAGGAGGGCGGGCTTGAAGAGGTTTCCAACCCGTCTGCCCTTTTCTTGACGAACCGCGATGAGAACGTAACCGGGGCCACCGTATTTCCTGCACTTGAAGGAACGCGCCCGGTGCTGGTCGAGATTCAGGCGCTGGCCGTTCGACTTGCGAGCGGTGCGACGCCAAGGCGCGCGGTAGTCGGATGGGATGCGGGCCGCCTTGCGATGGTCCTTGCCGTACTCGAAGCGCGCTGCGGTCTCAGCTTTTCAACGGCTGAAGTCTATCTGAACGTCGCCGGAGGGTATCGCATTCAGGACCCCGCGGCCGATCTGGCGGTGGCTGCCGCGCTCGTTTCAGCTCTTAGCGAGCGACCGATCGATGCGAGGTCGGTGGCCTTCGGTGAAGTCGCGCTGTCCGGCGAGGTCAGACAGGTCGCGCATGGATCGTTGCGGTTGAAAGAGGCCGCCAAGCTCGGGTTTGAAAAGGCGTTCGTACCGGGCGCTGCCGGCAGGGAACGATCAGCCTTGGCGCTTGCCGGGTTCAGGACGCTCGGTGAGCTGGTCGAGCATCTGCTTGGCCGGGGCTGAGACGCGCAGGACTAGCGAGGAACCGTCGTGACCGCTATCGGCAGCCAATGGGACTAAGCGCACTGGATATGATTGTCCTGCTCACTGTGGCGGGTAGTGCGTTTCTGGGCTTAATGCGCGGTTTCGTCACCGAGGCGCTGTCATTGTTCGCATGGGTCGCCGTCGTCGCAGTGCTCAAGCTTTTCCACACTGGTCTCGCCGAATGGCTGACCCCTCATATCGGAACGGCGGCGGGTGCTGCGGTTCTCGCATTCGCCATTTTGGCGGGGGTGACGTATCTTGCAGGCAAAACGATCGCGAACGGCATCGGGGCGCGGACGCGGCAGTCAGGATTGGGCCCGATCGACCGCGCTTTGGGGTTCGGGTTCGGTGCCTTGAAAGGTCTGATTATCTCGAGCCTGGTCTTCCTCTTGGTGACGCTCGTCATCGATACGATCGGCGGGGGAGCCGAGCGGCGGCCCGGCTGGATGATACAATCGCGGACCTATCCGCTCCTTGACGCAACGAGTGCGGGCATCGCGGATTTTGTCGACCGGCGTCGGCACGGACGACCGGTGTTTCCGCAAAACGACAGAGCCGCATCGGACGCATCACGATGAACGCACCGCTGTACAACGCAGAGATATTGCGGCTGGCCGCGTCCATTCCGTATCATGACCGGCTAAGCGAACCGATGGGGTCAAGCGAGAAGCGCTCAGCGGTTTGTGGAAGCCGCGTGACCATCGACCTGAACCTGGACTGCGAAGGACGCGTCGGTGAGGTCGGCTTGCTTGTCCGCGCATGCGCGCTTGGACAGGCGTCGGCATCGCTGCTCGCCAAGAATATCATCGGCAGGACACCCACTGAACTGACCGCGGTACGCGACGCATTGACCGGCTGGCTCGATACCCGCGGTGGCGAACCGCCCGACTGGCCCGGGCTTGAGGTATTTTCTCCGGCGCTAAACCATACCGGCAGGCACGCGTCGATCAGGCTTGCTTTCGAAGCAGCAGCCGAAGCAGCGGTCGCGGCGGCGCGCGTGATCGACTGATGGATCATCAGGCACCCGTTTCGCTGCTGCGCGACGGAGCGGTCCTGCTCGGTTTCGGTTTAGGCTTTGTCCTGTTGTTTCGCCGCATCGGCATGGGTGCGACGCTTGGCTATCTTGTTGCGGGAGCAGTTGTCGGACCGCATGTGCTCGGCATCGTCGGCGATGCGGAATCGAAAATGGGGATCGCCGAACTCGGCATCACCCTGCTTTTGTTCATTGTCGGCTTGGAATTGAACCCCGCGCGATTATGGCGGATGAAGCACGAGATCTTCGGGCTCGGGCTGCTTCAAGTGGTTACGTGCGGGATCGCCGTCAGCGCGGTGATCTGGCTTTTGAATTTTTCGGTTGCCGCCGCACTTTCCTTGGGATTGCCGCTCGCGTTGTCGTCGACGGCGCAGGTGTTGCCGATGCTCCAGAGCGCCGGACGGCTGCGGACTCCGTTCGGCGAGCGAGCGTTTTCAATTCTGTTGTTTCAGGACCTTTCGATCGTGCCGCTCATCACCATCGTGGCAGCGATGTCGCGCAGTCCCGCCGATCCCGCCGCTCCGCCGGGCTGGCTGCTGGCGATATATACTGTTGCGGCGATCGTCGGATTGATTTTGGCTGGGCGGTTCCTGCTGCAACCGCTGCTCAGACTGATCGGTCATCTGGGGGAGCGCGAGATGTTCGTGTTCGCCGGCCTTTTCACGGTAATCGCCGCGGCTGCCGTCATGGCCTGGCTCGGATTGTCGACGGCGCTGGGGGCGTTTGTAGCGGGCGTGATGCTCGCGGACACCCCGTACCGGCACGAACTGGAAGCGGACGTCGAGCCGTTTCGGTCCGTGCTGATAGGGCTGTTTTTCCTGACAATCGGCATGATGCTCGATGTCGGCGCGATTGCCGCGCGACCGGTGTTCGTCATCCTTGTGGCCGCCGCGCTGATCGTCACGAAAACCAGCGTCATCACGCTTGTCGGACTCACGTTCCGAATGCAGTGGCGCAGGGCTCTCGCGCTCGGCTTGCTTCTGAGCCAAGGCGGCGAGTTCGGGTTTGTTCTGTTCGCGCAGGCAAGGGCGGGGCTGCTGATCGACCCGGAGGCTGCTAGCCTGTTCGGCGCAGTCATAACTCTGTCGATGGCGACGACGCCCTTTCTCATGACCGCAACGGCACGGTTTCGAGCCGAGCCAATCGTCGAGAATGGAACGCGCGATGAACCGATCACTGATGGCGCAAACGCCCTCGTTGTCGGTTACGGGCGGTTCGGCCAGACGGTTGCGCAGATGCTGATCGCAAATGATATTCCCGTCACGCTGATCGACAGCGATATCGAGATGATCGACATCGCAGGTGAGTTCGGCGCCAAGGTCTATTATGGTGACGGGACGCGGATGGACTTGCTGCGCCAGGCGGGAGCCGCAGAGGCGGAGCTGATCCTGTTTTGTATCGACGGGGATCAGATCGAACGAGAGATGCTGGCCGGTGTCAGAGCGGCGTTTCCGGATGCGGCAATTTTTGTACGAGCATTCGACCGCCGGGCGTTGATCAAGTTGGATGGTGCCCCGGTTGAACTCGTGGTTCGCGAAGTGATGGAATCAGCGGTTGCGATGGCACGGCGCGCTCTTGACTGTGTTGGCGTCGACATAACCGACATTGACCGCGCCGAAGCGGAGTACCGCAAGCGGGATCGTGAACGGCTAAAGGCTCAGGTCGCAGACGGAGACATTCGGGCAGCGAGGGACCGGATCATGACTCAGCCGGCGCGGGGGATTTAGTTATGGGACTCTTGGCAGTTTTAGCGGCCTTGTCGGGAGCCCTCGCCGTCATGGCAGGAGCCTTCGGTGCGCACGGAGCCGGTGGCGAAGCGGCCGATTGGCTCAAAACCGGGGCGCAATACCAGATGGTCCACGCAGTCGCAGCGCTCGTTGCTCTGCATATGGACCAACGGGGGGCGGCATGGGCGTTTGTCATTGGCGGCTCAATATTCGGGATCAGCCTTTATCTGATGGCGCTGGGAATGCCGCGCTGGTTGGGTGCCGTCACGCCTGTAGGTGGTGCATTCCTGATCGGTGGCTGGTTGTGGCTGGCATGGTCAGTCATGCGCGACTAGATTGTTGGTCGCGATGACCGGCCAAAGGCGGCGGCGCAGTCTTGCATCCGGATCATGACTAGCCGGTTGGGAATACGGCATGCATGTTTCCGCTCGTTGCATCGGCGTGTCAGAGCCATGCGCGGCCGACTCTCCCATGTTCGACACACAGACAGGTTCAAAGTGAATTACGCGGTCAAAGAGATTTTCAAAACGCTTCAGGGAGAGGGTGCCCAAACGGGCCGGGTGTCGGTGTTCTGTCGCTTTGCTGGTTGCAATCTCTGGTCAGGCCGCGACGTCGATCGCGCGACCTCGGCCTGTACTTTTTGCGATACAGATTTCGTCGGCATGGACGGAACCGGCGGAGGCCGCTTTCCGAATGCCGCGGCGCTCGCCGATGCAATCGCGGCGGAGTGGGACGGACCTACCGATGACCGCTACGTCGTGCTCACGGGCGGCGAACCGTTGCTTCAGGTCGATGATGCGCTGGTCAAAGCGCTTCACGACCGGCATTTCATTGTCGCGGTCGAAACCAATGGTACTCAGATCGCGCCTGCCGGGCTCGATTGGATCTGCGTCAGCCCCAAGGGCGATGCTGATCTCGTGCTGCAATCAGGGCATGAGTTGAAGCTCGTTTACCCGCAAGGGGATGCGCCACCGGAACGGTTTCAACACCTTTCATTCGATCACTTTTTCCTGCAGCCGATGGATTCCCCGGCTGCTGCCGCCAATCTGGACGCCGCAATCGCGTACTGCATCCGGAACCCGCGCTGGCGCTTGTCGATCCAGTCCCACAAGATAACCGGAATCCGTTGATGTTCGAACTCAGCAAGCAATTTCGCTTTGATGCGGCGCATACTCTCGACCGCTCGATCGACACCATGTCGAGCCGTCGCATTCACGGTCATAGCTACCGTGCCGAAGTCACCGTGCGCGGGCGTCCCGACCCGGCAACCGGCATGGTGGTCGATCTCGGCTTGCTCGAACGATCACTGGCCGACGCCCGGGATGCGCTAGACCACAGCTTTCTCGACGAGGTGAGCGATCTGGGCCCGGCGACGATGGAGAACCTCAGTCGATGGGTTTGGGAACGCCTGTCGCCGGGAATCGAGAACCTCTTCAAGGTCAGCATCTATCGCGACAGCAGCGGAGAGGCCTGCTCTTATTGGGGCGAGCAGCCTTGATGGTTGCCACCGCTGAAAAAGGCTTTTTAACTTTGACCGCAGTCAAGACTGGATCTGCTTCGCAAATTTGAAGATTTCCTTAAAATTGAAGGGCGATCTCAATGACGAAGCAAAAGCGATTTACGAAGGGGCTTGAGTTAACACCTCCGGACACCCGGAACGCTTCAATCGGCTTGCAACCGTTCAGTTTGGGTCTTCAACATTGGGATTTTACAACCCAATCGTATCAGGGGCACAATATAGAAGGGCGTATCAGCATAAGGCGCTCGCTGCTGAGCTTTACCGTATGAGGAACTGAAATTGTTGAAAATCCCCATCCTCGTTATGATCGTAAGCGTTGGCTTTCTGGCGTCAGCGGGTGCGACCGGCGCCGACGGCAAGCCGCCGGCCAAGCTGTCGATGGCGCAGGCGCGCTCGATCGCCCTCAAGAAGGCGCCCGGCAAGATCGTCGATGCTGAATATGAGAAGGAAGGGGGCGGATGGCGTTATTCGTTCGATATCCGGCAAGGGCGGCGAATCCATGAGATCGGCGTCGATGCCGGTACCGGCCGCATCGTCGAGAATAAATATGAAGGTATCAACGACAAGGACTGAGCCCTTGGCGGTAATTGGATTCCGGGTCTGATGCGCATACTGATCGCGGAGGACGATGATGACCTTGCCGAGTCCATGGAGCATTCGCTCGGGGTGCTTGGCCACGTCGTCACGCGCACAGGCTCGGGGCTCGACACGCTTCATATCGGCTCCATCGAGATTTTCGACGTTGCCATTCTCGACCGGATGCTGCCCGGACTGGACGGGTTGGAAATACTAAAGCGGTGGCGGGCCGCAGACATAGCGATGCCGGTGCTGATTTTGACCGCGCTCGGCGGGATCGCAGACCGTGTCGGCGGTCTCAACGCGGGCGCCGATGACTATCTGGTCAAACCGTTTGCGTTTTCGGAGCTCGCGGCCCGCCTCGCCGCCTTGGTCCGGCGTCCAGCGATCCGCGAACCCCAAACACGATTCACGGTTGGGGATGTAACTCTCGATCTGCTCGACCGAAAGGTTACACGCGCCGGACGCGACGTCCCACTGCAACCGAAAGAGTTCGCAGTGCTCGAGCAATTGATCCGTCATTCGGGTCGCGTCGTGACACGGACCATGTTTCTCGAGGCAATTTGGGGGTATCATTTTGATCCCCAGACCAACATCGTGGACAGCCATCTCAGCCGTATGCGGACCAAGCTTAATTTCGGGTTCGATACCAATCCGATCGAAACCGTGCGCGGGGTTGGCTACCGGATGACGACAGGTGCCTGAATGGCGCACGAGCGCGGCATACCGGATCGCGTTCACATATTCGGCGGCATTCGCACTGATCATTGCCTTATTGGGGCTGGTCGTTTTCCTCGCGGCCGATCGCAATTTCAGGCAGCAGCAGGACGGAGCGATTGCAGAGGAGACAGCGTCGCTCTTGCGTGACTACCGCGATGAAGGACTTGGCGATTTGCGCGAGCGCATCGATGCGCGAGAAGTCAGCCAACCGACCAACGTGTTCGGATATGCGCTGTTCGATCGTTCGGGCAGGCGTATCGCTGGACGGCTCGATACACGCCCCGTTGCCTCAGGCTGGCACGACATCGTATTCATCGATCCGCGAGAGGGAGCGGACCCAGCGCGTGCTTTGGGAACATATCTACCTTCCGGAATTACATTGGTCGTTGCGGCAGATACCGAAGCGCTGGAACGTATCGACCATACGATCCTCGTCCTGTTCGGCGGTGCGTTCCTGATGGTTCTTGCCGCGGGCGCGGGGGGAGCATTGCTCCTTGGCAGCTATCTGCGCGGTCGGCTTGGCCAAATCAGCGGCACCGCGCGCGTCATAATGGCGGGAGACTTCAGTCGGCGGATGCCGATCGGCGGTCGCGGTGACGAGTTCGACGCCGTCTCCGCATCGCTGAACGCCATGCTCGATCGGATCGCAAGGCTGGTCGAGAATCTACAACAGGTTTCCGGTGATCTCGCCCACGATCTCAGGACGCCGCTCGTCCGGATGCGAAGCGGGCTGGAGAGGTCGCTTGGCGACCTTGTCACCGCGGCAAGACGGGAGGAAGCGATCAAGGCCGCCCTACGGCAAAGCGACGATCTGCTTAACCTGTTCGCGGCTATCCTTCGCATTTCCGAAGTGGAGAGCGGTGAACTGGTCAAGTCGCTCGAACCGGTCAATCTCGCTGCCTTCGTTCGGGACATCTGTGAAAGCTGGGAGCCTGCGGTTGTGGACGCCGGTCGCAATCTTTGTTGCAACGCCGACGCTTCGGTCATCATTGCCGCGGACAAGGAATTGCTCGCTCAGGCAATCATTAACCTGATCGATAACGCGCAGATCCACACCCCGACCGGTACCACGATCGCGATTGACGTCGTTCATGACGAGATATGGGCCAGATTGACCGTTGCGGATAACGGTCCTGGTGTCGCGGCGGAGGATTATGATCGCATCATAAAACGCTTCGTGCGTTTGGATTCCAGCCGCACCTCGCCCGGCAACGGGCTGGGCCTCAATCTCGTATCTGCGATCGTGACGATGCATGGCGGTTCCGTAAAATTCGCCGACAATAAGCCCGGACTGCGGGTCATGATGACCATGCCGAGGTCGCGCGAACGATGAAACGCCATTTGGTCCTTTGTCTCTTCCTTATGGTTTCGGGCTGCGCCACGTACCGCCCCTTGCCGCTGAGGGTGGCCGGTGGAGCCGGCTTTTCGCTGGCTTCGGTCCAGGCGGTCCTCGCCCAGAACGCGACCAAGATCGACAGGCCGTATCTGAGGCCGACGTCGGTCGACCTGTCGCGACCGCTCGATCTGAACGCGATCGCGGTGATCGCCGTGATCGCCAATCCCGATCTGAAGGCGATGCGCGTGCGTGCCGGGGTTTCGGAGGCGCAGGTCTTTTCGGCGCGTCTAATTCCCGATCCGACGCTCAGTATCGGCGCCAGCAAGGTGGTGAGCGGGCCGGACCCGTTCCTCGACCTGGCGAGCGCATTGGGGCAGGACATCAACGCGCTGCGGACGCGAGGTGCGCGTGTCGCGGCGGCGCGCGCGCAGGCAGCGCAAGTGCGGCTCGATCTGGCCTGGGCGGAATGGCAGACGGCGGGGCAGGCGCGCATCCAGGCGGTGCGGATCGCAGGTCTGGAGCGGTCCTATAATCTTGCGCGGACGAGCTATGCGGCGACCGCCTCGCTGCTCGACCGAACGTTGCGGGCAGCGGGCCGCGGCGACCTGAGCGCCGACCAGGTGCAGGCCGCGCGTCTTTCGGCTTTCAGCGCGCAACAGCAGGTCCGTTTGAGCGAACGCGACCTTACGACCGCGCGCTATGAACTGACCCGCTTGCTCGGCTTGCCACCGACGACGACGTTGCAGCTGGCGGCGCTTCCGCTGCCCGCGCCGCCGCCTGCGGCCGACGCGCTTTTCGCGCTCGCCTTGCGCGAACGCTACGACCTTCAGGCGCTTCAGGCGGGTTACGCGTCGCAGGAGGCAAGCGTGCGGCTTGCCGTCCTGAACCAGTTTCCCACGCTCGCGCTGACGGTAAACGCCAACCGGGATTCAGCGGGCAACCAGTTGTTCGGACCCGCGATCGATTTCACGTTGCCGCTCTGGAACCGCAACCGCGGGGGGATCGCGGTGGAACGCGCTACCAGGGAAGCGCTCGGTGCCGAATATGACGGCCGCGTTTTCCAGACGCGCGCGCAGATCGGGGCGGCAATCGGCGGCATCGCGGTCGCCCGGTCGCAGCGCGACACGGTGCTGAAAGGGCTCAAGGTGCTGCGCACGTTTGCTATTGCGACGGCACGCGCGGCAAAGCGCGGCGATCTTGCTCCCGCCACCGCGCAAACGGCGGCGCAGTCACTGCGCGATCAAGAGACGTTGCTCGCGCAGACGACACAGGACATCGAAGAGCAGACGATCGCGCTCGAACTGCTGACGGGGACACCGAAAGAGACATGGCCATGAATCTGAAGCAGTCTGCCCCGGTTGCCCTACTCCTGCTCGCCGCCTGCTCCGGCGGCGGGGACAGCACCGGCCAGGCACCGACCCCTACCGCCCTCGTCACGCTCGGTCAGGCGACCGAGGGTTCGATTGCCGAAACCGTCAAGCTGTACGGCGTAGCCGAGGCCGGCCCAGCCGGCAGCCTCGCTTTGTCGGCACCGACCGAGGGGATCGTCGCGCGTATCGCCGCGCCCGTTGGGACCAGGGTCGCTCGCGGCCAGCTCGTGGTCCAGCTGTCACCCGCCCCCAACACCCGCCTCGATCTTTCCAGGGCGTCCGCCGATGCCCGCGCCGCCGATGCCGCTTATGCCCGCGCCAAGCGTCTCCGCGCCGACGGGCTGACCGGAGATTCCGAGGTCGAAACCGCGCGCGCTGCGGCGCAGAGCGCGGATGCGACGCTGGCGAGCTTTCGCGGGCGCGCGGGCAGCCTGGCGCTCAAGGCACCGGCTTCCGGCTATGTCGCAAGCGTCGCGAACAATCCGGGCGATCTGGTTCAGGCGGGCGCGTCGATCGCCGTCATAACAAGCGCGAACGGCCTGCGGGCGCGTTTCGGGGCGGATCCGACGATCGCCGGTGCGCTGTCACCGGGCGGATCGATCAGGATCTCCGCCACCGGCGGACGTGCGCCGGTTTCGGTGCCGATCCAGTCGATCGATCCCGTCGTCAACCCCAACACCCGGCTGCAATCGGTGTTCGCGACATTGCCCCCATCGTTCGGCGCGGGGCCCGGTGAGATGTTGCAAGGCGAGGTCGCCACGCAGACGCAAGGCAGCGCAGTGACGATCCCCTACACCGCGCTGCTCGACGATGGCGGCCAGCCATATGTCTATGTGGTCATAAACGGTGTTGCGCATCGCCGTGATGTCCAGCCCGGACCGACGGGCGGCGACCGGGTCACGATCGTAAAGGGCGCGAGCGCGGGCGACCAAGTGGTGACCGATGGCGGCACCGCCGTTGAAGACGGCATGAAGGTCCGTACGAAGTGAAAAGCGGAATTGCTCGCCATGCGCGTGCATTGTGGCTCGCGGCGATCCTGCTGACGATCGGCGGCGTGGTCGCTGCAATGAAGATTCCCGTCAGCCTGTTTCCCTTCATCAGCTATCCCCGCGTGGTCGTGTCGATCGATGCCGGCGAGCGCGACGCCGCGCAGATGACGGCGCAGATTACGCGGCCGATCGAGATTGCGCTGCGTGCAGTGCCCGGTGTGGCCGGTATCCGGTCGACGACCAGTCGCGGCACAGCGGAGGTCGCGCTCAACTTTGCCTGGGGTCACGACATGGTGTCGGCGACGCTCGCGACGCAGAGCGCGCTCGCGACGTCGCTGCCAGATCTGCCCGCAGGCACGCGCTTCGACGTTCGTCGCTCCGACCCGACCATCTTCCCGGTGCTGGGGATTGCGCTGACGTCGAAGAGCCTCGATCAGGAGGCGTTGCGGCAGATCGCCGAGCTGACGGTGCGTCCGGCACTGACCGCGGTCAGCGGTGTCGCAGGCGTCGACGTGCTCGGGGGAGCACCGCGCGAGTTCGCGGTCGATGTCGATCCCGCCAAGGCGCAGGCGCTCGGTCTGAGCCTGACGGACGTGGTGACGGCATTGGGCAAGGCGAACGACGTTCGCGGTGTCGGCCGGATTGAGGATCGGCACCGGCTCTACCTCGTCCTTGCACAAAACCGGCTGGCGACGATGGCGGACATTGCCTCCACTCCGGTCAAGGCGGCCGGCACGCCTGCTGGAAGCGGGGTACAGGCGGTGCCGCCTGGTGCGGGCGTTCCGGGCCAACCGGAGGTCGGCGTAGTGACGCTCGGCCAGATCGCCGCCATCCACGTCTCGACCGCGCCTAGTTACACACTGGTGACCGCTGGCGGGCAGCGCGCGGTCTTGGTGAACGTCCGCCAGGCGCTGAACGGTGATACCACCAAGATCGTAAAGGAGGTCGACGCCCGGCTGGCGACGCTTGGCCTGCCGCCGTCGGCCAAGGTCACTCCTTTCTATGACCAGTCCGAGCTGGTGACCGGTGCTGCGAACGCTGTTCGCGATGCGATCCTGTTGGGGGCCGTGCTGGCGGGTATCGTGCTCTTCGTATTTCTGCGTTCGGCGCGGCTGATGGTGATTACCGGGCTGATGCTGCCCGCGGTACTGGCCGGAACCTGCCTGATCCTGCTGGCGACCGGCATGAGCTTCAACATGATGACGCTCGGCGGAATGGCGGCCGCCGTCGGCCTTGTCGTCGACGACGCCGTCGTCATGCTCGAGCACATCATGCGGCGCATGCAGGAAGGAACGGCGAAGGGCGTGAAGGGCATCCTCGCGGCGGCGTCCGAAATGAACCGCCCGCTGTTCGGCTCGACATCGGCAACGATCATCGTGTTCCTGCCGCTCGCGCTGATCAGCGGCGTAACCGGCGGGTTCTTCAAGGCACTGGCGCTGACGATGGTCGCGGCGCTCACATTGTCGCTGCTCTACGCGCGGTTCGTGATCCCGCTCGCCTCCGCTTACTGGCTGCGCGAAAAGGATGCGGAAGCGGCCGAGAAAGCGAGCCGGTTCATGAGCCGTCTCGACCGGGGCTATGAACGCGCCGCCGAGCGCAGCTTTGCCAGACCCCGGCTCTTCGCCGCGCTGCTGGGAATCGGCATGGCGCTGCTCGGCTATGCCGCCTGGAGCCATGTACCGTCGGGGTTCATGCCGCATATGGACGAGGGCGGGTTCATCCTCGACTACAAGGCGCAACCAGGCGCGGCGTTGTCGGACACCGACCGGCTGCTTCGCCAGGTGGAGTCGATCATTACATCTACACCCGAAGTTGCGAGCTACTCCCGGCGTACGGGCGTGCAACTGGGCGGTGGCCTGACCGAGGCGGACGAAGGCGATTACTTCATTCGCCTGAACGGCGGATCACGCCGGTCGATCGATGCGGTGATGGCGGAGATCCGGCAGAAGATCGATGCGAAGGTGCCCGGACTCGAGATCGAGACCGCGCAGTTAATGGAAGATTTGATCGGCGACCTCACCGCCGTACCGCAGCCGATCGAGGTGAAGCTGTTCGGCGACAATCCGGCCGCGCTGGAACAGGCCGCCCGGCACGTCGGGACTTCGATCGGTCAGGTATCGGGTGTCGTCGAGGTCGTCGATGGTCTCCGGGTCGCGGGCGATGCGATCGACATCAAGGTCGATGCTGCGGCTGCGGCGCTTCAAGGACTGGATCCCGATGCAGTGGCGACGCAGTTGCAGGCGCTGGTCGGCGGGGCCACGGCGACGCCCGTCAGGATCGGCGAGCAGCTGGTCGATGTCCGTATCCGGGCACCGGCCGACTTGCGGTCGCGTGCGTCCGAACTGGGGCGCCTGCTGCTCACCGCACCCGATGGACATGCGGTCAGGGTCGATCAGGTCGCGCAAATTTCCATCAGCGCCGGGCAGAAGCAGCTTACGCGCGAGGACCTTGCCCCGTTCATCGCGGTGACGGCACGGCTTGAGGGGCGCGATCTGGGATCGGCGATGAAGGAAGTACGGTCGAAGGTCGCCTCCATCAACCTGCCGGGCTCCATCCGCGTCGAATATGGCGGGTTGTACGCGCAGCAGCAGCAGAGCTTTGCCGATCTTTCGATGGTGTTCGCCGCCGCGCTCCTGCTGACCGCTCTTTTGCTCACTTTCCTGTTCGAACGGCTGGTCTGGACACTGGCGGCGCTCGCCACCGTTTTGTTGTCCGCGGCAGCCGTGCTGATGGGGCTTTGGGTGACCGGCATCGAGCTCGACATTTCGGCGTTGATGGGGCTGACGATGGTGATCGGAATGGTGACCGAACTGATCGTCTTCCTGTTTGCCGAGATCGACCGCGAGAATCCGGTGGGTCTCGTCGCGCTGCGTGAAGCGGCGAGCAAGCGGCTGCGGCCGATCCTGATGTCGGCGCTGATCGCGATCCTGACGCTGCTGCCGCTGGCGCTCGGGCTAAGCCGCGGCTCGGGCCTTCAAAAGCCGCTGGCGACGGCCATCATCTTCGGGCTGACGGCATCGGTCCCTCTCGTCTTGCTGTTCCTGCCGGCGTTAGTCGCTGCCTTTTCCCGTAACCGGGACGAGCACATGCAGGGGGCACAGGCATGATGAAGTTATGGCTGATGCTGGCGGCGCTGGCCTCGGTCGCCAACCTCTCGGGATCGAACGCCGGCAAGCGGCATCGCATGGTCGAAGACATCAGGCGCGTCGTTGGCGACGCGGCTCCTGCGGCCGACGATCCTGAAATGGAGCGCGTGCTTGCCGTAATCTCCCGCATACCGCGCGAAGAGTTCGTCCCCAAAGCTGCCCGGGCTTACGCCTACATCCCCGTTCCGATCGACATCGGTTACGGCCAGACGATCTCGGATGCGTACGTCCAGGCGGTGATGACGGCAGCGCTCCATCTTCCTGCAAACGCAGACGTTCTCGATATCGGTACCGGATCGGGTTATCAGGCCGCCATCCTGGCCCCGCTTGCAAAAAATGTCTCGTCGATCGAGATCGTGCGCCCGCTCGCCGCCGAGGCGAGGAAGCGGCTCCACCGGCTGGGTTATCGCAATATCGAGGTCCGGGCCGGCGACGGGTTCGCAGGCTGGCCCGGGCATGCGCCGTTCGACGGCATCGTCGTTGCCGCGGGAGCAGCAGCTATCCCGCAGCCCTTGCTCGATCAGTTGAAGCCCGGCGGACGGATCGTCATGCCGATCGGCCCCAGCCTCGTTCAGGAGCAATTGATCGTCGCAACGAAATCGCCCGGCGGTACGATCACCCGTTGCTCGCTCGGCTTGGCCATGTTCGTGCCGTTGACCGGTCGCGGTCAGCGCACGCCCGGCATGCGCGGCCTCATCGATCGCAGCATGCAGCTTTGCTATGGCGCACCCGTCACCTGATCGCTCAGACCGGCTTTATGACGAGGATGTGGAACGTGCCGGGCATCGCGACCGGGCGGCCGCCCGGCTTTGCAGGGGGGCCGAACTTCGCGGTCGGCAGATAGATCGTACCGGTCGCCGGATCGAGCGCACCGGTGCGCGCGCCCAGGCCAGTCCTTAGCGAGGCGATGCGCTTCACGCCGCCGGGTGCGTCGAGCGACAGGATGTCGAGCACCCCGTCGCGCCCGCAGGGAATGAAGGCGAGGCGGCGGCGGGCGTCGAGCAATACCGCATCGGGGCCGCTGCCGATGGCGACCAGCGCGACAAGCTTGCGTGACCGGGCGTCGACCACCGCCGCCTTGCCGTTGGCGCAGGAACTGATCAGCCGCGCGGTTTTTACGTCATACGCCATGCCCGTTGGCCCTTCGCAGCCCGGCAGTGCGATCGGAGGACCCATCCGGCCGCTCGTCAGATCGACCGTCTCGATCTCGTTTTCGTCCTCATTGTTGACGAACAGCGTCCGCGCGGGGCCGATGGCTGCATATTCGAGCGCGGGTTTGACCTGAAACGTACGTACGACGCGCGCGTGTGCCACATCGACCTCCGATACGGAGCCGGCATGCGCGTTCATCGTCAGAACATAGCCGGTCGCAGGATCCACGATTGCCGCATCGGGATCGTCACCGACCTTGATACGCGCCGTTTCCCGGCCGCTCGCAAGGTCGATCAGCCGGACCGTCGAATCATGGCCGCTCGTAACCAGCAGCGTCGTTGTCCCGGGAACGGGCACGACCGCATGGCCGTGGTCGATGCTGCCGATCGAGCGCGCCTTGTTTGCGCGGGTCAGGTCCACATCGGTGACCGCGTCGCCGTGAGCGACGAACAGGTGATCGCCACTCGTATCGGTCGCCGCATAATCCCAGCCCGCTCCGTCGGGTCCGGCGATGGATCCCGTCACCGTATAGGATGGAGGCGCGTGCGCTGCCGAGGCTATCGGCAGAGCCGCCGTAACCATCAGGATCGTCGGGAAAATATGGCGCATGGGTTCACTCTCGTAATTTGTACTCTTCATGCGATCAGCGTTGGCGCCCCACCAGTGGTTTCCCTAAACATTGGGCATTTGTAACGTGCCGTAGGGGCTAGATTACCGAACACACGATTGATGCCATTTAAGCAGCGCTTCGTCGACATTGGCAATTTACAATGATCGTATCGTCCGCGGTAGTGGTAAAGTGCGCGGATCGTCAGAGGAATTCTCCCGCAGGAATGCTATCTAAGAGAATGTTCGTTGAGTTTAAAACAGGCATCAACATCTCCGCCAAATTTGAGTATCGCGATGTTTGGATGGATCAAGGAGTTCTTCATGGGAGTGGCTATTTCGGTATTCCCGTTTTGACGCTGAGCAAGCATATTTTGCCGCCAATACCTTTTAGTACGTGCAGGTGACCGGCTTCAAGCTACGCTGGGAGTGGGAAGAACCGGACGATCCCGCATGACAGCGACAATTAAGCATCCCGAAGTCGACCGCGATGCTTCGGCATTAAGACCCTCGGAAGCGCCGATGAAGAGCGAAGCCGGTTCAAAGACGCGCGCCGATGACCGTCTGTCAAGTGTTAGGGAAGATTACCGTTTCGAGGCCGGATATGCGCTGAAACTTTTGCTGGAACCAGGTTTTTACGCGGCAATCACGATCGCCTTGCTTTTGCTCGCTACGATGACGGCAATCAAGTTCTGGTTGGCGGTCAAGGCGGCGGTCGTGCGGTGGTGTCGCCGATGATTTTGGGCGCGATCGGGCAGTTATGCTCGCATGCGACAAGGCGTGAGGTAGTATGAGAGGTGAGCGGGTGAAGGGAATCGAACCCTCGTCGTAAGCTTGGGAAGCTTCTGCTCTGCCATTGAGCTACACCCGCAACGAACGGCCAAACCCAGGATCGGGCATATGGACCAGATGAAGCGCACGATCAAGCCGCCCTGCCGATGTTCCAACCTTACCTGTCCCCGACAATGGCTGCAATATCTCCGTGCCGCACATCGCACATGGCGTTTGCCGGGATATCCAGATCGGGTGGAAGCGAAAGCGCCTACCGGAGCTGGCCCTGCACCATGGCACATATGAGTGAAAAACCCGCAGCTCGGGATCGAACCCGGGAACAGCGATCATCTCAAGCGGTTATTTCGATACTGGAAACAAACGTACCGCGACCGCAGCGCGTTTGCTGGAACCGAGGATAGATACATGGCAGATTACGACCTACCGCGCCCTTCAAAGGGCGGCGAGACGCGCCAGACGGCCGATGCCGGTCATCCTACGCTCACCACCAATCAGGGTATGGCGGTCAGTGACAACCAGAACCAGCTTAAGGCGAACGCGCGCGGCCCGGTTCTGTTGGAGGACCATGTCTATCGCGAGAAGATGAACCATTTCGATCACGAGCGCATTCCTGAGCGAATCGTGCACGCACGCGGCACCGCGGCGCATGGCTATTTCGAATTGACCGAGGCCATTCCGGAGTTGTCGAAAGCCGATATTTTTCAGCGAGTTGGAGAAAAAACTCCGCTATTCGCTCGGTTTTCGACTGTTGCAGGCGGGGCAGGGTCGGCCGATACACCTCGCGACGTTCGCGGGTTTGCGGTCAAAATCTATACCAAGGAAGGCAATTGGGACCTCGTCGGCAATAACATCCCGGTGTTTTTCATTCAGGACGCGATCAAGTTTCCAGACCTGATACACGCGGTGAAGATGGAAGCCGATCGGGGTTATCCGCAGGCTGCGACCGCACACGACACCTTCTGGGACTTTATCGGACTGATGCCTGAGACAACCCACATGATGATGTGGATCATGTCCGATCGCACCCTGCCGCGAACCCTTGCGAACATGGAGGGGTTCGGCATCCACACCTTCCGGCTGGTCAACGCCGACGGCAACAGCACGTTTGTCAAGTTTCACTGGAAGCCGGAGGCGGGGCTGGCCTCCACGATCTGGGACGAGACGGTCAAGATTGCCGGTGCCGACCCGGACTTTCAGCGGCGCGACTTTTTCGAGCGTATCGGGCGCGGCGACTTCCCGACCTGGGAACTGGGCATCCAGACCTTCGACGAGGAATGGGCGAACGCGCAGCCTTATGACGTGCTCGACGCGACCAAGATCATTCCGGAAGAGGAGATTTCGGTGCGGACGATAGGTCGAATGGTGCTCGATCGTTACCCCGACAATTATTTCGCAGAGACGGAGCAGGTTGCCTTCTGCCCGAGCCACATCGTGCCGGGCATCGACCATTCCAACGATCCGCTGCTCCAGGGGCGGCTGTTTTCTTATCTCGACACCCAACTGTCGCGCTTGGGCGGCGTAAATTTCGCGCAGATCCCGATCAATCAGCCCAAGAATCAGTCCGGCGGCTGCCCGTTCATGAATCAGCAGCGCGACGGACATATGCAGATGCAGCAGTTCAAGGGCCGCGCGAATTATGAGCCTAACAGCCTGTCCCGGGCGGGCGAAACCGGCGGTGCGCGGGAAAACCCCGACACAGGCTTTCAAAGCTTTCCGGCGGAAGAAGACGGTACGAAGCTGCGCATCCGTCCGGAGAGTTTCGCCGACCACTACAGCCAGGCACGGTTGTTCTTCCGATCGATGGATCCGGCGGAACAGGCGCATATAGCTTCTGCACTGGTGTTCGAACTTTCGAAGGTGGAACTGGAACACGTCCGGTTGCAGGTGCTCGCCAACCTGCGGAACGTAGACGAAACACTAGCGAGCCGCGTTGCCGCCGGGCTGAACATGGAGTTGCCCGATGTGTCCTCGGCCGCAGCACCAGTGATGGACATGAAGCCTTCGCCGGCGCTCCGTATCATCGGCAATATGAAAGAAACGTTGAAAGGCCGCTCGGTTGCAATCCTGATTGCCGATGGGTCGGACGCGGCGGAGGTCGACAAGGTCAAGGCGGACGTGTCTGACGCGGGCGGCAACCCGGTGGTGATTGCGCCTAAAATCGGCGGAGCAAAAGACGCTCGCGGGACCATGATCAAGGCAGACAAGCAGCTAGCGGGCGCGCCTTCGGTTCTTTTCGACGCGGTAGCACTCGTGCTCTCGCCGGACGGCGCGGCGATGCTGACGAGGGAAGCGGCGGCGGTGCAATTCGTCATGGACGCTTTCGGGCATCTCAAGGCAATCGGCGCATCGGACGGGGCCAAGGCGCTGCTCGACAAGGCGATAGTGGAGCCGGACGATGGCGTGACCGAATTGGGCAATCCATTCATCGCGGCAGCAAAACGGCGCTATTTCGAGCGCGAGCCGAAGGTACGCATGCTCGCTTGAAGCAAAAAGGTGTGGTTGAGTGCGATGCTCCAAATAACGACACCCAAGGCATTGATTTAAAGATACCGCGTTTTCAGATGCTACGCCGCCAGATATGTGGACCAATCGGGCGGTGAGGGAGATCGGCGAGCATCGTGGCACCACTTACCCTGCGGTTGGCAGTTAACGTGGATAAATTCAGGTGTTTGTGGAGTTAGAAAACAATTTGATCAATTGGGCCAACGTCAACCATTTACGATTTCGGTGGCCGTCTTCAGCCTTGAACGATCACCGGATCGATGGGCTCGATACTGCACTGGTCGTTGGCCGTGCATAGGCCGACTTCGTGACGTGCGCCGATGTCTCGTTCGTCGTCCCGACTCACAATCGGCCAACCTATCTTGCTGAAGCCATCGCCTCGATCCGTGCGCAGACAATATCGCCGCGAGAAATCATAGTCGTCGATAATGGGAATGATGGCGCTACGGCGAGCGTCCTTTCGCCGTTTGCCGGCTCCGTCCGCCTCGTCAGGTCGGAATACGGGTCGGTCCAGATTGCGCGCAACACCGGTTTTCGCGAGGCGAACACGACTTGGGTTGCTACGCTCGACGATGATGACGTTCTCCACCCGACTTTCCTTCAGGAGGCGCTGCCGCTGCTCGACGATCGAGGCGTCGACATCGTCTCGTCCGATCACCGCAAGTTTCGCGGTGACGTTTTCGAAGAGGATACCAATTTCGAGCAGGCGCCTTCCGGTTATTGGGACTGGGTCAAGCATAAGGGCGAACGGACGGTTATCGGTCGATTTCCGCTGGCCAAGCTGCTCCAGCGCATTCCGGTCTATCCATCGACCACTATCATACGCCGCGAGTTTGCACTTTCCATAGGTGGCTATGACCCTGCGATGCGCGGCATCCCGGTTGAGGATATCGAGTTTCTTGTCCGCGCGCTCACCCACGGCAACCTCGGGATGGTATGGAAGCCGCTGGTCAGCTATCGGCTGCACCCCGGCAACGACTCTGCGAGTTTTGTTGGTCAGGTTATCGGTCGTTGGCGCATCTTTGAACATGTCCGGCGCACACATCGTGATCTGCCCGCCGACTTCATCGCAGCGCTCGACCAAGATCTGCCGCGACGCCGGGTCGAGATTTACAAGATCGCGTTTCGGACCGGAGACCGCTCGCTTATGACTGAGGTTGCTCCATTGCTTAAGACGAGCGACTGGACGCTTGAGATGCGGGCGAGAAAACTGATCGCCGCCGCTCCCGCGCCTGTCCGTCGCCACCTTCGATACGGGAAAAGTGCCGAGGAGATCTGACGTTTCTTGAAGGCTGATCGACTGCGCGCTCGAGGTCAGCTGGCCCGCCGCTCCTGAAGCAAGTCCTCGATATAATCGACGACGACAGGAGACATAGGCGCGATGCGATTGCCCCAGAATTTGGCGCGAACCGCAGCGGCCGCTTCGTCCGCGACTAACGATTCACCGCTGGCGATCACGGCGCAAAGCTGTTCGAAGTCGCTAACGCTGACACCGACCGTATTTTCGTCGAATGGGTAAAGAATTGAGTGGTCTTGCGTGAGATACTCGTCGTAGTCGAAAGTATATAGAATGATTCCGCTGTCTCGCAAAAACAGATAATCGTATAAGATTGACGAATAGTCTGTAATTAGGCCGGTAACGAGATCGAGGTACGTGTAAACTTCAACCTCGTTCGGCCATAAACGGATGTTTTTCAAGTCGCCGGGCCAGCTTTCAAGCGTCCACGGGTGAAGCTTCACGTACAACACAGCATTGCGCTCTGAAAGCACATCTGACAAGCGCGCCAGATCGGGTAGGGAAGCGTCGATGAACGGTCGATGCGTATCCCGAAAAGTGGGCATGTAGAGGTAAACTTCCTTATGTCCGTCTTCATTGAAAGTGAAGCCGGTTCTGTTGTCGATCGCGATTGCTAATTTGCGCAACTCCGGATCCGTCGCGACATCGAGCCGAGGATAGCCGAGCGGCGGGCACTGCGCGGCGGGCATCTCGAATTGGCTCGCAAAGTGCCGCTGCATAAAGTCCGACGTTGTGACAACAATATCCGGCAGCGTAACATATTCGTAAAATAACATTCGTCCCCGCCAGTTCGTCCATCGGCGCCGATAGTCGCTCATGATCCCGGTGGTGTCGCCGAACATGGTCGCCTTGATGCCCACGCCGTGCCAAAGATTGACGAGTAAGGCACTCTTGCTAAGTCTGGGGTTGATATCGGTCAGACCGTGGCAGAACAGAAAGACTTTCGACCGCAACGCCGCGAGCATGCCGGCTCGCGACCATTTCCGATGGCAGTTGAGCCCATGAGCGCGAAGCAGTTGATATGTCGCCTCGTCGTGCGCCAGCCAGGAGGCGTCGATGTCCGGCCGGTGTAGCTTCATCCAGAGAAATAGGTATTTTGAATTCCCGGCGAACAGCTTGCCCGTATGGCCGAATATCCATTTCTTCGGCGAACGCGGTACCAAACGGGAAAAATTGAGGAGCGTGAGATTCAGCGCCATGATACGCGCAAGCATCGACTTGTCGCTTAGGTCCGCTTTTTGCGCCAAATTCAGTCATCCCGCCGGTGGATAGAGGCCAAACACAAACAGGTCAGGTTTTGACGATGTCGTAAATCAAACCGGTCGAGTCCGTTATCAGGATACCGAGTGCTCGTTTCGCGACGTCATCGGGGTCCAGCAGGGTCCGCCGTGGTTCTTTGCCGAACGCCTTGGTCCGCATCGGCGTCCTCGATCGTTCCGGATTGACGCAATTGACCTTGATGCCTTCGTCCGACCACTCGTCCGCGAGCGCCTGCGTCAGATTGACGACGGCGGCCTTTGAAGCGCTATACGTCGAGTAATAAGCACGCCCGTAAGTGTAGCTGCTCGACGCAAAAAACATCAAATGACCGCGAGTAGAACGGAGATGGTCGTAAGACAGCCGTGCAATATTCAGCGGTCCGAGAAGGTTGGTTTTAACGTTCTGCTCAATGTCCTCGACACTCATGGTCGATAGCGGCTGGCGCATCAACGTCGCCGCGGTGTTGATGACGGCGTCGACCTGCCCGGTTTCGGCTGCTGCATTGTCGATCGCCCTGCGCACCGAGTCCGGATCGCCGACGTCAACGCCGGTCGAGCGCGACGCGATCGTGACCTTGGCACCGTAAGCGGCAGAGAGACGCGCGATTGATGCACCGATCCCGCTTGTTCCGCCGAAGACCAGCAACGAAGTGCCTTCGAGACTGGCGAGCGCGAGCGGGCTCGCTTCAGCATTCAACCGTCGGCCGGCGCCGGTTTGCAGGAACTTGTCGATGATCAGCAGATCGTCGGAATAGGTCAGCTTGAGGTTGTTTGCCGCACCCGGAACGACAAAAATTCGTGTCTCGGGCATGTATTGAAGTACGACGCCGCAATCGTCTGTCGTCTGGAAGTTCTTGTCCGCCAGCGCACGGTCATACGCGGTCTTGATGACGTCGTAATGGAACGCCTGCGGCGTTTGCCCAAGGCGCAGGCGAGCTCGATCGGGGATCTCGGTGATCGTGTCGGTCATCGGATCGGTCGAGATTACCGTGTCGGAAGCGGGTATCGCCACATCGACTGCCGCGTAGTGGTTGAGCGCTTCGACGACGTCGGAGATGATCTTGTGGCTGACGAGCGGGCGTACGGCGTCATGAAAGATCAGGCTGAGCGGGCCGCTGCCGGCCTCGTCTTCATATGAGCGGATCGCTGAGATAGACGAATGGTGCCGCTCCTTGCCGCCCAACAGCACGCGCCGCACTTTGCTGAAGCGGTCGCGATTGACCAGCGCCTCGATCTCGGCGACGCAATCGTCGCTGGTAACGACCGCGATCTCGTCGATGTCGGGATGCGACTGCATCCGCTCGAGCGCGTGTGCGACGAGCGGACGGCCGCCCAGCTTGATCATCTGTTTAGGACGCGAAAAGCCGGACCGCTTACCGCTCCCCGCGGCCAGGATTATGGCAACTCTCTTCAACATTCGACTCCACGGCGCAAAGCCGACTGTAACGAATTTGTCATAGTTTGGCGATTCGCCCGGCACAATGCTTCGTGCACGACCTCAACGCGGACTGCCGTGCAGCGCTCTTGCTCATACCAAACTGGCGGCGAACGCCGTAACCGAGCGAATCGAACACATAGAATCAAGATGCCTGATCACCGGGCGCTAGGAGGCGCAGGATCTGCCGCGTACCTTCGCGTGGGGTTTCCAGCGTAACCTCGTGAAAGCCGTCGAATGCGAATGCGAATACGAATGCGCTTTTTGCACTTCCGGGATTGGCCGACGCGAATAGAAAATTCCCGTGCGCCTATCCTATGAGAGGCCCTTTGGCTTTGCCTTCATCGCGTCTTAATCAAGACGTCGAATGCTTACCAAACAGGCAACCGATACTTCTGCGCCGTACAGCGTACATGGTGACCCCTACGGGAATCGAACCCGTGCTTCAGCCGTGAGAGGGCCGCGTCCTAACCGCTAGACGAAGGGGCCGATTGAGCTTGAGTATGCAGAGCGTGTCCGCGCGTCAAGCAGACTACGTACAAGACGTAAATTAAGTCGGCACCTACTGATCCAAAAAGCTCCGCATTTTTCTGCTTCGGCTTGGATGTTTCAGCTTCCGCAAGGCCTTCGCTTCGATTTGCCGGATGCGTTCGCGGGTGACGCTGAACTGCTGGCCAACTTCCTCGAGCGTATGATCGGTATTCATACCGATGCCGAAGCGCATCCTGAGCACACGTTCCTCACGCGGCGTTAGGCTTGCAAGCACACGCGTGACCGTCTCTTTGAGGTTCGCCTGGATCGCGGCGTCGACCGGAATCACCGCGTTCTTGTCCTCGATAAAGTCGCCGAGATGACTGTCTTCCTCGTCGCCGATCGGCGTTTCCAGGCTGATAGGCTCCTTGGCGATCTTCATCACCTTGCGCACCTTCTCGAGTGGCATCGAAAGGCGTTCGGCCATCTCCTCCGGCGTAGGCTCGCGGCCCTGCTCGTGAAGAAACTGGCGGGAAGTGCGCACCAGTTTGTTGATCGTCTCGATCATATGCACCGGGATGCGGATGGTCCGCGCCTGATCGGCGATCGAGCGCGTGATTGCCTGACGGATCCACCAGGTCGCATAGGTCGAGAACTTGTACCCGCGGCGATACTCGAACTTGTCGACCGCTTTCATAAGGCCAATATTGCCTTCCTGAATCAAATCGAGGAATTGCAGGCCGCGATTGGTGTATTTTTTTGCAATGGAAATGACCAAGCGCAGGTTTGCCTCAACCATCTCCTTTTTGGCGATGCGCGCCTCGCGCTCTGCCTTTTGCACCATGTTGACGATACGCCGGAACTCTACGAGCGCCATTCCGGTTTGTTGCGAAATACTTCCTATCTCACCGCGTATCCGTTCGATCGCATCAGCTTCATTGGCCGCGAACGCCGCCCACTTCTTGTCCAGACTGCCGACCGACTTTAGCCAGCTTTCATCAAGTTCGTTGCCGATGTAGCGATCGAGGAAATCCTTGCGATTGACCTTATGCCTTTCCGCCAGCCGTAGCATCTGTCCACCGAGCGTGGTCAAGCGGCGGTTATAGGCGTACAGTTGATCGACGAGATACTCGATCTTGGCATTATGAAATTGAACACTTTCGACTTCAGCGGTCAAGTCTTCCCGCAGTTTTTGATATTTGCGCTCATCTCCTGTCGACAATTCGTTTCCGGCAGCCATTGCACTCAGTCGCGACTGTTGAAGCTTCGAAAACTTCTTATAGAGCTCGGTAATATTGGCGAAGCGTTCAAGCGCCATTGGCTTCAGCTGCTCCTCCATCTGAGCTAGCGACAGCGTGTTGTCTTCGTCATCGTCATCCGATTGCCGAGCCGTCCGCCGTTCGGTCATCGAATCTTCTTCGTCATCCGCGGGTGTTTCTTCCGGTTCCGCTTCAGCCTTGAACGAAGGTCCGGTGTTCTTTTCTGAAATCTCCCCATCGCCGTCTTCGTCCTCGTCGGTCAGACTTTCCGGGGCCGGGTCCTTCGACAACATCGCATCGAGATCCATAATCTCACGAAGCTGCATCGTGCCTTCGTTTAGTGCGGTCGACCAGTCGATGATCGCGTTGAAGGTTATCGGGCTTTCGCAAAGGCCGAGGATCATCGTATCACGGCCGGCCTCGATCCGCTTGGCGATCGCAATCTCACCTTCGCGGCTAAGCAGTTCGACCGCACCCATCTCGCGCAGATACATGCGGACGGGATCGTCCGTGCGATCGACCGTTACCTTTGCCTTGACTTCAACCGTGGGTGCACTTTCCGACCCGGCATCGGTCGCCGCGACCTCGTCCTCTACGGGCTCTTCGGCTTCGGCTTCTTCGCCGGCTTCCTCGTTCTCGACGATATTTATGCCCATCTCGTTCAGCGAAGACATGATGTCTTCAAGCTGATCGGATGACATTTGATCCTGCGGCAGGGCCGAATTGAGCTGGTCGTAAGTGAGATAGCCCTGCTTCTTCGCCCGCGCGATCATCTTTTTGATCGAAGCGTCGTTGAGATCGATCAGCGGGGCGTCATTCGCCTCCTTCGTCTCAGCTACTTCAACGGTGTTCGCCTTCGCCATTAATTACCCTCAAGACCAAATGCCCGGGCGTCTTCGTTCGCTTGCACGAGATTTGCAAGCCGAAGCTCCAACGCCTGTTTTTCCTTAACCAACGCTACCTGCCGTTCGAAAGCCGCATCGGTGAAACTTGCCTGCACCGACTGAGTTGCCTCTGCGAGCATCAAGTCTACCTCCGGACCGGCAATGAGAATGGCGATCGCCTCGTCCAAATCCGCGCGCATGCCATCCTGGTCGGAAATGGTGCGTGTGAAAGAATAAGGCATGCTGTCCGCTCTCAGCAGTTCGCTCGCAACCGTATCGAAACCGCTTGTGTGCAATATGGTAAGCAGATGGCCGCTATCAAGCGCGCTGTCTTCGAGTGCCAGATCGATCACTGCGTCGAACAGCCGACCGAGGGCGCCGTCAACCAGTTTCAGGCTGCCGAGCACGTCTATATGCCGGGCAATCTCCGCCGGGTGACGGATAAGGCCCGCGAGCACAGCCTTCGCGAGGACACGATCAATCCCCGTCGCGTGTACGCGTTTCGCATCTTCGCTGACGGGGGCAGAGGATTGGCGGGCCCGGTCACGCGTGTTGAACGATCCGGATGCGCGGCGGGCGGGTGGAGCGAACTGTGCGTCCTGACGGCGTCGAAACTCGGTACGATATTCGTACCCGACCACCTTATCGGTGATGGAGCCTGCAAGTTCGCCTAGCCTGTGCTTTAAACCGGCGCGCTGCTCGGGGGTGTCGAGCGGTCCGGCGCTTAGTTCGCTGGACCAGAGACGGTTGACCAGCGGCTCGCAGGTCTTGAGCAATGCCTCCATCGCCATCCGTCCGCCGGCCTTGACCACGTCGTCGGGATCCTGCCCTAGGGGCAGAGTAGCGAAAGCAAGACTTTTGCCCGGACCAAGCATCGGCAACGCCCGGTGCGCCGCGCGAAGCGCCGCTTTCTGACCTGCGGCATCGCCGTCGAAGCATAGGATCGGCACATCGTTGATACGCCACAGGCTCTCCAGCTGCGTCTCGGTCAGCGCGGTGCCGAGCGGGGCGACAGCTTCTGTAATCCCGGCCTGTGCCAGTGCGATGACGTCCATATATCCCTCTACGACGAGGACCCGGTTTGCCTTGCGCGCGGCGGGCGCCGCCTTGTCGAGATTGTAGAGTGTGCGGCCTTTGTCAAAGAGCGGGGTGTCGGGAGAGTTCAGATATTTAGGTTCCCCCTGATCTAGGATTCGTCCGCCGAACGCGATCGTGCGTCCGCGCGCGTCGCGGATCGGGATCATCAGGCGACCGCGGAACCGGTCATAGGAGTCCTTGCCCTCGACCTCGATCAACATCCCCGATTCGACCAGCATCGCCTCGCCATATTCACCGAGCGCTGTCTTCAACTTGCCGCGGCTGTCGGGGGCGAACCCGATGCCGAACGCGCGCGCGGTTTCCTGGCTGATGCCGCGATCATGCAGCACCGCGCGCGCTTCGGCGCCGGTCAGGCCGTTCAGTTGGTCGGTAAACCACGCCGAAGCGTCAGCCATCACGTCATGCAGGCCCCTTGCCCGTTCGGCACGCTGCGCCGACTGGCGGTCCATGACAGGCATGTCGAGGCCTGCCGCCGCTGCAAGTTCCTTCACCGCATCCATGAACGGCAGTCCGCGCTGATCAGTCAGCCAACGGATCGCGTCACCATGCGCCGAGCACCCGAAACAATGATAAAAGCCCTTGTCGTCGTTGACATAAAAGGACGGGGTCTTCTCGTTATGGAACGGGCAGCAACCGCGCATTTCCCGCCCGGACTTTTGGAGTTTGGTCGACTTGCCGATGAGCGCCGACAGCGAGGTGCGCGCGCGCAGTTCGTCGAGGAATTGGGGGGTGAGTGTCATCGGGAGGTTTCGTTCGGCGCCCGTGCTTCGACAGCCTCAACACGAACCGGGCAGAAAATCGCGTGAGTTTCTCCCTCGACCGTTCGTCCTGAGCTTGTCGTAGGAGGCGTGGCATAGGTCTTCGCCAATCGCGACACACGTTTCCAATCGCCGGCGATCAGCGCCTCCGTCTTCGCGCGCGACCAGCCTTTGATCCTCCGTTCGGCTTTAAGCGCTTCAGGGCGCGAGGGAAAGTCCTGCGCCCAGGCGAAGCTCACCGGTTGGCGTCCGGCGGTGCAGTCCGGGCCGCGACCGTGCCGACGCGCGTCGATCCGCGCTTCGAAATTGTCGCAATGACCGGCGTGGAAGCTGCCGTCGCCGCAGCGGAGGAGGTACGCCCAAAACGCCATTCGGATACTATGTCATGTCAGGGCGATTTGGGCGAGTGCTTGCGTGCGGGGTACGTTCTTCGACAGGCTAAAAACGAACGGAACAGGGGGGCGGGTCGTCCTAGTTCAACGCCGCCTTCACCAGCCCGCTCGCCTTGCTCATGTCGAGCTCGCTCGCATGCCGGGCCTTCAGTTCTGCCATGACGCGGCCCATGTCCTTCATTCCGCTTGCGCCCAGTTCCGTCTTGATCGCCTCGATTGCAGCAGAAGTCTGTGCCTCGTCCATCTGCGCGGGAAGGAAGCGTTCGATTACCGCGACCTCGGTTTTTTCGGCGTCGGCGAGTTCCTGGCGACCGCCATTTTGATACATCTCAATTGATTCACGCCGCTGTTTCACCATTTTCTGCAGCACCTCGACAACGAGCGCGTCGTCGTCATCCGGCGCTTTCCCCGTACGCGCCTCGATATCCCGGTTTTTGATAGCGGCCTGGATCAGGGAAACCGCGTTGCGAGTATCCTTGTCCCCTGCCTTCATGGCGGCGATCTGGGCGGCTTTGATGTCATCTCGAATCATGCCGAGTCTTATATCAGATTGACGCCAGGGTTGCGCGTCCTTAGCGAGCAGGGCTTAGCGACATTGTGAACCCAACGGAGTGCCCGCCTCATCATGGCCGACGCCAATCCTAGTGCTGCGCCCGAGGGCGCTACCGGCGTGCTGGTACTGGCGAACGGCGATATCGCGTGGGGGCGCGGCTTCGGCGCGGAGGGACAGGCGGTCGGCGAGGTGTGCTTCCACACCGCGATGACGGGCTATCAGGAGATTATGACCGATCCCTCGTTCGCGGGACAGATCGTGACGTTCACTTTCCCGCATATCGGCAATGTCGGCGCGAACCCCGACGATGTCGAGGCGGACGCGCCGCATGCGCTCGGCATGATCGTGCGCGAGGACGTGACCGCGCCGTCGTCGTTCCGCAGCGTCGAGCGGCTCGATGGGTGGATGAAGCGGCACGTGCGGATCGGGCTCGCGGGGATCGATACGCGCGCGCTGACGCGCCGGATCAGGGCCGGCGGGGCGCCCAACGGCGTGATCGCGCATGCGCCCGACGGGGTGTTCGACATCGACGCGCTCCTGAAAATGGCGCGGGCGTGGCCGGGGCTCGAGGGGATGGACCTCGCCAAGGCGGTGACGCGCGCAACGCATGGCGGGTGGAATGAGGGTGTCTGGCGGCTGGGGTTCGGGTATGAAAGGTCACAGGAAAGTCACACCATCGATCCAACACGTCCGCACGTCGTCGCGATCGATTATGGCAGCAAGTTCAATATCTTCCGAAACCTTGTTCATGCTGGTGCGGAAGTGTCGGTGGTACCCGCCACCGCGACCTTCGACGAAGTGATGGCACTGGAGCCGGACGGCATCTTCCTGTCGAACGGCCCGGGCGATCCAGCTGCGACGGGGGCGTATGCCGTGCCGGTCATCCGGCGGCTGCTCGAGACGAAATTGCCGCTGTTCGGGATTTGCCTTGGGCACCAGTTGCTCGGGCTCGCGGTGGGCGCGCGGACGACCAAGATGTTCCAGGGCCATCGCGGCGCCAACCATCCGGTCAAGCGATTGAGCGACGGCGCGGTCGAGATCACCAGCATGAACCACGGCTTCGCGGTCGAGCGCTACAGCATGCCCGCGGGCGTTACCGAGACGCACGTGTCGCTGTTCGACGGCTCGAACGCCGGGCTGGAGATCGACGGCGGCCACGCGTTCAGCGTGCAATATCATCCCGAGGCAAGCCCGGGTCCGCAGGACAGCTTGTATTTGTTCGAACGGTTTGCGGATATGCTTAAGTGAAGTTGTTTGCTCTCGGCGCACTGTGGACAATCTATGCACTGATCATACTATTCGCATCGCAGGAATATATCAAGCGGCATCCGAACAGATCAATATCAATCGAGTCAGCGTCATACGAGGTTCAAAAAAAGGAATACTTGCAGAGTATCGACCAGCAGTGCGCAGATTGGACCGAGATGTCCATGATTTTCGATCACTATGGTGGTGGCGCCACGTATAAGACCGAATGCAGTTCTATGTCTCGAGCTATTATCCTAAACTCCATCGCAGTGTTTCTGGTTTTTTGCCAATTGCAGGCTTGGCTATATTTTTGAGAAGGCGCAGTCGAGCGAATGCCTAAACACATCTCCTCGATACTCATCATCGGCGCGGGGCCGATCGTTATCCGGCAGGCGTGCGAGTTCGACTATTCGGGGACGCAGTCGATCACGCCAGCCAGGGATCGAGCAAATCGATGCCGAGCCCATCGAAATGCTTCGTGTTGCGCGTCGCCAGCGCCATGCGGCGTGAAAGAGCCGTGGCGGCGATCTGCGTGTCGGCGGTCCCTGGATGCCGTCCAGCCCGTTCCTGATGAGCCAGCACGACGGCGTAATGTCGCGCCGCCTCGAGGTCGAATGGCGCGATCCGATCCCGATAATGGCCGATTAGATCGGCATAGCCTTGTTCCAGCGCCGATCGTTTCTGGCCTTGTGACATCAACTCGACGCCGGACAGCAGTTCGCCCGCTACGACCGTCGACAACCAAAGTCTGGTCGCATTCGCATCAGCCCAGAGGCGGACGGACGGATCGGGTCGAGGCCGTAACGCTTCGCTCCAGACGTTGGTATCGACCAGAATCATTCGTCGTCGAACGTCGGAATACGAACAGGACTGCGCGGCGGGATCGGCAGGTCGAAACCCGGTCGGCTCGCTTCGTAGAGTATCTCGAACATGCCCTTGCGCGGCTTGGCCGGTTCGGGACGTACGAGAGCGATCAACGCGCGTCGCGCCTCGTCTTCGAGCGAACGCCCGTTGCGTGCGGCGCGTTCGCGCAGATCCTGCTTCACGTCGTCGGGAAGGTTGCGGATCGTCACGCTAGCCATCGTAATGCTCCAGTGATTGCAATGCCATCAACGTATGCAATGAGATCGATTTAGACAATGCCCAAACGCACCGACATCTCCTCCATCCTCGTCATTGGCGCAGGACCCATCGTGATCGGGCAGGCGTGCGAGTTCGATTATTCGGGCACGCAGGCGATCAAGGCGCTGCGCGAGGAGGGGTATCGCATCGTCCTGGTCAATTCGAACCCGGCGACGATCATGACCGATCCCGAGCTGGCGGACGCGACCTATGTCGAGCCGATCACGCCCGAGATCGTCGCCAGGATCATCGAGAAGGAGCGGCCCGACGCGGTCCTGCCGACGATGGGCGGGCAGACCGCGCTCAATACCGCGCTGGCGCTGTTCCGCGACGGCACGCTCGACAAGTTCGGGGTGCAGATGATCGGCGCCGATGCCGAGGCGATCGACAAGGCCGAGGACCGGCTGAAGTTCAAGGATGCGATGACCAAGATCGGGCTGGAAAGCGCGCGCTCGGCCATCGCGCATACCGTCGAGGAGGCCCTCGCCGGGCTTGAGGTGACGGGGCTGCCCGCGATCATCCGGCCTTCGTTCACGATGGGCGGATCGGGGGGCGGGATTGTCTACAACCGCGCCGAATTCGTCGACATGGTCCGCAAGGGGCTCGATGCGTCGCCGACCAGCGAGGTACTGATCGAGGAATCTTTGCTCGGCTGGAAGGAGTATGAGATGGAGGTGGTCCGCGACGCTGCGGACAATTGCATTATCATCTGTTCGATCGAGAATGTCGATCCGATGGGGGTCCACACCGGCGATTCTATCACCGTCGCGCCCGCGCTGACCCTGACCGACAAGGAATATCAGATCATGCGCAACGCATCGATCGCGGTGCTGCGTGAAATCGGTGTGGAAACAGGTGGTTCCAACGTGCAGTTCGCGGTCAATCCGAAGGATGGGCGGCTCGTCGTGATCGAGATGAACCCGCGCGTCAGCCGCTCGTCGGCGCTGGCATCGAAGGCGACGGGGTTCCCGATTGCCAAGGTCGCCGCCAAGCTGGCGGTGGGGTACACGCTAGACGAGATCACCAACGACATTACGGGTGCGACGCCGGCGTCGTTCGAGCCGACGATCGACTACGTCGCGACCAAGATTCCGCGCTTCGCGTTCGAGAAGTTCAAGGGTGCCGAAGAGGTGCTCGGCACCGCGATGAAGTCGGTCGGCGAAGTGATGGCGATCGGGCGGAACATCCACGAATCGCTGCAAAAGGCGCTGCGCGGGCTGGAGACTGGGCTGAGCGGCTTCGACACCGTCGACCGGCTGGTCGGCGCCCCGCGCGAGCAGATCGAGGCGGCGCTGGCGGTGGCCACGCCCGACCGGCTGCTGGTCGCGGCGCAGGCGCTGCGCGAGGGCTTCACCGTCGCCGACATCCACGCCATCGCCAAATACGACCCCTGGTTCCTCGAGCGGATCGAGGAGATCGTTGCGGCCGAGGCGGTGGTGATGAAGGAGGGGCTGCCGATCGATGCGCCCGGTATGCGGCGGTTGAAAAGCATGGGCTTCAGCGACAAGCGGCTCGCGTGGCTGGCGCTGCAATCGGCCAATCTGCGCGGGATGGAGCGCGGCGTCGCACGCGGCTCCGGCTTGATCCACGAGGTCGTCAAGGCGATGACCGGCGGGGTGACCGAGGACGAGGTGCGGGCGCACCGCGTGAAGCTGGGCGTGCGCCCGGTGTTCAAGCGGATCGACACCTGCGCCGCCGAGTTCGACGCCAAGACGCCGTACATGTATTCGACCTACGAAGCGCCCTCGTTCGGCGCGCCGGAGGACGAGAGCGACCCGACCGATGCGCGGAAGATCGTTATCCTCGGCGGGGGACCGAACCGGATCGGGCAGGGGATCGAGTTCGATTACTGCTGCTGTCACGCCTGCTTCGCGCTGGCGGACGCCGGGTTCGAGACGATCATGATCAACTGCAATCCGGAGACGGTGAGCACTGATTACGACACCTCCGACCGGCTATATTTCGAGCCGTTGACCATCGAAGATGTGCTGGAGGTGCTGCATGTCGAGCAGCAGTCCGGTGAACTTGTCGGCGTGATCGTGCAGTTCGGCGGGCAGACTCCACTCAACCTCGCGCGCGCTCTTGAAGCGGAGCACATACCGATCCTGGGCACAAGCCCCGACGCGATCGACCTCGCCGAGGATCGAGAGCGTTTCGCAGCGCTGATCGCGCAACTTGGCCTGCGTCAGCCCGCGCATGGTCTCGCGCGATCGCGTGACGAGGCGATCGCGGCGGCGGAGCGGATCGGCTATCCGGTGCTGATGCGCCCGAGTTATGTGCTCGGGGGCCGGGCCATGGAGATTGTCGACGGCCCGGCGCAACTCGACGACTATATACAGACTGCGGTGCAGGTGTCGGGCGATTCACCCGTGCTGATCGACCAGTATTTGCGCGACGCTGTCGAGGTGGATGTCGATGCGATCGCGGACGGCGTTGACGTCGTCATCGCAGGCATACTCCAGCATATCGAAGAAGCCGGCGTTCATTCGGGCGACAGCGCGTGCTCGATCCCGCCTTACTCGCTGTCCGGCGTCGTGATTGCGGAGATCGAGCGGCAGACCAAGGCGTTGGCGCGCGCGCTCGAAGTGATCGGTCTGATGAACATCCAGTTCGCGGTAAAGCACGAGATCGTGTATCTGATCGAAGTAAATCCGCGTGCGTCCCGAACCGTGCCGTTCGTAGCAAAGGCGATCGGCGCACCCATCGCGAAAATCGCCAGCCGGGTGATGGCGGGAGAGAAACTCGCGGATTTGCCTGTGATAAACCGGCATATTGATCATTGTGCGGTAAAGGAGGCGGTGTTTCCGTTCAATCGCTTTCCGGGCATTGATCCGATCCTTTCACCGGAGATGAAGTCTACCGGCGAAGTCATGGGAATCGCGAAAGACTTTCCGACGGCGTTCTACAAGGCTCAGCTCGGTGCCGGGACCGTGCTACCGGACCATGGCGCCGTTTTCGTGAGTGTGAAGGACGGGGACAAGGCCGCCATCGTGCCGGCGATCCAAGACCTTGTCGAAGCGGGATTCGGGATCGTTGCGACAGGCGGAACCGCGCAATCCCTCGCCGCAGCGGGACTGGCCGTCGACACCGTGAACAAGGTAGCGCAAGGGCGTCCGCATATCGTCGACCTGATCAAGAACGGCGACATCGCCTTGATCTTCAACACGACCGAGGGCTGGCAAAGCCTGAAGGATTCGAAGCCGATCCGCCAAGCCGCTCTAACGCAGAGGTTGCCGTATTTCACGACCGTTCCCGCCAGCGTAGAGGCGGCACGGGCAATCCGCCGCGGTGTCGGCCACGATCTTGAAGTGCGCCCTCTACAGTCCTATTTTGCGCAATCGAGTTGAATTTCCGACATATGTGACGCCTTGTGCGTGCGAACCCAAGCGGGTTCGTTCGGGTCTTGAGGATTTTGGGGACAACAACGATGGCTACCGTCGAAAAAATGCCGATGCTGCACGAAGGCTATGAGACGCTGAACGCCGATCTCAAGCGACTGAAAGCGGAAAGGCCGACGATTGTCGACGCGATCGAAGAAGCGCGCGCGCATGGCGATCTTTCCGAAAATGCGGAATATCATGCGGCGAAGGAACGTCAGGGTCAGATCGAGGCGTCCATTGCCGACATCGAGGATCGGCTGAGCCGGGCGCAGATTATCGACCCGAAGGATTTGTCAGGTGACAAGATCGTGTTCGGTGCGACGGTAACGTTGCTCGATGAAGACGACAAACCGGTGCGCTATCAGATTGTCGGGCAGACCGAGGCGGATGCCCGGACGGGAAGAATCTCCTATAATTCTCCGCTTGGGCGCGCCCTGATCGGACGCAAGGTGGATGAAGAGGTCGAGGTCACTGTCCCGTCCGGCGATAAATATTACGTCGTTTCCAAGATCGAATTCGTCTGACAGCCATGCGCTTCGATGAGGCGCGGGTAACGGTCACGATTTCGGTTGTGACGGCAATAGTGACCGGTATCGTACTGATATCGAACACTTTAAGCTATTGGGCGCTTGCGGCGGGTTTCATTCCAGCGCGACTGGCTGGATTGAACCTGCCCAATGATTTCGGCTTAATCGTTCCGGTCTGGCTGACCCCGCTGACAGCTACGCTCTTGCATGGCGGGATAGCGCACATTGCACTCAATCTCGTGATGCTGGTGTATTGCGGTCAGCAAAGCGAGCGTGCCGTGGGCGCATGGGGGGTCGGCATTCTGTACGTTGTCGGCGCTTATGCGGCGTGCCTCGGGCAATGGGCGCTGGGACCGTCGTCACCGGTGCCGATGATCGGCGCAAGCGGCGCCATCTCGTCAGTGGTTGCCGGATATGCGTTGTTGTACGGACAGCGTCGCGCGCGATCGTTCGGCCCGGTGCCGGCGGGCATCGCTCATGTGGCTTGGCTCGCCGCAGCCTGGATCGGCATCCAGTTTCTTTTCGGTGTTGCGGGGTTTGGCGGCGGCCAGATCGCCATCGGCGCACATATCGGCGGCTTTCTAGCCGGGTTGCTGCTTACGCGGCCGCTGCTGTTGTGGCGCTATCGTGACGCATAAAGAATAGGCCGACCGGTAACGCCCGGCGTCAATCATAACATTATCGACCTCACGTTTCTGCGGGGTCTAGCAACCTGTGCAGGTGAACGATGACGAATCGCATCTCCGCATCGTCGACGGTGCGTTGGGCCTCGGCACGCCATGCTTGTTCGGCGGTCGCATAGTCAGGGAAGATCCCGACGATCGTCAGTCGTGAGGGGTCTTCCCAGTCGAGGGTACGGGGATCCTTGACGCGGCCGCCGAAGACGAGATGCAACTTACTCAAAGAACCAGCCGATCAATCGGACGATTTCGTCGATTTAAGAGCGGCAGCCCCGGCCGTGGAGAGAGTCTTTGCAATGTCGTCGAGAATACCTTTGCCGCGATCCTTTACGGCATCCTTGGTCAGGCCGCGCTCATCGAGTTCCGCGAGCCCGGCACTTTTTGCAGCCTGACCGGCATCTGCCACCGCTTCGTTCAGCCTGCCGCCGATCGGAGCGAGCATTTCGCGCTCGCGCTGCGATCGGGGAACCAACGCGCCGACGACCGCACCCAGAACCAAGCCTCCGGCGACTGCGGCAAGCGGATTGGTCTCGATCTGGCTCGTAACGCTCTCCGCGGCGTCCTTGGCGGCGTCAAGCCGATTGCGCGATCCGCCGTTTGCAGAATTGTCCGTCATAGATTTAGTCCTTAAAGGAATTGGAATGGGTTGTGCGGGGAGCGGGGTAGGGCTTCGTGCGCGAGCGGGTCCCGCCCAGCCATCTTGCAATAGGTTTGCGCGTGATCACCAGCAACAGCGAGGCGATTATCCCGGAAGTAAATACGGGATTTTGCCGCACGGCCTTGAACGCGCTATTCCTGGCCCGCCTGCCTTGGATACTCGCATCGCGTTTCAGATGATCGATCGATACCCGGCGCTTCAAACTTTCAGCCGAAGCGAGAAAACGTTCCCTGGCCTCACGTTCCCGCAGTCGAGCTTCGACAAGCCGGGCAGCCGGATCGTTCATGTATCACCTCCCGCAACCGAAGATCGTTTCAACTCGGTCCGACCGCGAAGCGCGCACAGCAACGCGATGATTAACGTCGCTCCAACGACGCATAAAGTAGCACCGAGCGGACCAATAAGCGTCGCAAGTGACAATACCAGCCCAACCAGAAATGTGATCAGCGCAGCCAAGGCAAGTACGGCCGCGATCCCGAAATACTTGCTCGCCGCGGTAATGCTGGATTTACGCTCCCCGAACTTAGCTTTGTAAAGTTCTATTTTGGCTGCCGCGACCGATTTTCCATCGGCGACAAGCTGCTCGACCAGAAACTTGACGCTTTCAACTCTTTCGATCGCCGGTCGCACCGATTTATGATCCTCGATTGCTGTCGATTCCGGACTGGGCAATGCGAGCCAGCGCGAAACCGAGCGCCGCCGCTACACCGATGGCGATCCCCGGACTTTTCCGGGCAAAGTCACGGAGGTCATCCAGAAGATCGTCTACGTTCTTCGACTTCACGGTGTCGGCGAAGGACGATACCGATCCCGCGGCCGAGCGGGCATAATGCCCATATTGCTCACCGAACTTCTCATCAACGTCACCGGCGGTATCGTGCAAAATCTGCGATAGTTGATCGAGCGCACCGCCCGCCTTTTCCTTGCCGGTATCTGCCAGCGACCGCGCCTTCGTCGCTGCCTGCCTGGATGCCTTGCCGGACCCATCAACGATGGCCTGTTTGGCGTCTGCAAGTTTGGAACCGCTGGTCTCTCCCGCCGCTGACTTCAACTCGTCGGGGGAAGCAGTAGAGAGGCGCGCAGGTTCGGGCTTGCCCGGATCGAAGCTGACCCCCTCATCCTTGAGCGGTGCCGCCGGTTGAAACCTGGTCTTCGGCGGCAGCGCGGATGCGCCCATCGTGTCTGCATCGCCCATCGGGCGAAGCGTATCGTTCTTGTCCGGCATCGGTGCTTCCCTTTTTTCGCTCGCGTTACAAGGATCAACCCCGCTCCGCTAACCTATGTTCCCTGACGCCATCGCGATTGCGCGGGTGTTTGCCAACAGATAGACGGGCGCACCTTAGCCGATTCCGGGAGTATCGTTACGTGACGGCAATTATCGACCTCCATGCGCGCCAGATCCTCGATAGCCGCGGCAATCCGACGATCGAAGTCGATGTATTACTGGAAGATAGCAGCTTTGGACGGGCGGCGGTGCCATCGGGCGCATCGACGGGAGCGCATGAAGCCGTCGAGATGCGCGATGCCGATGCGTCGCGCTGGGGGGGGAAGGGCGTCGGCAAAGCCGTAGCCGCCGTGAACGATGAGATTTCAAATGCGGTTCTGGGGCGGGATGCAGAAGATCAGTCCGATCTCGACCGCGTAATGATCGAGCTGGATGGAACGGACAACAAGGCGCGCCTCGGTGCCAACGCAATCCTCGGGGTTAGCCTTGCCGTCGCGAAGGCCGCCGCGGAAGCAAGGGGATTGCCGCTTTACCGCTATATCGGCGGCGTTGCGGCGCATGTGCTGCCGGTACCGATGATGAACATCATCAACGGCGGCGAGCATGCCGACAATCCGATAGATTTTCAGGAATTCATGATCATGCCGGTCGGTGCGCCGACCTTTGCCGAAGCCGTGCGATGCGGATCGGAAATCTTTCATACGCTGAAAAGGCGGTTGAGCGACAAGGGTCTTGCGACGAGCGTCGGGGACGAAGGCGGCTTCGCGCCCAACCTTGCCAGCACGACCGACGCGCTCGATTTCATCATGGCGTCAATCGAGCAGGCTGGCTACACGGCAGGGGAAGATGTCACGCTGGCGCTCGATTGCGCGGCGACCGAATTCTACAGCGGCGGGCGATACAATATCGCCGGTGAAAACCGCGTCCTGAACGGCCAGGAATTGGCGGAATATCTTGCCGATCTGACGCGCCGTTATCCGATCGTCTCGATCGAGGACGGTATGTCGGAAGATGATTTCGACGGTTGGAAAACGCTTACCAATATGATCGGCGACAAGGTCCAGCTGGTTGGCGACGATTTGTTCGTGACGAACCCTCGCCGGTTGAGACAGGGCATTGCCGATGGGCTGGCGAATTCCTTGCTTGTGAAGGTCAACCAGATCGGGACAATGACTGAGACGCTGGATGCGGTATCGATCGCGCAGCGCAGCGGCTATACGGCGGTCATGTCACACCGGTCGGGCGAGACCGAAGATACGACCATCGCCGATCTCGCGGTCGCGACGAACTGCGGACAGATCAAGACCGGCAGTCTTGCCCGGTCTGATCGCCTTGCGAAATACAATCAGCTGATCCGGATCGAGGAAGAGCTTGGCGATGCAGCGGCTTATGCAGGCAAAGACGTCTTGATCAGGACTTGATTGCGAACGCGATAATTGAAAGACTGCGCACGTGACAGCAACTTCAGCTTTTCGCCGGGCGATACAGCGGGCGGTCTGGCCTGCCGTCGGGTTGACGCTGATGGCGTTTTTCGGGGCGTACGCGATCCTTGGCCGTAACGGATTGCTGGCTTACGGCGACTACAAGCAGCAGGTCGTCCGGCGCGAACACGCTTACGCAGTCATCGATGCTCAGCGTAGGGTTCTGAAAAATCGCGTCGCGCTGCTCGATCCCGATCATGCCAATCCGGACATGGTGGACGAGATGACGCGCAAGGAACTGAACGTCGTTCATCCGGATGAAGTCATCGTCCCGCTGAAGTAACCAAAGCGGTCAGCTACCGCCCCGGCTTTCGCCAGAGTGTTAACCAATCACCCAATGCTCATAGGTTCCGCCTAGCGCCGCACCGCCGTGCCAAGAAACGTAAGTAAGTCCTTCGTGAAGCGATCGCTCTGCGTTGCGGTCAGGCCGTGTGGGGCATCATCATATTCAATAAGCTGACTGTCCGCGATACCCTTGGCGGCGGCTCGGCCTGCGGCGTCGATCGGAACGGTCTTGTCGCCGGTGCCATGGATCACGAGCGTCGGGACGCGAAACGCTGGCAAATCGGGCCGGAAATCGGTCATGCCGAAGGCAGTGGCGCATTGAAGAATGGCCTTTAATGACGCCTGATTTTGCGCCCACCATGCCCAGTCGACCTGGCCCTGACTGACCGGATGTTCGATCAGGCCAACGCCGTAGAAGTCCTTGAAAAACGACCGGAAAAAGCCGTAGCGGTCCTTCTTGATTCCATCGCCGATCGCTTTCAGATCATCGGTGGGCGTGCCATGCGGATTGTCGTCGGTTTTAAGCATATAGGGCACGACTGACGAGATGAGACCTGCGGCGATCACGCCCTTGCCGTCATGGCGGCTCATGTAACGCGCGACTTCACCGCCGCCCATCGAGAACCCGACGATCGTGGCATCCTGATCCACCCCGGTTTCCTTCATCACATCGGCCAGATCATCCGTCATCGTGTCATAATCATAGCCGCTCCAGGGCTGGCTCGACCGGCCGAAGCCACGCCGGTCATAGGCGATCGCCCGGAAGCCGTTTTCCGCGAGCGCCATCGCCTGCGGGTCCCAGCTGTCGGCATTGAGCGGCCAGCCATGGACCAGGATGACGGGCCGACCCGATCCCCAATCCTTGACGTAGAGTTCAGTGCCGTCGCGGGTATTGATATAGGGCAAGAGGACAACCTTTCGCGATTGAGTGACGTGTTTCGAATCAACCAGCACAACTCTGCGAGGTTCCGTGGACCGCTGCGCGGGGTAGCGCATTTGCCTCGGCGCTGGCAGCATCCGTCAAACGACGAATCAGGAGGGGTCGGATGCGGATAAGATTGGTGGCGTCATGCGCGGCAGTCGCAATTGTGACGGGTACCGTCGCGGGCTGTTCGGCAAAGCTTGCGAGCGGAAGCGAAGCGAACGTTCGGGCTGCACCGGGTCCCGTCGCGGACAATTGGTCCGGCTTCCGTGATGCCTTCATCGAAGGCTGGTTCAAGATCGATCCTGCAAACGCCGTTTATCAGGGCCGGCACGATTTCGACGGTCAGATCGGCGACTGGAGTGCGGACGGGTTGCGCCGTCAGTCCGAGTTCCTGCGCCGGACGATCGCGGACGCGAACAAATTGACC
Source organism: Sphingomonas sp. (assembly GCA_965219075.1). Taxonomy (GTDB): domain Bacteria; phylum Pseudomonadota; class Alphaproteobacteria; order Sphingomonadales; family Sphingomonadaceae; genus Sphingomonas. The sequence goes on from CBDCMM010000002.1 coordinate 1,861,153, forward strand.
GGGCTCGATGCCCGGCAGACGTTCGAGCGCGATTATCTGATCAAGGTCGCCGAGGGTAAGCTGTTCTGGCTGGACGACGCCGATCAACCGCATACGAATCCGGCCTGGTACGTGAACGCCGGTCTTGATCCCAACGTGTACGTTGCCCGCAACTATGCGGACGCGCCGACGCGGATGAAGGCATTGATCGGCCTGATGAAAAAGATTCCGGTCGCGGCCGGTCAGATCCGGTCGAACCTAAACAAGCCCCTGCCGCTCAGCTTCGTCAATTACGGCGTGGCGGCATTCGACGGCTTCGCCGATTATTATTCCGGCGGCGCGAAACAGGCGTTTGCCGGCGTCAGGGACGATGAGCTTCAGCGTCAGCTGAACGATGCGGCACGTGAGGCGTCGGCATCGATGCGGGGGCTGGCACGCTGGCTCGGCGATCGGCGCGCCGTTGCCACTCAGGATTTCGCGCTCGGGCCGGACAAATTCTCGCGCATGCTGTCGGCGACCGAAGGCGTCACCATTCCGCTCAATGAGTTGCAGGCGATCGGCGAGGCGGACCTGAAGCGCAACAAGGCAGCGCTCGATCAAGCCTGTGCCCGCTATGCGCCCGGGCAAAGCGTAGAGGCCTGCGTCGGGAAGATGAGCGCGGACAAACCGGTCGACGGGCCGGTTGCCGAGGCGCGAAGGCAGATTCCGATGCTGCGTGATTTCGTTATGTCGCATGACCTGGTCACCATTCCCGGGACCGAGGAGGCCGAGGCAGAGGAGAGCCCTCCCTATAACCGTCAGAACAGCGCCTATATCGACCCGCCCGGACCGTATGAGCACGGCATTCCATCGATCTACTATATCTCGCCGCCCGATCCCGCATGGGACAAGGCGACCCGCGATGCCTTTGTGCCCGGTAAGGACGACCTGCTTTTCACCTCTGTGCATGAGGTGATGCCCGGACATTTCGTCCAGTTTCTTCATGCGAACCGCTCACCATCGAAGATCGGTCGCCTCTTCGTCGGATATGCGTTTGCGGAGGGCTGGGCGCATTATACCGAGGAGATGATGTGGGAAGCGGGGCTCGGCGCGGGCAATCCGGAGGTGCATATCGGACAATTATCGAATGCGCTGTTGCGCGATTGCCGCTTTCTGTCGGCAATCGGATTGCATGCGCGGGGGATGACGCAGGACCAGTCGAGGCAGCTGTTCGTCCGTCAATCTTATCAGGACGAAGGCAATGCGCGTCAGCAATCGGCGCGCGGAACCTATGACCCGGCCTATCTTAATTATACGCTCGGCAAACTGATGATCCGCAAGCTGCGCGCAGACTGGACCGCAACCCGCGGGGGCCGCACAGCATGGAAGCCGTTCCACGACGCTTTATTGAGTTTCGGAGGCCCGCCGATCCCGCTGGTCCGTCAGGCAATGATGAACGAAGCGGAACCGAAGGCGGAGTTCTAACGCGTCTGGCGCAACGTCGGCACGTCGTCGCGGGTTTCGGCCTGCGTCGGGTTGCGGATCGAGGGGCGGAGACGCGCGATGCTGCACAGCCCCGCTACCAGTGCGAGCCCGGCGGCGACTATCGGCGGCGTGCGTCCCGCACCGACGCCGAGCGCCAGCAATGCCGCGACCAGCGTCGCTCCCGACGTCTGGCCGATTAACCGGACGGTGCTAACCAGGCTGCCCGCGGCGGCGGCGCGTTCGCGCGGCGCGCTGCCGATGATGAGCCGCGCGTTGGGGGGCAGGAACAAGCCGAACCCCGACCCGCACAGCGCCATCCGCCACGCGATGTCGAAATAGCTCGGGTCGGCGGGCATGAACGCGAGCAGCGAAAGCGCGGTGATCGACACGGTCATGCCGATCCCGCCGAGCAACCCCGCGGGGAACCGGTCGGAGAGGTAACCCGCGAGCGGTGCGACGATCATGTTGGTGAGCGGCCAGGGAGCGATCGCCGCGCCGATCTCGGCGGCGCTGAAGCCCAGATCATGGAGCCGGAACGGGGTCGAGATCAGCAGCGTCATCGACGCGAGGAACGCGGCGAACGCGCCCACCACCGAGAGCGCTATGACCGGGCTGGCGAGCAGATCGATCGGCAGGATCGGCTTGCTCTCGCCCTTTTCGCGGCGCACGAACAACAGCGCGACGAACAGCCCCAGTCCGACGATCGCGGCGGAGACGACTGGACTGTTGCCGTGGACCGCGCTTTCGGAGCCGCCGATGATCAGCCCGAACATCGCCGCGCACATGATCGCGCCGACGACATCGAACGGCTCGTCGCGGGGCGCGGGATCGGGCAGCGCCCGTCCGAGGATTAGCGATGCGATCGCGAACGGCACCGCGCTCGCGAACACCCAGGGCCAGGGTGCCACGGCGAGGACGAGACCGCCGATCGTCGGTGCCGCGGCGGCCGAGCTGGAGACGACGACCGAGTTGATGCCGAGACCGCGGCCGAGCTGCCGCGCGGGATAAATTTGGCGGAGCAGCGCCGACGACAGGCTGAGCGCGGCTGCCGCGCCGACCGCCTGTGCCGCACGAACGATGAGGAGGAAGGGCAGGCTCCTGGCGAAGAAGCACAGCACGGTCGCGACGGTGAAGACGAGCTGGCCAAGCTGATACATGCGTTTGAGCCCGATGCGCTCGCCAAGCCCGGCGAAGGGCAGCATCAGCATCACCAGCGTGAGCTGATAGACGGTTACGATAGACACTACCGAGCTTGGATCGACATGCAGATCATGCGCGATCGTCGGCAGTGCCACGTTGGCGACGCCGCCGTCGATCACGATCAGCGCGGTGCCAAAGCTGATCGCGCCGATCGCGTAAAAGCGTTGGGGAAGGGGAACGCCGTCCTGCATTTTTCACTTTCGGTCCGTCGCTCCGGACTGGGGCCCTATCAAACTATTACTTTGACGAGACCCTTGTTCCGGAAACTCGCGTGCCGCACAGTCGGGCGCAGTTTGTTATGCGGATCGATGGCAAGACGGTAAAGGGGTTGGTATGCGGACTTTCTGGATTGCGGCGGCAGCGGGTATGCTTGCGGGGACGTCGGCGTTCGCGCAGACGTCGACGATGACCAAGACCGTCGATACGACCGATCCCTATATCTGGCTTGAGGACAAGGACGGCGCAAAGGCGCTGGCATGGGTTGAGGCGGAGAATGCGAAAACGCTCCCGCGGCTGGAAAGCGATCCGCGTTATCAAACCTATTTCTCCGACGCGCTGGCGATCGCATCGGCCGAGGACCGCATTCCGATGCCGGACCAGCGTTTCGGCCGCATCTATAATTTCTGGCGGGACAAGGCCAACCCGCACGGCATCTGGCGGTGGACGTCGGCCGAAAGCTATGCGGGCGCAGTTCCGCACTGGACGACCGCGCTCGACATCGATGCGCTGGGCAAGGCGGAACAGAAACAGTGGGTGTGGAAGGGCGCGACCTGCCTTCAGCCTGAGGAACGACTGTGTCTCGTGGCACTTTCGGAAGGCGGGGAGGATGCGGTCACCTACCGCGAATTCAATCTCCAAACCCAGCAATTCGTAACGAACGGCTTCGTCCTGCCCAAATCGAAACAGTCGGCGGCGTGGGTGTCCAAGGACCTGCTGCTCGTCGCGCGCGATTGGGGGGCGGGGACGACAACGCGTTCGGGTTATGCGTTCGTGTTGAAGGAACTGAAACGCGGACAGCCGCTCGCTGGCGCGCGCGAGGTGTTTCGCGGCGCAGCGACCGATCAGGGCCCCACGGCGGCGGCGGTTCTGACGGATGGGCGAGGGAACCGCGCCGTCATCATCCAGCGCCGGAAAACGTTTTTCGGCGCGGACAAGCTCTTGTGGACGGCGGGGGGCGTCAAGCCGTTGACTCTGCCGCAGCGCACCTATCCGGTCGGAATGATCGACGGGCGCGTTGTCTTCACGACCAGTGATCCTTGGAAATCGATAAAGCCCGGCGCGATTGCCTGGGCACCGATCGTCGAACTGGTGAATGACGCGGTCGCGCCGCGCGCCATCTTTACGCCCGGACCGCGCCAGTCGGTCGAGGATGTTGCGGTCACGCGTGACCGGTTGATTGCCGTCGTCAATGACAATGTACGCGGACGCGCGCTAATCTTCACGCCGTCCGACAAAGTCTGGCAGTCGCGCAGCGTGAAATTGCCGGACAACGCGTCCATTCATGTCGTCAGCACCTCAGACCGGAACGATGAGGGCTACATCGCCGTGACGGGGTTTCTGGAGCCGACCTCTTTATGGGTAACGGACGCTGCGGTGGCGGCAGTTCCTGACAGGATCAAGCAATTGCCCGCGAAGTTCGATGGCTCGAAAGATGTCGTCGAACAATATGAAGCGACTTCGACGGACGGAACGAAAATTCCGTATTTTATCGTTCACCGCAAGGACATCACTCTGGACGGCGCTACGCCGACGATCATGACGGCCTATGGAGGCTTCGAAATCTCGATGACCCCCAGCTATTCCGGATCGCTCGGCAAATTATGGCTCGAACAGGGCGGGAGTTACGTCCTTGCCAACATCCGCGGGGGCGGGGAGTTCGGTCCCGCATGGCACGACGCCGGGCGTAAGACCAAGCGGCAAATCATTTATGATGATTTCGCGGCGGTCGCTAAGGACATGTTCGCTCGAAAACTGACAAGTCCTCAGAAACTGGGCATTTACGGCGGATCTAACGGCGGTTTGCTTATGGGTGTCGAGTTCAATCAGCATCCCGATTTCTGGAAAGCGGTGACGATCCAGGTGCCGCTGCTCGATATGATCCGCTATCAGAAGATTGCAGCCGGTGATTCCTGGGTCGATGAATATGGTTCGGTCGATGTACCGGCGGAACGCGCATTTCTGGAGACGATCTCGCCGTACCAAAATTTGAAAAAGGGCGTTGACTATCCCGAACCCTATATCTGGACGACGACCAAGGACGACAGGGTCGGGCCGCAACATGCCCGAAAATTTGCCGCGCGAATGAAGGAATACGGCCTTCCTTATCTGTTCTACGAGGATACGGCGGGCGGCCATTCTGGCGACGCGGACATTGAACAGGGTGCGAGATTGCAGGCGCTGCAGATGGTTTATTTCGCGCAAAAACTGATCGGACCGGCCACTCGGCAATCGGGAACGGCGGGAAACTGATCGGTCGAGGAAACGAAGCATAGCTCGATGTGTTGATGGTGCATCGCGGCAGAACGGGCGGGGCGGGCAATGAACACTTTGGGCGAGATCGATGCGACGGCGGAGCGGGAAGCGCCGCTCCCTTCCCCCGCGACCGTGTTCGAAGCGATTGTCAAGCACCAGATGCTTTCTGCCTCTTATAATCGCGGACAGGTCACGCTGGCTCCACATGTCCTATATACGCGGCACGATGAACTCTACGTCGATGCAGTGACGGTCGAGCGGGATGGTAAACCCCCCAAGGAAGTCAAGATCGGGTCTTTCAAACTCTCGGGATTGGGCGGTCTGAGGCTGACGCCGCGACGGTTTACCATCAGCAGCCACTTCGTGCGCGGTGAAGCGCGCTATGAGGGAACGACGCTGATGATGGTCGACCCGGGATAATTCAATCTCATTGCCGCGTGACGAAGCTGTCCATCACGCGCTTGCGACCCGCGGCCTCAAAATCGATCTCGAGCTTGTTGCCCTCGATCTCGGCAATCGTGCCGTAGCCGAATTTCTGATGGAAAACGCGCAGGCCGACATTCAGGTCGTCCCGGCCCTTGTTACCGAGACTGACCGCGCTCGAGCGGGCCTCGGTGACGCGGGCGGGATCGGTATTGAATCCGGTTGTGGATGCACGTTTCCATCCCGGGCCGCGTCCCGTACCACGCGCCACGTCGGCAAAGGGATCGGCAGAGGCCGTCCAGTTCGCCTGCCATAAACTTGCACCCCCCGACATCGTTGTTTCGCTGTCGATGTGTTCAGCGGGCAATTCATTGACGAACCGGCTAGGGATGCTCGCATTCCACTGGCCGTAGATGCGGCGATTGGCCGCGTGCAGCACGTGTGCGCGGCGTCTTGCGCGGGTAATCGCGACATAAGCGAGCCGGCGTTCCTCCTCCAGGCTGCGCGTCCCCCCCTCGTCGAGCGCGCGTTGCGAGGGAAATAACCCTTCTTCCCACCCGACCAGGAATACAGTGTCATATTCCAGTCCCTTGGCCGCATGGATCGTCATGATCGTGACCTTCGGATCGTCGCGCCCGCCTTCATTGTCCATGACGAGGGAGACGTGCTCGAGAAAAGCCCCAAGCGTTTCATACTCCTCCATGGCGCGGACAAGTTCGGTAAGGTTCTCAAGCCGGCCTGATGCCTCTACCGAACGTTCCGCCTGGTACATCGCAGTGTAGCCGCTCTCCTCAAGCAACTGCCGGGCGAGCTCGGCATGCGGCATCGTCGTCGCGAGTTCACGCCAGCGCGCGATGTCGCCGACAAGGCGGCCAAGCGATTTGCGCGCCGCACCGGTCAATTCGTCCGTGTCGAGAATGCGCGCGGCTGCCGTCGTGAGCGGCGTGGCGGTTGCGCGCGCGAACTGACGGATCGTCGCCACGGCCTTGTCGCCCAGACCGCGCTTGGGGACATTGACGATACGCTCGAACGCCAGATCGTCGGCCGGCTGATTCACGATTCGCAGATACGCAAGCGCGTCGCGGATTTCCGCGCGCTCATAGAAGCGGAAACCGCCGACGATGCCATAGGGAAGGCCGGTCGCGATGAACCGGTCTTCAAATTCCCGTGTCTGATGCTGCGCGCGGACGAGAATGGCGATGTCGTCGAGGCTCGTGCCGCCCATTCGCGCGCTTTCAATCTCCTCACTGACACGCCGCGCCTCCTCGGGTCCGTCCCAGACGGCCAGCACGCGGACCTTTTCGCCGGCATCCTTTTCGGTCCACAAAGTCTTGCCGAGCCGGCTGCCGTTATTTGAAATTACCGAGGACGCGGCGGCCAGAATATGCGGGGTCGAACGATAGTTCTGCTCTAGACGAATAACCTTTGCGCCGGGAAAATCGCGCTCGAATTTCAGGATGTTCTCGACTTGGGCGCCGCGCCACGAATAGATCGACTGGTCGTCATCGCCGACGCAAGCGATGTTCTTTCGCTCCTGCGCCAAGAGCCTGAGCCAGAGATATTGTGACGAATTGGTATCCTGATATTCATCAACCATGATGTAGCGAAAACGTTGCTGATATGTCTCCAGCACGTCACGGTGCGTCTTGAGGATCGTCAGTACGTGCAGCAGCAAATCGCCGAAATCACACGCGTTCAGTTCTATCAGCCGCCGCTGATAGTTCGAGTATAACTCTTGCCCGCGCCCGTTTGCGAAGCGTTCGCCTTCGCCGGCGTCGATGTCACCGGGTGCCAGCCCCTTGTTTTTCCATTCATCGATCAATCCGCCGAGACTGCGCGCGGGGAAGCGTTTTTCATCGATGTCCGCCGCGATTATGAGTTGCTTCAACAGTCGCAACTGGTCGTCCGTATCCAGAATCGTGAAATTCGACTTCAATCCGACCAATTCGGCATGACGCCGCAGCATCTTCGCGCCGATCGCGTGAAACGTTCCCAGCCACGGCATCCCCTCGACCATGTCACCAACAAGCCGCCCGACCCGTTCACGCATTTCGCGCGCGGCCTTGTTGGTGAAGGTCACCGACAGGATCTCCGACGGATAGGCCTTGCGCGTGTAAAGCAAATGCGCGAGCCGCGCGGTCAATGCCGCGGTCTTGCCCGTACCGGCGCCTGCCAGCACGAGTACCGGACCCTCCGTCGTCAGTACCGCTTCACGTTGCGGCGGGTTCAGGGTGCGCAGATACGGCGCGTCCTGCAGAATGTCGTTGGTAGCGTCCACACGCGAACAGTTAGGGAACGCGGCTGGTTCGGGCAAGCGGCAAGGTGGCGGTCAAACGGTCCCGGCGGTTATGACGAAGTCCTTCACGATCAAGCGTGCCTGAACAGCGTCAGCCGCGCCCTGCCGTGCGTTCGCGTCGCGTCGACCGTAAACCCCGGTACGCTCGGCTGCTCCGATCTTTCGGTTTCAATGCTGACCCAGCTCGACTGTCCCGTCCAGCCGAGCCGTGACAGGCGATCCAGCGCCACCGCTCCCGCGCCGGTTCCGTATGGCGGGTCGATAAGCAGGAGGTCGAGCGGAGCAGGTGCTGGCCCCAACGCCATCACCGAACTTGCCGTTATGCCGGCACGCAGGCCAAGCGCCTCGAGATTGGCGCGTAGCGCCTCGAGAGCAGTGCGCTCCTGCTCGACGAACACGCACGATGCTGCACCGCGCGAAACCGCTTCGATCCCGAGCGCACCCGAACCGGCGAACAGGTCGGCAACATGCAATCCCTCGAAACTGCCGAACCGGCTCGTCAGCATGGAAAACAACGCTTCGCGTGTCCGGTCCGCCGTCGGTCGCGTCGCGTGGCCGCCGGGCGCAAGCAATTTCCGGCCGCGCCAGCGACCGGCGATCACGCGCATCAGCGTTTGCCGCGGGGCGGATGACCGCGACCCCCAGCGGGTCCTTTTGCAGGCCGTCCCGTCCGCCTTGTCGTGTCGGATCGGGCCGGCTGCGATGAGGCACCGGCTCGCGAATTCATGCGCGCTTTTGCAATCATATTCTCCGATCGCGGGACGCGCTCGGTCGTCCGCCTGTTCACCGCCGGTGTTTCGCTCGTGCGTTTCGGCACAGCGTTACGCGACGGTAACGACGCTTCGGATACCGAAATGCGGCGTTGGTCTCCGTTTCCGCGCCCACGTGAAGAACCCAGCATGTTCGTAAACGCGGTCAGATCACGCGCAGCAACCTCGCCAATGGCTCCTGCCGGCATATCGGCAAGCACGAAGGGGCCGTAGCGGGTCCGGATCAATCGGGAGACTTTCAAACCCAGATGTTCAAGGACGCGGCGAACCTCGCGGTTCTTGCCTTCCGTCAGCGTCAGTTCGATCCAGACGTTCGCGCCGGTTCGCCGTTCGAGATTTGCATCGATAGAACCATAGCGTACGCCGTCGATCTCGATTCCCTCGATCAGCGCCTCCAGCCGATCCTGTGTGACAGGTCCATAGGCCCGCGCCCGATAGCTCCGTTCGACGCCTGTGGCGGGCAGTTCCAGCGTCCTTTTCAGGCCGCCGTCCGTCGTCAGCAAAAGCAGGCCTTCGGTATTGAGATCTAGCCGACCGACGGGGACGACGCGGGGCAAATCTCTTGGCAGGCGATCGTAGATCGTCGGTCGTCCGCCGGGATCGCGTTCGGTGACCAGCAGGCCGGGCGGCTTGTGATAGAGGAACAGCCGCGCAGCGTCCGGGGCGGCCACCGGCTTGCCGTCGACTGTGACGCCGTCCAGCGAACGCAGCACCGTGGCTGGGGTATCCAAAACTTGCCCGTCGAGCGCGATACGCCCTTCCGCAATCATGCGTTCGACCTCTCGTCGCGACGCGATCCCTGCACGGGCGAGCAATTTTGCGATCCGGTCGCCATTGGGGGGAGCAGTTTCGGCCATCGGCACGCTGATAGCCGCTAAACCGATGGGTTGCGAAAATATTTCCGCCGGCATCCTCCGCCCGAGGCTATGGACGGGCACAGCGATTCGAAGGGGCAAAATTGCGTGTTGTTCGGTCGAAAACAGCGACGGATTACCGATCTCCTCATTGTCGAGGATGAACCGCTCATCGCGTTCAATACGGAATATTTCCTTTCCGAAGCCGGGTATTCAATCGTCGCGACGGTCGACCGTGTTGCCGCGGCAATAAGGGTTATCGACAGCGGCAGCGCCATCGACCTTGTCCTTGTCGATGTGAAACTCACCGACGGCTCGGGCATCGAGGTTGCACGGCACGCGCGCGCTCGTGACATCGATGTGCTGTTCGTAACGGGCCGATGCCCTGTGGAGGCCGTTGAGCTCGCAGCCGGGTGTCTTTCAAAGCCATGCTCATCCAAAGACATGATCGCGGCAATCGCTGCGATAGAGACTGTTCTGGGGGGCAAATTGCCCAAACGGTTACCGGGCGGCTTCTCCCTGTTCATTCAGCCCGATTAGCCTCCGGCGGCTTGATACTGGTATCGCCGCCCCAAGGCGCTAGGGAGGCGCGAACGTAATCGAGGGAACGGGGATGACGGCGGCGAGGGGAAATTGGTGGGACGGCGTTCGTCCTTATTTCGAACCTGCGCCGCTCGCGTCGCTGGCGCTCGGCATATCGTCCGGTTTTCCCTACGCTATGATCGCGGCGACGCTGACGACGCGGCTGGCGCAAAGCGGCGTCGACAAGAAAACGGTGACGGCGTTCAGCCTCGCCTTCCTGGTCTATAATCTGAAGTTTCTCTGGGCGTGGATCGTCGACGGAGTCCGGCTGCCCGTGCTCGGCCGTCTCGGGCAACGCGTGTCCTGGTTGATCTTCGTCGGGTTGCTGGTGATAGCGGCGGTGCTCAATCTCGCTTTCGTCGATCCCAAGACTTCGATCGGTGCAACCGCGGTCGCGGCCGTGCTCGTCGGGATCGCCGGTGCCACGTTCGACATCGTCATCGATGCGTATCGGATCGAAATTCTCGAACCCCGCCAACTGGGTGTCGGCTCCGGCATGAGTCAATATGGCTGGCGGATCGGGTCGGTTGCCGCGGCGTCGCTCGCGCTGCTGGTCTCGGCACGCGCCGGGTGGCAACTCGGCTACGGCCTCTGCGCGATTTTTGCCCTCCCGGCGATGGTCGCAGGGCTGGTCATGGGGGAACCTGCCCGTCGCCGCCAGATCGCCGTACGACGCGGCATTGCTGAATCCCTTCGCGCAATTTGGGCGCCGTTCGTCCAGTTTTTCGCGCGGGAGGGGGCGTTGATCGTATTGATCTTCATCCTGATTCACAAGATCGGCGACACCCTTGCCAATCTGACGTTTCGCCTGCTGTTCGACGATTTGAAATACACGAATGACGAGATCGCCTTTTACGACGTGGGCATGGGCTTGATCGCCTATCTCATCGGCATCTTCATCGGCGGACTGCTCTACGGCTGGCTGGGGATGAAGCGGTCCGTTATGATCTCGCTCGTTCTGATGATGGTGTCGAACCTCAGCTTCGCGGCGCTCGCGGCAAGCGGGAATGCGCCCGATATCCTGTTCACGATCCCATGGTTCGGCGCTCCGCTTGCCGTAACGCAAGGGAGCGCGGCGATGGGCGGCGCGATCGGGTTCGAAAATATCGCGAGCGGTATCGGCGGGGTGACCGTCGTCGCTTATTTCTCCGCGCTTTGCGACCTGCGCTTCACCGCGTTTCAATATGCGCTGATCTCGGCGGCGGCGAGCATCTTGGGACGGATCGCGACGGGGACCACGGCGGGTGCGCTGATCGAGCGGCTCGGTTACGTTGACTTTTACGCGTTGACGACCGTTCTGGCTCTCCCGGGGGTTCTGCTGTTCTGGTGGATGAGCCGGTCCGGCCTGATCGACCGATCGATCGGCAGTGCCGGGACCGCCGGCGAAGGAGACGCCCGGGCAGGCGCAGATCCCTAGCCCCGGTACAGCGCCTCGGCATCGCGTTTGAAGGCGGCGCCGCTGTCGGGACGGCTGTAGAACATGTGGCCGCCGGGATAGATGTCGAGATTGACCCGCTGCTTCGCGCCGAACGCGGGCAGTTGATCGACGATCAATCTTGATGCGAAGAACGGGCAGGACAGGTCGTCCCAGCCGTGTGAGATGAGCACGCCCATCTTCGGATCGGCGGCAATCGCCTTGCGCAGGTCGACGACCGGCGAATCGTCCGGCTTGCCGCGATCCCACGCCTGATTGACCGCATAGGACAGCGCATTGTAGCGTGCGTCCGTCTTCCAGCCGACGACCCGCGTCACGAAGTCGACCATCGCGCTGGTCGTGGGCGCGATCAACGCGTCCAGTATTGGATCGTTCGAGTTGCGCTCCGCCGACCAGGGGAAGGGATCATAGGCGGTGACGTTCGAATCATAGACGCTGCCGATCGTCGCGTCGGCGCGGTGGACTTCGCGCAGAAAAGTCCCGGTGTCGACACGCCCGCCGAGCCGCTTGACGAGCGAAGGATCGAGCCCGGTCAACTCGGTCACGCGCTGAACGACCCGGCCGGTCGCCGCGGGATCGGACCGTCCCCGCAGCAGATCGGTCGCGAACGGACCGCGTGTATAGGCTTCGACCTCAGCCATTGCGGCAGGCGTCAGCTGCCCCTTGCGCTCCAGATTGGCCGCCGCCATCGATGGCAAGTCGATCATCCACGGCAGGGGCGACAATGCGGTTGCGCCGTCGAGCGACGCCGGATCGAGATAGGGCGACACCAGCACGATCCCGTTAACTCCAACGCCGATCTGCGACTGCAATTCATAGGCAATGCGCGGGACGCGGTAACCGCCATAGCTTTCGCCCATCAGATATTTGGGCGAGCGCAGGCGGCTTTCCTTCACGAGCCAGTCGAAGATGATTTTGGAGAGGTATTTGATGTCCGGATCGTTCGCATAGAACGCCTTTTTCGTGGCCGCCTCATCCACCAGGCTGCGGCTGAAACCGGTGCCGACCGGATCGATGAATACCAGGTCGGTGAAGTCCAGCCAGCTATTGTGGTTGTCGGTTGCGATCGGCGAATCAGACGGCGCGTTCCCCTGCGCGCCGAACTGCAAGCGTTTCGGGCCGACCGCGCCGTAGTTCAGATACACCGACGATGCACCGGGTCCGCCATTGAACGCGAATGTCACGGGCCGTTCGGTCCCGCTATTCGGTACGATGTAGGCGGTGTAGACGACCTGCCCGATGATCTTCCCCTTTTCATCGCGCACCGCCAGCGTGCCGACGGTTGCGCGGTATTTGATCGTCCTGCCGCCGATCGCCGCGGACTGATCGATCGTCTTGTCATCCGGCAGCGGGGGAAGGGTGATCTCGTCATCGGCCTTTGCGGCCGCAGCGGGCTTCTCCGCTTTTTGCGCAATCGCCGGGACGGCACTGGTCAACAAGAGCAGAGCGACGAGACTGCGTGAACCGGGAAGGGGCATCATCTTACTCCGTGGGACTTAAGCGTCGATCGGCTGTGGTCGCGCCGACATGCGTTGTACCGCGCGCGGCGGCAAGCAACTCCTGACGATGCCGCTCCGCATAGCCTCGTTTTTTGGCTTCGTCGCGTTCGGTATGGCAATGCGGGCAGGCGATGCCCGGCCGATAGTCGGGGGAAGCACGATCATCCGGTCCAAGCGGACGCCGGCAGGCGCGGCACAAGGTGTGCGTACCGCTTTCGAGGCCATGACCGACCGCGACGCGTTCGTCGAAGACGAAACATTCGCCGCGCCAAAGGCTTTTTTCGCGCGGCACGCTGTCCAGATAGGCGAGGATTCCGCCCTTCAGGTGGTAAACGTCGTCAAGTCCTTCGGCTGCCGCGTACGCCGTCGCCTTTTCGCACCGGATACCGCCCGTACAAAACATCGCGACACGCCGCCGCTCCCCGAATTTGGCGCGGTTGGCGCGGAGCCAGTCCGGGAAATCCCGAAAATGCGGCGTTCCAGGATTAATCGCGTTTGCAAAGGTTCCAACCGCAACTTCATAATCATTGCGTGTGTCGATGACGATCGTGTCCGGGTCGTCGATCAGGGCATTCCAGTCCGCCGGATCGACATGGTGCCCCGCATCGCGCGGTGGATCGATCGCCGGGATGCCCATGGTGACGATCTCTGGCTTCAGGCGGACTTTCAGCCGGCGGAACGGCCTCACTCCGGCGTCCGAATAGCGAACAGCCAGCGCCTCGCAACCGGGCAGCGTCCGGATGTGCGACACCACGCGATCAATCCCTGACGGCACGCCAGCGATCGTGCCATTTATCCCTTCATGAGCAAGCAGAAGCGTGCCTTTGACCGAATTTGCCCGGCAACATTCTTCCAGTGGGGCGGCAAGCGCAGCAGGATCGCGAAAGCGAGCAAAGCGATAAAGTGACGCGACACGTATTGGTGAATTCATTACGATATCATTAAACAAGAATTGACGAATTGTCGTTTCCTGCGTGCATGAGATGGTCAAAAAATGTGGTGACATGCAACCACATACTGACTTTATGAGGATCGAAAAGGATGCCGACAGCGCTCATTACCGGAGCAACCGCGGGCATTGGCGAGGCTAGCGCCAGAGCTTTTGCGGGCGCGGGCTGGCGGGTTATCGCGACCGGACGCCGCGCCGAGCGATTGGAGAAGCTCGTCGCCGATATCGGCGCCGACAGGATACATCCCGCAGTGTTCGACATTAGGGACACTGAGGCACTGGACGATGCGCTTGCGGCTCTGCCGCCCGAATTCTCCGGGATCGATCTGCTCGTCAATAATGCCGGGCTGGCTTTGGGAACCGCGCCTGCGCAGCGCGCCGCCCTTGCCGACTGGCGGACGATGATCGATACCAATCTGACCGCGCTGGTGACGATCACGCACCGTCTTTTGCCGAAATTGGTCGAACGCAGGGGTGGTATCATCAACCTGTCCTCGGTCGCTGCGAGCTATCCTTATACCGGCGGCAATGTTTACGGCGGGACAAAGGCGTTCGTTCGCCAGTTCTCTCTCGACTTGCGCTCTGATCTGCACGGAACGGGGGTCCGGGTGACCTCGATCGAGCCGGGGATGGTGGAGACCGAGTTTACCGTCGTGCGGACGGGTGGTGACCGGGCGGCATCCGACAAGCTGTACGGCGGAGCGGACCCGATGACCGGCAAGGACATCGCCGAAACGATCCTTTGGGTCGCAACACTCCCGCCGCATTTGAACATCAACACCCTTGAGCTGATGCCCGTCAGCCAGTCTTTCGCCGGATTTCAGGTCGCGCGCGACTAATCCTTTTCGGGCAGTTGGCCGAACGGCAGCAGTTTCTTTGCGAGTTGCTTTACCGACTTGTCGTCATCGCGCCGAAGTGGAGCGAGGACCGCCGCGGCAGCCCGGCGAAGGAAGCTGTCGATCGCTGTCGGGGCCGGCGCTCGCGCAGCTCGCTCCAGCAGCCCTTGCGCCTTGCTGTCGTTCGTATCGAGTTCGAGCCGCAGCAGACCGTTCAGCGCCAAAAACATCGCGCGGTCGCCACCGAGCGCGACCGAGCGGTCCAGCGCGTTGAACCCCGCCGACTTTGATGCGCCGGCGACCGCTCCGCCCAGGATGCGCCCCACCTTGAAAATCACGCCGACATGCCATGCGCCAAGTGCCGCCTGCGCTTCGGGATCGCGGGGATAGCGCGTCGCCAGCGCCTCGAACGATTTGCGCGCCGTAATCGCCTCTGAGCGGCTGCCGGTCAATTTGGCGTGATAACCGAACGCCGTCGCCTTCACGATCGCGGCCTCCTGATCCTGAGGAGAGCGTTCGGCGGCAGCGGACGCTGTTTGCAGCGCCAGTTCCACGCGGCGCAGGGCAGTCGCTCGGTCACGGTCGAGAAAGGCCGCCTGAACCAGCATCTCGCGCGGGGTCGCCGCCTGCGCGACGGCCGCCGTACCGATCGAACAAACGATCGCCGCACCAACCGATCCTATGCACCGTGATAACTGCATCAACGCTCCCCGCTTTCACCAGCTCTTGCCCTGGCCGCGCGACCGGCTATCGTTTTCAGCCGCTCCGTCATCGCCGGATCGAAGAAACTTGGATCGGTAATCAGGGCGTGGTCAAGGCAGGTGTCGATCGGAGAGGACGCACGCCGTACAGGCAGTAAGCGTGCCAGTGTGGCGATCAGACACCTCGCGCGTTCCGCATTTGCCACCATCTGACGAATGACATCCGCAACCTCGACATGCGCCGTGTCGTCGCGCCAGCAATCATAATCGGTGACCATCCCGATCAGCGCATAAGGAAGTTCGGCCTCACGCGCGAGTTTCGCCTCGGGCATCGCGGTCATCCCTATTACGTCACAATTCCATTGCCGGTACAGCATCGATTCCGCTCGCGTCGAAAATTGCGGGCCCTCCATCGCAAGATAGGTAACATCATCGGCGACATCGGCATCCGTCTCGCGCGCGGCGTCGCCGGCATATCGGGCCAGACGTGGGCAAACCGGTTGCGCCATCGAAACATGCGCGACCATGCCCGTTCCGAAAAAGCTCGACACACGGTTGACGGTCCGGTCGATGATCTGATCGACCACCACGAAATGTCCTGGCGACAGTTCCTCGCGCAGGGAACCAACGGACGAGACGGCGAGCACATCGGTACAGCCCGCTTGCTTCAACGCATCGATATTGGCGCGCGCATTGACTTCTGACGGGGGCAGTCTGTGGCCCGCCCCATGACGCGGCAGGAACACCAGATCAATGTCGCCGATCCGCCCCTTGCACAGCCGGTCGGACGGCGGCCCCCACGGCGTCGTTACGTCAAGCCATTCGGGATTTTCCAGCCCTTCGATCGCATAAAGACCTGAGCCGCCGATAATCCCGAGCGTCCAGCGTGGTTCGTCGTTCGTCATCGCGTCCCTTGCCGCTTACGATCAACCTTCCGCAGGCGCACCCGCCAGAGTCGCGATCACACAGATCAGACCGATAACTACGAAGCCGATCCGTGCAAAGATGCCGCCTTTTCCGGTTCTTAGCGAAACCCATAAAGCAAGCACGGCCTGCATTGCGTAAAACAGGGCGAATGCCCGCGATGACAGCGCAATGACCGAAAACGGATTGGTCAGCCAAACGACGCCGATCGCAAGTACTGCGGCGGCAAGAAAGGCCGAGCGAATGCCGAGGCGTTTATGCGTAAATTCGACGATCAGCCCGCCCGATCCGATCGAATCCGCGATCGCCGCGCTCAACTGGCTCGACACCGCGCCGACCAGGACAAAGATACCCATCAGCGGCGCGACCAGTTCCATGATGTCGAGGATTCCCGCCACACCTTCGGAACTCTGGGCTTGCCTCAGGAACGGAGTCAGCAGCGCGAGAAAGCCGAGATAGATCGCGGACGATATCCACTGCGCATGGCGCATCGTCTTGATCCGCGTTTGCTGATCGTAGAGCTCGCCCATGTAACGCGAAGTCTCGAACCCCTGCACCGTGATCAACAGGCCGAGCAATAGCGCCAGGCTGTTTCCCGATATGCGCCAGGCCGGCAGGTCCAGCGGCGTTGACGGCCGCATCACCCACCACAGTCCCAGACCGACGAGCAGCCCTGCGATAACGCCGAGCTTGACCGACACGCTGGCATGGGCAGCATGCTCCACCTTTCGGATGCTGCCCGACAGCGTCAAGGCGCTCAGGCCAAGGATTATGAGCGTGACGAAGCAGTTTGCGATCAGCGTATGCGACGACTCCGGGACCGGCAGCGCCTTCATGGAGAATTCGGCGAGCAGCTTCAGATAATAGGCGACGGAGACCGCGTAGGCGATGGCCAGCATCATCTGGGTGACGCGCATTGCCCAGGCCATAGCCTCGTGCGGCCGAAGGTGCGGCTTGATGTTCTCGATATGGATGATGTTGAAGCGGATGACGGCACCGACCGCATAAGCGATCGCCAGCAGCGCAGCCATTGCGAGGATCGCCGCCGAGCCGAACTCGCGCGCAAGCAAGGGACCGCAGATCAGAAATCCCGATCCGATGATCGAGGCGAGTGGCGTAACCGTTGCGCGCCAGCTGTCGCTGCGCGCGAATTTCGTGAAGCTGAGCAGCGCAGTCACCAGGACTGCGGCGATGATCGCGGCCACCGTTATGATCATCGATCGATCCGGCCGGAATTAGGGGGGGTCATTGTTGCGGCAATCATTCATGTGTCCTTGGGCGATCCAGCCGGTAAAAGGCTTGTCTGATTGCATGGGGCAGGCGGTCGTCGCCGGCCGGTATTTTGCCGGGATGGTGGAATGGCTCTGCGTTATGCTAACTCGACGGCGCGACGCAACGAATATGCGGTTTGGCCGGAGCGGGGGCGTCGCGCAATGCCGGAGGCGAGTTTGGGATTGACGCGACGATGGACATGAATCGTGCGCTATCGTCGGAACGATCGATCTATGCGAGCGATCGGTTCGATAACTGGAAATTCTATCGGTGGTGGCGGCTCCGCGTGGTAGGATCCGTCGATCACGAACGCGTCGTCGAACGGATCGTCGAGGACAGCGGCTGGTCGCCGCGCTATATCTTCATGACGATGATGTCGGCCGGCATCGCCGTGCTCGGTCTCCTGCTGTCATCGCCCGCGGTCGTGATCGGCGCGATGCTGATCTCGCCGCTGATGAGTCCTATTTTGGGACTGGGCTTCAGCCTGGCACTGTTCGATTTTTCCGAAATGCGGCGTTCCTTCACCGCGCTCGCGATCGGAACGCTCGCCGCGATCCTGTTTACAGCGCTGATCGTGGTGGTTTCACCGCTGAAAGCGCCGACCACTGAAATATTATCGCGGACCAAACCGAACCTGTTCGACCTGCTGGTCGCGCTGTTCGCCGCTCTCGCCGGCGCGTTCGCAGTGATCCGGGGCCGGGGCGAATCGATCGTCGGCGTTGCGATCGCGACCGCGCTGATGCCGCCGCTGGCGGTGGTCGGTTACGGTATCGCGACGATGAACATGCCGGTGCTGGGCGGCTCGCTCGCGCTGTTCGTCACCAACTTCCTGACGATAGCGCTTTCGGCCACGATCATGGCGCGATTTTACGGGTTCGGTCATTATCTGTCGGGAACGCAAAGCTGGACGCAGACGATGGTGCTGCTGCTCGTATTTGGCGGCATGGCGGTTCCGCTCGGCATTGCCCTCAGCCATATCGCCGGCGAAACCTACACGGCGACTCAGGTTCGCTCGTTCCTGAACAGCAGCTTCGGGTCCAATGCGCGGGTCACCCAGCTCGATATCGACTTTTCCGATGATCCGATCGCCGTCCGGTCGGTTATCATCGCGCCGCGAAACAGCGCAAAGGACAGCAAGCGTCTTCAGCGCGAACTGGCCAAGACGCTTGGACAGCCCGTTCGGCTTCAGCTCGATCAGGTGCTGCTCGATCCCTCCGCCGGTTCGCTCGAGACCCAGCGCGCCGAACTCCGCCAGGCTTCCGCGAGCGTGGAGGCGGCCGACGCCCAAGCGCGCGCGGTCGCACGGCTCGTCGGGCTTGCCGCGGGTGTATCGGCCGACGCGGTGACGCTCGATCGGGACCACCGGCGCGCAACGGCGAGCGCAAAGCCTTTGCCGGGCGCTGATGCCGCAACCTATTACGCGCTTGAACAGCGCACGAATGAGGCCGTGTCCGAGGGATGGCAGATCGTGATCGTTCCGCCGCTCGGGCCGCTGCCCGTCATTCGTTTCGCGGACAATGATGCGGCGCTCGATGCCGCTGCACAGCGCGCCTTGCAACTGACCATATGGGAGGCGCAACGCTGGAACATCAGCGCGCTTGGCGTTCCCGGTCTTGTACCCGCCGATGCCGTACCTGCGCGGCCCCGGCTCAATCAACGGCGCGGGTTGGCGATCGCCGAATATCTGAAGAATACGGGCGTGGCTGCGGTACCGGCACCGGAGGCGGGACAGAATTTCGCGCTGTCGCCCGCCGCACAGGTAAATCCATGATCGCAGGCTTCATCATTACCCCCTTCGACGCGGCTGCGATCCTCATCGTGCTTGCGGCGTTCCTAGGCTATCTCAATCATCGCTTTCTGCATTTGCCGCAATCGATCGGGCTGACCGTCATGGGCGCGATCGCGTCGTTGATTGTAGTCGCACTCGACGTGATCAACCCCAACAGCGATGTCGCGAACGACATTGTCGGGTTCATCGCGGGGATCGATTTTCATTCGACGCTGATGAATGGAATGCTTTCGTTCCTGCTGTTCGCGGGCGCACTCCACGTCAATTGGGACGACATGCGCAAAGGGCGCTGGCCGATTCTGGTGCTGAGCACGATCGGCGTCCTGATGTCGACCGCCATTGTCGGGGGTGGCTTCTACATCGTCGCCGGGCTCCTTGGATATGCGGTACCTTTTGTCTGGTGCCTCGTCTTTGGCGCGTTGATCAGCCCGACCGACCCGGTCGCCGTCATGGCGGTCCTGAAGCGAGCCCGGGTGACCCCGACGCTTGAGGCAACCGTTGCGGGGGAAAGTCTGTTCAATGACGGTGTCGGCGTCGTCATCTTCGCGATCATCCTGGAATCGGCGCTAGGGGGAACGACGTTCGAGCTCGGCCACGCTTTCTATCTCTTCGCGCTGGAGGCGGGGGGCGGGGTGCTGCTGGGGCTGATCGTTGGGTACATCGCTTTTCGGGGGATGCGCTCTATAGATCAGTATAATGTCGAGGTGATGATCAGCCTTGCGGTGGTGATGGGCGGCTATGCGCTCGCCAGTCAACTGCACGTCAGCGGACCCGTGGCGATGGCGGTGGCCGGGCTGATCCTCGGCAACCAGGGCGTGGCGCATGCGATGAGCGAAAACACTCAGGACTATATGATCAAATTTTGGGAATTGATCGACGACATCCTGAACGCGGTCCTGTTCCTGTTGATCGGGCTCGAAGTCGTGACGATCCCCGCTGATCCTCGCTTGCTTGTATTGGGCGTTGCATCGATTCCGTTGGTCCTTGCGGCGCGATCGATCGCGGTGATGGTGCCGCTTACGGCGCTGAGGCCGTTTCTTACGCTTGGACGGCTGGCACCTGTCACTTTGATCTGGGGAGGTTTGCGCGGCGGCATCTCGGTCGCGCTGGCGCTTGGCCTGCCGGAAGGGCCGGGCCGGTCGATCGCGCTTGCTGCCACATATATCGTGGTGCTGTTCTCCGTGATAATTCAGGGCGGAACGGTCGAGCGCTTGCTTCGCATCATTTCACGTCGCGACGCCCGGCACGCTGATCATTCTGAGGTAAAATCAGCCAAGGTCGAAAATTTGATTGCCGAGGCGAACGGACAATGACGGGCGCACCGCGCGCCGGGATCGGCCAGCTTCGTCTCGCGCAAACCTATGCCGCGGGATTTATCGGTCGACGCGCCACCGTTCCGTTCGAGATCGATTCGCTGGAGGCACAGGCGAAGCTCAGCATGCCGCCGGAAGCGTTCGGCTATCTGCAATCGGCAGGTCGCGGCTCGACGAACGCGGCGAACCGGGCAGCGCTGGATGCGGTGCGGCTTGTGCCAAGGATGCTCCGCAACGTCGGCACGCGAAATCTGACGACCACGCTGTTCGGCCGGACGCTGCCTGCGCCTTTGCTTCTCGCGCCGATCGGGGTTCAGGATCTGGCGCATCCCGAGGGCGATCTGGCAACCGCCAAGGGCGCGGCCGCGCGGGGTGTGCCGATGATTTTTTCGAACCAGGCGTCCGTCGACATGGTGCGATGCGCGGCGGCGATGGACGAAGCGCCGCGCTGGTTCCAGCTTTACTGGACCCGGTCGGAGGAATTGTCGCGTTCGCTTGTCCAGCGGGCTGAGGCCTGTGGGTGCGAGGCGATCGTCGTCACGCTCGATACCACGATGCTCGGTTGGCGGCCGGTCGATCTCGGTCACGGCTATCTTCCGTTTTTAAGCGGGCAGGGGCTCGCGCAATATGTCAGCGACCCGGTTTTCCGCGCGATGCTCGAAAAGCCGCCGGAGGAGGACATGATCGCGGCGGCCGCCCTGTTCTCGCGCATCTATTCGGATCCCACGCTCGACTGGGACCGTCTGAAGCGCATTCGCGACTGGACGGATCTACCCGTTATTCTGAAAGGCATCCAGCATCCTTCCGACGCCGCAAGGGCCGTTGACGAGGGGTGGGACGGTATCGTCGTCTCAAACCACGGCGGACGTCAGGTCGACGGCGCAGTTGGTTCCGCCGCGCAACTCGCCGCGTGTGCCGATGCGGTTCGAAACCGTATCCCGGTCCTGTTCGACAGCGGCATACGCGGCGGCGCGGATGTTGCGAAGGCGCTCGCACTCGGTGCCGACGCCGTCTTGCTCGGACGGCCCTATATCTGGGGACTTGCCGTCGACGGCGCGGACGGGGTCAGCGCAGTCATCGACAATGTGCTCGGGGAACTAGACCTGACATTGGGCCTCATCGGCTTCGACGATGTCGCGGCGCTGGACCGGGACTGCCTTGCCTGACGCTGTTTCAACACAGAACGCTTGCGCCGTTCATAAACCCGTATCCTTTGGCACAAACGCGCGTTTCGTTGCCATCACTCGGTGCAACGGATCAAGGCATGAAGCAGATTTTCCCGATTATCCTCGCCCTCATTCCGCTGGCGGCGGTCGTGGGCGCTTATATGACCTGCCCCTAACAGTAAAAAAACCGCCCGGAGGCGATCCGGACGGCTTTAATTTAACGGCGGAGCGGCTCAGGCTTCGCCCGGCTTTGCCGCATCGACCGCTGCCTCCGCACGATCATCACGCGGGTCGTCCTCGGCAAGTATTGTCCCCGGCTCCGCGCGCGAATCATAGTTTTCGACAAAGCCGCCCTGATCGCGGTCTTCCTCGAACATCTGCGCCATGACGTCGACGCCCTGCGTCTGCATTTCCGCTTCTTCGGGCGATCGTGCCACGTTCACCTTTACGGTCACCAGAACTTCCGGATGCAGCGCGACCTTGACGTCGTAGATTCCGATTGCCTTGATCGGCTTGTCCAGGATGACCTGGCTTTTCGTCAGCTTGTGGCCGTCGCTTTCCAGCGCCTCGACCAGATCCCGGATCGCAACCGATCCGTAAAGCTGACCGGCGTTGGATGCCTGACGGATCAGCGTGACGCTGGTCTTGTCATAGGTCTTCGCTTCCTTTTCGGCGACCGAACGGCGTTCAGCATTGTCCGATTCAATGCGGGCGCGGTTGGCCTCGAACACCTTGCGGTTGGCTTCGTTCGCCCTCAGTGCCTTTTTGTTGGGCAACAGGAAGTTACGGGCGAACCCGTCCTTGACCTTGACCACGTCGCCGATGGCGCCGAGCTTCTCGACACGCTCCAGCAGAATTACGTCCATACCGGCGCTCCTTACTTAACGATGTAGGGCAAAAGGCCCAGATGACGCGCGCGCTTGATCGCCTGCGCCAATTCGCGCTGCTTCTTGGCGGACACGCTTGTAATCCGGCTCGGAACGATCTTGCCGCGTTCGGATACGAAACCCTGGAGCAGGCGAACGTCCTTATAGTCGATCCGCGGCGCGTCCTTTGCGGAAAAGGGACAGCTCTTGCGGCGGCGAAAGAATGCGCGGCCCATCAGTTCATCTCCTCATCGCGGTCGCGACGCGGGCGATCACCGCGGCGTTCGCGATCACGCTCCTGCTTGCGCATCATCACGCTCGGACCCTGTTCAAGTTCGTCGACCTTCACCGTCATATAGCGGATGACGTCTTCGTTGATCTGCGTCTGACGCTCCAGTTCGGCAATGACCGAACCCGGGCCGTCAATCTCGAGCATCACGTAATGCGCCTTGCGGTTCTTCGCGATCTTGTAGGCGAGACTGCGCAGGCCCCAGGTCTCGGTCTTGACGACCTTGCCGTCGTTGTTTTCAATGATCTGGGTGGCGGCTTCCGCCAATGCGTCGACCTGCGCCTGCGCCAGATCCTGGCGCGCGAGGAAGACATGCTCGTAAAGAGCCATTCTTCGTCCTTCATGTTACCGATCGCTGACACCGGGCCCCATGCCCCGCGCCCCTCCGGCCGTCGTTCTTGTCGCAAGCGGGATATGAGCCGTCAGGCGCAGTATCTCCGCAAGCAGGGCCGGTTACGCGATCTTCGACGAAAGGGCAAGCTGCACGGCAAAGGTTGCAACCTCCGCGTCCCTTTTCTAACCCGCGGCTGAACGAAAGGCAGGATCATATGCGCGCATTCATCTTCCCCGGGCAGGGCAGTCAGTCGGTCGGCATGGGCAAGGCGCTTGCCGATGCCAGCCCGGCCGCCCGCGCCGTGTTTGAAGAGGTCGATGATGCGCTGGGCCAGCGACTGTTCCGGATCATGGTCGAAGGGCCGCAGGACGAACTGCAATTGACCGAGAACGCGCAGCCCGCGATCATGGCGAATGCGATTGCGACCCTGCGCGTGCTTGAACAGGAGGCCGGCGTTCGGCTCGCGGATACGGCGGATTATGTCGCCGGCCACAGCCTCGGCGAATACAGCGCGCTGTGTGCGGCGGGGACATTCGACCTGGCAGCGACGGCGCGTCTGCTGAAACTCAGGGGGCAGGCGATGCAGGCGGCGGTTCCGGTCGGCGCGGGCGCGATGGCTGCACTGCTTGGCGTCGACCTCGACAAGGCGGAACTGATCGCGGGCGCGGCGCGTGACAGCATTCTCGCAGAGGGCGGCGAGCCGCTCGTCTGCACCGTCGCCAACGATAACGATCCCGGTCAGGTCGTCATCTCCGGCGACCGGGCGGCGGTCGAGCGCGCGGTTGCGCTGGCCAAGGATCTGGGCGCAAAGCGCGCGGTGCTGCTTCCCGTATCGGCACCGTTTCACTGCGCACTGATGCAGCCCGCGGCCGCCGCGATGGAGGCCGCGCTCGCCGACACAGACATGCAGGTGCCGCTCGTTCCGGTGTTCGCCAACGTCGACGCGGTCGCGGTCGCGGATCCCGGCGCGATCCGGCGGCTGCTTGTCGAGCAGGTGACTGGAATGGTCCGCTGGCGCGAATCCGTGCTTGCGATGCGCAACGCGGGCGTCGAACGCTTCATCGAATTCGGCGGCAAGGTGCTCGGACCGATGATCAAACGCACCACGCCCGACGTCGAGACGGTGAGCGTAACGACGATGGACGATGTCGAAGCGCTGGTTAAAATGCTTTGACGCTGCGTGCGGACGGCACGTTGATCGCGCTTTTGACTAGACCGGGTTGGAGACCAGCATGTTCGATCTGACGGGAATGACCGCGCTCGTGACCGGGGCCAGCGGCGGGATCGGGTCGGCGATCGCCAGGGCGCTCGCCGGGCGGGGGGCACGGCTGGCGCTGTCGGGATCGAACGCCGGAAAGCTCGAAGATTTCCGCGCGACGCTTGGCGCCGACCACGTCGCGCTCGCCTGCGACCTGTCCGACGGTGCCGCGGTCGATGCCCTGGTCCCGCGTGCGACCGAAGCGCTCGGCTCGCTCGCCATTCTCGTCAACAACGCAGGGGTCACGCGCGACAATCTGGCGATGCGGATGAAGGACGAGGAATGGGACAGCGTCATCCGCGTCAATCTGGAGGCTGCGTTCCGCCTTTGCCGCGCGGCGGCCAAACCGATGATGAAGGCGCGGTTCGGGCGAATGATCTCGATCACCTCGGTCGTCGGTGCGACTGGCAATCCGGGCCAGGCCAATTACGCCGCGTCGAAGGCGGGGCTGACCGGCATGTCGAAGGCGCTGGCGCAGGAACTCGCGAGCCGCGGGATCACCGTCAACTGCGTTGCCCCCGGCTTCATCGCGTCGGCCATGACCGACGACCTCGGCGATGCGCAGAAACAGGCGCTCACCGCGCGTATTCCTGCCGGCAGGCTCGGCGCGGGCGACGACGTCGGCGCGGCGGTCGTTTATCTCGCCTCGCGTGAGGCGGCTTACGTCACCGGGCAGACGCTTCACGTCAACGGCGGAATGGCGATGATCTGATACTTGCCAGCTTCTGCCGTGCGTTCTAGGTGCGTTCAGGAATCAACGAAACCCAATCGCGGAAAAGGGAAATATCATGAGCGACACCGCAGAGCGCGTTAAGAAGATCGTCGTCGAGCACCTTGGTGTCGAGTCCGAAAAGGTGACGGAGGACGCCAGCTTCATCGACGATCTGGGTGCCGACAGCCTCGACATCGTCGAGCTGGTGATGGCGTTCGAGGAGGAATTCGGCGTCGAGATCCCCGACGATGCCGCCGAGAAGATCACGACCGTCAAGGACGCTATCGTCTATATTGACGAACACAAGGACTGATCGCCCACGATCCGTCCGCCCGCCCGGGCCGAACCTAGCGCGGCTTCCCGTCCGGGGCGAACAGGGCGGGAAGCCGTTTTGCATTATCGTCATGGAGTTTTCGTCATGCGGCGTGTCGTCGTCACCGGATTGGGCCTTGTCACCCCGCTTGGGGCCGATGTTGGGACTGCATGGGCCAACATCATCGCAGGAAAGTCGGGCGCGGGTCCGATCACGCGCTTCGACGCGTCGGACCAGAAATGCCGCATCGCCTGCGAGGTGAAGCCGGCGGATCACGCCTACGGCTTCGATCCCGACAAGCGCGTCGATCACAAGGTCCAGCGTCAGGTCGACCCTTTCATCATCTATGGCATCGACGCCGCGGGTCAGGCGATCGAGGACGCTGGCCTCGAAAATATGGACGATGCGCTGAAGCTGCGCACCGGCGTCTCGATCGGTTCGGGGATCGGCGGCTTACCGGGGATCGAGATCGAATCGATCAACCTGCACGAACGCGGCCCCGGCCGGGTCAGCCCGCACTTCGTTCACGGTCGCCTTATCAACCTGATCAGCGGTCAGGTATCGATCAAATACGGGTTGATGGGCCCAAATCACGCGGTCGTCACCGCCTGTTCGACGGGCGCGCATTCGATCGGCGATGCGGCGCGGATGATCAGGGACGACGATGCCGACGTGATGCTGGCGGGCGGCGCGGAGGGCACGATCAATCCGCTCGGCGTCGCGGGCTTCGCGCAGGCGCGCGCGCTCAACATGAGCATGAACGACCGCCCGACCGAGGCGAGCCGACCCTATGACAAGGATCGCGACGGATTTGTCATGGGGGAGGGCGCGGGCGTCGTCGTGCTCGAGGAATATGGGCATGCCAAGGCGCGTGGTGCAAAAATCTATGCCGAGGTTGTCGGCTACGGCCTGTCGGGCGACGCCTATCACGTCACCGCCCCGCATCCCGAGGGCAAGGGCGCCGAACTCGCGATGCGCATGGCGCTGCGCAAGGCGGGGATGGAGCCGTCGGACATCGATTACATCAACGCCCACGGCACCTCGACGATGGCGGATACGATCGAGCTGGCGGCGGCGAAGCGCGTGTTCGGCGACGATCTGTCGGGCGCGTCGATGTCGAGCACCAAATCGGCGATCGGGCATCTGCTGGGCGGCGCGGGCGCGGTCGAGAGCATCTTCTGCATTCTGGCGCTGCGCGATCAGGTCGTGCCGCCGACGCTCAATCTGGACAATCCGGATGAGGGAACGGAGGGCGTCGATCTAGTCCCGCACAAGGCGAAGAAGCGTGAGGTAAAGGCCGTTCTCAACAATTCGTTCGGCTTCGGCGGCACCAATGCGTCGCTGATCATGAAGGCGATCTAGCCGCGATGCGCCGCCTCGGCTGCGGCGGTTTGTTGGTCGGCCTGTTGCTGATCGGCGCGCTGTTCGCCGTCGCGAACGCATGGAGCGGGGCGGGGCCGTCCGAACGCACGACCACGGTTCAAATCGCGCAAGGGTCAAGCCTGACGAGCGCCGCGACACAGCTTCAGCAAGCCGGAATCATCTCCTCCGCCACGCGGTTCCGCATCCTCGCCCGGATTTTGGGTGATGCTGCGCCGATCAAGGCGGGCGAATATCGCATCCCCGCGCATGTCAGCCAATCAGCGCTGCTCCGCCTGCTTCAGCAGGGTAGGACGCTGCAACGCCTCGTCGTCGTGCCGGAGGGCTATCCGTCCGTCATGGTGCACGACGCGCTGATAAAGGCAAACGGGCTATCCGGCGCGGTCGCGGTCCCGGCCGAGGGATCGATCCTGCCCGATAGCTATGCGTTCCAGCGCGGCGACAACCGCGCCGCAATCGTCGCGCGGATGCAGCGGGCGATGCGCGATTATCTGAGGGCGGCCTGGGCGAAGCGCAAACCCGGCATCGCCGTCACCACGCCCGAACAGGCGATCATCCTCGCTTCGATCGTCGAAAAGGAAACCGGCAAGTCCGCCGAACGCCGCACGGTCGCTGGCGTGTACGAAAACCGGCTGCGGCGCGGCATGCCGCTTCAGGCCGACCCGACCGTGATCTATCCGATTACGAAGGGCCGGCCGCTCGGCCGCCGGATTAAGCGGTCCGAGCTTGAGGCGAAGAACGGCTATAACACCTATGCCAGCCCCGGTCTTCCCGTCGGCCCGATCGCCAATCCCGGCCGCGCCTCGATCGACGCGGTGCTCGATCCCGCTGCGACGTCCGCGCTCTATTTCGTCGCAGACGGCACCGGCGGCCATGTCTTTGCGAACACGCTTGCCGAACATGATGCCAACGTCGCCAGATGGTACGCGATCCGCCGGGCCCGGGGCGAGATGTAGCCTCGCCCCGGCCACCGTCCGAAAGCACTCACTTCATCGGGTCATGGCCCCAGTTCATCAGCGAATAGCGCCAGTCCGAATTCTCCTTGTCGTCCTCCGGCCCACCCTGCGCCAGGTGGCGATGCACATAGCCGGTGACCTTTGCCATGTGGTCGTAATCATCGTCCGAAAGGTCCGCCTTGTGCGTCCGCTTGATCTCGACGATCCGCTTGCCCGATTTGTGCCCGACGCTTTCCCCGCCATTCTCCTTCGCACCGACCGACTTGCTTCCATCGGTGTCCAGCCAGTCCTCGATCTCCTTCGGCTGCATGTTCACAGCGTCGTTGAAGTCCTTGTAAACCTTGTCTTTATCGTCCGTCGCCATCGTTACATTCCTCGCCTAAACACGATAAACGCATCGGCCCGCCTGCCGGTGCCGCGTCTCAGGCGGCGCGCCGCATTCGATAGCTGTCGCCCTCGCGCGCGACATGCCCGAGCCGTTCGAGCGCGGCGAGCGTCGCGGCGATGCGGCGTTCGGCCTTCAGCCCCTGGGCATAGCGCCGCGCGATCGTTCCGGCCTCCAGCGCAGCGCCGCCGCGCAGGTCGGACAGGACCGCCGCCGTCTGACCGATCGCATCGCGCGGGAAAGCGGGTTTTTTCGCCTTCGCTTGCGGCAGCGGCGCCTCGACCTGCTCCTCTTGCGTTTCCGTCCGCGCCGGAAGCTGAGTCAGCCCGGCCTTCGCGATCTGGTAATCGGGCCGCAGCCAGCGGACCGTGCCCGCTTGTTCCTCGGCGTACCGCTCCGCGTTCAGTGCCACCAGCCGCTCGACGATCGCTTCGTCGCTCAGGTCATGCGGCCAGCCATAGGCGGCGGCGACTGCGGCATCGATCCGGTCGTGCAGTTCGGCGATGATGTCGACGCGCCCACGCGTGCGCTGGCCCTGCTCGGCATCGCTAAACGCCTCGCCCCGCATCAGCTTCTCGCGCAGATTGTAGAGCCCGGTCAGCGTCAGGTTGCCATGCTCGGCCAGCACCTCCTTGCGCGTCGCATCGAGCTCCTCGGCGAGGTCGCCAATGATCCGCCGCTGCTCGGGCGTCGCATCGGGGAAGGGGAAGGGGTCGAAACAGGATGTTTTGACGTATACTGGCCTATCTTCCAGCAAACCTCCCATTTTCTTTGCCCAGACTAAATGAATGTCGGACTGAAGTATTCCAAGATCAGGCCCGCTTTCGGACCCCACGCAGACCAATTTGTTGTCGGGTATAATCGATGAACCAAGAAACTGAAAAGTCCCATGAGCCGATGTTTCGACAGTTACCAAGAATCGTTCAATTCTTCTCGAGTAATCTCTGAACGCTGGAGCAAGCTCTCCAAACAGCCACCAATTTTCTCGTCGAGTCGCGCGTCTGTTCGTATCGCGCTTTGGCTTCACCGTCGTCAGCAGATGCTGGTAGACCTCCGGGAAACGCTGCCGGACCTCGCGCTCTTCCAGCCCAAACAGGTCGATCACTAGAACACCGCGAGCGTAGGCGGTTAGATCGCGCCCATTACGATAGGGTCGGATATGCCGCTCCAGCCCTTCGCGCTTACCAAGCCCCAGCGCTTGCGCCTCGGACAGCGTCACGATGAAGCCAGACCCATGCAATGAGACACCGCGCGAACACAGCCATTCGTTCGCCAGCAACGGCTTCACAGACGTCAGGTTGGCACCAACCGTCAGATCGGCATGTACCTCCCCCGCCGCCGCCCTCAGCACAATCTCCGGCGCATCGCTGTCCAGCCCCCTTTCCTCGATCACCTCCAGCAGTGTCCCCTCGCGCTTCCCCGCCTCGGCGACCGTCATCGCGATCCGCACCGCCGCCGCGTCCTTCGTCGCCTTGGTCCACGGATGGTCGGGGATCGCCATCACCAGGCTGACCGGCGGGCGCCCCTCCATCCGCTTGGCGATCACGCGGCGGCTGAATTCCTGCGTGATCGAATTGGTCGTGACGAAGCCGAAGCGGCGGAGCGGCGACCCTTTCCGCGTAATCTGCTCGGCGGCGCGGTCCCACCAATACATCACGAAATCGGCGGATCTGTTGATCTTAGGGTTCGCCTTCCACAGCGCGGTCGCATAGCCGTCGCCCAGCCGCGAGCGAATGTCCTTGCCGCCGATAAAGGGCGGATTGCCGACGATATAATCCGCCTCCGGCCAGTCGGGGCGGCGCGGATTGGGATATTCCTCCATGCTTTTATCGTCGCGCCGCCGCGCCGGATCATGTTTAAGGACAGCATCCACCGCTTTGATATTGCTCAGCTTCTCAAGCACCGGGTCGGCGACCGCGCCGCCGTTGCGCAGCTGCCATTGCAGATAGCCGAGCCACAGCACCAGTTCCGCGATCGCCGCCGCGCGCGGGTTCAGTTCCAGCCCCAGGAAATTGCGCGGATGTACCGTCGCGGTCTCCAGCGCGAGTGCTTCCTGACCGCCCAGATCGGCCAGCACCTCAAGCACGTCGCCCTCCAGCCGCTTCATCAGTTCCAGCGCTACGTACAGGAAATTGCCCGTCCCGCACGCCGGGTCCAGCACGCGCGTCCCCGCCAGCTTTTCATGGAAATCATGCACTGCCTTGACCGCTGCCGCCGGATCGTCGCCGCGTTCGCGCTCGACCGTGCCCAGCACCTCGGTCTCCCATTCGCGTTGCAACGGTTCGATCACCGTCGCGATCACCAGCCGTTCGACATAGGCGCGCGGCGTGTAATGCGCGCCGAGCCGCTTGCGCTCGTCCTTGTCGAGCGCCTGTTCCAGCAACGTACCGAAGATCGCCGGCTCGACCTCCGTCCACACATGCTTTGCCGCTTCGTACAGTTCGCCGATCTCTTCGTGTTTTAACGGGATCGCGGAGCGGTCTGAAAACAGCCCGCCGTTGAACTTGCGCACCGTCTTTCGCATGACATGGGAGAATCCGCCTTTGTCCATGTCCACCCACAACCCCTCGAGCAGCGGCGCGAAGCTGTCCGGGTTCGCGCGGGCATCGGCCAGCAGATCGGTAAAGCTGCCGGGCTCGAGAAGTCCCGTATCCTCCGCGAACATCGTGAACAGGCACCGCATCAGGAAATGCGCGACCGGCTCCGGCTGGTAGCCGCGATCCTCGATCGATTTGCTGACC
This sequence comes from Sphingomonas sp., assembly GCA_965219075.1. GTDB lineage: Bacteria > Pseudomonadota > Alphaproteobacteria > Sphingomonadales > Sphingomonadaceae > Sphingomonas. The sequence goes on from CBDCMM010000002.1 coordinate 1,892,311, forward strand.
CGGGCCAGCCGCGCGGCGATATCGCGCGTGACCGCCGCCGCACGCTTTGCCGGGTCAAGGCTGTTTGGATCGAGCCAGATCGCGCGCAGCCGCTCACGTACGCCCTCATCGCGCAGGTCGTCCAGATAGATGCGAAACCCGCCGCGATCGGGAAACTGGCGGTAATTCTTTCCCTGACCCGAAAAGTCGGCGAACACCTCGATCGCATGGCCCACATCGACGACAAGGATGAACGGCGGCCAGCCATGCGCCTCGGGCAGCGCGCGGGCATATTGCTCCGCCTGTTCGCGGGCGTTGCGCATCAGCACGTCCCACCCGCGGTGCGCGCTGCGCCGGCCGCGCGCCGCTTCCCGCTCGGCGGCCTTCATGCCGGGCAGGGGCGCCTGACCGGGTGCCATTGCGACTTCCTTCGCGCCGCCGCGCTCCCGGCTTTGCTTGGCCTCCAAGACGAATGCGCCGCGCCTGTACAGGTCGATGCGGCCATGCCCGCTGCGTCCCGCCTCATCGTGGAACGTCACCGCGCGCTCGAACACGTAATCGTTCCGCTCATGCGTCGCGTCCGCTGGGTCGGGCTGCGGCAGGCCGAGCAGCGTGCAGAGTTCGGTCAGGAACAGCGCAAAATTCGCCCGCTCCGCGCCGCCCTCGTTATTGCGCCAGCGTTCGATGAATTCGTCGACGGTCATGCGCTACCGTAACGCGGTCATACGGCCGGGCAAGCCGGGCCGCGCAATGTGCAGGGAAGCTACGCCGCCGCTATCGTCAGGCTGCGGGCCAGCGTCCGTTCGATCGGCGTATCGAACCGGCATCCGATCCGCCCCGCGTCGCTCCACATCACCTCCGCTGCAACCGGCTTGCCGCCTGCAAAGCACAGCCATAGCCGTTCGCCCGCGAACCACTCGATTACCGACGACAGGCGGCATCCATAGATCGACAAATCGTGAAGCTCGGCATGGTCTCCAGGTTCCGAACCGAACCCCTCTTTATCCGGTTGACGGATATTCGTGCGCGTGATCGCCACCATCGCGCGGTCTGCGCGGCGTTGGTCTAGCGTCGCCGGTGGAGCGGCGCGGTAGCGCGAAAGTCTGGTCGCCATCTGATCTCCAGAGTCGGTCCGGTAGAACCTACCTTATCCATCAAAAGGTTAACTTAACGCAAGTCCGTCCCGGGGCCTCGCGCGTGCGGCTCGGCGTCCCTATCTCACGCCTTGGCAGATCGCGCAGAACGAAGGTAGAACGTCGACCCATGGCCCTTACCACGATCCCTCAGCATAGGTGTTTCGTATGCTGAAAAGCATAAGCGTCCGCGGCGCGCGCGAGCACAATCTCAAGGATGTCGACATCGACATCCCCCGCGATACGCTGACGGTGATCACCGGGCTGTCGGGCTCGGGCAAGTCGAGCCTCGCCTTCGACACCATCTACGCCGAGGGCCAGCGGCGCTACGTCGAATCGCTGTCGGCCTATGCGCGCCAGTTCCTCGAGCTGATGCAGAAGCCCGACGTCGATCATATCGAGGGGCTGTCCCCTGCGATCTCGATCGAGCAGAAGACGACGAGCCGCAACCCGCGCAGTACGGTGGCGACCGTCACCGAAATCTACGATTACATGCGGCTCCTGTGGGCGCGCGTCGGCATCCCCTATTCGCCCGCGACCGGTGAACCGATCGCGGCGCAGACCGTCAGTCAGATGGTCGACCGCGTCCTGGCGCTGCCTGAGGGGACGCGCGCGTATCTGCTCGCCCCCGTCGTACGCGGTCGCAAGGGCGAATATCGCAAGGAAATGGCCGAATGGCAAAAGGCGGGCTTCACGAGAGTCCGCATCGACGGAGAGATCCACGAAATCGACGAAGCCCCCGCGCTCGACAAGAAGTACAAGCACGACATCGAGGTCGTCGTCGACCGCCTCGTCGTCCGCGAAGACATCGGCACGCGCCTCGCCGAGAGTTTCGAAACCGCACTGAAGCTCGCCGACGGCCTCGCCTATGTCGACCCCGCCGATCCGGTCGAACCGCACACCCCGAAGTCCGAAGTGCTCGGCGACCACGCGCCCCCGGGCCGGATCGTCTTCAGCGAGAAATTCGCCTGTCCCGTCAGCGGCTTCACGATCAGCGAGATCGAACCGCGCCTGTTCAGCTTCAACGCCCCCCAGGGCGCGTGCCCAGCGTGCGACGGGCTCGGCGAGAAGCTGATCTTCGACGAAGACCTCGTCGTCCCCAACCACGACCTCACCATCAAGAAGGGCGCGGTGGTGCCCTGGGCCAAGTCCAACCCGCCTAGCCCCTATTACATGCAGGTTCTCGGCAGCCTCGCGCGCGAATTCGGGTTCGACCTGGAGACGCCGTGGAAGGATCTGCCCGACCTCGTCACCTCGACGATCCTTCACGGCAGCAAGGGCAAGCCCGTCACGCTGACCTTCGTCGACGGCCGCAAGAAATACGACGTCAAGAAACCGTTCGAGGGCGTCATCGGCAACCTCAACCGCCGCTTGCTCCAGACCGAATCCGCGTGGATGCGCGAGGAGCTGTCGAAGTACCAGTCCGCGCAACCCTGCGAGGTCTGCCATGGCGCGCGCCTCAAGCCCGAGGCATTGAGCGTCAAGATCGGCATGAAGGACATCGCCTACGCCACCCACCTATCGGTGGTCGACGCGCTGCAATTCTTCACCGACATGCCCAGCCAGCTCGGCGACCAGCAGAACGCGATTGCCGAACGCATCCTGAAGGAGATCGTCGAGCGCCTCGGTTTCCTCAACAATGTCGGGCTCGATTACCTCAACCTCGATCGCACCAGCGGCACGCTGTCGGGCGGCGAATCGCAGCGCATCCGCCTCGCCAGCCAGATCGGCAGCGGCCTGTCGGGCGTGCTCTACGTCCTCGACGAACCCAGCATCGGCCTCCACCAGCGCGACAACGACATGCTGCTCGCGACGCTGCGCCGCCTCCGCGATCTCGGCAACACCGTGCTGGTCGTCGAGCATGACGAGGACGCGATCCGCACCGCAGACTATGTCATCGACATGGGGCCGGGCGCCGGCGTGCGCGGCGGCGAGGTCGTCGCCAAGGGGACGCTCAAGCAGATCCTGAAGGCCAAGGGCAGCATCACCGCCGATTACCTCAACGGCACCCGCGAAGTCCCGCTCCCCGACGCGCGCCGCAAGGGCAACGGCAAGAAGCTCACCGTCCACAACGCCGTCGCCAACAACCTCACCGGCGTCACCGCGTCGATCCCGCTCGGCACCTTCACCTGCGTCACCGGGGTCAGCGGCAGCGGCAAGTCGAGCTTCACGATCGACACGCTCTACGCCGCCGCCGCGCGCGAACTGAACGGCGCGCGCATTCTGGCGGGCAAGCACGACAAGGTCACCGGCCTCCAATATCTCGACAAGGTCATCGACATCGACCAGTCGCCGATCGGCCGCACGCCCCGGTCGAATCCCGCCACCTACACCGGCGCCTTCACGCAGATCCGCGACTGGTTCGCCGGGCTGCCCGAAGCGCAGGCGCGCGGCTACAAGCCCGGGCGGTTCAGCTTCAACGTCAAGGGCGGCCGGTGCGAGGCGTGCCAGGGCGACGGCGTGCTCAAGATCGAGATGCACTTCCTCCCCGACGTCTACGTCACCTGCGATGTCTGCCACGGCCAGCGCTACAATCGCGAGACGCTGGAGGTGAAGTTCAAGGGCCACAGCATCGCCGACGTGCTCGACATGACGGTCGAGGACGCGGCGGAATTCTTCAAGGCGGTCCCCCCGATCCGCGACAAGATGGCGATGCTGGTCGAGGTGGGGCTGGGCTACGTCAAGGTCGGCCAACAGGCGACGACGCTCTCGGGCGGCGAGGCGCAGCGCGTCAAGCTCGCCAAGGAACTGTCGCGCAGGGCGACCGGCAACACGCTCTACATCCTCGACGAGCCCACCACCGGTCTGCATTTCGAGGACGTCCGCAAACTCCTCGAAGTGCTCCACGCGCTCGTCGAGCAGGGCAACACCGTGGTGGTGATCGAGCACAACCTCGACGTCATCAAGACCGCCGACTGGGTGCTCGACCTGGGGCCGGAGGGCGGCGTCAAGGGCGGGGAGATCGTCGCCGAGGGCACACCCGAGCTGGTGGCGAAGGCGAACGGGAGCTTTACCGGGCGGTATCTGGCGCCGTTGTTGGGGATGGGTAATCTAGAAGAAATGCAGGAGGTGGCAGCGGGGCAGTGACAAAATGGCCAAAGACGATCCGACAGTCTCAAGGAAGGTACATTTTTTTCGGGTTGAGCATTTCGACGCGGTAAAGAGCCAACTTCCAGGTGCTTTTCAGCGCATCGCGAACCTACCGTTTGATGAGACCGGCAGATATCAGAAGGATATTATCGGTGACTCCAGGCTATTAGGTTATCCTGACCGGGTCGAATATCCGCTGCGACTGCGATTTGGTAGGACGAGAAAGGATCAACTCCCAGACGTTGAGCGGGCAGGCCATCTCGAAACGTTAGAACTCAGTGAAGATGCCGGCCTGATCGATGTTTGCCACTTGGTGATTTTTGAAGACGGTCACGTAGCAGCCGAGTTCAATCATGACGGCCCCCGTATAGCAAAGTTGGGCGCGTATCTTTACGATAAGGGCGGGAATTTACCAACAGCACCTCGCTTCTTACCACTTTTCGAGCGAGACATTGTTGAGGTTATCAAAGAACTTAACAATGTTAGAGTTCTTGAGATTGAAGTACCGCCGCAAACCTCCGCGCTTTTGCGCGAAGCAGACGATAACCTAGCTTCTGCGGTAGATGCTTCCGCAAAAGCAGGAGCATCCAAATGGGTAAATCTCACCTTGGCGGCGGAACCGAATTCCGAGAAGTTGCGACCCGTTGCTGCCGCTTTGGCCTCTATCATTAAGGCTCGTCCACGCGAACGAGAGGCTTTCAGGACTCTCAAAGCTACCGGCTATCTTGCTGGATCATCTACCGCCAGATACGTCGATATACTTGAAGAAAAGCTTGTGTCCGGCGAAGTTTTTCCAAAAACGCATGAGCGCTCGCGTAGCATCCGAACGGATGACGCCTACCGGCTCATTGAGCAAGCCTATTGGGACCGTAAGGATCGACTAGCCGCAGCCGCCGTAGCTAACGAACTATGGTAGCATTCTACTTCAGAAATAGGGTTAAGTGCGACTATTCTCTCGGGCTTATAGTCGCTTGCCTTCATGTTATTTCCATTAGAACCAAGGGTACATTTTTTGCGATTTTGCCTGGCGATGTGCTGAGAACGTTTGCCCTCGGAGTCTTTGGAGCTGCTGCGTCCTTGCTAGGTTTCGTCCTAGCAGCTGGGGCGTTTCTTGTAGCGCACGCTCAGCATGACACCTTTGAGATTCTCCGGCGGTCTAAATCATTCGATGAGCTACCGAAACTGATCTCATCAGCGATTTGGCGCCTAGCATATTTGTCGATGTGCAGCCTTCTACTGTTTGTGGCTGGACCAACTATTAGGTCGGCCCTTCTATGTGCTACCGTTTTCTTTCTAGCTCTTGCGGCATCAGCATTAAGCGCCCTGACGTACATCGTGATGAAAATGTTAGCTGTGCCGCTTCGCGGCTAGGCTCAAGCGTCTCCCTAAAGCCCTACTCGACGCTTGAGCCACAGCTAGCTTGCGTCACCCATCACCGCACCTCCACAAACCGCTCGCCCGCAGCCAGCAGCGCCTCGATCCGCGCCCAGCGCGGCTCCAGCCATGCCGCCAGTGCGCGGTTGGTCGCGTTGCCGCAGCGCAGCCACAACAGCACGAACCGATCGGGCAAACGCAGCACCACGAAATCTTCGTCCTTGGTGACCAGTACCGCGCCGTCCGCCTCGGCGCGCGCGGCGATCGCCGTGTCGCTCGCGCCGCCAAGCCCCATTTCGCTGACGTGATCCGCTTCATGCCCGCAATCGCGCAGCCACCGGCACAAGGCAGGCGGAAGTTGCGCGTCGATCAGGAATTTCATTCGGCGGCGAGCACCACCGGATGGTCCGCCGCCGCCGCCGCATAGGCCAGTACGGCGCGCACATCGTCTTCGCTGACATAGGGAAAGTCGGCGGCGATCTCCGCTGCGCTCGCGCCGCCAGCGAGCATTTCCAGCACGTCGGTTACGCGCATCCGCGTGCCCGCCACGACCGGGCGGCCTCCACAAACGTCGGTGTCGATGGCGATTCGGGGGAAGCCGGTGATCAGCATTGGCTGAAAGGTGTCAGCTAACGCTGAATATTTCAAGCGGGGCCTGGAGTGAGCGCCGGTGATCGACCCGCCGCATGCCTCCTAGGCCTAAAGCCCCATCGCCACCCGCAACGCCGCATTGATCCGCCCCTGCCACCCCGGCCCGCCCTCGCGAAACCGCTCGATCACATCCGGGTCGAGCCGCAACGTCACCTGACGCTTTGCCCGGTCTCGCAGCGGTGGTCGCCCGCGCACGACGCCGTTCGGGCTGAGATAGCCCGAGATAGCCCGTGCCGGGCGGATCACCTTCCCTGCGATCGACAATTCGGCGATGTCGAACATCTCCTCGGTCCACTCAGGCGCTTCGTCCGCCGGATCAAGCGAGCTTGGTGCGGAATGTGGCTTGTTCTCGCTCATTGGCCTTCCTCATCGATATGACACGCCGTCCGTCGTCGGCATCGGTCCATATCACCACGACCTTTCGACCTTCCAACAACCCGATCGGCGAAAACCGGCGCTCCGGATACACGAAGCGATCGTCCTCGAATTCGAACACCGGTCCGTCGAACACCGTCGCGGCATCGGCGAAATCCAGTCCCCGTTCGGACAGCGTCGCGTCGCGTTTCACCGGATCGAAGCTGATTTCCATTTGCTGATAACGTAGCTACGTAAAGGCCCTAGTCAACGTTGGTTGGAAAGCGGCCCATTAGGATTTGGGCGCTGGGGTACGGGAGTAAATCCCGTACCCCCGTCAGTCGGGGCTTTCCGCCCCGCTGGCCGATCGCGCCCGCGTTCGCGGCGCTGGATTTAGGCTCGCCTAAATCCTAGCGTTCGCGCGATGTGCAACGAGGTCGCTCGCCGTATCGCTTTGGGCCAACTCCGCGACGACTGGGCGGAGCTGAAAATCCCGCTCGTCTTCCCCGAGGGCTTCCCCAACCTCGCCAGCGTCGACAGCATCCGCATCACCGATCCCACGCTCGTCATCCGCGCCGCCGCCGGTGACGCCGACGAGGATGCAGGGCAGGGGGCAGAGGGCGTGGTGCGCCGCTGGGGCTGGCCCGGCCCCTCGGGCAAGCCCGTCTACAATTACCGTTCCGACGGACGCGACTTGTGCAACCAGCCCAAGGGTGGCCGCTGCCTGATCCCCGTCGACGGCTGCTCCGAATTCACAGCGCCCGAAGACCCGAAGGCGAAACGCAAGGACAAGTGGCTCTTCACTCACGCCCGCGACGACTGGTTCTGCATCGCGGGGCTGTGGCGCGGCGGGGTCGAAACGAAGGATGGGATCGGAGAGGCGTTCACGTTGCTCACCACCGAACCCGGCTCCGACATTGCGCCCTATCATTCGCGCCAGGTCGTCATAATCGACCGCGCCGACTATGCCGGATGGCTTGACGGCGATAGTTCATCCTCTGCGCTCTGCCGCCCCGCCCCCGCGGGTACATTCCGGGCGGCACGAGTCGATCGCTGAATCGCGCAGCGCGGCCTGATTTTATGCTGTCCTACACAGGCTTATCTTGCCAGGCAACGTTCTTCTTATGTTCTTTTTCAGGAGAGCGTTCCATGTCGACAAACGATCCGCAACCCACCTCGGCCGATCTGCCCGCAACACCGCCCGCACTTCTGACCGGTTCGCGCAAATCCTGCGGCTGGACGCCCGATCGTCAGCGTGCGTTTCTCGAATTCCTCGCCGCCGGACAGACGGTGGAGGCTGCATGCAGGCTGGTCGGGCTGACCTCGCAGTCCGCCTACGCTTTCCGTGCACGCGCGACGGGGGCGGCGTTCGCGATCGGTTGGCACGCCGCATTGCTGCTTCAGCGGCAACGGCTTGCGGATACGCTGACGGCTCGCGCGTTCGACGGTCATGTCGTCACCGTGACGCGCGCCGACGGCGAAGTCATCGAACGCCATCAATATGACAACCGCCTTGCACTGGCGATGCTCGCACGCGCGGACCGGATCGCCGGCGGAGAGGATACTGACCGGTTCGGAGAGGGTCAGGCCGCACGCCTCGCCGCCGCCGAATGGGAACGCTATCTCGACGTAATCGGCGCGGATGCGGGACCGGCGAATGCGGGACTGTTTCTCGCACTGCGCTGTGAAGGGCAGGGGATTAAGGAGGGTGCTGCGCAGCTCGTACGGCTCGCGCGGGCCGATCTTTATCGGCGCACCGGTGCGGGTGTCGCGGGGGAGGTCGATACGAGCGATCTCGACCTTATCGATCGTGCCGCATGGAGCGCGGATCAGTGGATGCGTGCGGAGGCGGCGGGGCTGCTCGCGATCGCGGCACCTCCCGGGCTCAGTGCAGACGAACTCGCTTCTGACCACCAAATTGGCCAACATTGGGATGACATCATCGATGCCGACGGCGAATGGGCGTCCGACGACGTCTGGTGGTGCCCGCTTGCGGCCGACTGGCGCACGCATTTCCCTCCGCCCGCCGGTTTCAGCGGATATCAATCGGGCGTCTATGGCCAAGAGGAGTATGACCGCGGATTGGCCGACGACGAACGCGAATTGCTGGAGGCGGCGCGGCGCGATGCGTCGGCCGGGCATGGACAGGCGGATCGCGATGCCTGGTTCAGTGCGCTCGCCGATCGGCTCGGGATCGAACAATGTGGTCCGACGGTTGCCGCCCCTCGCTGCATCGATCCGTTCGTGTCATGACGCCATTGCAAGCCGGTGGTTGCCCGCAATGCCCCGCAACTGTAGCGATCCGGCTGTATCGGGAGTTTCGTCGTGTCGGTCCGCGTCTGTGCCATCCTCGTCATGATGTTCGCTGCGGTCCCCGTCGCGGCGCAGGGGCCGCTGGTACTCGCCGCTGCCAGCCTGCAGGAATCGCTCGATGCCGTCGCCGATGCCTGGGCGCGAGAAGGGCATGAACGCCCGGTAATTTCCTTCGCCGCATCCTCGGCGCTCGCGCGTCAGGTTCAGGCGGGCGCCCCCGCCGACCTTTTCGCCTCCGCTGACGAGGCATGGATGGACGTGCTGCAAAAGGCGCAATTTCTGGCACTCGGCACACGCGCCGATTTCGTCGGCAACCGCCTGGTCGTCGTGACGCCGCGTTCGTCCCGCATAAGGCTGACCGTCCGGACGCTCGCGGCGACACTCTCAAAAGGGCCGGTCGCTATGGCCGATCCGTCGTCGGTTCCGGCCGGTATCTACGGCAAACAGGCGCTGGTCCGTCTCGGGGCCTGGGACCGCGTTACGCCGCACGTCGTTCGTGCCGAGAATGTCCGCGCCGCGCTTGCGCTCGTCGAACGCGGCGCGGCGCCCTACGGGATCGTCTATGCAACCGATGCCAGGGCAAGCGCCAAGGTCCGCGTCGCCGGCGTCTTCCCCTTGAGAAGCCACGAACCGATCACCTATCCCGTCGCCCGTTTAAGCTCATCGACGAACAGCGATGCAGAGGGTTTCCGCCGTTTCCTGCTCTCCGGCCGCGCAAAGGCAATCTTCATCCGCTACGGTTTCACCCGCCTTTGATGCCGCCATGCTGACTCCCGGCGAATGGTCCATCGTCCGCCTGTCACTGCTGATCGGCGGATCGGCGATGGCGGTGACGCTGCCGCTGTCGTTCGCGCTTGCCTGGCTGCTCGCGCGCGGCCGCTTCCCCGGCAAGATCCTCCTCGACGGTATCATCCATCTGCCGCTCGTCGTTCCTCCGGTCGTGACCGGCTGGGCACTTCTGATCTTCTTCGGCCCGGCGGGCTGGGGCGGGGTGTTGATCGAGCGTGTGTTCGGAACCACCGTCCTCTTCCGCTCGACCGGTGCGGCCATCGCCGCCGGGATCATGGCCGTTCCGCTGACCGTCCGCGCCATCCGCATCTCGATCGAAGCGGTCGACCGTCGTCTGGAACAGGCCGCCCGCACGCTCGGGGCCGGGCCGTGGCGGACGTTCGCCACCATCACCTTGCCGCTCAGCCTGCCCGGCGTGCTTGCGGGTGCCGTGCTCGGTTTCGCGCGTTCGATCGGCGAATTCGGCGCGACAATCACCTTCGTATCGAACGTTCCCGGTCAGACCGAAACCCTCCCGCTCGCAATCTACGCCGCGCTTCAGCGGCCCGGGCAGGAAGCAACCGCATGGCGCCTGGCGGCAATCTCTGTCGCGGTTTCGCTCGTTGCCATTATCGTTTCGGAAATTCTCGCCAGACGGATGGGACGGGGAACGCATGTCGTTTGATATCGACATCATCGTCCGCCGTGGCGACACCCGAATCTCCGCGGCTTTCTCGATGGCGGGGGGGGCGACTGTGATTTTCGGCCCCTCTGGCGTGGGCAAGACCAGTATTCTGCAAATGATCGCAGGCCTGCTTCGCCCCGACGACGGACATATATTCGTTGCCGACCGCAAATTGTTCGATTCCGCGACCGGGCTCGATCTCCGTCCCGAACGTCGCCGCGCCGGTTACGTTTTTCAGGACCCGCGCCTCTTCCCCCACCGCCGTGTTAGGGCGAACCTGCTTTACGGCGCGCGCGGCGTGCCGAAAATGTGGGACGACACGATTGCGCTGCTTGGGATCGGCGCGTTGCTCGACCGTTGGCCGTCCTCGCTTTCCGGCGGCGAAGCGCGGCGCGTTGCGATCGGGCGCGCGTTGTTCAGTAATCCGGAATTTCTGCTGCTCGACGAACCCCTTTCATCGCTTGATCGCGCACGCCGCGGCGAAGTCATGCAAATCATCGAAGGGGTCCGGGACCAGCTGGGGCTGCCGATCCTGATGGTCACGCACGATCCGGAAGAGGCGCGGCGGATTGGAACGCATATTGTCGAGATATGATCAGGACCGGTTCGTTTGCCGTTTCGCCATGAACGCAAGCCGCTCGAACAGCATCACGTCCTGTTCGTTTTTCAGCAAGGCCCCGTGCAGCGGCGGTATGGCCTTGGTGGAATCCCGGTTCTGCAAGACATCCAGCGGCATGTCTTCATGAAGCAGGAGCTTCAGCCAGTCCAGCAGCTCACTCGTCGATGGTTTCTTCTTGAGGCCGGGAACATCGCGAATATCGTAGAAAATGTCCATCGCCCGTCCGACGAGGATTTTCTGAATACCGGGAAAATGGACATCCACGATAGCCTGCATTGTCTGGCGATCCGGGAATTTGATATAGTGGAAGAAGCAGCGACGCAAAAATGCGTCCGGCAATTCCTTTTCGTTATTGGATGTGATCACGACGATCGGGCGTTCGCGTGCGCGAACCGTCTGCTTTGTCTCGTAGACATGGAACTCCATACGGTCGAGTTCCTGCAGCAGGTCGTTCGGAAATTCGATATCCGCCTTGTCAATTTCATCGATCAGCAGGACCGGCGTTGCATCATGCGTGAACGCCTCCCACAATTTGCCGCGCCGAATGTAGTTGGATATGTCGTGGACGCGCTCATCGCCCAATTGCCCGTCCCGCAATCGCGCCACCGCGTCATATTCGTACAGGCCTTGCTGAGCCTTGGTCGTCGACTTTATGTTCCATTCGATCAGCGGTGCGCCGACCGCCTTGGCGATTTCATAAGCAAGAACGGTCTTGCCGGTGCCGGGCTCGCCTTTGACGAGCAATGGTCGCCTGAGCGTCACGGCCGCATTGACCGCGACCTTCAGGTCGTCCGTCGCAACATAATCCTCGGTACCGTCAAAGCGCTGCATGCATTTAATCCCGTAATTCTCTCCTCATCCGATAGGACGCGCGCGCAATCACGCGCAAGCGCCAACGTCACTCGCTGCCGCGTGCTTCGCGTCGTGCGGCGAGAAGGTTCCAGAGCCCTCGGTGCTGGGCAAAAACCTGGCTCGCCCCAAATGCCATCGCTCTGGCACAACCGGGCGTGCCGCCGATCTCGATCGCATCGGCGGTCGCGCTGTCCGGCGGCAAGGCAAGCGGAGGCGATGCGATCCCGAACCGTATTGCTGCGACATCGAGCATCCAGCGGATCGCCAACCATTCGACCATCAACGCGACAACGGCACCGGTCGCGCATCCGCATCGTTCGGAGCCGGCAAGCGTCTCGAACGTGCTGCGTATTGCGGTCAATGCAGTTTCGGTCTCCGCTTGTCCGGCGGTTGAAGGAACGGGCCCGGCCGCTGCCGTCAACCGGGCAAGGTATTCTCGCTCAGCGGCGAAGTTTTCCGCCGCTCCGTTCAGCCAGTCCGCGGTTTCAGGCTGGATCAACCGGTCTCTGGCAACATCGATGATCGATGGAGTATCGCCATGGACCGCGCAAAGCCCGTGGATGGCATCGCTCAGATCGCGCGAGCATGCTGAACGAATCGAAATCGAACGGAGGTGTGGATGCGATATGCTGCCGTCCTGATCGGCGATGCGCATAAATGTCTCGGCCGTCGTCATCCGTTGACGACCAACAGCAAAATCATCTCCCATCGTTTCGTGCCTTCACAATCATTGCCTGTCCGCCGGACGATCCTCGAATATATGCCCTGCCATAGGGCTCAGGACGTAAAGATGCGGTCAATGCGGGCTCAGGCTTGCGGCCTGGCCACCGGACGCTCGACCTTTACCCGGTCCCCCGGTATGGCGATAAGCAATGCGTCAGGCTCGTTTTGCCGAGCATCTTTTACCGGAGAGTTTGTGGATGCGTGGATGGTTGCGGACAGCAGCGCTTACGTCGATGGTAGCCACGACAGGGTATGCAATGGCTGCCGATAAGGTTTCGCAGCCAGCGCCAGCGCCAGCGCCAGCGCCAGCGCCAGCGGCATTGACGCTTGAGCGGGTGTTTGCGAGTCCCGACCTGTCGGGGCCACAGCCGCGCGCGCTCAAACTTTCGCCGGATGGCGCACTGCTGACATCGTTGCGCAACCGGCCGGATGACAAGGATCGGTACGACCTTTGGGCGCTCGACACGCGGACGGGCAAGGAGCGGATGCTTGTCGATTCCAAAACCGTCGGTAGCGGCGCAGCGCTGTCCGAAGCGGAAAAGATGCAGCGCGAACGCGAGCGCATCGGCGGCCAAAAGGGGATCGTTGCCTATGACTGGGCACCGGACGGCAAGTCGATCCTGGTACCTCTCGACGGTGATCTTTACCTCGCCACTCTTGATGGAAAAACGCGTCGCCTGACCGAGACACCGGAGGGCGAACTCAATCCGGTGGTCAGTCCCAAGGGAAACTACGTCAGCTTCGTGCGCAAACAGAACCTTTACGCGTTGCCGCTCGCCGGGGGCGCGCCGCGCACGATCACGACCGATGGCGGCGGGACGCTGCATTTCGGCGAAGCCGAGTTTGTCGCCCAGGAGGAAATGGATCGGCGTACGGGCTATTGGTGGTCGCCCGACGAGCGCAGGATTGCCGTTGAACGCTTCGATGAAGCACCGGTCGAGATCAAAACCCGCGCGGCAATCGGTGCGACCGGAACGAGCGTTTACGAACAGCGCTACCCGTCTGCCGGAACACCAAACGTCCTGGTCGAACTGTATATCATTAAACCGGACGGCAGCGGTCGGATCAAGGTCGACCTTGGGTCGGACCGGGATATCTATCTCGCGCGCGTCGACTGGCTTCCCGACAGTTCAGCGCTGATGGTCCAGCGCGAAAGCCGGGACCAAAAGCGTCTCGATATGCTGCGCATCGATCCCGCCACCGGCAAGGCGACGATATTGTTCACGGAGAAGGCAGGGAAGAAAAGTTGGCTTAACCTTTCAAGCGCCTATCAATTCCTTGACGACGGACGTCTTGTCTGGCGCTCCGAACGTACCGGCTTCGGGCAACTCTATCTTTATGACGCCGGCAAATGGATCGAACTGACAAAGGGCGACTGGGTCGTTACGGATCTGGTCGGCGTCGATCAGCCAAAGGGTCGCGTTTATTTTCTCGGCAACAAGGACAATGTGCTCGAACAGCAACTCTATTCAGTCGATCTTTCAAAGCCCGATGTCGTCTCAAAATTGACGCAAGACGGCTGGTGGAACAGCGCCGTCGCAAACGATGCGGTGACGCGCCTGATCGTTTCACGCTCTAATTCGAACCAGCCGCCTCAACAATATCTGGCGGATAACGAAGGTCGACGACTGTCATGGATCAATCAGAATCCATTGACGTCAAACCATCCTTATTATCCTTACCTGACCAGCCATCAGGACACCAAATTCGGCACGGTCAAGGCAGAGGACGGATCGACGCTCTATTGGGAAATGATCACGCCGCCATTGGAAAAAGGTAAAAAATACCCCGTTTTTTTCCAGCATTACGGCGGCCCCGGCACGGGTCAGCAAGTGACACACGCCTGGATGGGCGCACTTCCGCAGTATCTCGTCGATAGGGGCTATATTTTCTTTCAGATCGACAATCGCGGTTCATACAATCGTGGCAAACATTTTGAAGATCAGATCTATCATGCGATGGGAACGGTTGAGGTTGCTGACCAGTTAAAGGGAGCCGAGTATCTCAAATCCCTCCCGTTCGTCGATCCGGGGAAGATTGCCATCTATGGCTGGTCTTATGGCGGGTATATGTCGTTGAAGATGCTTGAAAAGACACCCGGTATCTACGCCGCTGCGGTTTCTGGTGCGCCGGTCACGGACTGGCAACTTTACGACACCCATTATACCGAACGTTATCTTGGCGATCCTGGGACCGATCCGGAAAGCTATGCATTGTCCGCGGCGGTCGATGATGCGCCGAAAATCCGGGATCCTCTGCTCCTCATTCACGGCATGTCAGATGATAACGTATTTCTGGACAACTCGCTGAAGGTCATCTCCAAACTTCAGCAAACCGACACGCCGTTCGAGATGATGCTGTACCCTGGCTACACCCACCGCGTTGCGGGTCCTGGAATTAGCGAAAGCGTGTGGAACACCATACTGAACTTCTTCGACCGCGAAGTGAAAGAAAAAGCCGGCCGTGATAAAGCCGATTAGCATCCGTCGTGATGACGATTCTATCGAGAATGACTTTTAAAGAATTGGAACACAACATGGGGTATCGGATCGCTGTTGCGGGTGCGACCGGCAGCGTTGGACGCGAGATGATCAACATCCTCGCCGAGCGCGAATTCCCCGCCGACGAGGTGGTCGCGCTTGCATCCTCGCGCAGTCAGGGGGACCAGATCGAATTTGGCGATACCGGCAAAATGTTGAAGGTTCGTAATATTGAGCATTTCGATCCCAAAGGCTTCGATATGGCGCTTTTTGCAATCGGTTCGGAGGCGACCAAGGCCTATGCGCCCAAGTTTGCCGGGTCGGGCTGCACGGTCATCGACAATTCCTCCCTTTACCGCATGGATCCAGACGTTCCGCTGATCGTGCCGGAGGTTAATCCGGAGGCGATCGCGGGATTTCGCGCCAGGAATATTATCGCTAACCCGAATTGCTCGACCGCGCAGATGGTCGTTGCCCTGAAACCACTCCATGACGAGGCGCGGATCAAGCGTGTCGTCGTGTCGACCTACCAGTCGGTTTCGGGTGCGGGTAAAGCCGGAATGGACGAATTGTTCGAGCAAAGCCGGAACATTTTTGTCGGTGACCCGGCCACGCCCGGTAAATTTAGCAAACAGATCGCGTTCAACGTCATTCCGCACATCGATAGCTTCCTCGACGACGGTTCGACCAAGGAAGAATGGAAAATGGTCGTCGAGACGAAAAAGATTCTCGGTCCCAGGATCAGGGTGGTTGCGACGTGCGTCCGGGTTCCGGTCTTTGTCGGTCATTCCGAAGCGATTAATATCGAATTTGAAGACGAGATTTCCGCGGCACGCGCGCAGTCAATCCTTCGCGAGGCCCCCGGCGTCATGCTCGTCGACAAGCGTGAGGACGGCGGATACGTCACGCCGATCGAATGCGTTGGAGAATATGCGACCTATGTCAGCCGGGTGCGGGAGGATCCGACCGTCGAAAATGGTCTGAGCCTGTGGTGCGTCAGCGATAATCTTCGAAAAGGCGCCGCCTTGAATGCCGTGCAGATCGCCGAACTCCTCGGCCGCCGTCACCTTCGGAAGGCGGCATGAGCTCAACGGTTCGATTGTCATGATGGCCGAAACTGAACTGATAGACGCATTGCAGACGCGATTTTTTACCGGCTTTGATGGTACGGAACTCGTCTATCATGAGATGGGAGCAGGTCAGCCTATCGTACTGATTCATGGGTATCTTTCCGATGCGCTAACGAATTGGATACGTTTCGGCCACGCAGAAGCGATTGCTGCGAAGGGGTTCCGGGTCATCATGCCGGATCTGCGCGGTCATGGTGAGAGCGCCAAACCCCATACCCCCGACGCCTATCCGCCCGACGCGCTTGCCATGGACGGCCACGCGCTCATCGAACAGCTTGAACTTACTGACTATGACCTTGGCGGGTATTCACTGGGCGCACGAACCACGGTGCGGATGCTGGTGACCGGCGCAACCCCGAGGCGCGTAATACTAAGCGGAATGGGACTCGAAGGAATCATTGATACGGCTCGTAGAAGCGCTCACTTCCGGCATGTTCTCACCCATCTTGGGCAGCATGAACGCGGATCGCCGGAATGGTTGGCGGAGTCGTTCCTGAAAACCACTAAAGGGGATGCGGAAGCATTGTTGCTGATTCTGGATACGTTTGTCGACACGCCACTGGATGTCGTCGTTTCAATTAAACAGCGGACGCTTGTTGTTTGCGGGAATGAAGACTTCGACAACGGCTCGGCAGCCGATCTGGCATCAACGTTACCCGCCGGGCAATACTTCGAAATTCCCGGCGGTCACATGAGTTCAGTCACCAAACCGGAACTGGAACAAGCGATCGCTGATTTCGTTGCCGGCGATCGTTAGGGATTGGGTGAGGGCGGTGTTCTGCCAACAGGTGTAACCAAAACCGGACCGTTCGCGATTGCCTCCAAAGTCGAGTCCCCGCCGAGAACACGGTAGAGCGTAACCCTGTTGACGGCTCCCGTCAGTTGCGTTGCAACCAGCGTGCGCTGCGCGTCATAATATGATCGCTGAGCTATCAGGCTGTTGAGGAATGTATCGATTCCACCTTTGTAGCGCGCATCGGTAAGTTGATAATTATCACGCGCGGCCGCCACGAGGTTTCCGTCCGCCCTCAATTGATCAGCCACGGTTCCCTGGCGAGCGAGCGCGTCGCTGACCTCTCTGAAGGCCGTCTGGATTGTAAATTCATAATTCGACAATGCACTGTCACGTTGAGCTTGGGTAAACTCTACATTCGCGACCCCCGCGCCCCCGCGAAAAATCGGGTATGAAACACTGGGAGCAACCTGATAATTGAACGCATCGCTTGTGAAGAGTGAACGCAGCGCATTGCTTGCAAAACCGACAAGTCCGGTGAGGGATATTCTGGGAAACAAGGCTGCTCTGGCGGCACCGATTTCGGCGTTCGCCGCGCGCAATTGATACTCTGATTGAACAACATCGGGTCGACGAAGAAGGATCGCGGAACTCAGGCCGGCCGGTAATGTTGCTACGTTATTCGCAACCTCCTCGATCGATTGCGGCAACAATGAAGGATCGACGGGCGCTCCGACGAGTAGCTGCAGCGCATTGATGTCTTGCGCCAACGCCGTCTTTTGGATGGCCAGATCGGACTGCGCGCGGTCCAGGATCTGTTCCGCCTGGCGCAGATCAGTACGTGGGGCGATACCTCCGTCCAGTCGCGCGCGCGTCAGTCGAACGCTCTGTGCTGCACTTTTGGCCGTTTCCTGGGCAATTCTGAGCAGGCTCTGATCGGATGCGTATGTCAACCATGCATTCGCGACGTCACCGACTATCGTCAGCCGCGTGGCGCGGGCGGCGGCTTCGGTCGCGAAGTAACGATTGAGTTCGGCATCGGTCAGTGACCGAAGGCGTCCGAAAACGTCGAGTTCGAAAGCCGAAACGCCCAAATTCGCACTGAAAAAGCTGTTCGAACGACCGGTAGTAATCAGAGAGCCGGCGCCGGTGCTGGTGCCACCGACGCCGGTACCGCCCGCGCCGGTGCCTGTCGTACTCCCGGTGTTGGTTAAGCTAGATCCACCATTGTCGGCGTAGCTATAACGCGCCGTTGCGTCGAGCTGCGGAAAGATTGCGCCTCGTTGAATACGGTATTGCGCCCGTTGCGCGACAATATTTGCGGCAGCAGTGCGTAGATTGCGATTGTTGCGGAGCGCTTCGACGATAATCGCCTGCAAGCGCTCATCAACGAAAACCTGAACGTAGTTGAGGCTAGGCAAATCGGTTTCAGACTGTCTGAGATAAGCATCGCCGATTGGCCAGGAAGCAGGCACGGGCAGGGGGTTCCTGACATAAGGCGGGGTGAGGTTGCAGCCCGCCAATATCGTCCCGGCGATGATCGGAACAGCGCACCGCCACGTCATGCCGGTTGCGCATCCCGGTTATCGTCCACGGTGTCGTGATCCCCGTGGATTCGTTCCATCGCAGCCCGTGTTCCGCGTCGGACCAGAATGAAGAAGAGCGGAATGTAGAAAATTGCAAGGATCGTAGCAGTCAGCATTCCACCCACAACCGCTGTTCCGATAGCGATACGGCTGTTCGCTCCGGCCCCGGTGGCGAGTGCAAGCGGGAGGACGCCGAAGATAAAGGCAATACTAGTCATCAAAATTGGTCTCAGACGAATTTTTGCAGCCTCAAGCGCCGCATCGATAATTCTCGCGCCCTCTTTTTCAGCCTGCTCGGCAAATTCAATCATCAGGATAGCATTCTTTGCTGCCAGTCCCATTGTGGTGAGCAACCCGATTTGAAGATAAACGTCGTTTGTCAGACCGCGAAGGGTCACAAAGATGATAGCTCCGACAAGCCCGAGCGGAATGATCAGTAACACTGCCACGGGTATCGTCCAACTTTCATAGAGCGCGGCCAGGCACAAGAACACGACAAGCAGTGACAACGCGTAGAGGACGGGGGCCTGGCCGGAGGACAGGCGTTCCTGATACGAAAGCCCGGACCATGCTACACTGGTCCCGGGAATCTTGGCGGCAAGCTCTTGCATCTTGTCAATTGCAAATCCGGAACTCTTTCCCGGTGCCGCCTGACCCTGAAATTCGAACGAAGGGATCGCATTGAACCGGGAAAGGAATGTTGGTGCCTGCTCCCAACTCGTCGTCGAAAACGACGAAAACGGCGTCATCGATCCGGACGAGTTGCGCACAAACCATTTACTCAAGTCGGATGGCTGTGATCGATACGGCGCATCACCTTGAACGTACACACGTTTGACACGTCCGCGATCGATAAAATCGTTGACGTAGCGTCCACCCCAGGCAACCGAAAGCGTCGTGTTAACATTGGCCTGCGCAAGGCCCAGCGCCGCCATCTTCTGTTGATCGACATCCACGTTCACCGTCGACACGTCCGGGAGCTCGGTTATCCGAACGCCCACGAGACCCGGCTCCGCAGTCGCAGCGGCAAGCAGTTTGTCGCGAGCGGCCTTGAACTGATCGTAGGACATGCCGCTTGAATTCTGCAATTCCATTGTAAAGCCGTTCGAGTTCCCCAAACCACGCACCGGCGGGGGAACGAGCGCATACACTTTTGCGTCACGTAAGTTGGAGAAAGCGGCAGAAGCCCGGCCAGTGATCGCATCCGCGCTGTTTGCCTTACCTTCACGGTCCGACCAGGATTTCAGCGCGACGAACCCTAAACCCGTATTCTGGCCGCCCGGCGCACCGCCGCCCCCGATACCGCTGACGGAGAACGCATTGGCAACGTCCGTCTTTTCGTTTTCGAGAAAATAATTCTCGATTTTTTTCTGAACTTCGAACGAGCGGTTTTGTGTGGCACCAGGCGGCAGTTGAAACTGGACAATCCCAATTCCCTGATCCTCGGTCGGAAGAAATCCGGTAGGCAATCGTAGGAACATGATCGCGAGAATTGCAACCACGATGGCGTAGATTATCAGGAAGATCCATTTACGGTCGACGACCGTTTTCACCGCAGACTGATATTTCTCGACGCCGCGATCGAACGTATTGTTGAACCAGTCACGGGAACGTTCAAGACCGTGCGCAATGCGTGGCGCTTTACGTGCAATCCACCCGTTCTCGATCGGGTCGCCATTCTCGTCCCGCTGTTTCTGCTTTAGAAGTGTCGCGGTCAGAGCCGGGCTGAGGATAAGCGCGACAAGCACTGACAGGATCATCGCGGAAACCATTGTCAGCGAAAATTGCCTGTAGATAACTCCGGTTGAACCGCCGAAAAATGCCATCGGCAGAAACACGGCGGACAACACCAAGGCAATCGCAATCAATGCTACCGTGATTTCGTCCATCGACTTGACGGTCGCGTCGCGCGGCGAAAGGTCCGGATCCTCCTCCATCAGCCGTTCAACGTTTTCGACAACCACGATTGCATCATCGACCAGCAGGCCGATTGCCAGGACCAGTCCGAACAATGTTAACGTATTGATCGAGAAACCCGCGACGTAGAACACTGCAAAGGTTCCAAGCAGAACAACCGGTACGGCGATCGCGGGAATGAGCGTTGCCCGCCAACTCTGCAAAAATATGAACATTACGATCACGACGAGCACGATCGCCTCGATCAGGGTTTTCACCACCTCTTCAATCGAAAGTTTAATGAAATCGGTTGAATCGTTGACGAAAGCGTATTCATACCCTTTCGGAAACTGCTTCGCTTGCTTGACGACCTCTTGTTTGACAAGTTCGGCGGTTTTCAGCGCGTCCGCACCGGGTGCCAGCAACACCGCGATCCCGGCACCCGGATGCTTGTTCAGACGACTGCGTGCATTGTAGCTTTCTGCGCCCAACTCGACGCGACCAATATCTTTCAGACGCACGGTCGCGCCGCTCGGCTGGGTTTTCAGAATGATATTGGCAAATTGTTCAGGGCTCGTCAGGCGGGACTGAGCCGTAACGATCGCATTCAGATATTGCGTGTCAGGGGAAGGTTGTCCCCCGATCTCACCCGCCGCGACCTCGGTATTCTGGTTCTGGATCGCGGTGATGACGTCGCTCGGCATCAACTGATAGCTGTTCAGCTTGTTGGGATCGAGCCAGATCCGCATCGCATATTGTGATCCGAATACATTGGTGTCACCGACCCCGGGAATCCGGCCGAGCGGATCCTGCAAATTGGAAGTCAGGTAATCGGATACGTCCTGCGCGGTGTTCTGGTCGGTTGAATCGAAGACACCGACGACGAGGAGAAAGTCGGGGTTCGACTTGCGGACCAACAACCCTTGCGCCTGAACTTCCTGCGGGAGCCGCGGAATGGCCTGCTGAACCTGGTTCTGGACCTGAACCTGGGCAATGTCGGGATCAGTACCTTTTCCGAAAGTGACGGATATGTTGACCTGTCCGCGCGAACTGGACGATGAACTGAAATAGAGCAGTCCGTCGATACCGGTCAGCTGTTGTTCGACAACCTGTGTGACGCTGTTTTGGATCGTCTGTGCATTTGCACCGGGATATGACGCACGGATAGTCACTTGCGGCGGCGCGACGTCGGGATATTGCGCGATCGGCAGGCCGAGGATCCCGCCGATTCCCGCCATCATCACGATGATCGCAAGGACCCATGCGAAGATCGGCCGGTCGATGAAAATGCGCGACAGCATGATCGGATCAGCCGCCCTTGCTCTGCGCGCTGCCCTTGCCGCCATCCTGCATCTGTTTCGGCACCTCCATTTTCTGAGGCGTGTTCGCCGGCACGGGTTTGACGGGTTGACCCGGTTTGACCTTGTCCGTTCCCTGCACGATGATCTTGTCGTTCGCGCCCAATCCAGACGTCACAACCCAGAACTCACCTTGCGTGCGATCCGCAGCGACGGTTTTCCGGACAGCCTTGTTACCTGGTCCGACAACAAAGACCGTAGCTTTGCCCTTGGCATCGCGGGAAACGCCCGGCTGCGGAACCAGAAAAGCCCGGGTGTTGATTGCCTGGACAAACTGCGTCTGTACGAACATGCCGGGGAGCAGGACACCTTGCGGGTTCGGAAAGCGCGCGCGCAGCGTGACCGTGCCGGTACCCGGATCGACGATCGCTTCGCTGAACTGTACCGATCCGGTTTGGCCGTAATCGCTCCCGTCCTCCAGCTTCAAACGCACTTGCGCAGTGACCGGGACAATGCCTTCGCCTGCCGCAAGTGAGCGGCGTAACGCCAGCAAATCCCCGCTCGACTGCTGGATGTCGACGAAAATCGGATCGAGTTTCTGGATGGTTGCAAGCGGATCGGCCTGCGTTGCCGAGACCAATGCCCCAACCGTGAACAAGGACCGTCCGATACGCCCGCTGATTGGCGCGGGAACTGAGGTAAACTGCAAATTGACCCGGGCAGTCTCAAGCGCGGCCTGGGTTTGCGCAATCGATGCTCTTGCCTGCTTGGATGACGCCACCGCGTTCGTATAATCCTGCTTGCTGATCGCCTGCATTTCAGCGAGCGGCTTGTAGCGTTCCACCAGTACGTTTTGCGCTTCGGCATTGGCACGCGCGCTTTGCAGATTGGCCTGAGCCTGATCGACGGAAGCGCGATAAAGCCGAGGATCGATCTCGTAGAGTTTCTGCCCTTTTGAGACGATCGAGCCTTCCTTGAACAAGCGACGCCGGATGATGCCTGTAACCTGCGGCCGCACTTCGGAGCTTTCATAGGCCGTCACGCGTCCGGGAAGCTGTGTCGTTTGGGCGGCATCGGTCGGTTGCACGGTGACATAGCCGACCTCGACCGGACCGCCCGACGGGCCGCCGGGACCGCCCTGCTGCTTCGTGTCGCCGCCGCCGCCACAACCCTGCAGCGCCAGGACGAGCGATACGGCAACGAGCGGCGCTGCGGATTTGCTGATCGAAATCAAAATGTCTCATCCGTTCAATGTTGCGCCGCAGGAAAAGCGCGGGCCCCCAATGCACATCGGCGCGCAATTTGTGAAGGGCTCTTGTTCGATCGAACAAGAAATCTGGTCAGCAAAACTGAGATGTTCTCCCCGCTATGCAGAACGCAAGCGCGGAATAGTTAATCCAGGTTTAAAGCTGCTGTCTCGCAACCCTCCAGCCGGTCCCGCGTTGGCAAAAGGCAGACCCCACTCATCAAGGCTTTCCATGCAAGACACCGCCATCGCCGCCGCCGCCGACCGTGATCTTGCCGCACATGACGACGGCAGCCCGGCCCGTCTTGCGATAAATACGCTTCGTACGCTGGCGATGGATGCGGTGCAAAAGGCGAATTCAGGGCACCCCGGAACGCCGATGGCGCTAGCGCCGGTCGGAAGCACGCTTTGGACCCGCTTCCTTCGCTATGATCCGAAAACACCCGATTGGCCGAACCGCGACCGGTTCGTCCTTTCCGTCGGGCACGCATCGATGCTGCTTTACGGACTGATACATCTCGCCGGGGTCGACGAGATCGATGCGGACGGAAATAAGTCGGGTAAGGAAGCGGTCAGCCTCGACGATATCAAGCAATTCCGCCAATTGTCATCGAAGACACCTGGCCATCCGGAATATCGGCATACGACCGGCGTGGAGGTTACGACAGGACCACTTGGGCAGGGCTGCGCGAATTCGGTAGGCATGGCGATCGCGGAGCGGTGGCTTGCGGCGTATTTCAATAAACCGGATTATCCGGTGTTCGATCACAATGTTTATACCTTCTGCTCCGATGGAGATTTGATGGAAGGTGTGGCGAGCGAGGCGGCTTCGCTTGCCGGACATTTGAAATTGTCGAACCTTTGCTGGGTCTATGACAGCAATGAGATAACGATCGAAGGCGACACCGATCTCGCGTTCGACGAGGATGTCGTTGCAAGGTTCGGTGCCTATGGCTGGAACACCTTGGTCGTCGACGATGCCGAGGACATCGACAAATTTGCTGAAGCGATCGACCGGTTCCGGGAAACCGAGGATCGCCCGACATTCATCTTGGTGAAATCGGTGATCGGGATCGGCTTTCCGACCTTGGCGGGCACGCACAAGGCGCATTCGGATCCGCCGGGCGAAGACGAGATACGCGGTGCGAAGGAAGCCTATGGCTGGCCGGTCGACGCACAGTTCAGGGTCCCCGATGAAGCGACCGGCTGGTTCAGGAGCCGGATGGCCGAGAATGGCGGTCGTGCACGTGAAGATTGGGACGCAATGTTCACCCGCTATGCGAAGCAATATCCTGATCTTGCCGCTGATCTCGAACACATGCGTCGCGGAACCTTCCCGGAAGGTTGGCACTCGAAGCTGCCGAAGTTCCAGCCTGACGACAAGGGGCTCGCCAGCCGTGCAGCAGGCGGGAACACGCTGAACGCGGTCGCGCCCGATCTGCCTTGGCTGATTGGCGGCGCAGCCGATCTTGCGCCCTCCACCAAGACCGACATCAAGGATGCACCGTCTTTTGAAAGCGGCAGTTACGGCGCGCGCAATTTTCATTTCGGTATCCGCGAACACGCAATGGGTTCAGTCGCAAACGGGATGGCGCTCTCGTATCTGCGTCCGTACACCGGCACGTTCATGGTGTTCTCCGATTATATGCGGCCGCCGATCCGGCTTGCTGCGATCATGGAATTGCCGGTCACGTTCGTTTTCACGCACGACTCGATCGGTGTCGGTGAAGACGGTCCGACCCACCAGCCTATCGAACAGCTGGCAAGTCTTCGCGCAATTCCCGGGCTGGACGTCATCCGTCCCGGTGATGCGAACGAGACGGTTCAGGCTTGGAAAGCCGCGATCGAGGCTTCGGATCATCCTACCTGCCTCGTTTTTTCACGACAGTCGCTACCGACGCTAGACCGCACCAAATTCGCAAGCGCGGAGGGTTTGGACAAGGGTGCCTATATTCTCGCTGATTGCGATAATCCTGAAGTGATTTTGATGGCGACGGGAAGCGAACTGGCGCTGATCGCTAAGGCATATGAGAGGCTGAGCGAAGACGGCGTACGCGTGCGCGCGGTGTCGATGCCGAGTTGGCACAGGTTCGAACTTCAGGACGCGGCGTATAAGGAAGACGTGCTGCCATCGTCGGTACGCGCCAGGGTGGCGGTTGAGATGGGCAGCGAGATGGGCTGGCATCGCTATGTCGGCCTCGACGGGCGCACGATAGTCATGTCCACTTTCGGTGCCTCTGCCCCGATCGACAAATTGCAGGACAAATTCGGGTTTACCGTTGACGCCGTCGTCAAGACGGCACGCGAATTATTGGAGCAAAATTGATGGGAAAGTTGCAGGAACTGGAGGCTTGCGGACAAGCGGTCTGGCTCGATTTCCTCGACCGCAAGTTTCTTGGTGAGGGCGGGCTTGAACGGCTGGTCGAACAGGATGGTTTGACCGGGGTGACGTCGAACCCTTCGATCTTTGAGAAGGCAATGGGCCATGGCGAAGCCTATGATTCGAGCCTCGCAGCATTCGATCGCGATCATGCCGACGCGGAATTGATGGCGCGTTACGAACATCTCGCCGTTGGGGACATCCGCTCGGCGGCAGATACGCTCCGGCCCGTTTATGATCAGAGTGACGCGCACGATGGGTATGTCAGCCTGGAAGTATCGCCATATCTGGCGAACGATACGCAAAAAACGACCGCCGAGGCGCGTAAACTTTGGGCAGCCGTCGATCGTCCCAATCTGATGATCAAGATTCCGGGGACCGATACCGGGACGCCTGCGATATCCAAGGCGATCGAGGAAGGGATCAACGTCAATGTGACGCTACTTTTTGCGATAGAAGCCTATCAACAGGTCGCAAATGCCTATGCGGATGGCCTGGAGGCACGGTTGCGGCAGGGCAAGGCGATCGACCGGATCGCCAGCGTCGCCAGCTTCTTCGTCAGCCGGATCGACGGCAAGATCGATGACGCGATTGACGCGCGTATCGCCGATCATGATCCTGAGGCCGGCGCGTTGAAAGCGATCCGGGGCAAAGTCGCGATCGCGAATGCGAAACTTGCGTATCAATGGTATCTCGATTTCCTGAAGACGGATCGCTGGAAAGCGCTCGCAGCAAAGGGCGCTATGCCGCAACGGCTTCTATGGGCGTCGACGAGCACGAAGGATCCGGATTACCCCGACACGCTCTATGTCGACACGCTGATCGGCAAGGACACCGTGAACACCATGCCGATGAAGACGATGGATGCGTTCCGTGATCACGGCGAACCCGGACAAACCCTGACCGCCGGGATCAATGAAGCGAAGCACGTGCTGGCCGAGGTGGAACGGTTGGGGCTAAGCCTGTCGCACGTGACCGATTCCTTGGTCAGAGAAGGCGTTGCCTCGTTCTCGCAATCGTTTGATGACTTGCTCGGTGCGATCAAGGCCAAGCAGCCGACCGCGGCGTGAAAGGATTTCAATGAAGCTCGGAGTAATCGGCCTCGGCCGGATGGGTGGCAATATTGCCCGCCGCCTGATGAAAGACGGTCATGAGGTCGTCGTTTATGATCACAATCGGGAGGCCGTCGAAACGTTATCGAATGAGGGGGCGACCGCTTCTGATTCCATAGAGGCGATGCGCGAGCAGCTTGGCTCTGACGCCATCTGGTGGGTCATGCTGCCGTCAGGCGCGCCGACCGAACAAACCATACAGGAAATTGCCGGTGACTGTGCGAGTGGCGAAACGATTATTGACGGCGGCAACAGCTTTTACAAGGACGACATCCGACGCGCGAAAATGCTTCGGGAAAAAGACGTAAGCTATTGCGATGTGGGTACTTCTGGCGGCGTATGGGGTCTGGAGCGCGGTTATTGCATGATGATTGGCGGGGAAAAGGAAGTGGTGGACCGGCTTGACCCGATCTTCGCCACGCTTGCTCCCGGATTCGGAACCATAACGCGCACCCGCGGGCGCAGGGAAGGTTCGGACAAGCGCGCCGAAAAAGGCTACATCCACGCAGGACCCCCGGGCGCGGGGCATTTCGTCAAGATGGTCCATAACGGCATCGAATACGGGCTGATGCAGGCCTACGCAGAAGGCTTCGACGTTCTCGCCTCGAAAAACTCGGACAAACTATCGGAAGATCTGCGCTTTGATCTGAACCTCACCGACATCGCCGAGGTGTGGCGCCGCGGCAGCGTGATCTCTTCTTGGCTGCTCGATCTTTCGGCCGAGGCGCTGGCCAACGACCAGCAACTCGACGATTTCAGCGGTCACGTCGCCGATTCGGGCGAAGGGCAATGGACTATCGACGCCGCAATGGAAGAGGCGGTGCCCGCAAATGTCCTGACCGCAGCGCTGTTCGCAAGGTATCGCAGCCGGGTTGACCATACGTTCGGCGACAAGCTCTTGTCGGCAATGCGCTACGGTTTTGGCGGGCATGTCGAGATCCCGCAGTGAGCAGCAAAATAAGGTTGGTGGTAAGCGACGTCGACGGCACGCTGGTTAACAGTGACAAGGAATTGACCGAGGAAACCGTCGCGGCGGTCGCGGAGCTACGTGACGCCGGTATCGAATTTACGATCATCAGTGCGCGCCCGCGTTCCGGAATGATGCCCATCGCCGAGCGTCTTGACCTCGACGGTGCGATGGGCGCGTTCAACGGCGGATTGATCTTCAAACGCGACGGGACGGTATTGGAACATCATCGTATCGAGCCGGGCATTGCTACGGGGGTTTGGGACATTATCGGCGACGCCGATGTCGATCGATGGGTTTTCGCCGACGACAAATGGCATGCCTCAAACGGCACCGGATTGCATGCCCGCCGTGAGCGGATATCCTCCGATCAGCAACCCGTCATCACGGGCGATTTCTCGGAGGTGATCGAAACGGCTGACAAAATCACATTCGTCAGCGACGATGAAAACCTACTCCGTGGGTTGCATGAAAAGATTAAGCCGCCCTACGGCGACAAGGCGACAATCGTGCAATCCCAGACCTATTATCTCGACGTCACGGCGCTCGAAGCCAACAAGGGTGCCGGCATCGAAAGACTTTCCGCTGCGATGGATACGCCGATGGACTCGATCGCCGCATTAGGTGACCAGGCGAACGATCTGCCGATGCTGCAGCGGGCAGGCGTCTCGGTCGCGATGGGCAACGGGGCGGAAGCAATACGGGAGTTTGCCCAGCATATCAGCCGCAGCAATGATGAGGATGGGGCAGCGTATGCGATCCACACCATCATTCTTGGTGGGAAAGATCGATGAAAAGACTTGTTGCCTTCGACCTCGACGGAACGCTCGCCGAAAGCAAGCAGCCGCTTCAGGCTCAGATGGGCAAGGCACTATCTGGGCTGCTTGATGTTGCGGATGTCGCCGTAATTTCCGGCGGCGATTGGCCCCAGTTTGAAAAGCAGGTCGCAAGCAGGCTTCCCTCGAACGCGGATCGCGCGAGATTGTGGCTGATGCCGACGACGGGCACGAAACTTTACCGGTTCTCCGAAGGTAGCTGGAATGCCGTGTACGCGGAACTGTTCGACGAAGCCGAGAAACACAGAATTCTCGAAGCATTCGATGCCTCGCTAGACGCGACCGGTTTCAAACCGGGCAAGACTTGGGGCGAACGCATCGAGGATCGGGGCAGTCAGATAACCTTTTCCGCGCTCGGGCAAGAGGCTCCGCTCGCTGAAAAGGAGAAATGGGATCCCGACTTCGCCAAGCGCAAGGTCATACAAGCCGACCTCCGAGAACGACTGCCAACCATGTCGATCAACATGGGCGGCTCAACCTCGATCGATGTCACGCAAAAGGGCGTCGACAAGGCTTACGGGCTTAAAAAGCTGCGCGATGCAAGCGAAGTTCGCCTCGATGAAATGATCTTCATTGGCGATGCGATCTTTCCCGGCGGCAACGACTATCCGGCCAAGGAACTCGGCCTCGACACTGTCCGTGTGGCCGACGTCGAAGGAACCCTTGCTGCAATCGCCGCGATCGTCGCCTGCCTCAAATAGGATCGTGTTCTTTTGATCTTTCGCGCGCCTGCGCTACAGCTCCCGGCATAATCTGGAGAGGCCATGACGGACGGTTTTGATTTCGCGCTGGGCGAAAAGGTGGACATGATCCGCGATACGACGCGTCGCTTCGCGACCGACAAGATCGCGCCGCTCGCGACAAGGATCGACGCGGAAGACTGGTTTCCTTCCGAACTCTGGCCCGCAATGGGTGCGCTCGGCCTCCACGGCATCACGGTCGACGAACAGGATGGCGGGCTTGGCCTCGGCTATCTGGAACACGTCGTCGCTATCGAAGAAGTCTCCCGCGCGTCGGCATCTGTCGGGCTCAGCTACGGTGCGCACTCCAACCTCTGCATCAACCAAATCCGCCGTTGGGGCAGTCCAGAGCAGAAGGCCCAATATCTGCCCAAGCTGATCTCGGGCGAGCATGTCGGAAGCCTTGCGATGTCGGAGGCATCGGCCGGGTCCGACGTTGTCTCGATGAAACTGCGCGCCGACGCGGTGCAGGGCGGTTACGTTCTGAACGGCACGAAGTTCTGGATCACCAACGCCGCCTATGCCGACACGCTGGTCGTTTATGCCAAGACCGGCGACGGCTCGAAGGGGATCACCGCATTCCTGATCGAGCGCGACATGCCCGGCTTTTCAATCGGGCAAAAGATCGACAAGATGGGGATGCGCGGGTCGCCGACCGCGGAACTGGTCTTCAATGATTGTGAGGTTGCGGATGCGCAGGTGATGGGGCCGGTGAACGGCGGCGTCGGCGTGCTGATGTCCGGCCTCGATTATGAGCGCGCGGTGCTGGCGGGCATCCAGCTGGGCATCATGCAGGCCTGCCTCGACGTCGTGATTCCTTATGTCCGCGAACGCCGCCAGTTCGGTCAGCCAATCGGGGCGTTCCAGATGATGCAGGCCAAGGTCGCCGATATGTACGTCGCGCTCAATTCCGCGCGCGCCTATGTCTATGCGGTCGCGCGGTCCTGCGATGCCGGACGGACCACGCGCTTCGATGCGGCGGGCGCGATCCTGCTTGCGAGCGAAAATGCGGTGAAGGTCGCGCTCGAGGCGATCCAAGCGCTTGGCGGCGCGGGGTATACAAAGGATTGGCCGGTCGAACGCTTCCTGCGCGATGCGAAGCTGCTCGATATCGGTGCGGGTACGAATGAGATCAGGCGGATGCTGATCGGGCGCGAACTGATCGGCCACAACCCACCGGTCGCACAATAGCGTGAGCGCACCGGTTCTCGATACCAAACTGTCCCCCGACGGCGACGGTTTCCGCGCCAACACCGCGCACAATCGCGCGCTGGCGGAAGCGCTTCGCGCCCGCGTCGCGCAAGCCGCACTCGGCGGCAGCACAGGTTCGCGCGATCGGCATGTCGCGCGCGGCAAGCTGCTTCCGCGCGAGCGGGTGGAGCGATTGCTCGATCCCGGTTCGCCGTTGCTCGAAATCGGACAGCTTGCCGCGAACGGGCTATACGATGATGCGGTACCCGGTGCGGGACTGATCACTGCGATCGGCAGGGTATCCGGGCGGCAATGCATGATCGTGTGCAACGATGCGACGGTAAAGGGCGGCACTTATTATCCGCTCACCGTCAAGAAGCATTTACGCGCGCAGGAAATCGCACTCGAGAACCGTCTGCCCTGCATCTATCTCGTCGACAGCGGCGGTGCGAACCTTCCGCATCAGGCCGAGGTCTTTCCCGACCGCGATCATTTCGGGCGCATCTTCTTCAACCAGGCGCAGATGAGCGCGCGGCGTATCCCGCAGATCGCCTGCGTCATGGGCAGCTGTACCGCGGGTGGCGCGTACGTGCCTGCAATGTCCGACGAGACGGTGATCGTGCGCGGGCAGGGGACGATCTTTCTCGCCGGCCCGCCGCTGGTCAAGGCGGCGACGGGCGAGGTCATCAGCGCCGAGGAACTTGGCGGCGCGGAGACGCACGGGCGCAAATCGGGTGTCGTCGATCATGTCGCCGAGAATGACGAGCATGCGCTGACGATCGTCCGGGACGTCGTCTCGACGCTCGCACCGTCATCACGGACTGCTGTCAACCTGAGCAAACCGCGTCCGCCCAAATTCGATGCGGACGAACTCTACGGCATTGTCCCCGACGACGTCCGCGCCCCGTATGATGTGCATGAGATCATCGCGCGGCTGGTCGACGCATCCGAGTTTCACGAATTCAAGTCGCTATACGGAACGACGCTCGTCTGCGGCTTTGCGCAAATCTGGGGCATGCCCGTCGCGATACTGGCGAACAACGGCGTGCTGTTCAGCGAATCCGCGCAAAAGGGCGCGCATTTCATCGAACTGGCGCAGCAACGCGGCGTCCCGCTGCTGTTCCTCCAGAACATTTCGGGCTTCATGGTCGGCGGCAAATATGAGGCGGAAGGGATCGCCAAGCACGGCGCAAAACTAGTGACGGCCGTCGCGACGGCAACGGTGCCCAAGATCACCATATTGATCGGTGGTAGTTTCGGCGCGGGCAATTACGGTATGTGCGGTCGCGCCTATTCCCCCCGTTTCCTCTTCACCTGGCCCAACAGCCGGATCAGCGTGATGGGTGGTGAACAGGCGGCATCAGTGCTGGCGACCGTCCACCGCGATGCGGACGACTGGACACCCGAACAGGCCGAAGCGTTCAAGGCCCCCGTCCGCCAGAAATACGAGGACGAAGGCAACCCCTATCACGCGACCGCGCGGCTATGGGACGACGGCATCATCGACCCGGCACAGACCCGGGACGTGCTGGGACTTGCGCTGGCAGCGACGCTTGAGGCCCCGATCAAGGAGACGCGCTTCGGCGTGTTCAGGATGTGAGAGTGAACGCTCGGTTCCCCTCCCGCGGTCATGCTAAACGCGTTTCAGCATCCATCGACGGACAAAAAAAGTTCGTTTTGATACGGCGATGGACCTTGAAACAAGTTCAGGGTGACGTCGAAAAAAGGTGTGGCCGTGCTTGAGTCCCTCCTCATCGCCAATCGCGGCGAGATCGCGTGCCGCGTCATTCGTACGGCGAGGCGCCTCGGCATCCGCACCGTCGCAGTCTATTCTGGCGCGGACGCAAAGGCACTGCACGTGCGCCAGGCCGACGAGGCGGTTCATATCGGCGCGTCGCCCGCGACAGAAAGCTATCTCGTCGGCGACCGGATCATCGCCGCGGCGAAACAGACGGGTGCCGAGGCGATCCACCCGGGCTATGGCTTCCTGTCCGAGAACGCGGATTTCGCACAAAGCGTCATCAACGCCGGACTGATCTGGGTCGGCCCCAGCCCAGAGAGCATTCGCGCGATGGGACTGAAGGATGCCGCCAAGGAGCGCATGATTGCGGCGGGCGTTCCGGTGACGCCTGGCTATCTGGGCGAGAACCAGGACGCGGGACATCTGAGATACGAAGCCGATGCGATCGGCTATCCCGTGCTGATCAAGGCGGTCGCGGGCGGCGGCGGCAAGGGCATGCGCCGCGTCGACACGGCGGCCGACTTTTCCGACGCGCTTCTTTCCTGCAAGCGGGAGGCGGCCGCGTCCTTTGGCGACGACCATGTGCTGATCGAGAAATACATTCTCAGCCCGCGCCATATCGAGGTCCAGGTATTCGGCGACACGCACGGCAATGTCGTCCACCTGTTCGAGCGCGACTGCTCACTCCAGCGCCGCCACCAAAAGGTGATCGAGGAAGCCCCCGCGCCGGGGATGGACGAGGCGACGCGCGAGCAGGTCTGCGCAGCGGCGGTCCGTGCGGCCAAGGCGGTCGACTATGTCGGTGCAGGTACGATCGAATTCATCGCCGACGCGAGCGAAGGCCTGCGCGCCGACCGCATCTGGTTCATGGAAATGAACACACGGCTACAGGTCGAACATCCGGTGACCGAAGAAATCACTGGGCAGGATCTGGTCGAATGGCAATTGCTTATAGCGAGCGGCGAGGCGCTGCCTAAGCGGCAGTACGAACTGAGCATCAACGGCTGGGCAATCGAGGCGCGTTTATATGCTGAGAACCCGGCGACGGGTTTCCTGCCGAGCGTCGGCAGGCTTGATCATCTCAGCCTACCTGATATCGCAAGGGTCGAGACCGGCGTTGAAGAGGGCAGCGAGGTCTCGGCATTCTACGACCCGATGATTGCCAAGCTCGTAGTTCGCGCTGACAGCAGGGATACCGCGATCGCTGGATTGAGAGCAGCATGCGAGCAGGTCGAATGTAGCCCCGTCCGAACGAATGCCTGGTTCCTTGCGCGACTGTTAGCAGAGCCGGACTTTGCGCACGGCACAATGACGACAGGCTATATCGGTGATCATGTCGAGGCGCTGGTGGAACCTCCGGTCGCGAGCGCAATGTTGCTTCAAATTGCCGCTGACGTGATCGCTACATCACCGCCTATAATCTCTGGGCTGCGGGGTGATCTCGCCTTTGACCGTTCGGAAGGACTACGGGGTTTCAGGTTGAACGCACTCGCGCGAACCGAGGTAAGGCTGACGGTCGATGGCGCGGCGCAAACGGTCGCGCTGACCATGGCGCCTCGTGCGATTCTCGATGCAGGCTGGGATCGCCCCGCATCGTATATCGATGAGGGAGGCAAGATAACGGCGTTCGAGCGCGGTTCAGCATTCTCCATAGCGCTCGCGCGTGGCACCGGCACCGCGGCTGGCACCGCCGCCGACGGCGCGATACTCTCGCCGATGCCGGGCAGGATCATCGCGGTCGAGGTTGCCGCCAACGATACCGTCACCAAAGGCCAGAAGCTGCTGACGCTCGAAGCCATGAAGATGGAACACAGCCTGACCGCGCCATTCGACGGTACCGTCTTAGAACTGAATGCTGCCGAAGGAGGGCAGGTGAGCGAAGGCACATTGCTCGCTAAAATCGTTGCTGCCGAAAACGAAGAGTAGAACAAAAGGCCGCTTACTAACGCTTCAGACAGCAGTCCGCCGGCTTCCTTTCGTCAGTCCGCGCTCTTCTCAACCACGCATCGCCGCTTGTAGCGCTTCGGTCGTCACCGGATAACCAAGATCGGCCGGAATACAGAGATGCCGGACACCCCCCCGATCCTCGATCCAAGGCGTCACCAGTCGCACCGGATGCGCATGCGCGTCGGCGACCGCTGCTGCAAAGCTATCGAATTGCGCAAGCCGTTCGAGATTGCGGCGTGTCGGAAAAATGACCGACGCCCGGCCGGCTTTCGCCTCATCAAGGAAATGCGCCGCTGTGCCCCAGAACAGCCGAACATTCTCGGTCGCATCGATAATCGCTTCGGGCGCACCGGCGGGCCACTCCGCCAAATAAAAGCGGGTATCGAATGTACGGATGAGTTCCTGGTCCGGTCGCCACCGCGCGAACGGAACGAGAGCGTCGAGCTGCAACGCTATGCGTTCCCCGCCCAGCACCTCGCCCATCGATCCGCCCGCGGCAAGCTGCGCGCGAACATCGTCTACGCCAACCTCCGGCGGCAGCGATAGGCCGATCGCTATGCCGACTTCCTCGATTGTTTCACGTATCGCGGCGATCCGGGCCGCATTGTCGTCGACGTGGCCTGTGAGTGACGCCGCGACGACATGGTCGCCAGGGTCCACGCGCCCTCCCGGAAAGACGATCGCGCCGCCCGCAAACGCCAACGCCTTCGCGCGTTCGACCATCAGGATGTGCGGCGGACCGGCATCGACCTTGCGAAAGATTACGAGCGTCGCGGCCGGAATTGCGTTGGACGGACTATTTGCACTCATCCCCGGTTCGATGGGGCAGGGTGGATCGACGGTCAATGATTGCGTTCGATCGAACCGCGCGGCAGGATGACGGATCAAGGGGAAGAACCATGCCACGCCATCTGCTCGCTGTAACCGCGCTCGCATCCTTATTCTGCAGCGGCACGTCCCTCGCGCAATCGCAAACCCCCAGCCTTTCGTTGGAGCAGCAATTTGACGCTGCAATCGACAGCAACGATCAACTCGTCTGGCTGAAGGCGATGTCGTCAGCCCCCAATCAGGTCGGCTCGCCACACGACCGGGCAAACAGCGAATTCCTTCTCGGCAAGTTTAGTGAATTCGGTTGGGATGCTCGTATCGAAACCTATCAGGTCCTCTATCCGACCCCGATCTCGACCAGGATAGAAATGATCGCTCCGCGCGCCGAAATACTTGGCGGACAGGAATGGGCGGTCGCCGCCGATCCGACCTCGGCCAATCTCGCGGGCGCGCTTCCTCCCTATCTCGCTTATCAGGGGGACGGCGATGTCACCGCACCCCTCGTTTACGTGAATTTCGGGATGCCCGATGATTATGAGGCGCTGGCCCGGCGGGGCATCGATGTGCGCGGCAAGATCGTCATCGCCCGCTACGGCGGAGGCTGGCGCGGACTAAAGCCCAAACTCGCTCAGGATCACGGCGCGGCCGGGTGCATCATCTATTCCGATCCCGCCGATGACGGTTACACACAGGCGGATGTCTATCCAAAGGGCGGCGCGCGTCCGCCGTTCGGGGTTCAGCGCGGCTCGGTCCAGGACATGGCGATCTCGCCGGGCGATCCGCTCACGCCCGGCATCGGCGCAACGGTTTCGGCCAAACGGCTGACCCGCGCCGAAGCGCCGACGATCCTGAAAATCCCTGCTTTGCCTATATCTTACGGCGATGCGGTCAAATTGCTTCGGGAGATTTCCGGGCCGGTTGCCCCAGCCGGATGGCGCGGTGCGTTGCCGATCACCTACCATATGGGCGGCGACGATAACGTGAAGGTGCATCTCGCGGTTAAATCCAGTTGGGCGCTGACCCCCATTCATGATGTCATTGCCGTCCTGAAAGGGTCGCAGGAAAGCGATCGCTGGATCGTTCGCGGCAATCACTACGATGCCTGGGTGTTCGGCGCTTCCGATCCGCTGTCGGGGCAGGTCGCGATGCTGTCCGAGGCAAAGGCGCTCGGCAAGCTCTATCGCGACGGCTGGCGTCCGCGTCGGACGATCGTCTATGCCAGTTGGGACGGCGAAGAGCCGGGCCTGCTCGGCTCGACCGAATGGGCGGAGAATCATGCCGCCGAACTGAAGCGAAGGCGCTGATCTACCTTAATACCGACAATAACGGTCGCGGCGTGCTGCAGGCGGCGGGCAGCCACGATTACCAGCATCTTCTCAACCAGGTCGCTTCGGACGTCGTCGATCCGGAAACCGGCAGGAGCATCTCGCAGCGGCTCCGCGCCGCGCTCCAGACGCGCGCCTATGCGGGCGGTGAAGCGGATGCGGTCAAGCTGGCAGCAGCGCGGAGTGGCGATGACCTCGTCATCGGCCCCCTGGGATCGGGTTCGGACTATTCCGCCTTCCTTCAACATCTCGGCATTCCGGCGATCAATCTTGGCTTCGGCGGAGAGGATGAGAGCGACGGCGTTTACCATTCGGCCTATGACAGCTTTCACCACATGACGACGTTCGACGATCCCGGCCTTCGTTACGGTGCCGCGCTCTCAAAGATGACGGCCCGGCTGGTAATCCGTCTTGCCGATGCCGCCACGCCTCCGCAGCGCTTCGGCGATTTCGCATCGACGGTCGGGCAGTATGCAAAAGAGGTAAAGGAGCTTGCGCGCTCGCGCCGCGAACAGGATGACGTGCGCGCCGAATTGCTCGCGTCCGGCAGCTTCCGTCTCGCAAGCGATCCGCTAAAGCCGGTCGGCCCGCCGATCGACCATCCGCGCACGCCGGTTTTCGACTTCACGCAACTCGAACAGGCTGTCGGCCGGCTGAACACCGCTGCCACTGCATATGACGCCGCCTTTGATCGCCGCGGTGCTATGCTTTCAGCCGACGTGCGTCAGCGGCTGAATGACCGTCTTGCCGATATCGATCAGCTGTTGCTCGACGATGCGGGATTGCCCGGCCGGCCCTGGTTCCGTAATCTCGTCTATGCGCCGGGACGTTTCACGGGCTACGGTGCAAAGACACTGCCCGGTATCCGCGAGGCGATCTAGGAGCGCCGGTTCGACGACGTGGCCCCCTACATCGTCCGCACCGCGCGCGTGCTCGACGCCTATGCAACGCGCCTCGACCAGGCACGGGCGATTTTGGCGTAAGGGGAATAGAAAGTCCCCGCGATCCGCCTTACAGGCACGCCTCCAGAAATGCCTGATCGAACCCATATTGTTTCGCTTTTTCAAGCGTATAGGGGCGCAAACCCATCGCCCGGTATTCGCCGATGATCTTGCCGTCCGCACTCTCGTCAAGATATTCGAACTTGAAGAGTTCCTGCGTCACGATCACCGGCCCCTCCATCCCGATCACCTCGGTGACGTTCGTCACTCGCCGGGAACCGTCACGCAGTCGCTTTACTTGAATGATAAGCTCGACCGAATCGGCAATCTGACGGCTGATCGCTTCCTTCGGCACCTTGATGTCCGACATCATCACCATATTCTCCATCCGGGCCAGCGCCTCGCGCGGGGAGTTGGCGTGGAGCGTGCACATCGATCCGTCATGCCCGGTGTTCATCGCGGCCAGCATGTCGAAGCATTCGGACCCGCGAATTTCGCCCAGGATGATGCGATCGGGGCGCATACGCAGCGCGTTCTTGACGAGGTCACGGATCGAAATTTCGCCCTGACCTTCCAGATTGGCGGGGCGGGTCTCCAGCGGCAGCCAGTGCGGCTGCTGCAAGCGGAGTTCGGCGGCGTCCTCGATCGTCAGCACGCGCTCGCCGGGGTCGATCATCTTGGACAAGGCATTTAGCATCGTCGTCTTGCCGGAACCCGTACCGCCCGAGATCACGACGTTGAACCGGCTCGCGCCCGCGATCTTCAGCGCGGTCGCCATCTTGGGACTCATCGACCCGCCGCCCGCCATCATGTCGAGCGTGATCGGCTTTGCCGAGAACTTACGAATAGAGATTGCGGTACCGCGCAAGCTGAGCGGCGGCACGATGACGTTGACGCGACTGCCGTCCTTCAGCCGCGCGTCGGCCAGTGGCGTCGTCTGGTCGACCCGGCGGCCGACAGAGTTCACAATCCGCTGCGCGATCTGAAACAGATGCTCCTCGTCGCGGAACTGGATCTGCGCCAATTCCAGCTTGCCCTTGCGCTCGACATAGGTCTGCTCGGGGCCGTTGACCATGATGTCGCTGACATTAGGATCGGCGAGCAGTTCCTCGAGCGGGCCGAGGCCGAGCAACTCGTCGACGAGCACTTTTTCGAGCGCAAACTGTTCGCGACGGTTTAGCGTCAGTTTCAATTCGGCGAGCACCTCGCCGATGATCGGGCGGAATTCTTCGGCAAGTTCGTCCTTGCCGAGCGTTGCCGCGGCTTCCGGATCGACCCGTTCGAGCAGGCGGGGCAGTACCTGCTCCTTGATCCGGTGGATCGACGATTCGAATCCCTCTACCCGGCTGTTCCCGGCATCACCGCTTGAATTCTGTCGATCCGAAAGGCGCTGCATCGCATCGATCGCCGCCTTGGGCGTGAGCGTTCCTTCGGGCTCCATCTCGGCACCCGGCAGCGGCACAGTGTCATAAGGCGGGAATTGCTGCCCCCCCTCCGGCTCGGCTTTCGGAGCGGGCGCTCCCCCCTGCATCGGTCGCGCCACGCCGAAGGCCGGTCTTGCTCCCGGACCCGTCGTCATTCCGTTCCGCCGTCCGAACGCGCTCATTCACCCTGACCCTTCATCTTCGGCTAAACACGCTAGCTGCGAAGCTTTTACATTCTCCTAACCCGGCGGGGACGCGCCGAATGCGGCAGTCGACTTGCATAGCCCGGGCACCGATGCTAGTCGCGACCTGACCCGGCGGAGCGCGCTTTCGCGCCGTTCTTCTGCATGGGGCAACCGTTACTTTGTGTGGGGAATTCTGTCCGTGGAGACATCCAGCGGTATTCAAGCGAGCCTAGGTGGACGCTATGCGCTGGCGTTGTTCGAACTCGCGCGCGACGATCGCGCGCTCGAAGCGGTCGAAGAAAGCCTTGCGACCGTCCGCGAAGCAATCGGTGAGAGCGACGCGCTGCGCGCGTTGATCGAAAGTCCGCTGGTTGCCCGTCCGGCTGCCAAGCGCGCGATTCTGGCGGTCGCAAATGAGCTCGGTCTCGATCCGACGACGACGAACTTCCTCGGCGTGCTCGCCGAAAACCGCCGGCTCGACAAGCTGGTTCAGATCATCAAGGCGTTCAATGCGCTTGCCGCCCGGCATCGCGGGGAAACGGTTGCCGAAGTGA
This sequence comes from Sphingomonas sp., assembly GCA_965219075.1. GTDB lineage: Bacteria > Pseudomonadota > Alphaproteobacteria > Sphingomonadales > Sphingomonadaceae > Sphingomonas. Next base: position 1,931,392 of record CBDCMM010000002.1, read on the forward strand.
CCTCCGCACACCCGCTCGATCCGCCGCAAGTCGACGAACTCAGGCATCAACTCCGGCTCCGCGTCGGGCGCGACGTATCGCTCGACCTGTCGGTCGACGCCTCGCTCCTCGGCGGGCTTGTCGTCCGCATCGGCAGTAAGATGATTGACTCCTCCATCCGCACTCGTCTCAATTCTCTCGCGCACGCGATGAAAGGCTAAGGCTCAAGATTATGGATATCCGCGCCGCAGAAATTTCGAAGGTCATCAAGGACCAGATTGCCAATTTCGGGACCGAAGCGCAGGTCAGCGAGACCGGGCAAGTGCTTTCGGTCGGCGACGGCATCGCGCGCATCCACGGGCTGGACAACGTTCAGGCAGGGGAGATGGTTGAATTCTCGAACGGCGTCCAGGGCATGGCGCTGAACCTTGAGGCCGACAATGTCGGCGTCGTGATCTTCGGCTCGGATGCCGAGATCAAGGAAGGCGACGTCGTCAAGCGGACCGGTACGATCGTCGACGTTCCGATCGGCAAGGAATTGCTCGGCCGCGTTGTCGATGGCCTCGGCAATCCGATCGACGGCAAGGGTCCGATCGAAACGACGACCCGCAGCCGCGTCGAGGTCAAGGCGCCGGGAATCATCCCGCGGCAGTCGGTCAGTGAACCGATGCAGTCTGGGCTGAAGGCAATCGATGCCCTCGTTCCAGTCGGTCGCGGTCAACGCGAACTGATCATCGGCGATCGCCAGACCGGCAAGAGCGCGGTGGCGATCGATGCCTTCATCAATCAGAAGGGCGCGAACGCGGGCGATGACGAAAAGAAGAAGCTCTACTGTGTTTATGTCGCGGTAGGGCAAAAACGTTCGACTGTCGCACAGCTCGTCCGTACGCTCGAAGAGAATGGCGCGATGGAGTATTCCATTGTCGTCGCCGCCACGGCGTCGGATCCGGCACCACTCCAGTTTCTGGCGCCTTACACCGGCTGCGCGATGGGCGAATATTTCCGTGATCGCGGCATGCATGCGCTGATCGTGTACGACGATCTTTCGAAACAGGCGGTCGCGTATCGTCAGATGTCGCTCCTGCTGCGCCGTCCACCGGGGCGTGAGGCCTATCCGGGTGACGTGTTCTACCTCCATTCACGCCTTCTCGAGCGTGCGGCGAAGATGTCTGACGCGAACGAGGGCGGGTCTCTCACCGCACTGCCGATCATTGAAACGCAGGCGGGCGACGTATCGGCCTATATTCCGACCAATGTCATCTCGATCACCGACGGTCAGATCTTCCTCGAAACCGATCTGTTCTTCGCCGGCGTCCGGCCTGCGATCAATGTCGGTCTGTCCGTCAGCCGCGTCGGCTCCGCCGCGCAGACCAAGGCGATGAAAAAGGTTTCTGGCTCGATCAAGCTGGAACTCGCACAATACCGGGAGATGGCGGCGTTCGCTCAGTTCGGGTCGGATCTTGATGCCTCGACCCAGCGGCTGCTCAATCGCGGGGCCCGGCTGACCGAGTTGCTGAAGCAGCGCCAGTTCTCGCCGATGCCGTTCGAGGAGCAGACCGTCTCGATCTTCGCGGGCACCAACGGCTTCATCGACAAGATCCCGGTTGAGGACGTCACGCGTTACGAATCATCGATGCTCGCCGAAATGCGCGCGAGCCACGGTGACATCCTGAGCGACATCCGCGACACACGCGATTTGTCGAAAGACACGACCGGAAAGCTGAAGGATGCACTCGCGGCCTTCACGAAATCGTTCGCTTGATCGGATAGACCCAGATGGCGAGCCTCAAGGCCCTCAAGCTGCGGATCGGCTCGGTCAAGTCGACGCAGAAGATCACCAAGGCGATGAAGATGGTCGCCACCGCCAAGCTGCGTCGCGCGCAGGAGGCGGCAATGGCAGGCCGTCCTTATGCCGAGCGGCTCGAACGCGTCATGGCGAACCTCGCAACGCGGGTCGGCAAGCGGCCGGGCGGACCGAAGTTGCTTGTCGGGTCGGGCAATGATCAGACGCATCTGATCGTCGTAGCCACGTCGGAGCGCGGGCTGGCCGGGGCATTCAACACCAACATCGTCCGCGCCGCGCGTCGCAAGGCGGAGGCGCTGACGAAAGACGGCAAGACCGTCCGCTTCTATATCGCAGGCAAGAAGGGAAGGGTGCTTCGGCGTTTCTACCCCGATGCGATCCTTGCCGATCAAGACATGAGCGGGATCAAGACAGTTGGCTTCGATGACGCCCGTGTTGTCGCCGACGATCTGATCGTCCGCTTCAACGCCGGTGAGTTCGATGTCGCACATCTATTCTATGCGAAATTCGTCTCGGCGCTCGTTCAGGAACCGACAGGTGCGCAGATAATCCCGGTTCCGTTGACGGCTCCGGAAAGCGCTCAGGTACTACCAAATTCATCAACATTCGCGGCCGTCGAATACGAACCCGATGAGGAAGCGATCCTTGCCGACCTGCTTCCCCGCAACGTCGCGATCCAGATCTTCCGTGCGATGCTGGAAAACGCGGCGTCCGAGCAGGGGAGCCGGATGAACGCGATGGACAATGCGACACGCAACGCGGGCGACATGATCAACCGCCTCTCGATCCAGTACAACCGCACCCGCCAGGCCGCGATCACGACGGAACTGGTGGAAATCATCTCGGGCGCCGAAGCGCTCAACTAACTTAAGGCAAGGACGCAATTAGATGGCAACCGTCGCTGAAGATATCCGCCCGACCACGGGCAGCAACAATGTCGGCCGCATCACGCAGGTGATTGGCGCCGTTGTCGACGTCGCATTTCAGGAAGGGCAGCTCCCTTCGATCCTGAACGCGCTTGAGACCGACAATAACGGCAACCGGCTCGTGCTCGAAGTCGCCCAGCATCTTGGCGAGAACACGGTTCGCACGATCGCCATGGACGCAACGGAAGGTCTGACGCGCGGGCAGACCGTAACCGACACCGGATCGCAAATCCGCGTTCCCGTCGGCCCTGCCACGCTTGGCCGTATCATGAACGTCATCGGCGAACCGATCGATGAGCGCGGTCCGGTCAATGCCGAACGCACCGCGCCGATCCATGCCGAGGCACCGCTGTTCGTAGATCAGTCGACCGAGAGCGCAATCCTTGTCACCGGGATCAAGGTCATCGACTTGCTCGCTCCATATGCCAAGGGTGGCAAGATCGGTCTGTTCGGCGGCGCAGGGGTAGGCAAGACCGTGCTGATCCAGGAACTGATCAACAACATCGCCAAGGGGCATGGCGGCACTTCGGTCTTCGCCGGTGTCGGTGAGCGGACCCGGGAGGGGAACGACCTTTACCACGAATTCCTCGACGCAGGCGTTATCGCCAAGGACGCCGACGGCAATCCGGTCAGCGAAGGATCGAAGGTCGCGCTCGTCTTCGGCCAGATGAACGAACCCCCGGGTGCCCGTGCCCGCGTCGCCTTGTCCGGCCTGACCATCGCCGAATATTTCCGCGATGTTGAGGGACAGGACGTGTTGTTCTTCGTCGACAACATTTTCCGCTTCACTCAAGCCGGGGCAGAGGTTTCCGCGTTGCTCGGACGGATCCCTTCGGCGGTCGGCTATCAGCCGACGCTTTCGACCGATATGGGCGCGCTCCAGGAGCGGATCACCTCGACCAACAAGGGTTCGATCACCAGCGTGCAGGCGGTTTATGTGCCCGCGGACGATCTCACCGATCCGGCACCCGCGACCTCGTTCGCGCATCTTGATGCGACGACCAACCTCAATCGTGCGATCTCTGAGCTCGGCATCTACCCGGCCGTCGATCCGCTCGACTCGACCTCGCGGCTGCTCGAACCGCGCGTCGTCGGTCAGGAACATTATGACGTCGCCCGCGCAGTTCAGTCGACGCTTCAGAAATACAAGTCGCTTCAGGACATCATCGCGATTCTCGGCATGGACGAGCTGTCCGAAGAGGATAAGCTGACCGTGACCCGTGCGCGCAAGATTCAGAAGTTCCTCAGCCAACCGTTCCATGTTGCGGAAGTCTTCACTGGGATTCCGGGGAAATTCGTGCCGGTCGAGGAAACGATCCGTTCGTTCAAGGCCGTGGTCGAAGGTGAATATGATCATTTGCCCGAAAGCGCTTTCCTTATGGTCGGCGGCATCGACGAAGCCGTCGCCAAGGCCGAGAAAATGGCTCAGGAGGCCTGATGCTCCACTTCGAACTCGTCACCCCCGCGCGGCTTGTCCGCTCGGAGGAAGTCTATATGGTCGTGGTCCCCGGCACCGAGGGTGACTTCGGCGTCTTGGAACATCATTCACCGTTGATGTCGACTGTCCGTGACGGCACGCTTTCGATCCATAAGACCGAACGTGGTGAGGTCGAAACCCTCCAAATCCGCGGAGGATTTGCCGAAGTCAACGAAACCGGCCTGACTATTCTCGCCGAACACGCGGAATAGGGCGCGGTTAAAGAAAATTATACGGATCGACGTCGACCGTCACCCGTACCCTAGCGTTTCGTTCGGTCGCGGCGAGCCAGTCGCGGATTACATGCTGGACATCCAGTGCGCGGCGGGCGTGGACGAGCAAGCGATAACGATGTCGGCCCCGCAGCATCGCCAGCGGGGCGGGGGCGGGGCCATAGACCTGCATCCCCTCGACCCGCGGTGCCGCGCGACCGAGCGCCAACGCGGCATCGTGCGCCGCCGTCTGATTCTCGGCCGACACGATGATCGCTGCATAGCGCCCGAACGGCGGCGCGCCGGCGTCCCGCCTCGCATCAGTTTCCGCTGCATAAAATTCCGCCGCATCGCCGGAGATCAACGCCTGCATCACGGGTGCCGACGGACTGTGCGTCTGGATGAAGACCCGGCCCAGCTTCTCCCCGCGTCCTGCACGTCCGGACACCTGCCGTATCTGCTGAAACGTCCGCTCCGCCGCGCGCAGGTCACCACCATCAAGACCAAGGTCGGCATCGACCACACCGACAAGCGTTAAATTTGGAAAATGATAGCCCTTCGTTACCAGCTGCGTCCCGACGACGATGTCGATTAACCCGTTCTCCATCCGCTCGACAAATTCCGATGCGCGCTGCGGGGACCAGATCGTATCGGACGTTATTACAGCCGTCCGCGCGTCTGGATAAAGCGCTGCCACCTCATCCGCAATCCGTTCAACCCCCGGCCCGCACGCAACCAGTGTATCTTCGCCCCCGCATTCCGGACATGCCCGGGGCACGGCTTCGATATGGCCGCAATGGTGGCACGCAAGCCTTCGTGTCAGCCGGTGCTCGACCATCCACGCGGTGCAATTCGGACATTGGAAACGATGCCCGCATGTCCGGCATAACGTCAGCGGCGCGTAACCCCGTCGATTGAGGAAAAGGAGTGTCTGCTCGTTCTTGGCGAGCGTCTCTGACATCGCTTCCACCAACTTTGGTGCCAACCATTTCCCCCGTTCAGGGGGTTCTGCAATCAGATCGATTGCCTCGATTGCCGGCATTTGCGCCTGGCCATACCGTGCCGTCAGCTTGAGTTGAGCGTAGTTGCCAATTTCCACCTGCGCGCGCGTCTCGATCGCAGGGGTCGCTGACGCCAGGATAACGGGGCACTGTTCGAACATCCCCCGCATCACCGCCACATCGCGGGCGTGATAATGCACGCCGTCTTCTTGTTTGAAGCTTGCCTCATGCGCCTCGTCCACGACGATGAGAGCCAGGTTGGGGTAGGGGAGAAACAATGCCGAGCGAGCGCCGACCGTGACCAGCGCGTCGCCGCCTGCGATAGCGCGCCATGCGCGTCGCCGCTGGGTCGAGCGAAGCCCTGAATGCCACGCCACTGGCTCACAACCGAACCGATCCGCAAACCGTTTCAGGAACGGTTCGGTCAAAGCAATCTCGGGCAGCAGCATGATTGATTGACGCCCCAAACGGATCGCTTCCGCCACCGCCTCGAAATAGACCTCCGTCTTGCCGGAGCCGGTAACGCCGTCAAGAACGGTCGGCCTGAAGACACCCGAACGCATGTCTTCCATCAATGCTGTAACGGCGTGTTGCTGATCGGGCGACAATGTTGGCGGAGCGTGGTCCGGGTCGGGCTTGGGAAAGGGACTGTCGATCGCCACTTCGATGCGTTCGATCGCGCCCGCCTTCACCAGCCCGCGAATGACGCCGTCCGACACGCCGCCAGCCGCGGCCAATTCGCCGATCGTCCCGAGCTCTTCGCCGATCGCTGCCAGCGCCTTCGTCCGTTGCGGCGTCAGGCGGCCGGGCACCGCGCCCGTGCTCCGATACTCGGTCATCGTCCGCGCGCCCTCCAGCGCCGACGTCGAAGCGAGCGCCATCCGCACGACAGCTGCCGGCGGCGCAAGATAATAGTCCGCCGTCCATTCGATCAGCCGGCGCAGCGCCGACCCAAGCGGCGGCACATCGACGACGCTCAGAATGTTGCGCAACCGATTGTCACCGACTTCCGCGGCGGACGGCATGCGCTCTGGCTCCCAGACAACCCCAAGCAGCTGTCGCGGACCAAGCGGCACGATGACGATCGATCCGTGCTCGACATGCATCGTATCGGGAACGCGGTAGTCGAGCGGACCCAAGGCAGCGTTGAGGACAAGGACACGAATACGTGACGACATGAGAGAATCTTTATCCAATGCGCGACTGAAAGTCAGAGCCGTTAAACACCGCGGCAACGCGAAACGATGTCATTTCTAACGCAGGCCGATTATGATTCGGATGATATGCCGACCTTAGCGCAAGATTTTTCGGTCCATTTGAAGCGTGATCGCCGCCGGTCGCCGCATACCGTACGGGCTTACACCGCAACGGTCGTGCGGCTGATGGAATTCCTCCAAACATATCGCGGCGAACCAATCGACCGGAACACACTCGGTTCGATTGAGACAACGGATATCAGGGCGTTTCTCGCCAAGCGACGGAATGACGGTATAGCCAATGCCAGCGTTGCGCGCGAATTGTCGGTCATCCGTACGTTCCTGAAATGGGCGCAGATCGGTTCAGTGCCAGTCATGAAGGGACCGCGCGTTCAAGGCGGTGTCCCCCGACCGTTTGCTCCGGACGACATTCTGGCGCTTGCCGAGGAAGTTAGGGAGGAGGCGAGCGCCGCCTGGATCGCCGCTAGGGACTGGGCTTTGCTGCTGCTATTGTACGGGGCAGGGCTCAGGATCGGTGAAGCGCTGTCGCTGTCGGTGCGCGTATTGCCTCTGGGTGAGACACTCACGGTGACCGGGAAGCGCAACAAGACACGAATCGTCCCGCTACTGGGTGAGGTACGTGAGGGAATCGAAAGCTATGTCGCTGTTTTGCCTTGGGCGACGGACGAGGCGAGTTTGCTGTTCCGTGGTGCCAGGGGCGGTGTCTTGTCGCCCGCCGTCGTCAGACGAACGGTCCGGATCGCGCGCCGTCGGCTTGGCCTTGGTGAGCGGGTCACGCCACATGCGCTCAGGCACAGCTTTGCGACCCACCTGCTGGGACGCGGTGCAGATCTCCGCTCGCTCCAGGAATTGCTCGGTCACGCTAGCCTCAGTTCGACGCAAATCTACACTGCGGTCGATGCGGCGCATCTGCTCGACGTCTATCGCCACGCTCATCCGCGCGCTTGATAAAGCTTCTGCGCGTGGACTTTCGCTTCGATCGCGTCCCAGATCATCCCCCCGACATCGCTCCCGTCGAACTTTTCGATCGCAACGATACCGGTTGGCGACGTGACGTTGATCTCCGTCAGCCATTGTCCACCGATCACATCGATCCCGACAAACAATAGACCGCGCTTCTTCAGTTCGGGGCCGAGAACATCACAGATTTCGCGTTCCTTGCCGGTTAATTCAGTCCGCTCCGCAGATCCTCCCACCGCGAGATTGGATCGGATCTCACCTGCCCCGGGCAACCGGTTGATCGCTCCGGCCACCGTGCCGTCGACCAGGACTATGCGTTTATCGCCTTTGGCGATGTCCGGCAGAAAGGCCTGCACCATATGCGGTTCGCGGAACGCCCCGTTGAAAACCTCGATCAGCGCGGATAGATTTTGTCCGTCCCGGTCGATCTTAAAGATCGCCTTGCCGCCATTGCCGTGAAGCGGCTTGATGACGATCGAACCATGCTCGCTAAGAAATTTGCTCGCTTCGTCCACACTTCGCGTGATGAGCGTCGGCGGCATGAAACGTGCATAATCAAGCACAAACATTTTTTCCGGCGCATTCCGCACGGCGGCCGGGTCGTTTACGATCACTGTGCGATCCGCGATCCGCTCGAGGAGGTGCGTCGCAGTTATATAACCAAGGTCAAAAGGCGGATCCTGACGCATCAGAACGACATCGGCGTCTTGGCCAAGGTCGAGCGATATCGCGTCTCCCAACGCAAAATGATCTCTCGTATCCCGACTCACGGTAACCGGATGCGCCCGCGCCCATAGTCGATCATCCGCGTAGTTAAGGGCCTCCGAAGCATAATGAAAAAGACGATGCCCCCGGGCCTGCCCCGCGAGCATCAGCGCGAAAGAGGAGTCGCCGGCAACATTGATACCGGGCAACGGGTCCATCTGGACAGCTACGGTCAGGGCCATGGGGTGAGGTGTCTCCTGCGAATGAATATAGACCTGCCAGTATCCAAGTCATCCGATCCAGGCATTCTCTATGATTCTTGGGGGCTTGCCGGGTGCCATAAGTACGACATCGACGCGGATATCATCGCCGGTTTGTGCATAACGCGGCATCAGATATTCAGCGGCGGCGGCTACCCGCGCCAGCCGGCGTTCGTCGATCGCAAAATCCAGTTCGCTCGCTTTCGCGCGCATTTTTACTTCGACGAACGCAACAAGATTTTCTCTGCGCACAATCAAATCGACTTCGCCGACAGGCGTTCGTACACGGCGATCGAGAATTTTCCATCCCCTAAGCCGAAGCCACCACGCCGCCAGCCTCTCGCCGCGACGTCCGGATCGTTCAGCCCCGCGGCGGTCGTTCAACCTTTCAACTCCAGCGCACGGCTATAGAGACGCTTTCGATTGAGATGCAGCTTTTTACTTACTTCAGCTACGGCTTCCGATAGCGAAACCCGTACCATGGCGTCAGCCAAGGCTTCGTCGATCTCGGATGAGGTAGGATCCGCTGACGGCTCCGGAGGTGCAACAACGATGACGATCTCGCCTCTTGGCGGCGCATCCATGTATCGAGCCGCAAGCGAGGAAAGCGTTCCGGTTCGGGTTTCCTCGAACCGCTTGCTGATCTCCCGGACAACAGCCGCCTGGCGATCGCCAAGGCGCTCATGCAACGCGCTGAGGCAGGCAGCGAGACGAGGTGCTGATTCGTAGAGAATCAGGGAAGCGCGCACGCCGGCAATGTCTTCGATCGCAGCTTGTCGCGCTTGCGCTTTCGACGGCAGAAAGCCGAGAAATAGGAACCGGTCCGTAGCCAGTCCGGACAGCGTGAGTGCCGCAATCGCTGCGCAAGGCCCGGGAATGGTGATGATGTTCCGCCCGGCAGCACGAGCATCCCTGACCAGCTTGTAACCGGGATCGGAAATGAGTGGAGTGCCGGCATCGGAGATCAGCGCGACGGATCGGCTCGTCATGGCATCGACAAGCCCAGGCCTTACTGCGTCCGCGTTGTGATCATGATATGTCGTCATTGGACGCTTTATGCCGACATGCTGCAAGAGCTTGGCGGTGACCCGGCTGTCCTCAACCGCCAGAATGTCGGCGCGTTTCAGGACATCGCCGGCGCGGGGCGTCAGATCGGCAAGATTGCCGATCGGCGTCGCGACGATATAAAGACCAGCTTCGAGTGGTTCATTGGCGGACTGCTCGCTACGGTTCATGGGGATGATCATGGCAGACGGGAATGCGATACCGCAACGGAGTATCGCAATGCTGCGGTGGACCGCGCTCGCGGCGGCCTGTTTGCTTGGGGCTTGTCAGACGCTTGTGCCGAAAGCCCCGGTTCGGGCTCCTGAAAGGCAACCTGTCGGCCGGGCGGAACCTCAAACAGAACCAACTGTGGAAGCAGGCATTCCTCGTGATACCGAGCGAAACCGCGTGGCATTGCTTGTTCCGCTGTCCGGAAGCAACGCCGGAGTCGGCCGTTCGATCGCCAACGCAACGATGCTCGCATTGCTAGATACCAAGAGCGAGCGAGTGAGGATTACCAACTACGACACCGCCACGGGAGCGGCGGCGGCTGCTAAAAAGGCTATCGAGGACGGAGCACGGCTGATTCTTGGCCCGCTGCTCGCCGAAGACGTCCGCGCGGTAAGCCCCGTAGCAAGAGCCGCCGGCGTTCCGGTTATGAGCTTTTCGAACGACACGAACGTAGCCGGCGGCGGAACGTATCTGCTTGGCTATATCCCTGGTCAGTCGATCGAACGCGCTGTCGGTTACGCGAACAGCCGGGGCGTCAAAACCTTTGCCGGACTGGTACCCAACGGTCTTTACGGTCAGCGGACTTCGACCGCATTCTTGCGCGCGGTGGAAGCGGCGGGGGGGCAGGTGCTTTCGCTCCAGCCTTACGGGCGATCCGACGGCGGAATGGCCGCTGCCGCGAAACGGCTAGCCGGAAGCGGTCCGTTCGGTGCCATTCTCATCGCCGACGGCGCTGCCGCGGCGGCGGTCGCTGCGCCGATAGTCAAGGCAGGAACGGGTGGTGCGACCCAAATCATCGGTACCGAACTGTGGAATTCCGACAACACCGTTGCTGCTCGCAAAGCCTTGAACGGCGCGATTTTTGCGAGCGTTTCAGACAGTCTTTACCGGCAATATGCGATCAAATACCGGACGCGTTACGGGACTTCACCCTACCGTCTGTCAAGTCTCGGTTATGATTCGGTGCTGTTGACGGTGCGTATTGCCCGGAATTGGACGCCAGGCACGGCGTTTCCGTCGGACAAGTTGAACGATTCGGATGGATTTGCGGGGATTGACGGTGCTTTCCGCTTCAACCGTGATGGCGTTGCCGAGCGGGCACTCGAAGTGCAGCAGCTGACCAATGGTAACTCTGTTATTGTATCACCCGCGCCGCAACGATTCGGCAATTGAGATCATCGCTCAGCCCGCTCGTCGAGCACTAGCAGCGGAAGTATCGCGTCAAGCAGCACTGCGCCGCGATCTGTAATCCGCAGCTTGGATCCGCGCTGCTCCAAAAAACCCTGGTCCTCCAGACGCGTTGCCGCAGCCGTGTCGATCGGAGCGATCCCGTTCGCCAGCGCCGCCACATGGTCGAGATCACAGCCTTCCGTAAGCCGGAGCCCCATCAGCAACGCTTCGGTCGCGCGTTGATGCGGATTGATCGACTCTTCGCTGACAAGCCCATGACCGTTCCGAGCGACGGCGTTCATCCAGTTCTCCGGCTTCTTATGCCGTAACGTTGCCATTGCTTGCCGGCGGCCATGCGCGCCGGGGCCGATCCCGACATAATCGTGATAACGCCAATATGTCAGGTTATGGCGGCTTTCCGAACCACACCGCGCATGATTTGAAGTCTCATACGCTGAAATACCGGCAGAAGCCGTCATTTGCCGGGTCATATCGAACAGGTCTGCTGCGCTATCCCCGTCGGGGACCGACAATCGTCCCGCCGCGGCTTCTGTTGCGAATTTGGTGCCGCGCTCGATGGTCAGTTGATAAAGTGAAAGATGTTCGGTCCCCAGCGACAACGCGCGCTCGAGTTCTGTCTGCCAGGCGTCAAGCGACTGTTCGGGTCGGGCATAAATCAAATCGAAACTGACCCGGTCGAAGTTTCGTTGACCGATTTCGAGCGCCGCAAGACCCTCGCTGACCGAATGGGCCCGCCCTAAAAACCGAAGAGCGCCGTCGTCCAGCGCTTGAAGGCCAAGTGAAATGCGGTTGACGCCAGCAGCAGCCAGATCGGCAAAACGCGATGCTTCGACCGACGACGGATTCGCCTCAAGCGTTATTTCTGCATCGTCGGTAAACCCCCAGCTCCGATCGACCGCGTTCACGATCGCCGATACCGTGCTGGGACGCATCAAAGACGGCGTTCCCCCGCCAAAAAAAATCGAACTGATGCGTCGCCCGGGCAATAGACCGGCTTCGTAAGATAAATCTGCGAGAAGCGCGGCCTCCCATGCCTGATGATCAATCTGGGCCCGAACGTGACTGTTAAAATCGCAGTAAGGACATTTCGAAACGCAGAACGGCCAATGAACATATAAAGCAAGCGGTATGGTCTGGTACATCATGACGATTGGGCTCTCACACAATCATGATTCCATAAGCTGCAATACAGCGCACTAAACGGTGGAACAAAACTGTTCTGCTTTTTGTTGGTTTGTTGAAGGATACGGTCATGAAACCAATTCTATACTTTCTGGCTCTTTCCTGCGCGGCATCGACCGCGTCAGGTGCCATCGCCGCCAAAGTTCCGGTTTTTGATACCTCCCCCGTATCAACTGCCGTTCTCGCTGCAAGCTATGGACAATATTCGAAAACAGCGTTTTCGGCCAACCAACAGCCTATCGCTCAAGAGGGATCCATTAACGCTTTGAGATATGCGGGGGAAATCAATCGACTCATCATGGATAATTGGTGGGCCGACGTTGGGGCGACATTGATCGCGAATAACGTCCGTAATTCTGCCAACAACTAGAATGCCGCTTTAAGCATTTGGCCGAACGCGTCGGCCCGGTGACTGATCCTGTGTTTCACCGTAGGCTCCATCTCACCGAACGTCAGTTTTTCTCCGGCCGGCAGAAAGATGGCGTCATATCCAAACCCTTTGTCCCCGCTCGGTAGTGAAACAATTTGTCCGTCGACACGGCCTTCGAAAGCTTCGACATGCCCGTCGGGCCAGGCAAGGGCGAGTGCGCAAACAAAATGGGCGTCGCGCGATCCGCTGGAAGCATCCTGCAACTTCGTCTCGACCAGCGCCATTGCACTTTGAAAATCGCGCTGGTCGCCTGCCCATCGCGCCGAAAAGATTCCGGGAGCGCCATTCAGGGCCTCGACACAAAGCCCGCTATCATCGGCAAGGCTTGGATAACCCGACAAATCGGCTGCCGCCAGCGCCTTGAGTTCGGCGTTCATCACGAACGTCGTTCCCGTCTCTTCCGGTTCAGGCAAATCTAGCGTTTCAGCCGCCACGACATCCATTCCGCGCCCCGCCAGCAACGCCGCAATCTCCTGCACTTTCCCAGCATTATGGCTGGCGATCACCAGCTTCCCAGGCGTGAGTTTGCGAATCGCCTGTTCTGCGTCGCCTCCGTGGTTCACCGCGCGACCGCTTCGGCCTGTGCGATGAAGATTTGCGTGCATCCGATTCTGGCAAGCCGCAGCAGCCTCAGCAACGCCTCCTCGTCATAGGTTGCGTGCTCAGCGGTCGCCTGTGCCTCGGCGATATTGCCGTCCTCGAGCAGCACAAAATTACCGTCGGCGTCTGCCTTCGAATCTTCATCATAGTCGAGGTCGAGCACCGGCGTACCATTGAAAACACCGCAGCTGACCGCCGCGACCTTTTGCCGGATGGGGTCGCCCTGAATCTTGCCATCTCGCAACAATTTGCTGATCGCCAGCCGCATTGCGACCCAAGCGCCGGATATGGCCGCCGTTCTCGTGCCCCCGTCCGCCTGCAACACGTCACAATCGAGCGTTATCTGACGTTCACCCAGCATCTTCATGTCGACGACCGAACGCAAGCTGCGGCCAATTAGACGTTGTATCTCTTGCGTGCGGCCAGATTGCTTGCCCTTTGCCGCCTCCCGCGCCCCCCGGGTATGCGTCGCGCGCGGAAGCATGCCGTACTCCGCCGTCACCCATCCTTCTCCCTTACCCCGCAAGAACGGCGGTACGCGCTCTTCGACGGAGGCGGTGACAAGCAAGCGCGTATCACCGAACCCGATCAGGACGGATCCTTCGGCATGACGGGTGAAATTCGATTGAAAGCTGATCGTCCGCATCTCGTCGGGGGCTCGTCCGGATGGCCGCATGGAAGGTCCTAGTCGTTGAAAACAGGGAATTTGCCTAGCCTTTCGTTTCGGCCCACGCCACCCTAGAACAAGACCATGGCATCGCCCCCCGTGACCGAGCTTACCGAACGCGCCCGCGAGATATTCCGTGCGGTCGTTGACAGCTACCTAGCCAACGGCGTGCCGGTCGGATCAAAGACGATCGCGCAGATCACGGGACTGAACCTTTCCCCGGCATCGATCCGGGGGGTAATGGGCGAACTGGAAAGCCTGGGTTTGCTAGCGAGCCCGCACACCAGCGCCGGTCGAATGCCCACCGATCTCGGGTTACGTTTGTTTGTCGACGGAATGATGCGTGCACTCGAGCCGTCCGCGGACGAGCGCGCGGCGATCGAAGCACGGGCCGAGAGCGGCGGCCCGGTTGAGGAAGCACTTGCTGCGACGACCGCCGCTTTGTCGGGACTATCCGCGTGCGCCGGGCTGGTCTTGGTTCCAAAACGGGAAATTGTTCTTCGGCAACTGGGCTTCGTTCCGTTGTCACAGGAGCAGGCTTTGGCAATTCTCGTTGCCGACGACGGTTCGGTTGAGAACAGGGTCGTAAATTTGCCCGCGGGAATGACATCTTCGGCGCTGACGGACGCAGGCAATTACATGACATCGATGCTCGCGGGATTAACGTTAGCGGAAGCAAAAGCGAAGGTAGAGCGTGAAATGGCCGAGGGCCGGGCGGCGTTGAACACTGCCGCGCGGACTATTGTAGAACAGGGTCTCGCAATCTGGAGCGAAGACGGCAACCGTCGGCCAGTACTGATCGTAAGAGGCTCCGGCCGCCTGGTTGATACTGCCGTCGCCGCTGATCTTGATCGAGTCCGTGACCTTCTTGATGATCTCGAAGGAAAGCAGGAAATAGCATCGCTGCTGGAAAGCGCGCGCAGCGGCGATGCTACCCAAATCTTCATCGGTGCCGAAAACAAGCTGTTTTCGCTGTCCGGATCTTCTCTAATCGCACGTCCGTTCCGCGGAATCGGGGGTCAGGTTGTCGGTGTCGTCGGCGTGATAGGACCTACCCGGTTGAACTATGCGCGGGTCGTGCCCATGGTGGATTTTACCGCAGCAACCTTGGCTCGCTTGGTCGGTTGAAGCTCAAACCACTCTTTTGGAAACCTGCATGACAGACGATAGCGATACGCAGACCGAAGACTTGCGACAGCAGACAGCCGATGATGCGCCGGAATTGATGGAGCATGACCGGATTGGCGAACTGGAAAATCAACTCGCCGAAGCGAAACAGAACGTGCTTTATGCCCAGGCTGAGGTACAGAATATTCGGCGCCGGGCCGAGAAAGAAGCGGTCGATGCCCGCAATTACGCGTCGACCAATTTTGCACGGGACGTTTTGTCGGTAGCTGACAATCTGTCCCGTGGGCTGGCAGCTATTCCCGAAGACGTCCGGTCAGAAGATCGCATGAAAGGCTTGATTGGCGGACTGGAGGCCACGGGTCGCGAACTTGAGACCGTTCTTGGTCGGCACGGAATCGCTCGTATCAACGCGGTGGGCGAGTTGCTCGACCCAAACCGCCATCAGGCTATGCTTGAAATCGCTAGCGACGAACCGGCAGGAACGATCGTGCAGGAGCTGCAGGCAGGTTACATGATAAAGGATCGGTTGCTGCGTCCGGCGCTCGTCGGGGTCGCCAAAAAACCGTAACTCATTGTGAGCTTATCGGTCGTTGGAATCAACCATTTTCCAACCCAAGCTCGTGGTTGCGACGTGCTGCCGCCTGTAAGGCGGCTGTCATTAAGCTGCTCAATGCCTTACCGTCGTCAAGGACATTAAGCCCCGCGCGAGTCGAGCCTCCCTTGCTCGCGACCCGATTAGCGAGAACACCCGGGTTATCCGCCGCGTTCAGTGCCACTGTTGCTGATCCTTCTACGGTCGTTAACGCAAGACGCATCGCTTGGTCCCGGGGAAGACCCAGTTCAGCGCCCGCTGCCGCCAATGCGTCGGCAAAGCGGAACAGGAATGCAGGACCGGAACCGGCAAGGGCGGTTGCTGCATCAAACTGACGTTCGTCGTCGATCCATTCGAAACTACCGAAAGGCGCGGCGAGCCGTTCCGCGGTTGCACGGATGCGCGGCGCATCGCTGTCGGAAATCAGCGTGGTCGTGCCTTTGCCGACCGAAGTCGCCAAATTGGGCATCAGTCGTATCACCGGCGCCGAATGCGATGTCGCCGCGATAGACGCCAGCTTCACGCCGGCCAAGATCGATATGACGACAGAGGGGCGTAAAATTGCTAGGCTGGAGGCCAACGAGGCAAGTTGCTGGGGCTTTACCGCCAGAATAAGCGTCTGCGGTTGCTCGTCCGCAGGAACGCTGTGAAGGTTGCGCACATTTGCCGGAACGTCCGCCGGTGTACGGGTAATGACCGTAACAACGCTCGCATCCAGGCCGGCCGCGATCCAGCGCTCGAGCATCATGCGGCCCATAGTGCCGCAGCCGATCATCCAGAAGGCCGACATTTCCACAGCAGCATCCCGCATGGCTAAGCTTCGCCCTCAGTTTCAATCATTGCAGCCGCTATCGCGTCCCTGGGCGACTTGCCGCCCCACAAAACGAACTGAAACACCGGGTAGAAGCGCTCACATTCTTCAATTGCCGATTCGACAAGCGACTCCGTCGCGGTCAGCGAAAAACCGGTTTGCTCACCGATATTGACGAGCGCCGCGTGCCGAAACAATAATGTTTGGTCGGATGACCAAATCTCGAAATGGCCAAGCCAGAGTTGTTCGTTAACAAGCGCCAATGTTTCATACATTTGGGAGAGGCGCTCATTGGCGATTTTGATATCCAGCAGCGCCAGAAATTGCAGAACGCCATCACCTTCGCGCCAAATTGCACGAAGCTCATAGGTTGTCCAGCTACCCTTTACAGTTGCTACAATCTCTTCTTCTTGCCTTTCATGTTCCCATCCATGTGCTGCGAAATAGGACTCGAGCATATCGATCGGCGCTGCGAATTCCTCTTCATGATCGACATCATGCAACATCATTCGATCGTATTTTGCTCATTTGCATTTGAAGAAGAAGGCGATCCGTTGGCTTGTATCGAGCGTTCCAACGCATCAATCCGGGCTCGCAGGGCAGATACCTCATCAAGTGCAGAAGCGGCGATCTGTTTGACGACCTCGAATTCGTCACGAGATACGAAATCCAAACCTCCGATCCATTCACGCGCGCGGGTTCGCGCACTAGATTCGGCTTCCCGGCCAACACCCGCCAACGTCCCGACCGCTCCGTTTGCCAGTTTGACGAAATCTTGAAAAACCCTGTTCTCGGACTGCATAGCCACTCTTCCTGTCAAATGCCGATCAGTTTGCACCGCGCGGCGCGCTCGGGCAAGTTCGATAGTCGATTTGCGGCCGTGAGAGCCTCACCCCGTAATCAATCGCGCAGGATGAATTCAAGCCGGCTGCCCTCGCATGGCACCGACTAGAAACTCGATATTGCCCTTTTGACCGGTAATCGGACTGCGCAAGATGTCGCCGACGGTCCATCCGCGATCGCGCAGCCAGCACGCGATCGATTCGCATATCCGTTTGTGTACGTCCGGATCACGGACAATCCCGGCTTTCCCAACCTCCGTCCGCTCGGCCTCGAATTGCGGCTTGATAAGCGCAATCAGTCGCGCCACGGGCTTTGCGAAGCGGAGCGGACATTCAAGTACTTTCGCAAGGCCAATGAAACTGGCGTCACAGACGACCAAATCGACGGGCTCAGGTATCTGTCCGGCGTCAAGATGGCGAGCGTTGGTGCGCTCGAGCGTGATAACGCGTTCATCCTGTCTGATCCTCCACGCGAGTTGGTTCGTGCCGCTGTCGACGGCATAAACCCGGCGAGCGCCTCGCTGAAGCAGGACATCGGTGAAGCCGCCGGTTGACGCACCGACATCTATTGCAACGACATCGGCGATATCCCAACCGAGATGCGTCAGAGCATGATCAAGCTTAATGCCTCCACGCGAAACCCAGGGATGATCGCGTCCGCGGACATCCAGCAGCGCATCATCTGCGATCAGCTGTCCCGCTTTTGCGATCTGAGCCGTGCCGTTGAATACAAGGCCTGCCATGATCAACGCCTGCGCGCGCGTGCGGGAATCCGCCAAGCCGCGATCGACGAGCATCTGGTCGGCTCTCTGCTTCACAGGCGCGCGGCTTTCCGGATATATTCAAGCACGGTCGGCGCAAGATGAGGACGACAAATCAGCAGATCCGGCAGCCGGGGATCATGACAGTTATAAGCCAACGCTGACCCATCAAGGCGGGATGCATGAAAGCCCGCAGCGAGCGCCACGGCCGCCGGAGCGCAGTTATCCCACTCGAATTGTCCGCCCTCATGGAGGTAAATATCCGCCGATCCGTCGACGACCGCCATCGCCTTGGCACCCGCGGAGCCCATCGGGATCAGTTCCGCGTTCAACGATCCCGCCAGATGCCTCGCGACGTCAGGGGGCCTCGTTCTACTTACCACGATGCGGATCGGTCCTGACCATGCAGATGAAACGCGCACGGGATCGCTGGTTGCGAAGACTTGGTTTTGCATGGGAACAGCAACAGCCCCATGGCCGGCGACACCATTGATTGCGAGACCGATATGCACCGCCCAGTCGTCCCGGCCTTCGCTATATTCTTTCGTGCCGTCCAAAGGATCGACGATCCAGACGCGTTGCGACGAGCAGCGCCGCTTGTCATCGACAGTCTCTTCGGAGAGAACAAAGTCATCAGGTCGGTCAGCGACAAGTCTTGCTAGGATCAAGTCATTCGCTTCACGATCGGCGCGTTTGCCAAGTTCAGGTTTGGAACACTGCGCTTCCAGCCGAATCTTCTTTAGAAGTTCGCCTGCCTCAACCGCTATGCTTCGCGCAAGGCTGGCATCATCCATCAGATGTATCAGTCTCGGCGCGTTCGGTGCAGCCCTGCATCGATTCGTCCTCTTTCCACGGCATTCTCGTCAATCCGGGAGCGGGATTACCAGAGGTCCGTTCGATCACGCCTTTCGTACTCCAGTGAATCAAGTATCCGTACCGCCGCCATGAAAACGGCGATAGGGCAGGCGGCGAACAGCAACTTTCCACCAAATCCCGGATATTGATCCAGATAATGAACGCCGCGCTCGGTTGCGCCAAGCGCGAGGCCGTAAATGACCAAAAAGGCTTCGAACTTAGTCTTGATCTTGAACAGGTCGGCCAGCCGGGTCCACATGCCTGTTGTCCTCACCACATAGAAGCTCGCCGGACAAACCGCAGCGGGTCCGCCGGGACCATTAACTATTTTTCAATCAATTCAGTCAGATTGAGCGTCTCGAGCAACCGATTGCGCGCCGACTCGATCGAGTCAACAAGCTGCTTGGACCCGATTGTCTCTGGCGAGATCATCTCTGGCCAAAATTTCTCGACAACCGATACAATCGCATCAAGCCGAGCCCCGTCGACGAGGAACCGAGGATCAACCGAAGCAGGGTCTGCGACGACACGCAACCGAAGGCATGCGGGGCCGCCTCCGTTTGCCATCGATTCGCGAACGTCAACGGTTTTGACGCGCCGGATGGGCCCGTTGCCGGAGACAACCGACTTCAGCCACTGTGTAACCGCCGGCACCTCTCGGGTTTCCGCTGGTACGATGAGGGTCTGGAGGCCGTAGCGAGCGGTCACAAGCTGCGCGTTGAACAGATACGAAGCGACGGCATCGTTCAGACTGACCGCTTCGGCGGGAACCTCTACTATATCGATGTCCGGTACAAGTTCGCGCAACCGAGCATAAACACCCTCACCGTCTGCAAAAGCATTTTCATGCACTAAAAGCACACGCTCGTTCGCGACCGCGACCACGTCATTGTGGAACGCACCTGCTGCGATCGCCGCATCCGATTGCTCGACAAACAAGGTGCGTGAAGGCTCCAGACCGTGCAACCGTGCGATAGCTTCGCTCGCCTCACGGTGTTGTCGAGCAGGATAGGCGCCGCCCGACACGCCGAAAACGAAAATCTCGACTCCATCGGCATCATGGCTGCTGCACAAACGCATATGGTTTGCAGCGCCCTCATCACCGAACGGCGGCGGGACAGGACCGTGAACGGCGAATGCCGCATCAGCGAACGCGAGCTTCAATTGTGCCAGCGTGCCCGGCCATTCATGGCTGCGGTGCGGCATTGTCTGAAGGTTCGCGACGGTCAAATGACATCGTCCGTCGCGCGTATCCGGTGCGGGAGAAACCGTCGCGGCATTGGCTGCCCACATCGATGACGCTGACAGGCTTTGCGCCTGCAGATGCCTTGGCGCTGCCTCGTAACTGACGGAAAGCCTGTCGAGCCAGTCCCGGTTCGGACGTGCGAGCGGAACAAAAATTCCCTGAGCCAGACCGAGATCGAGATTTGATCGCATCTTGGCGATGCCCTGAAGCGCGGCGCGCCGCGGATGAGACACGCGTCCGGCGTTCGTCGTGGCCGCCAAATTTCCCGGGCTGAGCCCGGCGTAATTGTGGCTTGGACCGATCAGCCCGTCAAAATTGATCTCGATCAAAGTCACGACCGTGCCACATGATGGACGCGGTCGCCTTCGCTGACTTCAAGGTCATGCGCCGCTGACGCCGATAGAATAATTCCATCTTCAACGGCTCGAAACTGGCCATATGCACAACGATAATTTTCCAGTCTGCCAGACCCGATCAGTGCATCTTCGCCGGGTTGATCGTCAATTTCGATAACCCGGCTCTCTCGTGCATTGGCGATAGAACGGACCTGATCGGTCCGGCCGGACATCGTCGGTCCTCCATCAAAAATGTCGATGTAGTTTTCGAATGCGAAGCCTTCATTCTCCAGCATGCGCATCGCTGCGCGGCCGGAGGGATGGGGAAGGCCGATAACCGATCTGGCTGTTTCTGATAGCATTTCCGTATAGATCGGATGTTTTGGCATCAGATCGGCGATAAATTGATGGCCGTTGCTGGCATTGAAACTGTCAGCTTCCTGGAAACTCATTCCGAAAAATCTTCCTGCCAGCCCGTCCCAGAACGGCGAGCCGCCCGCTTCGTCGATCACGCCGCGCAACTCTGCGAGAATGCGGTCGGCGAACCGCTCGCGATGCGCTTTGATGAACAGATAACGGCTTCGCGCGAGTAGAAGGCCGAGACCGCCCGCGCGCTCGTTGGGATGGAGAAACAATCCTCCGACTTCGCATGACCCTTCGAGGTCATTCGCCAAGGTCAGCATTTCGGCGCGGAAAGTTCTCCCAAGCTCCCGGCTATGCTGGGTCAATGTTCCGATGCGGTAGCTGTAAAAGGGCTGCTGTTGACCGACCTGCGTGAAAATCTGGGACGTGCCGCGTACTTCGCCAGTATCGGTGTTTTCGAGGACCAGAACGAACAGATCATCCTCGACACCTCCGCTCGTGCGTGCACAGGCAGTCCTGCTCCGCTCCAGTTTCGCAAGCAGCGTGTCACGGTTCGGCGGCAAGTTGGTGAACCCGCCGCCGGTCAACTTCGCCATTTCATAAAGGGCCTTGAGGTCCGACGTTCGCGCAACCCGGATACGAAAACTCACAAACCGCCCTTTTCGATAATGCGCATGATCGTAACAGCGGATAGCGCGGCACGCTCGGCAAGACTATCGATGATCATGAACTCGTCGCTCGAATGGATCGCACCGCCGCGAACGCCCATCGTGTCGATAACCGGAACCCCCGCAGCCGCAATATTGTTACCGTCGCATACACCGCCCGTTGCACGCCATTCGATTGCCAGGCCACTGTCGGCTCCGACATCGCGGACAAGGGAAAATAGTTTCGCAGCACCTTCATCGATCGGTTTGGGGGGGCGGTTAAAGCTCCCATGCACCTCGACCTCGACATCACCATCGGCTGCAACATCCTGTATTGACGACGCAATATACTCCCGCGCGCGTTCTATCGCATTGAGTGATCCTGGCCTGAAGTTTATACGCAGCACCGCAAGATCGGGGACTACATTATTCGGGCCGCCCCCATCGATCCGCGCCGGATTAACAGTCAATCCGGGAATGTCGATGTTCGACAAGCGCATTGTGAGGTCAGCGGCGGCGACGATCGCGTTGCGTCCCTCTGCCGGATTGCGGCCCGCATGGGCGCTGCGGCCACGCACGATGATCGAGAAATTGCCGGTTCCCCCGCGCGCCCCCGCGAGCGTCCCGTCTGCGAGCGCGGGTTCATAGGTCAGTGCTGCGACCTTGCCCCGCGCGGCCTTGGCAAGCAGCGCTGCGGAAGAGAAGGAGCCGGTTTCTTCATCCGCATTGATGACGACTTCGAAACCGAAACTCCCCGCCGAGCCGCTGGCCTCCACCGCCTGAAGCGCGGCCAGCATGACCGCAAGGCCACCCTTCATATCTGCGGTCCCGGGGCCGTTCAGGGTCCCATCGCCGCGATCCTGCGTTGCCTGAAATGGGTGATCGACCGGATAAACCGTATCCATATGACCGGTGAAAAGCATACGTACCGGCGCTTCCGGGCGAACGCTGACGTGCAGATGGCGGCCATGATGAAGTTCTTCGATCCGCCCCTTTTCATCGACTGCACGATGCCGGTCACCCTCGATCAGTTCAAGATTGCCGGGCAAGACCGAAAAAGCATCAGCAAGCATGCCTGCCATCCGGTTCAATCCGTCAAGATTGCGCGTACCGCTGTTGATCGCGCACCATTGCTCCACCTGCTTGTACAGTTGATCATTCTCAATGCGCGCAACTGCACGGCGTTCGTAAGGGTTCAGCATCGGGCCAAACTAGCGCAAATCGCCTATGCCCCCAAATGTCCTTCAGAAGCTGTAGACGAGCGATGCCCGGCTCGTCGTGTCCGTCGTTACTGATCCGGCAGGGGGTTCGCTTTCGTATTGAACGTTATAGGAAAGTTGCGCGGATAGCGGACCGATGAGCTTCGCCTTCAGCGCGGTCATACTGTTCAAAGTGCTGTTGTAGCGCTGGACATAGGCTGACGCTTGTTGTTCGAGGGAAAAGCCGTCCAGGATTCTCCACCTCAAATCCAATGAGCCGCGCCCGGCGATGCTGCTTTGATCCGTGTTGTCGGTGAACTGGGTTTGCCGGTATGCGGGACCAAGTTCGAGATTGAGCTGGATTGGGGGCGCCTTGAATACGCTGTAGCCGACTCCTGCCGATACCGTGTACCGGCTATCATAGCCGAGAAATCGGTCGCTCTCATATTGCGCAGCGCCGTAAATGTAGGCGCGATCGTTGATCTTGTAGTTCGGTTCGTAGGAAGCGAGATAGTGTTCGCGCGTCGTGACGCCCCGGGCACTCTGATAATCCGTCTGAACATGGAATTTGTGCCGCCAGTTGAGACCCTCTCGAACCGCGTCCGCCACGATCGTCCCGCCCGCGGTTTTCGAATTGCCCTTGGTCAGATAGCCGCCCAGTTCGACTTTTCCCGTCCACAAATCGAGGAATCTGGCGTTGCCAAGGATTTCGCGGCGCTCGCGCTCGCGGTTCTGACGCCATTGTTCTGCGATGGCGAGAACGGAGTCAGCGGTTTCCGGATCCGCTATCCGGGCATATTTGACGATCGTCGAAATGTCGTTGGCGTTGCCTGATTCCAGCGCGGCGTCGAGCATCGAGCGGATCGCTTCGGGGATGAGTGCCGCGACATCTTTTCCCGCTTTTGCAGTAGGGGCGGTGTTGGCCGACAAGGCCAGCGCGACTAGCGGCAGGAGCAATTTGGTCACGGGCGGCGTCACTGGTTGAATTTTGCAGACCTCACCGGGCGCTGTTGCCGGAGAGATGGGGTTGAAAGGCGGCGATCACGTCACGGTACAATGCCTTCTTGAACGGCACAATCATCGCGACAAGATCGCCCGGATCGCTCCAGCGCCAGCTCCGAAACTCAGGCTCGGATGCAAGAAGGTTGATATCGCTATCCTCGCCCAAAAACCGACAAAGGAACCAATGTTGGCGTTGTCCGCGCCACTTCCCGCCCCATACCTTGTCGATCATATCCCGCGGCAAGTCGTAAAACAGTTCCGAAGGTGCCGCCGCAATGACTTCGACGTTTTCGCTTTTGATCCCGGTTTCCTCTTCGAGCTCGCGAAGCGCCGCGGTTTTCGGATCCTCGTCCCGGTCGATCCCGCCTTGCGGCATTTGCCAGGCCTCCAGCGTCGTATCGAGGCGCTGGCCTACAAAGACCTGATCGCTTCGGTTCAGGAGCATGACCCCGACACAGGGACGATAGGGCAACAAGTCGGTCATACGCGGCAATGACTTCCATATTACTGAGGTCACGATTCGGTTGTGACAGTCAGCGACGGGCGGCTTACTAGGCGGCATGATCCATGTCGTCCATCATTCGGCATATGTGACGAAAGCCCCTTCGAGATCGAGCTATCGCTGGGGCAAGAACGGCGCAATCCGCGATCTGCTGCAATCTTCAATGCAACCACTGCGCTGGCATGAGCCCGTCGAAACGCCGCTGGCATGGCTCGAGGCAGTGCATGATCCGGCTTACGTTGCGGAGGTCGTGACAGCGAGCGTTCCAAAGATGAAGGAACGGCGGATCGGATTTGCGGTGACGGAGATAATCGCGAGACGCGCGCAACTGGTCCCGGGTGGAACCTGGCTTGCCGCGAAAATCGCGCTTGACTGGGGCTACGCTGCCAACACGGCGGGCGGAAGCCACCATGCATTGGCAGATACGGGTGCTGGTTATTGCGTGTTCAACGACCTTGCGATCGCCGCGATACGATTGGTCGAAGAAGCCAGCGTCGAGCGGGTCATGATCGTGGATTGCGACGTTCACCAGGGGGATGGAACGGCCGCCCTCACCGCCGGAAGGTCGGAAATTTCGACGTACTCGATCCACGCCGAGAAAAACTTTCCGGCCCGCAAGGCGCGCTCGACATTCGATGTTCCTCTCGCGGATGGGGTGGGTGATACTTACTATCTCGCCACATTGGAGAGAACGCTTTCTGACGCGCTGGATGCGTTCCGCCCGTCGCTGGTACTCTATCAGGCGGGCGTCGACCCTTATATCGGCGACAAACTGGGGCGGCTCGCGATTAGCGATGAGGGGCTGGTCAAGCGCGAACATCTGGTCGCGCGACTGATGAAAGGACGCCGGATACCCTTGGCGAGTACGGTCGGCGGCGGCTACGGTGATGACGTTGTAGCGATTGCGGAGCGTCACGTCCGCGCGATCATGACGCTCGGTGCTGCGCTCGGCAATCGAATTTGTTCGAAGCCCGCCTAATGACTTTTGATCTCTCATAAAAGACTGGAGCAAAGTTGACCGAACCCGCCATCGTCTGGTTCCGCCAGGATCTCAGACTGCGCGACCATCCCGCGCTAAGCATCGCAGCACATGAAGGGCCAGTCGTGCCGGTCTATGTTCTGGATGACGCCGCGCCCGGTGACTGGGCAATCGGCGGTGCACAGCGATGGTGGCTGCATCACAGCCTGATCTCGCTCGGCGAATCATTGGCGGACAAGGGCTCCCGTCTCATTCTTCGGCGGGGCAACGCGGTCGATATCCTGCGGACGATGATGTCCGAGACTGGCGCGACGCGCATTCATGCCATCCGGCACCATGAACCGTGGTGGGTCGAGATCGAGCAGGCGCTGGGCGATCTGCTGTGCCTTTACGACGGAAATCATCTCTCGCCGATCGAAGACATCGGGACCGGTTCAGGGAAACATTACCGGATCTATTCTGCGTTCTGGAAAGCCTTGTCCGCCCATATGCCTCCGGAGGAGCCGTTGCCGGTTCCGCATACGCTTGATGTTCCCAATGAATGGCCACAGAGCGATAACCTTGCCGCATGGGAATTGCTTCCTCGCGATCCGGACTGGTCCGGGGGATTTTCGGAATGGAAACCCGGTGAACCTGCAGCACAACTTGCGGTAGAACGTTTCTCTCGCGCCGTAGCCGATTATGACACAGCACGTAACATGCCGTCACAGGACGGATCATCGCGACTCTCGCCGCATCTTCACTTCGGCGAGATCAGTCCGCGCGACATATGGCACAGCCTTAGCGGCACGGGTCACGGACTGACGATCTTTCGCAAGGAACTTGCATGGCGAGACTTCACCAGCGGTCTCGTCCTTGAACTTCCCGACTATGCCGATGTCAACGGCCGTGACAAATTCGACGCGATGCCCTGGCGCAGCGGATCGGACGCGAAAAGTGATCTTCAGGCGTGGCAGAAGGGAAAAACCGGCTGGCCGATCGTCGATGCCGGAATGCGCCAGCTATGGGCAACCGGTTGGATGCACAACCGCGTACGCATGATCGTGGCAAGTTTCCTGACCAAGCATCTGCTGATCGACTGGCGCGAGGGCGAACGATGGTTCTGGGACTGTTTGGTCGATGCCGATTACGGCAACAATTCGGTCAATTGGCAATGGGTTGCCGGGACCGGAGTTGATGCGAACATGTTCTCCCGCATCATGGCTCCTTTGTCGCAGTCGGAGAAATTCGACGCGGCCGGCTATATTCGCCGCTGGGTGCCGGAATTGTGCGACGTCGCCGACACCGCGATCCACGATCCGGAATCGGCAGGGTGCTGCCCAATGAGCTACCCGAGAAAGATCGTCGGTCATCGCGAAGGGCGGGAAAGAGCGCTCGCCGCGCTTAAAACCGTCAAATAGCTGGCCGCGCCCCTTTTCCGGGCGTCTGACGTGCTGCATTGCCCGGGCATGAATTTTGCCAAAGAGATTGCTACACCGCGCGCCCGCAGCTTTTGGGCCAATTTGATTGCGCCGATATTTCACAAGATGCTCGATCGCATCGACGCTGGATTGGACGTCGGAATGATCGAGGCGCTTTTACCCGACGGTACTTCGCGACGGCTTGGCGGGCGGGTGCCCGGGCCCGCGCCGATCGTAACCGTTCATCGCTGGCGCGCGCTGACACGGCTCGCGAACGCAGGATCGGTCGGGTGGTACGAGGCATGGGCCTCCGGCGACTGGTCAAGCCCCGATCCCGTACCGCTGTTTGATCTTTTCATGCGCAACCGCGTTCCCCTGGGGGACGTCGCGCGCTCTGGCGGTACTGCCCGGGTGATCGCGCGGACGTGGCATCATCTCAGGCGGAATCACAAACCGGGTGCCCGGCGAAACATCGCGGCGCATTACGATCTTGGAAACGATTTCTACCAGGAATGGCTCGATCCCGGCCTCAGCTATTCTGCCGCGATATTCGCCGATGCTGGCGACGATTTGGCAAAGGCACAGGGGAGAAAGCTTCAGGCTATCCTGGCCCGGACGGGCGCGCGGCAATCCGACCTCATCTTGGAGATTGGATGCGGCTGGGGGTCATTCGCCGAACTCGCCGCCGCCTCGGGCATCAAGGTTCACGCGCTGACCCTTTCCGCAGAGCAGAAACGAAGCGTCGATAACCGGATCAGCGACGCCGGACTTTGCGGCGTCGAGACCATGCTCATGGACTATCGCGATTACCGAGGGACCGTCGATGCGGTTGCAAGTATCGAAATGGTCGAAGCGGTCGGCGAAGCGTATTGGCCGGCCTATCTCGATACGATCGTACGCGTTTTGAAACCGGGTGGAAACGCCGCGATCCAGTTCATCGTCATCGCCGACGATGTCTTCGCCGCCTACGCAGCCGGCGTCGACTTTATCCAGCGCTATGTTTTTCCCGGCGGTATGCTGTTGTCCGAAAGCCGGTTCCGCGCGCTTGCCGAAGCGCGCGATTTGCGTTGGGATAGCCCGGTCCGGTTCGGCCCGGACTATGCCGAAACCCTGCTGCGCTGGCGCCGGCGGTTTGATGCCGCGGTGGATGAAGGCAGGCTGCCGGAACGTTTCGATGCCCGGTTCATCGCCCTTTGGCGATATTATCTGATGTATTGCGAGGGCGGTTTCCGGGGCGGGGGGATTGACGTACTGCAAGTCACCCTGAAGAAAAACCGCTAATCGATGCGTTCCCGATGGCCATCGTCAAACCCATCGATCACAAGTGCCGCGATGCGATCGCCGACCACTGAGGCGTCCTTGACGGTATCGGGATCTTCGCCCGGATAGGCGTTCGCGCGCATCCGGGTTCTCGTTGCGCCGGGGTCGACAATGGCGGTGCGGATCCCGCTGATCCGCGCATTTTCATCCCCATAGGCTTCCAACAGCGTTTCGAATGCTGCCTTGGACGCGCCGTAAGCCCCCCAATAAGCACGTGGCGCGCGACCGACGCTCGACGTTAGCCCGATGACGCTTGCGCGATCGGCCTTGCGCAACATTGCGTCGAATGCCGCCAGCATCGCGGCCTGCGCACTGACGTTCATTGTAAGGACCTGAGCGAGGGTTTTCGGATCGATGCTGTGAACAGGTGACAGGGTTCCCAGCATCGCCGCGTTCAAGACCATGATGTCGAGCGCGTCCCAACGCTCCCCGATCGCCGTCCCCAGCCTGGCGACCGCATCGCTTTCCGTCAAATCGAGCGGAGCGATCGAAGCCTTGCCGCCGTTGGCGAATATCAGGTCCTCGACCTCTTCGAGACCGCCCGCCGTGCGCGCGGTAAGGACGACATGTGCCCCGGCCGCCGCCAGCGCCTTGGCGGTCGCGGCGCCGATGCCGCGGCTGGCTCCCGTCACCAGGGCGAGCTTGTTCTCAAGCGGTTTGGTCAACATCATCTCCGTACGGACGTCAGCGAATGCGCAAGCCTTAAGCGACGCGTTCCTGCAACAAGGAAAGCTGGTCCACCGAACAGCGATCGTCCTGATCCGTCAGTGTCGTCGGATAATCGCCCGTAAAGCAGGCATCGCAGTGCGTAGGCCGCTGATCCACGCGTTTTGCCTCTCCTACCGCCTTGTAAAGGCCGTCGATTGACACGAAAGCAAGGCTGTCGGCGTGAATGAACCCGGTCATTTCGGCGACGTCCATCTGCGCGGCGAGCAAGTTCGCGCGTTCGGGCGTATCGACACCATAAAAGCAGCTGTGCCGTGTCGGTGGGCTCGCGATCCGCATATGAACCTCGGCCGCGCCGGCATCGCGCATCATCTGAACGATCTTTAGGCTGGTCGTACCGCGAACGATTGAGTCGTCGATCAGGACCACGCGTTTGCCGTCGATCAATGCACGATTGGCATTATGCTTCAGCTTGACGCCGAGATGCCGGACCCGGTCGCCCGGCTGGATAAACGTCCGGCCGACATAGTGCGATCTAATGATGCCGAGCTCAAACGGGATACCGGACTGTTGCGCGTACCCGATTGCCGCGGGTACGCCTGAGTCGGGAACCGGAATAACCAGATCGGCATCCACCGGTCGTTCAAGCGCGAGCTGTGAACCGATCGACTTGCGGACCGAATAGATCGATTGTTCGTCGACAATCGAATCGGGACGCGAAAAATAAACCCATTCGAATATACAGGGACGGGCACTACGCGGCGCAAAGGGGCGGATCGAACGGACCTCCCCATTTTGAACGATTACGAGTTCCCCCGGCTCTACCGCACGTTCGAACGCCGCATCGCAAACATCGAGCGCTACGGTCTCCGATGCGAAGATGACCGCGTCGTCCAGCTTTCCCAGGACAAGCGGCCGTATGCCCAGCGGATCGCGGCAGGCGATCATTCCTTCGGGCGTCATGACGACCAGCGAGTAGGCACCCTCGAGCTGTTTCAAGGCATCGATGAACTTGTCGAGCAACGTCCGGTAATGCGATGTCGCGACCAGGTGGATGATGACTTCGGTATCGGACGTCGATTGAAAGATCGATCCGTGCCGGACCAGTTCTTTGCGCAGCTTCAACGCGTTTGAAATATTGCCGTTATGCGCAATCGCAAATCCGCCGCTTGCAAGATCGGCATATAAAGGTTGCACGTTGCGCAGCGCGGTTTCACCCGTCGTCGAATACCGAACGTGGCCGACGGCGGAATCACCCGGCAGCGCGCGGATAATATCGTCGCGATCGAAATTCCCCGCGACATGGCCCATGGCCCGGTGGGTATGGAAAAGTTTGCCGTCAAAACTCGTGATCCCCGCTGCTTCCTGCCCGCGATGCTGGAGCGCGTGGAGCCCCAAGGCTACAACCGCCGACGCGCTTGCGTTACCCGAGATACCGAAAACGCCGCACTCTTCCCGCAGCGAGTCGTTGTCGTAAGGATGAGTTGTCAGCATGTCCGCCCATCTGTGGTGGCGTCGCACCCTATAGCCGCGCAATCCGGTGATGTCGCCCATTTGTCACAAGAATTGGAGCGGTAGTCGGTTTCACTCGTTGAATTGGCCGGTATCGCTTCGGGAGAATGGGAATGGCTAAAGATCACGGTCCGCAGATCAAGGACGACAAGCTCTACGAGGATCTCCGCGAACAGGGCGAGTCGAAGGAAAAGGCGGCACGGATTGCCAATGCGAAGGCTGCCGGAACGCTCGATCAGCGAAGTACGAACCTTCAGGATCGTACGGTCGAGGATCTGATGGACGAGGCAAGGGAAATCGGCATCGATGGACGCTCGAAAATGAAGAAGGACGAATTGATCGCCGCGATACGGCAGCATTAGTCGGCTTGTTGGAGTACCACGGTCGCGTGCCGTGCCTTCCGCCGAACACTTCAACCATTTGGATCGCCCTTATGCCGCATATCGACGAAATGCGTTCACTCCATCCGAATTATGACGCGCGGGGTTTGGTCACCGCCGTCGCAACGGATCGGGCGGGCGGGCTGCTTATGGTTGCGCACATGAACGAGGAGGCGCTCAAAGCGACGCAGGCAACGGGAGAAGCGCATTTCTGGTCCCGTTCGCGCGAGACATTGTGGAGGAAGGGTGCAACGTCGGGCAACGTCCTTCGGGTCGTCGAAATGCGTGTTGACTGTGATCAGGATGCGATCTGGCTGATCGTCGATGCCGATGGTCCGGCGTGCCACACCGGGGCGGAAAACTGTTTTTTTCGGCGAATTGACGGAGACCGGTTGACGGAAATCGCGTGAGATTGCCGCCATGCAATGCTTTTGCTGGTCGCACAAACGCCGATGCTCGGACAGGCCGATGCGGCTGACTTATTGGTTGACGTTAACGTAAAGGTAAGGCATAAGGTTTGAATGCCTGAAACCGCCGCACACGTAGTTCTCGAAGCCCCAACCGACCGTGCGGAGTTCTCCATTACGGACCTGTCGAACGAGTTCGGCGTAACTGCGCGCGCACTGCGATTTTATGAAGATGAGGGCCTTATCGCACCGGCACGGCGCGGGGTGCAGCGCATTTATTCGCAGCGTGATCGCGCGCGGCTGGCGTGGATCCTTCGCGGGAAGCGCGTCGGGTTCTCGCTCAGTGAGATCCGCGAAATGATCGATCTTTACGACGTCGGCGACGGCCGGCGTCTTCAGCGTCAGGTCGCGCTCGATCGCGGTCGTGCGCGTATCGATGCGCTCGAAGCGCAAAAGCAGGATATTGATGCAGCAATCGCGGAGCTGACCGCATTTGTCGCGTCGCTCGAAGCTGACACCACACAGGACAATTGAGGAAGCCAGATGCCGAATTATACACCCCCCGTACGCGACACCCGTTTCGTTCTCGATCACGTCGTCGGGCTGCAACGCTATTCCAACTTGCCCGGGTTCGATGCCGCAAGCCCGGATGTTATCGATGCGGTGTTGGAAGAGGGCGGCAAGTTTGTCGCAGAGGTTCTGTTTCCGCTCAATCTTTCGGGGGATCAGGAAGGTTGCACCCGGCATGACGACGGTAGCGTGACGACCCCCGCCGGTTTCAAGGAAGCGTATCAGCGCTACGTCGAAAGCGGTTGGGCAACGCTTGGCAACGCACCCGAATATGGCGGGCAGGGGATGCCGCACATCGTCTCGACGGCGTTTCAGGAATATATGATTTCCTCGAACATGGCATTTGCGATGTATCCCGGCCTGACCCACGGAGCGATCGCCGCGCTGATTGCAAAGGGATCGGATGCGCAAAAGGTGATGTACGTCCCAAAGATGGTGTCTGGCGAGTGGGGCGGCACCATGAACCTGACCGAGCCGCAATGCGGGACCGATCTCGGACTGATCCGGACCAAGGCCGAGCCGCAGGCCGACGGCTCATATTCAATCACCGGCACGAAGATTTTCATCTCGAGCGGTGAGCACGACCTGACCGAAAACATCATCCATCTGGTGCTGGCGAAGACGCCCGGCGCGCCGGACAGCTCGAAAGGTATCTCGTTGTTCGTGGTCCCGAAATTTCTCGTGAACGAGGATGGATCGCCGGGTGAGCGTAACGGCGTCAGTTGCGGCTCGATCGAGCACAAGATGGGCATCCACGCCAATTCGACCTGCGTGATGAATTACGACGGTGCTACCGGCTGGCTGGTCGGTGAGGAGATGAAGGGTCTCGCCGCGATGTTCATCATGATGAACGCCGCACGGCTGGGCGTAGGCCTGCAGGGATTGGGAATCGCGGAAGTCGCCTATCAGAATGCGGTCCGATATGCCGGTGACAGGCGGCAGGGGCGCGCCCTGAACGGTGCCGCCGAACCGCAGGAAAAAGCGGATCCCTTATTCGTCCACCCCGATGTGCGCCGGATGCTGATGGAGGCGAAGGCATTGACCGAAGGCTTGCGCGCGTTGTGCCTTTGGGGCGCGCTGCAGGTCGATCTTGAGCATCACGCCGCCACCGAAGAGGATCGTCAGTTGGCAGGGGATCTGATCGGACTGCTTACGCCTGTCATCAAGGGCTACGGCACGGACATGGGTTACAAGATCGCGACCGATGCCCAACAAGTTTACGGCGGCCACGGCTACATCGCGGAATGGGGCATGGAGCAATATGTCCGGGATGCGCGGATCGCGATGATTTATGAGGGCACCAACGGTGTGCAGGCGATGGATCTGGTCGGCCGCAAGCTCGCCCAGAACGGCGGACGTGCGGTGCAGTCGTTCTTTGCACTGGTTATGGGCGATATCGCCGATGCCAAAACGATCGACGGTGTTGCCGAGTTTGCGGGCAATTTGGAAAAGGCTTTGGGCCAGCTGCAGGCGGCAACGATGTGGTTCGTAGCAAACGGAATGCGAAACCCGGACAATGTCGGCGCCGGTGCCGTTAGTTACATGCACCTTATGGGTATCGTCGCGACCGGTCTGATGTGGCTTCGGATGGCGGTTGCCGCTGCAAAATTGCTTGATGCGGATGAGGGGGACGCGGCCTTTCTCGAAGCGAAGCTTGTTACCGCGCGTTTCTATGGCGAGCGGATCATGCCGGAGGCTGGAGCGCTCCGCCGGAAGATCGAGGGGGGCGCGGAATCGCTGATGGCGCTGGAGCCGGAGATGTTCCTGGCGGCGTGACGCCCGTCACCGGGCCCGGCCGCATGCCGGGCTCCGCGTCGGTCATGCCCCGGCGCCGTACGCCGTCGAGTTTTAGGACGGGCAAAGGCGTATCGATCCTTGGCCCCGGCGCGAGTTGTGACTCATGCGGCTCATCCAGCCGCAAGAGGGTGGGTGGCTTCATGCATTGCCGCGTGTCCGAACGCCGGATCTGCGTGCAGTTCCAAAGCGCCTTTTCAAAGCCGCTCGGCCGGTCGCGCAGGTAGCTGAACGTCATGAGGCTTCGCTGGACCGGCGTAGCTGGCAAAGCGACGGGAATGGACTTCTGATCGCCCCACCCCATTACTGTGCAGTGCAGCCGATTGCCGCATATGCCGATGGCAAGCGCCTGATAGCTGTCGGGCGGCGTGCGGGGATCGACGCGAACAAGGAATGTGTCGGCCGCGCCATTTGCCGCGGTTGAGATCATGACGGGCGCATCGACCATCGCATCCGCCTGCTCGATCGCAGCCTGCGGCGTATGAGCATCGGAAAATCCAGCCAGTGCAGCAATCACCGGTTCGGCCGTTTCCGTGCGCCGGCTGAAGGCCGGGGGCGTGCCCCACCATCCCGACCAGCGGAAAAACAAATGAGTGCCGACGGCGGCGATCTTGTCCAAACTTGATTGCCAATAGGGGACGACCCAGTCGGTATGATAATGCGTTGCATATCCCACCGGCTTGAACACCGATCCCGTCAGGGCCGATCTGGCGATTTTTCGGGCGCGG
The DNA here is from genome assembly GCA_965219075.1 of Sphingomonas sp. Taxonomy (GTDB): domain Bacteria; phylum Pseudomonadota; class Alphaproteobacteria; order Sphingomonadales; family Sphingomonadaceae; genus Sphingomonas. The sequence goes on from CBDCMM010000002.1 coordinate 1,965,317, forward strand.
TCCCATCCTGCGGCAGAGGGTTGACGGCGCACCATCGCCCCGTCGCAGGTGAAGGTGAACTGGCATCCCGTGCTGCGCTCCGACCCTTCGAATACGACACCGCAGATCGTTCGTGGGAATGCGGGATGCCGAACGCGATTGAGAACGACTTGCGCCACCGCTTTCTCGCCCGTCGAATCGTCGCCTGCTTCGTACAGTTCTGCGGCGGCAAGGCAGTCGACGGCGCGAGCCAGATCCTCGGGCTGATCCTTCAGGTTGAACGGTCGCGCAGCGGGATTGGGCCCGGTTGAAAACGGTATGCCCGCGTTGATCGTTCGTGCGTCATCGGGGGCAAGCGCGACCAGGTCGACCGGCTCGACCTTTGGTATCGACGTCGCCGGGACGATCACTTGTTTTCGATTTGCCATCATCATTGCTACCGGCGGCGCGGACGGCGCCAGCGTAACGATAAGCGCGGGCCCAGCCAGCGCGATGAGGGAAATCGCGGCAAGAAGAATGCGGCGGACCAGCGGCCCGCCTGATGATGAAGGGTTCACTGTTCGGGGAGGAAATCCGGCACGGACAAATAACGCTCGCCGGTGTCATAATTAAACCCGAGGACGCGGCTACCCTCGGGCAAATCAGGCAGCTTCTTCGCAATCGCCGCCAATGTCGCACCGGAACTGATCCCGACCAGCATGCCTTCTTCAGCCGCGGAACGGCGCGCCATGTCTTTCGCGTTTTCTGCATCAACCTCGATCGATCCATCGATAGAGTCCATGTGCAAGTTCTTCGGGATGAACCCGGCACCAATGCCCTGGATCGGGTGCGGGCCAGGCTGCCCCCCCGAAATCACCGGTGAAGCGGCGGGTTCGACCGCATAGACCTTAAGGTTCGGCCACTCTTTTTTCAGCGTGTCCGCAACGCCGGTAATGTGACCGCCTGTCCCAACGCCGGTGATGATAACGTCAATCGGTGAATCAGCGAAATCGTTCAGGATTTCATGCGCCGTGACGTTGGCATGCACATCGATGTTCGCCGGGTTTTGGAACTGCTGCGCCATCCAGGCACCCTCAGTCTGCTCGACGAGTTCGCCCGCACGCTCGATCGCGCCGTTCATACCTTTCTCACGCGGCGTAAGATCATAGCGCGCTCCATAAGCAAGCATCAGCCGGCGCCGCTCCACGCTCATGCTCTCGGGCATGACCAGGATCAGCTTGTAGCCCTTGACCGCAGCCACCATCGCCAGTCCGACGCCCGTATTGCCGCTGGTCGGTTCGATGATCGTTCCGCCGGGCTTCAAATGGCCGTCACGCTCCGCTGCCTCCACCATCGCCAGCGCGATCCGGTCCTTGATTGATCCGCCTGGGTTGGCGCGTTCCGACTTGATCCAGACCTCCGCGTCGGGAAACAGTCGTGCCATCCGCACATGCGGCGTATTGCCTATGGTATTCAGGATCGTGTCGGCTTTCATAGCTGCGGTGCTCCGGTCGTCGTCAGGGTTTCGAGGGGGCGGGCGGGGGTCTCCGGTAGATCAAAGCTCTTTGCCGCTTTCAGTTCCGGGAAAAGCCTTGCCCATGCAAGCGTCATCGCAATCGCTCCGATCCCGCCGAACACCACCGCGCCGACCGGCCCCAGCACGGATGACAGCAGTCCGCTCTCCGCCTCGCCCAGTTCGTTTGAAGCAGAAATGCTCAGTTGCGAAACCGCGCTGACCCGGCCACGCATCGCATCGGGCGTATGGAGCTGGATAAGCGACTGCCGGACATAGACCGACACCATGTCCGCCCCGCCCGCAACGACAAGCGCTGCAACGCTCAGCCAGAAATAGCGCGACAGGCCGAAGGTCAGGATCGCAAGCCCGAAAATGACGACGGCAATCAGCATCTTCATCCCGACATCGGTGGTCATCGGCCTGACGGAAAACCAGATCGCGGTCACCGCCGCGCCAATTCCCATCCCCGCAGCCAGAATCCCGAGCCCGAACGAGCCGACATGAAGAATATCGCGCGCGAACACGGGAAGAAGCGCGGTCGCTCCGGCAAGCAGGACGGCGAAGAGATCGAGCGTAATTGTCGCCAGCACCAATCGGTTGCGCCGTACATATTGGAACCCCTCGACGATACGCGCGAACGGCCTGTGATCGGCCTGGGCGGGCGGTTGCGGAACCGGACCGATCAGAAAGATCATGCCGAGCGCGACGGCGAACAATCCCGTTGCCGTCGCATAGGCGATGTCGGGATGGATCGCATACAACAGGCCGCCGACGCTTGGACCGGCGATCGTCCCGACTTGCCAGGCGATCGAACTGACCGCGATCGCCGTCGGCAGGGATTCGCGCGGCACCAGGTTCGGGGCGAGTGCTGAGTAAGCGGGACCGGCAAAGGCGCGCGCGATGCCGAACATGACCGCCGCCCCGAATAGCGCAACCAGGCTCAACCGGTCCGCCCAGGTCAGATAGCCGAGCATCGCCGCCGCGAGAAGCAGCAGACACGTCGTGCCGCGCACGATCCAGCGCCGATCGACGGTATCGGCGACCAAACCGACAACGGGCGTTAGCAGGAAAAGCGGTACGAACTGCGCCAGCCCGATCATGCCGAGAAGGAACGACGCCTGCCGGATGTCCATCGTTTCCCGGGCGATATTATAGACTTGCCATCCGATGACGATCGCCGTTGAACTAAGCGCAATCGTCCCCGTGAACCGCGACAGCCAATAGGCGCGGAAATTGGGAATTGAGAACGGGTGGGGAGCGCGCGCCATGCGCGTTGTTCCATAGGCGCGCCGCCATACGCCGCGCAACCTGCGCTTCAATTCCGCTCACCGATTGCAGAGCCGCTCGATGCCGGACTATAGCGGCGCAATCTAAATGCAATACGAGGTCTTGTCGAACGTGGCCAAAGCCCCCGCCCGCAAATCCGCCGAACCGCCGGTCCCCAATCGTGAACGGCCTAATGAGCCCACGCGCTATGACGCATCGCGCGACGAACTGATCGCGTTCTACAAACAGATGCTGCTGATCCGCCGGTTCGAAGAACGCGCCGGGCAGCTCTACGGCCTCGGGCTTATCGGCGGATTCTGCCATCTGTATATCGGTCAGGAGGCGGTGGCGGTCGGGCTTCAGTCCGCGCTCTCGGACAAGGACAGCGTCATTACTGGCTACCGCGATCACGGCCACATGCTGTTGTCGGGCATCCCTCCGCGCGACGTGATGGCGGAACTGACCGGACGTCAGGCAGGCATTTCAAAGGGCAAGGGCGGTTCGATGCACATGTTCAGCGTCGAACATAAATTCTATGGCGGCCACGGCATCGTCGGCGCGCAGGTGTCGCTTGGTACGGGGCTTGCCTTCAGCCACAAGTTCAAGGGCGACGGGGGTGTGACGCTTGCCTATTTTGGCGATGGAGCGGCGAACCAGGGACAGGTTTATGAAAGCTTCAACATGGCCGAACTGTGGAAGCTGCCGATCGTTTATGTGATCGAGAACAACCAATATGCGATGGGGACCAGCGTCAACCGGGCCTCGGCCGAGGATCAGCTGTTTCGCCGCGGTGAAAGTTTCCGCATCCCGGGATTGCAGATCGACGGGATGGACGTGCTCGCAGCGCGCGGCGCGGCGGAAGAGGCGCTTGCATGGGTCAGGGCCGGGAAGGGACCGATCATCCTTGAGATGAAGACTTATCGCTACAGGGGGCATTCGATGTCGGACCCCGCCAAATATCGCAGCCGCGAAGAGGTCCAGTCGGTGCGCGACAAATCGGACCCGATCGACCGGGTCAAGAAGATGCTGGAAGAGCAGGGGCTGAGCGAGGAAGAACTGAAGGGGTTCGATCAGGACATTCGCAGCCAGGTCAGCGACGCCGCTGACTTTGCCGAAAGCGCGCCCGAACCCGACCCTGCTGAACTGTACACCGATGTGCTGGTGGAGTGCTACTGATGGGGATCGAAATCAAGATGCCGGCGCTCTCCCCGACGATGGAGGAGGGAACACTATCGAAATGGCTCGTCAAGGAGGGCGATGAGGTAAAGTCCGGCGACATCATGGCAGAGATCGAAACCGACAAGGCGACCATGGAGTTTGAGGCGGTCGATGAAGGCACGATCGCGAAGATCATGATCGTTGAAGGTACCGACAACGTCGCAGTGGGAACGGTGATCGCGCTCTTGGCGGAGGACGGCGAAAGCGTGGAGGATGCAGCGGGCGCTGCGTCAAAGGGTCGTTCCGGGGATGCGGCGAACCCCGCGCCCAAGAACAAGGCGATGGACGACGATGCTCCGCCGGTGCCGGAAGGTGCGACGCCCCATGACGGTGAAACGGGCACGAAGAAGCTTGTAGCGTCCGCTCAGAAAGCGGAGCGCAGCGATCCTGCCATTCCCGAAAATACCGAGATGCAGACGCTTACTGTGCGCGAAGCATTACGCGACGCGATGGCCGAGGAAATGCGTGCCGACGAACGTGTTTTCGTGATGGGCGAGGAGGTCGCGCAATATCAGGGCGCGTACAAGGTCACGCAGGGGTTGCTGGACGAATTTGGCGACAAGCGGGTAATCGACACGCCGATCACCGAATACGGCTTTGCGGGCGTCGGTACCGGAGCGGCGATGGGCGGGCTCAGGCCCATCGTCGAATTTATGACCTTCAACTTCGCGATGCAGGCAATCGACCAGATCGTCAATTCCGCCGCGAAGACGAATTACATGTCGGGTGGCCAGATGCGATGCCCTATCGTGTTTCGCGGACCGAACGGTGCTGCAAGCCGGGTCGGGGCGCAGCATTCTCAGAATTACGCGCCCTGGTATGCGAGCGTTCCCGGCCTGATCGTGATCGCTCCATATGATGCCGCGGACGCGAAGGGGCTTTTGAAGGCAGCGATCCGGATCGAGGATCCGGTCGTTTTCCTCGAAAACGAACTGATGTACGGGCGCAGCTTCGACGTTCCGAAGCTCGACGATTTCGTGTTGCCGATCGGCAAGGCGCGTATCGTTCGTGAAGGGACGGGCGCGACGATCGTCACCTATTCGGTCGGCGTCGGCGTAGCGCTAGATGCGGCGGAAAAACTGGCTGAAGAGGGGATCGATGCGGAAGTCATCGATCTCCGGACACTCCGCCCGCTCGATGAGTCAACGGTATTGAAAAGCCTGGCAAAGACCAACCGTATGGTTGTTGTCGAGGAAGGCTGGCCAACCTGTTCGATCGCCTCGGAAATTATTGCGATTGCGATGGAGCAGGGCTTTGACGATCTCGACGCACCGGTCCTGCGCGTCACGAACGAGGATGTACCGATGCCTTATGCGGCAAATCTCGAAACGCTGGCGCTGATCGACGCCGACCGGGTCGTAAAGGCTGTGAAGCGGGTGTGTTACAAGGATTGATCAGGCAGAACGACTATGCGGAAAATTTATTGCAGGTCGATTTAGGCGCTGCCGGATCAGGGTTATCGATATGGCTGAAGTCCCGATTGTCGCGAACCATTAGCGACGCCGCATATCGGATCGTTCTGGGTTGTATGAAAAGCGTCCCGAACAAGGGCTGATATTCGTAATTGATCTCCACGAACATGACGCCACCGTCCTGTGGTGCTTTGACGGTCGATCCGGGTTCACCCATCCCGGACGAGGCGGTTCCTTTTTTGCCAGCCGTGGCATCCGACCCCGCACTGTTCGATGTAGTTCCGTAATGGGATGTATAGTCGGTGCCGGATTTGAGTCCCAAGCAACGTTGCCAGTGAATTCTCTGGACATAACTGGTATCGAATGACTGTTTGACGTTTTCCAGGCTGGAAAGAGTGATCCTGCCATTTGTGGTAAGGTTGAAACCGGTGCCTGCGAGTCTTACGCCTTGAAAGATATCGTTAACGTCGGCTTCGCGCAGGCTGAATACGCCTGCACCGATATCGTTTCCCACACGTGCAGCGTTATCTGCCAGATTCAGTGCGCTTTGACTGACCCTCATATTGGTGATGGCCAAATAGGATAGTTCCACACCATACCCGCCCGCTGCCAAAATGATGGGCAACGATAGGGCGAATTCGATCAAAGCAAGCCCGTTCTGGTTCCCCAACACCCTGAGTGGACTTTTTGGCGATCTGATCGCAGGGATGCGCCGGATCATCACGGGCAAACCTTCGTTGCGGCGTAAGCACTTTGCCTCGCATAAGGCTGGTTTTTCAGGATTGTTGTGGCGCTTATGGTGTTGATCGCGGACCAGCCGAACATTGCAACGGGAAACAGACGCGGATAATTGACCTGCATCGAATAAACGGTCACGTCGTTTGCGCCGCCTTGCCGGTTCTGACCCGGGTCACGATCCCAGGTCCCATTACCATTTACATCGATGAAGCATTCGCTCGATAGATCGTATGTCCCGTTACCATTGCTATCAAAAAAATATTCCGGCGCGATCGTACCGAACTGGGAATAGCTTTTGCGGGAACTACGAAATATGGCGCTATTGGCGACACCCAGTACGGCGGACTTCACAATATCGTCTATTGCTGACGAATGCGTGTCGTTGCCTTGAATTGTTGAATCTCGTCCTGCTTTTTGCATTGCTCCGCTAAGGACAGCTTGGATGTAAAGTTGGTATGACAGCTCGCCCAGTCCCATTATCAGCAACAGCATTATTGGAGCAACGATCGCGAATTCGATAATTGTTGAGCCGCGCTTGTTGTGCCGGAGCCTGTTTGAGCCGATCATTTGTTGATCCTCAGACTTGCCACCCGCTGCGCGATTGACTTGAATGCGTTCGTTAGCTCGTCTTTGCTGCTCGCCTGAAACGTTTGTCCCGGTGATGCGCAATAGGTCAGATCGCTGGTAATCGACGTTCCCAGCGCGACGACATAGATCGTAAAACCCTTCTTCTTCGCGGCGTCGCATTCGATCCGGAAGCGGGCGGTATGGTTGTTATAGTCCGCGGTCGTATCCTGTGATGCTCCCGTTCGGTTGTCCCAGATTTCAACCCCGTACTGACCATAAGAAAACTGGCTTGGTGACATCGTACCATCGGTCATGAATACAATGTTTCTCGACGGGGGCCGACGACCCGGCCAAGCCGCTGTGTCCGCTGCAAATACGCCATCCGGCGAAAGCATGCGCGTTCCCCAAATCATTCCAACGTCGTGATATGTACCGCCATAGGGTTTGAAATCGGGATCATTCACATAGTCTCTGAGCTGCTGTGCCGACCATATTTTCAAACGCTGTGCGGGCATCCCGCAAGCGGCACTTCCATTCTGATCATAATAAGTGCCGGAACCGTAGTTCCTGTTATAGAGATGCGAAAACGGCTTCGTTTCGTCGATATCCTCGTCCTTAACCTCTTGCGGTCCGATGTATTCACGGTTCCACACCGCGTCGGGCCATTGGGGTCGCCATTTATTGTTCGAAGCCATTGGTTTGAAGTCCGGATCCAGATCGTCCGGCAAGGCATCCAGATCGAAGCTTGATCCGGTCATCGTATCGACTTCTTCGACGCAACCCCGCCATTTCGTCTTCGATCCGTCAACCTTGCTGGGGTTGAGGACGCTTATGCCTGTCGACCACTGGCTGATGTTCAGCGAAATTGGTTCATAACGCCAAAAAGGGCGTACTGTTTGTGCCGTGCCGATACATTTCGATCCCGAAACGCTGGTACTCGTATATCTTCTGGCGTAAAAATAAGACGATCCTGAGTTCACATATCCTGTTTGCGGTATACGCTGGTCTTGGCAATTTGACGGGCTAACCCCGGGTAACGTCTGAGAACTTACCGCGCTACCGAAGTCGTAATCTTGTTTTACTCGGCGGCTTTGATAGGTCCAGTTACCATTCTGCAAATAACCGGATGGTATCTGGTAACCGACGTTTACGGCAGAGGAATAGGTCACGAACCCGTATCGGAAGTGGGAAGTAGCATCCGCATTTGCCCTGATCGTTGTATCGAACAATATAACCGCGTCGCGTAGCGCATCTATTTTCGAGCCCGACTTTTCCGGATTATAATATCCGACTGTCCCGTCACTCCTTGTATAGCTCTGGATCGGCGTATTCCCGCAATCGGCAGGATCGCTCGGCGTGCACGACATCGACCCCGTGGTATCGAGAACAAACATGACGTCGGTGTCGGCAAGATCGAACGCCGCTTGGCACGCCACATCGATCTTTACCGGCCGAAGTCCAAAAAATTGCATGATCGACATTGGAACCGTGGCGGTGGCCGTTCCGTCCACGGTGTTGGCGACCGGACTGGACGGGTTATCCCTGCCCTTTACGGGGTTGAAAGCCACGGCGGTTGACTGATAGAAATTTGACGTAAAATTGTTATTGAAAAATTCCTGTGCTGAGGCATTTGCACCGCTGTCCAATGGTGTCGACAGCGAAGAGTCATTCATCAATTTGCGTCCGGCAAGTACGCCGGCATCGCAAGCCTGTTGCAGCCGGACCTTGACGACATAAAGCCTCGAAATGTCGATCGCCGATCCTGAAAATGCCAGAAGCGGCACCAGCGCCGCAGCCATCAGTGCCAATGTGTTGGCGCGTTTGTCTTGCAGAAGCTGAGCCAGAAATCCGTGTTGGGACGTCATATGCTTGCTGCGCTGAAAACGGCGACGCCAACGGCTCTGCAATGACATGATAAATACCGATATCGAATCGTGAACCCATCGCTTATCGCGCGTCGCAGTTAAGAATTGGTTCGCGGCAGAAGGTGGTTTCTATGGAGCGTCCTCCGGCTGAAATTGCCGAACGGCAACTCGCCATCGGTTACGCACCGAAGTCGGTCCGGCCTGCGCTGAAGGCGGTATTTGCGCTCGATGACCGGCTGGGAACAATCCTTAGGTCGACGCGGCAGGAGCTCGTCGGGCAGATGCGGCTGACCTGGTGGTCCGATGCGCTCCAGGCGCTTGACGTCGCGTCGACGCCTGCCGAACCGGTCCTGATCGCGCTCGCCGAGCAGGTTCTTCCGCGGGGCGTCGAAGGCAAGGCGCTCGCGAAAATGGTCGGCGGCTGGGAACGGCTGCTGCTGTCAGAGGACTGGGATCCCGCCGCCCATGCGCAGGAGCGCGGCGCGCGATTGTTCCGCATTGCCGCCCGACTGTGCCGAGCGAACGACGCCGGCGTCGATCGGGCGGGCAGGGGGTGGGCGCTCGCCGACCTGTCCGTTAATCTCTCCGATCCCGATCGCGCCGAAGCCGCGCGTCAGATGGCAATTGCAGAACTCGATCAGGCAATGTCGCGCCGCTGGTCGAGCGCGGGCCGTGCTATCGGCGCGCTTGCACTGTCGGCGCGGTTCGATTGCGCGCGCCCGATGATCTTGCCCGGCAGCCCGCGACGCGTCGCGCGGCTGTTGTCCCATCGTATGACAGGTCTCTGATCACCGATATTGCACCCGGCCAGCGTCGCGGTAATTTCGTGCCGGAATCGACATGGGGAAAAACGATGTGGCGTTGGTTGACGGGAATTGGTGCGATCGTAGCGGTCATGGCGGCGGGTATTTTGCTATGGGGCCGCAGCACCCCGTCCGAAGCGGTGATCCCAGCGCTCTCGACGAACGCCGCGATTGGCCGGGACGGGGACGGCGCTCTACCCGATTCGGTGCCCGAGGCGACGCCCCGCACGCGTGAGCAAAAACGCTTCGATCGGTATGACAAGGACCGTGACGCAAAGATTACGCGCGACGAATATCTGCTCGCACGACGCAAGGCCTATGCGAAGCTCGATGCCAATCATGACGGAACGCTGTCGTTCGACGAATGGGCGATCAAGGCGACGACGAAGTTCGCCGCTGCCGATCATGATCGTTCGGGCGCGATGTCTGCTGCCGAATTCGCGACGACGGCGGTCAAGCGAAAGCCTGCGTCGCGGTTGAAATGTCCGCCGGTTGCGGCCCCGCCTGAGGAGGGCTGAGCCAATCGGCCAGCGCCGCGCGGGCACGATCGGTGTAAATCCGTTTCCTGTCCGCCTTCTTCGTCTTGCCGGGGATGGGCGGGAAAAGGCCGAAATTGACATTCATCGGCTGATAGGTCTCGATCCGCGCGGCACCCGTAATATGACCCAGCAGCGCGCCGAGCGCGGTGGTGACCGGCGGCGGTGTGAGGTCATGGCCGCGCAGCTCTGCCCCCGCGAACATTCCCGCCAGCAATCCGATGGCAGCGCTTTCGATATACCCCTCACAGCCGGTGATCTGCCCGGCAAAGCGTACGTCCGGCCGCGATTTCAGGCGCAATGTCGCATCGAGCAATTCGGGCGAGCGGATGAAAATATTACGGTGAAGCCCGCCCAGTCTTGCAAACTCGGCCTTCTCCAATCCGGGGATGGTCCGGAACAGCCGCACTTGTTCGGCATGCTTCAACTTCGTCTGAAACCCGACGATATTCCATAACGTGCCAAGGCTGTTGTCCTGCCGCAACTGGACGACGGCATAGGGCCAGCGGCCGGTTTTCGGATTGTCGAGCCCGACGGGTTTCATCGGACCATAGCGCAGCGTATCGACGCCGCGCTCGGCCATCACCTCGATCGGCATACAGCCTTCGAAATACGGTGTGTCGGTCTCCCACGCCTTGAACGGTGTTTTCTCGCCCTCCATCAGTCCGGTATGAAAGGCGAGATATTCGTCCTTGGTCAACGGACAGTTGATATAATCCTTTGTCTCCCCCTTGTCCCAGCGAGAGGCGAACCAGGCAATGTCCATATCGATCGAATCGCGATGGACGATTGGGGCAAGCGCATCGAAAAACGCGAGCGAATCGCGGCCCGTCTCATCGCCGATCCGCTCCGCCAGCGTCGGCGCGGTTAGCGGACCCGTCGCGACGATCGCGGGACCGTCGGGAAGCGCGTCGATCCGCTCTCGAACGAGCGTAATATTCGGATGCGATTGGATCGCACGCGTCACCGCTGCGGAAAAACCGTCCCGGTCGACGGCTAGCGCCGAACCCGCGGGAACGCGGTGCAGGTCGGCCTCACGCATGATTAGCGAGCGAAGCGCCCGCATTTCCTGATGCAGCAGCCCGACCGCGTTGCTGTCCGCATCATCCGAACGAAAGGAATTCGAGCAAACCAGCTCGGCCAGCGAATCCGTCTGATGGGCTGCGGTATCGTACCCGCCACCGCGCTGTTCGGAAATCCGCACCTTGATCCCTTGCTCGGCGAGCTGCCATGCGGCCTCGCTTCCCGCCATGCCGCCGCCGATGATGTGGATCTCGTGTGTCATGTCCGCAGAATACTCGACAGTGCTGAAATCCGCCATCCGTTGCGTTCGAACAGTGAAAATTACGCCGGATCGGACTGGCTATTTTGCATCCTGGCCGGCATTGCCTTCGGAACCAGGATTTTTGTCGCCGTCACCAGGTTGCTTGGCATGGTTTCCATAACCCGCTCCCGAATGTTCGGTCGACGGTTCGGCATTGTCCGGTGGCCGGTCGGCATCCGGATCATGAGGCGGAGTATCTGAATCGGTCATGCTGCTGTTTCCAATGATGATGCTGATTAACCGACAATGACCGCTTTTCGATCCTGAAACAGTTCACCCTGCACGCCGTTCGGCGGACGAAACAGATCGCGGCGCAACGACGGCCGGCCGCGGCTTAAACCGTGGCGCAGGCACGCAAGTTCGAACCGCCGTGCGATCAGCGCCGCCCACGGGCCTTCGCCCATCATCCGGGAATGGAAGCGGGGATCATTGTCGCGACCGCCTCTCAGCGAGCTTATAATCGACATGACCTTGTCCGAACGGTCGGGAAAATGCTCGTTCAGCCAGGCGCGAAATAGGGGAGCCACCTCCCAAGGCAGTCGTACCGGCAAGAAAAACGCCGCCCGTGCCCCTGCAAGCGCTGCGCGTTCCAACAGGCTTTCGATCTCGTGATCCGTGATTGCCGGAATGACGGGTGCGATAGAGACTTGAACCGGTATTCCCGCATCGGCAAGCCGCCTGACTGCGCTCAATCGCCGTTCGGGATGCGGCGCGCGTGGTTCAAGCGTCCGCGCCGTGCCGCTATCCAGCGACGTGATCGATATGGCGACGCTTGCAAGGCCCAGCTTGGCCATCGGCGCGAGCAGGTCGATATCGCGCACCACCCGGTCGGATTTGGTCGTGATCGTCAGCGGGTGCTGCGTTTCATGCAACACTTCCAGGATGCTGCGTGTCACCCGCCAGTCGCGCTCGATCGGCTGGTAGGGATCGGTATTCGTACCGAGCGCAATCGGTGCGACCTGATAGCCGGCACCCCCGAGTTCTTTCCGGAGCAGGATTGCGGCGTCGGGCTTGGCGAACAGACGAGTTTCGAAATCGAGCCCCGGTGACAGGTCGTGATAGGCATGGGACGGCCGCGCAAAGCAATAAATACAGCCGTGCTCACATCCGCGGTAGGGATTGATCGACCGGTCGAAACCGACATCCGGTGATGCGTTGCGGGTAATGATCGTTCGCGCCCGCTCGACCGTAACACTCGTGCGGACGGGTGCACTGGCACCGTCGATCAGATCGCTTGTATCCTGCCAGTCGCCGTCGACGATACGCGCCGGTACCCCAAATCTGGGGCTCACGTCATTACATGTCGCTCCTCGGCCCATTTTGAGAACAGCCATGCCGGACCGTAGCAGTCCGCAGGAACATTACAAGAACATTTAGTTGTCGGATTGCAGATGCAGATATCGATCGGAAAAGTCCGCAACCGTGCGCAGGGCTTCCCAATGGGGGAAGCTGACGTCGCGTCTGTTCCGGGTGATCAGACCGGCTTCGGCCAGCGATTTCAACATCCGGTGAACGTGGACGGGCGTCAGTCCCAGTGCATCGGCCAACTGTTCCTGAGTCATCGGCAGATTATACCCGGTGCCGGTGTTGAGACCGCGAGTATCGAGACGAATGGCAAACTCGCAGAGCAAATGCGCCAACCGTGAACGGGCGTCGCGCCGCCCGATATTGAGCATCCACTCGCGCAGCATCGATCCGTCGATCATCAGGCTGCGCATGACCGCCTGGGCTATTGCGGGTGTCTCTAACGCGGTTTCGCGCAAAGCCGCACGCGGGATCAGCGCGACGTCCATCTTGGTCAGCGCCAGAACGTCATGGTCCGCCGTCCCCAGGAAAAGATGCTGCAGATCGAGCATGTCGCCGGGAACCTGCAGCGCGACGATCTGCCGTGATCCGTCCCCCGTCACTTTTTGACGGTACGCGAAACCGGTCAGCAAAATCGAACAATGCACCGGCGTCTCACCCTCCCGGACGAGATATGCGGATGGCTCAAGCGTCCTGATCGTACAGGGCAGGTCGCTGATCCGGATGCGTTCGGACGGCGTCAACGGATAATGGCTTGCAAGATGTTGTTCCATCATCTTGGCAGGAAAGCTGGCATCAAGCATGATTTTTCTGTCCCGCAACGGGCAAGCGCCACGAAGTGGAACTTTGTCGCCGGTGCCCGCGAAACGTCCAGCAAGTATTCCCTCTATATCACATTATAAGGAGACCCGCCCCATCATAAGATGGAATTTTGAAAGTTAATCTGGATTAACAATCAAAATGTCAGTGAATCTTTGTCAGGACTCATGTAATCTCGGCATTAGTTCGACGAAATTACACGGGCGATGCCGGGCATCAAGCTGGTCGGCGAGAATGTCGTCCCATGCGTCCTTCACTGCTCCGGTCGACCCCGGAAGCGCGAAGAGATATGTTCCGCACGCAACACACGCACAGGCACGCGACTGCACGGTCGAGGTTCCGATCTTCGCGTAGCTCAGCATTCTGAAGAGCTCGCCGAATCCGGGAATCATCTTTGTCGCAACGCGTTCCACCGCCTCCGGCGTCACATCCCTCCCCGTCACGCCGGTACCCCCGGTCGTGATGATGCAATCGATTCCCGGATCACGGATCCACGCCTCGAAACGCTCGACGATGCGTTCGATGTCATCACGCGCGATTGCCCTGTCGGCGAGACGGTGACCCGCGCCCTCCAGCCGGGAGGCTAGGACATCGCCGGATCGGTCGTCGGCGAACGTGCGGGTGTCCGATATGGTCAGGACCGCGATGTTGAGAGGCAAAAAGTCGGCGGACCCGTCGATCGGCATCAGTTCGTGCCGGTCCTCGCATTACTGCCAGTGAGCGCAGCGACCGCCGAGCGGTCGGGCTGTGCATCCAGCCTGACCGAATCTGCTCCGGGAAGCCCGGGAAAGCGCGGCCAGAGTCCCTGCGCCAATGCCGCCCGGCTCCGCAGTTTCGATTTGCCGTAATGCGACGCATACATCCAATAGTTGCGCAGCACGGTCGTCACATACCCCCTTGTCTCCCAATACGGGATGCTTTCGATATAGAGGAGCGGATCTCCGCCGTCTCGCACGATCGAATTCCACTCGCCCACGGGTCGCGGCCCGGCGTTGTAGGCCGCGATGACCTTTGGCAACAAACCCCCGGTGACGCTCGCCATGTCGCGTAATCGCTCGAGGTGCCGCTGCCCGACCTCCATATTGACCGAGGGCTTGCTGAGCGCCGTCCGGTCGATGATAGCGCCTTTTTCGCGCGAATAATCGTTGAGCGCAGCGGGCATGATCTGCATCAGTCCATAGGCTCCCGCCGGACTGGTGACAGTGTTCCGGAAACGCGACTCCTCAAGCGCGTGCGCATAGACAAGCGCCTTGTCGATGCGCCAGCCGCCGTCCGGTTTCCAGTTCGGTGCCGGATAACGGGCCTGCGCGTCCGCGACGATCCCCGCCGGACAATTGTGCGCCAGCCAGATTGTCGTCGCGGGAAGATCGAGCGTCTCGGCAAGGCGAACCAGGCTCGCAAACTCTTCCGGCGGCCCGATCCTCGCCTGTTGACGAACGACGCTGTCCGCCAGATCGGTTTCACCGATTTCGACGAGAGCGGCGGCGACGCGAACATTCGGCCTCTTGTCCAGTGCAAGCCAGTCGGCGGCGGCGAGGCCGGGCGAAGCACCGGCCTTGATCTTCATCCCGAGCGCCTGACGGGCAAGCTGACCGTAGAAGCTCTCGCCATACTGAGCCGCGCCCCGCAGCCGGGCCTCGATCTTGTCGGGCCGTCCGCAACGCATGTCGGCGCGCGCCGCCCAATACAGCGCCGCCGATCGGAAATCGACGTCCGCCGCACGCGCAGCGACGCCTTCGAACGCAGCTTCGGCCGTTGCGCAATCGCCCTGCCGCCAGGCAGCAAGTGCCGTCGTCCATCGTCCCTGAACCGCCCAGGTGCCGGAGCCTTGCTGCGCCTTGTCCGCCATCGCGCGCGCGTTCGCGTCATCGCCTTGAAGAAAATATATCCACGCCACCTTGTCCTGCCATTCGGTCAGATCGTCCGATGCAAGCCCGGCGGTCTCTTCCAGCAGCATCTGGGCCTGCTGCCCCATATCCGCCTTTACGAGCGGTGCCATCCTAACCGCCAGGTCGGCGGCAATCTGATCGCTCCGTATCGATTTCGTATGGACGCGGCGCGGCGCTCCGTCCTGCCAGATCAGCGTCTGAACGGCGGGCAGGGGCGGCAGGCCGGTCGCCCCGCGGCTTTTTGCCAGGCGTGCAAGCTGAGCAGACTGGGGCAGTTCCGGTGCCTGGTTCAACAAATTCGTAAGCGCTTCGACGTCGACGCGCGGTGACCCCTTTGCGGTGTAGAGAATCGCCCGGGCCAGGGTATGAAGCGGCCCCGGCGTCATGGCATCGAGCTGTATCTGCGCGTCCGTCCAGCGCGCCTCCCGGATCGCCGTGAAAACGGCTCCGTACGCGGTGCGCTGATCCGGATCGAGCTGAGCGGGCACCCGGTCACCCCCGCGAATCACCGCCGAACGCGAAGACTCCGGCGTCGCGGCGGCAGCGCTCGTACCCGCGGACACCAACGCCATCGCCGTCGCCAGTGCAACTCTTGCTATCATTCCGGCGAACCCTTCATCAAACGTTGCAAATCCTTCCATGCCTCCGCCTTTGCGCTTGGCCGCTGGATCAGAAAACGCGGGTGAAAGCTGACGATCGTCTTAGTCTGCCGTTTCTTGCCATCGAATTGATGCGAAGCGCCGCGCGCGCGGACCATTTCCATGCCGACGACGGCCTTGCTCGCAATATTTCCCATTAACAACAAACGTTCCGGCGCGATGATCGAGACATGGTGACGCGCGATCACGCCCAGCTGCACCTCTTGATCGGTCGGTATGCGCCCGGACGTGGGGCGGCGGACGCAAATCGATGCGAGGTGCACCCGCGATCGATCGAAGCCAATCGCAGCAAGCATGCGATCGAAGAGCCGGCCTGCACTGTTCGACAGCAATCGTCCCGCATCATCATCACCGCGGTCCGGACAGTCGACCATGACCATCAGCGCCGCATCGTCCGGTCCGCTTGCCGGAACCGATACGCCCCGCCATGCCGCCTCGGGCACATGCTCGCTCATCCGCCATGCCGCGAACGACGCATAATCGTCCGGCAGTTTGTCGGATCGCACGGGAGCGGCAGTGACGCCGCGCGAAGCCGGTCCCGCCGCCGTTTTCCCGCTCGCACCGAACCAGTCGCGAACGGTTTCGTCGACGAACATATCGACGCCGGCGTCCGCCCACCATTCAAGCGCGCTCGCAGCAAGTGCCGGATCGATCCTGCCCGCGCTTTCAATATCGGCGTAAATCCCCATCATCGCGACGATGCTGTATGGTTGACGCGGCGGTCAACATGACGGATCGACTTTCCCGTCAAAGCGATGCGACCATGCGACCGGATGCTTGGGCAGACGGACGATCGTTTCAGGAATAAGGAATTGTGATGAGTGACCGCGAGTCCATGCCCTATGATGTCGTGATCGTCGGCGCGGGACCGGCGGGACTGTCCGCCGCGATCCGCCTGAAGCAACTGGCGGCTGAAAATGAGGGCGAGTTGTCGGTCTGCGTGCTGGAAAAGGGATCGGAGGTCGGCGCGCACATCCTGTCGGGCGCGGTGGTCGATCCAAGGGCGCTCGACGAACTCATCCCCAACTGGCGCGACCGGGAATGTCCGCTCGCCGAAACACCGATCACCGAAAACCATCACTGGGTGCTCTCGAAAAAGGGCAAGCGCAACCTGCCCGAATTCCTGACCCCGCCGTTCATGCACAATCACGGCTGCTACACGGCGAGCCTCGGCAATACCTGTCGCTGGCTCGCCGGGCAGGCGGAGGAACTAGGCGTCGAGATCTTCCCAGGTTTTGCCGCGGCCGAGATCCTGTTCGACGACGATGGCCGGGTAAAGGGCGTCGCGACCGGCGACATGGGCGTTGCGCGCGATGGCGAGCACAAGGCGGACTATACGCCCGGCCTCGAACTTCATGCCAAATACACGCTGTTCGGTGAAGGTGTGCGCGGCGGACTGTCGAAGGAACTGATGCGCATCTTCGACCTGCGCGCGGGCGTCGAGCCGCAGGTGTTCGGGCTCGGCATCAAGGAACTCTGGGACATCGACCCCGCCAAGCACAGCCAAGGCCGCGTCATCCATACGCAGGGATGGCCGCTGACCGAGACCAGGGGATCGAACGGCGGCGGCTGGCTGTATCATCAGGCGAACGGTCAGGTTTCCCTAGGCTTCGTGACCTGGCTAAACTATTCCAACCCGTATCTTTCGCCGTTCGAGGAAATGCAGCGGTGGAAGACTCACCCTGCGATCGCCGAGATACTGCAGGGCGGCAAGCGCGTGTCGTACGGCGCGCGTGCGATCAACGACGGCGGATTGCAGTCAATTCCGAAGCTCGTTTTCCCCGGTGGCGCTTTGATTGGCTGTTCTGCCGGATTCCTCAACGTACCGCGGATCAAGGGCACGCACACCGCAATGAAATCGGGCATGATGGCGGCAGAGGCGGCGTTCGATGCCGTTCGCGCCGGACGCGAGCGTGACGAGCTGATCGCTTATCCGCAGGCGTTCGAGGACAGCTGGGTCAGGAAAGAACTCTCGGTTGTCCGCAACGTCGTACCGCTGGTGAAGAAATACGGCGACCTGATAGGATCGGGTCTGTCAGGCGTCACCATGTGGGCTGAACATCTGGGCGTGAAGATGCCTTTCACGATGGGGCACAAACCGGATCATGAATCGCTGTGGCGCAAGGATCTGGTCACGCCGATAACCTATCCGAAGCCCGACGGCGTGCTGACGTTCGACCGGTTATCCTCGGTGTTCCTGTCCAACACGAATCACGAGGAGGATCAGCCGGTCCATTTGACGCTGAAGGATCCCGACGTCCCGGTCGACTACAACCTTCCGATGTACGATGGACCGTCGCAGCGTTATTGTCCGGCGGGCGTTTACGAATATGTCGACGTTGACGAGGGCAATCCAAGGTTCGTGATCAACGCGCAGAATTGCGTCCACTGCAAGACCTGCGACATCAAAGATCCGACGCAAAACATCAACTGGGTCGTGCCGGAAGGCGGCGGAGGACCGAATTATCCGAATATGTAACTTCGCGCTTGCTGCGGCGGCGATGCTGTCCCCCGCCGCACAGGCAGCTGCAACGGAACAGGACCTTTCGGCGTATCTGAGCGCGCGCGTCGCCGATGCTGACGGCCGCGTCGTCCGCGCGGCTGCCGGCTACAAGATTGCGCTCGACGCATCGCCGAACGACCCGCTGGTCGCGATCCGTGCCTATCGTGAGGCGCTGGCCGCGGGTGATGACGCGCTTGCGATCCGCGCTGCCGCTATTTTGCAAAAGGCCGATGTTGCACCCGCCGACGTCGCGCTCTTGGCGCTGGCGGAAGGCGCGAAGCGAAACGATCCGGCGGTAGTCGACACGGCCATCGGAAATCTGGGTGAAGTGCCGCTTGCGCTTCTTGCGCCGTCACTCCGCGGATGGTCAGCGTTCGCGCGGGGCCGGGACTTCGCATCCGTATTGAATGCGGCGAAAGAACCGGTCGCGCGGCGTTTGGCGCAGGAAACGCTTGCGCTCCTGACGATAGCTAGCGGAGACGACCGTGGAATCGTCGCGCTTCAGGCCGCCTCCGCGCCCGTTGATGTTCGGATCGCGGCGGTACAGCTTTTGTTCGGCAAGGGGCATGATGCCGCGGCGCGGTCGTTGCTGATCGGCGACGACCCGATCATCGTCAAACTGCGTCAGGGGGCGCCTGCGAAACCAACGCTCGGCTTCGGTGTATCACGGCTGTTAACCCGGGTTGCGGGCGATTTGCAGGATACCGAGGGTTCCACGGCCTTGTCGATCGCGCTGACACGCAGCGCGCTGATCGCCGATCCGAGCTACGATCGTGCGCGTCTGCTGCTTGCCGGTGCAGTTGCAAAGGACAAGGCGACGGCGCGCTCGCTCGCGGTTCTCGATACCATCGATCCGCGCAGCGTTTATGCATCAGCCGCAGCAGCGCTGCGAATTTCCGTGCTTGAGGATGGCGGGCGATCGGCCGAAGCTTTGCAGGTCGCACATGCTCAGGCGAGCGCGCCTGATGCCTCGGTGCGTGACTTCCGCAGTTTTGCCGATTTGCTGATGGATCGTAACCGGCCTGCCGAGGCCTTCCCCTGGTATCTCCGGGTCCTCGGTGCGAACGGGAAGCGGTCCTGGGCGGCATGGCTGCAATACGGCGCGGCGCTCGATCAGGCCGGAAATTGGAGCGAGGCAAAGGTCGCCCTGCAACGCGCCGTGACGCTTGGGCCGCAGGAACCGCTGGCACTCAATTATCTCGGCTATTCCAAAATCGAGCATGGCGAGGATATGGACAAGGCGACCGGTTTACTCGTCCGCGCAAAGGAACTCGCGCCTGACGACGCATCGATAACCGATTCACTCGGTTGGGCGTATTTTCGGCGCGGCGACACGAAACGCGCATTGCCGCTGCTGGAAAGCGCCTCCGCGGCTGCCCCGGCGAATGGTGAAATCGGCGAGCATCTCGGCGATGTCTATTGGTCCGGCGGGAGACGATATGAGGCGCGTTACGCATGGCGGGCCGCGATGATTGGGGCCAAGGCCGGACAGATTGAGCGGCTGAACGGCAAGATCACGAACGGGCTCGACCAAAACCGGCAATGATCGTCGAAACGGCCCCCGCCAAGATCAATCTCGCCCTCCATATCCGACGGCGTCGTCCGGACGGCTATCACGACATTGAAACCCTGTTCGCCTTTGCGCGGCACGGGGATGTCATCCGGATTGCTGAAGCGGACAGGCTCGACTTTCGGATCGATGGGCCGTTCGCAGAGGAACTGACGGCGGAAGGCGATAATCTTGTGTTACGCGCTGTCGCGGCATTCGGGGGCCGCGGATCGTACACGATAACGCTCGACAAGAGATTGCCGGTTGCATCGGGCATGGGCGGTGGTTCGGCCGATGCGGCGGCAACGCTGCGGGGTCTTGCGCGCCTCAACGGTGTCGCGATCGATGATCCCGGATTGATCGCGATTGCCGCCGATCTCGGTGCCGATGTTCCCGCGTGCCTCGCCGGTCGCACGGCATTCGGCCGGGGGCGAGGGGACGAACTCACATCGGCTGACGCGCTGACCGGCACGCCCCTACTACTCGTCAATCCCGGCGTTGCGATTTCGACCGGAAGCGTCTTTGCCGGTTGGGACGGGGCCGATCGTGGCGGTATTCTGGAGGCCACCGTACTGGACGCTGCACGGGCGGGGCGAAATGACCTGGAGCCCGCCGCGCTTCGCATCGCACCGGAAATCTCTGCCGTCCTGAGCATGCTGCGCGCGGCGAACGGGGCTTTACTGGTCCGCATGTCGGGATCGGGCGCGACGTGCTTTGCCCTGTTTGCCGATTGCACGTCGCGCGATCGCACGGCGGACGAGGCACGGTCACGCGGCTGGTGGTGTCTCGCCAGCGAACTGTCCTGAAATTGATCAATGTTCTACACTTGTTCTACTGGAACATAGATGGTACGGCACGGGTGACGCGTTGAACATGAAGCGCGCTTGTTCTAGCGAGGAGTCTATTCGATGGCCGCCAATCTGAAAGTGATCGACAACGGCATGGCAACTACGACGACCGATCGGCAAAAGGCGCTTGATGCGGCCCTGGCACAGATAGACCGCGCGTTCGGCAAGGGCTCGGCGATGAAGCTAGGGTCGAAGGAAACGATGCAGGTTGAGGCGATCTCCACCGGTTCGCTGGGCCTCGATATAGCTCTCGGCGTCGGCGGATTGCCGCGTGGGCGCGTGATCGAAATCTACGGGCCGGAAAGTTCGGGCAAGACCACACTTGCGCTGCACGTCATCGCGGAAGCGCAAAAAACCGGCGGGACCGCCGCCTTCGTCGACGCGGAGCATGCGCTCGACCCGGTCTATGCCAAGAAACTCGGTGTAAACATCGACGAATTGATCGTTTCCCAGCCCGATACCGGTGAACAGGCGCTGGAAATCGTCGATACGCTGGTTCGCTCGAACGCGATCGATGTGCTGGTGATCGATTCGGTCGCCGCACTTGTCCCGCGTGCCGAAATAGAAGGCGAAATGGGCGACAGTCATGTCGGACTTCAGGCGCGTCTGATGTCGCAGTCGCTCCGCAAGCTGACCGGATCGATCAGCCGCTCGCGCTGCATGGTGATCTTTATCAACCAGTTGCGAATGAAGATCGGCGTGATGTACGGCAATCCGGAGACGACGACGGGCGGCAATGCGCTCAAATTCTATGCAAGCGTACGCCTTGATATTCGCCGGACCGGGGCAATCAAGGATCGGGATGACGTGGTCGGCAATTCGACCCGGGTCAAAGTGGTCAAGAACAAGGTCGCACCGCCGTTCAAACAAGTCGAATTCGACATCATGTACGGCGAGGGCGTCTCCAAGATCGGCGAGATCCTCGATCTTGGCGTCAAGGCCGGGCTGGTTGAAAAGTCCGGATCTTGGTTCAGCTACGACTCGATCAGGATCGGGCAGGGGCGTGAAAACGCCAAGACCTATCTGAAGGAAAATCCGGAGATGGCGGATCGGCTGGAAAGCGCGATCCGTACGCGGACGGACAAGGTCGCCGAGGAAATGATGACCGGACCTGATACGGAAGAATGAATACGGCTTGGACCGATCTCCGCCTTACGCTCTCGGGCTTTCGAGACTGGCTCGATTACCAATATCGGTTTCAGGCATCAAATTCACCAACATTCGCATCGATGCTTCGGGGCAATTAACGATAACTTCTAGCTGCCGGGTTGTCATGGCCACGTTCTGCGAATGACCGACGGTGCTGCCTGGCAGGCGCGGGTGGGCGACGTCTGGGCGGAGGAGTGGCGGCTTACCGACCGCAGCTTTGCCCGTATGTCGGACGCACTCAATGCGGCAATCCTCGCCGCCGCGCCCAATCGCGGCAGGATCGTCGATATTGGTTGCGGAGCCGGCGGGACCGCGCTGGCGGTTTCCGACGCTCGCCGCGATGCTGAGGTCATCGGCATCGATCTGTCCGCATCGCTACTTGCGGTCGCACGTAAGCGGGCAGGGGATAGGGAGATTACTTTTTTGCGAGGTGACGCCTGCAAACTTGTCCCTGATCTCGCGCCGGTCGACCTGTTCGTATCGCGTCACGGCGTGATGTTCTTCGACGATTCCGTCGCCGCCTTCGCTGCATTCCGCCGTGCCGGAACCCCCGATGCCCGGCTGATCTTCTCGTGCTTTGCGGACAGGGCCGCTAATTCCTGGGCAACCGAACCGGCCGCCGCTCTGGATGGTCCGGTTGCGACAGATGAAGGCCCCGGACCGTTTGCCTTTGCCCACCCCGGGCGTATCGCCGCTTTGCTCGAAGCGGCCGGCTGGCATGCGCCCACCCCGCGCCGCTTTGATTTCCGCTACATCGCGGGCGAAGGCGCGGATGCGGTCGATCGGGCGGTCCGCTTCTTCTCGCGCATCGGTCCCGCAGCGGCATTGCTCCGGGCCGCGCCCGACCGGCAGGCTGCACAGGATGCAATCGCCGCAGTTTGCCGCCGTCACCTGAAGAACGATTTGGTGGCGTTTCCAGCCTCGGCATGGCTATGGTCTGCGCAAGCAGGAGAGGCATCATGACCATAACCGTCCATCATCTCGAAAATTCGAGATCGCAGCGTATTTTGTGGATGCTCGAGGAATTGGGACTCGATTACGACATCAAGCGCTATGAGCGCGATCCCAAGACGATGCTGGCGCCTCCGGAACTGAAACGCGTCCATCCGCTCGGGAAGTCTCCCGTGATAGTCGATCACGAGACCGGCCTGACGATCGCGGAAACAGGGGCGATCGTCCAGTATCTGGTTGAAAAGGCGGACGGCGCTCTCGGTCCCCCGGCCCACCGGGACGCAGCACTTCGCTACCGCTACTGGCTGCATTATGCCGAGGGGTCGATGATGCCGCCGCTATTGCTGAAACTCGTCCTGTCCCGCATCCCGGTCATGGGCAAGATCGCGATCAAAACTATCCAGCCGATGATCGACACGCATCTCGATTTCGTCGAGGCCGAACTCAAGCAGCACGCCTGGTTTGCCGGTGACGTGATGTCGGCGGCCGATGTCATGATGAGCTTTCCGCTCGAGGCCGCGCGGAGCCGCGGGGGACTTGACGGTACGCGCCCGGCCACGATCGCCTGGCTGGACAAGGTCCACGCCCGGCCGGCCTATCAGACTGCCCTTCATAAAGGGGGGCCTTACGCCTTTGCCTGATCGCTGCCGATTTTTGCGAAGCTGTCGACCGGATCGGCGGGGCCGTGCCCGCTCGGCGCCTTCGGCGGTTCGATATCGGCCGGTTCCCTGATGTCGAGCCCGCCCTCCCATTTCGCGACCACGCTTGCCGCCACGGCATTGCCGATGACGTTGGTGGCGGAACGGCCCATGTCGAGAAAATGGTCGACCGCCAGGATCAGCAGCAATCCGGCCTCGGGAATACGGAACATCGACAGCGTCGCTGCGATGACCACGAGGGAGGCACGCGGCACGCCGGCAATGCCCTTCGACGTGACCATCAGCACTAGCAGCATGACGATCTGCTGTCCGAGTTCGAGATGCATGCCATAGGCCTGCGCAATGAACAGCGTCGCGAACGTCATGTACATCATCGATCCGTCGAGGTTGAATGAATAACCAAGCGGCAGCACGAAACTGGCGATGCGGGGCGGCACGCCGAACCGGTCAAGCGCCTCCAGCGTGCGCGGATACGCCGCTTCGGATGATGCCGTCGTGAATGCGAGGATGAGGGGGTCACGAATGTATCGCACCAAAAGCCGCGTGCGCCCGCCGATCAGGGCAAATGCGACGCCGATCAGACACGCCCAGAGAAGAATGAGGCCGAGATAGAAACTGCCCATGAAATACGCCAGGTCTCCCAGCACGCCGGGACCCCGCTCGGCGAGCGTCGACGCAACCGCAGCAAATACGGCGATGGGGGCAAATCGCATGACGTAGTCGGTGATTTGCAACATGACGGAGACCAGCGCCTCGATGCCCTTGACCAGAGGGGCGGCCTTTTCACCCACCGCCGTGATCGCGACGCCGACAAAGACGGAGAACACCACTATTTGAAGAATTTCATTGGTCGCCATCGCATCGATCATGGAAGCCGGAACGATGTGCGCTACGAACGTAGCGAAATCGAAAGCCGCCTTGTCTACGCCGCTCGCGGCGCTGACGGGCGGGACCGGCAGGTTCAGACCGACCCCGGGCTGAAGAATGTTGACGAGGATCAAACCGAGCGTGAGCGACAACAGGCTTGCCGATACAAACCACAAAAGGCTTCTGAATCCGACCCGTCCGAGTGCCGCAGTATCACCCATATGCGCAATGCCGACCGTCAGGGTGGAAAAGACAAGCGGCGCGATGATCATTTTGATCAAGCGTAGAAACAGGGTGGTGAGGATCGAGAGATATCCTGTAATCTCGGCCAACAGTGCCGTGGATCCGGGCGTTCCGTCATCGATGGCGACGTTCAATCCCCAACCGACGATGAGCCCGATTACCAGCGCAGCAATGATCCAAACCGTGAGCCTCTTGGCCAACCCAAATCTCCCCAACAACCGGCTTCAGCGAACGGCATTGCGGATGCCGGGTCAAGCATTGCGTTACCAAAATGCAACGTTTGGACGCATCATTTTTGGGCCCGTCGCCCCGGCTCGATGCCTTGGCGGTGGCCAAAGGAGAATGCCTTCATTTTGCTGAATCTCGGCGAGTCCTCTCGCGGAATGCATCGAAAGAGGCAGCCGATGGTTCATTGTTGGTAGATCATAGGGAGTATCACATGACGGACACGAGCAAGATCAAGGAACACATGGAAGTCATCGGGGCCGACGGCATTCATGTAGGCAAAGTCGATCGTGTCGAGGGAGATCGCATCAAACTGACGAAACGAGAGCTGCCACGCGGGAAAGCGGAACATCATCGCTACGTTTCTGCGGGGCTTGTCGCGGAAGTCGAAGGCGACAAGGTTCGCTTGTCCGCGACTGCGGCTAATGCTCTGATATTGCAGGAAGATACCGGACGCTCCAAGAACGGAGGTTCCGCGCATATGAAAGGGAACCATTCATCGGCAAAATCGAGCGAAGGACTGCCCTGGAAGACGATCGGCGCGGGCGTTGCTGCCTTGGCGGCAGTAGGTGCGGTCGGGAAAACAATCGCGGGCCGTAAAAACGACGATTCGGACAAAAATAAATCAAAGTTTCAACTGGAAACTGATGAAAATGTTAGGTTGATAGCGTCGGAAAAGGTCGAGGGCACGCGGGTGATCGGGTCGGACGATGCCAAGCTGGGGACGATCAAGAGCTTCATGGTCGATAAATATACCGGCCGGGTGGCCTATGCGGTCATGTCGTTCGGAGGAACAATGGGGTTTGGGACTTCGCTTTTCCCAGTTCCTTGGTCGATGCTGGATTATGATGACGCCAAGGATGGATACGTCCTGAACGTCACGAAAGAGCAAATGTCGCGAGCTCCCAAGTTCGAGGCCAGCGACGCACCCGAGTTTGATGTCAAATATCGTCAGCGGGTTTCGCTTTATTATCGAGGCGTATAGTTCGCAATTTCGTTCTGGAAGCGCTGGCAACGTCCAGCGCTTTCGGTTACCGAGCCCACCGACCATCAGGACGGGTGACCGAGTGGTTTAAGGTAGCGGTCTTGAAAACCGCCGTAGGTGGAAGCCTACCGTGGGTTCGAATCCCACCCCGTCCGGTCGGCAGACAATGCTGGTCGCACATCCGTTGGGTTTTGGTTGGTTCGCAAACATACAAACTGGGCTTCATGAACTCTAATATTGTTACAAAAGTACTCCGACATGGCGCGACGCTTGTTGCAATGATGATGATGGCCCATCCCGCTCTGGCTGCCGCGCCAGACGAAATCGGGTTCCAATCCTATCTGCAGACGCTTCGTGCTGAGGCTGCAAACCAGGGTGTCGATCCGGCCACATTGAGTTCGGTGTTTCCTTCGCTCTCGCTGAGCGAACGGGTTATCGAACTAGATCGCGGTCAGCCTGGGGGATCAGCGAAGTCGTCAATACCGGCGTTTGCGCCATACCGTGCGATGCACGTCGACGACGCACGGATTTCGCGGGGCAGACGAGCTTATGCCGCACAGCGCTCGCGTGTAGGAGCAATCGAGCGTAAATCGGGTGTTCCGGCGGCGATTATGATTGCGATATGGGGCCACGAGACCAACTATGGTTCCTACACTGGAAATTTCGACCTGTTACAGTCGCTGGCCACGCTTGCCTATGAAGGGCGCCGCCGCACTTTGTTCGCACAGGAGTTCATCGATGCGCTCAAAATTATTGATCGCGGAATTTCGCGCGAAACCCTGAAGGGTAGCTGGGCGGGAGCGACCGGTAATCCTCAGTTCCTCCCCTCAATCTATTTGAGGCTCGCTCAAGACGGGGACGGAGACGGGAAAGCAGATATCTGGAACAGTGAAGCTGACACGCTGGCCTCCATCGCAAATTACTTCGTCAACGCGGGCTGGAGGGCAGGGGAGCCTTGGGGAGTTGCAGTGACGCTGCCTTCGAACTTTCAGGAACCAAAGGTCGCCAATCAGTTGCACTCTCCGCGATGTCCGCGTGTTTTCGAACGGCACAGCGCTTGGCATACGATGGCGGAATGGCGTGCTTTGGGAATCGTTCCGCAGTCGGCAATCTGGCCGGCAGACAGCATTCAAGCAACGCTGCTGCAACCCGACGGTCCGGATAAAACTGCATATCTGCTCACCGGCAATTACCGGGTAATCTTGGATTATAACTGCTCAAACTTTTACGCACTATCCGTCGGCTTGCTGGCGGACTCGATCGGGCAATAAACATCTGCGAACATCGGCAGATGACGCGTGGGTTGACGGAGGCTATCGGATCAAGCGAGCTTCATCCGTTTCACTACATTGATGGATTCAAAATGAAAAAACTGTTGATGGCGCCGATAGCCGCCTCTGCCCTTGCCTTTCCGTCGATTGCAGCGGCGCCCCAATTCGAAACGCCGGCACCGATTGCGTATCTCAAGGATTTGAACACCGGGGCGGTGTTGTTCGCGCGAGCCGAGAATCGCAGGATGCCGCCCGCATCGCTGGCAAAGATGATGACCGTTTATGTAGCGTTCGACATGATCCGGCACGGCGAACTGAAGCTCGACCAACAGTTTACGGTTCGTCCGGAAACCTGGCAGCGTTGGCATGGGCCCGAAGCGGGATCCACAATGTTTCTGTCGGTAAATGAAAATGTCAGCGTCGAAAACCTGTTAT
Organism: Sphingomonas sp.; assembly: GCA_965219075.1. Lineage (GTDB taxonomy): Bacteria > Pseudomonadota > Alphaproteobacteria > Sphingomonadales > Sphingomonadaceae > Sphingomonas. The sequence continues at coordinate 1,992,877 of CBDCMM010000002.1, forward strand.
ACGGGATCGTTACGTTGTCCGGAAATGATGCCTGCGTCGTGCTCGCCGAAGGAATTTCAGGCTCGGAACAGGCATTTGTCGAGCGGATGAACCGTCTTGCAGGGAAAATCGGCCTGACGAACAGCCATTTCGGCACCTCGAACGGCTGGCCGGACAACGGCGTCACTTATGTCACGGCGCGTGACCTGACGACCTTGGCGACTGCCACGATCGCGAATTTCCCGAAACTTTATCGTCAATTCTATTCGAAGCCGGATTTCACATGGGGCAAGACAATGTCCGGCAATGCCATCACGCAAGCAAATCGTGATCCGTTATTGGGCCGCGTTGATGGAGCGGATGGTCTGAAGACCGGACATACCGAGGAGGCCGGTTATGGATTTACCGGGTCGGCCGAGCAGAACGGACGCCGACTCGTCATGGTCATGGCCGGGCTAGAGAGCTTCAATCAGCGGATTGAACAATCGGTTCGGCTCATGGATTGGGGTTTCCGCGCCTGGCAGGACAAGCCGGTTGTCGCGAAGGGTAAACAGGTGGCGGTCGCAAAAGTCCAGATGGGCAATGCAAGCAGCGTTGCTTTGGTCGCGCCGTCCAATCTAAGTGTTACTCTTCCCGCGGGCGCTGTGCCGGATTATCGAGCAAAGGTCGTCTATCAGGGTCCGATCAAGGCCCCGTTCAAAGCCGGTCAGCATATTGCCGACCTAGTGATATCCTCGGCCGACATGCCGGACCAAAGGCTCCCATTGGTTGCTGCCCAGGATGTCGCTGAAGCAGGATTTTTCGGACGTGCATGGGCAGGGCTAATGTCCTTGTTCAGCTGACATAGCGATAGTTTGCGCCATCTATGCAAATCAAAGGGCATGACGCCGCAATTTCCGAATTCGGAAGGTCATTGCGAAGTAAGCAGTTGCACCACGCTTGGTTATTGGCGGGTCCGCAAGGTCTAGGCAAAGCAAGCTTCGCGCATGCGGCGGCGGGCCGGCTTTTGGCTGAATCTGCCGGAGAAACGCTTCCTGACGGACTGGCCGTTTCCGAACACAGTCCGACCCGCGCGTTGATCGATGCAGGCTCGCATCCTGATCTCCGCGTACTTAAAAAACTTGTGAAGGAAACCAGGGCAGGCGAGGAGACTGCACGAAGTATTACGATCGCGCAAATTCGGCATTTGCAGGGACTTTTTGCCACAACTCCATCCATCGGCAGGCGCCGCGTCATCATTATCGATGCGGTTGATGATCTCGAGCGGGGCGGGGCCAACGCGTTGCTCAAGAACCTCGAAGAGCCACCGACGGACACAATTTTTCTGCTTGTCAGTCATGCGCCCGGACAACTTATACCAACCATTTTGTCGCGTTGCAGGGTCCTGCGATTCAAGCGACTTCCTCGCCAACGGATTGACGATATTCTGAAGGCCGCGCTTCCGGATGAAGCATCCGGGGAGCGCGAAATACTCGTCAACGCTGGCTCCGGTATTCCTGGAACGTCTCTGCGCTATGCCGGCTTGGAGCTTGGGAAGATTGACGAGATATTGGATGCGATACTCTCAGACGGCGACCCCAACAACTATCACCGTACAAAACTTGTCACATTACTTTCAGGAACGGCTTCGCGGCGGCGTTATGAAGCCTTTTTGGACCGCGTTCCAAGCTATCTCGCGTCGGCATGCCTTCGACCGAATGTCGATGCCGGCAAGCTCGCCCGGTGCTATGCATCGGCCAGCGATTTGGCGGGCAGGGCAGTCAGGCTCTCGCTCGATCCGCAAGCCATCGTCTTTCAAATGGGTAACATCGTGGCCGGCCTACACTGAAACCTGCTTCAGTGGGGAAGGCTTCACCTTACTCAAGCCTTGCTCTACAGGCTTCGCATGGCCGAACCATTTTATATTACAACCGCAATCAGCTATCCAAACGGCCGACCTCATATCGGCCACGCGTACGAGGCGATTGCCGCAGATGCCATTGCACGGTTTCAGCGTCAGTCTGGGCGCGACGTAAGGTTTCAGACCGGGACTGACGAACACGGGTTGAAGATGCTTCAGACGGCGCGATTGGTCGGCAAAGACGTCGAAGTCTTCGCAAAGGAAATGTCAGGTCAATTCCGGACCATGTGCGATCGCCTTGATATCTCTTATGATCGTTTCATCCGGACAACAGAACGTTCCCATCACGGCGCCAGTCAAGCGATATGGAATGCGATGGCGGAACGTGGCGACCTCTACGCCAGCCAGTACAAAGGTTGGTATTCAGTCCGCGACGAGGCATTTTATGACGAAGATGAACTGGTAATCGAAGCAGGAGGAGCTAAACTTTCTCCGCAAGGCACTCCGGTCGAATGGACCGAGGAGGAGAGTTGGTTCTTTCGCCTGTCGCGATACCAGCAGCCATTGCTAGATCATTTTGCCACGCATCCCGAGTTTTTGCGGCCGCAAAGTCGGCGCAACGAGGTTGTTCGGTTTGTTGAAAACGGGCTCTCGGATTTGTCCGTGTCCCGTTCAAGTTTTGACTGGGGCGTACAAGTCCCTGGCGAGGCCGGGCACGTAATGTACGTTTGGGTCGACGCACTAACGAACTATTTGTCCGGGCTGGGTTATCCGGAGCTTACGCCGGAATGGAAATTCTGGCCGGCCAACTTGCACTTGGTTGGCAAGGACATTGTTCGTTTCCATGCGGTTTATTGGCCTGCGATGCTCATGTCCGCAGGGCTAACCCTCCCCCATTGCATTTTTGGCCATGGTTTTTTGCTGAGTCGTGGTGAAAAAATGTCTAAATCAGAGGGAAACACCGTTGATCCGATCAGTCTCGTCGACATGTTCGGGAAGGACGCGCTGAGGTATTTTCTTCTCCGCGAGGTCAGTTTTGGACATGATGGAAGTTATTCATCGGATGCTATCATATCCCGCGTCAACGCGGACCTTGCCAACAGCTTCGGCAATCTTGCTCAGCGGACGCTAGCTTTTATAGCGAAAAACCTCGACGGCGTGCTACCCGCGGAGGGAAGGGTAGAAGCTGTAGACGTAGAGCTCCTAACAGAAGTTGAAACAGCATGCTCATCGTTTTGCAAGCAGTTTGACGATCTTGCTCTGAATCAAGCGCTGGAAACATGGATACAAGCCGTATTTTCCTGTAACCAGTATATCGATGCTCAAGCTCCATGGGCGCTCCGGAAAACAGATCCTGATCGCATGCATGCCGTGCTGGGTACGCTTATTCACGCTATACGTATGTTGGCAATACTGATCATCCCGGTTATCCCTGACTCGGCTAACCGACTTCTGGATCAGATCGGCGTGAAAAAGCGCGATCATGCCGCACTTGCTGATCCTCAGTGCTATTCAAAATTTCGATCATCCAAGTTTCGCATCGTTGCGCCAACTCCGATATTCCCCCGCTTAGACTCTGCTACGAAACTCGTTTGATGTTTGTCGATAGTCATTGTCATCTCGACTATAGCGGTCTGGTCGAAGACCAAGCCGCGGTAATAAAGCGGGCGCGGGAGAAGGGGGTCGTTTCGATGCTTAATATCGCGACGAAAGAAGAGGACTGGGGTAGGGTGCTCGGCACCGCTGAACGGGAGCACGATATCTGGGCCTCGGTCGGCATACATCCTCATGAGGCTGAACAACATATTTCCGTCATCACTTCGCAACTGGTTGCAAAAGCAAACCATAGTCGTGTCGTCGCGATCGGTGAGACCGGCCTGGATTATCACTATGATCGGTCAGACCGGAAAGTTCAGCGCGAGCTATTTCGTAGGCATATTGCCGCGGCACGCGAAAGCGGATGCCCTGTAATTGTTCACACGCGGGACGCGGAGGCGGATACGCTTGACATACTTTCAGATGAGATGTCCACGGGCAGATTCGACGGTGTGATCCACTGTTTTACCGCTAGCGGCGACTTCGCAGATCACGCATTGTCGCTGGGACTTTATATTTCCATTTCCGGCATAGTGACATTCAAGAACGCAGCGGAGATCCAAGAAACGGCGGCGAGAATACCTCTCGACAGATTGTTGATCGAAACCGATGCACCGTTTTTGGCTCCGATGCCGCACAGGGGTAAGATATGCGAACCGGCATACGTCGCATGTACGGCCCAATACCTTGCTAAGCTGCGCGATACATCGATCGAGGAGATCTCGCGTCGGACATCGGAGAACTTTTTCCGTCTATTTGCGAAGACCCGTGCATGAAAATTACTATTCTCGGATGCGGAACATCATCCGGTGTCCCACGAATGGGAAATGATTGGGGCGAATGCGACCCCGGCGAACCGCGCAACCGTCGGACACGGGCATCTGCCGTCGTCGAACATGCAGGAACGAAGATATTAATCGATACTAGCCCTGACATGCGTGCGCAGATGCTTGCTGCCGACCTCGTGACCCTTGATGCCGTGATCTGGACGCACGACCATGCCGATCATTGTCATGGTATTGATGATCTGCGCCAAGTGTATCGCGCGATGGGTTCCTCGGTCCGGGGATTGGCGCGTGAGGCTACAATCGACGCTCTTACGACACGATTCAGCTATGTTTTTGAAGGGGGCATGGGATACCCGGCGACGGTTGCCGCGGAATTGCTGTCTGATGTCGTGCAGATCGGTTCAATACAGGTTTCAGCTGTTGACCAGCCGCATGGAACTATTTTTTCAGCAGGATTGCGGTTTGAAGCCGATGGTAAGGCAATCGGCTACGCCACGGATTTCGACGAGATGACCCCAAAGATGCTTCGCCTTTTCGAAAGTCTTGATGTCTGGGTAATTGATGCGGTTCGTCATGCTCCGCATCCGACACATATGAATGTTGAACAGGCGTTGCGTTGTATCGCCGCAGTCCGGCCAAAAACGGCGGTTTTAACGCATATGGATGAATCGATGGATTATCATCGGCAAAGCAAAATGATGCCGCCGGGGGTGACGCTTGGGTTCGATGGTATGACCCTTGAAACTTGATCTCTACTCCAAGCAATCTCAACTTTAACATAATATCTATTATCGAGCATTTGCAGGAGTCGTGCGTCGTCAGTTTTCACGCTTGGAGAAACGGGCAAAATCTGGATCGGACAACTCAACGGTGAGCCTGATATTCACGCCATCCGCACTATGACAAACCACTCGCCCGTGAGCATGCAACCACGCAGCAGCGGCGCCATCTGAAGCCGGAACAGAAATTTCGCGCCTGGTGCGCCCAGAAGTCAATTGCCTAGATATGGTTTTCAATAGTCCGTCTACCCCAAACCCCGTCAATGCCGACAGCGGCACGATATTCTCGCGAAGGGTACTTCCTGAAATCAATTCCGACCGTTGTATATCGTCGAGTACGTCGAGCTTGTTCCATACCTCGATCCGCGGCGTTTCATCGCGAACCCCAATCTCGCTCAGTATTTCTGCAACGTCTGCGCGTTGGGCATCGGTATCCGGATGAGCAATATCGCGGACGTGGATTAAAAGGTCTGCGGAAACAACTTCCTCGAGTGTCGCTTTGAACGCGGCAATTAATTGTGTCGGCAGATCGGAAACAAATCCAACGGTGTCCGACATCATTGCTGCATTGAGACCTCGCAGGGATATTCGCCGTAGCGTCGGATCAAGCGTAGCAAAAAGTAAATCCTCTGCTGCGACATCGGAACCCGTGAGACGGTTGAACAGGGTCGATTTTCCGGCATTCGTGTACCCTACAAGCGCGATAACAGGCCAAGGCATTCGCTGGCGTTCAGCACGGTGCAGTCCGCGCGTACGGCTGACCTGACCAAGTTCACGGCGCAATTTGGCCATCCGGTCGCGGATCAAGCGCCGATCCGCCTCGATCTGGGTCTCGCCCGGGCCGCCGAGAAATCCGAATCCGCCGCGCTGACGCTCGAGATGCGTCCAACTTCTCACTAGCCTGCCCGATTGATAATCTAGATGCGCGAGTTCGACCTGCAAACGACCTTCGGCCGTCACCGCACGTTCGCCGAAAATCTCAAGGATTAATCCCGTTCGGTCGATAATTTTTGCGTTTATACTGCGCTCGAGATTCCGCTGCTGCACCGGAGAAAGACTCGTATCGAGAACAACGAGCTCAGCATTTTCATCCGCTACGTGGTTCGCGAGTATTTCAACTTGGCCAGTACCAAGCAATGTTGCCGGCCTGGCGTTGCGGACGCGGAAATCGATCTCCGATACGACATCAAGGCCGATCGCGGCAGCAAGCCCAGCACACTCAGCCAAACGTGCATCGACGCGCATGTCATGCTTACCTTGAACAGGTAATACGATTATCGTTCGGGCGCCTCTCGAAAACCCATTTCGATCACGTTCGAAGCCCGCGTTCAATTTTGTTCCGGTCCACTGATTTCAGCTGATAGATTGAGCGGCTCGGAAGGCTGGATAGTGGAAACCGCGTGTTTATAGACCAATTGGATCAGACGATCGCGCGCCAGCAGAACTGAAAACAGATCATATTCGGCAACACTGCCCTGGAGCATTACTCCGTTTATAAGAAACATCGTTACGCTTATTTTGCTATCGCACAGAGAATTAAGAAAAATGTCCTGAAGAACGGGTGGGTTCTTAATTGGCCTCGTTACAACCGTTGAAATTTCCTCGATATCAAATTCCTGTGTCGGCATTATTGTAGATATCGCATGTTTATAAACAAGCTGTGTCTGACCATCGCGACGTAGTAATACCGAGAAATTATCGAACCAGGTTATTACACCTTGCAGCTTTACGCCCTTTACGAGAAACATAGTGACCGGTAATTTTGATCGACGTACGGTATTCAAAAAAACGTCTTGAAGGGAACTTTGTTTATCGGGCATTCGCTAAACCTCATCAATTACGGATTTCTCCGGAGTTAAGGACAGACGAAGAATATCAATTGATAAGCTCACCCACGGCGTTCCGAACGTATGATCGCCTCTTCATCATATCCAATCTCTCTCAGGCTCATTCGTCTTTCGGTTCGGTAATTCCAAGCAGTTTCATTTTACGGTGAAGCGCGGAACGTTCCATGCCGATGAAATGGGCGGTACGCGAAATGTTGCCGGAGAACCTGCGGATCTGGACACGGAGATACTCCCTTTCAAAGCTCTCGCGGGCTTCACGCAACGGCGTGCTCAAGAGAGTGGCCCCCGCCCGATCACCGCGTTCGCCAAGCACTTCGGTAGGCAGCATGTCAGGATCGATGCGTCCGATACGATCGCCCGGAGCGAGGATAATCGTACGCTCAACAACGTTTCGAAGTTCGCGAACATTTCCGGGCCAATCGTAAGATTGAAGCGCAAGGATAGCGTCTGGCGCGATTTCGGGCGTCGGCACTCGTCGATCATTGGCGTAGTGGACCAGATAATGCTGTGTCAGGGCAGGAATATCCTCCCGGCGGTCCGTCAATGCGGGTAGAACAACAGGAACAACGTTCAATCGGTAATAGAGGTCCTCGCGAAACCGGCCCTCGGCGATCTCAACCGTCAAATCGCGTCCCGATGAAGAGACTACGCGGACGTCGACTTTCACGACCCGGTTGCCACCAATACGGGTAAAGCTCTGATCGACCAGCACCCGCAGGATCCGGCCTTGCGTTGCCAGCGGCATGTCGGCAATCTCGTCGAGAAAGAGCGTCCCGCCATGCGCCTGTTCGAGCAAACCAGGCCGAACGAAATCGCCGTTATCTTCTATTCCGAACAGTTCCTCTTCAACCCTGTCCGGCGTCATTCGAGCCGCACTTACGACGATGAACGGATAATCGGAGCGCGTAGACCAAGCGTGCAGCAAACGCGCGGCAACCTCTTTGCCCACGCCGGCAGGACCGGTGATAAGAACGCGGCTGCCGGTCGCCGCAACCCTTTTCAAGGTCGCGCGGACGCCATTGATTGCCGCGGAGCTGCCGGTCAGATCCGTTCCGCCGGCGGTTGACGCGCGCAGCGCCGCAACCTCCCGACGCAAACGTTCGGTTTCCGTTGCCCTCGCCACCATCAATAAGAGCCGGTCGGCATTAAACGGCTTTTCAATGAAATCTACAGCGCCTTTCCGGATGGCTGCGACCGCTGTGTCGATATTGCCGTGCCCGGAGATCACCAGCACGGGAACCGTATTGTCTCTCCGCTTGATCTCCTCGAGCAGTTCCAGGCCATCCAGACGCGATCCCTGGAGCCAGACGTCGAGAAGCACCAGCGATGGGCGTCGTGCCGCAAAAGCGTCGAGTGCGGCATCGCTGTCGGCCGCCGCGCGAGGAGCATAGCCTTCGTCTTCCAGAACGCCGGCGACCAGTTCCCTGATGTCAGCCTCATCGTCGACGATCAGAATATCTAACGCCACGCTCTAGATCCGGCTGAGTTGGAACGCGGAAGGATCATCCTGGGCTCCTGAAGACTTAATGTCCGAACCCGCAATCAGCGCTGTTGTGTCTAGCGCGATCGTAACGATGGTACCGCCGCCGGCGCGATCGGCAAATGTCATAGTACCAAAATGTTCCTCGACAATCTTGCTGACTATCGCCAGCCCCAAACCCGTACCACGCGCGCGTGTCGTGACATAGGGTTCAACAATCCGGTCTCGTTCCGGCGGCAGGCCGATGCCATTATCCTCTATTATTATTGTTATGCTGCTCTCGTCCGTCTCAACGATTTGAACGTCGATCCGGCCGCCGCCATCACATTTAGCGACAATCGCCTCAACGGCATTTTTAACAATATTTGTTAACGCCTGAGCGATCTGTCGTCTATCGCAAACCAGTATCGGACCCGGTTCGGCGGCGGTTAGGGAGAAAGCGATGGATGGATGCGCGACCTCATGCAGAAACAAGGTCTGCCGCGCGATGGCAACCACGTGTTCGGAATGAAAGCTCGGCTTCGGCATTCGGGCAAAGCTCGAAAACTCATCAACCATGCGGCGTAAATCGCCAACTTGCCTTATGATCGTGTCGATCAGTCGGACGAACGTCGTATCCTCCGGATCGAGCTTGTCCGCATAACGTCGGTTCAGCCTCTCCGCGGCCAATTGAATTGGCGTAAGCGGATTTTTAATCTCATGAGCAATCCGGCGCGCAACATCCGACCACGCCGCCCGCCGCTGGTCAAGCAGCCGCTCTGTGATGTCATCAAAGGTAAGAATCGGACCCATATCAGTTCGGGCGACTCGCACCGCTAGCGTCCGAGGCTCACTCTCTGCACCAATTTGCACAACCGCCTCTCGATCCCCTCGTTCAATCAGCTCCTGCAACTCCGGTGCGATCGCACGAAGCTCACGCCCCACCAGACCCGATGATCCCATGCCGAGCAAACGATCAGCAGAGTTGTTCGCGATGGAAACGATTCCGTCCGCGCTTGTCGAGATGACCCCTGCCGATACGCCTCCCATGACCGCCTCGATCAACGCGCGACGGTTATTCAACTGGCCGTTGGCGTTTAACAGTGCATTATTCTGCTCCTGTAACTTTCCAGTCATCTGGTTAAACGCCTCGGCCAGCGTCCCGACTTCATCACGGCTGCGCGGGTCGGGAACACGGGCACTGAGGTCGCCGCCGGTCACGCGACGCGCGGCATCGACCAATTCTCCTACGGGTCGAACGACGCGATCGGCCACCGCCAGCGCGACCCAAACAGCGATGCCGACGATAAAGAGTGAGATCACCAGAAGCGCGGCGTTGAATCCCAGCTGAATACGACGCGCACGGACCAGCAGCGAACGATAACTTGCCGCTAAAGCCTCAGCCCTTTTTACTTGCGCGGTGAGCGAACCGGTTTCACCCACCCGTGCGGCGTAGAGGAAAAGTTCGCTTGATCCCGGCAGCATTGTCATAACCTGCACACGATTGCCGCTGATGATCACGACACTATGCTCGCCCCCACGCAACCGATTGATGGTCTTGGGCGTGAGCTTCCGGGTCAAGTCTTCGGAATATGGATTGACAAGACTAAGGGTTTGCGTGCCATTCTTTGGCGTGACCGCAAACAGCGCAGCTTCCGACATGCTTCGGAAATAAACCTGCTGACCAAAAAAAGTACTGAATTCGGGACTTTCTATTGACCGCTCTTGTAAAAAAGCGGACATATCAGCTGCCATCGTTGTTGTTGCTTCATCCCAACGGGTAAGCTGCTGACTAAAAGATGTTCCAGCCAGATTGCTCGCATTCTCGATCATGCTCCGCGCTTGATCGGAATACCAAAATTGTACGCCGTATTGGAACAATAACGAGGCAAAGATCGTGACCAGCAGCATTGGAATTGCAGCCACCATCGAGAACAGCGCAACAAGCCGGACGTGCAGGCGCCCGCCCCCGCCGACAGGCGATCTCACCGCGCGACGCATCGCCACTCTTCGTCCGAATAGCATCATCAAAACGATGCCAGGCACAAGATTTGCGATGAGTAACAGTGCAACCAGCGGCGGAGAAATCAGCCGCTGAGGTGAGTCCGCGCGTGATATCAAAAAATAGCTGGCGACACCGACCGCGATCGTTAACGCCAGAACGCCAAGTTCGAATGCAGGGGCTGTCGTTAGACGTGGCCGCGCGGGGTCGACGGACTGAGAGTCATTTCGCAAGAAAACGTCGGATCGCACCATCACCGCAGGGTACAGCGTTCGATCCCATGTTCAAAATACATATGTCCCTGCTCGGCCCGATCACTGGCCGTCACGGTGACAACCGTCCTGATTGCGTTGAGACACATGTACCTATCAATTGTATGCAGCAGCAGTCTGCCGCCATGGTTCATAAAATTCCGCAAGCAGTGATTTGACAACGCCTGCGTCAGGCTCTTGGTTGACACGGTTCCGGAAGTCGGCGGAACCGTGAAGGCCGCGTGTGTACCAGCCGATATGTTTGCGCGCCATCTTTACGCCTGTATCTATCCCGTAATGGGTTAGCATCGCATCGTAATGGGCGCTAATAACCCGGTATTGTTCATCGAGCGACGGATCGGGCAGCCGACGACCGGTCCGGCACCACTCCATAATCTGCCCGAGTAGCCACGGGCGACCATATGCTCCGCGACCAACCATCACGCCGTCGGCTCCAGATTGAGCTAAAGCGGCCTCGGTATCTTCAATCGAACAGATGTCACCATTAGCGATGACCGGAACCGAGACCGCGTTCTTAACGCGTCTGATGAATGCCCAGTCTGCGTTGCCGCGGTACATCTGGTTCCTGGTGCGCCCATGCACCGTGATCATTTTAATTCCCAGATCCTCGGCAATCCGCGCTAGTTCCGGGGCATTCAAACTATCATGACACCAGCCCATCCGCATCTTCAGCGTCACCGGAACAGCGACCGCATCGACGGTTGCCTTGATGATTGCAGTGGCGAGCGGCAAATCGCGCATCAGCGCAGACCCTGCGTCGCCGTTGACGATCTTCCTTACCGGGCAGCCCATGTTGATGTCGATGATTGCGGCACCGCGATCCGCGTTCAGCTTGGCTGCTTCCGCCATTTCGAAGGCGGTACATCCGGCCAACTGCATCGAAACCGGTTCTTCGAGCGGTGCCCACGCCGCCTTTTGCAGTGACTGGCGCGTTTCTCGGATCATTGCCTGGCTGGCAATCATTTCCGTGACGTTTAGTCCAGAACCATATTGCCTTACCAACGTCCGGAAAGGCATGTCCGTGACGCCCGTCATCGGTGCCAGCATCACCGGACAATCTATGGTGAGCGGTCCAATTGAAATTGGATGAGGTTTAAGCAATCTGCAATGTCCGAAAATGAAGAAGCAGGTAGGTGTTGATGGTGCAACGCGCAAGTTGGCGGCATACGCCATACGGGCTAGTGGCGAAGCCATGACCGCCGCTTCCTTTCGCCGCCATCATCGTTGCCGGAGGTTACGGAAGCCGCAAGAGCGTTCGAATGCCTAGGCAACTCGTGCGAATTGCGGGTAAGCCGATCCTCCTTATATCTCGCAATCGAACAGGTGGTCGTTTCGCATGGCGCGGACACGTTGAGGCGACCGACGATGCACTAAATGGTCCGGCAACTTGGCGTGGCTGTGCGTTTGGTGCAAGGCGATGCGATGCACGACAAGATCACATATCCAGAGGATTTGGCAACAGCGGACAGCCGGCTAACAATGGAAGTGCGGACGGCGCTCGGGTTCGACGTCCACCGATTAAAGGAGGGAGAGGAATTATGGTTGTGCGGATTGCTCATTCCCCACATCAAAGGCCTTAGCGGCCATAGCGATGCGGATGTCGCATTGCATGCGCTGACGGACGCGCTGTTGGGATCAACCGGGTCGGGAGATATCGGTACGCATTTCCCGCCTACCGATCCACAATGGAAAGGCGCAGCGTCCGCCAAATTTTTGGACCACGCATTGAAATTAATCTCTGAAAAAGGCGGGATCATCGATTTCGTAGATTTGACGCTTATTTGCGAAGCGCCGAAGATCGGCCCTCATCGTGAATCGATGGTAGCGCGCATTGCCGAACTCCTGAAGATCCCCAATCACCGCGTAAGTGTCAAAGCCACTACGACCGAGGGGTTGGGTTTCACCGGTCGCGGTGAAGGGATCGCGGCGCAAGCGGCTGCCACTGTCAGACTGCCGCGTTCAATATCATGAAAATTGTCACATTATCGATGCTTCCGGCGCTCTTGCTCGCCAGCGCAGCGGATGCGCAAAATGCGTGCCTGAGCGACCCGGAAGCAGAGTCACTGACTCTGGTGGCTTTGCCCGATATCTTAAGGGAAACCGGGCGCTTGTGTGCTGCACGATTGGCTGGCAAAAGCCCGCTTGCCCAAGGGCACGGCACGCTGGTTGCTCGGTATCAGGCCGCCGCGGATAGCGCATGGCCGACTGCCCGGGGCGCAATAGGAAAATTAAGCAATCCGACGGTCGGAATATTACTCCAATCGGATTACGCTCGGCCTGTCCTGACCAGTCTTTTGGTGCCCTTGATCGTCGGACGGATCGCGGTTGGCGATTGTCCCGTGATCGATCGGATTGCAACGCAATTGGCACCATTGCCGCCGAGAAACACTGCGTCGCTGGTAGTTACCACACTGAAGTATCTGAAGTCGGAAAAAGCAAAAGGAAAGCCGGTTGAAGTACCGGATCTACCGCTTTGTGAAGCGAATAGCGATTGATGGACAATGTTCTTCCCTTCGAACTGATCAACGCCGCCCGGAATGTTGTCGAAGCGTATCGTACCACGGGCCGACGGATTACGCTCGCCGAAAGCTGCACCGGCGGCTTGGTCAGTGCGGCGCTGACCGAAATTCCCGGATCATCGGACGTTGTCGACGCGACTTTCGTCACCTACTCCAACGATATCAAAATGTCGTTGCTGGACGTCAGTTCGGATATTCTCGAGACGTTCGGCGCGGTTTCGATCGCGACAGCCTGGGCTATGGCTCAAGGGGCATTGGAAAAAAGTGGCGCAGACGTAGCGGTTGCAATCACGGGTGTAGCGGGTCCGACTGGGGGAACAGAAAAGAGGCCGGTCGGAACGGTCGTTTTCGCTCGCGCCGATCGTGGCGGCAGCCAGCAAGATGTCCGTGCCGAACGCAAGAATTTTGGGGACCTCGGTCGCGGCGGAATACGACTTCAGGCGGCGCTGTTTGCTCTGGAATTGCTGCTCACCGAAGGACCTCCGTAAAGGACATCGGCGCGCCGCTCAAATGCGCCGATCATCTTGCGAAGAGCAGATCCGAACACCTGACCCGCAAGCATTTCGAACACTTTGTTTTTGAACGCGAAATCGACGCTGAATTCCACTGCGCAGCCAGCCATATTCGGTGTGAACTTCCAATCATTTCGGAGATATTTAAGCGGACCTTCGATATATTCGACGCAGATCTCATCTTTCGGCGTCTTTCTAACGCGCGAGGTAAAGGTTTCACGAATACCCTTGAACCCGACGATCATGTCCGCAAGCGTTTCTTGCGGGTTTTCTGAACGTACCCGCAAGGCCATGACCCAAGGCAGGAACTCCGGGTAACGGCGAACATCCGCAACCAGATCGTACATCTGCTCGGTAGTGTATGATAAAATTCGGGTTTCGTGATGACTAGGCATGGTTGCGTTTTAATGCCGCGTCTCGCGCATTGCGCAATCGTTCGAAATCCTCACCAGCGTGATAGCTTGAACGCGTAAGCGGCGAAGATGCGACAAGCAGAAATCCTTTCGCGCGAGCGATCGAAGCATAGGAATCAAACGCTTTCGGCGTGACAAACTCAGCAACTTTTGCGTGCTTACCGGTCGGTCTCAAATACTGGCCCATCGTCAAGAAATCGATATCGGCCGAGCGCATGTCGTCCATGACCTGATGAACCTCCAGCCGCTCTTCGCCAAGCCCAAGCATGACGCCGGACTTGGTGAAGATTGAAGGATCGTGCTTCTTGACCGACTCAAGCAACCGCAGCGAAGCGTAATAGCGCGCGCCCGGGCGGATCGTCGGATAGAGCCTTGGAACGGTTTCCAGGTTGTGGTTGTAGACGTCCGGACCGGCCTCGACGATTTGCTCGACCGCATTCCGTGCCTTGTTCCGGAAGTCGGGGGTGAGAATTTCAATCGTGGTCGCAGGCGTCGTTCGTTTTAACGCTTCAATCACTTTGACGAATTGCGATGCACCACCATCGGGCAGGTCGTCCCGATCAACCGACGTAATGACGATATGCTGAAGGCCAAGCTCGGCGGCGGCGTCTGCAGTATGTTGTGGCTCGAGCGGGTCAACCGGTCCGGGCATCCCCGTCTTCACGTTGCAAAAGGCGCAGGCACGGGTGCAAGTGTCACCGAGAATCATCACCGTCGCGTGCTTTTTGGTCCAGCACTCACCGATATTGGGACAGGCCGCTTCCTCGCACACCGTCGCTAAGTTCAACCGACGCATCAGGGCTTTCGTATCGGCAAAACCAACTGACGTCGGCGCCTTCACGCGGATCCAGTCAGGCTTGCGTTCGCGCGGTTTGTTTATCAGGGGTGTCATCTCGTTCATTGCTTACATGATAGCGATCGCATGGCTTTGAAACAACGCATTCACGAGGGATTAGCATGACGGACTTCGCAGGTCTGATCGAAGGGTATCGCAATTTCCGTGTTGACGGATGGCGACGCGAGCACGAACGCTGGGCTGAGCTGGCCGAAGGCCAGTCCCCGCAGGTGATGGTCGTCGCTTGTTCGGACAGCAGGGTCGATCCAGCGACCGTGTTCGACGCTTTACCGGGCGAGATGTTCGTCGTTCGCAATGTTGCCGCGCTTGTGCCGCCGTTCGAACGCGGGGGTGGACGCCACGGCGTATCCTCGGCGCTCGAATTTGCCGTCACGCAGCTCGAAGTATCCGAAATTGTGGTAATGGGCCACGGATCCTGCGGCGGCGTCGCAGCAAGCATCAGCAGGCATTTTCACGACGCACGCTGGGGCGAAGGCGGGTTCATCGCGGCCTGGATCGAGCTGCTCGACGATGCCCGTGACAGGATAGTCGCGGAATATGGCGATGGTCCGGACGGCGTCCGTCAACTGGAGTTGGAGACGGTACGCCAGTCGATTGCCAACTTGGTGACCTTCCCCTTTGTCGCTGAACGCGTGGCAGCCGGAACGCTCAAATTGCGGGGGGCCTATTTCGCCATTCGTGACGGAATCCTGCATGTGATGGACGAAAGCGGAACGTTCGCAGCCGTCGCCGAATAGCGTCAAATCGCCGCGCGAATTATGCTCCCAATGCGGCTTCGGCGACGCGCAGTACGTCGGTGTCGAGCGGCGGTGGGTCCATCGGCACGTATGCCTCAAGTCGGTCGGCGACAAGCGTCAGCGCCGCAATCCGCGCAGCCTTTTTGTCGTTGCCGTCGATCACCTGCCACGGTGCCGCCTTGCTGTCGGTCCGCTCGAACATTTCGTGGATCGCATCCAAATAGGCGGAACGTTTCGAGCGGTTATGGAAATCATCCAACCCGGTTTTCCAATGCTTCCAGGCATGTTCGATCCGGGATTTCAGCCGCTTGTCCTGCTCGTGCTGTGTGGTGTGAACGAAGAGTTTGACCAGCACCGTTTCCGCCGCGACCTGAGTCGCCTCGAACTGATTGATTTCATCATATCCACGTTGCCACTCGGCCTCGCTTGCAAATTCATCGATACGCTCGACCAGGACGCGGCCGTACCAGCTGCGGTCGAATACTGCGATGTTCCCGTCGGCGGGCAGCCGCTTCCAAAAACGCCAGAGGAAATGGTGCGCCTTCTCCTTCTCAGTCGGCGCGGCGATCGGATGGACCTCGAAATTACGGGGATCGAGTTTAGCCGTCATCCTCTGGATGATCCCCCCTTTGCCTGCCGCGTCCCATCCCTCCAGCACCACTATTGCGCGGCGTTTATGAACGATATTCGCGACTTGAATCTTTTCCAACCGCTTCTGGAGTTTTTTCAAATCGTGCTTGTATCGGCCGGAATAGGAACTGCCCTTTTCATAATCTTTGAGATCGATGGCCATGTCTGTACTCCGTTGCATCATGAGCGCATGATCGGACGGCGTCCTGTCTGAGGCCGGGTAGCGTCAACCCCGCCGTCCGTCATGCCGCATCCGGAGCGACGATACTCGGGACATTTTTGGCCGTCTCGGTATTCAGGCGAATATTCAGTTCCTTCAGCTGTTTTGCCGATACAACCGACGGCGCCCCCATCATCAAATCTTCGGCCTTCTGATTCATCGGGAACAGCACGACTTCACGAATATTGGGCTCGGCTGCCAAAAGCATTACTATGCGGTCGATACCAGGTGCGGAGCCTCCATGTGGCGGCGCTCCAAACTTGAACGCATTGATGATGCCGGCAAAATTGGTGTCGACATCCGCGCGCGAGTAACCCGCAATTTCGAACGCCTTGTACATGATTTCCGGACGGTGGTTCCGGATCGCGCCTGACGACAGTTCAACGCCGTTGCATACAATGTCATATTGATAGGCCAGGATGTCCAACGGATCCTCTCGTTCAAGCGCCTCCATCTCTCCTTGCGGCATGGAGAAGGGATTATGGCTGAAATCGATCCGCTTCGACTCCTCATCATATTCGAACATTGGGAAATTGACGATCCAGCAGAATTCGAAACGATCGGGATCGATCAGTCCGAGTTGTTCGCCGATCCTGGTGCGCGCAAGGCCAGCGAGCCGGGTAGCCTGCCCTTCAGTTCCAGCGGCAAAGAATACGCCGTCGTCAGGCCCGATATTTAGATCGGCGGCAATTGCACGCATCCTGTCTACGCCGTGATTGTTCGCAATTGGCCCCCCGAACACCCCCGCCTTCTGCGTCGCATAGCCCAGCCCCGGAAATCCTTCGCTCTGCGCCCAAGCATTCATGTCATCGAAAAATTTCCGGCTTTTGCCCGAAGTTTCGGGAGCCGGAATCGCGCGAACGACTTGTCCCGCATCGACCATGGAAGCGAAACGCCCGAACCCGGATCCGCGAAAATGCTCGCTGACGTCGCTAATGAGCAACGGATTACGCAAATCCGGCTTGTCATTGCCGTATTTCAGCATCGATTCACGATATGGAATGCGCCGGAACGGGAGCGGCGATACCTGTCGCCGGTTACTCTGCCAATCGGCAAATTGCTCGAAAACACCGTGCAGAACGGGTTCGATTGCCGCGAAAACATCGTCCTGCGTGACGAAGCTCATCTCGAAATCCAACTGATAAAATTCGCCCGGCGATCGGTCGGCGCGCGCATCCTCGTCACGAAAACACGGTGCAATCTGAAAATAGCGATCAAAACCTGCAACCATGAGCAATTGCTTGAACATCTGGGGAGCTTGCGGCAGCGCGTAGAATTTGCCTGGATGAACACGGCTAGGGACAAGATAATCGCGCGCACCTTCGGGACTCGACGCGGTCAAGATCGGAGTCTGAAATTCTACAAAACCTTGATCGATCATTCGGTTACGGATCGACGTGATAACTTTGCTACGAAGCATGATATTCTGATGAACCCGCTCTCGTCGCAGATCGAGGAAGCGGTAGCGGAGCCGTATGTCCTCAGGATAGTCCGCATCGACGGCGACGGGCAAAGGAAGTTCCTGAGCGCTTGACTGAACGGTCACGGAGTTTGCGAAAACCTCAACGGCACCGGTTGCGAGACTGGAGTTGGCCGTCCCCTCGCCGCGCGCCTTTACGGTTCCATCGACGGTGATCACCGATTCGACCCGCAGCCCCTCCAGCGTTGACAATACGGGCGAGTCAGCATCCGCAACAATCTGCGTGATCCCGTAATGATCGCGCAAGTCTACGAACAGCACGCCGCCATGGTCGCGCTTGCGGTGTATCCAACCCGACAGCCGGACTGTATTGTGTACATCCTCCAATCGGAGTGCTGCGCAATTATGGGTACGATAAGCGTGCATGGCTTCTCTCAACAGGGCGCTTGCGACTGCCCGTAAACAGTCGCGAGGAGACGACGTCAATCGATGCGCATCGTGAGTGCAAGACGGACGCCGGCGAGTTACACCGGCGCTTTCCTTTCTGCTCCGTCTTTGTCAACCCGACCGGTCGAGGCTAAGACACTACGATGCTGATCCACCCGACCATTACCGATACCGCTACTCTCGCCGACCTATGCTCCAGATTGGCGCGGTCGGATTATGTCTGCGTCGACACCGAGTTCATGCGCGAAAACACCTATTATCCGATCCTGTGCCTGATCCAGATCGCTGATACGAATGAAGCTGCGGCGATCGATCCGCTCGCGCCCGGCATCAGCCTCGAACCGTTGCTAACGCTGCTGGTGGCAAATGAAGACGTTTTAAAGGTTGTTCACGCCGGAGGACAGGACCTTGAGATCATTTACAATTTGACCGGGAAAACTCCGCATCCCCTGTTCGACACGCAAGTAGCGGCGATGGCGTTGGGCCAAGGCGATCAAATTGGATACTCAAGCCTTGTCGATAGCTGGCTTGGCATAAAAGTCGACAAGGGCGCGAGGTATACCGACTGGGCTCGCCGGCCGCTGGACGCCCGGCAAATCGAATATGCGATCGGAGATGTCACGCATCTCTCAGAAATCTTTCCCATGATGCTGAAACGTCTCAGAAAAAACGGCCGGGGTACTTGGCTCGACCAGGAGATGGACCGCATTAGCGATCCGAATAATTATGCCAATGATCCTGAACTCGCCTGGAAGCGGGTCCGGGCGCCAAGCCGCAAACCGGACGTTCTGGGGCGGTTAAAGTCGGTCGGACGGTGGCGGGAACTTGAGGCGCAGGCAAAGGATCTGCCGCGAGGACGGATCGTCAAGGACGAAACGCTGGGCGACCTCGCCGCCAATCCGCCGCGAAACCAGTCGGACCTGGCAAAAGTGCGCGGCCTGTCGGCGGCGTGGGGATCGAACGAAATCGGCGCACGCCTGATGGCGGCCCTGCGCGATTGGGGGCCGATCGGTAGCGATGAAATGCCGGTGCGGGACGAACGTAAGCCGAGTCTGGGCAAGGAAGCGACGCTCGTGGCGGACCTGCTCAAGCTACTGCTGAAAATCCGGTCGCGTGACATCGACGTGGCGGCAAAACTGCTCGCGCGTACCGATGAGCTCGAAGCTCTTGCGGGCGGCGCGCGAAGCGGACTGC
Source organism: Sphingomonas sp. (assembly GCA_965219075.1). Classification (GTDB taxonomy): domain Bacteria; phylum Pseudomonadota; class Alphaproteobacteria; order Sphingomonadales; family Sphingomonadaceae; genus Sphingomonas. The sequence continues at coordinate 2,012,387 of CBDCMM010000002.1, forward strand.
AGATGCTTGAGGGATGGCGGTTCGACCAGTTCGGCCGCGATGCGCTCGATCTGGTCGAAGGACGAATGGCGTTCGCGGTGGACCGGGGGAAACTTAAAATGACGCGGACGAACGAAGCGGACTGATCACCCGCCGGTGACGACCGGTCTGCGGTCGAGATAGGTGGCCAGCCCGAGATGACGTTTTTCGACAGCTTCCCCGTATAATTCTCTGTCTTTGTTCCGAAGTTCCAACGCGACCGTCCTGGAAGTTCTGTTTAATTGAGATCTTTCGAGGGGGCCCGCCTGCCCTGCGGACAATCGTTGGCCAAGACGGATAGCAAGTCCCCATCCAACCGCGCTGCTCAACTGGTCCGCTGAGGCGAGCTGTTGGAGCGAAGGCTGCAAAAACGTACCGCCACCCAAACTGGTGAATATGGCTTGCGCCAGCATTGCGCGCTCCGCGCTGTCGATCGCAACCCAATCGCCATGGAGCGCGATTTCCATCCCCCGCTCAGCGCGAAATTGAGGATTGGCGTGCCAGCCGACATCCGAAAGCAGGCAGGCGGCATGACGGATACGCAGAAGCGCGCGGTCATCATCCGGAAACAATCGTCCGATCCAATCGTCGACCAAATCACCATGTTCTTTGAACCGCCCAAGTACCCGGCCCTCCTCGCGAGTCGCGACGATCAGAGGGTCTAGTTCGCGCGTCACTTGGTCGAGACCGTCGAAGAGCAACCCTTCGCGCAGTCCGAAGGACGATACGATCGCCACACTGCTGCCCGTCAGCGCCAGAATCAGGTTCAGGAGCGCGGTCGCATCGCCAAGTGCAGCTGCGCGAGTGGAGGAAAGTCCGCGAACCGCGCGCAGCCGCGGCTTGCCGATATGTCCAATCGTCCTTCCAAGCTTCGCGATCCGTTCAACGGACATCGTGTACTGATGGATGATCGGCAACGAATATGCGCACAGGTCCATATCGAGCCGGGCGAGCGCTCGCCAGGAGCCGCCGACGAGATAGAATGGGAGTTTGTCGCCCCGCCCTGTCCAACCGGCATCGACGATCATACGCCGGACCGATCGCTCGAACGTTTTGCCCGCCTTCGCCCTCATGGCTGCGATACGAAGCGTGCCCAGCGGAAACGATATGCAGTCTTCGATGCTGCCCCTGCGCACGCGCGCAAGTTCAAGACTTCCGCCGCCCAGATCACCGACGATCCCGTCGGCATCCGGGATCGCGGAAATTACACCGTGTCCCGCCGCACGTGCCTCTTGCTTGCCGGACAGCAGTTCGATCGTGAGCCCGATGGCATCTGCCGCCTCGATTAGCTCTTGACCGTTTGATGCGTCGCGAACCGCCGCCGTCGCGACTGTACGCAGCGAAGTCACTTCCATCTCGCGCGTGACGGCAGCGAACCGCTTCAACGCCGCTTTTGCGGTCGTCATCGCCGATTGCTCGATCGCTCCGCCGTCTGCAAGGCCGCGTCCCAGCCCGGCCATCACTTTTTCGTTGAACAAAATGGCCGGTATGCGTTGAGGCCCCTGATAGACGACGAGGCGAATCGAATTTGAGCCGATATCGATGATCGCCGTTCGTCGGGCTTGATCGTTCATCTTACGCTCTCGCTATCGAGCAACAACCGCATCAGTCAGTGCCGGCTGCCGATCGACAGGGTCGGCACCGAGGCACTTTGTTCGATCGCAGCACCACGCCCCGAAAGCGATGGATTGGTCATGAAATACCGATGCAGGTTAAAGGGTCGAACGACCGGTTCGATACGCACATAATCTCCATCCGATCCAAGCTCCCAACTCTGTTCGTTATCGAGCAGATTGGCGACCATAACCTGATCAAGGATCTGATCGTGAACCGTCGGGTTCAGGATGGGCAGCATGTATTCCACACGTCGATCGAAATTACGCGGCATCCAGTCCGCCGAAGAGATGAAGAGTTTTGCGTTATCATTCGGCAGCATGCCCCCGTTTCCGAACGCCCAGATGCGGCTATGTTCCAGGAAGCGCCCGATAATCGATTTTACACGTATCGTCTCGGACATATCCTTTATTCCCGGACGAAGGCAGCAAATACCCCGGATGACAAGGTCAATCTCGACGCCGGCACCGCTCGCTTCATAAAGTTTTTCAATGACGGCAGGGTCGACCAGCGAGTTCATCTTGGCCCAGATGCCGGCTGGACGTCCTATACGTGCATTGGCGATTTCGGCATCGATCAGATCGACCAAGTTTGCGCGCAGTGAACGCGGCGACAGCGACATGCATGTCATATCGGTTGGCTGGACATAGCCCGTAATGTAGTTGAACATCTGTGTTGCGTCTGTTCCGATTGCAGGATCGGCGGTGAAGAAACTAAGATCGGTGTAAATCTTTGCGGTGACTGGGTGATAATTGCCCGTACCGAAGTGACAATAGGTCCGGAAACTGCCGCCCTCGCGACGCACGACCATCGACACCTTCGCATGCGTCTTCCAGTCGATAAAGCCGTAGACGACCTGTACGCCCGCCCTTTCCAGTGCCGACGCCCAGAGAAGATTCTGCTCCTCGTCAAACCGCGCCTTCAGTTCGACGACCGCCGTTACCGATTTTCCAGCCTCCGCCGCTGCGATAAGTGCGTTGATCACCGCGGGCTGCTTACCCGCTCTATACAGCGTTTGTTTGATCGCCACGACATCGGGATCGGCGGCAGCTTGTTTCAGAAATGCGATGACGACGTCGAACGTTTCATAGGGATGATGGACAACGATATCCTTCGCCCTGATCGCGGCGAAACAGTCTCCGCCGAATTCGCGGATGCGTTCGGGAAATCGCGGCGCATAGGACGGAAATTTAAGGTCGGGACGGTCTTCGTCGACAAGGGCACTAAGATCGCTGATCCCCAAAAGGTGTCCGCTTTCGATAACGATCGCTTCTCCGCCGCCGAGTTCATCCTTGAGTATCGAAGCAAGTTCCTCGGATGTACCGGTTTCGGTTTCCAGCCGAATCACCCTGCCCCTCCGTCGCCTTTTGATCGCGTTGGCGAAATAACGGACCAGATCCTCTGCCTCTTCCTCGATCTCGATATCACTGTCGCGAAGGATCCGGAATGTTGCGGCACCGTTCACTTTGTACCCCGGAAATAACAGTGTCGAAAAGCGCTTGAGGGTTGTTTCGATCGAAACGTAACGCGCGCGAGCACCAGGTAAGCGAACGAATCTCGTCATTGCCATTGGCAACATGACAAGTTCACGGATCGGTTCATCGTCGACGTTTCGGACAAGGTCGAATATTACCGACAGACCCCTGTTGGGGATAAACGGAAAGGGGTGCGCAGGGTCGAGGGCTTGCGGCGTAAGGATCGGAAAAATCTGGTTTCGGAAGTGCGTTTCAAGCCAGCGCTCATCAGCGTCGGTGATTTCATCACGACGCAAAACATGAAAATCCGCGTCATCGAGCGACTTGCGCAAGTCCAACCAAACGGCTTGCTGATTCTGCATCACCGCATCGGCGGCGTCAATTATCGCACCCAATTGCTGTCCGGGCGTCAGCCCGTCCGCCGACAGGCGTTCGACATTCTGAAGTTGCTGGCCTTTTAAGCCCGCGACGCGCACCATGAAGAATTCATCGAGATTTGATCCCGAGATTGAAAGAAAACGCAAACGTTCAAGCAACGGATGTCGCGTGTTGCAGGCTTCTTCAAGGACACGGCGATTGAATTCGAGCCAGGAGAGTTCGCGATTGAAATAGCGATCGCTGTGCTCCGGCGTAAATGTTTCATCTTCCGGGTCCGCAATATGCGCAATGTGTGCAGGTCGGTTCACGATTCTCTCTTTCAGGCGGCTTGAAGCAATCCGGCCCCCATCAACATCGTTTTGACGGCAGGAATGGAAAGCCGTTTCCGACTTTCCAGTACCTGCTGATCGAGCAGATCGACCGTGCGTTCGATCGCAACATAACTGCGTTCCGTTTGCCGGGTAAGCCAGGCGACAAGGTCGGGCCGCGCGTCGAGGCCCCGCCGGTGAAAGGACCGCGCGAACAGCGCCGACGTCATGGTGTCATCCGGCGCCGAAATAACGATCACTGGGGTTGCCGACAACCGTGACTGAAGATCAGGCAACCGGACCGGCCAAACCGGCGGTGCCGCATCGGCGATGAGAAGCAACGGCCGCCGCAGAGATTGAGCGTGGTTCCAGGCATGGAATAACTTCTCCTCATCATATCGTTCTGCATCGTCTATGATCGCGCCTCCGCTTTTCGCTGCGAAGATGCGCGCAAGCAGACTGCGTCCCGATTTACGCGGACCGGTCAGGATCGCAGCCATGACCGGCCAAGTCCCCCAATGCTCGAGGGCATGAACAGCGTGCGCATTGCATGGCGTCACAATGAACGCGTCGTCACCGGGTCCGGACGGCCAGGCAAGCGGAAGGGCGATCTGACTCACCTTGCCTGCGCGGTTGCCGGATCAGGCGTGATCGACGGCGTCGCAACCGGCGGGATCCGACGAATGCGGAGCGTTTGACCGGTTCCGGTCACCCGGTATCCACGTGCTTCCAGCGCCGCTCTCAGCGACGCGACGTCGCCTGCATAGGTCACGCGCATCAGCGAAATACCGCCGAGCGCCAGACTGCTGGTTAGAGCGGACGTCACACCGGTAATCGACCGGACTGCCGCCTCGGTTGCTGAAACGCTGGAGGCACCGGGCGTGTCGAATTGCACCGTTATCTGAGCCTCCGTTACATCTGCAGGCAGACCCGTGATAATTGCATCAAGCGTTTCGGACGGATCGACATCCTCGACCACCGGAGTGGGCTCGGGCGGCGGCTGTAACGTCGGGTCTGGATTGAGAATACCGCGACGAAGCGCTCGCTGATAGATTCCATCCAGGCGGCCGACGGCGACGTCAAGAAGTTGCGGCAAATTATCGGTTGACCCGACTCTCAGCGTAAATCGCTCGATGAGCGTGTTGTCGGGTCCAAAGCGTGCCTCGAACACGCCGATTACCGGGCCGCCGGGCCATTGCCGGAAAAGCCTGACCGTAGGGATCAGTATGTCTTCGGCACCATATTGGTCGAGGATGGTCCGCCACCAACTGCGGCTGCGGCGCTCGATCTGCCCGATGTTCAGCAGCAACGCGTCGGGACCGGTACCCGACGGGCGGACATAGTCGATGACGCTATTACCGGTGCGAAAACGCGCCCAGGCCTGCTGCCATTCGGTAGACTGGCCAAAAGCACGTCCTGCGCCCCCCGACCATTCAACCGGAATGATCATCAGCGGGGGCGATCGATCGGCATATGCCGATATGCCGAGAAGCGATCCGGCCCGTGCGCGATTGAACAGAACGCCCAGTTTCGCGACATAGCGTTCCGGGCCGATCTGTTCGTTTTCAACAACGATCCCCGAAACGACCGCGTCAAGCGTTGAATCGGATACAAGGCCGCCTCCGCGACCGAAGCGCCTGGACAGTTGCACCCACGCTTTGCGCTGCGCCAACCGCCAGCCGCCCAGACGCGCGGCATCGGCGGACTTGCCGTTGACGTCGACGCTGACCCCGCTCACCTCGAAGGACGCGCCGTTGTCGAATGGCATGACACCGCGTCCACTGGTTTCCACCTGTGCAACGCCCACTGTAGCGATAACGGCAATAGATGCACCAATTGCGGCTGATATGAGGAAGCGAGAACGCATGCGGTTACCTTTTGACGAAGCGGACGTGGAAATCCAAGCAAATGATGGCTAGCAACGGCGTCATGATCGAACCCGGAGCCGAAGAACGTTACAGCTACGCCGATGCCGGCGTTTCAATTGCCGCCGGCAACGCACTCGTCCGGGCGATCGCCCCGCTTGCCCGCTCAACATCGCGACCGGGCGCAGACGCGACGCTCGGCGGCTTTGGCGGCCTGTTCGACCTCAAGGCGGCCGGTTTAACCGACCCGTTGCTGGTCGCCGCCAATGACGGTGTGGGCACGAAGCTCAAACTCGCGATCGAGAATGATCGGCATGAGGGCGTTGGCATCGATCTGGTCGCGATGTGCGTCAACGACCTGATCGTTCAGGGTGCGGCCCCTCTGTTTTTTCTCGATTATTTCGCTACCGGAAAGCTGGACCTTACAGTTGCGGAGCGGGTTGTTGCTTCGATTGCAGAAGGGTGCCGGCAGGCGGGATGCGCGTTGATCGGTGGCGAAACCGCAGAAATGCCCGGCATGTACGCGGCGGGTGATTATGATCTGGGCGGTTTTTGCGTAGGGGCGGTCGAACGGCCAAACCTGCTGACCGGGGAAACAATTACGGCCGGCGATATCATACTGGGATTGGGTTCGTCGGGCATCCATTCCAACGGGTTTTCTCTGGTTCGCAAATTGGCGAAGGATAAGAAGTGGCGGCTTGATCGCCCTGCGCTGTTCGATCAGGACCGGTTGCTTATCGATTACCTCATGGCTCCCACGCGGATCTACGTCGCCGCTCTGCTACCATTGTTGAAGCGCAACGTGATAAAGGGTCTGGCGCATATCACGGGCGGCGGGCTGTTGGAAAATATTCCGCGTGTGCTGCCCGATGGGGTCGGCGCTCATATCGACGCGGACCTTTGGCCGCAATCGCGCCTGATGGCCTTTTTGCAGGCGCAAGGTGCGATCGAGCCTGGTGAAATGGCGCGAACGTTCAATTGCGATATCGGGATGGCGGTAATCGTTTCCCGCAAGGACGCCTGCATCGTCACCGACGCTTTGCAGGAAACCGGAGAAACGGTGTTCCGGATCGGCGCGATCGAACAGGGGCATAGCGGTTGTACCGTTCGCGGCAGCGCCCGAACGTGGAGCGCGAGGGAGAACTGGTCAGTCAGTCATGAATGCTGAGCGACCATTCAAAAGTTTGGGCAAGACGACGCCCATCGGCATTTTAATCTCAGGGCGCGGGACGAACATGATGGTGCTTGTCCAATCCGGGCGCTTCGATGTCCGGTTAGTAGCTTCCGACCGCGTCGATGCTCCGGGTCTTGAATGGGCCAGGCAACAGCATCTCGCGACATTTGCTTCGTCGCCACGCGGCATCGGCAAGGAAGCGCAAGAAACCGCGATGGATCGGGCGTTGAGAGAAGCCGGTGTCGAACGAATTGCGCTTGCAGGATATATGCGCATCCTTTCTACTGCTTTTGTCAGGCGTTGGCATGGCCGGATCGTCAACATCCACCCCTCGTTGCTGCCGAAATACATGGGGCTCGACACCCATTCGCGCGCGATTGCGGCGGGCGATACGGTCGCGGGCTGTTCGGTCCATATCGTTACGGATGAGCTTGACGCTGGACACGTTCTGGGCCGGTCGATCATAGACATCATGCCCGGCGATACGCCCGACACGCTTGCCGAGCGTGTACTTCGGGAGGAACATCGACTTTATCCGGATGTCCTATCCAGATGGCTGGCATCGAACGGGTAATTCATCGCTTCCAAAATCCGTCGACGCTCGGTTTTACGCTGTCAGTTCGAGGTCGAGCGAATAAATGACGTCATCGTGCGTTGTTTTTCCGACGCGATATTTGCGCTCGCCGATGCGGACAAACCCCTCGCGCTCGTAAAATTTGCGGGCCCGTTCGTTACGGCCGAGCACGCCCAGGATCAGTCGCTTTTTCCGCCTTCGAAGCGCTTCTTCGATCGCGGCCGCCATCAGCTGATGACCGAGCCCGGTGCCTTGCGCGCGTTGCAAAATATATATGCGGCGTAATTCGATATCATCCGGCGTCGTCGCAATCGTCGGCATTTCAGGGACAACGAGTAACGCATAGCCGACCGGCGCGCCGCCGTCCCGATGCACGGCCAGAAGGACGTCACTGTCGTTTCGCCCGATCCACAGCGAAAACGCTTCCGGCGAGTTATATTCCAGGCAATGCGCGACAATGTCGGCGCCGCTAAGGATACCCGCGAACGTTTCGAGGAAACTGGCGGACGCGACTAGCGCGGCGGCAGCCGCATCGTCAGGCGAAGCCAAGCGGAGTTGCCACCCCATGTCAGGCGTCGTCAGCCGACAATTTCTCCCGGTTGGAAAAAATACGCGATTTCAGTCTTTGCGTTTTCATCCGAGTCCGATCCGTGGACACTGTTCGCCTCGATCGATTCCGCAATCTCGGCGCGGATCGTTCCGGATTTTGCATCCGCCGGGTTGGTCGCACCCATGACGTCACGGTTTCGTTGCATGGCATCCTCGCCCTCCAGAACCTGAATTACCACCGGTCCGGACGTCATGAATTCCACCAGGTCGTTGAAGAACGGGCGCTGCTTGTGAACGGCGTAGAAGCCTTCCGCCTGTTCGCGCGTCATGCGAATGCGCTTTGCAGCGACGATGCGCAGGCCGGCATCCTCAAGCATCGCCGTTACACGGCCGGTCAGGTTACGGCGCGTGGCGTCCGGTTTGATAATCGAAAAAGTACGGGTCACAGCCATGCCGGTCTAAAGCTCCATCGTTCGATTGTCTTGGATGTCGACGCGGTAACCACGCCCGTTCAATGTGGCAACATCTGGCTGCTACTGAGCCTGCTCCCAACGCCCCGCGTCATTCTGTTTCCAGAAGCGGCGGCGCAAATCCTCCCGCTCTCCAAGCGTCTTCCAGACTGCGCGGGCTGCCCGTATCGTATCCTCGTCGAAAAAGTGAAACGTCCGATCAAAATCAAGTGCTTCGTCGCGCCATATGCCGTCGGCGAAAGCAACATTTCGCGCGCCGTTCGCTGCGTTGACGTCAGTTGCAATCAGGATCGGTTGTGATTCGTCGAGTCCGTCTCCCAGTTTGGCATGCGGTAGAAAAGCTTCCGCATCATATGTCCACAGATCGCGATCGAGCATCTCTCTTTGCGATTCCGACCGGGCAACGATCAGCAACCGCTCTCCCGAACCGATGATCTTCTCCGCAATCCGCGGCAGCGCACGCTGCAGCGGAATCAAGGTCAGGTGATAGAAATCAACCTGCATCAGCGATCGACCGGCTCGGCCCGCTATCGCTCGAAATTGTCCCGAACGAAGCGATCGAGCAGCCGAACACCATAGCCGGTCGCCCCTTTGTCATGCATCGCGCCGGCCTTGTCCGACCAGACCATTCCAGCGATATCCAGATGCGCCCAGCGGACGCCGTCATCGACGAACCGTTTGATGAATTGCGCAGCGGTGATCGAACCCGCACCACGGGGGCCGACGTTCTTCATGTCCGCGATATGAGATTCCAGCAGCTTGTCATATGCCTCCGACATCGGAAATCTCCATAGCCGGTCGCCGACGTCACTGCCCGCATTGATCAACTGATCGGCCAGGCTGTCGTCGTTCGCAAACAATCCTCCATGTTCGTTGCCGAGTGCGACGATCATGGCACCGGTCAGCGTTGCAAGGTCGACAATGGTTTTTGGACTGTGCGTTTTCTGGACCCAGGCGATCGCATCAGCCAGAACCAGACGCCCTTCGGCGTCGGTGTTGATGACTTCGATCGTCTGCCCCGACATTGACGTAAGGACGTCGCCAGGACGGATCGCATTCCCGTCCGGCATATTTTCGACCAGGCCGCAAATTCCGATGACATTGGCCTTCGCCTTGCGCCCCGCAATAGCCTTCATCGCACCCGCTACTGCCCCCGCACCGCCCATGTCCCACTTCATGTCTTCCATACCGGCGGCGGGTTTGATCGAGATGCCGCCGGCATCGAACGTCACCCCTTTGCCGACAAGCGCAACCAAAGGCGCATCTTCCCCGCCACCGTTCCAGTGCAATGCGAGCAACCGCGCCTCGCGTCGCGACCCCTGGCTGACGCCAAGCAGCGCACCCATGCCGAGTTCACGCATCATTACTTCATCGAGTACGGTAACGTCTAGTCCCAAGCCATTGATATCCTTGCGGACTTTCTCGACGAATGTCTCGGGATAAAGAATGTTGGGCGGCGAGGTCACCAGCCAGCGCGTCAATTCCACGCCCGCTTCAACCGCTTGCTGTTCGCTCCAGGCGGCTTGGCTGCCCTCCGGTGCCCCGGATATGCCGACTTGCTTCAAGGTTTGCTTCTGCTTTTCGGTCAGTTTCGTCCGGTACTGATCGTAGCGCCAAGACCTTGCGGCAATCGCGGCAGCGAACCGGGCCACATCCTCCGCTTTTGGCGATTGCGACTGTCTTCCCAGATCGACAACCGCCTTTGCCGCACTCGTGGCGGTCAGTCGTGTCGTCAACGCCCCTCCGGCTTTTGCCCAATGCTCACCGCTTCCGCTACCGACGCCAAGCAACAGAATTTGCCTCACGCCCTTTTCCGACGACAAGAAGAATTCAGCGGTCGCGCCGGCATCCGCCGTGAACCGCGAAGCCGTTGCTGCGGCTTCGGCGAGCGTCCTGGCGCCCGTTCCCAATCCCTCCCAGCTGACCCGCTGAAGGCCGTCCTTTTCGACAGGAACGACAAGAACGCCCGCATCGCCGGCGGAATCAACGAAAACAATCTTCATCAGCAAGGTCCAATCAACGGCAACGGTTCAAGATGTTCCATCTAGAACGCGCAAGGCATGTGACAAGAGATTGCGGCATTCTCGCTCCTGCGTTACCGGCATTCCGCATCGCGCTTTATGGCGCGGTCGCGGGCGAACAAGGATTGGTGAACGGTATCGTGTTGCGCTCCGTACTGCTGTCCGGCTGTTCCCTCACGTTGGCCGCGTCGGGCGGATCGGCACACGGCATCGCGCTGCAAACTATGGCACCGCCGCTGCCTGACGCCGTCAGCACTGACGTAAATTCAGATTTGGTCCAATTCAGCGCCGACCAACTCACTTACGACATCGATCAGGATGTCGTTACCGCCGACGGTGAAGTTCGCATGCAGCGTGATGATAGTCGACTGCGTGCCGACAAGGTCGTCTGGAATCGCAAGTCGGGCCAGGTTCGTGCGAGCGGAGATGTCGCCGTAACAAATGCGCAGGGCGATACGGCCTATGGTGATTCTATCGACCTAACCGACACTCTGAAGGATGGCCTGGTCGAGAACATGCTCGTAGTCCTGAGCAAAGGCGGAAGACTTGCCGCGGATAGCGGTACACGTGCCGGCAACGGCACGCTGAACCTTCGACATGCCGCCTATACCCCGTGCGCGGTCCAGACGGGAGGTGGCTGTCCCAAAGACCCGAGCTGGAAGGTGACCGCTGTACGCGTCACATATCTTCCCGAACGCCAGCGCATATATTTCGACGGGGCTCGCTTCCATCTGTTCGGGCTTCCCGGGCTGCCGCTGCCCAAATTTTCCTATCCTGTCGGTGATGCAAGCGATAGCGGCCTGCTCGCCCCTGACATCCGGTTAAGCCGTACGAATGGCCTGGAAATCGCAGCACCTTATTATATCCGGCTCGCACCGAACCGCGGCATAACCATCACGCCGCACATCTATACCTCGGTCCTGCCGATGCTCGAAACGCGATATGAGCAGCTGGATCAGTCCGGCGCATTTCGCCTCACGGGCTATCTGACACAGAGCCGGCGGTCGGATGATCTGAACAGCTTGGACCCTGTATCCACCGAACGCGCCGTGCGCGGGTATGTCGACGGTGTGGCACGTTATCAATTCACGCCTGAGTTCGATTTGAGCGGCTCGTTACGAATAGCCAGCGACAGGACCTTCTTGCGCCGTTACAACATTTCAAGAGATGACCGTCTGCGCAGCACGGCAAAACTAGAACATATCGATCGGAACAGCTATTTTGCGGTTGAAGGCTGGTATGTGCAGACGCTTCGCGTCAACGACTCTCAGGGTTTGCAGCCTATCGCGGTACCTCAAATTGATTACAGACGGTATTTTAACGACGGGATCACCGGCGGACGGTTTGGATTGCAGGTCAACAGCCTGGCTCTGACACGCCCCGACGGACAGGACACACAACGCGCGTTCGCAAGCCTGCGGTGGGATCTGCGGCGCTACACCGATTGGGGTCAGCAGATCACTTTGACCGGGCTCGCCCGGGCAGACGCGTATCACAGCGATGCGATCGATAACACGCCCCTCGTGTACCGCGGCATTTCCGGTTTTCAGACGCGGGCGATCGGAGCGGCGGCAATTGACGTACAATGGCCGCTGGTCGGCACATTGTTCGGCGGAGCGCAGCGGCTCACGCCGGAAATACAGTTGGTGGCAGTACCCGGGATCGACAACAGGACGGTTCCAAATGAGGATTCCCGATCCGTTGACCTTGATACCATCAACCTTTTTTCGCTGAACCGATTCCCGGGATATGACCGGTTCGAAGACTCCTCGCGCGTGACTTACGGTATCAACTGGGCGATCGACCTGCCCGGACTATCGATCGTCAGCGAATTGGGTCAGAGCTATCGGTTGAATTCGCGTCCAACGATCCTGTACCAGGGGACGGGGTTGTCGAACCGCTTTTCCGATATCGTCGGGCGGACCGAAGTCCGCTACCGGGATTTTGTTTCCGTCGTCGCCGGGTATCGGCTCGACAAGGACAACCTGTCCGTTCGTCGCAACGAAATCGACGCGACCATCGGATCGCGTCAATCCTATGTTCTGCTCGGGTATCTGCGATTGAACCGCAACATCATGCCTGCGATCGAGGATCTGCCGAACCATGAAGAAGCACGCGTGGCCGGACGCGTCGCCTTTGGACCGTTCTGGTCTGCATTCGCATCGGCGGTTGTCGATCTGACCGATCGCAAGGAAGACCCGTTGTCGCAGTCCGATGGTTTCGACCCCATCAGCCAGAGGGTTGGAGTTCAGTATATGGACGACTGTATAAGGTTGGGATTTTCCTGGCGGCGGTATTACAACACCGCCGGCGATGCTCGTGCCGGCAACAGCTATTTGCTGTCGCTGGCCTTTACCGGGTTGGGGCGCTAAGCCGTCGTTCATCAGCAATCGCACAGATGTCAGCTCCGTGACGTCGACATGGGAATTTGAACATCGTGAAGTATAGGTTTTGCGCGGCGCTTCTCAGCGTCGGTACGCTCGTCGGTACGACGGCCATCGCGCAGACAGACGCGCAGCGGAACGCCCCGGACAACGGCGGACTGGACATTCCGGCCAACCTTCAGATTTTCGGCAAGCTCGATCCCAACATTCGAAAACCGACCGCGATCGTCAACGATACCGTGATTACGGGAACCGATGTTGATCAGCGGGTCGCACTGATTGTAGCTGCGAATGAAACCAACGAAGCGAAACTGACACCGGACGATCTCGAGCGGTTAAAATTTCAGGTGCTGCGTCAGCTAATCGACGAAACGCTTCAAATTCAGGAAGCCAAATCAGCCGAGATTGTCATTACCCCTGACGAGATCGATCAAAGTTTTGTCCGGGTGTCGAAGCAGTTCAAGCGGACCCCCGCACAAATGATCGCGTATCTTCGCAAAGTCGGATCTTCGGAACGCTCGCTCAAGCGTCAGATTGAAGGTGAACTGGCCTGGCAGCGTTACCTGCGGAAGCGTGTTGAACCTTTTGTCAATGTGGGAGACGAGGAGGTCAAATCCATCCTGGCAAGGCTGGAGGCGAAGAAGGGAAGCGAAGAATATAACGTCCACGAAATCTATTTGTCGGCGAACAGTTCGGATTCTCAGCAGCGCTTTGCAACCGCACGTCAGATCATCGGCGACATCCAGCAGGGAAAACAGCCGTTCGAATATTTCGCTCGGCAGTTCTCGGAAGCATCGACCCGCGCCGTCAACGGCGATTTGGGCTGGGTCCGCGCGGATCAACTGCCGGCCACGCTCGCGGAAGCGATGCAATCCATGCAAGTCGGGCAGGTTGCGGGGCCGATCGAGGTTCCCGGCGGCTTTTCGATCATCTATTTGACCGACAAACGGCAAGTCCTGACCGCCGATCCGAGAGATGCGCGGCTCAGTCTCAAACAGCTGACGATGAAGTTCCCAAGCGGTACGACACAGCAGCAAGCCACGGCCATGGCGGGCGATTTTGCAAAGGCGACACAGGCGATCCGCGGTTGCGGGACGGTTGAGAAGGTGGCTGCCGGTATCGGTGCCGAGGTCGTCGACAATGACACCGTGCGTATCCGCGATCTGCCGCCGCAGCTCCAGGAAATCATCCTCAAGCTGCAAGTCGGTCAGTCTACGCCACCCTTCGGCTCGGCCGAGCAAGGTGTTCGCGCACTCGTCCTGTGCGGCCGCGACGATCCGCAAACCGGCGAGTTGCCAAGGGCGGACCAGGTCCAGAATCAGCTTGAGGAACAGCGAGTCAATCTGCGCGCGCAGCAAAAGCTGCGTGACCTCCGTCGAGATGCGGTGGTCGAGTATCGTTGATTATGACCGGACAGACACGAGTGCCGATTGCCGTCTCGATCGGTGATCCCGCTGGCATTGGCCCGGAGATCATAGCGAAAGCCTGGGCAGCCCGGTCTGCTCATCGGTTGCCGCCCTTTGTGGCAGTCGGCGACGGGCGGTCCATCCAGAGAGTCTGGAACGGACGTACTGCTGCGGTATCCGACCTGCGCGATGCATTGGATGTTTTCGACTCCGCTTTGCCGATCCTGACCGTCGAGGACGCCGGAGAAATCAGCCCGGGCAATCCCGATGCCGAAGGCGCACGCTGCGCCGTACGCGCGCTGGAATTGGCGACCGGTCTTGCGCAATCCGGGGCAGCCAGCGCAATCGTTACCGGCCCTGTCGCAAAAGCGGAGCTTTATGCGATCGGTTTCACCTATGCCGGTCAGACCGAATTCGTCGCGGAACGGTGCGGGGTGGCCGGCGCCAATGCCGTCATGATGCTGGCTGGGCCGACTTTGCGCGTCGTCCCGATCACAACACACGTGCCGGTATCGGATGTCCCGGCGTTGCTGACGATCGATTTGGTGACTGCCAAGGCGCGTGCGACGGCGCGCGGGCTTTGCCGGAATTTCGGGATTACATCCCCCCGTATCGCCATTGCCGGCCTGAATCCTCATGCCGGCGAACAGGGTGCGATCGGCCGCGAGGAAATCGACGTCTTGATCCCCGCGATTGAAATTCTGCGGGCCGACGGAATAGACATCGACGGTCCGTTCGCCGCTGATACATTGTTTCACGAGCGTGCTCGTCGTGCGTATGACGCCATCATGTGCTGCTATCACGACCAGGCGCTCATTCCGCTGAAGACTCTGCATTTTGACGAGGGCGTCAACATTACGCTCGGCCTACCTATCGTGCGGACATCGCCTGATCATGGCACCGCGTTCGATATTGCGGGCACCGATCAGGCGCAGCCCGGCGCAATGATCGCTGCAATCGTCATGGCCGGCACCGCCGCCGAACGCAGGTCCGCTCCAACTTGACGCAACTGCCCCCCCTTCGCGAGGTCGTGAAGAAGCATGGACTGACCGCCGCCAAGTCGCTTGGCCAAAATTTTATATTCGATCCCAACCTCTTGGCGCGCATTGCTGCGATCCCGGGCGATCTGACGGGACGGTCAGTGCTCGAAATCGGCCCGGGCCCGGGAGGCCTAACCCGCGCCCTCCTCGCCGCCGGAGCAAACGTCACTGCGATCGAACGTGATCGAAGGTGTATTCCGGCGCTGAGCGAACTTGCAGAAGCATATCCTGAACATCTTCAAATAATTGAAGATGATGCGCTCAATAATGGAGCGAAAAACCTCTTTGCAACACCTCCTAATATTGTTTCCAATCTTCCTTTTAACATCGGAACCGCTTTGTTGGTACAATGGCTATCCTGTAGCTGGCCGCCATGGTGGCGCTCCTGTACCCTGATGTTTCAAAAGGAAGTTGCGGATCGGATCGTCGCGAAACCGGGAACGCAGGCCTATGGGCGTCTCTCTGTCCTTGCGCAGTGGCGCAGCAGTGCCCGAACGGCAATGGTCGTCAATCGTTCGGCATTCACGCCACCACCAAAAGTTACGTCGGCTGTCGTACATCTTGTCCCAAAGTCATCACCTGATAGCGTTCGATTGGAAACACTTGAGCTGATTACTCAGTCGGCATTCGGGCAACGCCGCAAGATGCTGCGTCAAAGTCTCAAGAATGTTCCCGGCGCAAATTCTGCGCTGGAATTGGTCGGGATAGAAAGCAGCAGACGGGCAGAGACAGTATCGGTTGAAGATTACGTCGCCCTGGCGCGCGCCATTAACGTTTAATTAATTTTTTCCGCTTCGTTTGCCGGAACGACTTGTGCGGTCGTAATCGGCGGACCCTTGGCAATAGTTGCACCAAGCAACGTTGCGTCCGTGCAATTTGTTTTGCAAAGCGAGCGGATCTTGGTCAGGTTGGCTTTTGCCTGTATGACCGCGCCCTTGGCGACCAAAGCCTCGCCTTCGCCGCGCAAAGCCGCCGTATCATTGGGATCCAGTGCAAGCGCTTCCCGGTAAAAACGGATGGCCTTTCCAGGAAGGCCTCGCGCATCTGCTACGCCGGCAAGTTCTACGAAGGCGGACCGGTTGCGCGGGTCGACGCTTACCGCAGTTTCCAATGCATCAGTCGCGCCGTCCAGATTTCCGGCCGCTCGTGCCGCCTTTCCTTTGGCGAGCCATTGCATCGACACCGGATCAATCTGATTGTCCGGTCTCTGGCCGTTCAACGATGTCGAAATGCAAACAACCGCCAACGTGCAGGCCAGCGCGACCGACGTAATACGCATCATCGTCTCCAACAGCGACACTTCGCGTGCTGCTAACACGGTGCGCGCAACCGTGCGACAAAAAACCCGTCGGTACCGTCTTCGGCGGGCTGCAAACGCACGCCAGAGCGGTGCTGTCGTCCGGCGGGAAGTTGTAGAGAATCGAGCGTCCAGTTCGGGTTATCGGCCAGAAACGTATCGATCTGATCGGCGCCTTCGCGATCCAGCAGCGAGCAGACAATGTAGACAAGCGTACCATTCGGACGGACCAAATCCGCGCCGATGACGAGTAACCGCGATTGAATTGCGCTCAACTGGGCCAGCCGGGAGGGTGTCAGACGCCAGCGCGCCTCCGGATTTCGTCGCCATGTGCCCGTTCCTGAGCAAGGTGCGTCGACCAGAACGCCATCCGCGGCGCGCTTGAGGTCAGCAAGAGCAATTTCTTCTCGACCGGGATCGATCAATCGCGTTTCGATGATCGATACTTCGGCCCGGCGAGCTCTCGGCAGCAACTGTTGCAATCGTGTTCGATCAGTATCGCATGCGACAATTCTTCCCGAATCGCGCATCGCGTTTGCCAGAGCGAGGGATTTACCACCCGCTCCGGCGCAAAGGTCGACGATAAGCTCATCAGGCTTCGCCTCGAGTGCGGACCCGGCAATCTGGCTGCCTTCGTCCTGAATCTCGATCAGCCCTTGCTGCCAGAGTGGAAGGGCTTCAACATGCGTTCCGGCCGGAAGCCGGACAGCATCGTGCGCATGGTCGGCGGCTTGCGCGCCTGGAAGCTCGGCGATGACTGCGACCCGATCGATCCGATGGGAATTCACGCGGACATTCAGCGGTGCGCGCGTGGTCAGTGCGGGCAACTGGTCAACCGCTACTCCTGAGCTGATCAATTGCCGCAACAGCCAGTCCGGTGCAATCCCCGCCTCTGCCCTTGATTCTTCCGGACTGATCGGCAGTGGTCCGTACCGACTGCCGTCGAATGTCCCGGCCATTTCCGCCTCCTCATCGGCAATCAGCAACATCGCGGCGCGCCCTGTTACTGGAATAGGCCCTGCGGTCCGGATGGCCCTATAAACAAGTTCGCGGACAGCCCGGCGGTCCTTGGACCCGGCGTATCTGCGCGTCGCAAAATATCTGGACACGATCGTATCGGCCGCTGCACCGCCTTCATTGGCGGCAGCGATGACGGCGTCGAGAACTTCGATCGCGGCTTGGGTGCGGGCGGCTGGCGTCATAGTGTATCAGCGCGTGGGATAATTTGGTGCCTCACGCGTAATTGTGATGTCGTGAACATGACTCTCCTGCAACCCGGCATTGGTTATACGAATGAACTGACTGCGTTGCTGGAGCTCGAGGATCGTGCGTGCGCCGGTATAGCCCATTGCCGCCTTTACCCCGCCGACGAGCTGATGAATCACTTCACGTGCTGGTCCTTTAAACGCGACTTGCCCCTCGATCCCTTCGGGCACGAGCTTCATCTGATCCTTGATGTCGCCCTGAAAATATCGGTCGGCAGATCCGCGGCCCATCGCACCGATCGATCCCATGCCGCGATAGCTTTTATATGCGCGCCCCTGGTAGAGAAACGTTTCTCCCGGAGCTTCCTCCGTTCCCGCCAGTAGCGAACCGACCATACAGGTCGAAGCCCCGGCGGCCAGCGCCTTTGCAAGATCGCCCGATGTCCGCAAACCCCCGTCTGCGATCACCGGCACCCCTGCCTTGTTTGCAGCTTCCGCGCAGTCCATCACCGCCGTCAATTGGGGAACTCCGACGCCAGCTACTACGCGCGTCGTGCAAATCGATCCGGGTCCGATACCGACCTTGATGCCGTCCGCGCCTGCGTCAATAAGTGCCCGCGCGGCCTCGGCAGTAGCAACATTGCCGGCAACGACTTGAGCGGAATTGGAGAGCCGCTTTACGCGCTCGACCGCGTCGGCAACCTCCCGGTTATGCCCGTGCGCAGTGTCGATCACGATCAGATCGCACTCGGCAGCGATGAGTGCGGCGCTCCGCTCAAAGCCCTTGTCACCGACCGTCGTCGCCGCGGCCACCCGTAACCGTCCGGCACCGTCCTTAGTCGCGCTCGGATAGGTAACCGCTTTTTCCATGTCCTTAACGGTCACAAGACCCACACAGCGGTAATTTCCGTCGACGACCAGGAGCTTTTCGATCCGATGCTGATGAAGCAGACGTCTGGCTTCATCCTGTTTCACATCGACGTCCACCGTCACAAGATTTTCACGCGTCATCAATTCGCTGACAGGCTGATCGGGGCTCTCTGCGAAACGTACGTCTCGGTTGGTCAGGATACCGACGAGACGGCCGCTTTTTTCCACAACCGGAATGCCGCTGATCCGATGCCGCGCCATCAACGCCTGCGCGTCCGCCAGCGTCGCATCCGGCATGATGGTGATGGGATTGACAACCATGCCGCTCTCGAACCGTTTGACCTGGCGGACGGCGTCACATTGTTCCGTCATGCTCAAGTTGCGGTGCAGAACTCCGATCCCTCCGAGCTGCGCCATAACGATTGCCATTTCCGCCTCTGTAACCGTGTCCATCGCAGACGAGATGATCGGGATGTTAAGCGCGATACCGCGCGCAACCAGCGTCCTGGTATCGGCGGAACTCGGCAATACATCGGACTGAGCCGGGCACAAGAGAACGTCATCGAACGTCAGTCCGAGGCGGATATCCATAACTGCCAATTCTCCCGGCTGCGATCGTGATCGGTCAACTACCCAATGCATGCCGGTATCGCTAGGCCCCCTCATGAACGGCGTGCTATGAACGCGTCGTCACAACAGGAGTTACCCATGGGCTTGATCGCCGCCGCACTCGTCCTCGTTCTGGTCCTTGTCTACCTCATGACAAGCATCAAGATTGTTCGCCAAGGGTATAAATACACAATCGAGCATTTCGGCCGTTACACGACGACCGCCGCCCCCGGTTTCAATTTCTATCCAGCTTTTTTCTATCGCGTCGGCCGCAAGGTCAACATGATGGAACAGGTCATCGATATCCCCGGACAGGAAATCATCACAAAGGACAACGCGATGATTTCGACCGATGGAGTCGTTTTCTTCCAGGTGCTCGACGCGCCGAAGGCTGCTTATGAAGTCAGCGATCTTTACACCGCCCTGCTGCAATTGACGACAACCAACCTTCGTACGGTCATGGGATCGATGGACCTTGATGAAACCTTGTCCAAACGCGACGAGATCAATGCGCGACTGCTCAATGTCGTCGATCATGCGACTACGCCTTGGGGGGTGAAGATAACGCGGGTCGAGATCAAGGATATTCGCCCGCCAGCCGATATCGTCAACGCGATGGGCCGGCAGATGAAAGCAGAGCGCGAAAAGCGCGCCAATATTCTGGATGCCGAAGGTTCCCGTCAGTCCGAAATTCTTCGTGCCGAAGGACAAAAACAGGCGCGAATTCTCGAAGCTGAGGGCCGCAAGGAATCTGCGTTCAGAGACGCTGAAGCGCGGGAGCGTGCGGCAGAAGCAGAAGCGAGCGCTACGCGGGCCGTGTCGGAAGCAATCGAAACCGGAGGGACGCAGGCTATTAACTATTTCATCGCTCAGAAATATGTCGAGGCGATCGGCAAGTTCGCGACCAGCCCCAACGCAAAGACCATATTGTTCCCGGTCGAAGCGACGCAGTTGATCGGTACGATCGGCGGCATCGGTGAATTGGCAAAGGATGCGCTCGGTAAAAGTGATACGCAGCCACCGGCAAAAACATCTCCGGCGCGTTCCCGCGGCCCGTTCGAGTTGCCGGAGACCTGATTTGAATGGGACCGAAATCGATGCCGGTACGGCTTGGTTAATTGCTGCGGTTTTACTGGGGACGGCGGAATTACTGATCCCGGGCGTGTTCCTCATTTTTGTGGCGGTCGCAGCCGCGATTGTCGGTCTGGCAACGCTCGCGTTGCCGGACCTGTCCCTGATCGCGCAACTGCTGGCGTTTGCAATCTGGAGCGCGGTGACGGTCGTTATCGGCCGCAAATGGTACCGTGACTACCCCGTTGTCAGTAGCGATGAGCTCTTGAACGACAGGGTCACGCGAATGATCGGCGACACGGTCACTGTCGAAAGTGCGATCGAGAACGGGCGCGGACGCGTTCATGTGGGCGACAGCAGCTGGAGCGCCGTCGGTCCCGACGCGGCAGCAGGAACGCTGATGCGGATCGTCGATCACCGCGATGGATGGTTGCTGGTGGAACCCCTGCCCCCTTCACCACGCAACGAACCGGTGATTTAACGTCTTGATGGCGGGTCGTTAGACTGACTGTGAAACCTTGGGTCCAGCATCGCGTACGCCCTGATCGACATGATCCGCGAACTGTTTGAAATTTTCCGCGAACCGGTCGACAAGGCGTGCCGCCGTGGCGTCATACTCAGCGCCGTCGGCCCAGGTCCGGCGCGGATCAAGCATGACGGGATCTATTCCGGCAACGGATAAAGGCACGGCAAACCCGAAATTCGCATCAGTACGAAACTGCGCATTCTTGAACTGACCGTCGAGTGCAGCGTTCAGTAACGCACGCGTCACCTGGATCGGCATCCGTCGGCCTGCGCCATATTTTCCGCCCGTCCAACCCGTATTGACCAGCCAGCAATCGACACCTCCCGCTGCGATCCTTTTCTTCAGCAAGTTGCCGTAGACCGAGGGATGGCGAGGCATGAACGGCGCGCCGAAACAGGTTGAAAACGTCGCATCCGGTTCGGTAACACCGATTTCGGTACCGGCGACACGCGCCGTATAGCCCGACAGGAAATGATACATCGCCTGGTCCGGGGTCAGTTTGGCGATCGGCGGCAGTACGCCATAAGCGTCAGCCGTCAGCATGACGACATTCCGAGGCACAGGCCCCATATTGTCGGAGGAAGCGTTGGGTATGAAATCGATCGGATAGGCACCGCGGCTATTCTCTGCGAGCCGATTATCATCAAGGTCGAGTTGCCGCGTTACCGGATCCATGACCACATTCTCGAGCACTGTCCCGAACCGCTTGGTCGTCGCAAAGATTTCCGGTTCGGCGTCAGGAGACAAGCGGATCATTTTGGCGTAACATCCGCCTTCGAAATTGAAGACGGCGGTATCGGACCAGCCATGTTCATCATCGCCGATCAATGTTCGGCTTGCATCCGCGCTGAGCGTTGTCTTCCCGGTTCCCGACAGTCCGAAGAAAATAGCGGTATCGCCGTCCGCGCTGATATTTGCCGAGCAGTGCATGGGCATCGTCCCGGTTTGGGGAAGCAGATAATTCAGCAGCCCGAAAACGGATTTCTTCATCTCCCCCGCGTAGCGGGTCCCGCCGATCAGGATCAGCTTTTCGCTAAAATTTACAGCGATAACGGTTGCACCGCGCGTTCCATGCCTAGACGGGTCCGCCTGGAAACTCGGCAGATCGATAATTGTGTATTCGGCATCAAAGCCTCGTAGATCCTGCTCCGGAGGTCGTACGAGCATCGTGCGAATGAAAAGATTGTGCCACGCGAGTTCGTTGATCACCCTGACGCGGACGCGGTGCTCCGGCTGCGAACCGCCGTAAAGATCCTGGACGAACAGATCTTCTTTGTCGTGAACAGCAGCCAGAAAGTCGGCCTTTAATGCTTGAAAATGGTTGGGCTCGATGGGTTTGTTGGAGGAACCCCACCAAACGGAATCCTCCGTTTCGGCATCCCGGACGATAAATTTGTCTTGCGCGGATCGACCCGTGTGAGGACCTGTCTCCACTACAAGCGGTCCGTCCGCCGAAAGTTTACCCTCACCCCTTGCGACCGCGGATTCAATCAGTCTGGCCGTCACCAAATTCCAGTGAAGCGTCGCTCTGGTCTCAATGCCGTGAGCCTCAAGACCTTGGAAAGGGATCCGTTCGTTCATGTTATGCCTCTCAAAACGCCGCGCTGGCTCTGACGTAGTTGATGCGTCAGACCGTCGTCTATGCATCGCGCATAAGAAGCAGAGAGAGCCTGGTCAAACACAGGCCTTATGGAACGCTGTTGAGCGACGACGATCTTTGCCATAACGACGAAGAGAGACAGAAACGGATTTTGCGATGACGGCATCAATCGCGCTCGTGGATGACGATCGCAATATTCTCACGTCGGTGTCGATCGCCTTGCAAGCCGAAGGGTTTGTCACCCGCGTCTACACAGACGGCGAATTGGCGCTGAAAGCCTTGACCGGCAACCCGCCGGATCTTGCGATCTTCGACATCAAGATGCCGCGGATGGACGGACTGGAATTGCTCCGTCGTTTTCGCGAACGCAGTCAAGCGCCGGTCATTTTTCTGACAAGCAAAGACGATGAAGTCGACGAGGCTCTTGGGCTGGCGATGGGTGCCGATGATTATATCGCGAAGCCATTTTCACAGCGCCTATTGATCGCGCGCATTCGCGCCATTCTGCGGCGGTCGGAACTCGGAAACAACGAAAGCGGGGAGATGGCTGAAGCGGGCGCGATGGGTCCGTTCGAGCGTGGACGGCTGATGATGGATCCGGCAAAGCACCGCACCTGCTGGGCAGGACGGCAGGTTACGCTGACAGTAACTGAATTCATGATCCTGGAAACTTTGGCGCAGCGCCCGGGAATCGTCAAAACGCGCAATCAGCTGATGGATGCAGCATACCAGGACGACATCTATGTCGATGACCGTACGATCGACAGTCATATCAAGCGATTGAGGCGAAAATTCCGCGAAAGCGATCCCAAATTTGATGCGATAGAAACACTTTACGGGGCCGGATATCGATTTTCCGAGGAATGAGGGGCGTGTTCTTGCGCTGCGATGGTCGGGTCAGATTTCACTCACCCGGCGCATTCTTGCGGTCAACATTATAGCCCTGGTGCTGCTCGGCGGCGGATTTTTCTATCTCGACACCTATCGAAGCCGCATCGTCGACAGCCGCGTTGAACAGGCGATGCGCGAAGCCCGGTTGATCGGTGAGGCTATTTCGGCCGCCGATCCCCCGGATCGCGACGCACTGATCGTAAGGCTGGCTCATGATACGGGCTCACGCGTTCGCATTTACGGCGATGACGGTGAATTGATACGGGACAGTCGATCTATGGGATTGCGCAATTTCCAGTTGCTCGATCCCGACAAGCAAGGACCGGGTCAAGAGATCGCCCGTTACCTCGACGCGGGGATCGATCGGGTCGTCGGCGCGCCGCGCGCGCCTTTGTACCGCGAACTGCGGAACGGACGGTCATGGGCGGACGTCGCTGCCGTACTCGGAAACCGGGGACTCGCGGCGACCGTATGGCGCGCGCCGGACCGGACCCCGGTGATTACAGCCGCTGCCTCCCTGCCCGACCGGCGCGCCGTCATGACGACAGTCAACGCCAGGGACATCACACTGACCGTTCGCAACGAACGCTTCAGGATTAGTCTCGTGGTGCTGGTCGTGACGCTTCTGTCCGTCCTGCTTTCACTGTTTCTCGCGCGAACGATCGTCCGCCCCCTGCGGCGCCTTGCGCGCGCCGCCGTACGGGTAAGGCTCGGGCGCGCGCGCGAGGTGGTCGTCCCAAGGCTGCCGTCGCGACGTGACGAGCTGGGCATGCTGGCACGGGCGCTATCGGATATGAGCCTTGCGCTGCGCGACCGGATCGATGCGATGGAGGCGTTCGCCGCGGACGTGACCCATGAGTTGAAAAACCCTCTGGCGTCCTTGCGATCGGCGACCGATGGGCTTGCGCGCGTGACCGATCCTCTGCTTCAGTCACGATTGCTGGAAATAGTGCGGGACGACGTGCACCGCCTTGACCGGTTGATAAGCGACATTTCCGAAGCATCGCGGCTTGATGCGCAGCTCAGTCGCGCGAAGTTCGAACCGGTCGACCTGATTGCGTTGATCGAGGGGATGTTGGCGCAACGGCGCTCGCGCGCGTCGCCGCAAGATGTTCGGTTTCAATTCGAATACCCCCCAAATATTTCATTCATTGCATTGGGCGAAGCGATCAGGCTCGAACGTGTATTCGACAATCTGATCGATAATGCCGTTTCATTTTCTCCGCGGGGCGGAATGATCCTGATTTCCTTGAAGCGAGACCATGACGGGATCACGATCGGGATCGAGGATGAGGGGCCGGGCGTGCCAACCGAGCTTCGAGAGACGATTTTCAAGCGCTTTCAGTCTGTACGGCCCGAAGGCGAAGCGTTCGGTCGCCATTCCGGCCTGGGTCTCGCTATTGCGCGCACGATCGTCGAGGGGCATCAAGGCAGCATAACCGTCGAGTTACGTAACGACCAATTGTGCGGTGCCCGCTTCGTTATCCGGCTGCCCACGATCGATCCCAGCTAGAGGATTGCCGATCTGAGCCAGCCATCGTCGGAAACGCTGCACGCGACGACCGTAGCCGTCGACGGCAGGGCTGTGGTCATCGAAGGTCCGTCGGGATCCGGAAAATCCGATCTGGCGCTTCGGCTGATCGATCGGGGTGCCGTTCTGGTCAGTGACGACTGCACCCTGCTGGTACGCATCGGTCAATGCCTTCATGCACGCTCCCCTGAGCGGATGGCGGGCCGGATGGAGATACGCGGACTGGGAATCCTTTCATTCGATCATGTCGACAGCGTTCCCGTAGAATTGTTCCTGAGACTTTCGCAGACAGTGGAGCGCTTGCCGCAAACGGGTTATCGGACGATCGCGGGAATTCAGGTTCGCGAATTACCGGTGAACGCGATGTCAAACTCTGCTGCGATCATCGTCGAACTGGCCGTTCGCGGATGCGGAAGGACGTTGCCGGTTTGAACCTGAAAGAAACGAGCGTGTTACTTGTGACCGGCATGTCAGGCGCCGGAAAATCGACGGTTTTGCGCACGCTCGAAGATTCCGGTTGGGAAGTGGTCGATAATATGCCGCTGCGATTGCTGGAGCGGCTTCTGGATGCCTCGCTGGCCGAGTCTCTCGTCAATAGTGCCCATCCCCTGGCGATTGGCGTCGATACCCGGACGCGTGATTTTGAACCGTCGCGCATCATCATTCGCACACGGCGACTGATCGAGCATCACGGTCCGCGCATAAAGGTCCTGTTTCTTGATTGCTCTGGAAATGAACTGGTGCGTCGATACTCAGAAACTAGACGCCGTCACCCCGTCGCATTGGATCGACCTGCGAGTGACGGTGTCGCCGATGAAAGGGCGCTGCTTGCCCCTTTGAAAGCGTTTGCCGACCAGTTGATCGACACGACCGGCCTGACAGCAAGCACACTTGCCACTCAACTTCGCGCGGGTCTCGCGGATAGTCCAAATATTCAAAACGTCGTTTCCATCATCTCGTTCGGTTATTCGAACGGGCTGCCTTCGGGCGCAGACCTCGTGTTCGACATGCGGTTCTTGCGCAATCCCCATTGGGATGCGGGCCTGCGACCGAAAACCGGGCTTGATCACGAGGTAATAGATTATGTGGCCGAGGACCCGGCCTATGAGGGAGCGATCCGTCAGATCCGCGACCTGCTCGGCTTTCTGATCCCGCGCTATCAGATCGCAGGAAAAACGTATGTTACCGTCGCGTTCGGCTGTACCGGGGGGAAACATCGCTCCGTTCACATTGCCGATTATATGGGGACACTGTTGCGCAGCGAAGGATTTTCGCTCACCGTAAATCATCGTGATCTGACCGCTTTTTCCAGGCAAACGGACAAGGCGGAGCGGATCGACAGCTTGAGTGAACGTGACGTCTGAAAATGATCGGATTGGTACTGGTAACGCATGGGCAGCTTGCGGAGGAATTCGTTCGCGCAATGACTCATGTAGTAGGTCCGCAGGAACGCATCGCAACAATCGCTATCGGCCCCGAAGATGACATGGAAAAGCGTCGAGTCGAAATCGCTGGCGCGATCGGCAAGGTTGATACGGGGAACGGCGTTATCGTGTTGACCGATCTTTTTGGAGGCACGCCTTCGAACCTCTCGATATCGTTGATGGAACGGGGACGGGTCGAGGTGATTGCCGGTATGAATCTACCCATGCTTATTCGCTTGGGATCTGCCCGCAAATCTATGCGGGTGGTCGAAGCGGTTGCAGCAGCGCGCGAAGCTGGCCGGAAATATATTTCGGTTGCCTCTGAGGTGCTCGGCGAAGCTGCGGCATGAGCGAAGTGACGCGCGATGTCGTCATTCCGAATCGCCGGGGACTGCATGCTCGGGCGAGTGCCAAGTTTGTAACACTCGCGTCCGTTCAAACTTGCGAAATTTATGTGAGCAAAGTCGGTGCGGAGCGCGTGACGGGGACATCGATAATGGGCTTGATGATGTTGGGCGCAGCCATGGGCGACACGATCACCATCAGTGCCTCCGGCGAGCAGGCGGAACGGGCGGTCACGACACTCGTCCAATTGGTCGAGGGCAAGTTCGGCGAAGAATGACTGTTCGCGCCGTCTTATCATTCCATCGCAAGCCACGGCGTTGATAACCCACGATGATACGTCAAATATCGGCTTACTCGAACCCGACGATCAAATATGTTCGCAGTCTGAGAGACAAGCGGCACCGTCGGGCGGCGCGGCAATTCATGGCCGAAGGACTGCGCATCTTGACCGAAGCGCGAGACGCGGGGCGGCTTCCACGCTTGTTATTTTTTTCGGCGGAGAAAAAAACGCATCCTCTCGTTGAAACACTTATTACTGAAATTGAATCGGGTGGTGGCGAGGTGTTCGCAACAACGCCCGGGATTTTATCTAAGATCTCTGGCAAAGATAATCCTCAGACCGTCGTCGGAATATATGACGAGTTCGACGTCCCGCTTTTTGAGCTTGACCGCGCCGCACATCCAATCTGGCTAATTGCCGACCGCCTCCGCGATCCCGGAAATCTCGGAACGATCTTGCGCACGGCGGATGCGGTCGGGGCGGGCGGACTGATCCTTGTTGGTGAATGCGTCGATCCCTTTTCCGTCGAGGCCGTCCGTGCAAGTATGGGTGCTGTTTTTACGGTGCCGGTTTTCGCGACCGACTGGGTGGATTTCGTGGCATGGCTCCGCAGCGATGCAGGAGAGTTGGTAGGCCTTAGTCTTGATACCGAAGTTGACTATCGCGCCGCTTCATACATCCCGCCTACTTTCATCCTTACCGGCAACGAAGCCCATGGCATGGAACCGCATATGGCGCAGGAATGCGATCAACTTGTTAAAATCCCAATGCATGGCAAAGCTGACAGTCTGAATGCTGCGGTCGCGACAGCGATCATGGCTTATGAAGTTCGCGGTAGATCATGACTCATTGGACACTTTGATCGGATATTGCCGGGGAATCGGCGTAGCGCGCGAGCGCCTCCACTTCAGGCACGGTTTCGAGTTCACGAACTCCCACATCGATGTTCAGTTCTTTGAACTTCTTGCCGGTGCTGAGAACATTGCGTTCGAAACTACCGACAAACTTGTTGTAATTATTAACTGCGGACGAAAGTCCGGTTCCAACGGTTTTGAGATGACTCGCTGCAACCGCAAGACGATCGTACATCTCTTTTCCCAGCATACCGATATATTGTGCATCTTGCGCGAGTTTCTTCTGTCGCCATACGGCTGATACCGTACGAGCGATCGCTATAAGATTGGTCGGTGTCGCAAGCAGCACTTTTTTCTCAAACGCGAAGTCCCACAAGGTGGGGTCATGTTCGAGTGCAGCGGACAGAAAATGTTCACCGGGTATGAACATGATGACATAGTCCGGTGCATCGTCGAACTGGCTCCAATAGGCCTTTGCACCAAGCCCGTTTATGTGTGTTCGTATCGAAGCTGCGTGGTTCGACAAGCCGGCGCGGCGTTCTGCTTCATCGACTGCGCCAAAGGCGTCCTGATAGGCGTTCAGTGAAACTTTTGCATCCACGACCAACGATCTTCCATCGGGAACCTTGATGATTGCGTCGGGGCGTAGCCGACTGCCGTCCTCACCCGTCACGCTTACTTCGGTTTGAAAATCGACATGCTCACTTAAACCGCAGGTTTCGAGTACGTTCTTGAGTTGCTGCTCTCCCCATCGGCCGCGCGACTTCGGCGCGTTTCGCAACGAATTGACGAGCTTTGCAGCTTCACTCGATACCTTTTCCTGGCCGATCCGCATCTGCTCAATCTGGCCCTTGAGATCACCAAACGCCGATCGTCTTTCGCGTTCAACCAAGGCAACGCCGTCTTCGTAACGCTGCAGGCGCTCACTAACCGGCTGCAACAACTGCTGAAGCGACTTGCCGGCGAGCTCTTCGGATTGACGGAACCTGGCATCGGCACGTTCCAAAAATCGTGTTTCGGCCGTTTCCAGCGCTTTGGCTGCAGCGGCATCAAATTGATGCGCCATCCGCTCGTGCGCATCCTTCAGTTCACCGATCGTCACGAGATGCGCCGCATGACGTTCGTCGGCCTGCGCCTTGAACGCGGCGAGGTCGCGCAGCGCTTCGTTACGTTCTCTTTCAACCGCATCGCGTGTCTGCCGAACGATCTCGGCATCCGCTGCCCGGGATTGTGCGACCGCCAGATCGCTCGACAGTTTGACCGCGCGCAACGAAGCAATGAACCAGCCGATCCCCAAGCCCAGCGTCAACCCAGTAACTGACGCGATCATCATTTCAATCGTCATCAGATGCCCCGAACCTGGCGAATATCGCGCAATCGTCCGACGTAAATGGAACGGCATCGCTTCGGGGGCAAACGCGGCGAATGACGATTGAGCACATTTAGAACATAGGTCGAACGCGCAACAGAAGACAAGTCTCTTTGAGCATGCCTGACCAGTTCAGGCCGCCTTGCGCATTTTTGCCAGTTTTTTCAAGACCATATCGCGCTTTAACCGGCTGATATGGTCAATAAACAGAATGCCGTTCAGATGGTCGATCTCATGTTGCAGACATGTCGACATCAGGCCTTCCAATTGGCCTTCCTGTGATCGGCCTTCCATATCCCGCCAGCGAACGCGGCAACTCGCCGGGCGTTCGACTTCGGCGTATTGCTCAGGAATGGACAGGCAGCCTTCGTTATAAACTGAAAGTTCTTCGCTAAGCGAAATGATCTCGGGATTGATGAAGACGCGCGGGCTGCGGAGGGCATTTCCATCCTCGTCGGCGCGATCCTGAAGATCTACGACGACAACCCGTTTTTGCACCCCGACCTGGATTGCGGCGAGACCTATGCCGTTCGCAGCGTACATGGTTTCAATCATATCGGCGGCGAGCGTGTGTACCTCTTCATCGACCGCGGCCACGGGCTCCGCGACGAGACGCAGGCGTGGATCGGGGGTTTCCAAAATGCAAAGGACGCTCATGGCTGCGAGTTAAATGCAGCCGGATGCACCGTCAAGCGACGGGACGACGTGCGCGAAGCGCCTGGGCGAGTGTTCCCTCGTCGAGATAGTCGAGCTCGCCGCCGACAGGCATTCCGTGCGCGAGTTGGGTGACGCGGACCGGGAAGCGCTCGATACGTTCGGCGATGAAATGCGCCGTGGTCTGACCCTCAAGGGTCGCGTTCATGGCCAGCACGACCTCATCGATCCCCCCGCCCTCGACACGTCGAACAAGAAGGTCGATCGCGAGATCTTCCGGGCGGACGCCCTCCAATGCTGACAAATGCCCGCCAAGCACGTGAAACCGGCCCGGGAAAAGTCGCGAGCGATCGAGTGCCCATAGATCGGCGACTTCCTCGACTACGCATAGCGAGCGCTGATCCCGCCGCGCGTCGGTGCAGATCAAACATGGATCAACGGTATCAATATTGCCGCACACGCGACAGGTCTGAAGCCGCTCGTCGACCGCGATCAGGGCATCGCGCAGAGGCCCCAGCACACCTTCCCTTTGCTTCAGAAGGTGAAGAACCGCGCGACGCGCCGAACGCGGACCAAGACCGGGCAAACGAGAAAGAGCTTGCGTCAGCGCGTCGATTTCGGGGGAAGCCATTGCCCCGTAGATAAGGGGTTGCAGCTTTCCTCGCCAGCGTGTTCGAAGGGGAGATGCGGATCGTTTTTATGGGCACGCCGGAGTTTGCCGTACCGACGCTGGATATGCTGGTCGCGGCTGGTCACGATGTCGTTGCGGCTTACAGTCAACAGCCGCGGCCAGGCGGGCGGCGTGGCCGTGAGCTGGTGGCATCTCCCGTACACCTTCGTGCAGAGGCGCTGGGGATTGCCGTCAGAACGCCGGTTTCGCTGAAAAACCCCGCTATTCAAGCGCAATTCGCAAGTCTGGATGCCGATGTCTGCGTCGTTGCCGCCTATGGCCTGATCCTCCCGCCGCAAGTTCTGGGAGGGCCAAAGTTCGGCTGTCTCAACGTTCATGCTTCGATCCTGCCGAGATGGCGCGGAGCGGCGCCGATACAGCGAGCGATACAGGCCGGAGATTTGGAGACTGGGGTCGGTATCATGCAAATGGAAACGGGCCTGGACACAGGGCCGATACGTCTCGGGACACGCACGCCAATCAGCGATAAGAGCGCGGGAGAACTGACAGACGAACTGGCCCAAATGGGAGCGAAGGCAATGATACGGGTGCTTGCCGATTTGCCGGCACATCCGGCCGTTCCGCAATCTGATCAAGGCGTTACCTATGCCGCGAAGATCGACAAAGCGGAAGCGCGCGTCAAATGGGGCCTTCCCGCCATAGAGATTGAACGCCAGATCCGCGCGATGAACCCTGCGCCCGGAGCCTGGTTCATGTTTCGCGGTGAGCGCATCAAGGTGTTTCGAGCGGAGATCTGTTCCACGACAGGGTCGTTCCCGCCCGGTTTTGTTCTCAACGATGATCTGACCATTGCGACGGGAAGGATCGCGATCCGGCCGACGCTGGTGCAACGCGCAGGGCGCTCCGTTCAACACATATCCGACTTTCTGCGCGGTTTTCCCGCACCAAGCGGGATGCAGCTTTGACGCGATTTGCGCTGACGATTGAATATGATGGCCGCCCCTTCATGGGTTGGCAGCGACAGGCGCACGGTCCAAGCGTCCAGCAAACGCTCGAAGATGCTGTATTTTCGCTGTCGGCACAGCGAGTTACTGTCCATGCCGCAGGTCGGACCGACGCAGGCGTGCATGCCCTTGCAATGCGGGCGCACTTTGACCTAGCAAAGGAAATCGGCGCATTTCGATTGATGGAGGCGATAAACGCGCTTGTCGGAGGCAGCCCCGTTGCGGTGACCGACTGCGCCGTCGTTCCCGAGGATTGGCACGCACGTTTTTCGTGCGTTGAACGATTCTATGAGTACCGGATTGTCAATCGGCGAGCGCCGCTGACGATCGGTAGAGGCCTGGCATGGCGTGTTCCTCGACAACTCGACGAAAGCGTGATGCAATCGGCTGCACAGGTGCTGGTCGGTCGGCATGACTTCACCACCTTCCGATCCGCTCATTGCCAGGCGAACAGTCCGATCAGAACGCTCGACCAGTTCGATGTCGATCGTAACGGCGATACTTTGGCGATTCGAGTCGTTGCCCGGTCGTTTCTGCATCATCAGGTGCGATCGATGGTCGGATGCATTGCGCTGGTCGGGATGGGACGTTGGTCGATCGAGACTGTCGCGAAAGCGTTAAAAGCCCGGAATCGGGAGGCCTTGGGGCTTAACGCGCCGGCGGCGGGGCTGTATTTCGTCAGGGCGCGATATCCGGGCGAATGAAGCGCGCTACGAGTTCGATGTGGGTTGACCAGAGGAATTGCCCGACCCCCTGAACCCAAGCAATCCGCCATCCGCCTTCATACAATTTCGCGGTATCGCGAGCGAAACTGCTGGGATTGCAGGAAATATAGATCAGAGTTCTGACTTGGCTCGGAGCGATATTCTCGATCTGGTCACGTGCGCCTGCCCGGGGCGGGTCGAGAATAATTGCATCGAAGCGGTTGATTTCGGGGGTGCTCAGCGGGCGGCGATACAGATCGCGATGTTCTACAAACAAAGCCTGTTTACGCAGCTTTGCGACGGATTTCAGCGCGTCGGCGGCATCTCGTGCGCCCTCGGCGGCGTATACGCGCTGAGATAGCGCAAGTGCGAACGTGCCCAGACCGGCAAACAAGTCGGCGACGGTGTCAGCGCGCCCCAATCCATCACGGACCGCATTGATTAGTGCCGCCTCGCCTTCCGCGGTTGCTTGCAAGAAGGCGCCCGGCGGAAATTGGACCGGCATGTTGCCAAGCGTCACGGTCACCGGTTCGGGCTCCCAGCGAACCTCCGGCCCGAACCCCTGATCGATCGCGAACCGGGCAACGCCGTGCATTCGGCAGAACGCGCTTATCAATTCGGCTGCCTCAAGACCTTCGGCGGCCAACCCGGTGACGATCAACTCGACCCCCTGATCCACTTCCGTCAAGTGGACATTGCCTCGCCGCTCGAGACGCAATTTCCGCAAGAGGTGTCGCAGAGGATCTATCAGTGCGAACAGCTTCGGCGTGAGAAGATGACATTCAGTCATGTCGACGAGAGCGTGGTTTCGGGCCTGCGTAAAGCCGATCCTGATCCGGCCCCCTTTTGCTTCGGCATGCAGGATCGCGCGACGCCGTGTGCGCGGCGGCGAGATGACAGGCGGACGCATCGGCGCGTTGATGCCATGGGCATCGAGCGCGGACGCAATGCGATCCGTGACGAATGTCGCGTAGGACTCCTCGTCAAGATGCTGGAGCCGGCATCCGCCGCAAGCCGGAAAAAGCGAACAGGGGGGGATGCGGTGATGCGGTCCAGGCGTCACAGACCCGTCCGATTGCATGACGTCGCCGGGCGCGGCGAAAGCCGCGTGGCGACCGTCAGCAGTGATGCCGTCTCCGCGCGCCGCGATCCGGATTATTATATCGTTCACAGGCCCCCGCGCACGGCGCTCAGCGCCTGAGCGAGATCGTCGGCGATGAAGGCCTTGCCGAGCCGACGCGCCGCTTTACCGTTCATCCATACCGCCGCCGCCGCCGCCTCCAGCAGAGGAAGAACGCTTGCGAGCATCGCCGCGACCGTACCGGCGAGGACATCGCCCGTCCCTGCGGTGGACAGCCAATGGCTGGCATTGGTCGCGATGCGAATCCGGCCGTCGGGATGCGCTATGACGGTGTCCGCGCCCTTGAAGACGACGACGGCACCGGATCGTTCGGCCGCGCACCGGGCGCGTACGACCTTGCAGCCGCCACCCTTGCCGAAAAGAGCGTCGAACTCCCCGGAATGGGGCGTGAGAATGACCGGAACGTCGAGTGTCGCGATACGCTCAGGATCGACAAGGTGCAGAGCGTCTCCGTCTATTACAATCGGCCGCGCCGCTCGCATTGCTGCTTCAAGCCGCTCTCTCGCGTCGCAACCACGACCGAGCCCCGGGCCGATCACGATCGCACCGATCCTGTCGTCCTTGAGCGTTTCGGCATCGAAAGGTTTGCGGACAAGCGCATGAGGCACCCCCTGACCGGCGTCATTACTTGAACCGCCGAGCAGCATTACATAGCCCGCTCCGCTGCGCATTGCCGCGAGGCTGGCGAGTTCCGACGCGCCGGCCATTGCCCCCGCAACCACCGCGACCATCCCCCGCGTATATTTTTGCGCATCGGCGCCGGGGTCAGAAAGATGTGGTTGAGCAATGACATGCGCATTGCTGTTAGCATTCAATCCAATGTCGAGAATCCGAACTCCACCGCAATAGCGCGCGGCGGGTTGGAGGAGGTGAGCCGGTTTGGCAGCGCCAAGCGCCAGTGTAAGATCGAAGATGGGCGGTTCAGTAAGGATCGAGCCGTCATCCGTCGCAAGACCGCTCGGGATATCGACGGCGATGCGGTAGCGGGCCGCATCGGCCAACGGCCCGAATGAAACCCCGTTCAGGGGCCGGGACAGCCCCGTTCCGAACAACGCATCGACAAAGATGGGCGCAGGTTCAGCGTCCGTTAGTGAGCCCAAAGGACCATCCCATCGGGAACGAGCCCATCGGGCGGTGTCGCTTTTCGGCTCGCCGACGGCAACGACGCGGACCGGAACTGATGCAGCCTTGAGACAAGCGGCCGCGATATAGCCGTCACCGCCATTGTTGCCCGGCCCGCAAAGAACGACGACCTCCGCACCGGCCGCAACGCGCTGGATCGCAGCCGCGGAGGCTTCTCCAGCACGCGTCATCAGCGTATCTTCGCTGACGCCAAGATCCATCGCGGCGCGTTCGGCGGCACGTATTTGGTCCGCCGTCAAAACCGGCTGCCCTTCCAGTCGAATCATCATCCTGCCAGGCTATGTCGTTGGTCGCGCTCTTGACACAAGGCCGTTGCACAGTCCGTTTCAGAGTTCGCCGACCCATTCACTCTCAAGTTCGCCTCTTCAAGGAGCGAGCGTTGGAAATCGCCGTAAAGTGCACGAGCGGCGTGTGTTCGGGCAGAGCGAATCAAGATGCCAGCGCCAGCAGCGCGATCAGCAGAACCATGATGCCGACCGTGATTACGAAAAGAACGGCAAGCACAAGGAAGGTGCCGGAGCGGTTATCGAACGCCCAAGCGAGCGGTGGCAGGGAAAGAATGATCACTGCGACGGAGGCGCCGATCCCCCCGGCGAGATAACCCGACAGAACCGCAATAAGTACAAAGCCCGGCACGATTCGTTGGCGCTGGATCAACGAACGACAGCCTTTCGCAATGTCATCCCAAGCCAGCCAGTGCCTTTTCAACGCTGTCCATCGTGAATGGTTTTTGCAGTCGCGGGCGATCGCGGAAGCGCGGATCAACGCCATCCTCGTTGCCGCCGGTCGCAAAAAGAAAAGGAAGTCCGCGCTCAGCCAAAGCCTCGGCAACGGCGGTACTGTTTTGACCGCCCCGCAGATTCACGTCGAGGATCGCCGCACCGACGCCCCCGCTTGCGATCTTCGCAAGCGCTGCGTCTACGGTGTCGACCGAGCCTGCGACTGTCCGGTCGAGGATATCGAGGAAATCCTCAAGCATCATCGCAATCAGCGGCTCGTCCTCGACAATGAGGATACGGTTTACGTCAGACATGGCGACCGATCTTACCGTGTTTTACGCCGCACGCCATAGGCTCGAACTCAGACAAGATGGAGCAATTCGCTGGCAGCCGCGGCCAGTTGCTGGACGGAAAACGGCTTGGGCAAGAACGCGACGTGATCAAGATCGATCGATTTTCGCAATTGTTCTTCCGCATATCCCGACATGAACAGAATCGGTAGATCGGGATAGCGTTCGCGCGCGTGGCGCACCATCGTCGGCCCATCCATCGTCGGCATGACGACATCGGTGATGAGGAGGTCGGGTCGACCATGTTTCTCCAACAACTCAAGCGCGACTTCTCCGTTTTCCGCGGTCAGCACGCCGTAACCCTGGCGCGTCAAAGCCCGTTCCGCGACCGCACGGACCATATCCTCATCTTCGACAAGCAGGATCATCCCCGTGCCCCAGAGCTCCGCAGGACTGGCAACCTGCCGTACACTGGCAGGGAGCGGTACCGCCGCCGCGGCGTGAACCGGCAAATACATGCTGAATATCGTGCCCTCGCCGGGCTTTGAATCCGCAAATATCCATCCGCCGGATTGTTTCACGATCCCGTACACCGTGGAAAGGCCGAGACCGGTCCCCTTCCCCGGTTCCTTGGTGGTAAAGAAGGGCTCGAAAATCTTGTTTATGATCTCTGACGGAATACCGGTGCCGTTATCTCCGACATTCAGCACGGTATAATCCGTGATCGGCAAAAGTTCGTGCTGCATCTGACGAACTTCCTTGGCGCTCAGGCTCAACGTCTGGATCGTCAGCACACCGCCGCCTCGCGGATGCGCCGAAACGATCGCATCGCGGGCATTGACGGCGAGATTGACGACAACCTGTTCAAGCTGGCCCGGATCCGCCCGTACCGCGCCGAGATTGCGGCCGTGCGTCACATCAAGGCTGATCGTTTCGCCCAGCAAACGTTTCAACAGATTGGAAACTTCCGAAACGAGATCGGGAAGCTGGAGAATCTGCGGCCGCATCGTTTGCTGTCGGGAAAAGGCTAGCAACTGGCGTGTGAGCGATGCAGCACGATGCGAGTTGATCCGGACCTGCTGAATGTCATCATAGTCGCTGTCGCCGGGCGAATGGCGCATCAGCATCAGGTCGCAATAGCCAATAATTGCGGTCAGTATGTTGTTGAAATCATGCGCTACGCCTCCGGCCAATTGTCCAACGGCCTGCATTTTGGTTGCCTGGCGCACTTCGCGCTGCAGACGCGTTTCCTCGCTATTGTTTTTGAGGCTCAGCAGTACGGCTGCATCGCCGAAGCCGCGGGCACCGGCGATCGTCAGCGCGACGGGTTCGTCCGGATGGTCCTTCAACCGCACAGCAATATCGCTGGAATGCGTGGCACCGCCCGCGAATCGACGTATCGCATCGGCCACGGCAGCCTTGTCCTCGCGGACGACCAGATCGCCCGGATAGAGCGGCGGCGCATTTGCATCGACGGAGGCGGCCTGGCCGAAAGCCTTGTTCATTTGCAGGAACCGTCCATCCCTGTCGACGAGCGCCATGCCGAACGGAATAAGTGAAATAAGGCTTCCGACGTGTTCGGAAACCGTAGAGTCGAGAGCGACGGGAAGGTCTTCGCCCTCATCGAGCAGCGCGATCAGGATCGGTGCGTCCTCGGTATCGGCGAAAGGAACCTGGACGATGCGCAATGGAATAGCTTCCGGTCCCTCGCGCATGAAGTGGACGAGCCCGCGAGCGTCGACCGTGACCAGGTCCAGAAAATTCACACCCGTGATATCGTCGTCCGGACGCCCGCACGCACGCAACGCAAGCACGCGGTTCGCGCCGAGGACCCGTCCATCGGCGGTGATGAGTGCGGCCATGATCCCGCTGGCACCGATCCGGTCCCCTGTTGCGCCAGCCAGCAGATCGCTCACGTCGACGACGGCGTCACGGCTGCGAATGCTGCGGAAACGCCAAACAAGCATTTCGGCCGTGCTGCCGCCGCGTGTTACCCCGACATCAAACCGGCGATCGGAAATAGTGAAGCCGGCATAATCCGCCGCGCCGTCCCGCCAGGCGGCGCGGCCCGCAGAACCGAGCGCCGATCGCTCGTCATCGCCTGACGCCATGTCGGGCGGGGTAATGAACCCGCCAAATACCTTTTCATAGGCATCGTTGGCGCAAACCATATGCCCGGCGCGATCCGTTATCGCCACGGCATCCCGGCTTGTTTGCACGAGCGTCCTCGCAAAATCCCAATCTATGGCGAGATGATCATCCTGCCGGACGGGTGTGAGCAACCGCCATAATGCGGTCGCACCCAGAACGATGACCGCCGCAGCGACAAACCCTGCTGCGACGAGCAGGCTGCCGATCAGCCAGAGAATAAGCGCCCCGGTCGTAACGGCAAGACCGGTAGCGACGACCGCCGCCGTCTTCTGCGAACGGTCCGATAGGGTAAGCGAACGACTGGCCATCATTTCGCGTCATATCCTTGACGTCGCGAAGGGCAAGCGAGATGCCGCCCACCGCCAGACCATCCGCGCCGCTTTACCAGATGCGAACGCGTTCGCCGGGTGCGAGATACAGCTGCTCATCCGGCTTGACGCCGTACGCCGCGTACCATGGGTCGAGATTGCGGACCACCCAGGTACGTTGTTCGGACGGTGAATGCGGATCGGTCAGTAGCCGCTGACGTAAATTCGCTTCACGGTAGTTACGGCGCCAAACCTGCGCCCAACCGAGATAGAAACGCTGGTCAGGACTGAAGCCGTCGATCGTCTTTCCAGCGTCGGAACCGGCGGCATGCTCGTAAGCATCATGCGCGACCGTCAGACCCGCCAGATCGGCGATGTTCTCACCGAGCGTCAGTTGACCCTTTACATGCATTCCCGGCAGCGGCTCATACTTGTCATATTCCGCGACGAGTTCCTCCGTCAAAGCCTTGAAGCGGGCGAGGTCGGCCGGGGTCCACCACCGCGTCAGACGGCCGCTGGCATCGTATTTAGAGCCCTGATCGTCAAAATGATGGCTGAGTTCGTGCCCGATCACGGCACCAATACCACCATAATTAAGGGCAGGATCCGCCTTCGGATCGAAAAAAGGCGGTTGCAATATGGCGGCGGGAAACACGATTTCGACCATGCCGAAATTGGCATAGGCGTTGATCGTCATGGGAGTCATGCCCCATTCCCAGCGATAGATCGGCTTGCCAAGCTTTCCGGTATTATATTGATGCTGCCAGTGGCGCGCTCTCAGTTCATTGCCGTAAAGATCGTCCGCCTTGATCTCGAGCTCCGAATAGTCGCGCCATTTGGATGGATAACCGATCTTCGGCGTAAATGCCGCCAGCTTTTCGTGCGCAAGGACCTTGGTTTCGGGTGCCATCCATTCGAGCTTGTCGATGCGACGCCCCATTGCGGCGATGATATTCTTGACGAGCTGATCCGCTGCGGCTTTCGTTTCGGGCGGAAAATACTCGTTTACATAGACTTTAGACACATCATCGGCGAGCGCGCCGACGGTAAAATCAACTGCCCGCTTCCACCGCACCTGTTGCTCGGGCGTTCCGGACAGGGTGGTCCCGTAAAACGCGAACTGCTCCTTGTCGAAGGCACTGGGCAGCACGTCGGCGAAACTATCGAGCGAACGGACAAGGAGCTGATCTTTCAACACGGACAGCGGCGCTGCCTGAATGGCCGCAGCGATACCCTTCACCGCGCTCGGCTGGGCAACGATCACGCTGTCGACGGGCGTTCCCGTGTCCATTAAATAGCGTAAGAAGTTGAAACCGGGCGCGCTGCGCTGCAACTGCGCCACGGTCATCTTGTTGTACGTCTTGTCGGCATCGCGACTGTCGATCCGCGTCCAGCTGGCCTGGGCGATTTTGGTCTCGAACGCGACGATTGCCGCGGCACGCGCCGCGGCGTTCGCTT
The DNA here is from genome assembly GCA_965219075.1 of Sphingomonas sp. GTDB lineage: Bacteria > Pseudomonadota > Alphaproteobacteria > Sphingomonadales > Sphingomonadaceae > Sphingomonas. Next base: position 2,051,738 of record CBDCMM010000002.1, read on the forward strand.
CGCCCGCAAGCGTCATGATCTTGGCGAGATGGGCCTGATACGCTGTCTTGGTCTGCTGCAATTTTGGATCGCGCGAAAGGTAATAATCGCGGTCCGGCATGCCGAGACCGGATTGCGACAGGTTGAGCGCGTAAACGTCGGGAATCTTGTCGTCCTGACCGACATAGGTGCCGAAGGGTACGCCGACGCCGTTACGATCGGCCTGTGCCGCCAGCGCCGGATAGTCGGCCTTGCTGCTCAGCCCCTTGATCTGGGAGAGCCAAGGCTGAATCGGGGTCAGCCCCTTCGTCTCAACGCTCGATTGATCGAGGAAACTCGCATAGGCGCGACCGATCTTGGAGTCCTGATCGTCCTTGACCTTTTCCAGGATGTCATGGGTGCGCGCCTTCGACAGATCGTCGAGAACGGTGAACATTCCGTAGTTCGACTGATCGGGCGGGATCGGCGTATCCTTGGCCCAGGTTCCGTTCGCATAGGTATAGAAATTGTTGCCCGGCAAGACAGCCTTGTCCATGCCGGCTTCGTCAAACCCGAACGTTCCGATCTGCGGACCGGCCTCCGGCTTTGGTTCGACTGGGCCAACTGCAGCCGTCCCGACAATCGCGGTTTGCTGGGCGATGGCGGACGGACCGGGTTCCGTCCGGCTGGAGGCGCAGCCGGCCAGAGCAACAACCGCGGTACCGGCGAGTAGCGAGCGCATGACGAACAAATTTATCTCCTGTCGCAAAATATCTTATTCTTTTCGTTGCACCCGCTTAAGCCGAGGCGGTGACGATGAGTCAAATCGCGCGTCAGCCACGATCGCGCATGATGCGGCCCTGTTCGCGCTTCCAGTCGCGCTCCTTGATCGTCTCTCGCTTGTCGTGCGCCTTCTTGCCCTTGGCGAGCGCCAGCTCAACTTTCGCGCGTCCGCGCGAATTGAAGTAAACCATCAGCGGCACCAGCGTCATGCCGTCGCGTGCCACGGCGCCGTGCATCTTGTTGATCTCCCGCTCGTGCAACAGTAGTTTGCGTGGTCGTTTGGGTTCGTGATTGAAGCGATTGCCGTGCGCGAATTCAGGGACGTTTGAGTTGATGAGCCAGACCTGGCCATCCTTGACCTCCGCATAGCTCTCCGCAATCGAACCCTCCCCGAACCGCAGAGATTTTACTTCGGTTCCGGTCAAAGCCACGCCGGCTTCGAAGACCTGCTCGATGGCATAGTCAAACCGCGCGCGACGGTTTTCAGCGACGATTTTGGTCTTTTCAAATGTTGCGGGTTTGGGTCGGGCCATGCCGGTCAGATAGTCGCGGCAAAGATAGAGTGGAAGCGCGTTATAGCATACCGATATGTTTCAGACCCGCATCCACCGCCTCACGCGCGGCGTCGTTCGGTAGCGTCATCGGCAAACGCAATGTGGAAGGAAAGCCGGGACGAGCCCGGGCCAACGCATATTTTACCGGTCCGGGTGAAGCATCGACGAACATCGCCTCGTGGAGCGGGAAGAGTTGATCGTGCAGGCGCAAGGCATCATCCATACGACCTTGCGCAAATGCGGACTGAAACTCTGCACAGTGACCCGGCGCTGCGTTTGCCGTGACCGATATACATCCCGCCCCGCCCAACGCATTGAAAGCAAGCGCCAGATCATCATTGCCCGAAAGTTGGCAAAATTGAGACCCGAGCAATGCGCGGTGATGCGTGACGCGCCGAAGTATGCCGCTTGCATCCTTTATGCCGACGAAAATGCCGGGGAAGGTTTGGACGATCCTGATCAGCGTTTCCGGTTGAATATCGGTAACCGTCCGGCTCGGTACGTTATACAAGATGATCGGCAACGGACAGTTTTCGGCGAGTTTTGCGAAATGGTGGAAGATACCGTCCTGGCTCGGCCGGTTGTAATATGGGGGAACCATCAAGGCGGCATCCGCACCGGCGTCTTTCGCGGCTATCAGATTTTCGGACGCGACGCGGGTATCGTTTGATCCCGCACCTGCGATCACGGGAACACGACCTTTTGTTTGGTCGACGCACACGCGAACGACCTGAAAATGTTCATGCGCCGTGAGCGTTGCCGCCTCTCCGGTTGTTCCGCACGCGACAAGTCCGCTTGAGCCTTGTTCGATCTGCCAGTCAATCAGGTCACGGTAAGCGGTTTCATCGAAACTCCCGTCTGTTGCGAAGGGGGTGACAAGGGCCGGGATCGATCCGGAGAACATCGGATTTCGCGCTCCAATTATTGAAATCGGCGATTTCGTTCAGGACAGATACGGGTTGTTTTGCTAGTCTGTCCACATGGTTGCAGCGATATCGAAGTCCATACTCCTTCTTGTTGCCGCGGTCGGCGGCTCCTCTTTGCCGGCGACGCAAGATCAGACCGATCGATCCGTAACAAGGCTGGCGAACGGCATGGCGCAAGTTCCGTCACAGAACGGCGCGATAGCGTCGGCCATTGCGCAGTGGACGGCGCTGCAGCAAACTGACGCGCTGCCTTTCGGCAGTTATGCGTCGTTTATCGTTGCGCATCCGGGCTGGCCGAACGAGGCGGCGAACCGGCGGGCAGCGGAGCGTCAGGCAGCGCAGGGGTCAGGGTCGGCCGCGGAAATTGTTGCGTTTTTCCGCCGCTACCCGCCGCGTTCGACGAGCGGAATGGTGGCGTTTGCAACCGCGTTGCAGTCGACCGGTGATCAGGCGGAGGCAAGCAGGGTTGCGCGCGACGCTTGGCGGATGAGAGTTTTGTCGAGCAAGGACGAGTCAACGATACTGACGTCGTTCCTGAACGCGCTGTCCGTTGCCGATCAGGACGCTCGGATGGACGCTTTGCTTTGGGCCGGAGCGACGACCGCCGCCGGACGCCAGCTTGCGCTGACAAGTGCAGCGAAGAGGCCGGTCTTCGAAGCCCGATTGGCCTTCAGAACCAAGTCGTCGGACGCGGCGGCATTGGCATCGGCGACACAGGCACTTTACGCGAACGATCCGGGATATATTGCGGATCGGGCCGCTTGGATGCGCAGCACGCTAGATCCCGCGACCAGGGAGTATCTGGCAAAGCGACGTTCGCTGGGGTCGTTGCCGGGCGATCCTGAGAAATGGTATGAAGTGCTGCTGGTCAATGCGCGCGGCGCGGCGGCGGACGGGCAGTATCAGACGGCTTACGACATCTCGCGCCAGGTTGATGACGCCTATCCGCCCGGAACCGACGTTTCGACCAAGGATTACGGTGAACGTGACGATTATACGAGCCTTGCCTGGCTTGCGGGCGACGTTGCGATGCATCAGCTGAACCGGCCTGCCGATGCGATGCTGATGTTCGATCGTTACGGGCGGGGCAGCCGTTCGGCGCAGACGCGTGCCAAGGGATTTTATTGGGCCGGTCGCGCCGCCGAAGCAGCCGGGCGGGCAGCGGATGCGGCAATGTATTACAACCGGGCCGCCGGATATCGTGACCAATTTTACGGGCAGTTGGCGCTGGAGCGAACGGATCAGCCGCTAGCGGCGCCACCCGCGGTTTCGGCCCAGACCGTCGCGCCGCAGTCGCGAAATGCTTTCGACCGGCGCGAAATCGTACAGGCGGCGCGGCTGCTCGGCAACATCGGCGATTATCAGGATCAGACGGCGTTCATCCGCCAGATCGCGAGCGACGCGACGACGGAAACGGACCATCTGCTCGCGGCGCAATTGTCGCTGGAATTACACCGTCCCGATCTCGGCGTAATGGTCGGGCGGAGCGCGTTGCAGAACGGACTGACGGACTATGCGGCAACCGGCTATCCGACGGTTGCGGTGCCGTCCGGCTATGAGGATCAATGGACGCTGATCCACGCGGTCGCGCGTCAGGAAAGCCAGTTCGACAGGGCAGCGATCAGCCCGGCGGGTGCACGCGGACTGATGCAGCTGATGCCGGCGACCGCGCGTGAGCAATCCGGCAAGATGGGTCTGAGCTATTCTCCCGCAGCGCTGACGACCGATCCTGCTCTGTCGATTAGGTTGGGCTCGAGCTATTTCCAGCGTATTTTCGACCGTTTCGGAAGTTATCCCCTGGCGATTGCGGCGTATAATGCCGGTGGCGGCAATGTGAATAAATGGCTGCGGACCTATGGCGATCCGCGCACAAGCGGAGTCGATATCGTCGACTGGATCGAGGACATCCCCTATCTTGAAACGCGGAATTACGTGCAACGCGTGCTAGAGAACGCGGTCGTCTATGACCTCATGAACCCGGCGCGTGCGAAGAGCCGAGGCCCCGATCGGCTGAGCTGGTATCTGGGAAAGAACAAGCCGGGGTAGCTTTGCTTTCTGACCTTGTTTCGACCGTTGGGAACGTGACTTTCGTTTCGGCCGTTCAGTCACCATCGAAGGAGACAAGATGATGGAAGACCGTCGTACCCAAAGCGCAAGAGAGAATGACGACAGTGGCATCATCGATGTTGCAAGCGAGGCACCCGATCAGGCAGGGAGAGCCGGTGGCGGCCTTGGTCGCGATGTCGGCACACAGGATGAGTTAAAGCGGGCGGTCGAGGACCCAGATGGTCACACTCGCGCGAAGAAACAGGATGACATCGACAACAATGTTCGCACGCCTCGATAATAGTGGCCGGTCGGCCGGTGGGCTTGAGTGATCGAAAACGGCAATAAAATCCGGAATGTGGCGCTGTTGATCGATGCGGATAATGCGTCATCTGCGATGCTCGATCCGGTGCTTACGGTACTCGCCGAACTTGGCACGGTGAATGTCCGGCGGGTTTACGGAAACTGGTCAAAGGCCAGCCTGAAGGGGTGGCGTGACATCAGCATCAAGCACGGGCTGGAGCCCCAGCAGCAATTCGACCTTACCAAGGGCAAAAATGCGACCGACATGAAAATGACGATCGATGCGATGGACCTGCTGTTTCATGGTCGCGTCGACGGGTTCGGCATCATGTCGTCGGACAGCGACTTCATGCCGCTTGCAACGCGGATTCGGCAGGAGGGCGTGCCGGTCTATGGCTTTGGTGCCGAACGAACGCCGGAGGGTTTTCGTCAGGCTTGCACGCGGTTCATCGATGTCGGTGCGCTCGATCAGGACCAGCGATCGCTTTCTCTGCCGCCGTCGATTGTGAACTCGAACGCGGTTCCTGCCGATACATCTAGGGGTTCAGACCAGCCGACAATCGATTCCGACGTCATCAAATTGTTGATCGACGCGTATAATGCCAGCAAGCGTGACGAGCGCGGATATGTCAGTTTGTCGGCGATCGGGCAGCTGGCCGGTAACCGGTCGAGCTTCGACGCGCGGAACTATGGCTTTGCCCGGCTATCCGACCTGATCGACAAGGTTCCCAACTTCCAATGGGAGCGCCGCGACAATGGTCGAATCTATGTAAAGCGTGTCAGGTAAGCACCGGACAAACCTAAGGTTTTGAGCGCCCTATCTTTCGGTGGGCGCCCATCGTTTCAATTTGATTGGATGGTTTTTTCGATCTCCGCAATCGGATGATTAGTCAGATCCTTGTCGATCTCGCCGGTCAGTCGAGCGCTGACTTCTGTATGATAATGTTTGCGCAATTCGCCCAGCGTCTTGGGCGGCGCAATGACGATCAGTGATTCATAATCGTTGCGCAAGGCGCGGCGTTTTAGCAGATCGGCGGCGTCCGCTGCAAAACGATCTTCCTGCAGCTGATGGAAATCGGTCGGCTCATATGAACTGCGTCCCGCTCCGGAACTGGAGAAAGTTGTGCCGGGACCATCGGTTGCCTGCTCTTCGGAACTGAGACTTTCCTCCTCGATCTTGCGCTCGACGACGAGATTGGGATGCTCGGCATCACCTTCATTTCTGAGAAACATCAGCTTGCGGCCGTCAGCGACGAGGACGACCGATCGATTGGGAAGCTGCACTTGAATATCTCCTGAAAATTACTGGATGCGGACTGAACGCGCGGTCGGCAACGCGGGTTGCGCGGCCCTGCCCCGCCCGTCATATCCGGCTCATGCACGATATCCGTATGATCCGTGAGAACCCGGCCGCTTTCGATGCCTCTCTCGCACGCCGGGGCAGCGACCCGCAATCGGCGGTTCTGCTAGCGCTCGATGAGAAGCGGCGCGTCGTCATTGCAAGCATGCAGGCGTTGCAAACCCGCCGGAACGAAGCGTCAAAGGCAATCGGCCAGGCCAAGGCACGTAAAGATGACGTAACGGCTACCGTGTTGATGGACGAGGTCGCTGATCTAAAGGCGCGCTTGCCGGCGCTGGAGGACGAAGAGCGAGCAATCGCAGCCCAATGGGACGCGGCGGCGGCCGCTATTCCGAACCTGCCGGCGGACGATGTTCCCGACGGCCCCGACGAATCCGCGAACGTGGTCATCGCCGAAACCGGCAATCTGCCGCAATTTGCGTTCGAGCCGCGCGAGCATGATGTGATCGGTCCTTCGCTCGGTCTGGATTTCGAAGCCGGTGTCGCAATCGCAGGCACCCGGTTCGCACTTTTACGCGGGCGGATCGCGCAACTGCACCGTGCGCTAGGGCAATTCATGCTCGAGCGGCTAGTCGACGATCACGGGTATGAGGAGGTGGCCCCCCCCCTGCTGGTGCGGGGGGACGCACTGTTTGGAACGGGGCAGCTTCCGAAATTCGCCGATGATCTGTTCCGGACGACCGACGACCGCTGGCTGATACCGACCGCCGAAGTCTCGCTGACCAACATCGTGCGCGGGGCGATTCTAAGTGAAGACGAACTGCCGCTACGCTTCGCCGCCCTGACGCCGTGTTTCCGTTCGGAAGCGGGTGCCGCGGGCCGCGATACCAAAGGACTGATCCGCCAGCACCAGTTCGACAAGGTCGAGATGGTCTCTGTCACCGCCGCCGATCGATCTGACGAAGAACATGAACGGATGACGCGCTGTGCCGAGGGGGCGCTTGAAGCACTGGGTCTGCCTTATCGCCGGATGTTGCTGTGTACGGGAGATATGGGGTTTTCAGCCGCCCGGACCTATGATCTTGAGGTCTGGTTGCCGGGACAGAAACGTTACCGGGAAATTTCAAGCTGCTCCAACTGCACCGATTTCCAGGCTCGCCGGATGAACGCGCGGTATCGGCCCGATGGTAAGAAGACCACACGATTCGTTCATAGTTTAAACGGTTCCGCATTGGCGGTCGGGCGGACGCTCGTCGCCGTTCTGGAAAGTTACCAGCAAGCGGATGGATCGATTACGGTTCCAGAAGTTTTGCGCACCCGGATGGGCGGGCTTGAAACATTGGAACCGCAAAGCTGATGCGAATTTTGCTTACCAACGATGACCGCTATCATGCTCCGGGATTAAAGATCCTGGAGGAGATCGCCTCGCAATATTCCGACGATGTCTGGATCGTAGCGCCGGCGGACGAGCAGTCGGGCAAGAGCCGTTCATTGACGCTGACGCAACCGATACGCGTCCGCAAGTTCGATGAACAACGCTATGCGGTGGCGGGCACTCCGACGGACGCGGTCATGATGGCACTGGGTCAGATCATGGCGGAGCGCAAGCCCGACCTGATCCTGTCGGGGGTGAACCGGGGCGCGAATCTAGCTGAGGATGTACTGTATTCTGGAACGGTATCGGCCGCGATGGAGGGCGCGCTTGCCGGGATCAGATCGATAGCGCTCAGCCAATATTATGACGGCAACGCGGTCGGGGACGCGGTTTCCTTTGCAACCGCAAGCGCCTGGGCAGAGCGTGTCATGACCCCGTTAATCCATGCGTCGTTGGATAAGCACCTGCTTGTCAACGTCAATTTTCCCTCGTGCAAGGCGGAGGACGTCGCAGGTATCCGCGTAACGTCTCAGGGGCTGCGGGATTATGGCAGGACGCGCATGGACCGGAGGACCGATCCACGCGGCTATGACTATTATTGGCTCGCGATGGGCAAGATTGATCACGTCCTGGTCGCCGGTACCGACCTGGAAGCGGTCGCCGAGCGCCATGTTTCGGTCACGCCGCTCCATCTAGACCTGACGCACCGGCCTTCGCTGGATATGCTGAACCGCCTCTATCGCTAGCGCCTCTCCCGAACGGGATGACGGCTTTGGCCGCTCATGCTAGCGATTAACGATGAGCTATTCGTCCGATCTTCTGAACCAGCTGTCCATGCGTGGTTACATCCATCAGATGACCGACGCGTCGGCGCTCGACGCAATCGCATCGAGACAGGTCGTGCCCGGATATATCGGCTTCGATGCGACCGCGCCGTCCCTGCATATCGGCAGCCTTGTCCAGATCATGATGCTTCGCCGCTTTCAGCAGGCCGGGCACAAGCCGATCGTGGTGATGGGTGGCGGCACGACCAAGGTCGGCGATCCGTCCGGAAAGGACGAAAGCCGCCGTCTGCTCGACGATGCTGGCATCGCCGCCAACATCGCCTCGCTCGGGCGCGTGTTCGAACGGTTCATTTCGTTCGGAGACGGTGCGACCGATGCGGTGATGATCGATAATGCCGACTGGCTAAATGCGCTGGATTACATCCCCTTCCTGCGTGATGTCGGACGGCATTTCACGATCAACCGGATGCTTTCGTTCGATTCCGTGAAGCTACGGCTCGAGCGAGAACAGCCGCTGACCTTCCTCGAATTCAACTACATGATCTTGCAGGCGTATGATTTCCTGGAACTCTCGCGCCGGGCCGGATGCCGGTTGCAGATGGGCGGATCGGATCAGTGGGGTAATATCGTTAACGGGATCGAGCTGACCCGGCGGATCGACGGCACCGAACTCTATGGATTGACGACGCCGCTGATCACCACCGCCGACGGGACGAAGATGGGGAAGACGGCCGCGGGCGCAGTGTGGCTGAACGAAGAACGGTTGCCGACATTCGATTACTGGCAGTTCTGGCGAAACACGGACGACCGGGATGTCGGTCGCTTTCTGCGGTTGTTTACCGATCTGTCGCTGGATGAGATTGCGCGGCTGGAAACGCTTGAGGGGGCGGAGATCAACGAGGCGAAAAAACTGCTGGCGACCGAGGCGACCGCATTGTGTCGCGGACGTACGGCAGCGGATGCGGCAGCGGAAACCGCGCGTACGACTTTCGAGCACGGGATCGGTGGTGAAGCGTTGCCGTCGATTGCCGCACCGGACGGTATTGCACTGATTGACGCCCTGACGGCGTTTGGCTTTTGCGCATCGAAGGGGGAGGCACGGCGGCTGGTGAAGGGCGGTGGCGCGAGGATCGACGGTGCGAAGGTTCAGGACGATACCTTGACGGTGACTGCCCCGGCTCGGGTTTCGGCGGGCAAGAAGCATCACGGGCTTGTAACCCGCTGAGGCTTCTCACCCCGAGCGGAGCAACTGCACCCCGGCGTCGCGTTCGAAAAGATAGAGCAGGATGCGGGCCGCCTGCCCTCGCCGCCCCTCCAGCCCGCCGTCGCGGTCGATCAGCAGCCGGGCGTCGTCATGGGCACATTGCAGGAGGTCCGCGAGCATGTCGGCGGTCGCAATCCGGAAGGCGGCTTCGCCCGATTGGCGCGTACCGAGCAGCTCGCCCGCGCCGCGCAGTCGCAAATCCTCTTCGGCGATACGAAACCCATCGTTGGTTTCGCGCAGCAGGGCGAGCCGCGCGCGTGCCGTTTCACTGAGCGTGGTTCCGCGGACGAGCAGACAGGTCGAATGCCCCCCGCCCCGCCCCACGCGCCCGCGCAACTGGTGGAGCTGGGCAAGGCCGAAACGGTCCGCATGCTCGATGACCATCAGGGTCGCGCGAGGTACGTCGACGCCCACTTCGATAACGGTGGTCGCAACCAGAACGTTGACCCGGCCGCTTGCGAAGGCCGTCATGACGGCGTCTTTTTCGACAGCGCTCATCCGGCCGTGGACCAGCCCGACGCGATCGCCGAACCGGAGCCGCAGCGCAGCGGCACGCGCTTCGGCGGCAGCCAGATCGCTCTTCTCGCTCTCCTCGACGAGCGGGCAGACCCAATAGGCCTGACCGTCGGTCGCGATATGGCGGCCGAGCGCATCGACCACCTCATCGAGCCGGTCCTGCGCAATTACACGGGTTTCAACCGGCTGACGACCGGGCGGCATTTCGTCCAACCGGCTGACGTCCATCTCGCCATATTGCGCGAGTGTCAGCGTGCGCGGGATCGGCGTAGCGGTCATTGCCAGCAGATGCGGCGTGTCCCTGCCCTTCGCCTGTAGCAGCAACCGTTCGGCGACGCCGAAGCGATGTTGCTCATCGACGATGACCAGCCCGAGCCGGCGGTAGTGCACTGCGTCTTGGAAGATTGCGTGCGTCCCGATCAAGACATCGATTTCGCCGCTTGCGAGCCCCATCAGCGTCGCTTCGCGTGCGCGGCCCTTGTCGCGTCCGGTCAGAATCCCGATGCGCACCGGCAGACTGCCGAGCAGTTTGCGAAGCGTATCGTAATGCTGGCGGGCAAGCAGTTCGGTCGGGGCAAGCATCGCCCCCTGAACGCCCGCCTCCACCGCCGTCAGAAGCGCCATTGCGGCCACCAGCGTTTTGCCCGAGCCGACGTCGCCCTGCAAAAGCCGCAGCATGGGAGCGTTCTGGGCAAGGTCGCCGTCGATTTCGCGGACGGTGCGGGCCTGGGCCGACGTCATGTCGTACGGCAAGGAGAGCGCATCGCGGAGGCGGCCGTCACCGACCAACGCTCTCCCCTTGCGTCGGCGCGTGTCCGCCCTGACCAGCGTCATCGCCAGTTGACCGGCGAACACTTCGTCATAGGCTAGACGTTCACGCGCCTTGTCGTCGGCAGGATCGCGATGGATTGCCGCGAGACCGGCGCGCCAGTCAGGCCATCCGCGCTTCTGCTTAAGACCGGGTTCGATCCATTCGGCCAAATCCGGCGCGCGATCGATCGACTGTGCCGCAAGCGCGGCAAGACGCCGCGATGTCATGCCCTCCGTCAAGGGATAGATACATTCGCGTTCGCGCAATGACTCGCCCGCCTCAGCGAGTTCCGGATGGATCATCTGCAATTCCTGGCCGTACGTCTCCAGCTTGGCCGAAAGCGTTTTGGGCACCCCGAGCGGGAGAAGCTTTTTGACCCAGCCCGATTTCCCGCCGAAATAGACAAGGCTGACGTAGTTCCCATGCCGATCGGTCGCGCGAACCCGGAACGGACCGCGCGCACTGCCACCCAGATAGTCGCGCGGGGTCAGTTCGATCGCGATTACGCGTCCGGCGTCTGCCGCATCGAGCTCTGTGCGTGGAACGCGATCAATCCAGCCGGTCGGCATGTGGAATGCAACGTCGATGATCCGGCTGAGCCCGAGCCGATCGAGCGGCTTTGCGAGCATCGTACCGACTCCGTTCAGCGCGGTGATTTCGGCAAAGAGCGGATTGAGGATCGCGGGGCGCATGTCTATCTGCCCACTATAGCCCAGCCGGCGGTCGCGACCAGCGCCCGCCGGAAATTTGCTGTTGGAACGCGAAATGGATCATGACATTCGAATCAAGCGTCTGCGTTTTCGCAGCTGCCATCGCGGTACGAGGGAAGCCGATCTGATGATCGGTGGCTTTTTCGAAGCGTTTCACGAACTTTGGACCATCAAGGAACTCGACTGGTTCGAAGCGTTTCTGGAGCAGCAGGATGTCGATATCATGGGATGGGCAATCGGATCGATCCCGTGTCCGCCAGAATGGGACGGAGCAATGATGCAAGGGCTGCGTTCGCTCGACTATGTCACGATCGATCGTTGACATGCGCCTCTCGATTGCTGGGTGCTGTCTTGCCTGAATTGAAGACGATCGTCGGCGCGCGTTCGCCGCTCACGCTGGCGGGCGTTCCAGCGGGCTTTCAGCCCTCTCTCCTGGCGGACCTCGCCCGAGCGGCGACGACCCGCGCGGTCTTTATCGCTGCGGACGACAGCGCGATGCGGGCAATCGCGGCAACGGCGCCCTGGTTCGCGCCCGAGATCGAAGTCGTTAGTTTCCCGGCCTGGGATTGTCTGCCCTACGACCGCGCGTCGCCGACGCTGAGGATAATGGCGGAGCGCATTGCAGCGCTGTATCATTTGCAGGCGAGGCCAAAGGGGCCACAGCTGGTCATTACCACTGCGAATGCGGTGACGCAGCGCGTGCTCACCCCCTTTCGTATCCGCCAATTGGTGGCGAGACTGGCTCCGGGCGAACGCGTCGGACGCGATACGCTGGCGTCGCTGCTTCAGGCAAACGGCTATGTCCGGACGGAAACGGTACACGAACACGGCGAGTACGCCGTTCGCGGCGGCATCGTCGATCTCTATCCATCCGGCGAGGATCAGGCGTTACGGCTCGACTTTTTCGGAGATGAGATCGAAAGCGTGCGAACGTTCGATCCGTCCGATCAGCGCACGACGGGGCGGGTCGACGGCTTCACGCTGCTTCCGGCGTCCGAAGCTCTTTTGGATGATGAATCGATCAAACGGTTTCGCGGCCGGTACCGCGAAAGCTTCGGAGCGACCGCGACGGGCGATCCGATTTATCAGTCGGTTTCCGAAGGACGCCGGTTGGCGGGAATGGAACATTGGTTGCCACTGTTCGAGGACAAGCTGGCAACGTTGTTCGACCATTTCGATCAAGACTCGATCATTGTTCGCGACGCCGGCGTCCCCGGCGCGATTAGCGGGCGAATGGAAGCGATCGCCGATTATTACGATAACAGAAAACGCGCCGAAGCCGCCAAACCCGGCAGCTATCGACCGCTGGCGGCCAATGCCCTGTACCTGAACGCAGAGGAGTGGGCGGCAAAATCGGCGACGGCGAACGCGCATATCACAAGCCCGTTTCACGAACCGGAAAGCGAGCATGTCGTTGACTTTCAGGTTGATGGTCCGCGTGATTTCGCCGCCGAGCGCGCGGCGCAGACGAACATCTATGAGGCGGTCGTCAAACACGTCGATGCGCTGCGCAGCGAGGGGAAAATTCCCGTGCTCGCAAGTTACTCGGCCGGGTCACGCGAACGTCTGAGCGGTCTGCTTTCGGACCACGGCCTGAAAGGAGCCGGCAACGCCGAGACTTGGCAGGAGGCTCTTTCCGTCGCGGGAAAAGGCCAGGGTTCGAACGTCGCACTGATCGTACTAACGATCGGTCACGGCTTCACCTCTCCCGATATTGCTCTGTTGAGCGAGCAGGACATGCTCGGCGACAGACTGATTCGCCGCAATAAGCGAAAGAAGAGTGCCGACGCTTTCCTGGCCGAATTGGCGACATTATCGCCCGGCGATCTCGTCGTTCATTCCGAGCACGGAATCGGTCGATACGAGGGGCTTACATCGATTCCGGTCGGACGCAGCCCGCATGATTGTGTCGGCCTCAGCTACGCGGGCGGGGACAAACTCTATGTACCCGTCGAAAATCTCGAGGTGTTGTCACGCTATGGGTCGAGCGATGACGTAACGACGCTGGACAGGCTTGGCGGGGAAGCATGGCAGCGGCGCAAGAGCCGGATGAAGGAGCGCATTCGCGAAATTGCCGGAGAACTGATCGCAACCGCCGCCGAGCGCGCATTGCATCAGGGGGACGTAATGGAGCCCGATCCCAGCGGCTATCCAAGCTTCGTCGATCGATTCTCGTATGAGGAAACCGAGGACCAGGATCGTGCGATCGACGATGTGATTGCCGATCTGGGCGCGGGCAAGCCGATGGACCGGTTGATCGTCGGCGACGTCGGTTTCGGAAAGACCGAGGTTGCACTGAGAGCGGCCTTTGTTGCCGCGATGTCCGGCAAACAGGTTGCCATCGTCTGTCCCACAACGCTGCTGGCGCGCCAGCACTATAACAATTTTACCGCCCGGTTTGAGGGGTTTCCGATGAAGATCGGCAGGCTCTCGCGCTTGGTAACCGCGGCGGAGGCCAAGGAAACGAAGGCGGGTCTGGCGGATGGATCGATCGACCTCGTCATCGGTACGCATGCGCTGCTTGCAAGTTCGATCGATTTCAAACGACTGGGTCTGGTGGTTGTCGATGAGGAACAGCGGTTCGGCGTGACCCACAAGGAGCGTCTGAAGGCGCTGAGGGCGGATGTTCACATGCTGACCCTGACGGCAACGCCGATCCCGCGCACCTTGCAGATGGCGATGTCCGGCATTCGTGAGCTGTCCGTCATTCAGACGCCCCCCGTCGACAGGCTCTCGGTCCGGACTTACGTCATGCCTTGGGATCCGGTGGTGCTGCGCGAGGCGTTGCTTCGCGAGCATTACCGGGGCGGCCAAAGCTTTCTCGTGACTCCGCGCGTCGCCGATCTGCCTGAGATCGAGGAATATCTGCGAAACGAAGTGCCTGAAGTGCGTTACGTCGTCGCGCACGGCCAAATGTCGCCGACGGCGGTCGAAGAGCGGATGTCCGCCTTCTACGACAAGAAATTCGAAGTGCTCGTTTCAACGACGATCGTAGAAAGCGGCATCGATATCGCGTCGGCCAACACGATGATCGTCAATCGTGCCGACAGGTTTGGGCTGGCGCAATTGTATCAGCTTCGCGGTCGCGTCGGACGGGCGAAGACGCGTGCGTACGCTTACATGGTAACGCCGCCGGACCGGCAGATGACCGAAGCGGCTGAGAAACGGCTGAAAGTCTTGTCGGACCTCGATTCGCTGGGTGCCGGCTTTCAGCTCGCAAGCTATGATCTCGACATCAGGGGCGCGGGCAATTTGCTTGGGGACGAGCAATCGGGACACATCAAGGAAGTCGGCTACGAACTGTACCAGTCCATGCTGGAAGAGGCGATCCTCGAAGGCAAGGCGGGCGGTATGGCGTCACAACCGCGCGATTTCAGTCCGCAGATTACCGTCGATGCGCCGATCCTGATCCCTGAGGAGTATGTACCGGATCTCGATCTCAGAATGGGGCTGTATCGCAGGTTGAACGATCTCGACACACCGGGCGAACTCGAATCATTTGCGGCAGAACTGATCGACCGTTTCGGACCGCTGCCCGATGCGACCGACAATCTGATCCGGATCATCGAGATCAAGCTGAATGCAAAGCGCGCATGCGTTGCCAAGATGGACGTCGGTCCGCGCGGCGTGCTGGTATCCTTTTTCAACGACAATCCGCCGAATGTCGTCGGCCTGATTGCCTATATCGACCGGCTGAACGGCGTTGCAAAACTCAGACCGGACAGCAAGGTCGTGCTGACGCGGGCGTGGCCCGACGCCAAGGCAAGGTTGCACGGCGCGCTGCAATTCTCCCGCGGCTTGGCCAAGGCGGTTACATGATCGCCTAGGCGACGAGGACGGACAACCCGGCCTCGTCGACCGGGGGAGCGCAGAGAAAACCCTGGTAATATTCGCAGCCCATATCGATCAGCTGTGCCAGTTGCGCGTCGCTCTCGACCCCCTCTGCGACCACGGAAAGCCCGAGCGATCGCGCCATGGCGATCACCCCCCCGATGATGATCCGGTCGCGATCCGAAACCGCGACATCCCGGATGAGCGCACGATCGATTTTGAGATAATCGAGCGGCAACGCCTGAAGATAGGCGAGGCTCGAATAGCCGGTGCCAAAATCGTCGATCGCAACCCGGCAACCGGCCTTGCGCAATTCACCCAGCAACGCGCCGGCTGCATCGAGGTTCTTCACCAGTCCCGTTTCGGTCAGTTCCAGCGTCAAACGTCCGCGCGGAAAACCGCTCGCCGCGATCCGGGCAAGCATCGTCGACGCAAACCCGTCACGAACGATATCGAACGCGGTAAGGTTAAGCGACAAGCGCAGCGTTTGCAGGACGACCGGCCAACGCACTGCGCGTCTGAGTGCCAATTCCTGTATATGGTCGGACAGAGCAATGCCGAGATCGGCGCGTTCCGCAGCCGCAAACAGCGCCCCGGCCCCTACCGCACCATATTCAGGATGATCCCAACGGGCCAGCGCTTCAACGCCGACGATTCGGCCGGTTCGGGTTTCGACCTGAGGCTGGAAGAGGACGTTGATGTGCCGGTTTGCGAGTCCGTGATGCAGGTCGACGGCAAGCCGGTCGAGTGACGCAAGATTGCTCGACCCCGACGCATGCAGAATTGCGGGTTCGCCGCGCTGAACCTTGCGAAGGGCATCGTCCGCGCGACCGGGCAAAGCCGTCGGATCACAATCTTCGGCAAGGGACGCATAACCCAATCGGCAACCGATCAGAATCGACGCGCGGTTGATGATAAAAGGCCGGGTGAGCGCCGAATGGATGGTTTCCGCGAGGCCCGCCATTTCGGTCTGATCGCCGCATGTCGCGACCATCAGATCCAATCCCTTCAAACGAATGACGTCGCTGCTTTCGGCGAAATGCGCGCGAACCGCCACGACAATTCTTTCCTTGATCTGCTCTAGGACGGTATCGACCGCGGGTCTGCCGTGCGCGGCGTTGACCAGGTCGAGTCGTGACAAGGCGATGCGCAAAACGCCGCATTGTTTGCCCTCCGCGCTGCAAGCCTCAAGCCAATTCCGTATTTGATCAACGCTGCTGTCCACGTTTGAATGTACGGTGCCGCGGTTCTCCCATAGATTTAAGCGATCGGCGTATTTTAGCGCCTGGACGATCTCCAGATCAGACTGCGGTTCGACAAGAAAGTGCGTGGCACCGGCGTCGAAAAACTCGGGTAATCGCCCGACGTCATCGCGTGCGACGATTATCAAAATGAAACCGCGGGGATCTGCAACAGGATTTCTCAGCCGTCGAACGGCAAGTAACGCACGACCGGCTGAAGAACGGCCGTCGACCAAGATACGGCAGTGACGGGCCAGGTTATCGCTCTCCTGCGATACGTCATCAGCGATACTTGGCAGCCAGCCAAGCGTATCCAAAACGCGGAATAGTTCCGCCTCGCTTTCGTGAGAAACGACCAGCAACGGAACCCGCGGTGCGCGCGGATCGAAATTGTCCGGACCCGGTTTCATGCCCTTACGTCCCACAAGTCATCAGCGATTCGAGAACGCCCGCTTGTGGCATGCACTATGGAGCCCTAGTTTCCCGTAAATGAATTCCTCTGTTCCCAATTCCGGCTTGATCGATGCGCATGGGCGCGCGATTCGCTATTTGCGGATTTCGGTTACCGACCGCTGCGACCTGAGGTGCCGCTATTGCATGGCGGAGCAGATGACTTTTCTGCCGCGCTCGGCATTGCTTCAACTCGAAGAGATAGCGATCATAGCCGAGCGATTTATCGCTCGCGGCGTGACCAAGATCCGTTTGTCGGGCGGGGAGCCGCTGGTCAGGCGCGATGTGGGGGAACTTGTCGAGCGGCTCGGTCGCCATGTCGGGCGGGGTCTTTCCGAATTGACGCTCACCACGAACGGTACGCGGCTAAGCGAATGTTCAGAAGCGCTATTCGATGCAGGGGTTCGTAGGATTAACGTCAGCCTGGACACGCTCGATCCGGAACGGTTTCGCTACATTACGCGCCACGGCAAGTTGCAAACCGTGATCGACGGGATCGCCGCAGCACGCCGGGCGGGACTCGCGGTCAAGATCAACATGGTCGCGCTGAAGGGATTGAACGACGATCAGATCGGATCGATGCTCGATTGGTGCATTGCTCAAGGGCTTGACCTGTCGCTGATCGAAACGATGCCGCTGGGAAATATCGATGAAGACCGGACCGACAGATTCCTGCCGCTTACCGACGTGTTCGACGATCTTTCGGGACGTTATGCCTTGTCGCGCGATACCTATCGAAGCGGGGGTCCGGCGCGGTACTGGACCGTTGACGGTACCCGGACCCGGCTCGGCCTCATCTCCCCCCTCACCGCCAATTTTTGTGACGGCTGCAACCGCGTCCGGCTGACGACCGAGGGCAAGCTGTATTTGTGTCTCGGCCACGATGATCAGGTCGATCTAAAGGCGGCGCTCCGGGCGGGCGGTATCGAGGCGCTGGACGCAGCGATCGACCATGGCCTGGCGGTCAAACCGGCAAGGCACGATTTCCGG
The DNA here is from genome assembly GCA_965219075.1 of Sphingomonas sp. Lineage (GTDB taxonomy): Bacteria > Pseudomonadota > Alphaproteobacteria > Sphingomonadales > Sphingomonadaceae > Sphingomonas. The sequence continues at coordinate 2,069,581 of CBDCMM010000002.1, forward strand.
ATCGCACAAGGCCTGCCACCCGCGGTCGGACGGCATATGAGCGTGACGGGAGGATGAACCGGTTCGCGCGACGTGCGCTCGTCGCGTCGCCTACCCCGGCCGCGCAAACCGCCGCGCTTGAGCTTTCCGAACTGGGGAACTGGGTCGATCCAGCCGATGCGGATGTCATCATAGCGCTCGGCGGCGACGGTTTCATGCTTCAGGCACTTCATAGGATGCTGGAGCGTGATGGGGAGCCGAAACCTGTCTTCGGAATGAACCTGGGGACCGTCGGTTTCCTGATGAACGACTGGAGACCGACCGATTTCGAAGAGAGACTGGCCTGTGCAAAGCCATTCAAGGTCAATCCACTCACGATGTCCGCGACCGGCATCGACGGTCGAATTCACAAGCTGCCCGCGATCAACGAGGTTTCGTTGCTCCGTGAAACGCGACAGACCGCAAAGCTGGAAGTAACGGTCAACGATCGCATCGTGCTGCCCGAACTGGCGTGCGACGGTATCCTTGCCGCGACTCCGGCCGGATCGACCGCATATAATCTGTCCGCGCGCGGACCTATACTCCCGCTCGACTCGGCGATGATCGCGCTTACCCCGATCAGCGCGTTTCGACCGCGACGATGGAGCGGCGCGATCCTTCCGGACAAAGCACGCATCGGCATACGCGTGCTCGACGCGGATAAACGACCCGTATCGGCCGTTGCCGACCAGCGCGAGATACGCGATGTGGCGCAAGTTGGAATCGTCATGGATCGCTCGCGAGAGCTGGTCCTGCTATTCGATCCGGAACACGCGCTCGACGACCGCATCACAATGGAACAGTTCATAGCTTGAATGACTTGGCATCAAGCGCTTGCGTATCCGGGAAACGCATTGCTATAGCCGCGCTTCCCGCAGGGTGGCCCGCCGCCCAGGATATTCCCCGGTAGCTCAGCGGTAGAGCGTTCGACTGTTAATCGAATGGTCGCCTGTTCGAATCAGGCCCGGGGAGCCATCCTTTCTTTCTTGTAGATCAGACACGCTTCGGGCCGATGACACAGAATTATGTGCGTTGCGTCCGTCGAGCGTCAGTCTGACGGAAGGCTCTTCAGCTTTCCGTATGCGAGCCGAGCGAGTCGGAAGCGAACCCGGCGGTTTGAACACTATTGCCTAAGTGAATACGAACCTTTGAACCTTCATGGGTTGCCCCCCTATGGATTGTCACGTCCGCAACCGTAGAAGCCGTCGTATCGTCGTCACTGTTCGCAGAAATTGGACGCGTATCGGGTGATCCACGATGAATGAGAACGCCTGCGACGAGCTTGCTGTCCGTCTCGAAGTCACTCTGTTCAGCGACGGGCCGGCCCGCGAATGCCTGCGCTACCAATGGTTCAACACCGCTGTAGGTCTGGCGGAACGCAAGCGTATGATCGAGCGCGGAATGCCAGCGATAGAAAATGTGCGCTCCGATCGATCCGATCCGGCTGAGGCTTGATGACCACCAGGGATCAACCGTATTCGCGTGGTAAAATGTTGCCGAGCCGACTGATGCATAAACCTGACCGCCCAAACCCTGATCGGCGATGTTCCGCGCCTTTGCCCAGGCGTTTGGTTCGCGGGGGCGATAGATAGAGCCGTCGCAGGTGAAACTGAACTGGCAGCCCGTACGGCGGCTAGCCCCTTGATACACAACGCCGCAAACGCTGTTCGGAAAGGCGCGATCCCGGACACGGTTCAATACGACTTGCGCGACCGCGCGTTGCCCGTCGGCGCTCTCGGACCGCGCTTCATAATAGATCGCAGCAGTCAGGCAGGCACGCGCTCTTTCCTGATTATCCGGCGATGCTGAATTCATCGAGAATGCCGGAGCGGAGCGATTAGGGTTCTCGTCAAGTGCGGATGTCACCGGTCCGGCAGCAAAGTCGACCGGCGTTTGGAGTTCCAGTCGCTTGAGCAAATCCCGCCCTCCGACAATCTCATGCCGACCGTAGAGCGGACGCGCAGGCTCCATACCGCAGGATATAAGCAGCGGAATCACGGCAACGCACGCCATCAGAGGTTTCCAGCGCTGACCCGGCATCGACATGGCGTCCGCCTATTCGGAACGTCGTTAGAATGGCGTTAATCGCTCAAATCCCACCCGCTGCTGTAAGAAAACACCGGCCGGTTTCCGCTCTCGGTGATAACCGGATGAGATCGATCAGCGACCAAACATCTTCGCCAGATCGCCGGATTGCAGTTTCACCCATGTCGGGCGGCCGTGATTGCATTGGCCGGAATGCGGCGTTGCCTCCATCTCACGGAGCAGGGCATTCATTTCGGCGACCGAGAGGATGCGACCGGCGCGCACCGATCCGTGACAGGCGATCGTCCCGGCAACGGCGTCGAGGCGTTCGCGCAACGACAACAGTTCGTCGAATGCGGCCAGTTCGTCCGCAAGGTCTGTTACGAGGCCCGTCGGGTCGCCGCTGCCAAGCATTGCCGGCATCGCTCGGAGAAGTACCGCGTGCGCGCCGAACCGTTCGATTTCCAGCCCGAACTCCGCCAGTTCTTCGCTGCGTGCTTCCAGCCGGTCGCATGCGGCTTCATCCAATTCGACGACTTCCGGGATGAGCATCGCCTGAGATGCCACCCGCCCGCCGGCCAGCGCGGCGCGCATGCGTTCAAGGACCAACCGTTCATGCGCCGCGTGCTGATCAACAAGAATCAAGCCGTCTTCGGCCTCCGAAACAATGTAGGTTCTGGCGACCTGCCCGCGCGCGACGCCAAGCGGATAGGACTCCTCCCGTTGCTCAGACGCGATCCCCGGTTCCACGCGCGCCTGCGGAGGTGCAGCAAAAAAACTTCGCCGAGGCTCCGCTACACGAGATTCGAAACCAAGGTCCGCGATGCCCGGTTGCATCCCTCCGATAGGCATCGCTCCCGGCCGCCATTGCGCAACCATGTCGGCGCTCGAGCGGCGAACACTTTGGTGTCCTGCCGTGTCGAGCGCCCGTCGCAAACCCGATACGATCAAGCCTCTGACCGCCTGGGGCTCGCGGAACCGCACTTCGGTCTTTGCGGGATGGACATTCACGTCGACTTCCGAGGTCGGCATATCGAGGAACAACGCGACGACCGCATGCCGATCGCGCGGCATCATCTCGGCATAGGCCCCCCGAATCGCGCCCATCAGCAGCCGGTCCCTGACGGGGCGGCCGTTGACGAAAAGATATTGATGGTCGGCAATGCCCCGGTTGAATGTCGGCAGGCCGACGACCCCGCCAAGCATGAGTTCATCGCGAACCCAGTCGAGCCCGACCGCATTCTCTGCAAGCCCGCGATCCGTCAATGCCGCCACGCGCTCCGGCCGCGTTTGCGCGGCGCCGAGAGTGAGCGTTCGACGCCCGTCATGATCGAGCGTAAACGCTGTTTCCGGTCTAGACATCGCCAGTCGCCGCATGACGTCGAGGCAAGCGGCATATTCCGCACGTTCGCTCCTCAGGAATTTGCGCCGGGCGGGCACGCGCGCAAACAAATCCTCGACCACGATTCGCGTACCTGCCGAAGCCGCCGCCGGGCCATCGCGTTCCACCATTCCATTGTCGATAACGTGAGACCAGCCGTCCGAATCCGCCGTTCGGCTTTCAATTGTCACCCGTGCAACACTCGCGATCGATGGGAGAGCCTCGCCGCGAAAACCCAGGGTCGTGACGGACTCTATCCGGTCGTCTGAAAGCTTGGACGTTGCGTGTCGTTCGGTCGCCAACACGATTTCTGCCGGAGCCATGCCACCCCCGTCGTCAGCAACCTCGATCCGCCGGGTGCCGCCGCCTGCAAGTGCGACGGAAATTCGGCGCGCGCCCGCGTCGATTGAATTCTCGATTAATTCCTTCAGCGCGCTCGCGGGTCGCTCTACCACTTCGCCCGCGGCAATCCGATTGACGAGATGTTCTGGAAGACGCCGTATTGACATGATTGGCCGTCTAGACCAAGCGGACGGCTCCCGCGACCCCGCAGACGTCATGCAATGCGCAGGCCGGCACGGCTTGCGGTGATTTGCCGGGCGAATTGCGACCAACCGCCGTCGATCGGTCAACACGGACAAACGAGCGCTTCATGGCCCTTCCCCGCTTTCTCCGCTTCATGTCGCACGACATGGCGATCGATTTGGGTACCGCGAACACCGTGGTGTACGTACGCGGGCGTGGAATTGTGTTGAATGAACCGTCGGTCGTAGCGGTTGAGACGATAAACGGGGTGAAGCGCGTTAAAGCGGTGGGCGATGACGCAAAGCTGATGATGGGCAAGACGCCCGGCACAATCGAGGCGATCCGGCCGCTCCGCGACGGGGTCATTGCTGACATCGACGTTGCCGAGCAGATGATAAAATATTTTATTCAAAAGGTACATGGACCAAGGCGATTCGCACGCTGGCCGGAAATCGTTATCTGCGTCCCGTCCGGTTCGACCAAGGTCGAACGGCGTGCGATCCGCGACGCCGCCTCCAATGCGGGCGCTTCGAGCGTGTGGCTGATCGAGGAGCCGATGGCAGCCGCTATCGGTGCGGACATGCCGGTTACCGAACCGATCGGGTCGATGGTGGTCGACATCGGGGGTGGGACGACCGAGGTCGCGGTGCTTAGCCTGCGCGGTCTGGCCTATACAACGTCGGTTCGGGTTGGCGGCGACAAGATGGACGAGGCGATCGTCAGTTACGTCCGACGCAATCACAATCTGCTGATCGGGGAGGCGACAGCCGAACGAATCAAGCACGAGGTCGGCATCGCTCGCCAGCCTGCGGACGGGATCGGTAAGATCATCCACATCAAGGGTCGCGATCTCGTGAACGGGGTGCCCAAGGAAATCCAGATTAACCAGGGCCAGATTGCGGACGCGTTGTCCGAACCGGTTGCGACGATCGTCGAGGGTGTTCGCGTCGCGCTGGAAAATACCGCGCCCGAACTTGCAGCCGATATTGTCGATCAGGGGATCGTGCTGACCGGTGGCGGAGCGCTGCTCGAGGCGATCGATGAAGTGCTCAGAGACGAGACCGGCCTCCCCGTCACTGTCGCCGAGGACCCGTTGACGTGCGTTGCGCTGGGGACTGGCCGGGCACTTGAAGATCCGATGTTTCGCGGCGTACTTCATAACGGCTAGTCTTTTGGGGTAAGGGAGCGACGCATGGCGGCGTCCCGTGACCGGCGAACCGGTTTTTCACGTCGGCGACAATATGGGCTGTTTTTCGCTTACGTGCTCGCCGTCGCGGGCGCGGTTATCGGGGCAGTGCTTTTGATCGCGTCGACTTTCAATCCGCCTGCTTTTGCGACGATGCGAATGGCCGCTGCGAGTATCACCGTTCCAGTCTCCAGCGGCATGGCTTCCATCGGCCGGGTCATCGCTGCCGTTCCGGAAGCCGTATCGGGTTATTTTTTGGTACGAAGCCGAAATGTCGAATTGTCCAGAGAGCTGAGTTCTGCGCGACGTCTTAACCTTAAAGCCCGGACGATTGCGTATGATAATGCAAGATTGCGCGCATTGCTCGAAGTGCGGGACCGGACCGAAGGCGCGGTTGTCACGGCTCGTCTGGTCAGTTCCAGCGCATCGAGCGGAAGGCGCTTCGCGCTAATAAATGCCGGACGGTGGCAAGGCGTGCGCCGGGGCATGCCCGTTCGTGGTGCCGACGGCTTGATTGGCCGCGTGACCGAAACCGGACCCGCAGTGGCGCGCGTTTTGTTGCTCAGCGATCCGGATAGCATCGTACCGGTCCGGCGTACACGGGATGGACTGCCTGCGCTGGCGGTCGGAAGGGGCGACGGTTTGGTCGATCTTCGCTCGGTCAACATGACCAATGTTCGATTCCTGCCGGGTGACTTGTTTGTAACATCGGGAACCGGAGGAATTTTTGCCCCGAACATTCCTGTGGCACGACCGAGACACTCTGGTTCCGATACGGTCGCAGCCAGAACTTTCGCTAATCCGGATATTCTCGATTTTGCGATCGTAGAAGCTGCGTTCATGCCTGCAATCGCCGCCGAGCCGGAGACCCGGGCGGGCGCACGATGACGGATGCGCCCGCCAACCCCTTCGTCAAACGGGTATCTGCTACCCGCGCGCAAATCCTACCCTGGGCCAGCGTCGTGCTCGGATCGCTGGTAACCGCGTTACCTTTCGTTTCAACCATACCCGTTTTGCCCCCGGCCGGATTGCTGATGCTGCTTGGTTGGCGGATGTTTTCACGGTTTTCGTTGCGCCCCTGGGCAGCGGCACCGCTCGGTTTCGTCGACGATCTGGTAAGCGGTCAACCGTTAGGATCAGCTGTCCTTCTTTGGTCGCTCTGCATGATCGGGATCGGTCTTCTCGAGCAACGTTTGGCCTTCCGTGATTTCTGGCAAGACTGGCTGATCGCGAGCGGGGCAATGGCCTGTGTCCTGATCGCAGGTCGATTTATCGCGCTCCCCTTCAACACGCATGTCGATACCATGCTCGCAGTCCAGATCGTCATGACGGTTCTCCTTTTCCCGGTTGCAACGCGGCTGGTCGCCTTGATCGACGCCAAGCGCGGCATGGGCGTCTGAGCCGAATATCGTGAAGCAGCAGCACCGCGCGATGACGCAGGCGATGCAAGCCTATAGTTTTTCAAGGCGTGCCTGGCTGCTCGGCATAGGCCAAGGTGCGATTGGGATAATGTTGGCAGGCAGGATGGCTTGGCTTTCAATCGCAGAGAACGAGCATTACCGGTCATTATCCGAACAGAACCGCGTCAATTTTACGTTGATGCCGCCGCGGCGGGGCTGGATCGTTGACCGGCACGGCGTACCGATCGCCAACAATCGGACAGACTTCAGGATCGATATCATACCGGATCGACTGCGGGACCAAACCCGGGTCCTGGGGCTGCTGGCCGATCTGCTGCAGCTATCGAGTGAAGAAAGCCAGAGGATCGCAATCGATCTGAAGAATGCCGCTGGTTTTCAACCGGTCCAAGTTGCCGAAAAATTAAGCTGGGAGCAGTTCGCAGGGGTGAGCGTAAGGTTGCCCGAGCTTCCCGGCGTCCAGCCGACCCGCGGATTTGCAAGGCATTACCCGGCGGGCGCCGCCGTCGCACACCTTGTCGGTTATGTCGGTGCCGCGACCGCGGAACAATATAAGGCGACGCATGACCCCTTGCTCGTCACCCCGGGATTCAAGGTCGGAAAGGATGGGCTCGAGAAGACGCTGGAGCCGATGTTGCGCGGGAAGGCCGGGGCGAAGCGCGTGGAGGTCACCGCTCATGGCAAGCTCGTCGAGGAATTGCCGACGCGGCCCGACATTCCCGGACACAACATGCGACTGACGATCGACGTCGCGTTGCAGGATTATGCCGCGCGACGTTTAGGCACCAATTCGGGATCTGCGGTGGTGATCGATTGCCGGACCGGAGAGATGCTGGCGATGGTGTCGATGCCGGCATATGATCCCAACAGCTTCTCGGACGGGATAAGTCACCTCGAATGGAACATGCTGTCGGATGACGACCATGTTCCGCTGATGAACAAGGTGACGCAGGGACTGTATCCGCCCGGTTCGACGGTAAAGCCGATGAACGCTCTGGCGTTGCTGAGGGCTGGGGTCAGTCCGAACGATCGCGTCGTCTGTTCGGGAGCGCTGCGCGTCGGCACCGGCATCTTTCACTGTCACAAACGCGGCGGTCACGGCCCGATAACGATGAAGAACGCGGTCGCTCAGAGTTGCGACATTTATTTTTACGAGATGGTTCGACGGATCGGCTATGACCGCGTCGCGCCAGTCGCTCGCGCAGTCGGACTGGGACAGGAATTCGACTTGCCCGTCACCGCCCAACGTTACGGAACGGTGCCGGACAGCGCATGGAAAAAGAAGAAATACAATGCGGACTGGACCGTAGCGGACTCGCTCAACGCCTCTATCGGACAGGGCTATGTTCTCGCCAATTCCCTCCAGCTGGCTGTGATGGCAAGCCGGATTGCCTCGGGCCGGGTGCTGATGCCGAGCCTTGTCGCAAATCGGGTCAACTATAACGCGCCAATGCTACCCTTCCCGTCCGAACACCTCCAGACGGTACGCGAGGCGATGTGGGCGGTGGTGAATGGTGGAGGCACGGGCGGCGCGGCGCGCCTCCAAATCCCGGGGATCGCACTTGCCGGCAAGACCGGTACCGCTCAGGTCAGACGCATCACGATGGCCGAACGACGGACAGGGGTGCTTGGGAATAATGCGCTGCCCTTCAAGCTGCGCGACCACGCTCTGTTTGTCGGCTTCGCCCCCGCCGACGCACCGCGCTACGCGATCGGCATCGCTCTCGAACATAACGGCCACACCGTTCGCAATCTCGACACTCCCATGATTGCCCGCGACATTATGACGTATCTATTAGATCGTGATCGCGCGATCGCGTCCCTCGCAACCGTCGAACCGACCTGGGGCGGCGATATCGCAACGCGGATGCAGGCAAGCGAAAAAAGCTATCGCATGGAACACTCAATAGCCCCGGCGACAATTGCAACCAAGACGGACGGTACGGTTCCGACCGATGCGCCCGTCGTTCAGGCGGAATCGGACGCGGTTAATGCGGAACAGGCAGCGCTTGCCGCCGATGAGGGAAACATCGTGACGCCCGCCGAGAACCCTGCGCCGGAGCGCCCGCAATGAGCCGTGCGCGCATAATCCCTGAGCCGCTGGTCCATCTGCCTTGGACGACCCTTCTGATGGTTACCGCAATCAGCGCGTTCGGGCTGGTTGTGCTCTATTCGGCAGCGGGCGGCAGCATCTATCCCTGGGCGTATCCGCAGGGGATAAAGTTCGTCATGTTCATGGCTGCGGCAGTCATGGCTTCTCGCGTCCCGGAAAATTGGTGGAAACAAGGCGCATTGCCCGCTTACGGCATGCTCGTCGTCGCATTGATTCTTGTCGAATTGCTGGGTGCCGTGCGCGGGGGCAGCAGACGCTGGCTCGATCTCGGCTTTGTGCGGCTGCAACCCTCCGAACTGATGAAGCCGGCGATCGTGCTCGCCTGCGCCAAGTTCTACGATGTCCTGCCGGCCGGAGAAACGCGACGGTTCAGCGCGATTTGGCCCGCGGCAGCGCTGATCGGAATGCCGGCTGCCTTGGTCATGCTTCAGCCAGACCTCGGTACGGCATTGATGATTTGCTTCGGCGGCGCGACAGTGATGTTCCTTGCCGGAATACCGCTGCGATTGTTCGTCGGGGGCGGCATCGCCGCCGCGATCGCGATACCGCTCGCGATTAATTTCGCGCTGCATGATTACCAGCGCAACCGGATCATGATCTTTCTCGATCCGGAAAGCGATCCGCTCGGCACCGGTTACCATATCAGCCAGTCCAAGATCGCAATCGGTTCCGGCGGTATCTTCGGCAAGGGATTCCTTCAGGGCACGCAGAGCCATCTCGAATTCCTTCCAGAAGGCCATACCGACTTCGTGTTCGCGACGATGGCGGAGGAATGGGGATTAATCGGGGGATGTTTGTTGATCCTTGCTTTCTTCCTCGTCATCCGCTGGGGGGTAGAAGTTGGGCAGCAGTCGCAGACTCGCTTTGCCAAATTGACCGCGGCTGGACTGGCGACGACAATCTTCTTCTACGTCGCGATAAACCTCATGATGGTGATGGGGCTGGCACCGGTCGTCGGCATTCCGCTGCCGTTGTTCAGCTTTGGGGGATCTGCGCAGATGACGGTCTTACTTTGCCTAGGTATTCTGATGTCCATCGACCGTCAAAATCGAAAAAAGACGTCTTGGTAAATATACCGGTTCGTTGACAAATTCGGCAAAGCTTGACTGTAAAAATTCGATGCCGGTTCCACCGTGGCACGCGGACGAAGTTTTCTATTCGCCGGAAGCGACTGTTTGTTTCAGCTTACTCCGCACGTGCGGTCTGACTTTCGACCGCATTGTTTGCATTATCAGTGTTCTTTGTTGCGCCCAAGCGTCGGGGACCCGGGGGGTTCTTGCCTGCGGGCCACCCTTCGCGCTGTTTGGTCCGGTCGCCGTCGGTTTCTTCGGTCTGGTCGTGAAAGAGCATGATTTGGGTTGGGTACGGCAAATCAATACCGTGCGCAGCGGCGGTTTCCCAGACTGCGAGAATGACACGAGCACGTGTGTGAACGATATCGGTCCGCGCCGAACTGACCCACCACCGGAGCTTGAGCGTAACGTAGCTGTCGGCAAGTTCCCATGGCAGCGCTTCAGGCTCTGGATTTTGCTCGACCCCGTCAATGCCCTTGATGGCGTCAATAAAGGCTTTTCCCGCTTCGCGTGGATGATCAGCATAACCGATGCCGACCTCGAAATCGTCGCGACGGTTTGGAAACGCCGTATTGACGACGACCGGAGAGGTATAAAGATCCGAGTTCGGGATAATAACCCGGCGTCCATCATAGGTTTTGATCAGGGTGGCACGACTTTCGATGCGTTCGACGGTGCCTTCAAAGTCTTTTACGACAATCTGATCGCCGGTCCGGTAAGGTCGAGTAACGAGCAGTAATATTCCTGCGAGCAGGTTTTGCAGAATATCCTTGAAGGCAAAGCCGACCGCAACCGATCCAATACCCAAGGCGCTAATGATACTTCCGGGATGAATGGTCGGGAAAACAATTGCCGCAGCGAACAAAACTGCCAACACCATGATTGCGCCAAAGATCATAGACCCCAGTACGCCGCCCAAGTCCGCCCTGTGGCGTTTATGCAATAAGGTACGAAAACCCTTTTGGATCAAGCCTGCGACAAAATAGGCCACGACAAGAAACAAGATCCCGCCGATGATGTTGGGAAGCAGCGCGAAGAAACTGTTCGCTGCATCGTGAAGCTTGGTGATGATCGTTGTATAGGGACTGATCGGCGGAGGACTGCCGGCGGCAACATTACTCATGGAAAACGAAACGCCGCCGAAACCATCCAGGTTCCGGCGGCGCACTCAAGGTCTGAGGCGTCAGTTCGGAACGACCGTGACCGCGCGGCGATTTTCAGCCCAGCTTTGTTCGTCAGAACCCAGCGCCAGTGGACGCTCCTTTCCATAGCTGATCGTGCTCATCCGTGACACAGCGATACCGCGGGCTGCGAGGTAATTCTTGGCCGCATTCGCGCGGCGATCGCCGAGCGCGAGGTTGTACTCGCGTGTTCCGCGTTCATCGGTGTGTCCTTCGATCGTTACGCGGACGGTCGGATTTGATGTCAGCCAGCCCGCCTGACTATCGAGGATCGCGCGGGCAGTTGGATCGATGTCGCTTTGATCGAGCCCGAAATGCACCGTGTCGCTACTCACCGATCGTTCGAAATCAGCTTTTGAGCCCGGCGTGACCGTCGTTCCCACCGCTCCGTTCTGATCGCCCGATCCAGTTGGTGAGGGAATACCGTTGTCCGTCGCAGCCGGAGCCGGCGGCAAAACCTCTGGCCGCTTCTTCGCGCAACCTGCGACCGCAATCAGCGCGGTCGCGGTCAGCAGGGTTGTCGTGAGCCTGTTCATTTATCGTCTCCCGTTGTTGAAACTGTTTTCGTCCGGTCAAGGCCTGATCGGACCCCATGCCGGATCGGACCCGTCCAGAGGTGTCGGTATATGCCGCTCGTTCACACCCGTCAGATCGACCAGCCAGATACTCCCCTTCCCCGTAGCACCCTGGGCAGACCGGTAGAAAGCGATCACGCGTCCGTTCGGCGACCATGTCGGGCCTTCATCCTGCCAGGCGTTGGTCAGTAGCTTCTCACCGCCGCCGTTCGGCGACATCGTGCCGATCCGGAACGCCGCGCCCAATTTGGTGAACGCGATAAGGTCACCGCGAGGACTCCAGACCGGCGTTGCATAGCGTCCGCTACCGAAGCTTACGCGCTGCTGGTTCGATCCATCAGCGTTCATGACGTAGAGTTGCTGCCCGCCCGATCGATCGCTTTCGAACACGATCCGGCTACCGTCCGGCGAATAGCTGCCCCCGGTGTCGATGCCGGGAGAATTCGTCAGACGCTGCGGAGAACCTCCGGCCGACGGGATCCGATAAACGTCGGTATTTCCGCCAACAGCCATCGAAAACAATATGTACCGGCCATCGGGTGAAAAACGCGGCGCAAAGGTGAGGTTTGCGTTCTTCACGAGCAGCCGTTGGCGACCCGACCCGATATCATAGACATAAATCGCCGGGCGGTCATTCAGATAGCTCATGTACACGATCGATTGCTGGTTCGGCGCGAAGCGCGGCGTCAGTACGATTGACTGGCCGTTCGTCAAAAACCGATGGTTCGCGCCGTCCTGATCCATGATCGCGAGCCGCTTGATCCTGCGGTTTTTCGGCCCGGTTTCGGAAATATAAGCAATGCGGCTGTCGAAATACGGGCCCTCCCCGGTCAAGCGGGTGTAGACGGTATCGGCACATTTATGCCCCGCGCGGCGCCAATCCGCGGGCGGCACGATAAAGCCCTGCCGGGCCAGCTCAATTTTCGTTGTAACATCATAGAGATAGCAGCCGACGGTCAGGGTTCCGTCGCCGTTGGCGCGAATGAAGCCCTGAACGAGCGCCTGGGCACCTGTCCCTGCCCAATAGGGGTAAGCGGGGGCGGTGACTTCGGGGAAGGAGACGGTGCGCAGCTGCGTAGCCGGAAGCGGCGTGAAAAGCCCGGAATTACGCAGGTCGTTGACGATAATGCCCGAGAGTTGTCGCCCGAGCACGTCGGTCATACCTGCCGAAGTCTGCATCACGGCAGCGGTCGGCATTGCCGGAACGGCGATCGGAAGCGGTGCCGAAACGCCACCAGTCACGTCGACCACCAGTCCGCTTGAGGTCGTATTCTGTGCGCTGGCGTTCGCCGGGGGCGCGGCCGCGTCTTGCGCGAGCGAAGGTGCGGCGAGGCATAACAGGGTTGCCGCAAAAGACGTCAAATAGCGGTTCATCTCGAAGGATCCTTAACCCGGAAGCTTGTAGCGTAGCGAAAAATTACTCCAGCCGTTCTGAACGTCGTAAAGTTCATCAGGCAACCCCCGAAGCGGCGAGCATCCGACAAAGGTGGCGATCGCAAGGTCGTCGACACGGTCGACATATTGCCCGTTGCCGGCGTCCACGCCCTCATGCCCGATCACCCGCGGCTTTGCAGCGAGCGACCCGTCACGGTTGAGTTTGAGGTTGATCGTGACGCGAATGCGTTCGGCGCCAGGCCCCGGGGTGACCTGACGGTTTGCGCAAGGCTGTACCTGACGCAGGATGGCCGACGCGATATTAGCGAGCGCCTGCGCGCCGACCTTAGTGGCGGGAGCAGCGACCGTTTTGCTCTTGCTCGGCTGGTCGCTCAGGCCTTTCAGAAAATCGTCGCCGAGACGCGATCCCCTTGGTCGCGAGGCCTTTGCGCTTTCGTCACGTCCATTGCCGCTCTTTACGCTGGATTGGGCTTTCGCTGCCGTTGATTTTCCGGTTTTGCTGGCGAGAGGGGACGCGGCCGCGCCGGCCTTTTTGGCCGTCGGGTTTTTCACGGCGGCCGGCTCTGGAGACGGTGCGGATTTTTGGGGCGTTGGCTTGGGCTTTGCGCTCGGTTGAGCGCGCGGTGCCGGTTTGGACGCGACGATCGGCCTGGGCGCTTCCTTTGGCGATGAAGGAGCAGGCCGGGGCGGTGCCGGTTCAGACTCTGCTGGTGCAGCGGTCTCTTGCGACGGTGCCGGGGGGGCCGCGTCTTCGGGCGTGCCGGTGTCGGGTGCAATCGATGCGGCGGGATCGGCGACCGGCTGAGGCGCCTGTGCTTCAATCCCGACATCCTTGATCAGGCTGATCGCGATCGGCTGCTGATCCAGCTGCGCCGGATTGGGAGTTGCGAGAAAACCGATCGACAAAAATCCGAACAGCAGCAAATGTCCCGCCGCTGCAATCCCGAGTCCGGCCTTCTCAGCGCGGTCCATCAGTGTACGCCCTGCTCCACCGTCACGAGCGAAACGCGGTTCAGCCCGGCACGGTTGAGTTCGCCCATGACCTGCATGACGCGGCCGTAATCAAGCGCCCGGTCGGCGCGGAGAAAGATCTGCGGCGGCTGTCCGTCGCGTCCGGTCGCCGCGATCGCGGCAAGACGATCGGAAAGCGTGCCCGCCGCAACTTCGTCATCGCCCATGAAGATGCGGCCGGTGCTATCCATCGAGAGCTGTACGGGCTCCTGATCCTGATCGAGCGCCTTTGCCCGCGCATCAGGCAGGTTGACCGGAACGCCCGCGGTCAACAGCGGTGCCGTCACCATGAAGATGATCAGCAGGACAAGCATGACGTCGACCAGGGGCGTAACGTTGATGTCCGCCATCGGTGCGCGACGCCCGCGTCCTCGTGACGAAGGAAGGTTCATCGCCATGTCAGCGTGCATCGTCGAGTTGGCGGGACAGGGTCGCGTGGAACCCGTCGGCGAAACGGTTCAGGCTCGCCTCGATACGGTTAACGCCGTGGCTGAAGCGATTATATGCGATCACAGCCGGAATCGCCGCGAACAGGCCTATCGCGGTCGCGAACAATGCCTCAGCGATGCCGGGGGCGACCACGGCGAGCGACGAATTCTGTGCCGATGCGATGCCGGTAAATGCACGCATGATGCCCCAGACCGTGCCAAACAATCCGACGAACGGAGCGACTGATCCGACCGTGGCCAATATGTTCAGGCGATCGGACAATTTGTCGATCTCACCGGCGACGGCGGCACCCATCGCAGTTCCCAGCCGCTCTCTTGTCCCGCCTCGGTCGATCGGTTGATTTGCGGTCGATCGCCGCCATTCGTTCAGCCCCGCCCCGAACACTTTGGCAGTCGGCAGATCGTTCTTCATCTCCTGTTTGTGGAACGCGTCGATGTCTTCGGCCTGCCAGAAATCCCGTTCAAAAACGGTCATCCCCCGGCGCGTACGGGACAGCCGCAGTGTGAACGCGATGATGATCCCCCACGTCCAGACACTGGCAAGCAACAGGCCGAGCATGACGATCTTTACGACCCAATCGGCCTGAATGAAGAGCGCGACCGGCGACATTGTTGCCGCGTTCATGTCGAAAACCGGATTCACCCATTATTCTCCTTGGCGGATGCGATTATACGCCCGTGGCGCAGAAGCCGCCGGGCGGTCTTGCTAATTGAGAAGCGATGGCTTCGTCCCGTCAATGACGTCAATCGCCAATTCCCTTCCGATTTGCCGTGATCCGCGACTGCTAACCGAACCGGCAGGAGGACGGAACCCGTTACGATGAGGGAGTCGCGTTCATTTTCAGGGCGCGTCCATTCGCTTGATCAGGATGCGCGTCGCGCCACGCGGCAAAGGCAGTGTAAAAATCAGTGAAAGGGCGCTCCAGACGCGGAAGCATCACCTCGGCAAAGGTCGGCAGGAAATCGGGATCAATGCCTGCGCTATCCTCAACAACGCTCGCTGCGACTTCGCAGAATGCAGTCCGCTCGGGTGATTGCGAAAAGAAATTGTAGAGGCGCGTCATCGCATTGTCATAGCGCGATCGCCAATCTCCGCCGTCAGCCTGATATTCCGCCGAATATTCTTTCTCGACGAGCGCAAGCGCATCTTTCTCGTCGGTCAGCAACTGATTGTAGCCCGCAACGATCCTGCCCTGCAGAGGTCCGCGACATGCCAGAGCGGCAACATTCAGTGCTACCCGAACATGCCAGATCGTTGCTGCCGACGTGAGATTGCGGTTCGGGGTGACAAACCCTCCACCCGGCAACCGGGCGGGAATTTTCATGGCGGGATGGGCTCCCGCAGGCATCGGCACTTGCGCTACTATCGTTTCAGGTTCCTGCGGCTTCGATTTCCCGACAGCGACAGGTTTTCCCGCACATGCGGGGAGAAGCGTTAGCACAAACGTCATGGCGATCAGCCGTCGCAAACTATGACCCCTCACCGGCATTTCGATGATCCGGCAACTACTGACGTTCAAATGAACCGTCGATGACGAGCGCATAACGCATCGCCGGACCGATGCACCGGTCGAATACGGATGATCAAACCGCGCGCTTGGCGAGAGCGGATCCGGCCTCGTCGATCAGAGCGGCAATGATTCCGGCCGCGCTTTCTTCCTTCGTCACCATACCGACCGATTGGCCCGCCATGACCGATCCATGTTCGACGTCGCCGTCGATGACCGCGCGGCGGAGCGCGCCCGCCCAATAATGTTCGATCTGCAGCTGCGCCTCCGCCATTTCGACGCCATCCTGATCCAGTGCCCTTGCGACTTCGCGCTGCTTCTGGCCGAACAGTTCTCCCCCTGCGTTCTTCAGCGCCCGGACGGGAATGACGGGAAGGCGCGGATCGATCTGGACACTGGCGACCGCATCACGCGCCGACGCGCGGATGAACGCCTTCTTGAAGTTTGCGTGCGCTATGGATTCGGTTGCGCAAACGAAGCGGGTGCCGAGCTGAACCCCAGCCGCACCCATTTCGAGATACCCCGCAATAGCCTCTCCCCGGCCGATCCCGCCGGCGACGAACACCGGAACATCGCCGGAGATGACGGGCAGAATCTCCTGTGCGAGCACGCTTGTTGAAACCGGACCGATATGACCGCCCGCTTCCATACCTTCGATCACCAGCGCATCCACGCCCGAGCGGATGAGTTTCCTCGCCAGCGACAACGCGGGCGAAAACGCAATCAGCTTGGCGCCGGTATTCTTGATTGCCTCTATGCTGCCCTTTGGTGGCAGACCGCCCGCAAGCACGACATGACCGACGCGGTGGTTGGTACAGACCTCGATTAGCGCGAACAGATCGGGATGCATCGTGATCAGATTGACCCCGAACGGCTTCTCGGTCAGTTTCCCGGTCGCCGCAATCTCCTCATCGAGGAGATCGGGCGTCATGGCACCGCACGCGATCACGCCGAACCCGCCGGCATTGGAAATCGCGGCGACAAGATTACGCTCGCTGACCCATGACATCGCGCCGCACATGATCGCGACGTCGCATCCGAGGAATTCGGTGCCGCGCGCCATCAATCGGCCAAGACGCCCGGTCACCGCACTCACGCCTCTTCCTCCGCGTCGAGACCATAGGCGGTGTGCAAAACACGGACGGCAAGCTCGGTATAATCCTCCTCGATGAGCACCGAAACCTTGATCTCCGACGTCGTGATCGCCTGGATGTTGATGCCCCGCTCCCCCAGCGTTCTGAACATCGTCGAGGCAACGCCCGCGTGGCTCCTCATGCCGACGCCGACTACTGATATCTTGGCGACACGGGTGTCGTGGATGATCGAATCGTAACCGATGTTTCCACGCTCGCTCGCCAGGACGTCGAGCGAGCGCGGCAAATCCGCAGCGGGCACGGTGAAAGTCACATCGGTCGATTTGGCGGAATGGGCGACGTTCTGAACAATCATGTCCACATTGATCCCCGCATCCGCGAGCGGCCCGAAAATCGAACTGACCGACCCGGGACTGTCCGGTACCGCGGTCAGCGTAATCTTGGCCTCGTTCTTGTCATGCGCGATGCCGGTAATGAGCTGGCGTTCCATTGCGTCTATTTCCTCTTCCCCGACGATCAGCGTCCCGCGATGACCGTCATCGTCGCGAAGTTCGGCAAACGAGGACAGGACGCGGACGCGGACATTTTCCTTCATCGCCAATCCGACCGACCGCGTCTGGAGCACTTTGGCGCCGACGCTCGCAAGTTCGAGCATCTCTTCATAGGTGACGCGCGACAGTTTGCGGGCGCGCGGCACTATGCGCGGATCGGTCGTATAGACACCGTCGACATCGGTATAGATATCGCATCGGTCGGCCTTCATCGCCGCCGCCATCGCGACCGCCGACGTGTCCGAACCCCCGCGTCCGAGCGTGGTGACCCGTTCGCCCGCGGCCACGCCCTGAAATCCGGGAATGACCGCCACTTCGCCGGCCGCAAGGCTTTCATCCAGTGCCGTCGTGTCGATCTCTCCGATCCGGGCGGATGCGTGACCGTCCGAGGTTCGGATCGGCAACTGCCAACCAAGCCAGCTTCGCGCAGGAACGCCCGCCGCTTGGAGGGCAATCGCTAGCAACCCGCTCGTGACCTGTTCTCCGCTCGATACCACGACATCATATTCGCGCGGATCATAGAGGGCCGATGCTTCACGACAGAAGCCGACAAGCCGATCCGTCTCTCCCGCCATTGCGGAGACGACGACCGCAACCTGATTACCCGCCTCAACCTCACGCCTCACACGCTCTGCGACGCTGCGGATGCGTTCGATGCCCGCCATCGACGTGCCGCCGAACTTCATCACTATCCGCGCCATCGCAGCGTACCATTCTCCTTGGGGGAAAGCGGCAGCCCTGATAGAAAGCGACCATGACGAGCGCAAGCAGCACGACAATCGACCCGAACGAAGCCGCGCATTTCGACGCAATGGCAGGGGACTGGTGGAATCCGGCGGGCAGCTCGGCGATGCTGCACCGCCTCAATCCGGTGCGGCTTGCCTATATTCGCGCGCAGATCGACCGGCACTGGGCCGTCGAGCCGCGTTCGCTGGAACCGTTGACGGGCAAGAGCGTGCTCGACGTCGGATGCGGCGGCGGATTACTGTGCGAGCCGCTGGCGCGAATGGGTGCGGCTGTGACGGGGATCGATGCCGCGCCCGAGGCGATCGCGGTTGCCGAGCGGCATGCGGAACGATCGGGCCTGGCGATCGAATACCGGACCGGCGGAATAGAGGCGCTCGAAGAGCAGCGTTACGACATGATCACGTGCCTTGAAGTGATCGAGCATGTCGCGTCCCCCGCGACGTTCGTTCGCGGCCTGTCGCGCGTTCTAGCGGACGGCGGCGTGATGATTCTGTCGACGCCCAATCGAACGCGGTTGTCTCAATTTGCCATGATTGGGATTGCCGAGGGGTTCGGACGGATCCCGAAGGGTACGCACGACTGGAAAAAGTTCATCACACCTGAAGAACTCGCCGTCCTGCTGGCTAGCGAAGGACTGGGCGTCGACGACATGCGCGGTATCGCTTACTCGCCGCTATCGGGATTTGCGCTCGGCCGTTCGACGGCATTGAACTATATTGTCACCGTCACACGCGACTGATTTGATCCGTCCGCGGGTTACCGCTTGGCTGATCATTCCGGTTCTCTGCGCGCTTTCGATCGCCCGTCCGGTCGATCATGACGAAAGCCAATATGTCGCGGCGGCCGTTCTGACCGCACACGGTTTCCTGCCATACCGCGATTACGCCTATCTGCAGACGCCGTTGCAACCGTTCGTATTTGCGCCGATCGCATGGATCGCGGGCACCTACGCCTGGCTGGCTCTCCGTCTGGCGAACGCGCTTTTGGGCGCAGTCACGATGTTTTGCGTATACCGCGCAGCCAGGATCGCGGGCGCGGGCGAGCGGATGGCGATGATCGCGACCGGGGCGTTCGCCTGTTGCGATATCTTCCTGTTCAGCATCGCGGTCGCGCGTAACGATGCGCTTCCGGCAGCATTGTTTTCCGCGTCGCTGATCGTGATCGCCCTGATCGAGCGGGATGGCGCGACGAGGAAGACGGCGGCGCTTGCGGGGCTGATGCTGGCGGCCGCAACCGCCGGCAAAATCTCCTATGCGCTCCCGGCGATCGCCTATGGCTGCCTGACGCTCACGAATGTCCGGATGCGTCGCCCGGTATGGATCGCGATTGGCGCAATGCCGGTCATTTTTTTCGTTGCCTGGACGTTTGCGCTCGCACCCGAAGGGTTCTGGTTTGGCACCATGAGGTTCCCCTCCTTAGCGCCGGCAGAATATTACGCTTCACAACCGTTCAAGCTGTCGCTTTCTGCAAAAGCAATCGATACGTCCAAATTCCTGTTGCTGGGGCCGGCGCTTGTTGCGGCGGTGCTGGTCGTTCGGGACGGCCGTCGACGCGGGCTTACAGCGTTCAACTGGCTGATTTGCGCAAGCCTGATCGCAGCGCTGCTGCCCTTCCCGACCTGGCGGCAATATCTGTTGCCTGTGCTGCCGCCGCTTTTCGTCCGGCTCTCGCTTGCGGGCGAGTTCAACAGGCGCGCCCGCGTCTTACTCTTGGCATTCGCGCTGATCGGTCTTTACCCATCGCTGAGAAATCTGACGACCGACGGGCGAACGGGCTTTTCACATGCGCTCCACGACGGGCGAGCGGTGCGGCGCGTATTGAATGCGAACCGGATAGATGGTCCGATCGGGACGCTATCTCCCCAATTTCTGCCGATGGCCGGAGCAATGCCCGCGGCGGACTTCGCGACCGGGCCATTCTATTTCCGGAGCGATCATCTGCTTGATCCTGCCACGGAACGCCGGTTGCGCCTCGTCTCGCATTTGCGGCCGCGCACCGGATCGGATGTCGTGCTCGTCGGGCTAGAAAGAACGTTGGACGATCAATTGGCCGCTGCTGCCCGCCGGTCCGGATTCCAGGCAATTCCGGTTCCGGGAACGGCGATGACGCTGTTTGTCCGGGTCAGGCGATGAGACGCGCGCGTCCACCAATCAGACTGCGGTAATGGGCGATCAGATCTGCTACGTGATCGCGGTCACTGCGTACGCTATCGACAGCGCGCACGGCGGCGGTTCTTAGCTGAACCGGTTCACGCGCTGCCATTCTGAGGATCGCCGCTGCGCACGATGCCGCGTCGCGCGCGACATATAATTCCGAACAGCCCGGAAATGCCAGTTCTGCGCAGCCGCCCTCGTCCGGCACAATGAGCGGAAGTCCCGATGCCTGCGCCTCAAGCGCGACAAGCCCGAACGGTTCGGTTTCAGCGCCGTGGATCAGCGCGTCGCAGCTGGCGAGAATGCGGGCGAGACGCTGTCGATCATAGATCGGATTGAACATCCGGATGTGCGGCGATCCCGCAATCCGGCGGTCGATCCGCTGCCCGTCGCTGCCCGTCCCCAGCAACACCAGTCCGATCGGGTGGCGTGCACTCGCCCGCTCGACCGCGTCGATGATGAAGGGCCAGCGTTTTTCCGGATGGTGCCTGCCAATCCCGAGCAAAAGCATCGCGTCTTCGGGAAGCTCGCAAGCCGCAAGCAGTTCCGCACGCAACGATGCGTCGCGAAGATCGGGTGAGAAGTGCTCTTTCTCGATCCCGAGCGGCATCGATGCGTCAACCCGCACCCCTCGCGCGTCGAGACGTTTATAAAGTGCCGGTCCGTTCGTCAGCACCGTGTCGTACCGCTTGAGAAAGCGGTTCATATATTGGCTGTACCAGGCAAACCCACGGTTGACCCGCTCGGCACTGGCTACCCTTCCCAACCACCGTTGCGGATAAGCGGCAATATTGTCGTTGTGCATGAAGAAGGATTTGGCGGCAGGTCCGCGCCAGTTCGCCACGATCCAGGCGGGCCTCCACGGCGATGAACATTCCACCACGTCCGGCCGCAATCGATCGAGCAACCTGTGGATCGGTTCGGCATTCCAGAAAAGACCGTAATTCCGGTCGAACGGCATTCCCGGGGATCGAATGAAGTGAACACCGCCGCCGCGGCGCGTCTCGGTATGATCCTCTCGTCCCGGCGCGATGACGATCAGTTCATGGTCGAGTCCGGCCATAATCGCCATCTTGCGGTCGATGTAAGTCCGGACGCCGCCGCCCGCGGGCGCATAGAATTCATTGACGTCGACGATACGCACGCCGAGGCTTAGCCGATCGGCCCGAAACCGCCCAACCCGCGCAGATATTGGGCGCGTATCGTCAGATGGACTACGCCTGGTCCGACATCGACCAGCGCTTCTCCGACTTTCGGACGCGAGCGTCCCAGCTTTTTATTGCTCGGAAAACCTGCTCCGTCCGACCAGAAACTGAATTTGGGTTTACCGTCACGATTGTGCGTAAACAAAAGCGCATAGCGGCCGGGGCGGGGTACGCGGATGCAAATCGCGATGGGGCCGCTTTGCGGCGTCGCGACCCGAACACGCCGGAACGTTTTCCCTTCCGCCAGCAAGTCACGATCATCCTTCAGGAAATCCGTTTCGGTGGCGGGATAGAGTTCAAGCGCCAAATCCCCCGAGCGGTCCTTCAGACCGACAATGTCGACCAGGATCGCCGGAGCGCTTTGCACCTCGCACGCACGGGCATCGCTCCCGACCGGGGCAGCTTGTGCTATCCCTGTCCCGAGTATCGCACCCAGCAGGAACAGCGACAGCAAGCACGAATTCAATCTCATACCGTCTTCCTTGCTAGCAATGCGGCAATGCCGAAGGCTATGATCAGGGCGACATGAACGACCAGTGTCAGCGCCGCAGTGAATGCGATCAGGTCGGCAAGTTCACGATCCTTTCCGATAAACAGGATCGCAAAGTTGGCGAATAACAAATCCTTGTTCGGCACGAGCGGCAACCGCGATACGAGCAATCTGCCCGCCGCGAGAAACAGCCACATCGCAACCCCGACCGACGGCATCCCGTAATGCCAGGCAAGTGCGATCAAGGTCGACCCCGCGAGCAAACGAAGGCAATGTGCGATGAAGATCCACCACAATGCCCCCCGGTGCAGCGAAAAGACGCGCTTTGAGAAAATCAGGAACGGCAGGGATAAGGCCAAAATGATCGCCGCCGAGCCGCCAAGCGTTCTCAACTGATCGTGCGTGAGCAGCTTATAGGCAAACGGCAATGCCGCGGCGATCATCCCCAACGTAATCGCGTTGCCGGCAATCGCGGAAAGGATGCTTACGTCCTTCACCGCGCCAAAGGGCGCCGCAACCATTTTCGAACGCGCGCGCGCCCAGGAATAAAAATACGCCTCCCCCGAGTAACCGAATACCACCTCGTTCGCGATCCGCTTCTTGATCAATGCGATCAGGCCGGAACCAGGGATGCCCCACAAGTGGCGAAAGATGATGAAGTCGCCGGTCGGCAACGACATGTACAGCGCGCTGAAACACAAATAGAATAACGGATTGTGCGGAACCGATCTGCTCAGCCCTTCAAGACCGGAGCCGAGCAGTTGCCGTGCCAGGCCGGCAACCATGGCGAGCGTCAACACCGCGCCGATCATCGCTGGCCAGCGGCTGCGAACCTTCTCGAACGGAACCAGAGCGGCAACATCGGTTGCAACGCGTGAAGCAGGCCCGATCACCGGTGGTAAAACAGGAGTAGACGGCACGATTGTCCTGTTGCGACCTGCGAGTGCCAACGATACCAATTTGAAGCCAGCGTCACAAATGAATAAGACTTCATAATTTCAGCGTACCGGTAATGAAGACTGCACAACACATACTGACCTTTGCAAAAACACCGGATGCGGGCGGTGTGGAACGCGCTCAGTTTCGCTTGATCAGGGAATGGCTGATCCTCAACCGAAGGGTCACACTTGTCCTCGGACACGGAGGCGGTTCACCCTCGACCGAACTACCACCCGGGCTGGATTACGTTACGCTCGGTTCACAGAATTATCTTGCGCTGACTCGTGTGGCGGGCATCGTCCGCGTCACCAAACCGGACGTGATCTTTTGTCCCGGCAACCATTATACAGCCATCGCCGCCTATGTCCGGCTGAGACTCGGCCGTCGCTGCCCGCCGATCGTGGGCAAAATGTCGAATGCGTTCCTGCAACCGGACCATGCGTCGATCGTAGCCGCGCTGAACCGGCTCTGGCTTGCCGGTCATCGCCGTTTTCTGGATCACGTCGTGGCGATGTCGCCAGCGACGGCTGCGGCGGCGGTGGATGCGCTGCGGTTCGACGCAGTCAGCGTTATTCCAAACCCGCCGCGGCCGACGCCCGATCCGGCCGCCGACATCGCTGTACCGACCAGTCCCTATATTCTCGGGGTGGGTCGTCTTGAGCCGCAGAAACGATGGGACCGGCTTATCGATGCATTCGCGACGCTCGGCGACATTACGGCGCGCCTAGTCATCGTCGGCCAAGGCAGTCTTCGCAGCAATCTTGTGGAGCAGATCCGTGCGCTCAATATCACCGGACGTGTCGAATTGATCGACCACGTGGCCGATCCGCGTCCGTTGATGGCGCGGGCGGCGTTGCTCGCACTGGTTTCCGATTATGAAGGCGTGCCGGGCGTATTGATCGAGGCGCGTTCGGTCGGAACGCCGATCGTCACGACCGATTGCAGTCCCTCGATCCAAGAAATCGTGGCCGATACGAGCTATGGTACGATCGTTCAACGCGACGATCCGGGCGCTCTTCAGGCAGGGCTGCGCCGGTGGCTCGCGAAGGGCGTGCCACGGCCGCCCGCAGCATCTCCGCCCGGATTGGATTCTGCGCAGCGATATCTCGATTTGTTCGACCGGCTTGTCGCCGAACGCGCCGTTAGCCGTCGCTGATTCCCTGTAGTTCCAGGTTGCGTTCCGACCGGCGCTCAAGCGCTGCCTTGACGACCGCCGTCATCGGGTCGGCCAGCGCCAGGCCGATGATACCGAACAGCGCACTTGCCAGTATCTGGGCACTGAGCGTAAGCGCGGGGGGTAGATCGACTGTCCGCTTGGCAACCATCGGCACGACCAGATATCCGTCGAAAGTCTGCACGATGAGATAAGTCCCGATCGCCCAGATGCCGGTGTCGACCCCGGCGCTGAACCCGACTGCAATCATCAGCAACCCGGTGACGATAGCTCCGATGTTGGGAATAAAGGCCAGTATCCCGGCGATAATCCCCAAAAGCATCGCCATCGGCACCCCGCCCAGCGACAAGGCGATGCCGGTCAGCACACCCTCGACGATCATTCCCAGCAACCGCCCGGCCAGCAGGCGGCGCAGCGTCGAGCCGATCTTCGTCGTTGTCCGGGCGAATTCCGGCCGTGCATCGCTCGGAATCATCCAGAGCAACCCGCGCTCGTAAGTCGTCGGATCGACCGCGATGAATAGCCCGATAACGGCGATCATCGCGAAACTCGTGATCGCCCCGATCGCCGTCCCGATCCAGCTTGTCAGGCGACCGATCCCGCCAAACGCCTGCCGGGCCATACCCTCCATGTCGGAGACGCCAGGCATCAGACCTTGTGCCGAGAGCCAAGCACTGACGCGGACCGACTGGACCTCAAGCGTCACACGCAACTGGCCGATCTGCTCGGCGACACGCAGGCCCGTCAGATAAAATGTGGTGAGCAGAAACACGATCACCAGCATAACGATGATCAGCAAGCGCAACCCGCGCCAGATCGGCAGGACCCTGCCCAGCAACCGGACACCGCCATCGAGCATCGTCGCCAGTATGAACCCTGCGAAAATAATCAGCAGCGGCTGGACCAGCACCACCGAAAGCGCGATGGCCCCGGCCATGCCGAGCCAGATCGCCGCACGTTTCAGTTCGGTCCTGGCAACGGGGTCTCGAAACTCACCCGGTGCCGGAGCGTGGACCTTTTCCCGGGTTTCCCCGGTCATGACCCGTTGTGTACCGGATGCAAAGAGGTGCCCGCGCGGCCCGACCGCAGTGAAGTCCACCACGAAACCGGATTAAGCGTCGAATCGCCGTCCAGGCTGAAGGTGATGAATTCCGCGCGTCCGCCGATATTTTCAAACGGCACCGGGCCGCCAAGTCCCAGTTGTTCCAGCGGAAACCGGCTGTCGGCGCTGCGGTCGCGATTGTCGCCCATCATGAAAACGTGCCCTGCGGGAATCGTGATCGGTCCGTAATTGTCCCCTTCGCTGTCGCTCTGAAGGTCTATGGTATCGTATCGGCGACCGTTCGGCAGCGTTTCCGTATAGGTCGGTAGATGGCAGACGAGCAATCCGTCCGCATTCGTCCGCCGCGCCCCGGGATACTCGACTTCACTGCACGGACTGTTCGTATCGACCGGAATATCCGTGTAGTGGAGCGGCCCTCGCGGCACGGAACGGCCGTTCAGCACGACCACACCGCCCCGAACTTCGAGCGTGTCGCCCGGCAGTCCGATGACGCGCTTGATGTAATCGTTTTGCGTGCCCGGCGGAGTGACGATCACGACATCGCCTCGTTTTGGCAGCGATCCAAGCAAGCGGCCGGGAATGAAGGGGAGTGCCACGCTCCAGCTTTCCTCCGGTTGCTGGAGGACCAGGCTGTCGAATATCGCGACCGGGTTCGGGATGGTCGGCGAGACGAACGACCATCCATAAGCGAACTTGCTGACGACCAGGCGGTCACCGATCCGAAGGCCCGGCAGCATCGATTCGGACGGAATATAGAATGGCTTCGCGATGAAGCTGTGAAAGCCCAGCACAATCAGGAGGAGCCAAAGTATTCCCTTGATCTCGCCCCACCAATCCGTCCCGGCTTTGCGCTTTTCCGCTGTCTGGGTTTCGGTCGATTCGGTACCGTTCAACGCCGCGTCCTTCATATCGCTCTTCCAGGAATTGCCTCGATGATGACGAACGCCTGTGCCCAGGGATGGTCGTCGGTCATGGTCAAATATACACGCAGCGCGTGGCCTTCGGGAGTCATTGCGTCAAGTCTTGCCTTTGCCCCTCCGCTCAGCGCCAGCGCCGGCCGGCCCCCGGCGGCGTTTACGACGCCGATATCCTTCATGAAGACCCCTTGCCTGAAGCCGGTTCCGACTGCCTTGGCAAAGGCCTCCTTGGCCGCAAAACGTTTTGCGAAGGTTCCGGCTTTCGTAAACGGCCGTCGCGCCGCTTTTGCGCGTTCGGCATCGGTGAACACTCGTGCCTCGAACCGGTCCCCGAAGCGTTCGAGCGACGCGGCGATGCGCTCGATGTTGCAAAGGTCAGAACCGATGCCAACGATCAACGCGCCGAATCCATGACGTGCCGCATGTCGCGTACGGCCTGACCGATCCCGCCGAACAGCGCATCGCTGATCAGGCTATGCCCGATGTTCAATTCGCAAATCTGCGGGATTGCAGCGACCGGCGCGACGTTATCCAGCGTCAGCCCATGTCCGGCATGAACCTCGATCCCGTTCTTTGCCGCGAGCGCCGCCGCTTCATACAGACGACGCTGTTCTTCGGTTCGCGCCTGTCCGTCCAACTCGGCATAGCGGCCGACGTGCAGTTCTACCACCGGAGCGCCGAGCCTGAGCGCTGCGTTCACCTGGAGCGGATCGGGCTCGATGAAAAGGCTTACGCGGATGCCCGCGCGGCCAAGTTCGCTTACCAGATGGTGCAACCGGTTGTGCTGCCCCGCCGCATCGAGACCACCCTCCGTCGTCCGCTCCTCCCGCTTTTCGGGCACGATGCAGATCGCATGCGGATGATGGTCGAGCGCGATCGCCAGCATCTCGTCCGTAGCGGCCATCTCCAAGTTCAGCGGGATCGCCAGTTCAGCCATCAGCCGCTCGATATCGTCGTCGCGGATGTGACGTCGATCTTCGCGCAGATGCGCCGTGATGCCGTCCGCGCCCGCCTCTTGCGCCATCAGCGCCGCGCGCACCGGATCGGGATAGCCGACTCCGCGCGCGTTGCGCACCGTCGCGACATGGTCGATGTTGACGCCGAGGCGAAGCGGCGCGCTCACGTCTTCAGATCCCGGCTACCGGGCTTGACTGCGGGGATCGCGGCGAGATCGGAGGGTATCGAGCCCGGTGGGTAGCAGGGAATGTCAAGTTTGCAGAGTGAGACGAGCGGCACACCGATATCGGCCGTACCGTTGGACCGGTCGATCAGGCAGGCGGCACCGACGAGATTGCACGGATGCTTGCGGATTGCGGATAGGCATTCGCGCGACGACAATCCGGTCGTGACGATGTCCTCGACCATCACGACGTCGGCACCTTCGGGAATTGTGAACCCGCGGCGGAGGCGAAATTCGCCGTCCTCGCGCTCCACGAATATTGCACTGCAACCAAGCGCACGTGCCGTCTCATAGCCTGGGATGACCCCCCCCATTGCCGGCGAGACGATCAGGTCGACCCGGCCGAACGCTTCGCGAATGGCGACGGCGAGCGCGCTGCACAATCGCTCGGTGCGTGCAGGGTCGGCAAAGACGCGCATCTTTTGAAGAAACCCCGGCGAATGCAACCCCGATGAAAGGATGAAATGCCCTTTCAATAATGCGCCCGCGGCGGCAAATTCGTCGAGCACATCAACGTCAGTCACTATCCGCTCTCCCGCAATCAGCGCCTCGCTCATTTAAGGATCGACGCGACGTGCGCAACGTAAAGCATCTCGAGGGCATCCAACGATTCCAGTGCTTGAGACATGCCTGCCGCATGAGTATAGGCGAGGAGAAACGGGTGAAGCTCGATGTCGCCGGTTCGTGATTGAACAACCGGATCGCAGTTGGGAAAAAGACGAATATGAAGATGCCGGGTTTGAAACGATGGCTGATGGCAATCGGGCTAGCAGTATCGCTGGCTGGTCCGACGGTTGCCGCCGCGCCCGCAGCGGCTTCGCCGTCTCCGGCACAGGCCGCCGCCGCTCCCGGAGGAGTATCCAATATAGCGCCGACGACCGCAGGATCACCGGTTCCGGCCG
This sequence comes from Sphingomonas sp., assembly GCA_965219075.1. Classification (GTDB taxonomy): domain Bacteria; phylum Pseudomonadota; class Alphaproteobacteria; order Sphingomonadales; family Sphingomonadaceae; genus Sphingomonas. The sequence goes on from CBDCMM010000002.1 coordinate 2,097,854, forward strand.
CCCCGGCCAGCCCCCTGCTGGCGATGGACGGCGCGCCGCCGATGACGGTTGCCGCCGATGTCGGTCAGCCGCAAAACGGTCTGTTCGGATTGCAGGAACAGGTCACGCGCAACGGGGAGTTTGCGCACTGGATGCACAATTGGGTCCTGTTCCCCACCATCACCGCGATCTCGCTGCTCGTTCTGGCTTTGCTGATCTGGGTCGTCGTTCGCTATCGTCGCGCAGCTAATCCCATCCCATCGAAGACATCGCACAATACCACGATCGAAGTCTTGTGGACTTTGCTGCCCGTCCTAGCGCTCGTGGCGATCGCGGTGCCGTCGATTGGGCTTCTCCAGGCGCAATATCGTCCCGCGCCCGATGGCGCGATCACGCTGAAGGCGATCGGCAACCAATGGTATTGGAGTTATCAATATCCTGATAATGGCGGCTTTGAGATTACTGCCAACATGCTGAAGGAAAGGGATCAGGTCGCTGCGGGCGAACGCGCGCGTACGAATGCCGACGGCCCGCGCCTGCTCGCGGTCGACAACCGTATCGTGCTTCCGGTCGGCGTGCCTATTCGCCTGATCACAACGTCGAATGATGTCATTCACAGCTGGGCGGTTCCGGCATTCTGGATCAAGCTTGACGCGGTCCCCGGGCGGCTCAACGAAACGAGTTTCACCATCGATCGCCCCGGGCTTTATTTTGGCCAGTGCTCGGAATTATGCGGGTCGCGCCACGCTTTCATGCCGATCGCGGTTGAGGCCGTCCCGCCTGCGCAGTTCGCGGCCTGGGTAAAGGCGAAGGGCGGCACGCTTCCCGGCCGGATCGCGCCTTCATCCGCGGTCATTCCGCAGCCAGGATCGGACGTGAACGATAGCACTGCCAAACCGCTTGACACCACCGTGCCGTCGAACGGCGGCAATATCGAAAATGCTACCGCCGTCCCTTCGACATCGACGCAAAGCGCCACCGGCGCCGTGACTGGACAGTAATCCGATGACTGATACCGCTCTCAATCCCTCCGCGTTCCAGGAGCATGATGCGCATCGTCACGACGATCATGACGCGGACCACAAGATGGGGTTTTTCTCCCGCTGGTTCATGTCGACGAACCACAAGGATATCGGCACACTTTATCTGATTTTCGCCATTGTCGCAGGGATCATCGGCGGATCAATCTCCGGATTGATGCGCGCCGAGCTTGCGCACCCGGGCATTCAATATCTGCAAGGCTGGGCTTCACTTCTTGCGGGCGGGCCGGAAAGTCTCGATCAATCGCTCCATTTGTGGAACGTGCTGATCACCGCGCACGGCCTGATCATGGTGTTCTTCATGGTGATGCCCGCGATGATCGGCGGGTTCGGAAACTGGTTCGTTCCGATCATGATCGGCGCGCCCGACATGGCGTTTCCGCGGATGAACAACATCAGCTTCTGGCTGCTGATCCCCGCCTTCACCTTGTTGCTCGCATCGCCGTTCTTCGGCGGTGCGGGTAACGGTTGGACGCTCTACGCTCCGCTTTCTACTTATGGCAGCCCCGGGCCATCGACCGATATGGCAATCCTGTCGCTCCACCTTGCCGGTGCATCTTCGATCCTGGGCGCGATCAACTTCATTACCACAATCTTCAACATGCGCGCGCCGGGAATGACGCTGCACAAGATGCCCCTGTTCGTATGGTCGGTGCTGGTGACCGCATTCCTGCTGTTGCTCGCGCTTCCCGTATTGGCCGCGGCGATCACGATGCTGCTGACCGATCGCAATTTCGGCACCACCTTCTTCGATCCCGCCGGTGGCGGCGACCCGATTCTCTATCAGCATCTGTTCTGGTTCTTCGGTCATCCCGAGGTCTACATCATGATCCTGCCGGGCTTCGGTATCGTCAGCCAGGTTATCGCAACGTTCAGCCGCAAGCCCGTGTTCGGCTATATGGGCATGGCCTATGCCATGGTCGCGATCGGCGTTGTCGGCTTCGTCGTGTGGGCGCACCATATGTTCACGACCGGTCTCAGCGTTAATACGAAGATGTATTTCACCGCTGCGACGATGGTGATTGCAGTCCCGACCGGGATCAAGATCTTCAGCTGGATAGCGACGATGTGGGGCGGCTCGCTGTCGTTCAAGACGCCGATGGTCTGGGCGATCGGATTCATTTTCATGTTTACCGTCGGCGGGGTTACCGGCGTGGTGCTCGCCAATGGCGGCATCGACGATTATATGCAGGACACCTATTATGTCGTCGCGCATTTCCATTATGTGCTGTCGCTTGGTGCGGTATTCAGTCTGTTCGCGGGTTTCTATTACTGGTTCCCGAAAATGTCCGGCCGCATGTACAATGAATTTCTCGGCCAACTTCATTTCTGGGTATTCTTCATCGGCGTTAATGTGATGTTCTTTCCGATGCACTTTTTGGGACTCCAGGGAATGCCGCGCCGCTATCCGGATTATCCTGATGCTTATGCGCACTGGAACTGGATCGCATCGGTCGGTTACATGATCATGGCGGCCGGAATGGCGGTGTTCTTCGTCAACCTGATCTGGTCTCTGATTGCGGGCAAGAAGGTCGGTGACAATCCCTGGGGCGAAGGTGCCACCACGTTGGAATGGACGTTGTCATCTCCGCCGCCTTACCATCAGTTTGAAACCCTGCCGGTCATCGACTGATTGTCCACCGCGCCCCCAGCGCGCCGATGACAGGTCGGCGCGTTCAGGTTACGCGGCGGGGACGCTTGCTTCCCCCGACGCTTGGAAAGGCGTATACTGAACCTCGTTCCATGACGATTGCCACTCCCATCTTGCCGCCCGCCGACTGGCGTGACCTGATCGCGCTTACCAAGCCGCGTGTGCTGACGCTGGTCGTCTATACCGGGTTATGTGGCATGCTTGCTGCACCCGCATCGATCCACCCCGTGCTCGGCTTCACCGCGATCCTCTGCATCACGTTGGCGGCGGGCGCGGCGGGAGCGCTCAATCAATGGTATGAGGCCGATCTGGATGCCGTCATGCGCAGGACTGCGCAGCGTCCGCTTCCCGCCGGGAGGATGGACCGTCAGTCCGCGCTGCATTTCGGCGTCGGCCTCGGGGCGTTTTCCGTCATCCTGATGGGCCTTGCCATCAACATCATGGCGGCCGCGATCCTGACGGTGTCGATCCTGTTCTACGTACTGGTCTACACCGTCTGGTTGAAGCGCCGGACGCCTCAGAACATCGTCATCGGCGGCGCGGCCGGGGCCTTCCCGCCGCTGATCGGCTGGGCGGCGGTTACAGGTGATGTCAGCATGCTGCCGATCCTGCTTTTTCTTCTCGTCTTTCTCTGGACACCGCCGCACTTCTGGGCACTCGCGCTGTTCGTCAAGACCGACTATGCGAATGCCGGCGTGCCGATGCTTCCCGTCGTCGCGGGTGAAAGGGTTACGCGCACATATATCGGCCTGTACACGGTTCCGATGGCGGTCGCCGCGATCCTTCCCTGGGGGTTGGGACTGACCGGCGCGATTTATGGTTTCACCGCGCTCGTCACGACGGCGATCTTCGGCTGGCTGGTCTTTGCAGTCGCCACGCGCTCGACAGACCCAGGCGGCGACCTGATGATACCGGAAAAGCGCTTGTTCAAATATTCGATCCTTTATCTCTTCATTATCTTCGGTGCTCTCGTATTCGATCGGGTGCTTCTGTGAACCATGACGAACAGGACCTTGTCCGCCGTCGCCAGAAAAGCCGTGCAATGATCATGGGCTGGATCCTCGGAGCGCTGGTGATGTTGACCTTCGCATTTTCGATTGTGAAGATCAGGTCGGGTATGTGATGACGCGCGAAGTCAGGACGGCGCTGCTCGCCGCGCTTGGGATTTTCTTCATGACGGGCCTCGCCTGGGCAAGCGTGCCGCTTTATCGTATTTTCTGCCAGGCAACGGGTCTGAACGGTACGACGGGTCGCGGGATCGCGGCTCCGGGATCGACCGATCATCAAATACGGATCGACTTCGACACCAATGTCAGTCCCGGCCTGCCCTGGAAATTCACGCCCGAGAACCCGTCGGATACGGTCGCGATCGGAGCGCGGGACATGGCATTCTTCCAAGCGACCAACACATCGAACCATCCGATCACGGGTACGGCGACGTTCAACGTCACACCTGCTCAGGCGGGAAAGCATTTCCGCAAGATCCAGTGCTTCTGCTTCACGCAGCAGACGTTGAAGCCGGGTGAGACAGCACGGATGCCGGTCATATTCTATGTCGACCCCGCGATCCTAAAGGATCCGGACGCGAACGACGTTCAGACAATTACGCTCAGCTACACATTTTACCCGGTGGATTCCGCGAAAGCCGAAGGCTAGAGCGTACCGGAAGGTTCAACAGGGAAGCGACGAATGGCCGGCGCCAAGAATCACGATTACCATATTCTCCCCCCCAGCATCTGGCCGCTATTCGGCTCGGTGTCCGCGCTTATGATGGCGGCGGGCGGGATCATGTGGATGCATGGTAGCCACACAGGGCCGGAGAACGCCAATGGCGGGGGATGGGTGTTTTTCGCCGGGCTCGCCGGGGTTCTCTTCACCATGTACAGCTGGTGGGCTCAGGTCATTCAGGAAGCGCATGAGGGCGACCACACGCCCGTTGTTCAGCTTCATTTCCGCTACGGCATGATCCTGTTCATTGCGTCCGAAGTCATGTTTTTCGTCGGCTGGTTCTGGGCGTTTTTCGACTTCTCGCTCTTTCCGACAGCGATGAGCTTCGTCGACGGTCAAGTCGAGCGTGCTGCCGAAGGTGCCGCCGCTATGGCTGCCACTTGGCCACCCAAAGGGCTCGAGGTTATCAATGCCTTCGAATTCCCGCTCCTCAACACGCTGATCCTGCTGCTGAGCGGAACGACGGTCACGTGGGCGCACCACGCCTTGATCCACAATCAGCGGGGCGGGGAAAGAACAGGCCTTTGGGGCGTACTCGGCGTTGGCAACCGCGACAGTGTACTGAAAGGTCTCTGGCTGACGGTGCTCCTCGGCGCGACGTTCAGTGCGATACAGGCTTATGAATACGCGCATGCGCCCTTCCCCTTCAAGGGTTTGAACTACGGTGCGTCGTTTTTCATGGCGACTGGATTCCACGGCTTTCACGTGCTGATCGGTACAATCTTCCTGATCGTTTGCCTCATCCGCGCATATAGAGGGGATTTCACTCCGCGCCAGCATTTCGGTTTCGAAGCCGCCGCCTGGTATTGGCATTTCGTCGATGTCGTCTGGCTGTTCCTGTTCGTCACGGTCTATGTCTGGGGCGGCTGGGGCGCGCCGATTCATGGCGGCTGATGACCGAAGGTGCCCCGGTTGACGAGCGATTCAAGGGCAGTCCCGGAATAGCAGAGGCCGCGATCAAGGGTTTATGCCCGCGTTGCGGTCACGCCACACTGTTTGCGGGCTGGGCCAGGTTCGCCGAACGCTGCGATGAGTGCGCGCTGCACTTCGCGCAGTTCAATGTCGGCGACGGACCCGCAGCATTTCTCACCTTGATCCTTGGCACAGTGATCGTCGCGCTGGCGATATGGGTGCAGTTGACGTTTTCTCCGCCTTTCTGGGTTCACTTCATTCTATGGGTTCCGCTGACGCTTATCGGCGTGATCCTTCTTCTCCGAATAGCAAAGGGCGCGTTGATGGCGCTTGAATATCGTCAGGCGGTCAAAGAGGATCGCGTCGGTAACCTGGACTGATGCAACGCTTGCCAATCATCCCGACAATCCTGGTCGGCGTGGCGATCGCGCTGATGATCGCGCTCGGCTTCTGGCAATTGCTCGTTCGCTTGCCGCAAAAGGAAGCGTATCTGGCCCAGCTTACGCGCAATCCGGCCATGCGGGTCACAATGTTTCCGGCGTCGCCTGACGACTCGCTGCTGTTCCGGTCAGCGCGCGCCTACTGTCGCGACCCGCGCGACATTCATCTCGCCGGAGCCGGTGCTTCGGGGTTTCGCGCCATCGTCACTTGCACAGCCACAGCCACTGGAGCGGCGATGATCGTCCAGCTTGGCATCACGTCCGATCCGAACGCCAAGATCCGCTGGAATGGCGGGCCGGTCACCGGTTACATCAGCCATGCACCGAGCAGCCGTTCGCTGATTGGCTCCGTGTTCGACCATCGTCCGGAACCGCTGATGCTGGTCGCACGGCCGCCCGTCGCGGGCCTCGGCCCAAATGGCGGGCCTGACATCGATGCGGTTCCCAATAATCATCTCGCTTATGCTGTTCAGTGGTTCCTCTTCGCCGCGGTCGCGGCGATTATTTACGGAGTCGCGATCCGGCGGCGGCGGCATCCTGTTGTTTCATCCCCGGTCCGCGGCTAACGGCGCAGCCGATGCGATATGTCAGCACACGCGGCACCGCGCCCATCCTTGATTTCCGCGGTGCGACTTTGGCCGGACTGGCGACGGACGGCGGATTGTACCTTCCCGCCGTCTGGCCGCGGTTGACGCGTAATGAAATTGCCGCGCTTGCCGGTCTTTCCTATGTCGACACCGCCGTTGCAGTGATGGCGCCGTTTGTCGGCGATGCAATACCGAGGCACGAGTTTCGAAGCTTGTGCGAGACCGCTTATGGCGGCTTCGCTCACGCCGCGGTGACCCCGCTTGTTCAGCTTGACCATGATCTTTGGCTGCTGGAACTGTTTCACGGCCCGACCCTGGCGTTCAAGGACGTCGCTCTGCAATTGCTCGGACAATTGTTCGAACGCTTCACCACGCAAACTGGTCAGTCGCTGACGATCATCGGCGCGACCAGCGGCGATACCGGATCGGCCGCTATCAATGCGATTGCAGGTCGTGAAGGCATCGACATCTTCATGCTTCACCCGCTCGGACGGATTACCGACATTCAACGGCGGCAGATGACGACGGTGCTTGCCCCGAATGTGCACAACATCGCTATCGAGGGAAATTTCGACGATGCTCAAGCGCTGGTCAAAGCGATGTTTAACGACCGCGCTTTTACGCAATCACGTACGCTTTCGGCGGTCAATTCGATCAACTGGGCGCGCCTGATGGCTCAGGTCGTCTATTATTTCTATGCGGCGGTACGCCTCGGTGCGCCCGACCGGCCGATCGCCTTCTCTGTTCCGACCGGAAATTTCGGCAATGTCTTCGCCGGTTACGTCGCCGGGCAAATGGGCTTGCCGATTGCGAAGTTGATCGTTGCGACAAACGTCAACGACATTTTGCACCGCGCATTGTCGAGCGGGGACTATTCCAGGACCGACGTACATCAGACATTGACGCCGTCGATGGACATTCAGGTATCGTCCAATTTCGAGCGCCTCTTGTTCGATCTGGGTGAACGCGACGCCCGGGGCTTGCTCGCGCAGATGACGGGCTTCGAGGAATCGGGTAGATTACGTCTTTCCGAACTTCAGTCCGCCGGTGCGCGTGGACAGTTCTCATCCGACCGCGTCGATCAAATTGAGATGGCGGCCGCGATGCGCTGGGCGTGCGAGCGCGCCGGGCAGATCATCGATCCGCATACCGGCATCGCGCTCGCCGCCGCTCGCCGCGTTGAAATCGACGTTCCCGTTGTAACGCTTGCCACGGCACATCCGGCAAAGTTCCGCGACGCGGTCGAGCGGTCGACGGGACGGCGGCCCGCCCTTCCCTCCCGGATCGGTGACTTGTTCGTACGCACGGAGCGCTGTGTCACACTTCCGGCCACGCATGCGGCGGTCAGCAGCTATATCGCCGAACGATCCGCCAGGACGCAATGACGCTGACGACCCTCGTCGGCGAACCCTGGGCCGATTATGGGCTGGTCGACTCCGGCCACGGCCGCAAGCTGGAGCGTTACGGCCGTTTTCGCTTCATCAGGCCAGAGCCGCAGGCGCTGTGGGCACCGGCTGCCGATGACTGGAGCGCGACCGCCGAATTCCTGCCCGGCGCGGATGAGGACGGCGGAGGGCGCTGGTCGTACCAGCATCCGATCCCGAGCGATGGCTGGACGATGCGTTGGGATGACGTCTCGTTCAATGCCCAGACGACACCGTTCCGCCATCTGGGTTTCTTTCCCGACATGGCGCCGGTTTGGGTCTGGATGCGCGAGCGTGTGGCCAAAGATAGCGCGCCGGAATGCCTCAACCTGTTCGGCTATACGGGCGTCGGTACACTCGCCCTCTCAAAGCAGGGCGCACGGATGGTTCACGTCGATGCCTCCAAAAAGTCGGTGGAGACGGCGCGCGCAAACGCGGTGCTTTCGGGCCTGTCCGACGCACCGATCCGCTGGCTCGTGGACGACGCCGCGAAATTCGTCGCGCGCGAATCGAGACGCGGGCGTCGCTATCACGGCATCGTGCTCGACCCGCCCAAATTCGGGCGCGGGCCGGCCGGGGAAACCTGGCGGCTGGAAACCGATCTACCCGCGTTGATTGCCGGCTGCCGTAGTCTGCTTGATACCGACTCAAAATTCCTGTTCCTGACCGTTTATGCGATTCGCATGTCGGCGCTGGCGATCGGTGAATTACTGAGGCAGACCTTCGCCGACTTGCCGGGATTGGTTGAAACCGGCGAGCTCGGCGTGCGTGAGGAATCACGCGGACTCGTACTGCCGACCGCGATCTGGGCGCGCTGGAGCCGCTAGTCCATCGAGATGCGGATCGCCGCCCCTGCGACAAACGGCGCGCCTGCAACATAGACCAGGCTGACCGCCGCCAGCAACTTAAGCGCGCCGGTACCGCTTTCGATCGATCCCGCGCCGAAGATCAGCAGCGGCACTGCAAGCGGCAGCATCAGCAGCCCGGCAACCGCACCCGCTCCCCGTAAGCCCGTGACAAGCGCACTGGTCACGACCGCCAGCGCCGCAAGTCCGGGCGTAGCAATCAACAGCCCCGCCTCGATCAGCAGCAGCGTGGATACAGATAGATCGAGCAAGGCGGCGGCAATAACCGCCGACAGCATTACAGGCGGCGCAAACGCCAGCCAGTGCGCCAATATTTTTGCCACCGCTACGCCTGCCAGCGACAGACCGCGCACAGCATATTGATCGATGACACCTGATCTCAGGTCGGGAGCGAACAATTGTTCAACAGGCAACAGCGCCGCAAGCAGTGCCGCCGTCCACAAGATACCAGGGCCGACGCGCTGGATCACCCGGATATCGGGACCGATGGCGAAAGGAAAAAGCGTTGCGACGAGCAGGAAGAATATGACGATCAGCGTTGCGCCGCCCGCGTAGCCCCGGACCACGTCGCGAAGGACGATAGCGCCGAACGCTCTCAAGAGTCGCCAAGCCGCAGGGTTGTCGCATCAGCCAACCGCAACGGCAGATGCGTTGCTATTATCGACGTACCACCGTTCGCGCGGTGGGTCTCGACTGCCTGCTCCAGTTCACGAACAGCCCGATCGTCCAGTCCATTGGTGGGCTCGTCCAGCAGCCAAAGATCGGCCTGCGACGCCACGACCCGTGCGATCGCTGCGCGCCGCCGCTGACCCGTCGACAGCAGCCGCACCGGCACATCTCTCAGCGCCCCAAGCCCGACCGCATCAAGCGCTGCGGTTACGCGATCCGCATTCCTGCCAAGATCATCGATCCTAGCCCAATGCCGCAACGCGCACTTCAGTTGCTGCTCGTCGTCTAGCGCAGATGCCTCGCCCAGAAACGCGACACGACCGTTCTTGCTGACAAAACCGGCAAACGGCTTCAACAATCCGGCAGCGATGCGCAGCAAACTCGACTTGCCCGCTCCATTCTCGCCGGTGACGATCAGCACCTCGCCTCGATCAATCGCTAACGATACACCATCGAACACGACGCGACCGCCACGTACGCACGTCACGTCCTCGAACGCGACCCCGCTCAACGCGTCGACGCCGTATCGTCCCCGACCGACGCTTCCAGTGCATGCATATCGTCGTCGGAGAAACCGAAATGATGTCCGATCTCATGGATCGTCACATGAACAACCAGATCGTCGAGCCGAACCCCCGTTTCGATCCATTCGAACAGGATTGCCTGCCGATAAAGGTATATCTCGTCCGGCAACGCGCCTGTATCCATCGATGATTTTTCACCGATCGGCCGCCCGTGATACAGTCCGCGCAGCTGTAACGGATGCGTCAGCCCTAGCCTCTGCAAGGTTTCCTGATCGGCATATTCCTCGACGCGGAAAACGATATTACCCAGATGCTCGGCAAAAAGTTGCGGCAACTCCGCAATCCGGCGGCGCGCGATACGTTCGATCTCGTCCGCGCTCGGCGGATTTCCAAATTTTTCTTGCCGGTCCATTGCCGCAGACATACGCCCCGTTGATCCATACCGGCAAGGAGCGTGATGATGGTTGAGCGGCTAAGTAAGGCAGAGCGTGCCGACGCGCTCGATGCCCTGCCGGATTGGGATTACGACGCCGGGCGCGATGCAATCACCCGGTCGTTCAGCTTCGTCGATTTCGCCGAGGCGTTCAGCTTCATGACCCGCGTCGCGCTGATCGCGGAACGCGCCGACCATCATCCCGAATGGTCCAACGTCTGGAACCGCGTTGATATATTGCTCACCACGCACGATGCGGGCGGGTTGTCCGGCCGCGACGTCGATATGGCCGAAGCGATCGACACGATGCTCGGCGAGGAATGATTTAACGCGGCCGGCGCATTTGACGCCGGAGCATACCGGGTGCCCAGCGCGACAGGAATGTCATGCGCTTGGCGGTCTTGCCGACTGGCCAGTGCAATTGGCCCGCATGAACCGCCCGCCATGCGGCTTCGGCAACGTCTTCAACGGGCGTGATCTCAAGCCCCATGTCGACGACCCCCTCCCGTACGGACCGGTTCGACCCGGCGACGGTCGTATTCAGCAGCGGCGTTTCGATAAACCCGGGCATCAGCACTCTGACCTTGATCCCGTCCTTCGCCCATTCACCATCCAGCGCCTCCGACAAACCGCGGACACCGAACTTGGTCGCTGAATAGGCTGCGAGGCCCGCTGAACCGTAAATGCCCGATGCCGAACAGGTATTCAAAAGGCACGATCCGGGTGTCCGCCTGAGATAGGGATAGGCGGCATGAGCTCCTTTCAAAACACCCGCGAAATTGATGGCGATAACGCGGTCCATATCATCGGCGGACATCGCGCCGAACGGCCCGCCGACCGCGATCCCCGCATTATTGTGCAAGACGTCGAGCCGGCCCCCGCTCTGCTCGACAAAATTCCGCAATGCTCCATCCCAGGCATCGCGGTCGCGAACGTCCATGACATAGGTCTGCGCCATGCCGCCCGGCAACGTGGCCGCAATATGCTTCAATCCCTCGGCATCGACATCAGCAAGACCCGTTCGCCAGCCGCGTGCGGAAAACAATCCGGCAACCGCCCTGCCGATACCGGACGCTGCGCCGGTAATAAATATTGCCTTGACGTCGCTCATTTGTCCCTCCCGTTGACCGCATGCCGACCTTCCCGCATCGTCACCGTCGATGCCAGCCGAAAAACCCAAAATCCTGTTCGATCGAGTCAGCAAACATTACGATCGCACTACTGCTGTCGACGACGTGTCGGTCGCGATTGAGGCGGGCAGTTTCACCGCTCTCGTCGGCACCTCGGGATCGGGCAAATCGACCTTATTAAAGATGGTCAATCGGCTGATTGATCCGGACGACGGAACCGTATTGATTGACGGCGGCGATGTCAGAACCCGCGCGGCATCGGCATTGCGGCGAAACATCGGCTATGTCTTTCAGGGGATCGGCCTTTTTCCGCATATGACGGTCGGGGAAAACATTGGCATCGGGCTGCGCTTGATCGGCCGCTCGGACCCTGGGCGCATTACCGAATTGCTTGACCTTGTCGAACTCCCGCGATCGGTTGCTGCCCGGACGCCCTCGGCGCTGTCCGGCGGCCAGCAGCAACGGGTTGGGATCGCACGGGCATTGGCGCCCGGCGCAAAACTGCTGCTGATGGACGAGGCATTCGGTGCGCTCGACCCCGTAACGCGTGCGTCTCTGGGCGGATCGATCCGCGATCTTCATGACCGGCTCGAACTGACAACGATTCTGGTCACGCACGACATGGCGGAGGCACTGCTTCTTGCCGATCGTGTACTGGTGATGAAGGCGGGGTGCATCGTCGCGGATGAAACCCCTTCAGCGCTCGCAAAGGGACAGGGCGGCGAAGACGCACAGGCGCTCGTTGCCGTGCCGAGACATCAAGCGGACGCGCTGGCGGAACTCCGCGCATGAACGCGTTTTACGACGCGCTTCACCGGGTGCCTTCGCTTCTCGCGGCGCATGTGCTGCTCGCCGGGACCGCGCTCTTGATCGGCATCGCGATCAGCCTGCCGCTTAGTGTCTGGTCGGCACGAAATATCCGCGTGCAGAGGATCGCGCTCGGTTTTGCCAGTCTCGTGCAGACGATCCCTGCCCTGGCGCTACTGGCACTGTTCTTTCCGCTACTGCTCAGCCTGTCCGCGCTGGTCGGCGCAGGCATCCCCGCGCTTGGCTTCCTGCCATCCCTGCTCGCCCTGACGCTATACGCATTGTTGCCGATCCTCCGAAACGGCGTCGCGGGGCTGAACGGCATCGATCCGGCGGTGACGGAGGCGGCGGACGCTGTCGGCATGACCGCCATGCAAAAACTTCGGCTGGTCGAGGCTCCTCTCGTTGCGCCGGTTTTGATCGCAGGGATCCGCACAGCAGCCGTCTGGACGATCGGCGCTGCCACGCTTTCGACGACGGTCGGGCAACCAAGCCTTGGCGACCTCATCTTTGCAGGGCTCCAGACACAGAACTGGGCACTGGTGCTTGCCGGATGCCTTGCCTCCGCCTTGCTTGCCCTTGTGGTCGACGCGTTGATCGGATCGGTCGAACACGGGCTGGCCAACCGAAAGCGATGGATGTGGGTCGCCGGCGCGAGCAGTCTAGGGGCCGTCCTCCTGATGGCAACCGCGCCGCTGTGGTGGCCGGGAAGTTCTAAACGCACCGTCGTTGTGGGCGCCAAGAATTTCTCGGAACAATATATTCTTGCACGGCTGATCGGCGATCGGTTGGAGCGCTCGGGGTATGATGTCGAGTACCGTGACGGCCTCGGTTCAGCGGTCATCTACGGTGCGATCGCGACCGGACAAGTCGACGTTTATGTTGATTATGCGGGAACGATCTGGACCAACGAGATGAAGCGGACCGAGGTGCTGCCGCCCGCGGAAATGCTGCCCGTAATCGCCGAATGGACGAAACGAACGAAAGGCGTCCGTCTATTGGGATCGCTGGGTTTTGAAAACGCCTACGCGTTCGCGATGCGATCGGATGATGCGAAACGCTTGGGTATTTCCAGCCTCGCCGACCTGGTGCCCCTGACGCCACGGCTGCGCTTGGGAACCGACCTCGAATTTCTCGACCGACCCGAATGGGCACTGGTTAAAAAGGCCTATCCGCTGCGGTTTCTCAGCCTGACGCCGTACAGTCCCACATTCATGTACCGTGCGCTGGCGAGCCGTCGCGTTGATGTGATCTCCGCCTTTTCATCCGACGGCCGGATTGCATCAGATCATCTCAGCGTACTGTCCGATCCACGACATGCGATTCCGGGATATGACGCCATCATTCTGATCGCGCCCGCGCATGCCGATGACGCACGCTTCAAGTCGGCGATCGAACCGTTGCTTGGCAGCATCCCCGTCGAGCTGATGCGGCAGGCAAATGATTCGGTTGACCGTGATGCCGACAAAAAGACGCCGGACGAAGCGGCCAAATGGCTTGCAGCCCAAATCGCCGAACCGGAATGACGCAGGCTTTGCCCGCTCAAGCGGCAAGGCATAGCCGGTTGCGCCCGCTCCGCTTCGCTTGATAAAGCGCCGCATCGGCCGCTGCGAGCAACTCACTGCCCGATCCACCCAACTCCAACGTAGCAACGCCGACGCTGATTGTAACCGGATCGATCGACATTCCGGCAATGGCGTTACGTTCGACGTCGGCGCGCACCCGTTCGCCTACGATCGCTGCCGTGTCCGATCCTGAACCCGGCATGATGATGCCGAATTCTTCACCCCCCAATCGCCCGACCAGATCGTCGCCGCGGACCGTCGCGCGCGCGGCATCCGCGATCCGGCGGAGGACTTCATCGCCGGTCGCGTGACCGTAGCGATCGTTGACCCGCTTAAAGAAATCGACGTCGAAAATCGCAACCGACACCGTACGCCGCTGATCGTGGGCGACCTGTATCTCCCGCTCGAGACGGTCGAGGAACGCGCGACGGCTTGCAACCCCGGTCAACTGATCCGTTTCGGCAAGGCTGCGGGCGATCCGTTCCGCCTTCTCCGCCGTCTTGCGCGCTTTGATCAATGCCGTCTCCGCCGCTTTGCGTTCCGAGACATCGCGACCCACACCGATCACGCCGTGTGCACCACCGACCTCTGCGATCCGCGCGACAACCTCGATCCAGAGCCAGCTCCCGTCGGTACGGAGCGTTCGATAGGTAATCGTTCGAGAGTCCCCCCGCCCCGCCATCAAATCGTTCACCGCCTCGATCATCAAAAGTTGGTCGTCGCGGTGAATGAGTTTGGTCGGTATCACACCAATCAACTGTTGCGCGGGGTAGCCCGTAAGCGTCTCGACGGACGGCGAAACATAGACGACGCGTCGTGCGCTATCGAGCTGGAAGATGATGTCGGTCGCATTTTCTGCGAGCAGGCGATAGCGGCTCTCGCTGCGGGACAGGGCAAGCGCGGTCTTTTTCTGATTATCAATGTCGACGATCGATCCCGACAAACCGTTATGATCCGCAAAACGATGTGCGCGAACCGTCACCCAAAGCCATTCGCCGCTGGCCGCCTGAAGCCTGACGTCGACACTGAGATCGTCTGTGCCGCCGCTGGCCATTTCTGCCAACCGGTCCAGCAGTTCGGGTCTGTCCACGGGATGAATTGCATCTTCCAGACGATCGCCGAGGGTGGCCTCAGCCATACGCCCCGTCAGGATTTGCCAGGCCGGACTGAGGAAGGTCCAGCGCCGATCGTTGTCGACCTCGAATATCGCCGCGGACGATCGCTCGATCAGATTGCGATGGATGCGCTCGCTGTCGGCGATCGTCTTCGCAAGTCGATCACGCGTCGCAAGCAGCGCTGCGACCGGTAATGCAGAAACGAAGACGCATAGAAGGTAAAATTGGAAGAACAGCAGATTGAAGCGCTGATCGCTGCTGATCCGGGCCACGCTACCAACATCGTACATGGTAAACCATGACCCGATGCTCGCGATCAGCAGTGTTCCGATCACCGCGCCGGAGCCGCCCATCGTCAGGGTGGCGAACAGCAGGGCGATCGGCGGCAGAAACATCAGCGGCACGCTGGTGGACTGGCTGAAGACGCCGATCGTCAGGCAAATCAGCAAGAGCATCGCCGACGCCGCCGGCAGGTCTTTGCGATCGAACGTGGATTGCCGGTTCTTTGAATTCCTTGGATCGAGCAGTAACAGCGGCGTCACGATCAGCATGCCCAGCCAATCCGTCGTCAGCCATGACGTCAGGAATGTCGCTTTGGACACGCTCAGCGCCCATATCGAGCCGCTCGCTATCACCGTACCGCAAGCGCTGGCAACAAGCGCCGCTGCGCTGAAGCGGGCGATGTCAGCGACGTTCAGAAAACGGAAATCGACCCCGCACCAACGAAGCGCAAGCTGCCACGCGATAAACGTCTCGCAGACGTTGGCGACGGAAAAACCGAGCGCAATCGGGATGCTGATCCCGGAGAGGAGATTGACGATGAGGCTCGCCACCGCCTCGACCGCGATCAGCCTTGGCGCTCCGGCACCACGCATTCGCATCAGCGCTCCGAGTACGATCGCGTTTGCAGGCCAGACTGCCGCGGTACCATCGACGCCGTTCGTCATCGACAATGTCGCCAGCCCGCTCAGGACGTAGAGCACACCGACCACGGCCAGAACCCGAGGCGATGGAGCGGATGGAAGGGTTCGTCTTGACGTCAAAGTTATGCCGCCTGTTTCAATCGCGGACAGGATCGGCGAAGTTGGTAAAGACTTCGTTAACGCCGACGGATCGCTTCGGGCTGTTCAGGCACCCGGATCAGCCGAGCGCGCTCGACAACCCAATCGGCAACGCGCTCGGGCTGCGTAATGGGGATCATGTGCCCGCCGTTCATCAACGTCAGTTCAGCGCCAGGGATCTGTTCCGCCAATGCGCCGCCATGCAACTCGGGATCAAGAATAGCGTCCTCACGACCGTATAGAATGCCCACTGGCCTATCGAGGTCGCGGTAACGCGTGAGCATTTCGGGAAGATCGGCGCTGGCTGCTACAAGATCGCTCGAGGCGGCATAAAAATTATCGGGCCGCAGCGTCAGCATGGCTCCGCCATTCACGCCGAAATCGTCCGGGACGGGTTCAGGGGCGAACACCGCACGCGTCGTCTCGGCTCCCTTTGCCATTCCGATCGGTGCCGCAACCGTCCACGCCACGGCACGGCGTACAATGGGAGACTCGATGGCGAGGCCCTTAAAGACCTCCGGCGGATCATTTAGCGGCTGTGACAAAGGCGCGATCAGCGCCAGTGCCCCGACCAGGTCCGGATGATCCAATGCCAGCGCAAGCGATACCGCCCCGCCCAGCGAATGTCCGACGATCAGGGGCCGGTCGAGATCAAGCCGTTCGATCAGCTTGGCGATCACGCCCGCCTGTGCCCTGACGTTTGAACCGAGTTCGGACGATGCACGCGAATAGCCTGATCCCGGACGATCGATGAGAATGACCCGGTGATCCGCTGCAAGCCGATCGAGCATGGCATAGCTGAAGTTGCGCATCTGTCCGCCCAGCCCGTGGATCATCACGATCGCCGGACCCTGCCCCTTGTCGAGATAGTGCAAGCGTGTGCCGTCGATCTCGATGAAGTCGCCGTCGGGCGGCACCGCGGCCTCGGCGCGAACCGCCGTTATTTTGCCGAACAGCGCCAATCCACCGAGCAGCGCCACGCCCGCCCCCGCCGCGAGCATTGGTGCGCGCAACCGGCTTTTCCCTGGCGACTGACCGCCATCCCGCTTCACGAATTGCATGACACCATCCTCCAGAGAACCGAATTTGAGCGCAGCTAAATCCATCACGTAATTCTGATGGACCCGCCAAGGTGCTTTTGACCCCTGCTTCGGCAGTATCGCATTGGCGCGCTCGACATAACCCGACGTGAACGCGAGCATAGGTTCCTCGATCAAATCCGGATCTTGAACAGGGGTACAGCTTTGGAAACCCTTCTCGGCCATGTGGTTGATCAGCCGGCACGCATAACGCGCGGTCAAGTCGCATTTCAGCGTCCACGATGCGTTGGTGTAGCCAAAGGCAAGCGCCAGGTTCGGAACGCCGCCGAGCATCATGCCTTTGTAGAGCATCCGGTCCGACGGATCGACGCCGCGGCCGTCGACCGATATTGCGACTCCGCCGAGCAGCCGCATGATCAGACCGGTCGCGGTCACGATGACGTCCGCGGGCAGCACCGCGCCCGACCGCAACAATATGCCGCTTTCCACGAGCCGCTCGATATGGTCGGTTACGATCCGCGCCTTGCCTGACCGCATCGCGACGAACAGATCGCCATCGGGAACAAGGCAGATACGCTGATCCCACGGATCGTAACGCGGCTCGAAATCACGCTCGATCTCGTAATTCTCGGGCAATTGCTCGCGCACACCGCTCAGGATCAACTGCTTCATCCGTTCGGGCTTTGCGCGTGCATATGCGAACGTCGCTATCCCCATGACGATGCTCTTCCAGCGCGCGGCATGGTCGGCGAACGCCACCGGCAGAGTGTCATAAGCCCAGTTGGCGAACCCGTCCTCGCCAGGTCGCGCGACGATATAGGTCGGTGAGCGTTGCAGCATCGTAACGTCGGCGCCGTTGTCGACGAGCGCGGGGACAAGCGTTACCGCCGTCGCTCCGCTGCCGATCACGACGATCCGCTTGTCCGCCGCCTCGAAATTTTCCGGCCAGAATTGCGGATGTATGATCGTGCCGCCGAACACGTCGAACCCTTCGAAGTCCGGCGTATACCCCGCGTTGTAGTCGTAATATCCGCTGCCCATGAACAGGAAGTTCGCGGTCAGTTGCCTGGTCTCTCCGTCAGCTTCGACCGTCACGGTCCAGAGCGAATCGTCGCTCGACCAGTCGGCACTCGTCACCCGGTGGCCGAACCGGATATGGCGATCGATTCCGAATTCCGCCGCGGTGTCGCCTATATAGTCGCGGATCGTGCCGCCGTCCGCGATCGGCCTCGCGCTCGACCACGGGCGAAAGGGAAACCCCAGCGTGTACATGTCCGAATCCGAACGAATGCCCGGATATCGGAACAGATCCCAGGTTCCGCCAATCGCGTCCCGCGCTTCCAGGATGATGTAGTCCTTACCCGCGCATTCGGTCTGAAACCGATAGGCAGCGTCGATTCCGGACAGGCCGGCACCGACGATGAGCATATCGCAATGCATCGGCTCCGCGCGCAATTCTCCGGTCCGCATATCCATGTCTCTTATGTCCTGTTTCAGGCCGCGAACGCTTCGGCGTCGAGCGCGTAAAGCGCATCGGCAGAGGCCGTTGCGGCAGCTTCAAGCCCCAGTGCCTCGGGAACGATCTGCTCGAGATAAAAGCGCGCCACCGCTCTTTTTCCAACGGCAAAGTCATCGTTGCCAACCGCAGCGGCGGCCTGACGCTCCATCAGCCATCCGCAGACCGCGACCGACAGCATCGTCAGAAACGGATAGCTTGCCGCCAATCGATCATTGGCATCCGCTCCCGACAATTGGCGTCCGGCCGCGTCGCAGACATCGATGAGCTGACGCAGGCCCGTTGCCTCCGCCTCGTCTCGCGCGACCGCGATCAGCCGCGCAAAAACGCCGCCATTGTCCAGCCCTAGCTTCCTTCCGACCAGATCAGCCGCCTGGATACCGTTCGTCCCCTCATAAATCGGCGTAATCCGTGCATCGCGAAAGAACTGCGCGGCTCCCGTCTCTTCGATGTATCCCATTCCGCCATGCACCTGGATGCCCAGGCTCGCGACTTCGTTGCCGATGTCGGTTGCATGCGCCTTCGCCAGCGGGGTGAGTAGTTCGAGACGGCCTTTCGCCTCCATGTTACCGAGCGACGCGCGGTCGACTTGCCCGGCGGCGTAATAGACAAGGGCGCGCGCGGCCTGTGTCTGCGCCTTCATCCGCATGAGCATGCGGCGCACATCGGGATGGTCGATGATCTTTACCGGATCAGGGCTGACGCCCCCCACCCGCGCGGACTGCACCCGCTCCAGTGCATAGGCGACCGCCGCCTGCGTCGCCGCCTCGGCGACCTGAACGCCCTGTAAGCCGACATTCAGTCTCGCGTTGTTCATCATTGTGAACATCGCGCGCATGCCGCCGTTGATCGAACCGATCAGTTCTCCGACGCAGTCGTCGTGATCGCCGAAACTCAGTACGCAGGTCGGTGATGCGTGAAGGCCCATTTTGTGCTCGATCGAAACGACCCGGACATCGTTGAATTCGTCCGGTGCGCCTTCGTTATCCAGCCGGTATTTTGGCACCAGAAACAGAGATATTCCGCGCGTTCCGACCGGCGCGTCCGGCGTTCTGGCAAGCACCAGGTGGACGATGTTCTTCGCCATGTCGTGATCGCCGAACGAGATGTAGATCTTCGTTCCTTTGATCGACCAACCGCCATCCGCACGCTCCGTCGCGATCGTCCGCAGCGCCCCGACATCCGACCCCGCCTGCGGTTCGGTCAGGTTCATCGTTCCGGTCCAGTCGCCGGTCGCAAGATGCGGAAGATACAGCGCCTGCTGCTCGGGCGATCCGTGATGCGCCAGTGCCTCGATCGCGCCGGCCGTCAGCGTCGGGCACAGCGCAAATCCCATGTTCGCCGACCCAAGCGTTTCGAGCACGGCCGTCTGAAGCGCGAAGGGCAGACCCTGTCCGCCGAATGCCTCGGGCACACCGATCGTTCCCCAGCCACCGTCGACATAGGCGCGGTAAGCGTCGGCATAGCCCTCGGGCATTTCGACACCGTCCGCCGTCAGGCGCGCACCGACCGTATCGCCCCGGCGGTTCAGCGGTGCCCACTCCCCGGCGGCGAACGCGCCAGCGCCTTCCAGTACGGCGTCCACGACATCTCCGCCAGCGGCGCTAAACCGTTCGCTTTCGGCAAGCTCGCCAATACCGGCCAAATGGTCCAGAACATAACGTTGTTCTCTTGTCGCGGGTCTGAAAGCCATTGATGTTCCTTGTCCGCCAGCATCTTCTTTGTCCGGCCAGGCACCGCTATAGCGCCGCTTGATGACCTCTCCAAACCCGCGCATTTTGGGCTTTGAACCTGCCACCGTCGTAACGGTTGCCGACCATATTCTGCGCGGCGGCATTGCGGCGATACCGACGGAAACGGTCTACGGACTCGCGGCGGATGCTACGAACCTCGATGCGGTGTTGGCGATATACGCGGCGAAGGGGCGCCCCGCCACCAATCCGCTGATCGTTCATGTGCCCGATTTCGACGCCGCGAGCACGATAGGAGACTTCGACGACGATGCCCAGAGTCTGGCGAAGCTGTTCTGGCCCGGACCGCTGACGCTGGTCGTGCCTTTGCGTGAACACAGCGGGCTCGCAGAACCTGTTACGGCGGGACTGCATACGGTCGCGATTCGCGTCCCTGCCCACCGCGCGATGATAGCCGTGCTCGAGGCCGTCAAGCGGCCGCTTGCCGCCCCGTCCGCGAATGCCAGCGGCAGGCTTAGTCCGACGTCTGCCGATCATGTCGCGCGAAGTCTTGGACAACGTGTTCCGGTTATCCTGGACGACGGAGCGACGGACGCAGGCCTCGAATCGACGATCATCCACCGACGGACCATCTTGAGACCCGGACCCGTCACGCAAGATATGATGGAAGCAGCATTTACCTGTGCCCGCATAAACAGAAGCGAAGGCGGGTCTGGCGCATGCAAGCCGGTCGCTGGTGCGCCAAACCTCCCGCATGTCGCCGCCCCGGGACAAGAAATGAGCCATTACGCGCCCACGAAATTAATCTGCCTCGATACGGTCGACCGGACACCCGGAATCTGGCTGATCGGCTTCGGAACGGTCGAAGGGAATACGAACCTTTCGCCGACCGGCAATTTGACGGAGGCCGCCTCGAACCTCTTCAAGCACCTCCATCAGGCCGATGCGTCGAACCGCAACGCGATCGCCGTCGCTCCGATCCCGCATCATGGCATCGGAGTCGCGATCAACGATCGGTTACGGCGTGCCGCCTATCGCTAGGCCGACTGCGACGCCTTCGACCGATCCGCAAATTTCTTGCGCAGCTTTTGCAACTTGGGCGGGATAATGGCCATGCAATAGGGGCTGGAACCCCCCGAAATTTCCCAATAATCCTGATGATAATCCTCGGCAGGGTACCAGGTCGTCATCGGTTCGATCGTCGTGACGATCGGCTTGTCGCTATCCACCTGCGCGGCATCTCTGGCGGCCTCCATCGCCGCACGTTGCGCATCGTCGGCCGGAAACATCGCCGAGCGGTATTGCGTACCGACGTCATTGCCCTGACGGTTTAGTTGCGTCGGGTCGTGCGTCGCAAAAAAGATCGCGAGCAGATCGGCGATATCCAGTTTGCCGGGATCGAATCCGATCCGGATCGCCTCGGCATGACCGGTGCTACCGCCGCAAACCTGTTTGTATGTCGGGTGCTCGACATGACCTCCGATATAGCCGCTTTCGACAGACTGCACGCCGACGACATCTTTGAAAACTGCCTCGGTACACCAGAAGCAACCCCCGGCAAGTGTCGCATATTGAACCGTCATCAAATTCTCCTTCGTGCTTTCTCCAGAGATAGGAAGCCGCTAGCGCTCGGCAATCGGAACAAGGGATTACTAATGATCGACGGCAAGGTGATGGTGACCGGAGGCGCGGGCTATATCGGCAGCCACGCCGTCCTGGCTTTGCTTGATGCCGGGCACGAGGTTGTTGTCGTCGACAATCTTGTGACCGGCTTTGCGTGGGCGGTCGATCCCCGCGCAGCCTTCGTCGAAGCCGATGTTGCAGACGAACGCGCCATACGAAGCGCGATCCGCAATCACCACGTCCGCGCAATCCTTCACTTTGCCGGGTCGGTCGTCGTTCCCGAATCGGTCAGCGATCCGCTAAAATATTATCGCAACAACACGGCGGCCAGCCGGTCGTTGATCGAAAGCGCGGTTTTGGAGGGGGTGCGGCATTTTATCTTTTCGTCAACGGCCGCAACCTACGGCGCTGCGGAACGGGTGCCGATCGCCGAAACTGATCGAACGGATCCGATCAATCCCTATGGCCGCTCGAAATTGATGACCGAACTGATGCTGAACGATGTGGCGGCAGCGCATGCGCTCAACTTTTGTGCGCTTCGTTATTTCAACGTCGCCGGTGCCGATCCGGCGGGACGGAGCGGGCAGTCGACCGCCGGGGCGACGCATCTCATCAAGGTCGCGGTCGAAGCTGCCACCGGCAAGCGTGATCATGTCGCGATCTTCGGGACAGATTTCGATACCGCCGACGGCACCGGGGTTCGTGACTATATTCATGTCACCGATCTTGCCGCCGCGCACGTCGCGGCGCTTGATCAGCTGATCGCAGACCCCGCCCGCAGCCACGTCCTGAATTGCGGCTATGGACGTGGATTTTCGGTTAACGAAGTTCTAGATGCCGTCGACCGGATTACCAACCGGAAAATTTTCCGCCGGGTTGAAGGACGTCGCCCGGGCGATCCGGCGGCGCTCGTCGCCGACAATCGCGCCATTCTTGCCACGCTTAGCTGGAAGCCTGAGCTGGACGATCTCGACACCATCGTGCGCGATGCCTTGAAATGGGAACGCTTGCTCAGCGAGCGCCGGAATGGTTGAGACGTCCGAACGACTCGCGCGCTTTGGCTGTGGCGACCCACCAGCCCAATGCCCATAAAGTCCCGAAGCACCATCCGGCGATCACGTCGCTCGGCCAGTGCACACCCAATATCACCCGGCTGATTCCGATCGCCCCGACCAGCAGCACCGCGACCCCCACCATGTAGTTGCGTGACCCTCGCGAGGATGCAATCTGTCCTGCGACCGCCGCAAGCGTCAGATAGACGAGCGCGCTGTTCGCTGCGTGCCCGCTCGGAAAGCTCATGTTCGTCACAACCACGTAATGCTCGACCAATATCGGCCGTGGTCGGGCGATTTCGGCTTTGGCAAAATCGACGATTATCGCGCCGCTGATCACGGCAATTACGGTCGCCGCTGCTGTCGCGAAGTGTTTTTGCACGATCAGAAATCCTGCCGCGGCGATGACGACGATTGTTAGCACGGTCCCGCCCCCAAGCGCAGTGATGTCGATCGCGACGTGTCTTAGCCAGACCGGCCCCCCCCAGGTCCGGATCGCGACGATGATCGCGCGATCCCATGCGAAAGGCCAGCGATCCACCGCCAGCCCCGCCAGCATAATCAGCGCGAGCGCGATCGACCCTAGCGCAACCCCTTTAAGCGCGCCGGGAACATGCTTCTTGGGCAATGACGGCGTCATCATATTGTCCTTATCAACGGGCCTTGCCTGCCCGGGGTCAGGCATCAACGATCCGCCGATGTCTCGGCACCGGGCTTGGTCAAAGCCTCAGCAGCGAGATCGGGATAGCGATCGAGCACCGCACTGGTGACGCCGTTTGTCCATCCAAAGCCGTCCTGCAGCGGATATTCCCCACCGCCCCCCGGCTTGCGCTCCTCGATATCGTACTTCTCAAGCATCTTCCCCGTTTCGTGGTACGTCCGGCGGACCGTTGCGACCCAACGCTGCGCGATCTCCCGCGCGAGTTCATCCTCGCCGTATCGCGCAAGCCCGTCGATCGCGATCCATTGCAACGGTGCCCATCCGTTCGGAGCATCCCATTGCTGGCCCGTCCGCAGCGTCGTCGTCCGAGAGCCGCCACTTGCAAGCAGCTTGTCCTGCGCGGTCCGGGCCACATCACGCGCCTGCGAAGGCGATGCAAGACCGACGAACAGGGGATAGAGCGTTGCAGCAGACAGTATCTTCGTCGGCTGTCTGCCGATCCGGTCCCAATCCGCATAGCGCGCGTCGGCGGCATGCCAGAGGTAACGATTGATCGCCGCTTTCCGCTTGTTCGCCAGTCCTTCGTAACGACGGCTACAAGATGCGTCGCCAAGCGCCGCGCACCGTTTGGAAATCCGCTTCTCCATGACCCACAACAACGCGTTCAGGTCGATCGGAACGATATCCGTCGTATGGATCGTGGACAGGCGGTTGGGATCGCGCAGCCATCGTGCGCTGAAGTCCCATCCGCTCTCCGCCGCCGATCGCAGATCACGCTGGACTTGCCCGGCCGGGCGGGCGGCTTTCACTGCTGTCGCCCGGTCTTCGGCCCATGATTCGTCACGCGGAGTGTCTCGCTCATCCCAATAGCGATTGAGCAGACTGCCATCGGGCATGCGAACGACATGCATGCAGACTCCGCTTCGCCCGAGGCAGCCACCCCCCTTCATCCACCACCCATGTTCTTGCCGAAGCGCAGTAAGCCGGTTCGTCGCCAAAGTGCGATTGGGATTACTCGACAGATCAAGCATGAGCGCAAAAAACGGCGGCTGCGATCGGCTGAGATAATAGGTCCGTGTCCCGTTGGGGATATGACCGAACCGTTCAATCAGACTGACGAAATCTGCAATCATCGACTCCACCAGCGGCTGTCTGCCGTCGAGCCGCAATCCGAGCATGGTGAAGTAGCTGTCCCAATAATAAATCTCGCGGAACCGCCCGCCTGGAACCACATAGGGTTCGGGCAGCGACAGAGCCGAACCGCCGGGCGGCACGGTCTGGCTCTGCCGTATCAGCTGCGGCCACAAAATGCGGATATGCGTCCGCAAATCGATTTCGCGCCCGGCCGCTGTACCGGGCAAGCGAAAATGCGCCAGAACGAACGCGCGGAGTGCCTCGCGGCTTGCCGGACGCTGGCGGGCAAAGTCTTGCAGGATTGCCTCAGGATCGTCGGTCGGCACCGCATCGACGAACGTCTTGCCGTCCTCGAACACGCGCTGCTGCTGAACCGCTTCGAACAGCGTCCCGTACATGTCTGCCGGCGTCCGAACCTCCGGCGCAGCCGCGGCGGGTGCCGATGCAAGAACGGCCCCCAGCGCCATAGAAGCAAGATACCTGCCCCGTCCCACGCTTTCTCTCCCCAAAGTCCCCCGCGCACGCACCTGTTACCATTCGGCTAGACCCGAAGGGCATTTGCGGCAACACAAGTCATGCGCCGCCCTTCCCCCGCCCATCACCGCTTGCTAGGGTAGGCCGTAACAGTTTTCGCCTGTGTCCCGCGCGTTCGCGCTGACGGTTTCTGGCCGTCACCGTATCCTTCTCGCGCACCGGAACGGGCTTCCCAAGGAGAATTTCATGACCGCAATCGGCCAGGACAGTCTGAAGACCCGCTCCACCCTAAAGGCGGGCGGAAAAAGCTACGATTATTACAGCCTCGCCAAGGCGGCGGAGCAGATGGGCAATATCGACCGGCTGCCCTTTTCGATGAAGGTGCTGCTTGAGAACATGCTGCGTTTCGAGGACGGCAAGACCGTCACGCGCGACGACGTTCAGGCGATCATCGACTGGCAAAAAGACGCGCGTTCTGATCGCGAAATCCAGTACCGCCCTGCGCGCGTGCTCATGCAGGATTTCACCGGTGTCCCATGCGTCGTCGATCTCGCGGCGATGCGCGATGCGATGACCGCGCTTGGCGGAAACCCTGAAAAGATCAATCCTCAGGTTCCCGTTCATCTCGTCATCGATCACAGCGTCATGGTCGACGAATTCGGCACGCCAAAAGCCTATGACGACAATGTCGACCGCGAATATGAACGCAACATCGAGCGTTACGAGTTCCTGAAATGGGGATCGAAGGCGCTCGACGGATTCAAGGTCGTCCCGCCCAGCACCGGGATCTGTCATCAGGTCAATCTGGAATATATTGGTCAGGCGGTCTGGTCATCGAACAGCGCCGGCGAACATGGTGACGGGACGCTATTTGCGTATCCCGACACGCTCGTCGGCACCGACAGCCATACGACGATGATCAACGGTCTCGGTGTGCTCGGCTGGGGCGTAGGCGGAATCGAGGCGGAGGCGGCAATGCTCGGTCAGCCGGTGTCGATGCTGATTCCGGAAGTCGTCGGCTTCAAGCTGACCGGCAAGCTGTCGGAGGGCATTACCGCAACCGATCTTGTCCTTACCGTCGTGCAGATGCTGCGCGCGCGGGGCGTTGTCGGAAGGTTCGTTGAGTTCTACGGACCGGGCCTGTCGGCCCTTACGCTCGCCGACCGTGCGACAATCGCGAACATGGCGCCCGAATACGGCGCGACCTGCGGCTTCTTCCCCCTCGACGACAAGACGCTCGATTACATGCGTCTGACCGCACGCCCGGCGGAGACGATCGAACTCGTCGAAGCCTACGCCAAGGAACAGGGACTTTGGCGTCACGACGACATGCCCGATCCGATTTTCACCGACACGCTTTCGCTCGACATGAATACGGTGACCGCCAGTCTTGCCGGCCCAAAACGGCCCCAGGATCGCATCGCGCTCGAACAGGTTGATGACGTGTTCAACGGCGACCTCACCAGCGTTTATGCGCGCAGCGGCGGCGCAATCCGAAAGCATGTCGATGGGCTCGATCATGATATTGGCGACGGCGACGTCGTTATCGCCGCGATCACCAGCTGCACCAATACGTCCAACCCCAGCGTGCTCGTCGCCGCCGGACTCGTCGCCCGTAAGGCGCGCGCGAAAGGGCTCACGCCAAAACCTTGGGTCAAGACCAGCCTTGCTCCCGGCAGCCAGGTCGTGACCGACTATCTCGACAAGGCTGGATTGACCGATGATCTGAACGCACTTGGCTTCAACCTGGTCGGCTATGGCTGCACCACCTGTATCGGCAATTCGGGACCGCTCGCCCCTGCGATCTCAAAAGCGATCAACGAAAACGATCTCGTTGCTGCCTCGGTGCTCTCGGGTAACCGCAATTTCGAAGGGCGTGTGTCGGCGGACGTGCGAGCGAACTTCCTCGCCTCGCCGCCGCTCGTCGTCGCCTATGCGCTGAAGGGTACGGTGACGGAAGACATGGTCGAAACGCCGCTCGGTCAGGGCTCGGACGGTTCGGACGTGTATCTGAAGGACATATGGCCCAGCAATCATGAGATCGCCGATCTGATGGCGGCGAACATCGATGACGGCATGTTCCGCGACCGCTACGGCGATGTCTACAAGGGCGACGCGCATTGGTCGGCAATCGAGGTCGAGGGATCGGACACCTACGCTTGGCGCGCTGGCTCCACCTATATCGCCAACCCGCCGTATTTCGAGGGTATGGAGATGACCCCAGCGCCGGTCCGCGACATCATCGAAGCGAAGCCGCTGGCGATCCTAGGTGATTCGATTACCACCGACCACATCAGTCCTGCGGGATCGATCAAGGCGGACAGCCCCGCCGGGATCTATTTGCAGGAACATCAGGTCAGTCGTAAGGACTTTAACAGCTATGGCGCGCGTCGCGGCAACCATGACGTCATGATGCGCGGCACCTTCGCCAATATCCGCATCAAGAACGAAATGGTCGCCGGGATAGAGGGGGGCATGACCAAATATGAGGGCGAGGTCATGCCGATTTACGACGCTGCGATGCGTTACAAGGCGGATGGCACGCCGCTCGTCGTGATCGCGGGCAAGGAATACGGCACCGGATCATCGCGCGATTGGGCGGCGAAGGGGACCATCCTCCTCGGTGTTCGCGCGGTGATCGCTGAAAGCTATGAGCGGATCCACCGGTCCAACTTGATCGGCATGGGCGTGTTACCCCTACAATTCGCCGAAGGCGTCGATCGTAAGACACTGGGCCTGGACGGATCGGAGACTTTCACGATTCAACGTGTGGCAGATATTCGCCCGCGTCAGGATGTGGAGGTGCAACTCGTACGTGCCGACGGATCGACCATTCACTTCACGACCCGCTGCCGGATCGATACGGTCAACGAACTCGAATATTACATGAACGGCGGCATTCTTCATTACGTTCTGCGCAAGCTCGCCGCCTGATCGTAGCGAGCGGGGATGGTACGGCCATTCCCGCTCATTCGTATTCGCCTAAGCCTGCGTGGCAAATGCCAGCGACGCGCGGGCTCGCCCGTAAAAGAAATATACGCCCAGTCCGAACACGTTCCAGCAAAGGAAATACAGTTCAGTCCTCACCGGCAGGCTGAAGAACAGGTAGATGCAGCCGGCGATTCCTACCGTGCCGACAAGTGGCGCCATCGGCGTGCGAAAGTTGCGTTTCGCATCGGGCTCGCGCCGCCGCATGATCAGCATCGCCGTACATACGGCGCTAAACGCCGCGAGCGTCCCGGCGTTGGCCAGCGCTGCTATCGCATCGATCGGCATCAGCCCGGCGATGATCGCGACAAGGATTGCGGTCATGATCGTGATCCGGACCGGCGTTCCCCGGCTCGATACGCGCGCAAGGCTTTCCGGAAGAAGCCCGTCGCGCGCCATTACGAGAAATATCCGGCTTTGGCCGAACAGAAACCCCAGCAGCACCGTCGGCAACGCAACGACCGCTGAAATTGCCAGGATCTTTGCCGCGATCGGCTGTTGCACTTCGCGAAGAATCAGGGCGAGCGGCTCCGGGCTGTCGGCAAACGCCTTGAAATTGAGAGCGCCGATCGCGGTGACGGCGATGATAATATATATCGCGATGCAGGCTATCATCGACCCGACGATCCCGATCGCCAGATCGCGGCTAGGGTTCTTCGTCTCCTCCGCGGCGGTGGAAATTGCATCGAACCCGTAAAAGGCGAAGAAGATGATCGCCGCTGCGGCCATGACGCCGCGCGCGACACCGTCTGGAGAGGTCGATTTTCCGAAGCCATAGGGCATGAACGGCTCTAGGTTCGCACCGTCGAAATGCGGCAGCGCGACCGCTACGAACAGGATCAGCGCGAGCATCTTGATCACCACCAGCACTGCATTCAGCGTCGCGCTTTCCCTGCTGCCCAGCGTCAGCAGGCCCGCGACGACGACGATGATAAAGATCGCGGGCACATTGATAATTCCGCCGAGAGAGGGGCCCTTGGTCAGTATCTCGGGAAAGCCGAAGGCACCCTGCAGCAACGGTGAGGCATAGCCCGACCACCCGACTGCGACGGTCGAGACGACGAGCGAATATTCCAGGATCAGGCTCCACCCGATCACCCAGGCGATGATCTCGCCCAGCACAACATAGCTGTAGGTATAGGCGCTGCCCGATGCCGGTATCATCGTGGCCATTTCGGCGTAGGCGAGCGCGGCACACGCACAGATCAACCCTGCGATCGCAAAGGACAGGATCATGGCAGGTCCGGCGCGATCCGCCCCCACCCCGATCAGCGTTAGAATACCAGTACCGACGATCGAGCCGACGCCAAGCGCGACCAGATGCGGCCATGACAAGGTTCGGGCGAGCCTTGTTTCCTCCGGTTGTTCTCGAATGATTTTGCGCCGGAACAATCCGTTGCTCATACCAGCTTCTCCTCAATCAGGTGGCGGCTTAACCCTCTGCGGGCAATTCAGCCACACCCTGATCGGCGAACAACCTGGCCGAGCGGCCACGCTTTCGAAATTTTTGGCCGTTGGTCGGGGAGACAGGATTCGAACCTGCGACCCCCTGGTCCCAAACCAGGTGCGCTACCAGCCTGCGCCACTCCCCGAGGTCCAGAGCGTCTGTCGGGCCGCGCTCAACGTGTCAATGGCCACGGCCATTGATTGAGTTCAGCACCGACCCTGCGTTCAGCTCCGTGCGTTGTCTTTGACCGGACGTGGATCGCGACGCTCAGCGATACGCGCCGACTTGCCGGTACGGCCACGCAGGTAATAGAGCTTCGCACGGCGGACGGCTCCCTTGCGCACAACCTCGATCGAATCGATGTTGGGTGAATAAAGCGGAAAAACGCGCTCGACGCCCTCGCCGAAGCTCATTTTACGAACCGTGAAGCTCGATCCCATACCCTTGTTGGCGCGCGCGATGCACACACCTTCATAATTCTGTACGCGGGTTCGCTCGCCTTCCACGACCCTGACACCGACTTTCAGGGTATCGCCGGGGCGGAATTCAGGGATCGACTTGCTCTCGTGGAACTTGGCGATCTGCTCGGCCTCGAGCGTTTGGATCAGGTTCATTTGTCTTCGTCCTTCATCGCCTGCGCGCCAGAGGGCGGCGTGACCCGAGCACCAACGTGGCGCTCCCAAAGGTCCGGCCGCCTTAGCCGTGTATCGGTCTCGGCGCGTTGCTTGCGCCAGGCCGCGATCTTCGCATGATCCCCCGATCGCAGAACTTCAGGGATCTTGCGCCCCTCCCACGTCTGCGGTCGGGTATAGTGCGGATATTCGAGGAGCCCGCTCTCAAAGCTTTCCTCGTCCCCACTGGAAGCCGCGCCCATTACGCCGGGCAACAAGCGGATGCAAGCATCGAGTAGCACTAGCGCGGCCGTCTCTCCGCCCGACAGAACATAATCGCCGACCGATAATTCCTCGATGGCCCGGCCCTCAATGACCCGCTCGTCGATCCCCTCGAACCTTCCGCATAAAATCCTGAGACCCTCGCCCAATGCTAGGTCGCGCACGCGCGCTTGCGTCAAGGGCACCCCCCGGGGGGTAAGCGCGACCAACGGCGTGCTCTCCTCGACGCTGTCAAGCGCCGCCGCGACAATGTCCGGCCTCAATACCATCCCCGCGCCGCCACCTGCGGGCGTGTCGTCGACCGACCGGTGCCGGTCCGTTGCAAAGTCACGGATCTGCATGGTACGCAATTGCCAGATGTTTGCAGCGGATGCTCGTCCAGCGAGCGAATAGGCAAGGGGCCCGGGAAACATCTCGGGATAGAGCGTAAATATCGTGGCAACGAATGGCATGTTATGTGTCAATTGAGCAAATGCGCTTGCCCATGCAAGGGCAACGGGAATTCGGCTCCGCGCATCGCTTGACAAGGCCCGCTTACGTGCCTAGCTGCGAATTATCCCGAACTTAAATCAGTAGGCCGCGCTTTGGCGCCGGTCGAGTTTTTGCGTTTCAGGATGTTAACGCGTCGATATGGGAATCGTGCAGCCATGCCGATTTCCGTGGAGCAGGAGGACAATCTTCATGGCACGTATTGCGGGTGTAAACATCCCGACCAACAAGCGCGTAGTTGTCGCCTTGACCTATATTCACGGTATCGGCGACACGAAGGCGAAGGAAATTACCGGCAAGCTCGGTATTCCGATCGCGACGCGCGTGCAAGATCTGACTGATCAGGAAATCCTCCAGATCCGCGAGACAATTGATGCGGATCATCAGGTCGAGGGTGATCTGCGCCGGCAGACGTCGATGAACATCAAGCGACTGATGGACTTGGCCTGCTATCGCGGCTTGCGCCATCGCCGTGGCCTGCCCGTGCGCGGTCAGCGTACGCATACCAATGCGCGTACGCGTAAAGGCAAGGCCAAACCGATTGCAGGGAAGAAGAAGTAGCAGGCGGCTTCTTAGCCCGCATCTCCTTTTTCAGATCATGAGGGCGGCTGGATCGCTGTTCTTATGACCCAGTCTTATTTCAGGTCAGGACGTAATTAATGGCACAAGCCCCACAGCGTTTGCGCAGGCGTGAACGGAAAAATATAACTTCCGGCGTTGCTCACGTTAATGCTAGCTTCAACAACACGATGATCACGATCACGGACGCGCAAGGGAATGCGATCTCTTGGTCATCGGCCGGCATGATGGGCTTCAAGGGTTCGCGTAAGTCGACGCCCTATGCCGCGCAGGTGGCCGCTGAAGACGCAGGTAAAAAAGCTGCGGAGCATGGTGTTCGGACGCTTGAAGTCGAGGTGAAGGGTCCGGGCTCCGGCCGCGAGTCGGCGTTGCGTGCGCTTCAGGCGGTGGGCTTCCAGATCACTTCAATCCGTGATGTGACGTCAATCCCGCACAACGGCGTTCGTCCGTCCAAGCGTCGCCGCGTCTAATTTTTTGCCCGCGGGTCCACACGGGCCGGCGGGACCGTTCTTCGCGGCAGGTCTTTCGCACCGCCGCCAACCCCAGGGGAAGCAAGTGGCTGTCAATGCAAAGAACTGGCAGGAACTAAAAAAGCCTAGCGGCCTCGAAAAAAAATCGGGCGGCGACAGCAAGCGTAAAGCGACCTTCATCGCCGAGCCGCTTGAACGCGGCTTCGGCCTGACGCTTGGCAACGCGTTGCGGCGCGTGCTGCTATCGTCGCTACAAGGCGCGGCCGTAACCTCGATCAAGATCGAGAACGTCCTTCACGAATTTTCCAGCCTCGCGGGCGTTCGTGAGGACGTGACCGACATCGTGCTTAACGTGAAGCAAATTGCGCTGCGCATGAGGGGCGAAGGACCCAAGCGTCTACAGCTTTCGGCGACCGGTCCTGCCGAGGTTAAAGCGGGCGACATCGCGGTTTCGGGCGATATCGAGATCCTCAATCCCAAGCTTGTATTGTGTCATCTTGACGAAGGTGCGACGCTCAACATGGAGCTGACCGCCGATATCGGTAAGGGATACGTCCCCGCCGTCGCCAATCGGCCTGTCGACGCACCGATCGGCTTGATTCCGGTCGATGCGCTTTACTCGCCGGTGCGTCAGGTGTCTTACAAGGTTGATCCGACCCGCGTCGGCCAGGATCTTGACTACGACAAGTTGACGTTGACGGTCGAAACGAACGGCACCGTCTCTCCCGAAGACGCCGTCGGTTATGCCGGTCGTATTTTGCAAGACCAGCTCGCTTTGTTCGTGCACTTCGATGACGCAGCGATGCCGCGTTCGGTGCCGGTCAGCCAGACGGTTATGCCCGTATCCGAAGAGGCGATGGGCGACACGCAGCAAATCAACCGCTATTTGTTGAAAAAAGTCGACGAGCTCGAATTGTCGGTCCGTTCCGCCAATTGTCTCAAGAACGATAACATCATCTATATCGGCGATCTGGTCGGGAAGACCGAGGCGGAAATGTTGCGGACTCCGAATTTTGGTCGCAAATCCTTGAACGAGATCAAGGAAGTATTGTCGTCGATGGGTCTGCGTCTTGGCATGGAAATTCCCGGCTGGCCGCCTGAAAATATCGAGGAGATGGCCAAGAAGCTCGAACAAGAGATTATGGGCTGAGCTTGCTCGAACCAGACATCGCTGCATTGCTGTGATGCCGGACTGAATTGGGTGGGGTGATTTGCCCCACCTGTCCCGAGGTACCTCATACGGCCTCCGAACGAACGAAGGAAATTACTATGCGACATCGCGTCGGCGGCCGTAAGCTGCAACGGACTTCCGCTCATCGTCAAGCGCTCTTCCGCAACATGGCGGCGGCGCTTATCAAGCATGAGCAAATCACGACGACCGTTGCCAAGGCGAAGGAACTTCGCCCCTATATTGAAAAGCTGATCACGCTCGCGAAGAAGGGCGGACTTTCCAATCGCCGCCTCGCGCATTCCCGCCTGCTGGACGATTTGCAGCTCCAGAAACTCTTCGACACTTTGGCGCCTCGCTACGAATCGCGCAAAGGTGGATACACCCGCGTCATCAAGGCAGGCATTCGCCTCTCTGACGCATCGCCGATGGCGGTGATCGAGCTGGTTGATCGCGATGTTTCGGTAAAGGGCCAAGACTCCGGCCCCGTAACGGGTGACGACGGGCTCGACGAAGCGGCCTGATCATCTGACAATCGCGTCAGATTTGCCGGATTTCAGAACAGGTCGCGCGCGAATGGGCGCGGCCTATTTTGTTATCGACCCTCTCTGCTAAGGGCGTTGGATGCAACACCCGGACAGCATCCTGATCGTCGACTTCGGCAGTCAGGTTACCCAACTCATCGCACGCCGCGTGCGCGAAGCGGGCATTTACAGCGAGATCGCGCCCTATCAACTGGCGGGCGAAGCGTTCGATCGGATGGCCCCCAAAGGCATAATCCTGTCCGGCGGGCCGGCGTCGGTCACTGCGAAAGACTTTCCGCACGTACCGCAGAGAATGCTCCAGGCGGGCGTGCCTGTCCTCGGTATATGTTATGGGCAACAATTATTATCAGCGCAGCTCGGCGGCAACGTGGTTATCTCGGGTGACGGCGGGGAGTTCGGCCGCGCTTTCGTCGAAATCGAACGCGAATGCCGGCTTTTCGACGGAATTTGGCAAGTCGGCGAACGGCACCAGGTCTGGATGAGCCACGGCGACAAGGTCGACGCACTTGCGCCCGGCTTTTACGCCGTCGCAACCTCGGACGGCGCGCCTTACGCTGTCGTCGCCGATGAAGATCGCCGTTTTTACGGCGTTCAGTTCCATCCCGAAGTGGTCCACACACCGGACGGCGCAAAACTGATCGCCAATTTCGCCGCCCATGTCTGCGGTCTCGCGGGCGACTGGAGCATGGCGGAGTTTCGCGAAACCAAGATTGCCGATCTTCGGCGTCAGATCGGATCGGGCAAGGTCATTTGCGGGCTGTCCGGCGGGGTCGATTCTGCGGTAGCTGCGGTCCTTATCCATGAAGCGGTCGGCGATCAGCTGACATGCGTCTTCGTCGACCACGGACTGATGCGTGCGGGCGAAGCGAACGAAGTCATCGGCCTGTTTCGCGATGCCTATGAAATCCCCCTTGTCCATGTCGATGCGTCCACCCGGTTCTTGGACGGACTCGCCGGTATCACCGATCCGGAAGCCAAGCGAAAATTCATCGGCAAGACCTTTATCGACGTCTTCGAATCGGAAGCGGAAAAGATCGGCGGCGCGGAGTTTCTGGCGCAAGGAACATTATATCCGGATGTCATCGAAAGTGTGAGCATCACCGGTGGCCCCTCCGTGACCATCAAGAGCCATCACAATGTTGGCGGCCTTCCCGAACGCATGAACATGAAGCTGGTCGAACCGCTACGCGAACTGTTCAAGGATGAAGTGCGCGCTCTTGGCCGAGAACTGGGGCTGCCCGAAGCCTTTGTCGGCCGTCACCCGTTCCCCGGCCCCGGTCTCGCCATCCGTATCCCGGGGGAGGTCACATCGGAACGCTGCGACATTCTCCGCCGGGCCGACGCGGTCTATCTCGAGGAAATACGGCGTGCCGGATTGTACGACACGATCTGGCAGGCGTTCGCGGTACTCCTCCCCGTCCGCACCGTTGGCGTGATGGGCGACGGCCGGACCTATGATTATGTGCTCGCGCTTCGCGCAGTCACGTCGACTGACGGCATGACGGCGGAGGCGTTCGATTTCCCGGGAGATTTCCTATCCCGCGTCGCGACGCGGATCGTCAATGAGGTCAAGGGCGTCAACCGTGTGACATATGACTATACGTCGAAACCTCCGGGCACGATCGAATGGGAATAGCGGACGCTCAATCCCCCGCGCCCCAAAGATCATCGGTGTCGACGAAACCGGATTTGCCTTTGACATCGAACCGGCACCAGCCATTGCCGCATTCGTCGATCCGCCCGACCACGCCCGGTGCCGCCCGGTATCGTATTCGGGAACTCTGGTCCGGCTGCTCACGCATCTCCACGGGTGCGCGCGCGCTTACCACTGCCGTTCGCGTATCGCGCAGCAGATTGACCAGCATCCAGCCGCCCTGCCCGTTGGGGTCCTCGATTTTCCGCCATTGTTTGAACACGCCGACCACCTTTACGGGCAGGTCGGTGCGTCGATACTCCCAATTGGCCGGATAGGTCCGCTCGGGACCCGTTCGCGTTCTTGCACGGCTGACCCCGATCGACGCCCAATACGGCGTCTGCCGGGGCGGATCAGCCGCAGCTAAGGGGTTTGTCATGCCGATCATTGCTATGATCGCTCCGGTCAATCTTACATTGATACGCTTCACTAAGCCCTAAACTCCCGAGCATGGTTCGTTTGTCGTAGCGCGGGCGGCCGTCATGCTTCAACCACCGTTGACGGGACGGACGTGCTTCGCCAAGCTTCGTGCCATGCCCGACCCGCGTCGTTGCCCGCATCCCAAGGTCGTCGTCACGCGCGAACTTCCCGATCTGACGATGGACCGGATGGAGGCGTTGTTCGCGACGCACAGCAATCGGGGGGATGAGCCGATGTCGCGCACGGCCCTGATCGACGCCTTGCAGGACACCGATGTATTGGTACCCACCGTCACCGATTTCATCGACCGGTCGTTGATCGACGCGGCAGGAGATCGGTTGAAGCTGATCGCCAATTTTGGCGCCGGCGTGAACCACATCGACCTCGACGCGGCGCGTGCTCGTAAAATCGTCGTCACCAACACGCCGGGTGTTCTGACCGAAGACACGGCGGATATGACGATGGCGCTGATCATCTCCGTGCCGAGGCGGCTGGCCGAAGGCGAAAAGCTTGTCCGCTCGGGCAAATGGAAGGGCTGGAGTCCCGGCGCAATGCTCGGCCACCGAATTGGCGGAAAGGTTCTCGGAATTATCGGTATGGGCCGGATCGGTCAGGCGGTCGCGCACCGCGCAAACGCCTTCGGACTGACGATCCATTATCATAACCGGCATCGCCTCCCGATCATCTTGGAAGAACGGCTCGGGGCAGTCTGGCAACCGGACATCGACATGCTCTGCCGCCAGGCGGACATCATCTCGATCCACGCACCGCTCAACCGGGACAGCCGTGATCTTCTCAATCGAAGGCGGATCTCGCTGCTGCGCCCGCATGTCTACCTAATCAATGCCTCGCGCGGCGGGATCGTCGATGAACAGGCCCTCGTCGATGCACTCGAAGAAGGGCGCCTGGCAGGTGCCGGGCTTGACGTCTGGGAACATGAACCGCGGATCGATCCGCGCCTGCTCGCTTTGCCGAACGTCGTGATGACGCCGCATATGGGCTCGGCGACCTATGAGGGTCGCGTCGCGACCGGTGACAAGGTTATCACGAACATCCGGATGTGGGCGGATGGGAATCGACCTCCGGATCAGGTCCTGGAAGGCTGGGTCTGATACCGGATTATCTCGCAACCGACCGCAGCATCGGGATAGATGTCGGATTTCATCGACCGCACGCGGACTTCGGCGACCCTGGCATCGGCAAGGCAAAGCGCGGCGACCGCATCGCAGAAACTCTCCTGCAAATCGAAATGCCGATCTGCGACGAGTGAACGGATACCCGTTCGGACGAAATCATAATCCAGTACCTGCTCGATGCGGTCGTCGATAATCGGCGCGATGTAATCGACTGCCAGCCACACCGATACCAACACGCGCTGAGGTGCGGCGCGCTCTTGCGGATAGATGCCGAGCCCCATGCTGATTTCCAGCCGGTCGAGGATCGTGGTGTAGCGAACCCGGTCAGCCATCGTGACCTTTGCGGCGCTCAAACATCACGTCGCGTTTGCGCGGCAGGAAACGTTGCCCGCAATCGACCTGCACGGTCTGCCCGGTAATTCCCCGCGATGTCAGCAGGAACGCAACCGCGTCAGCCACCAATGCCGGAGTTACTGGTCGCTCGAGAAGATTCCGCGCGGCGACCCGCGCGAACTCGTCATCGCTTTGATTGCCGCTCGGCAACGTCAATCCCGGCGCCACGGCGTTCACCGCGATTCGATCGTCAAAGGCCTGCGACAGCAACATCGAACTGCCCGATAGGGCGTACTTCGCCAATGTATAGGAAAAGAAATCGGGATTGGGATTTGCGAGCTTCTGATCAAGAACATTCACTATCGATCCATCGACGACGTCCCGCTGCGCCGCGACTGCGGATGCGAGCAGATTGGGCGCGATGCAATTCACGGAATAAAGGTGCACCGTCAGCTCGGGATCGATCTCGTCGGGCCGATCAAATTCAAACGCGGACGCCGAATTGACCAAGCCGTCTATCACGCCCCCGATCGCCGATCGTGCACGGGTTACGATCGATCGCGTCTGCCGCAAATCAGACAGATCACCTTCAACCACCGCGGCCCGGCCCCCGGCCCCGACGATGTGTTGCGCAAGCGCTTCGGCTTCGGAACGTGAATGATGACAGTGGATCACCACGCCGTGCCCATCATTCGCCAGCCGCTCGACGATCGCTGCGCCGATTCTTTTCGCTCCGCCGGTGACAAGAATATTTCGCTGCTGCAAGCCTACTAAAGTCCCATCAGCGACAGAACTTCTTTGCGGCTGCGCTCATCGTCGCGAAACACGCCCATCATCCGGCTCGTTGCCATCGTCACGCCGGGCGTGCGTACGCCCCTCGCCGTCATGCAGGCATGGCTCGCCTCGATCACGACCGCGACACCTTGGGGACGTAGATTGTCCCAGATACAATCCGCCACCTCAGCGGTCAGCCGTTCCTGCACCTGTAACCGCCTGGCGAACGCCTGAAGCACGCGGGCAAGTTTCGAGATGCCCACGACATGGTCTTTCGGCAGATAGGCGATGTGCGCACGCCCAATGATGGGGGCCATATGGTGTTCGCAATGCGACTGGAACGGAATGTCCTTCAACAAGACGATCTCGTCATATCCCCCGACTTCTTCGAATACGCGGGCCAGATGGTGTTCGGGGTGATCTTCATAACCTGAACAATATTCCTTCCAGGCACGAGCGACACGTTTGGGTGTGTCCAGCAGCCCTTCGCGTGCCGGATCGTCCCCTGCCCATCTGATCAGCGTGCGGATCGCGTCGGCTACATTCTCAGGAACGTCGATCTTCGGCGCAGGCGCTATAACATCACCGTCGTCGGGACTTGCAGCGGGAATATCGGTCATGGGCGCCTTTTGTCAGCGGTGGAGTCGCTCGGCCGCCCACGCGACATGGTCGGCAAGGAACGATGAAACGAAATAATAGCTATGGTCATACCCTGGCTGCATCCGAAGTTTGATGTCGACACCCGACCGCCGACAGAGATCGTCAAACAGTTGCGGCCTCAACTGCTCGCTACGGAACTGGTCGGCATCGCCCTGATCGATGAGAACGTCCTTCAGCCTTGCACCATCTTCGATCAGCGCGCAGGCGTCATATCGCCGCCAGACTTCCTCGTCATCGCCCAAATACGCCGAAAATGCCTTCCTCCCCCAAGGGACGAGCGATGGAGCGACGATCGGTGCCAGCGCGGATACGCTGCGAAACCGGCCGGGATTGCGCAGCGCCATGATCAGCGCGCCATGCCCTCCCATCGAGTGCCCGGTGATGCCCTGCCGATCCATATCGGCTGGAAACTCGGCTGCGATAAGCGCAGGCAATTCGTCCTCGATATAGCTCGCCATGCGGTAATTTGCCGACCACGGCGACCGGGTGGCGTCGACATAGAAACTTGCCCCCGTACCGAGATCAATTGCATCATCGTCGGGAACCGCATCGCCGCGAGGGCTGGTATCGGGTGCAACGAATATCAGTCCGGCTTCCGCACAGGCGTGGCGATATTCGCCCTTCTCGGTCACGTTCGCATGGCTGCACGTCAATCCGGACAAGAACCACAAAACCGGACACTTGGCCGCCGGCTCGCCATCCGGAACAAAAACCGAAAAATTCATCCCGGTACCCGTCGCTCTCGACTCATGCCGATACACGCCCAGCGTGCCGCCATGCGAACGGTTGGTCGAAACCGTCTCCATGATCAGCTGGCTGGGCGGTACATCGCGCAAACCTTGTTGCCCCCGGGATCGCGGAGATAGGCCAGATAAAGCGACATCGTTCCGTTAGAGCGCATTCCGGGCGCGTCCTCGATCGCGGTGCCGCCATGCGCCAGACCGGCCTGATGCCAGGCATCGACTTCCGCCGATGATTGTGCTGCAAAGCCGATGGTCGATCCATTGCCCCCGCTCGATGACTTTCCGTCAATCGGCTTTGAAAGCATTAGGACTCCGCCGCCCCCTACGTAACTTACCCTACCCTTTGGATCGATCCGCCCGGGCTTGACCCCCAATGCGCCTAATGCCGCATCGTAGAACGCCTTCGACCGTTCAATATCATCGGTCCCCAGCATTATATGACTGAACATCGTTCTACTCTCCTCTATCTCGAAAATTCATCCGGGCTAGTAAATTACGACCGATCGGATGCTTTCGCCGGCGTGCATCAGATCGAACCCTTTGTTGATCTCATCGAGCGTCAGAACATGGGTGATGATCGGATCGATCTCTATCCTTCCGTCCATATACCAGTCGACGATTTTGGGCACATCGGTCCGGCCCCGCGCGCCCCCGAACGCCGAACCGCGCCACACCCGGCCCGTCACCAGCTGAAAGGGTCGTGTCGCAATCTCCTTGCCTGCTTCCGCCACGCCGATGATGATACTTTCGCCCCAGCCGCGGTGACAACATTCAAGCGCCTGTCGCATGACATCGACATTACCGATACATTCGAACGAATAGTCCGCTCCGCCTCCGGTCATCTCGATCAGATATGCGACCAGGTCGCCGTCAATCCGTTTCGGATTGACGAAGTCTGTCATTCCGAACCGCCGGCCCCATTCTTCCCGTTCGTTATTAAGGTCGACTCCGATGATCCGGGTCGCCCCGACCATTTTCAGCCCCTGGATGACGTTAAGGCCGATCCCGCCCAGCCCGAATACGACGCAGGTGGACCCCGGTTCGACCTTTGCTGTGTTCACCACGGCTCCAACCCCCGTCGTCACGCCGCAACCAATGTAGCAACTCGACCGGAACGGCGCATCTTCGCGGATTTTCGCAACCGCGATTTCAGGTACGACGGTAAAGTTCGAAAAGGTCGAACATCCCATATAATGGTGGATCGGCCGATTTTCGTAACGAAACCGAGTTGTCCCGTCCGGCATCAAACCCTTGCCCTGCGTTGCGCGGATCGCGGTGCACAGGTTGGTTTTTCCGCTCAGGCACGCTTTGCATGCACGGCATTCCGGCGTGTAAAGCGGGATCACATGATCGCCCGCCGTCACCGATGTAACGCCTTGGCCGACTTCACGAACGATACCCGCGCCTTCGTGGCCAAGAATGCTTGGAAACACGCCCTCACTATCAAGCCCGTCAAGCGTATAGGCATCCGTGTGACATATTCCGGTCGCCATGATCTCGATCAGCACCTCCCCGTCCCGCGGTCCTTCGAGATCGAGCTCGACGATTTCAAGCGGCTGCTTGGCTTCAAAAGCAACCGCGGCTCTTGTTTTCATCGTCTGCTCCGCTCCCGATCGACCGCGATCAAGCCGCGCCAAGTGCGGTCCGCCTTGCCACTGCGCGACTGCTGCCGCAACCAAGAGGCGCAACGGACTTGCCGACAAGAGTGGATAGGGGGCATAACGCTACAACCAACACCTATCAAAACCATGCCCGCTGATGGGCAACGACAGGAAGGAATGCTTGTGGCCACTGAAAAAAAACGCACGGACGGGATCCATGCACCGGTAAAACCCTCTCCCGAACTCGGCGCAGTTGTCGGAAACGAGGCGATGCCCCGTAGTGAGGTAATCAGCAAGGTTTGGGATTACATCAAGAAGAATAATCTTCAAAACCCTGAAAACAAAAGAGAAATTATTGCCGATGAAAAACTGAAAAAGGTTTTCGAAGCGGACAGGCGCACAATGTTTGAAATGAACAAATATATTTCAAAGCATCTCACCAAGGCCTGACCGATCAAGCGTCGGGTACGAACCGGCTGATGGTGCCCCCGAGTGGACTCGAACCACCGGCCTGCGGTTTAGGAAACCGTCGCTCTATCCTGCTGAGCTACGGGGGCATTCATTCACTGGCCTACCTAGAGGCCGGCGTCGGCGTCAACCGGCAAACCATCTGATGGTTGCCCCCATTTTGATAAAGGTGTTGCATCATGCGCTCGACTTCAATCATGGCCGCGATGACAATCGTAGCGTTGTCCGGGACTTTATTCGCGGCGACCGGCTCAGATCCGCTGGCTTCTGCAATAAAAGCGCCAAGCCGCACCGCTACCAACGTCAGGCGTGATCAGTATCGTCATCCCTATGAGACACTGTCGTTCTTCGGCGTCAAACCGACGGATACGATTGTCGAGATCTGGCCTGGCGGTGGCTGGTATAGCGAGATACTCTCTCCCTACGCCGCGGGGCAAGGCACGTTGTGGGAGGCAGCACCAAACGACAAGGCTTTGGAACCATTCCGCAAAATGCAGGCCGCGCATCCTTCAGTCTATGCGAAGGTTCGCACCGCTATATTCCCATCGGTCGATGGCGCACCCGGTGTTCCGGCAGGTACGGCGGATGTCGTGCTGACGTTTCGTAACGTACATAACTGGCGCTTCGGCAAGACCGACCAGACGCAGATTGCGTTCGATCAGATGTTTGCCATGTTGAAACCCGGCGGCACGCTGGGCATCGTCGAACATCGACTCCCCGAAGCCATGAGCGCTGCAACCGAAGGCAAGAGCGGCTACGTCAAGCGCTCGTCCGTCGTCGAATTTGCGACCAAGGCGGGGTTTCGACTGGTTGGGGAAAGCAAGGTCAACGCCAATCCTAAGGATACGCACGACTATCCTGGCGGCGTTTGGACACTTCCGCCGACTTATACCGAAAAGGATGTGAACAAGGCGAAATATGCCGCGATCGGCGAAAGCGACCGAATGACCCTGAAGTTCATCAAGCCTCGAGCCTGATTATCCCCCGCGACACCACGTACTTTCAATCGCAGAAGGATCACCGCGTCGGCGCGACCAGTGCGCCGACGCTCAACATAATGCCGTTAACAGCGCGTTATTGGTCGCAATTCGCAGGGTCTACCCGCCTGATCACTTTGACCTATCCAAGACCCTGAAGGATACCTGCCGTTAAGCCGCGTCGCCGGCCTTTTTCTTTTCAGTATAAACCCGGATCGGTTCCTTTCGACCTTCGACTACATCACTGTCGATCATGACTTCGTCGACACCGTCCATACCCGGCAGATCGAACATGGTATCGAGCAGAATGGCCTCCAGGATTGATCGCAATCCACGCGCGCCGGTCCTGCGATCAATCGCCTTTTTGGCAACCGTTACCAACGCTTCATCGGTGAAGCCCAATTCGACTTCCTCCATCTCAAACAGTTTTTGATACTGCTTGACCAACGCGTTCTTCGGTTCGCCCAAAATCTTGACGAGCGCCGAAATATCAAGATCCTCGAGCGTCGCGATGACCGGCAATCTGCCGACGAATTCCGGAATCAGCCCGAATTTGAGCAGGTCCTCAGGCTCGGTCTGACGAAGCATCTCCCCCGTCCGCTTTTCTTCGGGTGCCGCCACGTAAGCGCCGAACCCGATCGACTTGCCCTGCAGCCGATCGCCAATAATCTTCTCGAGCCCGCTGAACGCCCCGCCGCAAATGAAAAGGATATTGGTCGTATCGACCTGGAGAAACTCCTGCTGAGGATGCTTGCGCCCGCCCTGGGGTGGAACACTGGCGGTCGTACCCTCCATCAGCTTTAGCAGCGCCTGTTGAACACCTTCCCCGCTAACGTCGCGCGTGATCGACGGATTCTCGGCCTTACGACTGATCTTATCGATCTCGTCGATATAGACGATACCGCGCTGGGCCCGCTCCACATTGTAATCGGATGCCTGGAGCAGCTTGAGAATGATGTTCTCGACGTCCTCGCCGACATACCCCGCCTCGGTCAGCGTCGTTGCGTCAGCCATCGTGAACGGGACGTCGAGGATACGCGCCAAAGTCTGCGCCAGAAGCGTCTTCCCGCAGCCGGTCGGTCCGACAAGCAGGATATTGGATTTGGCGAGTTCGACATCGGCACCCTTGGCACCGTGGTTCAGTCGCTTGTAATGGTTGTGAACCGCGACGGAGAGCACCCGCTTGGCCTGTTTCTGACCGATGACGTAATCATCGAGCACGTTGCAGATTTCCTGC
This sequence comes from Sphingomonas sp., assembly GCA_965219075.1. Lineage (GTDB taxonomy): Bacteria > Pseudomonadota > Alphaproteobacteria > Sphingomonadales > Sphingomonadaceae > Sphingomonas. The sequence continues at coordinate 2,141,597 of CBDCMM010000002.1, forward strand.
GGCGTGGGCACGCCGCCATCCTTCTTGGAAACGAGCGCAGACTTCGTTTCCTCACGAATGATGTCGTTGCACAACTCGACGCACTCGTCGCAGATGAATACCGTCGGCCCTGCAATCAGCTTGCGGACCTCATGCTGCGACTTGCCGCAGAATGAGCAATAGAGTGTGCTCTTCGAATCGCCACCACTCAACTTCGTCATTCGTCTCACCTTCCGCGTCATTCAGGACGCGCGCTATTGCCGGACGCTCATGTTAGCGTGCGCCCGGCATCCTACAATGGAAATCAACCACGCGTACCTGGCGCCTTGCGTTACGCCGCCTTTGCGACGTCGTCCTCGGGCGCCGGGCGTTTGTCGAATACCTCGTCGATCAGCCCGAAATCCTTAGCTTCGCTAGCTGAAAGGAACTTGTCACGATCCATTGCAAGTTCGATCGCTTCCAGAGGCTGGCCGGTATATTGCGCGTACAGCTTGTTGAGGTCGTGCCGCATCCGCAGGATCTCACGCGCCTGAATCTCGATATCGGCCGCCATGCCCTGTGCACCGCCCGATGGCTGATGGATCATGATCCTGGAATTGCTAAGCGCGACTCGCATCCCGGGTTCGCCGCTCGCGAGAAGGAACGAACCCGCCGACGCTGCTTGCCCCACACAAACCGTTCCAACCCGCGGCCTGATATATTGCATCGTGTCGTGAATCGCCATCGCAGCCGTCACCACCCCGCCTGGCGAGTTGATGTACATGAACACGTCCTTCTTCGGATTCTCCGATTCAAGGAACAATAACTGCGCCGTGATCAGGCTCGCCATCCCATCTTCGATTCCGCCGGTGACAAACACGATACGCTCGCGCAGCAGCCGCGAAAAAATGTCGAAGCTGCGTTCGCCGCGATTGGATTGCTCGATGACGATAGGAACGAGTCCGGCGCGGCTGGGAGCAAGCTCCAGTCCAGCGTGCGCCAATGGCGTGGCAAAGTCACCGGTCTCAAACGGATTTCGCATCATTTGTCTTTCGTTCTACTGAAGTGCCCAACATCGGCGAACCGCCCGCATCCTTCAAGGGGCAGCGCGAATGGTGCGCCATATCCCGTGTCGTTTAAAGCTTCGCCAAAACCTCTGCGATCGCAACCGGAAAAGAATGGCCGTGAGCGAAATTTCGCATGGGCTGCGACCAGCGTTACGGGAACTCGAGAGCGAGGGATCAAACCGGGTTCTGCAAAATCGTCGATGCACTGGGCGCTCTGCCTGCTTCTCCGAATATTGGAGGCGGAAGGGCGAGATATGCCAAACGCCGAAACTCGCGTCGGCCCCGCACGACCGTGTCGAGGATGAGCCCTGCAAAGATGCATAAAGCCGACAGAATGATCAGACCCGTCACTCCGATGGCGGTTGGGAACCGCGGAACCAGGCCCGTGCGCAAATAGGTCAAGACAAGGGGAATACCGAGAAAGAAAGCGCAAAGCGCGCAAAGCGCGCCCATCGCGCCGAAAAACAGCAAGGGCCGCTCGATACGATACAGCGTCAATATGGTTCGGAGGATGCGTGCTCCGTCCGAATAGGTGCTGAGCTTCGACGCCGATCCTTCGGGACGCGCATGATAGGGCGTCGCGATTTCCGCGGTCGGCATTTTCAATTCGAGCGCATGGACGCTGATCTCCGTCTCGATCTCGAAGCCGGCCGAAAGTGAAGGAAAACTTTTCACGAACCGGCGTGAAAATACACGGTATCCCGACAGGATGTCCGTAAAGCTGCGCCCGAACAATCGCGCGAGCATACCAGTCAAAAGCGCATTACCAAATCGATGGCCGCGGCGATACGCCTCAGCAGCTTCGTGAACACGACTCCCGACCACCATATCGAGTTGTTCGTCGACCATCCGTTTGATCAGCAAAGGTGCGGATGCAGCATCATAGGTCGCGTCGCCGTCTGCCATAACGTAAATGTCGGCATCGACATCGGCGAACATCCGGCGAACGACGCTTCCCTTGCCCTGCATCCGCTCCGACCGGACGATCGCGCCCGCACCACTGGCAACCTCGATCGTCCGGTCGACACTGTTGTTATCGTATACGTAAACGCACGCTCCGGGAATTGCCGCCCGAAAGCCCGCGACCGTTGATTCGATCGCTGTCTCCTCGTTATGGCACGGCAGAAGTACCGCGATTCTCGGCTCGCGCATAATCCCCTTTCGTTCGGATAATCGCATTACGCTGCGGTATGAGCGGCCGCTACTTTTGCTTTAAAAAGATTAGTTTTCGTCGGTTGCTTTCGCTTTTTTCTTCGCTGCGGGTTTTTTCGGTGCCTTTGTCGTGTCCTTCGGCACTGCTGCGCCTCTTTCCTTTTCGGAAACGACCGGCGCGGACTCCGCATGCTGGGTCTCGGCTGACAGCGGCGCGCCTTTTGCCGTCGAAGAACCTGTCGCTTTTTTCTTCTTTGGTTGCGGTTCGACGAGCGCTGCGGCATCCGCACCTTTGGCAACGGGTTTAGTCGCCGCCTTTTTGGTCGCCGGTTTCACTTCGTCTGAACTGTTGGCTGCCTTGTCCCTTTCCGCAGCCCCGGCCTTGCTTTTCTTCGGCGCGGCTTTCTTCTTGGGGGCGTCGTCATGGTCATGACTGTGTGTGCCGGTGGAAAAGCCCTCCTCGCTTTCGATTGCCGCCTCAAGTTCATCGCGCGTGGTCTCGCGCTCCGTGATTTCGGCCTTGTCGAATAGGAAATCGACGACCTTATCCTCATACAGCGGGGCACGAAGCTGCGCTGCCGCCATCGGTTCCTGCTGGATGTACTGAATGAACTTTTGCTGGTCCTCGCCGCGATATTGCTGCGCGGCTTGCGCGATCAGCCGGTTCATCTCCTGCGTCGTGATTTCCACGCCGTTCTTCTGCCCGATTTCAGACAAAAGCAAACCAAGCCGGACCCGCCGTTCCGCGATCCTGCGATAATCGTCCCGCTCCGCCTCCATCTCGGCCTTGGCCGCTTCCGGATCGGCCTCATGGCCCGCCTCATGTTCCAGTTGGGCCCAAATCTGCTGGAATTCGGCGTCGACCATCGACGGCGGCACCTCGAAGTCATGCCCCTCCGCGAGTTGATCAAGCAGCTTTCGCTTCATATGCGTCCGCGTCAGGCCGTTATGTTCCTGCTCGATCTGGCCTTTCAGCAGTTCACGGAGCTGATCAAGCCCCTCCAGCCCGAGGTTTTTTGCCATGTCCTCATCGATCCGGCTCTCGCCCGCGGTCTTCACGGACTTGACCTTGAGATCAAAGGTCGCGGCCTTCCCCGCCAGATCCTTTGCCTGGTAATCTTGCGGAAACGTGACCTTTATCTGACGTTCTTCGCCGGTTTTCACGCCAATGACCTGTTCCTCAAAACCCGGAACCAGGCGACCCGATCCGATCTCGACGGCCATGTCCTCGCCCGTCCCGCCTTCGAATGCGGTGTCACCGATTTTTCCGGCAAAATCCATCGTGACCAGATCACCGTGCTTGGCCTTGTAGCTTGACTTCGTCTCGTCCCAGCTCTTCTGCTGGTCGGCAAACTTCTGTAGCTGTGCATCAACCGCTGTTTCGTCGACGGGCACGGTCAGCCGCTCGAGCTTCAACGCGTCGATGGCCGGAGCAGGAACGTCCGGCAGCACTTCCAGCGCGACCTTGACCTCGGCATCCTTGCCGGCCTCATATCCTTCGTCCAGTTCGACCGAAGGCTGCATCGCCGGACGCAGTTGCTTGTCCGCCAACAGGCCCTGAACGCCCTCCTGTACCGCGCTGTTCAGCGCGTCCTGCATCAGCGCTGGACCATGCATCTTCCGAACCAAGTTGGCGGGGACTTTGCCCGGGCGGAAACCGGGCATCCGCATTTGCGGTGCGATACGTTTAATTTCGCCGGCGACCTTGGCATCAATATCTTTGGCCGTAATCGTCAGCGTGTAGGAGCGTTTGAGCCCCTCGTTCATCGTCTCGACAGTCTGCATGTCCCGCCTTCATTGGAAATTTCGTTCGAAGCTCGTCCGTACCCGGCGGACGGACTGGTGCGGGCGAAGGGACTCGAACCCCCACATCTTGCGATGGCAGGACCTAAACCTGCTGCGTCTACCAATTCCGCCACGCCCGCAAACGGACAAGCCGATCAACGCGCATCTATACCAGCCGACCGCGTCTCGGCAAGCCGCGTGGATACGGGCCGCGCCGACGGGCGTTATGATACCATTCTTAGAAGGAGACGATCATGGCGACGATGCCCCCACCCGAAGCTCCCGCGCAACCGGCTCAGCCGGGCCACCCCGCCGCACCTCCCCCTGAGATCGCGCCGCCTGAACCCGATATCGATCGTCCCTCGCCCGGCATGCCCGCAGGCGATGCCGGTACGCAGACGCCAAGCCAGAATTGAGGAACTGACATGACTGGCGATGCAAAAAACACCCGCAATTCAAAGGATTCGCGTTCGGACGTCCAGCAAGAGGTTGAGGCGCGCAGCGATGCGGTTAAGCGCGGAGAGGGCGGCAAGGAACCCGCGCCGATGACCGACACAGGTGTTCCTGACGGCGTCGGAGGGACCGGTGGCGTGACGAAGAATCAAGGCGATGATGCGCAATAATCGTTAACGCCAATCGATGGCGCGCATTAGCCTTTGACCGAAAAGTCGAAAACGCGCGCCGTCATCACGCCGCCCCCGAACACTCCCGGACCCGATCCCGCAGTTATTGAATACAGGAACCCATATTCGCCGGGTGCTAATTTATCGATCGGCGTAACCTTGAAAACGCCGGGAGCAACGCGGTCATAGGAAAAGGCGATACGATCCTTGTCCATCACTCCGGTCTTGGCACCGCCCATGTTGAAACTGCCGACGCGCGCCTCTCGCCGCGACGCTTTTACGTCGAAACGAACCAGACTGAACTCGCTTGGTGACGTCACCGACGCGGATGCGCCCGTCAGCCATGAACCGGTCGACGCCCCGTTCGACAGGCTCGAATTGGCTTCGTCGAAATAGAAATAGAAGGTGGGCTGTTTGCTGGGCGAAATGATGCGCGCGTGCGCGTTCGGGATGACCGATTTCATCTTGATCGAAGCAATGCCCGCGGTCAGCGCATAACCGAGCATTCCACCGGTCTTCGTTTGATTGGCCGTCGTCGGATCGATCCGCAGCATCTTGTCCGCGCCCTCGTCGAGTACGTAGACGCCCGACGGATGCGGAACCCGCCAATCGGACGAATCGGCTGACAGAGCGACCTTGCCGGAAGCCGTTCCCTCCCCGCTTGCCGCCAGCATCGCTGCTATGACGCCCGACGGTATTCCTTGCTTCTTCAACGCAATGATTTGATCCGTCGACAAATCGAACTGGTTCGACGAGTTCCTGATCTTGGCGATGATCGCGTCGTCGCCGACCCCGGCCTGAACAAGATTGAGTACCGACGTGTTGGTCAGCGTCTCCGCCGCCACGGGCACCGCTGCCAAGGCCAGCACGACCAACCCCAAGACCTTCTTCATTTCGCCCCCCGGATCCACTTCATCATCTTGATAATGCGATCCGCCGGGTCCCGGCAAGCGCTATTGCAGCGCGTGTTTCAGCAAATCGTTGACCACCGCGGGGTTGGCCTTGCCGCCCATTGCCTTCATCGTCTGCCCGACGAAAAAGCCGAACAGCTTGTCCTTGCCGCCGCGATAATCCGCAACTTTGCCTTCATTCGCCGCCATGACGCCGGCGATCACGCGCTCAATCTCGCCTGTATCGCTGGTCTGTTTCAGCCCGCGCTCCTCGACGACGCTCGCCGCGTCCTGACCGGTTTCCAGCATGACCTCGAACACCTGTTTCGCAAGACTTCCCGAAAGCGTCCCGTCGGCGACCAGCGCGAGCAGCCCGGCGGCCCGGACCGGCGTGACCGGGCTGTCGGCGATCGTCACGCCCAGTCGATTGAGCGCGCCGAACAATTCGGACGTCATCCAGTTGGCAGCCGCGGCGGGCTTGACGTCCGCATCCAGCAGCGCATCGAACCAGCGTGCGTGCTCGACTTCCGCGGTCAGCACCGCCGCATTGTACGCGGTCACGCCGAGCGCCTCGTACCGCTTGCGCTTGGCGTCGGGCAATTCGGGAAGCGACGCGCGGCATTCGTCCAGAAACGCATCGTCGAGTTCGAGCGGCAACAGATCGGGATCGGGAAAATACCGGTAATCATGCGCATCTTCTTTCGAGCGCATCGACCGCGTGACGCCCTTGTCCGGATCGAACAGCCGCGTCTCCTGAACAATGGCCCCGCCATCCTCCAGCACGTCAACCTGACGCCGCGCCTCATGCTCGATCGCGGCCATCACAAAACGGACCGAATTGACATTCTTCGTCTCTGTCCGTGTCCCGAGCGCTTCGCCGGGCTTGCGCACGCTGACGTTGACGTCGGCGCGCATTGATCCCTCTTCCATATTCCCGTCGCACGATCCGACATAGCGCAGAATCGCACGCAACTTGCGCAGATACGCCCCCGCCTCGGCGGGCGAAGCCATGTCGGGGCGGCTGACGATCTCCATCAGCGCGACGCCCGACCGGTTCAGGTCGACATAAGAGCGCGTCGGATGCTGGTCGTGCATCAGCTTGCCCGCATCCTGTTCGACATGGATGCGCTCGACCCCGATCCGCTTGCCGCTGGCGTCGGGATCCTTTTCATCCAGGCTGATATCGACCGCCCCCTCGCCGACCAGCGGATGGTAGAGCTGACTGATCTGATAGCCCTGAGGCAGATCGGCGTAGAAATAATTTTTCCGGTCGAACCGCGACCAGCGATTGATCGCGGCACCGATCGCCATCCCGGTCCGCACCGCCTGCCGGATGCATTCGCGGTTCGGCACAGGCAGCATCCCGGGCATCGCTGCATCGACCAGCGACACTTGCGTATTCGGCTCAGCCCCGAACGCGGTCGCGGCGCCTGAAAACAGCTTGGCGTTGGAAGTGACCTGCGCATGTACCTCAAGGCCGATCACTACTTCCCACTCTCCGGTGGTGCCCGTAATCCGATAGTCGCTCATACGTATTTCGATCCTACCACCAGCACGCGGGTCGCGCGACGAAGGCGGCGCGCTCCTCTATTGCCAGCCCTGCATTCAACACCGTTTGTTCATCGAACGGACGGCCGATGATCTGCAACCCGAGCGGCAGTCCTTCGCTGTCCAGCCCGGCCGGCACGGACATCGCGGGCAAACCCGCCAGCGACGACGGTACCGTGAAGACGTCGTTCAGATACATCGCGATCGGATCGTTCGACTTCTCGCCCAATCCGAACGCCGCCGACGGCGCGGTCGGCGTTAGCAGCATGTCGCAGCGTTCCCACGCCGCCTCGAAATCGCGCGAGATGAGCGTACGAACCCGCTGCGCCTGCGTATAATAAGCGTCGTAAAAGCCCGCCGACAGCACATAGGTGCCGATCATGATACGCCGTTTAACCTCCGCGCCAAACCCGTCGGCGCGCGTCGCGGCATACATATCCTGCAGCCCCGCCCCGTCGGGCAGGTCGCGCAAGCCGTACCGTACCCCGTCATACCGTGCCAGGTTCGACGACGCCTCGGCGGGCGCGATGATGTAGTAAGCGGGCAGCGCATATTTCGTATGCGGAAGCGAGACATCGACGACCTCGGCACCGGCATCCCTGAGCCACTCGATCCCCTGCCCCCACAGTTTCTCGATCGCGTCAGGGCCGCTCGTAACTTTATACTCTCTTGGAATTCCGACCCGTAACCCTTTCAGATTACCCGACAGATGCTTTTCCCACGCGGGCACGCCCAGCTGAAGCGACGTGGCATCTTTCGCATCGAATCCGGCCATTACCTCAAGCATCACCGCGCAATCGGCAACGTCACGCGCCATCGGCCCCGCCTGGTCGAGTGACGACGCAAAGGCGATGGTTCCCCAGCGTGAACAGCGACCATAGGTCGGCTTGATCCCCGTGATACCGGTGAACGCCGCCGGCTGCCTGATCGACCCGCCGGTATCGGTGCCGGTCGCCCCCGGGCATAGCCGCGCCGAGACCGCCGCCGCCGATCCGCCCGACGATCCGCCCGGTGCAAGCGCCGCGTTCCCACCGCTCTGGCGCCGCCACGGCGACAGAACATTGCCGAACGCGGATGTTTCGTTCGATGACCCCATCGCGAACTGGTCCATGTTGAGCTTGCCGAGCATCCCCGCCCCGGCGTCCCACAGGTTTTGGGATATTGTAGATTCATACGGCGGTACGAACCCGCCCAGAATTTCGCTCGCGGCAGTCGTGGTGACGCCCTTCGTGCAGAACAGGTCCTTCATTCCGATCGGTACACCCGCCAGCGGCTTGGGCACCTCGCCCGTTGCGCGCGCATCGTCGGCCGCTTTGGCGGCGGCGCGGGCATGGTCCGGCGTCTCCACCAGGAACGCATTCAGAACCTTCGCCTGATCGATGGCCTCGATGAATGCATCGGCGACTTCGCGCGCACTGAAGCTGCCCGCGCGCACCCCGTCACGGATTGCCACGATGCCGAGGTCGGTCAGATCACTCATTCGATCACCTTTGGCACGGTAAAGAAACCGTGCTCCGCGTCCGGTGCGTTCTGCATCAGCAGCGTCCGGATATCCCCTTCGGTAATGACATCGTCGCGCAGTCGCGTCGCGTTCGGGATGACCGCGGTCATCGGCTCGACCCCGCTCGTGTCGACTTCGCTCAGTTGTTCGATCCATCCCAGGATATTGTCGAGTTCGGGGGCGATGCGCTGTGCATCGTCCTCGCTGATTGCGATCCGGGCAAGGTTCGCGATCTTCTTCACCGTTGATGTGTCCACGCTCATTTTGACCGGCTAGCACCGGGCTTTGACCGGGTGCAACGCTTTTGCCACATGGGACCGTCCGTCGATCGCGCCATTGTGCGGTCGGATTTAATGGTGCAGTGCACAACTGGGTGATGATTTGGCACGGAAATTTCTCTATCTGGTTGTCGCTCTCATCATGCTGACGCTCGCGGCGGCATTCGCCTATCGGATGTGGGGCGCGGAATTGATGCGCATGGCGCTCGTACCGACAGCGAGCTTCCGGCAAGAAGCCGCGGTGCCGCAAGACACCTATGTTGAAGCGAAAATGTGGCTTGCCCGGCCCGATATCGCCAATAATCCCTCCTTTTGGGCTCCCGAGGGTTACAAGCACGGCCCTGCGGACAAGGGCGCGGCGATCTTCTTCATCCACCCAACCTCATATCTCAGCCGCTCGCGCTGGAATGCTCCGATCGACGATGCCGAAGCCGGGGCGCGCGCCGCGCTCTTTCTGCGTGGACAGGCAAGCGCGTTCAATGATTCCGGGGAAATCTGGGCGCCGCGTTATCGTCAGGCGACATTCGGTGCGTTTCTGACGCGCGCCGATGATGCCCGGCGGGCACTCGACCTTGCTTACGAAGACGTTGCCGCAGCGTTCGATGCGTTCCTGCATCAGATCGGGCCCAGCCGGCCGATCATTCTCGCTGGTCATAGTCAGGGCTCGCTCCACCTCACCCGTCTACTGGTCGATCGCGTCAGCAAGGATCCCAAACTCGCCCGCCGTATCGTTGCCGCCTATGTGGTTGGCTGGCCCGTTTCACGAACGACCGATCTGCCGTTGATGGGTTTGCACGAATGCCGGCAGGCCGACGATACGCGCTGCATTCTTTCCTGGGAAAGTTTCGCCGAACCCGCCGATACCTCACTCATCATCGAAAGCTACGATCAATCGAAAGGTTTTGACGGTCGGCCCCGCCGCAATACGCCCGTGATCTGCACGAACCCGCTCGATGGTACGGCAGGAGGATCGGCGGACCCGTCCGCCAATCTTGGAACACTCTTCCCGTCAAGCGATTTGCAAACCGCGGCGATCCTGCCGGGCAAGGTTGGTGCAAGATGTACCGATGCGGGGTATCTTTCGATCGGTGAAGGACCGGATGTCGGGCCCTATGTGCTGCCGGGGAACAACTACCACGTCTATGACTACAGCCTCTTCTGGGCAAACATACGCGTCGATGCCGCCCGCCGGCTGGCCGCGTATCAGCGCAAGTGATCACTTCTGACCGTATCGTATTCCGTGACCTGCTTGCCGCTGGCGGGCGTCTGCTCGGCCTCGATTTAGGAAGCAAGACGATCGGCACCGCGCTTTGCGATGCCCGCTGGACCTTTGCCAGCCCGGCGACACTCATTCGTCGCACGAAATTTCAGAAGGACAAAGCGTCGATCGCGCAAATGATCTCCGGTCAGTCCGTCACGGGTGTGATCATCGGGCTACCGCTCAATCTTGACGGCAGCGAGAGTCCCCGGTCGCAATCGAGTCGCGCATTTGCGCAGAATTGCGGGGATCTCGCGCCGATCCTGCTATGGGACGAACGTTGGTCGACCGTCGCTGTCGAGCGCATCATGATCGAACAGGGAATGAGCCGCGCCAAACGGGCAGAGCGCATCGACAATCTGGCGGCGGCCCATATTTTGCAAGGCGCCATCGACGCTCTGACTGCGGCATGATGCCCGACTCCGGTGCATTGCTCGATTCAAATTCGACGAATCCTGTTGGAATTCTGCCAAAGGTGCCGTCCGTCCGCCTTGCCAGTCCTCCGGCGCAGGGGTAGCGCCCGCACTTGATGCAAACAGCCGATCATCGTCCCGCCAATCTGATCGAGGGCGGTGCGGTGTTTCCGCACCGTCACCTGACCGGCATCGACGGATTGCAGCCCCATGAAATCATGTTCCTCCTCGACGAGGCTGAAATCTGGGTCGATGCGAACCGGGAACGTGCAAAGCCTGACAAGCGTCTCGACGGGCTCACGCAAATCAACGCATTTTTTGAAAGTTCGACGCGCACGCTGCTGTCGTTCGAGATTGCAGGCAAACGGCTCGGTGCCGACGTCGTCAATATGCATGCCGCGCAGAGTTCGATCAAAAAGGGGGAGACGCTGATCGACACGGCGATGACGCTTAACGCGATGCGCGCCGACATCATCGTCATCCGTCACATGGCATCCGGCGCGGTTCGTCTGATCGCGGACAAGGTTGATTGCGCCGTCCTTAATGCTGGCGACGGCCGGCATGAACATCCGACCCAGGCCTTGCTCGACGCGCTCACGATTCGCCGCCGTCGCGGGGCGGTCGCTGGTCAGCGCGTCGTGATCTGCGGCGACCTGCTGCACAGCAGGGTCGCGCGATCGAACATCCTGGCTCTGACCGCGCTTGCGGCTGACGTTCGGGTTTGCGCGCCGTCGACACTGATGCCGCCCGAGGTCCGACGGATGGGGGTGACGGCATTCTCGGACTTCGACGCCGCCCTCGACGGGGCGGATGTCGTCATGATGCTCCGCATCCAGAACGAACGAATGGATGGCGGATTCATACCATCCGTACGCGAATTTCGCGTCCGCTACGGACTGACGCCTGAACGGCTGCAGCGATTGCCCGATGCGCTGGTGATGCACCCGGGGCCAATGAACCGCGGCGTCGAAATAGACTCCGTCGTTGCGGATCACCCCCAGTCCGCGATCACCGAACAGGTCGAGATGGGCGTAGCGGTCAGGATGGCATGTCTTGACGTCTTGACCAGGCGGTCACGCGGGGTCGCGGGATGGGCATGACGACAGCGTTCCTCGACGCCACGCTTGTCTGCCCGAACGGCGGCGTCCGGCGTGGTGACCTCCTCGTTATTGGCGACACGATCGTGGCAATCGGCTCGTTTGATCTGCCATCCGATGCGAATGTCGTCACCTGCGGAGGCAGGACTCTCGCGCCGGCGATCGTCGATTTCGGTGTGTTCCACGTCGATCGGGACGCCTGCAAGCGCGGCGGTGTCGTCCGCGTGGCGCTCATGCCCGATCAGTCACCGTTGCTCGACGTACCGGGTGTCGTGCAGCGAGCGGCTTTGGTCGGAAAGCCCGATCTCTGGATTCACCCGATCGCCGCCGCGACGCAGGGTCTGGGCGGGATCGATCTGGCCGAAATGGCGATGTGCGCGCGGGCGGGAGCACGTGCCGTCGGCACAGGTCGAAAATGGATTGGCGACAGCGGGGTCATGCGCCGCGTCCTGTCCTACGCACGCGATCTGGACCTCAGTGCCGTCGTACACAGCGAAGATGCGTTCCTCGTGGCGGACGCGGTCGCGACCGACGGAGAAACCGCAACCAGACTTGGCCTCGCATCGGCGCCTGCAATTGCCGAATCGCTATCGGTCGCGCGCGATCTCATGCTTGCCGAAGAAACCGGCGCGCGCCTTCATTTCCGCCAGCTGACGACCGCTGCATCGTTCGACCTCGTGCGATCGGCGAAACGTCGTGGCGTAGCCGTCACCTGTGGCGTTACCCCTGCCTATCTCCATCTTTCCGACATTGCGATGAGCGATTTTCGCACCTTCGCGCATCTCTCCCCGCCGCTGCGATGTGAAGCCGATCGGCAAGCAACGCTTGCTGCCGTCGCTGACGGCACGGTTGACGTCCTCGCGTCCGGTCATGATCCGCATGGCCCGGAGGAGAAACGTCTGCCTTTCGCCGACGCCGCAGCCGGAATGGCTGGGACAGAAACACTCCTGGCGCTTGCCCTCATGCTAGTGAGGGACGGTCAGCTTACGCTCGACCGACTATTCGCATTGCTCGCGAGAAACCCCTTGAAGGTCCTTGGAATAGAAGGAGGAACTTTGGAGCAGGGGTCGCCTGCTGATCTGGTGCTGTTCGATGCAGACGTGCCGTGGCAGATCGACGGGGAAAAATTCTCCTCGGCGGGCAACACGCCGTTTGACGGCCTCCCCGTTCAAGGACGCGTCATACGATTATGGAAAGGCGGACGTGAGATTTGATCAACGGCGCGGACGCTGCCCGCGATGCCCGCTTGGCGTCTTGCCTCGCGGATATGCCGCCTTGGGTGAGCGCCGTGGCGCGTTTCCAGCTTCACCGGCTTTGGACCCTGACTGCGATTGCTCGATCACCAGCCCCTCGTCCGCGTCGCTCGCCGTCCGTGTTAGCGCCTTTGCGAATTTTCCCGCGATCTTGCTCGGGATCTGAAACATTGTCTCGCCGGCGGCAATACGGATTGCGCCGATCTCGTTTTTGGTGATTTGCCCCCGCCTGCAAATCAGCGGCAACAACCAGCGTGGATCGGCGTTCTGTCGCCGGCCGATATTCATCCGGAACCAGACGACGTCTTCGAACCCGGGCCGATGTCCCTGTTCCCGCGTCGATGCGGACTGCCCGCGGTCCAACATCTCCTCGGGCGCGGGCATTTTCGCGCGATGCGCCGCGACCAGGGCCGCTGCGATATCTTCCGCGCTCTTCTCCGCCAACAATCGGCGGCCCAGTTCACGGTCTTCCTCGTCGATCTCAGCCGGTTCCGACAATGTCATCAACAACCGCTCGCGATCCTTTGTCCGTACCGACTCCGGGCTCGGCACCTCGATCCATTCCGCCGATATCTTCGCGCTTTTCAGCATCATCTCGACGCGCCGCCGTCGCGGATATGGAACGATCAGGATCGCCGTTCCCGTCTTCCCCGCCCGGCCCGTACGACCCGAACGATGCTGCAACGTTTCGGCATCGCGCGGCAGTTCGACATGGACTACAAGGCTGAGCGAAGGCAGATCGATGCCGCGTGACGCCACGTCCGTCGCGACACAGACCCGTGCCCTGCGATCACGCAGCGCCTGCAGCGCCGCGTTGCGCTCATTCTGACTATGTTCGCCTGACAACGCGACCGCGGTGAACCCCCGTTCGACCAGACTTGCGTGAAGATGCCGCACATTGTCGCGCGTTGCACAGAAAAGCATCGCCGTTTCCGCCTCATGGAAACGCAGCAGATTGATCACCGCATGCTCAATATCCGAAGGGGATACGGCGGCTGCCTGATAAACGATGTCACCATGTCCGCGCTCTTCACCCGCTGTCGAGATACGCAGCGCATCGCGTTGATATCTCTTGGCTAAAGCTACGATCGGGCGCGGCATCGTTGCCGAAAATAACAGCGTCCGCCGCCCTTCCGGCGTCGCATCCAATATATATTCTAGATCGTCGCGGAACCCCATGTCGAGCATCTCGTCCGCTTCATCCAGCACCGCCACACGCAACACCGACAGATCAAGCGCACCGCGTTCGAGATGATCCCGAAGCCGACCCGGCGTCCCGACCACAATATGCGTACCGTGGCCAAGGCTGCGCCGTTCCTTCGATGCGTCCATCCCTCCGACGCACGTCGAAATCCGTGCCCCGGCCTTCGCGTAAAGCCAAGCGAGTTCACGACTGACCTGAAGCGCGAGTTCGCGGGTCGGCGCGATAACGAGTGCCAGCGGCAATCCCGGTGCCGGCATTACGCCTATACCTTTTAACAGTTCGTCCGCCGCTGCGATGCCGAACGCAACGGTCTTGCCTGAACCTGTTTGCGCCGAGACGACAAGATCACGTCCGATGGCCTCGGGCTGGATTACCGCCGCCTGAACCGGCGTCGGCGTGACGTATCCACGGGCGACCAATGCTTCGGTCAATGGCAAAGGGAGTGTCGAAAAGGGCATGAATATTCCGGATAAAAAGTACGCGGTGTCCGCCCGGTCAATGTGCGAGCGAGCAAAGATAACAGAGCACGAACGCAGTTGTACACGATCAGTCAGATCGCAAAGGACAGAGCGATGCGCACGTGCCCATCGCACAAATCGTTTGTGCGCTCAATGGCGCATCAGTCTCCCGAAAGGATCCGGTCGACGAGTTCCCTCACCGTCGGCACGAAACCGTTCGAATAGAATGGATCAGACCGGAAATTATAAGCAGCATGGCCCGCAAACATCAAATTATGTTCGGTATCACCCCCGTGGACGATATCCTGCAACGTTTTCTGAATGCAAAAACTGCGCGGATCGGCCAATCGTCCGGTCGAATTTGTTTCGGTATCCGCCCAGCTTGAGAACAAGCATTGGGAAAGACAGCCCATACAGTCCGTCTGATCCTTGCGGATTTCATTGCGCTCGCTCGGCTCAACAAAGACGAGCGTGTTGTCGGGAGTTTTCAGAGCTTCCGTGAACCCTGCTCCATGCCATTCACGCGCACGCCATAGATCACCTTTGGTGACCCAAAAATTCTTACCCTTAACCCCGACATCCAGCTGATATACGTGATCGCCGGCCTCTTGCCTGGAAAAGGCAATCTGCCGCTCTGACCTCGCCTCTAGCGAGCGAAGAAACGCATTGCGTACCGCGCTCGAATAAAAGCCGGTGGGCGAAAAGCGATGGAGCAGAACGTCATCTTCGTTCAGCGTCATCAACCGATCCTTCCATCCCGGCGGTATCGGACTTTCCTGTGTCAACAGTGGTCTCGTACCGAATTGAAAAGCGATCTGGCCAAGCTCAGGATTATCGATCCAATCCGACCAGTCCCGAAGGTACCAGACGCCACCGGCCATGACGATCGGCGTTTCATCCGGGATACCGCCCTCGCGCATCACGTCGCGGAGCGCTTTCACACGAGGGAAAGGGTCTTCAGGCTTCAGCGGGTTCTCGGCATTCGAAAGGCCGTTGTGCCCGCCTGCAAGCCAGGGATCTTCGTAAACAACAGCGGTAAGCCATTCGGCCGCCTTCGAATATGCGCGTTTCCACAGCGCGCGAAACGCGCGTCCCGAACTGATGATTGGCAGATAACCGACTTCGTAGGAGGCTGCGATTTCAGAAAGTTTATACGGCATACCGGCACCGCATGTCACACCTGAGACCAGCCCGCGCGTACGTTCCAGAACGCCGTGCAAAACCCGTTGCGCTCCGCCCATCTCCCAAAGAACATTGATATTTATAGCGCCATTGCCGCCCGCAATTTCATACGCCCGCTCGACCTGTGCGACGGCGCCCTCGATCGCATATTCGATGAGTTCTTCATGACGCTCTCTGCGCGTCAGTGCATTGTAAACCTGTGGGACGATCTTGCCTTCGGCATCGTAGCTATCGGCATTTACCGCCGAGACGGTGCCGATACCGCCCGCTGCAGCCCAGGCGCCGGCGGAGGCATGATTGGTCGCCGCAACGCCTTTACCGCCCTCGACGATAGGCCACATTTCACGGCCGCTATAGACGATCGGCTTCAGGCCTTTAAACACGTGGCTCCTTCCGGGGTTGATTTAAGTTTAATTGTAGAAAGCTACGGGTGTCTATAGCGCAGCGATGCACCGGAGCGAGCAAATTGCGCTTCACCTTAGCGCCCCGGGCCGCTCGAGCACTTGTTCGTATAACTGGGTGTAGCGTTCAATCATAGCCCTGTCGCCGTAATCCGAGGCCGCCTTCGCCGCATTCGCCTGTCCCACCAACCGACTTTGCTCTCGATCGCTAACGAGCGACTGCAGGACGTCGCGCAATTCTACTTCGACCGAATGCTGCGTGATGAACGGCAAGTTTTCTTTGGCTACCATGCGCGGGACCTCACCGACAGGATAGCTTGCAATCGGCACTCCGGCGGCCATCGCCTCCAGTACCTGGATAGGGAACTGCTCGGAAAAGGATGACAGACCGAATATATCAAAAAGACCGACGAAATGACGCGGGGGCCCTATATCCCCAGGCATTACCAGCCGGTCCGCAATCCCCATCGCGGCGGCAGCTTGAACGATGCGCGCGCGATCCGGCCCTTCACCGGCAATAACGAGCTTGACCCGTCCGGAAACCCCGCCGAAGGCCCTGACAAGTGAGGCCAGATCCTTTTGCGGACTCAAATCGGCAATCGCGCCAATGATGATTTCGCCCGCTTTACGATCCAGTCCGGGAACCCTACCTGGCTCCGGCTTGCGACCGTACAGAGCCGTATCAATGCCGATCGCTATCCGTTGCACCCGCTCGCGCGGTTGTTTCCAAATGTTTAACGCAACATCTTCGAGGGTCTGTGATGGCACGACCAGCGCATCTGCGGATGTCAGTGCAACACGCCTGTAGATGTTGCGTTCCACCTTCAGACCATATGCTTCGACTATGTCAAAACCGTCTTCGTGATGAACGAGCGGCGGGGCGCCGCGGGGAAAGACACGACGCGCCATGGCGCCGTCGATCGCAGCCCAGTTATACGTCAGCACCAGATCAAAACGGCGCGAGAATTGCGCGATTGCTTCATAACGCCTGAGTGACGGCTTGCCGGTCAGCACGGGCGGGCTTTGCGCGACTTGGTAACGCACATTCTGCGCAATCTGTGCTTTTGCACCCGTCCCAACCGTTGCTCCGGACACGATCGTATGGACTGCGCGGTCGCCGAATGCGTTCATCAGCGTGACCGCGCGCTCCTCCGTTCCGCCGGGGTCGAATGACGAATGCAAATGGAGGATTTTGACCGGTGACTTCATCAGCGCCGATTTATCGCGGTCTGCTCGACTTGTCTTCAGTCGAACCTCGTCTTGGGCACGTGCGTGATACGACATGCCAGGTCCGCTTCTCCGCTTGCGACGATAAAGTGATCCCGGGCCTCGACGATTCCGGTCGTGAACACGATGTCGCTCAGGTACATCAGATCGTGCAGGGGGGCGGTCAGCGCCGCTGACGGTTCGATCAATGGCTTGTGTTCGGTGCGGATCGTTTTTGAAGGATCGTCGCGGTCCAGCAGTGTCCAGAACGTCCTGTACATCCCTATTTTTCCCGACGGCTCGACGCCGTGCCAAAGGCTGAGCCAGCCGCCCTCCGTCTTTATCGGCGGCGCTCCCCCGCCGATCCGCGAAGTCACACTCGTTGCCGCGTGCGGTCTGATGCCCGGTCGATCACACGGCTTCCAGTGCAAAAGGTCCGGCGATGTCGCGAGGTTTATCGAAGGGCCGGACCGCCAGTCACTTCCCGGCGGGTAAGCGAAATAATGTTCGCCGAGCGGGCGTGTCTGAGCCCAGTAAGTACCCTCGATATCGCCTTGAAAGATCAGCATATCCTTGTTCTGATGATCCAGAACAATGCCCTTTAGGGCCCAGTTGAGTGCATCGTTGGAAGTGTAAAGCGTCGTACATTGCCGTTCAGGACTGACCGAACAGGTAGTCTTAACATAACCGTCGCCAATCCGGCTTATCCGCGCGTCCTCGACACCATAGCACTGGTACGGCATCGTAGGCACGACTTTGTAGTCGTAATGGACATCCAAAATTTTTCGGCCGTCGGGGCTGAGTTCAACCGGCAACAGCCATGACAAAGACGTAAGCGCCAAAGCCCGGTGTCCACCGCCGTTGATCATCACAGTTCGCGGGTCGGACATTTCGACCATCGCCAGGGGCCAGTGGTCCAGTACATAGCGATTTCCATCGTATCTGATTGACCGAACGTGGCTGTCCAAGACCGGTTCTTTGAGCGCTTCGGCAACGCGGACCATCATTTGCAGATTGCCGTTCGGCAGCCGCGCGAGACCAGGGTTGAACGCGCCAAGCACATAGGTGTCGGCGTCCAGCCCCTGCGCAATGGGGGAGCGCGACAGGTCGATATCGCGCGGGGAAAAGACGATCGCGTCGAATGTTGTTTCGGACATGACGGACTGACGCTCGACACCGATGCTCGTTCCGAGTGTCTTCGAACAAAAGGACGGATCGAACGCATCTCGGTCGAAAGCGTGGTTGCGGTCGGACCGAATGAGGCGCCATATCGCCGCATGTCCGCCGCTCAGACGACCTATCGACCTTCGACTGCCATCCTTTCGCTTGGATCGAACTTTTACGATCCGGTCGAAGCTGCATTATTTCCAAAAACGATATTGAGATTTCGCAACGATCGAGCGGCAGGATCCGTCGGCCTGCATTCACTAAGCGACGCTGAATGGGTTTCGCATTTCGGACGATTTGCCCCTCTGGCCGATACCTTACCTTCACCCGTGGCGCTAAGATATCACGGCCATCAATTTCGGACGTATAATCCTGAGATCGGTGATGGACGCGGTTTCACCTTCGCCCAGATGTTCGACGCATCCGGCAGGTTGATGGATCTTGGAACAAAGGGGTCCGGACGAACCCCCTGGAGCAGATCGGGCGATGGTCGACTGACGCTCAAGGGCGGGGTTAGGGAAATCCTCGCCTCTGAAATGCTCGAAGCCCTCAACGTTCCGACGTCGCGGACATTTTCGCTTATTGAGACCGGGGAAGAACTCCATCGGGGCGACGAACCGTCACCCACCCGCTCGTCGGTTCTCGTCCGCCTCAGTCACGGTCACATCCGCATCGGAAATTTTCAGCGCCTGGCCTACGTGCGCGATCCTGAATCCATGGCGCGTCTCGTCAGCTACACGCTAAGCAATCTTTACGACGAAAACAGCGACGATCCGGTTCTGCTACTTGAGCACGTCGTCAGAAGTACCGCGTTGATGGCGGCGCGGTACATGGCGGCGGGCTTCGTCCACGGCGTGCTCAATTCCGACAACATCAACGTCACAGGGGAAAGTTTCGATTATGGGCCGTGGCGTTTCTTACCCACCTGGAACCGGAGTTTTACCGCCGCTTATTTCGATCATTCCGGGCTGTATGCCTTCGGACGCCAGCCGGAGGCGATTGCGTGGGATGTCATGCAACTGGCCGGCTCGCTTCGCGCGCTTGTCGACAGCGCTCCCCTTGTTGCCGAGATAGAGCGCTTCGGCGATCATTATCGCACGGCGATGATCGATGCGATGGTCTGGCGGCTGGGCGTCGTCGCCAGAGGGCATGATTACGACAGACATCTTGTTGACCTTGTCGTGAATGCGCTCGAAACCGAGCAGATCGCTCTGGACCAATTCTTTTTCGATGTGTTCGGGGGGGTCTTGCCGCAGCGCTACGGAACCGCATGGGCAGAGGTCCGCGCCGCCTTGGATCCTTGCCGCCCAAGAAAGACCAGAGATTCATCCTACTGGTCCTGCGCCCCATGTGCGATGCTCATCGACGAAGTCGAGGCGATCTGGGCGGCGATCGCGGAAGCCGACGACTGGCAGCCCCTTTACCGCAAGATCGCGGCGATCCGCGAAATGGGTGCAGCCCTTGCCTGATGTTCGACATGTCATGCGCGATCGTTAAAGGTAGCGGAATCTCCTTAGAGAATTGTGATGAATGACGAACTGATTTCCTACGAGCCGGCAACCGGTGCGGAACTGGCGAGATTGCCGGTGGGTGACGTCGATGCGGAGGTGGCGGCGGCCCGTAGCGGCTGGTCGGCCTGGGCGGCGCAACCGCTCGTCTTCCGGGTCGAGACGATGCGCCGATTTGCCAACATCGTCCGCCAGCGCGCCGATGCGTTTTCGGATCTGATCGCTCGGGAAACGGGCAAGCCGCTATGGGAGGCGCGCACAGAAGTCGAGGCGGTGATCGGCAAGGTCGACATTTCCGTCAACGCCTATTCCGAACGGACCGCGCAACGGCGGCTGGACACGCAGGTCGGATCGCGCATCGCGCTCAGGCATAAGCCACACGGTGTTCTGGCGGTTCTCGGCCCGTATAACTTTCCGGCGCATCTCCCGAACGGTCATATCGTACCGGCGCTGATCGCCGGAAATGCGATCGTTTTCAAACCTTCGGAAAAAACGCCTGCGGCCGGTGCCTTTTTGATCGACTGTTATCACGCGGCCGGCGTGCCGAAGGATTGCGCGCGTCTCGTGATCGGTGGTCCCGACAGCGGCAAGGCGCTTGCCGCGCACCGTGATATTGACGGTCTGCTCTTTACCGGATCGGCCCGCACCGGCATCGCGCTGAATCGGCAGTTCGCCGAACGCCCGGAAAAGATCCTCGCGCTCGAAATGGGCGGCAACAATCCAATCATCGTATGGGACGCTCCGGACCTGCATATGGCCGCGGTGCTGATAATTCAGTCCGCCTTCACCACCGCCGGGCAACGCTGCACCGCCGCGCGGCGCTTGATCGTCGAATCGAGACTGTACGACGGCTTGATCGATACGCTGAACAAGATGATATCCCGCCTGATCGTCGGCGGACCGCACGACGATCCGGCACCGTTTCTCGGCCCCGTCATCGACAACGAGGCGGCGGATCAGTTGACGGAAAGCTTTCTGTCCCTGCTGATGCGCGGCGGTCGTCCCATACGGCATCTGGAGCGTCCGGTAGAGGACCGTCCCTTCCTAGTTCCCGCGCTGATCGACGTTACGGAAATTGCCGATCGTCCCGACGTTGAATTGTTCGGACCCGTCTTGCAGGTCATCAAGACTGACGATTTCGACGCCGCGATCGCGGAAGCGAACAACACACGCTACGGTCTCTCCGCCAGCCTGATCAGCCAGACGCCGAAACTTTATGACCGTTTCTGGGCGAATATCCGCGCCGGCATCGCCAACTGGAACAAGCCGACCAACGGCGCCTCCAGTGCTGCGCCGTTCGGCGGCATCGGCTGGTCCGGCAATCATCGGCCAAGCGCGTATTACGCCGCTGATTATTGCGCCTATCCCGTCGTATCCAGCGAAGCCGAATCGGCGCGCGCCGCGATCGGCATCGGGCTCCGCGACGCCTGATCGATCAGATCAGCGCGTCAAGTACAGCGATCAACGGCCGGTCGGCGGAGGGCATCTCGAGTCCGTACATTTCGTTCGGTCGCACCCATTTGAGCGCCGAAGCGGCAAGCGCGCGAGGCGTTCCCGTCCATTTGCGCGCCACATACAATAACAGGATCAGATGTTTGCCGTCGTGCGGCTCGCTTGCGAATGCGGCGGGGGACAGACACGAAACCGGCACTGTAATCGCAAGCTCCTCCTCGATCTCGCGGATCAGTGCAACTTCGGGCGTTTCCCCCGGCTCGACCTTGCCGCCCGGAAACTCCCATAGGCCAGGATAGGAGCGATCGTTACCCCGTTGCTGCACCAGAACGCGGCGGTCGGAATCGACCAGCGCCAGTGCGACAACCAAAAGTGAACCCGTATTTTCCATTCGTTAAGTGTCTTGTTCTACGCCATAGCCATGAAGAGAAAGCCCCGAAGGCTCGACAAGTCCTTGCGTGCGCTTCGCCGCGTTGTCGATTGCCGTCGCGGCGCGACAGCAATTGAATATGGCCTCATTCTCGCACTCGTCTTCCTCGCAATGATCGGTGCGGTCCAGCTCGTCGGTACTAAGACGATCGATATGTGGGGCAACGTCAGTTCGAAGGTCAATAACGCCAGCTGAACGATCACTCAAACTTTGGCCTTAAGTGTTCTTAAACGACTCGCTACTATTGATCAATTACTGGCTTCGTGACGGCCGGTTGGATGAACGAAGACCTTTCCATTACGGAGACGAAGATGAAAATGATCCGCAAAATTGCCAAGAATAACAAGGGCGCGACCGCTATCGAATACGGTCTGATTGCCGCTTTGATCGCAGTTGCCGCCATTACTGCCATGACTAATGTCGGTACCAAACTCAGCAACACCTTCACAAATGTCTCGAATAAGCTTTAAAGAAATTCTATTGCAAGAGGGCGGGCGGTTTGTTGTAAAACTTCCGCCCTTTTTGTTTTCACAACCTTCCCATCGTCAAAAACTTTTCATGACGCGAAGATTTTAGGCTGGTCGGCAAACTCCCCGCTAAATCCGACAACGACGATTCGATTGCATTCCCAAGGTTGCTGATCGCCTCGACATGGTCCCGGTGCGCTCCGCCCAACGGTTCGGGCACGATCTGATCGATCACGCCGAAACCCTTCAAATCCTGCGCCGTGACGCGCATTGCTTCGGCCGCGTCCGACGCCTTGTCGGCCGTCCTCCACAAAATCGACGCGCATCCTTCGGGTGAAATAACCGAATAGACCGCGTGCTCGAACATCAACACGCGGTTTCCCGCTGACAGCGCGACAGCCCCGCCCGATCCGCCCTCGCCCGTGATGACCGATACGATGGGCACCTCCGCATTCAGGCAGGCTTGCGTCGACCGGGCAATTGCCTCCGCCTGTCCATGTTCTTCCGCCTGGATCCCTGGAAACGCGCCGGATGTATCGACCAGCGTAATGATCGGCAATCCGAACCGGTCGGCCAGTTCGATCAGGCGGATCGCCTTACGATACCCCTCGGGCTTACCCATCCCGAAATTATGTTTCAGTCGCGTCGCGGTGTCTTCGCCCTTCTCATGCCCCAGCACCATGATGCGTCGGCCGCGAAACGTCGCAAAACCTCCAAGGATCGCTTGATCATCGCCAAAGGCCCGGTCGCCCGCCAACGGCACAAATTCTTCGAACAGCCCTGCGACGTAATGTTTGAAGTGCGGCCGCTGCGGATGCCGCGCCACCTGCGTCTTTTGCCAAGGCGTCAGCCGCGAGAATGTCTCCCGCAGCAACCGGTCGGACTTTGCTTGCAGTCTGGCGATGTCCGCGTCGATATTGACTCCATCGATCGCGGTTGCCCGGAGTTCGTCGATGCGCTCCTGAAGTTCGGCGATCGGTTTCTCGAATTCCAGGAAGCTTGGCATCGGCGGCGGTTAAACGCGTCCCTTCATCGCGTCAACGAGGGGGTGGCGCTCGTTGACCAGCCGGACAAGGCGACTCGCATCGACATGGGTGTAGATTTCGGTCGTAGAGATGTCGGTATGGCCAAGCATCGCCTGTAGCGCGCGCAAATCTGCGCCGCCCGCCAGCAGATGCGTCGCGAACGCATGACGCAGCACATGCGGACTGATTCGATCTGGCGGAATACCCGCGTCGGCAGCAAGCGCCTTGACAAGTTGATACAACCTGATCCGCGATAGATGTCCCCTGCCCGAGGGAAAAAGCCACAGCTTGTCCGGTGCGACATGCGTCCTCCAGCTGGCGACGGCGGCGCGCGCCCGGTCGGACAGCGGGACCATCCGCTCCTTTCCCCCTTTGCCCTTCAGGATCAGGAACGGACGATCGGACGCGATCGCGTTGCGCGGCAATTCCATCAGCTCGCTCGCGCGCAGTCCGGACCCATATAAAAGTTCGACCATCGCCGCCAATCGAAGGTCGTGCGGCTTTGCATTAACGCAATCGACCCGTTCGGCGATCGCTCCGAACAGCCGATCCACGTCCGCGACACTCAAAACTTTCGGGAGCGATCGCGCGATGCTCGGCTTGGGCAGCGCATCGGTCGGATCGTCGGAGCGAAAGCCCTCCTCGAACAGGAACCCGAAAAACCGCTTCAGTGCCGAGGATTTTCTTGAAATCGTTGCGTTCGCAAGCGGAGTCCAGATTTCACCAAGCAGGCGGAGTGCTGGTTCGTCCGCTTGCGCCAAGCCGCCGCCGATCGCTTCGGATGCCAGTCTAAGGTCGCTTCGATACGCCGTCAGCGTATTTCCCGCGACACCCGACTCGGCCGCCAGCATCTCGGCGAAACGATCGATCAGCGTCGCATCGCTCAAAACGTTCACGCCCGGGCGATCGCCTCGGCGGCAATCATCCGCGCTTCCCCTTCAAGGCCCACGGCCCGCAGGGACGCAATGATCCGGTAAAGCGCCTCGGGCGGTACCCCGTTCCAGCCGGACGTCTGCATACCCGCCGCACACAGCAATACGACCATGCCCGGCTGACGCATTTCGACCGCGCGATCGAGCGCGCGGGTCCAGGGGTTTTCGGTCGCGATCGGAACATTCAAGGTCTTCGCGCCGCGCTCGACAGCATTGGGGTCCAGTCGCTGCAATCCGGCCAATCCCGCGAACAATAGACGCTGTTTCAACGCGGCGTTACCGCTGCCGCTATAGTTGGCGAATGCTCCATAGCTGATTCGTGCCCTTGGGTAGGGATCCGACAGTTCGATCATCGCCCAGGCATCACCGGTCGGGTCTACCGCAGCCCGCCAGCGTGAAGCGCTGTAGTCATATCCCGCCGTCAGCATCGCTGAGACAAGCCGGTCGGCGTCCGGCGTTTGCATTTCCGGCGAGATGCGGGCCGATGCTCGCGCGGTCAGGACCAGCCGCGCATAACCCGCGCCGGTCTTTTCCGACTTCCACAATTCGCCCAAGGCCGCGAGCCGTTTCGATCGATCCCGATCGATATAGGCCGTACGAAAGTCTTCGGCCGCCGCGCGCGCGGCGCTGCTCGTGTCGTCGTCCGTATCGATCGCACTGTAGAGATCGACCAGCGCCGCACTCGACAGCACGCCCTGGGCTGCCGCCCATTCCGCCGGGTCGATCCGGTCGCTCAGCCTCAGCGATGGAGCGAGCGCCAGCCAAGAGCGGACTTGGGCACCCGTGTCCGCAATCAGCGCTTCGGGTATCGCAACCCCGGTCGCGATCGCCAGACCGAACCGCCAGATCGACAGCCGGTTTACCCCCGTCCATTCGATCGTTACCGCCTGACGTGCGTCCGATCCTGATCCCGCGACTTTTTCGGCCAGTTGCAGGTCAAATCCACGTCCGTTGCGACGCCGAGCTGCCGTAATCTGCCGGTTGGCTTCCCGCGAATCTCCCGATAAACCTGCGCACATTGCGCGGGCAAGCGTCCAGCCCTCTTTGGGTGCCGCCAGCACATTCCCGTCGACCAGCGGACATAACCCTCCGGGGTCACCCGTCGCGAGCACTGCGTTCATCGCAACCTGATAAAGTTTGGGCGTGTAATTCGCCGTGTCGACATCTTGCACGATCGCTCTGGCCGCGACCGACTCACCCATCCGAATGAGCAGCCATGCGCGTTCCGCCGCAAAATCGGCTCCGTTGATCCGCGGCGGGGTAGCAAGCCGGGAAACGAGCATCCGGCGAAGCACGATTGACATCCAGCGCGAGGGTAAGGGCGCGCTCAGCCTGCGCATCAGCGTTTCGACATAGCGGCCGTCTGCAGTTCCGAAAGCATCCGGTGCCAGCCCTAGTTCACTCGGACCGATCAGTCCGACATTCGAGAGCGATCGTCTGGATGCGGCCGGCAACTCATATTGCGCCAGGATTTCAGGCGCTATCGGTGTCGGCGGCGGCGCGGCATCAGGTGTGGTCACCGTTCCGTCTGACGGCGCGGCGGTAACGGGGGGAAGCGGACGCAATGAGGATTGAACCGCATTGTCTTGCGGGACCGCACCGGTTTGCGCTTTGGGCGCAGCCGATGGCGCAGGGACCGTCGTGTTCGCCGCAGGCGGGGTCGGAGTACCGAAACCCGGGGGGAGGATTGATTCCGGCTGATCCTGCTGCCCGAATACGGGGATGGCGACGCCCGCAAGCGCCAGGGCGATCAGCCTATTGGAGGTTCGCAAGCGACACGGCCTCTTCCATCCGGGTCTGCGGCTGCTCGCTCACACGTCCCGCCAGGAAAATCATGGCTGCCACAATCAACGCTAGAACAACGACCAGCGAAACGACCAAACGGGACATTGGGGAGCCTTGTATCGTTTAAACCAAAGTGAGAGCAGCGGACCTGTTGTCCGCCGCGAGCACGCTGTATAGCGGTGGGATCGATGTTGCAAAGCCACAACCCCCGCCGCGACGGCAAGCCCGCATGGACCAGCGGCCCGATCGTCCTGGTCGGATTGATGGGTGTCGGCAAGTCCACCGTCGGCCGGCGTTTGGCGAACCGCCTTCATCTTCCCTTCGCCGATGCGGACCATGAAATCGAAGCGGCTGCCGGAATGACGATCGCGGAAATTTTCGACAGGTTCGGCGAAGCCTATTTCCGCGACGGAGAACGGCGCGTCATCGCGCGATTGATCGACGGCCTCCCCAAAGTCATTGCGACGGGCGGCGGTGCCTTCATTAATGACGTTACCCGTTCGCTGATCCTCGATCAGGCGACGGCGATCTGGCTGCACGCGCATCCCGATGTGCTTGTCGATCGTGTGCGCAGGCGCGACACACGCCCGCTACTGCGCGGACGAGACCCGCTGACGGTGCTCGCCGACATGTCGAAAACCCGCTCTCCGTTTTATGCATTGGCGCCGATCCACGTCACGAGCCAGCACGGGCCGCACGAAGCGACCGTTGCGGCTATCCTGCGAGCGATCGGTCGATGAAGACCATCACCGTCGCGCTGGGATCACGCAGCTATCCCGTTCATATCCGCGCCGGACTGCTCACATCCGCCGGAGGGTTGCTGGCCGGATTTACTGAAGGGCAACGCATCGTAATCGTCACCGACGAAAATGTAAAAATCCATCTGCCCGCGCTTGCCGGTTCGCTCCAGCATGCCGGGATCACGTTTGACTCCCTCATCCTGCCGCCCGGAGAGGCGAGCAAAACCTGGGGAACCCTTCAAACGCTGTGCGATTCCTTGCTCGCGCTTGGTGTCGAGCGCGCTGACACCGTTATTGCCCTAGGCGGAGGTGTTATTGGCGATCTTGTCGGCTTCGCCTGCTCGATCCTGAAACGCGGCTGCGTGTTCGTACAGGTTCCAACGACCCTCCTTGCGCAAGTGGACTCGTCCGTCGGCGGCAAGACGGCAATCAATACAAAAGCGGGCAAGAACCTGATCGGCACATTCTATCAGCCGCATATGGTCCTGATCGACCCCGACGTTCTTGATACGCTGCCCGAGCGCCACGTCCGCGCTGGATACGCCGAGGTCGTCAAATACGGCCTGATCGACGATGCCGCATTTTTCGAATGGTGCGAGCGAAACGGACCAGCCTTGGTCGCCGGAGATCGGGACAAGCGACTTTACGCAATTGCCCATAGTATCGCCGCCAAAGCCAGGATCGTCGCGGCCGACGAGGAAGAGCGGACCGGACAGCGTGCGCTCCTCAATTTGGGTCATACCTTCGGCCATGCCTTGGAGGCGGCAACCGGATTTTCCGATCGGCTGATACACGGTGAAGCCGTCGCCGCCGGCTGTACCCTGGCCGCTCGGTTTTCAGCCGAACGTGGAAAGTGCAACCCGAGTACCGCGGAGCGAGTGGCTGCACATTTCCGCAGTGTCGGCCTTCCCGACGGTCTTTCCGCGAGCGGCGTTGCAGCAGGCGGCGAACAACTCGTCGCTCACATGCGCCATGACAAGAAGATGAGCGGCGGCCATCTCCCCTTCCTGCTGTTGCACGATATCGGCCAGGCCTATCTCGACCGCGATGTCGATCTCGGCGCGGTGGCCGCTTTCCTTGATGAACGCGTGCGCTGATGCCTAACGGCGTTCGCAAATCCGATCTGCCGGCAAAAACTTGTCCGGCGTGCAACCGGCCATTCACCTGGCGTAGAAAATGGGCACGCGATTGGGAAAACGTGATCTATTGCTCGGATCGCTGTCGAACCAAACGGTAGCGATAACACCAGCAAAGCGGCGCACCGTCACCCGGTCCGAATGTCTAGCCCATACCGATAATCAGATGTGTACCAGCCGACCGATCACATGGATCGCGACGCCGACACTGCCGCCGACCAGCGTTCCGTTTATACGGATGTATTGCAGGTCGCGTCCAACCGCGTTTTCCAGCCTGACGGTAATCGTATCCGCGTCCCAGCTACGGACCGTTTCGGAAACAAGCCGGACGATTCCTTCGCCATAATCCGCTGCCAACCCGACAATTGCCCGCCGGACGAGCCGGTTGATGATCCGTGCCAGCCTTTGGTCGCTTTGGATCGCAAAACCGATCTGCCTCAGCAGATCGCCCAAGCGTCCCGCCATCGCGGCTTCGGGATCGTTTGCGATATTCAGCAGGCCCTTTCTGGCAAACTCCCAAAGGCCGCCCAGAAAGCGCTGCATTGCCGCGTTTTCAAGGAACGCCGACTTTGCCGCTTCAACTCTGGCGCGTAATTCGGGATCTTCCTGCAAGCCGACGGTCAGGCGACCGAGTGCTTCCTCGATCTTGATCCGGATCGGGTGCTCCGGGTCATCCGCCATATCCGTCAACAATTTATCGAGACCGCCGATCAATTTGGTCGCGATGGTCTCGTCGAGTCCCGTCCACCGCAATATCGCGCCAGCGCGATCGTGGATCATGCGACGAACCAGCTGATCGTTCGCGGCCAAGGTTTCAGAACTCCAACGGATCGCGGCTTCGATCAGCGGTTTATGCCGTCCTTCGGCGATGACGGCGGTCATTAATTGGCCGAGAACCGGCGCAATATCGGTCTCGCGCAGGCGGCTGGCGACGGCACTTTTCAGCATCGTGCCGAGCCGCGCCGGATCGAGAACCTGCAGAACTTGCGCAACAAGCTTTGATGCGCTCTGTCGAAAACGTCCGCCTGCCCCCTCCGCCGGATCGGTCAGCCATCGCACGATAGCCGCCGCGGCATCCATGACGCGCATCCGCCGCGCAACGACGGCCGGAACAAGAAAATTTGTTTTCAGAAACAGCGCAAGCGTATCGCCGATCCTGTCCTTGTTCCTGGGAACGATCGCGGTATGCGGGATCGGCAACCCCAGCGGATGCCGGAACAGTGCGCTGACCGCGAACCAGTCTGCGAGCCCGCCGACCATTGCCGCTTCGGCGAATGCGCGGACGAACCCCCACGCGCTATTGCCGCCCTCAAGGCCGCGCGCGATGAAGAACAAGATCGCCATGATTATGAGCAGTCCGAGCGCAACCCTGCGCATCAGTCGAAGGCCCGCGGGCGGCGGCTCCCGCCCGACTAAAATGGACCTGCGTTTCACGAGTCCTTCAAGCCGTAACCGCCGACCGCCTTTGCTTTTGTTCCCAGCCGGAAAGCATTACGCTCCGCGCTACTCCGCAGGCGCGGGATCATCGCGGAACCCTATGGCGCGTTGCTGAGGTTGCCGGTCGATCGCGGGCAAGCCCTCTTTATCTTCCGGACGATAAGTCAGGAACTTCCGCCCAAGCCACGGTCCGGTGACGCGTTCGATACCGACCGCAAGACTGAATGCAGCAGGTACGATCAACAGTGTCAGCACGGTCGACATCGTCAACCCGCCGATCACCGTAATGCCCATCGGCCCGCGCCACGACGAGTCCCCGCTGAGCGCCAATGCGGTCGGAACCATGCCCGCGACCATCGCGACCGTCGTCATGACGATCGGTTGCGCACGCTTGTGACCGGAATCGATGATCGCCGTCATAGTGTCGACGCCCTTGCCCATCTCCTCAAGCGCGAAGTCGATCAGTAGAATCGAGTTTTTGGCGACGATCCCGAGCAGCATCAGGAGCCCGATAAAGACGGGCATCGACAACGGCGTTCCCGTCAACCAGAGCGCCAGCAGCCCGCCAAATGGCGCCAGTAACAGCGAACCCATATTCACGAATGGCGGCAAGACGCGACGATAGAGCAGTAGCAGGACCGCAAAGACCAGGAACGTTCCGGCCAGCACAGCCATGATGAAGTTGTTGATCATCTCCGCCTGCCATTTTGTCTGGCCCAGCGTCAGTTCGCGGACACCAAGGGGAAGATTCTTCATGATCGGCAGTTCGTGAACTTCTTTCATCGCCACGCTGCTGACGACACCGGGACCCAGATCAGCGCCAAGCGTGATCTGCCGCTGTTGATTGACCCGATCAATCTGCGTCGGCCCGGACCCCAGCGTAATCCGCGCAACCAGGCTTAGCGGCACTGAACCGCCGGATTGCGTCGGCACCGGAAGGTTCTGGATCGTCGACAGGCTGCTCCGCGCAGACTGCGCCAGCGCGACGCGTATCGGGATCTGGCGATCGCTAAGCGAGAAGCGTGCGCTGTTCTGATCGATATCGCCAAGCGTCGCGATCCGGATCGCGCTGGACAGGGCCTGGGTCGTGACACCCAGATTGGCGGCAAGGTCAAGTCGCGGGCGGATTACGATCTCAGGCCGCTGGAGATTGCCGGAAACGCGCGGCGCAACCAGCTTCGGCAAACGCGACATCTGTTCGACGATAGTGTCCGCGGTGCGTTCCAGGACGGCAGGATCATCCCCCCCGAGCACGATGTTCAGATCGCGCGAACCGCTGCCCCATCCGAATTGCGACCGGAAGGATACCCGCGCATCGGGGATTGCTGCGAGTTGTGGCGCAAGACCGCGTTCGAATTCGCTGCTGGTCTTTTTGCGATCATCGCGCAAAGTGGCATCCACGCTGCCGTTGCCGACGCGCGTGCGCGCATAGACGGACGCTACCTCGGGCTGGCGCTTGAGCAATTCCGCGACATTTTGGACGACGTCCTGCGTCTGTGCGAGTGTCGTGCCCGGCACCATTTCAATTTTCGCGGTCGCCGTATCGTTGTCCTTGGACGGCTGAAAAGTCATCGGGACAACGGTGAACAGAACGATCGTCAGCACGAAGGCAAGGACGCCGATGCCGATCACCCACAGTCTATGGTCGACCAAACGCCGACCGACGCGCCCGAACATACCGCGCGCCGCAGCCCGGCCCGAACCGCCCGTTCGCAGCGTCCAGCGCAGGGTCGCCATATACCAGTCCATCATCTTGCCTTCGCCGTGCGAGGCATGACCTGCAGATTTCAGGAAATAGGCGGCAATCATCGGCGTGATCAAACGCGCCACCGCCAAACTCATAAGCACGGCGACGACCACGGTGAGCCCGAAGTTTTTGAAAAACTGGCCTGAGATCCCCGGCATCAGCCCGACGGGCAAAAACACGGCGACGATCGCCATAGTCGTCGCGAGCACTGCCAGACCGATTTCGTCGGCGGCATCGATCGACGCCTGATAGGCGGTTTTACCCATTCGCATGTGTCGGACAATATTTTCGATTTCGACGATCGCGTCGTCGACCAGGACGCCCGCTACCAAACTGAGCGCCAGGAGCGTCATCTGGTTCAAGGTGAAGTTCATCAATTCCATGAACCAGAACGTCGGGATCGCGGACAGCGGAATGGCGAGCGCAGAGATCGCGGTCGCCCGCCAATCGCGAAGGAACAGGAAAACGACGACGACAGCCAGTATGGCACCTTCGATCATCGCATGAAGCGCACTTTCATATTGCTGCTCGGTATATTTGACGCTGTTGTAGCGCAGCACGAAATGGACGGCCGGATTTCGCGCCTCCAGTTCTTTCAGCTTATCCTGTGCTCCCTTGAACACCGTAACGTCGGACGCTCCCTTCGAGCGTTGGAAATCAAAGCTGACGACCTGCCGCCCGTTCACCGCCGCAAGACTGCGCTGCTCGGCATAAAGATCGCGGACCTGGCCGAGATCGGATAGCTGGACGGTTCGTCCGCCCCCGACCGCAATCTGCGTTTGCCCAAGATTGAATGCGTTCTTTGCGTTGCCGAGTACGCGGACCGACTGTTCCGATCCGGCGATTTCCGCTCGCCCGCCCGCCGCATTCAGGTTGACCGCGCGCAATTGCTGGTTGACCTGTGCGGCCGTCAATCCCTGCGATTGGAGCTTTACCGGGTCGAGTATCACCCGGATTTCACGGCTTACCCCTCCGTTACGGTTGACCGCCGCCATGCCCGGCACCGAAAGCAGCGTCTTTGCTACCGTATTGTCGATGTACCAACTGAGTTGCTCGACGGTCATGTCGTTCGCGACCGCTGAATAGCTGGCTATGTCGTCGCCGGTCGTGTTCGCGCGAAAAACCTGCGGCTCCAAGATTCCTTCGGGCAGGTCGCCGCGGATTTGCGCGATTGCGTCGCGAACGTCGTTGACCGCCCGGTCAATGGGAGTTCCGATCGCCAACTGGACGACGGTTTGAGAATTGCCTTCGGTGACCGTCGAGTTGATTTCATCGACGCCTTGAATCGAACGCACTGCTGCTTCGATCCGCTGCGTGACTTGCGTTTCGAGTTCGGTCGGCGCCGCGCCGGGCTGGCTGATGACCACGATCGCGACGGGAAAGTCGATATCCGGGCTATCGTTGACATCCATGCGCATAAAACTGACGACGCCCGCAAGCGTAAGGGCAAGGAACAGCACCAGAGGCGGCATCGGGTTACGGATCGCCCAAGCGGATATGTTCCGAAAACTCATCTTATCCAGCCTTCTTGATGATTGGCTTGATCTGTTGACCGGGTGATAAAAACCCGCCCGCACTCAGCACTATCTTTTCATTGCCCTGAAGCCCGGACGCAATCGATACGCCGGCATCGGATACCTGACCGATCGTGATGTCGCGACGCTCGACCTTGTTTCCCGATCCGAGCACATAGACAAAGCTTCCCTTCTGGTCGCTCTGAATCGCGGAATCCGGTAATTGTGGCACCGACGACGCACCGCTCACGATTTTGGCGGCGGCAAATCCGCCGGGGCGCAGTCCCGGGTTATAGCCCAGCGCGACCCGGGCAATGCCTTGGCGCGTATTGGGATCGATCACCGGAGAAATTTG
This sequence comes from Sphingomonas sp., assembly GCA_965219075.1. Classification (GTDB taxonomy): domain Bacteria; phylum Pseudomonadota; class Alphaproteobacteria; order Sphingomonadales; family Sphingomonadaceae; genus Sphingomonas. Next base: position 2,174,566 of record CBDCMM010000002.1, read on the forward strand.
CCAGACCTGGCCGGGATAGGATTTCGCCGATCCGACCGGCACGACCGAGGCTCTCGCACCGACCGAGAGGCCCTGCAAATCCGCCTCGCTGAGTGCCGCCTGCATTTCCATCTTGCCGTCCATAGCGATGCGGAACAGCACGCCCGATCCTGCGCTGACGATCTGGCCCGGTTCGGCGTTGCGGACCAGGACCAATCCTGCTGCGGGGGCGCGGATGTCAAGGCGGCCATTGCGCGCACGCGCCTCACCCAGCGTCGCCTTTGCGACCTTTACCCGCGCCGCAGCGGCGTCAAGCGTCGCCTGCTTACGCTGCAGATCCGCCTTGGAGATGAAGCCGCGTCCGACGAGTTGCTGAGCGCGGTCCAGTTCGGACTGCGCAATCGATTGATCCGATTGCGCCACCGAAATTTGCGCTGACAAGGCGGATGCGGTTTGCGTCTGAACCGATCGATCGACCGTCGCCAGAACTTGACCGCTTTTTACCCAGTCACCCGCCTGCACCAGCACGCGGGTGATCTCTCCGCCCTCACCCGCTACGCCGACCGGCAAATCGCGCCGTGCAGCTAGAGTGCCGGTCGCGGAGAGGACCCGGTCGATCGTCTGCCGACCGGGCACGACCACCGTTACCGAGGCAAGTTGCGTGACCGGAGCGGCATCGGCTTCATCCTTGTTACGCCCGAACACCAGCCAGAAGAGACCGATTACGACCGCAATGACGACGATTGCGATCACCAGATTACGAAAGCGCCGGGGAGGACCGCCGTCATGCTCCAGCAATTCGATTTTCTCAGGTCCGCTGATTGAGCCCGTTTCGTAGTTCATGCCCGATGTTTAACCTTATCCCGGCCTGAGCCCGATCCAATGGCAGCTGTGTTATACAAATAGGTCACCCCGTTCAAGGCGATACTGTTGCCGTCTAGCACTGACATCGCCAACATACGGGTAAAACTGAACCCCGGTAACAGAATATGAGGTGCACGATGAATAAACAAGAATTTGGCGCGCGGTTGCGATTCGGCGGATTGCTGCTCGCATCGGGAATTGGCCTCATTAGCAGCCCGGCCCAGGCGCAGAGCGGCGAGATGGTTCTGCCAATGGTTCAGGCGGAAGGAACCGTTCTTGACGTTACGGCGCAGGGCACGGCGACGCGCGTACCCGATCTCGTGACGATCCGTGCCGGCGTCGTGTCGCGCGCAATCACTGCTGCCGCCGCGATGTCGGAAAATGCCGCGAAAATGGCAAAAATTCTCGCTTCCTTGAAGTCGGAAGGCATTGCTAACCGTGACATCTCTACAGCCAGCGTCCGTTTGAGCCCGCAATATCAAAGTTCGGACAATGCAAGTCCGACGATCACCGGGTACGAAGCGAGCAACAGCGTTGCCGTCCGGTTTCGCAAGATCGCAGACGCGGGCGCGGTCCTGGACAAACTGGTCGCGCATGGTGCGAATCAGATCGATGGTCCGGATCTCTCAATCGACAAGCCTGATGAAGCGCTCGACGAGGCGCGACGGGACGCTGTCGCCAAGGCAAAGAGCAGAGCGGATCTGTACGCCGCGTCGATCGGTTCGAGCGTCGTGCGGGTTATTTCGATTGCGGAAAACGGAGAGAACGCCAATCCGGGGCAGCCCCGTCCGATGATGTACGCGCGTGTCGCAAGCGCTCAACCCTCCACGCAAATCGCCCCCGGAGAGCAGGATATTTTCGTGACCTTGAGCGTACGATATTTGCTCAAGTGACAAAAAAAGGGCCGTCAATCGCTCGACGGCCCCTTCTTTAAGCTGTCGACGTACGATTAGCGTACACTGCCCCGGCGAACCAGATTAACGATCGCGAGCAAGATGATTGCGCCGACAAACGACCAGATCAGGCCGACAACACTAAAGGTCGAAAGCGTCGCGCCCGATCCGAAGAAGCCGCCGACCAGATTGCCGATGAACGACCCCACTACCCCAACGACAATGTTGAGGAAAATTCCCTGCTGGGCATCGGTGCGCATGACCATGCTTGCAAGCCAGCCGATGATGCCCCCGATGATGATTGCGATGATGATGCCCATTTTTCCCTCCGTTACGCCCCATTTTCGGGCTCCATCGGAAAGACGAAGGAATAACCTATATTGTTCCGGGCGCGTATCATTAAAAATTTCAGGCTAGCGAAGTTGCCGTTCATATTTCGATTTATATTCCTGAATTTTGGTGACGCGCAGACCGCGCATTCCCGATCGATCGATCGCCCGCTGCCAGGAAGCGAATTCCTCAACGGTAAGACTGTACCGCGCGCAGGCTTCATCGACGCTCAGCATCCCGCCGCTGACAGCTGCGACCACCTCAGCCTTGCGACGCACGACCCAGCGCGTCGTTTGCGGCGGCGGCAACGTATCCACGGTCAGCAACTCGCCAAGTGGACCGATGACGGTTGCAGCACGGATTTTCTGATTCTCAAGCATCTATAAACCTCGGTACGGGGCGATCCAGGGCGTTTCTCAACGCCGTTTCATTGTAGAACGACCGTTAAGCGCAGGACTTGAAGATCGCCTGAAACGTCCCGGTAAACGGCGCCTTCATACCGCTTTCCAATTTCGTAACCGCAAAGCGACGGTCACGTTGAACGCGGGTGGCCCGTAAGATTCACCGTCCGATTTATTGGTGTCTTGCGCCGGCAAGGTGCGCTGCGAAGTCGCGGTCATGCTGGTCGACTGCCGAAGACGTGCAACGGCCAGCATAACGGTCTTATCCGCTTCGACCTCGACCGAAGGCAAAAGATGTAAATGTCGCGTTGCAGATAAGTCCACGCTTCTCACTCACATAGCAAACGAGTCTTCCTAGCCCGCAGGACGTGAAGAGCGAGTAAACCAATCGCCAGAACGACGCCGCTTTGCTTCGCTGCGGCAGATGTTTTACATGCGCGCGATGAGCGCAGACATCGATTTTCAGATGGGACCGATCACCGCTGCGAATCGGATCGTTGTCGCGATGTCCGGCGGCGTTGATAGCTCGGTCGTCGCCGCCCTTGCGCATGCGACCGGCGCTGAAACGATCGGCGTTACCTTGCAACTGTACGATCACGGCGAAGCGACGGCCCGCGCCGGGGCCTGTTGCGCCGGACGCGATATCCGTGACGCGCGCGCGGTCTGCGACAGGCTGGGGATCGCGCATTATGTCTTCGATTATGAGGACAGTTTTCGGACCGATGTGGTCGATCGGTTCGCTAGCGACTATGTCGAAGGGCGTACGCCTGTTCCTTGTATCCGGTGCAACATGGGGCCGAAATTTACCGACCTTTTGTCGTTCGCTCGTGATCTTGGTGCGGATTGCCTGGCGACCGGGCATTATGTCCGGCGCGTCGTCGGCAGAGCCGGTCCCGAACTTCATCGGGGCCGTGAAGCGGCACGCGATCAAAGCTATTTCCTCTTCGCAACGACGCGGGAACAGCTCGATTTTTTGCGTTTTCCGCTTGGTGATCTGCCGAAAGCGCGCGTTCGCGAACTGGCGGCCGCGTTCGGATTGACCGTGGCGGCAAAGCCCGACAGTCAGGATATCTGTTTCGTTCCGGACGGCGATTACGCATCGCTCGTCAAATCGCTCCGTCCCGAAGCCGGCAGATCGGGAGAGATTGTGGATCTGTCCGGCGCTCGGCTGGGGGAGCACCGCGGGTTGGTTCACTTCACCGTCGGGCAGCGTCGCGGGCTGGAAATCGGGGGCAGTGCCGAACCCCTCTATGTCGTACGGCTTGAAGCCGATACTGGCCGGGTCGTCGTTGGCCCCCGACGCGCGCTCGCTGTCGCGGCGGCCTCGCTTGAGCAGGTCAACTGGATCGGTGGCGATCACGGCGCCTCCGTTTCGGCAAAGGTCCGGTCGATGGCGAAACCCGTTCCGGCCCGCTTCGCAGAAGGGGAACTGACGTTCGTCGATCCGGAATATGGCGTCGCGCCGGGTCAGGCGGCGGTCCTTTATGACGGGGAGCGCGTCCTCGGCGGCGGCTGGATCGCGTCGACCGTGTCCGCACGCCTCGTCTCCTAGATGCTCCAGTCAGGCATCGGGCAACAGAAATGTTCCCTCGATCACCGTTACGCATTTCCCTCTTAGAATAACGCGGTCGCCCCGCACTTCGCATGTTATTCGCCCTCCCCTGCGACTGGCTTGGAACGCGGTCAGTTCCGCCCGGCCCAAACGGCTGGCCCAATAGGGGGATGCGACGGCATGGGCGGCACCGGTCACGGGATCTTCGTCGATACCGTACGCCGGTACGAAAACGCGGCTGACGAAATCGGTCTCATTACCCGGTGCGGTTGCGATGACCACGAGAGGCCCCTGATCCGCAAGGCTACGGAAGTCCGGATCGAGTTCGCGTATCGCGGCCTCACTATCCAGCACGACCATCACATAACCCCTGTCGTTCCAATATGTCTCTGCCGCCCTTCCGATACCCAGCGCGGAGAGAACCCCGGGCATTTCCCGATGTTCGACGGCGCGCATCGGCAGTGACATTTTATAACCCGCACCATTCCTTGCGACTTCGAGTAGCCCCGATTGACGGGTGCGAAACACTACCCGGTTTTTCGTTTCGTCGGCGGACAACAGAAAATGTCCGCTGGCCAGCGTCGCATGCCCGCAAAGTTCGACTTCGTCCGCCGGTGTAAACCAGCGGAGTTCGAAATCGGCAGCCTCCGTGGCGTCAGCGGCCGGATCGGCCTCGGCAACAAGGAAAGCGGTTTCGGCGAGATTGTTTTCCTGAGCAATTGCAAGGAGAATATCGTCGTCGAGCCATCGATCCAGCGGAATGACGGCGGCAGGATTTCCGCCGAAGGGCCTGTCGGTAAAGGCATCGATCTGTGCAAAGCTGAGTTTCATTGGATCAAACGCTTTTCCCGAACCAGTACGGCGTGACGTCGGTTTCGACGAGCGGATTGTCGGTGTCGACATGGCCTTCCGGATCGACATGGATCAGCACTTCGACCTTCGGAAACGCGACATTCAATGCGCGCTCGACGTCCTCGATGATGTCATGCGCGCGCGTAACCGTCAGATCGGCATCAACCTCCATGTGAAATTGCGCAAAATCATGACTGCCCGAACGGCGTGTACGAAAATCGTGGATGCCTTTCAGTCCCGGCTGACGAGCGGCAACCTCCAGAAATCGCTCACGCTCTTGCTCTGGCCATTCCTTGTCCATCAACTGGTCGATCGCCGCTGACGACGCCTTGAAGGCGCCCCAGCCGAGCCAAAGCGCGATCGCAGCGCCGAATACGGGATCGGCCCAGGACCAGCCGAAATACTGATCGAATACCAAGGCCGCGATCACCGCGACATTCAACAGTACATCCGACTGGTAGTGAATGTTGTCAGCCAGGATCGCGATCGATCCGGTACGTCGAATGACCCCCCGTTGATAAGCGAGCAACAGACTGGTGGCAGCGATCGCGACCAGCGATACGCCGATGCCGAACCCGGCATCCTGCGTCGGCGCGCGACTGCTGATCGCAATGATCGCGCGCCAGGCGATGGCGACCGCCGAAGCAGAGATCAGCATCACCTGGACCAGAGCCGCCAGCGCTTCCGCCTTGCCGTGCCCGAAGCGATGGTCATTGTCCGCGGGCTGGGCTGCGACGCGCACGCCGTACAGCGTGACGAGGCTCGCGAGCAGGTCGAGCCCGGTGTCGGCCAAACTGCCAAGCATCGCGACCGACCCGGTCACAACCGCTGCCGCGCCCTTTAAAAGCAACAAGAACGCCGCCGCCCCGACGCTTGCGAGCGCGGCGCGCGTCGCCAGCGGCAAGATGCGGCGGCGTTCGTCCTGCGTCACGGGTAGAGCAACCCCATCTCCCAGCCGTCACCCTTGCGCGTGAACAGTCGACGATGATGCAAACGATGTGCGCCATCCTCCCAGAATTCGATGCTTCGCGGCGTCACGCGGTATCCGCCCCAATCCGGCGGACGCGGCACGTCGCGCCCATCGAAGCGCGCTTTTACCTCCTCGAACCGCTGCTCGAATGTTGCGCGCGAGCCGAGCGGACGTGATTGATCCGAGGCCCAGGCGCCGAGTTGCGAATCGCGACTGCGGCTAGCGAAATACGCATCCGATTGGGAATCGCTGACCCACGACACTGGCCCGTTGATCCGGATTTGGCGGCGGAGCGACTTCCAGTGGAACATCAGCGCAACTTCAGGATTGACCTCCAGTTCTCGCGCCTTGCGGCTTTCACGGTTGGTATAGAAGACAAAACCATCGGGCCCATGCCCCTTCAATAGCACCATGCGTGCCGCTGGCCGCCCGTCCGCATCGGCCGTCGCGAGGGTCATTGCATTGGGATCATTGGGTTCGCTCAAGCGGGCATCTGCCAGCCAGGCGTCAAACAGTGCGTTGGGATCGTCCGACATGACCCGCCTCATAACGTAATGTCCGCCGCGGGGAAACGTATCGGAACGACTCCCGCCGCCCCCGGGTTTTTGTCTGGCTGGAGGAGAATAGGCGAAATGGCGGCACGCGCATATTGGCAGGGACAGATCAGGCTCGCGCTCGTCTCGATCCCGGTCGAAATCTATACCGCGACCAAGAGTGGTGCCAACATCTCGTTCCGGCAGATCCACGAGCCGACCGGCAAGCCAATCTCTTACGAAAAGGTCGTGACGGGCGTCGGCCCGATCGACACCGACGAGATCATGAAAGGCTATGAAGTCTCGAAAGGCGAATATGTCCTGCTTGATCAGGATGAGATCGATGCGGTGAAGCTCGAATCCAAAAAGACGCTCGAACTAACCCAGTTCGTCGACGCGCACGAGATCGATGTCCTCTATTATGAAAAACCCTATTTCGTCATTCCGGCCGACGACTTGGCCGAAGAGGCCTTTATCGTGTTGCGCGAAGCGCTGAGGAAGACGAAAAAGGTCGGGCTCGGGCAATTGGCGATGCGCGGACGCGAATATGTCGTCAGCCTCAAGCCGTGCGGCCGGGGCATGGTTCTGGAGACGCTGCGTTATGCTGACGAGGTGCACAAGGCCCAAGGTTATTTCCGTGAAATCCCGGACGATACGCCCGACGACGACTTGCTCGATCTTGCCGAGACCTTGATCAAAAAAAAGAGCGCGCCCTTTGCTCCCGAGGAGTTCCACAATCGCTATGTCGATGCGCTAAAGGACCTGATCGAACGCAAGCGTAAGGAAGGCGGCAAAAAGATTATCGAGGACGACGGCAAGCAAGCGAAGGGGTCGGGATCGAATGTCGTCGACCTGATGGCCGCGCTGAAAAAGTCCGTCGACACCTCGTCGGCGCCGAAGAAAAAGCCGGCGGCCAAGAAAAGTGCCTGACGCCGATCCGCTCGCGCTCTACAATTCCAAGCGCGATTTTACCAGGACGGGAGAGCCCGCGGGTACGCTCGCGGACGGCAGCGGCAACCTATTCATGGTGCAGAAACACGACGCGACCCGGCTTCACTGGGATCTGCGTCTGGAGATTGACGGGGTTCTTAAAAGCTGGGCGGTAACGCGGGGGCCAAGTCTCGACCCGGCAGAAAAGCGCCTCGCCGTGCGTACCGAAGACCATCCTCTAAGCTATGCGACGTTCGAGGGTACGATCCCGGCCAAGGAATATGGCGGCGGCACGGTGATGCTGTGGGACCACGGCACGTGGTCGCCGATTGCTGGCAAGAGCGTTAAGGATCTCGCGAAGGGTCACCTCCATTTCACCCTCCACGGAGAGCGGATGAAAGGCGAATGGCTGCTTATCCGTCTGAAACCGCGCGCGAAAGAAAAGCGAGAAAATTGGCTGTTGCGCAAGATAGATGATGGAGAGGCGGGCGGAACCGATACGTTGGTCGAGGACGCACTGACGAGCGTTGCGACGGGCCGGACGATGGCGGAGATCGCCGATGGTACTACCCACCCGCCTCCGGCCGAACCAGGCCCGCGTCAGGAATTCCGTGCGCCGCAACTCTGCACGCTCGTCGGTTCGGTGCCGGCCGGATCGGATTGGCTGCATGAAATCAAATATGACGGTTACCGCGCCATCGTCGCGACCGGCAAAGGCGGCGCGCGGATCTATACGCGTTCCGGCCTCGACTGGACGGACAAATTTCCCGGCATCGCGGAGGCTGCGACGGCCCTACCCCACGCCGCATTGATCGATGGTGAGATCGTCGCATTCAAGGACGGCCGCCCCGATTTCTCGACGCTGAAGGACGCGATTTCGAACGGCGGTGCGATGACGCTGTTCGCATTCGACCTGCTCGCGCTCGACGGCAATGACCTGACCGCATTTTCCACTGTAGAGCGCAAGGCCAGATTGCGCGGCATCGTCAGCGGCGATGATGGACGGCTCCAGTATAGCGAGCACGTGATCGGTTCCGGAGAGCAACTGTTCGAACAAATGTGCGCGCAGAAGATGGAGGGGATCGTCTCCAAACGCGCCGCCGCTCCCTATCGCGGCGACAGGAGCAAGGCGTGGGTCAAGGCAAAATGTACCTTGCGCCAGGAATTCGTGATCGTCGGCTGGCTCCCTTCCGACAAGATGGCCCGCGGCTTCAAATCGCTGCTGCTTGGGCTCTACGATGGAAAATGTTTGGTCTATGCGGGCAAGGTCGGCACGGGGTTCAACCATGATCTGATGGACGAGCTGCGCGGTAAGCTCGACCGGCTCGCGCGCAAGACGGCACCAGTCGATGCTCCGCGCGCGGCGGTCCGCGGCGCGCACTGGGTGACGCCGAAGCTCGTCGCCGAAATCGCCTATGCCGAGACAACGCCGGACGGCGTGCTGCGTCATTCGAGTTTTCTCGGTCTGCGCGAGGACAAGGACGCGAGCGACGTTGTCGCCGAGAATGCGGCCGCCCCGCCACCGGCAGCCGCGACAGACATCAAAATATCCAACCGCGATCGCGTGATCTTTCCGGACACGAACGTGACCAAGGGCGCTCTCGCCGATTACGTTGCGCTGATTGCGCCGGTCATGCTGCCCTGGACGGGTCATCGCCCCATCAGCCTTGTCCGCTGTCCGCAGGGCCGCGCAAAAGCATGCTTCTTTCAGAAACACGATGCGGGAAGTTTTGGCGACGCGGTTCATCAGGTGCCAATCGTAGAGAAAGACGGATCGACCGAGAATTATCTCTACGTCGATAATGCCGATGGACTGATCGCCTGTGTTCAGATGGGTTCGATCGAGTTTCACGGCTGGGGCTCGTCGGTCGCGACGCTCGAACAGCCCGACCGCATGGTGTTCGATCTCGATCCCGACGAGGGACTGGACTTCGGCGACACCAAGGCAGCAGCGGCGCATATCAAGGAGCAATTGGCCGAACTCGGACTGACAAGTTATCCGATGCTCTCGGGCGGCAAGGGCGTGCATGTCGTAGTGCCGCTCCGGCCCTTGGCCGAATGGCCGGATGTCAAGGATTTCGCCGATCGGTTTGCAAAAGCACTTGTAACCGCCGAACCCGAACACTTCACCGCGACGATGTCGAAGGCAAAGCGGAAGGGCAAGATTTTCATCGACTGGCTCCGCAATCAACGCGCCAGTACCTCGATACTTCCCTATTCGGCGCGCGCGCGCGCCGGCGCGCCGGTTGCCGCCCCCGTCTCATGGTCCGAACTGCGCGATCTAGACACCGCCGCACGGTGGAGCGTCACGGACGGGCCCGAATTGATCGCACGCGCAAACTCTCGTTCGCTCGAGGGCTGGGGACTATCGGACCAGGTCCTGCCGAATCTGTGAGCGTACCCTTTGCACCCTTGTGACCCCGCTCGATTGCACTTCGCGCACGACAAGGCCACATAAGCGCTGAACGACTAACCGGGGAACAGATGCCGAATCCTTACGAGACCTTGGATGTCGCGCGAGACGCGACCGAGGCCGACATTAAAAAGGCGTATCGCAAGCTGGCGAAGCAGCTTCATCCCGACCGCAACAAGGATAATCCGGCCGCTGCCGACCGCTTCAGCCGGGTTACCAACGCCTATGACCTTCTGACCGACAAGGACAAGCGCGCTCGGTTCGACAGGGGCGAGATCGACGGCGACGGCAATCCTGCCGCGCCGTTCGGTTTTGGCGGTGCTGGCGGACGTGCGGGCAGCCCCCGGGGCGGCTTTCAGAGCGACAATTTCGATTTCGGAACGGGCGGAGCTGCGGGCAGTCCGGACATGTCGGACATCTTCGAAGGTTTGTTCGGCGGTGGCGCCGCTCGCGGTCGCCGGGGAGGCTTTACCGACGGCTTTGGAAGCCGGCAGCCTCCCCAAAAAGGCGCAAGCGTGCAGTACCGGCTGCAAGTGCCCTTCACTGACGCGGCGACCCGCAAGTCTCAGCGGATAACGCTGGGTGACGGATCGACGATCGACCTGAAACTTCCGTCGGGCGTCGAAAGCGGTACGCAGATGCGCCTGTCGGGTAAGGGACAGCCCGGGCCCGGCGGGGCGGGCGATGCGCTGGTGACGATCGAGGTGCAGGATCATCCGTTTTTCCACCGCGATGGCGATGATGTTCGCCTCTCCCTGCCGGTTACGCTCAAAGAGGCCGTACAGGGCGGGTCTATTCGCATACCCACGGTCGACAAGGCCGTGGTGCTGAAGGTTGCGAAGGGCACCAGTTCCGGACGGACGCTGAGACTGAAGGGCAAGGGATTCGCGCGCAAGGACGGCAGTTTCGGCGATCAGCTTGTCACGCTTGTGATCGACATACCCGGCGACGACGCCGCTTTGATCCAGTTTGTCGAGCATTGGGATGGCGGCGGGCTGAAGAACCCCCGCGCGGAATTGGGCGTTTAAGCTTTATGGTAGAAGAAACATTATCCCTAACCCCGGAAGCTCGCGCAAGACATGGCCATGCGCGACTCCATCGCAACATCGCCAAGGTTAAACCGGGAAGCTACGCTTTCGAGGTAACGAAGAGAGCAGCGCTAGGGACATTCAACGATGGTTTCATTCATGCCGGAAATCTCGCTTATCTGGCATTGATGACGCTTTTCCCGTTTTTCATCGTTGCCGCCGGAATCGCATCGCTCCTCGGTCAGAGCAGCGAAACACAGCGGGCCGTTGCATCCTTCCTTCATGTGCTGCCCCCGAATGTCAGCGATATTCTTCGCAAACCGATTTCGGACGTTCTCGCCGCACGGACCGGGTCACTGTTATGGCTCGGTGCACTGGTCGGTCTATGGACCGTCGGTGGATTCATCGAAACGATCAGGGATATTTTCCGCCGCGCTTACGGTACGACGAGCACGGCACCGTTCTGGAAATCTCGCTTGGGATCATCGTTCGTGATCGTGGCTTCCGTTATTCTCGCCCTGTTGTCCTTCCTCGTCCAAGGCGTTTTGACGGCCGCGGAGCAATTCATCTACCGCCTTGTTCCGTTCGCAGAAAACGCAGCCGGATGGATCGGACTGTCTCGCATAATTCCCGGCTGTGTGATGTTTGGGGCGCTTTACATGCTATTCTACTCGGTGACTCCGTCCAAATATCGCTATAGCAGTTCGTTGAAATGGCCGGGGGCGTTGTTCACGACGATCTGGTGGGTGACGATCACAACGTTGCTGCCGGTGGTACTGGCTCAGCTCGGCGGGTACGACCTCACTTATGGCAGCCTTGCCGGCGTTATCGTCGCGCTGTTGTTTTTCTGGCTGGTCGGCTTAGGCATCGTTTTCGGTGCACAATTGAACGCGGCGCTGGCGGAACCGGTTCAGCCGGCGTCTATCGATGCCGATCCTGAAAAGAAGGCGAAAACGGCGTGAACGAATTGATGGCGGGCAAGCGCGGTCTGATCATGGGCCTTGCGAACGACAAGTCGCTGGCCTGGGGAATTGCACAACAATTGTCGGCAGCCGGGGCCGCGCTCGCCTTCAGCTACCAGGGATCGATGATGGAAAAGCGGGTGCGCCCGCTTGCAGAGCAACTCGGCATAGCGCGCTTGATCGAGTGTGACGTGTCGAACATGAATGCGCTGGACACCGCGTTCGCCACCTTGGCAGAAGATTGGCCGACCATTGATTTCGTCGTCCATGCGATCGGTTTTTCGGATAAATCCGAACTCCGCGGTAGATTTGTCGATACGTCGCTTGAAAATTTCCTGCTGACGATGAACGTCAGCGTCTATTCCTTTGTCGCGGTCGCCAAGCGTGCAGCGGCGTTGATGCCGAACGGCGGAGCGCTATTGACGCTCAGCTATTACGGCGCGGAAAAAGTCATTCCCCATTACAATGTGATGGGTATCGCCAAATCCGCGCTTGAAACGAGCGTCCAATATCTCGCGGTCGATCTCGGCCGGGACAATATCAGGGTCAATGCAATCTCGGCAGGCCCGATCAAGACGCTTGCCGCAAGCGGGATTGGCGACTTCCGGCTCATCATGAAGTGGAACGAGCTCAATTCTCCGCTGAAGCGAAATGTGACGATCGAGGATGTCGGCGGCGCGGGCCTTTATTTGTTAAGCGATCTCGCGAGCGGCGTCACGGGCGAGACCCACCATGTCGATGCAGGCTACAACGTCATCGGCATGAAGGCTGAGGATGCGCCCGACATTGCGTTGGTCTGAGTGACGACAGCCTGATGACATGAGCTATAACAGCTTCGGGCGAATGTTCCGTTTTACGACCTGGGGCGAAAGCCATGGACCCGCAATCGGTGCGATCGTTGACGGCTGCCCCCCCGGCATCCCGCTCAGCATCGAAGATATTCAGCCTTGGCTGGACAAGCGCCGTCCGGGCCGGTCGCGGTTTACGACGCAGCGGCGTGAACCTGACCTCGTGCAGATTCTTTCCGGTGTCTTCGACGGGCAAACGACCGGAACGCCGATCAGTCTGATGATAGAAAATGTTGATCCGCGCTCGAAAGATTATAGCGAAGTCGCAAAGGCGTACCGGCCCGGTCACGCCGATTTTGCCTATGACGCCAAATACGGCTTCCGCGATTATCGGGGTGGCGGACGGTCCTCCGCACGCGAAACCGCAAGCCGCGTGGCCGCCGGGTCAATCGCACGTCTGGTCGTCGGCGGCGTCAGGATACGCGCCTGGGTTGAGGCGATCGGCGGCGACGCGATTGACCCCGGATCGTTCGACGATGTCGAGATCGATCGCAACCCGTTTTTCTGTCCCGACGCTGATGCGGCCGCGCGTTGGGAGCGCTTGGTCGACACCGCGCGCACCAATGGATCGTCTCTCGGTGCGGTCGTCGCGTGCGAGGCGACGGGAGTGCCTGCCGGTTGGGGTGCTCCGATCTATGCCAAACTGGATGCCGATCTTGCGTCCGCCTGCATGTCGATCAATGCGGTGAAGGGGGTCGAGATCGGTGACGGGTTCGCGGCGGCCGAATTGTCGGGCGAAACCAACGCTGATCCGATGCGTCCTGGCGATGGCGGCCCCAAGTTTCTTTCCAATCACGCGGGAGGTTTGGCCGGAGGGATCTCCACCGGCCAATCGATCCGCCTTCGCGTCGCATTTAAACCGACGAGCTCGATTTTGACACCAGTCGAAACGATTGCCCCTGACGGCGGTGCCGCCATGATCGCGACCAAGGGACGGCACGATCCTTGCGTGGGTATTCGCGGCGTTCCCGTCGTCGAGGCGATGGTCGCGCTGGTCTTGGCCGACCACGCGCTTCTTCATCGCGGGCAGTGCGGCTGATCGCTTTCTTCCAAAGGCTTAGTCAGAGAATGGATCGCGCACCAGGATCGTGTCGTCGCGTTCGGGACTGGTCGACAGCAGCGCGACCGGGCACGAGATCAATTCCTCGATCCGCCGCACATATTTGATCGCCTGAGCGGGCAGGTCCGCCCAGCTTCTGGCGCCCGCGGTCGATTCGCTCCACCCCTCGATTGTTTCGTAAATAGGTTCGACGGCATGTTGATCGCTGGAATGGGCGGGGAAATGATCGATAACGCGATCATGCAACCGGTATCCGGTACAAATCTTGACTTCATCCATCCCGTCCAGAACATCGATCTTGGTGAGCGCGATTCCCGCAATTCCGCCGACCGCGACCGATTGACGAACCAGGACCGCGTCGAACCAGCCGCAACGCCGTTTACGACCGGTCACCGTCCCGAATTCATGTCCGCGCTGCCCGAGTCTCTCTCCGGTCTCGTCCGGTAGTTCGGTCGGGAACGGTCCTGCGCCTACGCGCGTGGTATACGCCTTTGCGATTCCCAGGACGAAACCGACCGCGCCCGGTCCCAATCCAGATCCACCCGCGGCTGCCCCGCCGACCGTGTTCGAACTGGTGACGAACGGGTATGTCCCGTGATCGACGTCAAGCAGCACCCCTTGCGCGCCTTCGAACAGAATACGCCGCCCATTTGCTCGCGCGGTGTTCAGTTCCAGCCATACGGGCTTGGCAAACTGTAACACGAAATCGGCGATCGAGCGCAACTCGCCCAGCAGTTTTTCCCGGTCGACCGGGCCCTCCGAAAAGCCCGCTCTCAGCGCGTCATGATGCGCGCACAAACGATCGAGCTGCGGCTCAAGATCGTCGAGATGCGCCAGATCGCAAACACGCAGAGCACGTCTGCCAATCTTGTCTTCATAAGCCGGGCCGATTCCGCGGCGCGTCGTGCCGATCTTGCCGGTGCCGCTTGCATCTTCGCGCAACCCATCGAGTTCGCGGTGGACGGGCAAAATCAAGGCGCAGTTATCGGCGATTTTAAGGGTCTGTGGGGTTACCAAAACCCCGTGCTCGCCTAACCGTTCGATTTCGGCCTTCAGCGCCCAGGGATCGAGCACGACACCGTTTCCGATAATCGACCGCGTACCCCGCACGACGCCAGACGGAAGCAACGACAATTTGTACGTTTTGTCGCCGACGACCAGCGTATGGCCGGCATTATGCCCCCCCTGGAACCGAACGACCAGATCGGCGCGTTCGGCAAGCCAATCGACAATCTTGCCTTTGCCCTCATCCCCCCATTGCGCGCCGACAACCGCTACGTTAGCCAAATCACTCTCCAACCCCGTTCTTGCATTTCGCTACAATGCGCGCGCCTCTCCGGCTACCCAAACATGCGTTGCAAGCTGATACTCGGGCGTATCGACCGCATCGAGAGCGGCAACGGTGACCCACCCTTCTTTCCGCAATCGAACGCCGACGTCTGACGTCGTGCCGAAGGGCAGGAATAGCCGGCGTCGTTCGGTCGACCGCGACCGAACCGCAAACCTGTCCGCGAACAGCGAAAACCCCGTCGCGGCTTCTTCAGACCCGTCCTCGCAAACTATGCTGTACGTTCCGCCGCGACCGATCTCCTGCGTTGCATCTGCGCTGAAAACGGAAAATCCCAGCCAGGATTGGAATTCAAACCCGTGCCGCTCGGTCGGGTCGAGCGTCAGCACGACCCGGTCGCCAAGACTGTTGGCGATCATTTCCAGCCCATCCAGCCTGGACGACAATACGCCCTTGGTATCGTACCGACGCAACCGTGCAATGGCCTGCACCATGGGACCCGCCGACACGATCAGCGGAAGAAACTCAGGTGCAATCGCAGCGACGCCGCCCGCATCCTTGGCGTCCAGGGCATCTTTCAGTTCAAGGACGGCGCGGCCTGAAATGCCGGTGGAATGGGCCACCAACGCCTCGATGATATTCGGCAGCGTAAAATCGATCGAAATCTCCTCGACCCCGGCTGCGTCCAGCGCGTCGATGGCAACCGTGACGACCTCTTGCACCGCGGAGACCGTGTCCTTACCAACGAGTTCACACCCCATTTGCCGGGATTGCCTGTCCGGCAACAACTCGCCGGCACGCAGCTTGACGACCGCGCCGGCATAGCTGAGGCGAACCGGACGCGGATGATGTCCCATCCCCGATGCGGCGATCCGGGCTATCTGTGCGGTAATGTCGGGCCGGACTGCGAGCGTACGCTGACTGACCGGGTCGACGAAGCGCACGGCATGCTCGAGCGCTCCCGTTTTCAGCCGGGTGTCGAGTTGTTCGGCGAACTCGACCATCGGCGGATCCGCACGCTCATAGCCGTGCAACCTTGCCGCCTCCAGCATGCGCATTTCCAGGGCCGACGATGCGTCGGCATATGGCGGCAATCCGTCACGAAAACCTTCAGGCAGCAAAGCACTCATCCCGCGTCTTCCAGTCCAATCTGTTCGTGGCGAGATGCCTAGAATTGCAGCCCTGTCGCGGTCTTTACTGCGGGAAGCTTCCGGACCTGCGTCAGCAGGTTCGCATCGACCGGCTCGTCGACCGACAACAGCAGGATCGCCTCACCGCCCGTCTCTCGCCGCCCGAGGTGGAAAGTTCCTATATTAACGCCCGCCTCCCCCAGCAACGATCCGATCCGCCCGATAAAGCCGGGTGCATCTGCATTCACCACATAAAGCATATTGCCAGACAGATCGGCTTCGATCTTGATCCCGAACAATTCGACCAGTCGCGGTGCCGCATAACCGAACAGCGTGCCTGCCACCGATCGGTCCCCGTCCGCCGTTTTGGCGGTCAAGCGAATCAGCGTATGATAATCTCCGACCCGGTCATGACGGACTTCACGGACATCCAGGCCTCGTTCCCGCGCCAGAAACGGTGCGTTGACCATATTTACCGCATCGGAGTGGACGCGCATATAGCCGGCGAGAACAGCACCGGTAATCGGCTTTTGGTTCAGGGCCGCCGCCGCACCTTCGACCTCGACCGAGAGACCGGAGATCGCGTCGTGCGCGAGTTGACCGACCAAGCTGCCGAGTTTTTCGGCCAAGGCCATATAAGGCTTCAGCTTCGGTGCCTCTTCAGCGCTCAGCGAGGGCATGTTGAGCGCGTTGGTGACACCGCCAGTCAGAAGATAATCCGCCATCTGTTCCGCGACCTGGATTGCCACGTTCACCTGAGCTTCGGTCGTCGACGCGCCCAGATGCGGCGTGGAAATAAAGCCGGGCGTTCCGAACAATGGTGAATGCTTGGCGGGTTCGGTTTGGAACACGTCCAGCGCCGCGCCCGCAATATGTCCGGAATCCAACCCCTTTTTCAGCGCTGTTTCGTCGATCAGTCCGCCTCGTGCGCAGTTGATGATCCGGACGCCTTGCTTCGTTTTTGCAAGGTTTTCCGCTGACAGGATATTGCGCGTCTGATCGGTCAGCGGCGTGTGCAGGGTAATAAAGTCGGCACGTGACAGCAATTCGTCCAGCACGACTTTCTCGATCCCGATCTCAATCGCCCGCTCGGCTGTCAAAAACGGATCATACGCGATCACTTTCATCTTCAGTCCAAGTGCGCGCTCGGCAACGATAGACCCTATATTCCCCGCACCGATCAAGCCGAGCGTCTTCGAGGTCAGTTCGACCCCCATGAAGCGGTTCTTTTCCCATTTGCCGGCCTGAGTCGACGCATCCGCCTCCGGCAACTGCCGCGCCAGAGCGAACATCAACGCGATCGCATGCTCGGCAGTCGTTATCGAATTTCCGAACGGCGTATTCATGACCACGACACCCTGCGCAGACGCCGCGGGAATATCGATATTGTCGACTCCGATGCCTGCGCGGCCCACCACCTTCAAATTCGTCGCCGCCGCCAGAATTGAAGGCGTAACCTTGGTGGAGGAACGTATGGCTAATCCGTCATAGTCGCCGATAATCGTCTTAAGTTCGTCCGGCGTACTGCCGGTGATTTCATCGACTTTCAGCCCGCGCTCACGAAAAATCTGTGCGGCGCGCGGGTCCATTTGGTCACTAATCAGGACTTTGGGCATGAATACTTTTCCTTATTGCAGCCGTTGCAATGACGACGGTCAGGATTGCTTTGCCGGGGTTGGTCCGATTTCCCGAGCCGCCGCATGTTTACCGGTTTATGTCCGCCAAGGTGGCGCGGTCAGGCCGCCTTCGCGCGCATGTACGACCACTCCAGCCACGGCCCGAGCGCCTCGATATCGGCGGTTTCGACGGTGGCACCGCACCAGATCCGCAGACCGGGCGGCGCGTCACGATATCCTGCAATATCATAAGCCGCATCCTCGGCTTCCAGCAGACCGGCCATGCTTTTGATCATGGCATCGTCGGCCCCTGCAACGCTTAGACAGACGCTGGTGTTCGAACGAACCGCGGGATCTCCGGTCAGATGGCCTAGCCAGTCATACCGTTGAACGATCGCATCGAGCGCCGCTGCATTCTGGTTGGAGCGCTCGATCGTCGCCTCTAGCCCGCCGATAGCTTTAATCCATTCGAGCGCGAAAATAGCGTCCTCGACGGCAAGCAGCGACGGTGTATTGATCGTTTCGCCCTTGAAGATACCATCGATCAATTTGCCGTTCGACGTAAGACGAAAAACTTTGGGTAGCGGCCGGTCGGGTTTGAACGCCTCCAACCGCTCGACCGCACGCGGGCCAAGGATCAGTACGCCGTGCGCTCCCTCTCCGCCCATGGCTTTCTGCCACGAAAACGTGGTGACATCGAGCTTTGGCCACGGCAGGTCACAAGCGAATACGCCGCTGGTTGCATCTGCGAACGACAGTCCTTCCCGGTCGCCTGGGATCCAGTCGCCGTCCGGAACCCGGACGCCGGAGGTCGTACCGTTCCAGGTGAAAAGAACATCGGTCGACCAATCGACGGCACGAAGATCGGGAATCTTGCCATACTCCGCCGTCAGCACGGCCGGATCGAGTTTCAGCTGCCTGACCGCATCGGTCACCCAGCCTTCCCCGAAGCTTTCCCAGGCCAATGCGGTGACGCCGCGTGCGCCAAGCATAGTCCACATCGCCATCTCATACGCGCCGGTATCGGAACCCGGCACAATACCAATCAAATGCGAATCCGGTACGCGGAGAATTTCACGCATAAGGTCGATGCAATGTTTCAGGCGCTGCTTGCCGAGCTTCGAACGGTGTGAACGGCCCAACACATCCGTCCTCAGCTTGGCCGGATCCCAGCCCGGCGGCTTTGCACACGGACCCGATGAGAAATTCGGATTGGCGGGCTTGATAGCCGGCTGTTCGGACGCACCTGACGCGAGTGCGGATAATGGTTCACTCATTTATCTCTCCTTGCAGAGAGCACGCGCTGCGTTGGGACAGCGTGGCCCGCCGCAGCCCGTAGGTCAGTGCGCGTTCGCTGGCAAGGACGGCAAATGCCGGTGTCCTAAATCGCGTCGGGCTTGTCCCTTGTTCAGCGCTCCTTCAAAAGAGCATTCGTGCGCGTCCTGACCTCCTATCAAACAATCCAACGCTTGCGGCTCACGTCCGGATGGGCGGCAATTCTCCTGCTGTCCGCTTGCGGCAGTGTCGAACGACCGACACAACCGCACACCGAAGCCGGCCGCCCCGCGCTCAGGGAAACAGCACAGTGTTTCGCCGACCTTCGTCGCGAAGGTGTCGATTTCAAACCGCTGGCGGACCGGGAGACCGGCCCTGGTTGCGGCATATTCGGCGCGGTGCAGCTGACGGACGTCGGCGTTCCGGTGACCAGGATCACCGCGATGCGCTGCGGCAATGCGCGCGCGTTTGCCGGCTGGGTCCGCAACGCCGTCGCCCCCGCCGCCTATCAGATTCTCGGCAGCCGGCTGATGAAGGTCGAAGGCATGGGGACGTACGCCTGTCGCAACGTCCTCGGGTCCGCCAGGAACGCAAACCGGCGGTCCGGCCACGCCATTGCGAACGCGGTCGATGTCGGCGGGTTCGTTCTAGAGGACGGCCGCAGGATTACCATCCTGAACGATTGGTACGCGTCCGATCCTGACATTCACCGGTTTTTCACGACCATCCATTCATCTGCGTGCAAGCGGTTCGGGACCGTCCTCAGCCCGGCCTACAATGCGGCGCACCGTAACCACCTGCACCTTGAGAACGACGCCGCGCACTTCTGTCGCTGAGCCCTTGTTCCCGGCTCGTCCTTTGCCCTAGGGCGCAGGAATGACAGATACTCGCGTACCAAGCCGTGTTTTTCCCCGCGCCAAACAGGATGCCGAGCAGGCAAAGACCGGGGTCTCGACGCCGCAGACCGAAAACCCCGCCTATCGTCTTGCATTTCAGGATATGGATTTCCTGCTCAGGGAGGATTTGCGACCGGTCCGGTTTCAACTCGAACTGCTGAAGCCGCAACTGCTGCTTGACGAAGCGTATATTGCTTCGACGTTCGTTTTCTATGGGTCAGCGCGGATTCCGGAGCCTGACAAGGCGCGCGCGCTTCTCGAAATGGCCACGGACGACGACGCGCGGGCGATTGCTGAGCGTCTGATCGCTAAAAGCCGTTACTACACGATCGCGCGCGAACTCGCCGCGATCGCGTCGCAATGTCCGCGCGATCAGAACGGCAAGCGGCATTTTGTCGTTTGTTCGGGCGGCGGCCCGTCGATCATGGAGGCCGCGAACCGGGGAGCGACCGATGTCGGCGCGGAATCGATCGGACTGAATATCGTCCTGCCTCATGAGCAGGCACCCAACCCCTATGTTACACCCTCGCTCAGCATGCAGTTTCACTATTTCGCACTCCGGAAAATGCACTTCCTGCTTCACGCGCGCGCTCTCGCCGCGTTCCCGGGGGGATTCGGAACATTCGATGAGCTGTTCGAATTGCTGACGCTTATTCAGACGGGCAAGATCGACCCGATCCCCGTGCTTCTTGTCGGTCGCGAATTCTGGAGCCGCGTCATCAATTTCGAGGCATTAGTTGAGGAAGGCGTGGTCAGCGAACGCGACCTGTCGATCTTTACCTATGTCGAGACTGCGGAGGAAGCCTGGGCAGAGGTTCAGCGCTTCTACAGGGAACGACCGACCGACGCGGTGCCGGTCGGCGATTAGGCCATTACCGCGCGCCGCGCTCTGCCGCAGCCGGGTCGATCGACGGCGCGCCTGAAGCCGGGGTGCCGGTATTGGCGATATCGCCCGTCTCGGCCCGTGCATCGGCGGCGACTTTGTCTCCACCCGCCGTTTCAGCGCCGGGTGCGGCAGCGACGGCAGCGGGGGGCGGCGGCAGCGGCTGGTTCGATCCCTGCTGATTCAGATAGAGCAGCACGTTCGCCCGGTCCTCCGGGTTCGAAAGTCCGGCGAACGTCATTTTCGTCCCGCTCGCGAATTTGCGCGGGCTGGTCAGCCATTCGTTCATCTTGTCGAAGGTCCAGTTTCCCCCGACGGACTTCAGCGCGTCGGAAAAGGCATAACCGCCCTTCCCCTGCGCAACCGCCTCACCGACGGTCCCCCAAAGATTGGGGCCGATACCGTTCGGCCCGCCTTGCGCGACCGTATGACAGGCGGCGCATTTCTTGAAAACTTCTGCACCCTTGGCGGCATCAGCCTCCGGCAACAGCGCCGCGATCGGCACGGCGGCCGCTTCCCCGCCGCCGCTTTCGTCCTCGACGCCCTCGATCGGATAGCCCATCTTTTCGGGTCGCCCGCCGTCGAACGCCATGCCGCCGGCAATCGCCGTGCCCAGCGCGACGGCTGCCGCGCCCAGCACCCAGCCGGCGATCGTATTGCTCTTCAGATCCATTCCAAGCCCCGAGAATTCAGTCGAGCACCCCTTAGAAAAGCGCGCGCCGCTCCGCAAGCCGCGCTTGACCGCGGCGCGCCCTCGATTAACGACGTCCGGCATGCAGTCTTTCGCCGCTCCCGCCCAGCTGCTTGCCGCCCGGATGACCCAAGCGGCGGCCGCTGAACCGGGCCGCACGGTTGCGTTCCAGGGGGCGCCCGGCGCGAACAGTCATATCGCCGCGAGTGAGGCATACCCGGATGCGCTCCCCCTTCCCTGTTTCGATTTTCCCGACGCGATCGACGCGGTCAAGCTCGGCCGGGCGGATTGCGCGATCATTCCGATCGAGAATTCGCTCCACGGCCGCGTTGCCGACATCCACTTCCTGCTGCCCGAATCGGGACTGGTCATCATCGGCGAGCATTTTCTGGCCATCCGTCACGCGCTGATGGGGATTGGAACCGTCGATCAGGTGCGTCAGGCGATGAGCCACCCGCAAGCGCTCGGCCAATGCCGCCACTGGCTACGTGCACACGGCATTGCGTCGATGACGTATCCCGATACGGCGGGCGCCGCGGCGTTGGTCGCCGAACAAGGCGACGCCCGGATCGCCGCACTGGCACCGCCGTCCGCCGCCGCGCTCTATGGGCTCAGCGTATTCGAGACCAACATTTCCGACGCCGGGCATAACACGACCCGCTTCGTGACCCTGGCGCGCGGCGAACGCCGGCCGGTCGGCGACGGTCCTTGGATGACGACGGTTATCTTCGAAGTGAAAAACGTCCCCGCCGCCCTGTACAAGGCGATGGGCGGTTTCGCGACGAACCGCGTCAATATGACCAAGCTGGAAAGCTACCAGCGCGGCGGCAGCTTCGCCGCAACCGAATTCTACGCCGACATCGTCGGCAGGCCCGGCGAGGAGTCGTTCGATCACGCGATCGAGGAGTTGGGATTCCACTCAAAGTCGATGCGGATGCTGGGCACCTACCGGCAGGCGCGCGCGCGGGACTGAGCAGGATCGGAGATATGACGGACCGCATCCGGTCAACCCTGAGTATCAGCCCCGCGCCCACTCCGTCAGCAGCGTGAACGCGATTGCATAGGGCGGGGGCGGCAGAAACGGGCCGTCTTTACCTGCAAGCACCGCCCGCACGTCTTCGCGTGAAACCCAGATAGCGTCTTCAAGCTCGTTTTCATCGAGTATGATCGTGTCGTCTTCCGCGTCCGCGACGCAGGCGATCATCAGCGATCCGGGAAACGGCCAGGGCTGGCTTGCGATGTAGCGGACATTCCCGACGCGCACCCCCGCTTCCTCGAACATCTCGCGCGCGACAGCTTCCTCGATCGATTCCCCCAGTTCGAGAAACCCGGCGAGCGCCGAATAACGGTTCGGGGGATAGGCGGGTTGGCGGCCCAGCAGCACGCGGCCTCCATGTTCGGCAAGCATGATGACGACAGGGTCGACGCGCGGAAAATGCTCGGTCCCGCACGTTTCGCATGTCCGTCCCCACCCGGCCCGGAACAGGCGGGTCGGCGCGGCGCAATTTGCACAAAATCCGTGACGGCCATGCCAGTCGAGCAGCGAACGGGCGGCGGCATAGATCGCGGCGTCCGCCGAGCGCAGGGAACCGATAGCGCGCAAGAGTGACGCGGTGCGGCCGGGCGCACGCTCCCCCGGTCGTCGCGCGGCAAAACAGGGGCAGCCGTCATCCAGACCCAATAGAACGACCTCGGCATCGTCCGGCGCGTCCGCCAGATTCGTCCAGCCCAGTCGTCCGTTGCCGTCGACCTCCGGTTCGAACGCATTCAGCTTCAGCAGGCGGGCGCGCCAATCCGATTTGGCCGCAGCGAGCCCGTCGGGGTCGTGGCGAAGCCGATCCGCCCGGTCGAGCGTGCCCCCGGTGAAACCCGGTGCCGCCACGCCGCTCGTCATCGCGTCGATCCGGCCGCATCCTTCATCAATGCCGCGGGAATATCCCGTCTCAACGGCCAGCGATCGGCGGGGAAGTAGTCGACCATCACCGTGGCGCGGGTGTGCCTGATCGGATCGACCCAAGCGATCGTCCCTGCCGCACCGCCCCAGCCATAGGTTCCCTTGCCCGCGCCGCCCGGCATATCGTTCAGATAGACCGAGCCGCCAGCGCCGAACCCGGTCGGCTCGCGTGTCGCTGTCCCGTCCATCCCGCCGAATTTTACGCCGGCCGGCAGCAGGTTAGACATCGCCAGACGGACCGTCTCCGGCTTCAGGATGCGCACGCCGTCCAGTTCCCCTCCGTCCTGGAGCATGTGCAGAAACCGGTCATAATCACGCGCGGAAGAAACAAGCCCGGCCCCGCCATAGGGAAAGCTCGGCGGTTGAAGAAACACCGATCTCGCTCCGGTGTCGATGGGTACACGTACATCACCGATGAAAGTGTAGTTCGTCGCCAGTCTGCTTACCTCGTCCGCCTTGACGGTAAAGCCGGTCGAATCCATCTTCAGCGGGGTGAATATGCGGTTCTGCAGAAAGCGGTCGAACGGCACTCCGCTCGCGACCTCGATCACGCGGCCGAGCACGTCGAGCCCGATGGAGTAGCTCCATTTCGTTCCCGGTTGCGCGATCAGCGGCAGTTTCGCCACGCGATCGGCAAATTCTGCCAGCGTTTTCGGACGCACCTTGCGCATCTCGACCTCGGTTTTCGCATTCACTGAACCGGGGAGGATGCCTTCCGCCTCATATCGCTTGAGCAGCGGCCCCTTGGTGATGATGTTGTAACCGAGCCCGGCCGTATGCGTCAGCAGATTGCGGATCGTGATCGCACGTACAGCGGGAACCGAATCAAGGCTGGCGTCGGGGCTGGTCAGCACGCGCATGTTCCGGAACGCCGGAATATATTTGCTGACCGGATCGTCGAGCCCGATCTTGCCCTCCTCGATCAGGATCATCGCCGCCATCGCGGTGATCGGCTTGGTCATCGAATAGATGCGCCATAAACTGTCGGGCCCCGCTTTCGGAGCCGCAGCTTCGTCGGCAATGCGGCCCGCATCGACGAACATGGTCGGTCGGTCCCCGCTTCCGAATGCACCGACGATCCCCGGCATCTTGTCGGCCCGGACATAGGCATCGAACAAAGCCTCGGTGTTGGGTAAAGTGCCCGACGCAGTCGATTTCATCGATGATCGATAAGGCTCGGACGATTTTGGTCGTGGTTGCGGTTGCGCCTGGCGGGCAACCGCGTCCGACGCAATTCCGCTCGCGAGCAATAGGATCATGGTGGAACGCATCAGGGTCATCGGGAACTCCGTATTGCATTGGCGGCCTTGGCGAAAACGGTCGGCAATCCCGCCTTGTCGAGGTCCGCGACCGGCCACCACTCGCCTTCGCGCTGATGCCCGTTGCCGTGTCCGACAGCAAGCGTCAGCGTCAGATCGAAATGCGTGAACCCATGGTCGACGCTGCCCTCCAGCTTTCGCCATTCGGCGTGCTCGGGCGCGCCGGCAAGGCCGGGCGGCGTATCGTTCCAGGGTCCGGTCGGTAGCGCGCGCATCCCGCCGAGCAGCCCGGCCGGCGGTCGACGAACGAGCAGGACATGATCGGCACGTTCAAGCCAGAAGACCGTTCCGTGGCGCTGGGGCTTCGCCGGCTTTGCCTTTTTTACAGGCAATGTATCGGCAATTCCCTCTCCATAAGCCACGCAATGATCGGCAATCGGGCATAACAGACATTTCGGGTACCGTGACGTGCAGACGGCTGAACCTAGGTCCATCATCGCCTGCGCAAAATCACCTGCGCGTTTCGACGGCGTGATCATGCCGGTCGATGCGCGAATCAGGGCGAGTGCAGCGGGCACGGGCGTGCGGACTGCAAACAGGCGTGCGACGACCCGCTCGATATTTGCATCGACCACGACCGCGCGTTCGCCGAATGCGATCGCAGCAATCGCCGCAGCGGTATATTCGCCGATTCCGGGCAGTTTGCGCAGTTCAGCTGCTACGGAGGGAAAGCGACCGCCATGATCGTCGACCAAGATCTTTGCCGTCTTCAGCAGGTTACGGACGCGGGCATAATAGCCAAGGCCCGCCCACTCGGCCATGACGTCCTCCTCGGCCGCCGCGGCCAACGCCTCCACGCTCGGCCACCGGTGCAGCCAGGCCGCGAAACGCGGTGCCACCGCGGCCACCGTTGTCTGTTGCAGCATCACCTCGGATAGCCACACGCAATAGGGATCGGGCGTTTCGCCGGGACCCGCGCGCCAGGGTAGTTCACGGCGATGCAAGTCATACCATGCAAGCAACTGATCCGCGATCGATGAGCAGTTGGCGTTCACCGTATCGCTATGGCATGGACGCGGCCATGAGCAAGCGCCCGCGAGCCACCTTGATCGAGCCTTCCCGGTCCAACCGGTCGCGCAGCGTTGCCGAACTGCTGCCAAGCGTCGGCGGAGCAGCATTCCGCCGCTTCGGATTCGTCCAATCATCGATTGTCAGCCGCTGGCCCGAAATTGTCGGGAGCAGGCTTGCGGAAGCCAGCGCGCCCGAATCAATCCGTTTTGCAGCGGGCGGGAAAAAGGACGGAACGCTGACGCTGACGGTCCGCGGCGCACATGCGCCGATGGTGCAGCACGTAATTCCTGAAATTATCGAGCGCGTGAACCGGTTCTTCGGCTATACGGCGGTCGCCAAAGTGCAGATCCGCCAGGGCGCCATAGCCCGGCAAGTAGCGCGCCCCGCTCCCGCCCGTCCCGCGCCTGCGCCGGTTGAAATGGGCGAAGGTCTGAAAGCAATCGTTGATCCCGAGCTCCGCACGGTTCTCGAATCGTTGGCGGCTGGTGTCGCTGCGACGCGTGGGCTACCGAAGATCTCATGATGCGGCCGCTTCAGATGCTGCTGGCTCTCGTCGCGCTTGCCGGTGCCATTCCCGTGGCGAGGGACTGGACGAGAGTCGTCAATACATCCCCCGCTGGTGCCTTTGTCATCGGCAATCCGGCGGCGCGCGTGAAGCTGGTCGAATATGCAAGCTACACTTGCCCCCATTGCGGTGCCTTCTCGGTTCAGTCCCGGCCCGTGCTGGAATTGAAATTGATCCGCTCCGGATCGACCAGTCTTGAGTTCCGGCCATATGTTCGTGACGCACTGGACCTGTCGGCCGCGGTCCTCGCCCGCTGTGCTGGTCCCGCCGCCTTTGCTCGAATCAACGCCGCGATATTTGCAAAGCAGAATGACTGGCTGCCCCGCGGCATCGAATTTCAGGACGCCAACGCCGCGCGCCTGAACATCTACCCGGTGGCCGCGCGCCTGCGTGCCCTTGCCGAGGGATCCGGGCTTACCGCAATCGCGGCGAGCGAGGGACTGAACGCCACGCATGCGGACGCATGCTTTGCTGACGGCAAACAGATCGAGCGGCTGATCTCAATGACCGACAGCGTACCCGCCGGGTTCACCGGTACGCCGACCTTTCTCATCAACGGCAAGATGGTCCCGGCAGCCGCATCCTGGGACCGTCTGCAACCGATCCTGCGCGCCGCCGGCGCGAAATAATCACGTTTTGGAGTTCATAAGCATGAAATCTCATCTTTTACTCGCCGCATTGCCGCTCATGCTTGCAGCAGCATGCTCGGAGACGACGCCCGCCGGTTCCGGTACAACACAACCGAACACAACCATGACGGCAATTGCCGCACCCGATGGTCAAAAATGGACCGATATGGTCGCCAAGACTGATCAGGGATACCGGATCGGCAACCCGGACGCGGCAATAAAATTGGTCGAATATGGCGCGCGCAGCTGTCCCACGTGCGGCGCTTTCGCGCGCGAAGCGTTTGAACCGATGATTAGAGATTACGTTGCAACCGGCGCGGTAAGCTTTGAATTCAGGGACTTTCTTGTCCACGGCGCACCGGATTTGGCATTGGCCCAACTTGGTACATGCGGCCCGACCGAAACATTCTTTCCGATTCTAGAGCAAATGTACGCCAACCAGAGCGCGTTCCTCGATAAACTTCAGGCTACCCCTCAAGAAGTACAGCAAAAGCTCGCCGGTGCTGCCCCGACTGTCGTCACGACGACGCTCGCAGAACAGATGGGCGCGATCGACTTCATGAAGCAGCGCGGCCTTCCTGAAGCGCAGGCACGTCGGTGTTTACAAGATCAGAAAAAGCTGGAGGCGATTGCAAAACCAACGGAGGCGGCGTCGGCAAGCAATCTCGTGACCGGAACCCCGACGTTTATCTTGAACGGAAAGAAGCTGGACAATGTCGTGTCATGGGCTCAGATGCAACAGGCACTGAATGCCGCGGGTGCTGCTCCTGCAAAAACTTGAGCACGACTAAGCATCGATCAACTTAAACAGCCATTGCCGACGCGAGCCTTTGATGTAGCCCGCGTGCATTGTCACAATCTGCTTCCTGCCTGTCTCGCTGTCCATCCAGTCGCGCTACGCGTTGGTGGAGTTCGATACTTTCCACGATCAGCAGGCGAGCACGAACCGGCATCAATGATAATGTTTCTTCATGAGTTTCCGGTCCAAGCCCAAGAGATCTTTGATGTTCTTGAACAGAAACGTCATCCAGTTCCCCCGCCCGAATCGCACGCTGGGTAAGTAGCCAAGCCACGATATGCATCAGCCGCGAAGTGATTTTGAGCGACTCGCAGCTTAGGCGAACACGTTGGAGTGGATCTAGACAGCCTCGCTCTGCCCTGCTTGCCTCGTCAAAATACTCGCGCGCATCCTCGGCTAACAGCAAGGATTGAGTATAAAGCGATTCGATCAACCGATCGCGAAGAATTTGATTGGGTATCAGCGCCGACATGTCCGATCCTTGCCAAACCCAACGGACACTTCGCAATCGGTGAGTATGTTGACGCCTGTCTGATGTGTCCCGATCCGGTCCATCCGGTCCGGTAATCGGCTAGGCGATAATGTCGGGAACCAACTGATCCTCAATAGCGGCAATCTCGTCACGTAATGCAAGTTTGCGGCGTTTGAGACGCGCCAGATGAAGCTGATCTAGCGTCGGGGCCAATATTAAGTCGTCGAGTTCTCGATGCTCGGTGCGTAACACTAGCAGTCTGGCCCTGATACTCACCTCGTGCACCGCAATCGCCTCCCACGCACGGGCCTTACCGACGACCGGCGAAATCGAAAAGACCAGATCAAACCATCGTGCGCAATGCGGGTGTTCGTCTCAAAATCAAACCCAGGCTAGCGACTTTTACAAAGCGAAGGTGTTTATTGCGTATCCCGAGTCGCAAACGAGGAGGTGACATGCAGACAACGCATCAGGAAGCATTGAAAATCAAGCACTCAGGCCTCGATCGGAAAATCGCTGAAGAAGCGCACCGGCCGGTGCCCGATCCGATGATCATTGCCGATCTGAAGAAGCGGAAACTTCAGATCAAGGAAGAGCTTGAAGCGCTCTGAGCAACGGCGCGTCCGAAGCGAGGTTCAGGCCTCGCCGGGCGGCCGGACATAGAACGGAGCCTTTGGCGCTACCCCCACGGGTTTACGCGCAGCGCGTGGGTCGATCGTCTCGTTCAGCGCAATTCCTATCCGCCCTTCCGTACACCAGGCAACTTTGCCGTCCACGGTGCCAATTCCGCGCAAATCGAGCGACACCTCGGTTCCGGTAGCAAGAATCTTGCGGAGCTCTATCATTAATCCGCCCGGTGACAGATTGCGCACCCTCACTTCGCACTCCTCGGGATCACCCAATATGCGCAACGGCGCCATCAGGAAGAGGCTGTCCCGATCGCGATCCAATTGACGCGCGTCGGAACTGCTCGTCGGTCGTATTGCGCGCGGTAACGCGTTCATAGAAAACACTTTCGGTATAACTTGCTTCATAGGGGTTTAGGCGCAAATCCTAGTAAAAGCTTTAATTTGTCATTCAATCGTCGCGTGAGACTTTTTCGTACCGCTCATGACGTTCCTGCGCTTCCAGGGTCATGGTCGCGATCGGCCTGGCCTCAAGACGCCGCAAACTGATCGGCTCACCAGTCGCCTCGCAATATCCATATTCGCCGTCATCTATCCGGCGCAGCGCGGCATCGATTTTGCCGACCAGCTTTCTCTGACGGTCGCGGGTCCTCAACTCGATCGACCAGTCCGTCTCGCTGGATGCCCGGTCGTTCATGTCCGCTTCGCGCAGACAATCAACCTGAAGCTGCGACAACGTGTCCTGCGTTTCGCGTTGCAAGGCATCTTTCCACTGAAGAAGTTTCAGGCGAAAATAGTCCTGCTGGCGCGCGTTCATGAAGGGTTCGTCGGGATGCGGCTGATAAGCCTGACGATCGATCGGCAGGGCGGGAGGAATCGCGTCCTGCTGCCCCGCGCCTTCCCCCAAACGATTGAGTACCGTCGCCATTATCGCT
Organism: Sphingomonas sp.; assembly: GCA_965219075.1. Classification (GTDB taxonomy): domain Bacteria; phylum Pseudomonadota; class Alphaproteobacteria; order Sphingomonadales; family Sphingomonadaceae; genus Sphingomonas. The sequence continues at coordinate 2,204,270 of CBDCMM010000002.1, forward strand.
CTCCCTTTGGCGCGTCGGCGCAAGGTTAGCTCTTGTCCGATTGGCCGCACCTTATCAGCGCGCGTATAATCGTGGGAATAGGGCTTAACAAGCCGCAAGGGCGGCGCGAGATGCTCCGGATGTGTAGCACAATGGCACGGCTTCGCGTCGAACGGTTTGCGCTTTGACAAGGCGTTGCCCGTTACCCGCCGGCACGTTTCCTGCACTCCCTCCGGTTGCCAGGCCCGCCTCCCGAAACGGTCCGGATTTACCGGGTCAATTTCTTGTAGGCCAATCGCGTCGGACGGTCCGCCGCATCGCCCATCCGGCGGCGTTTGTCTTCCTCATAGCTTTCGTAATTACCCTCGAACCACTCGACGTGGCTGTCGCCCTCGAACGCAAGGATATGCGTACACAGCCGGTCGAGGAAGAAGCGGTCATGGCTGATCACCACCGCGCAGCCCGCAAACGTTTCCAGCGCTTCCTCGAGCGCGCGAAGCGTCTCGACGTCGAGGTCATTGGTCGGTTCATCGAGCAGCAGGACGTTACCGCCCTCCTTCAACATTTTCGCCATGTGAACCCTGTTGCGTTCACCGCCCGAAAGCTGTCCGACCTTCTTCTGCTGATCGCTCCCGCGGAAATTGAACGCACCGACATAGGCGCGAGTCCCCATCTCCTGCTTGCCGAAGCGAAAGATCTCGAGTTCGTCTGAGATTTCCTGCCAGACATTCTTAGCCGGATCGAGGTCGTCGCGACTTTGGTCGACATAGCCGAGCTTGACCGTGGAGCCGACCTCGATCGATCCTTCGTCGGGCTGTTCATGCCCTGTAATCAGTTTGAACAGCGTTGACTTGCCGGCACCATTCGGGCCGATCACGCCGACAATTCCGCCCGGCGGCAAGTTGAAGTCGAGATCCTCGAACAACAGCTTGTCGCCATAGGATTTGGTCAAGCCCTTTGCCTCGATCACCTTGCCGCCAAGCCGTTCGGGCAGCTGGATCAGTATCGCGGCCTTGCCCGCAACCCTGTTCTCCTGCTTTTCCATAAGCTCGTCAAATGCGCGGATACGCGCCTTCGACTTGGTCTGGCGTGCCTTGGGCGTCTGGCGCATCCACGCGAGTTCGTCTGCAATCGCGCGCTGCTTTCCCTGCTCTTCGCGCTCTTCCTGCTCAAGCCGCTTGGATTTTTTTTCCAGATAGCCTGAATAATTACTCTCATAGGTGTAGTATCGCCCGCGATCGAGCTCGAGCACCCAGTTTACGACATTGTCGAGGAAATAGCGGTCATGGGTGACGAGGATGACGTTCCCCGCATATTCCTTGAGATAGTTTTCGAGCCACGCAACGCTCTCGGCGTCGAGATGGTTGGTCGGCTCATCGAGCAACAGGATGTCGGGTTTTTCGAGCAGCAGCTTGCACAGTGCCACACGCCGTTTTTCACCGCCCGACAGGTTGTCGACCGGGGAATCGCCCGGCGGGCAGCGCAGCGCTTCCATCGCCTGTTCGAGCTGGCTGTCCAGACTCCATCCATCGACTGCGTCAATCTTGGCCTGAAGATCGCCCATTTCCTCCATCAACGCATCGAAATCGGTATCGTCCGCGGGATCGCCCATTTCGGCCGAAATCGCATTGAAGCGATCGACAAGATCAGCGACCGGGCGCACCCCTTCCTTGACGTTGCCCATCACGTCCTTCGACGGATCGAGCTGCGGCTCCTGCGGCAGATAGCCGACCTTGACGCCTTCAGCGGCCCATGCCTCGCCGACGAAATCGGGATCGATCCCCCCCATGATCTTCATCAGTGTCGATTTGCCCGACCCGTTCGGGCCGATGATGGCGATCTTCGCGGTCGGCAGGAATTGGAGATGGATGTTGTTGAGCACCGGCTTGGGTGCACCGGGGAAGGTCTTGGTCAGACCTTTCATGACGTAGGAATATTGGACGGCCATGATCTGACGCGCGCTCCGAACTTTGTATGTGAGTGAAATGGATGCGCGTTATCTAAGGACCGGTCACGGCGTTGGCAAACGCCCAAGCCTTGGCTAGTTTGCGCAAATGGCCAAACTCATCACATTGGCGGCTTTAGCCGCATCTGCCGTTCTCGGCACGCCGGGTGCCGCGCAACAACTGCCGCCCGCGGCTCCCGCTCCTGCGATCACACCGCCCGAACAGACGCAACCTGCTCCGGTTGATCCGGCAGTCGCAACATTACGCGACGCCGCGCTCAAGGACGACGTCGCGTATGCGATCGTCGAAGGGCTGACGACCGAGGTCGGTCAACGGCTTGCTGGCACGGAGGCAGAAGCACGGGCGCGTGTCTGGGCGGTCGCAAAACTCAAATCGCTCGGTTTCAAGAATGTCCATATCGAGACCTATCAGATGCCCGTTTGGGTTCGAGGAGACGAAACCGCAGAGATCATCGCACCGTTCCCACAAAAGATGCGTTTGACCGCGCTTGGCAATTCGGGCGCTACGCCCGCAGGCGGGATCACGGCCCAAATTGTGATTTTCAAAACCTATGCCGATCTGCTTGCGGCCCCGGACGACAGCCTGAAGGGCAAAATAGCGTATGTCGGCAATGCCATGAAGCCGGCTCAGGACGGATCGAGCTACGGTGCTTATGGTGTCGCGCGCTTCACGGGTCCCGGCGTCGCAGCGAAAAAGGGAGCGCTTGCGATCGTTATCCGATCGATCGGAACCGATGATCAGCGTCTCCCTCACACCGGCACGACCAATTTCCCGAACGACGTGGCGCCAATTCCGGCGGCGGCGTTATCCGTTCCCGATGCCGAACAACTCGAAAGGATAGCGGCACGTGGACGGCCGATTACGATGAAACTGGTCCTGACCCCGCGACAGACCGGCATGCATGAATCGGGCAACGTTATTGCCGAGGTTCCCGGCAGCGATCCTGACGCGGGGATTGTCCTTGTAGGCGGACATCTTGATAGCTGGGACCTTGGGACGGGCGCGATCGACGATGCGGCAGGCGTCGCGATAACGACCGCCGCAGCAAAACGGGTCATGAATGCAGGGATGCCGAAACGGACGGTTCGCGTCGTTTGGTTCGGAGCGGAAGAAGTGGGCGGGTTCGGCGGCCGGGATTATCAGCGCGTGCATGGCAAAGAGCGGCATGCGACCGCGTCGGAGTCCGATTTCGGTGCGGATCGCATCTGGCGGTTTGAAACCAATTTGCCGCAAAGCGCGCGGGCCTTGACGGACCGCCTGTCGAGCGCACTCGCCCCTCTCGGCATTACGCCTGGAACCGGTGTCGGGGGTGACGGAAGCGATGTCGGACCGATGATGCGATCAGGCGTAGCGGCAATCGACCTTAACCAATCGGGCACTCGCTACTTTGACACGCATCATACGCCCGACGATGTTCTCGATCGAATCGATCCGGAACAACTGCGCCAAAACGTGGCGGCCTGGACGACGATGCTCTCTCTGGTGGCCAACGCGCCCGAACAAATCGGCGCGGTAACGCCGAAACAATAAGGCAGAAAAATGGCAAAACCTGTCTCGAAGATGAATTTACCGTTGACCCGTCGTACGGAGACGCTAGTTAGTCCGCTTCGCGACGGCAAACGGGTCGGCCGCGAGTGAATTTGTGCTTGGGAGCATTATACATGAAGAAGATCGCTTTCGCTCTCGTTGCAGCCGGCCTGATGACCGTCGCCGCCTGTAACGAGTCTCCGCGTGAAAACGCCATCGAGAACAACGCCGACATGATGGCGGACAATATGGAAATGCGTGCCGACAACATGGACGCGATGGCCGATAACACGTCCAATGCGACCGCATCGGACATGATGGAAAACGCAGCGGACAATCTGAATTCCAAGGCGGACAACGTGCGTGACATGGCTGATGAGCGCACCGACAACATGTAATCCTTTCGCCGGACAGGCGTTCCGGCGATAGTTTACAAGAAGGGGGCGTCCGTCAGGGCGCCCTTTTTTTGCCGTTTCGCCTTTGCGCCGTCCCGTCGATCGGCTAGTCGAACCTTCGGTGGGGCCTGTAGCTCAACGGTTAGAGCTGGCCGCTCATAACGGCTAGGTTGCGGGTTCGATTCCTGCCGGGCCCACCATTTCCTTACCCGGCGGCGTTGCTGTCTGCTTGTGGCCGTTCGTTTTGAAAATCGGGCAACGACTGCCATCCGCCACCCAGCGCCTTGAACAAGGCAGCCGTTAATTGTCTTAACTGCGCAGTGCTGCCGACCAGTTGTTCGCGCGCCGTCAGCACATCGGTTTGCGCGCTGAGCAAAGTGTCCTGAGCGACAAAGCCCGTCCGGTATTGAGCTTCGGCGGCGTGTGCGCTGCTTTCAGCATCCGCGACAGCACGGCCAAGCGCGGCATTGCGTCGTCGTTCGGCGTCGATACGTACGAGTGCGTCCTCGACATCTCGCAGCGCTCCGAGCACCGCCGCCTGATAGCTGATATAGGCCTGCTCGCGATCCTCCTCGCGCAGCCCGACCGTCGCCTTCCGCCGCCCCCAATCGACAAGCGGAAAAACAGCAGCAGCATTCCCGGTTAGCTGAACGCTGTCCCTGGAAAAGAGGTTGCCCAGTGCGCTGGAAAGCAATTGCGCCATGCCGGTCAAGGTGAACTTGGGATAAAGGTCCGCGACCGCCACACCGACATCAGCCGTCGACGCGGCAAGGTTACGTTCGGCTTCGCGGATGTCCGGTCGACGACGCAGCAGATCTGATGGGAGCCCTGCCGGGACCGCAGGAACCGGCAACGTTGAACCGTACGGCTTGGTCAATTCACCCAGTAACGCAGCCGGCGGTTTGCCGAGAAGAATCCCGATTGCATGGATTCGAACCGAAACATCGGCGCGGATCGGCTCCAGGCGCGCTTCCGCTGACGTGATCTGTGAACGTTGCCGCGTAACGTCGATTTGCGGCGTCAGCCCGACGCTCGATCTATTTCCAGCTATCTGAAGCGATCTGCGCTGACGATCGAGTTCCGCCTCTATGGTCGCAATCTGCGCCTGATCAAGCCGCAATGCGAAATAGGCCTGCGCAACTTCAGCAGCGAGCGTTACGCCCGCGTCTCGTCTTGACCAGATTGCGGCATCGGTTCGCGCCACTGCGGCTTCGCGCCCCCGGCGTGCGCCGCCGAATAGATCCAGTTCCCAGCTTGAATCGAACCCCAGCGCAAAGGTCGTGATACCACTGCCAGGCAACGCAATGCCCGAAGATCCGCTACCCGCGCCGGACCCTCCTGTTGCACCGCCTCCTGTTGCACCGCCGCCCGTTGTTCCACTCGACCCTCCGCCGAATGCACGCGCAAGCGATGACAGGCCGGCATTCTTGCTGAACTCGATATGATTCACGTTGGCGTCGGCGTTGAGCGTCGGCTTGTTGCGCGCCTGCGCAATAATTTCCTGGATTCTCGCCTGACGGATACGCGACGCGGCGATCGCGATATCGGGATTGCCCGCCAGTGCGCGGCTGACCAGCGAATCGAGTTGCGGATCCTTGAACGCCGACCACCAATGCGCCGGATCAATGTTGGCACCGGGAATGGGTAACGCTTGCGGAGCGGCGAATTTCGTTGGCGTAGAGATTGTCGGCGGCGAGTAATTCGGCCCGACCGTGCACGCCGCAAGCAGAAAAATAGAGGTGAGGGAAATAGCGCGTTTCAATGTCCGCCTCCTTGCCGCGCTCCGCCCGATGTTCCGGGTCGCATGAGAAGAACCAGTGGCGTTAAGACCAGAATGATGATCATCAGGGTCCAGAAAACGCCGATAAAGGCCTGCATGCTCGCTTGACGCTGGACCTGTTGATAAAGCGCGCCCATCGCCGTCATATTCGGGTCACTTTGCGCCTGGAAGCTGTTGCGCGCGTCGCTCATCCAGTTGCTGTAGACAGGATTGAGCGGATTTAAATTTTCGACCAGGCGGGATTGATGGATTTGCCGGTATGTCGCCAGCAGCGTTTGCGAAACCGATATCCCGAGCGTCCCGCCCAGATTGCGTGCTACATTAAGTAGCGCTGACGCCTGAGCCGTCGAACGCTGCGGCAAACCACTGTAAGCCACCGCATTGATCGGCACGAACAAAAACGGAAGCGCCATCGACTGATACAGTCTTGCAACCGCCGCATCCATGAAAGTGATGTTCGCGTTGAGATGCGCCAGGTTCCACAGTGCCGCCGCCTGAACCAGAAACGCCCCGATCAATATGATCCGGACATCGATCTTGCCTGTCAATTGCCCTGCAAAAGGCACAGCGACAAGTGTCGCAAGTCCTCCGATCGTCAGTGCGAGCCCGGCGTCGAGCGACGAATAGCCGAGTACCTCCTGTAACATCTGCGGGATGATCTGTGTTGTTCCGAACAGGATCATGCCCGTCAAAGCCATGACCACAAGCGTCATCGAGAAATTGCGGTTTGCGAGCAGGCGCAGATCGACGATCGGTTTCTTGTGGTTCAGTTCCCAAATCACCAGAGCAATCAGTGAAACGCCGGAGATTATCGCTGCCGCCAGGATGAACGGGCTGGAGAACCAGTCCTCACGCTCTCCGCGGTCACCGACGATCTCAAGAAAACCGAGGCCAAGTACGATTAGCGACACACCGACATAATCGATCCGTATGCCGCCCTTGATCTTGTCGGCGCGGTCCTGCTTGATCTGTTCCGGCTCGTCGACAAAAGCCTGAATGGCAAAGAGCGCGCCGATGCCGACTGGGACGTTGATTAGGAACACCCAGTGCCAGCTTGAATATTCGGTAATATATCCACCAAGCGTCGGCCCAAGCACCGGCCCCACGACGACGACGATGGCAAAGGCCGCGAACGCCATGCCGCGCTTGGCCGGCGGGAAGGTGTCGGCGAGCATAGATTGTTCAACCGGTGCAAGACCCCCGCCGCCGATCCCCTGAAATACGCGGGCGATCACCAGTGTCGTCAGGTTGGGCGAAATCCCGCACACGAACGATGACAACGTGAACAGCGCGATCGAAATCTGGAAATAGCGTTTCCGCCCGATCACATCCGATAGCCAGCCGGAAATCGGAATGACGATGGCGTTGGCGACAAGGTAGCTGGTCAGCACCCATGTCGCCTGATCGTTCGAAATCGACAGGCCGCCTGCGATATAGATCAGGCTGACATTCGCGATGGAAGTGTCGAGTACCTCCATGAAAGTCGGGATCGAGATGATCGCGACGATCAGCCAGGGATTATAGGCTCCGGCAACCGAGCGTTTGTCGTCCCATTTTTCAGCAGCGGCGGCGGCTGCCATTTCAGCGGACCTTGACCGTCGGCACTACCGACATGCCGGGACCGATCGGAAATTGCCGCGGATCCGGCCCGTTCGCATCGAAAACGATTCTTACCGGCACGCGCTGGACCACTTTTACGTAATTGCCGGTCGCATTTTGCGGCGGCAACAGCGCGAAGGCCTGGCCCGCGCCGCGCTGTACCGAATCGATGTGCCCGTGGAACGCAACGCCAGGATAAGCATCGACGCTGATCTCAACAGGCTGACCTACCCGCATCAGTGCAAGCTGCGTTTCCTTGAAGTTGGCTGTGACCCACATCCGGTCGGGTACGATCGCCATCAACTGGGTTCCGGCACTGACATAGGATCCGAGGTTGACCGAACGATTGACGACCTGCCCCGCGATCGGCGCGGTGATCTGAAGGTTACCGATCGTCGTGCGTGCTTGCGAGACTTGCGCGCGGCGCGACGCGATTACCGCCTGCGCAGCTCCGGCCTGTCGCCGTGCGACACCGACCTGAGCGTCCGCTGCATCGATCTGACGCCGCGCTGCAGCGGCATTGGCCGCGGTCGAACGCGCATTGGCGCGGGCTTGGTCGAGCTGCTGTGCCGCAACGGCATTCGGATCCAGACGAACCAGCGCTTCGTATCTCGCCAGATCCTGCGCGGCCTTGGCGGCATTCGCTTCGGGCTCACGCGCCTGCGCCGCAACTTGTTGTTTATCGGCACGGGCCGCCGATATCTGCGACAGTGCCTGCGCGTATTGCGCTTGCGCCTGCGCCACGTTCGCCTGGGCTTCCGACAATTGTGCATCCCGCCCCGAGGGTTCGATCACTGCAAGCAGTCGCCCCGGTTCAACATGGCGGTTATCGACGTCTGCTACCTGAACCAACGTTCCTGCGACCTGCGGTGCCAGTCGAACGATATGGGCGTCAACAAATGCGTCGTCAGTCGATTCATACTGCCTTGCGTGCAAATAGTAGAGCGTTCCGCCGATTACTATCGCAGCAACTACGATCACTAGAATGATCCAGAATAGCGGTTTCTTGAAAAGCGACTTCTTCTTTTTTCCCTTACCTGATGTCTCTTCGTCCGATCTGGTATCGGCGTCAGTGTCGTCATCGGACTTGACGTCGGGACTCTGTTCTTGACCCCCGTCGTCCCGATCGTGCTGCTGTTCGTCGCGATCGGTATACCGATCGTCGTTCTGCTTATCTGTCATTGCTGCGCTTTCCACTCAATCGTGATCCGGTCGAGAATGGCATCCGTATTGCCGAGGATTTGTAATTTTATCGCAGCAACAACGGTGTCGGAAAACGACGGGATACCCAACATGCGCAGCAGCGTGGTCCGGCTCGCACGCATCGCCAGCACTTGCCCAACCAGGGTCATCGTTACGATGGCAGCCTGTTGTCGATCATTGCTGCCTGTCGCAACGCAGATGAGATCGCTGAGCACTTCGGCCATCTGCCCCATGATCCCGCAATAGATCCGCTCGAAACCTTCAGTCGGGTTCATCTGTTCCCGCAAGATGAAGAGCGTTGTTTCCTTGCTCTCCTCTCCGCCCATCTTGTCGGCCAATTGCCCGAGAATGCGGTGAATACCGGCACGCGCGCCATCGCGGTCATCGGATGCGATGGTTCGCTCCGCGTCGAGCGGCTCGGCCATCCAGTCCGCCATTTGGCGCGCAATATGGTCGGCGGCCGCCAGGTACAGACCGTCCTTACCACCATAATGATAGGTTATCGACGACATGGCTGTACCCGCCGCGCCGGCGATACCGCGCGTGCTGGCACCCTCCAGTCCCTTCGCACCGAATTCACGCACTGCAATATCGAGGAGTCTCGCTTGGACCATGCAGCGCCATTAATTCGGTCGAACGAACAACGCAAGTATGTTGAATAACGACGGAAAAGTGCTGGTCGCATGCTTGCCCAAAGTCGCGGACCACTTCATTCGCGCGGGATCAGCTCAGGACGGTAGACGCGCCGTCCTTCGTACCTCGGCGATCAATAATCCTTTGAATATTTGAGACTGCCGTTCGACCCGCCGAACGATCCGGTCGATGTCAGGATGCTGAGCGTTTTGCTGAGTGCGATTTCGAGTTGCGTCGCTGTATATCCGCGCGCGTCGGTAATGATTTCAACATAAATATTGTCAGTCAGGTATTTACCCGCCGCGAGCGACGTTCCGCGACCCGTCGTATCATCCGCCCCCAGAATGCGCAGCCGGTCGATCCCGGTCGCCGAGCGCAACTTGCCGAGCGGATTAAGCCCGCCGCCGCCCGAACCGCGCAACGAATTGAGTGCTGACGCCAACTGGATCGCCTGAATGGCCGAAAGATTTTCTGGACTAGTGCCGAACAACAGGCGGCTCAGGACCTCGTCCTGCGGCAGCGTCGGCGTCGATGTAAATGCGATTTGCGGCCGCTCGCCCGTACCCGTCACGTTGATGACAACGGTAATCCCGTTCGCTTCGGTCGTCGCCTGGATATTGATGTCCGGGTCGGTCAGTGCCCCGCCCCTGAACCTTACGGTACCGCGATTGACGGTAAACCGCTTGCCCGCGAACGAATAGGTTCCGCGGATCAGATCGAGCCCGCCCGTGATCGACGGATTGACGCTCGTCCCTCCAATTTTCAGGTCCATGGACCATTCCGATTCGAGACCCATGCCCGAGACGTAAAGCTGGTTTTCCGCACGCACTCTGAGATCGAGCTTAAACAGCGCGTCCGGTGCCGGCGGCGCGGGGCGATCGGTCGACTTGGCAACACGAATTTCGCTGCGACGACGAATGCCGGTCAGTTCGGGCACTTCCGCAACACCGGTGCGGATGATTTCGTAGCGCGCTTCCGGGATACGCAAATCACCCGTGATTAGACCGCCCTTCGGACCATAGGTCAGGTGGACATTACCCGTCGTCGTCGCGCTGATCGGATCACTTTGCGCCAGACGCGCATTGTCGAGCGCTGCACGAACATCGATCGGGAAGCCGGCGTCGGACGCAAGGCCGATCGTACCTTGAGCCTTCACCGTTCCGTCGCCCGCCTTCGCATCGAGCGAAACAAGACGAAGCGTATCATTGTTGAAGCGGCCGTCGATTTTCATCTGTGTCAGCCGGGTACCGTACGTCTCGTTGACGTAGGTCAGATTGTCCGATCGGATCAGACCGTTAAGCCGGGGCGCGGAGACTTTGCCCGAGAAGTCAGCCGCAACCGCGATCGGTCCGCTCAACTGCTGACCGGCAAGGGCAGCGAAAGAGAATAATACCGCTGACGGACCATTGTAGCGGATACCTCCGGACAGCGGTGCCGACAGCAGCCGCGTCGTCCACGAGCCTGCACCCGGTGGAAGCGGCGTCAGGTTTGCAATCATGCGACCGACGACGGTCTGGCCGTTGCGGATTAGAACCCGGGCCTGGCCGCCGTCCGGCACGAGCCGCCCGGCAAATATGATGTCGACCGGCACCGATACGGCAGCGATCCCCGTTCGCCGGAAATTGCTGACGGTCAGCCGCGCTTCGGCACGCGGGAAGGCTCCACTGCCGGACTGCTCGTAATCGAGACTTCCCGTTGCCTCCCCCGAAATGCCGAGGTCGTGGACAAATGCGCTGATGATCGAAAGATTGAGCTTGTCGAGACGCGCCTTCACGCTAGTCGCACCGCCGAACTTTCCGGCCAGCCGCAACGAACCCTTGTCGAAGTCGATACGCGTCGGCGCTAGCGCATATCCGCCGCCGGCAGTGTTTATTCTCGCCGGATTGGCAGTTCTGAAATTGATGCCGTTCGCGGCACCCTTCAGCGCGACGAGATACTCTTGAGGGCTGAGCCGCGCATTCAGCGCCACATTGAACGGTATTCCGCTCGATCCGCTGAGAACAGCCTGCGCCGACCCCCGGCCACCACGATAATCAACTTTGGCTCGCGCCTTGTCGATGACAACTGACCCGTACCGTGTGTCGGCGAGCTGCACATCGCCGACAACCTGCGGCCCGGCGGGGTAAAGCACCAGGTTTGCGTCGATGATCGCGCGTCCGATCGTGAAGTCTAGCGCGCCTGGTATTTTTGCGTTGTAAGCCCTGGCCCGGATGTTCGCTCGTTGATTGCCGCCTTGGTCGGCGAGTTGAACGGTTCCGTTCAAACCCTGGCCGGACACCTGCAAGGCCCCCGCAAACGGCCCGGCAGCGGTCTGGACGATACGCCCGGACGCGTTAAATCCGGCAAAGACGACCCGACGGACATCGATCGCCAGTTGCTTGCCCGTTGCCACAACGACATCCGCCGCGAAGGGGCCGTAGTTCGTTCCACCGCTCGCGGTGACGGCATAAGCTCCGTTTCGACCGACGATGCGCGCGTTCAGATCGACCAGGCCGACGCCGACACCTGGTCGTGGCGCGCGCAAAACGACCACGGGATTTGTCGAGGATCCGGTGACGCGCACCGACAACGGTCCGTATTGCTGCGCATTCGCGTCGGCGGAAACCAGAACTGCTCCGGTCTTCGGATCGAAACGCCCCTGCCCGCGCGTAATCTGAAACTTCGGCGCGTTCATACGCAAGGCGTCGAACGTGACGATACCTTCAGGACTATAGGCGATGCTCGCGCGGATCACGGCGTTGCCACCAAGAAAATTTCGAGCGCCATCGTTGAAGATCTGCTGCGTTTGCGCGACGACGCGGCCCTTCATGCCGTAACCCGCCGGCGTAGCGACAAGGTTGGCGTCGGTCGTCAGGTTGATGATCCCGATACCGTCGACGCGGTAATTATTGACCCTACCTTTGAGAGCACCGGTATAGCGGCCGGTGGCAATGTTAGCGACGACCACGGCTGTGGCGTTGATCTTGTCCGAACGGATACGCAGATTATCGGACAGGATGTTAGGCGCCTTGATCGCAAAATCGCCGTCGACGCTAAGATTTTCGACAAGTCCCCCGACGGCCGCGTTAAGCCCGGTAACGCGTCGCGCCCGCGCCTTTACGGGAACGAGGATTCGGTCGGAATTGATCGTCGCCAACCCCTCCGCGTAAAGCTGCTGTACAACCGTCGTGCCGAAACCGAGCGCCGCGGCGCGCACCTTGTAATCGACTGTCGGGGTGGCGAAGGCTCCGTCGAGAACGACGCGAGCGGCGACGTCCCGGCCGTTCAGATTTGGTGCGATGACGCCCGGGGTCAGCAGCTGCGCATCGATTGCGAAATCTTTGAACTGATTGTTCGCGAGATCGATAAGGCCGCCCGCATCGACGATCAACGCATTCGATTTCAGTTTTATTCGTGTGTCGGCACGCCGCTCATCCAGCGTCGTGTCGATCGCGACGTCAAGCTGCGGCGCGGTCAATCGCTCGACGGGTCCTTCAAGGTACAATCCGGGTTTCGTCGACCCCCGCACGCGAAATCGTCCGTTTCTCGCTTGCAGGTTTAAATCCGCCAGAGTCCCGCCGCCAAGCGTCGCGATTGCCTTGCCGTTCCAGCTGGACCAATTGCCGCGACCGTCCACCGATATCGCGAGCGGCTTCTTGAGCCCCGCCATGGCCGCAATAACGCCGTCGGCGGGGGCATTCACCTTCGCTCTGATATCGAGCGTGTTCGCTTGCGGAAGGGCGTCGAGGCGCAGCATCAGCGTGTCGCCCCCGGCAATTCCCGCCGCGCGAAGGGTAGCCGCATCGGCGACGATTTGCGCGCGCCGGTCGGCAATGTGCACCTGCCCGTCGATCCGGGCCACCCGCTTTTGACCGCTCACTGGCGCTTCAAGCACCAACCGACCGACATGCAGTGCGTTCACGTCAATATCGAGGTCCGGCAGCAAAGGCGCGTTGGGGTCGCTGGGTGTCGGCTTCAGCTCGGGCTTGCGCTCCATCGTAACCAATTCGGTCGACAGCCGCCGAACGTCGACATGACTGTTGATGAAGGCGAGCGGACGCCAGTCGACCACGAGCTTGGGCGAGGTGAGAAACACCCCCTTGGGATCGGCAACGCGGACGTCGCTGAGCGTCATCGCGCCGTACAGCGAACCGTCAATCCGTCCGACCTTGATGTTGAGTCCTGACGCGGTCGTATAACCACCGAGCTGATCGGCTACGAAGCGCCTTCCGGGATCGGTGTTAATCCCGAACACGATCAGCGCGACAAGCAAGACGACCGACAGGATCGCGATGCCGATCCATTTCACGATTCGCTGCCATAACGGCCGGTCGGCGTTCACCGGCTCAGGCGCGTCGGTTTCAAAACGTTCGGGAGCGTTGTCCTCCGCCATCAGAACGCCTGTCCGATTGAAATATAAAGGGCAATCTTGCCGTCGCCCGGTCGCGGATTGAGCGGCGTCGCCACGTCGACCCGGAACGGCCCGAAATTCGTATAGAACCGGCCGCCGATCCCAGCGCCGAGCCTGAAGTCGCTGAATTTAGGGAGGCTGCTCTCATAGGCATTGCCGCCGTCGATGAACGGCACGATCCCGAAATTGCCGAAGCGATAACGCGCCTCAAGCGAGAACTCGTTGATGCTGCGGCCCCCGACCGGATCGCCGTTCGGATCGAACGGCCCAAGTCTTTGATAGCCATAGCCGCGCACCGAACCGCCGCCGCCGCCGTAATAACGACGCGACGGTGCCAGATCGTCGCGCGCGACGTTGAAAATGCTCCCCGCCCGTACGCGCCCGGCAATGACCAGACTGTCGCCGGTCGGATAATAGACCGTACCCTCCGCCATCGTGCGGACATAGGGGCTGATCCCGCCGCTGACCGACGTTTCCGGGCTGAAATTAAGCTTGAGGCGATAGCCTTTGGTCGGATTGAGCAGACTGTCGGACTGGTCGAACACCACCTGCCCCGGCAGCGCGACGATGCCATAGGTCCTTCGAACCCGTTCGCCTCGGCTGAAATCGTACACGCTTTCATTCGTACCGGTGAGTTCGCCGCCATAACTGTACGTCAGCGGCTTTTGCCAGATCGGCGTCGAATCATAGCTCCACCGCACCGCAAGCGTCCCGATGATCGCGTTGTAGGCATCGTAATTCTGGCGGCTGGCATTGGCGATCAAAGAAAAGGTTCGATCCCGCCGTCCGGCATTCGATCGACGGAATGTCGCGCCTGCGCCCTGCTCCTGCGTTCCTGCGACGGCGGACAGGATCAGCGCGCCCTCGGGCGGGAAGCGGTTGCGATCGGTGTAACTGCCCTCCAGCCTGATTCCCTGCCCCGTCGAATAGCCCGCGACCGCAGCCAGCGAACGATCCGGACCCTTGTTCTGCTTGACGAGCAGGTCGACAATTTCCGTCCCGTCCGCCGCCGTTTTGCCCGTCTTTTGCGGCGTAACGGATACGCTCGAGAACAACCCCGTAGCGACGAGTGCCTCCCGCAGATCGTCGGTCCTGCGAATATCGTAGAGGTCGCCCCGGTCGAACCGGGGGAACACTTCGAGATGATCCAGCCCGAACACGGCGTCGCCCGTCGTCTGCAATCCCCCGAACGACGATCTCGGCCCGGTATCGACGGGCAGCGTGTAGGCCCCGGTCGGCTTGGGACCGACATCGTCGAGCAGCACGTCGCGATCTCCAACCTCGACGAAAGGATAGCCGTTCTGCGGCAGCATCAGGCTGACATTCGCCTCGGCCGCGATGATTCTGCCAGCATCGATCGCATCGCCGACCTTCAGCGGCAGCGCTTTGCGCAATAGGTCTGGCGGCGCGACCGGTTCGGCATCGATCGTAATCGACGACAAGGTGTAGAGCCGCCCCGGCGACGCGGTCACGATCGCGCGCAGCCGGCCCGGCGAATTCGTCACCGTCTCGATCGACGAGATCGCGGTGGCATCGTAATAGCCAAGCGATTTCATCAGCCGCGCGGCTAGCGATTCGTCCTCCTTCGCCCGCTCGGCCACCTGGGTCGCGTTATCCGCCTTGCCGTCACCATCCTCCAGCGAAGACAGCGACTTGAACTGGCCTTCAAGATCCAGCGGGCCGAGGCCGTTGACGACGGTTTCGTACCGCACTTTCTGTCCCTCGTCGCCCGTTTCCGCGCCACTTGCGACAAGCGGCACCGTCTCGAAACTGCCGATCGGGGCGAGCGGCGCGGCGAGTGCGGGATCTTCCGGCGGAACCGCCGCGATCGTATCCCCGACGGCAATCGGCGTCGTCGCGTCGCCCGCCACGCTCGGCGCGGTCACCGGCTTTGAGAGAGGCGCAGCCGGCACGGGCACGCTCGGCATCGGCTCGAGCGGGGCATTGATGTCGCCCGAAAGCGGCGGCAACGCTGCATCGAATTCCGCTTCGGGAATGATTGGTTTGCCGCCCTCAGGGTCCGAAGGGTCGACCGGACGTCCGGCATCATCGGTCGGCGGCGTAGGCAGGTCGAGCCCGCGCGGTGGCGCCGTGCCCCCTTCCTGCAACTGAGCACGGACAGGGCCAGACAAGACCAGCGCTGCGGCGAGCCAGAAGTGCCGACGATGCAACGCAGTCACGCTTCGAAAATTCCCCAACCGGTTGCCTGCCGTCCCTTGTAGCGAACGAGCGGAGGCAACACACCATCATCGATCTGTTTTCAAGCGTTTTTTGCCTTTGCCCGCAGGCGAAAGTCATGCAGCAATGGTTCGGTATAACCGTTCGGTTGCACCGCCCCTTCGAAAACCAGCGCGCGTGCAGCCGCATAGGCAAGGCCGTCCGGATGCTGCGCCATTGCGACATAGTCCGGATCGCCCGCATTCTGTTCGTCGACCTTCGCCGCCATTCGGAGCAGTGCCGCATCGATGTCAGCGGGCCGGGCAACCCCGTGAAGCATCCAGTTCGCCATGTGCTGCGAAGAAATGCGGAGCGTCGCGCGGTCCTCCATCAAACCGACATCGTCGATATCGGGAACCTTCGAACATCCGACGCCGTGATCGACCCAGCGGACGACATAGCCCAATATGCCTTGCGCATTGTTGTCGAGCTCGCGCGCGACCTCCCATTCCCCCCAGCGCCGATCACGCGCGACCGGCACGTCCAGCAGTGCGGAGACCGGCGGGATGGGCTCGGCACCGATCTGCTCCTGCCGCCCAAACACATCGACCTGATGGTAATGCATCGCATGCAACGTCGCCGCGGTCGGCGACGGCACCCACGCAGTATTCGCACCGCTCATCGGATGCGCGGATTTTTGCGCCAGCATGTCCGCCATCTTGTCGGGTGCCGCCCACATTCCCTTGCCGATCTGTGCCCGTCCCGACAGCCCATGGACCAGGCCGATCCGGACATTGCGGTCCTCATAAGCCCCGATCCAGCCCGTCGCCTTCATCTCTGCTTTCGGGACCATCGGGCCCGCGCGCATCGCGGTGTGGATCTCGTCCCCCGTCCGGTCGAGAAACCCCGTATTAATGAACGCGATCCGATCCTTAACCGCCGCGATGCAGGCGGCAAGGTTCGCGGACGTCCGCCGCTCCTCGTCCATCACCCCGATCTTGATCGTATGGCGTTCCAGCGCGAGCAAGTCCTCGACGGCGTTGAACAGGCGATCGGTGAAAGCGCATTCCTCCGGTCCGTGCATCTTGGGTTTGACGATATAAATGGACCGGGCCCGGCTGTTCACGAACCGCCCAAGCCGCTTCAGGTCGACCGCGCCGATCGTCGCCGTCATGATCGCATCGAGAATGCCTTCGGGCGCTTGCGTCCCGTCCGCGAGGACGACCGCCTGCGTCGTCATCAGATGACCGACGTTGCGCACGAACAACAGGCTGCGTCCGGGCAGCGTCAGTTCGCTCCCTTCCGGGCTCCGAACTACGCGATCGGCGGCCATCCGCCGGGTTACCGCTCGACCGCCCTTGTTGAATGTTTCCTCGAGATCGCCCTGCATCAGCCCGAGCCAATTCGCATAGGCGGCAACCTTGTCTTCCGCATCGACCGCGGCGATCGAATCTTCCAGATCGACGATCGTCGTCAGCGCGGACTCCAGAATGACGTCGGCGATGCCAGCACGATCGCTCGCGCCGATCGGATGCGACCGGTCGAAGATGATCTCGATATGCAGGCCGTGATGAATGAACAAACTGCCGCGGTCCGTCTTGCCGACAAACTGGTGCAGGTCGGCGATCGGTATATCGGTTTGCGATCCGCCGAAATCGGTCCAGCTTCCCGTAGTGAGAGGAACCGCATCGTCGAGAAACGCCTTTGCCCGGGCAATGACCAGTGCGCCGCGCTCGCTGTCGTAACCGTTCGATCGCGCCGCACCGGCTACCGCATCGGTGCCGTAGAGCGCATCGTACAAGCTGCCCCACCGCGCATTGACCGCATTCAGCACGAAGCGGGCGTTGAGCGCTGGGACGACGAGTTGCGGTCCGGCCATCGTCGCGATTTCGGCGTCGACGTTCCGCGTTCCGATCTGAAAGGCACCCGGTTCCGGGACGATATAGCCGATCTTGCGGAGCCACGCCTCGTCGACTTCCTCACCCGCGTCGTAACGCGCGTCGATGATTGACTGTAGTTCGGTACGCCGCTCGAGCAGCGCCCGGTTTGCGGGAGCAAAACGATCGAAGACATCCGCGACCCCGCGCCACCAGCCCTCGGACGCAATCCCGAGCAGCGGCAACAATCTGTCTTCGACGAATGACGCCAGGGGTTCGGCAACGTTCAGGCCGGCACGTTCGGGCATGTGATTCCTCCTCGATATGTGAAAATCTGTTTGGGGAGGACCAGCCCTGCCTAGGCCAAGCCCGGTGTCGCAATCAAGCCTCTTCTCCGCCCGCAGCCGCCTCGATCCGGTCCAGCAACGCACGGAACAGCGCGATCTCATCCGCCGTCAGTCCGCCGAAAATGTGACGTTCCATCTCGAGCGCCTTGGGCACCACTTGCGCGTAAAGTTCTTGTCCGGCGAGCGTCAGCGTCAGCAGGTGTGACCTGCGGTCGTGCGGGTTCGGCGACCGCTGAACAAGGCCCCGCTTGACCAAAGCACGGCTCGCGCGACTGACGGTGACCTTGTCCATTCTCGTCGCCTCGCCGATCGACTGCGGCGTCATACCATCGCTTTCCGCCATGACGGCGATCAAACGCCATTCGGGAATGCGCAGTCCGAACAGCGATTGATAGGTGGACGCGACCGCCGCCGACACCTCGAGTGAAACGATCGACAGACGATAGGGCAGGAAGCTGTGAAGGCTTAACTTTTCCGGCATCGGCAAACGATATCCTCTCCATGCCGTTTCGTCACCCGCAAGGCGGCACTGTCAAACAATGACACGTCAGCCTCGGCAGGCTTTGACGCGAAGACCGCCATCAGATATAGTTACAACAGAAACTAGATATCTCTTTTTGGGCAAAGGAAAGATAATGAGCGATACCGCTAACCCGATGGGTCTCGACGGATTTGAATTCGTTGAATTTACCGGTCCTGATCCTGATGCCTTGGCCGACCTGTTCACCAAAATGGGTTTCACCCATGTCGCCACGCACAAGTCGAAGAACATCCGCCGCTATGCGCAAGGCGACATCAATTTCCTTTTGAACATGGACACGGGTGGCCAGGTCAGGAAATTCCGGGAAGATCATGGCCCTTCGGCCAATGCGATGGCGTTCCGCGTCGCCGATGCGAAGCGAGCGCTCGATATGGCGGTCGAACGCGGCGCAGTTGCGGTGACGGGGCATAACGGACCGGGCGAACTTGATATTCCGGCGATCGAAGGGATTGGGGGAGCCAATCTCTATCTCGTCGACAAGCATGGCGGCGAAACGATTTACCAGCATGATTTCACGCCGGTCAACGGCACCGGGGTCGATGACAATTCGGTAGGATTGGAGTCGCTCGATCACCTCACGCACAATTTGAACCGCGGCCGGATGGATTATTGGGCCAATTATTACGAGCGCATCTTTGATTTCCGTCAAATCCGATATTTCGATATTGAGGGGCAAGCGACGGGGCTGTTCTCAAAGGCGATGACCGCGCCCGATGACAAGATCCGCATTCCGTTGAACGAAAGTCAGGACGAGCACAGCCAGATCGAAGAGTTCATCAAGGATTATAAGGGAGAAGGGATCCAGCATCTCGCGCTCGCGACGGACGATATTTTTGCGACCGTCGACAAGCTGCGCGCGAACGGCATCCGCTTCCAGACGACACCCGCCACCTATTTCGATCTGATCGACAAGCGCCTGCCCGGCCACAATCACGACGTTCAGGAGATGCGTAAGCGTGACATTCTGATCGACGGTGCACCGGAGACCGGCGGCGGATTGCTGCTGCAGATCTTTACCGAGAATATGGTCGGGCCGATCTTTTTCGAGATTATTCAGCGCAAGGGCAATGACGGCTTTGGCGAGGGGAATTTCAAGGCGCTTTTCGAATCCATCGAACTCGACCAGATCAAACGCGGCGTCGTGCCGGAAAAGGCCAAGGCGTGACGGGCGATCCTCGCGGTTCGCGGAAGGACTATATAACCGGCTTCGGCAACCATTTCGCGACCGAGGCCGTCGCGGGCGCGTTGCCCGTCGGACGCAATTCTCCGCAAAAGCCAGCTTTCGGGCTCTATGCCGAGCAACTCTCCGGGACCGCCTTCACGGCTCCACGCGCGGAGAGTCGGCGGTCCTGGCTTTATCGGCTGCGCCCCTCGGCAGCACATCCGGCATTCACGCGGTACGAAGGTGCAAAGCGGTTCGCACCCGGCACGCTTGAACGACCCTTCGCGCCTAATCGCCTCCGTTGGGCTCCACTCGAGGCTGAGGGGGATGCGGACTGGCTGGACAGTCTGACGACGATGGTCGTCGCCGGCGAAGGCCCGGCAAGCCAGACCGGTGTCGCGCTGCACATCTACAATGCGACCAGGGACATGACGAACCGCGCCTTCGTATCAGGCGACGGTGAATTGCTGATCCTGCCTGAACGCGGTGCGCTAACATTGCTGACCGAACTCGGGCGGATCGATATTGCGCCAGGAGAGGTCGCGTTGATCCCGCGCGGTGTACGCTTCAAGGTGCTTTTGCCGGGTGGCGACGCGCGCGGCTATGTCGCTGAAAACCATGGGCAACCCTTTCGCCTCCCCGATCTTGGTCCGATCGGTGCGAACGGGCTTGCCAATCCGCGCGACTTTGAAAGCCCTGTTGCCTGGTTTGAGGATGTCGAGAGCGAATTCGAGTTGGTTCAAAAATTTATGGGATCGCTGTGGCGGACCGAACTTGGCCGCTCGCCGCTCGACGTGGTCGCGTGGCACGGCAATTACGCACCGTGCAAATATGATCTCTTCCGCTTCAACACGATCGGCAGCATCAGTTTCGATCATCCCGATCCGTCGATCTTTACCGTGCTGACCTCACCCAGCGACGTGCCCGGCACCGCAAATGTCGATTTCGTCATATTCCCGCCGCGCTGGCTCGTCGCGGAAAATACGTTCCGGCCGCCCTGGTTCCACCGCAACGTGATGAGCGAGTGCATGGGCCTGATCACCGGTGCCTATGATGCCAAGGCGGAAGGATTCCGCCCCGGTGCGCTCTCGCTTCACAATCAGATGTCTGGTCATGGTCCAGATGTCGCCAGTTGGAAGGGTGCGAGCGAGGCCGAACTCAAACCGCACAAGATCGACGGAACGATGGCATTCATGATCGAAAGCCGATGGCTCTTTCGTCCGACTGGTTTCGCGATGGAAACGAGCGCACTCGATGCGGACTATGATCGGGCGTGGACCGGTTTCCCCAAGGCGCAACTCCCTGCGTAGAAATTTCGATCGTTAGGGCGTTACGGTGGCGCACCCAACCAATCCCGCAACGGGCACGATCACCGTGTCACGGCCGGTTCGGTCGATGCGGATGGTGGCATCGGGAATCATTGCGCCACTGGTAAGTTCGGGACGTTCGACGACCGTCATATCAAGCGTCGCCGTAATGTCCGCACCGCTATAGACGTTGACTTTGCCGAACCCATAGCCCCCCGCTCCGTTCTGCGACGCACGCGCGTAATCGAGCGTCTTGCCGTCAATCGCGATCCTCAGCCGGGCGGGGTCGACACCCGCCATAGCAACGAGCTGCCGGCCGGCGACGCTCCACAGATAGGCCGCACACCCTCGCGCGGGAAGGGTCTGCTTGCCGATCGGCCCCAGCGGAACGGGGCCCGGTGCGGGAGTGGGCGCGGGTGCAACCTGAACCGCGACGGAAAGGAGGAGGGCGATCATGAGCCATATGCTATCATCATCAGCCAAGCCGGGTAAGCCGCGATTGCGATCATCGTCCCGAACGGGATCGGCTCATCCCGCGCGACCACGTCCCCATGCACCCGCGCTGCTGCAACGAACGCCAGTCCGACTATGCCCGCAATGAGGACGGTCGCGGGCAACAATCGCCAGCCGATCCAGAGCCCTACCGCCCCCAGCAATTTCGGATCGCCGCCGCCCATCCCCTCGACGTTGCGAAGCGCGCGGTATCCAGCCGCGATCGTCCAGAGCGCGGCAAAACCCGCGCAGCCGCCGATAATCCTGTCGCCGAGCGAGGGGCTGATACCCGCAAATCCCGACCCCATCCCGCCGATCGCCAGAAGCGCCGTCAATCGATCGGGCAGCCAGAAACTGTGCCAGTCGAACACCGCGAGCGCAAGCAGCATCCAGCCGAAGAAAGCGCCCGCAACGCCAACCGGACCCGCTGCGACCCATCCGGCTGTCGCACCGATCGCGCAGCATCCGATCTCGATGCGCCCATGCAGCGGATCGATGCTTGCACCGCACCGTCTGCAAAGTCCGCGCGACGCCAGCGCACTCAGGATCGGCACAAGTTCCGCAGGACTGAGCACCGCTCGACACGCATCGCACGCCGATCGCCCCCGAATTACGGATCGGCCGTCACTCCATCGTAGTATCAAGGCCGCGATAAAGCTGCCGAAAATCGCACCTGACACGCCGAGCGCAGCTGCCCATCGCACTGCCTCAGACATTGTCTTTGCGGATCAAATATCTATAAACACCGAACAAATTAATAGCGAACAGCACCGCATTCTGTGTTCCAAGCGCCCCGTCCTTCGTCATCAGCGCACCTCCGATCCACGCCATCGACGACCCGACGAAGATCACGAACCCCCACCCCGTAACCCTTCGACCGTAATTCAAGGAAATCATCGCAGCCGCAATGATGCCGGAGATTGAGGCGAACCACTTCAAGCCTTCGGATAGTGTTTGCATAGATTACCCCTAACCAATGCAGCGATGCTTTGTAACTGCTGCATATGAACCCTAAGTCACGAGCCTATATCTTGCGGAGATGATTAATGACCTCTGATCCAGTCGTAATTCTTTCTTATGCGCGGACGCCGATGGGGTCGTTTCAGGGTAGTTTATCGGGCGCAACCGCAGTCGATCTCGGCGCGGCCGCAGTCAGGGGCGCGGTCGAGCGCTGCGGTGTTGCCAACGATGATGTCGACCGGATTTACATGGGATGTGTCCTTCCTGCCGGTCTGGGCCAAGCGCCTGCCCGGCAGGCTGCAATTCGTGGGGGACTTGGGAACCATGTCGAGGCAACGACCGTCAACAAGATGTGCGGATCGGGAATGCAGGCGGCAATCCTGGCCGCAGACGCCCTTGCGGCAGGATCGACGGATGTTGTCGTGGCGGGAGGAATGGAGAGCATGACGAACGCCCCCTATCTCTCGCAAAAGCATCGTACAGGCGCACGTATAGGACACGATACGCTCTTCGATCACATGTATCTCGATGGGCTGGAGGATGCCTATGAGCCCGGTAAACTGATGGGGAATTTCGCAGAAGAAACTGCGGCCGAATATCAGTTCACCAGGGAAGCGATGGACGATTACGCGATCGAGTCTTTGCGACGCGCGCAGGCTGCCCAAAACACGGGAAATTTCGAACACGAGATCGTGAGTGTCGAGGTCAGGAGCCGCAAGGGTGTGCAGGCGATCTCCACGGATGAGCAACCCGCAAAGGGCGACATCGCAAAGATCCCAACGCTCCGCCCCGCTTTTTCAAGAGACGGGTCTATCACCGCTGCGAATGCATCATCGATTTCCGATGGTGCTGCCGCGCTGGTCATGACGCGCGCCAGCGTTGCCGAGCGGTTAGATCTAAAACCGGTTGCGCGCGTGGTCGCACATGCGGCACATGCGCACGCTCCGTCGCTGTTCACAACAGCCCCCGTATTTGCGATCAGGAAGGTCCTGCAAAAGGCCGGCTGGCGCGTCGACGAGGTCGATCTTTTCGAAATTAACGAAGCCTTTGCCTGCGTCGCGATGATCGCGATGCGCGATCTCGATCTATCGCACGACAAGGTTAACGTTAACGGTGGGGCGTGCGCTTTGGGCCATCCGATCGGCGCGAGCGGCGCGCGGCTGGTTGTCACTTTGCTGTCTGCGTTAAAAAGTAAGGGGAAAAGCCGCGGGATCGCCTCGCTTTGCATCGGCGGAGGAGAAGCGACGGCGATGGCGCTGGAGTTGATCGCCTGAACTCAATTGAACGGTTCTGGCAACGCTGTTATTTGGCGGCTAAAGGACGCCGATGACGACCAGGACCGACACGCACACGCCGTCCCCCATCATCGAAACCTACTTGGAACTCGTTGACAGCTTTGCCGCAGGGGAAAAGTCCGCTCTGCGCTGGCGGATCGGCACCGAGCATGAAAAATTCGTCTATTCGACCACCGATAAACATGCGCCGAGTTGGGGAGAGCCCGGGGGCATTCGCGCCCTTTTGCTTGCGCTGACCAAATTTGGCTGGCGTCCGGTAGAGGAAGGCGGCAACGTCATCGCACTAAGCGGACCGGACGGAACCGTCAGCCTCGAGCCTGCAGGTCAGTTTGAACTCTCCGGTGCTCCGCTCGAAAATCTGCATGAGACATGCGCCGAAACGGGACGCCATCTCGATCAGGTCAAGGCCGTCGGTGAAATGCTCGGGCTAGGGTTTCTGGGGCTGGGCATGTGGCCGGACAAGGCGCGCGGCGATCTTCCGCTGATGCCAAAGGGCCGCTACGCGATCATGCTGCGGCACATGCCCCGCGTGGGATCGATGGGGCTCGACATGATGCTGCGAACCTGCACGATACAGGTCAACCTCGACTATTCATCCGAAGCCGACATGGTGAAGAAGTTTCGTGTGGGATTGGCGCTGCAGCCACTCGCCACCGCCTTGTTTGCCAACTCGCCGTTCACTGAGGGTAAGCCGAACGGGTTACTCTCTTACCGCAGCCACATCTGGTCGGACACCGATCCGCAACGCACAGGGATGCTCCCCTTCGTGTTCGAAGATGGTTTCGGGTATGAGCGCTATGTCGAATACGCGCTCGACGTTCCGATGTATTTCGTATTCCGGGACGGTCGCTACGTTGATGCAGCGGGGCTCAGCTTCCGCGATTTCCTTGACGGCCGTTTGTCGGTCATGCCGGGCGAGCGACCTACACTTTCGGACTGGAATGACCACCTCTCGACGGCATTTCCGGAAGTTCGGCTAAAGACATTCCTGGAAATGCGTGGTGCGGACGGAGGCCCGTGGAACCGGATCTGCGCCTTGCCCGCATTTTGGGTAGGGTTGCTTTACGACCAGACCGCGCTCAACAGCGCTTGGGACATAGTAAAAACGTGGTCGATTGAGGAACGGCAGGAGCTTCGCGACACCGTTCCACGTTTGGGTCTGAACGCGCCGATCCCCGGAGGTCGCAAGCTCCGTAATATCGCCGACATTGTGCTCGATATTGCTGACCGCGGCCTTACGGCACGTAACCGGATCAATCGTGCGGGTGAAAACGAAACCGGCTTTCTCAACCCGTTGCGGGAAATTGTTCGGTCCGGTAAGGTTCCCGCAGAGCGTCTCCTGGACCGTTTTCATGGCGCATGGCACGGCGATGTAAGCCGCATATACGCAGAGGAAAGCTTCTGATTGCTCGCCGGATGGCGTATGCTTGCAACGGATATTTTCAGCAGCTAAACGGCGTCATCTTCAGTTCGACCGCTACGCGGGTATAGCACAATGGTAGTGCAGCAGCCTTCCAAGCTGAATACGCGGGTTCGATTCCCGCTACCCGCTCCAATCCAAATTCGGTCTCGATCGCGGCACCTCAAAAAAATTGGTTCTCTACTGCTGCATCTGCGTCATCATGGCTTGAGACATCAGGTTATGATTGAGATGCGACATGATCCAGATAGACCCGATAAGAACCAGCGCCACAATCAATACGCCGAACGCCAAAGCAAGAACGTTGTTTGAGTTATCGGGCCCTGTCGTAATGTGCAGGAAAAATACGAGATGGATCCCCATTTGGGCGATCGCCAGCGCGATCAGCGCGACCGGAATTCCCGGACCGTAGATGATTCCACTGGCCGCCGCATAGAACGATGCGCCGGTTAGGATCAGTGCGGATACCAAGCCGATCACATAGCCGCGAACGCCCGAACCGAGCGAATGCTCTTCACCCTCATCTCCCGGTGCCACATCGTCCAAACCCTGCTTATCAATGTAACCGCTCGATCGGTTCATCTGCCCGCCCCCAAAAGATAGACCACCGTAAACAGCGCGATCCAGATAATATCTAGCGCATGCCAGAAGAGGCTGAAGCAGAGGATTCTCCGGCGGATGTCGCTGCGAAAACCCTTCGTCCAGACTTGCCCCATCATCGTCGTAAGCCAAACCAGTCCCAATGCGACGTGAAGCCCATGACAGCCGACCAGCGCAAAAAACGCTGAAAGGAATGCACTGCGATCCGGTCCGGCATTCTCGGAAATCAGATGCGTGAACTCGTACATCTCCAGTCCGAGAAATCCGGCTCCGAGGACCGCGGTTGCCAGCATCGATAGTTGGAACCATAGCGCGTTGCGTTCTGCAACCGCGAGTCCGGCCATTCCGCAGGTAAAGCTCGATAGCAGCAGAAGCGTCGTCTCGGCGCCGACCAGCGGCAAATCGAATAGCTCACGGCCCGTCGGGCCACCCGCCGTTTGTCCGACAAGCACTGCATATCCGGCGAAGAAGCCGGAAAACATGATGAAGTCTGATAGTAGGAAGATCCAGAAGCCGTAGGAGACGACAATTCTCGTCGGGGCGGGACCCCGCTCACTCGCCGGGATGTCTCCATGGCCGAGACGGTTGGGATCACCATATCCGTGACCGTGCCCGCTCACGCATGCATCTCCGCTGGAATGTCCAGGAGCCGCGCTTTCCCTATACGGCGCTGACGATCGCGCTCTTCGAGTTCGGAAGCTGTAATATTGTAATCCCCCTCGTCTCTCCATGCGAAGACTACGAAGGTCGCCCATGCGCCAAGAAAGCCAAGGATGACCAGCCACCAGATATGCCAGATCAGTGCAAATCCCATCAGACTGGAGAAAAACGCAGTAACGATGCCCGTTGGCGAATTCTTCGGCATGTGAATGTCTTCGTACACCGGCTTCTCGCTCAAACGCTGCTTCTCACGAGCCTCCGATTTCAATCCCCAATAGGCTTCCTCACCCTCGACATTTGGCAACACAGCAAAGTTAAATTCGGGCGGCGGCGACGTCGTGATCCATTCCAGCGTGCGCCCGTCCCAAGGATCACCCGTTACATCCTTCGACGCTTCGCGGTCGCGAATGCTTACGTAAAGTTGTATGATCTGGCAGATAATGCCGCCGAAGATCACTATCGCGCCGATGCCCGCCACGATCAGCCAAGGCTGCCATTCCGGCACATTATAATGTTGTAGACGGCGGGTCATGCCCATCAAACCTAAAACGTAAAGCGGCATAAAAGCTAGGTAGAAGCCGGTGGTCCAGAGCCAAAATGCCCATTTCCCCCAGTATTCGCTGAGCTGGAACCCGAACATTTTTGGAAACCAGTAAGTAAAACCGGCGAATGCTCCGAATAATACGCCACCAATAATCACATTATGAAAGTGAGCAACGAGAAAGAGTGAATTATGGAGCACGAAGTCCGCAGGCGGAACGGCCAGCAACACACCCGTCATCCCACCGATGACAAACGTGACCATGAACGCGACTGACCATAGCATCGGTGTATCGTATCTGATACGACCCCCATACATAGTGAAAAGCCAGTTGAAGACTTTCACGCCGGTCGGCACAGCGATTATCATCGTGGTGATACCGAAAAAGCCGTTGACGTCAGCTCCTGCACCCATTGTGAAAAAGTGATGCAGCCAGACCACGAAGGCCAGAATACAGATCGCCATTGTAGCCACAATCATCGACCGGTAACCGAATAACGGCTTGCGGGAGAATGTAGAGACGACCTCGCTAAAAATGCCGAAAGCCGGGAGGATCAGGATGTAAACTTCCGGATGACCCCACGCCCAAATCAAATTGACGAACAACATCTGGTTGCCGCCGGCTTCATTGGTAAAAAAGTGAAATCCTAGATATCTGTCCAAGATCAGCATGGCCAGCGTGCATGTCAAAATCGGAAATGCAGCAACGATCAGCAGGTTCGACGCCAGCGATGTCCAGCAGAACATCGGCATACGCGTGTAGCCCATTCCGGGTGCGCGCATTTTCAATATGGTTGTGACAAGATTTACACCCGACAACAACGTTCCAACACCCGAAATCTGCAACGCCCATAAGTAATAATCGACGCCTACGCCGGGCGAGAACCGCAATTCAGACAGTGGAGGATAAACAAGCCAACCGGTCTTTGCGAATTCCCCGATGAACAGACTGATATTGATCAGCAGAGCACCGCTTGCCGTCAGCCAGAAACTGACGGAATTGAGGGTCGGAAACGCAACGTCGCGCACACCAAGTTGCAATGGCAAAGCAAAGTTCATCAATCCAATCATAAATGGCATCGCGACGAAGAATATCATGATCGTCCCGTGCGCGCTAAACACCTGATCATAATGATCAGCAGGCAAATAGCCGTCGTTCCCCATGGCCAGCGCTTGCTGCGATCGCATTAACAAAGCATCGGAAAACCCCCGCAGCAGCATCACGCCAGCCAAGATGCAGTACATGATGCCGACACGCTTGTGATCGACCGACGTTATCCAGTCATTCCAGAGATAGGGTACATAACCCCTTTTCCACACCCACCCGATAACGCCGACAATAATGATCGCCACGACGGCGGATGCAACCATTGGGATAGGTTCATTGAGGGGGACGGCATCCCAGCCAAGCTTTCCGAACATAGAATTAACGCTCTCTGCCATCGATTGCGACTTTGGAATTTTGGGTACCGGAATTTTGAACAATCGCATTGAATAAGGATGCGGGAACGGAGCGATATGTATACGGTTTCACGTCCACACTATCCTTCATCAAATCAACGTAATGTTGACCGTCTAGTGCGGGCCCGGTACTCTTCGATCGTCTAATCCATTCACGAAACTGTGGCGCCGGGATCGCTTCTGTTTTGAACGCCATGCCGGGAAAACCTCGCCCGCTGTAATGTGCCGACAAACCATTAAATGTGCCGGGCCGGTCGGCCATGAGGTTTAAACTTGTCGTCATGCCTGACATCGCATAGATTTGACTCCCCAAACGGGGAATAAAAAAGCTGTTCATTACAGTCGCGGAGGTTATCTTGAACGTTACCGGTGTACCGGCGGGAATGACTAAACGGTTGACACTTGCTACACCCTGCTCGGGATATATAAATAGCCATTTCCAATCCATTGCGACAACTTGGACCTGTATCGGCTTGTTCTTGGCGGCGAGTGGCTTGGGCGGGTCAAGTTCATGACTGCCTATCCATGCGATACCGCCCAAGAACACGATGATCAGTGCCGGTATCGACCATACCAGCAACTCCAAACGGCCTGAAAACGACCATTCCGGCAAGTATGTCGCCTTTTGGTTGTTATCGCGAAACCACCACGCAAAGGCTATCGTTAATATAATCGTCGGCACGACGATTGCGAGCATGATCGCCAGCGAATTGAACAGGATCAATCGCTCACCTGCAGCAACCGGCCCGGCAGGATGCAAAAGATCCGGCGTCTGCCGGCCGCATCCCGCGAGCAGCGCAGCGGCAATGCCAAGCGAAGAATATCGAGCCTTTCCAAGCTCGAGCCACTGAAAAGGTTTTTGATCTCTCACAATGAACGATTTAATATTCATCAGCTGGAATCTCCAGACCAGGCCGCCCGTAAACGCACCTATGTTGCGTTACTTTATCACCGACAGAGCTGCTTATAGGACAAGTGCATGATCGTTTCGCGCAATCGTTCCGTCCTGTTCGTTCCGGCGTCCAATTGCCGGGCGATGAGTAAGATACGCGGACTGGCCAGCGATATGTTCATAATGGACCTTGAGGACGCCGTAGCACCTGAACGCAAGATCGCGGCGCGGCAGAACGTTGTCAAAATCCTGAATGAAAAGAGCGTTGACGGCACTCGCTGCGCCGTACGCGTTAATCCGCGGGATACTGATTGGTACAAGGAGGACCTCGCAGCTATTGGACCGCTGGCCGTAGAGGCAATCGTGCTGCCCAAGATCGGCAATGCGCGGGATTTGTATGAGGCCAGGGACGCGATCGGCAAAGATCGTCCCGCGTTTCTAGCCATGGTCGAAACGTGTACAGGCGTTATGAACCTAAGGGGCATCGTGGATGCTGCACAAGAAACCGGACTTGTCGGTCTCGTTGCCGGAACGAACGATCTGGGATTGGATATGCGTTGCCGTCCGGATGCCGATCGGACAGCCCTACGCCCGGTATTGACCGCGATCATCGTCGCCGCGCGCAGCAGGCAACTGATTGTTCTGGATGGGGTTTACAACGAACTCGACAACGGCATCGGTTTTCTACGCGAATGTCTCGATGGCGCAATGCTCGGCTTTGACGGGAAAACTTTGATACATCCGAGCCAGATTGACGCGGCAAACAACGCCTTTTCGCCGACATCTTCGGAAGTTGCGTGGGCACGACGTATCGTCACCGCATTTCAGGAGCCGGAGGCTCGTGATCGTGGCGTCATTCGGCTCGATGGCAAGATGGTGGAACGCCTTCATCTTGCTCACGCCGAGAAAGTATTGGCGATCGCGCCGCCTTAACGGTTCACCCAGTCAGAAACCTCGACCGCAACCTGGTTCGCCGCTCGGTTCAGGGCGGTGGCTGCCGTCGCTGCATCGATTTCGCTGATGGGTACACGTGCCTCAAACCTTCTTTGTTC
Source organism: Sphingomonas sp. (assembly GCA_965219075.1). GTDB lineage: Bacteria > Pseudomonadota > Alphaproteobacteria > Sphingomonadales > Sphingomonadaceae > Sphingomonas. The sequence goes on from CBDCMM010000002.1 coordinate 2,234,507, forward strand.
GCCGGTTTGAGCGCCGTTGCGCATTAGCGACGCGTCATAAGTCACGACCGCCTCGCGCGTCTGCGCATCGAGCCCGAATTGCCGCAGCGCGCCACCAAGCTGTGCGCCCGGTTCGCTTATCGATTGAACACCGGCGAATACCACACGCCCGGTCCGCGCCGTTAATGTATCCGCCAACAGACGGGCGAACAATTGTGCGGGCGGCTCGCTCCACTGCGCGTTTTCGACATATGCAATAGACGTCGGCGTAGCGCGTACCGGAACGCGCGGCGTCGCTAGTGACTGAGGAACAGAAGGAACCGCAACGGTAACGGGCATCGACGCAGTCTCGCCCCTTGTCGTCCCAACGGCGATCTGGGATTCGGACTCAAGAACCATCAATGAAGGAGGAGGCTTCGCGCCGAAAGTGATGCATCCGGCTAGCGGCAAAAGAACAGCGAGGATTGATGGGTTTTTCATACTGAGCCTTACTTACCCTTGTAGTCCGGCAATTTACCTTGACCGATCAAAGATGACGCACCCTGCTGATCCACCTTATTTGCTATAGATGACAATGCACCTGACGTTTTTCGCAGATCGATGACCAGTTGATTGATTTCAGGAACGGTTTGCTTGGAAAATGTTTTTAACCCCGGCTGGGCGTCACCCACAGCGGCATTGAGAGTGTCCGCGCTTTGTTTTGCTGACTTGATCGCATCGTTGAGGTTTGCAAGCGTGGGCTTAATGTCCTGCGCCAAGACGCCGTTCGTCGTTTCGGCCAGATCGCCAATCTGTTGCGCGGCGTCTCCCGCCTGCCTGACGGCGACCCTCGTCTGCGCGAGTGTCGCGGCAATCTCCGGTCCACGGTCCGCCAGCGCATCGGAAAGACGGTTCGTGTTTTCGAGAATACCAGCAATCGAAGTTTGATTACGATCGGATAGCAGACCCGTTAGCCGCTCCGTAAGCGTGGAAAGGCGCTCCAACAGCTGCGGCGCTGAATTGAGAATCGCGCCAATCCCGCCTTGCTTGGTTGGGATCACCGGAACCCCGTAAGGGCAAACCGCGCTTTCCTGCGTGTCGGGACACGCGATCGGCTGCGCTCCCTTACGCGCACCGTCCAATTGTACCGTGCTGGTCCCCGTGAAGCTGCCGAGGACCGATGCCGTCGTACCTTGCAATATCGGTGTATCTGCGTCGATGCTTACGCGAACGCGAACAAATTGCGGGTCCGGTTTCCACAGGCTGATAATCTTGACTTGGCCGGACGGGACGCCCGAATAAGTGACGACGGAACCCTTCGCCAACCCGTCGACCGATTGACGGAAGAAGATATCATATTCTTTTTCCGACGCCGCGCCGAGCCGCGCAAGCCACACCGTAAATACCGCAAGCAGCGCCAGAAGAATGAGGACGACGGCCCCGACAAGAACATGATTTGAACGGGTTTCCATCAGCCTTCAGCCCCCTGCGTCGCTCTGGCGCGCGTTGCGTCCTCGACGTTTCGCTCTTCGGTTGCCACAGCGGCCCGGCCGCGCGGCCCATTGAAATATTCATCAATCCACGGATGATCGAGCGCTTTCAACTCGTCAATCGTGCCGACCGCGATCACGTGCTTTTCAGCAAGCACCGCCACGCGGTCGCAAATTGCATACAGCGTATCGAGATCGTGCGTAATCAGGAAAACGGTCAGTCCCAACGTCTTCTGAAGCGATTTTGTTAATTCGTCGAACGCTGCCGCGCCGATGGGATCCAGCCCCGCTGTGGGTTCGTCGAGAAATAGAAGCTCGGGATCCATTGCAAGCGCTCGCGCCAAGCCGGCACGCTTCCTCATTCCGCCTGAGAGTTCTGACGGATATTTGGGTCCGGCATCTGCGGGCAACCCGGTCATCACAACCTTGTAGGCAGCAATCTCGTCAAGCAGAGCCGGCGACAGGTGACGGTAGAATTCTCGCAAAGGAACTTGAACATTCTCGGCAACGGTCAAAGTCGAAAACAGCGCTCCGCCCTGAAAAAGAACGCCCCAGCGCTTACGGATGCCTGTTTGCTCCGTTTCATCGCGTCCGATCGTCGGTTCGCCGAAAACGGTAATTTCGCCGGCATCCGGGACTTGGAGGCCGATGATTGAACGCATCAATACGGACTTGCCGGTTCCCGACCCGCCGACGACGCCGAGTATCTCCCCACGACGAACATTGAGGTCGAGGTCTTCGTGAACGACATAGTCGTCGAACACGTTGCGAAGCCCCTTAACCTGAATGATCAAGTCTTCCTCGCTGGACGGCCTCATCAGTTCCACCCGACCCAAGTGAAGAATACGGCAAAGAATGCATCCAGCACGATTACTAGAAAGATTGCCTGGACGACGGCAGACGTTGTTCTCAATCCGACCTGCTCGGCATCGGACTCGACCGACATCCCCTGAAAGCAGCCCGAAATCGCGATGATTGCACCGAACACAGGTGCCTTTACTAATCCGACGTAGAGATCAGTGATCGGAACGACTTCACGAATGCGCTGAATAAACGTCACCGGAGGGATCCCCAACGAAATCCAGGCCAGCAATCCCCCTCCGACGATCGCGATTACTGAAGAATAAAAGCCCAGCAACGGCATCAACAATATTGCCGCCAAGGTTCGGGGAACAACCAATGCTTCCATCGGCGAAACTCCGATCGTACGAAGCGCGTCGATTTCCTCGGTCAGCTTCATTGTTCCGATTTGCGCAGCGAAGGCTGATCCCGAGCGCCCGGCAATCATGATCGCCGTCATCAGGACGCCGAGTTCACGAAGCGTCAATCGTCCTACCAAATTGATCGTGAAAACTTCCGCCCCGAACTGACGAAGTTGAACGGCCCCCTGCTGCGCAATGACGATCCCGATCAGGAAGCTCATCAAGGCGACAATGCCTAATGCCGAAACGCCGACTCGTTCGAACTCATGGATAACAGCATTGAAGCGAAAGCGTCGCGGATGACGGATTACCGCGATAAACGCGAGTACCGTGCCTCCCAGAAATCCTAGAAGACCGACCGTCGTATGAAGCGCCGTAACCGTCGCATCGCCCACTTCGCCTAGGACGCGTGCGAAAGCGCTGCCCGAATGCTGTCGAATCGCAACTTGCTGATCGGCCGCAACGACTTGATCGAAAAGGTCTTGCTGATTTCTATCAAGGCCCTCAACGTCGGCCTTTTGACGCGCCGCGAACCTGTGTACGACCCAGGCACCTACCGTGTCGATCCGCTCGACGTCGCTCAAATCAACGTGATCGATATCGCCGTCAAATTCGTCCAGTCGATCCGGCAAGTCGCCAAGCTTGGCAAGCGAAAGATCGCCGGAAAACCGCAGCGCTTTCCGGTCATCTTCGATCTGGTTGAAATTGGCCTGCTCGCTCATTGTGCGCTTCTTTGCTGGAAACTGAACGGCGCGGCAAGATGAATACGGTCCGGCATCGCGCGGAGATATCGACTTGCCGGATGCGGCAATTAAGATGGACGTGAGCGGCGGGCAAATCACCGCCCGTTTTACCCGCGATGGAAGGATCTTATTGTGCCGCTTGAACGCTCGCCGCTTGCATGCGCCTTCCCCGATCTGCCGCATATCGCTGGGGTCACGACGCGAGTTGCAAGGGCTGGATACAAGCAGTGGAACCGGTCCGATCTGACATATGTGACGCTGGATGCGGGAACCTGTGTCGCGGGAGTGTTGACGAAGAGCAGATGCGCGTCACCCGATGTCGAATGGTGTCGAAGAGCGCTCACTTTGGGGGAGGCCCGCGCACTGGTCGTAAATGCAGGGAACGCAAACGCCTTTACCGGTCGCCGCGGAACCGATGCCGTCGAGTCGATTGCGGCAAAAGTCGCCGGCGCGCTGGGGTGCATGCCGTCGGATGTGTTCATCGCTTCGACGGGAGTTATAGGCGTACCGTTGCCGATCGGGATTGCCGAGGCGGGGCTGGACGCGGCTTTCAGTGCGAACACCTGCTCCTGGCGGGACGCTGCCGAGGCTATTATGACCACCGATACATTCGCGAAAGGTGCGATGACGAGCGCGGTCGTTGCCGGCAAGACCGTGACGCTCATCGGAATCATCAAAGGCTCCGGCATGATCGCGCCGGATATGGCAACCACGCTTGGATTTATCTTCACCGATGCCGCAATCGACGCCGCAGTTCTTCAAAGTTCGCTCTCAAGAGCCAATGAACGGAGTTTCACCTGCATAACCGTAGATGGCGACACGTCCACGAGTGACACCGTACTTGCTTTCGCAACCGGTCAAGCGGGAAACATTTCGATCAAGGACACCGGCAGCGACGGGTTTGATGCGTTCGATGCTGCGCTCGGTGATCTGTGCCGGCAGCTAGCATTGCTCGTCGTTCGCGATGGCGAGGGAGCGAGCAAGCTGATCCAGATAGACGTAAGCGGTGCTGAATCCGACCAAAGCGCCCATCATATCGGGATGAGCATCGCCAACTCTCCGCTCGTCAAAACAGCGATTGCGGGTGAGGACGCGAATTGGGGACGGGTCGTCATGGCGGTTGGAAAGGCCGGTGAACCCGCCAATCGCGACCGCCTCTCGATCCGGTTTGGATCGATCGAGGTCGCAAGAAACGGCGTGGCGGCGGCAGCCTTTGACGAAGGCCGGGTGACGGAATACCTAAAGGGAAAAGAGATCGAAATCGGAGTGGATGTGGGAATCGGGTCAGGCCGCGCCCGGATATGGACATGCGACCTGACCCACGGCTATATTTCGATCAATGCCGATTATCGCAGCTGAGTTCGGCCGCGGCAGGATAGCATTGCCGCGACTGGCCCATAGGCTAGTTCGCCTTCCAGCCACGCCTTTAACTGACTTTTAGGCGCGGCACCGACTTTCGTTGCGGCAGGGTCACCGCCCTTGAAAAGAATCATGGTCGGAATTCCGCGCACGCCGTATTTTCCGGGCGCGTCGGGATTGTCATCGATATTGAGTTTGGCGATCGTGACTTTCTCGCCCAACTCTTCGGCGATTTCCTCCAGCGCGGGGCCGATCATCTTGCACGGGCCGCACCATTCGGCCCAGAAGTCGACGAGGACCGGACCCTCGGCGCTGAGAACGTCGGTTTCAAAACTGGCATCGGTAATCTGCTTGGTCGGCATGGTTGCAATCTCCTCGAATGCCAATTTAGGGTCGCCGGAGCCCAGTCTCAACGAACGGACCGCCGACTTCAAGCCTCGGTCGCAACATCGGGCCTGAAGCGGTCCAGCGTTTCCCGGGGCAGGCGGAACAGTTTTGGCCCGCCGGTGTAGAGCAACGCGGCATCGACCTGACGTTTGGGGAATACAATCTCCAACGCCTCGACGTAAGCGGCCATCTGGCGCAGGTGATAGCGCGGAATGTCGTCTAGGTAGTTTGGAACGGCACGTCCCGTCTTGAAATCGATGACGCTGACCCGGTCGTCCTCGATGAGCAACCGGTCGACCTTGCCGGACACAACGAACCCGCCCTCGATCGTCGCCGCGATCGGCGCTTCGGCCAGCGATGAGGGTCCGAACAACTTGCTGAAAGAAGGATCGTTCAGCACATTCAAAACCGTCGCGGCAAGTCTTTCGCGCTCGCCGCGGTCCGCGACGTCACCGACACGGCGCAACCATCGATCCGCTGCATCGGGACGGTCCGACGGGGCAACGGCGGGAAGACGTTCGAACAGCGCATGAACCAGTCGTCCGCGCTCGGCGGCAGCACGCATCGCTTCACCGTAAGCGGGATCGCTGACACGGTCCTCTCCGATCGACGAAGGAGCAAGCGGACGCGAAGGACGCAGTTCTGGCGGAGCCGGGCGGCGCGCCCATTCGGGAAGCGCCGTGGTCGAAGCCAATTTCGCTTCGCTTTTACGCTCGGCTTTGACCGGGTAAAGCGGGCGGTTACCTTTGAATTCCCGCCTTTGTGTATCAGGCGCGACCCCCAAGGCGTCAAATGCAAGCGATGACACGGCGTACCAACTGGTTGCGGGCGGGACGCCGCGCGCACGGGGGCCTAGCGAACCGGTAATGACGAGGCGTTCCTCCGCCCGCGTCGCGGCAACGTAAAACAAGCGCCAATGCTCCTGCAACGCCCGCTTTGCTTCCGCCTCGACAACCTGGTCGAGCGGGCCACCGCTTTCATCCGCGCGCGGCAGAAGAATGGGGATGGGCTGCGCGCCCGGCTCCGGCACCCAGCGCAGCGACGAACGCGGGGCCGCCCCCGGATCGACCGTCGCATCGGCAAGAATGACCAGCGGCGCTTGCAGGCCCTTGGCTCCGTGGACCGTCATCACCCGCACGGCATCGAGCGGTGCGGATGGGTCACGCACGATATCCACATCGCCGCGGTCGAACCAGTCGAGAAAGCGTTGTAACGATGGTGTGGTCGTACGCTCGAACGCCAGCGCAGCCGCGAGCAATTCGTCGATCGGGTCACGCGCCTCCGGCCCCAGCCGCCGCAACATCTTGCGACGCCCGTCGAGCGGGCCTGAAAGCAGTTCTTCGAGAAACTGGTAGGGTGTCACGAGATCGGCGCGCGCCAGCACAGCGCGCAGCGGCGCGAGATCGGCTTCGTTCAGGGTTGAACCAAGATGCCGCCAAAGGCTGCCGCTTTGACGCGGGGCAGCGGCGAGCAATTGCTCTTGTGACCATCCGATCAGCGGCGACACCAACAGCGATGCCAATGATAGATCGTCGTTCGGCTGAAGAACGAACCGGATTGCCGCGAGCAAATCCTGTATGCCGAGCGGCGAGTTAAGGCGCAGGCGATCGACACCGGCAACGGGCACGCCTTCGGAATAAAGCCGCGCGATGATAAGCGACGCCAGGTCCCCGCGCCGTTTGACGAGTATCATCACGTCCTCGGGGCGGAGCGCGCGATCCTTGCTTTCAAGCATTAGTCCTTCGGCCAGCCATCTCTTGACCTCAGCGGCGATCTGTCCGGCAAGTTTCCGGGTCGCATCGTCGACCCATCCCTCATCTTCATCCGGATTGCCTTCGCCTTCAACGACCGGCGGCCACAAAGTAACTGCTCCGGGACCGGGAACTTCACTCGCATGCGATGCAACGTCTCCTACCATACCGAGTCCCGGCTCACCGATCGCGGAGACCGCGGCGTCGACGAATTGCAAAACCGGTTCGGTCGAACGGAACGAATGCGTCAGAGAAAGCCGCGAAAAAGGCAGGCCGCGATCGGCTTCCGGCAAGTCCGCATCGCCGAGCGCCGATGCCGCAAGCCTATCATAATGCTGTTCCGCTGCCGCGAAGTTGATCGGATCAGTTCCCTGAAACCCGAAAATTGCCTGCTTGTGATCGCCGACCGTGAACAGCGTGCGGGTCGATGGCGCATAGCTACCGCGCCCGACAAAAAACTCGTCTGCAATTGCCTTTACGATCCGCCACTGATTGACGTTGGTATCCTGCGCTTCGTCGATAAGAACGTGTTCGGTAACCTGATCCAGCTTGTAGCGGACCCATTCGCCGATCCCGGGTTGTTCGAGCAGTTCAACGGTGGTCCGGATCAGATCGTCGAAGTCGACCGCACCAATTCGGCGTTTGGCATCGGCGTAAGCACGAGCATATTCGCGGCCGACGCTCAAAGCATCGGCGAGCAAGTCGGCATAGGCCAGACGCGCATCCAACGACATCAAGCGGAGACAGTCATTGCCAAGGGCGCTCGCCAGTTCCTTATAATCAGGATCCGCCGCTATCAACTTCTTCGTAACCTTGCGCGGCTCTCGCGCTGCCGTAAGCACCACGTCCGCCAAGTCTTTTAGCATCTCGCCGCGAAGCGCGTCATCGGCGGCGAGCCAGCGGGTTACGGTTTGGGCTGCCGCAGCGCCCTTGATCGTATTCCAGCTGCGGTTTGCGCTGCCGATCCGGTCAATCGCATTTTGGTCGAGTGCTGCGCACCCTGCCGATATGGCCGCCACAATATCGCCGTTCGGAAGATCGAGCGCACGGCGAAGCCAGGGCTTGATCCCGGTCGGCAAGGCTTCGAGCGCGACCGGCGCGCGGGCGCATTCGAGCAGAAATGCCTCCGCCCCACCCTCTCCCAATCGCAGGCTGAGCGCACCGATCGCGTGGATGACCGATGTCCGGCCTTGCTGATCGGCTTCTTGCAAAAGCGTTGCCAATGCTTCTCGCGCAATACCAGCCTCCTCGCGCGCTTCGAGCGGGCGGAAACCCGGTGCAAGTCCCGCCTCCAATGGAAACGCCGTTAACAGGCTTTGGCAAAAGCCGTGGATCGTCTGGACGCGCAATCCACCGCCCGGCGCATCGAGTATCCTGGCGAACAAGGTCCGTGCCCGCGCCCTGAGCGCAGGCGATGTCCGTTCCCCCAGCGCTTCGAGGTCGTTGGACAGCTCAGTCTCGGGCAGTCTGACCCACGCCGCCAGCCTTTCATTGACCCGGTGTGCCATTTCTGCGGCCCCGGCCTTCGTGAAAGTCAGGCACAGAATGGATTCGGGCGCGACTCCGCGCAGCAGCAGGCGAAACACGCGGGCCGAAAGGACTTGCGTCTTTCCCGTTCCTGCCGATGCCGACAGCCAGACGTGAATGTCAGGGGCGCTCGCCTCTGCCTGCGCACCTTTGAGCTGGGGCAACTTCGAACGCTTTTCAGCCGTCACGCCCGTACCATTCGTCACGCCGCATCAGTTGATCATAATCCGCATAGGGCGCGTATGCCGGAAACAGTTTCGCGGTGAACGCATCGTCGCCGGTCAGCCAGCGAGCGGCCACTTCCGCGAAGTTGCGTGCGGCGATTGTGACGAAGTCGGCTGTCGGTACCTTGCCCCGGGCACCGTCGGGATTGACCGGGCTATCGACGTAACCGAAGTCGCCGCTCCGCTTTGCCAGCGACCAATATTCAAAGGCATCCGCTCTGCCCGAAATTTGATCAAAGCCGTCACGTTCCGCGATCAGGCCCAAAAGACCAAGCTGCAGGCTGAACCCTTCACGCACTGCAGCGGCGGACGGAGGCTTGCCCGTTTTGTAGTCGACGATCGCAACAGATCCGTCCGGCATCCGGTCGATGCGGTCATAGCGTCCGCTGAGCGTCACCCCGGCGAACGAGATCACCCCCCGCCCCTCCGCGCTGATCACGACCCGGCCGTCCGCCGCCTGACCGGCGACGGTCGTCTCGATCCAGTCAATCGCCTCCATCAGTCGCGGTTCCCATAATGCGCGCATCAGCGGAAGCGTCTGCTCGTCACGAAGCATCTGAAGCGCGCGCGAACGCAGGCTGTCGACCGCACAGCGATCCTGTTTCCACCATTGCTCAAGGATCGCGTGAACTTCGCTTCCCCGCCACGCAGCGCTCGGATCGGCGTCAACCGCCTCCAGCGGAGCAAGTTTCAGGATGTGACGTGCGTAGAAGGCGTAAGGATCGGCTTTCAGCCGATCGACCTCGGTCACCGAAATCTTTTTGGGGCGCATCGAACTATGGGGGCGCGGGGACGGCCGGTGTGCGGGTGCGTAATCATCCGGCGTATCGATCATCGAAGCGTGCGCTTCCAGCGCCGTGTCGCGGTCGAGACGATCGCCCGCCATGGCCTGTAGCCGGAGCCAGAGGCGCGACGGGAGCGCCGGGGCAGTCGCATCGCGGCGCGCGCGCGTGAGCAGGACTTGCGGCGCTCCGAGACACTGCGCAAAGTCATGCGCGGCAATACCGATCCGCTGTTCCAGCCCCGGCAGTCCGAGAGCGGTACGTATGCGCGGAGCGAGCCACGGATCGGGTGCGGGGCGGGGCGGCCAGACCCCCTCGTTCAATCCGCCGAGGACCATCAGGTCGACACTTTGCAACCGCGCCTCGATGAGCCCGTAAATTGCAACGCGCGGATGACTATTCTGTAGCGGGCGTACAGCAATCTCATCAAGCAGCGTCCGCAGAACGGCCGGCAGTTCCAGCGGATCCATCAGTGCCGGACCTTCGTCCGCATGTATTTCCAGATCGCTCAGGAAGTCCGCCGCCCCCCGCCCGGCCGGTCCTGTCCAAAGCGCGTCGCCGCATAGTTCCTGTGCAGCATGGCGCAAGATCGAGATTAGCTTCGATAGCGATTGCTCTCCCTGCCCGAAACAAGCTGACAAGGGCTCGAGCGAGCGTTGCAGCGCGGACCACCACCGGCCAAGCGCGTCGTCGTTTGAAAGACGAGCGACGATCCCCTCAAAACCGCCGGACGGCCGCAGACCGCGCAGCGAAAGGTCGAGGCGCCGCACGTGATCTAGCCAGGTCAAACGCTCATCCCCGCTGTGAACCAGCGGATGTTTGCATAGCGCGAGCAGGGCGAGCGGTGAGAAGCCATTTGCAGCGGCCTCGGCAAGTAACAGCAGCAGCGTTCCGGGCGGCAGCATCGACAACGGCTGCCCCGCGCTATCGTCGATCGTGATGTTCCAGCGTGCGAGATGCGTCGCGACACGGCGCGCCAATGCCCGATCGGGCGTTACGAGAGCCGCGGTTCGTCCCGGCGTTTCAAGCGCGCCGCGAAGCGCCAGAGCGATCGCCTGAGCCTCGTCGGCTGCGGTCGCCAGTTCGGCGGTTCTCACGCCGCTCAAACGGCGATCCTCGGCTTTCAGACCGGTCCATTTGCCCGTAAATTCGGCAGGAGCGAGCGCGTTGGCGATCGCCACGCCCCTCGCAGCACCGGCGTCATAGTCTCCCCCGCCCCGCCATGTGACGACTTCACTCCGTGCGATGCCCATCCGCTCGAGCAGCAGCTTGAGATGGAATTGCGGATGCGTCTCGACCGAACGTAGGGTTGCACCCGTTACGGAATCTGGGCCGTGCGGACCGAGCGCATCCCATTCCTCGGCGGGCAGTTGAAGATCGAGCCCTGCGAACACGACCGAACCGCGCGGCATTTCGGAAACGGTGCGCAAAAGCCGGGCTACGGCGGGCGCGGGGTCGGTAATGCCCGCCGCGCAGACGAAGCCCGACGGCGGCTGCAGACGCCATTTATGGGCAAGCCGATCGAGCACCATAGACCGCCGCCGCGCGACGTCGATGCGTCCAAGCCGGGCGAGTTCGCGTGGCCAGCGGTCGAGAATAATCGTCATGGCGTCGAGCGCGCGTTGCCAATGCTCGCTCAGTTCTGGCGCCAGATCGATGTCACCCAGTGCTTGCGGCGGCACCTCCTCGACGAGCATCTGGTCCAGCGTCCGCGCCGCCTCTCCCGCCAGGCGCACCGCTTCCCCGATACCGACCGGTCGGGCATCGGCAGCGCGCGCGTCTGCGATCTCACGCGCCAGAATCATTCTCCGCCGCAAAGATTCGACAGCCGGCGGCGGCGGATCGGGGTCATCGGCACCGTCGATCGCCGCCCCGACCGCTTCACCAAGGTCGGGATCGCCCAAAGGAATGAGCCGGGGCAGCAGCAGCCCGCCGCCGCTCGCACGCACGAATGCCTGAGTGACCGCGCGTACACCGCGATTGTTCGGCAGCAAAACGATTCCGCGCGCAAGTTCCATCGGATCGCGCGCGCGCCGCATCAATCCGGCGACCAGTGCATCGGCGAACCCGCGATGCGCGGGAATCATCAAGACCTGCGGGCGATCCCCGTCAGCCATGAGCAAGCGCCGCCTCGGTCTTCGTCACGGCATCGGGCGTACCGACATCGAACCATAACCCCTGATGGACCTGTCCGTACGCGCGGCCGGCGGCGATCGCGCGCTCCCAGAAAATCATCGTCGAAAACGATCCGTCCGGCGCGTCGGAAAGCAGCCGTGGATGCAGAATCTGGATGCCCGTATAGGCAAATGGCGCAACCCGGCCGGGTTTGCGCCGACCGGTGATCCGTCCGTCGGGGGATAGATGGAAATCGCCGGGGCCGGAATGATTGCTCGCGCGCGCGAGCGGGATCAGCAGCAGCAGCACATCCATGAGATCATCGTCCCAGCGCGACGATAGCAGCTTCAGCGAATTGACCGGACCGTCCACCCAGAAATTGTCGCTGTTCACGACCAGTATAGGTTCCTGACCGAACAGAAGGCTCGCCTTGACCAGTCCTCCGCCCGTATCGAGGAGTTGAGTGCGTTCATCCGATATCGTGACATCGACACCGCAGAACCGTTGCCCGAGATGTCCTTCGAGCAAACCGGCCAGATAATGAACATTGACGATCGCGCGGTCGACGCCTGCGTTTTTCAAATGTGCAAAGACATGGTCGATCAGCGGCTTACCCGCAACTTTGACCAACGGTTTTGGTCGGGTAGCGGTGAGTGGACGCATCCGCTTGCCGAGACCCGCAGCCATCACCATCGCTGTACTCGGCGCTAAAACGGTCGCATCGGTATCGCCAACAAGCGCGCCCATTATTGCGACAACGCCAGCGGATCCCCTCGGAGTTCGACGGGGATCGTCCGGTCGAACCACTTAGCGACCGGGATGAGTATCGGGTCTGCCAGATCGCGTTCGAGATAGCGCCAGACACGCGGACAAAACCCCGGATAGCGCGTCTTTCCGTCCCGCTTCCAGAGCCGGGTGAAAATGCCGAGAATTTTTGCGTTTCGCTGCGCGCCGAGCACTCGGTAGGCGTTCAGGAACTCAGCCCCGTCGCCCGTGCGGGAACAATAATAGTCGAGCATCCGCGCCTCGAACTCGACCGCAACGTCGCGGCGCGCATCCTGCAGCAGCGATACAAGATCGTAGGCAGGATGCCCCGCGAGTGCGTCCTGAAAATCAAGCAGTCCGAGGCCGTCTGCGGTCACCATCAGGTTTTCGGAATGATAGTCGCGCAGGACTGCCACCGGAGCTTCCGTGACCGCCGGACTCAGCACTTCGGCCCAGGCGTGACGATACGCATCGATGTCGGGACCGATGCCGACAGCGAGGCAATACCAGTCAGCGAACAGATCAGCTTCCCGGTGCAATACGGATCGGTCATATGGAGACAAATTTTGCGGTACATGCTGCCGCAGCGCGATCAGCACGTCGATCGCGCTGCGGTACAGCACATCTGCCGCTGCTGGATCGGCATCAACCACTTCCCTCATTCTGGCATCGCCGAAGTCTTCGAGAAGTACGAGCCCGCGCCGGTCATCGGCGCCGTAGATGCGCGGAGCCGCAAAACCTCGTGCGGTCAGCCATCGTGCCATGGCGAGAAACGGTCGAGGGTCCTCGTGCGGTGGAGGCGCGTCCATCAACATTGCGCGTCGTTCGTCCAAAGAGACGCGAAAATATCGTCGGAACGACGCATCGCCGGTCAACGGCTGGATGTTTGCGTCCGGAAAGCCGTTCGCGGATAAAAATGCCGCGGCGTCGCCCGGCGGTGTCATAACGGCCATCGCTCGCTCCAAGCCGCAGGCACTGCTGCTGTCAAGCAGCGCGCGCCGTCTCTCTCGACCTCAAGACGCAAACGCAGCGCGGTCGGCCAGTAAGCGTTGCCGATACGATCCGGCCATTCGACGAGCAAGGCCGATCCGGTCGCCCAGTCATCGATACCCAGCTGCTCATACTCCGTGGCGTTGTTCAGCCGGTAAAGATCAACATGGAGCACAGGCACGCGGACCTCGGGTGCTGCATAGGGCTGCACGATTGCGAAACTGGGCGACGGAGCTTCGCCGAGCAGTCCCAATCCTTTCAGTATACCGCGCGCCAAACTGGTCTTGCCTGCTCCCAGCGGACCTGCAAGCGTAATCACGTCATCGATCTCGATCCGCCCGGCCAGGGCGCGGCCGAACTCTTCGGTCGAAGCAACATCGGCAAGCCGCATCATCTCCGTGGGATCGTGATCGTGATCAGCGTGCCTTGACCCGGTTCGGAGATCAGTTCGACCGTCCCGCCGTGTGCCTCGATAAATTGTCTTGCGAGCGGCAAGCCCAAACCCAGGGCACGTTCCCCGGTCGCCCTGGTTCCTGGTTCGGCAAAGCGGTCAAATGCTTTAGCTACGGTCTCCGCGTCGGCCCCGGGCCCGTTGTCGGACACCACGATCCTCGCCGCCGTCGCGGTTCCGTCGAGATGAAGCAGGATGCGGGTTCCTTCCGGCGCTGACTCTATGACATGACGCAGAACGTGCTCGATAGCCTCACGCAAACGGCGCGGATCGCCGGTGACCCGCCCCCCCGAACGCGAAAGCTCGACTGCAAAGTCGAGCTTTCGCCGTTTTGCCATTGTTTCCAGCATTGCCGCTGCTTCTCGTGCCGTACGCATCAGGTCGACGTCTTCGCGCACCGAACCTTCGACATCGCCGCGTGTCAGGTCGAGCACATCGTCGATCAGCAACCCCAATCGTTCGACGGATTCGAGGATCGCTTCGACATAGACGCGCGCGTTGGATGGCAGTTCACCGGCGTAACCGCCGTGAAGCATCTCGGCGAAACCGCCGATCGATGTGAGCGGCGTGCGCAATTCATAGCTCATGTTCGCCACAAAGGCGGTCTTGACCCGATCCGCATCCTCCAGCGCATTGTTACGGTCGCGCAGCGCTTTTTCAGCCCGTTTGCTATCGGTAATGTCGAGCATAGTGAAAAGGGCATTTCCGTCGGGAAGAGGCACGCCGGCGAACTCGAAATGCCGTCCGTCGGCAAACGCGACCCGACCGCCGCGTTGCTGCCTGTCGCGCGTAGCGGAGCGAACCAACTCCGGAATCAATTCGGATCGCGCCGGTGTGACCAGGCGATCAGCTGCCGCTTTGGCAAACACATCCACCCGGGGATGAGCGGCCAAGAACTCGTCTTCAAAGCCCCAGAGCGCCCGGAACCGGTTGTTCCAAAGCTGCAGCCGTCCGTCGGCGGCAAATACGCCGAGCGCTTCAAAGAGGTTGTCGAACGTTGCCGTGCGCACCCTCAATAAGGTGTCGCGGGCACTCGCCAGCTGGACCTGTTCGGTTTGATCCTCGAAAATGAGCATCAGCCCGCCATCAGGCAAAGGCTGCGCAACGACACGCAGGTGCGTTCCGCCGAGAAGGTGCCATTGCTCCTCGATCGCAGCGTCGCCGCCCGTGAACCAGGATTGACGTTCGGCTTTCCAACCAGGAAAGTCGCGCACTTCCGGAAGTCGATTTGCCTCGCGCATCCGTTCGAGCACACGTTCGAACTCAGGGCGGTCGGCCAGCCATTCGCTGCGCATCGCGAACATCCGGCGAAACGGTTGATTGCAAAAGACCAGCGTACGGTCCCCGGCAAACTGAACTACCCCTGCCGACAAGCGGTCCAGCATCGCACGCTGCGCCTCCGCGAACCGTTTGGCACCGATGTGAGACTGTTCGAGGTCTTCGATATCGATCGCGAAGCCGGCCACGCCGCCCGCAGGCAGCGGTACATCGTAGAGCCTCAGCGAGCGGCGCTCACCGTCGATCGTCGCTGGCAGCACCTGCGTTTGCGGGCAATTTTCATCCCGTGCCGCAGCGGCTCCCGCAAGCGGACCGTCCCCTACCGAAGCTTCGATCAGTTCGATCCCGCGCTCGACAACATCGCCGCGGTCGCTTCCCTCGACGGCTGCGACGTAAGCCGAATTGACCATGGCGAGTTTCAGGTCGGGTCCACGATACCATATCGGCAGCGGGGCCGCCTCGATCAGCCCCGTCATTGCCTCAAATGCGGTGATCAATCGATTTGTTTCGGCGCGCAATCGCGTAATTTCGGTTTCGCTTTTGGTCGTGTCGGAAACCCAAATAATTACGTTTCCCACGCTGTCCGGCGCCAACGCGATACGGATGCCGTGCAGAACGAACGCGCGGCCCGATTGGCGCGGCCGCACCGTCATGTTGAACGATCTTCCCGAACGCCGGGTATTGGCAACATGATCAGCGAGCGCCGCGACATCTTCCGGGGACAGGCCGCCGCTTTCGGGACAAAGATCATCCAGATAGTTCGGCTTTGCCGGCAGCCCGAAGAGATCCTCCAACTGTCGAGGCATCTCTAGCCGTCCATCACGACGCACGATGATCGCGATTGCCGGAGCGGATTGGAGGAGGGAAGTCGTCCGCTCCGCATACCGGGATATATCGGCAAACCGCATACGACCGCGCAGCCCGACGAAAAAAAGGGCCGTTGACCCCATCACAATGAGCAGGACGACCGCACCTGCCAGGATGCCGGGTAGCGGTTCGATCAGGATCATGAACTTATTACGGTGCCGATACTCGCTAGATTGATTGAGGCATACCAATCAGTAACCGCAGATAAGTCAAGTCCTGGACGTGCAGCCGCCCCCTATTCGGATTTGATCAGTAACGGTAATGATCCGGCTTGAACGGCCCCGCTACCGGTACGCCGATATAGTCCGCCTGCTTTTTCGACAGCTGGGACAGATGCACGCCCAGTTTCTCGAGATGCAGCGCCGCGACCTTTTCATCCAAATGCTTGGGCAAAACATAGACCTGGTTTTTATAGTCGTCGCCCTTGGTCCATAGTTCGATCTGCGCCAGCGTTTGGTTCGTGAAACTTGCCGACATGACGAACGACGGATGACCGGTCGCGCAACCCAGATTTACCAACCTGCCCTTCGCAAGGATCAGTATCTGTTTGCCGTCGGGAAACTCTACCAAATCGGTGCCCGGCTTGACCTCGGTCCATTTGTAGTTGCTGAGCGCCGCGATCTGGATCTCGCTGTCGAAATGACCGATGTTGCACACAATCGCCATGGGCTTCATCGCCTTCATGTGATCGGCGGTGATGACGTCGGCATTGCCGGTTGCGGTGCAGAAAATGTCGGCGCGCCCAACCGCCTCATCCATCGTAACGACCTCAAACCCTTCCATCGCCGCCTGCAACGCGCAGATCGGGTCGATCTCGGTCACTATAACGCGCGCGCCGCCGTTTCTGAGCGACTGGGCGCTGCCTTTGCCGACATCGCCAAAGCCGGCGACACACGCAACCTTGCCCGCCAGCATGACATCCGTCGCGCGTCGTATCGCGTCGACCAGCGACTCTTTGCATCCGTAGAGATTGTCGAACTTCGACTTGGTCACGCTGTCGTTGACGTTGATCGCCGGGAAGGGCAACTCGCCCTTCTTCGCAATCTCGTACAGCCGGTGGACGCCCGTCGTCGTCTCCTCGCTGACGCCCTTCAGAGCCCGCACGGTTTGTGTTAAATAGCCGGGCTTACGCTTGATGAACGCCTTCAAAGCGCGCTGGAACTCGACCTCTTCGTCATTTTCGGGTTCGCCGAGTTGCGCATCCGCTTCCAGCTTTGCACCCCATAATGCAAACATAGTCGCATCGCCGCCATCGTCGAGAATGATGTTGGCGGTCTGCCCGTCTTCGGATTTGTCCCACGAGAAAATCTCGCCAACATAATCCCAATAATCCGCCAAGCTCTCACCCTTGATGGCAAAAACGGGGACGCCCGTCGCAGCGATCGCCGCCGCGGCATGATCCTGCGTCGAAAAGATGTTACACGTCGCCCAGCGCACCTCCGCGCCCAACACCGTCAGCGTTTCGATCAGCACCGCCGTCTGGATCGTCATGTGCAGCGAGCCCGTGATGCGAGCACCCTTCAGCGGCTTGGACGCACCAAATTCCTGTCGCAGCGCCATCAATCCCGGCATTTCGGTCTCGGCGATGTCAATTTCGCGCCGACCATAGGCCGCGAGGTCCAAATCCTTGATGACGTAATCGTTCGTCTTCTCGGCGGCGATTGCGGTGGCCACGAGGCGTCTCCTGCGGATGCTATGTCTGAAAGACGGGTCGAATAGGCATTCTGGGTTCGCAAGGCAAATATAAAGATCTCTTTATATCCCGATCAGGCGGTACCCGAAGCAGCGTTCAGCAGTCGGGTATCGACGCCGGCCTCGCGGTAACCCGCGTCCCAGCGCTGTTCGGCATCTGTCTCGAAAATGAGCTCGGCCGTCCCGTTGTGCACGAACCATCCCGGCCGGCCGAGTTCCGCGTCGAGCTGCCCAGCCCCCCATCCGGCATAGCCAAGCGATGCAATCCAGTGACGAGGTCCGCTGCCGTCCGCTATCGCGCGCAACAAATCGACGGTGCCCGTCAACGCCCAGCGGCCGGCGACGTCGATCGTATCCTCTCCCGACCAGTCACGGGAATGGAGCAGGAAACCGCGCCGCGGTTCGACCGGTCCGCCAAAATGTACTCGGCCTTTCGGCGCTTCGCCTACCTCGATGTCGAATTGTTCGAGCAAATCATGAAAGCTGATCCCGCCGACAATCGCGCCAAGCCCGATACCGACGGCGCCCTTTCGATCATGTGCACAAATTGCAATGACGGCGCGATCGAACCGTGGGTCACTCATTCCAGGCATCGCGAGCAAAAACTTACCGGTCAGGTTCGCCATTTCATCGATCACGAAAGCGACTCTACCAAATGGGCGACGCCCGCGCCACGCTTGAATTCGAAGGACATCAAGCCGAAGAAGGCGAGCAAGTCCATGCGCGAACGCATGCGGCAAGGAGGCAGTCATGACCATAAAAGTCGGCGAAAAAATTCCCAGCGTCCAGCTGGTCAAAGTGACGAAAGACGGATCAGACCAGATTGACAGCGAGTCCTTCTTTCGATCGCGCAAGATTGCCTTGTTTGCCGTACCCGGCGCGTTCACCCCAACCTGTTCCGCACAGCATTTGCCAGGCTTTATCGACAATGAAGAGAGGCTGAAGGCAAAGGGTGTCGACGAAATCGTCTGTACGGCGGTCAATGATCCTTTTGTCCTCGATGCCTGGTCCAAGGCCAACGATGCCGGAGGCGTGACCATGCTGTCGGACGGAAATGGCGATTTCGCCAGAGCGGTCGGCCTGACAATGGATGGATCCAAATTCGCGATGGGAGAGCGCAGTCAGCGCTATTCGATGATCGTTAATGATGGCGTGGTTGCAGCGATCAATATCGAGCAGCCCGGAGAGTTTAAAGTAAGCTCGGCTGAGCATCTAATTGCTACAATGTGAATTGTGTATTCCAGCTATCATTGTTAGACCTATCCGAGCCGATTACAGTTGATCCCATACAAAAAGAGAGGGCAAATTAATGAGCAAAGCCACCGGAAATTCGCTTCCAAATACACCCAAGACAAACACTGACCTGCCACCTAATAACGGCGACGGCGATCAGACGCTTGTGCAGAAGATTGGAGAGAAGGCCAGTGAACTTTCAAGTGCAGGCATCGAGGCTGTGAAGAATAATCCCAAGACGACTGCCGCCGTTGCGACCGGAGTGGCGGCCGCGGTTGCGGGAACGGCGTACGGCATTGCAAAGGCAAAGTCGGCAGACGACGAATAAAGGGTCGTCAGCGTCGGCTGGCGGCGGCTTTGCGGCGGGTTGCGTCATAAATGGCAAGCCGGTAGCGGCAGCGGATGGACTTAGCTGCGGACATCGTAAAGACCCTTGGAACGCTCTACGAAGAATCTGTCGAAAGGCTCAAAGGTGCCATCCATCGCTACCTCGAACGCGGGGAAGTTCCCGCGGACGAGGACCGGCGTAATGGTGCCTTTGCCTATCCCGAAATCAGGCTGACATACCGGGGGGATCGCGACGGTCCCGCCCCCGCACGCTCTTTCGGCCGCCTCGTTACGGCGGGCACCTACCGGATCAGCGTAACGAAGCCGGCGATGTTTGCCGACTATCTGATCGAACAATTGACGCTGCTGATCGAGGATTACGACGTCACCGTGGAAGCGGTGCCGGGACGTCAGGAGATCCCGTTCCCTTACGTGCTGGATCAAGGACACTCGATCGATCTGGATACCGTTTCGGTCGCCGAACTGGCACGTTTTTTTCCGTCTACCGAACTTTCGGACATCGGCGATGAAATATCCGATGGTTTGTGGATAGGTATGAACGGGGTCCGGCCGCTCGCTTTGTTCGACGGATTACGAACAGATTTTTCCCTGGCACGGCTACGCCATTATCTGGGTACTCCGGCGGAGCATGTTCAAAGGTTCGTACTCTTCACGAACTATCATCGCTATGTCGATGAATTCGTTCGCTGGGCTGCCGCACAGCTAGCGCCTGGGGGCGACGGCAAGCCAAGCCGTTTCAGCGCTCTGTCAGGCGCGGGCAACGTGATGATCCGCCACGGCGACGATCCCCAGCAGATCGTCACGGACAGCGCGTGGCGTCGCCATCAAATGCCCGCTTACCACCTCATGGCCGCTGACGGGACCGGGATCACGCTTGTGAATATTGGTGTCGGTCCCTCGAACGCCAAAACAATTTGCGACCACCTTGCGGTGATGCGCCCTGAGGCATGGCTGATGATCGGCCATTGCGGCGGTCTGAGACCCAGCCAGCGGATTGGTGATTATGTTCTGGCGCACGCCTATCTTCGCGATGATCACGTCCTTGACGAAGTGCTCCCGCCCGAAATCCCCGTTCCCGCCATCGCGGAAGTTCAAGTGGCCCTGGCGCGGGCTGCTGCGATTGTCTCCGGTCAGTCCGTTGACGACCTGAAACGACGTTTGCGCACCGGAACGATCGTCACTACCGATGACCGTAACTGGGAATTACGGTACTCCAGGTCCGCGCTCCGTTTCTCGCTGTCGAGGGCTGTGGGAATCGACATGGAGTCCGCGACCATCGCCGCGCAAGGCTATCGCTTCCGCGTTCCCTATGGAACGCTGCTGTGCGTATCTGACAAGCCGCTCCACGGGGAACTGAAACTTCCAGGTCAGGCCAATTTATTTTACGAACGCGCGATCAATGAACATATGCGGATCGGAATAGAGGCTTGCGAACAGCTCCGCCAAGAGGGTGCCAAACTGCATTCCCGCAAGCTACGCGCGTTCAACGAACCGCCTTTCCGCTAGGCTGACGCAGACGTCATAGGGATCGGCGGCGAGACAATTTCAATTTCCCGCCGCCGACCGTAACAATAACGAAATCAGCGCACGGCCGCGGCATTGTTGGCGACAATCGCGTCGCGTTGTTCCTGACTCATCGCGGCGACGTTACGATCGGCGGCGTCGATCGCGTCCGAACGCTGCTCTCCGGTTTCCCGAACCTGATCAGCGCGTTCATCAAGCGCGTTCGCCTGGTTTTCCAACTGTTCGGCGCGCATATCCGCTGCATTTTCGACACGGTCGGCGAGTTGATCGCTCGGACTATTGTTGCATGCGGCCAGAGAAACCAACCCGATCAGGCATGATGCCGCCAATGTCTTTTTCATTTCAAATCTCCTCAGCAAGAATGCCGTGATCAAGCATGGATCGGTTTTCCTGTCACGTCCATCGCCGCCTCCTTAAGCGCCTCCGCATGGGTCGGATGCGCGTGGCAAGTATATGCGATATCCTCGCTCGTTGCGCCGAATTCCATAGCCAGAGCGGCTTCTGCGATCAGCGTTCCGGCCAGACTCGAGATGATCCATACGCCGAGCACGCGGTCCGAGCCGGCATCGGCAATCACTTTCACGAATCCGTCCGTGTCCCGGTTCGTTTTCGCCCGGCTGTTTGCCATGAAGGGAAACTTGCCGACGTTGACGGGACCGCGATCGCGCGCGGCTTCTTCGGTCAATCCTATACCAGCGATTTCGGGCATGGTATAGACGACGCTCGGAATGACGTCGTGATTTACGATGCCGGTCCGTCCTGCGATATTCTCGGCGACCGCAATCCCCTCATCTTCCGCTTTGTGCGCGAGCATCAAGCCGGGGATCACATCGCCAATCGCCCAGACGCCGTCGACGCTCGTCCGGAATGTGCCGTCGGTTTCGATTTGCCCCCTGTCATTCGGCTGCAGTCCAATCTCCGCAAGGTTGAGTCCGTCGATGTTAGGTCTGCGCCCGATGGACACCAGAACGGCATCGGCCTGCAGCGTTTCGGCCGGGCCGCCTTTGGCAGGTTCGATCGTCACGGTCGCCGTCGCATCCTGGACGTCGACGCCGGTGACCTTTGCTCCCGTCCTGAGTTCCATCCCTTGCTTTTTGAAAAGCTTGGCGGATTCTTTCCGGACTTCCTCATCGAACCCGGGCAGGATCTGGTCCATATATTCGACGACAGTGACCTTCGAGCCAAGCCGACGCCAAACGCTGCCGAGTTCAAGTCCGATCACACCCCCGCCGATCACGATAAGGTGCTTCGGCACTTCCGGCAGAGCGAGCGCACCAGTTGAATCGACAACGACGGTCTGATCGATATCAACGCCCCCGAGCGGCGTGACGCTGGATCCGGTTGCAATGACGATATCGGAGGCCGTGAAGGTCTTATCCCCGACCTGGATGCTATGAGGCCCGGAAAATGCTGCCCTGCCCGGTATCCAGTCGACCTTGTTCTTCTTGAACAGAAACGCGATGCCGCCCGTCAATTCCTTGACCGCTTTTGCTTTTTCAGCATGCATCTGATCTAGATTTAGCTTTACGCCGGCAAATTCGATCCCGAACTTCGTCAGATGCCCGGCACTCGCCTCCTCGTAGATTTCAGACGCGTGAAGCAACGCTTTCGATGGGATGCAGCCGACGTTCAGGCAC
The DNA here is from genome assembly GCA_965219075.1 of Sphingomonas sp. Taxonomy (GTDB): domain Bacteria; phylum Pseudomonadota; class Alphaproteobacteria; order Sphingomonadales; family Sphingomonadaceae; genus Sphingomonas. Next base: position 2,256,830 of record CBDCMM010000002.1, read on the forward strand.
GTTCCGCCCAACGTCTCGCGCGTTTCGACACAGGCCGTTTTCAGCCCCAACTGTGCCGCGCGGATGGCCGCGACATAGCCCGCCGGTCCAGCGCCGATCACGAGTACGTCATAATCATATTGTCGTTGTTCGGCCATCGCGTCTCTCACCTGCTGGTCCGGCAACGCCGGAGTCCTATCAATCAACTCAACGCCGCTGCCACTTTTCAATAACGACGCCCCGACCTGAGACCCTGCGTCAAAGATCGATCAGTATGCGAGTCGGATCTTCGATCGCGTTCTTCAGCGCAACCAGGAACGTAACCGCCTCTCGTCCGTCGATGAGGCGATGATCGTAACTCAGCGCCAGATACATCATCGGGCGCACGACGACTTGGCCGTTGAGGACAACCGCGCGATCTTCGATCCGGTGAAGCCCCAGAACCGCGGATTGCGGGGGATTTATTATCGGAGTCGACATCAACGATCCGAAAACCCCGCCATTGGAAATGGTGAAGGTTCCGCCCTTCATCTCATCCATTTTGAGCGCGCCGTCTTTCGCCCGCCTGCCGAAATCGCCGATCGTCTTTTCTACCGTGGCGACCGACATGCGATCCGCATCGCGGATCACCGGCACCACGAGGCCTCCCGGTGAGGAAACCGCCACGGAAATATCGGCATAGTCGTGATAGACGATATCGTCACCGTCGATCGACGCGTTGACGCTCGGGACGTCCTTCAGCGCCATGCAGGCCGCCTTGACGAAAAAGCCCATGAACCCAAGTCGCACGCCGTGTTTCTTCTCGAACAGTTCCTTGTATTTGGTACGGGCTTCGATGACCGCGGACATATCGACGTCATTGAACGTCGTCAGCATCGCTGCGGTATCCTGCGCCTCCTTCAGCCTGCGCGCTATCGTCTGACGCAATCGCGTCATCCTGACGCGTTCCTCCTTGCGTGTATCCGTTGCGACCGGTTGCTTTGGCTGCGGCGATTGGTCCGGCGTTCCGGCCTGCGGTGCGCGGGCGGCAGACGAGGATTTTGCGGACGCCGCGGTCACGACATCGTCCTTCGTGATACGGCCGTCCCTGCCGGTACCCCTGATTGTCGCCGGGTCCACGCCATGTTCCAGCACGGCGCGGCGAACGGATGGGGAAAGTGCCGCCGATAAAGGCTCGCTCCGGTCATCCGCCGGTGCTTTGTTCTCGGGCTTTTCGGTAGAACCGGATGGAGCGGGCTTGCCTGTCTGTGTATCCGCTTCGATCGAAGCGATCAATGCGCCGACCTGAACCGTCTCTCCAACCTTTACCGCATAATCACCCATGATACCGTCGACCGGGGACGGAACCTCGACCGAGACCTTGTCTGTTTCAAGGCTGGCGATCGGCTCATCCGCTGCAACGGGATCACCCGGTTGCTTCAACCATTCGCCGAGCGTGGCCTCGGTAATCGATTCTCCGAGCGTCGGTACAGTGACTTCGGTTGCCATGTCTTTTCTCATCTTTGCTTCACAGGCGGGGGCGCGCGTCCAACTTGTAGCTTAACGCGTCAGCGCTCCTCGCCAAAGTTATGGCCCAATGCGTCGGCGACAAGAGCCGCCTGCTCGCTTTGATGGCGCTTCATCAATCCGGTCGCGGGCGAGGCGGCGGCAGCACGTCCGGCGTATCTTGCCCGGCCAATCTTGCATTTGACTGACATAAGCACCTCCTCGATCAGGGGCTCGACGAATGTCCACGCACCCTGATTCTTCGGTTCTTCCTGAGCCCATACGACGTCTTCGACATTGGCCATCCGCCCGATCCGCAATGCCAATGCTTCGCCGGGAAACGGGTATAATTGCTCGAGGCGAACGATCTGAGCCGAGGCGTCTTTTGCCGAGTCCCGCGCCTCCATCAGGTCATATGCGACCTTGCCGGTACACAGGATTAGCCGCTTGGTGGCCGCGTCTGCCGCACCATCCGGATCGGACAGTATCCGTTTGAAGTGGCTCTCACCCTTAAATTCGTCCGCGTCGCTTACGGCGCGCTTGTGACGCAGCAATGACTTCGGCGTCATGACGATCAGCGGCTTGCGGAAGTTTCGCTGCATCTGCCGCCTGAGCAAATGAAAATAATTTGCCGGCGTCGTGCAATTTGCAACCTGGATGTTGTCGCCTGCGCAAAGCTGAAGGAATCGCTCGGGCCGAGCCGAACTATGTTCAGGCCCCTGCCCCTCATAACCGTGCGGAAGGAGCATCACGAGGCCGTTGGCACGCAGCCATTTGGCCTCTCCGCTGGCAATGAACTGATCGATCATGATCTGCGCGCCGTTCACGAAGTCGCCGAACTGTGCTTCCCAAATCACAAGCGTTTTCGGATCGGCCAGCGCGTATCCATATTCGAAACCGAGCACGCCATATTCGCTCAAAGGCGAATCAAGTACCTCAAAACGCCCGTGTTCGACCTCGCTCAGCGGAATATAGCGGCGTTCATCAGTCTGATCGATCCAGACCGCATGACGCTGGCTGAATGTCCCGCGGCCCGAATCCTGCCCCGACAGGCGGACACCATAGCCCTCCGACAACAGCGCACCGAACGCCAGCGCTTCTCCGGTTGCCCAGTCGAACCTGGTCTCGGATGCAAACATCTCAGATTTGGCATTGAGCACGCGACCAAGCGTCTTGTGGATCGTGAGGCCGTCCGGAACCGATGTCAGCGTGCGACCGAGCGAGTCGAAAAGCTTCGTGCTGATCCCCGTCTCGACATTCCGGCGTTCACTGCCATCGTCCGTCGGCGCGCTCAGGCCGGACCACCGGCCGGCGAACCAGTCCGCCTTTTGCGGATTGTACGCGGCTCCCGCCTCGAACTCTCCCTCCAGACAAGCGGTGAACTGCCGAACCTTTTCGTCGATCCACGTTTGATCCACCACGTTCTGATCGATCAGGCGGCGCCCGTAGAGTTCGCTCACCAGCGCATGCCCGCGGATACGGTCGTACATTAATGGCTGTGTGAAACTCGGCTCGTCGCCCTCATTGTGTCCGAAGCGACGGTAGCACCACATGTCGATGACGATATCGCGGTGGAAAGTTTGCCGAAAATCCATCGCAATCTTCGTGACGAAAGTTACCGCCTCGGGATCGTCACCGTTCACATGAAAGATCGGAGCCTGCACGCCCTTGGCAACATCCGATGGATAGGGCGACGATCGCGCGAATTGCGGACTGGTCGTGAACCCGATCTGATTATTGATGACGAAGTGAACGCATCCGCCGGTATTATAGCCTTTGATTCCCGAGAAGCCGAGGCATTCCCAGACAATGCCCTGCCCCGCCAACGCCGCATCGCCGTGGACGAGCACGGGAAGGGCGTGGCGATGCTCCGACAGGTCGTCGGCGATCGTCTGGATCGCGCGGGTCTTGCCGAGCACGACCGGATCGGCCGCTTCGAGATGCGAAGGGTTGGCGACCAGCGACATGTGCACCTTGACGCCGTCGAACTCACGATCCGTGCTCGTCCCCAGATGATATTTGACGTCGCCCGATCCACCGACGTCGTCCGGGTTCGCGGATCCGCCCGAAAATTCGTGAAAGATGACGCGCAGCGGCTTTGCCATCACGTTTGCCAGAACATTCAGGCGCCCGCGGTGCGCCATGCCCAGCACGATTTCACGGACGCCAGACTGACCGCCATATTTGATGACGCTTTCCAGCGCCGGGATCATCGATTCACCGCCGTCCAGCCCGAAACGTTTGGTCCCGACATATTTCCTGCCGAGGAATTTCTCCCATTGCTCGGCTTCAATGACCTTGCTCAGGATCGCCGTCTTTCCCTCCGGCGTGAAGTCGATTGCCTTGTCCTTGCCCTCCATGCGCTCTTGAAGGAAGCGGCGCTCATCGACGTCGGATATGTGCATATATTCGAGGCCGACATTCCCGCAATAATTCGATCGCAGCGTATCGACGAGTTCGCGGATCGTTGCCCATTGGAAACCCAGCACGCCGCCGAGGTAAACCGGCCGGTCAATATCCGTATCGAAAAAGCCGTGATATTCGGTCTTCAGGTCTTCGGGCAATTCACGCTCCGAAAGCCCGAGCGGATCGAGATTTGCTCCCATGTGCCCGCGCACACGGTAGGTTCGCACCAGCATCATCGCACGAATGCTATCCGCTGCGGCTTTCGCGATCTCGTCCTCGCCGGACCGCTTCGGCGCTTGCGTTTTCGACGTTACACCTTTCGCAGGACGCGGCGCGGGTTCCATCTGCATCGGATCGAGCGCGGCGGTCATATCGTCGGTCGCCGTCGGCGGCCAAGTGCTGTTTTCCCAGGAGGGCCCCTGCGCAGACCCTTCAAGCCCGTCGAAAAATTCGCGCCAGCCCGGCTCGATCGAAGACGGAGTTTCCTTGAAGCGCCGGTAGAGCGATTCGACAAATGCCGGACTGACGCCTGCGGCGATGTCGCTGAAGTCGCGCGCTTCATACCCCATCAGATTGCTCCTGAGACAAGTCGAACATACGCATTCGACCGGTCACGCCATATTTGCGTGACGGAAAGGTCAACGCTGCAACACTTCCAGCAATGTGGTCCCGAGTTCACTCGGGCTGGCCGACACCTTGACGCCAGCGGCCTCCATCGCCGCGATCTTGTCCTCGGCGCCGCCCTGCCCGCCGGACACGATCGCGCCGGCGTGACCCATCCGCCGGCCCGGCGGTGCCGTCCGGCCCGCTATGAAACCGGCCATCGGCTTTTTGCGGCCACGCTTTGCTTCATCCCGAAGAAATTGCGCCGCTTCCTCCTCCGCCGATCCGCCGATCTCTCCGATCATGATGATCGAACGCGTTGCGTCATCGGCGAGGAACATCTCAAGTACGTCGATAAAGTTGGTCCCGTTGATGGGATCGCCGCCGATGCCGACCGCCGTCGTCTGGCCCAGTCCCGCATTGGTCGTCTGGAACACCGCCTCGTAGGTCAGCGTGCCGGAACGCGAGACGACACCGACCGATCCTGCCTTGAAGATGCTGCCGGGCATGATCCCGATCTTGCATTCGTCCGGCGTAAGCACACCGGGACAGTTCGGTCCGATCAGCCGTGACTTTGATCCCGACAAAGCACGCTTTACCTTGACCATGTCGAGTACCGGAATGCCTTCGGTGATGGCAACGATCAGCGGCACCCGCGCATCGATCGCCTCGAGGATCGAGTCCGCAGCGAACGCCGGTGGAACATAGATCACGCTGGCTGTCGCGCCGGTCCTTGCGACTGCCTCATGCACCGTGTCGTATACCGGCAGCCCGATATGCGTTGTCCCGCCCTTACCCGGCGTGACACCCGCAACCATCTGCGTCCCGTAATCCAGCGCCTGCTGCGTGTGGAACGTACCGGTTTCTCCGGTCATGCCCTGGGTGATGACCTTGGTTGTCTTGTCGACGAGGATGCTCATGATAACTCCGATTAAAAAGCGGCATTTACCTTTACGTCATTCACGCGGACTGCCGACGCTAATGTCGAAGTGAAAGACCACCGCGGATGCTTCAGCCAAGCGAACCATCGATCGCTTTGCACGCTTCGATCAATTCCCCGACCGCATTGACGGAAACCTGAAAATTGCCCCTTGCCTCGTCATCGAGGTCGATCTCGACAACCTGCTCCACGCCGCCCGCACCGAGTATCGCAGGAACGCCGACATACAGGCCATCGACCCCGTACATTCCCTCGACATAAGCGGCGCACGGCAACAATCGCTTCTGATCGTAAAGATAGGCCTCCGCCATCGCAATCGCACTCGTCGCGGGTGCGTAAAAAGCGCTGCCGGTCTTCAGCAATCCGACAATTTCTCCGCCACCGCCTCGGGTGCGCTTGACGATGGCATCGATCCTGTCCTTGGTCGACCGGCCCATAGCGATCAGGTCGGGTACGGGAATGCCCGCAACCGTGGAATAATGAACGACCGGAACCATCGTATCGCCGTGACCACCGAGCACGAAGGTGCTGACGTCCTGCACTGAGACATCAAATTCCTGCGCCAGAAATGTACTGAAGCGCGATGAGTCGAGCACACCGGCCATACCTACGACCTTGTTTGTCGGAAGCCCGGAAAACTCGCGCAGCGCCCAAACCATCGCGTCCAGCGGATTTGTAATGCATATGACGAAGGCGTCGGGCGCGTTGTTCTTGATCCCCTCCCCAACGGCTTTCATAACCTTGAGGTTAATGCCGAGTAAGTCGTCGCGACTCATCCCCGCTTTTCGCGGAACGCCCGCGGTGACGATGATGACGTCTGCACCGGTTATGTCGGCATAGTTGTTCGAGCCGGTAATCTTCGCATCGAACCCTTCGACCGGCCCGCACTGCGACAGATCGAGTGCTTTACCTTGCGGCAGCCCTTCGGCCACATCGAACAAGACGATATCGCCCAGTCCCTTCATGGCTGCGAGATGCGCGAGCGTCCCGCCAATATTGCCGGCGCCGATCAAAGCGATCTTCTTGCGGGCCATAAAGTGTTCTCCGTCAAATCCTGAAGCGCGTTGCGCACGCCGCCTACGCGGTTTGGATGACGCGGGCAACCATTAAAGCCCCATCAACTACTCTCTATTGCGACTTGTTCTCTTTTGCATTAAGTAAAGCCGTGTCCCTTGGCTAGATACTCGTAGGACCGCATTTCCTCGAGACGGCTGATTGTACGTTCGAATTCGAACCGTCCGTCAGCACCACTGTAAAGCGCGGCGGGTTCCGCATCGGCGGCGGCGAGAAGCTTTACTTGACGCTCGTAAAGCGCGTCGATCAACGCCACGAACCGCGCTGCCTCGTTCCTGTTTTCAGGACCCATCCTAGGTATGCCGACCAGGATTAGGGTGTGATAGCGGCGCGCGATCGCAAGATAGTCGGCACTTCCCCGCGCTTCGCCACACAGGCGCTTGAAAGAAAAAACCGCCACCCCCTTCAGTGCTTTGGGAACCTTGAGCGTGCGGCCCTGGACCTGAAGGGACTCCGATGGGACGTGATCAACGTCTTCGGGCGGATAGTCGGTCAGCCGGAAGAAGTCAGCCGACAGTTCGTCAGTCGCCTCCGCGCCGTTCGGTACCAGCCATGTATTCACGGTGCCGAGCCTGTCCAGTCGATAATCGGTTGGTCCGTTTAGTGGCAGCACGTCCAATTGCGCCTCGATCAAGTCTATGAACGGCAGAAAGTGTTCGCGGTTCAGCCCATTCAGATAAAGATCGGTCGGGGGCCGGTTCGACGTTGTGACGATGGTCACGCCCGCCTCGATCAGGGCGGTGAACAGCCGAGACAAAATCATCGCATCGGGCGCATTCGTCACCATCATCTCGTCAAATGCCAAACAGCGCGCTTCGCAGGCAAGCGTGTACGCCACCGGAGCGATCGGCTCGCCCTCTTCCTTTTTCCGTTCAGCAGCGATCCGCTGGTGAATGTCCAGCATGAATTCAGCGAAATGGACCCGGCGTTTACGTCCGATATCAAGGCTTTCGAAGAACAGGTCCATCAGCATGGACTTGCCGCGTCCGACTCCGCCCCAGAGATACACCCCCTTTGGAGCTTCGGGTTTGCGGCCCATCAGGCGCCAAAGCGTCGATCCGCGTTTTGGGATAAGTTCAAGCTGCTCCTGCAACGCGCCAAGCCTCGCAGCGGCCATCGCCTGTTCGTGATCCGGCCGGAGTTCTCCGGCGCCGACAAGCGCGCGGTACCGTGCAAGCACATTAGTCATGCCGCCGTTCTTGCATTGGTTCGCATGACCGGATCAACCGGTCTCCTGAGGCAATTTTGCCTTGCGCAGAGTTCCGGAGAAACTTGCGATCGTCGCAACCTCCTCTTGCACGATCAGACCGCGCATAAAAAGCATATTTCGCGTTTCGCGCAGCAGTTCAAGCCGGGCTTCGATCGGCACGCCGATCCGGCCGGCGTCAATGAACTGCGCAGACAAATCGACGGTCATCGCGCCCGCGGCCTGTAACGCCCCAAACGCCCGGCCCGCCGCGAACAGTGAGATGTCCATAAACCCAAGGAGCGCGCCCCCGTGAACCCGGTCCCGCAAGTTCGAATGCATTTGTAACGGCATCATTCGGACGCGCGCCACGGCATCTTCAACGCGGACGTGAACGGGTTCCAGGAAACTGTTGAACCGCGACGAGTCAATGAACTCCCAGCGCTTCCAGCCGGGAAGGTCCGGGTCATCCGCGTAGATGACCGCGAAAGTGGAATCTTCGGTCATAACCGATCAGATGACGCGATCGGCTTCCATCTTCTTGATCTCCGCTATCGCCTTTGCGGGGTTCAACCCCTTGGGACAGACATTCGCGCAGTTCATGATCGTGTGGCATCGATACAGGCGGAAGGGGTCTTCCAGTTCATCCAGCCGTTCGCCCGTCATCTCATCGCGGCTATCGGCGAGCCACCGATAAGCCTGTAGCAGAATTGCCGGTCCCAGGAACTTGTCGCTGTTCCACCAATAGCTCGGACATGACGTCGAGCAACACGCGCACAGAATACATTCGTACAGCCCGTCCAGCTTGGCCCGATCCTCCGGGCTTTGGAAACGTTCTTTACCCGAAGGCGGCGGCGTCACCGTCTGTAGCCAGGGCTTGATGGAACTGTACTGCGCATAAAAATGCGTGAAATCAGGGACTAAATCCTTGATAACTTCCATATGCGGCAGCGGCGTGATCTGGACTGTGCCCTTCACGTCCTCGATCGCGGTTGTACAAGCGAGGCCGTTCTTACCGTCGATGTTCATCGCGCACGATCCGCAGATACCCTCCCGGCACGAACGGCGGAAAGTCAGCGACGAGTCCTGTTCCGCCTTCAATTTGATAAGCGCATCGAGCACCATCGGACCGCAGCTGTCCAGGTCGACCTCAAACGTGTCGTACCGCGGATTGGCACCGCTGTCCGGATCGTAGCGATACACTTTGAAGGCCTTGGTATTCCCCCCGCTCGTCACAGGATCATGTGACTTGCCCTTTTTGACGACGCTGTTTTTGGGGAGGGTTAATTGAGCCATGAGGGGATATGGTCCGTGTGGATAATGATCGATTAAATCCGGGTACAGCAAAGGAACGTTCCGGGAAAGGCGCAGGCGGTGTTCGGATAATTTCGAGCATCAATCCAGCAGGATGCGCTCTTATCCGTCTGACAATTCGTTCTCGCCCACGATCGGACCACGGCACGCCGCACCAACGGTCCCGTGCCTTCTTGACATGGTGCATGATTATGCTGCGAGACGCAGCGATGAAAATTATCTTGCCCGAGGCGGCGCGCGCCCTGATCGAAGCGAAATTACCAGCAAATGTCGATACGTTCTGGTTTAGGGATGTCGGACAAGTCCAAGAGGTTATCCGAGACGCCGATATCGCCTGGGTCGACAGCAGTGACAAGCCGGGCATGCGTCGCGCCATTTTGGCGACAGGTGCAGGATTGAAATGGCTCTCAACCATCTATGCCGGACTGGATAGCTTCCCGCTTGAACATCTGCGGAAAAACAATGTCATCGTTACCAATGGCGCCGGCGTCAACGCCGTTGCGGTTGCGGAATATGCAGTCATGGCCGTGATAGTTGCTGCCAAGCGGTTCGACGAGGTGCTGCGCGCGTTCGATCGATCCGAATGGCTGAAAACCCCGCCCGGGCGAGTGGAGGTTGACGGCAGCAAAGCACTGATCATCGGTTACGGCACTATCGGACGATTGATCGGCGACAGGCTGACCGCATTCGGGGCCGGAGTCACCGGCGTTACGCGATCGGGGGGCGGCAATACCCTTACCCCGGACGCGTGGCGCGATCGGCTCGCCGAATTCGACTGGATAGTCCTGGCTGCACCGTCGACCGATCAGACCAAAGCGTTGATCGGCCCGCATGAGCTGTCCAAAATGAAACAAGATGCATGGATCATCAACATCGCACGGGGCGACATGATCGATAACGATGCGCTTGTCTCGGCGCTGCGCTCCGGCCGGCTCGGCGGCGCGGTCCTCGACCCGACGGATCCGGAGCCGTTGCCGCAGGGCCACCCCCTGTGGACCGCGCCGAATACGATCGTGACGATGCATCTTTCCGGCCAGAGCCAGACCAAAATGTTTCAGCACGCTTCCGAATTATTCCTCGAAAACCTCGATGCGTATTTGCACGGGCAGCCGATGACGAATGTCGCCGATCTGGCGGCGGGCTATTGATCGATGGCTTCTGCGCGGGTCGCGAGCACTGCCGGAATATAGGGTCGCGGGGCATTTGGCGGAATGAGCGCAATCTGTGCGTCGAGAGCCTTGGCCCGAGCCGACGGGGACCCGTGAGTCCGGCTCCTGAACACGCCGCCATCGACATCATTTCCAGCTGAGCGCCAGAATCGTGACGCGGCCCCCGGATCGTAGCCGGCGTTATAGAGTAATGCGATGCTCAGCGCGTCCGCATCATCCTCGCTGCGGCGGACCAGGCGTCGGCTGCGACCGAATTCACCTAGCAACCCGTGCCGAACGCCCGCCGCCGCCAAGCGCTCGCGGTGATGCAGGATGATATGAGCAAATTCGTGCGCGACGATCGCCGCGATGATCCCGTCATCATATCTTGCGAAAAAGCGTTCGGCGATCTGTACTGTCGTACCGTCCGAATGCGCATCCAGGCTGTCGCCCAGCAACATTTCAAAGCGTGCCGCACAACCGGGTGACGCGGGAATGCTGACGGTATAGCTGCGCTGCGAACGTATTAGCGACAGTTTGAGCGGTGCATCCGCCGGTTGCCGCTCTATCAGCGCCAGCGCAGCATCGCGCGTCGCACTGGTCATCGGCGTATCCTCGGCCGGACTGGCAAGCGGGTGACCGTTGATAGCGGTTATGGGATCCCCGCCTCTTAGTCCGGCACGATCCGCGGGACTTCCGGAGACGACAGTTTCGATGACGACAGGCGACTCAAACCCCAGGATAGCTCGCAGCTCAGCTCGCAACGTCAGCGGATACTGGTCTATTGCCTGCAGCGCTATTCCCGGCTGAGGGGAAAGCCGATCACAAATCGCTCGGCTGGCGGTTGATAAATTGAACCCGATCTTCGCGAGCCGCAGGTCATTTTCGCGGACGTATCGCAACGCGGCGAGGTCGATGCTGGTCGAATGGTCTTCGGGTGCGCGCGCATCGGAGACCGCGGCTGCTCCGATTATCAGAAGTGTCGCGGACAAAGCTGCGCGCCAGGGACGATCGGCCGGAGACATCGCGACCAATTAAAGCGTGTCGGCTGACGCGTCGAGGGGATGGGCTGATAACGGACGGGTTCGTTGCGCAGAATGTCGAATTGCCGCATTGATGCGGCAATCAAATAAAGGACGCATTGAATGGCCGCGACCTGGGCCCCCGACAGTTGGACCTCTTGCGAGGCGCGGCAACTTCCGGATTACCCGGACAAGACAGCGCTCGACCTTGCAACGAGACAATTATCAAGTTTTCCACCGCTGGTATTCGCAGGGGAAGCCCGAAGCCTGACCGCTGATCTCGCGCGCGTAGCAAACGGCGAGGCGTTCCTGCTGCAAGGCGGTGACTGCGCCGAGAGTTTTGTCGAACATAGCGCAAACAACATTCGCGACACGTTTCGCGTGATACTGCAAATGGCGGTCGTTTTGACCTACGCGTCGAAACTGCCGGTCATCAAGCTTGGACGGATGGCGGGGCAATTCGCCAAACCCCGCTCGACAGCGACCGAAACGCAGGGCGAAGATGAGTTGCCGAGCTATCGCGGCGATATCGTCAACGACATCGGCTTCACGACCGAAGGCCGCACGCCGGATCCGCAACGCATGATCCGCGGGTATTCGCAGTCTGCGGCAACGCTAAATCTGCTGCGTGCATTCGCCAGCGGTGGTTATGCCAATCTGCATCAAGTGCATCGCTGGACGCATGATTTCATGGGTCGCAGCCCCTGGTCCAGGAAATATGCCGAAACTGCCGACCGGATCGGCGAAGCGCTTGAGTTCATGGCGGCATGCGGGATCGATCCGGAAACCGTGCCGCAGCTTTCGCAGACCACGTTTTACACCAGTCATGAGGCGTTGCTGCTTCACTATGAGCAAGCCCTGACGCGACGCGATTCTTTGACCGGCGACTGGTACGACACCTCAGCGCATTTCCTTTGGATCGGGGACAGGACAAGGTTCGAGGGGTCCGCGCATGTCGAATTTTTACGCGGGATCGGCAATCCGATCGGCATGAAATGCGGCCCGGGGCTTCAGTCCGACAACTTGTTGCGAATGCTTGATACCCTGAACCCCGCCAGAATTCCCGGCCGGATGACGCTGATCACCCGCTACGGTTACGACAAGATCGAAAAGGGTTTGCCGGACCTGATACGCGCTGTGAAGCGGGAGGGTCATCCCGTCGTCTGGAGCTGCGATCCGATGCACGGCAACGTGATAAAGGCTGCAAACGGATACAAGACGCGGCCGTTTGACCGTATCCTGGGGGAGGTTCGATCGTTCTTTGCGGTCCATCGTGCCGAGGGAACGCATGCCGGGGGTATCCATGCGGAGATGACCGGCCAGGATGTCACCGAATGCACCGGGGGCGCGATCGACGTTACGGAACAGAGCCTGGCCGATCGCTATCACACCCACTGCGATCCACGATTGAACGCCGGACAGAGTCTCGAACTGGCATTCCTGCTGGCTGAGATGCTCACTGCGGAGCGGGTGGAACGCAACAAGAAGGCTGCATGAGCTGCCAGTCGGATGCGAGGACTGAAAATTACGCGCGGGTATAGCCCGGGGAGCAACGCCAAAAATCGACAATTGCGAACCGATTGAATTTGCATCCTTAACGCAATGTTAAGCGTATTTGCGTCGTGCGAGTATGTGCGCGACTACTCGACGATACGACAAGGGGAGGAAGTTCAATGCAAATTCAAGCACTTAGGGTTAAGGCTGCTGCGTCGGTTACGGCTATCGCCTGGGCTTGCCTAATGGCGGCACCGGCATCCGCTCAGCAATGCACAAATGGTGCAGGTGTGAACAGCACGGCTTGCGGAACGAATTCAACGACCGGTGCTTCTGCCGGTGCGACGGCGGTCGGCAACGGCGCGACTGCGACCGGGACCGACGCGATCGCGATCGGCAGCGACGATGCCGGGCTCAATCCGGCAACAGCGAGCGCGGCGTCGACCATTGCCCTTGGCGGCGAGAGTGACGCAACGATGCCCGGTGCAACCGCACTCGGCTGGCAGAGCCAGGCGACGGGTGCGATGGCGACCGCCGTCGGTCACCAATCAACCGCGTCGGGCGCGCAGAGTTTTGCGGGTGCCGAGGATTCAGTCGCGTCGGGCGTCAACGCGATCGCAATCGGCAACACCGCGCTTGCGAGCGGCGGCGACGCGATCGCAATCGGCGGCAATCGTGACGGTGCAGCAGGTTTTCAGACCATCGCATCGGGTGCCTCGAGCACTGCCGTCGGCGGCCAGTCGCTCGCGACGGCAACAGCCGCAACGGCCTTTGGCTGGCGGGCACAGTCTACCGCCGAACGTGCAACCGCGATCGGTCATCTTGCCTCCGCATCCGGGGTTCGCTCGGTCGCGGTCGGTGAGGGCGCAACCGCGAGCGGCGTCCGCTCGGTGGCGATCGGCGATGGAGCAAGCGCGCAGTTTGATGGTTCGACCGCTCTTGGTGCGGGTGCTGCCGCCAATCGTGCAAACCAGGTGCGTTTGGGCGGTACGGGAAGCTCAGTATCAGTCGGTGATATCGTCGCCAGTACCGCTGCGCAAACCGGCAACGTCAATATCGTAACGACCGACGGCAATGGTACGCTTGGTCAAGGCGTTGCGGTTGCAAGCCTTGCGACGCAAAGCCAGCTCGCCGCCTCGAACACGATGATTGCAGCCAATACCGCGCAGCTCGGCGTGCTTGGCGGACAGGTAAGTGCGCTGAATTCGGGTGTCAGCAGCCTTTACGACATTACAAATTCCCAGCGGCGCGACATCGACCGCAATACGGAGGGTGTAGCGATGGCGCTGGCGATGGAATCGCCCTATCTGCCTGCAGGCACACGCTTCGCGGTGTCTGGTGGATTTGGTTATTATAATGACAAGACTGCTGGCTCCGCAGCCGCCACTGCCCGCCTGACCGATCATGCATCTTTATCGGCCGGTGTCGGCGTCGGGTTCGACAGCGGCGAAGTCGGTGCGCGCGGCGGTTTCCAAGTTGCTTTCTGATTGTCTGTGATGTTGCAAGATTTGCCGGGGCGCTTCGTCGCCCCGGCTTTTTGTCTGATGCTGTTGACCGGTCCGCTCACGGGAGAGCGCGCAATGGCACAATCGGCGCAGCCCGGAATATCAGCGCAGCCCGTTCCCGATTCACTCGAGCTTGCCAAGCTCGTATGGACCACGATGGCCGCAATCGACCATGCGAACCAGTCGGGCAATTACTCTGTGCTACGTGACATTTCCGCGCCCGGTTTTCAGCTGAACAACGACGCGGCAAAACTCGCGCAGATATTTTCCGGCGTGAGGGCGACCGGAATCGATTTGTCCAACACCTTATTACTAGCGCCGACCTATGCGGCCCCGCCTGCGATTACGAACGGCGTCATGCGGCTGCAGGGATATTTCGGCCTGCGCCCAACCGCGATTGCATTCGACCTATATTATCAATGGGCTGGCGGACGGTGGCGTCTGTTCGGGGTTTCGATCAATCCGAGAAGCATCGCTTCGAACCAGCCCGCACCGACCGGTCCCTCAACACTGAATCCGAGCTCGGCCACTGGGAAAACCCCCCGCCGCCGCTAACGATCTCTGCGGCACTCACCCAGCAATGTCGCTGATGACAGAGCTGGCACGATGATCACTGTACTTCCCGGAATGTCAGGCCTGCTCGCTGTTCCATCCGCTCGACCAGAGCCTCGCCCAGCAGCGCAGCGGGCGTCCATATTCCTCCGGCGGCGACAGGCGTCTCCGACAACAACAAGGCGGTTTCGCTGATCATCTTTGATGTTGAGCCGTATCCGGGGTCACGGTCTCCCGTCACCTCTAGAACGATCGGATCATGGCCTTCCCGTTCGGCAAAAAAGCGCAGCGTGTAATGACCGGTTTCGCGCTCTTCGGCGCTCGGCCCGTCGCCCTGCTTTACCGTGCTGCCTGTTAGCGGATTGGCCTTTGAAATTGCCTCGGCCGCCGCGCGTGCGGCTTCGCCAAGCCCGGGAACAACGACCATTTCGTCATATTTAAAATCGCGACCGTAGCGGAAATCGGTCAGTAGATTCGTGCGATGTACGTTCTTGGTGTTGATTGGCGCCATTACGAACGGCGCCACCCAACCGCCTACCCGGTCGTCGCGGTAGGGAAGCGACATGCGCGGTTGATCCGCACCCTCAAACCCCGGGGTCAGCGCGAAGGGAGACGCAAGCAGTTTGAGGAGCGAAGGGTCGCGTGCGGCCGCGGCAAGCGTCGCTTTCAGACTGGCAAGCGTTCCGCCCGAGAACCCGCCTTTCATTGCCATGACGCGCCCGGCAATCCGCTCGGCAGGCGCACCCCAGCGCGAGATGCACAGCGCCTGCAGCCGTTCAACCCCGGCATCGAACGGGATCGAATCAAAACCGCATGAAAATACGATGCGCGCATTCGATGCCTTCGCCGCTTCCTCATGCCCGTCGATCATGGCGCGCATCCAGCCGGGTTCTCCGCAAAGATCCACATAGCCGCCGCCCGCCGCGACGCAGGCGGCGATCAAAGGAGTCCATGCAATTGATACGGCCCGACCGTCGACAGAATAACCGATCCGCGCTCCGCCATCTGTCGAAGTGTTGCGGGATCGTCCGCATCGGCCCGAATGAGTGCAACGTCCTCCGTTGCGCCGACCGCCAGCCGCGTTGCGGCCAGTTTTGCCTCGTCCCGGCCCGCAATCGCCCAGCGGATACGGTCTCCGTGATGCCTTGCGACATATTCGGCGACCAGTCCCCCAGTAAACCCGGTTGCGCCATATACGATCAGATCAAAATCTCGGGACATGAACATCTCCTCAGGACGTAGGCGGCACGGGTTTTGGATGATGCGGCAAAAGGATCAGCGTGCCGTCCTCAACACGCCATGATTTGAGCTTTGACAGAAAGTTCATGCCCAGAACATCCGTATTCCCGAATGCGGGGGAAACGACCACCGGCAAGTCATTCGCTCTGATCGTACCAAGTCGAAGGCTGGATATTTTTGCCGTTTGTGCAGAAATCGACCCGTTGGCGGTACGAAGCACCACCGGAAATACTGCATCCTCCAAATCCAGACCCGCGGCCCGTGCGGTTCGGACGGATAATGCCGTAATGGTCGCCCCACTATCGATCAACATCTGTCGCGACACCCCCGCGATCCTGGCATTCGCCCAGAAATGACCGTCCGGAGCGATGCGGATCCGGACCTCCTTCCCGACCACCTCTTGCTCATGCAGGCGCAACAAGGTCGCGATCCGCTCAAGGTTGGGATCGAACTGCGCACGCTGTACGATGACTAGAAAAAATACGGTAAGAACGACTCCCCATACAACAAGCCGCAACAGCGTGCGCACGACTGCAAACCGACCAGCGATCACAAGCAGGGCGATGCCTAAAAGTATCATGGCGAGATATTGCGGGTGGTCGCGCCAGAATTCTGGGAGCAAGGCGCTCGACCAGATGTCCTTGACTTCGACGATGCCGATCATTTCAGCGTGTCTTTAACGGCGACGACATTCTGTCAGGCATATATGTGTTTTGAGCGCCAGACATTGGATAATTAGTCGCATCGAACTGTCCGCAACGCATTAAACCGGCAAGCGCGATTACCTGAAGATAGGCGGAAAATGGGCCAGTCCCGGCTTTTACGGTACCGGCCCAAATTGATTTACTCGGAGTGCTCGATCAGCTTGCGCCGTTGAGATTCACCGCCGCATATTTGCCACGACGGTCGACCTCCAGTTCGAACTCAAGCCGGTCACCCTCGTTGAGTGTCTGCATGCCTGCTCGCTCGACGGCGGAAATATGAACGAACGCATCGGGCTGTCCGTCGTCGCGCTGAATGAAGCCGAAACCCTTCATCGCATTGAAGAATTTGACTGTACCCGTTGCTTTCTCGCCCGTCAGCTGGCGCTGCGATCCGCCCATGCCGCCGGCTGCGCCACCCGCACCACTGCCACCACCACTATTGCGGGGAGAAGCATCGCGGTCACGCGGCGGCGGTGCATGATCGGTCACCGGCATCGGTTCACCATCGATCTTCAGATCGGTCGCCGATATGCGGCCGCCCCGGTCGACAAGCGTGAAGCCCAACGGCTGGCCCTCGGCCAGTCCGGTAAGACCGGCCTGCTCAACTGCGGAGACGTGGACAAACACATCTTCCGCACCGTCGTCGCGAACGATGAACCCGAACCCTTTTTGACCATTGAAAAACTTTACGACCCCGGTGCCTTCGCCGACGACCTGCGGGGGCATTCCGCGTCCGCCGCCGAAACCTCCGCCGCCGCCGCCGCTACGGAAGCCGCCGCCGTTACCGCCGCCGCCGAACCGGTCACCGCCACCAAATCCGCCGCCGCCGCCAAAGCGATCACCGCCGCCACCGCCACCGAACCGGTCACCGCCGCCAAAGCTGCTGCCGCCGCTAAACTCGTCGCTGCCGCCAAAACTGTCGCGCTTGTCACGACCGCGACCGCCGCGATTACCGCGGCCACCTTTATCAAAACCCATAAGCCCTGTTCGTCTTCCCGCTTCGCCGCAAAATCTATTCAAGAACCCGAGCGCCGGACGATGAACGCGGGTCTTCCGGCGCGAAACCTTTTGCGCCTTGATGCCCGTCATAGCCTATTCGGTAATATGCTGCGAACAAAATTTACGTCCGCCTCACGAGAGAATTAATTTCTTGCTGGCTGCATTCGCATGGCGGTTGCGCGAGCGCCCGATAGAAGGCAGACGCTGGGCTGATGGACACTTTCCTCGCGCTGATCGCGAGCCCCGCCGCCTGGGCAGCCTTCGTTACTTTGGTTGTGCTCGAGGTCGTGCTCGGTATCGACAATCTGATTTTTATATCGATCCTGTCGAATAAGCTCCCCGAGTCGCAACGCGGCAAGGTTAGGCGTATCGGGATTGGGCTTGCGCTGGTCATGCGGCTTATTCTGCTGTCGATGATCGCCTGGATTGTCGGCTTGACCGCGCCGGTGGTCGAGCTCGGGATCACCGGGCCGCTCAACGCTCACGGAGCGCCGACGTTCGAGACCGCCTTGTCATGGCGCGACCTCATCCTGATCGGCGGGGGGCTTTTTCTGGTCTGGAAAGCGACGAAAGAGATCCATCACACGGTCGACGGGGACGAGAGCGGAGAAACGCTGGACAAAACGGGGAAAGCAGTTCTGACCGTAGGATCGGCAATCGCGCAGATCGTCGCACTCGATCTTGTATTTTCCTTTGACTCGATCCTGACCGCAGTCGGCATGACCGACGAACTTCCCATCATGATGGCCGCGGTCATCGTCGCGGTCGGCGTGATGCTGTTGGCTGCTGATCCGCTTGCGGACTTCATCAATCGCAACCCGACGGTCGTGATGCTGGCGCTTGCGTTCCTATTGATGGTCGGACTGGTGCTGATCGCCGACGGGTTCGGCGTTCATGTGCCCAAGGGGTATATTTATGCCGCTATGGCATTTTCGGCGGGCGTTGAATTCCTCAACATCTTTTCGCGCAAGCGCCGTCAGGCGAAGCGCGCAAAGTCCTCCGCTCCCCATTGAGCCGGTAACGATCCATCGGTAGGGGCGGGTCATGACTGTTCATTTGCACGAAGAAGATGTTCCGGCGGGCTTGTTCGCGGAAGGCGCGATCGCGGTCGATACGGAAACGATGGGGCTGGTGACGCCGCGCGACCGGTTGTGCGTTGTTCAATTGTCCGATGGCGGACCGCATGAGCATCTCGTCCGCTTTGCACCCGGCAGTGACTATGCCGCCCCTAATCTGAAAGTGTTGCTCTCCGACCCTGCGCGGCTGAAGCTTTATCACTTCGGGCGCTTCGATATTGCGGCGATCCGTCATTATCTGGGGGTCGTTGCCGCGCCGGTTTACTGCACCAAGATCGCGTCGCGACTGATCCGCACCTACACCGACCGGCACGGATTGAAAGAACTGGTCAAGGAGTTGCTGGGGCAGGAGATTTCGAAGCAACAGCAATCATCCGACTGGGGAGCGGCGGTCCTCTCCGATGCGCAAAAGGATTACGCCGCGTCCGATGTCCGGTATCTCCACCGGCTCCGCGCCGAGCTCGATCGGCGACTGGCGCGCGAGGGGCGCAGCGAACTTGCGCAGGCGTGTTTTGATTTCCTCCCAACCCGCGCCGAACTCGACCTGAAGGGCTGGCCGGAAGTCGACATCTTCGCGCATGCCTGATGCGGCGACCCTCAATGCTCCGCCCGTCCGGACTTCGCGTCAGCGATGGGCCGCACCCGGAAGCACCCACGACCGGCTGGTCGCCCTCGCACGGTTCATCTTGCCCGTCGCGATCGGCATATTGGCCGCTTTCCTGGTGCTGGCTCCACTGTTCGGGACCGGCGACGTCTCGTTCCTGCTCGACAAAAACAAAGTGGAGGTCGCGAGGGAACGGATGAAGCTTCAATCCGCGGAATACCGGGGTGAAGACAATAAGGGCCAGACGTTCAGCCTGACCGCCGGTTCCGCCGTTCAGCGCAGCTCGTCGGAACCGATCGTCCAGCTCCGGGATCTGGCGGCTTCGTTAAGCCTGGCCAACGGTCCCGCAAGCGTAACAGCGCGGACCGGTCGATATGACATGGACAGCCAGATCATTCAGCTGTTCGGCCCCCTCAATCTGAAACAGGGCGAGGGATATCAACTGGAGACGCGCGACGCGACCGTTGATCTGCGTGGCGGAACGATGACGTCGGGCGGCGCCGTCACGGGACGTACGCCTCAGGGCAGTTTCAGTGCCAATTCCGTGCACGCCGATCTCGACAATCGTACCGTCACGCTGAAGGGCAATGCGCGCTTGCGGATCGTACCCGCAAGGACGAGATAGCAGCGATGCGCAGAACCCTCTCGATCGTGGTGCTGATGTTCACCGCTCTCTCGATGGCGGCAGTGGCTGCCGCGCAACGCCATAACGAAAACGCGCCGATCAATTTCGGATCGGACCGGATCGAACTTCAGGACAAGGCGAACCGTGCAGTTCTCTCGGGCAACGTTTCGGTCCGCCAGGACGATATGACGTTGACGTCGGACCGTATGACGGTCGCCTATACCGGGCAAGTAATCGGCGGTAACCCGCAGGTTTCGCGGCTGGATGCCGCGGGCGACGTGGTCGTCAAGCGGCCGTCACAGACAGCGCGCAGCAATTACGCGATCTACGATCTCAATCGCCGGACGATAACGATGTTGGGCGGTGTTTCACTTACGCAAGGCGGGAATACGGTGAACGGAGGTCGGCTGACCATCAATCTCGATAACAGCCGTGCGGTCATCGACGGGTCGGCCGTCGGGAGTTCATCCGGTGCCGGGACAGAGCGCACGAATGGGCGCGTTACCGGGACGTTCTCCGTTCCCGATCGTAAGTGATCAAGTCGCGCGTGCGAACCGGTTTACCAGGGCTTGGCTACGCCGGTATAGCCTCACCGTGCGATCTGAATTAACCCGACGCTAACCGTTTTTTGCAAGGTCAGACCGATGGATGCCGTCACCCTTCCGCCCTCGCTCGACGAGATCGAGCCGGTCAGCGAAGCGCCCGTCACCCACGGCCTGAGCGTTGTTTCAATCGCGAAATCCTATGACAAGCGGCCCGTCCTCACCGATGTGTCGCTGTCGATCGCGCGCGGCGAAGTCGTCGGTCTGCTGGGTCCGAACGGCGCGGGAAAAACGACCTGCTTTTATTCGGTCATGGGGCTGGTCAACCCGGATTCGGGCCGGATCCTGCTCGACGGCGAAGACATCACCGGCTTGCCCATGTACCGCAGAGCGATCCTGGGCCTCGGTTATCTGCCACAGGAAACATCGATCTTCCGCGGGTTGAACATCGAAAACAACATTCTCACGGTGCTTGAACTTTCAGAACCGGATGCCGCGGTTCGTCAGCAAAAACTGGATAAGCTGCTCGATGAATTCGGCCTCACGCGGTTGCGCCGGTCCCCCGCAATGGCGTTGTCGGGCGGCGAGCGGCGACGGGCAGAGATTGCCCGTGCGCTGGCGGCTGATCCATCGATCATGTTGCTCGACGAACCTTTTGCCGGAATCGATCCGATCTCGATCGCGGACATCCGGGATCTGGTAAAGGATCTGAAGCGCCGCGATATCGGTGTGCTGATCACCGATCATAACGTGCGGGAGACCTTGGAAATCGTTGATCGCGCGTACATCATCTACGATGGCCGCGTGTTGTTCACGGGGAGTCCCGATGAACTCGTCGCGGATGCAAACGTCCGCCGGCTCTATCTTGGTGAGGGCTTCTCGCTTTAATGGCATGAGCATGGCTCCGCGCCTCGATTTGCGTCAGTCGCAATCGCTGGTGATGACGCCGCAGCTTCAGCAGGCGATCAAGCTGCTGGCCCTGTCGAACCTGGAAATCGAAAGCGTCATCGCGGAGGCTGTCGAGGCCAATCCGCTTCTTGAGACGCGGTCGGCCAGCATCGATCCGCCCGGCACGATGGACGAGCCTCCGGCGCCGCATCCGGATAGAATCGGCACCGATGAAGCTGTTCCGGACGGCTTTGCGGACGGAGAGGCTGCGCTTGACGTCGACATATCCGCCGAACGGTTCGATGATGGTCCCGATGATCGCGTGTATCCAAATTCTACGACAGGGCGAAGCGCCGGCCCGGCAGACGGCGAGGCATTCGATGCCGACAGCTTCGCCGCTCCGGCGCAAACGCTTACCGAATATCTGTTGCAGCAGGCGGGCACTGCTTTTCGCGGGCGCGACCTGTTCGTTGCCCGTGACCTGATCGATCAGATCGACGAAGCGGGGTATCTGACCTGTGCCGCGGTCGATGTTGCCGACCGGCTGAACGTGGACGGCAGTCAGGTGGAGGCTGTCCTCGCGACGATCCAGACGTTCGATCCGACAGGCGTCGGTGCGCGTACCCTTTCAGAATGTCTGTCGATCCAAGCCAAAGAAGCGGATCGGTATGATCCTTGCATGGTGCGATTGATCGACAATTTGGATCTGCTTGCGCGCGGGGATATCGTGCGACTGCGCCGTCTTTGCGATGTCGATGACGAAGACATGGCGGATATGATCCGCGAACTGCGGAGCTATGATCCCAAACCGGGATGCAGGATCGGCAGCGAGGCGGCGCCTGCGATCGTTCCGGATATTTTTGTCGAGCGCAGGGGATCGGCTTGGCGGATTGAGATCAATCCCGAAACGCTGCCGCGTGTGCTCGTCAACCGAAACTATCATCGAGAACTGTCGTCCACCGAACAAAGCAGCGAAGCAAAGAATTGGTTGTCGGATTGTCTCGCCAGCGCGAATTGGCTCGTGAAAGCGCTGGATCAGCGTCAGCGCACCATCATTCGTGTCGCGACCGAGATCGTGAAGCAGCAACAGCCGTTTTTCGAACGAGGCGTAGCGCATCTCAGGCCGCTGACGTTGCGAACCGTCGCCGACGCGATCGAAATGCACGAATCGACGGTCAGTCGCGTGACCTCCAACAAATATCTCGATTGTTCGCGCGGCGTGTTCGAACTGAAGTATTTTTTCACGACCGCGATCGGGGCAACGGACGGCGGCGATTCCGTTTCGGCGGAAGCGGTTAAAAATCTTATCAGAAACCTCGTGGCATCCGAGAATGCATCAATTATGTCGGACGATGCGCTGGTGGAATTGTTGCAGGAACGCGGCATCAACATCGCAAGACGGACCGTAGCTAAATATCGCGAGTCTCTTGGAATCGGCAGCTCGGTTCAGCGCCGCAGGGTGCGTATGCTTAACACCTGAATTTCACACAGAATGTTGCGGCGCACAATTTCCTTGAAAACTTCCGGAAAACGTATATTGTGCGATGCAGCATTCAAGGAGGTACTCATGGCTACTACAAATGAAAAGACTGCGGACAAGGCGCAGGCTATGATCAAGGACGCGACCGTGCGCACGCAGGACGCGATGAACAAGAGCGGAAGGATGTTCGAACAGCTGACGACTTTTGGCCAGGGAAATGTCGAAGCGCTTATGGAGTCGAGCAAGATCGCGGCGCGCGGGATCGAATCAATGAACCGTCACGCGACCGACTACGCAAAGAATTCGTTCGACGAGGCAAGCGAGACGATGAAAACGCTCTCCAGCGTCAAGTCCCCCACCGAACTCATGAAGTTGCAAAGCGATTTCATGCGCAGTCAGTTCGACAAGATGGTTGCGGAGGCTTCACGGTCGACGGAGATGATGTTGAAGCTGGCCGGTGACGTCGCGCAGCCACTGTCCAACCGGGCCTCGGTCGCGGTCGAGAAGATCAAGATGCCTGCTTAACGGCACGCGTTACCTGCGTCACGTTGCGGGTAAAAAACAGGGCGGCTTCCGGATCGGAGGTCGCCCTGTTTGCGTTCTCTCCTTGCTCTACCGTTACCAGGTGCCTAAATTTGATTCCCATAATGCAGTCACGCACTATCACGATGGCCGATCGCCGGACCGGCGACGGCAATGACGACACCGGCGTCGGTATCGCTACCCGGACACGTACCCGGACCAAGCAACCGACACCGTATCGCGTGCTGATGCTGAACGATGACTACACCCCGATGGAGTTCGTTGTTCTCTGCCTGCAGCGATTTTTTCGTATGACGATGGAAGAGGCGACGCAGGTCATGCTGCACGTCCACCAGCGCGGGGTCGGTGTTTGCGGTGTTTTTACCTATGAGGTGGCGGAAACCAAGGTCGGTCAGGTGATCGATTTCGCGCGCCAGAACCAGCATCCTCTGCAATGTACGCTGGAAAAGGCCTGATCGACCGGCTGTAGAGCCGGCCGGACTTTGCGTAGAGGTGTTCCGTCTATAGACGGCGGTTCATGGACCGAATTCTGATCCGCGGCGGCAACCGGTTAAGTGGCCGTATTCCGATCTCAGGCGCAAAGAACGCCGCACTTACGCTGATGCCGTGTGCATTGCTGACGGACGAGCCGCTGACGCTTCGCAATCTGCCCAGATTAGCTGATGTCGACGGCTTCGGCCATCTGCTGAACCAGCTCGGGGCATCGACATCGATCGAGGGAACGCGTCCGAGTGAATTCGGACGCGTGATGACCATCCGTGCTGCAAATTTGACATCGACCGAGGCTCCCTATGACATTGTCCGCAAGATGCGGGCATCGATACTTGTGCTTGGTCCATTGATCGGACGCGGCGGCGAAGCGACGGTTTCGCTTCCCGGCGGATGCGCGATCGGCAACCGGCCGATCGATCTCCACCTGAAGGCGCTGGAGGCGATCGGAGCCGAGCTTGAAACGACGTCGGGTTACGTCCGGGCATCGGCGCCCGGTGGGCGTCTTTCAGGCGGGCGGTATCGCTTTCCGATCGTTTCGGTCGGTGCGACCGAAAATGTCTTAATGGCTGCGGTCCTTGCAAAAGGCAGTTCGGTCATCGAAAACGCAGCGCGGGAACCCGAGATCGTCGATCTTTGCAATTGCCTTGTTGCGATGGGCGCGAGGATTTCGGGCGTTGGGACCGAAACGCTGGAAGTCGAGGGAATAGACCGCCTGCACGGCGCAACGTACTGCGTAATGCCCGACCGGATCGAAGCGGGAAGCTATGCCTGTGCTGCGGCCATCACGGGGGGTACCGTCGAATTGGCGGGTGCGGCGGCATCGGACATGCGCGCGACACTTGATGCCCTGATCGAGGCAGGTGTTACGGTTGACGAACAGGATCAGGCGATCAGGATCGAGGCATCGGCACCGCTCGGACCGCTGACGCTGTCGACCGTGCCGTATCCCGGCTTCGCAACGGATATGCAGGCCCAGATGATGGCGATGCTCTGCAAGGCGTCAGGCGCAAGCGTTCTTACCGAAACGATTTTTGAAAACCGTTACATGCACGTCCCCGAACTCGCCCGGATGGGTGCCGACATTCAGGTCCATGGCCGCACGGCAGTGGTCCGCGGGGTCGATCAGCTGACGGGGGCGCCGGTGATGGCGACCGATCTGCGCGCGTCGATGAGCCTGATCCTTGCCGGCCTTGCGGCGAATGGCGAGACGGCTGTCCAGCGGGTCTATCATCTGGACCGGGGCTATGAGCGGTTGGAGGAAAAACTCTCCGCCGTCGGAGCCGACATAGAGCGTGTCAGCGATGGCTGATGTGTTACGTCACGAGACGTTTCAGCGTTTCGACCCGGTCCGCCTCGACTGCGGGCTTGTCGGTCCGGATCCTCGCAATCCGTGGAAAACGCATTGCCACGCCTGATTTGTGCCGTTTCGATGCGTGGATCGAATCAAAGGCGATTTCCAGGACCATCGTCTTCTCGACCTCGCGCACCGGGCCGAAGCGCGCCAGTGTCGCACCGCGCACGAAACGGTCAAGCATCTTCAGTTCCTCGTCCGTAATCCCCGAATAGGCTTTGCCGACGGGCAGCAGTTCGCCGGCTTCGCTCCAGCAGCCGAATGTGTAATCGGAATAATAAGAGGACCGGCGTCCGCTCCCGCGCTGCGCATACATCATCACACAATCGGCAGTCAGCGGATCGCGTTTCCATTTGTACCACAGCCCGGCGCGGCGACCGGCGACATAGCTGCTGTCCTTGCGCTTAAGCATGATGCCCTCGATCGCGGCGTCGCGCGCGGTCTCTCGAACGGCTTCCAGCGCGGTAAAGTCGGTCGCAGCGATCACGCGACTAATATCGAAACGCTCCGGGTCCAGCGTTTCGACGAACTGCTCCAGCCGCGCCCTCCGGTCGGTCCAGGGGAGCGCCCTCACATCGTCGGGACCATCGAACAGAATGTCGTAAAGGCGCACGAATGCCGGATATTCAGCCAGCATCTTCGCTGGCACGGTCTTACGGCCGAGCCGTTGTTGAAGCGCGTTGAAGCTGGCGGCCCCCCCTCCCTCATCCAGCGTTCCGCCTTGCAAATCGCCCTTCACCAGCAGTTCCCCGTCCACCGCCCCGGTACCGGTAAAAGTATCGGCTACGTCCGGAAAACTGGCCGTCACGTCATCACCGGTGCGGCTGTAAAGCCGCGTTTGGCCTGCTACCCGTACGATCTGCACCCTGATGCCATCCCATTTCCATTCGGCGGCATAGTCGGCGAGATGAACGCGCAGATCCTCCAGCGGATGAGCAAGCATGAACGGGCGAAAGACAGGGAGATCTGCCGCGGTCGGCTGTTCTCCTTGACCTTCCGCCCATGCGAACAGCGGCGCATATGGAGGACGCAAGCCATGCCAAACCTCTTCGACGGCATCGAGCGAAAGCCCGAACGCTCCGGCAAGCGCGGTTTTCGCCAATCGCGCCGAAACGCCGATCCGCAGCGCGCCGGTCGCCATCTTCAAGAAGGCGAAACGCTCTTCGGCGGTCATCTCGTCAAGCAAGCCGGCAAGAACCATTGGCGCATCGGCTTTCGACAGCGAGTTTAACCTCGTAACGATGTCGGTTACTGAAGGTGGACCGGCGCTGCGCTGCGCATCGATTGCCGGCCATAAAAGTGAGACCGTTTCAGCGGTATCTCCGACGTAATCACGGCTCATTCGAAACAATACCGGATCGACACGCTGTTCGATCAACGTCCTGACCAACGACGATTTAATGTTGGGTAGATCGAGTTCACCGCAAAGAGCCGCCATTGCCCAGCCACGATCCGGATCGGATGTGTGTTGCAGATAATCACCGATCAGCTTGATCTTTGCGTTGCGCGACCGAGTGTAGATCAGAGCATCCAGCAAGGCGGAAAACGCTCGCAAGTTAACGAACTTCCCCCGCCCGATACCTCATGCCAAAAACGCTCAGTCGAGCGCGTTCTTGACGTCTTTGCCTGCCAGCAGGGCCAGAACAAGGAAGATCACGAACAAAGCGATCGCGATGAAGAACAGAATTTTGGCAATCCCGATAAAGGCGCCGCCAACGCCACCAAATCCAAGCAGAGCAAGTACGAGTCCGATGACAAGGAACGTGAGAGCAAGTTTTAACATGGGCAGGGTCCTTAATCTAAGACAGAAAGTTATTTATCCGCTTCTTGGTCAAACTCCGCGGCTTGCCTCGAACAGAAACCAGGTGCGTCTTTCCGCCTGGTCGATCCATTCGTCCGCAAGACTGCTCGTCGCGGTATCATCGACCTCCTCGGCCTTCATCCGGGCAGCACGCAAGGACTGGACCAGTTTCAAATTATCCTCACGCAGTTCGGCGAGCATTTCTGCTGGAGCGACAAACTCTTGGTCATTATCCAAAAGGCTTTGCCGGCGCATCACATCGCCGATGGAACGCAGCGTGGTGTGGCCGGTCTTGCGCACACGCTCGGCAATGACGTCGGTCACTGCCAGAATTTGCGATGCCTGTTCATCAAGCATCAGGTGATAATCGCGAAAATGCGGCCCGGACACGTGCCAGTGAAAATTCTTGGTCTTGAGGTACAATGCAAAACAGTCGGCAAGCGAACTGTTGAGCGCGTCCCCCACGGTCGCCGTGTCGTTACGGTTCAAATCGGTCGGAGTTTTGAGCTTTGGTTCGGTGTCGGCCAAATGGGATCTCCTGCGGCGACTGGCGGATGCGCTTCAAACGCAGGGTCCGGCGTTTCGCTCCCGGGACGGCTCCAACAGAACGTCACAAACCGGCAATCGGACTTCTCCCCTCTCGCGGCACAGACGATTATCCAGCCAAATGCACCGAACACGCGGCCGCGAAGCCGTCGCAGGCATCCAAGTCCATCCGTTCACTGGCAACCGCCTCTTTCAGCATCGTGAGCCAGCCGTGCAAGCCTCCCCGCTCCCCACGCGACAGGGCGTGGTCGACGAAGTGCGCCACCGTCACTGCCGGGTTAAGGCCGTTCTGGTGAGCGATTGCACGGATCGCATCGATCTCTGGCGCAAGGTCAGCGACGGGAATGTGCGGGGCACGCACGCCAAGGGCGTCGATGCGCTCCTTCAGTTCTGCCCGGACTACTTCGAGATTGATTGATTGTGTCATGACGTCCTCCTCAACCCCGGAGTCTGCGCTCCGTCGGGTAAATACCTGTTTAACCCCATCACGATGTTGACTTTACCGCGGCAATCCGTCAATTGCGGCCATCAATCGACGTACGGTTTCGTAACCGTCGGCGCAATTTCAAACATGCAGGATCAGGCTCATGGCCAAGCCGACTACCGTAAAGATCAAGCTCGTCAGTTCCGCGGATACCGGGTTTTTCTACGTGACAAAAAAGAATCCGCGCACGCAGACGGAAAAGCTGTCGTTCAAGAAGTACGACCCTGTCGTTCGCAAGCATGTCGACTTCAAAGAAGCCAAGATCAAGTAAGGCTGGGCACCCCGGGTTTTTGCTTGTCCGCATGATCGAACACGCTTGGATCAGATCAGCATTCTTACAACGTCCATAAAACGGACCAGACTGATCGGTTTCGAAACATATGCATCTGCGCCTGCTGCACGGATGCGTTCCTCGTCCTCGCGCCCGGCATAGGCGGTCACCGCCATCACGGGGATCGGACGAAGCGCATCGTCCGATTTCAGCTCCAGGATCAGATCATAGCCGGTTACATGCGGCATCTGGATGTCCATGACGATCAGATCGGGCGCGAAACTCCGTGCGCGCGCGACCGCCTCGCGCCCGTCCCGGACTGGGTCGACGATATAGTCATGTGCGCGCAAAAGATCGGAAAATAACTTCAGGTTCAGCTCGTTATCCTCGACAATGAGGACCTTTTTTGCCACGCTTATTGTTCCTGAACCGTCATCACCTACAAACGATAGGCAATGCCGAGCATCGATACAAATCCCGATATGGCACACCGCACCGGTGGAGCGTCCATTGACCGTGCCTCTGCGCTCGCGCTGCAGACGCTGACCTGGCTGCTCGCGGAACCTGGGCGGACGAGCCGCTTCGTTTCCGCTACGGGATTATACCCCGACGACATTCGCGAGCGCTGCGACGATCCCGCAATGCTGAGCGCGGTGATCGGCTTTGTCGAAGCTTACGAACCTGATCTTGTCATTTGTGCTGGGACGCTTGGTTGTGCCCCGCAGGCACTGGTGCAGGCGCGCATCACGCTGGAGACGCTATGAAGCCGCTGCTTATCTGCGACTGCGACGAAGTCCTGTTGCATATGGTCCGGCACTTCGGTCGCTGGCTTGATGAAGCGCACGGCATCGAGTTCGATCTCGCCGGAGGTGATTTTGCCGACAGCATGACACGCCGAAGCACCGGCACGGCGATCGACAGGGAAGAAATGTGGCAGATGCTGGGCGCATTCTTTCCCGCCGAGATGGACCGGCAAACTCTCGTGCCCCATGCCGCAGAGGCGCTGGCGGTAATTTCCCAAACCGCCGACATCGTTATTCTTACCAATCTCTCCGACATCTGCCGGGAGCCGCGAATGAAGCAGCTGGCAAAGTTCGGGATCAAGCACCGGGTCGTTTGCAACTCCGGCGGCAAAGGCGAACCCGTCGCACAGCTGGTGGAGGAATATGACAACCCGGTCACCGTGTTCGTCGACGATCTCGCCGTTCACCATGATTCGGTCATGCGCGCTGCGCCGGGCGTCTTCCGGCTGCACATGATTTCTGAACCGGAACTCGCGTCGGTCGTGCCCAAAGCGCCCGCAGCGCACGCGAGGATCGACGATTGGCGAGACGCCTGCGACTGGATCAGGGCGCAATTTGCAGCAGGTAAATCTGCCGACATCGCGACCGCCAACGAATTGGAAGGAAACATGGCTTGACCGAACATATCGATCGCACATTGATGGACCTGGGATTGACCCTGCCCGATGCCGCTCCTCCCGTCGCGACATATGCGCCCGTGGTCGAGGTGGACGGCATGCTGCATATTTCGGGTCAGCTTCCGTTCCGGGACGGTGCGCTGATGACGGGGCGGCTGGGTGGAGACCTTGATCTCGATGCGGGTCAGTTCGCGGCGAAAATGTGTGCTCTGATGATCGTCGCCCAACTGAAGAAAGCGCTTGATGGCCGGCTCGAACACGTCCGGAAGATCGTGAAACTCGGCGTTTACGTAAACTCGGCACCGGGGTTCACGGACCAGCCGAAGGTCGCAAATGGCGCTTCCGAACTAATGCTTGCGCTTTTCGGTGACGCCGGTCGACATGCAAGATCGGCGGTGGGTGTTGCCGTCCTGCCGCTCGGCGCGGCGGTCGAAATCGATGCGATCGTCGCACTGACGCGGTGATCGGACGGCCGGGACACATCATCGCATTCGCCGAATGCCCTCGATGACCGACGTAACTGCCCGGATCATGGAAGGCGTGAGCGCGATTGATCGGGAAGAATGGAACGCGTGCGCCGGCACTGCGAATCCTTTCATCGGCTACGACTTCCTCGCTTCGCTTGAAGAATCCGGCAGCGTCGGCGGTCGTTCCGGGTGGCAACCGCTTCCGATCGTCATTCCGGGCAGCGACGGACGGCCTGCTGCAATCGCCCCGGCTTATGCCAAGTCGCACAGTCAGGGCGAATATGTTTTCGATCATGGCTGGGCCGACGCCTGGCAGCGGGCGGGTGGCGCCTATTATCCAAAATTGCAGGTTGCCGCACCGTTTTCGCCCGTCCCCGGCCCGCGCCTCCTCCTTCGCGATCCGGAACTTGCACCCGCGCTGCTCGGCGCGCTGGAGGCTGTGGTCAATCAGAACGGACTTTCGTCAGCGCATGCCACGTTCATCGCGCCCGGCCAGCTGTCCTTGTTCGAAGCGGCCGGCTGGCTCGTCCGCCAGGGGACACAATTCCACTGGACGAACGACGGCTATTCATCGTTCGATGATTTTCTCGCCGCGCTCGCATCGCGCAAGCGCAAGGCGATCCGCAAGGAGCGGGCAGCCGCGGTCAACGGACTTACGATCCGCCATCTCGTCGGCGACGCGATCACCCCGGACTATTGGGATGCATTTTGGATATTCTATCAAAGCACCGGTGCCCGTAAATGGGGCCGGCCCTATCTGACCCGGCGCACGTTTCCGATGCTGGGTGAGACACTCGGCGACCGCATCCTCCTGATTGTCGCGGAACGCGAAGGAAAACCGATGGCCGGCGCGCTCAATCTGATCGGCGATGATACGCTTTACGGCCGCTATTGGGGCGCGACCGAGGACGTTCCGTTTCTCCATTTCGAGCTCTGCTATTATCAAGCCATTGACGCGGCAATTGCGCGCGGGCTGAAAACCGTCGAGGCAGGCGCTCAGGGTGAGCACAAACTTGCGCGGGGATACCGCCCGGTCCCTACCTGGTCGGCGCACTATATTCCCGACCCCAACTTCCGCCGCGCAATTTCCGACTTCCTCACGCGCGAGCGTGCGGCGACGGCAAGCGACCTGGAATTTCTCGGCGAGATGGTGCCGTTCAAAAAGAGTTGATCTGTGCCGCCTCGCGTTCGGACAGCGACAGTCCCGGGGCGGGAATTTTATACAGCGCGCTGGTTTCCCGCCACCATACCGGTTGCAGATCGCCGACGGTGTTCGGGCTGTATTTGGGCGGATTGATTAGCCAGACATAATCAAATCCCGCGCGTGGAAAGGATGCAAGCGTCTGATCGATGGTGTTCCACGATTGTCTGGCGCATGGGAACTCGGTTACGATCTCGGTCGGATCGTGTGCGAAAGCTCCGGCCTGCGGGTTCGTAACCATCATAAGCTGTGCGCCGGGCATTTGCCATTGATCGTTGGAAAAACCGCGTTTTCGGATCATCACCATTGCGGGAAGATGCTCGAGGCGCGACATCGCCCAGTCATCAGAGCAGCGGCGACCGACCAGACCAAGCACACGCGCACCGTTAGGGATCTTGTCAAGCGCAGTCAGTTCCGATTTGTAAGTCCGGTCGTACATCGCGAAACTGACAGTCGTGGCGGCCAGCCGGACGAGCGCGAAAACCAACCCGATCATCGCGATGACGCCCGCCGCTTTAATCGTGTGACCCGTTCGCTCACGGAGGGAAATGACAAGGATCATCAGCACGAACGGTGCCAGCCGCATGTCGGCATAGTTGGAACCGAATACGATCCTCGGCAAAACCAAATAGGTCCCGAACAGAAATGCCGCCGAGAGAGTCAGATTGCGGGAATAGGCGATTGTCTTATCCCGTACACCTTTGATGAGCAGCGCTTCGATGATGACAAGCGAAACAAGGTCGAAGGCTTTCCATCGGTCGCGCAGGATATTCAGCGCCCATCGCCATTTGAGTTCCCAGTTGAACCAGTCCGTCGTTACGCCGCCGACATGTTGGCCGCCGCGCCAGATGATCATGAAAATCATGGGCACGCATAGCGGCAGACATTGAGGAATTGCCCGGAACCATGCCTTTAAATAGCTATGCCCGAGATCGTGCTGCCGGATGAGCTCGGCAGAAAATGCCAGGACACCCAGGACACCCCATCCGAATGTGTGACACACCCAGGTCAGGCAGGAAATCGGGATGAACAGGGCCGCACGTATTCCCAGGCGTCCGATCCGTGCCAGCCGCAGCCAAAGCGCGAACCCGTTAAGCGCCAGCGCCATGGCAAGCGCAAAATTGACGAACCCGAAATGAAACGGATAATTATAAACCAACGGGATCGCAAATAGCGCCGTTGCCGGAATGCGGCCGTGGACTTCCCGCGCGACCCACAATAATCCGGTGACGGTCAACAGCGGTATCGCCATGACGATCAGCTTGACGCCCATTTCCAGTCCGAACACGCGGGCGAACGGGACGATGAGCAGGTCTATCCCCAAATTACCGATCAGATGCCATCTGAACACATACCATTGGCGGAACCAGGGATCGCTGAAGATCTCAAGTTCGACCCTGTATCGTCCCATATGACCCGGCAGGTCGACGAGCGGCGGCGTCGCCGGCCAGATCAGGGGGATGATCGATGCGAAAGCGATTGCGACAACGAACCTGCGGGTCTGCCACCAGTGAAGTGCTGTGCTCATGCTGAACCCTGAGGAACGTCCGGTATTGTCACTTTATCGAAGTGGTCGACAATATTGGGTTTGATGGCGTCACTGACGCCGCGTTCTGCCAAGCAACCGCAATCTCAGGGCATTCAGCTTGATGAACCCTTCCGCATCGTGCTGGTCATACGCGCCCGCATCGTCCTCGAACGTGACGACCTTTTCGCTGTATAGCGAGTTCGGCGACTTCCGCCCGGCGATGTGCGCTGCGCCCTTGTAAAGCATCAACCGGACTGTCCCTGCGACATGTTGCTGGCTGTGATCGATCGCGGCCTGCAGCATTTCGCGTTCCGGACTGAACCACAAGCCGTTATAAATCAGTTCGGCATAGCGCGGCGCGAGCTCGTCCTTGAGATGTGCCGCCCCGCGGTCGAGCGTCAGTTGCTCGATACCCCGGTGTGCCAGATGCAGGATGGTGCCCCCCGGCGTCTCATACAATCCGCGGCTCTTCATTCCGACGAAGCGGTTTTCAACCAGGTCCAGCCGCCCGATGCCATGCATCCGGCCAAGATCGTTCAGCGTGGCGAGCAGCGACGCCGGGCTCATCCCCTCCCCGTTCACCGCAACCGCGTCGCCGCGTTCGAAATCGATCGTCACATATTCGGGCCGATCGGGCGCCTCACGCGGATCGGCCGTCCGCGAATAAACATGACCCGGGACCTCCTCCCAAGGATCCTCCAGGATCTTGCCCTCGGACGAAGTATGGAGCAGGTTGGCATCGGTCGAAAACGGCGCTTCCCCGCGCTTGTCCTTCGCAACCGGAATCTGATGCCTTTCGGCGAACTCGATCAGCTTCGTGCGGCTCGTCAGATCCCATTCGCGCCACGGCGCGATGACCTTGATGTCCGGCGCAAGCGCGTAATAGCCGAGCTCGAAGCGAACCTGATCGTTCCCCTTGCCCGTTGCGCCGTGGCTGACAGCGTCCGCACCGACTTGCCGCGCGATCTCGATCTGACGCTTGGCGATCAGCGGGCGCGCAATCGACGTGCCGAGCAGATAGAGCCCCTCATACAGCGCATTCGCGCGCATCATCGGGAAGACATATTCGCCGACGAACGTCTCCCGCAGGTCGTCGACGAAAATGTGCTCGGGCCGCACGCCCATCAGTTGCGCCTTGGCACGCGCAGGCTCAAGTTCCTCGCCCTGACCCAGATCGGCGGTGAAAGTCACGACTTCGCAACTGTAAGTCTGTTGCAGCCATTTGAGGATGACGCTCGTATCGAGACCGCCCGAATAGGCCAGCACCACGCGTCCTACTGCTTCACTCAACCGCTCATACCTTTGCCGAACTATACCGCACCGCCCCTATAAGCGAGCGGGTAACGAAGCAACCGAACGCGCCATTATGCAAGCCGGTGGTCTGGCGGATGGAACCGTCCTAAAGTGATTCAATGACGACAATTCTTCTCACCGGCGCATCGCGCGGTATCGGTGCCGCTGCGGCGAAAACTCTGCGCGCAGCGGGCGCGACCGTGATCGGGCATGGCACTGCAAGCGGTATCGCCGCGGACTTCACCGATCCGTCCGCACCGGCGGCGCTGTGGAAGGCTGCGCTTGCCCAGACCGGCGGTACCATCGACGTGCTGATCAACAATGCCGGCGTTTTCGAGGGCAATCCGCTCGACGCAGAGAACTGGACGGCCGGTTGGGAAAGAACGCTCCGCATCAATCTCACCGCATCGGCCGAGCTCGCCCGGCTCGCTGTTCTTCACTGGAAAGAACGCGGCATCGGCGGCCGGATCATCAACGTCGCAAGCCGCGCCGCCTATCGCGGGGACAGTCCCGACCATTGGCATTACGCCGCGTCCAAAGCGGGGATGGTCGCCATGACCAAGACGATCGCCCGCGCCTATGCAGCCGAGGGCATCTACGCATTCGCGGTCTGCCCAGGTTTCACGATGACGGGCATGGCGGAAGACTATCTCTCCAGCCGCGGCGGTGCGGCACTGCTTGCCGACATCCCGCTCGGGCGCGTCGCCGATCCCGAAGAGGTGGGCGGCGCGATTCGTTATCTGGCGCTCGATGCACCGCCGTCGATGACGGGCGCGGTCATCGACATCAACGGCGCGAGCTATGTCCGCTGACTGCTGGAAACTGACGCTCCCGTGCAC
Organism: Sphingomonas sp.; assembly: GCA_965219075.1. Classification (GTDB taxonomy): domain Bacteria; phylum Pseudomonadota; class Alphaproteobacteria; order Sphingomonadales; family Sphingomonadaceae; genus Sphingomonas. Next base: position 2,291,931 of record CBDCMM010000002.1, read on the forward strand.
TCGCGCGGAAGCTGAGGCGATCGCTGCCGCCGATCTGCAACTCGACGCAGTGCTGATGACCAGCGAGGTTGACGAAGCCACGGCCGCATGGCGGCTCGACGCCTATTTCGACGGCGAACCCCAGCCCGAAACCGTCGCCGCGATACGCGAACTGGCGGCGAGCGGAGGCTGGAGCAGCGCGCGCCCGGAGCCCGTGGCGGATGCGGATTGGGTCACGCTCAGCCAGACCGGACTGGAGCCGATTCGTGAGGGCCGGTTCATCGTCCAGACCGCTGCCCACAATGAGCAGCCACCTGCGGGCGGGCGCGCTTTCCTTATCGACGCCGGCAGGGCTTTCGGGACCGGACATCATCACACCACCGCGGGATGTCTGGCAATGCTGGACGACTTGGCCGATCGCCGGTTCGACAAAATGATCGACATCGGAACCGGCACCGGCCTGCTGGCCTTCGCCGCCGCCCATCTCTGGCCGCAGGCGACGATCATGGCGACGGACATCGATACCGTGGCCATTGAGGTCGCAAGGCAAAACGCCACGCTGAATACCGTCACGCACGTCTCATTTCTTGCAGCCGATGGCACGCACGATCAGCGAATAGCCTCTGGCGGCCCTTATGACTTGATTATTGCCAACATTCTGGCGGGTCCGCTGATCGCGATGGCATCCGAAATTACCGCGATTGCCGCCCCGTCGGCTATCATCATCCTCGCGGGGTTACTGGATACGCAGCGACTGGCGGTGATGGAGGCTTACGAAGCCCGTGGATGCACGCTTGAGGCGTCGGAAAGACGCGGCGACTGGACGATTCTCCGTCTTCGTACCAGTGCGACCGGGAATATTACCGTAAGTTCTATCGATCGATCAGGCTGACGCCTTGCCGTCCGCATAAGCCTGAGTCCCGCGCGTCAACACCTCGTCCTCGGGAAGCATTTGAGCGACCGGAACGTCGGGCTCGGATCTGATCTCTTCATATAGCGGTGCAAAATCGGTTTCGACCGTCACGCGCAACAATTCTTCAAAACTCGGAATAACAAAGTAATTCTGCTGGAAATCGTCGATGCGGTATTCGGTCCGCATGACGCGCTTCAGGTCGAACGCGATCCGGTTGGGGCTGGCATCCTCGAGCGCGAACTGGCTTTCGGAATAGCTTGAGACAATGCCCGAGCCATAGATTCGAAGCCCTTCCGGTTCCGCAATCAGACCGAACTCGACCGTATACCAGTACAACCGCCCGAGATATTTCAGCGCATCGAGGCCAAGCGCGCGCTGCCCCCCCCGCCCGTACGCTGCCAGATAATCCGCGAATACCGGATCGGCGAGCATTGGCACATGCCCAAAGACGTCATGGAAAACATCCGGCTCTTGCAGGTAATCGAGCTGATCGGGCCGGCGGATGAAGTTGCCCGCGACGAAGCGACGATTGGCCATATGATCGAAAAACACGTCATCGGGCACGAGTCCGGGAACGGCGACGACCTGCCAGCCAGTCAAAGCCATCAGCCGGTCGGACAGCTCACGGAAATCCGGGATGCCAGGCTTTGACAATTTCAGAACGTCCAGACCGCGCAGCCATGCATTCGATGCTCGCCCCGGCAACAATTTTTGCTGCCGCTCGAACAGCGTATCCCAGGTCGCGTGATCTTCGGCGGAATAATTCTCCCATCGCTGATCGATCGTCCAGTCGGCCGCCGCTTCCTCGGGAGGACGGTCAAGGGCATGCGTTTCCTGATACATCTGCTTATCCTAGCATGACCATGATGTTTTCTAAAATGCCCTCATCGTGATTCAGGCAATTGCCAGCCTCGTCGAGCGGATCGCCGTGGCAACAGCTCTTTTACTGGCTGCTTACGGCGCAGCGGGAATGATCGGCGGGAGTATCGCGAGCAACCCGGGTTGGCGCGCGCCCGCGAACGGCGTCACCATCTTTATCGAGGCCAATGCCGTGCATAGCGCGATTATCGTTCCCAAGGTTGCTGCGGGCGTGGACTGGCGTCCTGTCGCGCGGGCGGCCGACCTCGGCGACGCACGTTTCGCCAACGAAGAGTATCTGGCGATCGGCTGGGGACAGCATCGGTTTTTTTTCGAAACCCCGGCTTGGGCCGATGTCCGCTTGTCGACGGTCCTTGCCGCCTCGCTGGGCAGCGATAAAACGCTGGTCCATGTCGATCATCTCTCACGGCCCATTGTCGGCGGGCATGTCCGGGCGATCGTCCTGCGCCCGTACGAATATCGCCGTCTGGCCGCATTCATCACTGCCAGCATGAAACCGCGCGGACGCCGCTACCACGGCTATGGCGATTGGGATGCGTTTTATGAGGGGCGCGGCCATTATGATGCGCTGACGACGTGCAACAGCTGGACCGGAAACGCGCTTCGCTATGCGGGTGTCCGTATCGGCATGTGGACGCCGTTCCCCGTTACCGTGCTCGGCTGGTTCGGTCCTGATCAAGGCGCAAATGGCGATGCGTCACTGTCGTCAACGGTGAAATCTCCTGCTCATCACCACCGGAAATAGCGCAAACCGGCGGCCGATCGACGAAACCTGAACGATGGCGGGGCGTTGTTTCAATCTGACGACACCTGATCCGGGTGCGGACCAAGCAAGATGGATCATGCGACGTGGCAGTTATCGCCGATGGCAGAATTTTGTCGACATGGATGACCGCGCTGGTCGACTATGTCCGTTCGGGCGTGCCCGATCTCACCAACCGCCAAATGGCGCTTCTGCTCGTGGTCTATCTGAGGCCAGGACCTCACACGGTCCGCGGACTTGCCCGATCCCTCAATGTCTCTAAACCCGTCGTCACACGCGCCTTGAATCGTCTCGGGTCGCTCGGCTATCTGCGTCGGCAGCGCGATGATAGCGACAAGCGCAATATCTTCGTCGCGCGCACCGCTGAAGGGGCTGGTTTTCTTGAAGAGTTCGGGCATTTTATCGGCGAAGGCGACGCCACTTTCCCCCGGCGGGTCACCGCGTAAAAGCTTTGCCCTGCGCGGCCCCCGGGTCACGCTCGATCCCTTGCGTAACGCTGTGCGGCCTGATCTGGCGGATGTGCGACTGGCTGAATTTGTATTCGCACCGCACTACGCCGAAGCGATGATGTTCAAAACATTGCGGGATGTCTCTCTGACCCGCAACAGTGACACCGCATCCGAAACGCTTGCGCAGATTTCGGCGGGTACGCTCGTCGAGGTTCTGGAATTGGCGGGAAGCCGTGCCTGGTGCGTGGTCCCGGACTTGCAACTGGTCGGATATGTCGATCAATCGGCGATCGCACTGGACCTGTCGGCGGCGAGATGACGTTCAGCGTGTTCATCGACGGGGCTGCAGGTACGACCGGACTGGAAATTGCCGGTCGTCTGAAGGATCGTCCCGACCTGTCGATCTTCGCCTTGGACGATGCTTCCCGCAAAGACAGTATCGCGCGCGCCGATGCGTTGAACGACGCCGACATTGTGATCCTATGCCTGCCCGACGAAGCGGCAAGGGAAGCGGCGCTGCTGGTCCATAACGAACGCACTCGGATCATCGACGCCTCCAGCGCGCACCGGATGGATGACAGCTGGACCTATGGATTTGCCGAACTCGAACCCGATCAAGCCGATCGCATCGCGACGGCGAAGCGTGTTGCTAACCCTGGCTGCTATCCGACCGCCTTTCTCGCTCTGGTGAGGCCGCTCGTCCGGGCAGGCATCTTACCGGAGAATCGCCGGCTGAGTTTCAACGCGGTGTCGGGCTATTCGGGCGGTGGGAAGGCAATGATCGTTGAATTTGAAAATGGCGAGCCGCCGACCGCGTTTCGTGCCTATGCTTTGCCGCTCGCCCACAAGCATCTGCCGGAAATGCAATTCTATTCCGGCTTGCGGCATCCGCCGATCTTTCAGCCCGCGGTTGCCTGCACCTATCGCGGCATGTTGGGAGAAATCACGCTTTCGCTATCCGACTTGCCGGGCACTCCCACGCGTGCGCAAATCCACGACACGCTGTCGCGGACATATCGGGACTCACGATTGATCCGGGTAATCGACGCTGTCGATAGCCGGCCGGACGTCATGATCGAGGAACTGGCGGGGACCGACCGGATGGCATTGCGGGTTTGCGGCAATGACGAGACGGGTCAGGTCAGGCTGATCGTGACGCTCGACAATCTCGGCAAGGGCGCGGCTGGTGCGGCCGTTCAGAACCTCAACATCATGACGGGCGTCGGCGCCGAAACCGGACTGGTCCTTTGAGCAACGGAGAAACTGGCATGTCGGGCAATTCGGTCGGTAAAATGCTGCTGTTCGGAGCGACCGGCGATCTTGCACAGCGGATGCTGCTGCCCTCGCTCTACAACCTCCATGCCGACGGACTGCTGGCGCAAGGCCTGTCGATCACCGGTGCCGCGCGGCACGGTCACAATGACAAGGACTATCGCGCCTTCGCAAAAAAGGCGCTCGAGCAGCATCTGCCGGATGATCGCAAGGATACGGCGACGATCAGGAGCTTCCTCGAACGCTTGCATTTTCAACCGACCGATCTTGCCGATCCCAAAAGTTTTCAGGCTTTGGCGGACAAGGTCGGCGACATATCCGATGGTCTCGCCATCTATCTCTCCACCGCGCCGTCACTTTTCAGGCAAGCTGTTGAGGGGCTGCAATCCGTTGGTCTTGCGGGCGATACGGTCCGCATCGGTCTAGAAAAGCCGCTTGGATATGATCTTGCGTCGTCTGACGAGATCAATGACACCGTGGCCGCCGTATTCCCCGAAAACAGAACCTTTCGGATCGACCATTATCTCGGCAAGGAAACCGTTCAGAACATCCTCGCCCTGCGGTTCGGCAACAGTTTCTTTGAGCCCGTATGGAATGCGCAGGGTATCGATAACGTTCAGATCACTATCGCCGAAACCGTCGGGCTGGAGGATCGCGCCGAATATTATGATGATGTCGGCGCGCTTCGCGACATGGTCCAGAACCACATCCTTCAGCTTCTCGCATTGATCGCGATGGAACCGCCCGCCCATTTCGACGGAGCGGCGGTCCGCGACGAAAAAGCCAAGGTCTTCCGGTCCCTGCGCTGCTTCCTTCCCGAGGATGTGCCGCTGCATACGGTCACCGGGCAATATACGGCGGGGGCGGTCAACGGCGCGTTCGTCAAGGGATATGAGGACGAACTCGGCAAGCCCTCAAGCACCGAAACATTCGTCGCGATCAAGGCGCATGTCGATAACTGGCGTTGGCAGGGTGTCCCATTCTATTTGCGCACCGGCAAACGGCTGCCCGAACGGCATTCCGAGATTGCGGTTCAGTTCAAGCCCGTGCCGCATTCGATGTTCGCCGGTCGCGGCGGGTTGTTGCAACCCAATGTCCTGATCATCCGCCTCCAGCCCGAGGAATATATTCAGCTTAAGGTGATGGCGAAGGTTCCCGGGCTCGACCGCGACGGAATTCGTCTGCGCGAGGTACCGCTTAAGCTCAGCATGGATGCGGAATTCGCGGGAACACGGCGCAGGATAGCGTATGAACGGCTGATGCTCGATCTGATCGAGGGCGATCAGACTCTGTTCGTCCGCCGCGACGAAATTGAGGCACAATGGCGCTGGATCGATTCGATTCGGGCGGGCTGGAAAGCCAATGATACAAAGCCGAAAAGCTATTCGGCGGGCACATGGGGGCCGTCCTCCGCGATCGCGCTGACAGAACGTGACGGCGTAACCTGGCAAGACGACTGATCCTTGTGACTGACACGATATGGAACGGATGAAGAAATGACCGAAATCGAATGGTGGGAATATGAGGACAATGACGAGTTCGCGGCCGCGGTCGCGGGCGACGTACAGTTCATCATCGAAAGCGCCATCGACGCTCGCGGCGCCGCTGTCATCGCCTTGGCGGGCGGTAAGACGCCCGCGCCGATCTACGCAGCCCTTTCAGGTGCGAAACTCGACTGGAAACGGGTCACGATCATTCCGACGGACGAACGGATAGTGCCGCTGGGCGATGCGCTGTCGAACGTGACGATGATCGCCAAGACCTTCCTTCCCAAGGGCGCACGCGTCATGCCGATCGTCAGCGAGGCTGCGAGCGACTACAAGGCGGCGGGCCGATCGGCCGATGCGTTGATGCAGGACCTGCACTGGCCGCTCGATCTCTGCCTGCTTGGAATGGGCGAGGACGGCCACACTGCCTCGATCTTTCCCGGACCTGACTATGACGAGGCATTGAACGGTCCGCGCGAACGCCGCGCGCTCGGTATCATGCCAGATCCGCTGCCGCCCGAGGCGCCGCTGCCGCGCGTGTCGCTTTCGCGCGAGGGGATGATCACTGCGCGCGCCTTGATGATCGCCATCACCGGCGACAAAAAGCGTGGAGTCCTCGAACGCGCGATCGCCGAAGGTGCCTCCTCGCCGCTTCCGGTCGGCCGCCTGCTTGCCGACGTCGAATTGCCCGTCGACATTCACTGGAGCGCCGAATGACCTTGCAGGCCGGGGTTGCTGCGGTCACCGAGCGCATCGTTGCGCGATCCCGGCCTTCCCGTCGCGCCTATCTCGACCTGATCGAACGCCAGCGCGACACGGCTACGCCCCGATCGCAGCTCGGCTGTGCGAATCTTGCCCACGCCTATGCCGGAACGAGCGAGGATCGCGATACGATGAAGGCCGGGCAGGGCATGAACATCGGCATCATCACCGCCTTCAACGACATGCTGTCCGCCCACGCGGTCTATTACCGCTACCCCGAACAGATGAAGGTCTGGGCCCGCGAAGTCGGCGCGACCGCCCAGGTCGCAGGCGGCGTTCCCGCGATGTGCGATGGCGTCACGCAGGGTTATCCTGGCATGGAATTGTCGCTTTTCAGCCGGGATACCATCGCGCTCGCTACTGCGATTGCGCTCTCACACGGCACGTTCGAGGGCGTGGCGATGCTCGGGATATGCGACAAGATCGTCCCCGGGCTGCTGATGGGCGCGCTCCGCTTTGGTCATCTGCCGGCAGTGCTCATTCCCGGCGGCCCAATGCCGACCGGTCTTGCGAACAAGAAAAAGGCCGCCGTCCGCGAACAGTACGCAGCTGGGGAGGCCAGCCATGACGAACTGCTCGACGCCGAAATCGCCGCCTATCACGGCAAGGGGACATGCACTTTCTATGGGACCGCCAATACCAACCAGATGATGATGGAGGTCATGGGTCTCCACATGCCGGGCGCCGCATTCGTAAATCCCGGTACGAAATTACGGCAGGAACTGACGCGATCGGCGGTCCACCGGCTGGCGGAAATCGGCGCGAACGGGAACGATTATCGTCCACTCGGGCACTGCGTCGATGAGCGCGCGATCGTAAACGCGGCGGTCGGACTTCTCGCGACGGGGGGATCAACGAACCATCTGCTGCACATCCCCGCCATCGCGCGTACCGCGGGAATCAAGATCGATTGGTCGGACTTCGACGAACTCAGCCGCGTCGTCCCGCTGATTGCAAGGGTGTATCCGAACGGATCGGCTGACGTAAACGCGTTTGAGGCGGCGGGCGGCATGCCTTACGTCATCCGCGAACTGCTCGGGACCGGGATGCTGCATGGCGACATCCCGACGATTGGCGGGGAGACACTGCACGCTTACGCTAAGACCGCCGCACTTCAGGACGGGACCCTGGTATGGCGCGATACGCCCGCCAGCGGCGATGAGACGATATTGCGCCCTGTAGCCGCGCCGTTCTCCCCCGATGGCGGCATGCGAATCGTTTCAGGCAACCTCGGACGTGCGTGCATCAAGATTTCGGCCGTGGAACGCGACCGGTGGATCATCGAAGCACCTGCACGGGTTTTCACCGATCAGCTTCATGTGCTTGAGGCCTTTCAAAAAGGCGATCTCGACCGGGATGTTGTCGTGGTCGTCCGGTTCCAGGGTCCGCGTGCAAACGGAATGCCTGAGCTGCATAAACTCACGCCCGCACTCGGCGTGTTGCAGAACCGGCGATTCAAGGTCGCGTTGGTGACCGACGGCCGCATGTCCGGCGCAAGCGGTAAAGTGCCTTGTGCAATTCATTGCTCGCCTGAGGCGCAACTCAGTGGCGCGATCGGCCTGATCCGCGACGGCGACATCGTTCGCGTCGATGCGGTTGCGGGAACGCTCGACGCGCTGGTCGGCGCGGAGGATTGGTCACATCGAACGCCCGCGAAGTCGCCGCCTCCCGCCGACGGCGTCGGGCGCGAATTTTTCACATTGTTCCGCGACGCAGCCGATGAAGCCGAAAAGGGCGCATCCGCCGTCCTCTCCTCCGCGGGTATCTAAACAACATAAAGGTCTTGGAAAAACGAATGGAAATCGTTGCGGCTGATATCGGAGGAACGCATGCGCGCTTCGCGATCGCGGAGGTTGCCGATGGTCGCGTGATCCGCCTCGATAGCGAAATGACGCAAAAGACCGCCGAACACGCCAGCCTGCAGACTGCATGGCAGGCGTTCGGTGCCGAACTCGGTCGCCCTTTGCCCCAAGCGGCCGCGATTGCCGTTGCATCACCAATCCGGGGGGACGTCATCCGCCTGACGAACAATCCCTGGATCATCCGAAGGTCGTTGGTCGAAGAGCGGTTGAACGCGCAAAGTCATGTCCTAATCAACGATTTCGGCGCAGTCGGCCATGCCGTAGCGCAAGTCTCGAACGAGCATTTCGAGCATTTGTGCGGCCCTGACCTGCCGCTCCCGGAAAACGGCATCACGACCATTTGCGGCCCCGGGACGGGGTTGGGAGTCGCGCAGCTGTTACGCCGCAAGGGGCGATATGACGTTCTTGAGACCGAGGGCGGGCATGTGGATTTTGCGCCGCTCGACGCAATCGAAGATGCGCTGCTTCAGCTGCTGCGCAAAACCTACACGCGCGTATCAACCGAACGTGTCGTTGCCGGCCCCGGCATCGTCCCAATCTACGAGACGCTCGCGGTAATGGAAGGTCGATCGATACCTCGTCTGGACGACCGCGCGATCTGGGCCGAAGCATTGGAGGGAACCGACTCGATCGCGCTCGCTGCGCTCGACCGGTTTTGCCTTTCTCTCGGAGCAGTCGCGGGAGACTTGGCGCTTGCGCACGGAGCCAAGGGGGTGGTGATCGCCGGCGGGCTCGGATATCGCATCAAGGACCGGCTTACGCGATCCGGGTTCGACCAGCGCTTTGTAGGCAAGGGCCGCTTCCAGAACATGATGGCGGCGATCCCCGTCAAACTCATCACCCATCCGCAACCGGGATTGTTCGGTGCGGCCGCAGCCTACGCTCAGGAGCATACCTTGTGATCAATATCTCGACGATCATGCAAACCGGATCGGTGATTCCAGTTCTCGTCATCGATGATATTGAAACGGCCAAGCCTTTGGCCGAAGCGTTGGTCGCGGGCGGATTACGCGTACTCGAAGTCACCCTTCGCACGGCGGCGGCGCTTGATGCGATTTCGGCGATGAAGGAGGTCGAGGGCGCGATCGTCGGCGCGGGTACCATAGTATCAGGCGATCAGGTCGGCCGGGTTGTCGACGCGGGCGCCGAGTTCATCGTATCGCCGGGGCTGACCGAACCCGTTGCAAGAGCCGTAATCGAAACCGGCATCGCCTACTTGCCTGGCGTCGCCAATGCCGGAGATATCATGCGCGGGCTCGATCTCGGCCTCACGGATTTCAAGTTCTTTCCCGCTGAAGCAAGCGGAGGACTCGGCGCATTGAAAGCGCTTGCCGCCCCGTTTTTCCAATGTCGTTTCTGCCCGACGGGCGGCATCACGGAAGCAACCGCGCCTGACTGGCTTGCGTTCAGTCCGGTTCTTTGCGTCGGAGGAAGCTGGATGACCGGCGGTACGATGGCCGAGATCGAAGCGAAAGCAAGGCGCGCATCAGCAATTTCTGTTGCAAAGCCAAAAGTTTAACCGACAGCAACTGAACGTTCGCCACAAGGTCGGGAGACCGGATCGCTTCGTTCAGTCCTTTTCCGTGGCGGTGTCGGAAATTGCTTTGGCCGGACCGCACTGACGACCGTTTTTCACAACATCCGGGCTGCCCGCCTTGCGCGCCAGGATGGAGTAATTTCGGCAGCTTATACCTGCGGCGATATCCTGGGGGCCTGGAACGACATAGCCGTGGACGGAACCCGACGACCATTCCTGCAGCTCGCCGGTAACTAACGCCGTCGTCAAGGCCAGCTTCGCGACATCCGCAGTAACAGATTTCTGGGGTTGTTTTAAAATAGCGGCAGCTGGTCCTTGCCGCCGCTTAAACGGCGACGCCTCTGCCGGGGGTTTGACGGACCGGAGATAAGGCCTTGCCTCCGGAATCTCGAGCGACACCATGTAGGGAGCGGCCCGCGGGTGCGAAAATACTATCGCCTTTGCCGCCGCAGTGGCGCCGATGAGAGCGATCAGCGCGACAGCAAAGGGAACGACGGCCCGACGCTGCTTCTTGATGCCAAGACGACGCTGAGTCCACGAATCCAGCATCCGGTCGGATCGATAACTTGCTGCCACCGGTCCGATGCGGACTGCCCATTGCCGGTGCTTACGAAGTACCGCGGGACTCATCGGTTCCAACAAATGATCGTTCCCCAAGGTCATCTCCGCCGTGTCGCGGGCTTTCGCACTCCGCATCTCCCAGCAGATATATTCTCGAAGAATTAACCAAATCTAGCAGATGAATTAACCGTCGTAGAAGTTTGCCGACTGGTGGAGCCGAGGGGGATCGAACCCCTGACCTCTGCAATGCCATTGCAGCGCTCTCCCATCTGAGCTACGGCCCCGTCCATCGGGAAAGCGGCACCTACCGCCGGAGTGCGAGATTGGCAAGCGACGCGTGACGCCGCTCACCCGCCCCGACCAGATCAGTTATCGTCGTCCTCGTTCGGCGCTTCGACACCAAGATCATCGTCTCCGCCAAGATCGACTTCATCATCAGCTGAAGGTTCCTCGTCCTCGCCGGTGATTGCCTTGATATCGTCCTCATCATCGCCTTCAAGATCGGCGTCGGGCTTCTTATCGGGCTTGGCTTGCTCGAACGGCAACGGCTGTTTCGACTTCAAAATCGGCTCGGGCATCCATGTCGCACCGCATTCAATGCACGTGACGGGATCGTCTTTGCCGAGATCGTAAAAACGTGTCGCACATTTCGGACACGTACGTTTCGTGCCCCATTCCGGCTTTACCATGATTACCTTTCGGATCGAATTGAGTATGGCGAAACTGTCTTCCGCTCACCCGCAAATATGTCGCGCGCCTTGCCATAGAGGGGATCGACTGTCAAAAGTCCGACGCGCATGGTCGACCGGCTTAAACAAAAATCAGCAGCGATCCGTGCACCGGCAGCTTTACGCGGCGCGGTAAAGGTACCCGGCGACAAATCGATCAGCCACCGCGCATTGATGCTGTCAGCCCTCGCAGTGGGTGAAAGCCGGATCTCTGGACTGCTTGAGGGCGAAGACGTTCTTGCTACGGCGGCCGCACTGCAGGCGATGGGGGCTAGCATCGAGCGCAGCGTGGATGCCGAATGGCAAGTTCAGGGCGTCGGCGTCGGCGGGTTGATTCAACCACTTCAACCGCTTGAAATGGGCAATTCAGGCACTTCGACACGCCTGTTGATGGGGTTGGTCGCATCGCATCCGCTGACCGTCATGTTTACCGGTGACGCCTCGCTTACGAAGCGCCCGATGGGCCGCGTTATCGAGCCGCTGTCGCTGATGGGTGCCGAAGTTGCCGCAAGTCCCGGCGGCCGCCTTCCGCTGATGGTACGTGGTTTATGCCCGGCGGTTCCCATCGATTACCGGCTGCCGATCGCATCGGCACAGGTCAAATCGGCAATCCTGTTCGCCGGATTGAACACGCCGGGATCGACTCGCGTTGCAGAACCCGTCGCGACACGTGACCACACCGAACGGATGCTCGCGACCTTTGGCGCCGACATCACGATCGGATCAGAGGACACCGGCCGTTCAATCACCCTACGCGGCAATGCCGATCTCCTACCGCAAACCATTACGATACCAGGTGATTTTTCGTCCGCCGCATTCTTCATCGTTGCCGCCACCATCGTGCCCGGCAGCGTCGTCCGGATCAACAATGTCGGACTTAACCCGACCCGGACCGGCTTGCTGAATATTCTCGGTCAGATGGGAGCGAACATCACGTTTGCTGACAATCGGGAAGTCGGCGGAGAGCCGGTCGCGGACCTGATCGTGCGCCACGCTTCGCTCAATGCGTGTGATCACGATCCGAACCAGGCAGCGACGATGATCGATGAATACCCGATAATGTTTGTTGCGGCATCACTGGCAAAAGGCCGAAGCGTCATCCGCGACATCGGCGAACTTCGTTTCAAGGAATCCGACCGAATTGCAACGATGGTCAAGGAACTGCGACGCCTGGGTGTGCAGGTTGAGGAATATGATGACGGCGTGGCGATCGAAGGTCGCGGCGGTGAACCTTTCAAGGGCGGCGGGATCAGCGCAACCTGTCTTGATCATCGTATCGCGATGAGCATGCTCGTCGCTGGATTGCACGCGAAGAAGCCGTTCTGGATCGATGACGTCGCACCGATAGCGACCAGTTTCCCGAATTTTGCGGCTTTGCTGTACGCCCTAGGGGCGGAGCCGGTGCATTCGTGACCGCCGCCGCCCTCGTCATCGCGGTCGATGGACCGGCCGCCTCCGGCAAAGGAACGATCGCCCGCTCGCTCGGCCGACATTACCGGTTGCCGCATCTTGATACCGGACTGCTTTATCGAGCCGTTGCATGGAACGTGGTTACGATGGACCTTGATCCCGAATACGAAGCCGATGCGGTCGCTGCTTGCGGGTTCGATGACCATCTTTTAACCGATCCGGCGTTGCGGAGTGATGAAATCGGCGGCATCGCTTCGGTTGTCTCCGCTCATCCTCTGGTAAGGTCGGCCTTGCTTTCCCGGCAAAAACGCTTTGCCGAACAGCCTGGCGGCGCGGTTCTCGACGGGCGCGATATCGGAACGGTGATCGCGCCGGATGCGACCGTAAAATTGTTCGTCAAGGCAACGCCACAGGTTCGCGCGCGCCGCCGCCATGCTGAGCTTTCAACCCGCGGCTCCTCGATCAGCCTTGATCGAGTCCTCGCCGACATTCGGCTGCGCGACAGACGCGACAGCGACCGTTCGACGGCACCGTTGATCAAAGCGGACGATGCCGTGCTGCTCGACACCAGTTTCCTGTCCATCGATACAGCCGTACAACGCGCCGTCGCCATTGTTGATGGAGCAATCGGACGAGCCTGTTAGCGCCTTGTTCCATACCGTCGCATCTGTTATGACCTGCACGTCCGGCGGGCACAGGGTCGGGGGCAGGCGCAGAGGTTAACCTTTCGCGCCCTTTTTCGCATCCAGCGTTGCCCCGTTCTCCCAGTATCACGCCGGATGCCGTGAATGGCGTTCGGCCCCACGGCACTAACAGGCCAAGACCGCCGGACTCAACCGGTTGGCCGGAAACGACGATCAGGAAACAGATAGCCTATGGCAACCCAAGCAATGCCCAGTCGCGATGATTTTGCTGCGATGCTCGACGACATGTTCGGTGAAACCGACAGTTTTGAAGGACGCGTCGTTCACGGAACCGTTACTGCGATCGAGAATGACCTGGCGGTCATCGACGTTGGACTGAAGTCCGAAGGGCGCGTGCCGTTGCGTGAGTTCGCCCCTGCCCCCGGTCAGAAATCCGATCTCAAGGTTGGTGACGAGGTTGAGGTTTATGTCGACCGTGTAGAGAATGTGCATGGCGAGGCCATGCTCAGCCGCGATCGTGCCCGGCGTGAAGCCGCTTGGGATAAGCTAGAGGGCGAATTTGCACAGACGAGCCGCGTTGAGGGCGTGATCTTCGGTCGCGTCAAGGGTGGCTTCACCGTCGATCTGGATGGTGCCGTCGCATTCCTGCCCGGCAGTCAGGTCGATATCCGGCCCGTCCGCGACGTCGGGCCGTTGATGGACATTCCTCAGCCGTTCCAAATTCTGAAGATGGACCGCAAACGTGGGAATATTGTTGTGTCCCGCCGTGCGGTGCTCGAAGAGACTCGCGCCGAGCAGCGCTCGGGCCTGATCCAGAGCCTGCACGAGGGACAGATCATCGAAGGCATGGTCAAGAATATCACCGACTATGGTGCATTCGTCGACCTTGGCGGTATCGACGGGCTCCTGCACGTCACCGACCTCAGCTACAAGCGCGTCAATCATCCCTCTGAAATGATCAACATCGGCGATACCGTGAAGGTGCAGATCATCCGGATCAACAAGGATACACAGCGCATCTCGCTCGGGATGAAGCAGCTGGAAAGCGATCCCTGGGACGATGCGATCGTCAAATACCCGGTCGGTGCGAAACTGTCGGGGCGCGTCACGAACATTACCGAATATGGCGCCTTCGTCGAACTGGAGGCCGGTATCGAGGGCCTTGTCCACGTTTCCGAGATGAGCTGGACGAAAAAGAACGTACATCCGGGCAAGATCGTCTCCACCAGTCAGGAGGTCGAGGTCGTTGTGCTCGAGGTCGACCAAGAGAAGCGCCGGATCTCGCTCGGGCTCAAACAGGCGCAGGACAATCCTTGGGACGCGTTCTTGGCCGCGAATCCGGTTGGCTCGACGGTCGAGGGCGAAGTCAAGAATGCGACCGAGTTCGGTCTGTTCATCGGTCTCGACGGCGATGTCGACGGGATGGTTCACATGTCCGACATCGCATGGGGCGTTTCGGGCGAAGACGCGCTAAACCTTCACCGCAAGGGCGAAACCGTTCAGGCGGTTGTGCTCGATATCGATCCTGAAAAGGAACGGATCAGCCTTGGCATGAAGCAGCTTGAACGCGGCGCGCCGGTTGCCGGCGGCCCCACGACAAATGGTGATCGCCTAACGAAGAATGCGGTCGTCACGGTGACCGTGCTCGAAGTCCGCGACGCGGGTCTCGAAGTTCAGTCGGGCGATGACGGCGTTTCCGGCTTTATCAAACGCACTGATCTTGGGCGGGATCGTGATGAACAGCGGCCGGAACGCTTCCAGGTCGGGCAGAAGTTCGACGCGTTGGTTACCGGATTTGATCGTTCGAAAAAGCCGACGTTCTCGATCAAGGCAATGCAGATCGCCGAAGAAAAACAGGCGGTTGCCCAATATGGATCGTCGGATTCGGGCGCTTCGCTCGGTGACATTCTTGGTGAAGCACTAAAGGCACGCACCGGCGACGATAACGGGTGAGATGCCGACTTGGCGGCGATGAGTTGGTCGCCGCCAAGTTCGTTTCGGCAAAGTTGTTGGACGCGACTTGATTATGAGTTTACTTGATACCGGTTGAGTAAGGGTTTCCGGTCATGATTCGTTCTGAGTTGATGCAGAAAATTGCCGAGGCCAATCCGGATTTTACCCAGCGCGAAATCGAAGCGATTGTCGCAACATTCTTTGGGGAAATCACTGACAGGTTGGCTGCTGACGGACGCGTGGAACTGAGGGGGTTCGGCGCTTTTTCAACCCGTTCGCGCGAGGCGCGCAATGGTCGCAATCCGCGCACCGGCGAAACCGTTGCCGTCGACGCAAAACGGGTGCCCTATTTCAAGCCCGGCAAGGAAATGCGCGTCCGCCTGAACGTCTAGAAGCGCGCGACGAAGCTTGACGTTGGTGGCCTGCTGCTATTGTCGTGCACACCGTGTGCGGACGTGGCGAAATCGGTAGACGCTGCCGACTTAAAATCGGTTTCCTTTGGAGTGCGGGTTCAAGTCCCGCCGTCCGCACCATCCTCTCCTTGCTGGCCGTGCAAGCGCTCGCCGCCTGCGACACCCGGCATGATGACGGTCCGGTTGCCGTGAGCGTGATCGGAGCGGCATCGGCTGACATTCGTTCAGGCGCTGCCCCCATCCCGGAATCGCCCCGCGTCCTTTCGGGAGCAACGGCACAAGGGCTCGTTCGTTTCGATGCAGCCGGTCAGATCGAGCCCGCGCTCGCTGAACGCTGGATCGTTACGGAGGGCGGCGCGAGTTACATTTTCCGCTTGCGAGACGCGTTGTGGAACGACGGAACCCCGGTTACGGCGAAGCAGATAGTACGGTCGCTCAGTCGCCGGATCGGCCCGGGCTTGAATCATCCCATCGCGCCGTTTCTCTCTTCCATCGACGAGATCAAGGAGATGACCCCGTCCGTCATCGAGATACGCTTGTCCAGACCGAGACTGGACCTCCTTAAACTTTTCGCTTCGCCCGAAATGGCAATCTACAAGAACAACGGCTCGATCGGTTCCGGTCCTTTCAAGGTCGTTCTGACCAATCCATTGACGCTCCAATCCCGGAGCGAAGACGGGGACAGCACCGATGATGACGATCGGGGAACACGGACTTCACAGAAGATTATATTCCGAAGCGAACGGACTTCATCGGCAATTACGCGGTTCGCCGACGATGCGCTTGACCTTCTCGACGGTGGGACGTTCGCCGACTGGCCGTTACTGGACCAGGCACGCATATCAAGCGACGCAGTTCGTATCGATCCGGCGGCGGGTTTGTTCGGCTTTCTCTTCATCAGCCGAACGGGGTTTCTGGCCGATGCCGGTCATCGCACCGCCATATCCTCTGCCATTGATCGTTCGGCGATCACGGGATCGGTCCTTTCGAGCTGGACGCCCGTTGAAAAGATCCTGCCCGAGACGCTCGATTCCGCTTTGGTCCCTAAAGCACCGGAATGGTCGACGGTATCCTTGGACAAGCGCCGGATGTCCGCGCGCAATCAGGTGGCGGCCTGGAAACAGCCTGTCACGTTGCGCATCGCCCTGCCCGCCGGTCCCGGCGCAACGCGAATATACGGTGCCTTCGCCGCTTCCATGATCGCGATCGGCATTTCCCCCGAACGGGTCAGCCTAGATGCGCCTGCCGACCTTCGCCTGATCGACCGGGTCGCGCCATATGACGATGCGAGATGGTACTTCGTGATCGCTTGCGGGCAATGCGGAACGCAAGCGCAAGATGCGATTGAGGCTGCGCGCATCGCCCCTACGGTTGCGGATCGAGCGGCGCGCCTGGCGGAGGCGGATGCAGCGATGGACGCGGACGCAGCGTTCATTCCGATCGCCCGCCCGCTGCGATGGTCTCTGGTGTCACCCCGGCTTACCACGTGGCAGCTTAACCCCCGCGCCTGGCACCCGTTGAACCATCTCCGCGCGAACACCAATTAGGAAAAATGAGGGAACGCGCAACACCGATGGACACCCCGGCTTGGCGTTCGCTGCCGATTGGACGTGACGCGGCATCGACGCGTCAGCGTATCGATGCGTTCGAACATCTGCTCGAAGGCATGTTCAAGATACCGGGCACCAACATGCGTGTCGGTCTCGACTCGATTGTCGGTCTCGTTCCCGTTGTCGGGGACGTGATTACCGCGGCGGCGGGTTCCTGGCTGGTTTGGGAAGCGCGCAATCTCGGCATGTCGAAGTTTCAGATCGCCCGGATGATGGGCAATGTCGGTTTCGATGCGCTGATTGGCATCGTCCCGTTTGTGGGTGACGCCGCTGATTTCCTGTTCCGTTCGAATACGCGCAATCTGAAAATCATTCGTAAGCATCTGGACAAGCATCACCCATCCTCGGTGATGATTAATCAGGGTTAGGCGCGCGTTGAACACGGTGCCTTGTGATTGATACGCGACGGTCACCCTCGGGCATGGCCTATCATATGATCGATGGGGACGGCCCGGTCGTCATCTTCCTTCCCGGCTATGGCTCCGACACGCGCGGCACGAAGGCAGTGGCGCTCGCGGATTGGGCAACGGAGCGCGGCCAAGCCTATCTACGCTTTGACTATCGCGGCTGCGGGGAAAGCAAAGGGATTTTCGAGGATCAGAGTCTCGCCGACTGGCGGGACGACGTCGTGGCGGCGATCGACCTCGTCACCCCCCGCCCCGTCATTCTGGTCGGGTCGTCACTTGGCGGCTGGCTCATGCTGACTGCAGCGAGTGCGCGCGCGGGGCGGGTGGCCGGCCTTGTCGGCATCGCTCCTGCGCCCGACTTTACCGATTGGGGTTTTACGATCGATGAGAAGATCGAACTCCTCCAATCCGGACGCATCGAACGCGCCAATCCTTACGGTCCGGAGCCAACGGTTTATACCAGAAAGTTCTGGTCGTCCGGCGAAGCCAACCGGTTGATGTTCGGACCGATAGCGTTCGACGGGCCAGTCAGGCTCCTGCAAGGTATGAAAGACGCCGAAGTTCCCTGGAATCGAACGGTTCGGCTGGCCGAACTCATACAGTCGTCCGACATCCACGTTTTGTTGATCAAGGACGGCGGCCACCGGCTTTCGCGGACCACCGACCTGGCGTTGCTGGTGCATACGGTTCAAGGCTTGGTCGAAGCCTTCCGATCATAGTGCAGCTACCCGGCGATTTCCGATACCGGCACTTACCATCGGCCGGCTCTCTCCTATCTCGCAACGGTCACTAATTTGATCAGGAGCATCCATGCGCTACCTCCATACCATGATCCGCGTCACGGACCCGGAGGCGACCATCCGTTTTTTCGCCCTGCTGGGTTTGAAGGAGGTCCGGCGGATGGAAAGCGAGCAAGGCCGCTTTACCTTGATTTTCCTTGCCGCGCCCGATGACATGCGCGGGGACGGCGAGCGCGCGTCCGCGGAGGTCGAACTTACCTATAACTGGGATCCCGAAGACTATGAGGGCGGCCGCAATTTCGGGCATCTCGCCTACCGCGTCGATAATATTTACGAGACGTGCCAGCGGCTTTCCGACGCCGGTGTCGTCATCAACCGGCCGCCGCGAGACGGTCATATGGCGTTCGTCAGGACACCCGACGGTATCTCGATCGAACTGCTCCAGGACGGCAAGCTGGAACCGGCGGAACCATGGCAGTCGATGCAGAATTCGGGCAAATGGTGACGGCCGGGCTGAACATCGTCGCCGTTCCGGTGCTGCAGGACAATTACGCCTGGCTCGTCAACGACCCCGTTTCCGGCCGCACGATCGCGATCGATCCCGGGGAAGCGCAGCCGGTGCTGGGCTCTGCGAAAGACCTTGGCTGGACCGTCTCGGAAGTCTGGACGACGCACTGGCACCCGGACCATACCGGCGGCAGTCTGGCCATGAAGGACGCCGGTGCCCGCATTCTCGGTCCCGCAGACGAAGCAGAGAAAATTCCTACGCTTGACGTGCTGCTAAAGGAAGCCGACGTCGTTTCGCTCGGTGAGCACGACGCAAAAGTGATCAGGGTACCGGGGCATACCCAAGGACATATCGCCTTCCATTTCTCCCAAAGCCGGACGGTCTTCACAGGCGATACGCTGTTCGCAATGGGATGCGGTCGTCTGTTTGAGGGGACTGCCGACGATATGTTCGCCAACATGCAGCTTTACGCCGAAATGCCCGAGGATACCCAAGTGTATTGCGGCCATGAATATACGCAATCGAACGGCCGGTTCGCTTGCGTCGCTGAGCCGGACAATGAGGCGATTGCCGCTCGGATGAAAAAGGTCGTCTGGATGCGTGAACGCGGCGACCCCACGGTGCCGACGACGATAGGGGAGGAACTAGCCACCAACCCGTTCATGCGGGCGTCTTCGGCGCAAGCGCTCGGCCGATTGCGTGAGCAAAAGGACAATTTCCGTGGTTAGGCGTTTGTGTTAGAACGCTTTTAGAGGAGTCCTGCCATGCGTTCGTTGATCCTTGCGATTTGCTGCTTCGCCACTGCGGCTTGTGCGCTGACATCCGCCGACCGGCGACAGATCGCCGAGGACAAAACCCAGGATCAGGCACGGTTGGCAAAAGCGCTGGCCGGGCTAGTGCCGGGCGAACCCCAAAGCTGCATCTCGCTTACGCTGATCAATTCGCCGATGCATACGGAGGCCTATGGGCCCACGATACTGTACCGGGTCAGTCCCAGCCTGATCTACCGGACGGACACTGCGGGCGGGTGCGAAAGGATTTCGAGTAACCGTGCCGCCGGGGATGTTCTGGTGACGCGGACACCCACCGGGCAGTTATGCCGCGGCGATATTGCGCAGACCTATGACGCGGTTGCACGTATTCCGACGGGAGGATGCTCGTTCGGTGATTTCGTTGCGTACCGGAAACCCAAATCGTGATGCGATGGTCGCTCGTTCTTGCCGGCTTGCTCATGCTGCCCCTGTCGGGCGCGTCGAAGGACATGCTGGAGGTACGGGTTGCCGGCAAGCCGCAGCAATGTATCGATACGTTCCAGGCCGGGTCGCCGACGATCGTCGGAAAACGCACGATTCTCTATCAGTCGACGGGCAAGACCATCTGGAAAGTCGAGCCGGTCGGCCATTGCACGACGCTTCGTACCTTCAGCACTCTGATCGTACAGGTTTACGGCGGCCAGATATGCCGCAACGATCGGTTCCAGGTTCTGGAGCCCGGCCAGATCATCGCATCCGCTCCATGCCGGTTCGGTAGTTTCACACCTTATGAGCGGCCTGCGACGGGGAACGCGGTCCCCGCCGGGAAATAGAGACCATCGCGCCTACAAGACGAAGCGGCTAAGGTCGGTGTTGCGCGCTATGGTCGCAAGTTGCCGGTCGACATAGGCCGCATCGACGGTCAACATTTCGCCCTGTCTGTCCTCTGCATCAAAGCTGATCTCTTCCAGTAACTTCTCCATCACCGTCTGCAACCTGCGCGCACCGATATTCTCGATCTCCCCGTTCACTTCGGCGGCGATGCGCGCAACCGCGGCAATCCCGTCATCGGTAAAGTTGATCTCGACCCCCTCGGTCGCGATAAGTGCCTTGTACTGCGCCGGAAGCGAAGCCTTGGTATCCGACAGGATCGCAACGAAGTCCGCTTCGGTCAGCGCCTTCAGCTCGACCCGGATCGGCAGGCGACCCTGCAATTCGGGCAACAGATCGCTTGGCTTGGCGACGTGAAACGCACCGCTTGCGATGAAGAGAATATGATCCGTCTTCATCGGCCCGTATTTCGTCGCGACGGTCGTTCCCTCGATAAGCGGAAGAAGGTCGCGCTGTACGCCCTCACGGCTGACCGATCCGCCGCGAACGTCGCTGACCGCGATCTTGTCGATTTCGTCAAGGAAAACGATCCCGTTCGCCTCGGCATCGGCCAGCGCCAACCGGCTGACTTCGTCCTGATCGAGCCGTTTGTCGGCTTCTTCTTCGATCAGCTTGTCCCATGCCGAACGCACCGTCAGCTTGCGCCGTTTGAGTTGCTGGCCGCCGAAGGCCTTGCCCATCATCTCGCCGAGATTGATCATTCCCATCTGTCCGCCGCCCGGGATCTCGAACGGCATTTGCGGCGCCTGATCCAGTTCGATCTCGATCTCGGTGTCATCAAGATGACCGTCGGCGAACCGGCGCTTGAAGGATTCGCGCGTCGCCTCGCTCGCGCCCTTGCCGGTCAGCGCGTCGAGCAGACGGCTCATGGCCGCTTCTTCCGCCTTGTCCTTGACGGCGGCGCGCCGTCGATCCTTCTCCAGCCGTATCGCCTCTTCGACAAGGTCGCGTGCAATCTGTTCGACGTCGCGGCCGACATAGCCGACCTCGGTGAATTTGGTCGCTTCGACCTTCACGAACGGCGCATCGGCAAGTTTGGCGAGCCGTCGGCTGATCTCGGTCTTTCCGCATCCGGTCGGGCCGATCATGAGGATATTCTTCGGCGTCACCTCATCGCGCAGATCGGCGTTCAGGTTCTGACGCCGCCAGCGATTCCTGAGCGCGACCGCGACCGCACGTTTTGCGTCGGTCTGGCCGATGATGTGCGCGTCGAGCGCCGATACAATGGCTTTCGGGGTGAGTTGGTCGTTCATATCCGTCCTGATGGGCTCGCGGGGTATACCGCTGAAACAGGGATACCCGGCGTGCGTGTGGAACCGGGGCTAAGCCGCGTTGTCGAGCAGTTCGACCGTCAACCGGTCGTTGGTATAGACGCAAACCTCGGCTGCGATCGCCATCGCCTTGCGGGCAATCGTTTCGGCGTCCTGTTCATATTCCGACAAGGCCCGCGCCGCGGCAAGCGCATAATTGCCTCCGGACCCGATCGCCGCGATCCCGCCTTCCGGTTCCAGGACATCGCCGTTCCCCGTCAGGATCAACGTCACGTCCTTGTCGGCAACGATCATCATCGCCTCCAGATTGCGCAGATATTTGTCCGTGCGCCAGTCCTTGGTCAGCTCCACCGCTGCGCGCAGCAATTGGCCGCTGTGCCGCTCCAGCTTCGCTTCCAGCCGTTCGAACAAGGTGAATGCGTCCGCCGTCGCTCCCGCAAACCCGCCGATGACCTTCGCATCGGTGCCGAGCGTGCGGACCTTGCGTGCGTTCGGCTTCATGACGGTCTGCCCCATCGACACCTGACCGTCGCCGGCGATCACGACCGTGTTGCCGCGCCGCACCGAACAGATCGTGGTACCGTGCCAGACCGGCATGGCGTTTTCGGAATGATTCATGCCCTCGGATATGGGGCACGCGTCCGGCGCTTCAACATGCGCTGCCCGGGGTCATCCGGTCAGCCTGTCGACCTGCGCCTGCAACTCTGCCAGCTGCGATTTCAGCGCCGCGATCTTGGCATCCTTGCCCGGCGCGGCCCCGGGCTTGAACGCGCTCGTCGCCGCCTCCAGCATCTGCATGTTCTGCTTGGCGATTTCGGCAAAGGGGGAATGCGCGAATGCCCCCTCGACCGCCGACTTGAACTCTTGCTGGTTGCGCCGGAAACTGTTCATCGATGCCTCCAGATAACCCGGTACCATGTTCTGCATCGAGTCGCCGTACATCGAGATCAGCTGACGAAGGAAGCTGACGGGCAGCATCGTTTCCCCCCGGCTTTCCTCCTCCATGATGATCTGCGTCAGGACATTGTGCGTGATGTCCTCTTCGGTCTTCGCATCGACGACCTTGAAGTCACGCCCCTGCCGGGTCATCGTCGCCAGATGATCGAGCGTGATGTAGCAGGACGATTCCGTATCGTAGAGCCGCCGGTTGGCGTATTTCTTGATGACGATCGTCTCGCCTTCGACGTGCTGCTTCTTCATCCCCGACACCCCCTGTCATGATCGATGCCGACGGTACAGTGTCCAATGCCGCGCTGCAACATGGGCCGCGACCGTTACCCCTGTTTCTCGAAATGCTGCGCAGCCAAACCGCCGGGCATCCGGCCCGCGCCGCCAAGGCGCTGGCTGGCCTAAGCGCATATCAGGGGGCGACCCGGAAGCAGCAACCGGCGCTTCCCGTCCTGCACGAAACCGGCGGCGCGCAATTGCTGGGCGTCGAAGGCACGGGCGCTGCCCCGCCAATCGTCTTCATACCCTCGCTGATCAACCCGTCGTCCATCCTCGATCTTTCGCCCGAGACATCGCTTGTGCGCTCGTTGGCGGCTGACGTCCGCCGAACCACGCTCGTCGATTGGGGAAGGGCGGAGCCCGAGCGTCGGCATATGAACCTTGCCGCGCACGTCGAAGAACTGCTGCTGCCGCTTATCGCAAGGCTGGAAACCCCGCCGATCCTTGTCGGCTATTGCCTTGGCGGAACGCTCGCGTTCGCGGCGGCGGCGCTGATGCCCGTCGCGGGAGTCGTGACCATCGCGGCGCCCTGGCGGTTTGCAGGTTACGGCCATGAAGCCAGAGGCACGATGCGCCGCTATTGGGCGCTGAATGCCGCGGTGGCCGCCGCGTCCGGCCTGCTCCCGATGGAGGCGCTTCAGGCCGGGTTCTGGGCGCTTGATCCTGCCCGGACCATCGCCAAGTTCGAATCCTTTGCCGACAGTCCACGCGGCAGCAAGGCCGCCGACGCGTTCGTCGCGCTTGAGGATTGGGCGAATGCGGGTGAGCCCCTTCCCTACGCCGCGGCGCGCGACCTGTTCGAGCATTTTGTCGAACACGACGCACCTGGCAGAAACGGCTGGCGCGTTGGAGGACGCACGATCGATCCGCATTCGCTCGCCTGTCCAACCTTGGAAATCATCTCGACGACCGACCGGATCGTCCCCGCCGCGACCGCCGCTGGCCTCCCCCGGTGCGTCGAGATGAGCGCGGGCCATGTCGGCATGATCGTCGGGCGGTCGCGCGACCGGCTTCGTGCCGTGCTGACCGGCTGGATCGCGGCGCTCTAATCCCCTACCCTGACGCCATTCTTAAAGAAGGAACCGCCATGTCCGATATCGTCATCACCGCCGCCAAACGCACGCCGGTCGGCAGCTTTCTCGGCGCATTTGCCGGTGTTCCCGCGCATGAACTCGGCCGCGTCGCGATCGAGGCCGCGCTTGAGCAGGCGGGCGTCAAGGGCGAGGACGTGTCGGAAGTCATCCTCGGTCAGGTCCTCACCGCGGCGCAGGGTCAGAACCCCGCGCGTCAGGCATCGATGGCGGCGGGCATCCCCAGGGAAATTCCCGCCTGGGGCGTCAATCAGGTGTGCGGCTCCGGGCTTCGTGCCGTGGCGCTCGCCTATCAGGCATTGTCGACGGGAGACGCCGACATCGTCGTTGCGGGCGGACAGGAATCGATGTCGCTGTCGGCGCACGCGCAGACGCTGCGGGCGGGGCAAAAGATGGGGGACGTCAGCCTTGTCGATACGATGGTGAAGGACGGGCTGACCGACGTCTTCAACGGCTATCACATGGGCATCACCGCTGAAAACCTTGCCGAGCAATATCAGGTGACGCGCGGCGAACAGGACGAATTCGCCGTCACCTCCCAGAACAAGGCGGAGGCCGCGCGGGCATCGGGCCGCTTCAAGGATGAAATCGCCCCCGTCACGATCAAGGGGCGCAAGGGCGATACCGTCGTCGCCGACGACGAATATATCCGCAGCGGCGTGACGATCGACAGTGTATCCGGCGTCCGTCCCGCCTTCAAAAAGGACGGCAGCGTCACCGCCGCCAATGCGAGCGGCCTGAACGACGGCGCGGTGGCGCTGGTCGTCATGCGCCGCGACGAGGCGGAACGACGCGGCACACCGGTCCTCGCGACGATCAAAAGCTGGGCAAGCGCGGGTGTCGATCCGTCGATCATGGGCATCGGCCCTGTTCCCGCGACCAAACGCGCGCTCGAAAAGGCGGGATGGACGATGGCCGATCTCGACCTGATCGAGGCGAACGAGGCGTTCGCGGCGCAGGCGCTCTCCGTCGGCAAGGAACTAGGCTGGGACGCGGACAGGGTCAACGTCAACGGCGGCGCGATCGCCATCGGCCACCCCATCGGCGCCAGCGGCGCACGCGTGCTGACGACGCTGATCTACGAAATGCAAAAGCGCGATGCGAAAAAGGGACTTGCAACCCTGTGCATCGGCGGCGGCATGGGGATCGCGATGTGTATCGAGCGGTAGGTAAGAAGCAGGCCCGCTGTGTGACGGTTTTGTCACATCACTGTTCAAAATCATAAGAGATCGACCCCAAAAGCGAGCTTGGGGGTTGCGCCCCCTATGTGAACCGGCGTTTAACATGGGGCAGTACACGGGCAACAATGCTCATAAACTAGGGGCAATCAAAATGAAACTTTGCCGTTTTCTTGGTGCCACAGCGATCGCGGGCATTTGTGTCAGCGCTCCTGGTATCGCATTTGCGCAAACTGGTTCCCTGGATGTTGCCCAAACGACCTCGCAAGATTGTCGTACTGCCGACGGAACAGTTATCCCTTGTAATACAGTTGCGCAGCAAACTCCTGCCGCAGCAACTCCAGTCAACACTCCAGTGGAAGACATCGTCGTCACCGGATCGCTGATCAGCAACCCAAATGGTACATCTACTGTACCTGTAACATCAATTTCGGCGATTGAGCTCAAACAAACCGGCAACGTATCGATTGGCGACGTCCTCAACAATTTACCCGCACTTGCCAATACGTACAGTCAAGCCAATTCAACACGCTTTCTGGGTACTGGTGGTTTGAACTTGGTCGACCTTTACGGCCTGGGAACGCAACGTACACTAGTGTTGGTCAACGGACGCCGTCATGTTGGTGCGGACGTTCTCAACAATGCCGTCTCTGTTGATATAAACACCATTCCGAATGATCTTATCGAACGCACGGATATCGTTACTGGCGGTAATTCGGCAATCTACGGGTCCGATGCAATCGCCGGTGTATTGAATTTTGTTCTCAAAGACAGTTATGATGGAATTCAACTTCGTGGACAGGGTAATATAAGCCAGTATGGTGATGCCGGAAATTATTACACTAGCCTTCTAGCAGGAAAAAACTTCGCTGGGGGGCGGGGTAATGTTGCCATTGATCTTGAGTATGCAAGACAGAATAGTGTTTATGGTTCTGGAAGAGATTATCTTCGTCAGGTAGATGGATTTGTCACGGTTGATACGGACCCATCGGGAAGCGACGGTAATCCTGATCGCGTGTTCTATAGAAATATTTACTCTTCAACCTATTCTAACGGAGGACTTTACTCGGTTGGTACCGGAGCGGCTACTAGCGCCAATTACGGGCGTTGCGGTAAGGATGCTAGTGGAGCAGCGTTTAACTGTACGTTCGTTTTCCAACCCGACGGGACGCTGGTTCCTCAGACCGGGAGTAGAGTGGGCCTAGCGCCGAACGGGTCTTATATTGGTGGGAATGGTTCAACTTTTAGAGAGGGACAGCAGCTTCAGCTTCTCCCTCAACTCGATCGATACTCAGCTAATTTGATCGGGCATTACGAAATTTCACCCGCATTCGTGCCCTTTATCGAGGGCTCGTACGTTCGGGTTGATTCGGTTGGACAGGGAGGAAGCGGGCCCGCCTTCTTCGGTGGCTCCACAATCGATGCCTTTTATGAACGTCCTAGGTTGGACAACCCTTATCTGACCGCTCAGGCTCGAGATACCATCACTCAGCAGTTGATCTTAAACGGCAGAGATCCCGCAACTATTACTGATGCAACGCGTGTAGCGTATCGTAAGAACCTTTTAGATCTCGGTGTCCGGACGGAAGAAGCCCGGCGTGAAACTTATCGGATCGTTGGAGGATTGAAGGGCACGTTTAATGATGACTGGAAATACGAAATTTCTGGGAACTATGGTGAGTTTGATGAGCGTACTAAGGTTTTAGGAAATCTGAATGTCCAGCGCGCAGCGCTGGCATTGGACGCCGTCCGTAATACTGCTGGTCAGATCGTTTGTGGATCTCAGATAGATCCAACCCGCGCGGATGAATCATTCGGTGGAGATATTGGTGGTAATCCAAGCATTCTTGCTGCCGACATTGCTGCCTGCCAACCGCTCAATCCTTTTGGCGAAGGTAATATATCTCAAGCGGCGAAAAATTATGTGCTGACGGACACGACATCTGTAGGGAAAATTACGCAGCTTGATTTTCTAGGTCGCTTAACAGGCGACACTAGCCAGTTGTTCAGTTTACCTGGCGGGCCGATCCAGTTTGCGTTGGGTGCGGAGTATCGCCGGGAAACCGCAAAGTTTCGCGCCGATCCGCTAGTTTCGGCGGGCTATACATTCTACAACGCAATAGCAGAATTTAACCCGCCATCGTTCGAAGTGACCGAGGGGTTTGGCGAAATTCGAGTCCCTATCGTTAAGGATGTTCCACTCCTGGAAGACCTGTCACTTGTTGGGTCTGGGCGTGTTTCGCATTACAAAGGGTCGGCTGGAACGGTTTACGCCTACAACGGCGGGGTTGATTATTCACCAATTCGTAACTTGCATCTACGTGCTCAATATGCGCGTGCAGTTAGAGCTCCGAATCTTGCTGATCTTTTCTCGCCTCAGTCGCAAAATTTTGCTCCTGGCTTCGTCGATCCTTGCGCGGCGCGACAAATTGGAACTGGAGCGAATACCCGAATTGCCAATTGTTCGGCAGCGGGTGTCCCGGCAAATTATGATTATGTCTACCAGTCTTCGCTACAGATTGTTAGCGGTGGCAACCCCGATCTGAGTGCAGAGAAGTCGGACTCATATACTATTGGCGGCGTCTTTCAGCCTACGTTTGTGCCCGGCTTGGCGCTTTCGGTCGATTACTATAACATCAAGGTAAACGATGTTATTACTGCTCCATCGGCACAACAGATCGTTAATAGCTGCTACGATGCTACGGACCTGAATAATCAATTTTGTAACCTTTTTCAGCGTGTTCCTGCCGGAGGGGTTGGACCGAATGGCGAAGAGCCCTTCCGCATTGTTGAAGGTACGCTACAACAAACTCTTCTGAATTATGCCAAGTTGCAGGTTCGGGGCATCAATACTGATTTGTTTTATCGCCGAAACTTCGGAGAAAACGGGTCTATCAGTGGACACTTTGTTTGGACTCATTTGTTGCAAAGCGACTCGTTCCTTGATCCGACAAACCCGAATCGGGCTAACACTGATCTCGGAGAACTGGGAACGCCGAAAGACGCTTTTAACATTTATTTGAATGGATCGATCAATAAATTCTTCGTGGGCTACCAGCTTCGTTACCTTTCGAAGATGTCCGTCACTGAATACGAAGATCTTAATTCGTTCCAAGGGCGACCTGCTCAGAATGCCGACTACGCAGACATACTTTACTATAATTCTGTAACCTATCACGACTTGAGGTTGGGAGTTGATATCGAAAATGACTCGCAGTTTTACTTCGGCATAGATAATTTGACAGACGTTAAACCGCCATTGGGCCTTACTGGCATTGGCGGGGGTAGTGGGATTTACGAGTCAATTGGACGACGGTTCTATGCGGGTGTCACGGTGAAGTTTTAAAAAATAAGGTGTTTCGACGCAGTTCAACAGGGCCGGTGGTTCTCACCGGCCCTTTTTTTATATATCCCCGCCAGGTGTCCGATCCGCTTGCTGCCATTGACCGTCTGATCGCTGAAAATCGGCTTCGCGAGGCGGTCGATCTCGTTACTCAGGCCGCGCGATCGGGAGACCGGAATGCGCTGTTTCGCCTCGCAATGTGGCGGATCATCGGTGAACCGATCGGTCGCGATCTTGTCGAGGCGCGCAAACTCCTGCGTCAAAGCGCCTCGCTCGGCCACGAAGACGCACAAGTCACCGAAATCGCCATGATCGCCAACGGCAGTGGCGGTACGCCCGACTGGTCATCGGCACGACGCATGCTGGAGGAATGTGCCGCGGACAACCCGCTGGCGGCGGCGTCGCTTGATCTTGTTCTGAAAATGGCGTTGGACGCCCAAGGTACTCCGTCCGAACTGCCGCGCAAAGAACCTCTGGCCCCGTATGATAGCGTGATCCGATATCCCGCCCTGTTGTCGTCGGCGGAATGCAATCACATCGCGCAAACCACGGCAGACCTGCTTGCGCCCTCGCTTGTTGTCGACCCTTCAAGCGGCAAACAGATCGCCAACCCGATACGCACGTCCGACGCCGCCATTATCGGGCCGCTGCGCGAGGACTTAGCTATCAGGGCAATCAATCAGCGGATTGCGGCCGTCAGCGAAACCGCCATAGACCAGGGCGAGGCGTTGACGGTGCTGAGATACCAGGCGGGTCAGCAATACCGCCCCCATCTCGACGCAATTGCGAAAACCCGGAACGAACGGATCAAGACCGTGATCGTTTATTTGAACGAAGGATTCGTCGGCGGAGAAACCGTTTTTCCCGCCTACGGCTTAGAAATCAAACCAAAGCGTGGCGACGCGATCGTGTTCCTTAATACGCTTGCAAGCGGCGCGATAGACCAACGCTCGCGCCATTCCGGCGAACCGGTAACGGCGGGCGCGAAATGGATCGCAACCCGCTGGATCCGCGAACGGCCCTATGATCCATGGACAGGACCGGAATCGGTTCCTGTCCAAAACCGGTCGTAACGTGCGCCCAGTCCCGTCAGCAATTCATATTGCGACATCCCGCTCGCCGACGACGCCTTTTTCAGATCAAGGTCGACAGTCACCCAGTCGCCCTCCCCGGTTGATGGCATGGATGAAACATTGATCGCGACCAAGTCCATCGACACCCGGCCGATCACGCGCAACACACCGTCTTCCGCGCTGCCCGCGTCGGAAAATCCGCGAAAATATCCGTCGGCATAGCCCAGCCCCAGGATCGCCACCTCGGTATCCGCCGGCGCAACCCAAATGGCGTTATAGCCGACCGTTTCCCCGGCGCGGACCGTTCGTCGTTGCAGAACCTGCGCCTGCGGATACACGACCTGCCTGATCGTCCGCGCATATTCGGACCGCGGAACCCCGCCATAAAGCGCCAGCCCCGGCCGCGTCAGGTCAAACCAATAATCCTGCCCAAGCGCGATCCCGGCCGAATTGGCAAGGCTGCGCCTGCGGGCGGGCACGTCCGCCAGGGCTCGGAACCGCGCCAGCTGCCGAGCGCTCATCGGATCATCCGTATCGGCACAGGCAAGGTGACTCATCAGCGTATCGACCTTCAGCCCGTCCATTACGTCGCCGGACACCGCATCCGCTGAAAGGCCCAGCCTGTTCATTCCGGTATCGACCATTACATCGCAAACACCCCCCGCCGCCGTCCGCCAACACTCGACCTGTTTGCCGGTATTGAGCACGGGCCGCGCATCGGGGAGCGCGAGCGCCAGCGGCAAATCCTCCTCCCGCACGCCGTTCAGCACCGATACCGAAACGCCGAGCGGCGCAATCGCGGCCGCCTCGGACCATGTGGCGACGAAAAAGTCCCGGCACCCTGCACCAGCCAGCGCCGACACGACGTCATACGCCCCCAGCCCGTACCCATCGGCCTTCACCGCCGCACCGCAGCCCGCTTGCCCGCTCATCCGGTCCAGCAGCCGCCAGTTCGCCATCAACGCGTCGCGATCGATCATCAACCGGGCGGAACTTGGAATCGCGGTCATGGCCGCGCCATAATCGGCCGAAGCGCCCGCGTCGATTGCGCGCGGTTCAGCCGTCTTGCATCGTCCGGATGATACCCGAAAAATCCAGCTGTCCGTGCCCTGCGTCCGCGAATTTCTCGTACAATTCCGCTGCCTTCGCCCCCATCGGAGTCGTCGCCCCCTGATCGCTCGACGCGGCCATGGCAAGCCTCAGATCCTTCAGCATCAATGCGGCGGCAAAGCCGCCCGCATAATCATGATCGGCCGGGCTGTCAGGTCCCACACCCGGCAGCGGCGCATAACTCGTCATCGACCAGCTCTGCCCGCTCGATACCGACGATATGTCGTAAAATGTCTGCGGATCGAGGCCGAGCTTTTCCGCCAGCACGAATGCCTCGCACGTCGCGATCATCGTCGCGCCGAGCAGCATGTTGTTGCAGATCTTCGCCGCCTGCCCCGCACCGTTTGCCCCCGCATGGATCACCGCCTTGCCCATGTCCGACAGGAAATCCCTTGCGGCATCGAAACCCGCTTGCGTTCCCCCGACCATGAATGTCAGCGTCCCGGCATTGGCTGCACCGATACCCCCGGAAACCGGCGCGTCGACCGCCGTCAAGCCTTTGGCAAGCGCCTGTTCCGCCACCCGGCGCGCGGTCGCGACGTCGATCGTCGAACAGTCGATCAGGATCGCCGTCGGCGGAACATTGCTGAACAATTCGGCGTAGACCTGCTCGACATGGTTGCCCGCGGGCAGCATCGTCACCACCGCCTCGACCCCGTCGGTCGCCTCCGCCAGGGTTGCAGCCGGCGAGCATCCCGCCGCCTTCGCTTTATCAAGCGCCTCGCTGCTCAGGTCGAAGGCGTGAACATCATGGCCCTTTTTAGCCAGGTTCGCGGCCATCCCGCCGCCCATATTGCCCAGCCCGATAAAACCGACGCGTGCCATTCCTGTCTCTCCGTATCGTTCCTGAAACCTTGTCGCGCTATCGCCCCGTCCACCGGCCGTCACGCTTGTCGACAAAGGCGGCCATGCCTTCGCTCTGGTCCTCGCTGCCGAACAGGCCGTGAAACAACCGGCGCTCGAATTGCACGCCCATCGCCAACCCCGTCTCGAATGCGGCGTTGACCATTTCCTTGTTCGCCTTGACCGCGAGCGGAGCCATGTTCGCGATCGCGGTCGCAGTCCTCACCGCCTCGTCGATCAGTTCGTCCGCGGGAACGATACGGCTGACCAGTCCCGCGCGCTCGGCTTCCTCTGAGTCCATCATCCGTCCGGTCAGGCACATTTCCATCGCCTTGGATTTGCCGACTGCACGCGTCAGCCGCTGTGACCCGCCCATCCCCGGGGATACCGCCAACTTGATTTCCGGTTGGCCGAATTTGGCCGTATCCGCCGCCAGGATGAAGTCGCACATCATCGCCAATTCGCATCCGCCGCCAAGCGCGAACCCGGCGACTGCGGCGATGATCGGCTTCCGCGTTGCCGTGATTTTCTCGTAACCGGCAAAGTAATTATCGCCGTACATGTCGGCGAACCCCCGCGTTTGCATCTCCTTGATGTCGGCACCCGCAGCGAAGGCGCGCTCGCTCCCCGTAAGCACTGCACATCCTTGCGCCGCGTCCGCATCGAATGCGGCAAAGGCATGGATCAGTTCACTCAGCACTTGCCCGTTCAACGCGTTCAGCGCCTTGGGACGGTCGAGCGTGACCAGAGTGACGGGTCCGCGGCATTCGACGCGAATGGTTTCATACTGCATTTGGTCTCCCATCACGGCGTCCACGCCTCGTCATCAGGCAATGGTGCGAATATCGTGTCGATGCGGTGTCCCGTTACCCCCTCCGGCGTATCGGGGTTCCACCGCGGCGCATTATCCTTATCGACGATCACCGCGCGGACGCCTTCCAGGAAATCGTGCCGCTGTACGACGCGGCATCCGACCGCATATTCCTGGCGCATCTCGTCGGCGAAGTTCGCCATCTGCGCGCCGTCGGCGAGCAGGCGAAGCGAAACCTTCATCGTCTGCGGCGACTTGGTCTTGAGCGTATCAAGCGTCTCCATCGCCCAGTCCCCGCTATCGTCAGACAGCGCAGCGTAAATGCCCTCCAACTGATCGGAAGCAAACAACCGGTCGATATCATCCTGATACGCCAGGATTTTCGCAACCGGCGGGTCGATTGAGAGCGCGTCAAGCGCCGCGTCGATTCTTTGCGGCGTCTCGGCGATCAGGCGCTTCGCCTCCTCGACCGATTTGCTCGCCAGATAATGAGTCGCCAGCCCCAGCGCCTTGCACTCGGCGCCATCCAGCCTGTGCCCGGTCAGCGCCAGATACTGCCCGATACGCCCCGGCAATCGCGCCAGATACCATCCTCCGCCGACATCCGGGAACAGCCCGATCCCTGTCTCCGGCATCGCAAAACGCGTGTTCTTCGTCGCAACGCGAGTCGCGCAGGGCAATGCAATCCCGACGCCACCGCCCATCGTAATCCCGTCCATGAACGCGACCGTCGGCTTGGCATAGACGAACAGCCGGTGGTTCATGCGGTATTCGGTGTGAAAGAACGCCCGCGCCTCGGCCCCGTCGCCCGCGCCCGACGCCGCAAGCATACGTATATCCCCGCCGGCACAAAAACCCCGGCCGCTCGCATGATCGATGATGATCGCCTCGACCATGTCGTCCGCGCGCCATGCTTCGAGCGCCTCGATCACACCCTCACACATCGCAGTAGTCAGTGCGTGGAGCGCCTTGGGCCGGTCGAGGCGTATGCGGCCGACCGGGCCTTCCATAACGGTAATCAGATCGCTCATTGCCGGGTGAGTTCGCGACCAACGATCATGCGCATGATCTGGTTCGTGCCCTCAAGGATCGAATGTACGCGCAGGTCGCGCCAGAAGCGCTCGATCGGATAATCCATAAGATAGCCGTAGCCGCCGTGCAGCTGGAGTGCGCGATCGACCACACTCGATCCGGTATCGGTCGCGAGCCGCTTCGCCATCGCGGCGAACTTGGTCTTGTCGGGCGCGTTCGCGGTCACCCTCGCGGCCGCGAGATAGAGCAGCACACGCGCCGCCTCCAGCTCCGTTGCCATATCGGCCAGCATGAACTGCGTGTTCTGAAAATCGGCGACCGGTTTACCGAACTGCTGCCGCTCCTTGGTATAGCGGATCGCTTCATCAAGGCAGCGTTGCGCACCGCCGAGCGAACAGGCGCCGATGTTCAGCCGCCCCCCGTCCAGCCCCATCATCGCGATCCCGAAGCCCTGGCCCTCGCCGCCCACAATATTAGCGGCGGGCACGCGGACACCGTCGAAAATCACCTCCGCCGTCGGTTGCGAATGCCATCCGAGCTTTCGCTCCGCCGCTCCGAACGAGACGCCCGGCATATCCTTTTCGATCACCAGACAGGAAATTCCTTTCGGTCCGTCCTGCCCGGTCCGGACCATCGTCACGTAAATCTCGTTCTCGCCGCCGCCCGAGATGAACTGCTTCGACCCGGTCACGACGAAATCGTCGCCGTCGCGCACCGCCTTGGTCTTGAGAGCGGCGGCATCCGAACCCGACGACGGCTCGGTCAGGCAATAGCTGGCGATCCGCTCCATTGTGATCAGGCTGGGCAGATACTTGTCCTTGACCCCAGCCGAGCCGAACCGATCGATCATCCACGACGCCATATTGTGGATCGAGATGAAGGCAGAGGTCGATGGACAGCCATAGGCCATGGCTTCCATGATCAGCGCCGCCTCAAGCCGCCCGAGTTCTATTCCCCCGCTCGCCTCGGAGACGTAGATCGACGCGAAGCCGAGTTCCGCCGCCTCCGTCACGACGTCGCGTGGAAAGATATGCTTCTCGTCCCATTCACCCGCATTGGGCGTGATGCGGTCGGCGGTAAATTTGCGCGCCAGATCCTGGATCGTGCGCTGATCGTCGGTGAGGTCGAACTGGTTGGTCATGGAAACTTTCGGTCAAGTCAGGAATTGGGGCAGCGCGAATAGGTGTATGATTGGGGCGGATCGGTTTCCTGCCGGATCAACGTCCTCCCATCGCTCTCCATCGTCAACGACTGCTGTGTGGTCCAATTCTGTCCCTCGCCCGAAAACCGCAGCCTCATCGTCGTCCGCCCCCCGCCCCGCGCGACGACATCGTCAGCACGCGCACGCGATTCGTAAAATTTCAGCGTATCGCCCGTTATCGTCATCAACCCCTTGGCATCGCCACTTGTCGACGTGCAATCGTTAGGCACCATTCCCCAGCGTCCATTGAATTTGGCCGGGATGCCGGGCAACGATTTGGGCTCGGGCAGATCGATCGGCGAAACGGCATTCTGTTCATTGTTCATAAAGTCCGCCCCCGCCGGGCCCGCGGAGTTCTCGGCTGATGCCTCGGGCAACGCATTGCCGGTCGCAGCGTCGCCGCCGTCATTCGCCGTCGCTTCCGACGCATTGTTGCCGGTATCGGACGATGAACACGCTCCCAACGACAGCGCAACGCAGGCGGCGATTGGTAACGCGCGCAAAGATTTAACCCATTGTAGGAATGATGAATGCATCATTCGGTCCCCCATCCTGCGCTATATTCGGCAGCGCCGCGCCGTCGGGCCAGCGCTGAGTCACCGTCTTCACCTTGGTCCAGAATTTGACGCCCTCCATGCCGTGCTGGTTGGTGTCGCCGAACGCCGAACGTTTCCATCCACCGAACGTATGATAAGCGACGGGAACCGGGATCGGAACGTTAATGCCGACCATTCCGACGTTTACCCGCTGCGCGAATTCGCGGGCGGCGTGACCGTTGCGCGTGAAGATCGCGACGCCGTTGCCATATTGATGCTCGCTCGGCAGTCGTACCGCGGTCTCGAAATCGGCGGCCCGGACAATCTGCAGAACGGGGCCGAAAATCTCTTCCTTATACGACCGCATGTCCGTTGTGACATGATCGAACAGCGTCGGCCCGACGAAGAATCCGTCCTCGTGGCCCTGCAAGGTAAAGCCGCGCCCATCGACGACCAGTTCGGCGCCCTCGTCGACACCGGTCTGGATCCAGTCCTCGATCCGCTGCTTGTGCGCCGCGTTCACGACCGGTCCGTAATGTGCGTCACGATCGGTCGACACGCCGACGCGAAGTGCGTCGATCGCCGGGATCAGCTTTTCGCGCAGCGCTTCGGCGGTTTTTTCGCCGACCGGCACGACCACCGGCAACGCCATGCACCGTTCGCCCGCCGATCCGAATGCGGCACCCGACAGGTCGGCGACGACCTGGTCCAGGTCGGCGTCGGGCATGACGACACCGTGGTTCTTGGCTCCGCCCATCGCCTGCACGCGCTTGCCCGCCGCGACGCCGCGCTTGTAGACATGATGGGCAATGTCGCTCGACCCGACAAAGCTGACCGCGCTGATCGCCGGATGATCCAGGATCGCGTCGACCATTTCCTTGTCGCCGTTCAGGACTTGGAGAACACCTTCGGGCAGCCCAGCCTCCAGCATCAGTTCTCCGAGCCGCCGCGGCACCGACGGGTCACGCTCGCTCGGCTTCAGAATGAAGGCGTTGCCGGTCGCGATCGCCGGTCCGAACATCCACATCGGGATCATCGCCGGGAAATTGAACGGCGTGATCCCGGCGACCAGCCCGAGCGGTTGCCGCATCGAGTAGACGTCGATCCCAGGCCCCGCGCCTTGCGTATATTCGCCCTTTAAAACATGCGGGATGCCACAGCAGAATTCGATCACTTCCAGCCCGCGCTGCACGTCCCCGCGCGAATCCGCGATCACCTTGCCGTGCTCGCTCGACAGCATCTCGGCGAGTTCGTCCATATGATCTTCGATGATGCGCTTGTAATCGAACATCACTCGCGCACGCCGCTGCGGATTGGTCGCTGCCCATCCGGGCTGAGCCTGTTGCGCTGCCTCCACCGCGCGGTTCAGGTCGCTTTGCGTACCGAGCGCAACATTTGCCTGGACCTTGCCGGTATTCGGGTCGAACACCTGTCCCATCCGACCGCCTCCGCCGCTACCTTCGGTGCCTGCGATGCAATGGTCGATGATACGCATTCGTCTCTCCAATCTCTTTGCCCGCCTTGTGCCACAATGTCGCACAGGTGTCAGGGCCGTAGGATGGGAACGAACGACGGACGATGGTGATCCGAACCCGCGCCGACGCCCGCATGGTCGGCATCTACCGTATCTGGTACACCTTGACGCTGCGGGGCCGTCCGGACCCCGACCTCGACCCCGACGCAGCCCTTGGCCGTCAGTACACGCGCTTCTTCGGCTTGATGTAATCGATGTCGTCGGTCAGCGTATAATCATGGACGGGTCGATAATCGATCGCGACCGCACCGTCCTTGCCGCCCCATCCGCCGAACGTGGCCGTCGTATGCTTCATCCAGTTCGCATCGTCGCGGTCGGGGAAGTCTTCATTGACGTGCGCTCCACGCGATTCCTTGCGGTTAGCAGCACTTTTCATCGTCACGACCGCCTGAGCGACAAGATTATCGAGTTCCAGCGTCTCGACAAGGTCGGTATTCCAGATCAGCGACCGGTCCGTCACATGCACATCATTCATGCTGGCATAGATTTGCTCGATCCGGTCAACACCCGCGTTCAGCAATTCGTCGGAGCGAAAGACAGCACAATTGCGCTGCATCGTTTTTTGCATGTCGAGCCGGATCGCCGCCGTCGGCGTGCCGCCGTCCGCATTGCGGAAATGGTCGAGCCGCTCGAGCGCCATCTCCTCCGATCCCTTGGGAAGCGGATTGTGCGAAGTATTCGGCTTCAGCTGGTCCCGCACGCGAAGCCCCGTCGCGCGTCCGAACACCACCAAATCGATCAGGCTGTTCGAGCCAAGCCGGTTGGCACCGTGAACCGAAACGCACGCGGCTTCACCCACCGCGAACAGGCCCGGTACGACCGCATCGGGATCGCCGTCTTTCAGATGAACGACTTCACCATGATAATTGGTCGGGATGCCGCCCATATTGTAATGCACCGTCGGCGTTACCGGCAAAGGCTGACGCGTCAGGTCGACATTGGCGAAAATCTTGCCCGTCTCGGTAATCCCCGGCAGCCGCTCGTGCAGTACCGCCGGATCAATATGGTCGAGATGCAGGAAGATATGATCGCCTTCCTTGCCGACGCCGCGCCCTTCGCGCATTTCCATCGCCATCGCGCGGCTGACCACGTCGCGGCTGGCAAGATCCTTGGCGCTGGGGGCGTAGCGTTCCATGAAACGCTCGCCTTCGGAATTCGTCAGATACCCGCCCTCACCGCGCGCACCTTCCGTAATCAACACGCCCGCGCCGTAAATGCCGGTCGGGTGAAACTGGATGAACTCCATGTCCTGCAGCGGCAGCCCCGCCCGCAAGACCATCCCGCCGCCGTCGCCGGTGCAGGTGTGAGCGCTGGTTGCCGAATGGAACGTCCGGCCATAGCCGCCCGTCGCCAGCACGACATGATGCGAACGGAACCGGTGGATGCTCCCGTCCTCGAGGCAGAGCGCGATCACGCCGCGACAAGCGCCGTCCTCCATGATCAGGTCGAGCGCGAAATACTCGATATAAAAATCCGCGTCGTACTTCAGGCTCTGCTGATAAAGCGTATGCAACATCGCATGGCCGGTCCGGTCGGCGGCGGCGCAGGTGCGCTGCGCAGGCGGTCCCTCGCCCATATTCTGCATCATCCCGCCGAACGGGCGCTGATAAATCTTGCCTTCGTCGGTCCGGCTGAACGGCACGCCTGCATGCTCGAGTTCACAGACCGCCGCGGGTGCCTCGCGGCAAAGATACTCGATCGCATCCTGGTCGCCCAGCCAGTCCGATCCCTTGACCGTGTCGTACATGTGCCATGTCCAATGATCCGGCCCCATATTGCCGAGCGAGGCCGCAATCCCCCCCTGTGCCGCCACGGTATGCGAACGGGTGGGAAAAACCTTGGTGATGCACGCAGTCTTCAAGCCGCTTTCTGCGATCCCCATCGCCGCGCGCAGGCCCGAACCTCCCGCCCCGACAACGACGGCGTCATAGGTATGATCGATGATCTTGTAGGCCTCGGCCATCAGGCAGCTCCGAATGCGACCTTCAGGATCGCGAAAATTGCGGTGGCGCCCAGCGCGACCGTGAAGAGGTTGAGCAGGACCATGAATACGATCCGGCCCTCATGATGCGCGTAATCCTCGATCGCGACCTGCAGCCCGAGGCGAAAGTGATAGAATACCGACAGGATCAGCAACGCCATCGGCACCGCGACCCAAAGCGAGGTCAACCAGCCGTGCACCGTCGCATAATCATAGCCCGGAAGCCGCGCGACTGAAACGAGCAGCCAGATCATCAGCAACAGGTTTGACCCCGCCGTCAAACGCTGGTGCCACCAATGACCGACACCTTCCTTGGCGGAACCTAGGCCCCGGACCTGCCCCAGCGGCGTCGCCATCACTTGATCCCCAGATAAAGCCAGAACAGGATGGTCAAGGTAACCGATGCGACCATCGTCCCGATCGCATACATCTTGTTCTTCTTCAGTTCGTATCCTGCGCCGGTATCCAGGACGAAATGCCGGATGCCCGACATCATGTGCTGGAACAGCGACAGCGTCAGTCCGATCCCGGCGATATATCCAACGACATTGAGCGACCCGCTGTCGAGCGTGAAGATGTCCCGGAACATCGCATACGCCTCCGCTCCGCTCGCGATCGCGGCGAGCCACCAAACGAGCAGCACACTGCCGACCACCGCCATGCCGTCTCCCGTCACGCGGTGCAGGATGGAAACCAGCATGTGTGGCCCCCATTTCCAGATGCCGAGATGGGGGCTGATCGGACGAACGGGACTACCGGATGCCAAGGCGTTAAAATCCTGATGATTGGGCGTTGCCAAATCTATTAGTCCCCACGCTGCCCGATGCAAGTCAGGCGCCGATTTACCTAACCCTACCTTAACCTGCGGCACTTAAAGGTCGGGACATAACCCCATATGACCGGAGTAGCCGTCTTGGACGCCAATCTGCCTGAACCGAGCGTGATCGCCGCGAAGATCGATATCGAGGCCCGTCTGCGCGTCTTCGATCGCGACGGCACTCTGCGTTCCGGCGCGCTTGCCGCATGGGACATTCTTGAGCCCGACGCGCGCGAAATTGCCCGCGCATTCTGGACCCATTGGCGTCATGTCAGTCCACTGACCGTTGGCTGGCCTCCGGAGGACGAAGACCGGATGCTTGAACTCGGCATCAAGTACCTCCGCAACCGTTTCTGCGACATTACAGGCCGCGATTGGATCGAATCGATGACCCGGTCGGTCACGATCGGATATAAGGCGGGTGTGTCGACGATGGAGTTGCTGTCTTGCACCTGCGCGAGTGACCGCGCGGCACTCAAGGTCCTGTTCAGCCGCGTCGATGCCGATAATCCGAAGCTCGGCGTCATGATCGACGCAATGATGCGGCTGACAAGCCTCGAAAACGACATTTCGGTGGAAGTGTACAACGCGTATGGCCAGTTTGCCGCGCGCAGTGAGCGCGACAGGCTGGCGTTTGCTTTCCGTGAAGGGATCACATCCGTCGTCGAAACCGCCAGCGCGGATGGCTACGGACTGCGCGGTCATAGCGAACGCACCTCCAGTTTTGCCCGCGGCATGCTCGGCAAGACAAGCGAAGTCGCCGCCGCCGCGGAACAATCGGCGGTCGCGATGCGGGAGGCGGCGCAGACTTCGGCCGGGTTGATCCGCGCGATCGAGGATGCAAGAAC
Organism: Sphingomonas sp.; assembly: GCA_965219075.1. GTDB lineage: Bacteria > Pseudomonadota > Alphaproteobacteria > Sphingomonadales > Sphingomonadaceae > Sphingomonas. The sequence continues at coordinate 2,332,347 of CBDCMM010000002.1, forward strand.
CGAAGTTGAGGCCGCCGCCGAAATCGCAACCCGCGCTTCGTCACAGGCGGAACGCGCGGTGGGGATGTCGGAGGCGCTGTCCGAACACGCAAAATCGATCGAATCGATCCTGGGCCTGATCCGCGACATTGCCGGGCAAACCAACATGCTCGCGTTGAACGCGACGATCGAGGCGGCGCGCGCCGGCGATGCGGGCCGCGGTTTTGCGGTTGTCGCGCAAGAGGTTAAAAGCCTTGCCAACCAGACCTCGCGCGCCACGGACGATATCGCCGCGAAGATTTCCGCCATCCAGTCCGCAACGCGCGGTACGGTCGACACCAACGCGTCGATCAAGGCGACCGTCGCCGAGGTTCAGGAATCCGCCGACCGCATTCGCTACGCAATGGAGGCGCAGGCGCAGACCGTGACCGCGATCACCGCCGCCGTCGACGAAACGGCTCTGGCCGCCGACTCGATGTCGAGCACGATTGCCGCAATCCGTGAGGACACGGAAACGATCGCTTCGGATATCGAACATGCCGGTCGTGCATTCGATTCACTCGACGGTCAGCTCGGCGCCCTTAAAACGAGCGCGGGTGAGTTTGCGGAGAAGGTCGCGGCATGATGGTGCCATCAGCGCAGCGTCACTAATATTCAGCTCGGTTCATCGCGGGTCCAAAACCGTTCATCGTGCGTTCCTCATACATAGGGTACAACGCACGTAATTCGCCCCCTCGGCGGCGAGAAGAAACGAGGATGACTTCGATGAAATTTGGACGCAAGACCGTGCTGGCGGCTTTGGTTTCCACTACATTTCTGGTTGCGGGTTGCGCGACCGAAACAGCCTATCGGCCGGCAACCGGCCAGGGGTTCTACCGGACGGGGTACACCGATCGCCAGATTGAACCCAACCGGTTCCTGATCAGTTTTGCGGGAAACAGCGTGACGTCGCGTGATACGGTCGAACGCTATCTGTTCTTCCGCGCGGCCGAATTGACGCTGCAGCAGGGCTATGATTATTTCCTTATGGCCGACCGGAACACCGATCGCCAGTCCCAGCTGCAATCGACACCGGGTTTTGGCGGCTATGGTTACGGCGGCTTCGGCGGCGGCTTCTGGGGACCGTCATGGCGATATTGGGGCCGCGGCTTCGGCTATGGCTATTACGATCCGTTCTATGGCCCGGCGGGCTATGGCGGGTTCGGAGGCCCCGGTTTCGATCTGCGACAGATTGACCGCTACGAAGCCAGTGCCGAAATCGTCATGCGCAAGGGGCCGATCCCGGGCGATAATCTGCGCGCATTTGACGCACGCAAGGTTGTCCAGACCATCGGACCGTCGGTCAACCTGCCAAAATAACCAAAGATCTTTTCCTTGAGCGACCGGAGCGGGCTTGCCCGGCCCGGTCCTTTTGCATTTAGGCTGTCACCGCGCCGTGACAATGTTTGTATTTACGTCCTGATCCGCAGGGACACGGCGCATTTCTGCTGACCGTGCCGACCCAGTCCGACGGGTCCCCCGTCGCCGCCGACCCGTCGGGGCGCGGCGATGAACGCGGCGGCCGCTGTGGCTGGATCAAGCCAAGCGTCCCGGCGTCGATATCCGCAGAATTATCCTCACCCGTAAAAGGATCGAAATGGGTGGTGATGAAATTCGGCAATTCCGGCAACGGCGGCGGTACCTGAAACTCGAAGTCTGCATGCGCGATCGTGCGCGTCACGTCTTCGCGGATATTGTCGAGCATTCGCTGAAACAGCGAAAATGCCTCCTGCTTATATTCGTTGATCGGCGTCTTCTGTGCATAAGCGCGCAAATGCACGACCTGCCGAAGCGCATCGAGCGTGGAGAGATGCTCCTTCCAGTGATGGTCCAGATTCTGGAGCAGGATTGATTTTTCGACCTGCTGCCACGTCGCCGGCTCAAGCGACTTCGACTTTTCCTCGATCGCCGTGTCGGCCGCCGCACGCACGCGGTCCTCGACGATTTCCGGATCGATCGCGTCTTCCTTCAGCCACTCGTCGATCGGCGCATCCAGGTTGAAGACCTCACGCAATTTCGTGCGCATCCCCTCGACGTCCCATTGCTCGGGATAGCTTCCCGGCGGGCAGCAATCGGCCACGACACCGTTTACGGTTTCGAGCCGCATATCCTCGACGACGTCGCCAACCGTATCGGCATCCATGATGTCGCTTCTCTGCTCATAGATGACCTTACGCTGGTCGTTCATCACGTCGTCATATTCGACGACCTGCTTGCGCACGTCATAGTTGCGCGCTTCGACCTTTTTCTGCGCGGTCTCGATTGCCTTCGACAACCATTTGCTGCCGATCGCCTCCCCGTCCTCGATGTTGTTCCGCATCATCTTCGCGAACAGCGTGTCGGGTCCGAAAATCCGCAGCAGATCGTCGTCCAGGCTCAGATAGAACCGGCTGAGGCCGGGGTCGCCCTGACGTCCCGACCGGCCACGCAACTGATTGTCGATCCGGCGGCTCTCATGGCGCTCGGTACCGAGCACGAACAGACCGCCAGCATCCAGAACCCGCTGTTTTTCTTCGGCAATTTCCGCCTCGATCTCTCCCGCCCGCTTATCGTATTCGGCCGTCCCCGCGACAAGATCGGGATGCTCCTCCAGCATCCGGAACTCCATATTGCCACCCAGCTGGATGTCGGTTCCCCGCCCCGCCATGTTGGTCGCGATCGTCACCGCACTCTGCCGTCCCGCCTGTGCGACGATATGCGCCTCCATCTCATGGAAGCGCGCGTTCAGGACCTTGTGGTCGACCCCTTCCTGCTCCAGGAATTCGGACAGCAGTTCCGACTTCTCGATCGATACCGTTCCGACCAGCACCGGCTGGCCTTTTTCCGCATGATGCCGGATCTTCTTTGCGATCGCGCGGAACTTGTCCTGCGTGTCCTTGTAGAACTCGTCTTCTTCGTCCACGCGCGCGATCGGCATGTTGGTGGGAATGGTGACGACGTTTATCTTGTAGATGTCGAAGAATTCGGCCGCCTCGGTCGCCGCGGTCCCTGTCATGCCGCCGATCTTTGGATACATGCGGAAATAATTCTGGAAGGTGATCGACGCCATCGTCTGGTTTTCGGGCTCGATCTGAACGCCTTCCTTCGCCTCGACCGCCTGATGCAGACCGTCCGACCAGCGCCGTCCGTCCATCATGCGTCCGGTGAACTCGTCGATGATAATGACCTTGCCGTCCTTCACCAGATAATCGACGTCGCGCTTGAACATCTTGTTCGCGCGCAGCGACTGGTTCAGGTGATGGACGACCTGCGTATTTTCGAAATCGTACAGGTTCTCGCCGTCCAGCAGTCCCGCGGTCTCGAGCATCCGCTCGGCCTTCTCGGTCCCGTCCTCGGTCAGGATGATGGTCTTCTGCTTCTCGTCCTTTTCATAATCCTCATCGGCCAGCCGCTTCACCACCGCGTCGACCTGAATATACAGTTCCGACTTGTCGTCCGTCGGCCCCGATATGATCAGCGGCGTCCGCGCTTCGTCGATCAGGATCGAATCGACCTCGTCGACGATCGCGTAGTTGAACGGCCGCTGCACCATCGACGTGCGATCATATTTCATGTTGTCCCGCAGGTAATCGAACCCAAACTCGTTGTTCGTGCCATAAGTAATGTCCGCGGCATAAGCCTCGCGCCGTTGCTCATCGCTGAGATTCGGGATGATCACCCCGACGCTCAGGCCCAGGAATTTGTAGACCCGCCCCATCCATTCCGCATCGCGCGCGGCCAGATAATCGTTGACGGTTACGACGTGCACGCCCTTGCCGGGCAGCGCGTTCAGATAGGTGGCGAGCGTCGCCACCAGTGTCTTGCCCTCCCCCGTCCGCATCTCTGCGATCTCGCCGCGATGAAGCACGATGCCGCCGACCATCTGCACATCGTAATGCCGCTGGCCCAGCACGCGCTTGGCCGCCTCACGAACCGTCGCGAACACCTCTGGCAAAAGATCGTCCAGCAACTCCTCGTTTGCCAGCCGCTCGCGGAACACTACCGTCTGTTGCGCCAATTCCGCATCGGACATGGCGACGAGTCCATCCTCATATCCGGCAATTTTCGCAAGCGTCGGATTGAGCGATTTTACATATCGGTCGTTTGACGAACCGAACAACGATTTGGCGATGCCGCCGAACATAGGCAATTCCCGAGATAATGACTGTGTGAAGCCCGATTTGCGAGCTTGGATAATTCACCATGAGTGAACGCCGGGTGCATTGAAGCGCCCGGCACGGTCCGTCGCTATTCGCGCGGACGATCCAGCCAGAGCGGCCAGGCATACGAAACGACGATAATCGATTCGGGGAGTATCGTGCGCGGCGTCTCCACAGCGGTCGCGACCGCGACACCGTGTCTGGCCGCGATAGCGGTACGGCTTTCGGTAACTTCAACGGCTGCGGCCGGGCCGTTCACCTGCTGCGCCACCGGCTCCGTCCCGCGCGCGCAAGCAGTCACGCCGGTCAGCGCCGACAGCAAAGCGGACAGTAAGAAAAGCAGGTTCACGAAACGCTCTTGATCATTGGTGCCGCCGACATAGGCATTTGGGAAACGCTCGTCCAGCAATCCGCCGCGCCGCCCGCTGACCCGGGCGCAACACCGAACTTACGTCCGGCCCCCAAATTATTGAAAGGGTCAGGATGTCTGCGCGCGCAGCGTGAACGACGCGCCGCGCGCATGCTGGTCGCGTTTGACCGTTCCGTCCATGCTGCGCGCCATCGCGTCGATCAGCCGCATTCCAAGCCCCGTGCCCTTGGGCAGGCTGGAGGGCGTTACCCCTATCCCGTCGTCCTCGACGCGGACGCAAAAACTGTTTCTCTCCGCCTTGCGCATCGAAATTCGTACCTCGCCCGCCAATGTCTCGGGATAGGCATATTTCGCCGCGTTGCTGACCAGCTCGCTGGCGATGATCCCGACGGATATCGCGCGGTCTGGTTTCACGACCAGCGGCTCGGTCGTGAGACTGAGGGACAATCCCGGCCGCTCGATACTGCGCCGCAATTCATCGACCAGATGCTCCAGATATTCATCAAGACTGATTTCGTCGTGATGCTCTGATGTATAAAGCCTGCGATGGACCTGCCCGATCGCCTCGATCCGCGTTTGCGTCGCCGCCAGTGCCTCGCGCGCTTCGTCGCTCGATGCAGCCGCCGTCTGCATTGAGACGAATGCCGAAACCAGCTGTAGCGAATTCGCGACGCGGTGATGAACCTCGCCCAGCATTGCCTCCAGACGCGCGTTGCTCTCGCGCAGGTCACGCTCGGCCGCAATCCTCGCTTCCGCCAGCCGGACCTTCGCCAACGCCTGCTCGAAACTGCTGCAAAGCAAGTCGAAGAAATCGTCACCGACCGCTTTGACGACATAGTCCGAAGCGCCCGCCTTCAGCGCAGCGACGGCGATCCGCGTCTCGTCCGACCCCGTTACATAGACCACGGGCGGCGGGTCGCTTCGCTGCCGCAGCTTGCGAAGCGTCTCGAGCCCGTCCTGCCCGGGCATGTAATGGTCGATCACGACGAGGTCGAACCGCTCCCTGTCGATCCGCTCCAGCCCGTCATCGCCGCTCGCCGCTGTGCTGACCCGGTAACCGCGCCGCGACAGGGCACGCTCGACAAGACGCCTGATGCCGTCATCGTCATCGATATAAAGAATGTGGACGGCATTGTTGCTCAAGCGCCTTCGATGACCTCCGGCATTTGGATGACCGACAGGAACAACCCAAGCTGGCGGATTGCGTCGGCGAAGCTTTCATAATTTACGGGCTTGGTGATGTAGACGTTACAGCCGAGATCGTAGCAACGCTGGATCTCGATCTTGTCGTCCGTCGTGGTCAGAACCACGACCGGCGTGCGACGCAATTTCGGATCGGCCTTGACCTTCTCCAATATGTCCGTGCCGCTCATATCGGGCAGGTTGAGATCGAGCAGGATCAGCGAAGGTCCATTGAGCGAGGGGCCTTCGGGTGCGCGAAAGATATAATCGAGCGCCGACGTTCCATCGACGAAATGCTTGATCGTGTTCGAAATCCCCGCGCGACGGATATTTTTCTCGATCAGCCGTGCGTGGCCTTCGTCGTCCTCGACCATGACGATGCTGACGGGTTGTTGGTTGGTCATCGATCCATCATTCCGATTTAGGCAGTTCGCGCGGCAGTGAAAGCCTGAACGTCGTTCCGCGGTCAACCTCCGATTCGACATCGACCGTCCCGCCAAGGCGATAGGCGAGCGCGCGGACATGAGCGAGACCCAAACCCTCGCCCGGCTGGTCCTGCACACCCGAACGACGAAACAATTCGAATATCCTTTCGTGATCGCGCCGGTCGATCCCCCGCCCATTGTCCTTCACGGCATAAACCGTTCGCATCCCCGCTTGCTCGGCGCTGACGGTAATTTCACCCGGCCGCCCGGGCTTCAGATATTTAACCGCATTCTCGATGATGTTCGACAACACTTGTTCGGTCGCGATGCGATCGCTCTGCACCGTCGGCAAGTCTTCGGCCGTGATCGTCGCACCCGCGCTCAGCGCACGCTGATGCAGGCTGTCGATGACGCCTTGTACCAGCGCATTCATGTCGAGGTTCTCCGCCGTCAATCGCCGTTGCCCTTCGCGCGAAATCTTTAGGATAGCGTTGATGAGGCGGTCCATTTTCGCGGTTGAACTCCGGATGAAGTCCAGCGCTTCGGGCAGGTCCTCCTCGATCGCAACTCTTACCGCTGCCGTCTCCTCCTCGGGATGCTTGGCAAAGACATCGGCGATGAACGCCGCGATGTCTTTGCGGGCGGTATCCAGTTCCGCTGTAAAACCCATGATATTGACGAGCGGAGATCGCAGGTCGTGCGATACGATATAAGCGAACCGCTGGATTTCCGCATTGGCTTGCTGCAGTTCGCTGGTACGATGCGCGACCTCATCCTCAAGATGTTCGTTCAGCATCGCCAGTTCGGCGTTGGAAGCCGCCAGCATCTTGGCGTTGCGCAAAAGGATTGCAAGGATGGCGATTGACAGCGCAGTAATCAGCAACGCCGTCAGCAGAAGGATACCGTAGAGCGTCTTCAGCGTTTCATGCTGCTGACGACTGCGCGCATTCAGCAAACCTTGCTCCTCGCGAATCATGTCCGCGACGAGTGCCCGGATTTGCAATGTGATAAGCGTGCCGGGATCCTTGCCGAACGCCCGCACGGCTGTTGCACGTCGCCCGTCTTGCACCAGAGTGGTAATCCTCGCCGCTTCCACGGCTCGCTCGCTGCTTAGAGAGACGAGCGTTGCCGCACGCATCCGTTGCGATCCGTTGTCCGCGACTACCTTTGCAAGTGGCACGCTCATCTGCTGTATCGTTGTCGACGCGCGCTCGAGAATGCCGCGAAAAGCGTCATCGCCGCGCAGCAGATATCCCCGGCGGGCAGCTTCGGCCTGCTCGTTGAGCGCCGCGATGCTGCTCAGCCGGGCCTCGACCTGCAAAGTATGCTCGACCCAGCGCGTGTCGGTCGCGTTCCTGTTCTGGAACCATATCGACGCCGCGACCGCCGCCAGCATTGCGGCCAGGCCAAGCGCGACAAGGACGATGAGAACGACGGAACGCCTGCGCTCTTCAGCCGAACGGACAACTCGTTCACCGGATCGCTCGTTCCGCATTTTTTCTGCTTTCCTCATTGCGGCTCGACGCCACGAATTGGCTAGCCGCGTCAAGTCGCTGATGTCGCCCGCGCCAACTATCGCGGCCTCGGGATGACGTCGCGAAGACAAAAATATTCCTGCGCTGCTGTCCTACCGCGCCTGATCATGCCATCGAAGCACGATGAATCGAACTACGCCACCGCTCCTGCCCGTCCCGGCAACCGATGGCGTGTTTTGCCCTTCGGCAATCACGCCCCAGGCCACCAAATTGGCCAACATTCGTGCGTCGGGAATTGCCGAGAGATGAACAGCGATTCTGATGTGCTGGTCATCGGTTCGGGTGCCGCCGGTCTCACCGCTGCCCTGAACCTCGCCGAGCGGTTCCGCGTGACGGTCATTGCCAAGGGCGGGCTTGACGAAGGATCGACCGCCTGGGCGCAAGGCGGCATCGCCGCGGTGCTTGAACCCGGCGATACCTTCGCGGCGCACATTAACGATACGATGACCGCGGGCGCGGGTCTGAACGACCGGGACATCGTCGAATTCGTTATCGAACGCGCACCCGCGGCAATTGCGCGTCTGCGTGAACTAGGCGTACCTTTTGAAACCGAGGGCGACGTTCTCCATTTGACCCGTGAAGGCGGGCATTCTCACCGCCGTATCGTCCATGTTGCCGATGCGACCGGATGGGCCGTCCAGACGGCATTGCTGAAGGCTGCCCGAGCGAACCGCAATATTACTCTTGTTCCCGGCCAGGTCGCAATCGACTTTATCACTGGCCGGCATGAGGAACGCTATTCCGGCGCAGGCAATGTCTGGGGCGTTTACGCGCTCGACCGGGCGAGCGGTCATGTTGCGCTTCATACCGCCCGCGCGACGATCCTCGCGACCGGCGGTGCCGGGCGGACATATCTGTTCTCGACAGCACCCCGCGGCGCGACTGGTGACGGGATCGCGATGGCGTGGCGCTCGGGCGCGCGCGTTTCCAACATGGAAATGATGCAGTTCCACCCGACTTGCCTTTACAATCTGGAGGTCAAGAATTTCCTGATCACCGAAGCCGTGCGCGGAGAGGGCGGCCACCTCAAGAACCCTGACACAGGCCGCCGGTTCATGCCGTCCATCGACCCGCGCGCCGAACTCGCGCCGCGTGACGTCGTCGCACGCGCGATCGACGCGGAGATCAAGCGTTACGGGCTCGATTATGTTCATCTCGACATCAGCCACCAGCCCGCCGATTTTGTGCGGCATCACTTTCCGACCATTTATGAAAAGCTGCTCGGCCTAGGCATCGACATGACGACCGACCCGATCCCGGTCGTCCCCGCGCAGCATTATACCTGCGGCGGAATCGTGACTGACCGGGACGGCAAATCCGATCTGCCCGGTCTCTACGCAGCGGGAGAATGCACCGAATCCGGTCTGCACGGCGCGAACCGTCTTGCGTCCAACTCACTGCTCGAATGCTTCGTATTCGGAGAAGCGGCGGCGAAAAGCATCGCGGCGAATTGGGAACAATTCCCCGCCGTCCCCAAGATCAAGCCCTGGGATGAAAGCCGGGTGACGGATTCCGACGAAGAAGTCGTCATCAAACAGAACTGGACGGAAATCCGGCGCTTCATGTGGAATTATGTCGGCATCGTCCGCACCACGAAACGCCTTGAACGCGCGCAGCATCGCATCCGTCTACTGACCAGCGAAGTCGGGGATTATTACGGTCATTTCCGGGTAACCCCTGACCTGATCGAATTGCGCAATCTGCTCCAGACCGCTGATCTGATCGTGCGCTCCGCGCTTCAAAGGCATGAAAGCCGGGGCCTGCAATTCATCCTCGATTATCCGGAAACGTCGGATGTGGCGGTCGACACGGTGCTCGTTCCCTGAACCCGATTCGGTTCGGCGCGCCGACGACTCGTCTCGTCGCAGAACGCAAATTCTCCGGTTTGCGGCCGCTAATCTCTTGATAAGGATAGGTTCAGGGTTGCGGGGTATACAGACATAATGGGGCGCTCGGCACTCAGGGTACCGAAACTGGTTATCGGCATTGCGGCCGCGACGCTGGCCGGTTGCGGCTGGAGCACCGGTCCGGGAACTGGCGCGGGTGCGCCGCGCCTCGCTGCCGCTCCGATTATCTCGGTCCCCGTTCCCCCGCCGGTCCAGCGTGCCAACTCCGTCGCGCCCGCCGGTTTGGTTCGGATCGTCGATCAACTGGCAAACGGTTTTACGGGCAAGGCCGGGATCGCGATCAACGCGGTCGACGGCGGCTGGACGGTCGAACGCGGCGGCAGGCAATATCTGCCCCAGCAATCGGTCAGCAAATTATGGGTCGCAATGACGCTCCTCGATTTGCGCGATCAGGGCAAGGCGCGGCTTGACGAAGAAATCTTGGTGCGCCGGCAGGACCTTACCTTGTTTCATCAGCCGATCGCGGCATTGGTAAAGACCGGCGGCTACCGGACGACGGTCGGCGGCCTGTTGACGCGTGCGCTGACGCAAAGCGACAATACCGCGAACGATCGCCTCCTGACCTATGTCGGCGGTCCTAAGGCGGTCCGCGCGATGATCGTACGCAAGCGTCTCGGCGCAATCCGCTTCGGGCCGGGCGAACGCTTGTTGCAAAGCGGGACCGCGGGTCTCGTGTGGCAGCCCGGTTATGCGCTCGGCAACGCCTTTATGATCGCCCGTTCGCGCCTTTCGCCTCAGGTCCGCACCGCCGCGCTCGATACCTATATCGCCGATCCGCCCGACGGCGCGTCTCCCGTCGCGATCGCCGAAGCCCTCGCCCGTCTGGCCCGCGGTGAATTGCTGTCGGAAACATCGACGCGGATCATGCTGGATACGATGGGTCGGTCGGTCACCGGACGCGCACGGCTTCGCGCCAGCCTGCCCGGCGACTGGCAGATTGCGCACAAGACCGGCACCGGTCAGGATTTCGGCCGCCGCAATGCCGGCTTCAACGACGTCGGCTTGCTCACTGCGCCCGACGGCAAACGCTACACGATCGCGGTAATGATCGGGGACACGACCGAACCGATCCGTACACGTCAGCAACTCATTCAATCTGTCGCATCGGCGGTAACGACCTATGCGGACGCCGGTCGAATGACCGCCTCCGCAGCGAACTAGGCGCTGCTGATGGCGGTTGGTCAGACCGCACGCTTACGCTAGACCCGGCCGGTCATGCCTCATCTCTATCTCGTCGACGGCTCGGGCTACATCTTCCGTGCCTATCATCGCCTGCCCCCGCTGACGAACAGGCACGGCGAACCCGCCGGGGCGGTCTACGGCTATACGACGATGCTCTGGAAGCTCGTCGATGAACTCCACGCCGCCGACGGCCCGACCCATATGGCCGTCATTCTCGACAAATCGAGCCACACCTTCCGCAACGATCTCTACGACCAATATAAGGCGCACCGCCCTCCGCCGCCCGAAGATCTTGTTCCGCAATTCCCGATGATCCGCGACGCGACCCGCGCCTTTTCGTTGCCATGCATCGAAACCGACGGGCTGGAGGCCGACGACATCATCGCGTGCTACGCCAAGGCGGCGCTGGCGCAAGGGTGGTCGGTCACCATCGTCAGCTCCGACAAGGATCTGATGCAGCTGATCGAACCCGGGCTCGATCTCTACGATACGATGAACAATCGCCGCCTCGGTGCGGATCATGTCCGCGAAAAATTCGGCGTTGACCCCGCCCAGCTCGGCGACGTCCTCGCGCTGATGGGCGACAGCGTCGACAACGTTCCCGGTGTTCCCGGCGTCGGTCCGAAAACGGCGTCGAAGCTAATTGCAGAACATGGCGATCTGGAAGCCGTTCTGGCCGCTGCTTCACAGATGAAATCAGGCAAACTGCGCGACAACCTTATCGAGCATGCCGAAAATGCACGCCTTTCAAAAGTGCTCGTTACGCTGAAATGCGACGTCCCCCTTCCCGAACCGCTCGACGCACTGGCGCTACAGGGCATTCCCGATGCGCCCCTAAGGGCGTTTCTGGAATACCAGGGCTTCAAGTCACTGATCGCGAAGTTGGCGCAGGTCGCTGACGATCCCGTCCCCGAATCGAACGACATCCCGCAGCCGGACGATCCGCCCTGCGATCATGCCTCCTATGAGACGATCCTTGACGAAGCCGGGCTTGACCGCTGGGTCCATGTCGCCCGGCATCAGGGCTGGATCGCGATCGATACCGAAACAACGGGGCTCGACGCCACCCGCGCGGAACTCGTCGGGTTATCGATGGCGCTCCACCCCAATCTGGCCTGCTACGTTCCCATTGCTCACGGCGGTACGGATCTGCTGAGCGACAAGCCGGATCAGCTCTCGATCGACACCGTCCTGGCCAAGCTCAAACCCTTGTTCGAGGACCCGGCCGTTCTGAAGATCGGGCACAATCTCAAATACGACCTGGTCGTCCTCGGCGGTCTCGGCATCGACGTCGCGCCGTTTGATGACACGATCGTGATGAGTTTCGATCTGGACGCGGGGCTGCACGGTCACGGCATGGACGAACTCGCCGCGACGCATCTCTCGCATAGCTGCATCGCCTACAAGGATGTCGTCGGCACCGGAAAGGCGCAGAAAAGTTTTGCCGAGATCGATCTCGATCAAGCCACCCGCTACGCCGCTGAGGACGCCGACGTGACACTGCGCCTCTGGCGTCGTTTCAAACCGCGTCTTGCGTCCGAATCCGCCACCAGCGTCTATGAAATGGTCGACCGCCCGCTGATCCCCGTCATTGCGCGCATGGAACGCCGCGGGATCAGTGTCGACCGCAAGCGCCTGGCACGATTGTCGACCGAATTCGCCGAACGGATGGCGGCACTGGAAACCGAAATCCACGGCCTTGCCGGAACACCCTTCACGATCGGCAGTCCCAAACAACTCGGCGATGTGCTATTCGAACAGATGGGTATCAAAGGGGGTCGCAAGGGAAAGTCCGGCGTCTATTCGACCGACGTGAACGAACTCGAACGCATCGCCGCCGGGGCTCGTACCAATGAAGGGGACGAGGGCGAAGGTCGCGGCGCAACGCTGGCGGCGCGGGTGCTCGACTGGCGCCAACTCGCCAAGCTCAAAAACACCTACACCGATGCGCTTCAGGCACAAATCAATCCGGCGACCGATCGCGTCCATACCAGCTACAGCCTGACCGGCGCGCAGACCGGCCGGCTGTCCTCGACGGACCCCAACCTTCAGAATATTCCAATCCGCACAGAGGTCGGCCGCCAGATCCGCGACGCGTTCGTCGCACGGCCCGGCAATGTCATCCTCGCCGCCGACTATTCACAGATCGAACTGCGTCTCGCCGCACACATGGCCGACGTCCCGGCGCTCAGAGACGCATTCGCGGCCGGCACGGACATCCACGCGATGACCGCGCAGGAACTGTTCGGGACCGTCGACCGCGATACGCGCGGCCGCGCCAAGACGATCAATTTCGCAATCCTTTACGGCATAAGCCGCTGGGGTCTTGCCGGCCGCCTCGACGTCACACCTGACGAGGCCCGGGCAATGATCGACCGCTATTTCGAACGTTTTCCAGGTATCAACCGCTATATCGCAGAGACATTGTCCGAAGTTCGTACCCGCGGCTTCACAACGACCCTGTTCGGGCGCAAAACCCATTTCCCGCGCATCCGGTCAAAGGTGCAGCATGAACGCCAGGGCGCTGAACGCGCAGCGATCAATGCCCCGATCCAGGGCACCTGCGCCGATATCATAAAGCGTGCCATGACCCGAATGGAGCCCGCGCTCGCCGAAGCCGGACTCGACAGGGTGCTAATGCTGCTGCAAGTCCATGACGAACTCGTGTTCGAACTCCCCGAAAACGATGTGGCTGCCGCCAGTGCGATCATCGAACGCGTGATGGCGACCGCTGCTGAACCGGCGATCAAACTCAGCGTCCCGCTCGGCGTCGAAATCGGAACCGGCGCAAGCTGGGGAGCGGCGCATTGAACGACGCGCCCGGCGAGCGCGCTGATATCGCCACATTGGCCAAGGGCGGACGAACGAACATCGCCGGTTTCATTTTGCGCCTAGCCGCGCGGATGCCGTTTCTCTTCATTGCGGGTCGGATCTACGGACCCGATCTGGTCGGGCGATTCGCGCTCGCGGTCGTCGTCGTCGAACTGGCGGCATTAATCGCGACGTTGGGTCTGAAACGAGGGCTTGCGCAGGCTCTGTCGTCCTCGACCCGACCGCATGTCGATGTCGTGTGGGATGCGATGGCGGTCGCGTTCTGCGCTTCGCTAGCAGCGAGTACGATCCTCTGGCTTTTCCCGCAAATCATGTATCCCGACGGAGATATCAGCGGGTTCGACCGTTATCTCCCGCTGATCGTCGTTGCGGTCGCCTGGTCCGATGTCAGCCTTGCGGCACTCGCATACCGTTTGAACGTAAAGGCAACCGTCACTGCGCGCGCGGTTGTCGAACCCTGGACGATATCGATCGCCGCCCTTGCTTATTCGTTCCTTACGATCCGTGACGGTCTCGTCCTGGCCTACGTCACATCAATGCTCGCGGCCCTCGTCGCCAGCCTCATCCCGTTTTTTCGCAGCTACGGCCGACCCGACAACTGGAGTCCGCAAATTCGACCGCTGTTCGCGCTCGCTCGCGCCAACGCGCCGCTCGCCGGGGCCGATGCGCTCGAATGGGGCAGCCGCAATGTCGACCGGTTCATCCTGGGCCTCATGTTCGCGCCCAAGATCGTGGGCATCTATTACATGGCACAGCAGGTCGCATCGCTTCCGCAAAAGCTGAAGACCAGTTTCGATCCGATCCTCGGCCCGGTCATCACGCAAAGTCTGGCGGCCAACGACCGCGCCGCGATCGCGAACCAGGTGCAGCAAGTGGCGTTCTGGATCATGGCAGCACAGGGCGGGCTCGCGTTAATGGGTTCCATACCCGGCGAAGCGGTGATGGGAGTGATCGGGCCGCAATTCGTCGCCGGAACCGCGGCGCTCGGCTTCCTCTTGACCGGTGAATTTCTTGCATCCTCCGGCGCGGTCAGTGAATCGGCGCTCGTCTATGTCGCGCGCCATCGCAATCTGATGATTTCGATTCTGATGCTCGGCTTTCAAATCGGACTGAGTTTCGTGCTGATCTTCGCGATGCGCTGGGCTGGCTGGCCTACCAGTTTTCAGGCGGCGGGGCCCGCGATCGCACTGATGCTTTCGCTTGGCCTCATCAGTCTGCTCAAGGTCCGGCTGTTGTCGCGTCTGTTGAAATCCCCCGTATCGCCTTGGCGCTGGCCCCTCATATGGGCGGCATTGGCGGCGATCGTGGTCGGCTCGGTTTTTACCAGCCTGCCCAAACGCTATGAATGGGCCGAACTCGTGATCGGCGTTCCCGCAATTGCCGCAACCTATCTCTTTATCCTGTGGCGCTATGCGTTTGGTCCGGCCGACCGTGCATTGTTCAGCCGGGTTCCGCACGTAGAGGATGCAACCCTCCCGAATGCCGGTGTCCGAACCGGTTAGCTTAACCGTGCGGAGGGCAGAAACGGCGCTGCCATGGCCGGTTCGACAGCGACATCATGCAGCGCGCATCGATCCGCCACTCCGATCGTCACGTCCGAAGCGGGCATGTCGATCCGGTAGGTCCGATGCAGCCGGTCCCAGATACTGATTCCGCTCGACCAGTTGCTGTCGCGCTGATCGGGGACAGCCGAATGGTGAATCCCGTGCATTTCCGGTGTCGTCAGCAACCAGGACAACCGCCGGTCCCACCCGCCGGGCAGCTTCAAATTTGAATGATGAAACAGGATCGAGAGCGTAAAAAATCGCTGCCAGTTCTCGAGCGTCCTCGGTCCGATGCCGCTCAGCCGAACCTGCACCATCCGCCACGGCAAGGAGACGAGCATGTCGATCATGTGAAAACGGATTGCCGTCGACATATCCATGTCCGGGTCGACATGGTGAACGCGGTGAAAACGCCACAACCAGGCGGACTTGTGCGTCGCCACATGCCAAAGATAAAATCCGTAATCCATGCCGAAAAACGCGACCATCGGTGCCAACGGCGACGGCACGAGCCCGGCCAATCCGCGCTTCCTCGCCCGGTTCGCGCGCGCGATCCTCTGTGTAACCGGCGTCTCGATCACCGACACGACCGAAGCGCACATCATTCCCATCGCCAGATTAAGCAGATTGCGCGGCAACGCCGGATGATCTTGCCGGCGGAGCGGGCGCTGGCGCTCGAAAAGGAAAATTGCAGCGACGGCCAATCCCGCAGCGCCTTTTGCCAGCGGAACCTTGAGCAAGGAACGACTCGTCTGCACCATCACCGTCTCATGGCGCGGTGACCTCAGCGCGTCGAGCGGCTATGCCGGACCGCATGACGGAGCAGCCCAAGGTAATAGTGTTCGCGCGGTTCCCCGTCCCGGGTGCGGCGAAAACACGGCTGATCCCGGCGCTCGGCGCACAAGGTGCCGCAGAAATGCATCGCAAGCTGGTCGAGCGAACCATGCACACCGTTCGCAGGAGCGCGCTTCCGTTCGAGGTTCGCTGTACCGGCGCCGACCTATCCGCGTTTGCAAGCTGGCTCGGCACCGGCGTTGCGCTCGTCGAGCAGGGCGGCGGCGATCTTGGCGACCGGCTCGCACGCGCAAAGCCGCCCGCAATCTTGATCGGTTGTGACGCACCTGACTTGACCGCCGGTCATCTGACAATGGCGGCGCGTGCGCTGCAAACCAGGGCAGCCGTCATCGGCCCGGCCCTTGATGGAGGATACTGGTTGCTCGGCATTGCCAAGGCCCTTCCGACGCTGTTCGGGGATATGGCGTGGGGAACCGATTCCGTGTTCGCCGAAACCATCACCCGGATGGCCGCGGCGGGCATTAACCCGCTGCAAATCGAAACCCTTGCCGATCTCGACCGTCCCGAAGACCTTTTACGCTGGCCGGACCTTGCAGCATGAATGACGTCTCCATCGTCATACCGATGCTCGATGAAGAAACGGTTCTGCCGCGCCTGATCCGGATACTTTCTACGCTCGACCCGCCGCCTTTGGAAATCGTAGCCGTCGATGGCGGCTCGGGCGACGCGAGCGTTGCGCTCGCCAAGGGGGCGGGATGGCGCATCCTGCACTCGCCCGCAGGACGCGGCCGGCAAGTGAACGCCGGCGTAGAGGCGGCACGGGGCACAATCGTCTGCATTCTTCATGCCGATACCCTGCCCCCCGACGACATGATCGCGGTCATCACCCGGACATTGTCGCACCCTCGCATCGCGCTTGCCGCCTTCACCCCGCTGATCGCCGGACCCGACCAGACGAGATGGGGGACGAGCTTTCACAACTGGATCAAGACGTGGTACGCACCGTTGCTCGTCCGCCCGCATCTGTTCTTTCGCGGCGTACGGCTTTTGTTCGGCGATCATGCGATGTTCTTTCGCCGCGCCGACTTCCTGAGCGTCGGCGGCTGCGATCCCGGATTGCCAGTGATGGAAGAAGCCGATCTGTGCATCTCGCTCGCCGCGCTCGGCCGGGTGAAGCTCGTCAGCCGCGTTGTCCACACCTCTGACCGGCGGATCGCTGCCTGGGGGCCGGTCAAGGCGAACTGGATTTACTTCAAGGTCGGCATGCTGTGGGCGCTGGGCGCGCGCGATCGCATCGGCCGGCACTACCCGAATATCCGTTAGGCAGACGGCAAAAAGCCGACCGCGATGCAGTAATCGATCAGCTTTCTGAGATATGCCTGATCCGTCGCCGGACACGCCAACCCGGTCTGTGCCTTCAACAATGTGTCATCGAAGCGCGGATCACGCTGGAAATAACTGCTGTAGAGCGCGGCAATACGTGCAAACAGCCTTCGTTCGCTTGGCGGCAGGCCGTCCGGATCGAATGCTTCCGGCGCGATCAGTTCAGGCTTTCTGAAATGCGGATATTCGCCGATCGTCGCCGCGAAAGTCTCAATCGGGATCGGCGTCGCCGAGACGAGATGGAGCGGTCCCTCGATCGTCCGGATTTGCTCCACGACTGCGCAAAGGCCGTTCACGACATGATCGATCGGCACGAAATCGAGCGTCGCGCCGGGCCGCGCGGGCATCTGCCGGATACGTCCGAGCGCAATCAGCTTGAACGCGGCATAGATCGTATCGAAGACCCTGATCGCGCCGGTTCTGCTGCCTCCGACGACGATGCTCGGGCGCGCGATAACGTGACGGATACCGTGCGTCGCGACCAGCGTTTCGGCAGCCGCCTTGCTCGCCTCATAGCCGTTCGCAAACCCATCCTGGGGCAGCGGATCGCCCTCACCGATCCGGCCGTCTCGCTGTCCGCAAACATAGGCCGTGCTGACATGAATCATCGGTACAGCGCCCGTTTCGGCAAGCGCGACGACCGACCGCGTGCCCTCGACGTTGATCCTGCGGTACTCGGGGTCAGGCAGATCGAACCGTGTCGTCGCCGCGCAGTGAATGATCAGATCATGGCTCGCAATGATCCGCGCGTCGCGGCTGGATAACCCCAGCGCAGGCGCTCCGAGCTCGATTATGGTCCGCTTCCTGACCGGGACAAGCGTGCCGTCGTTCGCGACCACTTTATGGTTGTGATGCACGCCCGCGGTAACGTCATGTCCTCGCTGGATCAGACGATGCGCCAGTTCGCCGCCGATCAGCCCGGCGGCACCCGTGATGAATATCTTCATGCGTTACCCGACTATCGCTGCTTGACGGCAACCCTAGCATCAAGCCACGCGTACCTCCGTGAAAATGACGCATGACCTCATTGTCATCGGAGCCGGCTCGGCCGGACTGACCGCAGCAGGGGGTGCCGCGATGTTCGGCCTCAGCGTTGCTCTCATCGAACATGCCGAAATGGGCGGCGAATGCCTCAACACCGGCTGTGTCCCCTCAAAGGCCTTGATCGCGGCGGCCGCCCGCGCGGACGCGTCGGGATCGCGGCTAGGCGTCACGCTGGAGCAGGCGAAGATCGACTATGCCGGCGTCCGTGCTCATATCCGGTCCGCGATCGCCGCCATTGCCCCTAACGACTCGCAGCAACGCTTTGAGGAACTTGGCGTCGAGGTTCTACGCTCAACCGCCCGTTTCATCGACGGCAGCCGGGTCGCGGCCGGCAACCGCGAACTGTCCGCGCCGCGCATCGTCATTGCGACCGGCGCCCGTCCCGCCATTCCTGCGATAGCCGGACTTGACCAAACGCCTTACCTGACCAACGAAACGATCTTCGACCTCGATCACTTGCCCGGCCATCTCGCAATCGTGGGTGCGGGGCCGATCGCTATTGAAATGGCGCAGGCGTTTCGCAGGCTCGGCGCGCGTGTCACCGTAATCGGACGGGGGCAGCCATTGTCCCGCGACGATCCGGACGCCGCAGGGATCGTAACCGGCCGCCTCCGCCGCGAAGGAGTCGGTTTCATCTTGGGAACGACCGCCACCTCCGTCGAAGCGGTCGACGGCGGCGTGCGCTTGCGGCTTGATAATGATCAAACGATCGAGGCGACGCATCTGCTCGTCGCAACCGGCCGCAAACCCAACCTCGATACGCTCGAACTCGCATCCGCCGGCGTCGAAACGACCGCGAACGGGATTAAAGTCGACGCATGTCGGCGCACATCGAACCCGCGGATCTATGCGATCGGCGATTGTCGCGACGGTCCTCGTTTTACCCATGTCGCCGGTTATGAAGGCTCGCTTGTCGTACTCGCCGTTGCGCTCGGCTGGTCCTCGAAGGTCGACTGGAGCGCACTTCCCCACGTCACCTACACCGACCCCGAGCTTGCCCAGATCGGGCTGACCGAGACGGAAGCAGGGAAGTGCCATGATGGTATTTCCGTGACAAAAGAAGACTTTACGCACAATGATCGCGCCGTGACGGAAAACGATGCCACCGGCTTTATCAAGGTGATCCGACAAGGCCGCAAGGTCGTCGGGGTTACGATCGTCGGGGCCGGTGCAGGCGATCTGCTTTTGCCCTGGACTCAAATTATCACCGGCAAAGCGTCCACCTTCGCGCTCGGCTCCGCCATCGTCGCCTATCCCACCCGCAGCGAGATTTCCAAAGCCGCCGCCTTCTCGATCCACGCCCCCATCGTCTTTGGCCCTTGGCCGAAGCGCTGGGCCGGGCTGCTCGCCAAGATGCGGCGATGGTAGTCCGCACGCGCAACGCTCCGGCGGGTCCATCGCCGTTCCTCGATCCGTCCGCCAGAACGCTTGCGGCGGGCAAGTTCGTCGATCCGGAAACGACCGCGACGGGCGAACCGCGTGCGCGCGTTCCCTTCGGTCGGCTCGAATTGCTGTGGTTCAACACGGGGACGCTCTGCAACCTGCAATGCGCGAACTGTTATATCGAAAGCTCGCCGACGAACGATGCGTTGATCTATCTCTCGGCGCAGGACGTGGTGCGGTATCTCGACGAAATAACCGCCCGTTCGCTCGGCACGTTGGAGATCGGCTTCACCGGCGGCGAGCCCTTCATGAACCCCGACATTATCAAGATGCTTGCTGCGGCTCTCGCGCGCGGGCACGCGACACTCGTGCTCACCAATGCAATGCGCCCGATGCAGCGGCACTATGACGCGCTCCTCGCACTGCGCGAACGGTTTGGAAGCAAGCTCACGATCCGAGTCAGTCTCGATCACTACACGCGCCGGATTCATGAGGCCGAACGCGGCCCAGAGAGTTGGCAGCCTGCACTGGACGGCCTGTGCTGGCTATCGGCAAACCGGTTCTCCATCGCGGTCGCCGGACGGCATCTAAAGGACGAAGCCGAAGAGGACGCTCGGCTGGGATACAGCCGGCTGTTTGCTACCCATAACATCGTGATCGATGCGCTGGATCGCACGCGCCTAGTTCTGTTTCCCGAAATGGATGCCGCGGCCGACATCCCCGAAATCACCACGGCGTGCTGGAACATCGTCGGCAAGTCCCCGAACGATATCATGTGCGCCAGCAGCAGGATGGTCGTGCACCGCAAGAACGAACCGCTGCCTCGCGTCGCGGCCTGTACGCTGATCCCTCACGATCCGAACTTCGACATGGGCGCGACGCTTGAAGAGGCGCAATCGGCTATCCCGCTGAACCATCCGCATTGCGCTCGCTTCTGCGTCCTCGGAGGAGCAAGTTGCTCCGCCTAAATCGAACGCTACATTCGTCACTTGATCATGGGAGTGCGTCCGTTGCAAACGTTCAATATTCTATGCTTCGCAGCAGCTTGCAGCATCTCCGCCGGAGCCGTCGCCGCCGAACCGATCTCGGGACGGTGGATCACCGAAGACGGCAAGGCGCTGGTCACGATCGGCCAGTGCGGGACCACCGTGTGCGGCCGGGTCACTCGCATCCTGGCTCCCACACCGGAGGGTCCGCCGGTTGACGAAAACAATCCGGACAAAACGCTTCGCAATCGTCCGATCCTTGGCTTGACGGTGCTGAGCGGGTTTTCGGACAAGGGCGATGATTGGCGGGGGCGGGTTTACAGTCCGGAGGAAGGCAAAACCTATCGTTCGATCGTGGAACGCGACGGCCCCAACCGTCTGAAGGTCAAAGGGTGCATCGCCTTCTTCTGCAAGACCCAGCACTGGAAACGTGCTGGTTGATCGATCAATGAGACCGTGACTTTACAGCTGACCAACAGGCGGCCCATCGCCCACCGGGTGACTTAGGGGACATATGTGCGCGCCGTATTGCTGAAATTTTTCGACACATTGCGGTCGAGCTACTGGTTCATCCCCTCGATCATGGCCGTGCTTGCGGTCGTGCTGGCGATCGGCATGATCCTGATCGACTCCTATTACGGCTCAAACTGGATCAACCATGTCCGATGGCTGTACGTCGCGAGCCCCAGCGGCGCGCGACAGGTGCTTTCATCGATCGGCGGATCGATGATCACAGTCGCCGGAACGGTATTTTCGGTGACGATTGCCGCCGTCGTTTATGCCTCGGGTCAATACGGCCCCCGCCTGCTGACCAATTTCATGAAGGATCGCGGTAATCAGGTGACGTTGGGAACATTTATCGCAACCTTCATCTACTGTCTGATCGTGCTGAGAACCGTGCGCTCGTCCGATGAATCAAGCGGTTACTCTTTTGTTCCGAACACCGCCTTACTGGTCGGCGTGATCCTCGCGCTCTGTTCGATCGCGGTGCTGATCTTCTTCATTCATCACGTTCCGTCGAAAATCCACATAAATTCGGTCATCGAAGATGTCGGCGTTCAGTTGATCGACGGCATCGGCAAACGATATCCGGAGAAGATCGGAAGCGAGCGTGGACGCGCGGATGCGGATGATCGCGAAGATCTCATCCCCAAGACTTTTCGGCGTGAGGCGGGGGAGGAAACCGCGTCGGAACGCATGCTGCTTGATGCCGAAACCACCGGTTACATTCAGATCGTCGACGACGAGCGCCTGATCGAAATCGCACACAAACATGACCTTGTCCTTCGCCTCCAGTATCTCCCGGGGGATTTCATCCATGTCGGACGCACACTGGTCGAGGCTTGGCCGCCCGAGCGCTGCGGCCCGCGCGCGGTCAAGGCGATCCTCGCAGCCTATTCGACCGGCCCGAAGCGTTCGGCACTGCAAGACTTACGCTTTCTGATCGATGAACTGGTGGAAATCGCCGCCCGCGCCTTGTCGCCGGGTGTCAATGACCCCTTCACCGCGACAAGCTGTCTCGACTGGCTGAGCGCCGGGCTGTCCGATCTCGCCAAACGCGACCTTCCCTCGCATTTACGGGCCGACAAGAACGGCGCGCTCCGCGTCATCGCGCACCCCCAGAGTTTTGAAGATTTTCTCGAACGCGCATTCGGCTCGCTTGTCCAGTACGTCGCCTCGGACATGGTCGCCGGACTGCGTTATCTCGTCGTGCTCGGCGAAATATCGCTAAGTTGCGATGATCATCGCCGCGTCCAGACGCTGGCACTTTACGTTGACCGGCTCGAAACGCTTGCCGAACAGTCGCTCGACGCCTTCAATCTCGCGCGGGTGCGCGAACGCGCGGCGCAACTCCGCCGTGCCTTCGCCGAACCGGACTTCAAACGTCGCATGCGAGACAGTAACGCGTGGCTTGGCGGCAGCGGTTGATGCCCGCCGCGCTTGCCACACGGCGTCTCCTGCTTCATGATATTCCAACAACAAGACAAGGGCGGAGCGGATATGCGTGTCATCGGATTAAGCCTAGTGGGCGCTGCGGCACTTCTGGCAGGATGCAGCGGCTACGGCGGCGATCAATACGGGGTCGATCCCCGCTACGCAGGCTATGATTACAACAGGCCGGACCCGGCCTATGGAACATATGACGCGGGCCGTTATTACCGCCAGGACCGCAGGTACCGGGAACGCAGGCTTGCCGCGAACGATCGTGTCTATCGCGGACAGGACGGCCGTTATTATTGCCGGCGCAACGACGGCACTACAGGATTAATCGTCGGTGGCGTTGCGGGCGGCGTTCTCGGCAACATCATCGCACCTGGCGGCAGCGGTTTGCTCGGAACACTGCTCGGGGCTGCGGGCGGAGCGATCGCCGGTCAGGCCGTGGACAAAGGTAACAACCGGAACAACCGGAACGACTATCGCTGCCGTTGAGAGTTAGCGAAGGGGCGATCTGCGAATACCTCTATTCCGGATCGCCTTCATCCCTTCCAATCTGCTTCTCACGAGCGCCGCTCTCGATTTCGTGACGGCCCAAACATTGGCATTTCGATCAGAAACGTCTTGTGAACCCGCCGAGTAATTCGACGTCCGGGGTCTGCCGGTTAAGACCGACATAGGTAGAAACATCGAACTGGGTATTCGGACCAGCGGCATAGGCGAGCAGGAAGTCCGCTGTCGCTTGGGTGTTGTGGCCCGCCGGATCGCGGTCACGCTGAGCGAAAAGCTCGACCGTGCCGCTCATATTGCCCGCAAGCGAATGCGTCGCCGCGACAACCCCTGAATATTGCACATGGCGTCCGTTCCCGTCGCCGTCGGCGCTTGCCGCGATCGTTGGCGTGACGTTCAGCGCCCAGCCGCCCGGTACGGGAATATCGACCGGCACCGCTACCCCTGCGGACCAGGTACCCGCGCTGACGTCCCGGCTTCCGATCGGCAGCGACGCGAACGGAATGACGGCCAGTGACATGCGCTTGCCGCCGCCATCAATAAACCGGTGCCGTGCGGACAAGCCGAGATCGCCGAACCCTTCGGCAACCATGACCACGCCCGAACCGGTCCGCACGCGATCGTGTGCATAAGGCGTGAGACCGATCCGTACTTCGGTTTCGTATCCGACACCGTATTTCAGCAAGCTGTCGCCGAAGAGAAGATTGTCGCTGCGTGCGCCATCTTGCACATCGTGCGTCCAATCGATCAGGCTCGTCTCGATCTGAAGCCGTCCGGGCTGCATCACGCAGGTCGGCGATGCTTTGCCCGGGCGGTCCGAACATAGCGGCGAATCCTGCGCAAACCCTGCGCTCCCTAGCGAGATCAGCACAATACCGGTCAGCGTTTGCACCACGTTCATGTCGTCATCGTCCTCGACTCGGCTGAGCCCCCCGGTGCCGCGAAGATTGTGGTCTGACAAGCCATCCCCGATACGATCGGGATGACCGTGATGCTTTAGGGCACCATGACCGGTTAATGACCACTCGCAAACCTCGCGCATTGGAGCGATAACGGTCGCCAGCCAATTTTACGGAGTCCGCTGATGATCAACGATATGGCTACGCTCGACAAAGTTCGTGACGATTGCCGCAAGATGGTAACCCGGCGAGCGCTCCTTTCGGCGGGCGCGGCGGTTGTGCCGATCCCCGGCGCTGATCTAGTCGCTGATGTCGGACTGCTGACCAACCTGCTCCCCGCGATCAGCAAGCGGTTCGGACTGGATCATGCACGGGTTGAGAAACTCGATCCGAACCGTGCGCAGCAAATCCTGGTAATCGCGTCCAGTCTCGGCAACGGCATGATCGGTCGCCTGGTAACGAAGGAACTGGTGATCAAACTGCTCCGCCGCGTCGGGATGCGCGTCGCCGCTGCGTCCGCAGCGAAATATGTGCCGCTCGTCGGAAGCGCGCTTGCAGGCGGCCTCAGCTTCGGGGCGATGAAACTTGTCGGAAATTCGCACATCGACGACTGCTACAAAACCGCCCGGGCAATGATCGCGGAGGCATCGCCAAACCTCGCAACGCATTAATTCAAATCTTGCGAAGGCGTCGGCTCAGCCCCTTTGAACCCCTGAGCAACAACATACCATTCCGACGATCCCTTGCGGCTCGCGGGCGGCTTTGCGTGTTTCACGCTCCCAAATTTTTGTTTTAGCAGGGCGACCAGATCGCTGTCCGCCCCGCCCGCCAACACCTTTGCCACAAAGTCGCCACCAGGGCGCAGAATATCGAACGCAAAATACGCCCCCGCCTCGACCAATGCCATCGTGCGCAGGTGATCGGTCCTGGCATGACCAACGGTATTGGCCGCCATATCGGACATGACCAGATCGGCCTGACCGCCGAGCGCATTGGTCAATTGACCCGGCGCGTCGTCTGCCATGAAATCAAGTTCCAGGATCTCGACACCCTCGATCGGGTCGACCGGCAAAAGATCGATGCCGACGATACGACTGCCGGGCAGTCTTTGCCTTGCAACCTGGCTCCACCCGCCCGGCGCGATGCCGAGGTCGACGATCGCTCGACAGCCTTCGAGCAACCCGAACCGCTCATCCAGCTCGATCAGCTTATAGGCGGCACGGCTGCGATACCCTTCGGCCTTTGCGCGGCGCACATAGGGGTCGTTCAATTGCCGCTCGAGCCAGCGTACCGACTGTGCGCTCCGGCCGCGCGCGGTCTTGACCCGGGTTCGCCCGCCCGACCCCCCGCGTGTCACGCATCGGCCTCGCGCGGCACCGGGCTGCCCATCAATCGGCGCAGGATGCCCTCGCGAATGCCGCGGTCGGCAATGCCGAGCCGTTCGGCCGGCCATAAATCCAGGATCGTCTCCAGGATCGCGCATCCCGCCACCACCAGATCCGCGCGTTCGTTGCCGATACACGCGACCTTCGCCCGCTCTCCGATCGGCAATCGCGACAAGCGCGCGCTTATTTGCCGCATTGCCGCGACGGGCACGATCAATCCATCAACGGCATTGCGATCATAATGATCGAGCCCGAGATGAACGCTTCCCAATGTCGTCACCGTGCCGCTGGTCCCGAGCAACCGCGGACTTTTCGTACTTGCGGGCAACCTTGCGGCGAATGCGGCGACGCTTTCGGCAACAAGGGCCCGCATTCGTGCATAGGTTTCGAGTTCGGCTTCGCCCTCCCGACGCCCTGTTGCCTCGGTCAGCGACACCACGCCCCACGGGGCGGAATGCCAGTCAAGCACGGTTGGGACCGGCGTCGCGGTATCGATCAGCACGAGTTCCGTCGATCCGCCCCCGATGTCGAACACCAACGCCGGGTCATCGCCCGGCTCGATCAGCGCATGACAGCCGAGTACCGCCAGCCGGGCCTCTTCCTCCGCCGATATGATGTCGAGATGGATCCCCGTCTCATTCAAGGCACGAGCGATAAATTCCGCGCCGTTCCTCGCCTGACGGCATGCCTCCGTCGCCACCGACCGCGCCAGACGGACGTTGCGGCGTCTCAGTTTGTCCGAACATATCCGAAGTGCAGCGATCGTACGGTCGACCGCGGCATCGCTCAGCCTGCCTGTAGTTGCCAATCCTTCGCCAAGCCGGACGATCCGGGAAAAGGCGTCGATGATCGACAACTCGCCGTCCGGACCGGGTCGCGCGATCAGCAAGCGACAATTATTTGTTCCAAGGTCAAGAGCGGCATAGGCCTGCGTACCGCCTCGCCATCCGCGAAACGTTGCGCTATTCGCCGGACGGGCAGAGATATCCTGCCGGTACGGCGTTCGGGCGGATATTTCCCCCATGCCGTGTGCTCATTTCTATATCGATCCGTCTCGAGCAAAATCGCTCGTCCGGTGCCTGAAAGAACATTATCCGATCCGTTGCGGCCCGACAAGCCGGACGTCGGTATCACGCCGGGACGGCGTTGACAGTCGACCAGACTCCATTCTACGGCCGACGGCGATTGCCCCGTCGTCTAAAGGTAAGACTACGGACTCTGACTCCGTCAATTGAGGTTCGAATCCTCACGGGGCATCCAAAGCGGCGGTATTAGGTAGTAAACGCACCAAACCGTTCAGGTCGATGCCGGGCCGAACGTTTTGTTGCACGCTGGACATTCCCACTTACCAGCGAAGCGGAAGGGTCCGGCTATCTCGTTCAGCAGAATTTTGCGCCCACCCGTATCGTAACAGCCGGTGCAATGATGACGATCTGACCCGCTAAAGACATATGCTCCCTCATCGACATCGGGTGCTTCTTCCGAGCGGCGATCTGCATCCCTTGTCAATTGATCAAGCCGAACCTTGGTGTCCGCAAGCTCGATTTTGAGATTTGCTGCGTCGAGTTTGGCATCACCTAACTCACTGGTCAGGTCAGCGAGAAGCATCTTGAAATCAGCCTCACCGACCTTTTTATCCAAGGCGCGGAGTTTCTTGACGATATCCAGTGCCGTTGAAATGCTCGATACTAAGTCTACCAATCAAATCCCCTTGACAAAAGTGTTCGGATTTGGTATCAGCAAACCCGCTGCTGAGTCCGCCGGGGCGGACCGAAGTCCGCCCCTCCTTTCACTAAATGAAGTGTACAATCAACGCGGCTAGTACCGCTAAGCATTTCGCTGCGTTGATCTGAACCTCAATTGCTACCGTGGCTTTGGTTTTCATTAGATGAGCCCCAAGGCCGCGACGCGCCGCGTGCCTATAAGGGTTGCGGATTACGTCCTACGTTGCGGTTTGATCCCCGCTCGTAGGATTATGGACCCGTCTGCCACGTTCATGACCGCTTTAGACGGCATCGCTGACATCCTGCTCTATAGCCCCATTCACCGAATGGGACGCGAATTCCATCGCTGAGCTAGGCGCGATGTTTCACGCTAGGCCGTTCCGATGGCCGAGTTGTCAGCTCGGTTCTTTCCGGGGCGTGCGTCATCTTGATGCCCATACTTCTAAATTTTGTCTATGGCATTTTGCTTGCATATCAGCACGGCGAGCCGCTAGATCGCATCACCTCGCAATGGCTTAGTCACCGGCGTGAGGCGCGCTAACGCGTGAGAACACGGGTCCGCTCTGTCGGGCGGCCCGCAGAATAGAATAGGCCGCAAGGTCGAATATGTGGGGCGTGCTACCGCGTGTTCGCGCGTGACTAACCACCCGGCTCGCGCCGGGTAACCACGGGGCATATTCTTGGCAAATGAAGGGAAACCAGACTCCCAGTTGGAGAACCTAGCTGGCTGTCTGTTTGGAATCGTTTTACTTTTTTGGGTAGGAAGCTGTGTTTTTAGCGGCTCAGACGAGCCAGAAACGGCTCCTGCAAAACCTGCGGCGGCGGTGTCGCAGGCTCCAGCAGCAACGGGTGTCACTGGCTCAACTATTTTGGAGCAGGCAATATCAGATGCCTTTCCGACAAGCCGACCAAAAACGAAGAAGGACAAGAAGACCGCAGCGAACGCGGCTGACTATATCGGCGCTACAATCGCCGCTTCTGGGCACCTGTGCGCCATGCCCGTCGAGGCTCAACGGGTAGCTACCGGTCAGTACGGTGTTGGTTGTCGAAAATATAGAACCGAAGGCGGTCTGGTAAACTACATCGTCGATGTTAGGACCGGCAACATCAGTGAGATTTAAGACGCCTCGATCACGCACTGCACCCGCGACGTAGCGATAAGCACACCAGCAAGAACGCCGTCGCAGTCCGGCTCCGTCATCCTACCTTCAACAAAACGCTGGCACGACATGACCTGATTCAGGTCACTGATTGTGCCAGCGGCTACTTCAAGTTCGATCGACTGGTGAGAGCCCATGAGATGGAAGAGAAATAAGCCCATTACGCGGCCTTCCGCCTCTGCCAGTAGCCTTTCCACATCCGCGACACAGATGATGCAGCCCAGCGGCGGTAATCGCCAGGAATTGCTCTCCATTTGACAGACGGCGGTTGTCGTCACGCCAGGTCATCTCATCGGCGTAGGCTTGCAGGTAGGTCGGCATTTGGTGATGCACGCCCTTGTGTGAGCGGCGAAGCCGGGTGTGACCGTTTTCTGCCCAATTCGTCG
The DNA here is from genome assembly GCA_965219075.1 of Sphingomonas sp. Classification (GTDB taxonomy): domain Bacteria; phylum Pseudomonadota; class Alphaproteobacteria; order Sphingomonadales; family Sphingomonadaceae; genus Sphingomonas. The sequence continues at coordinate 2,361,071 of CBDCMM010000002.1, forward strand.
AAATCTCGCCTTCGGCATAGCTCTTCTCGTGCTCGATTCGACGCATCTCGAACAACGCGTGCAGCGAATCGTAAGCCTTCGCCTCGTCAGTGTAGAGGATGCTCCCTGCCTCGATCACCGTTGGTGCAATCTTGGCGGCTTCAAGCTCGCTCAATACGAACGCGCGGCCGCGACTATTGCGTTCACGCATGATCGTCACCGCCCGCCGTTTACCTGACAGGTTTGGGCGGCGACGGCGGTCGCGTCGGTTCTCTTTACGGGTCGCGGGCTTCACATACCCGCCGTAATAGGCGGCATCTACCTCGACCGCGCCGGAAAGCGTGGTGGCGTGTTGCGCCGCTCCGAGCGCTTCCCGTAGCTTGTGCATCAAAACGAACGCCGTCTTGGTTTGCACATTGAGGTCTCTGCTCATTTGGAGTGCGCTGATCCCCTTCGCGCCATGGGTGTACAATGCGATGGCGAGCAAAATGTCGCGATGCTCAAGTTTGCGACTGGCGAAAAGCGTCCCGGATGTAGCTGAAAACTGTTTGAGACAGTCGGCGCATTTGAACAGACGGCGCTTCCGTTTTTCACCGGTTTTGCGGTTGGTTACGTTGCGAGTGATCCGGTAGGCAACGGCACAACCACAGTGGTGGCATACGGGCGCGCCATCGGTCGCGGCGTAGCGCAACGTCACGAACGCATCTTCCGCTTCTTCCTCAGACATGCGGGCAACGCGCTTGAGATCAAGCGTCCTTGCTCTTGCCGAGAGAAGAAAATGTTGCGACTTATCCCCCGATACAGTGATTCTGCATCGAATTTGATGAATAAGTCCGATTCCGTCAAGCTACTTTTCATTATATATGGTGCTTTGACATCGAAAGGAATGAGCGGTGGATGATTGGAATGCTCAAGCGAAGGGGCTGCTGCGATCCGAAATGGCGCGTCGCCAGTTGAAGTCAGCCGACCTCGTTGAGTTACTCGCCACCGTAGGCGTAGAAGACAATGAGCGTAACGTCGCCAACAAAATTGCTAGAGGCACGTTCTCAGCAGCCTTCTTCTTGCAGTGCCTCGCCGCGATGAAGATAAGAAATCTTCGTCTCGGCGAGGACTAAGATACTGGCTGGACTCGCAAATACGAGTCACGTACAGAGACCTAACGGGCAGTTGATCTGCACGTTTCACCTCCTTCCTGTCTTGAAGGACGTTGAACAGGAGCCGAAGTCGCGGTTCAGGCGATTTCGGCTCCGACCCGTTTTGAGCCGGAATCCAAGCTCTTATCTTTGTGATAATTCAGAATCAACGGTTGAGCATTACGATGCCAAAAGGGCGATCGGTGTCTAGTCAGAATGAACACCGACGCTCTTTAGATGATCGTAGCTATACCTACGGCGTTTCAGAGATAGCCATCCTCAACACCGACTCGGACAATGGGTTATTAAGGTGCCCGGCGAGCTACGAATCAAACGTCGAAATTGATCGAACGGTTAGCGATAGTCCGCCATCGGGCAGGATATTTACCGGATGACTCAACGGTACGACCCCGAAATTTCCGCATCGATGATTCGATAGCGTTCAAGGTCCGCTGGACCAGAACCTTGTCCGGATTCTCGGCTCCACTTTGCCGTAGCACTTCAAGCGCGATCTGGCGTGAAGTCATCGGTATATCGGCTTGGCGAAGCACCTCCATGCCCCGCCGCCCACAAGTTCCAAACGGCACCGGAAGGCTATGCGTCCAAGGTTTGATGGCCGGTGTCTGCTCACTCGACCAGTCAGGATCGGCGTCCTCAAGCAACATTGCCGCACTGGCGATGAGCGCTTCAAGTTTCGGGATCGACGCTTCGATCTCAGGCAGCTTTTCCACCTCACGCTTGATGCGTTCGATTTTTTCGTGAGCCTCACGAAGCTGGCCGGTGAAGCCCGAATAGCGCTTTTTCAGCGATTGACGGAGATTACTGAGTCCCATCCCTTAAAGGTAGAGACGAGCGGCTCGTGAAGGCCACCCCGGTCTTGGTGCGTTTGCTACCTAATACCGCAAAGCGGTATTTGGTGGCAGTTCCTGCTGGACCCGCTGTCCACCGAATTTCGAAATCAGATATCGAACGTCTAAATCGATAATCGTCCGAACTTATTGCACGAAAAATCCGCTGTTCGGCAGTTTCAACGCGCACGTAGCCACGAGAAATTGGCGGAGAGGGTGGGATTCGAACCCACGGTACCCGCAAGGGCACAACGGTTTTCGAGACCGTCCCAATCGACCACTCTGGCACCTCTCCGCGCGAGGGCAATCGCGCCGCGCTTGCGGGGACGACCGGTCGAGCGCGTCGCACTAGCCGAACGAACATCGTCGTTCAAGCGGCTGCTTGTGCGATACGCCAAAGCCATTAGATTGGAGCAATGATAGAATATCAGCTTCCCGACCGCGGCTTCCGGCCCGACCTCGCGGCACCGCAAGTCTCCCACGCGCGGTTTACGATCGGAGATATCGTCCGGCACAAGATGTTCGATTTCCGCGGCGTAATCTTCGACGTGGACCCCGTCTTTTCCAATAGCGACGAATGGTATGAGGCGATTCCCGAAAAGATTCGTCCCGACAAGGACCAGCCTTTTTATCATCTGCTCGCCGAAAATATTGATTCGAGCTATGTCGCTTATGTCAGCCAGCAGAATTTGATTGCCGATGACAGCGACGAGCCGATCGACCATCCTGCTATTTCGGGGCTGTTCAACGATTTTGCAGACGGCCGTTACCGTTTGCGCAGCGAACATCGTCATTGATTGGTAGCCTCCGCGCGGTTGACAAGGCGTCCGCTCCGGCTTAGCTGCCACGACTTTCCCGGCCAGGCTGCGCGTCTGGGCGGAAATTACGAATTTGAAAGTGATGGAAACCATGTTCGCAATCGTGCGCACGGGCGGCAAGCAGTATCGGGTTGCCGCCGGAGACAAAATCGTCGTCGAAAAGATCGACGGGGAGTCAGGTGCTTCGGTAACGCTCGGGGACGTGTTGCTCGCGGGTGAGGGATCGGACTTGAAGTCGGTCGTCGGCTTGACGGTCGCCGCGGAAATCGTCGCGCAGGCGAAGGCGGACAAGGTCATTGTTTTCAAAAAGCGTCGCCGCCATAACTACCGTCGTCGCAACGGCCACCGTCAGCAGCATACGATCCTCAAGATCCTGAGCATTGGCGAAGAAAGCAAGAAGGCACCGAAAAAAGCTGCCAAACCGGCTTCTGTGAGCGAAGGGGCAGAAACCCCCGCCGCACAGGCATAAGGAGACATTCGAAATGGCACATAAAAAAGCGGGTGGCTCTTCGCGTAACGGTCGCGATTCGGCGGGACGTCGTCTTGGCGTAAAAAAATTCGGTGGTCAGGAGGCGATTGCCGGCAACATACTTGTGCGGCAGCGCGGGACGAAATTCTATCCGGGAACGAACGTCGGCATGGGTAAGGATCACACCCTGTTCGCGCTCGTTGACGGCCGCGTCGCGTTCCATGAAGGCAGGCTGGGCCGCAAATTCTGCTCCATCGAAATGGCAGCCGCGGCGGAATGATTGCGCTGCACGGATGAGACAACCGAAACCGGTTCTCTGGCACTTCGCCTAAAAGTCGAAAGAAACCCGTCCGTACAGGAACCTGCCGTTGAACCCGAACGGCGACAGCGACGAATACGGCAGGAAAGTGCCGTTCGTCCCGAATGCTCCGCCAAACGGCACCCGGTCGGGATAGACGTCAAAGACATTGTCCGCACCAATCGCGAGTTCAGCGCCGCGATACACAGCAATCCGCGCTTCTATGTCCGTCACCCATTTCGCACCGAGCGAGAAATCGCCTGGCCCGGCACCCTTGGCAACGCCGATGTCCGTCGACGTGCCGGGAACAAAGATTTTTCCGTATCGGTTTGCCCGCACCGTAAAACCGACGGGTGCAAGCGTCCAGTCCAACCCAAGGTTGATCTTGTCGCGCGGCTGTCCGTCGGTCAGCCGGAAAGATTCGGTGCGACCGAACAGCAGGATACCCGGAAGGGAAGGCAGCGTGGCACGGCTTTTGATCTTCGTCTGATTGTAATTATATCCCGCGGTCAGCTGAAAATTGCCGGCCCCGAATTGCGGGAGGCTGTACGTCGCTACCAGGTCCACCCCCTGTGTCCGCGTATCGACTCCGTTTACGAAGAAGCGCGCCGACGTGACGTTGTTGATCCCGGCCCCGCGCAAAATTCCAACGACCGCGGTCCCCTGAAGATTTTCCGTCAACACGACCCGGTCGCGGACCTCGATGTTGTAATAGTCGGCGGTCAGATTGAGACCGTGAACCGGATTGAGAGCAACGCCCCCGCCCAAATTGGTCGATTTTTCTGCTTTGAGCGGCTTGGAGCCGAGCGCTACCGCCACCGGATCGGATACCGGGAACGTACCGATCTCGATCAACGTCCCGTTGACGTTATTGGTCGATGTCGTCTGAAAGAATTGCTGAGCGAGCGACGGCGCCCGGAAGCCGGTCGATACCGAACCTCTGAACGCGACACCGGATACGATCTCCAGCCGTGCAGCCGCCTTACCGTTCACCGTGTCTCCAAAATCGGAGAAATGCTCGTAACGGCCCGCGAACTGAAACGTCAGCGCATCGTTCAAACTTCCGTCAAGCTCGGCATAGCCGGCATAGCTGTTGCGCGATGCATCCACCGCGTTGTTCGGCCGGAAACCCGGAAACACCTGCGATCCACCCGGCGCCCCGTTCGCCGCAAAGGGCCCGTTGATGTAGCTCGCAACCTGGCCGGAGCGGATGGTGAAATTTTCACGACGATATTCGCCGCCGACCGCGAGGCCGAATTCCTTGAGAAAACCGACCGTTAAAGAGCGCGTAAGATCGAGGTTCACTACCGTCTGGTTGAACCCGATCCCGCCCGCATCGAACTTTGTCGGACTGGCCAACCCGCCGAGCGATGTGTTGAACGTATTCTCAACCGCGTAATCGAGAATACTGGATCCATAAACCGCCGACAGGTCGGCTGTGAAGCCGCCAAGCGATCCCTTGATCCCGCCTGCTCCCGAAAAATCCTCGATCTTGCTACCGATCAGCGGCAAGAACCCGTCGGGATAGAATGGAATGAACGAAATAGTCGACGCTGCGTAATCACGGTTTCTCGGATCGTTGCTTCGTCGATAAAACCCCGCACCATTGGCATCGCGTATCCCGTAAGTCCCGAATGTATACGCCTGAACCCCGGGTGCAACGTCGAACCCGGCATTGAGCACGAAATTGAAATCATCGGTCAACCCGTCGCCATAACGGTGACTATAGCGGTTGAAGGTCAATTCTCGCGGATCACCCACGGTCACATATTGCCGTCTGGGATCGGCGCCCGAACGATTGGTTGGCTGACGATCGCGGAACTGTCCGGATAGGACAAGATATCCGCCCTCGCTGATCGACAATCCGATACTGGTTGCAAGCGTCAGCGTATCCCCGTCGTGTCGCGTTCGATCGTCGCCGTTCGTCTGAAGCTGCAACAGATCGTTGCTGCTCGAACTGCCCGGCGTTGCCACAACCGGCAGCCCGTCGGGTCCGACGGCGACTCCGGTCACCTGCGCGACGTCCTGCATGCTCGTACGATATTGACCATAGGTGACCGAACCGCGCACACCCGGCCGCTTCGAAAGCTGAATGTTCAGGACACCTGCGATCGCGTCCGAGCCGTAAAGCGACGACGCACCGTCGCGAAGAACCTCGATCCGTCCAATCGCGATTGGCGGAATTTCGTTGAGGTCGACCGCCGACGATCCCCGCCCGATCGAACCATTGAGGTTTAAAAGCGCCGAAATATGGCGGCGCTTGCCGTTGATCAGCACGAGCGTCTGGTCGGGGGCGAGACCGCGCAAGGTCGCTGGACGAAGCGAATCCGTACCGTCGGTCAACGACGGTTGCGGAAAATTGAACGATGGGATGAGTTGGTTCAGCACTTTGCTGGTTTCGGTATAGCCGGAATTGCTCAATTGCTCGTTGCTGATCACATCGACCGGGACCGGGCTGTCAGCGATCGTTCTGTTGTTTAACCGGCTTCCGGTCACGACAATGGTGTTTGAGAGGTTCTCTCCTTCCGGCTGAGACTGGTCGGCGTCTTCGGGCGATGCCGACGTCGCAACCTGAGCGAAGCCCGGTGACGCCAATACCGCAACCGAGACCGAAACGAGCATCCAACGTGCGAAAATTGCGCGCATCGACATTCCCCCTCAAGAACTACGTAACATACTTGTATCCGGCGCAAGGTTGTTACAGATCGTTCACTGACACAAGTCGAAAGTGGCGGCGTAAACAAGTTCAAAGCAGTGCGGGGCGGATCATGTTCTGCGCCGTTGATGGACCATTCGGTTGCTTTCAACCCCGAATGCTAAGAAGCATTCCACTCGCATTATTGTACCCAAGATCGCAGGGCCTATGCCTTTACCCAGCCGTCGCCGTCTCACTCCTGAGGAATCCCGCACTGCCGCGCTTGATGCCGCACGCGCGCTGCTCGTCGAACAGGGCCCCTCCGCACTGACACTGAAGGCGGTCGCGGTGCGGATCGGGCGCACTCATGCCAATCTGCTCCATCATTTCGGGTCTGCCGCCGGTCTGCAAAAGGCGCTGATCGCGCGCATGGCGCATGATATTGTCGGTACGATCGGCGATGCGGTCGTTCGCTCACGCAATGAAGGACAAAGTCCGCGCGAGGTGGTTGATCTGACCTTCGACGCGTTCGGACGCGGCGGGGCCGGCGCGTTGGCGGGTTGGATGATCCTGTCGGGGAACGAGGATGCGCTCGATCCGATCCTGGAGGCGGTTCACGATCTCGTCGACGATCTGGCTCCTCATCATCCTGCAAATGAAAAACCGATACGTGAGGAAACCCTCCAACTGGTGCTGATGGCGCTTGGTGATGCGTTGCTTGGCGCACCGATGGCACGCACCCTTGGCCTCTCCCGCGACAAGGCACGCGATTTGGCTTTCGAAACGCTGCTTGCTGGACGGCCTGACGCGGACCCGAAAAACGCGTAGAACATCGAGATGCATTTTCTCGATCAAGCAAAAATTTTTGTCCGCTCCGGTGCCGGCGGTGCTGGGGCCGTCAGTTTCCGCCGTGAAAAGTTCATCGAATATGGCGGTCCGGACGGCGGCAATGGCGGCAAAGGCGGCGATATCGTCTTCGAAGCGGTTGACGGGCTGAACACGCTCATCGACTTTCGTTACACCCAGCATTTCCGGGCACCGCGCGGCAGCGGTGGATCGGGTGCCAATCGAACCGGTGCCGGCGGCGATGATCTGGTCATCAAAGTGCCTGTCGGGACGCAAATTCTGTCCGAGGACAGGGACGATATGCTGCTCGATTTCACCCGCGCCGGGCAACGCGAGCTGTTGCTGCGAGGCGGCGACGGCGGACGCGGCAATGCGAGCTACAAAAGCTCGACCAACCGTGCGCCGCGTCAACACGGTACGGGCTGGCCTTATCAGGAGGCCTGGATATGGCTGAGATTGAAGCTGCTTGCGGACGCCGGGCTTGTGGGGCTTCCTAATGCGGGGAAATCCACTTTCATAAATGCTGTGACCAACACGCAGGCCAAGGTCGGCGCCTATGCATTCACAACGACGCGTCCGCAGCTCGGCGTGGTACGTCACAAGGGCCGCGAATTCGTAATTGCCGATATTCCCGGATTGATTGAAGGCGCCGCGGATGGGGCGGGCATCGGCGACCGGTTCCTTGGTCATATCGAACGGTGCCGGGTGCTGCTTCATCTTGTCGATGCAAATGACGAAGATGTCGGTGAAGCTTACCGGGTCGTTCGCCGCGAACTCGACGCGTATGGCGAAGGTCTTGCCGGTAAGCCTTTCGTGCTCGCACTGAACAAGATCGACACGCTCGACGACGAACTCATCCGCATCTTGACCGAAGAACTTGAGGACGTGGCGGGTGTGCCGGTCGTACCGATCTCGGCCGCCGCCGGGACGGGGCTGGATTGGACGCTCGATCGTTTGACCGAAGCGGTGGGCGCGGAACACAGCGCTGCGGTGAACGATGACGGAACCGAAGATACGATCGAATGGTCACCGCTTTCAGAATGACCCATTCAAGCCTCGCGCAACTCGCGCGGTGATCTTTGCAGTCACCGGAGGCACGGGCTTCGTCGGATCGCACTTTATCGGACGGGCGGTCGCAGCGGGTCACGAAGTTCGCGCGCTGGCCCGGACGCCGCAGGAACGCCTGGATGTCGAATGGGTGAGCGGCGCTTTGGATGACGCCGGCGCACTTGCCCGTCTGGTCGACGGGGCGGACGCCGTTGTACATATCGCAGGCGTCGTCAACGCGCCCGATCGTGATCGCTTCGCCGCCGGTAACATCGAAGGCACCCGGGCTATTCTTGCCGCGGCGGGTCAGCGCCGCTTCATCCATATATCCTCCCTCGCGGCCCGCGAACCCGGACTTTCGAACTATGGATGGTCGAAGTCAAAGGCCGAGCGGCTGGTCGAAGCGAGCGAGGCCGAATGGACGATCGTCCGCCCCCCGGCGATTTACGGACCGGGTGATCGGGATCAACTCGACATCTTCCGAATGGCCCGGCTCGGCATCGCGCTCCTCCCCCCGCCCGGCCGTTTTTCGGTCATTGCGGCCGACGATCTTGCAGGACTGTTACTGACGCTGGCGTCGATGGGCGGTCCGCGCGCCGTATTTGAGTTGGACGACGGAACGGGCGGATGGTCGCATGCCGAGTACGCCCGGATGATCGGCCATGCGGTTGGCCGCAATGTTCTGCCTCTCCCGCTGCCTCGCTGGTTGCTGATGCTCGGTGCACGCCTCGACCGTGGGTTGCGCGGGCCTAACGCGCGCTTGACCCGCGATCGCGCCGCTTATCTCTCGCATCCGGACTGGACGATCGATCCCTCGAAACGACCGCCGGCATCGCTATGGGCCCCTGCGATTTCGCTGGAGGCCGGCCTGGCGGATACGGTGCGATGGTATCGCACCCGGCACCTGCTATAGCGGTGCGCAAAAATGCCGTAATCACGCGTTAAATGCTCCGATCCAATCAAAGGATGAAGATGACCGACCGCAAGTCCATATTTGATACCGTCGCCGGCCAGATTGAACCCTTCAACAAAAAGGGTATCGACCTGACTGATACGACGAGTTTTCAGGGCGACCTGGAATGGGACAGTCTGACCGTCATGGACTTCGTTGCCGCGGTCGAGGACGAATTCGACATCATCATTACGATGAACATGCAGGCGGAGATCGAAACCGTCGGCCAGCTTGTCGATGCAGTCGCCAGGCTGAAGGACTGATTGCATGACCGAAGCCGCTGTTGCACGCCATTCCCTTCCCGAAGGGGCCCCGCCGGTCGCTTCCGGTGCCGATCTGATGGCGAAGTTCGACGGCTTGATAGCCGAGCGCCGCGCGCTGCTAGATACCGGTGTCCGAGACCCGTTCTCGATCGTGATGGATGAGGTCAAATCCCCGACCGAAGCCGTCATCCGCGGCAAGGACACGATCCTGCTCGGCACCTATAATTATATGGGTATGACGTTCGACCCCGACGTTCTTCAGGCGGGCAAGGACGCGCTCGACCGTTTCGGCTCTGGTACTAACGGCAGCCGGATGCTCAACGGCACATTCCATGACCATATCGAGGTCGAGCAGGCACTTCGTGATTTTTACGGCATGTCGGGCGCGATCGTCTTTTCAACGGGTTACATGGCAAACCTCGGCATTATTTCAACGCTTGCCGGCAAAGGCGAAAATGTCATCCTCGACGCGGACAGCCACGCGTCGATCTACGACGGCTGTCAGCAGGGCAATGCGGAGATCGTTCGCTTTCGCCATAATTCGGTTGAGGATCTTGACAAGCGGCTGAGTCGGCTTCCTGTCGAACCTGCCAAGCTCGTCGTGCTCGAAGGCGTCTATTCAATGCTCGGCGATGTCGCTCCGCTCCGCGAACTCGTTGCGGTGGCGAAACGTCACGGATGTATGGTTCTCGTCGACGAAGCGCATTCGATGGGCTTTTTCGGTGACCATGGTCGCGGTGTTTATGAAGCGCTCGGCTTGGACGACGATATCGACTTCATCATCGGCACATTCTCCAAATCGGTCGGCACCGTCGGCGGTTTTTGCGTTTCCAACCATCCGAAGTTCGACGCAATCCGCCTCGCCTGCCGCCCCTATATCTTCACCGCCAGCCTTCCGCCTTCGGTCGTAGCGACCGCTGCGGTGTCAATCCGCAAGTTGATGCACGCTCACGACAAACGCCGTCAACTATGGGAAAACGCTCGGGATTTACATAACGGCCTGAAAGATTTGGGCTTTCGCCTCGGGACGGAAACTGCCGAAAGCGCGATTGTCGCCTCAATCCTTGATGATCAGACCCAAGCCGTCTCGCTGTGGCAAGCGCTTCTCGAAGCGGGACTTTACGTCAACATGGCCCGACCACCCGCAACCCCGGCCGGTACATATTTGCTGCGCTGCTCGGTTTGCGCAGAGCATAGCCAACAGCAAATAGAGAAAGCGATCGAAATTTTTGGAAGCGCCAGCAAAACACTGGGAATCATTAACTAAATTCGGTCACCAACTCAGTCTGAATGAGGTCGCCGAGATCGAAGTCGATGACGCTGAATACTGAACTTGCAGACGAGACTGGTTCGAGCTGGCGGACGACATTACTGGTCGTTCTCGCACTGGCGGGCATCGCGACGTTGATTGCGATCATCCTGACGTTAAGCGGGGCAAATCGAGCCCGGGACCAGGCGTTGAAGCGGCAGTCCCACAGCTACGACGTCATGATCCTGGCGCGCACGCTTGACGGCACGATTGCCCGTTCGGAGGCTTCACTGGGACGCTACGTCATCAGCGGGGATCGTCAGATCGGTCGTCTATACTTTGATGAATGGACACTGGCCGGCGCACAAATCGATCGCCTTGACGAATTGATCCCCAACAAAAGTGATCAGCAACAGCAGATGGACCGCTTGCGCGCGGCTTATGGCCAACGCGGTACCGAACTCTCTTCCACCGCGGTCAACACAAACTACAAACGCAATACTCAGGCATTTGCGCATTATTATGCCGCCGGCAAGGCAGCGTCGTTGACCGACATCAGCATGTCTCTCGACAAGATCATAGCAAACGAGCGTTCGCTTCTTCAGGAACGGACCGGCCAAGCGGCGGAGTCTGTTGAACGATCGAGTTACATTACCGGACTACTTGCGATTTTCGGGATTTTGATCGTTATTGGAACGGTTGTCCTTGGGTGGTTTACCGTTCGCACGATCGGCGAAAAGGCGATCGCGCGCGCGGATGCCAACGCCGAACACCTGCGCGTAGCGGAGTTGTCGGCTGCGGTTGCCGTAGCGACCGAGGAGCTGAAGTTACAGGAAGCAAAGATCAGGCAGATCCAAAAAATGGACGCCGTAGGTCAGCTGACGGGGGGAATCGCGCACGATTTCAATAACATGCTTGCGGTTGTTCTTGGCGGGCTGGAACTGGCACGACGCGCCGATCGAGATGATCGCCAAACGATTGAGCGCCATCTCGAAAGTGCCATCGAAGGTGCCGGTCGAGCCGCCGCGCTCACCCGGCGACTTCTCGCTTTCAGTCGCGAGGAGCCTCTTAAGCCTGAGCCTGTCGACCTTGACCAGCTTGTTTCTTCGATGACTGATTTGATCGACAGAACGCTGGGAGACGCAGTTGCCGTCGTACTAAAGCCGAACTCCGGCGAATGGCGCGTTTGCGCAGACCGCGTTCAGATTGAAAATGCCGTGCTGAACCTCGCAGTGAACGCACGCGATGCGATGGACGGCCGCGGTACGTTAACGATCGCGACCGGCCGGCGGCAGTTGGACGAGGGTGAAATTGGCCAATGCCCGTCCGGCGACTATATCACGCTCTCGGTTTCCGATACCGGTTGCGGGATGACGCAAGAAGTCGTCGAGCGCGCCTTTGAACCATTTTTTACGACGAAAGAAGTCGGCAAGGGGACCGGGCTGGGGCTCAGTCAGGTATTTGCGCTTGTCAGACAGCTCGGCGGACATATCGACATATCGAGCACGCTCGATGAGGGCACGACGATTACGCTGATCATCCCAAGGGATCATAGCCTTGCTGCCCCCGTCATCGCCTATGCCGCCGGCATCACGATCGTGCCGAAAACAGCCTCGCTCGATATCTTGGTCGTGGAAGATGACCCTCGTGTCATCGCCGCAACGATCGATGCTCTGACCGAGCTCGGCCACCGGGCCGTTGCGTGCCAGGATCCGTTAAAGGCCGAGGCGATGCTTGACGCGCATCCCGCAACGCAGTTGGTTATCTCCGATGTGCTCATGCCCAAGCGCACCGGACCCGAAATGGTCGCCGCACTCGAGCAACGCCACAGTGATCTGAAGGTTCTTTTCGTGACCGGCTTTGCGGGCGAGGCGAATGCCGGCGAGTTTGGTAATCACGAACTCCTGCGAAAACCCTTTACACTGGCCGCACTCGAACGTGCTGTTGAAGCCGCAATGACGACCTCATCAGCACCGCGATTGACGAACGGATCGTTGTCGGACCCTGCACTCCGGGCGGCGGAATAAGAGTTACGCCGTGTACCAAGGACACTATAGCCATTAATTCCAGTCTGTCAGAGCCGTTTGCAGTCCCATGAAATCCATCGATCGCTACATGGCAAGGCTGATCGCGTTGCCGCTGTTCTCAACGCTGGTAATCGCCGCGATGCTGCTGGTGCTCGATCGAATGTTGCGGCTCTTTGATTTCGTCGCAACGGAAGGCGGACCCGTAAGCGTCGTCTGGAAAATGCTGGCCAATCTGCTGCCCGAATATCTGGGCCTCGGCATTCCGATTGGTCTGATGCTCGGCATATTGCTTGCCTTTCGCCGATTGGCGACGAGTTCCGAGCTCGACGTTTTGCGCGCCGTCGGCATGAGTTACACGCGGCTTTTGCGCGTCCCGTATTTCTACGCCTTTGTCCTTGCGGCGATCAATCTTGCGATCGTCGGCTATGTCCAGCCGGTCGCGCGCTATTATTATGAGGGGCTTCGTTTCGAACTGCGGACCGGTGCGCTCGGCGCCTCGATCAAGGTCGGCGAATTTACCCATCTCGGAAACACAATGACGCTCCGCGTAGAACGTAGCCAGGACAAAGGCCGCGCATTATCCGGCATTTTCGTTCATGTGCGCACTGACAAGGGCGACTGGGTCGGGGTGACGGCCGACCGCGGCAGGTTCCTCGCAACCGACGATCCCAACGTCATCATTTTTCGCCTGACGAACGGGACGCTCGTTCACAATCGCCCGGGTTTCGAGACTCCGCGAGTGCTGACATTCAGCAACCACGACTTGCCGATCGACCTGCCGAAACTCGAGAATTTCCGCCAACGCGGCGGCCGCGATCTGGAATATACCTTGCCTGAACTCCTGCGGCAGGGAAATTCGGCATCGTCCGCCAAGGATCGAAACGGGAGCCTCGCCGAATTTCACTTTCGCGTGGCGGAGGTCGCGACGATGTTCCTGCTGCCATTGCTCGCCGTCGCGCTGGGCGTTCCGCCCAAACGATCGTCATCCGCGCTCGGCGTGTTTCTGTCGATCGTGATAATCGTCACCTATCACAAGATCAATCAATACGCCGCTGACTTCGGCGCGTTGGGGCGGCTCGATCCGCTCTTTGCGCTCTGGATCCCGTTTGTCCTCTTCGCCGCGCTGATAGTCTGGATGTTCTACACCATTGCATTCGTGCCCGGGGGGCAGCCGATCGGTGCGCTCGAACGCGGCTTCTCGAAAATCGCGAAGGCGGTAAAACGGAGTTTACCCGGCCGCCGCGATCCGGTCGCATCGCTATGAAAGCGATGAGTTTCTTTCCGTCGCGTACCGTCGCACTTTACATGGCACGGCTGTTTCTTGTCCGCACCTTTGGCATCCTCGCGGCCCTCGTACTGGTTCTTCAGGCGCTCGATCTGCTGAGCGAAACTGCCGCGATTCTGGCTCACCCGGGTAACGGCGACACACAGGTCTGGCATTATGTCGCGCTCAGGGCACCGCAGATCATCGCGCGCTTTCTACCGTTTTCGGTATTGCTCGGTACCATTCTCACGCTGATCACGATGAATCAGAACAGCGAGATCGTCGCACTGAAATCGTCCGGCCTGTCCGCGCATCAAGTACTTGCACCGCTGATCATCGCCAGCTTAGGCGTCGCGGTGATCAGTTTTGCGTTCAATGATCGTGTCGTCAGTCGCGCAACCTCGACCCTCGATCAATGGCAGAAGGTCGATTACGGCCCACTCCCCAATGATCGCGGAGATCGTTTGAACGTTTGGGTCAGGACCGGTAATGACCTGATGGAAGTCGACCGGGTCAGCGGTCGCGGCGAAGCGACGGTCCTCAGCGGCGTGACACTCTACGACCGGGCCGGCGGTAACCTGAAATCGATCGTCACGGCGGCTGGCGGACGATACAGCGGTACGGGCTGGCAGGTTGGCCCGGCGGCACGGTTCGACGTACGCAGCGGCAAGGTGCAAGCACTCGGCCCGGTTGTCATCGGCCGCGGCGTGACGCCGGATCAATTGACGCTCACGTCCGTTAACGCGGACGGACTGTCCTTTTCCGCGCTCCGTTCTGCAATTACCGATCTGGCACAGGCAGGGCGGCCGACCAAGGCACTGGAGGGCGCATTATGGCACAAGATCTCCAGCCCCCTCTCCTCCGTGCTGATGCCGTTGCTGGGCGCGGTCGCCGCCTTTGGTATCGCGCGATCGGGCAAGCTTTTCGTCCGCGCGGTCATCGGCATGGCGCTGGGTTTCGCGTATTTCGTGGCCGACAATTTCGCGCTGGCGATGGGCAATCTCGGTGCTTACCCGCCGTTTCTCGCGGCATGGGCTCCGTTCGTGCTATTCTTCCTGATCGGTGAAGCGGTCCTGTTCAGAACCGAGGAATGACCGAGCGCCGCGCCGTCAGCGTGCTTCGGGCGATCTTGTTCACCAGTCCGGCCATGCCGGGATAGCTCGCCTGATGATAGGGAGAGTCCGTCTCAAGCGCCTGCGTCAATCGCCGATGCGCCTCGCCCAACGCATGATACGGAACGCTCGGCAACAGATGATGAAGTGCGTGGTAGCGCAGCCCGACCGGTGCCCATAGCGCCGGCAGCAGTGTTGGCGGCGGTACATTGACGGTATCGAGATACTGCGCGGTCACCGACATCGCCTCGCCCTCATTCTCCCACAGATGCGCAACCAGCGTGCGGACCTGGTTGATGACCGCAACGCCGGACGCAACGATCAGCACTATTGCGAACGCCCGGAGCGGGATCGCACCTGTAGCGACCGACGCCACCAGAAGGATCGCCCAGATGCTGGTCACCGCCTCGAGCACGTCCCATTGCCGCTTTGCCGATCCCTCGGGCACCCGGCGGCGAAATCTCGGATTGATCGCTAATGCCGAATAGCGCTCGACCACAGCATGACGCAGCGGCGGGATCATCAGAGAAAGCGGTGACAGCAACGCGAAACGGATCAGCAACGCGACCGGGGCAAGCGCCGACACGACCAGGAATAACGGCAAGGTCCACGGTTTCATCAACGCTAGCGGCAGATATTCGGGATCGTTGACGGTGCCGTAGCGCGTCTTGGCGTGATGAAGATTATGGACGCCTTCATACATGAACGAAGGCACAAGCATCGGAATACCGATCAGAAGATTCCACCCGGCGCGAAACCACGGAAGGTCGGCATGCTTCACATGCGAGATTTCGTGAATGAAGCTCAATCCCCGGTAAAGGCCTATGACGGAAACGACCCCCCATACTACCAGCCACAGCGTCGACTGAACGGCCAGCGCAAGATACAGCGCCGCATATCCCGTCAGCGCGGACGCGCCCAGATCAGCCCAATAGATCCATGGCTTCACCGCATTCAATTCACGGCTCAACTCCGCCGCCGTTCGCAGCATTACCATATCGTCGGCGGTACGCGGCGGACGCGCCGCCCCCCGCCTTGCCGCTGCCGCCTGTGTCCCGGCCGATGTCGCGCTCATGGTCATTGGTTTGCTCATTATCCATAGATAATGGCTGGACGGTGGCATTAACAGGGACGCGAGCCGCGGCCTTGACGCCGCAACGCGACTGCGGAATTCAATACCGGATCAGTAAAAGGCCAAGCCATTGACGCAAGACATTTCGATCCGCCCCGTTGTGACAAAGGCTGACCGCAAAGCATTCGTTGACCTGCCCTTCCGGCTTTACGCAGACGATCCCAATTGGGTCCCCCCGCTGAAATCGGAAGCGCTGGGACTGATCACGCCTGAAAAGAACGGCTGGTTCAGCCACGCAAAGGCACAGCTTTTCCTTGCGGAGCGGGACGGCAGACCCGTCGGTCGTATCTCCGCCCATATCGATACGCTCGCGCTCGAAATGCCGCGCGATCAGGGATTCGGCCCCGGCGCCGGGCAATGGGGTCTGATGGATGCCGAGGACGAAGCGACGTTCGGGCTCTTGCTGGCTGCAGCGGAAGACTGGCTGCGCGATCAGGGAATGGACCGGGCGCTGGGTCCGATCAGCATGTCGGTCTGGGAGGAACCGGGACTGCTGATCAAGGGGTTCGATCACCCGCCGACAGTCATGATGGGCCATGACAAGCCGGAATATCGGGGTTGGATCGAGGCGGCCGGCTACATCCCGGTCAAGCAATTGATGACTTACGATCTTGATATCACACAGGAATTTCCGCCGATCGTCAAACGGATCATCCGGTCCGGTGAAAACAACACCCGCATCCGCATCCGCGAAGTCGACAAGACCAGATTCGAATCCGAAGCACGGATCATCCTCGGCATCCTCAACGATGCATGGTCGGACAACTGGGGCTATATCCCTCTGACCGCCCCCGAAATCGCCGACGTCGGCGTCAAGCTGAAACCGATCGTCTTCAACGACCTAATCCGGATCGCGGAGCTTGACGGCAAGCCGGTGGCGTTCATGATCACGCTTCCCGACCTCAACGAAGCGATCATGCCGCTCGGGGGCAGCCTCTGGCCGTTCGGCTGGGCAAAGCTCCTGCTGTGGCTGCGCCGGCCGAAAGTCCGCACGATGCGCGTTCCATTGATGGGCGTGGTCAAGGAACTGCAATCGTCGCGGATGGCGAGCCAGCTTGCCTTCATGATGATCGAATATATCCGCCGCGCCTCGGTCGAACGTTACGGTGCGAGCCGCGGCGAAATCGGCTGGATACTCGAAGACAATCAAGGCATGCGATCGATCGCGGAGACGATCCAGAGCCGCGTCAACAAAATCTATCAAATCTATTCCCGCGACCTCTGACCGCCCGGAACGATCGGTAAATATAGGCGCTGGCAGTCGTAGATTCTGTATTCGTCACGTTCGGATGAACGATAAAAAGGGGAACTTTTCCGTCCGTCCGTTGAAAAACAAAAATTGGGCGAAGCTGCCCTTCGCAGAAGATAGTTGCGCCACGCGACCAACCGTATTAGTGTAGCAACACACTAGGAGGTGCAAACGATGGCGCTGCAAGAGTATCGGGCACCGACCAAGATCAAGCTGGCAGCATTATGGGCTTCCACCATGTTCTGCTACGCTTATGGTGATTATTTCGGCCTCTACGTTACGGGAACGCTAGCCGATATTAACCGGGGCATCATGGGTCCGCTTGGGCAGGCCACGCCTGGCGTATTGATCGGCGTTTCTCTGATGATGGCTATACCCAGCCTTATGGTGACGCTTTCGCTTCTACTCCCCGCACGGATATGCCGATGGACGTGCGTGATCCTCGGGATCGTCTACACCGGCATCATGGCTGTCAGTCTGCCCGGCTCGGAACTCTTCTACAAGATGCTGGGTATAATCGAGATCGGCCTGACGCTGACAATAACAGTGGTCGCCTTCCGCTGGCCTGGCGGGGTTGGTCATGAATGACAAAGCGCCTTCAGCGTTGATCACGCGCCTCGCCGGCGCGCTTTACCTGGGCACGATCGTCGCTGGTCTGTTCGCGGAGATTGGTTCGCGAGGTTCGTTAATTGTTGGTAGCGACCCGAGTGCCACGGCGACATCCATCTTGGGCAATCAGGCGCTGTTCCGGGCCGGCCTTGTCGGCGACTTACTTATGCTTGCCTGCTACGTCGGTGTCACGGCGCTGTTCTATGTCATGTTCGAGCCGGTCTCGCGCCGGGTCTCACTGGCGGCGGCGGCGTTCAGCATGATCGGCATCGCCGTCCTCGCAGTCGACAGCTTCTTCCTGCTGGCCGCACTGCGGTTGTTGGCCGCGCCTTCGTACCTGGCCGCCGCGATGGATGCGACGCAGCGCGAGGCGATGGCGCTGCTGTCCCTCAAGCTGCATGATGATGGTTACGATCTCTGCCTCGTGTTTTTCGGCGTGTATTGCGTGATGCTCGGTTGGTTGGTGTGGCGCAGCGGCTTTCTGCCGAAGTTCATAGGCGCGCTCATGGCGCTTGCGGGCGTTTGCTATCTCACCAACAGCACAGCTGATTTGGCCGCGCCGGTCTTCGCTAGGGCCTTGTCGCCGCATTTGATGGACCCGACGCTGATCGGAGAAGCCGCGCTGGCTGTTTGGCTACTGGCCTTCGGCACAACCGGCGAGTTTTGGGATCGCCGCTCGCATCGCTGAATTTCTTGTCCTGGTTGAAAGCGGGAATGTTGCGGTAGGCAAAGAGATGGCCGCTTCGGCACGTTGGATGCCCGGAAGTGACCGGGCACTATTCACCACTGATTGTCATTAAGACCAGTCGGCAAAAACGCGCTGTTTCGACTGCTGCGCGCTTAATCAAACTTTGCGCTGATCTCGAGCGGAGCCTAATGTGTTCGCAAGCGCCTACCGCTAACGCCCTTCGTCCTTCAACCGATCAGCGCAGGCGGATCCAGGTTGGCGCGTGATCGCTGGCTTTTTCGCGACCGCGGTGGCTTTTATCGACACCGGCATCGATCAGGCGGTCCGCCGCCTGCGGGCTGAGCAGCAGGTGATCGATCCGGAACCCGGCATCGCGCTGCCACGCACCCGCTTGATAATCCCAGAACGTCCATATCCCGCCGCCCGGGTGCCGCGTACGCAGCGCGTCCGTCCAGCCCGCCGCCAATAGCTGCCGGTAACGCGCCCGGCTTTCGGGCTGCATCAGCGCATCGTCAGCCATCGCGCGGACCGAATACGTGTCGTCGTCATTGGCAATGACGTTGTAATCGCCCGCAAGCACAACCGGACGTTCCTCGGCCAGCAACGTCTTCGCGCGGGCGGCCAGCCGGTCCATCCAGCGCAGTTTATAGTCGAATTTCTCGCCGGGTTGGGGATTGCCGTTGGGCAGGTAAATCGAAGCGACGACCAATCCCGCGATATCCGCTTCGATATACCGGCTTTGTTCGTCCTCCGCTTCGACGGGAAGGCCGCGTTGCCTCTCGACCGGCTGCGCATCGTGCGCCAGCACGGCCACCCCGTTCCAGCTCTTCTGGCCATGCCAGATCGCCCCGTAACCGGCCGCCTCTATCTCACCGGACGGAAAGCTGCCGTCATTCGCTTTTAGTTCCTGCAGGCAAACGACATCAGGCTGTTCTTCACGCAGATAATCAAGCAGTCGCGGTAATCGCGCCTTGATGCCGTTGACGTTGTACGTGACGATCTTCAACCCGTTCAGACCGCGAAGCTGGTTCCGCATCCGCAACCGGACGCCGCGACCGGATTGTCCACCTTGAACGCCGCGCCGCCGAGCGATTCGACATAATCGACGCGGCAACCGCGGACGAGGTCGAAGCTGACACTGTCGACCACCAGCTTGACCCCACCGGCTTCGGCCACCGCATCATCGGTCTCGATCGCGTCGGCGAAACCGAATTTATACTGAAAGCCGGAACATCCGCCGCCATCGACGGACAATCGCAGGATCGGTTCGCGACCCTGATTGGCGGCAATAGTCGCGACCCGCTGTGCGGCCGCGTCAGTGATGGAAATCTGCGGCTGGGACATTGTCATGCATCTCAGATAGTCTGAGCCACGACCAACGACAACCGTTTCGATCGGTCAATCCTGCGGCGCAGGGCCCCCGGTCGCGACGGGAATCATGCCGACCGACCGGTCGAGAGAGGCGAGCAGATAATCCGCTGTCGTCAGGAACGGAACCGGATTGACCGCATGACCGTCGATCCTGACCTCGTAATGGAGATGCGATCCGGTGGATCGTCCCGTCGAACCCATCAGCGCGATCAGTTGTCCCCTCTTCACGCGCTCATTGTCGCCGACCAGAATTTTCGACAAATGGCCATAGCGCGTTGCGATGCCCTTGCCGTGATTGATTTCCACCAGATTTCCGTAACCGCCCTGACGTCCCGCGTGACTGACGATACCGTCGGCGGTGGCATAGATCGGCGTTCCGACGGGACCCGGGATGTCAACCCCGGAATGCATCGCCGCAGTGCCGCGAAACGGGTCCGTGCGAATGCCGAAATTGCTCGTGAACTGCAACTTGGTGACAGGATGCACCGATGGGATCGAGATCACGCCCTGTTGCAGCGTATCGAGTTTCTTCCAACTCTGGAACAGCGTGCGGAATTGCCCGTCCGCGCGCAGATCGGCCGCGGCTTCGGCGCTCGTTGCCGCGACATATTCTCCGCCCATCGCAGCCTTGCCGCCACGAGCGAATTTTTCCGGGCGCAGCCCCAGTTTGCGTACCGCCGCCGACGTTTTCGCATAACGCGTATCGATCAGCGCCTGTGCGCTTCCCGCCAATGCGACCTGCCGATGCTCCACCTTGTCGAGCGGCGCCAGAACGCTTTGGCCCAATCTGCTCGAGGCGGGGGCAATCGGCAGGGTGGCGCGCACAAGCTGCTGTTCTTCGCCCTTGCCCGTCAGCGCCGCGGTGATCAGAGCCTGACGCTGCTCGATCCGGTCCGCGTGAAGTTTCGCGCTATGGCGAATGGCAGCGATCTGGCGATGCATCGTCTCGATCTTGGCCTGCGTAGCGGCAAGTTGCCGGTCCGACACAGGCGTTTCGATCATACCCGTGGCGCTGGCGACATGGTACGCGGCCTGAGCCGCTCCATAGCCGGAAAAGGCAATCATGATCACCGCCGCGATCGCAAAGATCATCTGGCTTCGGACGCCGACCCGGATGCGCGTCATTCCCGCCCCGTCATGGATGAACATCTGGCGCGGACGAAATACCGAACGTGCTTGACTTGCAGTCTGCCGAACGGATTTTGAAATTGAAATCATTGCACCCCGATACGTCATGCCGGACGCCATCTGTGCGTACCGACGCCTACGACTGCCGGATCAACAACGGATCGTTTTCCCGGCGCGCTCAAGGTGTTCCGGTTTTAGGTTAACAAATCAATCGACTGGTCAGGCGTTGCGGGTTGAGATGTCGCGTCCGCGCGGTGAACCGATGGAAATTGCCACCGCCCGCCGGGCCCTTACAGATTATGGGCGAAAAAAAACGGTTTCGCCGCGTCAGCCGATCGCCTGCGCCGCCTTCAATACTTTGTCGACATGACCGGCGACCCGCACGTTCCGCCACTCTTCGATCAGCGTCCCCTCCGCGTCGAACAGGAACGTCGCACGCTCGATGCCCATATACGTTTTCCCGTAAAGCGTCTTTTCGCCCCACACGCCGAACGCCTCGCATGCGCTGCCGTCTTCATCGCTGGCAAGCTCTACGGTCAGGTCATGTTTGCCGGCAAATTTGGCGTGCGAAGCCGGACCGTCCTTGGAAATGCCGATCACCCGTACGCCCAGATCCCTGAACGCACTGCCGCTGTCGGAAAACTCCTTCGCCTCGCGCGTGCACCCCGACGTGTCGTCCTTGGGATAGAAGTAGATCACGACCGGGCCATCGATCCGGTTCAGCGCGATCCGCTCACCGCCCTTGGCGGTCACCTCGACGGCGGGTATCGCCTCACCGCTTTTCATCTCTCATCCCCATATCCGGTCAAGTTCCCGCGCAACTTCGTGCCTGATCGCGTCGAACCTGGCAATCATCGCCGCCCAGTCGTCCGCATCCATTGCATCCGCGATGAGGTCGCGGGTGGCAATGGCGGGCGGCTGACAATCCGGAGCCAGCAGCCGCGTCACGATCAAAAGCCGGGTCATGAACCCATGCGCCTCGATCATTTGTAACGACAGTATTTCCGCTTCGACCAGACCCGCGATCGCGGTCCCCAGATCGGCTTCCAGACCTTTGCCGTAGATCAACTGCGCCGAATGGACGATGAACTCGAGATCGACCAGCGCGCCCGGCAACAGCTTTGCATCGAGCGGCCCCTTGGGCGGTTTATGTTTGGCGATCTCGGCGCGCATCGCCCGGGCGTCCGCAACAACATCACGTTCTTTCCGGTCACCCGCCAGCGTTTGTTGCAAAATCTGCGTCAGATCGCTCCGTACCTTGTCTGAACCGAACACCACTCGGCCCCGGCAGAGCGCCATATGCTCCCAGGTCCACGCATCGCGACGCTGATACTGCGCAAAACTGGCGAGACTGACCGCGATCGGGCCCTGAACACCCATTGGACGGAGCCGCATATCCAGGTCGTAAAGCGGACCCTGCGCGGTCGGAACCGACAGTGCGGCGATGATCCGCTGCGCCAAACGGTTGTAATAAATTGTCGCACCAAGTGGCTTAACCCCTTGCGATTCCGCGTTAAAATCTCCGCTGAACACGAACACGAGGTCCAGGTCCGACGCATGCGTCATTACGCCGCCGCCCAACCTCCCCAGCGCCAATATTGCGAGTTCGCTATCCGGAACCCGCCCGTGCGCCGCCTCAAATTCCGCAACCGTCGCCCCCGCCAACACCTCGACCGCCGCCTCCGCAACCGCCGCATATCCGCGTCCCACTCGCATCGGATCGACTGACCCCGCAACGATCTGGGTGCCAAGCGCGAAGCGCTTTTCGGCTACGATCCGGCGAACATGATCAAGGCGAAACTGCAAATCTGCGGTCGGCTCCAACCTGTTCATCTCGTGGACCAGCATCTCAACATTCCCGATGTCCGCCAACACCGTTGCATCTATCATTGCGTCGAGCAGCACCGGTCTTCGCCCGAGAATGGCCGCGAGAGGTTCTGCATGGACCAAAATCGCCACAAGCAAGGCACCGAGCGCAGGACGCGCTTCGATAAGACGGAAAAAATTAACGGCGCTGGGCAGGCGAGAAAGGAGCGTATCAAGCCGGTTGAGCGCAGCTTGCGTATCCCTGGCGCCCCGTAGCGCGTCGATCAGGATCGGCAGCGTCGCTTCAAGTGCGACTTGCGCTGCATGACTTCGGAGCGCGGGGTAACGGCCCGTACGCCAGGTTCGTATCCGCCTGATTGCCGCTCCGACGTAATCAAGTCCCGCTTGTTCGAGAACGGACTCCAAAGCGTCATCGTCCGAGGGCAGCGGGTCTTCTTCGTCATTCCTCAGGCCATTAAAAATCTCTGCGGTCTTGCGGACATGCGGCTCGATCCAGTCGAGAAAGGCTTGGCCGTCCGTTATCCCGTGCAGTTCGGCGATATTCTGTAACGCATCGCCCGCCGGCAGTTGATGCGTCTGTCTGTCATCAACCATCTGTGCGCGATGTTCCGCCGTTCGCAGCACGGTATAGGCCTCGCTCAGAACACGAGCCTCTCCCAGAGGAATTCGCCCCGACTTTGCCAACGCCGCCAACGCATCGCGAGTCGCCGGACTGCGTAAATTCGGGTCACGGCCACCATGAATGAGCTGGTGGATTTGGGTGAAAAACTCGATTTCCCTGATCCCCCCGCGTCCACGCTTGAGATCATAGCCCGGACCGAATTCCTGCCCTTTAGAGTAATGGCCCCGCGCACGGGTCGACAGCGCAAGGACCTCACGCATCGTCCCGTAGTCGAGCGCATGCCGCCAAATGAACGGAGATATGGCATTAAGAAACGTGGCACCCAGAGCGACATCACCTGCAGCCGGTCGAGCGCGAATGAACGCGGCGCGCTCCCACGTCAGCGCCTGAGATTCGTAATAGGATATTGCACCGTTGATCGGAATTGCGATCGGAGTAGCCTCAGGCGACGGTCGCAAACGCAGGTCGACGCGTAGCACGTACCCGTCACGGTTACGCACCTGCAGCGTCTCGACCACTCGACGCGCAATTCTGACAGCCGCGTCGCTGGGAATCTCATCTGTACGGCATCGAATCGTGTCAGGATCGTATAAAAAAATTGGATCGATGTCCGAGGAATAGTTGAGCTCGCAACTGCCTTGCTTTCCAAGCGCGATCGCGCAAAACCCTGTTGTTTCAGAGCCGGGCGTCCGCTCCGCGATCGCACCGCTGATCGCCATTTCTAATGCGCGATCCGCAAACTCGGTCAGCGTCCTCGTGACGCAAGAGAGATCGAGAAGACCCGCCAAGTCACCGATTGCTACCCACAGGGCAATATCGTTTCGCGCATTCCGCAGCGCAGTGTCGATCAGACCTTCAACAGCGACGCCGGCCGGGCCGACCGGAAAATGTCCGTCATTAAGTTGATCTGCCAACGCGGAGTTGCGCCCGAGCAGCGTCGCCAAAAACGGCGAATTCGCGCGCGCGCGGCAAACAGCATCTGCAACCGGGTTGCTCAATGCCAATCTCGCTGACAACAAAAACTCGATTGACGAATGTCATTCTCAAATGACCGAGCAACGAAGACACGCTTCATACGTTCAGAACCGATGACTTACGATACAGACCGTATGCAGAAACCTGACCTTGAGCCCGTAATCCTGTCTGGCGTAAATCGAACAGACGCGATAGGCTTAATCTTTCGGGATATTTTTGCTCAACCCGCAACTGACGTACCCAACGACCTGAGGTCTATATTGAACACACTCGACCGCTCGTATGCCCGCTGAATGTGTTATTGAGACTTTATCCTCAGTTTTTCTGACTTAAAACTTCGACGTCGTTCATGATCTCATCAAGCGCAGACACGCTTGCGTCAGTTACGTGTTCGCTTCTGGCGGGCAGACTGTCTCCGGCCAATATCGCTTCCAATGCTACACGTCCTCGCGCGACACGACTTTTTATCGTTCCAACGGCAACATTGCAGATACTTGCCGCTTCCTCATATGCGAACCCTCCAGCGCCGACCAAGATCAGCGCTTCTCGCTGCGGTTGCGGCAAATGGAGTAATGCGCGCTGCATATCACCCAGATCGACATGCCGATCCTGACTGGCCGGTGCCGCCAGGATACGGTCCGCTACCAGGTCATCCCATTCGCCCTTGAAACGGGCGCGCCTCATTTGAGACAAGTATAAATTGCGCAGGATTATGAAGGTCCAAGCACGCATGTTCGTTCCGGCCTGAAACCGCTTGCGTGCTGCCCATGCCTTCATCAATGTTTCTTGAACCAGATCGTCCGCAGTGTCACGACTACCGGACAATGATCGCCCGAATGCGCGTAAATGCGGGATGACTAACGCAATCTGATCCTTAAAATCGTCATCAGACAAAGAAACATGTTCGACAATGATGTCCGCATTTGTATCAGGAGCGGTCGATTGTTTCATACGTGCTTCAGCCCTTAAGGTACGGATTCGATTTCAGAAGACGCCGCGCTGACGACACCGCTCAGCAAGGCATATCCGTTTTATCCTAGGCAAACATAATCGCGAATACGACTATGATGAGTATAAGCGATATCCCCAGCACATAGCGTGTAATCTTTGGCGTTGATCCGGCGCGCGCATCTTCGGTATCGATTTCGACCTCGTCATTTGCATCGCTCATCTTCGGGACGCCCCCACTACCATTGTCTGTGAATTTGCACGATGTTGCACGCGGCGATCAATCAACCGGTGCGGTCGCTTGGTCGAAGAACAAAGCCTGCGCAATTGCCGCCTTGACCGTAGAGCGTTGAAACGGCTTGGTAATGAGAAACGTGGGTTCCGGACGCTCGCCAGTCAAGAGCCTTTCCGGGAACGCGGTAATAAAAACAACCGGCACGGCGAACTCTTTCAGTATGTCTTTTACGGCGTCGATGCCGGAACTGTCATCGGCAAGTTGTATGTCGGCAAGGACCAATCCCGGGCGATCTCCCATAGCCATCTCGACCGCCTCATCACGCGTAACGGCAACCCCGATGACGTCATGACCAAGATCGCGAACGATCGTCTCGATATCCATTGCGATCATCGGTTCGTCTTCGACGATCAGCACGCGCGCCCGCGTCTGGTTCTCGATCTCGGACAATGCATCATTGACAAGTGTCTCGACCTCAACGGCATCGACCCCGATCGTATATGCAGCATCGTCGGGCGTAAATCCTTCCATCGCCGTTAACAGAAGCGCCTGGCGCGATAGCGGAGTCATTCGTGACAAACGTTGCCGGGCTACGGCCTCCTTGTCGCTGTCGGTCTGGTCACGCTCATCGATTTCGTCATAATTTGCCGAATTCCAAATGGCCTGAAACATCCGGTAAAGGCCCAAACGCGGCTCAACATCGGTCGCAAACTCGTCCGGAGCGGCAACGATCGCCTCCAACGTGGCGCGGACATAGGCATCGCCATGTTCCTGACTGCCGGTCAAAGCGCGGGCGTATCTGCGGAGAAACGGAAGATGCGGCGCGAGTTGCTGACCTAACGACATGAAAACCGAAAACTCCCTTGATGCACGCTGCCATATGTCCGGCAGAAACCTTTTGCGCAATCTATGCCACGCTCACGCATCCGCAACCTTAACGTATGATATTTCTGTGCTTGGCGGGAACAACCGACCCAGCGTAAAGTTTCACCTTGAACCACACAGCGGTTTCGTTGGGGTGGTGTGCCGAGTATGTCGTGCCGAAAACCCGGGACGAACTCGATTGACAGGGATTCAAGTCAGTTTGTCCAGAGGCTCATCAGACGACAAATCGGATCATGCGCCGAAGGAAACCGGAAAGTCCAAAGGGGACAAGGAATTCGGTTCGGCCCTTCGTTCCGTATATCAGAAAACGGTTGACGAGGCCGTTCCCAAGGAGATGCTCGATCTTCTCGGCAAGCTCGAATAATCCGTCGCCGTGACGGCCCAGACCGTTGTTGTGAAAGACTTTACGAATTCGCC
Organism: Sphingomonas sp.; assembly: GCA_965219075.1. Lineage (GTDB taxonomy): Bacteria > Pseudomonadota > Alphaproteobacteria > Sphingomonadales > Sphingomonadaceae > Sphingomonas. The sequence goes on from CBDCMM010000002.1 coordinate 2,388,097, forward strand.
TCAATCGGCTCGCTCATCTATTTTCGCATCCTTGCCCACCGGGTTGAAACTTTTACTAATTCTCAGCGCGGCGCTGTTGCCCCTTGCGCTGATCGCAGTTGTAGCGACACTGAACACAACGCAATTGGTCGACGCAGAGGCGCAAGCAAGACTTCGGGTTATAGCGCACGAAAATGCCAGGTCGCTCTCGATCGAGTTGCTGGGCGATATGGCGGCACTTCGCGTCGCTGCCGATGCGTTGCGTGCAGATCCTGAAAATGCTCCGATCTGTGGCCGTGCAATCGGCGTTTTTGCGCAACAATCGGTCCCGCCGACGCAGTTCATGATCGTTGATCGCTCAGGGAAGTTATTATGCGGCACGCGCCTGGCCGATGCGTCCCTGCGAGATGCGACGCATTCTCGGATCACCGCGCGAATACTTCCGGGAAGGGGGCTAATGCTCGCGACAGGCGGCTCTCGAAGTCAGGTCTTCGTTCACGCCGTGTTTCCAAAAACTCTGCTTGCCAAACTTGTGCAGTCTCCACTTTTAGTGGATTCGGTAGAGAACAGCTTGGTTGACGGTGAAAGCTCGCTGATTTTGTCCAGAATAGCCGGACTACAATACTTCGATAGAATAGAAACACAGCGAACAGAGCTGGGCGTCCGAGGCTTGTTGCTCCAAACGAGCATGCGCAGCGTCCCGATCACGTCTTCTATGATCGTTTCGCTTTTGCTTCCGATATTGATGTGGGGCGCTGCGGTCGTAATCACCTGGTTCGTCGTCGACAGGCTGCTACTGCGCCCGTTGCGCCAACTCCGCTCGGACATAGCGGCTTATCAACCGGGGGACGAAATCGATATCGGTCGATTGCGCGCGGTTCCTTCGCAAGAACTCCGGGACTTGGGGGACACGTTCCGCATGATTAATCAGGTCGTCGCAACGCATGAAGCCGGACTGGCAAGGGGGATGGAACGGCAAATGAAGCTGACACGCGAAGTGCATCACCGCGTAAAAAATAATCTTCAGATTATCTCCAGCCTCATTAATTTTCATTCGCGCGGCGCGTCAAGCCGTGATGCGATCCTTGCCTATCTTTCCATCCAGCGTCGTGTCGACGCGTTGGCGGTCGTACATCGCAATCATTTTGCCGAGCTCGAAGAACATCGCGGGCTCGACCTTCGAGCGATGATCGGAGAACTAGCCTCTAATCTGCGCGCTACAGACGCAGGCAAAGCGCGTTCCGTCGGCATCTCCCTGAAGCTGCACCCTTTTTCGGTCAGTCAGGATGTTGCCGTCGCGATCGCCTTCGTCATTACGGAGATCGTCGAACTGGCGATGAACTGTGAGCGCGCCGCTCAGATCAGCATCGCACTGGATCGCACGGATGATCCCGGCAAGGCGCAGCTGGTGATCGTTTCCGATGGGTTCAAAAACAGCGACGCGATGCATGACCTACTGGCATCGCGATACGGGCGCATTTTGGAAGGTTTGGCGCGACAGTTGCGCTCGCCTTTGCGGCATGATGGCGAAACCGGATCATACGACATTTTGCTCCCTGTGTTCGCGACGAATTAGCGTGGTTGCCTCTGCAAGAAGGATAGCTGCAACACAACGCCTGAAGCATGGGCCTCACAAAGCCGACCAGGCACTTGGTGCCTGGAAACGCAATGGTTGGACTGTCGCGTCGCAATATGCCACAACCGAACCTTGCATATACCCGGATAAGATATCTCGTTTTTAATCAATCACATCACATGGAGATCTAACATGCGTAAGGTTTTGGCAGCTTTGGTTATTCTGGGTTCGTTGGCGATCAGCGCCTGCAACACGGTCGAGGGCGCCGGTAAGGACGTAAGTTCTGCGGGCAGTGCCGTCGCAAATGCAGCGGACGGCGCAAAATAGTCAGAACTGGGGTGCGCTGCGACTAAAAATCGACCACCGTCAATTGCCGGGTTCAACCCCGGTAACCGCAGCGCGCCTTCGGCTACGTTCGGTAAACCAAATGCCGATCAATGCGAGTTCATACAATATGCACAGTGGAACGGCCAGCAACAGCTGTGATGCAAGATCAGGCGGCGTCAGCACTGCCGCAATCGCGACCGATGCGACAATTGCGTAGCGGCGTGCGGCTACCAGTTGTTTACGGGTGACAATACCGGCGCGTTCGAGCAGCATTAGCAGGATCGGCAGGAGAAACGCGAGCCCGAACGCAAACAGAAATTGCATGATGAACGACAGATAATTGCCGATCGCGGGTAATGCCTCGCGCTTGACACCCCCGACAACGCCTTGAAAGCCCAGCAAAAAATGCAAGGCCATGGGAATGGCGATATAATACGCCAATGCTGCGCCCAGCGTAAACAGAACTGGGGTCGCAAGCAGGAACGGAAGCAAGGCACGCCGTTCTTTGCGATAAAGTCCCGGTGCGACAAATTGCCAAAGCTGGTTCGCGATCACCGGGAATGAAAGCATCATGGACGCGAAGAAAGCGACCTTGATCTGAACGAAAAAAGCTTCAAAAATTTGTGTGTAAATCACGGTCCCCTGACCTGCGGCAAGCAATGGCTGGACCAGGAATCCAAATATCTGTTCTGAGAAAAACATCGCGACGGCAAATGCCAACGCAATGGCCGCCATGCAGTAGAGAAGTCGTCTTCTCAATTCGATCAGGTGATCCAGCAATGGTGCTTTGCTGGCGTCGATCTCGCTCAACGCCCGACCTCGTTGCTATTGGGGAGATCATGCTCTGCGACCAGACTTGGCTTTTCGACCATAACCGCGGGATGATCGTCGTTTGGCGCCGAGTTGACTGAGCCTTCCGTCAAAAGGTCATCAGATGAGCCCTGCTCCACCGCATTGCTTTGATCGTTCGGATGCTCGCGCATGATGCGCTCATTCTCCGCCGCCCAGCGCTTTTCCATTTCTTCCAGTTCGGCTTCTCGCACCATTGTATCGAAGCCTTGGCGAAACTGCCGCCCAACGCCGCGTATTTTCCCAACCCAATAGCCGACGACCCGCATCGCCTTTGGGAGATCCTTCGGTCCAATCACCACCAGCGCCACGAACGCGACTAGCAACAATTCCGATGGCGCAATATCCAGCATTGATCGCTCGCCTGATGCTGTTAGCGATTACAACCGGTCATCGCCAACCCTGTTGCCGTCACGATCAAGCACCGGCTCGACTGGCTGCTGGGATTCCAACCTTGCCGCGGGCTTGGCGGCGTCATGATCTTCCTCTGCCATGCCCTTCTTGAAGTTCTTTACCCCTTTCGCAACATCGCCCATCAAATTGGAGAAGCGTCCGCCGCCAAGCAGCAAAATTGCAACGACGGCGAGAACGAGAAGGTGGATCGGGCTGAAGCTGCCCATGATAATTCTCCTGAAGCTTAAATCTATTTAGGTGATTGCGGCGATGTTTTCTACCTCGGCGCACTGACGTCGCGTGGCGCATTCTGCAAGGCCAGCAACGCATCGCGCTTATCAATTAACGCGTCAAATTCCCCTATGGACGCACTTGACGCGGCCATCGCGCGATTAAGCCTTGCTCGTGAGAGGTCCGGGACCGGGCCCGTTATGTCCGCAATCGCCCGCATGTCGTCCATGCGCGCCCAGCAATCAAGCACGATATCGCAACCCGCCTCCAGGGCATTTTTCGCCTTGTCCGCGGCGCTCCCGGTCAGAGCCTTCATATCGATGTCATCGGTCATCAGCAGTCCGTCGAAACCGATCCGCCCGCGAATGACGTGTTCGATCACCTTGTTCGACAGCGTTGCCGGATGGTCCGCATCCCACGCCTCAAAAACGATATGCGACGTCATTGCCATCGGTGCATGCGCCAGTGTCCGAAATGGCTCGAGATCGATTTCGAGCGCATCTTCGTCCGCGGTCACCCTCGGCAAGTGAAAATGCGTATCGAATAGGGCACGGCCATGTCCGGGAATGTGCTTCACGACGCCGACGACACCGCCCGCCGCCAGCCCCTCCAGCATTGCACGCCCAAGCGCTGCGACCTGCATCGGGTCTCTTCCATATGCACGGCCGGCAATCGCATCGGTGGTGTCTGGCTGCACCACGTCGAGCAACGGCGCGCAATTCACCGTCACGCCGACCTCCCTCAGCATGCACCCGAGTGCCTCCCCATTGGCGCGCATTGCCTGGATCGCGGACATCGGCGCGATTGCATAGAGCGAATCGAAAACCGGACCGGCGGGAAATGACGGCCATTCCGGAGGACCGAACCGTGCTACACTTCCGCCCTCCTGATCGACGAGGATCGCCAAATCCTCTCGTCCCGAAAGATCGCGGAGTGCGTCGGTCAATGCGCTGACCTGCGCGCGTGATTCGATATTCCGTTTAAAAAGGATATATCCGGCGGGCTCGACATGCCGGAAAAAAAGTCTCTCTTCCCGCGTCAACGTCAATCCCGACAGGCCGAAGATTACCGGTATCATCGCGCCGTCAATTCACGACGAAGCAGGACTCGCCCGCAACGCGCAACCGCCCGCACACATCCGCCGCAAGATTTGCACTGCCTGCATCCACGCGGAGGCGATACAGCGTTGCTTGACCCTTCACCACCGGCTGGACGGCGTTTTCAAGCTGCGCGATATAAGCAAAGCGTTTTGAGAAGCGCTGCCAAGCATCGTTCGCCAATCTCTGGCTTGGAAACGCCCCAAGCTGAACCACAGACCCGTTGCCCAGCTGCTTCACCGCTACCGGAGGAGCCATCGGTTTGGACGCGATCAACCGTCCGGTCGAGCTCGGTACGGGCGCGGCGGCGGTCCGCTCGCCGGGCCTTCCCGCCGGCTTCGGCTGTCCCGATCGTGCAATTGTCGCCACGGGCCGTTCAGGCAACGCGCTCAAGTCGATCGCGCCTTGGCCCGATGGACGCCCCTGGCTCGTGGCGATCGCCGCATTTCCTTCGCCATTGACGCTCAATCCGCCAGGCTCGGCCGGACGAACCTTGTACTCGCCAGGAGCGGCCTCGATCAGTTCGCCGTGACCTTGCGATGTTCCGCTCTTCAGCCAGTAACCGGCAACGATGATCGCAGCGATCACGCACAGTGCGAACACAAGCATTGCGATAGTTCGGCCAACCGGTGCGGCGGCGGATTGACGGTTTTCGGCGGTTTCCAGCCAAGGCAGCCGGTCATCTTCTCGCGGAAAGATTTCGTCGGCCATCAATTCATCTCCGACACCGCATCCACGCCCATGATGGAAAGTCCATTGCGGATGATCTGCCCGATCGCTGACGCAAGGAAAAGCCGGGCGCGCGTGGCATCGGGATCATCGGTGACGAGGAAGCGTCGATCCGGACGATCGTTACCGACGTTCCAAAGCGCATGAAATGCCGCTGCCAATTCATACAGATAAAAGGCAATGCGGTGAGGTTCGCGCGCGGCGGCCGCGGTCTCGACCATCCTCGGAAACTGTGCCGCGAGCTTCACCAGCGCCAATTCCTCGGCGTCGAGAAGATCGAGATCCGCAGTACCGCCGCCGATTGCTGCTTCGGCAGCGCGCCGATGCAAGGATGCAATGCGGGCATGGGCATATTGGACATAGAACACAGGGTTATCGCGCGATGCCTCGACCACCTTCGCGAAATCGAAATCCATCTGGGCATCCGCACGCCGCGTCAGCATGGTGAAGCGAACGACATCGCGACCGACCTCTTCGACCACATCGGCGAGCGTAACGAAATTGCCGGACCGCTTTGACATCTTGACCGGCTCGCCGTCCCGCAACAGCCGCACCATCTGCACCAGTTTCACATCGAACGGAGTCCGCCCGCCGGTCAGCGCCTCGACTGCAGCCACGATCCGCTTGACCGTGCCGGCATGATCCGCGCCCCAAATATCAATCAACTGATCCGCGGACTGGGCTTTTTGATAATGATACGCCAGATCGGCACCGAAGTACGTCCACTGCCCATTTGACTTGCGGATAGGCCGATCCTGATCATCGCCGAACTGCGTTGAGCGAAAAAGAGGTAGCTCAACCGGTTCCCAGTCATCGGGCATCTCCCCCTTCGGTGCCGCCAGCACGCCGTCGTAAACCAGATCGCGCGCGCGCAGCACGGCCTCGGCCGCCGCAGGCTTTCCCGCTGCCTGAACATCAGCCTCAGAGGCAAAAACGTCGTGATAAATACCGAGTAAAGCGAGATCGGCCTTGATCAAGTCGATCATCGCTTCAACCGCACGTCCCCGAAAAATGCCGAGCCAGGCAGCCTCATCGGCACGGACGTATTGATCGCCATAATCTTTCGCCAGCATCTCGCCGACCGGGATCAGATAGTCTCCGGGGTAGAGGCCCTCGGGGATCGTTCCGATAGTCTCGCCCAGCGCCTCGCGGTAACGCAAATGAACGGAGCGTGCGAGCACATCGACCTGCCCCCCGGCATCGTTGACATAATATTCCCGGGTGACGCGAAACCCGGAATATTGGAGCAGATTGGCTAGCGCGTCCCCAACCACCGCGCCGCGGCAATGACCCATATGCATCGGACCTGTCGGGTTCGCCGACACATATTCGATGTTGACGCTGGTACCTTCGCCGGTGTTCGAGCGACCATAGCCATCCCCGTGTTCGGCGATTGCCGCGAGTTCCCCGCGCCATGCATGCTCGGCGAGCGTCAGGTTGATGAAGCCGGGCCCCGCAACATCGACGCGTTCGATCTCATCGATCGTCTCCAGTTCGGCGGCGATCGCCTGCGCCAGTTCCCGCGGAGCGATTTTCGCCGGCTTGGCCAGAACCATCGCGGCGTTTGTTGACAGATCACCGTGCGCCGGATCGCGTGGCGGCTCGACCGTTACATTCTTGCGATTAATGTCGACGGGCAAGAGGCCGCGATCGGTCAGCGTGTTGAGCGCAGCGTCGATATGCTCGGCGTAGCGACCGTAAAGATTCATGACATCATCCATTCGAAAAACGGAGAAAGACAGGCAGCTTAAACCAGGCGGCTTTGTCGAATGGCGGCTTCGATAAAGCTCGCGAACAGCGGATGGGGTTCGAACGGCTTTGATTTGAGTTCCGGGTGGAACTGAACACCGACGAACCAGGGATGATCGGGACGCTCGACCGTTTCGGGCAGCGTATCGTCCGGCGACATGCCCGCAAACATCAACCCGCCCTGCTCAAGCAGCGCACGGTACCCGGTGTTGACTTCGTATCGATGGCGATGACGTTCGCTGATGGTCTCCGCGCCGTAAATCGATGCGATTACGCTGTTCGCGCTGAGCCGCGCCTCATAAGCGCCCAGCCGCATGGTGCCGCCAAGATCACCCGCCTCCTCACGCTTTTCCAGCCCGGCCGGTCCCATCCATTCGGTTATCAGGCCGACGACCGGCTCATCGGTAGCGCCAAATTCTGTCGAAGATGCATCGACGATACCGCCTTCGCGTGCGCCCTCGATACAAGCCATCTGCATGCCGAAACATATGCCGAAAAATGGTACACCACGTTCCTTAGCGAACCTGACGCTGGCGATTTTTCCCTCGGCACCACGCTCTCCGAACGCTCCCGGCACCAAAATGGCATGACAAGGTTCCAGATGAGCGGCAGTGTCACCGTCCTCGCCCTCGAACAACTCGGCGTCAATCCAGCGAACGTTCACCTTTACGCGGTTCGCTATGCCCCCGTGAATCAACGCTTCGTTCAGTGATTTGTAGGCGTCCTGCAGGCCGACATATTTCCCGACAACGCCTACGGTCACCTCTCCCTCCGGGCTATTGAGCCGGTCACCGATGTCGCTCCAGCGTGATAAATCCGGAGACGACGCCGGTTCGATACCGAACGCGCGAAGAACCTCGGAATCAAGCCCCTCCGCATGATACTGCAAGGGCACCGCGTAAATGCTTGGAGCGTCAAGCGCTGGAATAACGGCTGAGGTCGGTACGTTGCAGAACAGGGCAATCTTGGACCGCTCGGCCTGCGGTAGCGGCTGCTCACAGCGGCATACAAGCACGTCCGGCGCTACGCCAAGCGCCGCAATTTCGCGCACCGAATGCTGGGTAGGTTTCGTCTTCAACTCTCCGGCAGCGGCAATATATGGAACGAGCGTCACATGAATGCTGATCGACTGCCCGCGCCCGAGTTCGTTCCGTAATTGCCTGACCGCCTCGATGAACGGCAGGGATTCGATATCGCCGACCGTCCCGCCGATCTCGCACAGTACGAAATCGAGCCCTTCGACGTCCGCGGTGGCAAACGCCTTGATCGCATCCGTCACGTGCGGAACGACCTGAACCGTTGCGCCGAGATAATCGCCCCGCCGCTCGCGTTGGATGATCTGTTGATAGATGCGGCCCGACGTCACGTTATCCGATTGATGCGCCGCGACGCCGGTGAAACGCTCATAATGCCCTAGATCGAGGTCGGTCTCGGCTCCGTCGTCCGTGACGTAAACCTCACCATGCTGGTAAGGGCTCATCGTTCCGGGATCGACGTTCAAATACGGGTCGAATTTGCGAATGCGGACACGATAGCCGCGCGCCTGCAACAGCGCGGCCAGGGACGCCGCCATCAAACCTTTACCAAGCGACGAAACCACGCCGCCGGTGATGAAAATATACCGGGCCATGGGAAAAGATGCCTAGCCTGAACCGGAGGCGGACGACAAGGTGCTCCGGATGGGTGTTCTCGGCTGCGAAGCCGAAAGGATCGGTCAGCGCTGCATGGGAACCGCAGAATTGTCCGTTGCTCCTGCCACGTTACCGATCGTAACGCTGTCGGCGGACGCGCGGGACGCCGCAACATCAGCAGGGGTATTCGGTACCGCATCTTGCGATGGAGCGGGGATCGCGCGCGTTCGAGCGAGCGAAGTATCGATCGTTGCGGTCGATGCACCGCGCGTCGCTGCGTAAACCGAAAGGGCGATCGAAAATAATACGAACGCGCCGGCAAGCACAGCAGTCGCTCTGGTCAGGAAATCCGCCGCCCCGCGCGCGGACATCAAGCCAGACGGACTCCCACCCATTCCAAGGCCGCCTCCTTCTGATCGCTGCATCAAGATCACGGTGACGAGGGCGGCCGCGATAACGGCATGGATGACAAGCAAGAAAGCAAACATAGTGAACCAGCGGCCCCGACATACTCAAGTGAAGCGCGGACATAGGCGACGAGTCGACTCCGATCAACCGAAGCCGATGCCCGATACGTTCGCTATCACTTTGCCGGCTTGCTCGCCAGAAACGCGTTGCGAGCCTGCGCTCCGATCTCGGGATAATCGGTGAAGAAGCCGTCGATTCCCTGTCCCAGCGCTTCGACGATCTCGCCTTTCAAATCGCCTTTGGCCTCAGGTGCGACGGTGCTTTTGAACCGGTTGGGCAAAAAGACATTCTCGGCCCGGTACGTCCACGGATGCACATGCAGCCCAGATTCGTGTGCATTGCTCAAAAGCGCGCTCGCCTGCGTACCGTTCCAGAGCATCGCCTTGTTGGGCCCGATCCCGAATGCGTAACTCGCGATTTCCTTGAGCCCCTGAGGGGTCATCATCTGTTGATAGCTGAGTTTTACCTTGTCGGCCGGTCCGCCGTTTGCATCAAGCAACTGGATCAATCGCACGTCTGTCAGTCCCGCGATCATTTTGAGGTTCTCGACCTCGAACGACTGGATAAAGACCGGCGCGTCCGTACCGTCCCAACCCGCCCGGCGAAGCAGGTCAACCAACAGCCGGTCGGTGCCGAGGCCGATCTTCGCGAAATATGTAGGGTGCTTGGTCTCGGGATAGATTCCGATCGTCCGGCCCGTATCGGCGGATCGACGCTGAGCAAGCGCGATGATCTCCGCAAGCGTCGGTATCTCATACCGTCCATCATACGCTGTGCCGCGCAGCTGTGGCAGCCGCTCTTTTGTGCGCAATGTCTTCAGTTCGGCTAGCGTGAAATTCTCCGTAAACCATCCGGTCACCTCACGTCCGTCGACGACTTTGGTATCACGACGGTTCGCGAAACCCGGTCGATCGGCGACATCCGTCGTCCCCGAGATGTCATTCTCGTGCCGCGCAACCAGAATGCTGTCGCTCGTCGGGACGAGATCGGGTTCGATAAAGTCTGCGCCCTGATCGATCGCCAGGTCATACGCAGCAAGCGTATGTTCGGGGCGCATCCCGCTTGCACCGCGATGAGCGATAATGACGGGTGGTGACGGCGCGGGCATAAACCATGACTGACAGCAAATTCGCTGCGAGCCAATCGCAAAAGGAAACCATTGTCCGGCGTCGCGTTCCCAGATCAAACGAAAGGGTAGCGTTACGATGCATTTCACCATCAACGGCAGGCACTACGAAGCCGAACCGGACATCCGCACGACCGTCCTCGATCTTTGTCGTGAACACCTGGGATTGACGGGCAGCAAGAAGGGTTGCGACCACGGCCAGTGCGGCGCGTGTACCGTCCTGATCAACGGGCGGCGGATCAATGCCTGCCTGACGCTCGCTGTGATGCATCAGGATGACGAGATCGTCACGATCGAGGGGCTGGGACAGGTCGGCGACCTCCATCCGATGCAGGACGCGTTCGTTCGCCATGACGGCTACCAGTGCGGCTATTGTACGCCTGGGCAGATTTGTTCGGCGGTCGGGATGCTGGACGAAGCGACAAAGGGATGGCCGAGCTACGTTTCCGAAGACTTGGGCGATTCGGACCTGTCGGATGCCGAAATTTCCGAACGGATGAGCGGCAACCTCTGCCGCTGTTCGGCCTATCCGAACATCGTCGATGCGATCCGAGAGGTCGCCGGGCAAGGCGAAGCAGGGTGGGTCTTTGCCCGCACCGAAAGGGTGGACGCATGAAGACGTTCGCTTACGAACGCGCCGACAGCCCCGAAACGGCAGTCAGCGAGATCGACACCGGTGCGGCGATGTTCATCGCGGGCGGGACCAATTTGCTCGATCTGATGAAGCTCCAAGTCGAGACACCGGACAAGCTGGTGGACATCACGCGCCTCGGTCTGACCGACATCGAAGACCGTAACGGTGGCGGTCTGGCGATCGGCGCACTCGTGACCAATAGCGATCTCGCCGCCGACCCGCGGGTGATCGAAGACTATGAGGTCCTGTCGCGCGCGCTCCTGGCAGGTGCATCCGGACAATTGCGCAACAAGGCAACGACCGGCGGCAATCTGCTCCAGCGGACGCGCTGTTATTATTTCTACGATACGGCAATGGCGTGCAACAAGCGGCATCCCGGCTCGGGCTGCTCGGCGATCGACGGTTACAACCGCATTCTCGCCGTACTGGGAACATCGGATCAGTGTATCGCGACGCATCCCTCCGACATGGCGGTCGCGATGCGCGCGCTCGACGCGACGATCGTCACGCTGAAGGCGGACGGAGACCGCAGGCGGATCTCGATCCATGATTTCTACCGGCTCCCCGGTGATACGCCGAATCGGGAAACCGTACTCGAATCCGGCGAACTTATCACCCATGTCGAGTTGCCACCTATGCCCAGTAATGCCCGCCAGATTTACCGCAAGGTTCGCGACCGCGCATCTTACGCCTTCGCGCTGGTGTCGGTCGCTGGCGTCGTGACGATGGCAGGCGGAAAGGTCGAGCATGCGGCCCTCGCCTTCGGCGGGCTGGGACCGATGCCCTGGCGCGACGAGGCGGTCGAGGCAGCGATCATCGGCAAAAAAGCGTCGGATGCAAATTTCGAGGCCGCCGCAGATGCCTTGCTAAAGGGCGCGAAAGGCTTCGGATCGAACGACTTCAAGATACCGCTTGCTCGCCGCGTGCTGGTGGCCAGCCTGCGCGACCTGACAGGAGAATAATCGATGTTTGGCTTCGGCACGGATAAAAATACGCTCACGATGGACAAGCCGCATCCGTCGAGCCTGCTCGATACGAGCGCGCAGGATGTGATCGGAAAGCCGCTGGCACGTGTCGACGGACCGAAGAAAGTCTCGGGCACGGCGACGTATGCTGCGGAGTATCAGTTCGATAATCTTGCCTACGGTGTATTGGTCGGCGCGAAGATCGCGAAGGGTAAGGTCGTTGCGATCGACAAGGATGCGGCAAAGGCGAAGTCGGGTGTAATCGACGTCGTCACCGACTTCGACACGTTCATCCGCGTATCGCAACAAGGCGGAGAAACCGAAGCGCCGACGCAAGGCGTCAGGGACATCGAATATTTCGGACAGATCATAGCGATAGTCGTTGCCGAAACGTTCGAAATTGCACGTGACGTGGCCGAACAGCTGGCGGTCGAATACGAGCGGGCCGACGGCGTATATGCCTTCTCGATGGACCTAGAGCGCAATGGCGACCTGCCGGCGAACAACACACCCGCGCAATCGTCGCAGGGTGATATCGAAAAGGCGATGGCCGAGGGGACGGTCACGGTCGATTCTACCTACACGACACCCAGCCAGAATTCTGCAGCGATGGAGCCTCATGCGTCGATTGCGGTTTGGGGCGAGGACGATGCGCTTACCCTTTACGGCGCTTATCAGATGCCGACTTCGGACGCGCAGCAACTTGCAAGATCGCTGGGATTGAAGGAACAACAAGTCCGAATCATCGCGCGCTATATTGGCGGCGGGTTTGGGTCGAAACTGGGCATCGCTCCCGAAAGCGTCGCGGCAGCCATCGCTGCTAAATCAATCGGACGCCCCGTCAAGGCTGTCATGCTGCGCCAGCAAATCTTCGACGCGACGGTGCGCCGCTCGAACACGTCGCAACGCATGCGCCTTGCTGCAACCGCGGACGGTCGCATCACCGCAATCGGTCACGAGACCACGGCTTCGAACCTTTCGACGGAGGATTATTTCGAACCGGCCGGAATCTCTACGCACTTCCTCTACCAAGGTGAAAATCGACGGATCACCCATGACCTCGTGCGGCTCAATTGGCTTCTTTCGGGCTCGATGCGCGCACCGGGCGAAGCCGTTGGACTGCTGGGGCTGGAAGGCGCAATGGACGAACTCGCCGAAAAGCTGAATATTGATCCGATAGCGCTGCGCAAACTGAATGAACCGGATCAAGACCCCGAAAAGGGCGTTCCCTTTTCCTCCCGGTCGCTGGGACGCGCGCTCGATGAAGGTGCCTCCCGCTTCGGATGGGACAAACGCCGCAAGCCGGGTGAGCGGCGTGAAGGCGACTGGCTGATCGGAATGGGCGTATCGGCAGCAGCGCGCGCCAACATGCTTATGAAAAGCTCGGCTGAGGTTACGGTACATCCGGACGGCAGCGCGACGGTATCATCCGCAATGACAGATATCGGCACGGGCAGTTATACGATTCTTGCGCAAATCGCGTCCGAAATCCTCGGCATCCCGGTCGATCGTATTACGATGGAATTGGGAGATACCAATCATGTTCCAGCCGCCGGATCGGGCGGATCGTGGGGAGCCGCTTCCGCCGGTTCGGCGGTTTATCTTGCTTGCGAGGCGTTGCGCGCCAAACTTGCCAAGGCAATGAACGTCGATGCGGATGATCTGACCCTGAAGGACGGCACCGCCATTGGCGACAATCGGACCAAGGTAATTGGCGAACTGGTTGGCGACGGGATCAGCGCCGTTGGCGAAATCAATCCCGGAGAACAGGCTGAAAAGGTTACGCAGGCTTCGTACGGGGCGCATTTTGCGGAGGTAGGCGTCAATGTTACTACCGGCGAAACGCGTGTTCGCAGAATGCTGGGGGTGTTCGCTGCGGGTCGAATTCTAAATTCGCAAACGGCTCGGTCCCAATGCCTCGGCGGTATGACCTTCGGGATCGGCGCCGCGCTTAGCGAGGATTTGATCCATGACACGCGTAACGGAAAAGTCGTAAATCGCGACCTTGCCGAATATCACGTCGCGGTAAATGCCGACGTCCCGCAACTCGACGTCGTTTTCCTCGAAGAGCGCGACATTCACGCCAATCCCATTCATGCCAAGGGGATCGGCGAACTCGGCATTTGCGGCGCGGGTGCGGCGGTTGCCAATGCCATCTACAACGCAACAGGCGTTCGCATTCGCGATTTTCCGATTACCTTGGATAAGCTCTTGCCGCATCTGCCGCCGCAATAAAGCAGACAGTCGCTCGGCACTCAAATCGAAAAGACCCGTGATGACCGAATATAAGATGGACGCAGCGCATGCCCCGCTGGCGCTCGATCGGGGCGTTCAAGGGCTGCTTGGCGCGGCCCTCGACCGCATCGACGGCCCTGCCAAGGTGACCGGCGGCGCCACCTTTGCGCTCGAACATCAGCTCCGCAATCTCGCTTACGGCGTTGCGATTGTGGCACCCTGCGGCGCGGGGCGCGTCACCAGCATCGATGCAGAACTGGCGCGTTCTCTGCCCGGCGTGATCGACGTGATCATCGGCGATGCCGCACTGCCAAGGCAAACACCTGTTTTCGGCCAAGACGGCGCGCAACTCTATGACGGGCAGCTGGACAGTTATGGCGAAATCGTCGGCGTCGCGGTCGGGGAAAGCTTTGAGGCCGCGCGTGCCGCAGCATATGCCGTCGCAGTCGAGATCGAACCGCGTGATGGTCAATTTGATACGCGCGATGGTGCCGATGATGCCGACTCGCCGCCTGAGGGTGCGTTGCTGCCTGACGTTTCAAAGGGTGATCTCTACGCGGCGATGTCCGACGCGGCGCAAACGATCGACGTGCATTACACCACGCCGCGTCAGGTCCACGCGGCGATGGAGCCGCACGGCACGATCGCATCGTGGCATGACGACCAGTTAACGCTGCGTGGTACCATCCAGATCTTCCGCGCCGCCGCTCCCGTACTGGCGAAGTCGCTCTCGATGCCGGTCGAAAACATCCGTATCCTCTCCCCCTTTATCGGCGGCGGGTTCGGGGGCAAGAACGCCAGCGCGGACGCAATTATAGCGGCGATTATTGCGAAACGGATCGGGCGCCCGGTCAAGGTTGCTCTTACGCGGCGGCAGATTTTCCATTCGACCTATGGACGCACGGACACCTATCAGCATATCCGCCTTGCCGCGGATGATGACGGATGCCTTAGCGGGATCGGTCAGGACAGCCTGGTCGGGCAAAAAGTGGGCGCGACTTCGTTCGAACCCGTCGCACTGGGGGCGATTGCTCTTTACCGTGCCGAGAACCGCAGCTTCACGACCAGCATCGCGAAAATCAACCTGACCGCGCACGGCCCGGTCAGGGCACCGGGCGAAGCGGTCGGCATGATGGGTCTCGAATGCGCAATGGACGAACTTGCAGAGCAGATCGGGATTGACCCGATCGATTTGCGCAAGGCGAATGAGCCCGAATGCGACCCGACCAGCGGCAAGCCGTTCTCGACACGCCGCCTCCTCGATTGTTTTGGCGAGGGCGCACGGCGCTTCGGCTGGGACAAGCGTGTCCGGACGCCTGCTACAATGCGCGAAGGGGAATGGTTGGTCGGCATCGGTATGGCGACCGCCGCGCGCGTCAACTTCCTCGCCGATTCCAGCGCTAAGGTAACCCTGTCCTCCCATGGACGCGCGATCATCGAAACCGACATGACCGATCTCGGCACGGGCACCTACACGATCTTGGCACAGGTCGCTGGTGAGGCGCTCGGCCTGCCAATCGACAAGATCGACGTAATGCTAGGCGACAGCCTGTTTCCGACCGGTGCCGGCTCGGGCGGCTCGTTTGGAGCATCGTCCTCATCCTCATCGGTGGCGCTCGCCTGCGAAGACCTTGTTGCCGAACTCGCCAGGCGAATGGACGCCGAGCCGACGGACATGACGCTGAAGGATGCGCACGCGATCGCCGGCAACCGCCGCGTCCCGATCGCAGACCTGATCGGCTCCGATCCGATCGAGGCGACCGGCACGATTCATCCGGGCAGGAATAACAAGGCATTCAGTCAGGCCGCACACGGTGCGCAATTCGCCGAAGTCGCCGTGAATGCGGTGACGGGCGAGACGCGCGTCCGGCGGATGCTGGGCGTCTTCGATTGCGGCCGCATCCTGAATCAAAAAACCGCGCGCAGTCAGGCGATTGGCGGCATGATCTGGGGTCTCGGCTATGCGCTTCACGAAGAGGCGGTGGTTGATCGCCGCACCGGCGGCTATGTGAACAACGATCTCGGCGAATATCATATTCCAACCAACGCCGACGTTCCCCAGATCGAAGCTTATTTCGTCGAGGAAATCGATCGGGATGCAAACCCCGTCGGCGCAAAGGGCATTGGCGAACTCGGTATATCGGGCGCGGGCGCGGCGGTCGCGAATGCGATATACAATGCATGCGGTGTTCGTGTCCGAGACTTTCCGATCACGCCCGACAAATTGCTGAGTGGCTTGCCGCCGCTTTAACATAGAGAAAAATCAATGGCCGAGAACAACAGCGTCATCGCCGCAGCACGGGCTTGGCGAAATGAATCGATGGCGCTCGCCACGGTTGTCTCGACCTGGGGTTCGGCACCGCGCCCGAGCGGCAGTCACATGCTGGTACATCAGGACGGCCGGTTCGAGGGTTCTGTATCGGGCGGATGCGTTGAGGGCGACATCCTCGCGACGGCAGCCGATGTAATTTCGGGATCGCCCTTTCAGGTCAAGACGTACGGCGTCGCCGACGACGCAGCCTGGGAGGTGGGCCTTCCCTGCGGCGGAGAAATCTCCGTCATGGTTCAACCCGTATCCGCCGCCGGGTTCGACCCCGAACTTTTCGATCGGATTGCAGAGGCGCGTGACCGGGGCGACGCGCTGACGATCGCCACCGATCTGAACAGCGGACATAGCGACGTCCGCCCGCTCGGCACCGGTGAGACTTTCATCAACCGTTACGAACCGCCGCGCCGCTTACTGATCGTTGGCGCGGTGCAGATCGCCCAGGCGCTCGCGGGTTTATGCAGGCATCTGGAAATCGAGCCGGTGATTATCGACCCTCGCGCGCGTTTCCTGACCGAAGAGCGGTTTCCCGGAGCGGCGCTTGATGACCGATGGCCGGATGAAGCGCTGGAAGCATTTCGGCCCGGCCCTTCGACTGCCGTCGTGACGCTCAGCCATGACATCAAGATCGACGATTCCGCCCTCATCGCCGCGCTCGCCTACGACGCTGCCTATGTCGGGGCGCTCGGCAGCCGCAAAAGCCACGCTGCGCGTTGCCGACGGCTGACGGAAGCGGGGGTTGCTCAGGATCTGATCGACCGTATCGACGCGCCCGTCGGCCTCGACATCGGTGCAATCGGCCCGTCGGAAATCGCGCTGTCGGTTGCTGCGGCAGTCATCAAGGCGTTTCGTGCTCCGACCTGACAAGATTGCCCTGATCGTTCTGGCGGCCGGACTTTCCAGTCGTTTCGGTCACGGACACAAGCTGGAACAGGACCTCTTCGGCAAGTCGGTAGGCCTACATGCCGTCGAAACGCTGGCCCCGCTCTCTTTCGCGGCGCGCATCGCGGTCGTTGGACCGTCTGCGCCAGACTATGCGCGTTCCGATTATCAGGTTGTCACCAATTCCAATCCTGCGGCGGGCATGTCGGGATCGATCGCGCTCGGTCTCGCCGCGGCTAGTTCCGCACGGATCGAGGCGGCATTGATCATCCTTGCCGACATGCCGTTCGTCACCGAAAGCCATGTCTGCCGAATACTCCAGGCGTATGATCCGCAACACACGATCGTAGCGTCCCTTGCAAGCGGCAGGGCTATGCCACCGGCGCTGTTCGGACGCGCCCATTTCGGACGGCTCATGTCGCTGAGCGGCGATGCGGGAGCGCGAAATGTGCTCCGGCAAGCAAAGCACGTTCCCGCTCCCCCCGAAACGCTGATCGATATCGATACGCCCGCCCAGCTTGAAACCGCCCGGGCGCGGCTCAAATCCCTCCGTCGATGACCTCGCGTCCTGTCGCCATCAGCGCTAGCTTCAAGTCGGACAGACACGCCTCGACCACCGCGGCATCGGCGCTCCGAACGACGAAATTCGCTCCGACCCGCCCCTCGCGGAAAAACGGATAACTACCGATTGCGACGCTGGCATACGATTGCTCGGTGCTGCGCAACAAGTCGGCCACTTCGCTCTCCGCTGTCCAGCAGCCGATCGATCGCGAGACGACCGGATCGCCGCCCTCCAACTTTCCGGTCAACGCATCGAGCATCCCGGCCGTAATGTGCGGTACACCCGCCATGATGAAGATATTGCCGATCCGTATCCCCGGGGCCCCCGAGACGCGGTTCTCGATCAGTTCGGCGCCCGCCGGTACGCGGGCCATGCGCGCACGTGCTTCGGTCAACCCGCCGCGGGCCGCATAGTAAGCCGTCAGAGTCACCATTGCCCCGGGATGATGCTCGACCCCGACCCCAAGCGCCTCTGCGATCGCATCGACGGTAATGTCGTCATGAGTCGGCCCGATCCCGCCCGTCGTGAACAGATAGTCGTTGCGCTCGCGCAAGATATTGACCGCTTCGACGATCGCATCGGTGCGGTCGGCGACGACGCGCACCTCGCTCAGCCTGATACCCTGAACGTTCAGCCACGCAGCGACCTGAGCGACATTCCTGTCCTGCGTCCGGCCCGATAGAATTTCGTCGCCGATCACGATCAGCGCGGCTGTCCAGATCCGTTCGTTTGGCATTGCCCGTTCCTAACCCGCCGGCCTCGCAAAGGCGAGCAGCCTTCGCTATATCGCCGGCTATGACCGACTATGTATCTGCATCAACCGATATTCCCGACGCGCGCACCGGTGCCATCAAGCTTCATGGCCCGGCCGCGTTCGCCGGCATGCGGGCGGCGGGCCGTCTCGCCGCCGAGACGCTCGACATGATCGTCCCGCATATGGTCCCGGGCGTCACCACCGGCGCAATCGACAAACTCATCTATGATTTCATCGGCGATCGCGGCGGCGTCCCCGCAACACTCGGCTATCGCGGTTACACGCATAGTTCATGCATCTCGATCAACCACGTCGTCTGCCACGGAATCCCCGGCGAAAAGGCGCTGAAGGACGGCGACATCGTCAATGTTGACGTCACGCCGATCCTCGACGGCTGGCATGGCGACAGCAGCCGGATGTATCTGATCGGCGACGTCCCTTTAAAGGCAAAGCGGCTGGTCGAGGTGACCTATGAGTGTCTGATGCTCGGCATTGATCAGGCACGCCCCGGCAACAGGATGGGCGACGTCGCCAACGCCATTCAGCGCCATGCCGAGCGGCATCGCTACGGTGTCGTCCGGGATTTCTGCGGCCATGGCCTTGGTCGGCTCTTCCACGACGCGCCGGAGGTGGTTCATGTCGGCAAACCCGGCACCGGTCCCGAACTAAGGCCGGGCATGTTGTTCACGATCGAGCCGATGATCAACATCGGCCGGGCCGACGTCAAGCTGCTCGACGACGGTTGGACGGCGGTGACGCGCGACCGATCGTTGTCCGCTCAGTTCGAACACTCGGTCGGAATCACCGATGACGGATGCGAGATCTTCACCGCGTCCCCCGCCGGATATACGCAACCACCCTATCTCTAAGGTGATGACGCCTTCCTCGCGCCGGTCTATGGCGCGGGGATGACCGAAATCACGCCAGACACCGTTGCCGATCACGGCTTGTCGCCAGAAGAATATGACCGCGTCGTGAAGGCGCTAGGCCGCGAACCCAATCTGGTCGAGCTCGGCATATTCTCGGTGATGTGGTCCGAACATTGCAGCTATAAATCAAGCCGTATTCATCTGAAGAAACTCCCGACGACCGGCCCGCAGGTCATCTGCGGACCCGGGGAGAATGCGGGCGTCATCGATATCGGTGACGGTCAGGCCGCTATCTTCAAGATGGAGAGCCACAATCACCCGTCCTATATCGAGCCCTATCAGGGTGCGGCCACCGGGGTCGGCGGCATCCTTCGCGACGTCTTCACGATGGGCGCACGCCCGATCGCAAACCTGAACGCGCTGCGCTTCGGTTCACCCGATCACCCGAAGATGCGGCATCTGATCGCAGGCGTCGTCGCAGGGATTGGTGGATACGGGAATTGCGTCGGCGTGCCTACCGTCGGCGGCGAAGTGAACTTCCACCCCGCCTATGACGGCAACATCCTGGTCAACGCGATGACCGTGGGCGTCGCCGATACGGACAAGATCTTTTACTCCGCCGCATCTGGCATCGGCAATCCGATCGTCTATGTCGGCTCCAAGACGGGCCGCGACGGCATCCACGGTGCGACGATGGCAAGTGCGGATTTCGGAGAGGACGCCGACGCAAAGCGCCCAACCGTTCAGGTCGGCGACCCCTTCACCGAAAAGCTGCTGATCGAGGCATGCCTCGAATTGATGGCGACCGACATGATCGTTGCGATCCAGGACATGGGCGCAGCGGGACTTACATCGTCGAGCGTGGAGATGGCGTCGAAGGGCGGCGTCGGCATCGAACTCGTTCTGGACGACGTGCCGCAGCGCGAAGCGGACATGACCGCCTATGAGATGATGCTCTCCGAAAGTCAGGAGCGCATGCTGATGGTGCTGAAGCCCGGCCGCGAGGCCGAGGCGGAGGCGATCTTCAGCAAATGGGAACTCGACTTCGCGGTGATCGGTCGCGTCACCGATACCGGACACATGGTGCTGAAGCATCACGGCGAAACAGTGTGCGACATCCCGCTCGCGCCGCTCGCCGATGACGCGCCGAGCTACGACCGGCCGCATACGCCGACCAGTCGCCCTGCGCCCCTCGCCGACATTCCCCGCTGCACTGATCCGGCGGCAGACCTGCTGAAACTGATGGGCTCGCCCGACCTTGCCTCGCGCAGCTGGATCTGGCGGCAATATGACCATATGGTCGGCGCTGATACGCTGCAACGGCCCGGCGGCGATGCCGCGGTCGTCCGCGTCCACGGCACCGGCAAGGCGCTCGCGATCACCACCGATTGCACGCCGCGCTACTGCTTCGCCGATCCGGTCGAGGGCGGCAAGCAGGCGATTGCGGAATGCTGGCGCAACCTGACCGCGGTCGGAGCGCAGCCATTGGCGGCGACCGACTGCATGAATTTCGGCAACCCTCAGCGTGCTGAGATCATGGGTCAGTTCGTCGGCTGTATCGACGGCATGGCTGAAGCATGCTCGGCGCTCGACTTTCCGATCGTCAGCGGCAACGTGTCCTTGTACAACGAAACCAAGGCAGAGGACGGCAGCGCCGCTGCGATCCTTCCCACGCCCGCGATTGGCGGCGTCGGCCTGCTCGCGGACTATCAGAAAAGCGCAACCATCGCGTTCAAGGGCACCGGCGACGTGCTCGTCCTGATCGGCGCGGCGAAGGGGCATCTGAGTCAATCGCTTTGGCTGAGAGAAGTCCACGGACGAGAGGACGGCCCCCCGCCCCCGGTCGATCTTGCCGCCGAACGCCGCAACGGCGATTTCGTGCGCGACTGTATCCGGCAGGGCTATCTGACTGCGGTGCACGACATATCCGATGGCGGCGTCGCCGTCGCACTTGCGGAAATGGCGCTTGCGGGGGACATCGGCGCGCTGGTCCAGTTCCCGCATCCCGGTGACGCCGCGGAACAGCTTTTTGCCGAAGATCAGGGGCTCTACCTCGCCACCATCGATGATGCCGCCCTGCTCGACGTCCTCAGCGGCGCTCACGTCGCCGACGTACCAATCGAACGCATCGGCCGAACGATCGGCAAGCGCCTGATCTTCGAACAAGCCGACGGCGACCACGTCGTCCCACTCGACGCGCTCCGCGATGTTCATGAGCGTTTCTTCCCGGTATTGATGCGTTCGGAACTGGGCAATTCCTGAGTTTAATGACGTCAGGTTGCCCGGTTAGAAGCGAAGCCGCAAACGACGCTCCTACATCTTCAGCGGCGAGGCATAACCCGTCAGCTCCAGATACCCCCGTCCCCCTGTCGTCCGCACCGCGCCTTCCCAATAGACGGGCAATCCGCTTCTCCGTCCGTCGAGTTCCTGCGCCGCGAACAACGGCATCAGCGGATAGCGTCGCACGCCTTCGGGCAGCCGAACCGAAACGATCTGCGCAACGGGGTAACGCGCACCCGTATCGGGGCTGATCCAGTATCTACGCGGCGCGAAGCTGACGTCGCCGGGTCCGAACCGGACGACGGTGCCGGATGATCGCCGCAGCGATCCGCCGGCCCATAGCGTGCCGCCGCCCTGCTTCCTGATCCGGAACGCCATCAACGCGCCGCCGTCGTCGAAATTGATCCCAGTCCAATCCCAGCCCGCTGCCTCCGGCGCCAGATAATCGGATGACCATTCTCGGTCGAGCCATGCTTCCCCACTGACCGCGTCACGCTTGCCTTCCCGCACAACCGATCCGGTCACTGTCAGGTGCGGGATCGAGTAATAGTAGCTTGCTTGGTCCGGCTTTGGCCCCTTTCGGCTGTACCCGCCCGCCCCCTGGACCAATGGGGGCTGCGTGGGGCGCAGCCGCAGCGACAGGGCAAAGTCACCCGTCGCGACATGCGTTTCGAACCGTCCGTCTGGTAACCTATTAAAGTTCCAGTCGCGGATGTTCACATCGGCATCGCCGGCCTTCGCTCCTGCCAGACCGAACCCCGCACGCGCTGCGCGCTCACCGTGCAGCAAATGCCCCACGCGCGGATCGGACAGCGCTGCGTGCGCGAACATGACTTGGCGCGGGGTAAAGCGGCTCGGATTGGCGGTATCGGTCAGCGGCCGGATGCGAAAGAACGTCACCTGAAAACCAAGGTCACGTCCCTTGCCGGTCTTCAGCCATCCGGTGACATACCACCATTCGGTCCGAAATGCCGGATGCGCCCCATGATCGATCGGGAATTTGAGCGTCATACCGGGTTTGACACTGGGATAAGGCTGATCGGCCGGAGCGGCGGCCGCGACCGCTATCATCGCGATCAGAGTGCCCAGCCGTTTGCTCACCAATCTTCCCTGACTGCCAGCACCGCATCGCGTACCGTCGCACTGCGGCCCGCCATGATCGCGGTCAGCGCGGCCGCCGCGACCAACGCTGCAATCACGCCTATAATCGTACCGATCGGCACACGCGTCGTCATGGTCCAGTTGAAGCTCTGCGGATTGACGACGTGGATCAGCACCTGACTGAGAACGAGTCCGAGCAAAACACCGGCCACACCGCCGACCAGCCCTAGAAGCCCGCCTTCAAATCCAAGCATCGCGATGATCTGGCGCTTGGCTACACCCAGATGGCGAAGCATCCCGAATTCACGCGCCCGGGCAACGGTTTGCGCCGAAATCGTCGCGGCGACGCCGGCCAGGCCGACCAAAATCGCGACGGTTTCAAGCACATAGGTAACCGCAAAGCTGCGGTCGAAAAGTTTGAGCGCGAACCTTCGTAATTCTCCCGGCTTTGCAATCGTCACGCTTTGCCGAAGCCCCGGTGACATTCGCGTCCGTAAGGCAAGCCCGGCCGCGTCCGGATCGCTGCCCGGCGTCAGCGTTACCGCCGCCTCCCCCCGCGTCGGATCACCGGTCAGCCTGGTATAATCGCGTCCCCGCATCGCAACCGCCCCCGACTGCCGCGCATAGTCCCTCCAGACACCCGCGACATAGACCTCGTCACCGGACCCGATCGGCAAAGTAATGAAAGCGCCGGTTTTCAAGCCATAGAGTCGCTGCGCCGGTTCCGACACCCAAACCGGCGTCGCGCCATTTGGCACCGTGTCCGAAGCATCGATCAGGTCCAGCGTCTCACCGCGCGCCGCGCTGACCGGACGGGCGATCAACGTCACCGGCGGTCGATCGGATCGCAGCGTCAGGGGAAGCTGCCGACTAAACGCGATACGCTCTATTCCGTTTGTCGAACGCAGCCGCGCCTGTGCCGCAGGATCGAACCCCGGCCCGCCATCGGTCCTCAGATACAGATCGGACGAAAGGATTTGCCCCAGCCAAGCGTCAACCGCACCGCGAAAACTCGTGACCATCGTTGCCATCGCGATCATCAACGCCGTACTCGCGACGATGCCGCATAGCGCGGTCGCTGCCTCGCCCGGTGCGCCGTGGATATGATGGACGGCAAGCGCCCAGGGAACATTCGCTATCGGCTTTCTCGTCCAGCGGTCGAGGAGTCGCCGCGCAAGCCAGGGAACGCCGGCCAGGCCGCCGGCCAGCAATAACGCCATGCTTGCAAAGCCGAACAATGGCAGCCCGCCGATCGAGGGCAGGAATGCGAGCAGCAATCCGCCCAGCAACAGCACCGCCGCGGGCCGCCAAGGGATCGGGGTCCTTGGATCGAGCAAGTCGCCCGAATTTTTCAGCGCTGCCGCGGGGGTCGCACGTGCGGCCAGTCTGGCGGGAAACACGCTGCCGAGCGTTGCCGCTCCCAGCCCAAGCGCGAAGAAGGCGACCGCTGCCGCCGGCTGAAACGTAACCCCGGCCCCGCCGCTGCGAAAATAGCCCGCGCCAAGATCGCCGCCGAACCACCGCAGCGCCAACGCCGCCAGCGCGTATCCGCCGATTAAACCCAGCACCGCTCCTGCCGTGCCGATCGCAAGCCCCTCTATCGCAACAGCGGTGACGATGCCCTGCCGCGGCAATCCGAGCGTCCGGATCAGCGCAAACGCGCGCATTCGCCGCGCGACCGACAGCGACTGTGCGGACAGGACGAGGAACCCGCCCGTCAACAGCGCGACCAGCGCGAGCATATCGAGATTGACCCGGTATGCGCGCGACAGCGATTCTCCTTGCCGCGCCACGTTGTCGACCGTTGCAAGCGACGCGCCCGGCGGCAGTGCGGCCTGAAGCGCCGCCGTCGCCCTTCCGCCGTCCGCCAACTTCAGATCGATCCGGTCGAGCTTTCCCAGTCTCCCGAACAGCCACTGCGCCGCCGCGATGTCGATCGTTCCGATCGCCTGCCCTTCACCGATCGCGGGCAGCGCCCCGGCAACGCGGAGCGATACCGCATGACCGTTTGCAGTAACCTTGATCGTCTTCCCCACCTCGACATGCATCGCCGCGATCGCAGCCGGTGACAGAAAGATGGCGCGTTGATCGAAGACGGCATCGTTTCCCGTACCCGGACCACCGGACACGGCACCGATCAGGCTCGGCGTCACATTGGCGGCGCGGATCACGTCCAGTCCCAACAGACGGAACCTCGCATCCCCCGCCTCCGCATCAAGCGTGATCACGGGACTGGCATCCGCGACCCCGTCCGCCGTGGCGATGCGTGGATAGCTTGCTTCGTCGAACCCCAGCGGCGTCGCCGCCCGCACCGACAGATCGGCAGCACCGTTGACGCTGCGCACTGCTCCGTCGAAACTCGCCAGCGCTGATCCGTTGACGATATGGACTGCAAAACCAAGCGCGACCCCTACCGCAATTGCCAGCGCGGTCAGCACAAAGCGCGCCGGATGCGCGCGCCATTCACCGCCGATCAGCCAGCCGAGCGCCAGCCTCGATCGGAACAATCCCGTCTCAGCCGCCACGATAGGGTTTGAGCCCGTCAATCGTCAGCGTCATAATCCGGTCCGCAATCGCCGCCGTCGCCGCTGAGTGAGTGACCATCACCCCCGCCGCCCCGCGCTCACGCACACTGTCGGCAAGCAGCCGGAGCACCTTGCCCGCCGTTTCCGGATCGAGGTTACCTGTCGGCTCGTCGGCCAGGATCAGCGCCGGTGCATGGATCAATGCGCGCGCGATCGCGACCCGCTGCAACTCACCCCCGGACAGATCGCGCGCATAGTCGCTATGGCGTCCACCCAACCCGACCCGCTCCAGCATTTCCCCGGCACGTCGGCGCGCTCCGATGGCATCCGTCGAAACCAGCGCAACTGGCAACGCTACGTTTTGCGCGAGAGTCAAATAGGGCAGAATATGGAAGGCCTGGAATACAAACCCGATCCTGTCGCGTCTCAGCGCAGTCCGCTCCGCCTCGTTCAGAGCGCCAAGCTTCATCCCCTCGATCGCAATCGTCCCCGCATCGGGGTCATCCAAACCCGCAAAAAGGTTGAGCAGGGTCGACTTGCCAACACCCGATTCCCCGATGATTGCGATCAACTCGCCCGCGCCCACCTCCAAGTCCAACCCGCTGAACAGCACACGGTCTTGCGCGACCGACTTCGCCAATGCGGAAACCTCGAGCAACCGCGATGTTGTCATTTCATGACGGCAAGCAGCTTATCGACCGGAACGCTTGCAAACGTCGCAAAATTATCGGCGACCCCATAAGGCAGCATCAGCGTACGCTGATGCACCAGTCCGCCACAGCTATAGACCACGTTCGGGACATAGCCGTCGCGCTCCTTCGGGCTTGGATGGACAAGCGGCAAAGTCATTCGTTTCAACAGCTTGGACGGATCATCCTTGTCGAGCAAACAGGCACCGATGCAATAGTTCCGGATGCTGCCGACGCCGTGCGTCAGGACTAGCCAGCCCTCATCGATCTCGATCGGCGATCCGCAATTGCCCATCTGGACGAATTCCCAGAAATATTCCGGACAGATGATCTTCTCACCGCCGTCCCAGCAATAGAGGTCATCCGAATACAGCAACCAGATATTCTCGCTGTCCTGCCGCCCCAGCATGGCATAGTGGCCGTTTACCTTGCGCGGAAACAGCGCCATCCCCTTGCTGGCTGCCGCCGATCCCCGCATCTTGCGCATCTCGAACGTATCGAAATCAAAGATTTCCAGCATTTCCGAGCGCGCTTCGGACCCGCTAAAGGCTGTGTACGTGCCGAGATACCGGACCGTGCCGTCGTCTTCGACGAACCGGACAAGTCGCAAATCCTCGATCCCCTGCCGCTGGCTCGGCGTCACCGGGAACAGGATCGTTTCGGACGCATCGCGGCTTCCGGCGCAGATCAGCTTGGTAACCGCTTCGTCATCGGCCTGCGTCGAGGAATCGACCCGGGGAGAGACAACCCGGACACTTGGCGGATCGATCGTGACCTCACCGTCGGTAGACCATCTGCCGGTACGAAACGTCACCGAGGAGACATGCCCCTCGCCGATGCCGCGAAGCGACATGCCGAACCGGACCGTTCCATCGTCCGCACCCTCCTCCGCCGGCAGCATGACGATACTCGGATTGAATAGCGCCGCTGCCTCGAACGAATATTCCTCGCTGAAATACGCACCGATGAGTAGCGCCCTGTCGCGACTAATCGCATCGCGGTCGATGTCGACTTCCGTCACTCCATCGAACCGTCTCAGAAGGACCGTCTCGACATCGCCGTGCCTGTTAGCGAGAGAGGTCATCACCCGCTTGAGCTCTTCGGCTAGATCATCGTCCGACAGCGTCATGACCCGGTCCGCTATGCGCTGCGGCCGGGGTTCACTTTGATCCTTGAATCGCTCGGGGTCCTCAAGCGTAAACGGCCGGATGACCGTCCGCGACGGGTCTGGCCGAAGGATCAACGGAGAGTGGGTCATGATGTCGGTTCCCGACCCGGGCCCACTGAGACTTTCGTATATTGCCCTGTCGGCCATCATTCCTCCATCAAAGCATGCCACCGCGTTCCGTCACGCGCGAGCAGCGCGTCGGCCGCCTCCGGACCGAGACTGCCCGGCGCATAGGCTTCCGGACCTGCCGCCCCGTCCCAGGCATCGAGAAAGGGCTGGACCGCTGCCCATCCCGCCTCGATCGCGTCGGCGCGCTGGAACAACGTCTGGTCGCCCGTGAAAAGATCATAGATAAGCGATTCATACCCCGTCAGACTGCCGATATCGAACCGGTCGGCGTAACGGAAATCGAGCGAAACGGGGACCGTGTCGACCTCGAGCCCGGGCCGTTTAATAAGCATTTCCATACTTATCCCCTCATTGGGCTGGATCTGGATAATCAGTCGATTGGGCGGCAGTCTTTCCGACCCCGAGGGGCGGAATTGATCGGCATCGAACTGCGCGAAGGGTACGGGTTTAAAGGTCACGACAACCTCGGTATCGCGAACCGCCAGCGCCTTTCCCGTCCGCAGATAAAACGGCACGCCCGCCCACCGCCAGCTATCCACCTTTAGCTTCAGCGCGACGAATGTTTCCGTGCTCGTCTCCGATGCGACATCGTCGAGATCCCGATAGGCCGAAAGTGTATTCCCGCCGACCGCGCCCGCTTCATAAACGCCGCGCACGCCGTTGCGTTCGGCCTCACCCCGATCGTAAATCCGGATCGCTTTCAGAACCTTGACCTTTTCATTGCGGATCGCTTCCGCACTGAAATTGGTCGGCGGCTCCATCGCCACCATCGCGAGCAGCTGAAAGAGGTGGTTGGGAACCATATCGCGCAGCGCACCCGTCACGTCATAGAATTTTCCGCGCGTACCGACGTCAACAGTTTCGGCCGCGGTAATCTGGACATGCGAGATGCTATTGGCGTTCCACAACGTCTCGATCATCATGTTCGCGAAGCGCGTCGTCATCATGTTCTGGACAGTTTCCTTGCCCAGAAAATGGTCGATCCTATAAAGCTGGCTCTCATCCGCGCAAGCGAGAAGCCTTGCGTTCAGTGCGACCGCGGACGGCAGATCGCGACCGAACGGTTTTTCGATTGCAACACGGCGAAACGCACCCTCCGTTTCATCGAGCAGCTCATGGGCGGCGAGCTTTTCCACGATCTCGCCGAAAAATCTCGGCTGTACGGCAAGATAAAATGCGACGTTCCCCGAAAGGCGCGCGACCAGCTTCTCGTACACTGTATCGTGCGTGAAATCGCCCGATAAATAGGCAACGCGCCCGCGCAACGCATTCCATGCCTCTGATTTCTCTCCCTCGCCGATCACACCGTCCAGTTTGTTGGCAAGCGTTTCCTCATCCCCCTGCTCAAGACTTACGCCGAGAACGCGGAGATCGTTGCCTGCGAGTTGCAGACGCGTCATGTTGACGAGCGCCGGAGCCAGTAATCGCCGCGTAAGATCTCCCATCGCGCCAAAGATTACCAGCGTGACCGGCGGTGCCGGTGGCACCCGTAGAATGTCGGCGTCTTTCATTCCTTCGCAGACTCCTCGCTCTCGACGCCGGTATTCCGCCGTAACCTCGTCTCCACCCCGGACATCATCAATCAGAAAACCCGGTGGCGCCGCATTCTTTCCGCTTTACCGTTCGTAAGCCTTTGGCAACCCGGCTTCCCTCGGAGTTGCATACCGACGTTGGAGCAGTTCCTGGCGCGACGTCATCGGTTGCGCCTTGCCGTCGATATAGATCCCCGTCGGTGCCGACGACAATTCGAGCGGGTCCCCGTCCCAAATCACCACATCAGCGCGGCGTCCCGGGCGCAGCGAACCGATCTCCCCGTCCATCGCGAGTGCCGCAGCGGGACCCGAAGTGATCGCCGCGAACGCGCGGCCCCAGTCGAGACCGGTCTTGCCCGGGACCTTCTGTATCGCCACCAGGTTTCCAGCATATTGTGCCAGGACGTGCTCGCCCGGCGCTGTGTTCGCACCAACGGTCGAAATGGCGACCACAACCCCTGCTTGCGCCATCCGCCCTGCATTGCTTTCGGTCGCCGCAATCGACTCGAACTGTGCGGGCAAGTCCGCCAGCGCGGAGGCGATGACCGGTACATGCGCCGCCGCAATCTCGCGCGCGACCATCCAGCCTTCGGTAACGCCGACGAGCACGAGGTTCAGCTTGGGATAGTCGCGTTTCAGGTTAAGTACGGAACGTATGTCGCTCGCGCGCTCGACATGGACCAGCAGCGGCACCCTTCCGTCAACGACCTCGACGAGCGCCTGCGCATCACTGCGCTTCAATAGCGAGTCCGTGCTTCTGCCGCCGAATGCTTTAGGATCGCGACGGTAATCTTCCGCCTGTGCCAGTGCGTCGCGAAAGGCCGCATAGGCGGCCGGACGGCTGCCTCCCGCAATGCGCGCGGCATCCTCGCCCAACTCGACATATTGAAAGGCGCGTGCGCGCGTAACCGGGTCGGGGTCGGCACCCAGATCGATCACGGCGCCTTGCCCGGCAAAAATCGCACTGCCGCTCGCTGGGGATACGATCGCGCGGGTTACACCGCCGATACGCTCGTTCGCGATATCCACACCGTCTGGATTGATCGCGTTGGAAACGTCGATCGCAGCGGCGAACGGAGACTCCGTCGCGCGCACGTCATTGCTCGATTCGATACCCTCGGCGTCAACCAGTCCGAGAGAACTGAAACCCGCGACGATCCCCGCCGCCACCCATTTACCCGTCGCATCAACGATCGCAGCACCCGCGGGAATGGCCACGTTCGGCCCCGCGCTAACAATCCGGCCGTCACGGAATACCACGGTTCCGTTCGGAATAGGCGCGGAGCCGTCACCGATCGCTACCGTGCCCCCGATTACGGCGATCGTCTGCGCTGATGCGGGAGCGGCGATGAGGGCGGCAAGCCCCAGCACCGCCGCCTTCACTTCACGTCTCCCATACCGGGCTGGCCCAGTTCGAAGTCGGATACGGGCCGCCGTGCCGGATCGTCCGCATCGTATAACATAGCCCCGTCGATCCATACCTTTTCGGGCCGCGTATAGACGCTGAGGGGATTGCCGTTCCACAAGACGATGTCCGCCATCTTGCCGGGCTTCAGGCTTCCGGTCACCTTGTCGATGCCGAGCGCCTTGGCCGGGTTTATGCTTAACCACTCCCACGCCACCGCGTCAGGAATGTCGATCCCGGCGTGACGCCCCGACGACAATGCCTTCGCAACTTCCTGATTGAGCCGCTGGATCCCGTTCTCGTCATCCGAATGGATCATCGCGCAGGTCCCTTCCTTCTGGAGTAGCGCCAGATTTGCCCGAACCGCGTCATAGCTTTCCATCTTGAATCCGTACCAATCGGCCCAGACGGCGGCGCAGATGTTGTTCGCCTTCAACAAATCCGCGATCTTGTAAGCCTCGACGGCATGGTGAAACGCAGCAACGTGGTAGCCGAACTCCTTCGACATATCGATGACGTTCGCCATCTCGTCCGCGCGGTAGCAGTGGTTGTGGACGAGAATTTCTCCCGCCAGCACACCGCGCAACGTATCCATGCCGATGTCGCGTTCGGGCTGCTCGCCGCCGTCCTTTTCGTACTTGTCCCATTTTCGCTTGTAGGCCGCTGCTTTTGCCCAGGTCTGACGGTCGACCGCGATATTTCCCATCCGGGTCGACGGTTCGCGGTTGCGTGATCCGTAAACCCGTTTGGGGTTCTCACCGCATGCCATTTTCAGCCCGTAAGGAGCGCCGGGAAACTTCATTCCCTGCACGGTCCTGGCATAGACGTTCTTCAGCACGACGGAGCGGCCACCGAACAGGTTCGCCGAGCCCGGCAGTATCTGCAGCGTGGTCACCCCGCCATTGGCAAGCGCGCGGCTGAAGCCAGGATCCTGCGGCCACACGCTGTGTTCAGCCCAAACTTCCGCAGTCACCGGATCGGTTGCCTCGTTCCCATCCGAAAGGGCCTGGATTTGCGGGGAAGGATAATCGCCCAGATGGCTGTGCACATCGATGATCCCGGGGGTAAGATATTTGCCCGCGCCGTCGATGACCGTCGCATTTGCCGGCACCTCGATAGTCTGCCCGACCTCTACAATCTTGCCGTCCGCGAACAACGCCATGCCGTTCTCGATCCGGCCGCCCTCGCCGTTGAAAATAGTTACGTTGCGAACAAGCGTCGGTACCCCCGGATAACGCTTGTAGGTCGAGGGGTAGGGATCATGCGAATAGCCTTTGCCCTCGCCCGGGGCTTCCGACTTGTTTTTCGCAGCAAGGCTGCCGTCGGTCGCGCAGCTTGGCAGCATCAGCGCGCCGATCATTCCAGCGCTCGTCAGCCATATCGGCAAAGTTCGCCGCATATACTTTCCCCTCTTGAATAGCTTTACCTCCGCTAGAGACAATTCTATGGCGGATTCAAGCGCATTGGCGACGAATGATAACGTCGGCCCGTCTTTTAAGATTCCGTTTGCTGCTCGAACTGATGAAAATGGCCGTCCGGATCGCTGACAAGCATCGCTCGGTTTGCATCCCATGCTACACGCGTCGCCGCAACGTCATTGACCTCAAGCCTTCCGGCGCCTCCGCCTGCGGGACGGCGATAATGAAGCAACTCCAGATGCGGCGGTTTTTCGGACGGCATCATCGGCAGCACGTCGACACGAACGTCGTCAAGGCCATCAAGCGCTTCCTGCGTCGAACCCTGGTTCAATGTCGGTTGCCGCCGCCGCAGCCCGTGCGCTTGATAGAAATGCTCGCTCCGGTCGAGGTCGCTGATGCTGATTGCGGAATGATCAATGCCGAGCATCCCGCTCCCCCACCACTCACCGTCATGATCGTCGGGAAACTGCAAGAACTCTAGCGGATGTCCCTCCGGATCACGAAACTTGACCGCTGTGACTCCTCCGGCCGACGGCGGCAAAGTGATCGTACCGCCGCGCGATATCGGGGTCGCACCCGCCTTTTTCGCCCGCGCCCAGGCCGCCTCTGCGTCACTGGTCACGATCGCAAGATGCTGAAAGACAAGCGACGCCGCGTCCGCGCCGGCTGGGTACGGCCGCCCCTGCCTGTCAAAACCGTCGAGATCGACCCGCTGTTTGCCAAGCATCATCGGTGTTCTCATTCCGCGCCCGCCCAGACCGAGCAGCGCCAGTTCCTCGGAAGAAATGCGATACGGCTCACCGATCGCAAACCCAATCCCGGCGTAGAATTCGGACAACAACTCGGGGTTGGCCGACGTCATGCGAAACGCCTTGATCGAGCGCAAGCTCGCGGCCTCGCGTAACGGCGGCTGAGCATCGCTCATTTGATGTGACACGCCTCACGCCGCGGATCGATATGCAGCTGCACCGTCATCAACCGGCACGGCTCGTCCCCGATCGTTCCGGAGCGATGCCCCTTTTTCCCGTGCTTTTCGGTACAGCCCTGATCTTCACCGAAGGAAAATTCGCCCGGGCCCTGCTCAATCCGCGTTCCGTCCATGCTTTCGATGAACCACCGGCCCGAAAGTACGACGATCCACTGCGGCGCGGGGTTCTCGTGCCAGTCACCAACCCAGCCGACCGGCTGCACGGTGAAGACGACCGTGGACGGATGCTTGCCCTGCTCGTTGTTCCATTGCGGATCAGCCGGACCGACCCCCGCCAACGCGTAATCCGTCAATTGGCATTGCATCTGGTGACTGACGCCGTCCTCGTCGACATAAAGGTGCCAATAGGGAACGGAGGGTTTCGGTCCGGGATCGCTCATCATTTGCTCCTATATGGGTGGCTGGACTGCGTAGGATGATCGAGCAGCGGCCGGACGCCGGACCCGTCGGTCCCGACCGCGATCAGCAATATTCCGGCGCCGAGCGAGATGTTCTTCAGGAAATCCCACATCATGCTGCGTCCTTTCCCCAACGGGGCAGCCCAGAAATCTCCCTGCGCCCAGAATTGCTTGTAGAGAATTGCAGTTGCGACACAGAATCCCGCCAATATTACTGCCGACATCCGATCCGCGATGCCGGTTATGATGCCGAGAGAACAGACGATTTCGATCGAAAGACCGATCAGCAACACGATCCTTGCAACGACTGGATCGTGAAAATCCTGCTCGGCCTGTTTGACGCCATTTTTGAAATCAAAGATTTTGTTGCAAGCGCTGAACGGAAAAAACAGCAGCACCACACCCGTCCGGGCCGCAAACGCAGCGACAGGTGCGATGTTCATGTCACCCGTGCCTCGATAATGTCGGCTACCCTTAGCGCGTTCGCGATGATCGTCAAAGTCGGGTTGACCGCGCCTATCGATGGAAAGAAACTCGCATCGGCTAGATAAAGATTGTCGACATCGTGCGCCCGGCAGTCGAGGTTCAGCACGGATGTGGCCGGATCGGTCCCGAAACGCGCCGTACCCGCCTGATGCGAAGTTCCGCCGAGCGCGACGTCCTTGCCGAAGTACAACGACTGATCGAACAACAGCGTATTATAACCCGATCGGCTGAGACTTTCCTTCAGCTTGCGCTTCAGATGCTTCAGCGCTTCGGGATTGGTCTCGGTCAGCTCCAGCTGAACCTGCCCGTCCTTATAACGCACGCGGTTATCCGGGCTTGGCAGGTCTTCCGCCTGCAGCCAGAAATTCATCGAATGCTGCGCGATCTGCTCGAACGGCACGTCGGGCAACCATTCCAACCACTGCGGCAACACTTCGCCGCGCACCTGCGCCGGATGCGTCGCGGCACACATCTGCACAAGCCCAAGCGGATAATCCCAATCGTCGCAGCCGTAATAGAAATCGGTGAACGCCATCGTCTTTTGAAAAACCGTGTCGTTGCGCTCCTTCATCACGGCCATCATGATACTCATGTCATGGCGCATGTAATTGCGCCCGACCTGGTCCGATGAATTGGCCAGCCCGTTTGGATGTTCGTCGCTGCCCGATCGGAGCAGCAGCAACGCGCTGGACAGTGCGCCTGCCGCAACCACGACGATGTCCGCCGAATATAATTCGTCGCGCCCGTCGCGGACGACGTGGACGGTCTCGACCTTGCGTCCCGATGCGCCGGTTTCCAGCCGGTCGACATAGGCACCGGTCATCAACGTCACATTGGGATGCGCCGCGAGGATCGGGTCGATGCACACCACCTGCGCGTCCGCCTTCCCGTTCAACAAACAGGGAAACCCGTCAAAAAAGCTGCATTTGATACAGGTGCTCATCGGCGTCGGCTTGCCGTCCCTTTCATCAAGCAGGATGCCCAGCGGCAAGTGAAATGGATTGAGACCGATGCCGCGCAGCGCCGTGTTCAGCGTTTCGATCTTCGGCTCATGCGCCACCGCAGCAAACGGATAAGGTCCGCTCGCCCGCGGCTCCAGCGGATCCTCGCCGCGCTCGCCGTGCACGTGGAAAAGCGCTTCGGCTTGCGCATAATAAGGTTCGAATGCATCATATCCGATCGGCCATGCGGGCGATATGCCACCGGCATGCACGACCTCGCCGAAATCCCGCTCGCGCAGGCGGAACAGCGCCGAGCCGTAAACCTTTGAATTTCCGCCGACATAATAATGCAGGCCCGGCTTGAACGTCTTTCCCGTTTTCGTGATCCAGCTCTCGTTCGCTTGATACCGCCCCTCGACGAATACCGCATTGGCATCCCAGTTCGCTTCCGTTCTCGGCAGGTATCCGCCGCGCTCCAGGATCAGGATTTTCTTGCCCGTCCGGGCCAGCCGTTGCGCAAGAGAGGCTCCCCCGGGGCCGCTGCCGACGACGATCATGTCATAATGCGCATCGGCCAAATTGCTCGCTCCTTCATTCCCTACGCCCGCAACGCACGAACCTGTGATAAGAACCGCGTCAAATTACTGACGAACGCCTGTATTTACGACCAGCAGCCGCCGCACCACCGAAAGGCATAGCCGATGACAGCCGACATCATCCCGGTTTCTCCCGAATGGAGCCGCGACGCCCGAGTCGACGCGGCGACCTATCGAAGCCTGTACGAAGGCGCGGCCAGCAATCCCGGCGCGTTCTGGCTGAAAGAAGCCGAGCGCCTTCAGTGGGTTCGCAAGCCGACCATCGCCGGCGACTGGTCGTTCGGCGCAAAGGATTTCCATATCAAATGGTTCGAAGACGGCTGCCTGAACGTCGCCGCGAACTGTATCGACCGGCATCTGGAGGGCGCAGGCGACCGCGTCGCAATCATCTGGGAACCCGATTCTCCCCACGCCGCCGCCCGTCATATCACCTATCGCGAGCTTCACCGCGAAGTCTGCCGCTTTGCAAATGTCCTGAAGGCGCAGGGCGTGAACAAGGGTGACCGGGTAACGGTCTATCTCCCGATGATCCCGGAGGCGGCGTTCGCGCTTCTCGCCTGCGCGCGGATCGGCGCCGTTCATTCGGTTGTGTTCGCGGGCTTTTCCGCCGAAGCATTGGCCGGACGGATCACCGGCTGTGGGTCGACGTTCGTCATCACGGCGGATGAGGGCCGTCGCGGCGGCCGCGTCATTCCGCTCAAGACGAACGTGGACGCCGCGGCCGCGCTCTCTCCCGGCTTGGCCCGGGTCCTCGTGATCCGCTCCACCGGCGGGGAAGTGCAAACTCACGCGCGCGACGTCTGGTATCACGATGCGGCGGCAAATGTTCCGGACGAATGCCATGCCGAACCGATGATGGCGGAGGACCCGCTCTTCATCCTCTATACCAGCGGCTCAACGGGCAAGCCGAAGGGGGTGATGCACACCACCGCGGGCTATCTATTATGGGCCTCGTTCACGCACGAACTTTGTTTCGAATATCGTGCGGGCGAAGTGTTCTGGTGCGCCGCCGATATTGGCTGGGTCACCGGTCACAGCTACATAATCTACGGCCCGCTAGCGAACGGCGCGACGACGCTGATGTATGAAGGGGTCCCGAACTGGCCGGATGCGAGCCGCATCTGGCAGGTTGTCGACAAGCACCACGTTCACACCCTCTTCACGGCGCCGACCGCGCTCAGGGCTTTGATGCGAGAGGGGGACGCGCCGGTGCAAGCCACTTCGCGTAAATCGCTCAAGCTGCTCGGCAGTGTCGGCGAGCCGATCAACCCGGAGGCATGGCGCTGGTATCATGACGTCGTAGGCAACGGAGCCCCGGTCATCGACGCATGGTGGCAAACCGAAACGGGCGGGATCATGATCGCGCCGCTTCCGGGCGCGACCGGGCTGAAACCGGGCAGCGCGACAAAGCCCGTTCCCGGCGTCTTCCCCCAGATCGTCGATGAGCGCGGCAGCGTAAAAGTCGGCCCGACGGAAGGAAATCTCTGCATAACCCAAAGCTGGCCGGGCCAAATGCGCGGCGTCTGGGGCGATGGAGAAAGATTTTTTCAAGCCTATTTTACGACATATCCCGGCAAATATTTTACCGGTGACGGGTGTCGGCGCGACGAGGACGGGTATTACTGGATCACCGGGCGGGTCGACGACGTCATCAATGTCAGCGGCCACCGGATGGGAACCGCCGAAGTCGAATCGGCTTTGGTCGCGCATGAAAGCGTTGCAGAGGCGGCGGTCGTCGGCGTGCCGCACGACGTAAAGGGTCAGGGCATCTATGCTTATGTGACTCTCAAATCCGGTATCGCCGGTGATGAAGCGCTGCGCGATATGCTACGCAAATGGGTCCGCAACGAAATCGGCCCGATCGCGACGCCGGACGCCATCCAGTTCGCGCCCGCGCTGCCGAAAACCCGGTCCGGCAAGATCATGCGCCGCATCCTGCGCAAGATCGCGGAGGGAAACACCGGGGAAATGGGCGACACTTCGACGCTCGCCGATCCGAACGTAGTCGATGATCTGATCACCAATCGCGTCGAACCGGTCCAGCGCTGACAGTATGGGTGTCTTAAATGCCGCGCGCAGCCGACTGTACGCTGGGATTGACCCATGCAGCGATCTGATCGCCTGCGCCGCGTCTGACGAAACAGGACCCGCCGTGCTGACGGTATCGTTGACACAGCGAAACTCCGTCTGCGCGCGCGAACCCGCCGATCGAAAGCCGATAGAACCGTCGCGATGCTTTCGCGTAGATGGTGCCATTCGGACGATGCGCCGCCAGGAAATGATTGTCTCGCGTGATCCTTTTCCAGCCCTCGCGCGCGTCTGCCGCATTCTGATATGCGCCGAGCTGCACATACCAGTTTATCATGGATGCCTGATCCACCTGAGAGTTGATCACCGGCGTGGCGCCGACGCGTTTCGGCCAAGGTATGGCGGGCGGCAGCGGTTGCACGACGGCGCGCGGCGCGGCGAACGCGACATGCTTTGGTGTCTTCGGCAATAAAGCGGCCAGTGCTTCCGGAATCGGCAGTAGGCCGAAACTAGCCAAGCGCTCGGGCTGCGGAGGCGCAAGTGTCGGCGCGCCCCGCAATGCGAGCGCTACCGGCTGACCTGCATCGGCGATGGGATGCACGCCCAGCAACGCCGCGACCCGATCGGATGAGGCGGAAGTCACGAACGCCGCCCATTGCTCCATCCGTCGATCGACTTGGTCTGCGGACAGGTCGCGCTCGGCGACCAGCTTCGCTGCCTGCCACTGTCCGGCCATTGCCAGACTGAGAGCAAGATTCTGCCGCGCCTGCACCGCTTCCCTGTTGGCGCGCGCCGTCTCGCTCAGCAACGCGACCCCGCCCTCAACATCGCCCGCCAACGACATTGCCAGACCGAGATCTTCGGCGGAAATGATCGCGGCCGAGCCCGCGAGGATCGTCCGGGCCGATGCGCTGTCACCAAGTGCAATAGTACACAGTGCAAGCTTCAGCGCTGACTTGCCGTCATGCGAATCGAGTTCGACAGCATCGGCATACGCCTGGCGCGCCGACCCGAACCGTCCGGTTTGCAGATAAGCGTTCGCAAGCAGCTTGCGATATTTGGCGACGCGCGGCGCGAACATCACCGCTTGCTCAGCGTAACCGATCGCATCGAGCCCCTTGCCCTGCCGCAGGGATTTAAAGGCGCGGGATGCAAACCCGCTCGCCTTGTGCTGCCCTGATGCCGCTGCATCCCGTCCCGATGCGATGCCGGCATAGTCGCTCGTAGTGCAACCCGCCATCAGCGTCCCGAGCGCCAACGCCGAAAATCCCCGCAACATCGTCAGCCGCTTGGTCATGCCTGGGGCTCCTTCGCTCCTTTCTCGGGCGGAATTTTTGCAATCAGTTGCGAAACATCGGGCATGGTTTCGAGCAGTGCATCAAGCGCCGTCGTCATCAGCGTCTGCGCCGACAGACTGGCAACCGCACTTGCCATTCTCAACTGAAGATGACGGTGCGGATCAAGCCGCAAAGTGAATGCCGTCTTGCTCGCCCCGGACGCCTTTTTTGTCCGTGCCTCCGCGGCGTCGCGCAACGTCCTGGTACGGCTGATCTCGAGGATCAATGCGGCCCGTTCGCTCAGCACGGGCGGCACGATCCCCATATCGTTCCAGCCAAGTTCATTGCCGGCGGTATCGTTTGCCAGCGCCTGATGCTGCGGTCGCATTGCCGGTCGCGCCTCGCCCTTGCGTGCGAGGAGGACGGACGACAGCGACGCGAGTGGTTTTGTTTCACTCATTGCCGCGTTCACCCTACGACTCTGCGCCCGAACCCGCCTTGTGTGCGGACCCCGGATTGACCGCGCGAGCCGGGGACGTTGAAAACGGTCCGCCGAAAACTCTTTTCGAGCCGGCCCGAAATATAGCTCCACAGCGCTTCGACCTCCGCCGAAGACTTGCTCTTGGGGTCGCATTCCATGACGGTTCGTCCGTCGATCATCGACGCTGCGAAGTCGGTCCTCTGGTGCAGCATGACCGGCGCGACCGTTCCGTGTTGCGACAGCGCAATCGCTGCCTCGTGCGTGATCCGTGCTTTCGGCGTCGCAGCATTAACGACGAAGATCAGTGGCTTTTTTGATCTTTCGCACAGATCGACGGTTGCGCCGACTGCGCGCAGATCGTGCGGACTCGGGCGCGTCGGGATGACGATCAGTTCGGCGACC
Organism: Sphingomonas sp.; assembly: GCA_965219075.1. GTDB lineage: Bacteria > Pseudomonadota > Alphaproteobacteria > Sphingomonadales > Sphingomonadaceae > Sphingomonas. Next base: position 2,427,323 of record CBDCMM010000002.1, read on the forward strand.
GCGATGACACTCTGGATTGCCATCGTGATGGCCGGCGGCGTGTCGATTACTGCCAGCTTGAAGCCCTGATGTTTCAAGACCTCGAGGTCCGCGGCCAGCCGCGCGACGGTGGTTGTGGCAAATACCGGGAATTCCGCCTCACGCTCGTTCCACCAGTCGGCGAGCGAGCCCTGCGGATCGATATCGATTACGACGACTGGACCGTCACCGGCACGCTGTGCCTGCACCGCGAGATGCCCCGACAACGTCGTCTTGCCCGATCCGCCCTTCTGCGATGCCATCGCCAGAATGCGCATAATCCCCCTTCCATCCGTCTTGTCCGCATTACGTCGCACACCGGGGGATAAGAATCGATTAATGCAGGGTTGCCGTCACTTCACGGCCGTCAATCCACGACCCATTCGCTGCGGGGAATATTCTGCGCATAAAGCAACGCGGTTAGGTCGCTATGGACGATCCGTGCGTCCGCCGCCGCCGCGACCAGCGGCTTGGCATGATAGGCGATGCCAAGCCCGGCCGCTCCGATCATCGCCAGATCGTTCGCCCCGTCGCCCACCGCCATGCTTCGCGAACGCTCGATCCCGCGCGCGGCGATCGCTTCGTTCAACGCGATCAATTTGCTTTGCGCGTCGACGATCGGCCGCTCGACAATGCCGGTCAATTGACCGTCCGCGACCCGCAACCGGTTGGCGATCACGCGATCGAATCCGATCCTTGCAGCGACCGGTTCGGCGAAATGCGTGAAACCGCCCGACACCAGAACCGTACTCGCCCCTCTTGCGCGCATCGTCGACACCAATGTGCGCGCGCCCGGCGTCAACACGACGCGTTCGTGCAGGCAATGCTCGACCGCCTGCACATCCAGCCCCTTCAGCAACGCCACGCGCGCGACAAGCGCGGCCTCGAAATCCAGCTCTCCGCGCATCGCGCGTTCCGTCACCTCGGCCACTTCGGCCTTCAGCCCCGCATAATCGGCCAGCTCGTCGATGCATTCGACCGTGATCATCGTCGAATCCATATCGGCGACCAAAACCAGCTTTTCGCGCTCTGCGGTAACCTGCACGATCACGTCGACCCCGGCGACAACACCCTCGATCGCAGTCCGCGCCCGCTCCGGATCGACGGAAAACGGGATATCCGCCGCCCGGCCTTCGTCGATCCAAACCGCTCGCGCGGGCGCGCACCCTGCATCGGCAAGCCTCGATAAGATCGCCTCGATATCGCCGTCGCGAAGCGCTTCGGCTATCAGCGTCGCGGTGAACATGGCAAAGCCCCCCAAACTGGTGCTAATCGCAGGGCCGACCGCAGGCGGCAAGTCCGCCCTCGCCGCCGCCCTCGCCCTGCGCCACGGCGGCATCGTCATCAACGCCGATTCAGCGCAAGTTTACTGCGACCTGCACATCTTAACCGCGCGACCGTCTGCGGCGGAAATGGCAGGGACCGCGCATGAGCTTTACGGCTATGTCGACGCCGCCGACGCCGGCTATTCCGCCGCGCGCTGGGCAGCGGATGCAAAACGTGTCATCGCTAACACCTTCGCGGTCGGCAAACTCCCCATCCTTGTCGGGGGAACGGGACTGTACATGCGCGTGCTGCTCGACGGGATCGCGCCTGTTCCGGCGATCAAAACATCCGTCCGGTGCGCCGTTCGCGCACTGCCGGTTGCAGACGCCTACGTCGCTCTGGCATCGGAAGACCCGGTCGCCGCGGCAAAGCTAAACCCGGGCGACACGACACGGATCGCACGCGCACTGGAAGTCGTTCGCTCAACCGGGCAGCCTTTGTCCGCATGGCAAACGCAGCGAAAGGGCGGTATCGCGCATCATGCCGATCTTGGCGCGTTCGTGCTGCTTCCCGACCGTGCGGGCCTCGACGACCACATTGATCAACGCGCCCGAACGATGATGACCTCGGGCGCAATCGAAGAAGTCGCTGCGCTGCTTGCCAGACGTGACGTGCCGGCCGACGCCCCCATCCTGCGCGCGATCGGGGTTGCCGAAATCGCCGCGTTGATCACGGGCGAGGCGTCCGTCGAACACACCATAGAACGGCTCTCGGCGGCGACGCGGCGTTACGCAAAGCGGCAATATACGTGGTTCCGCAATCAGCCGCCTTCGACCTGGCACCGCATCGCATCCACCGGCATTGCCGACCGGATGAAGTGCGTCGAAGAAGTCAGCCCCGAACTCCGGGCAACCCTACCAAGCGCCAGTGCGAAGAGACTGTTCGGCAGCGACGAAAACTGACATGCTTCGATTGCCACTCTGCCGGAGACTCAAGATGCGCCTTTTTGCCATGTTCGCTTTTGCCGCAGCCGTCGTCACGGCACCGATCATTGCGCAGGTTCCGCGTATGCTGAGCGGCAACGGTACCCCTACCGATGTCGCAGCGGGTACATACGTCGTGGAGCCCAATCATACCCAGGTCGCATTCAGCGTCAGCCACATGGGCATCTCACCCTATGCGGGCTGGTTCTCGGAGGCGGCGGGAACCATGACGCTTGATCCGGCGCATCCGGAACAAGCCACGCTCACCGTAATGCTGCCGACCGACAGCGTAATGACGACGAGCAGCAAGCTGACCGAAGAACTCAAAGGCAAGGACTGGCTGGCCGCGGAGCAATATCCGACCGCAACCTTCCGCTCGACCAAGATAACGAAAACCGGCACTGATACTGCCCGCATCGACGGAATGCTCACGCTGCATGGCATGACGAAGCCGGAGACAATCGAAGCGAAGTTTTTCGGCGCGGCAACCAATCCGATGAATAAAAAGGCATCGGTCGGCTTTCTCGGTAGAATGCCGATTAAACGCTCGGATTTCGGCGTGAAGAAATATATCCCGCTAATCTCCGACGAGGTCGTTCTCGTCATCAACGCGGCGTTCGAAAAGCAGTAGCTTAAGCCCGGATTTCCCGCGTCTTGATCAGGCCCAGGAAAGTGCCGCGAACCGAAGGGTCGGCATTCGCCAGCATATGGCGTACTTTCTCATCGAAAGCGTCAAGACTCTCGCCGGTTCCGCGATGCGCCATCGACCAGCTGCCGAACTCACGCGCCTCGACCTGACGATCGGACAATATGACGATCGCGCGGTGGCGCGGATCGGCGCGGATCCTCTCAAACGTGGGCTTGACGGCCTCGTCGGGGCCCTCGAGAACCTGCAGAAAACGCTTGCCGTCGGAATAGAGCAGGCCGGTCACACCGTCGATCGCGTTATTGTGCCGCGACTGCTGCAAAATTTCGGAGAGGTCCGCGGTACGATCCGCAGCGCTGGAACTGATATAAAGAAGTTGACGCATGGTCATTCCCTAGCAGTCAAGTTTTAGCATGGCGTTAAATTGAATTATGCGCGGACAGGCGATCAGTGAATTCTGATCGGCTGCTCACTGAAGGAAGCATCTTTCACAGTCTGGATCATTCCCATGCCTGTCAAGACTTGACCGGTGGTTCGCTTCAAATCGCCACAGCATCGGCGGTGGCGCGAGTGACGGGGCTCGAACCCGCGACCTCCGGCGTGACAGGCCGGCGCTCTAACCAACTGAGCTACACCCGCTTGCAACAGCGTGGAGGCGGCAACTAAGCGACCCCCTCCGGACTGTCAACCGAGCTTTCAAGTCCCGCCGGTTCGCTGGTGCGCGTGCCGCGTTTCTGTCGCACCAGCGTCCCGTGCTCGAACAGAAACCCGGCGATGTCGGGCCTCCCCGCGGCTCCGATCACGGTCTGGATGATGATCAACAGCGGCACCGCGAGCAAGGCACCCGCCGTCCCCCACACCCACCCCCAAAAGCTGAGCGACACCAGGATCAGTACCGGATTTATCGTCAGCCTGTGCCCGACGACGAACGGCGTGATGACGTTCGCCTCGACCAAGTGGAGCCCGTACATCGTCGCGGGCGGCAGCATCGCGACCCACACGTCGGTGAACGTCATCAATCCACCGAGTGCCAGCAAAAACGCGGCGATCACCGGTCCAAAATATGGCACATAGTTCAGCAGCGTCACGATTCCGCCCCACATCAGCGGATAGGGCATACCGATCAAATGTAATGCGAGCGCGGTTGTCAGCCCCAGTACTACATTGATGAGCGTGATCGTTCCCAGATAGGATGACACATCGTCGACGACGTCCTGAATGACGCGTGCCGTTGCCATGGCTCCGTTGAAGCTGGAACGCTCAGTGATCGTCCGCTTGCGAAGCCGCGTCCAGCCCGACAAGAAAAAGAACACCGTCAGGACGCCGAACAGAAACTGGATGATGACCGCCGGGGCCGATGTTGCCGCGAGCTCTAGCAGCGAATCGGGCGGCGCGACGGGTGCGTTGGGCGTGGCTCGCACCGGGGCCGACGCGATCTGGCGCAGCGCGCGGTTCACATAATTCTGTAAATTCGAATAAAGATCGAACAGCGGCGCGAGGTTCGATTGGATCCGGCCGATCCGGCTTGGCAGCAGCCGGAAAAAATCGCTCGCTGGAATGACGATCGCCGCGATTGCGACATTGGCCGCGAGGATGAAAAGAAGCACGCAGAACAACGCCGCCAGGGGAGACGGGACGTGCCGACGCTCCAGCCATTCGAGGACGGGCACAAGCGCCACGCCGATAACCAGCGCCGCCGTCACCGGCAGAAAAAATTCAGCACCCGACTTCAATGCAAACGGCGTTGCGAGAAGCAACCCGGCCCCGGCGATTAACGTCAGTGCGGCGAGCAATCGATCGCGCCGCATCGCGATTCGCGCGGCGTCTGTAACGGGAAGGCCTGCCGGCACTCCCAGCACGCTGTCGCCTCTTGCCGCCGGTTCCGATCTGTCGCTGCGTCCGTCCGCCATTGCCCGACTCTAGTCGCTTTCCATTGATGTGTAATCCCGGCTAGCATCGTTTCGTGACCGATTATCTGCTGGTGATTGACGAAGGGACGACCTCGACACGCGCGATGCTGTTCGATGCCGATGGCCGGTGTCATGCCGGCCGGTCGGCAGCGATTGAACAGCATTACCCCGCCCCCGGATTTGTGGAGCATGACGCGGGCGAAATCTGGCAAAAGACGCTGGAAGTCGGTGCCGCGGTCGTCGCGGTCGCGGGCGGTGCCCAACATGTCAGGGCCATAGGCATTACCAACCAGCGCGAGACGGTCGTTTTCTGGGATCGTCACACCGGCGAACCGCTCGCCCCTGCAATTGTCTGGCAGGATCGACGGACCAGCGCGCGGTGCCGGGAACTCCGCGAACAGGGCAAAGAAGATTTGGTCCGGTCGCGAACCGGCCTGATCCTCGATCCTTATTTTTCCGCTTCGAAAATCGGTTGGGCGCTACAGCACTGGCCCGCGCTCAAACAAGCGGGCGACCGGCTCGCAATCGGTACGATCGAAAGCTGGCTTGTCTGGAAGTTGACCGGCGGCGTTCATATAACCGATGCCACCAATGCCGGACGCACCGCACTCGCTGATCTGACGGGCGGATGGGACACCGAACTCGCCGATCTCTTCGGCGTGCCGCTCGCAACGCTGCCCGAAATCGTCAACTGCGCGGGATCATTCGGAAATACGCGGGCGTTCGGCGCGCCGATCCCGATTTGCGGCCTCGCGGGTGATCAGCAAGCCGCCTCGATTGGTCAGGCCTGCCTTTCGCCCGGCGACACTAAGGCGACGTTCGGAACGGGCGCGTTCATCCTGACGCATGCCGGCACCAATCCCCCGGTATCGGATCATCGCCTGCTCGCAACCGTCGCATCGCAGATTGCGGGTGAACGCCGATACGCGCTGGAAGGGTCGGTCTTCGTCGCGGGCAGCCTGGTCCAGTGGCTGCGCGACAGCCTGGGCTTGATCGATGACGCTGATGAAACCGAAGCATTGGCGCGCAGCGTTCGTGACAATGGCGGCGTCTACGTCGTACCTGCGCTATCGGGCCTCGGCGCGCCGTGGTGGGAACCTGACGCCCGCGCTGCGATCACCGGACTTGGTTTCCAGACCGGCAAGGCGCAAATCGTCCGTGCGTCGCTGGAAGCGATGGCGCATCAGGCACAGGATCTGAAAGCCGCCTTTGCTGCCGATGGACAGGATTGGACGACGCTGCGCATCGACGGCGGAATGGTCGCCAATGATTGGATCGCGCAGGATCTGGCCGACATTCTTGGGCTGACGGTTGAGCGCCCCCGGTTCGTTGAAACGACGGCGCTCGGCGCTGCGATGCTGGCGGGGATCGGCTGCGGATGGTTTGACGACCTCTCCGCCGCCGCCCGGATGCGCGGTGAAACGGAAACTTTCGCTCCACAGATGCAGGACGATGCGCGCGAAGTGCGGCTGAGGGGCTGGCAGGCCGCCATTCATTCCGTCATCGGCGCGGTTTGATCGTCCGCCTCGCGGCGGGATTCCTTTTACAGGGCCAATCGATGACGCCCCCGGCGAACAATGCCCACCAAACGATCACGGGCTGCACCGCCAGCCTCGGGGCATGATACCACCAGCTGAGGCGAACACCGCCGACCGCGATCCCGTCGAAGGTGTGCTTGATGTTCGCCGGGAAAACGCAAACCGCATAGAGCGCCAGCATCACTCCGGCGAGCCATCGCAACCTTGATATCGTCAGCGCCGCACCACCGGCAATCTCGCAAATTCCCGTGATCAGGATCGTTTGGCGTGGAAACGGAACCCAGCCGGGCACGATCGGCAGGAATAACCCGGGAGATCGCAGATGGATGAAGCCGGCAACACAATACGCCGCCGCCATCGCCCATCGCAACCACGTCCTCCACCGATCCCGCATCCCTGCCCCGATTACCTCCAACGACACCGATCCATTACCTTTCCCGCAAAGGCCGGTTGATGCGGCAAGCGGCAGGAGTCGGCAACTTTCCCGAGCCGTCGGCGGTTGCTGTCCCCGACAGGGAAAGGATGAACACGTGGCAGAGCAACAGACGCCGGACTTGCGTTCCGGGATCGACGCGGCACTCGCGAAGGAAGGCGAACCGGTCGCGGGAACGGTGGATGGCAAACCCGTTGTTGTTGTTCGTTCGGAGGGAAAGCTTTGTGCATTCGCCGGCGAATGTACGCACCTGGGCGCACCGCTTGCCGACGGCATCATCGTCGATGGCGAAATCAGATGTCCGTGGCATCACGCCCGATTCTCGGTTTCGACGGGCGAGGCTGTGGGCGGTCCCGCCTTTCGACCGCTTGAAACCTACAACGTTACCGAACGAGACGGAAAGATTTCGGTTGAGGGCGACGCAAACCGCGCTGATCCGTCCGGCACGATCGCGCAAGGCAACCAGAAGATCGTAATCATCGGCAGCGGCGGAGCCGGTCACGCCTGCGCCGATATGCTGGCGCGCGCGGGTAAGGGCGAACGGGTGACGATCCTCAGCGCCGATACCGATCCGCCATACGATCGCACCTTCTGCTCCAAACAATATCTCTCGGGTAAAAAGTCCCGCAAGGACTGCCTGCTCCCCGCAATGGGGCTCGGGCAAGCACCCGAACCGACACTTCGCACCGGCACGCGCGTCACCGGAATAGACCCTGGGACTAGGCAGGTGACGATTGGGGACGGCGAAAGCGTCGACTATGATATTCTCATACTCGCCACCGGAGCAACGCCGATTGTGCCGGAGTTCGCTGGCAACGGCCGCGACAACGTAAAGACCTTGCGCAGCCTTGCCGACGCTGACGACTTGGTGCGATCGGCCAACTCGGACGCGATCCACACGGTCGCGATACTGGGTGCCAGCTTTATCGGACTTGAGGTCGCAGCGGCGATGATCGCGCACGATCTTCAAGTCGTGGTGATCGCGCAGGAGAAACTTCCCCTCGCATCGGTGCTGGGATCGGAAGTCGGCCAATTCGTCCAATCATTGCACGAGGACGAGGGGGTCACCTTCCATTTCGAACGCAGCGTGGAAAAGTTTGACGGCAAAACGATCACGCTCGACGACGGCTCAGAGGTTGCGGCGGACTTGCTCGTCGTTGGCGCCGGCGTCAGTCCGAACACCGGACTCGCCGCATCGGCGGGTCTGACCTTGGCCGATGCAAGGGACGGCGGCGGTATTCTCGTCGATCAGCGTCTGACAACGTCCGACGGCTCCATTTACGCGATCGGTGACGTCGCCGCCTATCCCGATCCGCGGCTCGGACGTCATATTCGCATAGAGCATTGGGTCCATGCCGAACGTCAGGGCCGGTATCTCGCTCAAGCTCTCTTGGGACAAGAAGCCGGCGACTTCGACAACATTCCGTTTTTCTGGTCCGGCCATTACGGCACTAGCCTGCGCTATGTCGGACATGCCGATGATCCTGCCGACCGCATGATCGACGGCTCCATCGATGGCGCCGATTTTGCCATAACCTATCAGGAAGACGGTAAAGACCGCGCGGTACTGACCTGTGGAAGGGACACCTATTCGCTGAAGGTCGAGGCGGAATGGGAACAGGGGTAACCGGCCGCCCCGTCCGCATCAATCGTCATTACCGGCCTCGGTGGTGTCCGCGCCCCAACGTTGCAGCCACCATCGCTGTTTCCATGCCCGCATCTCCGCAACATACCGGCCTTCACCGTCTCGCGCGGGCAAATAGAGAAAGCGCCGTGTCACCAGATCGCACGTTGTCCGGTCCAGATCGGCGTTACCGCTCGTCGCCTGGATTTCGCAACCGCTGACCCGTCCGTCGACCCCGACCATGAACCGGACGGTTGAGCTGCCCTCCGCGCTCGCACGCCGCGCCGCCTTGGGATAGTCCGACGGTTTGATCGTGCCCTTGATGTGCCTTGATCGAACCGCAGGGCCCGACCCGATACCGTTTCCCGCAATACCCGCTCCGGTCCCTGTTCCGACGCCTCCGCTGCCGCTCCCGTCGTCCTTGTCGGCACCACCCGCTGCGGGATCGGGACCGGCGGAAGGAACCTGCGCGGTGACAATGATGGACGGCTTCACCGCCCGGACCACCGGTCTTGCCAAGACCTGGGTCGCATGCGCCAATTTCGCCGGACGCGCCGCCGCCCCTTGCGCGGCCTCGGACCTCTTGGCGACGACCGGTCGCGGCTTCGGAGCGCGGACATCAAAGGTCTTGAGCGCATCGTCCAACGTCGCTGCATGGTGCGTTGCCGTCGCGTTCAGCAGCGCGAAAATGACGAGCGCATGCAAAAAAACCACTGTCGCAAAAATACCCGCGCGTTCTCGCCCCCGCCGCGACGCGACTGCACCAAAGCGCACTTTCAAGTTGTTACAGCCAGCGGATGAATGAAATTTCTCTTCCGCCGGCACGCACTTACCTTCATTGAACCCGTATCACTGTTTCACGCGCTATGATGACCATGTCCAGAACCACTCCGACGCGCGTAAAAATCTGCGGCGTCGCCGAACCTGAAACGCTGGACGCAGCGGTCGGCGGCGGCGCGAGCGACATCGGCCTGGTTTTCTATCCGCCCTCCCCGCGCAACCTGTCGTACGATCTTGCTGCCTCGCTCGCGGCGCGTATTCCGGATCACGTCGGACGCGTCGGCGTGTTCGTCAATCCCGACGACCCGACGTTGAATCGCGCCGTAACCTCCGCGCGGTTGACCACGATACAACTCCACCAGACCGCTCCCGCCAGAGTTGCGGAAATCCGTGCCCGCTTCGCTCTGGATGTCTGGGCGGCAATCGCGATCCGTACACGCCGCGATCTGGAAACCGTCCGTAGCTACGGCGATGCGGCGGACCGGATTCTCTATGATGCAAAGACGCCGCCCGGATCATTGCCGGGTGGCATGGGGGTCCGCTTCGACTGGTCGCTGCTGGTCGGTTTTACGCACCCGCTTCCCTGGCTACTGTCCGGCGGCCTCGACGCCAACAATGTTACGGAAGCGATCGACCGGACCAACGCGTCAATTGTCGATGTGTCATCGGGTGTCGAAAGCGCACCCGGAGTAAAGAATGTGGACAAGATCGCCGCGTTCCTTAAAGCCGCGCGAGCATGACCGCCCCCAACAGTTTCCGCACACAACCCGACGATCGCGGCCATTTCGGTGCGTTTGGCGGCCGCTATGTTGCGGAAACACTGATGCCGCTCATTCTTGAACTCGACCGCGAATATCGTTCGGCAAAGGCCGATCCCGCGTTCCAGGCGCAGTTCGACGATCTCCTCGAACATTATGTCGGCCGTCCCAGTCCGCTTTACCACGCGGAGCGGCTGACCGAACAATTGCGTGCCGGCGCGCCGCGGGACATGGGTGCACAGATCTGGTTCAAGCGGGACGAACTGAACCACACCGGCGCGCACAAGATCAACAATTGTATCGGCCAGATCCTGCTGGCGATGCGTATGCGCAAGACGCGGATCATTGCGGAAACAGGGGCGGGACAGCACGGCGTCGCGACCGCCACCGTATGCGCCCGCTTCGGTGTCCCTTGCGTCATCTACATGGGCGCCAAGGATATCGACCGGCAACAGCCCAACGTGTTCCGCATGAAGCTGCTCGGTGCTGAGGTTCGTGCCGTGACGTCCGGCTCTGCCTCGCTCAAGGATGCGATGAACGAGGGGATGCGCGACTGGGTCGCGAACGTCCACGACACCTTCTACATCATCGGTACCGCCGCCGGGCCGCATCCCTATCCCGAGCTGGTCCGCGATTTCCAGAGCGTGATCGGCACGGAAGCGCGCGCGCAAATGCTGGCGCGGATCGATCGCCTGCCCGATCTCCTGGTAGCCGCGATCGGCGGCGGATCGAACGCGATCGGCCTGTTCCACCCGTTCCTCGACGATCCCGAGGTTAAGATGCTCGGCGTCGAGGCGGCCGGCCACGGCCTCGATAAGCAGCACGCCGCAAGCCTTGCAGGCGGCGCGCCCGGCATTCTGCACGGCAATCGGACCTATCTGCTGCAGGACGAGGATGGACAGATTACGGAGGCGCACTCGATCTCGGCGGGGCTCGATTATCCGGGGATCGGTCCGGAACATGCGTGGCTTCGCGACATCGGCCGCGTAGAATATGACAGCGTGACCGATACCGAGGCGCTCGATGCCTTCCAGCTGCTTTGCCGCACAGAGGGCATTATCCCCGCGCTCGAACCCTCGCACGCGATTGCGGCCGTAACCCGAAGGGCGCGGGAAATGCGTGCGGACCAGATCATCCTGGCGAACGTGTGCGGGCGCGGTGACAAGGACATTTTTACAGTCGCAGATGCGCTCGGCGTAAAGATATGACGCTACCGACGCTGGCCGAAACGAGCCGCTTCATAATGGTCATGTTCGCCGTTCTTGCCGTGTGTCTGATCGCGCGAACAATTCTATTCGAAAGCGAGAGCGCACGTCTCGGGGACGGTGACATCGTCATCGCCATCGCCGCCGCGGTAATTGTTACAGGCGGATGGCTTCGACCGAAAGACGGCCCAAAGTGACTTCCCTCTCCGTCGCGTTCGCCAAGGACCATCCCGCGCTCATAGCCTTCGTCACCGCAGGCGATCCTACCCCCGCCGCGACGGGTGCCATTCTCGACGCACTGGTCGCGGGGGGTGCGGACGTCATCGAACTCGGCATGCCGTTCACCGATCCAATGGCGGACGGCCCCGCGATACAGGCGGCGAACATCCGCTCGCTCAAGTCGGGCACGAAGACCGCCGACATCATGACGATCGCGCGCTCCTTTCGTCAGCGTCATCCGCGGGTGCCGCTGGTGTTGATGGGATATGGCAACCCGATGCTTTGTCGCGGCGCGGAGTGGTTCGCTGACGTTGCCGCGGAGTCCGGCGTTGACGGCGTCATCTGCGTAGATGTCCCGCCCGAGGAAGACGACGCATTGGGCCCCGCCCTGCGACGCGCCGGTATTGATCTCATCCGTCTGGCGACCCCGACTACCGATAAGGCCCGGTTGCGGCAGGTGCTCACCGGCGCAAGCGGTTTTCTCTATTATGTTTCCGTCGCGGGAGTGACGGGGTCGCAACAGGCGCAGCAAACCACGATCGCGCACGCCGTGGCGACGCTGAAGGCGGCAACGGACCTTCCGGTTGCGGTCGGTTTCGGCATTCGCACGCCCGAACAGGCGGCGGCGGTCGCGCAGGTCGCCGACGGGGTCGTCGTCGGATCCGCGATCGTTGAGATCATCGCCGAATACGGAACGGATGCGTCCGGGCCCGTCACCTCCTATGTAAGGTCTCTGGCCGAAGCCGTCCGCTCGGCGCGAAAGGTTCTCTCATGAGCTGGCTCAACAGCGTTCGTAACGTTCTCCCTTTCGTCTCCAAAAGTTCGACGCCGGACAATCTGTGGCGCAAGTGCTCGGGCTGCGGACAGATGATTTTCACCAAGGAGCTTGAGGAAAATCTCTTCGTCTGTCCCAAATGCGATCATCACGAGCGGATCGGCCCCGTCGAGCGTTTCGGGCAACTGTTCGACGACCAGGCCTATACCGAACTCCCCCCGCCACGTGTTCAGGAGGACCCGCTCCGCTTCCGCGATACGAAACGCTATACCGAACGCCTGAAAACCGCGCGCGCCGATAACGGCGAGAGCGACGCCCTCGTCAACGCGCGCGGAACGATCGACGGGCACAACGTCGTTGTCGGCGTACAGGATTTCGCTTTCATGGGGGGATCGATGGGCCTGGCGGTCGGAGAAGCGTTCATTCGCGGTGTCGAGGCGGCGATCGGCGATCGATGCCCCTACGTCATCTTTACCGCCAGCGGCGGCGCGCGGATGCAGGAAGGCATATTGAGCCTGATGCAGATGCCGCGTACGACCGTCGCGATCGGCATGCTGCATGACGCGGGCTTACCCTATATCGTGGTGCTTACCGATCCCACGTCCGGCGGCGTGATGGCGGCATACGCAATGCTCGGCGACGTTCAGATCGCGGAACCGAAGGCGACGCTCGCCTTTACTGGACGACGCGTTATCGAAAGCACGATCCGCGAAAAACTGCCCGACGATTTTCAGACCTCGGAATATTATCTGGATCACGGCCTGATCGACATGGTCGTTCACCGCAAGGATGTTCGTGAACGGCTCGGCACGGTAATCGGATATTTGTGCGCACAGTGCAAAGCCGTCTGAGCCGATCTCCTAACCGCGCCCTGTGCACCATTATCGATGGCTGACCGCGCCAAGTCCACCGACCCGGCGGTCCAGGTACAACTCGATCGCCTGACGGCACTTTCGCCGGGAATGGATGTTCTCGGTCTCGAGCGTATCACCCGTTTGCTTTCCCGGCTGGGCGATCCGCATCTGGCGATGCCCCCCGTTTTTCATGTCGCGGGCACCAACGGCAAGGGATCGACCTGCGCTTTCCTGCGAACGGCGATCGAAGCGGCCGGACATTCGGTTCATGTCTATTCCAGCCCCCATCTCGTTCGTTTCAATGAGCGTATCCGTTTATCCGGCCGACTGATCGAAGATGAACCGCTGGCCGGGTTGCTTGAGGACGTGCTGGATCGATCAGACGGCATCGGACCGAGTTTCTTCGAAGTCACGACCGCCGCCGCCTTTCTCGCCTTCGCACGTACGCCGGCGGCGGCATGCGTGGTCGAGGTCGGGCTCGGCGGACGCCTCGATGCCACCAATGTGGTCGAACCTGTCGTTTGCGGGATCGCGAGCCTCGGCATCGATCACCAGGCGTTTCTGGGCTCGACCGCCACGGGTATCGCCGCCGAAAAAGCGGGCATCGCAAAACCGGCTGTTCCGCTGGTGACAATGAGCTACGCCCGGCCTTTGCAGCAACGCATCGCAAACGTGGCGGCAGCCGCGGGCGCGCCCGTCTTTGCCCGCAAGGCCGAATGGAACAGCCGAACCGCGCGCTCCACGATGCAGTACAGCGACCCAGGCTTTTCGATCGTCACGCACCGGCCTCGCCTGATCGGCGCGCATCAGTCGCGCAATCTTGCCCTCGCGATCGCGATGCTGAGGCATCAGGGCGCGCTGAACGTTCCCGAAGCCGCGATGCGCGCCGCCGCCGATTGGGCCGAATGGCCGGCAAGGATGCAACGGCTTGCTGCGGGGCCGCTGACCGACCTGTTGCCGCCGGACAGCGAACTATGGATCGACGGCGCGCATAACCCCTCGGCGGCCCGCCCCGTTGCACGCGCGTTGCGGACAATACGAAGGCGTCGCCCCGTCATTCTCGTCCTCGGTATGCTCGCCAACAAGGATGCAGCGGCGGTCATCCGGGCCTTCGCAGCGTCGATCGACCGTCTTATTGCCGTACCCGTGAACGGCCACGACTGTCATCCCCCCGAACATCTGGCGACGCTCGCCCGCGATCTGGGATTGGACGCGTCGACGGCGACCTCGCTCACGGCGGCTCTTCAATGCAGCGGCGTCGGCCTGGAAACTCCGGTTGTGGCGCTTGTCGCCGGATCGCTGTACCTTGCGGGAACTGCGCTCGAAGAGAACGGACAGCCGCCGGTTTAAGAGCGAAATCCGGTAGGCGAAGCCGCCTCCGGGGGTAGCTAAATCGCGCCCGCTCGGCTAACGTTACAATTCCACAGCACCAACCCGAAAGCTCCCGATTTGACCGACGAGACGATGCTCGCCGAACCATCCGATTCCGCGACGATCTCTATCGTCGACGAGATGAAGTCCAGCTATCTGGACTATGCGATGAGCGTTATCGTCGCCCGCGCGCTGCCCGATGTCCGCGACGGACTGAAGCCCGTCCATCGCCGCATTCTTTACTCCGCTTTTGAAAGCGGGTTCGTCGCGGGCAAACCGTATCGTAAATCCGCCCGCATCGTCGGTGACGTGATGGGTAAATACCATCCGCACGGCGACAGCTCGATCTACGACGCCCTGGCCCGGATGAGTCAGGACTGGTCGATGCGCGTACCGCTGATCGACGGTCAGGGTAATTTCGGCTCGATGGACCCGGATCCCCCCGCCGCGATGCGCTATACCGAGGCGCGTCTTGCCCGGGTTGCGAATGCCCTGCTCGGTGACCTCGACAAGGACACCGTCGATTTCCAGCCGAATTACGACGCGTCCGAGCGCGAACCGCAAGTCCTGCCTGCGCGCTTTCCGAACCTGCTCGTCAACGGCGCGGGGGGGATCGCGGTCGGCATGGCGACGAACGTGCCGCCGCACAATCTCGGAGAGGTCATCAATGCGTGTCTGGCGTTCATCGACAACGGCGCAATAACCACCGATGAATTGTTTGAGATCGTCCCCGGTCCTGACTTTCCGACAGGGGCGATCATTCTCGGGCGCGCCGGTGCACGCTTGGCCTACGAAACCGGTCGTGGCTCGATCCTGGTCCGCTCACGCCACGTCGTCGAGGAAGGGCGCGGCGACCGGCGGTCGATCGTCCTGACCGAAATCCCATTCCAGACCGGCAAGAACGGCCTGGTCGAAAAGATCGCCGACGCCGCAAAGGACAAGCGGATCGAGGGCGTCAGCGACATCCGCGATGAATCGAACCGGGAGGGTGTCCGGATCGTCATCGATCTGAAGCGCGACGCAACCCCCGACGTGGTGCTCAATCAGCTTTGGCGTCATACACCGGCCCAATCGAGCTTTTCCGCCAACATGCTCGCGATCCGCGGCGGACGTCCCGAACTGCTCAACCTGCGCGACATTATCGAGGCCTTCGTCAAATTCCGCGAAGAGGTCATCACCCGGCGGGCGAAATACGAACTCGCCAAGGCGCGTGACCGCGCTCATATCCTGCTCGGGCTCGTCATCGCGGTCACCAACCTCGACGAGGTCGTACGGATCATCCGCGGGTCCGCCAACGCCGCCGAAGCGCGCGAGAAGCTATTGGCGAGGGCATGGCCGATCGATGAAATAGCCTCGTATGTCGCGCTCGTGGAGGCGGTCGAGGACGAACAGGAAGGTGACGTCTACCGTCTGTCGGAGACTCAGGTCCGCGCTATCCTCGATCTGCGCCTGCACCGGCTGACGGCACTTGGGCGCGACGAAATCGCAGAAGAGCTTCGTGGCCTTGCCGGAGCGATCACTGAACTGCTCGCAATCCTTGCGGACCGGGCGAAGCTTTACGCGGTGATGCGTGAGGAACTGGTCGCCATCCGCGACGAATTCGCGACACCGCGCAAGTCCGAGATCGCGGCCGCCGCCGACGGGATCGAAGACGAAGACCTCATCGAGCGCGAGGACATGGTCGTCACCGTGACCGTGCAGGGATATATCAAGCGCACCGCTCTCGACGCCTTCCGCGCTCAGGCGCGGGGCGGCAAGGGCCGATCGGGGATGGCGACAAAGGACGAGGACGTTGTCACCGAATTGTTCGTGACATCCACCCATACGCCGGTCCTGTTCTTCTCGACCGCCGGCAAAGTCTACCGGATGAAGGTTTGGCGCCTGCCAGAAGGCGGTCCGACGACACGCGGACGACCGATGGTCAATCTGCTGCCCCTAAGCGAGGGCGAGACGATCTCCACCGTCCTCGCGCTGCCGGAGGACGAGGCGGAATGGAGCGCGCTCCACGTCATGTTCGCAACCGTCAAGGGAAGTGTACGGCGAAATTCGATGGACGCCTTCACCAACGTTCCATCGAACGGCAAGATTGCGATGAAGTTCGAGGGAAATGATGCCGACGATCGCCTTATCGGTGTCGCATTGCTTGCTGAAACCGACGATGTTCTGCTCGCGACGCGCGCAGGCAAGGCGATCCGTTTCGCCGCCGACGATGTCCGCGAATTCCAGAGCCGCAACTCCACCGGAGTACGCGGTATTTCGCTTAAGGGCGATGACGAGGTAATTTCGCTGTCCGTGCTGAAAAGCCTGGGCGACGGCGTCGATGATACGACCGAAAACCGCGATGCCTATCTCCGCGCTGCCCCCTGGAAAGACAATGACGTAGCGCCAACGCTATCGCCCGACGAAATGGCGGCATTCGCGACCGAAGAGCAATTTATTCTGACCGTCTGCGCCAACGGCTATGGCAAGCTGTCGAGCGCCTATGATTATCGTCGAAGCAATCGCGGCGGTCTTGGCATCACGAATATCGACAATATCGCCCGCAACGGACCCGTCGTCGCCAGCTTTCCTGCGTCCAAGGGGCATCAGTTAATGCTCGTGACCGATCAGGCCAAGCTGATCCGAACGACGCTCGGTTCGTTGCGCGTCATCAGCCGCGCGTCAGCAGGCGTGAGGCTGTTCGACGTCGCCAAGAACGAGCATGTCGTATCCGCCGCCCGCATCGAGGAAACCGAACAGGATGCCGAGGCCGATCTGGCAGCGGAGGTCACAGAGACCATGCCCGACATGGGAGCAGACATCGGCGAGGATGCGGCCGCGGGGCCGGAGGACGGCGAATGACGCATCCGACCACCGGCTACAAGGTTTTGACGGACAGCGAGATGACCGCGCTCGAACGCGATGCTCGTTTCGACGGCGCTCCTGCCGATTTGGCGGATGGATACATCCATCTCTCGACGGAGGACCAACTCGCTGAAACGGTCGACAGGCATTTCGCCGGTCAATCGAACCTGCATGTCGCGGCGGTCGATCTTGCAGCGCTGGGCGACGCCCTCAAATGGGAGCCTGCGCGTGGCGGGGCGCTTTTTCCGCATCTTTACGCACCGCTGTTACTTGAAACGATCATCGCCTACGGCCCGCTCGACCATGCAGAAGACGGCACCATAAAGCTTCCCGTCGCCGGCTGAAGTTCGCGCCGTTAGGCAGTGGCCAGCCGGTGATCCTTGAACTGCTCGCGCAGCGCCGTTTTCAGCAGCTTGCCTGTGGCGGTGTGCGGCAACTCGTCGACGAAGACGATCTCGTCCGGCAGCCACCATTTCGCCACCTTATCCGACAAGTAACTGTTGATCTGCGCTGAACTAACTTCGCTCCCGTTCTTTCGCACGATGATCAGCAATGGCCGTTCGTCCCATTTGGGATGATGGATTCCGATCGCTGCTGCCTCGGCTACGTCCGGGTGACCGACCGCAGCATTTTCCAGCTCGACCGAACTGATCCACTCGCCGCCCGACTTGATCACATCTTTGGATCGGTCCGTGATCTGCATCGTCCCGTTCGAATGCAGCACCGCAACATCTCCGGTATCGAACCAGCCCTCGGCATCAACCGCATCACCGTCAGCTTTGAAATACCGCTTGACGATCCACGGTCCCCGGATCTGGAGTCGCCCCGAACTCTGTCCGTCGCGAGGCTGAGCCATGCTCGCATCATCGACCACGCGCAACTCGACGCCAAAGGGTATCTGCCCCTGCTTGGCGATCAGATCGACCTGCTGATCCAGCGTCAGTTCATCCCATTCGGGCGGCGGGCAGCCCGCGGTCCCGATCGGCGAGGTTTCGGTCATTCCCCAAAGATGCGCAACACGGACGTTCATCGCCATCAACCGCGCGATCATCGCACGCGGCGCGGCCGATCCGCCGATCGTCGCCAACTTCAGGAACTTCGGCACTTCGCCGCCCGCATCGATATATGCGAAGAGTGCGAGCCATACCGTCGGGACACCCGCCGAATGCGTGACCTTTTCCCGGTTCATCAAATCACTTAGCACGTCGGCGTCACTGACGGCCGACATCACCATCGATGCTCCCGCCATCGCACTGGCGAAGGGCAGCCCCCAGGCTGCGGCATGAAACATCGGCACGATCGGCAGGACCACCGCCCGCGACGACAGGTCGAACACCCAGGGCGCTACTGCCGCCATCGCATGGATCAATGTCGATCGATGCTCGTACAGAACACCTTTCGGATTACCCGTCGTACCGCTGGTATAGCAAAGCATGCACGGATCGCGCTCGCTTCCCTCGACCCAGCTGTACTCCCCGTCTTCCGCATCGATCATCGCACGGTAGCTGTGGGGGCCTTGTCCGTCGAAAACGACATAATGTTCGATCGACTTCCAATAACCGCGTAGCCGATCGACGATCGGCTGGAACGCCGCATCATATATAAGCACACGGTCGTCCGCATGATTGGCGATATAGACAAGCTGATCATCGAACAGACGCGGGTTGATCGTATGAACGACGCCGCCCATGCCGATCACGCCGTACCATGCCGACAGATGATGCGCATGGTTCATCCCGAGCGTCGCGATCCGGTCCCCCGGCTTGCATCCGATCCGCTCGAGCGCCTGTGACAGCTTACGGGCACCGCGAGCAATGCCAGCCCAATCCGTGACACTTTCCGATCCGTCCGCCCAATGCGAAACGATGCGCCGCCCGGCATGTTCACGCGCAGCATGATCGATCAGCCGCGGAACCCGTAATTCGAAATCCTGCATCGCTCCAAGCATCGGCTGCTCTCCCTAACCGACGAGCGCCAGCCTTGCTTCGAAGGGTTTGAGCGTCACCGATGTCACACCGTGCAACGCCTCGATCTTGTCCGCAAGTTCGGCATCGATCAGGAAGTTACGACCCAGCAGCATCGTCGTATCTGCGGAGGCATCAATTTTGATCGATACCCGAACCTCGCTTCGTCCCCCGCGATGTGTTTCAAGCAGACGGGCGAGTGACAAAAACGTATCGGCATGCTCGATCGTCAATTCGGCAACGAACCGTGCCGACGCTGCAAGCGTTTCGAACGGCTGGATCCGCTTTACCGTCACGCGTGGCGCATCTTCCCCGGGGCGGCGATCCAGCTCGACCGTTATCAACCCGCATCCTCCCTCACGCGACGCGTCTTCTAAATCTTTGGCCGCCGACTCGTCGAAACATGTCGCGGTGAATTGTCCGCTTGCATCGGAAAGTTGCGCCATCATGTAACGCTTGCCGCGTGCAGACGTCCGCCATTTCGCTTCCTCGACCAGAACGGCCATCGTCGCGCCTGCTCGCGTTCCATCGTCCGGTATAGTCAAATCGGCCAGCGCGGCGAATGAACGCGCTCCGTGCATCCTCGCCAGATGGGCATGACGATCGATGGGATGTGAAGAAAAATAAAAGCCGAACGCTTCCTTTTCCTGCTCGATCCGTTCCGCCAGCGACCAGTTCGCCGACTGCGGCAGTTTGATCGCGTCGGCCGCGGCCTCCGTGCCACCGAACAATCCGCCTTGGCCGCTGGTCTTCGCATCGTGCGTTCGGGCGGCGATTCCCAGGATCGTCTCTGCAACCGCATGGACTCCCGCACGGTCGGCATCGATCGCATCGAACGCTCCCGCCGCGGCCAGTGTTTCCAACTGCCGCTTGTTGAGCAGCCGTGGGTCGACCCGCGCGGCGATATCGTCGAGAGTCCTGAATGAACCGGCTGAGCGCTCACCGACCAACCGCTCCATCGCGCCTTCCCCGACATTTTTCAGCGCGGCAAGCGCGTAGCGGACGGCCAAGCCGTCCTCGGTCTGCTCGACCGTAAAATCCGCAGCGCTTCGATTGATGTCCGGCGGCGCGATCGTAATCCCCATTCGCCGCATGTCGTCAACAAAGATTGCGAGCTTGTCGGTCTGACTGATGTCGTAGCACATCGAGGCTGCAAAGAATTCGTGCGGATAATGCGCTTTTAGCCACGCAGTCTGATACGTAAGCAGCGCATATGCCGCGGCGTGGCTTTTGTTGAACCCGTATCCGGCAAACTTGTCGATCAGGTCGAACAGGTCGTTTGCCTGGCGCGCGCCGATCCCGTTGACCCTCGCGCAGCCCTCGACAAACCCGGCACGCTGCGCGTCCATTTCCGCCTGGATCTTCTTGCCCATGGCCCGGCGCAGCATGTCGGCACCGCCCAGCGAGTAACCGGCAAGCACTTGGGCCGCCTGCATGACCTGTTCCTGATAGACGAAAATCCCGTACGTCTCCGCCAGGATAGGTTCGAGCAACGCGTGTGGATAGGAAATTTGCTCGGTCTTGTTCTTGCGCCGACCGAACATCGGGATGTTGTCCATCGGTCCGGGACGGTAAAGCGCTCCGAGCGCGATAATGTCTTCGAAAACCGTCGGCTTGACCGCCGCCAACGTGCGCCGCATGCCCTCCGATTCGACCTGGAAAACCCCGACCGTGTTACCGCTTTGTAGAAGGGCATAGGTCGCCGCGTCATCCCACGGGAGGGTATCGAGATCGACGGTAACGCCGCGGCCTGCAAGCATCGACACCGCCTTTTTCAGTACAGACAGCGTCTTGAGGCCCAGGAAGTCGAACTTCACCAGTCCGGCACCTTCGACATATTTCATGTCGAACTGAGTGACCGGCATGTCCGAACGCGGATCGCGGTAGAGCGGTACGAGTTCCGACAGCGGACGATCGCCGATCACGACACCCGCGGCATGCGTCGAGGAATGCCTCGGCAACCCCTCCAGCTTCATTGCAAGATCGATCAGGCGGCGGACCTGATTGTCGTTTGCATATTCCTTCGCGAATTCACCGACGCCGTTCAGCGTGCGCTTCAGCGTCCACGGGTCAGTCGGATGATTGGGGATCAGTTTCGCCAGCCGGTCAACCTGGCCATAGCTCATCTGGAGCACACGCCCGGTGTCCTTCAGCACCGCGCGCGCCTTCAGTTTTCCGAAGGTGATGATCTGGGCGACCTGATCACGACCGTATTTCTCCTGAACGTAGCGGATCACCTCGCCGCGTCTGGTTTCGCAAAAGTCGATGTCGAAATCGGGCATCGAGACACGTTCGGGATTGAGAAAGCGCTCGAACAGCAACCCGACCTTGATCGGATCGAGATCAGTGATCGTCAGCGACCAGGCAACAACCGATCCCGCGCCTGATCCGCGCCCCGGGCCGACCGGAATATCGCTGTCCTTCGCCCATTTGATGAAGTCGGCGACGATGAGGAAATATCCCGGGAACCCCATCTGGATGATGACGTCCAGCTCGAACTCCAACCTTGCCCGATATTCATCGCGCCAGTCTCCGGCCCGATCCGGCTCAACAGCCGCAATCCGGTCAAGCCTGGCCGCTAGTCCGGCCCTGGCATCGCGCCTCAACATCGCCGCCTCGCCTTCCAAATCACCGGCCAGCGTCGGCAGGATCGGCTTGCGCGCGGGCGCCATCACCGCGCAGCGCTGCGCCACGACCAGCGTATTGGCGATCGCTTCGGGCAAATCCGCAAACAGCGCCTGCATCATGTCCGCCGGCTTCAGCCAGGCATCGGGCGAACTGCGCGGCCTGTCCTCGCTTTCGACGTATGAGGAACTGGCGATGCAGAGCATCACATCATGCGCGTCGCCGAACTGCGGCTCGGTGTAGCAGCACGGATTTGTCGCGATCAGCGGGATATCGCGCGCATAAGCAAGATCGATCAGCGCATCTTCAGCCGCCTCCTCGATCGCATCGCCCCTCCTGCACAATTCGATATACAGTCGGTCGCCGAACGCCGCCTGCAACCGATCGGCAAAGGCGAAGGCCCGGTCGCCTTGATCCTCCGCGAACAGCCGCGTCAACGCGCCCTCACCGCCCGCGGTAAGCGCGATCAGCCCTTCGCAATGCGCCGAAAGCGTAACCCAGTCGACATGCGCGGGCATCTCGATCGGGCGGTCCAGATGCGCCCTGCTGACCAGCGCGCAAAGATTTTCATAGCCGCGTTCGTTCTGCGCATACAGCGCGACCCAATCGAGCGGCGGTTCGATCCCTTCGGGCATGTCCGGGCGCAAGACACCCAGCATCGTACCGATGATCGGCTGTACGCCCTCCCGCTTGGCTGCATCGGAAAAGGGCATCGCGGCATAAAGTCCGTTGCGATCGGTCAGCGCCGCTGCCGGAAATTTGAATGACCGCGCCTGTCTTGCGATTTCCTTGGGTTCGATTGCCCCGTCGAGCATGGTGTAGCTGGAAAAGATACGAAGCGGCACAAATCCTGAATGCATGCGCCTGTTCTAGATCAGCCTCGCCGATTCGACCAGCGACGGAACCGCCGGCAAAATCGGCCCGTTGATGATCGATAACGCAAGATGGAGCATTTGATGGCCGACACGCCCCTCGATTATGAACCCGGTCTCGATCCGACTATCGGTACTCCTCGTGCCGGGACCGGCTGGGGGTGGATTGTGGGTTACGGCATCTTGTCTGCCGCATTCGGCATCTTCGCCTTTGTCTTCCCCGTAATCGCGACGGTTGCCGCAACGTTGGTGATCGGCGCATTCTTCATTGCCGCCGGCCTCTCGTCGTTGTTCGCCGGCATTTTCGGCAAGGCACATGAAGGACGCGCTTACCAGATCGGTTTTGCGGTAATTTCGATCATCATCGGCCTCATCATGGCGCTCGAACCCCGGACCGGCGCGCTGTCCCTGACGCTTTTGGTCGTGATCTGGCTGGGCTTGCGCGGCGCAATGGAATTACTGTGGGGATACAGGATGAGGCGTAACCGCGGCATGATGATCATGCTCGGAATCGTCAACATACTGCTCGCGCTGTTTGTCTTGGGAACGCTTCCCCTCTCCGCCATGACGTTGCCGGGCTACATTATCGGCATCAGCTTTCTGCTTGGCGGCGTCACCTCGATCGCGTCCGGCCTGAGCCACAAAAAGGGAGCGGACGCCTTCGCGCTGCCCGCCTAGAGCAGCTTTTCTATATCGTTCGCTATGTCCGCGGGTTTGGTCGTGGGAGCAAAACGATCGACGACATTACCGCTTCTGTCGACAAGGAATTTGGTGAAGTTCCATTTGATCGCTTTCGACCCCAAGACTCCGGGAGCGTTTGACTTCAGCCGTTCGAACAGCGGGTCGGCATCTTTGCCGTTGACATCGATCTTCCCGAAAACCGGGAAGTTGATGTCATAGGTCGTCGAACAGAAATTCTGGATCTCTGCGGCATCACCCGGTTCCTGCGCACCGAACTGATTGCACGGAAAAGCAAGCACCTCGAACCCGCGCGGCCCCAAATCCCGATGGAGTTTTTCCAGTCCTGCATATTGCGGTGTAAAACCGCATTTGGACGCGGTGTTGACGATTAGCAGCACGCGGCCTGCATAACGATCGAGCGAAACGGATTTCCCGTTGGATCCCGTCACCTCAAATGTCGTGATCGCAGTCATTAGGCGCCTCCTTCATGGCTCTGCGCCAATGCCTCCAGATTGAGGCGAACGCCCGGCCATTCATGCGCAAGGATCGAATAGACGATCGTGTCGCGGACCGTTCCGTCCGTCAGGCGCATATGCCCGCGCAAAACGCCGTCCATTCGAGCACCCAGCCGCTCGATCGCAGTCCGTGATTGACGGTTGAACCAACTGGTCCGGAATTGCACGCACTGACAACCGATTTGATCGAATGCGTGACCGAGCAGCAGGCGTTTGACCTCGGTGTTGACGCCCGACCGGTGGACATGCCGGGCAAAGACCGTTCCGCCTATCTCCAAACGCGAATTCAGTTCGCTCATCCGCATAAAGCGCGTTACGCCGGCAATGCCCCGGTCACGGTCCACCACGGTAAAGGGCATTGCGCGCCCCGCGGCCTGCTCCGTCTCGATCCGTTCATACCAGCCGTCGATGTTCGCCTCGCCGGGCACCATCGTCGCGAACGCTCCCTCCAGTCCCGACGCGAATGCAGCGACAATCTCGTCGCGATCCGCGCGCGCCAACGGACGAAGCGTGACGTGACGGCCGACGAGCGTCGGCGTATCGCGCCAGTCATTCACGCCAATCGTCCCTCGTGCAGCCTCACCACCCGGTCCATGCTGCGCGCCAGCCGCTCGTTGTGCGTCGCGACGAGGGCGGCGGAGCCTTCTTCCCGAACCAGCCTAAGGAATTCGGCCAGCACCACATTTGCGGTTTGCTCATCCAGATTCCCGGTGGGCTCGTCCGCCAGCACCAGCGCGGGCCGGTTGGCGAGCGCCCGCGCGACCGCGACACGCTGCTGCTCTCCGCCCGACAGCTGGCTCGGCCTGTGCGTCAGCCGGTGACCCAGCCCAAGGTGCGTCAACAGGCTCGCTGCCCGCTCATCCGCCTCCGCCCGCCCCGCTCCATGCACGAGTTGCGGCAGCACCACATTCTCGACCGCGTTGAAATCGGGAAGCAGGTGGTGGAACTGATATACGAAGCCCAGCTGGTCGCGTCGTACGATCGTGCGATGCCTCGCATCCAGCGAAGCCGCCTCCTCGCCCGCGATCCGGATCGATCCCTCGAACCCGCCTTCAAGCAACCCCACCGCTTGCAACAAGGTCGACTTGCCCGACCCCGATGGCCCCAGAAGCGCGACGATCTCCCCGCGCGCGATCCTCAGATCGACGCCGCGCAGCACATCGATCCGCTCGCCGCCCTGGAGGAAACTGCGCGCAAGGCCCGTCGTTTCAAGCACGGCGTCATTCATAACGGAGCACCTGAACCGGATCGGTGCTCGCCGCCTTCCAGGCCGGATACAAGGTCGCGAGAAAACTGAAAACCAGCGCCATCATCGCGATCACGACGATTTCGACCGGGTCTGTTTTCGATGGCAATTCAGTCAGATACCGGATCGACGGATCCCAAAGATTCTGCCCCGTCACCAGTTGCACGAAATTGACCACACCCTGCCGATAGAACAGGAATATGAAGCCGAGCAGCAAACCGGCGACGGTCCCGAGCGCACCGATCGTCGTGCCGACCACCATGAAAATGCGCATCAGCCCAGCCCGGTTTGCTCCCATCGTCCGGAGGATCGCAATATCTCGTGTTTTCGCCCGCACTAGCATGATCAGCGACGACAGGATGTTGAAGACCGCGACCAGGATGATGATCGACAGCACCGTGAACATCGCAACCCTCTCGACCGCGAGCGCCTCGAACAGTTGCGCGTTCATCGTCCGCCAGTCCGCAATCACCGCCTGTCCGCCGATCCTTTTGGCAAGGGGCGCGAGAATCGTTCCCACGCGGTCGGCGTCCGTCGTGTTCAGCTCGACCATTGACACCGCGTCACCCATCAACAGTAACGTCTGCGCATCCTCGATCGGCATGATGATGTACGCCTTGTCGTAATCATAGATGCCGATTTCGAATATCGCGCCGACCGTATAGCTAACGATCCGTGGCACCGTTCCGAACGGCGTCGTTTGACCCTGCGGACTGATGAGGGATATTTCGGACCCGACGTCGGCGCCCAACGCTTCGGCCAGCCGGGATCCGATCGCGACCCGCCCGCTCCCCGGCGTGACGCTTGCCAGTGAACCCGCAAGGATCTTGTCCTCGATCGCATGACGCCGGATATCCCCCGCCCGCATCCCCCGCACCAGCACGGCTTCGACCCGGCCGTTATAGCTCGACATCAACGGCTGTTCGATCAGGGGGACGGCGCTTGTCACGCCCTGCGTCGCCTTCGCCTCACGTACGATGTCCCGCCAATCCGGCAAGCGCCCGCCGACGCCCTGCACGACAGCATGGCCGTTCAATCCGACGATCTTGTCGAACAGTTCCGCGCGAAACCCGTTCATGACGCTCATTACGATCACGAGCGCCGCAACGCCGAGCATCACCGCGACCAGGCTGATCGAGGCGACAAGAAATATGAACGCCTCGCCCTTCCCGGGCAGGAGGTAGCGCCGGGCGATCATGCGTTCGTAGCGGGAAAGGATCATTGAGTTTGGATCGATCGCGAAGAGATTGACCGGCTCTAGGGCGCTGCCCTGCCAGTGGCAACATTAGCCTATGTTGCGTTTTTCACACAGTCGGCCATCATTCGTCGCGCCGCGGTATGCAGCGGGGTGACAAAGACCATCCTTTTCCTTAGCCATTGAATCACTGGCACACAGGCGGACAAAGGCCGTGGTTCGGGGAACGCTTCAGCGCACCGCCCAAGAGGTGAGAGCGAAAGCGGATAGAATGGGGGCTGACGAGCAATCGTCACGCGGGCGCCCGGATCGGAAACGGTCCGGGCGTTTGCTTTGTGGGCACCGTGTACGTCAGAGCTACCGGACCGGCGATTACGACTTCGCTGGATTCAGTCTCTCTTCCTCGCGTAGGAGGAGTTCTCGCAATCCGGCTCGAATGGGTGGTGCGGGCGGTGGGAATCGAACCCACACTCCTTACGGAACGGGATTTTGAGTCCCGCGCGTCTACCAATTCCACCACGCCCGCGCAGAGCCGCTGCGTATAACGCCGCCGCCGATGGACGCAACGCCAAAAACCTATCCGCTGATCGGTTCACGGCTTTGCAGTCTGCGAGCCGGAAGCGCTTGCCTGAACCGCCCCTTACCGATGGTCTTGCCCCACGAACGACAGAAACGCCGGCGCACGTCTCCAATAACGAGACTTATGGGGCCGTGCGGTTGCTCACCTTCGCCGGGCTCGTTAGTCGAGCGGGCATGAAACTAATCATCGGCAACAAGGCCTATTCCTCATGGAGCTTGCGCGGCTGGCTTGCCGTCCGGCAATCAGGCCTTCCGTTCGAAGAAATGGTCGTGCCGCTCTATGACGACGATTGGGATCGACGCCGTCAGGGAGACGAATTCGCCCCGTCGTCCGGCAAGGTTCCGATCCTCTGGGACGGAGAAGCCGTCGTTTGGGATAGCCTTGCGATCATCGACCATCTCGCCGACAAGGTCGGGCGCGACCGTTTTTGGCCCGCGGACGACGCTGCGCGGGCGATGGCTAGGTCGATGGCGGCGGAAATGCATTCGAGCTTCCCCGGGCTCAGGCGCAAGCACAGCATGAACATCCGCCGGGTCTTTGCGGCACAGCGTCCCGACGATGACGTGCTGGCCGAACTGCGGCGGATCATGGAACTCTGGGCTCAGGCGCGTGCGCGCTTCGGTGGCCGCGGCCCGTTTCTCTTCGGCGATTTCGGCGCGGCGGACATGATGTTCGCGCCCGTCGTTACGCGGATCGTCACCTACCAGCTGCCGGCCGCGCGTTTCACCGCTCCCTACATGGATGCCGTTCTCCAACATCCCTTCATGCAGGACTGGATCGCGTCGGCGCAGGAGGAGGAATGGATTATCGAACAGTATGAACGGCCCGCCGCCGGATGACTGGGTGATCGACCCGCTCACGCTCGCTCAATCGCTGCTGCGGGCGCCCAGCGTTACGCCCGCGCCGGGCGAAGCCTTTGCGTTGGTCGCGCAGCCGCTCTGCGACCTCGGCTTTTCCCTGGACCGGTTCGCAAGCGGGGATGCGCCGGACGGTCCGGTCGAGAACCTGCTCGCCACCCGTACCGGTACCGGACCCTGCCTTGCCTTTGCCGGTCATCTCGATGTCGTTCCACCCGGCGGCGGCTGGACGACATCCCCCTGGAGCGGCGATATCCGCGGCGACTTTCTCTACGGTCGAGGGGCCGTCGACATGAAGGGCGCGATTGCAGCTTTCATCGCAGCAATCGCAATGGCGAAGCGGTCAGGCCCGCTTGTCCTTGTCATTACCGGCGACGAAGAAGGGCCGGCCATCTTCGGCACGCGCGCGCTTATCGACCGGATGGCGGAGCGGACGATCGTGCCCGACTATTGCGTGGTCGGTGAACCGACCTCGGCGGAACGGCTGGGCGATACGGTAAAGATCGGGCGGCGCGGTTCGGTCAATATCTGGATCACGGTTCCCGGACGCCAGGGTCACGTCGCCTATCCCGATCTTGCCGACAATCCGATCACCCGGCTGATTGCGGCGCTGGCCGATATTCAATCGGTGATACTCGACGCCGGCAACAGCTGGTTTCAGCCGTCGAATATGGAAGTCACCGATCTCACGGTCGGCAATCCGGCGCACAACGTCATCCCAGCCGAGGCGCGTGCCCGGATCAGCATCCGTTTCAACGACGAGCAACGCGGCTCCGATCTGATCGATCGCATCGCATCGATCGTTCGCCGCCACGCCCCGGCCGCACAGATCACCGGACGCGTATCGGGCGAGGCATTCCTGACCGAACCCGGACCATTGTCGACGCTGCTCGCCGCCGCAATAACCGAGACAACCGGAATCACGCCCGAATTGTCGACAACCGGCGGCACTTCGGACGCGCGTTTCCTCTCGAAAATTTGTCCCACGTGCGAATTCGGCCTGCTGAACGCAACGATGCACCAGGTGGACGAGGCCGTGGCGATCGCCGACCTCCACAATTTAACCGCGATCTACGCCAACCTTATCGAACGGGTTGCCGCCTCATGATGATGTAAAGCGCACCGTTGCCGCCGTGCCGGGGATGCGCGGCACGCACGGCGGCGATCCTGTCCGCGTGGCGCGATCCTGCCAACCAGCCGACGACCGCGGCACGGATCGCGCCGCGCTTGTGTGGTTGCTGGCTGTCCGGTTGCGGCGGCTTGCCCGTGATCAGCAGCAACACGCGGTCCCCGCGGCCGATCGAGCGTTCAAGCCCTTCGTCGAGCAAGACATAGGCTGAGTGCAAATTGTGCCCATGCAAATCTATACTTCTGTCAGGAACGACGGAACCGCGCGAAAGAGTCTTGTCCCACTTGCTATCCAGTGTCGCCTTGTCATGCGTGACTTTCAGCGGCGGCAAAGGACGGATCAGATTGACCGTTTGCATCGGCTGCGACCGTAATACAGCCGGTTTCGGCGGATGAACGTACGACACAGGCAGAGGATGCGCCTTATTGGGCAATGGCAGCGCCGTCCTTGCCACGCGTGCCCAAAGCGCCGCCTCTTCAGGGTTGAGCTGGCGCACGCGTGCTCGCTGCATTTAGCCGGGCAACCGTGCCGACGGGCAATAGGACGAATGCGGTTCCGTGCGCGGCCATCCCGCCTGCGATCGTCTCCGCAACCTGCCCCGCACCCCAATAGGTATCGAACCGGTTCGCTCCCTTGATTGCGCCACCGGTATCCTGCGCCACCCACAGGCCGGTCGCATCAAGCCGGTCCATCGACAGGAAAACGAGCGCGCCCAGCGGAACGAAGCGCGTATCGACCGCCGCGCTGACCTGACCCGTCACCGGATAACCGAGAGCACCCACCGGCGACCCCGACAGCACCCGAAAGAACACGTAACTCTTGTTCTCGTCCATGATCTTGCGCCCGTCGGCTGGATGATCATGCAGCCAAGCGACGATTCCCTGCATCGACGTCTGACCCGCGCTCAGCAGACCCCGCTTGCGCATCAGCGCGCCGATACCCGTATAGGCGCGCCCGTTTTGCGTATCATAGCCAATCCGCAACACCGACCCATCGTCCATCCGGACCCGGCCCGACCCCTGAATCTGAAGGAAGAACAGCGCGACCGGGTCCGCTGCCCAGGCGAGTATGGGTGCATGATCGACGAGCGCGCCGTCCTCGATTTGCGAGCGCTCGAAAAACGGAACAAACTTCGTGCCGTCGACGCGGCCCCGAATCTTCTTACCCTTGAGATCATCGGAAAACTGCCCGAGATCGACGTCGATCAACGTCTGCGGCCTGCCGTATATCGGCACATAGCCGTTGCGCGCCTCGCGGGCTCCGGCGATCTCCGGCTCGTAATATCCGGTCGCAAACGCACTGCCGTCACCGATTTGCGCCGTCTCGAACCATGTTGACAAAAAGCGCCGCGCTTCCTTCACACCGCCCCCTTTTGCCGCATCGCATGCCGCTCGCCAGTCATCGCCGCGCGTCAGGCCGGACGTGTCCGTCCGCCGGACAAGACCGGCGCACGACGACGCAAAGGCTGTTAAGGCGTCCGCCGCCTGATCTTCGCTGATCGGCAAGGCGGCAATCGAGGGTCCGGCGATAACGCCCGCCCCCCGCGCCGTCGTGGCACCGGCCCGCGTCACGATCGGCACAGCGCGGATCGGAACCGAGGGGATTATGCGGGCCTGGTTGATTCTGGGAACGATTGGCTTAGCAGACGGAACATTGCTTTCCAGGCGCAGCGGCGGCGCTTCAGAGGGCGGCTTTACGCCCCCGACGCAGGCTGACAATGCCAGCGCAAGCCCGGCAGCGATCGCCGCTTCAACCCGCCGCCCCGCCACCACGCGCGTCACGCTTCGTCAGTATCCGCAAGCTTCCAGTTCGGATCGCCGCTTTTCAACGTCCTGGCAAACGTCCAGACATCATGCGTTTCGATCGCGTCGGTCAGCGAACCGGCAATGACATTGCCGTCTTTATCGCGGGTGATCGCGGCAATGTCTGCATCAAAGCGCACCATGATCCGCGCATCGCGGCCGTCCAAAGCCGAGTCGGCGATCGCGGCCCGCTCGATCGTCACGAGCCGATTGTCGAGCACTTCGCCGGCTTCGTTCCGGGCCGCGATGGCATCGGCGAATGCACCGCGCACATCATCTTCCACCAGCTCGGCCAGCGTCTGCTCGTCACCACGCCAGAATGCCTCCAGAACCATCCTGTAAGCGGCCTGCGCACCCCTCAGAAACTGATCGACATCAAAACCCGGCTCGATCGCCACGATCGCGCGAACACCCTGCTCTGCACCCGATTCGACCAGACGCCCCACGCCATCGCGATGCTCTGGCTTCGCATCGATCGTTCGCTGCGCGGGAGCGCTGACTACGCGATCTTCCGCCGCGCGCGGCAAAGGCTGCTGTTCATGCCCGGTCCGCTTACCGAGTATGCTATACAGCCGCAGCGCGAGAAATCCGGCCACAAGAGCAAGTAGGACGACATAGAACAACGGAAAAACCCTCCGGATTAGCATTCAACATAGTCGATGGACGCGCGCTTTCAAACCCGCCCCGTTGAAACGGTCTGCATGCGCTGCTAGTCACAGCTTATAAGGTGACCCGGCAGCAGCTTGGCGGCGTGCCTGTTTTGACAGCGTATTTAGGAAATATTCAATGGACGATGAGAGTTTGACGGCGGGCGACAATCAGACGGATGCGAACGGCGGCGACACGGCGCCTGCGGCAGGGCTAATCTCGCAATATGTCAAGGATCTGTCGTTCGAAAATCCGAATGCTCCTGCAATTTACCAGAATCAGGCTGCACCTTCGATCGACGTGCAGTTCAACATCGGTGCGCAGCAGGTCGGAGAGGACGTTCATGAGGTCACGCTGAAGATCGAGGTGCGCGCAGAGGCAGAGGGAACCACGGCATTCATCGTCGACCTATCTTTTGCCGGCCTGTTCGGGTTCCGCAACGTTCCGGTTGATCAGATTCAGCCGTTCATGCTCGGTGAGGCACCGCGCCTTCTCTTTCCGTTCGCGCGCCGCGTTCTTGCCGATACAGTCCGGGACGGCGGTTTTCCACCGCTTGTGCTTGAGCCGATCGACTTCGCACAGATGTATCTGGCGCAGGCCGATGGTCAGAAACCCAACGTCAACACGGTCGGACAGGCCTGATCATAGTCATCTGACGGACATCGGGGCCGCGGCCGCGTGAACCTCGCCAAAGCGCTGGGGTCGGTCGGCGGGCTGACGCTGGCAAGCCGTGTACTTGGTCTTGTGCGCGACTCGCTTTTCTTCCGGTTCGTCGGCGCGGGGTTTGCATCGGACGCGTTCCTGATAGCCTTCCGCTTGCCCAATATGTTCAGGGCCTTGTTCGCCGAGGGCGCATTTTCGGCGGCGTTCATTCCGATGTTCAATCGAAAGGTCGCCGACCCGGAGGGCGGGGGCCTGCGTGACGGCATCGGTTTCGCCGGTGATGCGCTGTCGGTGCTGCTGCCGGTATTGATCGTGATGACTGCGATCATGGAGGTCGCTGCATGGCCCGTCGTATGGCTGATCTGGGGCGGAACCAGCGGCGTCAGCGATGCGCAGTTCGATTTCGTCGTCCACCTGTCCCGCATCACTTTTCCTTATTTGCTGCTCATCAGCCTGGTGTCGCTGCTCGGCGGAATCCTCAACTCTCTGCACCGTTTCTGGATCGCGGCGGCGGCGCCGATCCTGCTCAATGTGACGCTGATTGCGGCCTTGCTGTTCTTTCATGAACGGCTGCCGATCATGACTGCACAAAATCAGGCTATAGCGGTGACCGTGGCGGGCGCGCTGCAATTGCTGTGGCTATGGTGGGCGTGCAGGCAGGCAAGTGTCGTCCTCCCGCTCCGGCTCCCCCGCCTCAATCCCGATGTCAAGCGGCTGCTCAAACTGATCTGGCCCGCAGCCGCGGGAACCGGGGCGGTGCAGATCAATCTGCTGATTTCCTCGGCGTTGGCGCGCGCGTTGCTACCGTCCGGATCGGTGTCTTACATTTATGCGGCCGATCGCCTGAACCAATTGCCGCTCGGCCTGATTGGCATCGGCCTCGGCACCGTGCTGTTGCCGACGATCTCGCAGCAGCTGGGACGCGGCGCGGACGCTGAGGCGATGGAAACCCAAAACCGCGGCATGGAGCTGGCGCTGTTCCTGACCTTGCCCGCGACGGTGGCGCTAATCGTCTGCGGCGTCCCGATCGCCGCAGCGCTGTTCCAGCACGGTGAATTCACGGCGACGAATACGTTCTACACGGCGCAGGCGCTAGCCGCTTTTTCGGTTGGGTTGCCCAGTTACATCCTCGTCAAGGTGCTCACCCCCGGCTTTTATGCGCGCTCGGACACCAGGACGCCGGTACGCTACGCAACGATCTCCATGGTCGTGAACCTTGTGCTCAATCTAGTGCTGATCATGCCGCTGCAACATATGGGACCCCCACTCGCCACCGCGATTGCCAGCACGGTCAACGTGGCGTTGCTTTATCGCACCTTGCGCAGACGCGGGCATTTCGCTCCCGACGCACGCCTGCTCCACCGGACTTGGAGACTGCTCGTCGCCGCGCTCGTCATGGGCGTCGCGATGTATTTCCTCGACGATCTGTTCGCACCATTCGTAACCGGCCGGAGCGTAGAACGCTGGGGCGCGATGGCGGTGCTGGTGACGACCGGCGGCGTGGTCTATGCGTTCGCGACGCTTGTCACCGGCGCGTTTCGGCTCGGCGATATCGCCGCCCTCGTCAGGCGTTCCAGATAAGGCATATCATGCGCGTACTCTCGGGTATTCAGCCCACCGGCAACCTTCACCTTGGCAATTATCTCGGCGCGATAAAGCAATGGGTCGCGCTGCAGGACAGCATGAGCGCGGACGACGAATGCCTGTTCTTTCTCGCCGATCTTCACGCGCTGACTCAGCCCGTGGTAGCGGCGGAACTGGCCGCCAACACGATCGAGATGACGGCGACGTTGCTGGCATGCGGGATTGATCCTGACCGTTCGATCCTGTTCAATCAATCGCGCGTACCGGCCCATAGCGAGCTTGCCTGGATCCTGAACGGTACGGCGCGGATCGGCTGGCTGAACCGAATGACACAGTGGAAGGACAAGGCCGGAAAGAACCGGGAAGGCGCAAGCGTGGGCCTTTTCGCCTATCCCGTCCTTCAGGCGGCCGACGTGCTCGTCTATCAGGCAACGCATGTTCCCGTCGGCGATGATCAGAAGCAACATCTTGAACTTGCCCGCGACATAGCATCAAAGTTCAATGCGGATTTCACCGTTGATCTGTTCACGCTGCCCGAACCACTGATCAGTGTCGCAACACCGCGGATCATGTCGCTGCGGGACGGCAATGCAAAGATGTCCAAGTCCGATCCGTCCGACGCGTCACGCATCAATCTCACCGACACCGATGATCAGATCATCCAGAAGTTCAGGCGCGCCAAAACTGATTCCGCTCCCCTCCCCGACAGCGAAGCAGGGCTGGAAGGTAGGGCGGAGGCACGCAACCTCGTCACGATCTTCGCTGCGCTTGCCGGAACCGACACCAATGCTGTTTTGCGCCGTTTCGCCGGTTCTGGTTTCGGCGAATTTAAGGCTGAACTCGCCAATGTTGCGATTGACGCCTTGACACCGATCCGCACGCGACTGGGGGAGTTGAATGCAGATCGGGCCGCTGTTGTGCGAGTTTTGGAAGACGGTAGCGCCAGAGCCCGTACGCTCGCGCAACCGACGCTGGAGGCAGCGCGGACGGCGGTCGGTCTCCAGTCTTGATTGCATCCAGATAATACAGATCGACAGTTTGTGACTTTGCTACAGCGCGGCTTCCAGGTCGCGCATCAGCGCTCTGACTGCCGTATCGACATCGCAATCCTGCTCGCGCAATTGTTCGATCCGTCGCACGGCATGAATGACGGTAGAATGATCGCGTCCCCCGAACTTCCGGCCGATTTCCGGAAGCGAGCGTGTCGTCAGTCTTTTGGCCAGATACATTGCAATCTGACGCGGCCGCGCCACCACGCGTGCTCGACGAGCGGAAACAAGTTCGATCGGCTTCAATTCGAAATGCGCCGAAACCCGCTTCTGGATTTCATCGATCGTGACCGAGCGACGAGCGCCGCGCAAAACGTCACCCAAAGTCTGTAGTGCGAAATCGAGGTCGAGACGCTCGCCGGTCAATTGCGCATAGGCAACGACACGATTGAGCGCCCCTTCCAGTTCGCGAATATTGGTATGGATTCGCGCGGCCAGCAAATCCAGCACATCCGCCGGCACATCCGCGTGCGGCATCTCCGCAACCTTACGCGCAAGTATCGCCCGGCGTAGCGCCAGATCCGGCGGCCGGATATCGGCAACGAGCCCCATTGTCATGCGCCCGACGATCCGCGGATCGATGCTCTCCAGCGCTTGCGGACAGCGATCGGCGGATATGACCAGTCGCTTCCCCGCCCCCATAATTTCGTTGATGGTATGGAAGAATTCTTCCTGCGTCGCGTCCTTGCCGCCAATGAATTGCAGGTCATCGATCAACAATAGGTCGGCGGAGCGTAAACGCTGCTTGAACACGAACGTATCACGTTCCCGCATCGCGGCGACGAATTCATACATGAAACGTTCGGCCGATAGACAGATGACGCGTGCCGAGCGATTCGCGGCAATAAAGCTGTGCCCAATGGCATGCATCAAATGCGTCTTTCCCTGTCCTGTCCCACTATGAAGAAAGAGCGGACTGAAACGCGGCGGACCGGGCTGGGCAAGCGCGACTGCCGCGTTGTAGGCAACACGGTTGGAACCGTCGATGACGAACCGGTCGAAGCGGTAGCGTAAGTCGAGAACCGGACCACCGTCACATATCCGGCTTTCAGGCATCGTCTCGCTGGCCGCCGAAGGCCTGACCGCAGTGTCGGTCTCATTCGCCTCGAATACTAACGGCTCCGGCAGAACTGTTCGCGTTTCAATTACAATGCTGCAAAGCTGGGGTATTAAAGTGCTAAGCTCGAACTGTAACCGCTCCGCATAATGGTTGCGTACCCAGTTCGTCATGAACGCCGACGGCAACGCAAGCCGAATTGTCTCGGGATCCTCGCTCGGGATCAGGGTCATTGGCTTTAGCCATTGATCGTAAAGCCTTGCCCCTGCCGATTCACGAAGGGACGTGCGCACTCGACCCCAGGCCTGGGCCTGTTGGCTCGCAACGCTCGATTCCCCGTCTTTCACGCGCACACTCCATCCCCGCCCGAACGCCGAGGCGAACGAACGTGTTGCTTTTCTGGCCCCGCAATATGCTTCCGATGGGCCGGTCTCTATGACCCCCGGACCGTTCCTTGCTGTTCAAGATGCGACGAGTCACCGTCGCTGTGGCCCGATTATGAACTTCGTGCGGAGCCGATCAACCCCGCCCCGCGCCACAAAAATGAAATAAACGGGATTGACAGATTGCGGGGGGCGGAAACCCGTTGAAATATCTGATAACCCTCTGAAAAATAGCGTTTTTATGGTCGATGGCGATCGTACGGAACGTGCGAATCGCGAAGCTTCCTTGTGTTTTCAACACCATCCAAGTGATGCTGCAATGCGAAAGTCGCAGTACGCAAAAACGCCCGCCAAGCGGGAACTTGACGGGCGCTTCTATTCGGCGCGGTTAAAGGTCGTCTGGGCTCAGGCGAGCGCGGTAACTCGCTTGGTCAGCCGCGAAAACTTGCGACTTGCCGTATTCTTGTGGAGCACGCCTTTCGCAACACCGCGCTGCAATTCCGGCTGCACGTCCGCCAAAGCGCTGACGGCTGCCGACTTGTCGCCCGACTCCAAAGCCATCTCGACGCGCTTTACATAGGTACGAATCCGGGACACCCGGTTTCCGTTAACTTCCGCGCGACGCTCGTTGCGACGGATACGCTTTTTCGCCTGCGGCGTGTTCGCCATGAAGCCCTCTGAATAAATCGAATGAACAAAGAAAAGGGGCGCGGGATCGCTCCAACGCCCTCTGATAATTTTTCGCCTACCCTAAGCTGATGAAAGCGTCAACCGCGCTGGCAGCCTGGACACCAGAAGGTTGATCGTCCGGACTCAGTGCGGCGCTTGACCATCGCGCCGCATCCGCAAGCCTCGCCCTCGCGACCGTACACCTGCCATTGCTTCGAGAAATAGCCGAGTTCGCCGTCGGGACGCGCATAGTCGCGCAAACTCGACCCGCCTGCGCTAATTGCCGCCGCGAGCACGGCCTTGATCGCCCCCGCCAAGCGATCGAGACGCGCTTTTGAAACTCGACCAGCCGCGCGCGCCGGCACAATCCGCGCCATGTGCAGCGCCTCGCAAACATAAATATTGCCCAGCCCTGCCACGATTTGCTGGTCTAGCAACATCGCTTTGATCGATGCAGTCCTGCCCGCCAGAACTGAAGCCAGATATCTGCCGGAAAGCGCATCTCCGAGTGGCTCCGGCCCCATCGCCTTGAAAGGCTGATATTGCTGAAGAAAGGCCGTGTCTATGAGGTCAACAAAGCCGAACCGGCGTGGATCATTGAGCGCCAGCCGCCGCCCCTCCTCGGTCTCGAACACGATATGATCGTGCGCCAGCAATTCGCTCGGATCAACACGCCATCGCCCCGACATCCCCAGGTGAAAGACAAGCGTATCACCGCGATCCGTGGCGATCAGTCCGTATTTACCCCGTCGATCGAGCGAAGTGACCCGCACCCCGGTCAGACGCTGCCGGAGATCGACCGGAATGGATTTTCTTAGATCTGCGCGCCGCGCCTCGACAAACGTCAACCGCCGGTCCTTTAGAACCGGTACCAAACCGCGGACGGTTGTCTCAACTTCCGGTAACTCAGGCACGATTTGCGAGCTAGGTTGCGTTTGCCGGGGCTACAAGGTCCGGCTAGAGCGTGAGACATGAGCGACATCGTACCCTTCGGCTACCAGGACGTCACCGCGACTGAAAAGACCGCGCGCGTCCGCAACGTATTTACGAGCGTCGCCGGCAGCTACGACCTGATGAATGACGCAATGTCGGGCGGAATGCATCGACTCTGGAAAGACCGGTTTGTCCGCCGCGTAAAACCCAGAACAGGAGAACAGATCCTGGATATGGCGGGCGGCACGGGCGACATCGCGTTTCGCATGGCAACATCAAAAGCGCACATCACGGTTGCCGATATCAATCCCGATATGCTCGAAATCGGCATGGAGCGCGCCGCAAAGCGTGGTATCGACGGCCTCGTCTGGACTGAGGAAAATGCCGAAACGCTGACGTTTCCCGACCGCTTCTTCGATGTCTATACAATTGCGTTCGGTATCAGGAACGTAACGGATATTTCAGCCGCGTTGGGCGAGGCAAACCGCGTACTTAAGCGCGGCGGGCGATTTTTCTGCCTGGAATTTTCGACAACCGAATGGCCGGGCTTCGCCGAACTCTACGATAGCTACTCACATAGAGTGGTTCCGCAAATCGGTCGGATGCTTGCCGGAGACGCAGACAGCTATCGCTATCTGATCGAGTCGATCCGGAGGTTTCCTCCCATGCGGGACTTTGAAGCGATGGTCCGCGATGCGGGCTTCATTCGGACACGCGTCGAACCGATTTTCGGCGGTCTGGTTGCGATCCATAGCGGCTGGAAGATTTGACGACATCGGTCGTTCACGTCTGGCGGCTGTTGCGCTGGGGACGAACGCTTGCCCGTTACGGCGCGCTCAGAGGAATTGAGCGCGACCCCAACACCCCAGCAGTTGTCCGCCGTCTCGCTCGCACCCTACGCATAGGTGCCCGGGTGCCTACGACGCCGCGCTACGCCGACGCCTTTCAGGCGGTCGGTCCGGCCGCGATAAAGCTTGGACAGACACTTGCCACGCGGCCTGACCTGGTGGGGGAAGAAGCGGCGCATGACCTGCTACGATTGCAGGATCAACTCGCACCGGTCCCGTTTGCAACAATTAAGGCTGCAATGGAGGCGAGCCTAGGTCGTCCTGCGGCAGACCTGTTCCAACAAGTCGACGAGACGCCGATTGGTGCCGCTTCAATCGCGCAGGTTCATCGCGCGATTACGACCGACGGACGTAACGTCGCGGTCAAGGTCTTGAGGCCCGGAGTAGAAGACGAATTCAGGCGTGCGACCGACACCTATAGCTGGGCGGCCGCAAGGCTTGAGGCGATGAGCGCCGAAGCGCGGCGGCTTCGTCCCCGCCTGACAATCGAAACCTTCAAGCGTTGGACTCTCAATGAACTGAACTTTCGCCGAGAGGCGGCATCCGCCTCTGAACTTTCCGAAGGTATGACGGCGGAACCGGACTTCGTAATTCCCGCGATCGACTGGCAACGATCGACATCAAAAATAATGACGATTGAGTGGGTCGACGGCGTCAAGATATCGGATCGCCCTGCGCTGATCGCAGCCGGTTTTGATCTGCCTCGTTTAGCGCAAACACTTGTCCGGGCATTCTTGCGTCAGGCAATCGCCGACGGGTTCTTTCACGCAGACATGCATCAAGGCAATCTTTTCGCACTGCCCGGAAACAAGATCGCAGCTATCGACTTCGGTATCATGGGGCGGATCGACCGTCAGGCACGCGTCTGGCTTGCTGAGATCCTCTATGGCCTCATCATCGGCAATTACACTCGCGTTGCGGAAATTCACTTTGAGGCAGGCTACGTCCCGGGGCATCACAGCGTCGGCGAGTTTGCAACCGCGTTGCGCGCGGTCGGCGAGCCGATGCGCGGATTGCCGGTCAAGGAAATGTCGATCGGAACGATGCTTGAATCTCTATTCTCGATCACCCGTGATTTCGACATGGCAACGCAGCCGCATTTACTCTTGCTGCAAAAGACAATGGTCATGGTCGAAGGAGTCGCAACCGCGCTCGATCCCGATATCAATTTGTGGGAAACCGCCTCCCCTTTCGTGTCGGAATGGATCCGGACCGAACTGGGGCCTGAAGCTGCAATCGCCGACCGGATCGTAACCGATCTGCGGACCATCGCGCGTCTCCCGGAACTCGTCCGGCGGATCGAGCAGCGTTATCCTCCCTCGAACGGCGCTCCGTCATTGATGCCGTTGAAGAACATGGAGATTGTCAGGATTGGCGGCGGCTGGCGATATGCAGCGGTCGCGATGGTTTCAGCTTTGATCGCCGCGACGCTGACAATTTTGCTTCGCGGATAGGCGAATGATGATCCGCCTTCCCGCGCCTTCGTTGTGGCTTTCCTCTCCGTCTCGCTATGCGATTTTGCGACCGGGCCGTGCCCGGGCCGCGCTTACAGTGCTTTTGACGTTACTTATTTGCTTGGCAGTTGCAGGATTGAGGGCGGGCAATACGCGAAATGATGTATTGGATAGCGACCTGACCGAGGGTTCGCTTTACGCAACAGTGATTGACGGCATGCGGCACGGGGCTGATTATTACAGTGCGGCGACGACGACATTGGAATTGAACATCACCCCGGTTCGGTCTTCGTCCACTATTCCACTCCCGACGCTTGCCGTAGTTCAAGCGTTTGCACCGCCCCGAGCAGTGTCAGTAATGTTCTACGCCCTTGCCGCAGCAACTGCGTTTACCGCGTATCTACGCATTTCTCCAGGGCTAAACCGGGGTTTGCCTCGTTTGATATTGGCTGTTCTGCTGGCGTTTGCGATGATGAACTTTCTGGTCAGGGACGTTCAATTTATTCCTGAAGCGTGGGCGGTACTGTTTGTTATCTTGTCACTCGTCACCAGAAAGCGATTGGGCGGTCTCTCGTCAGCCGCGATTGGTCTCATGGCTGCACTGGTAAGCACTGTCGCGCTGATTTATTTGCTGCTGATGGCTGTGTTTGCGATCCTGGAGAACAATCGCCGTGAATTAACCGCATGGTGCATGGCAATCGTAATTATAGTCGGAGCCCTCATCGCTCACAATTTAGCGGTCACGCAAGTTTACGGTACTGCCGGTACGATCACGGATATTTGGTTCCAGCAAATACTGGATGGCCTGACCGACCTCCCGATGACGCCTTCCCTGATCGCTGCTATTCTGCCGTTGTGGATATCAGGTTTGTTATTCGGGATAGCGTTTTTTGGCTGGACGGCTTGGCCCGATGAACTCGCGGTGCGCATTTTGGCGCTGATGCTAATTTACGGAGTCTTGACCTTGTTTGCCGAATCGGGCCGCACACTTGTTTGCGAACCTTTTATATTTCCTTGTGTGATCGTAGGGCTCGCCTTCTCTGTCGATGGCATTCGCGATCTGGTCATAGCGGCGTTCGGTCGTCGCCGCATCACCGTACGACGGGTTCTGCGATGAAAACCATTTTGCTGATCGTCGGCGGCGGTATTGCCGCCTATAAGTCTTGCGAACTCATCCGGCTGTTGCGCAAGAGGAACTACAGCGTTCGCTGTGTTCTCACGGCGGGCGGTAGTCACTTCGTGACGGAAATGGCTCTTGCTGCACTTAGCGAAAATCAGGTTTATACGAGTCTCTGGGACCTCAAAGACGAGGTGGAGATGGGTCATATTCAGCTTAGTCGGCAGGCTGATCTCATCGTAGTCGCACCGGCAACTGCGGATTTGCTGGCGCGAATGGCGGGCGGTCTGGCGGATGATTTGGCTACCACCGTGTTATTGGCAACGGACAAGCCGGTGCTGGCCGTGCCCGCAATGAACGTACGCATGTGGGATCACCCCGCAACCCGC
The DNA here is from genome assembly GCA_965219075.1 of Sphingomonas sp. Lineage (GTDB taxonomy): Bacteria > Pseudomonadota > Alphaproteobacteria > Sphingomonadales > Sphingomonadaceae > Sphingomonas. The sequence goes on from CBDCMM010000002.1 coordinate 2,468,807, forward strand.
CGCAATGTAGAGCAACTTCGCGGCGATGGTATTGCGGTCATCGATCCTCACGAAGGTTGGATGGCTTGCGGCGAATACGGACCGGGGCGGCTACCTGAGCCCGGCACCATCGTGGACGCGATCGAATCGCTACTGGGTGAAAATAATCGGCTTACTGGCCGTCATGTCATTGTTACCGCCGGGCCCACGCACGAACCGATTGACCCGGTACGTTATTTCGCGAACCGGTCTTCGGGACGACAGGGCTTTGCGATCGCCGGTGCTCTTCGACGGCTCGGTGCGCGTGTCACCCTCATTTCGGGGCCGGTTCAGCTCACGACCCCCCAGGGCATCGTACGGGTCGATGTAGAAACTGCTCGACAGATGGCGGAGGCGGTTCATTCGGCTCTACCCGCAGATGTCGCCGTGATGGTTGCCGCGGTTGCCGATTGGCGCGTTCAACCCGCGCCATCGAAGCTGAAAAAAACGCAAGGAGGGCCGGTTCTGACGTTCGAAGAAAATCCGGATATTCTTGCGACTGTCGCTGCGGCGTCGGATCGGCCGCAACTCCTGATCGGTTTTGCCGCAGAAACCGACTCCTTGCTGGACAATGCACGAATGAAGCTGGAGCAAAAGCGTGCGGATTGGATCGTGGCAAACGACGTTTCCGGAGACATTATGGGGAGCAATGAGAACAGTGTACATCTCGTTACTCAGGACAATGTCGAAAGTTGGGAGCGGCTTTCCAAAGATCTGGTCGCCACGCGGCTCGCCGACCGCATTGCAGACGCGTTGGATGCGGTCTGATGACAGTGCCGATCTCGATAAAACTCCGAAGACTTCCGCATGGCGAAGGCCTTCCCCTACCCGTTTACGCCAGCAGTGGAGCCGCCGGCCTCGACATTGTTTCCGCCGAAACATTGACACTCGACCCAGGCAAACGTGCCGCGGTTCCGACCGGATTCGCGATTGCGATCCCGCAGGGTTACGAGGTGCAGGTGCGCCCGCGTTCGGGACTGGCGCTCCGGCATGGCGTGACATGCCTCAATACCCCCGGCACGATAGACGCGGACTATCGGGGGGAAATCAAAATCATATTGATCAACTGCGGCGACGTCCCGTTCGTCCTGAAGCGTGGCGACCGCATGGCGCAACTCGTTCCTGCTGCAGTTCAGCCGACCGTTATCATCGAAACGGACGAACTGGATGAAACGCCACGCGGGTCGGCGGGATTCGGCTCTACCGGCCGATGACGACACGACGCTTCCAGTGACGCTTTCTGACCACGAACTCGAGCGCTACGCGCGTCACATCGTTCTCCGCGAATTTGGGGGCGCAGGGCAGCTGCGGCTGTCCAAAGCAAGTGTTGCCGTTGTGGGTGCCGGCGGCATTGGCTCTCCCGCAATACAATATCTGGCGGCGGCGGGTATCGGAACAATCGTTCTTATTGATGATGACAATGTCGAGACTTCCAACTTGCAGCGTCAGACGGTTTTCCGATCCGCGGATGTCGGAACGGCGAAAGTCCTGGCTGCGGCGAATGCCCTTGGATGCATCAATCCCCATGTCAAAATCAAGTCCGTTGCGGCCAGATTGGACTTTGCAAATGCCACAACATTATTGGCAGATGTCGACGTGATCCTGGATGGCTGCGACAATTTCAGCACCCGTTTTGCCGTCTCCGATGCCGCCTACGCCTTGCGAATACCCTTGGTTTCGGCAGCCGTCGGGCGGTTCGAGGGGCAGCTCGGCATCTACCGCGGATGGCAATCCGGAAAGCCCTGCTACCGATGCTTCGTTGGGGAGGATGCCGACACCGCCGAAATTAGCTGCTCGGACGATGGCATTCTTGGTCCCGTCACCGGAGTGCTCGGCAGTCTCGCCGCGTTCGAGGTCATTCGAAGCATCGTACCGTTCGGCGACGATCCGGCCGGTCAATTGCTGCTTCTCGATTTCCTGTCGCTGCGTTTCCGGAAGATACGATTGCCGAAAGATCCCGCATGCGTCGCGTGCAGCGCAAGCGCCATGCAACACCACAGCAATCAGAAAATACCGGATCGTGCGGACTGATGACGCGTAGCAAAGATTTGCTTCATGTCACCGGGATTAACCGAACAGTTCCTGACCGAAAGCGCGCACCGCCGGACCGATATCTTGACGATTCGCGGCAACCGCCATCGTCGCCTTCACAAACCCCGCCTTATCGCCGCAGTCGTATCTCTGGCCTTCGAATTGCACGCCGTGAAACTCCTGCTGTCCGATCAGCTTGGCCATCGCATCAGTCAACTGAATCTCTCCACCGGCGCCTTTCCCTTGAGACTTCAGAATTTTCATCACTTCAGGCTGAAGAATGTACCGCCCCGGTATCATCAGGTTTGACGGAGCCGTCCCGGCCTCCGGCTTTTCAACCAGCGCGTTAACCTCGATCAGCGCACCGTCGCGTCCACCCGGAGAAATGATGCCGTATTTATCCGTCTCCAATTCCGGCACTTCGAGCGCCGCAATCAAGTTGCCGCCGATCCTTTCATAATGGTCAACCATCTGCTTCAAAACACCAGGCTTTCCGACCATCAACTCATCAGTTAACAAGACAGCAAAGGGTTCGTCGCCGACGATATCACGTGCACACCATACTGCGTGGCCAAGTCCCAATGGTTCCTGCTGACGCACGTAAACTGGTGATCCCGGTGCTTGCCGCGTAGCGGCAAGAAGGGATAGTGGCTTCCCCCGAGCCTCAAGCGTTGCCTCTAGCTCGAAAGCCAGATCAAAGTGGTCTTCGAGCGCACCCTTACCTCTGCCGGTCACGAAGATCATCTGCTCGATCCCGGCCTCTATTGCTTCCTCAACCGCGTATTGAATCAACGGTTTGTCAACGACGGTAAGCATTTCTTTCGGCATAGCCTTTGTCGCCGGCAAGAAACGTGTACCTAGTCCCGCAACGGGAAAGACTGCTTTGCGCAGCCGTTTGATTGCCATGATACGTCCCCTTTAAGATCGCACCCGCGGCCACGCCGCTCAAAATGTGCAAATGTCTGGTTGAAGACCGCCCTTAAGGACGACCAATGTCTCGTTTCAAGGTTCTTATCGTTTTCGGAACAAGGCCTGAAGCCATCAAGATGTTCCCTGTCGTCCGCGCGCTTCAATGCGCAGAGGACGTTGATGTCCGGGTTTGCATCACCGCACAGCATCGCGGTTTGCTCGATCAGGTGCTTGAGATCGCGGGGATCGTGCCGGACATCGACCTCGATATCATGGAGCCGGATCAGACACTGGATAGCCTTACTGCGCGACTGTTGCTCGCACTTGGAGCAACTATGGACAAGGAGCGGCCCGACAGGGTCCTTGTTCAAGGAGACACGACGACGGCCATGGTTGCGGCACTTGCCGCGTATTATCGAAAGATTCCGGTCGGCCATGTCGAGGCGGGCCTACGATCCGGTAACCTTCTCAGTCCGTGGCCGGAAGAAGCAAATCGGCGGATCATCATGCCGCTGGCCGATTTGCATTTTACCCCGACGCGTTCTGCGACCGAGGCGCTATATAGGGAATCCGCGCCGGGTTTGATTTACCAAACCGGAAACACAGTGATTGACGCTCTTCACTGGACGCTGTCCAAAATCGAACTTGAACCAAATCTCACAGCCGCGCTCGACCCGATCCTTGCGAGATTCGCCGGCAGACGCGTCGTGCTAGTGACTACCCATCGGCGCGAAAATTTTGGCGACGGCATGCGATCAATTGCAACTGCGCTGAAGCGGTTGGCGCAGCGTGACGACATCGCGATCTTGTTTCCAATGCATCCGAATCCACGTGTGAAGGCTGCGATGGATGAAATATTGCCGGCCGGCGAGAATGTATCCCGGATACCGCCGCTCGATTACCCCCAGTTCATACACGCGTTAAATACGTGCCACATTGTGCTAAGCGATTCTGGCGGCGTGCAGGAAGAGGCCCCCGCGGTCGGCCGGCCCGTTCTCGTGATGCGCGACACTACGGAGCGACCCGAGGGCATTGAGGCGGGAACTGCCCTTCTTGTGGGAACCGATCGAGACAATATCGTCAGCGAAGTTGAACGATTGCTGGACGAGCCTGAGCATCATGCCAGGATGGCGGCTGCGCATAATCCATTTGGTGACGGACGTGCTGCATCTCGTATTGCTGAGGCGGTTATGGGCGCAAAGAAAATGCCGTGATAACGGGCCCGGTGAGATCACGCAGCGCGAAGAAGCGTCCTTCACGCCGTCCAAAACTCCTTCGAAATTAACATGTTATGATTGCCCTTTTTCTACTACGGCGCTTCCGATTGTGGTCGACAAACCCAAATATTTGATCGTCAGAACTGCGGGCGAGACTGCGATCATTGGACTTCGACCAAAGGGTTCGAGGTCATCGTTCCAATAGGCAAGGGCAGAGATCTTGGATTTCATCGAATCTCTCATGGCCAAGATCGCGCTGATCGGCGTGCTTGGCGTCGGAGCACAGTGGATCGCGTGGCGTACAGCCAAGCCAGCGATAGCACTGATGCTGATCGCGGGAATTGTTGCGGGCCCTGTGACCGGGATTATCGTTCCCGCGCGAGACTTCGGCGACCTAATGGAGCCAATCACGAAACTCGCGGTCGCAGTCATTCTTTTTGAAGGCGGATTGAGTCTCAATTTTCGTGAACTGCGGCATGCTGGCAGCGGCGTGCTGAGACTGGTGCTAGTCGGCGTCCCGATCGGATGGCTTTTAGGCACGGGCTCCGCACATTACGGTGCCGGTCTTTCCTGGCCCGTTTCAACCTTGTTCGGCGGCATCCTTGTGGTCACCGGTCCTACAGTGATCGGCCCGATGCTTCGATCAATCCGAATCGGGAAGCGGCCTGCCGACATTTTGAAATGGGAAGGGATAATCAACGACCCGATCGGAGCGCTGCTCGCCGTCCTGATCTTCGCATATATTACTTACCACGGTTCCAACGCGGCCACCGGGGGAAACCTTCCTGCTGTTACGTTTTCGGTCGGGGCCGCAACCTTGGCAGCTGCAGGTATCGGAACCGCATTAGGATTTGCGATCGCCTGGGCCTTTCCAAGAGGCTTCGTTCCGGAATATTTGAAAGCACCGATGCTGCTCATCGCGGTGATTGGCGGCTTCGTCATCGCCGATGTGATCTACCACGAAACAGGGCTGGTGACTGTGACGGTAATGGGGGTGGTGCTCGCGAACCAGCCGCTTTTCGCCTGGGCCTCGCTTCGGCGCTTCAAGGAAGATCTGGCAGTATTATTAATTTCGGGATTGTTCATACTGCTTCCCGCGACATTGACGTGGGATGTTATTCTTCAGTTCGAAGCCCGGTTTCTCGTCTTTCTCATTCTGATATTGTTCGTTGCACGCCCGGTCACGGTTCTGATCAGCTTGTTCTTCTCATCCGTTCCCTGGCGAGAGCGCCTCTTCATCGCCTGGATCGCTCCCCGCGGCATCGTCGCCGTCGCGATTACAGGACTGTTTGCGCTTAGGTTGGAGGCAGCCGGCGTTCCGGACGCTAATGCGTTGATTCCCTTGTCCTTCGGAGTCGTAATCGCAACGATCGTTGCGCACGGGTTTACCGCGAAATGGGTTGCTCGGCTGCTCAGGATCGAAAAAGATGACGGGTTCGGCGTACTTCTCGTCGGTGCGAATGCGTTTACGATCGAACTCGGAAGTTTCCTGCAAACACTTGACATACCGGCCACGATAACGTCGGAAAACAAACTTGCTCTTCGAACTGCGGTCAAGCGGGGAATTGGAGCTTACCGAGGCAACGTACTGGACGAAGTGACGGAGGATCATCTCGATTTGGGCAATTTCCAAAGATTAATCGCTGCGACCGAAAACGATTCTCACAATGCGCTGATATGCAATGATCTGGGTCCCGAACTTGGCTTCGAGTCTGTCTTGCAAGTCGGACCAGACGAAGACAACACACACCTTCGAAGCCGCGGCCGGATAATGTCGGGCCGTCGACTCACGCTTGAGACATTGATCCAACGATTGGCAGGCGGCTGGCGATTCCGCCGGACGCGTTTGTCCGAGGAATTCAGCCTCGACGATCTTCAAGCAGATCTTGCGGAACAAAGCGCACTTATTGCGGTGGTTCGACCAAGTCGTAAAATCGACTTTTTTTCGCAGGATTACGCACCCGCGGCTGGTTCGGGCGATACGGTTTTGTCGTTTACCCCCGCCTGATCAAAGGGTGAAGAAACCTGGCGAGGGCTTGCGCCCGGAGGTATCGATCGATAGAGCCTGTGTTGCTCGGGGCGTGTAGCTCAGTGGTAGAGCACTGTGTTGACATCGCAGGGGTCGCAAGTTCAATCCTTGCCACGCCCACCACAAAAACCCCGCGGAAACGCGGGGTTTTTTTGTGACTTGGCAGACTCGGCAACTCATTATTATCGACTTACAGGAACTTGTTTTTAACCCGAATGCGCCAATGCCGGGGGCTTGAAAGGGACTCGCCTTGGTCAATGTTGCCCTCAAACCGCTTGAAGTTGACGATGGCCGCATCGGCGCACGATATCGACTATTACTGTCGGTCGCCGGGCAAGCAGATGACGTCAGCGCGTTCCCGGTCACGCTTCATAACCTGTCGACGACCGGACTGTTAATCGAGACCCTCACGCCGCTGTCGGCGGGCACGACAATCACGCTTGCATTGTCGGAACATGAAGACGTGGCAGCCACCATCGTTTGGAGTGATGGCGCATTTCACGGGGCCGGCTTTGAGAACCCCTTGGGACGAGGCGCTCTCACGGCAATCACAGCACGCAGCAAAGTCGTTTGGCCGGAATTTAATGGTTCGAACTCGCCAAACGAAGCGCGGACTTCCGACGCGCCGTCCGCCGAGATTATAGACTTTGCGACAGCCGAGATCGTCGGTTCGCCTGAAGCACAAACGATCAGCACCGTTGAATCGGCATTGCCGATACCAGTGCGCGTTCAGGTTATATTGGGTGCAAGCACAATTTTCTGGTCAATCATTATCGGCGGCACGGTGATGCTGTTGCGCTGATCGCGCATTCAATAGCGGTAATAGTCTCGCATGGTTTGCCGGCGCGGGGGCCTCGTCATTCCGTATGCATTCCAAAGGGTTAACATCAGACCCGCGAAAAGAAGTATCGACAACCATAAACGGACGGTCATAATCCGTTCCTGATCAAACTGGAGAACCAGAGCGCCCAAGACTGCAATCGAGTAGATCGCGGAGGCGATCATGAAAATACCGAAGCGCCGCAAAAACCTTAAACCGGCAACGGCAGCGATCGCCAATAGCCAAACACTTGCTGCCCCCACCAGCAACAGCGAGCCGCGGTCCATTACCTGCCGAGAAAAAGCGAACGCTACGAACCCAAAGCTCGCTAGAGCCAGAAGCAAAGCTGAAAATCGAAATATCCGCATAGCTTTTTGCATGGCAGCGACATGCATTCCGATCAACCGCGCATGTGTCCCAAATTAGTCTTTCGGACGCCACTTCGCGGCGATCGCGAAGATACGCGGGCTGTCAACCATGTACCGGCGCCACAAGCGCCGGGGATTTTGCAGCAGGCGGTGAGCCCATTCCAATCCCAAGTGCTGAACGATCCGGGGTGCGCGTTGCTGCCGTCCGACGATGAAATCAATGGATGCTCCGACGCACAAAGCACACCCCCGCGCCTGGGGGTACGAAGCGATAGCATGTGCGACCAGTTCCTGCTGAGGTGAGCCGACGGCAATGAAGATGAACCTGGCACCGCTTTCCAGCGCAAAAAGTGCCGCCTTGTCGATCGCATCCTTATTGTCTCGCAATCCCATCGGCGGGATATGCTGCGTGACGTCGATAAGCGGGTAGCGGGTGCGCACGGCATCTGCGATCGCTTCGTCTCCTCCGACGATCGCGATCCGATCGTCCGCTTCTAATGTTTCAGCGAAGATTCTCGCGGTCAGATCGCTGCCGGGCACGAGCCGGAGATGTATCCCCCGCAATCTTGCCAAACGGGCTAGAATTCTGCTGTCACACAAGCAAAAGTCGGCAGCAGCGTAAATCGACCTTAGCGCGGCGTCAGCAGTATTGCTCGGATTGGTGGAACGTACGACATGGTCAACATTAGGGGTCACCACGTAACGAAACTTGCTTTGCGAAGTCACACGTTCCAGTTCCTTCAGAACGCGTTCGATCCCGATATTATTGAATTCAATGTTCAGAAAATTGGTTTTGTCTCTATTCACGACCGCACCGTCAATAAGCATTTTTATCAAACCCGATGCCCACCACGGTTTCCATTATAATTTTCAGGTCGAGCATTAACGACCAATTTTCGATATAATGGGTATCAAGTTCAACACGCCGCTTCGCCCGTTCGATTGTCTGTATTTCGCCACGCAGTCCGCGGACCTGGGCCAGACCGGTAATGCCCGGTTTCATTCGATGTCGCGCAGCATACCCACGCACCGCGTCAAAATAATAAGCATCCCCGACTTTCATATGAACAGCATGGGGCCGCGGCCCCACGATCGACATGTCGCCCTTCAACACATTCCAGACTTGCGGCAACTCATCGATACTGAATTTGCGGATGATCCGGCCGATAGGCGTAACCCGGGGATCATCGCGCTGCGTGCGAGCAGATCCAAACACATCTTGTTGGTCGACGAACATCGACCGGAATTTGAACACCTGTATTTCTTTATTGTTGAACCCAAAGCGTGGCTGGACAAAAAGAATTGGTCCCTCACTGGTTATTCTTATCAATAATGCCGTGATCACCAAAATGGGGGATACAAGAATTAATACGGTTATAGCAATCAACAGGTCCTCCAGTCTCTTGACCATTTGATTGATATCGCGAGCGGGCCGTTGCCAAAGCGTTAGTATCGGAATATCACCGAGGAAATTGATTTTATAATCAGATTCGATTAATACGGACTCACGCGGTATTAACGACACGTCTACCGCTACTTCACTTAATGCCTCGAGTATTTGGTTAAGCCTGTCCTGTCTCAGATTAGGCAACGTGATAAATACCTGGTCTATTTCTCCCATCCTTGCGAGTTGGATGAGCTCATTAAGTCCGCCGATAAAAGGGAGAGCATAATCATTCTGCGCGTCATCGCGGTCATCAACGATGCCGACGAGTAGAAGTTGAGGAAGAAATTGCCGCTCTATCAAACGGCAGGTTCGCAGGATCATTTCTGCGTCGGCACCGTACAATACCGCCCGCTGCCCGATCCGCCCCGTTTTAGCTAACCTTAACAACATGGCTTGGTAGAAAAAGCGGCTAAGAAACAGAACGACCAGGCATATACTAACGTATAGAAGCGTTAACCCTCGAGAAAACTTTTCGAGCAACCCCAACTGCCAAACGACTGCCGTACTCAATAATGCAGCGACAGCGTAATCCACGACGACGACGGTGTCGGCCGTGCGAAGTTGAGCTAATGGTCGTGAATATACGCCTTGCGATTGTCTAATCAGCAGAAACGCTACCGCCGCTATGACTGCACTAACTAGATGAACATTTCTGTCTATTTCCTGTCCCCACAGCGAGTTATATGCTGTAATCGAAAAGGGTACGGCAATTGAAAGACAGAAAATATCAAGCAGAAAAGTTAAGGGAGAAATCACGTTAGAGGTGAACCTCTGACGTTTATTGGCCCCGGCTGCCGTCTGTATTTCGCTATCGCTACTCACGCTCTTGGGACCCCCGGGTCGAATCTCGAAGGAAATATGCTACGCTTTTTTCCTGTGCGAGATCTTAACTCTGTTGTGCGAGTTCCTGCTGCTGTTGCAGTTTGTAGCTGCGTTCAAGACCGGCGATAGCGCTCTTTTGCCCGTTCTGGAACAGAAAGCGTTTGAGCGTTTGAAATATCAAGGGATTCGACTGAAGGTCGTTGAAAGCGGTCCAGTAGACCTGCGCCGCAGCGGCGGCATTCCCTTGTCTCCGATAAATGGCTGCCAGCCTCACTCGGTCCTCGGCTGATGCCGGATTCTCAGCAACAAGGCGTTGCGCGTCGGGGATCGCCAGGGGGTATCGGCGCGTCGCCAGATACATGTCGGTTCGACCTCGCAACGCCAGAATATTGGTAGGGTCAAAATTCAGGACAGCATTGAAAAGCTTTTCCGCTTTCGCGTGTTGCTCCTCAGCGTCGAGCGCATGCGCCAGGACGGCCACCTGGTCAGCATTCGCTGCGGATACCGGCAACTGGCCGTCAGTCGCGATTAGCTTGATCGCTTCGGCGGGATTTCCTGCCTCAATCAAGAAGCGCGCCAGATTGATTCGTTGCGAACCCCCGGCGCTCGGCGTTAATTTAGCGGCAAGCGTCAAGGCATCGGCCTTGGGCAAGAATCGCAGCCAGAGGCGCAAAATTTCAGCAAACTCATCCGGTCCGGGGTCAGCTTGCGCGAGTCTTGTCGTAACTTCGGTCGCCGCTGAGGTTTGCCCCGCGCTAAACTCTGCTTCTGCAAGGTCGAGCGCCCGGCGCGAGTCGTCCGGAAACATCGCCGCCAATCGTGCGCGAATGCGCAAGATGTCCGGCTTATCGTCCGCGTGCCTGTAGATCACCAAAAGCGTTTCCAACACACCCTGGTCTGTGCTGCCTTGTGATAAGATGCGTTCGAGTATTTCAGCGCCTTCCCGGCCCCGCCCTGCTCCGTCCAATGCCCTCGCTTTCAAGACGGCCGCGTTGATGCTGTCGGGATTGATGCCCAATATCTGGTCGGCGCGCTTTACCGCGTCGTCAAATTTGTTGCGTTTCAACGCGATATATCCGCGCGTTGTCAATGTTGCGGGCGATACGGGCTGCAACAGATCAATCTGATCGACATACTGCTCCGCCTTGTCAGTTTGCCCGCTCAGCCATGCCAAATCTGCCAAAGTCTGAAGCGCCGTCACGTTCGTACGATCAAGCTCTACGGCACGGGTATAAGCGTCAAATGCGCCGGCATAATCTTTCAATGCCATTTGGGTACCGCCGAGCGCGATCCAGTAATCGGCGACATCATCGCGCGCGCGCGTCGCCTGCGCCGCAGCGCGGCGTGCCTGCTTTAGATCGCCGGCGGCCATTGCGGCTTGATACCGGGCGTTTGCTTGCGACGCCTTCTCGGTCGCGGAACTGCAAGATACCAGAACCGATAAAAATCCGATCAGAGCGAGTCGCCACCGGAGGCCGCGCGGCAGGCCGATTGCCGTCACCATAAATTACGTCACCTGTGTCAATTCGGTCATGCTATTCAGCACTGAGCAACATTTTCGTTATAGTTATGTGCTCAAATGTGCAAACGGGGTAAATCTCCTGCAATTAAAACGTTGTAATATTGAGGCATCGAATGAAATATCACCACGTTCTTTTATCGGCAGCCGTCCTTGCCGCATGGCCGATAGGAGCGGCTCTCGCGCAAGAGCCTGTCGGTGCTGCCCCGGCGAGTACACCTTACCGGATCCATGCAGGTGACGAACTCAACATCTTCGTGTGGGGAGAGGAGCGTCTTCAACGTAATGTTCGCGTGCTCCCTGACGGAACATTTTCGTTCCCGTTGGTCGGGCAGGTGAATGCACAAAACGCCTTGCCAATTGATCTTGAAAAAAAGATCACCGCCGGTCTCGCACCGCAGTATCGCAACGCGGTGCCGCAGGTGACCGTGTCTGTCGTCAGTCCTGCGGGCCTTCAATTCTCGATCATCGGAAAGGTGCGCTCCCCCGGGGTGTTCACACCCGGGCGTTATGTCAACGCGCTTGAGGCGCTCAGCCTCGCGGGAGGGCCAAACGAGTTCGCACAACTGAATAATGTTGTCATTGTCCGCAAGACATCGGGCGGGGTTCAAGCTATACGCGTTCGCTTGAATGATGCGCTGCGTGGGTCGGTCGACGACATTTCCTCGTCCAAAATTCCGCAGATTCAGGCGGGCGACACGATCATCGTACCGTAATAGCGAAGGGGTATCGCAATGCGGGGGGTTAACTTGCTCAAAACTGCCGTGTGTCTGACGGTGATGATGTCGTCGGCTGCGTTTTCGCAAAAGGTTAGGACGTCGGCGGATGCGTCCGTTGGTGTCGGATATTCCTCCAGTCCGTTCTTACAATCGGGCCGGAACAGTTCGAGCCCTTACCTGCAAGCGCAAATTGCTCCGCGGATCGCCTTGGTTGATGAACGCGGAGAGTCATCCGTTGCAGGCTATGTCCGCGGAAATGCTTACCTAAATAACTATAATCCGACATGGGCGCTTGGCGTAACCGCAAGAACTGTTCGTACCCTAAGCCCAAGATGGTCGATTTCAGGCGGCGCAAGCTTCGATACGTCCATAAATGGCGAACGCGGCTTCAGCGGGTACATCGAGCCCGCACCGATTGCACCCGTCGATGGAACGGTCGAGGGCCCTGTGGTGCAGGCTCCGATCGTACCTCCGATCGTCATTCCAACGACCGACCCAAGCTTTGGCAGCCCGGACATCACGCTCCTCGGCCGTCGGCAACGCTACACCAGCTACGGTGCCAATTTCGGTGCAAGCTACGCGGTGTCGGAACGGGATTCGCTGAATGCCGGCGTCCAAATCCATCGTTCGGATTATGGTGCTAACGGCTTTGACTCGACAACTTTCGGCGGCTCTCTCGGCTATTCGCGGGCAATCTCCGAGCGCACGCAAATCGGCTTGCGGGGATCCGTTCAACATATCGACTATGCGACCGGTGGCTCCGGCAACGTCTATCAACCGCAAGTCACGCTATCGACGAGCTTGAGCCCTACGGTCAATCTGTCGGGTGGTCTGGGGCTATTGTTTACAAAAACGTCGACCCTCGTAGACCGCAACACATCGACCGGAATTTCCGGGAATGTTTCGCTTTGTAAGGCGGGCAATCGATCAAACCTGTGCTTTTCGGCAAGCCGAGACGCAGGGCCAACAGGTCTCGGCACGATATCGAAGCGATTCGGCACCGCAGCGACATACTCATATCGGATCAGCGAAGACGATTCTGTGAATGCTTCTGTTAACTATTCGCGCGTATCAAATGATCGAAACCTGCTCGGCGGGTCAGATTTTTCCTATCTAAGCGGAAGCGGCACTTACAGTCATCAGTTCACGCGAAGGCTCGGAGCCAGAGGCACCGGCTCATATCGTAATCCGATCGGAGCAAGTTTTAGTCGCCGCTCCGATTACTCTCTTCTTTTATCGTTCTATACAAGATTGGGTTCTCTACAGTGATAGATCAAACCGAGCTCGAAGAAGGACAGGGCAGCGGCTTTCTTAACTATATTCCCGCGATTTTGTGGCAGCGCAAATGGTTCATTATTCCACCATTTGTTCTGTTGTTTGCAGCAGGTATTATTGCAGCTTTGCTCTTACCGACGGTTTATCGTTCGTCAGCTTCTCTGCTTGTCCAGTCGCAGGAGCTTCCGACAGAACTGGTCGATTCGCCGGCCTCTTCCCGGATCGATCAGCGGATTGCCAAAATCCGCCAGCAGGTTCTAAGTCGCGGAGATCTGATAGAGTTGATCGAACAGATCGATCTCTATAACGACGCACGGCAATCGGAGCCTATGTCGCAGATTATCGACCGCATGCGCGATGCAACTTCGATCAGAGCGGTTGCGGGTGACATAGGTCAAGGCGGAAACGGTAACCAGTCGAACACTGTCGCGTTCCAAATGAGCTTCGATTATCGGGATCCAAGCAAGGCTCAGGCGGTGATGCAGAGCTTCGTGACGCGATTTTTGCAATTGGATACATCGAACCTCGCAGATCAAGCCGCTGGAACCGTCAGCTTTTTGCAGGATCAGGCGAACAGCCTACAACAGCAGATTGGCCGGATCGAGCAACAGATAACTGCTATCAAGGCCCAAAACGGCGTCGCGCTGTCGAGCTATGGGGGAATGCCGATAGCTGATTCCGGCAGCTACGATTCACAGATAATTGCTTTGCAGAATCAGAATCGTGCCTTGTCTCTGCAACTGCAAAAATCGGCCAAAGATCCGATGGTCGAGGCTGCTGAGGCGCAACTCGCCGCGGCGCGGCTTACCTATGCAGAAAACCATCCGGATGTCGTGCTGGCGAAACAGCGTTTGGCGCAGCTTAAAGCGGGCGGTTCGACCGGATCCTCCGATCGCGCGGCCGATGCATCCGCCATCCGCAGTCAGATTGCTGCCAACAATACCACGATTGCTTCTTTGCAGAGTTCGAGGTCGTCCGATCGATCACGCGCCTCGGCTGCCTTGGCAGCGAACGTACGCGGACCAATGGTCGCGCAACAGGTTTCGCAGCTTGAAGGGCGCGCAGACATCCTGCGCACGCAATATTCCAGCGTCTCCGCCAATCTGCTCAAAGCGCAAGGTTCGGCGCAAATGACGCAGGAGCAAAAGGGGGAGCGGCTATCGGTTATCGATCCGCCAAGTGTTCCTGATAAGCCGGTTTCACCAAACCGGCCGCTCCTGATCCTGGGAGGCGCGGTGGCAGGGCTTGGTATCGGAATTGTATTTGCAATGCTGATGGAGTTCGTGATGCGGCCCGTACGTGGCGCGGCGATGATCGAAAATATGGGTCTGGAGCCGATTGGTATCGTGCCGACGCTAAAGCCCGATTCGAGTGATGGCACCCGCAGTTTCATGGGCTTCAGGCGCAAACCCTCCATGCCGATGCAAACATCTTAGCCTGCTCTGAATATGGATATCCAAATGACCGCCCCCTATGAGCAACCCGGACGTACGGCGCTTCGCTTGCTGCCGGAATTAAATGAGGTCCGGACGCTGGATCTGAGCGTCGATGAGGCAAAAGAACGCGGAATCTACGGCTTCGACAGCCGTGATATCCGCTCGCGTTCGTTCAATCTGATAAGGTCGAAGATCGTCAGGCTGCATCGGTCAAAAGGATGGAGGCTGTTCGGAATCGTCTCCGCAACTCCTGCGGTCGGGAAATCATTTATCGCGACGAATCTTGCCGCGTCACTTTCCCGCTCTCCACAGCTTCAAACCTATTTGATGGATTTTGATCTGCGCAGAGGGTCGGTTTCACGCAATTTCGGCTATCCTCTCGACGAGGGAATCAGGTCTTTCCTCGAAGGCGACAGACACACGCTGGCAGAAGTTTCATTCAGACTAGCCGATGAGCGTTTGATCGTCGTTCCCAGTGACCGCACTCCAGCACGGTCTGCCGAACTTCTCGCCAATGAGCGTATGGAACAGTTGGCAGAGGCAATGCGCTCCGCGCCGTCAAACTCGATCTTCATTTGTGATCTGCCGCCGGTTTTCGCAAATGATGACGCGTCGATTTTAACGGCCAAGCTGGAAAGTTACATCATGGTCGTGGAAGATGGGCGGACGACGCGCAAGGAAATCGAAGATTCAGTCAAGATGCTTGGGCGATCACGTTGCGCCGGCGTTGTGCTGAACCACGCCAACGGTGGACTCGTCAACGACTCATACAATTCCGTAAAGGGCTACGGGGACTATTATAATAGTTAGGTCGAAGCATAAAATAGTCGATCTGTTCTGAAACCATACGAGACAGCTAAAATTGGGCGGGAACTTTACAACTCCCGCCCTGTTTATGGCTAACTGAGATCGAAACGGTCAGCATTCATGACCTTGGTCCAGGCGTTGATAAAATCCCGCTCGAATTTGTCATGACCGTCATCCGCGGCATAGACTTCGCAAATTGCTCGCAGTTGTGAATTAGAGCCAAAGACAAGGTCGGTTCGCGTTGCGGTCCAGCGATGCTCGTTCGTGTCTCGATCGGTGCCGACATATTCCTCGTCGCCACTTTCATCGACTTCTTTCCAAGCGGTCCCCATGTCGAGCAAGTTGACGAAATAGTCGTTGGTCAGCTGCCCGGGACGTGTCGTCAGCACGCCCTGCTTTGCATCGCCGTAATTCGCCCCGAGTACGCGAAGACCACCAATGAGGGCGGTCATTTCGGGAGCGCTCAAGCCCAACAATTGCGCACGATCGAGCAGCAGTTCTTCGGTCGGCACGCTATGGCGTGTCGATAGGTAGTTCCGAAATCCATCGGCTTTCGGCTGCAGGACATCGAAACTATCCGCATCGGTCTGCTCTGCGGAAGCATCCGTGCGACCCGCTGTGATTGCAACGCTGACTGATCGTCCTGCCGCCTCTGCGGCCATCTCGATCCCAACGCTGCCGCCTATTACGACCAGGTCCGCCATCGATACTTTTGCTGCACCGTTGCCGTCGAAATCCGCCTTGATCCGCTGAAAGGCTTCAAGCGTTTTGGTCAGCTCCGCAGGCTCGTTCACCTCCCAGTCCTTCTGCGGTGCAAGTCGAATACGGCCTCCGTTCGCGCCGCCGCGATGATCGGACGTGCGATAAGTGGACGCGGACGCCCATGCAGCCTTGACGAGCGCAGCGACTGACAGGCCAGATTCCCTGATTGACTGTTTCAGACCGGCCAGGTCGCTATCCGAAATCGTCTCGTGATCTGCCGCCGGGATGGGATCCTGCCAGATCAAATCCTCCGCCGGAACCTCGGGGCCGAGGTAGCGCGATTTCGGACCCATGTCGCGGTGGCACAATTTAAACCACGCACGTGCAAAGGCGTCCGCAAATTGATCTGGATTGGCCCGGAAACGCTCGATGATCACGCGGTAAGCCGGATCTGCCTTCATCGCCATGTCGGCAGTCGTCATCATGGTGGGGACCTTGACGCCGGGCGTGTGCGCCTTGGGCGCCAACGTGTCGTCAGGGTTCCCGACCGGCTGCCACTGCTTTGCACCGGCAGGGCTCATGATAACCTCATACTCATGGTCAAGCAGCATGTCGAAATAGCTCATGTCCCAGTTGATCGGCGTCGGTGTCCAAGCACCTTCCAGACCACTCGTGATCGTATGGTCGCCATTGCCGCTTTCGTGCGTGCTCATCCAACCGAAACCCTGGGCCGTGATATCGCCCCCCTCCGGCTCAGCGCCAACCAATTGCGCATCGCCGGCCCCATGCGCCTTGCCGAAGGTGTGACCGCCCGCCGTCAATGCGGCGGTCTCCTCGTCGTTCATGCCCATACGCGCGAAGGTTTCGCGAACGTCGCGCGCCGATCCGATCGGATCGGGGTTTCCGCCGGGCCCTTCCGGATTCACATAGATCAGCCCCATCTGAATTGCCGCAAGCGGATTTTCGAGTGCGAGTTCCTGATCCGGATCGATGCGAGTCTGACCGAGCCACTCCTCCTCGGTGCCCCAATAGACATCCTTTTCGGGCTCGAACACGTCTTCGCGGCCGCCGCCAAAGCCGAATACAGGGCCGCCCATCTCTTCGATGGCAACGTTACCCGCCAGGATCATAAGATCGGCCCAGCTCAGCTTCCGGCCATATTTCTGCTTGATCGGCCACAACAGCCGACGCGCCTTGTCAAGGTTTCCATTGTCCGGCCAGCTGTTGAGCGGAGCGAATCGTTGCGATCCCGACGAAGCGCCGCCGCGCCCGTCCCCGGTGCGATAGGTGCCCGCAGAATGCCATGCCATGCGTATGAAAAACGGGCCGTAATTGCCGTAATCCGCGGGCCACCACGGCTGGCTATCCGTCATCAGCGCCTTCAGATCCTGCTTCAATGCGGCATAATCGAGCGTCTTGAATTCGGCCGCGTAGTTGAAGTCATTCCCCATCGGGTTGCCCGACAGGCCGTTTTGATGGAGGATTTCGAGCGAAAGCAATTTGGGCCACCAATGGTGGTTTTGCCGACCAAGGAGCCCGCGGACATCCTGTGGTGCGTGCACGGGGCACCCGCCTTTCGCATCTTCGCTGGTTCTCGCGTCCATTGCTTCTCTCCTAAGGTGTGTCAGCGCAATAAATTCCGGCGTGGCAAGTTGGCGCCTGTGCCGGGACCATTCCGGGATAGACCCCGACGATTAATTAATCCAATGAGTTAACCCTATTTCTGTGATCGGAATTAACGATTAATTCGGCCCTGCCCTCGCTACGTCAAATGACATATCTGCTTGCGCTGCATGAGCACCAGCATTTCGGGCGTGCTGCCGTCGCCTGCCGTGTCACACAATCTACACTTTCGGTAGGAATAGCTGAACTTGAGCGTCAGCTTGCGGCGGTATTGGTCGAGCGCTCCAAGCGAAACCTGCGGTTCACGGAGATGGGCGAGGAGGTGGTTGTACGGGCGGGCGGGATAATCCGCGCAGCCGAGGATCTCTGCACGGTCGCTCGGCGTGCGCGTGAACCTTTGATCGGTACGCTTAGCATGGCGGTCATTCCTACCATCGCACCGTTCCTGCTACCATCCATGCTGACCGTCATCGGCGAGCGATGGCCGCGGCTGAAATTGTTTGCCCGAGAAATGCTGACGGCACCCGCCTGCATTGCTTTGGAGCGGGGAACTATAGACTGCGTTCTGCTCGCGCTGCCAATCGACTGTGGCGACGTTGAAGTCTGCGAAATTCTCACCGATCGGCTGCTGTTGGCGGTCTGCCAAACGGAAAATGCGTCTACCGCACCCATCCTGCTCGACGAGATCGATCCGTCGCGTCTGTTGCTGCTGGAGGACGGCCATTGCCTGAAGGATCATGCATTGGCGGCTTGCGATCTCTCGACGCCCGATTCAGAGCCGCGGCTGGTTGCGTCCACGCTTCAAACGTTGGTTCAGTTGGTGGACGCGGGTTTGGGTATGACGTTGTTACCTGAAATTGCGGTCAGGGAAGGAATACTCGCCGGCACGAGTGTCAATCCGCACGTCTTGGCCGATGTCCGTGCAGAGCGTCAGATCGCGCTCGTATGGCGTCGGAATCATCCCCGGCATCGGGACTTCATGTTGCTCGGCGAGACGATCCGTTCAGCCGCTCACGTTCAAACGCCAACACAAGATTCAGCCGTATGACAGGTTCTGCATAGCGCATGCAGAGTCTATTCGGCCGCGACTTTGTCACCAACTTGCCCTTCGATCTCAGCGGCCTTCGCTTCAACGAGCCGTACGATATGGTCGATCATATCCTTGTCGGCGACATGATGGTCGGTGACGCCTGACAGGTAAACCATATGCTTGCCTGCGCCGCCGCCGGTTATGCCAATATCGGTTTCGCGCGCTTCCCCCGGACCATTGACCACGCAACCGAGCACGGACAGTGACATCGGCGTCCGGATATGGGTCAGCCGTTCCTCAAGCGCCTGCACCGTCCGGATGACGTCGAACCCTTGGCGGGCGCAGCTGGGACATGAAACGACCCGAACGCCGCGGTTGCGGATACCGAGCGATTTCAGGATCTCGAACCCTACGCGAACTTCATCTTCCGGCTCGGCCGACAAGGATACGCGGATCGTATCGCCAATGCCGAACCACAGTAGGCTGCCGATACCGATCGACGATTTGACTGTACCGCCAACAAACCCGCCCGCTTCCGTAATGCCAAGGTGCAATGGACAATCGACGACTTCGGCGAGCTGTTGATAGGCTGCGACCGCCAAAAAGAGATCGGATGCTTTAACCGCCACCTTGAATTCATGAAAGTCATGATCCTGCAGCATCTTGATGTGATCCAGCGCGGACTCGACGAGCGCCTCCGGGCATGGTTCGCCGTATTTTTCCAGGAGATGCCGTTCCAGGCTCCCCGCATTGACTCCGATGCGGATTGCACATCCATTTGCCTTGGCTGCGTCGACAACTTCCTTGACGCGGGCGGCAGACCCAATGTTGCCGGGATTGATACGCAGGCACGCTGCTCCGGCATCCGCCGCCTCCAGTCCGCGTCGGTAGTGAAAATGGATGTCGGCAACGATGGGCACATTTGCTGCCCTGACGATCCGTTTCAGCGCAGTGGTTGATTCGACGTCGGGGCAGCTGACGCGAACGATATCGGCACCGGCATCCTCACATCGCCGGATCTGATCAATCGTGGCGCGCGCGTCACTCGTCGGCGTGTTTGTCATTGTTTGAACGCTGATCGGCGCGTCTCCACCGACGGGAACATTTCCCACCATGATGCGCCGGCTGGGTCGGCGGACAATGTCGCGCCAGGGACGTATGGACATTGCCCGTCTATAGGCTCACCCGATTGTCATTCATAGGCGGCTGGCCCGGCGAAGGTGATGACGGAGTTAGTGATGGTTAGCATATCCCGGCACGAAACGGGTTGGCAGCTGATGATTCACGGGGGCGCTGGTAAGATTGATCGGTCGAGCTTGAGCGCCGAACAGGATCGCGGCGCGCGCGCCGGGCTTGAGAGCGCGCTCTCGGCAGGCGAAGCCGTCCTTAAAGACGGCGGCAGCGCGCTCGATGCGGTGGAGTCCGCAGTGCGCGTGCTCGAGGACGATCCGCATTTCAACGCCGGACGAGGCGCGGTGCTGACCGCAACGGGTGGCATAGAACTGGACGCGGCGATCATGAACGGTCGCACGCGTCATGCCGGAGCGGTTGCGGGCGTTTCTGAAACACGGAATCCGGTAAGTCTTGCCCGGATCGTGATGGACCGGACACCGCATGTGTTTCTGTCAGGTGTAGGCGGAGATGCTTTCTCGCGGGGAGCGGGTTTGGAGCAAAAGGGGTTCGATTGGTTTGCGACGGATGAACGGCGCCGGCAACTTGCAGAGTTGCAATCCACAAGCGGTAGCGGCTTCGACGCGGAGATGAAGTATGGAACCGTCGGCGCGGTCGCCCGCGACGTTCACGGCAGCCTTGCCGCCGCAACTTCGACGGGGGGAGTCATGGGAAAACAAGCGGGACGCATCGGTGATTCGCCTGTCATCGGTGCAGGGACATACGCCGATGACCGATCTTGCGCGATTTCCTGTACCGGATCGGGCGAAACCTTCCTTCGGATCGGCGTAGCGCAAGAAATTGCTGCAAGGGTGCGATTGCTGAACGAGACAATCGAAACGGCGAGCGAAGCGGTGATGACGGAGGTTGTTGCAGACGGCGGCACCGGCGGCGTAATCGTTATTGGCGCGCGCGGCGAACCGTTATGGAGATTTACCACTTCCGGTATGTTTCGCGCATCGACTGTGGAAGGTGGAAGCAGGATGATCTCAATCTACGGTGACGAAAGTTGAGTACGCCTGGATGACCATCGGCCAGCCCTTGAAGGTTCGAGCAGCCTTTCTGTTTTTGCCGGTTGTCGCTTTTGCACTCTCTGCCGCTTGTCCGGCAGATCGGCGGTTCCAGACGATCTGGTCGACGGAGTTTGCCTGGCGGCAGGCGCAACATATTGCCGACGAGCCACCCGGCATGATTGACCCGCACCTCCCTGATGTGTCGGCAGAGGCTCAAGTGAGGCGAGCAGATTATTGGCAGGACGTGCTGCGAAGCCTGAACGCCATTGATCCACGCGCACTATCGGTCGACGATGCAATAGATTTCGAGGTGTACCGGGCGCAAATCACGGGCTTCTTGGACGATCAGCGTTTCAAAGAATGGCAAAAACCGGTCAACGGGGACAGCGCCTTCTGGTCCGATATCCAATATCCGGCGCGCGGCCAGTTCGCCAACGGCCTGTCCGATTATCGCGCTTATCTCTCGCAACTTGCCGAAATCTCGCGCTATCTGGCGCAACAGACGAGTAATCTTAGGCTTGGCTTGGCGCGCGGCTTCACGCCGCCCGCGATAGTCATGAAAGGCCGTGATGCGCCTGTTGCCGCAATCGCCAATGCCACCGATCCGACCAAAGTAATTTATTATGAACCATTTCAGAAACTACCGGCGACGATCCCCGTTGCGATACAAGGCCAGCTGCGCGCCAAGGCAGAGGCGATCATAGCCAGCGAAATCATTCCCGCCCACAAGACATTGCTCGCATTCCTGCAAACGACCTACTTCCCCGGTCTAAAGAAGGACCTCGCCGCAACCACTTATCCCGACGGCGTCGCATATTACCAAAGCCGCATCCGCGCTTATACGACAATCGACATGAACCCGCCCGCAATCCATGTGCTGGGCCTCTCTGAGGTAACAAAGATTCGCTCCGAAATGGAGGCGGTGAAGCAGCAGACGGGCTTCAAGGGTGATCTGAAAGAGTTCCTCGCCTTTTTGCGTGCGGATCCGCAATTTTACGCGAAGACACCCGACGAGCTGCTGAAAGATGCAGCGTGGCTTGCAAAGCGTTTCGATGGAATGGCATCAACCTGGTTCGGCCACCTGCCGCGCCAGCGTTTCGCGATCGAGCCGGTGCCCGCAGACATCGCGCCTTATTATACCGCCGGGCGCGGCGGGCCGGGTGTCTATCTGGTCAATACCTACGACCTGCCGTCACGACCACTTTACGCGCTACCCGCACTGACGCTGCACGAAAGCGCGCCGGGTCATGCGTTCCAGATTCCGCTTGCTGCCGAAAACAAGGATTTGCCGCCGTTTCGCCGCTATGGCTATATCTCCGCCTATGGCGAGGGCTGGGCACTCTATTGCGAGCGGCTGGGACAAGACATGGGTTTTTACCGGACGCCATATGAGACATTCGGCATGCTGAGCTATCAGATGTGGCGCGCAGCGCGGTTGGTGGTCGATACCGGCATACATTCGCAGGGATGGACGCGCGACCGGGCCCAGGCTTATCTACGCGACAATACCGCATTGTCGAACCAGGAAATCACCACGGAAGTCGATCGCTACATCGGTTGGCCCGGGCAGGCCCTGAGCTATTATATTGGCGAACTGACAATTCAGAACGCACGAGCGAAAGCGGAGAAGGCGTTGGGCCCCAAGTTCGACATCCGCGCCTTTCACGATACCGTGCTCAAGCTCGGATCAGTGCCGATGCAGGTCGTCACTCAGCGTATCAACCGTTTTATAGCCGAAGACGGTAAGGGGCCGTATTCCGAGCAGGAGGCGCAGGCTTACGCAAACTGAGGTTTATCGCTACTGTATATCTGGGGGTGGGTCCAAGCGCTGCGCGCCTCCCTACTCATCCTGCCGCTACTCAGCCGCTCTAGCCAGATCTGCTTGCCTGTAGACGAGTACGGGTTTCCTTGCCGCCTGTGTCTCATCGAGTCGGCGCCTCGGAGCAAAATGCGGCGCTGTTTTTAAAGCTATGTCGCCCGCCTTCGCGCGCTCTGCCACGCTGCGCAGCGCCCCGATAAACTCATCCAGTGCGGCCTTGCTTTCGGTTTCCGTCGGTTCGACCAGCATCGCCCCGTGAACGACGAGTGGGAAATAAACCGTCATCGGGTGGAAACCCTCGTCGATCAGCCCTTTTGCTACGTCAAGCGTCGAAAACCCCTCGGCAAGGTTGTCATCCGAGAACAGCGCTTCGTGCATACACGGCCCGCTGCCTCCAAACGGCGCGTCGAGCACGTCTTCCAGGCTGCGCAGCACATAATTGGCATTCAGTACCGCATCTTCGGCAACCTGCTTTAGCCCATCTGCCCCGTGCGAGAGTATGTAGGTCAACGCCCGCGTGAACATCCCCATCTGACCATGAAACGCCACCATTCGTCCGAAGCTGGCACCATGATGTTCGTCAGCGGTTTCCTCCTCCACAAGAACGAAGGTGCCGTCACGTCTCTCCACGAACGGCAACGGCGCAAAAGGCGTCAGCGCTTCAGAGAAAACGACCGGACCCGATCCCGGCCCACCGCCGCCATGGGGGGTAGAGAAGGTTTTGTGGAGGTTGATATGCATCGCATCGATGCCAAGATCACCCGGGCGAACCCGGCCCACGATCGCGTTGAAGTTCGCCCCGTCGCAATAGACATATCCGCCCGCGCCATGCACCGCGTCGGCAATCCGCTTCATATCGCGCTCGAACAGCCCGCAGGTATTGGGGTTAGTAATCATCACTCCCGCCACGTCCGGACCCAGCCTCGCCTTCAAGGCCTCCAGGCTGACGCGGCCTTCTTTGGTCGCCGGAATGTCTTCAACCGAGAATCCGGCAAACGCAGCCGTCGCCGGGTTCGTGCCGTGTGCCGATTCCGGTACGAGAATCACGCGACGGCCGCCTTCACCGCGCTTTTCAAGTGCCGTCTTGATAGCCAAGATGCCGCACAGTTCGCCGTGCGCGCCCGCCTTCGGGCTCATCGCAACCGATGTCATGCCGGTGAGCGTAACCAGCCAATGTGCCAGTTCGTGAATGACGCTAAGCGCGCCCTGCACGGTATCGACCGGCTGTAGCGGATGAACATCGGCAAAACCCGGTAGCCGTGCCATGCGTTCGTTCAACCGCGGATTATGCTTCATGGTGCAGCTGCCTAGCGGGAACAGCCCCAGATCGATCGCGTAATTCTGCCGGCTGAGTCGCGTATAATGTCGCACGGTTTCCGGCTCGGAAAGTCCGGGCAAACCGATTTTCGCAGTTCGCTCAAGGGTTCCGAGGCGACTATTCCCGATTGGCGCACCGCCAAAATCAACGCCCGTTGTCTCGACCGTACCGATTTCAAAAATCAACGGCTCCTCGAGCATCAGTGCGCGATTACCGGTGTTCGTCGATGCGGCACCAGCGCTGCTCGTTGCCGCCTGATAAATCCCATTCACATTGTCGCTCACGCCAAGACCTCCGCAAGGCCGAGCGCTAGCGTCTCGACATCCTCGGTAGTCGTCGTCTCCGTGACGGCCATGACCAGACCGTTCGCCAACCCGTCATTACCCGGATAAAGCCGCCCCAGGGACACGCCGGCCAAGATCCCGCGATCGGCCAGCGATCGCACTACGGGTCGCGCCTCTACCGGCAGTCTAAGCGTGAACTCGTTGAAGAAATTCTCGTTGATCAATTCGACACCCGGTACCGTCGCCAATCGATCCGCCGCGGCGACCGCCCCGGCGTGATTAATTTCAGCGAGCCGCCTCAACCCAGCTTCGCCCAGCAGCGTCATGTGGACAGAGAACGCAAGCGCGCAGAGGCCGCTGTTCGTGCAGATATTGCTTGTCGCCTTTTCGCGCCGGATATGCTGCTCCCGCGTCGACAGCGTAAGTACGAAACCACGCCGCCCGTCCGCGTCCACCGTCTCGCCGCATAGCCTTCCCGGCATCTGCCGGACATAGCGATCCTTGCATCCGAACAGCCCGACATAAGGGCCGCCGAATTGCAGCCCGACGCCCAGTGACTGCCCCTCACCGACCACAATGTCCGCGTCCATCTCGCCTGGAGAACTGATTGCACCAAGCGCGACCGGTTCCGTCACCACGGCAATCAGCAACGCCTTCTTTGCGTGGCATGCCGCTGCTAACGCCGACATGTCGCCGATACGTCCGAGAATGTCGGGATACTGTACCACTACGCATGACGTATCGTCGTCGATCGCGTCGATCAGTCGCGGATCAAAATCAGTTTCGGGCACCAGCCAGGGATCGGTCATGTCAAGGATGTCGCCGGTAAACCGGGCCATTGTCCTCGCCACGGAAACATAGTGCGGATGAAGCCCCGCCGACAGCACCGCCCGCGCCCGTTTCGTGATGCGCCGCGCCATCACGATCGCTTCCCAGCAGGCGGTCGAACCGTCGTACATGCTGGCATTGGCGACGTCGGTGCCAAACAGCCGCGCAACCTGCGTTTGAAATTCAAACAGCATCTGCAGCGTGCCCTGCGCGATTTCAGGCTGGTACGGTGTGTAGGCAGTCAGGAACTCGCCGCGCTGGATGAGATGGTCAACAGATGCCGGGACGTGATGACGATAGGCACCGCATCCAAGGAAGAATGGAACCTCTCCTGCCACCATGTTTTGCCGGGCCAGCGCCGACATGTGCCGCTCGACGGACAATTCCGAGGCATGATGTGGCAGCCCCTCGATCGCCCCTGACAGTCGCGCCGCATCCGGCACATCAACGAAAAGCGCGTCGACTGACTCCGCTCCGACAAACGAAAGCATTTCGCTTCGGTCACTGTTGGTGAGCGGCAGATAGCGCATGTTCAAACCCTCAGAGTTTCGCGACGAACGCTTCGTAGGCACTTTCGTCCATCAGGTCGTCGAGTTCGCTCGTGTCGGTAAGCGTAAGCTTGAAAAACCACCCATCCGCCTCCGCATCGCTGTTGACGAGCGCCGGTTCGTCGGCGAGCGCGTCATTGGCTTCGATCACCGTTCCCGACACCGGCGAATAGACATCGGAGGCAGCCTTAACTGACTCAACAACTGCAGCTTCGTCGCCTTTAATGAGTTGCTTTCCTTCCGTGGGCACATCAACAAAAACGATGTCGCCGAGCTGTCCCTGGGCATAGTCGCTGATCCCGACGGTGCCAACATCGCCGTCGACATCGACCCATTCATGATCCTCAGTGAAATAACGGCTCATATCAATTGCCTCCTTGTCGAACGTAGCGATGGGGAACGAAAGGCATCGAAGTAACGATCCCGGTATGAAGCCGGTCACGTTGTTTTAGACGGACGGCAGTCCCCGGGGTGCTATCCCCAAGCGGCACATATGCCATGGCGATGGGCCGCCCAAGCGTCGGGGAAAAGCCGCCGGAGGTTACACGACCAATGGCGTTGCCCGCGTGATTTACAACCTCCGCACCTTCGCGTACCGGCTGACGGCTGTCGATCAATAGTCCTACGCGCTTCACGGCACTTCCGGCATCGCGCTCAAAAAGAATGCGGCCGGACCCCGGAAAATCGCGCGCTTCCCGACGGCGTTTTGACAGTGTGAACGAAAGATCAGCGGCAACCGGTGTCGTATCCGTATTAAGATCGTGCCCGTAGAGCGGCAGTCCCGCTTCGAGTCTAAGCGAGTCGCGCGCGCCGAGCCCTACCGGGCGCACTTCGCTATGGGCGATCAGTGCATCTGCGAAGGCTGTCGCGATATCGGCAGGTAGAGAAATTTCAAAACCGTCTTCGCCGGTATAGCCCGAACGGCTGATCCAGAGATCAGCGTTTTGCCATTTGAAGCCGCGCGCAGACATGAAGGTCAATGTTTCAACCCCGGGTACAAGCCGCGTCAGAACACGCGCCGACTCCGGTCCCTGCAGCGCGAGCAAAGCCTGCTCGTCGAGCAGGTTCATGGTTACCTCGTCCGGCAGGTTCTCGAGAATGTATCCGATGTCGTCGTATTTTGTCGCGCCGTTGACGACAACGTAAAATTCCTCGCCGTCCGCGCCATTGCGCTTGGTAACAATCAAGTCGTCGAGAATGCCGCCGTCCTCGGCAAGCAACAGCGAGTAACGCATTCTTCCTTCGCCAAGGCTTACGATGTCGCCCGGCAATATGGTTTCGAGAGCAGCTGCGGCACCGGTTCCCCGAAATACGAGTTGCCCCATATGACTCACGTCGAACAGGCCAGCCGAAGTACGCGTCCAGTTATGTTCGGCGACAATCCCGTTATACTGTATGGGCATCTCATAGCCGGCAAACGGAACCATGCGCGCACCTTGTGTGCGATGCCAGACGTCCAGCGGCAAGAGTTGCATCTCCGGCGCGTCTGCATCGATGGCAAGTTCGGGGGTTACGCCTTCGGTCATTGAACGCTCCGTCACAGGCTGACTTTACCCGGACCAATCCAGGCTTTAATCCAACCCCCTCTGTCACGGAACCTGAGAGCATTCGCCGCGAACGGCTTCCCCCTTCGGCGGCACAGAGCTCGAAGCCCAGCGCACTTTCCAGAGTGTCACGCGGTATCGAGCGGTCCGGTTGCCTGAGAGATTCCGGGGCGGTTGCTCCTTCGGCGGCCTCTAAAAAGGCGCTCTCCCGCTCGATATCCATACCGGTTGCCCGGTATCGACGTCGCAAGCCCTTAAGCGGACGCCGCGCTCAGTCAACCGGTTATCGTGTTGCGTTATACCGCAGTTGATCGTTGGTCAGCTGAAACCCGACAAGGGCCTCGAAAGATGCACCGACAACCGCCCGTCTTACTTCGGGTTCGGTCAGCGGATCGGTCGCAGCGTCCTGATCGCCCGCCTTGCGGCGTCGGGTCAGGCGTTCTCGGACGGATTCAGGCAGGGTTGCGGCGGCGCGGGTGATACTGGTCGAGGCCGATCCTTCGACGGAAGCGCGTGTCTGACCGGCGTCGAAATGCACGGAAACCTGCGCAATACGCTTGGCAACAACAGCGCTGCCGCCGCGCACGATAGTGACGAAATAGGGCAAAGTAACGTCGCGTGGGGCGTCGGCTTGTGACCGGCTCGCGTCGACTTTGAACGTGATCGCGGTCACGATCTGGTCACCATTGTCGCCGCAGGTCGATCGGACGTCGGTCATGGTTGCGGTGAGGTCAACCGCATTCTGAGTCCGCGCGTTTCCGTCGAACAGCGTGATGTCGCCGGTGCCGGCAGGGACACCTACCACGGGGCAAGCCGACCGCACCGCGCTGATGCCGCCGGTCGCGTCAATTTCTCCGCGAGTCGAACAGCCCGCCAATGATAGTGTCGCAACAGCGATTGTCAGAACGGAGTTGGCTTTCAAGAAGGGCTACCTCAACTGATCACGGATGCGACGCGTTCATAGGAAGCGGCTTTCGCGCACGCAAGCAATCGCGTAGAAGTATTGCGTGATGAACGAGCAGCCCAAACCCATTCTCGATCTGTTGATTGCCGCCCCGCGAGGGTTCTGCGCGGGCGTGGATCGAGCAATCCGCATCGTTGAACTGGCGATCGAAAAGCACGGCGCGCCCGTCTATGTCCGGCATGAAATCGTCCACAACAAATTCGTCGTCGACAGCCTGAAAGCCAAAGGCGCGATCTTTGTCGAAGACTTGAACGAGGTTCCCGATGACGCGCATGTCGTTTTTTCGGCGCACGGCGTACCCAAATCGGTTCCGGCCGAAGCGACAGCGCGTGAATTGGCGTTTTTCGACGCCACCTGCCCGCTGGTTTCGAAAGTCCACAGGCAGGCCGAGCGGCTGGTCGCGGCGGGACGGCATATTCTTTTCATCGGCCATGCGGGGCATCCAGAAGTCATCGGGACGTTCGGGCAGGTACCGGCGGGATCGATGTCGCTGCTCGAGACGGTTGACGATGCCGAGGCGTTTCGACCGGCTGATCCTTCAAATCTCGCCTTTCTGACGCAGACGACCCTCTCGGTCGACGATACATCCGCAATCGTCAAAATACTTCAGCGGCGTTTCCCCTCGATGCAGGCACCGCGCGGAGAGGACATCTGTTATGCGACTTCCAATCGCCAGGCCGCGGTAAAGGCGATCGCAAACGGATGCGACGCGATGCTGGTTATCGGCGCGCCGAATTCTTCGAATTCGCTCCGGCTCGTCGAGGTTGCCGAGCGCGAAGGTGTGTCGGCCATCCTGATCCAGCGCGCCTCGGAACTGGACTGGAATTTTCTGAACGGCGTCGCAACTCTCGGCATCACGGCGGGCGCATCCGCGCCGGAATTGCTGGTACGCGAACTCGTCGGACGTTTGTCCGAACGCTATGATGTACGTGAGCGCGAAGTGGAGGAGACCCGTGAAACGGTCGCGTTCAAATTACCGCGCGGGCTCGAAGCCGCCTGATCCGACCCGCCGATGGCCGTATATACGAACGTTCCCAGCGAAACGCTGGCCGAGTTTATTTCGCGGTTTGATTGCGGACGATTGGTATCCGCAAAGGGGATTGCGGAGGGCATCGAAAACTCAAACTATCTGATCGATACAACCGCAGGGCGTTACATTCTGACGCTCTATGAAAAGCGGGTCGCCGCCGACGATCTACCTTTTTTCATGAGTCTACTGGATCATCTGTCAGATGCGGGAAATCCCGTGCCCCCTGCGATCCCCGATCGTGAAAGACGCGTCATTCACGAATTGTGCGGTCGACCCGCCTGCCTGATCAAATTTTTGCCCGGCGTATCACCGACGAGACCCCGGCCAGACCACGCACGTGCCGCGGGCGCGGCGCTTGGTGCCGTCCATGAGAGCCTGAAAGACTTTGCCCAAAATCGAGAGAATCCGCTCGGGCCGGATGGGTGGCTAAAGCTGTTAAGCGAATGCGGCCGCGATCTGGATAAAATCGAACCGGGCTTGTTCGACGGTGTCAGCAAGGCGCTTCATGCAACGATCGAAACATGGCCGGGCGATCTGCCGCATGCCGTGATCCATGCCGATCTTTTCCCGGACAATGTCCTGCTGACGGGCGAGCGGGTGACGGGGCTTATCGACTTCTATTTCGCGTGCACCGAGATCCGCGCCTACGACCTTGCGGTAATGCACAGCGCCTGGAGCTTCGATCCCGACGGCGGGCGCTACGTCGCCGATGTCGGACACGCTTTGGTTGAGGGCTATGCGGGCCGGTTCGCCCTGACGTCGCAGGAACGAACGGCAATGCCGCTGCTGGCGCGCGGCGCCTGTCTGAGGTTCGTACTGACGCGTGCCTGGGACTGGCTGAATACACCGGCCGACGCTTTGGTGACGCGCAAGGATCCGCTCGCTTACTGGCGGCGCTACGCGCTTTATGCCGAACGAAACCCGTTTGCATGAACGGGCCGACGATCACCAGGGTTGAGATGGCGACGGACGGAGCGTGCAAGGGCAATCCGGGTCCGGGCGGCTGGGGCGTGTTGATCAGGGGCAGCGGGGCGGAAAAAGAATTGTCGGGGGGCGAGCGGGATACGACCAATAACCGGATGGAGCTGACCGCCGCAATTGAGGGATTGAAGGCGTTGAAACGTCCCTGCGCCGTCCGCTTGTCGACCGACAGCCGCTATGTGATGGACGGCCTGACCAAATGGATCCACGGCTGGCAGAAGAACGGATGGAAAACTGCCGATAAAAAGCCGGTAAAGAACAGCGACCTGTGGAAGGCGCTGCTGGAAGCCGCGCGACCGCATATGATTGACTGGCAATGGGTCAAGGGTCACGCGGGCAATGCCGACAACGAGCGCGTCGACAAGCTGGCGAGCGATGCCGCGTCAGCCGCGGCGAAAAGCTAGCTCTCCCCGATCGGCTTTTCAGTGGGTTTTGCAAAATCCACGCGATCACATTTGAACTCCGGCCTGTCTCGCATAGCCCCAGATTCAAAAGATCAGTCGGATTTCTTATTGCGAAACCGGTCCGGCGCATAACGTTCCGGATCGATATGATTGATGAATTCATCGACATGGTGGTCGAGCAAGCCGCACGCCGCGAGCGCTGACCCGGCAGGAGCAGTCTGAATGCCGAATCCACCCTGCCCCGCACACCAGAAAAACCCGGGCGCATCAGGATCGAACCCGTAAACCGGAAGGCGGTCGGGCGCGAAGCTGCGTAGGCCTGCCCATTTGCGTTCCACTGCAAGTATCCGCCAATCCACGACCCCTTCGAACCGGTCGATCGCGATCGCAACGTCAAGCTCTTCCGGTGCAGTGTCGCAAGGCACGCTCGGCGTTTCGTCGTGCGGGCTCAGCCACAGCCTGCCGACCCCTTCCGGCTTGAAATAAAAGCGTCCGGCGATGTCCGCTACGTGCGGCATGGCCGACGGGGGTGCCGGATCGGTGCGTATCTGAGCGACCGTACGACGGTAGGGTACGATTCCTACAGGCGCTACGCCGCACCGCCTTGCAACATCGTCCGCCCAAGCACCGGCCGCATCGACGATGATCGCCGCATCGACAGGACCCGCGCGCGTTTCGACCTTCCATCGTCCCTCCGTTCGCCTAGCGGACAGCAGGGCTGCGTCCAGCAGAATGTTAGCCCCTGCGGTCCGGGCATCACGCAGTTTTGCTGCGTGGAGCGCGGCGACGTCGATATAGGCGCAACTCGGCTCGAACACGCCCTCAGTCCATTGATCGCGCAGTCCGGGAACCCGACCGCGCGGATCGATACGGACCAGTTCTACGTCGCCGTGGGCAAATGATTCCAGGAACGCCTCGATCGCCGGGCGATCGCCTTCACGACCGATATGGAGCGATCCAAGCGGTTCGAGAAACCCTCCGTCACGTAGCGCGGCCCCCGAGGCGGTGGTGAGCGGCTGAACGCCGGGACCGCCATAGGTTTCAGACCAAAATGCGGCGGATCGCCCGGTTGAATGCCGCCCGGGCATTTCCTCCGCCTCGAGCACCACTACGCTTGTGTGCGGGGCGATCACGGCGGCAAGGCTCGCGCCGGCGATACCCGCGCCAACAATCACGACATCAGCATGCATCAGCGAGCGACTAACCGGTCGAGAAAGGCTATAATCGCCCCCAAGGCCCGATCGCGCACATCGTCCCTCTCTCGCAGGATTTCATGGGCAGAGTCCGGCCCAAAACGGATGATCTCGGCATTCACAAGACGCCGGATCAGCCGGATCGCAAGCCGCGGATCAACAAGGCGATCCGCCTTTGCCACCAGCAGCAGTACGGGCGTGCGCAGTGCTGTCAGGCGAGGGTCTCGTGCCAACCGGATGGTCGATGCGAATGCTTCGGCAAGCCATCCCCAGCTTGGCGGCCCGCGCACAAGTTGAGGTTGGCGAGTGCGCCACCAGATTTCGTCCGCGTAGCGTTCCGGATCGCTTGTCAGCACGGCTTGGCGTGAAGACGCGCCGGGGCGTTCGCCCTCATGCCATGCCGGACGGCCAGGATCGCCCAAGCCCGCTATCATGCGGGCGGCAGCGCCGCCAAGCGTCTGACCAATCGACGACGCAAGTCCGAGCATCGGCGCAACGAGCACGAGCGCGTCGGGATCGATCCGGCCTTCCGCCAATGCCCTGAGCGCAAGATGGCCGCCCATCGAATGGCCGAGCACGACATGCGGGCTGTTCGACCGGCTGTGCCAGGCATCGAAGAACTCGGCCAAATCGTCGACCAAGCGGGCAAAGTCCTCGGCCTGGTCGCGGTCACGCAATCGGCCCGAGCCGCCCTGCCCGCGCCAGTCGAAACTCGTGACGCTCCAACCGGCGGAATTCAGCCAGATGAAGGTCTCAAGATATTTCTCAAAAAAGTCACCGCGACCGGTCTGAAAGAGTATCCGCCCTCGCCCGGTACCCGGCGTATCGAGCCGGCGCAGCGGCCAGCCGTCACTGGCCGTCCAAGTCGATATGACGGTACCCGAGGGCAGGTTTCGGCGGATATTTTCCGAGTCGCGCATCGGCGGTGATGGTTACGGTTTTGAAAGCCATGCCGTCTAGGAGCGTGCACATGACCGGACCGGATTACGCGCGCATCATCCTTGTCGCATCGCTTGCCCTGCTTTTGCTGGCGGCCGGGATCGAGGACATCCGCAAGCGCGAGATCGCCAATCGCAAGACGATCGCGATCGCAGCGCTCGCCCCGTTCTGGTGGTGGTCGAGCGACTACGCAATATGGCCGGACGCCGTTTTGCAGACGGGGATCGCGATTGCGGTGTTCGGTGCGTTTGCGATGGCATTCTATGCGGGAATGATGGGCGGCGGCGATGTCAAGCTGATCGCCGCGCTCGCGATGTGGCTTCCGTTCCAGGCGCTTTCCTGGATGCTGATCGTAATGGCGATCGTCGGAGGAGCGATCACGCTGGCGATGCTGATCGAACATCGCATCCGCCGATCGGACGCACCGCTCGAGATACCCTACGGCGTCGCGATTGCGATCGCAGGGCTGATGGTCATCCGCGAACCGGTTCTTAACCATTTTCTGTGATTGGTCACGTTCGGATCAACCGGCGTCGCCCGAAAGGCACGATAAGACATGGATAGTCGCAAGCTCATATTGCTCGTAGGCGCGCTGCTGGTAGCCGGGATGACCGCGTTTGCCGCGCGATCACTTATTACGGGCAGCTCCGCTCCGCAAGCAGCGGCAGGACCTGCTCCGGTGGTCATCGACGGACCCGAAGTGCTGGTCGCGACGCGCGCATTGCCGGTCGGAACCATTCTCGATGCGACCGCGCTGAAATTTCAGCCCTGGCCGAAAGAGCTGGTCGACGGGGCCTATTTCCTGCGCGCCAATACGGACCTGCAATCCTTGCAAGGCACGGTGGTCCGCAACCCGATTACCGCCGGCCAGCCGGTTACGCAGG
Source organism: Sphingomonas sp. (assembly GCA_965219075.1). Classification (GTDB taxonomy): domain Bacteria; phylum Pseudomonadota; class Alphaproteobacteria; order Sphingomonadales; family Sphingomonadaceae; genus Sphingomonas. The sequence goes on from CBDCMM010000002.1 coordinate 2,502,498, forward strand.
GTGCTTTGGTCAAACCGGGAGACCGAGGCTTCCTGGCTGCGGCGCTGGGTCCGGGAATGCGCGCCGTGACGGTGCCGGTGTCGGCCCAGGCGGCGGTTGCAGGATTTGTGTTTCCCGGCGACCGGATCGACCTTGTGCTAACCCAGTCGGTGACGGGCGGCGGCGATGGGCCGCCTCTGAAAGTCTCCGAAACGATCATGCGCAACGTTCGCGTCCTCGCAACGGATCAGCGCACCGACAATACCGTCGGCGAGGACGGCAAAACCGACGTCAGGACCTTCTCAAACGTGACCGTAGAGGCGACGCCTAAAATGGCCGAGCAGATCGCAGTGGCACAGACGCTGGGGACGATCTCTCTGTCATTGCGTTCAATCGCCGACAATTCGGCGGAGCTTGAGGAAGCGATCGCGTCGGGCGCGGTGCATGTACCCGAGGGTAACGACCCCAAGGCCGACAAGGCGATGATGGTCCGCCTGGCGAGCCAGCCGCAGATCGGGAATCCGACCTATGCGACGGGGGCCGACGTATCGCGGTTCCAGCGTAGCTCGGTTCCGGGAAAGACGCGCGACGACAGTGCCGGAATGCCGATGTCCGGCGTGCCGATGGCAGCGAACGGCAATGCGAACACGGCGGCCGCGGTGCAGGGGGCCGCGGTGCGCGTGGCACGCGGCAATGATGTGACGGTGGTTCCGCTTGGGGGGAAGAACTGAGATGCGTTTTTCGACGAAGCCAAGCAGCCTTCCGCTAGTGGCAATGGCGGGATTGCTGATCGCCCAGCCCAACGCGGGAATTGCCCAGTCTACGGTCGCCAGTCCCAAGGCGGGGCTGGTCCGGATCAATACGGGCCGCGGACAGCTGGTGACGCTGTCGCACCCGATGACCGACCTGTTCGTCGCCGATCCGACCGTCGCCGATGTTCAGGTCCGCTCCCCAACGCAGCTCTATGTCTTTGGAAAGAAGCCGGGGGAGACGACGATCTCTGCAACGGCGCGTTCCGGGGCCGTCGTTTATGCGTCGACCGTGCAGATCGGCAACAATCTCGATTCGATCGGACAGATGCTGGGTCTGGCGATGCCGGAAGCGCGGATCGTTGCCACGCCGATGAACGGAATGGTCCTGCTGACCGGTACGGTCGCGGCGCCCGAGGATGCAGCAGAGGCGGAACGGCTGGTCCAGGGTTTTGTCGGCGATACGACAAAAGTCCTGTCGAGACTGCGCACGGCGACGCCGCTGCAAGTCAACCTGCAGGTCCGGTTTGCCGAAGTGAACCGGTCGTATCTGAAACAGGTCGGCGTGAACATCGCGAGCTTCGACGGCACCGGCGGGTTCAAGTTCGGGGTTGGCCAAGGGCGCAGCTTCTATCCGAATTACGCACCGAACGGCGGGCTGTTCACGGGCGGCGGCGGCGGTACGAGTAGTCAAGGCACCACATCGATCACGAACGGTGCAGCCGGTGCCACGCTCGGACTCGCCGGAAAAATCCTGGGACTGAACCTGCTCGGCGCGATCGACCTTGGCGAGACAATCGGACAGGTGACGACGCTTGCGAACCCGAACCTTACGGCGTTGTCGGGCGAGACCGGGACATTCCTTGCCGGCGGAGAAATCCCGATTCCGCTCGCACAGGCGCTGGGCACGATTTCGGTCGAGTACAAGCAGTACGGCGTCAGCCTGGCGTACACGCCGACGGTGCTTTCGGACGGTCGAATTTCCCTTCGGGTTCGGCCCGAAGTGTCCCAGCTCGACTATTCGAACGCAATTTCGCTCAGCGGGACGCGGGTGCCGGGGCTGACAACGCGGCGCGCGGAAACTACGATCGAGCTCGGTTCGGGACAAAGCATGATGATCGGCGGGCTGTTGCAGAACAGTCAAAACAATTCGGTCAACAAGACACCGTTTCTGAGCGATATCCCGATCCTGGGTGCATTGTTTCGATCGAACAGCTTTCAGCGTAACGAAACTGAGCTGGTCATCATCATCACGCCGTATCTCGTCAAACCGGTCAACGATGCGCGTGATGTCGCGCTGCCAACCGACGGGTACCGCGCGCCTGGTGATGCGGAGCGAATCCTGCTCGGCACCCTAAGCAACGGAGTTACCGGGGCACAGCGGCCCGTGCCGACCGCGAATGCGGAGCCGGCGGAGCAGAGATCGCGCTCCGACGCGCCGGAGATCGGCTTGCGCGGCGGCCCGGTGACGCTTTCGCAAGACAAGGGCGTACCGGCGCCCGGCTTTTCCAAGTGACCTCTTTACCGGCCCCGAGGCCGAGAAAGTATGCGCGATGATAAATATGTCGATCCTGCCCGCGTCACTGGCTGCGGCCATGCTGCTGAGCGGATGTGCGGGCACCAAGAACCGTGGCCTGGAGTCGGTGCATCAGCCCGTTGTTGCACGCAGCAGCTACACGCTTGATGTCGTAACGAGTGCAGGCGCGCTTAACGGCGGCGAACGGCGTCGGCTGGACGACTGGATGCGTGCGCTGCGGCTCGGTTACGGTGATCGCGTCGCGATAGACGACCCGGCCGGAGCGAGTTCGGTCGCGGCGGCGCAAATCGCGGATACCGTCGCACGATATGGTTTGCTGGTGGATCGTGATGCTCCGGTGACTGTGGGTGCACCTGCCCTAGGCACGGTGCGTGTCGTCATCAATCGATTGAATGCCTCGGTTCCCGGATGCCCGGACTGGTCGCTCGATTCCTCCCATCATCTCGATCAGAACACCTCGTCGAATTACGGCTGCGCGATCAACCGAAACCTCGCGGCGATGGTCGCAAATCCGGCCGACCTGGTGCGCGGGCAACAACGCAGTGAGCTAAACGACCCGGCGACCGCCTTTCGCGCGATCGACACGTTCCGCAAGGCCCTGCCAACGGGTGGAGGCGGTACCGTCGTCAAAGCCGAAACGACATCCAAGGGGTCCAATTGAGATGAACGCTCCCTGGAAACCGGCGGGCACCACGAACCGCGATCCCTTCGTGGCCTACGTCTGCGACGACACGAGTGCCGAGGTCGTGCGACCGATCGTGACCGAACTGGGCTGGTCTGCGGAAAAGGTGCTTAAGGGCGGACTGCGCAGCGCGGTTCAGTCGCTTTCCGTATCGGCATCGCCGCACATCTTGTTCGTCGATCTTGCAGAATCGGGCGATCCGCTGAATGACATCAACTCGCTGGCGGAGGTTTGCGAGCCGGGAACAGTTGTGATCGCGGCCGGACAGATCAACGATGTTCGATTGTACCGCGACCTGCTGGCAAGCGGTATTCAGGATTATCTGCTGAAACCGCTGAGCGCCGCTATGGTGCGCGACGCGTTCCTGCAGGCGCAGGTGATGCTGAATGCGCCAAAACAGGTCGATCCGAAAGCGGAACGGCCGCATTGCGGCGTTGCGGTGGTCGGCGCGCGCGGCGGTGTCGGCGCGTCGATGGTCGCCTGCTCGCTTGCCTGGCTGATGGCTGAGCGGGAGAAGAGGACGACCGCGCTTTTGGACCTTGACGTCCATTTTGGTACCGGCGCGCTGGGTCTGGACCTGGAGCCCGGCCGCGGGCTGACCGACGCGATCGAGAACCCAAGCCGGATCGACGGACTGTTCATCGAGCGGGCAATGGTCAAAGCGTCGGAAAAACTGTCGGTCCTGTCAGCCGAGGCCCCGATCAGTACGCCGCTGGTCACTGACGGAATGGCCTATCAGCAATTGCACGAAGAAATGCGTTCGGCGTTCGAATGCACCGTCCTCGACCTCCCGCGGCAGATGTTGATCCAGCATCCGTTGCTAGTCGGCGATGTTCAAACCTTTCTGATCGTCACCGAACTGACGCTGGCCGCGGCGCGCGATACTATCCGTATCCTTTCCTGGATCAAGACCAATGCGTCACAGTCGGTCGTCAAGCTGATCGCCAATCGCCTGCCCCCAAATGCGCAGGCGGAGATCACGCGGAAGGATTTCGAAACATCGATCGAGCGCAAGATCGATTTCAGCATACCCTTTGACCAAAAGCTGGCGGCGCAGGCAGCAAAACTAGGCAAGCCTCTTGCCGAAGTGGGCAAGACATCGAAGACGGTGGCGGCGCTTGTCGAACTCGCTGAACTCTTGAATGCAACCGCTGGCGAAACGGCAAAACCGGAGGGGTTTGCGAAGAAGGGCGGTTCGCTTGCCGAAAAATTCAATCTGAAGGATCTGCTCGGCAAGAAAGCGCCCGCGAAATGATCGGATCGTACCTCAGCAACGTAGTAATCCGATGACGCCGCTTGTCATCCTGATGCTCGGCTCAATACTGCTGCCAGCTTTACTCTTTCTGGCGCTGGGCGGTGCATCGGGCACACGCGCGCAGACCAGACGTATTGCAGCCGTTCGCACGCGTCATGGTGCCGCGATGGAAGTGAGCGAAGCGCAGATGCGCCGGATCACGACCGCGCGAAATACAAAAGTTGACCTTGCATTCGGTCGTATCCTTCCAAATCCGGCCTTGCTTGCAAAGCGGCTGGCAATGACCGGGAAGAGCTGGACGGTCGGGCAGTACGGGATGGCGAGCGGTATTCTTGCCGTTCTGTTGATGCTGATCCTCGCGTTAAAAGGCGCGCCGGTTTTCCTTTGCATCTTCGCCGGATTTTTCGCGGGCGTCGGGCTTCCCCATTTTGTCGTTACCAAGACCATTGCGCGCCGCGTCACCAAATTCACTTCAAAATTTCCGGATGCGATAGAGTTGCTTGTCCGGGGTTTGCGGTCAGGACTGCCGATCAGCGAAACGATTGCGGTCGTCGGTCAGGAAGTGCCGGGACCGGTCGGCGAAGAGTTCCGCACGGTTTCCGATAAAATGAAAATCGGCCGCACAATGGATGCGGCGCTTCAGGACACTGCGGACAGGCTTGGGACGCCCGAATTTCAGTTCTTCGTGATTACGATCGCAATCCAGCGTGAAACCGGCGGCAATCTTGCGGAAACGCTTGCCAATCTGGCGGAAGTTTTGCGGAAACGTGGTCAAATGAAGTTGAAGATCAAGGCGATGTCGTCAGAATCGAAGGCATCGGCGTATATTATCGGATCGTTGCCGTTCATTGTCTTTGCGCTGATCATGTTCATCAGCCCGGGCTATATGGGCGGGTTTTTCACGGACCAGCGGCTAATGGTGGCGGGGATCGGCGGGATGGTCTGGATGGCGATCGGCGCCTTCATCATGGCCCAGATGATCAGCTTCGAAATCTAGGAGAAGACGGCATGCAACCGGCAGGACCGACGATTTTGGGTGTCGATGTATTGTTCGTCGCCACGCTGCTGTCTGGTGTCGCTGCGTTCGCGGTCATGGTCGCGATCTATGCGGCGACCACATCGCGCGATCCGATGACCAAGCGGGTGAAGGCGCTGAACGATCGGCGCGAACAGCTGAAAGCCGGGATAACCGCATCGACCAAGCGACGTGCGAAGCTGGTCCAGCGCAACGACGCGACCGACCGGATGCGAACGATGCTGTCGTCGATGAAAGTACTGCAGGATAGTCAGGTCAAGGCGGCACAGGTAAAACTCGCCCAGGCCGGCATCAGGTCCAAAGACTGGGCGGTCGCGGTCATTTTCGGGCGGATGGTGCTGCCGATCGTGTTCGGCGGCTTCATGCTGATCTGGGTCTATGGAACTGACGGGTTTTCAGAATGGTCCCCCCTCAAACGCTACGCGCTCGTCGCGATGACGTTCATCCTGTCGTACAAAGCGCCCGACATTTTCCTGAAGAACAAGATCCAGAAACGCAGTCATGCGATCCGCAAGGGATTGCCCGATGCGCTCGATCTGCTGGTGATCTGCGCGGAGGCGGGGTTGACGGTCGATGCCGCGTTCCACCGGGTCGCGCGCGAACTGGGTCGTGCCTATCCGGAGCTTGGCGAAGAGTTCACCCTGACCGCGATCGAGCTCGGGTTTCTGACTGAACGCCGCGCGGCGTTCGAAAACCTGGCGAGCCGGGTGAACCTGGAAGCGGTCAAGGGGGTCACGACGACGATGATCCAGACCGAGAAGTATGGCACGCCGCTCGCGTCCGCGCTCCGCGTACTGTCTGCCGAGTTCCGCAACGAACGGATGATGCGGGCGGAGGAAAAGGCAGCGCGGCTGCCGGCGATCATGACGGTGCCGCTGATTTGTTTTATCCTGCCGGTGCTGTTCGTAGTCATCCTTGGCCCGGCGGCGTGTTCGATCAAGGACTCGATGTCCAACGGCAGCTGGTGAGGCAACCGGTAAGCGGGCAGATCGTTATGCCTTCGTAACAGGAGGTAGGGGCAATGCTTTTCTCGACGCCGACACAATTTGCAGTGCTTGCACTCTTGCTGATCGCAGGGTGGCTTTTCGGACTGGCCAGCCATCCGGGCGGTCGCAAGTGGAAGGACCGATATGTCGCCGAACGCGATGCGCATGCGACGATGCGCAAAGACCTTGAGGCACGCCTGGCCGAGGCAAATGGGCGGATTGCGACGCTGGAAAGCACGCCCGTGGCCGTGGCACCGGACCACGACGCAAGGGTCGCCGAGTTGGAGCGTGAAAACGCGCGGCTAAGCGCGGTCGATCGCGGTATCGGCAATCGTTCGACCGACGTCGATGCCCGAATCGGCGAGCTGGAACGGGAGAATGATCGGCTCAGAAACGAGCGCACCGGTATCCGGGTCGCTCGTCGCAACCGCCCGGTAACCGACGATCAGCAGCGCGGATGGTTTGACTGGAACCGGTCAAGCTAGGAACGCCGTAGCGCTGCTTGGGCGGCAGCGAGGCGGGCGATCGGCACCCGGTAGGGCGAGGCGCTGACGTAATCGAGGCCGACCTTCTCGCAAAAGGCGATGGATGCCGGATCGCCGCCGTGTTCGCCGCAAATGCCGAGCTTGATACGGGCTCGCGTACTGCGGCCGCGTTCTGCCGCCAATTCTACCAGTTCGCCGACGCCCTCCACATCGAGGCTCACGAACGGATCGCGGTCATAGATCCCCTTGTCCACATAGGCACCCAGAAAGCGCGCGGCATCGTCGCGGCTGACGCCGAGCGTCGTCTGGGTAAGGTCGTTGGTGCCGAACGAGAAGAATTCCCCAACTTCGGCGATCTCCGCCGCGCGGAGCGCCGCGCGAGGGAGTTCGATCATCGTGCCGACGAGATAGTCGACGCTGCGTCCCTTTTCCTCGAAGACGGTTTTGGCCGCAGCGTCGACCACCGCCTTCATCAGTTCAAGTTCGCGGCGGGTCGCAACCAGCGGGATCATCACTTCCGGGATCGGCGCGTCTCCTGATGAAGCAGCTACGTCGCAGGCAGCCTCGAAGATGGCGCGCGCCTGCATTTCGTAGATTTCAGGAAAGGTGACGCCCAAGCGACAGCCGCGATGGCCGAGCATCGGGTTGAATTCGTGGAGTTCATCAGCGCGGCGTTTCAAAGTCTTGACATCGACCCCGGCGGCGGCGGCGACTTCTGCAAACTCAGCCTCGGCATGCGGCAGGAATTCGTGCAGTGGGGGATCGAGCAGACGGATCGTGACGGGCAATGCCGCCATCACCTCGAATATCTCGGTGAAATCGCTGCGCTGTTCGGGAAGGAGCTTGGCGAGCGCGGTACGGCGTCCCTTCTCGTCCTCTGCAAGGATCATTTCGCGGACGGCGGTGATGCGCTTGGCATCGAAGAACATATGCTCGGTACGACACAGGCCGACCCCCTCTGCACCGAAGTCGCGCGCGGTGCGGCAGTCGTGCGGGGTTTCGGCATTGGCGCGAACGCGCATGCGGCGCACGCCATCGGCCCATTCCATCATCGTGCCGAAATCGCCCGAGAGTTCGGGCTGAACGGTGCTGACCGCGCCGATCATGACTTCGCCGGTGCCGCCGTCAATGGTGAGCATATCGCCCTCCTTCACTTCACGACCGGCGCAACGCATTATTTTTGCCTTGGCATCGATTGCAAGCGTGCCCGCACCCGAGACGCACGGGCGGCCCATGCCGCGCGCGACGACGGCGGCGTGGCTGGTCATCCCGCCTCGCGCGGTCAGGATGCCCTTGGCCGCATGCATGCCGTGAATATCCTCGGGACTGGTTTCGGTCCGGACGAGAATGACATCGTCGCCGGCCGCGGCGCGTTTTTCGGCGGTGTCGGCGTCGAATACCACCGCGCCTGAGGCGGCGCCGGGACTCGCCGGCAGGCCTTTGGTCAATACGTCGCGCCGCGCATCGGGATCGAGCGTCGGATGGAGCAGCTGGTCGAGCGCCATCGGATCGACGCGTCCGATCGCCTCGTCCCGCGTGATCAACCCCTCGCCCGCCATGTCGACGGCGATCTTGAGCGCGGCCTTTGCGGTTCGCTTGCCGGTGCGGGTTTGCAGCATCCAGAGATGGCCGCGTTCGACGGTGAATTCGATGTCCTGCATGTCGCGGTAATGCGATTCGAGCGTATCGAAGACCCCCGCGAGTTGGGCAAACACCTCCGGCATCGCTTCTTCCATCGAGGCGGGCTTGGCGTTTGCACGCTCGCGGGCGGCGCGGGTGAGATATTGCGGGGTGCGGATGCCGGCGACGACGTCCTCGCCTTGCGCGTTGATCAGGAATTCGCCGTAATGCGCGCGCTCGCCGGTTGAGGGATCGCGGGTGAAGGCAACGCCGGTCGCCGAGGTCTCGCCCATGTTGCCGAAGACCATCGCCTGCACGTTGACCGCGGTTCCCCATGAGGCCGGAATGTCGTTGAGGCGGCGATAGACCTTGGCGCGTTCGGATTGCCACGAGCCGAACACGGCACCGATCGCGCCCCATAACTGATCATGGACGTCCTGAGGAAAGGGCTTGCCCCATTGGTCCTCGACCAGGCCCTTATATTCGGCGACGAGTTCGCGCAGATCGCCGGCGGAGAGTTCGGTGTCGAGCGTATAGCCGCGGTCTTCCTTTGCAATCTCGAGCGCTTCCTCGAAGCTGCCGTGATCGAGTTCGAGGACGACATCGGCATACATCTGGATGAAGCGGCGATAACTGTCCCAGGCGAAACGGGCATCGTCCGCCTTGGCGGCAAGCCCCTCGACCGTTTCGTCGTTGAGGCCGAGGTTGAGGACGGTGTCCATCATGCCGGGCATCGACGCGCGTGCTCCGCTGCGCACCGAGACGAGCATCGGGTCCGACGCATCGCCGAAGCGCTTGCCGGTGATCCCCTCGATATGCGTCAGGCCGCCGGCGACTTCGGCGCGGAGGGAGTCCGGGAATGAGCCGCCCTCTTCATAATAACGCGTGCACATCTCGGTCGAGATGGTGAAACCCGGCGGGACCGGGAGGCCGATCGATGCCATCTCCGCCAGGTTCGCGCCCTTGCCGCCGAGCAGGTTCTTGTCCCCCGCCCCGCCGTCCGAAACCCCGCCGCCGAAGCGATAGACATAGTGCATCTGATGTCGTCCCGTTAAATCGTTGATTTGATTGCGGGCAGGCCCGCGAATGTTGGTGAATTTGGTGGTCCGGCGCTATCCCTCGATCCTCGAGAAATCGGCGACCGCATAGACCGCGCCACGGATGCGCGCGAGGAGTGCAAGCCGCGCGGCGCGTTTTCCGGGATCGGGATCGTTGACGGTAACGGTGTCGAAAAACGCATCGATCGGAGCCCTGAGCGTAGCGAGCGCAGCCATCGCCCCTTCGAAATCCTCCCGCGCTATCGCATGCGCGGCAGCGGGTTCGGCGGAGTCGAGCGCGGCGATGAGACGGGCTTCGTCGTTTTCGGGCGTGTAGGACAGCGGTTTTTTCCGGGGCGTTTCGGTTTCGCTGTCCCAGCCTTCCTTCTTCAGGATATTCGCGGCGCGTTTGTATCCGGCGAGGAGGTTCGAGCCGTCCTCGGTTCCGATGAAGCGTTGCAGCGCGTGGACGCGGGCGAGGAGGCGGACGAGATCATCCTCTCCCCCCAGCGCGAACACCGCGTCGATCAGGTCATGGCGGACCCCGGCTTCGCGTTGCTGGACCTTGAGACGGTCGGCGAAGAAGGCCCGTATGGGAAGCGCGACGCCGTCCCTCACAAATGTGAGCAGCTCAGTTTGCTTCATCCGATCACGGCGATGTGCGTAAAGATTTAGCGCCTCATCGAACATTTTTTGCCGCGTCTCGTCCGAAACTTCATCTTTCACAGATGCGGTCGTAGCCCACGTCGTCAGCACTTGCCGACGATCAAACTGCTCCTGAATCTCGAAATAATCGGCGATGATCGCTGATAGCATCGGTAACCGGATGCGATTTTCGAGCAAGACAGAAATTACACCCAACGCTGAACGGCGAAGCCCGAAAGGGTCGCGTGATCCTGTCGGTCGTTCACCGGCAGCCCAAAGGCTCACGAGGCTATCCAGCTTGTCCGCCAGCGACACCGTCACCGTCACGGGATCGGTCGGCACCGCGTCGCCCTGCCCGACCGGCTTGTAGTGATCGCGGATCGCGGCGGCGACCTGAGGGTCTTCGCCTTGGGCGGCGGCGTAATAGCCGCCCATGATGCCTTGCAGTTCGGGGAATTCGCCGACCATGCCGGTGACGAGATCGGCCTTGGCGAGCCGTGCGGCGCGTTCGGCGAGGGCGGCCAAATCCTTCCCTGCGAGCGGAGAGCGACCGTCAGCCGCGGGCTGATGGTGGAGGGGGGTGTGCGCGGGCGCTGCGCCTGTGCCTACCCCCCCGCCACCAGCTTCGCTGGCCCGCCTTCCCGCGAGCGGGGAGGATTTTACGATACCCTCTTCGATCAGCCATCTTGCCAGCTTCGCGACGCGGTCAACCTTGTCGGCGATAGTGCCGAGCTTTTCGTGGAAGACGATGTCCTTCAGCTTGTCGGCATGGCGATCGAGCGGAGTCTTGAGATCGGTGTCGTAGAAGAATTTGGCGTCGGATAGGCGGGCTGCGAGGACCTTGCGATTGCCCTCGACGATCTTCGCGCCGCCGTCCGCCGCGTCGACGTTCGCGGTGCAGATGAAGGCGTTGGCGAATTGCCCCCCCGCGTCGCGGCAGACGAAATATTTCTGGTTCACGCGCGCGGTCAGCTGAACGACTTCCGGCGGCACGTCCAGATATGCTTCGTCAAAGCGCCCTAGCAGCGGCACCGGCCATTCGGTGAGGCCGGCGTTTTCGGCGACAAGACCTTCGTCGGCGATCAGGTCGAGTCCGGCTGTTGTGGCGAGTTCGACGGCGCGGTCGCGGATCAGCGTGCGACGTTCGTCCTGGTCGACGATGACGTGGCAGGCGCGGAGTTTCTCGCAATAGTCGTCCGCAGACCCGATCGTGATCTGATAGGGGTGGTGGAAGCGGTGCCCGAGCGTGGCGGCGCCGCTGGTGATCCCGGCGATCTCGACATCAACGAGTTTTTCTCCGAACAGCGCGACGATGCCGTGCAACGGGCGGACCCAGCGCAAGCTTTCGGTGCTGACCGACGCATCGCCCCAGCGCATCGACTTGGGCCAGGGGAAGCCGCGGATGATGGCGGGGATCGCCTCGGCGAGGACGGCGGTGGTAGCCCGGCCGGGCTTTTCGCTTATCGCGAACAGGATGCCGTCGCGTTCGGTAAGTTGGTCGCGGGTGAGGCCGGTCTTGCGGAGGAACCCCTCGAGCGCCTGTGGCGGGGCGGCGATCCTGGGGCCCTTGATTTCCTCGGTCACCGCCTGCGTTTCGATCGGCAGGTCGCGCGCGATCAGCGCGAGGCGGCGGGGGGTGGCGTAGGTGGTGATCGCCCCGCTCGCTATCCCCGCCCTGCCGAGTTCGGCAGTGAACAATTTGGCGAGATCGTCCCGCGCGCGATCCTGCATCCGCGCAGGTATCTCCTCGGAGCGAAGTTCCAGGAGGAAATCGGTCACGCCGCGCTCCAGTGCGGAAAGCGGGCTTGCCAATCGCCGGCGTGCTTTTCCATCCAGGCGGCGCAGGAGCCCTTCGCGAGATCGCGGACGCGGCCCATATAGGCCTGACGTTCGGCGACGGAGATCACCCCTCGCGCTTGCAGCAGGTTGAAAACGTGGCTGGCCTTTATCGCCTGTTCATAGGCGGGGATCGGGAGTTTCGCGGCGAGCGAGTTCTCGCATTCCGCCACATGCTTGCGGAACTGGTCGAAGAGTGTTTCGGTATCGGCGACCTCGAAATTCCAGGTCGACATTTCGCGTTCGTTTTCGAGGAAGACTTGGCCGTAGGTCACGCCTGCATCGTTGTAGGCAAGGTCGTACACCGAATCCTTGTCCTGGATGTACATTGCGAGGCGTTCGAGGCCGTAGGTCAGTTCGCCCGCAACGGGCTTCATGTCGAAGCCGCCCATTTGCTGGAAATAGGTGAATTGCGTCACCTCCATGCCGTCGCACCAGACTTCCCACCCCAATCCCCAGGCGCCGAGCGTCGGGCTTTCCCAATCGTCCTCGACGAAGCGGATGTCGTGTTTCAGGAAATCGATCCCGATCGCCCGGAGCGAGCCGAGATAGAGGTCTTGCAGATCGGCAGGGCTCGGCTTGAGGATCACCTGATACTGGTAATAATGCTGGAGCCGGTTAGGGTTTTCCCCGTAGCGCCCGTCGGTCGGGCGGCGGCAGGGCTGGACGAAGGCGGCGTTCCATGTGTCCGGGCCGAGCGCGCGCAGTGTCGTCGCGGTATGGAACGTCCCCGCCCCCATCTCCATGTCATAGGGCTGGAGGATCAGGCAGCCGCGATCGCTCCAATAGTCATGGAGCGTCAGGATCATGCGCTGGAAGGACATGGCGGTCACGGGGCCGGGCTTTGGCGGATGCGCGGTTCGGGTTCAAGTGGTGGAGGCCGCTGAGGCTTCCTACATGCGCTGCCGGATCAGGACCAAATGAGGATTCATCGCTTGACGGCATTTTCTATTCGCGCGGCACTGGCGACGCTTGCGCTGACCCTGTCGCTTCCCGCTTGCGCACAAACGGCGCCGGGCGCCAAGCCGGCGGCGGGGGGTGACGCCGATCCGGCACTATGGGTCGTGAAGGACAAGGATACGACGGTGTATCTTTTCGGGACGATCCATGTCCTGAAACCGGGCCTCAGCTGGTTCGACGAGGCGGTGAAGGGCGCGTTCGACCGTTCGGACGAGGTCGCGCTGGAGATCGTCTCGCCCGATCCGGCAACGATGCGCGGGCTGGTGCAATCGACCGGAATCGCCGCGCCCGGGACGCCGCCGCTGACCGAACGGCTGTCGCCGGACAAGCGGACGGCGTTTACCAAGGCAGTGACGGATCTCGGCCTGTCCGCAGATGCGCTGGATCGTTACAAACCGTGGCTTGCGGCGACGACGCTGTCGATCGCGCCGCTTTCCAAGCTGGGATATGCGCAGGACAAGGGACCGGAAGAAGTGATCACGCTTGCCGCGAAGGCGGAAAACAAGCCCGTGATCGGACTGGAAACGGCGGCGCAGCAGCTCGGCTATTTCAGCAGCCTTTCCGACTCGGCGCAGATGCAGTTCCTTGCATCGACGCTGGACGAACTGCCCGATGTCGGCAGCATGATGGACGAAATGGTGGATGACTGGGCGCAGGGGAAACCGGAGAAACTGGCCGAACTGATGAACGACGACCTGAAAGATTCCCCCGAGGTCGCAAAGATCCTGCTGGTCGATCGCAACAAGCGCTGGGCGCAGTGGATCAAGCAGCGGATGGCGCGGCCGGGAACGCTGTTCATCGCGGTCGGCGCGGGGCATCTGGCAGGGCCCGACAGCGTACAGGCGCAACTCGCGAAGCTAGGGGTGAGGAGCAGCCGAATTACCTACTGAACGATCCTGATTGCCCGATCGGCGCGTTTGCGCTATGGGCGCCGGCTTCCGCTGCATGGTCATCCCTGGAGGCGTGGGCGGAAATGACATTAGCGAATTTCGGAGATTTCAGATGAGCGACCAGTTGACGCTCGCAGCCGAGACGCGTGACCGGGTTGGCAAGGGAGCCTCCCGGGCGCTGCGTCGTGACGGCCGCGTTCCCGCCGTGATCTATGGCGGCAATCAGGATCCGGCAGCGATCCACCTCGAGGAAAAGGCGCTCGTAAAAGCGCTGATGACCGGCCACTTCATGAATTCGGTGGTCATGGTGGGCAGCGTCCGCACGCTTCCGAAGGACGTGACGCTGCATCCGGTGACCGAACGCCCTGTCCATGTCGATTTCCTGAGGATCGGCGAGCATGCGAGCGTGACGGTTGAGGTTCCGGTGGTCTTTACCGGCGAAGAAAACGCTCCCGGGTTGAAGAAGGGCGGGGTGCTGAACGTCGTAAGGCACGAGATCGAAGTGACCTGCGATGCGGGATCGATCCCGAGCGAAATCACGGTCGTGCTGGACGGCAAGGACGTCGGCGATTCGATCCATCTGAGCGACCTTACGTTGCCCGAGGGCGTGAGCGCCACCATCGACGACCGCGACTTCACGGTCGCGACGCTGGTCGCGCCGTCAGCGATGAAGTCCGTCGCGGGCGAGGACGTCGAGGAGACGGAAGTCACCGAGCAGGACGCAGACACGGTCATGGGCGAAGAGCCGACCGATCCGACCGTCGTCGGCGGTTCCGTCGACGACTGAGCGGAGTTGCCGGTCCGCCTGATCGCCCCGGTTCCCGGCAGGGCCCGGGGCGATTGCCGTTTGGAGATGAGGCGTTGCAGATCTGGGCAGGACTCGGCAATCCCGGCGCTCTCCACGCGATGCAGCGGCACAATGTCGGCTTCATGGCGATCGATGCGATCGCGGAGATCCACCAGTTCGGCGCTGTCAAACGGCAGTTCCAGGGATGGACTCAGGATGGACGGATCGGCGGGACAAAAGTCATATTGCTGAAACCCGCAACGTTCATGAACGATAGCGGGCGTTCGATCGCGGAGGCTCTGCGTTTCTATAAACTCGACTCCGACGCACTGACCGTTTTCCATGACGAACTCGATCTGGCGCCGTTCAAGGTCAAGGTAAAAACCGGGGGCGGAACCGCGGGGCATAACGGGCTTCGCTCGACCGATCAGCATATCGGCCCGGAATTTCGCCGCGTAAGGATCGGGATCGGGCATCCGGGGCATAAGGACAGGGTGACGGGATATGTACTCGGCAACTATGCAAAAACCGAGATCGAGCCGCTCTCCGACCTGTTGGCTGCGATCGGAGACGAGGCCGGACGGCTTGCCGATGGTGATGATTCGCGCTTCATGAGCAATATTTCGGCGCGGCTGGCGGAGTCGCGATGACACGACAGGTTTTCGCGACCCTGATCGAGCAATCGGCGCTGGATGACGCGCAGCTGATCGAAGAACTGGAACGCTCGTGCCGGACGCTTGCCGAGGACGACATGGCGGGCCGTCGCTGGTCGCGTGAACATGGGTATCCCGGCTACACAAGCTATGCGTCGTTGAATGATCTGCCGCGACGTGATCCGGCGTTCGCGGCGTTGAAGCACCGTCTCGATCGTCATGTCGCGCGGTTTGCGCAAACCTGCGCGTTCGACCTCGGCGGACGAAAGTTGAAGCTCGACAGTCTGTGGGTCAATGTCCTGCGCGGCGGCGGCGCGCATTCGGGGCATATCCATCCGCACAGCGTCGTCTCCGGCACGGTCTACGTCGCGATGCCCGAAGGTGCCGGCGGGCTGAAGTTCGAGGATCCGCGTCTCACGCAGATGATGGCCGCACCGCCGCGAACGGACGATGCCCCGGACGAACTTCGCAGCTTCGTCAACATCCGGCCGGAGGCGGGAACGCTGTTGCTATGGGAAAGCTGGCTAAGACATGAGGTCGAACGCGGCACCGGAAAGACCGAGCGGATCAGTATCAGTTTCAATTATCGCTGGTAGTTCGGCAACGACCGGGTGTCATGCTGTTGTCGCCGGGTTCGGTCATCGCTAACGTCGGTGCGCATATTTCATCACATAGCTGAGTTTCTTCATGGGTTTTCGCTGCGGCATCGTGGGCCTGCCGAATGTCGGCAAGTCGACTCTCTTCAACGCTCTGACGCAGACGGCGGCGGCGCAGGCGGCGAACTATCCCTTTTGTACGATCGAGCCCAATATCGGTAACGTCGCGGTTCCCGATCCGCGGCTGGACCGGCTGGCGGCGATCGCGAACTCGGCGAAAATCATCGAGACGCAACTGGGCTTCGTCGACATCGCCGGGCTGGTGCGCGGCGCGTCCAAGGGTGAAGGGCTCGGCAACCAATTCCTCGGCAATATCCGCGAAGTCGATGCGATCGTCCATGTCCTGCGCTGTTTTGAGGATGACGACGTCACCCATGTCGAAGGCAAGGTCGATCCGGTTGCGGATGCCGACACGGTCGAGACGGAATTGATGCTCGCCGATCTCGAAAGCCTGGAAAAGCGGGTCCCCAATCTGATCAAGAAGGCGCAGCAGGGCGACAAGGAGGCAAAGATCGGCGCCTCCGTTCTGGGACAGGCGCTCGATCTGTTGCGCGCGGGAAAGCCCGCCCGCCTGGTCAAGCCGAAGGACGCCGAGGAAGCGCGCGTGTTCGCACAGGCGCAGTTGCTGACCGCAAAGCCGGTGCTTTATGTCTGCAACGTCGATGAAGCGGATGCAGCGGACGGCAATCCTTATTCGGCGCGGGTGTTCGAAAAATCGAACGCCGAACATGCCGAGGCCGTCGTCGTGTCGGCGGCGATCGAGGCCGAAATCGCGACGATGGCAGCGGACGAACGCGGCGAGTTCCTGGCTGAACTGGGACTTGAGGAAACGGGACTGGCGCGCGTGATTCGCGCGGGATACCGGCTGCTCGGCCTGCAAACCTTTTTCACGGTCGGACCAAAGGAAGCGCGGGCATGGACGCTGACGACCGGCGCAAAAGCGCCCCAGGCGGCGGGCGAGATCCATACCGATTTCGAACGCGGGTTCATCCGGGCGGAGACGGTCGCGTATGACGACTATGTCGCCTTGAACGGCGAAAGCGGTGCGCGCGATGCGGGCAAGTTGCGGCAGGAAGGGAAGGAATATGTCGTTCAGGACGGCGACGTTTTGCTTTTCCGCTTCAACGTCTAAACTGCACCCCGCCACGGCCTCCGGCCTTTCGCATATGGCGGTACTCGGCTAGAGCCGCGAGCGTATTCGGTACCGAGTTTGCGTTCTTATGATCCGTTCTGCGCTTATCACCTTCCTTATGTCGGCATGCCTTGCGCTGACGGGATGCGGCTATCCGTACACGCCGCCGATGTTGCCATCGCCGATCCCGCCGCCCGGCACGGCGGCGTTCGATGGAGAAGCGGGCACCGCCAGCGCAAATAAACCTGCGGTCACGATTCTGGTTTCGATCGACGGGTTCCGGCCAGACTATCTCGACCGCGGCGTGACCCCGAACTTGTCGAGCCTGGCGGCGAAGGGGGTCAGCGGACCGATGCGGCCCGCATTTCCCTCAAAGACTTTTCCGAATCACTGGACACTCGTCACCGGGGAAACGCCGGATCACAACGGAATCGTATCCAATGCGATGGAAGATACCGCGCGTGCCGATGCGCCCTTCACGATGGCAAGCGACGATCCATTCTGGTGGAATGCGGCCGAGCCCATCTGGGTTACTGCGGAAAAGGCCGGGATACGGACCGCGACGATGTTCTGGCCGGGTGCCAATGTCGCATGGGGCGGCGTGCAGAGCAGCGGCGTGCATCGCGCGGTGACCGGCGGCACAAGACCCGAAGACTGGCAGCAATTCAATCAGGCCGTCAGCGGGCGGCAACGGGTCGATACGGTCATCGACTGGTTGCGGCGCCCGGCGGCGACGCGGCCGCGTTTCATCACGCTGTATTTCGATACCGTCGATACGGCGGGACATGAAAATGGACCGGACGCGCAGGCGACGACGGATGCCGTGGCCGATGTCGACCGGCAAATCGGCCTGTTGACCAGCGAATTGAGAAAACTCGGACAGCAAGCCAACCTGGTCATCGTTTCCGATCACGGGATGGCGGCGACATCGAGCGAGCGGACGATCGCACTTGACCGGATCATTCCGCCCGCCGCGGCGACGATCGTCGAAACCGGTCCCTATGCGACCTTTACGCCCCTGCCCGGAAAGACCGGTGCGGTCGAGGCGGCGTTGCTTCGTCCGCATCCGCACATGGAGTGTTGGCGAAAAGACAGGATCCCCGCGCGGTTCCGTTACGGCACCAACCCCCGTATCCCGCCTTATCTGTGCCTTGCCGAGCCCGGATGGACAACGGTGAAAACGGCACCGGCGGGCGCATGGACGGGCGGAAATCACGGATATGACAATGCCGCCCCGGCAATGCGCGCCTTATTCATCGCCAATGGACCCGCTTTCAAGGATGGGGTGAAACTGCCGCCGTTCGACAATGTCGATGTCGCGCCGTTGCTGCGCGACCTGATCGGGCTGCCGCCCGGTCAACGGCTGGACGGGACCGACGCACCGTTTCGGTCCGTATTGAACGGATCGTAGCGACGTGCAGTATTTCGAGGATATTGAGGTCGGCGCGACATCGCGGTTCGGAAGCTATGCGGTGACGCGAGAAGAGGTTGTCGCCTTTGCCGGAAAATATGATCCTCAACCCTTTCATTTGTCCGAAGAGGCCGCGGCTGCGACATTTTTCGGACGCTTGTCCGCGAGCGGATGGCACAGTTGCGCGATGACGATGGCAATGCTGGTCGCCAACATGGAGACGAACGCCCAGGCTGGTCTTGGGTCGCCTGGTCTGGACGAGCTGAAATGGCTGAAGCCTGTTTATCCGGGCGATACGCTCAGATGCAAGACCGAGGTGCTGGAAAAGCGGCGATCCGCCAAGCGCCCGGACATGGGCATCTATAAATCGAGGGTTACGGTCTATAACCAGGACGACGTCCCGGTGCTGACGATGGTGTCGAACGGCCTGATCCGCACGCGCACCGGAAGCTGAGCCGGGGCGGCAGGATTTGGCGGACCGTTCGCAGTCAGGGTCGTTCCGTGCTATGTTTGTCCGCCAGAGGAGACGGATAATGGCCAAAAACACCGGCAAGGGATACCGTATCGGATCCGTGGACGATCGCACTCAGGTCGGACGGCCCGATGGTCACTGGACGAAGCGCGACCGCGACACCGGCCAGTTCATGGACGTCAAATCCGACGACGAACCGTTCAAGGGCGTTGCACAGGAACCCGATGGCCGCCGTCACCGCGGTGAGTGATACTAGCGCAATGACGGTGGATCCCGATCGAGCTCAGTTCGACGCCTTCAAGCATCTGCCCCGCGATGAGCCGATCGCTATGCTCAACCTCGTCCGCTACCGTGAGCGCGCCGCATATCCGCCTGACAGCAAATTTGTAGGGGTCGGACTGACGGGTGCGCAAGCGTATCGACGGTACAGCGAGGAAAGCGGCCCCATCTTCAACCGCGTCGGCGGGAAAATCCTTTGGTCGGGCAGCCCCCAACTGATGCTGATCGGCCCGGTTGACGAGGCATGGGATGCGGCGTTCGTCGCGTATTATCCCGGGGCGTCGGCGTTTCTGGAAATGGTGACCGATGACGAATACAGAGCCGCGGTCATCCATCGGCAGGCAGCGGTGATGACGTCGCGGCTGCTGAGATGCGCGCCGCGCGACAAGGGCGCGGCATTCGGCTGAACGCAATGAGGGCAGGACACACTTGACGCCCGCCCTGCCCCGGGACTTCAGATCAGGGATCAGAAGTGCGCGACGACCCCCGCCATCGGACGAAGGCTCTTCGCGGCACCGAAAGTATCGACCTCGAAGCGGAAACGGACGCCGGCATTGCCGGTGAGGCCATTCAAGCCGATATCCTTCGGACCGACTTCTGCGCCGATACCGTAGGTGATGTCGTGATAGTCACGGCTGTCCTTGCCGAAACGGGCGAAATTGACCCATTGGTAGCCGACCTTGCCGTAGAACAGGCCGCTCTCGCCCGCGCGAAGGCCAGCGCGTCCGGCGACGCCATATTCCCAATCGATATCGCCTGAAATGCCCTTGGCGGCATTACCTTCGACGCCGACGAAAACGGGGCCGAGCGGAACGTTCACGCCGACAATACCCTGAACCAGGCTGCCGTCAAGACGATTGCCACCCGGCTGATCGGGGATACCGGCGCCCGCACGGCTGTCGAACTGCTCATATCCGCCCATCACTGCAACATAGGGATCAAGACCGAACGCATGTGACCCGTCGGGAGCGGTTGCGACGGCACTCGTGTCCGCCGGAGCATCGCTTTGCTCCTGTGCAAGCACCGGCGCCGACGCGATCGCGGCGAGGCCGACCAGGGCGATTGAAAAACTACGCATAATACCAAACCTCTTTTACCTATCGGGACGACGGTCAATTGGCTGTCATGCCCAAGCGGATCAATGCCGTGGATGAGGTTAGGTTTCACTAATACGTTGTGGAATTACGGTTTTTCAGAATTGTGTTGCAAAGCGGCGACAGTTTCTGTCGGTTTGATGAACGAAATGTGCGCGGACTGTGGCCTTCGCACAAAGTTGCCTTATTCAGTGGAGCCGGTTGGCGAGCGGGACATGCGCATGCGGTACCGGGGATTTCAGCGGCGATGGCCTGTCGTCATCAGGGTCGAACCGCCTTGTCGTCGGCGTCGTTCAACTCGTCGTCATCGATGCTGCCGTCGTCGAATTCCTCCTGGATTTCATCTTCAGCGACGTCGGCACTGTCCATCGGTACGGTACGGTCGCGCTCCCCAACCCGGCGCGAGTCCATGTCGGTGTCGCCGATCGGCTGGTCTTCATCATCCTCACCAAGATCGGGTCTGAGGTCGGTCATGGTCACGCCGTCTGTCGGGCCGGTTCGGGTTGTTTCAAGGATTTCGGCGCGCTGGCTTTCATCATAGCCCTCTTCGTCATAGCCGTCGTCGCCGGTTCCGCGGCCAGGTACCTGATGTCCGCCCATCATTTGCTCCTTGCTGTCGCATCATGCGACCATAAGCGAACGAACGGGGGGAAAGCCCGGCGGTTCCGCTCAACCGCGACGAAAGAGTCTCCCGCGCTCGGTGATAAAGACGATGAGCAGCCCGGCAAAAGCGACGATCGCAAAACCGGCGATCATCGGCTGGCTGGTCCCGTCAAAGGCCTG
Source organism: Sphingomonas sp. (assembly GCA_965219075.1). Classification (GTDB taxonomy): domain Bacteria; phylum Pseudomonadota; class Alphaproteobacteria; order Sphingomonadales; family Sphingomonadaceae; genus Sphingomonas. The sequence continues at coordinate 2,523,462 of CBDCMM010000002.1, forward strand.
ACCGATAAGCGCGCCGACGATCGATCCACCGGTGACGCTGGCAAAACCCTGGACACTCGACGCGGTGCCGGCGATGTCGCCCATATTCTCCATCGCCATTGCAGAGAAATTCGCAGCGGCGAGGCCGAAACAGGCAAGCATCAGCGCCATCATTGCAACGAACACGGGGAGCGTGTCGAAACCGGTCTGCACCATGACGAGATGCACCAGAGCGATGCCAAGAAGGCCGCTAAGCGCCCCGTGGCTGATCAGGCGCGTGCCGAGCCGCATCACAATGCGCGAGTTGACGAGGTTCGCAACCGCCATCGTTGACGCCGTCACCGCAAAGATCAGTGCCAGCAGTCCCGGGCGCGCAAATGTCGTTCCCATAATCTGCTGGATTGAATTGAGATAGCCGTAGATGCCGCCCATCAGCGCGGTACTCGCCAGCATGTACCCGAGCGACAAGCGATCGGAAAGTGTGATACGCCACCCGGCGATGATCCGTCCGAATTCGAGCGGCAGCGCACGGTCGGATGCCATCGTCTCGGGCATTCGCCAATACACCCAGCCGAAGACCCCGGCCGCAAATGCGGCGATGGTCCAGAAAATCAGTCGCCAGCTTCCGATCAGCAGCACGAGCTGACCCACGGAAGGCGCGACGACGGGGACGATCATGAAGGCCATGAACGCGATCGACATGACCCGTGCCATGCCGCGCCCCTGATAACAGTCACGAACCATCGCGACCGTTGCTACACGCGCGGCGGAAATCGCGGCGCCGCCGATAAAACGGGCGGCAAGCAGCAGGATGAAGCTGCCCGCGACCGCAGCGAGTGCGTTGGTGATGACATAACAGACAAGCGAGATGAGCAGCATCCGCCTCCGCCCGAAGCGGTCGGCGAGCGGTCCGTGTGCAAGCTGCGCTATCCCGAAGCCGAGCAAAAAGGTCGAAACGACGAATTGGCGGCTGTTCGGGGCGGCGACATCTAGCGAGGCACCGATCGCGGGAAGTGCGGGCAACATCGCATCGACGCCGAGCGCCCCCAGCGCCATCAGGGCAGCGACGAGCGTGACGAATTCGGCAAATCCGATCGGTGCACCGGTTTCGACCGACACCTGTAATTGGGATGTCTCTACATTCATGATCGCGCCCGCCTACCCGCTCAAGCCATATGGCGGAAGGGTTGTCAGCGAAGGCCGGACGCGATTACGTTGCTTGAGTTATAGCGGGAGGACAGGATGCGCCGTTCGACAGGTCTGATGTTGCTGACGGCGCTTGCCGCTTGCAACAGCGCAAAAGACGAGGACCTGGGAACGACGATCGAGGTCAACGCAGGAGACGGCGACGTTATCGGCGGAGTTGATGGGCAGACCGGCGAAATGAGAATCAGTATCCCCGGGTTCCAAGGATCGATCAAGATGCCCAAAATCAAGCTTGATTCCGGCAATTTCGACTTGAACGGCGTGCATCTCTATCCCGGATCAACGATCGACAAGGTCAGTGTCGTTGGTGGCGGCAAAAAAAGCGACGGCAGGGATAGAAGCCGCGTCAGAATCAATTTCACCAGTCCGGCGGCACCGGAAACCGTGACCGAATGGTTTGCCCCGAAATTGAAAGCGGCGGGATACACAATGCAACAATCGGAGACGACGCTGGCCGGGACCGACGCAAACGGCAAGCCCGTGCGCATCGCGATGGCGTCGGCAGGACCGGACACGACGCGAGGCGTCGCCGAAATCGGCAATTGACCTTTCACTTACCATCGGAAGCGCGCCGGGCTATACCGTGAGCGACATTTTAAATGGAACCTGACCAATGCTCGATACCCCGACCGCCGAGGTCCCCACGCTCAGCCTCTCCGATCAGGAAGCGCAGCCGGACGTGTTTGCGGCGGCGCTGGGCGAATCGTTCGAGCGCTTCGGTTTTGCGATCGTCGCGGATCACGGCATTGCGGACGATTTGATCACGCGCGCATGGGGTGAGACGAAGGCGCTTTTCGAGTTACCCGATGAGGAAAAGCGCGGCTATCACATACCGGGCGGTGGCGGCGCGCGCGGCTATACTCCGTTCAAGACCGAAATCGCCAAGAATGCGAACGCGGTCGATCTGAAGGAATTCTGGCACGTCGGACGGGAATTGCCCCCAGCGCACCGGTTCAGCGAACAGATGGCACCGAACCTCTGGCCAAGGCGTCCGGAAGGATTCAGGGATGTCTTTGTCGAACTGTTTGCAGCATTCGACCGGGCAGGCGATCGATTGCTCTCCGCGATCGCCCGCCACCTGAACCTCGCGCCCGACTGGTTCGTGCCTGCGGTTACCGATGGGAACAGCGTTCTGCGATTGCTTCATTATCCCCCCATTGCTGCCGACGCCGATGGGGAACGGGCAGGCGCGCACGAGGACATCAACCTGATCACGCTTCTGCTCGGTGCGGAAGAAGCAGGCCTTGAACTGCTTGACCGGAAGAGCGGGCACTGGCTTCAGGTCAAGCCCCCCGAAGGCGCGATGGTGGTCAACGTCGGCGACATGCTGCAAAGGCTCACTAACCACAGGCTGCCGTCGACAACGCATCGTGTCGTCAATCCCGCGCCCGACCGGCGGGGGCATTCACGCTATTCGATGCCGTTCTTTCTTCACCCGGCACCCGATTTCGTGATCGAGACGCTGCCGGGCTGCGTGACTGCCGGCAATCCCAACCGGTACCCCGAACCGATAACGGCGCATGATTACCTGCACGAACGCCTGGTCGAGATCGGCCTCGTGAAAGGCTGAACAGCGCTAACGGCCCCGGAAAAGGCCGCCGAGCACACCACGAACGACGGTTCCGACCAGTCCGCCGCTTGAGGAACGACCGCGCGATGCCGTCCCGAACACCTGGCGGCCGACTTCGTTAGCAACCTGGCGTCCGATCGACGAACTTGCCGCACGAGAGGCCGAAGTCGCCATCCTGGACCAGGGCGAATTCGCCGCAGCGCGCTGTTCGGCAATACGGTCGTGCTCCGCCGCCTTGGCAGCGCGTGCGTCGACCTTGGCCTGTTCGGCAGCGGCTCTTTCCGAATCGGTCCGCGCCTTGGCGGCAACTGCCGCAGCGGTCGCCTCCTGAGTTTTCGCGGCTAGCAGTTCCTCGGCCGATTCGCGGTTGACCGGCGTGTCGTATTTCGTACCGATGGCGTCGGTCTGGATCAGGGTCGAACGCTCGGCATCGCTGAGCGGACCGACGCGGCTTGCGGGCGGCTTGATCAGCGTGCGTTCGACGGGCGTCGGCGAGCCATCCGCCTGAAGCAGCGAGACCAGCGCTTCCCCGACCTTCAATTCGGTAATGACGGTCGCGACGTCGACGCCGGGATTCGCGCGGAACGTTTCGGCGGCGGATTTGACGGCGGTCTGATCACGCGGAGTGAACGCACGAAGCGCATGCTGGACGCGGTTGCCGAGCTGACCCGCAACAGTATCGGGGATATCGACGGGGTTCTGCGTGATGAAGTAGATCCCAACGCCCTTCGACCGGATCAGCCGGACCACCTGTTCGATCTTTTCCAACAGCGCCTTGGGCGCTTCGTCGAACAGCAGGTGCGCCTCGTCAAAGAAAAAACAGAGTTTCGGCTTATCCGGATCACCGACCTCCGGCAGATGTTCGAACAATTCGCTCATCAGCCACAGAAGAAATGTTGAATAGAGTTTCGGGCTGGCCATCAGCTTGTCGGCGGCGAGAATATTGACGATACCCCGCCCCTTGTCATCGAGGCCGATGAAGTCGTCCATATCGAGCGCAGGTTCGCCGAAGAAATGGTCCGCCCCCTGACTGCGCAAATGAAGCAGCGAACGCTGGATCGCGCCGATCGACTGTTTTGAGACGTTGCCGTAGGTCGTCGTCAGTCCGTCCGAGCGCCCGGCGCAATAGCTGAGCATGGCCTGTAGATCGTCCAGATCGATCAGAAGCAGCTTTTCGGTATCCGCCACATGGAAGGCGACGGTCAGCACGCCTTCCTGAACAGCGTTCAGATCCATCAGCCGGGCGAGCAGCAACGGCCCCATCTCGCTGATCGTCGTGCGAATGGGATGACCCCGTTCACCGAACAGATCCCAGAATTGAACAGGGGTGCTGGCATAGGTCCAATCGGTATCGCCGATTTCCTCAGCGCGCGCCGCGAACGCCGCGTGGGTCTTGGCAAGCGCGGAGCCGGACATGCCAAGTCCGGACAAGTCGCCTTTGACATCGGCAACGAAGCACGGAACGCCTGCTTTGGAAAAACCTTCTATAATGCCTTGCAGCGTCACCGTTTTTCCGGTGCCCGTTGCCCCGGCGATGAGACCGTGCCGGTTCGCGCGCCTGAGTTCGAGGACTTGCGGCCTATCGCCACCGACCCCGATAAAAATTCCGTCGCCAGTGTCCATGCCGCGCCCCTCTTGACCGGTTTCCATCCCGAACTATCGCCACTTTGACGGACGAAGAAAAGGGCCGCCGCTTAATTGCGCGACGACCCCTCGACCCGTCAGGCTGGTCCCCGGTTCAGCTTTCGATCTTGAACGGGAAATATTGCGCCGGGCCTCGACCACGCGTCACCAGCAACAGGACCTGCGGCCTGCCGCTCGCCTTTGCCTGACCGACCGCCTGCGCGAAATCGGCTGCACTACGAACCTGAATATTGTTCACCGCAGAGATGACGTCGCCGCGCCGCAGCTTGCCCCCGGCGTCGGTCGCGTTGTCGGTGCGTGCAACGACGACCCCCTGTGTCTGCGGATCGACATTGACCTGACGTGCGATGACCGGCGTCAGTGGTTGTACCGTGAGCCCCAACGGACCTTTTCCCGCCGGCTGGACGGTTGCGGAACCATTATCATCGTCGTCGTTGTTGCCGAAGTCATCGGGACCTCCCCCGACCAGCGCGGCAAGTTGTTCCTGGGACGGGCGCGGGGCCAAGGTCACGTTGACGTTAAGCGCCTTGCCGCCTCTCAGGACGTTGAGCTTGGCGGATTGACCCGGATCGACATTGGCGACGAGGTAAGACAGCGTCTGCTGCGGCGTAACCGGTTGCCCGTTGACCGCGGTCACGACATCGCCGACCTTCAGCCCGCCCTTTGCCGCCGGACCGTCGGGCTGGACGCCAGCAATCAATTCACCGCGGTTCTTGGGGATGCCCAACGCTGCCGCACGATCATCATCAACCGAACCGCCGAGCGTCACGCCAAGGTAGCCGCGCTGAGGAGTCTTGCCCGTCATCAGCGTCTGGATGATCGGCTGGGCGGTGGATGCCGGGATCGCGAAGCCGATGCCGATATTGCCGCCCGATTGTGAGAAAATCTGGGAATTGATGCCGATCACGTTGCCGTTGAGATCGAACATCGGCCCGCCGGAATTCCCCTGGTTGATCGAGGCATCGGTCTGGATGAAGCGATCATAGGCACCGCCCTGCCCCGTCACGCGGTTGATCGCCGAAATGATCCCGGCAGTTACCGTTCCGCCCAGTCCGAACGGTTCACCGATCGCCACGACCCAGTCACCGACCCGCGAATTCTGCGAATTGCCGAATTTCACGAAAGGCAGACCGGTTGCATCGATCTTGAGAAGCGCCAGATCGCTGTCCGGGTCCTTACCAATAACCTTGGCAGGATATTCCTTGTAGTTTGACAACGTCACCGTGATCGAGTCGACGGTCGCGCCGCTAGCACCCGGTGCGATGACGTGATTGTTCGTTACCACATAGCCGTCGGGCGAGATAAGAAATCCGGAGCCTAAAGACGCGCCTTCGCGTTTTACCGGCGGTCCGCCCTGCCCCTGCGCGCCGCCGAACAGATCACCGAACGGAGTTCCTTGGAAGGGATTTGCCTGGCGTTGCTGTACTATCGTTTGTTTGGTCGAAATATTCACGACCGCGGGCTGAAGCTTTGCGACCATATCGGCAAAGCTCATCGGCGCGCCGGGCTTGGGCGCTACCGCCTGAATCGCGCCCGGCTCGTTCTGCGCCGTCTGCGCCGTACCCGGTTGCAGTGCGAGCGTCGCGGTGGCCCCGCCAAGGAGGAGTGCACCGGTAATTGAGTAAGCGTAGCGCACCTTGGTTTTATTCCTCTCGATTGATCGTCCGAACATCAATTCCGGCATGGAAGAAAATGGCTGAACGATTCTTGAATGTGAACGATCCGGATGCTGTCTCACATCAGCGGCCAGGGGCGGCAAATTCCTTCAGATAGCTGTTGCCGGGCGAAAGTATGATTGAAGTCGACCCGGCGGGATCCTGGCCGCCATCGGCCCCGAACGTGTAGCGATAGGACTGCATTGCGCGGTAGAAATCATAGAAGCCAGCGTCCTTGCCGAACGCGTCCGCATAAACACGCGCCGCCTCCGCATCGGCATCGGCACGGACGATTTGCGCGCGCTTCTGTCCTTGGGCACGAATCGTGATCGCCTCTTGCTGGCGCGCGGTCTGCATCCGGCGAAGCGCGCTGTCGAGCGGGGTTCCACTCGGCAATTCGGCCTGCTTGATTCGCACATCGACGATTTCGACACCATATTGGGCGGCAACGCGCTGCAAACCGGTCTGGATGTTGTCCATCACCGCCCCTCGCTCGGCGCTGAGCAGGGTTGCGAACGAGCGCTTGCCGAGTTCGTTGCGCAGCGCCGAACCGAAGATCGGGCGAAGCTGGGCAATCACGCCCTCTACCGTTCCCGCAGTCGCAACCATCCGCAGCGGATCTACGACCCGGAAACGGGCAAAGGCATCGACGTTCAGACGCAACTGGTCCGTCGATAAAACCTGAGTATTTTCAAGATCGAGATCAAGCACGCGCTTATCAACCCACACGATGCGATCCAGAAATGGAACACGCCAGATCAAGCCAGCACCGGTTGCACCGAACGGCTCGCCCGCGCGATAGGCATTGATTGTGCGGATCGGCTGTTCGAGCCGGTAGACGACCGCCTGTTTGGTCTCGGGGACGATCGCGAACGTTGCCGCCGCTACGATAACCAGCACCAGCGCGGCGATGCCGGCGAAGACGGGATTTCGCAAGATGGCAGTCATCGGCCCGACTCCCCCCCCGAACTCGTCTGCGCCTGAGCCTGCGGTTGCGCGGCGCTAGCCTCCGGCAAGGCCTTTGCGGCAGGGAGCGGCAGATAGGGAACTACGCCGGGCGTTTCCACGATCGTCTTGTTCGATTTTGCAAGCACGGCCTCCATTGTCTCATAATACATCCGGCGACGGGTAACCTGCGGCGCCAGGCGATATTGGGCGTAGACCTTGTCGAAGGCGGTCGCCTCACCCTGCGCGCGGGCGATCACCTGCTGCGCATAGCTTTGCGCCTGATTGACGTTCGCAACCGCTTCTTGCTGGGCGGCGGTGACCGCATTGAAATCATCCACGATTTGCGCCGGAGCCGTCGCCTGCTTGATCGCGACGCCCTGAACGCGAACGCCGGAATTATATTGATTGAGGATGTTCTGCGTCAGTTCGGCAACGCGCTGTTCGATCGTCGTGCGGCCGGCACCAAGCGCCTGACCGAGGGTCGTCTGCGCGATAACGGCGCGCATCGCGCTTTCGGCGGTTGCGCGCACGGTTTCCTGAGGATCGGCCAGTTCAAAGGCGAAATCACGCGCGCTGGCGACATCCCACCGGACCGAATACGTCAGGTCGATGATGTTCTGATCACCGGTGAGGACCAGATTCTCGCCCTCCCCGCGCGGAAAATTGTCGGTGCGAATCTGGCGCACGTCGATCGTCTGAACAGAATTGAACGGGGCAGGAAGCGTCAACCGTACGCCGGGTTCGAGTGTCCCAATATAACGTCCGAAAAACGTCACCACCCCGCGCTGCTGCGGACCGATCGCATGGAACGACGTCAGCAGCAGCCAGACCAGAACGACGATCCCGCCGCCGATCAACCACAACGTGCGCGGGTCGGGAAGCGACGGCATACCGCCGAACCCTCCGCCGCCGCCACCACCGCCGCCGCCACGCGCCTTTTTGAGGAACTCGTCGAGCGCCGTTGGTTTGTTGATACCCTTGCGATTGCCGGGCGGGACGGCCCAGGGATTGCGCGGGCCGCCGGCGTTGTCGCCGCCGTCATTCCAGGGACCTTTGGGCGGCTCTGCGGCAAGAATGGGGGGGCGCCCGAACCAGCGCGGCATGATCGTCATGCTGTTCTTTATAAGACCGCAGCGACGGAAAAACAGTGGCAAGGCGCAACGCACATTCTATCTGGAGAGATGATGGCGGATATCCGAAGCGTTGAATTGGCGGTGGCGCGCGTCGCGGCGGAACGGGCGCGCGTCCGTCTGGAGGGTGCGCGCGTTGGGATCGTGCTAGATGCGAGCGGCCTCGGGACGAGCGAGCGCGACGCGATGCAGGCGGCAATTGAACGCGCCGCGGCGGACGTGCCGGGTGTCGAGGAAGTCCGCGTCGTCGTGACCGCCGAACGTGTCGATCGCAGGCTGGTCGCGGTTGCGAGCGGCAAGGGCGGCGTGGGCAAATCGACGATCGCCGCCAATCTCGCGATCGCGCTAAGAAGCATCGGGCGTCGGGTCGGATTGATCGATGCCGACATATATGGACCTTCGCAGCCGCGATTGATGAGGGCGGAGGGGATACGTCCGGAAGCACGCGTCAAACAGTTGATCCCTGTTCAGACGCCGTACGGCGTTCCCCTGCTGTCGATGGGACAGCTGGTCGACGCGGACCGGGCGATCGCTTGGCGCGGGCCGATGACGGCCGGCGCGCTCGGTCAGCTGGTCGAGGCGGAGTGGGGCGTCATCGATACGCTGGTCGTCGACCTGCCGCCGGGGACGGGCGACGTCCAGTTGACGATGGTGCAGAAATACCGCCCGGCCGGGGCTGTGATCGTGTCAACGCCGCAGGACCTTTCCTTGATCGATGCGCGACGGGCGATCGACCTGTTCGAGAAGGCGAACGTGCCGATCATTGGGCTGGTCGAAAACATGGCGGGCTATGTCTGTCCGCATTGCGGCGAGACGTCCGACCCGTTCGGGTGCGGCGGAGCGGAAGCGGCGGCGGCGGCGCTTGGCATCAGCTTCCTCGGCCGGATTCCACTGACGATCGCGATCCGGGAGGCGTCGGACGCGGGCGAGCCGCCGGCCAGCCGGAACGGCGCGGATGGCGCGACGTTTCATACAATTGCGGCCGCGGTCGACAGCTGGCTGAAGACGCATTGAACATTCCGGGGAAAGACCATGCCGCTGACCGAAAACTCCGAAATCAAGGCGCTGCTAGAGACAACGAGAACGATTGCGATGATCGGCGCGTCCGACAAGCCCGATCGCGCGTCCAACCGGGTGATGGCGACACTGCAAAGGCATGGCTACCGCGTGATCCCGGTCAACCCGACGATAACGGGCCAGCATGTGCATGGTGAGTTCGTTTTCCGCGACCTTGCGCAACTCGGCGACCCGATCGACATGGTGGATATCTTCCGTAAGTCCGAGGATGCAGGAGCGGCTGTCGACGCGGCGATAGCGGCAGGCGCAAAGTCGGTCTGGATGCAGCTGGGCGTAATTGATGAAGAAGCGGCGCGGCGGGCGGAGGCGGCAGGATTGAAGGTTGTCATGAACCGGTGTCCGGCGATCGAAATCCCCAAGCTGGGGGTCGCATCGGTTACCTGAAATTCCGCTGGCGTTCGTCACACGCTTAGGGCAGCTTGGCACGATCGAACGCGCGAAGGAGCGAATAGCGGCGTGACGATCATGCTCATCCTGATTGCACAAGCGGCGGCAGCGACGTCCACACCCCCTCCCGTGCCTGTCCGGTTCTCGATCCTCGCCAATCCACAGTCATGTCATACCGAATCCGGAACCGACGACGTCGTTGTTTGCGGAGAACGCGAGGGACCACGACTGCCGCTTCCGGACGACCGCGGACCGCCGGAAGGGCCGCAGCCGTCCAACCCGGAACTAACCGGTACGGGGGCCCTTGCCGCGTCGGCGACGCCATGCGCAGCAAGTCAATGGGGTTGTCAGGTCGGGATCGGCCCGCCGCCCGTCGTCGTCAAAGCTATCGTTGATACGGTAGCAAGCGGGATCAAGGCGGTCTTCGGCCGCAAGGTCGACAAGAGCCGAAGGGTCGTGATACCGCTCGACGATGGCTCGCCGCTGCCTACCGTATCATCCGCATCAACCGAGGATGTGCATCCATAGCGGATTCCGGGCGATGCTCGGCGATCCGCGCAGCGAGGTCAGCGCGGCAGCGACGCTGCGTTCGGGGCCTTCGTGGGTGACGATCGCGACGAGAGCACTGCCGTCGGCGGCGGTGCCGCGCTGGATCAGGCTTTCTATCGAGACGCCCGCATCGCGCATCGCGGCGGCGATTTCGGCCAGCACGCCGACCCTGTCCTCGACCATGAAGCGCAGATAGGCACGGCCGATACGCGCTCCGCTGTCGGCCCGCCGCGCAGGCATCAGCAGATCGGCAGGCATCGCGAACGGCAACCCCCATTCACCGCGCGCGATATCGATCAGATCGGCAACAACGGCGCTGGCGGTCGGCCCCTCGCCGGCCCCAGCGCCCTGAAAGAACAATCGTCCGACATAATTCCCCTCGGCCACGACGGCATTCAGCGAGCCGGTGACATGCGCGAGGGGATGGTCGCAGGGCACCAGATAAGGATGAACGCGCTGAAACAGGCCGTTTGATCCCGCCTCTCCTATGGCGACCAAGCGTATCCGGTAACCAAGAGCCGAAGCCTCCGCGATGTCGGCGGCCAGAACGTCGCGAATACCGGTTGCCGAGACGAGGTCGAAAGCGGGGCGCGTCCCGAACGCGATTGATGACAGGATCGCCAGTTTATGGGCCGCGTCAACGCCGTCGATGTCAAAACTTGGATCCGCTTCGGCAAAGCCCAAGGCTTGCGCCTCGGTCAGCACATCGGCAAAATCCCGGCCCTCCGCCTCCATTTTTGACAGGATGAAATTACAGGTGCCGTTGAGGATCCCGTAAACGCGTTCGATCGCGTTCGCCGCGGCACCTTCGCGCAGCCCTTTAATGACCGGTACGCCGCCCGCAACCGCCGCCTCGAACTTGAGCGCGACACAAGCCGACTCGGCGGCTTCGGCAAGCTCCAGCCCGTGATGCGCAAGCATCGCCTTGTTTGCAGTGACAAGAGACCGGCGGTTTGCAAACGCAGCACGCGCGAGCGCGAGCGCCGGTCCATCCGACCCGCCGACCAGTTCAACCACGACGTCGATACCGTCCTGCGCGGCGAGAGCGGTCGTGTCATCAATCCAGGCGAAGCCCGAAAGATCGACGCCCCGATCCCTCGCCCGGTCGCGAGCGGAAACCGCCTTGATCTCAATCGGCCGGCCGGCGCGGCGCGCGATCAATTCATGATTCTCATGAAGTAGCCGGACAACGCCGGCACCGACGGTTCCCAGCCCGGCCAGGGCAATCTTGAGCGGCTCCGCCATAGAAAGCCGGCGTAGCCGAGCCGCAATGCGACTGTCGACCCGCGCTGTATTATCCTTGCACGATCAGCGCACGATCAGCGCACGATCAGACGGGTATAGAGGTGCCAAGTCGCGTAGCCGAGCACCGGCAGAACAATCGCCAGCCCGATACCCGCGGCTAGCGTCCCGAGAAACAACAGTCCGGCGACCCTTATCCCCCAACCGAACACGGCCCGTGGGTTGGCGCGAGAAGCTGCGATCGACGTGCGCAGCGCATAGCCGGCGTCGACCGGCTGATCGACGACCATAGGGAAGGATACGACGCCGATGACAAGCGCAACGACGGCAAAACCCAGCCCGACGAGATTGCCCAACGCGATCATCGCCCAGCCGTCGGTGGTCGTAAATATCCTCGTCGTGAAGGAGGTGATGGTGAGCGACGTCTCCACGCCGAAGGTCAGCGCATAGATCGCGTAGGCGGCGGCGAGCCAGAGGACGAAGACAACCCCCAGAGCAAATGTCAGAACGGCGAGCGGCATGCGACTGCGCCCCTTCAGCGGATCAAGAAAATGCCACCAGTTCTCATCGCGCCCTTCCTCGCGACGGCGGGCCAGTTCGTAAAAGCCGGCCGCGACCGCGGGACCGGCGATCGAAAGACCGGCGAGCAACGGAAAGAACAGGGGCAGGAGCGGCGCGTTGAAGGTCACAACAATCGCCACCACGCAAACGACCGGATAAATCAGCCCCGCGAAAAGCAGATCGCCGCGTTTTTCCCGAAAGTCCTTCCAGCCCTCACGCAATGCCCAGTCGAGATCGGAAGTGCCGATCGTACGGATGCCGGGAAGTTCGGGGGAAAACGGCTCGGCCGCTACGCTCCGGGTTGTCATGATGCCTGCTCCTGCTTGCTGTTTTCTATATTTCCGTCGGTCTTTCCGTGCTTATCTGCGGATGAAACCAGCGTTCTATACCCGATCGGGCTGTCGCCAAAGCGCTAACGGGGCACCTTCGAAACATAAGGCACTTTTCGCAGCCGCCGGCATCGTGCATCACATGTGGATGACCGAGACCACCGTATCGAAACCGATCGCCGAACTGACGCTTCGCGGTATCCTGCTCGGCGGGTTGATCACGCTGCTGTTCACGGCAGCGAACGTTTATCTCGGGCTGAAGGTGGGGCTGACGTTCGCGACGTCGATCCCAGCGGCGGTCATTTCGATGGCGGTGCTGCGTTACCTGCCGGGCGCGACGATCCTTGAAAACAATATCGTCCAGACGGTTGCATCGGCGGCGGGCACGCTGGCGGCAATCATCTTCGTCTTGCCCGGACTGGTGATGATCGGATGGTGGCAGGGTTTCCCCTATCTGCTGACCGCCGGGATCACCGCGACGGGTGGCATTCTGGGCGTGATGTTCTCCGTTCCGCTCAGACGCGCGCTGGTCGTCGATACGGTATTGCCCTATCCGGAAGGCCGGGCGGCGGCGGAAGTGCTGAAGATCGGCGCGGGAAGCCGCGAGGGCGAGGCGGAAAGTTCCCGCGGCTTGCGCATCATCGTCGTCAACGCGATCGCGTCAGCCGGTTTCGCGATCCTGACGCAAACGAAGCTGGCCGTTGCCGAGGCGGCATTGTGGTTTCGGGCAGGACCGGGCGCGACAGGCATTTCGGGTGGACTTTCCTTTGCGCTGATCGGCGCGGGGCATCTGGTCGGCCTGTCGGTCGGGATGGCGATGTTCGCCGGCGTCGTTATCGGCTGGTGGGTCGCGCTGCCGATCCTGACCGCGCTTTCGCCCCAGGCGGGCAGCGTTGCGGACTGGGCGGGCGCGGTCTTCAGCCGCGACGTCCGCTTCCTTGGCGCGGGCGTGATCGGCGTTGCGGCGATCTGGACGCTGCTGAGGATCATCGGCCCGGTGATCCGCGGCATCAAGTCATCGCTCGCGTCATCGGCAGCGGCGCGCGGCGGTGCCGTTTTGGCGCTGGAGGACCGGGACATGCCGGTTACCGTCGTCGGCGCCGTGTCGCTGCTGGTGCTCGTTCCGATCGGCGTTCTGCTGTGGTCGGTGATTGCAGGCGGCCCGCTCGCAGGGTCGGCCGTGCCGCTGATCGCCGGGGCGCTGCTGTTCGTCCTCGTAATCGGGCTCGTGATCGCGGCGGTATGCGGGTATATGGCGGGATTGATCGGCGCGTCCAACTCGCCGGTTTCCGGGATCGGCATCCTGTCGGTCCTCGCTGCCTCACTGTTGCTCGTCGCGCTGTTCGGACGCGATCATCCGCCCGAGACGACGCAGGCGTTGATCGCCTATGCGTTGATCGTGACGGGAATCGTATTCGGCGTGGCGACGATCTCGAACGACAATCTCCAGGATCTGAAGACGGGTCAGCTGGTCGGCGCGACGCCGTGGAAACAGCAGGTTGCGCTTGTGATCGGGGTCGTGTTCGGATCGCTGACGGTCCCGCCCGTCCTCGAACTGCTGAATGCGACATTGGGGTTTGCAGGCGCGCCCAACGCGACGGCGAACGCCCTACCCGCGCCGCAAGCCGCGCTGATCTCCGCGCTTGCCAAGGGTGTGCTCGGCGGCGATCTGAACTGGACGATGATCGGGATCGGCGCGCTGATCGGCGCCGCGACGATCGTGGTTGATGAGGGTTTGGGGCGGGCGGGACGGCTGAGACTGCCGCCGCTCGGCATCGGGCTCGGCATTTATCTGCCGATGAGCGTGACGCTGCCGGTCGTGATCGGCGCGGTCATTGGCGCAGTCTATGATAAGTGGGCGGACCGGACCGCCGACCCCGAATATGCGCGGCGGATGGGTGTGTTGACAGCGACTGGCATGATCGTCGGCGAGAGCTTGTGGGGTGTTGCGTTCGCGGTCATCGTCTATCTGACCGCGAGCGATGCGCCACTGGCGCTGGCCGGGGACGGGTTCGCAAACGCTGCGCTGATCGGCGGAACGTTGCTGTTCTTTGCCGTTCTGTGGTGGCTGTACCGGCGGACTCGCCTGAGCGTGCTACATTCCGGCTAAAAGTTCACGGATCGGAGCGAAGGCAAAGCCGATCGAGCTGTCGGCGATGCCGTAAGGCAGGAACAGGGATTCGCCATGTCGGATCGCGCCGCAGCTGTAGACGACGTTCGGGACGTAGCCTTCCCGGTCCTGATCGCGCGCGGCGAGGATCGGTTCGCTGGTACGACCGATGATTTTCGACGGATCGCGCTTGTCAAGCAGCACCGCGCCGATCGAATATTTCCGCATCGCCCCAACGCCGTGGGTCAGCAGCAGCCAGCCCTCATCAAGTTCGATCGGCGGACCGCAATTCCCCATCTGCACCAGTTCCCACGGATAGGTCGGAGTCACGATCTTCTGACCGCCGTCCCAAGACAGAAGATCATCGGAGGCGAGCAGAAACAGATTCTCCCCGTCCTGGCGGCCGATCATCATATAGCGGCCGTCGACCATGCGCGGGAATAGCGCCATGCCCTTGTTGCGTGACGCCGTGCCGGTCATTGGCACAAGATCGAAGGCGCGGAAATCGCGCGTGCGCATCAATTCGGACTGAATACCCGCGCCGTCATAGGCGGTGTAGGTGCCGATCCATTCGACGGTGCCGTCATCGTGATGGAACTGGACCAGCCGCAAATCCTCCAGTCCCTTTGACTGTTGCTGGGTAATGGGGAAGATCACCGTGCCGGACAATGTGCTGTCACGGTGACGATACACGGTTACCGGACCCGCGGGCATCTGCGTCTCCATGCTTGCGACCGCGTCGGTCGCGGTGGCGAACGGCGGTTCCGGCGCAAGCCTCAGCTCGTTGTCGTTCGTGATGATCCCTTCACGGAATGCTACAGACGAGATGTGTCCCTCTCCGACGGCGCGCATCGACATGACGATACGCTGCGAGCCGGGGGACATTCCCGACTGATCGAAATGGGGTACTGCGCTGGGATTCATCAGCGCGGCGGCTGCATAGCTGTATTCGTGACAGAAATACGCGCCGATCAACTGGCGCTTTTCGTCGCCGATGTCCTCGCCGCTAAGGTTGAGCATGTCCTCGATCTGGTCGTAGCGGGTCATGAACACGCGCCGGGTCTGCCAATGGCGCGCCTCGAAATCCTTCAGCACGATCTCAAGCTGGTTACGCGCGGTAACGCGGTCCATGCCGAGAACTTCGGCGACGAGGCGCTCGGTACGGCCGGGGCCTCCGGCGTTGCCGCCCCAGGCAATGTGAAAGGGGCGGACGACGACACGCGACGGATCGGCATGCAGGCGCAAAGGGTGGACAAACAATTCCATCGGACAACGCGCCTTGGCAATCAAACATGAACGCGCGGCATCGCCAAGCAGCACTAAGCGACGACGCGAACTGTTCCTGCCATGCCAGAACGTGACTTTGAAAGCCCGGAAATTGCACAATTCGCCAATTGCAGCGCCAAAATTGATTCCGCGCCCTGATTCCGGTTTAGTCCGGTCGGCATCAGACCGTCGAAACAACCGCCGTCCGCCGTGGTCGCGAGCGGCAGGTCGAGATCATTCGCACCGAGAAACCAGCCATAGGCACGCTCGGCTTCCGACGCCCAGCGCGAGTCACCCGTCACTTCATGTGCCGCGATACATGCATCCACCGTCGCCTGCGCTTCGAGCGGCTGCTGATCGAATTGCAGCGGGTCGGCAAATGGCTGGCCGAAACTTTCGGTCCCGACCGCGCGGAAGCGGCCGTCGGGGGACGTCTGTTTATCGACGATCCAACGCAATGTGGATAGGCCGCATTCGATCATGTCCTGCCGTCCAAGCGCTTCCCCGGCGCGGATCAGACCCTGGGGCATCCGGGCGTTGTCATAGGCGAGCACGATTTCGAACCACGGCCATTCAGGCCGCCTCGGCTCGCTCAGTAAATCGAGATGGGCGACCGCGAGCCGCTCAAGGATCGTCAGCGAAAGCCTGTGGCCGGGCTTTGCCGCCAGCATCGCGGCAGCGCCAAGCATTGCGAAGGATTGCGCGCGGAGACTTTGCAGTTCGAACGCGAGCGACGCGGTCAGGTCATACATTGCGCCCGCCCAGTCGCGATGCTTGCGCTCGGCGGCTTCCCTTGCGACAAACCCGAGCGCCCATAAAGCGCGGCCGTTCGAATCCTCCGACCCCTCGTCCTCGCACCATTTACGGTCGAACTGCATGAAATTGCGAAAGCGGCGAAGATCGGGGTTCCAGGCGTGCTGAACAAACGAAGCGTAGATCGTCGTCCATCGGTCGCGCACCTCCGGATCGAGTGCGGGAACGGCTGTCATCAGCATCAGGGCGCGCGCGTTATCGTCGATGCAATAGCCGTGGCGACGATCGGGAATTGCATAAATCGCGTGCTGTAACATTCCCGTCGAGTCGCTCATGCGCTGAACAGCGGTGATGTCGGGTGCCAGCGGGTCGAGCGGCGGGGCAACCGAAGCGATTCGCGCCGGCTTGCCCGCAACGATGCGTTCGATCTCTGCAAGCGTGGCCTCTGCAAGCCGGGGCCAGATCATCGTCCGGCCGCGCTCATAAGCACGCTTGGACAATTCCATGCGATCCTGGTCCGATGAAAGCAGACGGTCGATTTCGGTTGCGAAGGCGGCGACATCTCCGAAGTCGACCAGCACGCCGTGCCCATCGGAAAGAATTTCGGTAGCATGTACGTAGGGCGTGGAAATGACGGCCTTGCCGAGTCCGACCGCGTAGGACAGCGTCCCTGACGTAATCTGGGCTGGGTTGGTGTACGGCGTCAGATAAATGTCGGCCGCCTCAAGATAGTCGAGCAACTGCTCGTGTTCGACGAACCCGTCGATGAACGCGACATTGTCAGCGACGCCCATTTTGCCGGCAAGCGCCTTCAGGCAATCACGGTACGCTTCGCCTTCCTGTGCGACCAGATTTGGATGCGTCGCACCCAATACGACATAAAGGAGGTCGGGATGGGCGTTCTTCAATGTGGCGAGCGCCTCGATTACGGTTCCGATCCCCTTGTTCGGGGCCAGTAGACCGAATGTCAGCACGACCTGTCGTCCCGACCAGCCAAAACGTCCCTTGGCATCGTCCGGCAAAGTCAGCGGACGGTCAGGTACCCCGTGGGGGATCATAACGATCTGACGCGGATCGGCACCGTACACACGACAAAGAATTTCGCGCCCGCGTTCGGCCATCACGACGATGCGCGCCGAACGCCTGATCAATCCTTCAAGAACGCGCCGTTCATCAGGGCTGGGCTCGTCAAGCACCGTATGAAGCGCGGTAATGACAGGCAACGTCGTCCGGTCAAGCAGCGCAAGGATATGCTCTCCCGCGGGACCGCCAAAAATCCCGTATTCATGCTGCAACCAGATCGCCTGCGCACCGCTGGTTTCAATCCGGCGCGCGGCAGCGATATATTCGGACAAGTCGTTTTCCGGGATCGCAAAGGTGACCTCGGGGGGATAGTCATATGCGCCCGGATGGTCGTCCATCGCGTAGACGTCGACCGCTATGTCGGGAAACCGGCTGCGCATCGTTTCATAAACGTCGGTTGTGAACGTCGCGAGCCCGCATTGGCGCGGCAGGAAATTCCCTATCAACGCCAGTTTGGCTATCTTCTCTTTTCCCCGTCTCGTCATCTATTCCTCAAACAAACTGCCATCAGTCTCGCAATCTGATCTGCCCTCTTATAACCTTTGTTACCGGATTAGGTTGCCATATTGCGGCATTGCAGCATTGGTATGGCACACCAGCCTTATCCCCTGCCGCGATAAGGGCTAACCCCTTGATCGGGCAACCAAAGTTCAGCCGGTGGAGGACCGCTCTGCCAGAAGACGTCGATCGGAATACCGCCGCGCGGGTACCAGTAGCCGCCGATCCTCAACCATAAAGCTTCCAGTTCAGCGGCAAGGCGTTCTCCGATGCCGACGGTGCAGTCCTCGTGGAAAGCGGCATGGTTGCGGAATGAACCGAGAAAGAGTTTTAGCGACTTCGATTCGACGATCGTCTCACGAGGTGCGTAGTCGATGACGAGATGAGCGAAATCGGGTTGACCGGTCACCGGGCAGAGCGATGTGAATTCCGGAACAGCGAAACGGACGAGATATGTACGGCCGGGCCGGGGATTGGGAACATAGTCGAGCACGGCCTCTTGTGGAGACGCAGGCAGAGCGCTGGCCTGACCGAGATGCAGCGGAGCGGAAGTTTCAGATGCCATCCACCATCATGTAGGGTCCAATGAGCGAGAAGAAAGCGACGGCCGACATTGTTCTGATCCCTATGCTGGGCGATCAATTGACGACATCGATCTCGTCGCTGGACGGCGCAGATCCGGCCTGTTCGATCCTATTGATGATGGAGATCGCGGACGAGACGACGTACGTCCGGCATCACAAAAAAAAGATCGCGTTCATCCTGTCGGCGATGCGGCACCATGCCGAGCGTCTGCGCAACCTCGGGTGGCGGGTCGATTATATTTTGCTGGATGACGCCGACAACACCGGCAGCTTCACCGGCGAGGTGGCGCGCGCGGTCGACCGCTACGACCCCGGACGTATCGTTGTGACCGAAGCCGGCGAGTGGCGGGTGGCCGCCATGCTTGACCAGTGGGAAACGCTCTTCGGTATTCCCGTTGAGATCCGAAGCGATACGCGCTTCCTTGCCGGCCATGCCGAGTTCGATGCCTGGGCGGACGGCCGCAAGGGACTGACGATGGAATATTTCTATCGCGAGATGCGCCGGCAAACCGGGCTGCTCGTCGACGCTGAAGGCCATCCCGAAGGCGGTGAGTGGAATTACGACAAGCAGAACCGTAAACCGGCCGGGAACCATGCGCCGATCCCGCGCCCGATTTCCTTCCGTCCCGATGACATTACCCAAAGCGTCATTGCACTGGTTGCCGAGCGTTTCCCCGACCATCCCGGAACGATCGAAGGCTTCGATTTTGCCGTGACGCATGATGAAGCGATGCGGCAGCGACGCCGGTTTCTGAGCGAAGGATTGCCGCATTTCGGCGCCTATCAGGACGCGATGCTGAGCGACGAGCCGTATCTGTGGCACTCGATCCTTTCGCCCTACATCAATATCGGTTTGCTCGATGCCGTCGAAGTCTGCGAGCGCGCGGCGGACGCCTATGCGGACGGATCTGCCCCGCTCAACAGTGTCGAGGGATATATCCGGCAGATCATCGGCTGGCGCGAATTCATGCGCGGCATCTATTGGCGCGCAGGGCCCGACTATGTGGACCGCAATTACCTCGATGCGAAACGCGCCTTGCCCGATTTCTACTGGAACGGGCAAACCGACCTCAACTGCTTGCGCCAGGCAATCGGCGAAACCCTTTCAAATGCCTATGCACATCACATCCAACGGCTGATGATCACCGGCAATTTCGCAATGCTGATCGGCGCCGATCCCAAACAGGTCCATGAATGGTATCTCGAAGTCTATGCCGATGCGTATGAATGGGTAGAATTGCCTAATACGCTCGGCATGAGTCAATTCGGCGACGGCGGCATGGTGGGGTCGAAGCCCTATGCCGCCTCGGGCAGCTACATCAATCGCATGTCCGATTACTGTCGAGGCTGCCGCTACGATGTGAAGAAGCGTATCGGCGATGACGCGTGCCCATTCAATTCGCTTTACTGGGATTTCCTGGCGCGCAATGCGACGAAGCTGGAACATAACAGCCGCCTGGCAATGCCGTATCGCAACTGGAACCGGATGGACGCCGGGGACCAGCAAGCCCTGCGAGACCGCGCGGCAAGTTTTCTCGCTTCCCTCGACGGCGGGGACGACGCTGGTTAGGGCTAGGACATGGTGACGGACAGATGATCGAACCGCTGATTTCGACGCAGTGGTTGGCGGAGGCGCTTAATCGGCGTGATCTGCGCGTCGTCGATGCGACCTGGGACCATGATCCGGAACGGCATCCGCGAGACGCGTTCATCGACACGCATATTCCCGGCGCGGTCTTCCTCGACCTTGACCGGTTTGCCGATCCGTCGGCCGACGCGCCGATGATGATGCCGCCACCTGCGCAGTTCGCGAGCCGGATGCAGGCACTCGGGCTCGGAGACGGTGTGCGAATCATATTGTACGATCATTCGCCGCTGCATACCGCCGCGCGAACATGGTGGATGATGAGGCATTTCGGGGTGCGCGACGTCGCGATACTTGACGGTGGAATCGCAAAATGGATCGCCGAGGGCCGTAGCACCGAGGCGGGGGAGCCAATGCCCAAGCATCGGCATTTCATCGTCAGAGATCCGTTGAATGCGGTGCGGACGATCGATGATATGAGAGCGAACCTCTCCAGCCGGGCCGAACAGGTGGCTGATGCGCGACCGGGACCACGATTTCGCGGCGAGGAACCCGATCTTCGGCCCGGGACGGCAACGGGGCACATTCCGGGCGCGCGCAACGTACCGGCAAGCACGCTGTTCGCGGATGACGGCACGTGGAAACGCGGCGATGCGCTGGCGAGCGCGTTCGAGACCGCCGGTGTCGACCTGACAAAGCCGATCGTGACGAGCTGCGGTTCGGGGATTACCGCCGCCGTCCTTTCCTTCGGCGCGCATCTGCTCGGGCGTGAGGCTGCGCTTTACGACGGAAGCTGGGCGGAATGGGGCAAGGATCCCGCGACCCCGAAAGCGACAGGCGCGGCATGACCGCCGAGACGGACGGATCGGGATCTGCTACCCGGGTGGTCGCGGCCGGCCGACGCGACGAATGGACGCAAGGCATCGTCAATCCCCCCGTCTGGCGGGCGTCAACGATCCTTTACGACAGTGTCGCCGACCTGCGCGCGGCGGCCGGCGATACGCATCACCGGTTGTTCTATGGGCGCAGGGGCACGCCGACACAGTGGAGCCTCGCCGATGCGCTCACCACGCTTGAACCCGGCGCGGAAGGTACGTTTCTCTATCCCTCGGGCGTCGCGGCGATCGCGGCGGCAATGCTGGCGGTCCTCTCGCCCGGCGACGAGATCCTGATCACCGACAGTGCTTATGATCCGACGCGGTCGCTGGCGAAGGGGTTGCTGGCGCGGATGGGCATCAAGTCAAAATTTTACGACCCGCTGATCGGAGCCGGTATCGAGGCGATGATCGGACCGGACACCCGCGCGATTCTAATGGAAAGTCCGGGCAGCCTGACCTTCGAGGTGCAGGATATTCCCGCTATCGTCGCGGTCGCAAGGCAGCGCGAATTGACGACGATCCTCGACAACACATGGGCGACGCCGTTGCTGTTTCCGGCGATCGCGCACGGCGTCGACCTGTCCGTGATTGCGTGCACGAAATATGTCGTCGGGCATTCGGACGTGATGCTGGGATCGGTGACGGCGGGTCCCGGTCAGTTCGCACGTCTGCGCGACACGAGCTTTGCGCTCGGGCAGACCGCGAGCCCTGATGATTGCTGGCTAGGCAGCCGGGGATTGCGGACGATGAGCGTCCGGCTGGCCCAGCACGGCGCGAGCGCGCTGAAAATCGCGCGTTGGCTGACGACGCAACCGGGCGTGGCGCGCGTTCTGCACCCCGCGCTCGAAGGGTCACCCGGGCATGAGATTTTCAAGCGTGATTTCAAAGGGGCAAGCGGGCTGTTCTCTATTATTCTGGACGGCGGAGCCGAGGCGAGCCGGGCGGTACTGATCGATTCGCTCCAATTGTTCGGGATCGGTTACAGCTGGGGCGGGTTTGAAAGCCTCGCGATTCCGGTGGACCCGCACCGTCACCGCAGCGTCACGCGCGACGCTTTTGCCGGGCCGGTAGTACGGTTGCAGATCGGGCTGGAAGACACCGACGACCTTATTGCAGACCTTGACCAGGGGCTTGCCAGGTTCCGGGCGGCGCGAAAATGATCCCGACCAATCAAATCGTCGGTTGGCTCAACAACAGCGGGATTTCCGTACCGACACGCTATGACCTGATCGAGGCGGCAATCGCGGCCGGGTTCTTGTTGATCGCGATTGCCGTCGGCAGCGTTGCCGGACGCCGCGTGGGACCACCGCTGACCGAATTCTGGAAGCGCAGCGTCGCGCACACGGGCGAGGGCGTGTGGACGCGGCTCGACCCGATCGTCCAATATACGACGAGCGCGCTCATCCTCGCGGTCGTGACGATCGTGTACGACTGGCAGCCGCTGGCCGGGCTGGTTCTCGGGACCGCGCTCGGGCTGTTCGCGGCGTTGGCGGCGACGCAAGTTCTGCGCGGTCTCGGCATTCCGCGCTGGCTCGCCTGGACGATCGCGACGGTCATCTTCGTTTCGCTGCTCAGCAACGCGATTGGCGGTCTCGAGCCGATCACCAATGTGCTTCAGCGGATCGGCTTCAGCGTCGGCAAGCGGCGGTTCTCGCTGATGACGCTGGTCCGGGTGCTGGTGACCATTACGGTTCTATTCGCGCTGATGCGGTTGATCAACCGGTTCGTCGACCACTGGATCACCCGGACAAAGGCTTTTGATCCGACGCAAAAGATCCTCGCGCAAAAACTCGCAGGCGTCGGTATCATCGTCGTCGCATTCTTTTTCGGTATCGATCTGCTCGGGATCGACCTGACGACGTTCGCGGTGTTCGGCGGCGCGCTGGGGCTGGCGGTCGGTTTTGGGTTGCAAAAAACGGTCGGCAACCTGATTGCCGGGATCATCCTGCTGATGGACCGGTCTATCAAGCCCGGTGACGTCATCGTCGTCGGCGACAGTTTCGGTTCCGTCAATAAGATCGGCGTTCGCGCGGTTTCCGTCGTGACGCGCGACGGCAAGGAGCATCTGATTCCAAACGAGAATCTGATGACCCAAGAAGTGGAGAACTGGTCCTATTCCAGTCGCAAAGTCCGCATCAGAATTCCGGTCGGTGTTTCTTACGCCGCCGACTTGAAACTTGCCCAGGCGCTGATGCTGCAGGCCGCAACCGAATCCCCGCGCGTGCTCAAGTCGCCCAAGCCCAACATCTGGCTTGATGCATTAGGAGCGAGCACGGTCGATCACATAATTCTTGTCTGGATCACTGATCCCGAAAGCGGAGTCGGCAGCGTGCGATCGGACGTACTCAACCGGTTGTGGTGGCTGTTCAAAGAAAACGGCATCGAGATCGCCTTTCCGCAACTCGACGTCCATCTCAGTTCGCTGCCCGGCACACCGACGGGCAACCTTGGATTCACTGCGGAAGGCGAAGAAGCGCCGATCCCAGTGTCGATCGACCGACGCAAATAGCGACCGGCGAATGTTGCGTGCGATATGTCCATTTCGACGCAGCCTTGTTTGCCATCCTCGCCGAACCGGGCAAGACTGATCCCGCATATTTAACGTGAAGGGGAATGACGTTGCGCGCAGTTACTTGCCTGTTGGGGAGCCTGGCGCTGTTGCCGGCGACACCGGCCTTTGCCCAGAACGAGACCGCGCCGCCCTCCCCCATTACGGTCAGCGGGAGCGTGTCGATCCTGACCGATTACCGGCTGCGCGGCGTATCGCAGACGGACAAGAATGCAGCGATACAGGGAAGTCTGACGATCGCGCATGCAAGCGGCTTTTACATCGGCACGTTCGGATCGAACCTGTCGGGCTGGGGCACATTCGGAGGCGCCAATGTCGAGCTCGACGTGATCGGCGGCTATAAGCGGACGTTCGGGACCGCGACGGTCGATGCCGGGGTGACGTGGTACACATATCCCGGAGGTTTTTCGGAAAGCGATGTGGTCGAATTCTTCGGGAGGTTGTCCGGCACCTATGGGCCCGCAAACCTGACCGCGGGGGTTTATTACGCGCCGAAGCAGACGTCGCTCGGGAATTTTTCGGCGACGCCGTACAGCCGGGGACAGCGGGAAGACAATCTTTATCTGACGGGCGACGGGACCGTCGGCATTCCCCGGACGCCCGTGACCGCGAAAGCGCATATCGGATATTCGAACGGCAATCCCGGACTCGGACCGAACGGCACGAGTCTGGCGCCGACGGGCGAATATTTCGACTGGTCGCTCGGGGCCGACGTTGCGGTTCATGACAAACTGACGCTGAGCGTCGCCTATATCGATACCGATATCGGCACGCGGGAATCGGCCTATCTGCAGCCGAATTTCAGCAAGGGTCAGAACGGTGGCGGCCGGATTGCCGATCCGACCGTCCTGTTCTCGCTCACCGCCGCGTTCTGAGCGGATTTTATTGGGGCTTGGGTGTCGCCACGGGTTGAGGGACGGAGGCGCGTGCGTCCTGTCCGTCGCCCTGCGGCGCGGCGACGATATCGCGGGTCGTCGTGCCCTTGTCGATGACGTTGGTGTCTGGATCACCGACCTCGGACCGGATGCCGGGTTCGGCTCCGTCAACACCCGCTTCGCCAATGACTGCGCTCTCGCCGGCACTCCGCGCGGCGGTGCCGCCGAACAGCGCGTCCAGCGTCTGTACGTTACCGGTATTGGTCTGGGTCGGCGCAGCGCCGGGCTGGGGCGGGACGAGGGCGAAGTCCGGCGGGATGACGAGCGGAGGTTGACGCGCGACCGCGAATTCGTCGGGCCGCGTCCGCTCGAGACCACCGCTGCGTGCGCATCCGCCCATGAGCGCGACGCAGGCCAGACCCGCGATGAGGGGAACAAGATTACGCATGGGGAGACTCCATTGATGTCGTCCGTGAATTATCGCGCGAGAAAAGCGCGCGGGCGAGCAGGACGAGCACGCCTATCGTAATCGCCGCATCGGCGAGATTGAAGATCAAAAACGGCCGCCACTCGCCGAAATGAAGATCGGCATAATCGACGACATAGCCGACGCGGACGCGGTCGAGGATGTTGCCGAGCGCGCCGCCGAACACGAGACCGAGCGCGACCTGATCGACCGGATCGCGCTCACGCGTCATCCATACCGCAACAGCGCATGCGATGGCGCCGGTCAGGACGACAAGGGCCCAGCGGGAAGCGTCGCTCTGCGCGACGAACAAACCCAGCGAAATGCCAAAATTGGGAACGAAGCGCAGGTTGAAGAAGGACGTGATAGTCTGCGAGTCGCCCAGCGTCGCGATATCTAGCGGACCGGTGACCAACCATTTGAGCAGCTGATCCGACAGGAACAAAGAGAGCGCCGCGGTGAGACCGATCGTGGGAATCCTATGCATCGACGACCTCCGCACAGCGGCCGCACAGCGCGCCGTCCTCGGCAACGTCGGGCAGGAGACGCCAGCACCGTCCGCATTTGTCGTAGCTTGTCCGATTGACCTCAAGCCGGTCGCCCGAACGCACCCCGGCGACGATGAAGATTTCGGCAAGCGATTCAGCCGGTAGCGGCAGCGCGGGAACGGTAACCTCCGCCTCAAGGCTTGAGCGCACGGTCTTTTCGCGGCGAAGGGGCTCGATCGCCTCGGTCACATCCTCTCTAAGCGTGCGAACCTCTGTCCATTTCGCGTTGAGCGGTTCGTCGCCGCAAGCAGCCGGCAATTCCGGCCATTCGAGCAGATGCACGGAACCGTCCTCGCTCGGGAAGCGTGCCTGCCAGATTTCTTCGGCGGTAAAACAGAGGACCGGCGCGGCATAGCGGACCAGCGCGTGAAAGAGCAGGTCGAGCATCGTTCGATAGGCACGGCGCTTCGGGTCGTCCGCCGCGTCACAATAGAGGCAATCCTTGCGGATATCGAAGAAGAAGGCCGACAGGTCGTCCTGGGCGAAGTCGGTCAGAATGCGGATGTAGCGGTTGAATTCATATCCTTCCGCCGCCTGGCGAAGTTCGGTGTCGATCATGCCAAGCCGGTGGAGGATGTAGCGTTCGAGTTCGGGCATCGAAGTCGGATCGACCCGTTCCGAATCTTCGAAGCCGTCCAGCGCGCCGAGCAGGTAGCGAAACGTGTTGCGCAATTTCCGGTATGCGTCGCTAGCGGTACCGAGCACCTCCTTGCCGATCTTCACATCGTCGAAATAGTCGGTCGAGGCGACCCACATGCGCAGGATATCCGCGCCTGATTCCTGGATGACCTTCAGCGGATCGACGACGTTGCCGAGCGACTTCGACATCTTGCGGCCCTGCCCGTCGAGCGCGAAGCCGTGGGTCAGCACCGCGTCATACGGCGCACGGCCACGCGTCCCCGACGATTCGAGCAGCGATGACTGGAACCAGCCGCGGTGCTGGTCCGAGCCTTCGAGATAAAGGTTGGCGCGCACGCTCTCCCCATAGCGCGCCTCGATCACAAAGACGTGGGTCGAACCCGAATCGAACCACACATCGAGAATGTCCTGCTGCGGCTCCCAGTCGGCGAGATCGTAATCCGGCCCGAGTAATTCGGCATGATCCGCGGTGAACCACGCATCCGCGCCGCCCAGCTTGAACGCGCCGATGATCCGCTGGTTGACCGCGATATCGTTGAGATACGCGCCGCTCGCACGGTTGACGTAGAGCGCGATCGGCACCCCCCACGCGCGCTGGCGGGAAATGACCCAATCGGGCCGCCCCTCGACCATCGACCGGATCCGGTTCTCGGCTCGCGCCGGCACCCACCGCGTCCGCGCGATCGAATCGAGCGCGATCTCCCGCAACGTAGCGCCATTCCCCCCCTCTCCCTGTGGGAGAGGGGCAAGCTGCGCAGCAGCGCGGGGTGAGGGTGAGTGCGCAACGGCGACGTCGCCCTCACCCTTCCGCGGCTGCGCCGCTCCCTCCCTCTCCCGCAGGGAGAGGGATTCAGGAGTATCCATCGGAATGAACCACTGCGGCGTCGCGCGAAAGATGACCTTCGCCTTCGACCGCCACGAATGCGGATAGCTGTGCGAAAAGTCGTCGCTAGCCGCCAGCAACGCCCCCGCTTCGCGCAGGTCCGAACAGATCGGCCCATCGCTAGCCACGAACTTCTTGTTGATGACCGAGCCCTGCCCACCGAGCCACGCCCAATCCGCACGATACATCCCCGCGCCATCGACCGCGAACACCGGATCGATGCCATATTGCTTGCAGAGGAGGAAATCGTCCTCGCCATGATCCGGCGCCATATGGACGAGCCCGGTCCCCGCATCGGTCGTGACGAAATCGCCGGGCAGGAACGGGCGCGGATTTGCGAAGAACCCGCCGAGCTGGTGCATCGGGTGGCGGGCGGTGGCGCTTTCGAGTTTGGAGCCTTTCACGGATGGCCGATCACCGTGGATCGCCGAAACGCTCACCCCACTCGCGGCATGCTTGATCTGCAATTTCGCCGTGATTCGACCAGCCAGTTCATGCTTAAGCTGCTTCGCAACGAGGAAGCTCTTCCCGTCTGAAGCGTTGTTGCCGAGGAATGCAAACTCTGGATCCTCCATGTACGTGGGCGTCCTGTCACTGGTGTGACTTGCCCAGAACTGAACGACCTCGTACTCGATCTCCTCCCCATAGCTCAGCGCCTGGTTTACCGGAATCGTCCACGGCGTCGTCGTCCAGATCACCGCATGCGCGCCGACCAGTTCGGGCGCATTCGGCGCCTCGACGATCTCGAACGCCACGTCGATCTGCGTCGAGACGATGTCCTCATACTCCACCTCCGCCTCGGCCAGCGCGGTCTTTTCCACCGGCGACCACATCACCGGCTTCGCGCCGCGATACAGCTGGCCGCTCTCCGCGAACTTCAGCAATTCGCCGACGATCGCGGCCTCCGCCTCGTACTTCATCGTCAGATACGGATCGGCCCAGTCGCCCATCACCCCCAGCCGCTCGAACTGCGGGCGCTGGATATCGACCCATTTTGCGGCATAGGCGCGGCACTCGGCGCGGAACTGCGCGACGGGCACCTCGTCCTTGTTCAGCTTCTTGGCGCGATATTGTTCCTCGACCTTCCATTCGATCGGCAGGCCGTGGCAGTCCCAGCCCGGCACGTACGGCGCATCCTTGCCTATCAACGACTGGCTGCGGACGATGATGTCCTTCAGCACCTTGTTCATCGCGTGGCCCATATGGATGTCGCCATTGGCATAGGGCGGGCCGTCATGCAGGATGAACCGCTCGCGTCCCGCACGTTCGCGGCGGAGGCGGTCATAAAGGCCGATACGCTCCCATCGCTCGAGGATCGCCGGTTCCTTTTGTGCGAGCCCGGCCTTCATCGGAAAATCGGTTTTCGGCAGGAAGACGGTATCGCGCCAGTCGCGTTTGGTGTCGGTGCTGTCGGTCATTGCGGCGAGGCCTTAGCGCGTCGCTCGCCGCGCGTCACCAGCGCGTGTTTCGCCGGGGCGGACGCACTCATCCGAGGACGGCCCGGGCGCGTTCGCAATCGCGTTCCATCTGTGCGGTCAGAGCATCGAGCGTATCGAATTTCGCCTCGGGCCGCAGATAGTCGACAAGATCGACCTCGATCGTCTGCCCGTACAGATCGCCCGAAAAATCGAAGAAATACGGTTCGAGCAATTCCTTGGGCGGATCGAAACTGGGGCGAATGCCGAGGTTCGCCGCCCCGTCGAGCAGCCGCCCGCCGGGCAGGCGGCCGCGGACGGCGTAGATGCCGTATGCCGGGCGGAGATAGGGGCCGAGATCGAGATTGGCGGTCGGATAGCCGATTGTGCGTCCAAGCTTGTCGCCGTGCCGGACGACGCCCTCGATCGCGAAGGGGCGAGTCAGAAGCCGGGTCGCGGTTGCGGTGTCGCCGGACATCAGCGCTTCGCGGATACGGCTGGAGGAGACCGGCTCGCCCAGAAGGCTGACGGGGGCAACGGCTTCAGTGGAAAAGCCGTGGCGGTGGCCGGCGTCGGCAAGCGTCGCGACATTCCCGCTGCGCTTGCAGCCGAAGGTGAAGTCTTCACCCGTAACCACGCCGCCGACCCTGAGCGCCGCGATCAGCCGTTCGGTCACGAACGCTTCCGCCGGCAATGCGGCGAGCGCATCATCGAAGGCGAAGACGATCATCGCGTCCGCCCCGGCCTGTTCAAACAAGCGTTCGCGCTGATCGAGCGTGGTGAGGCGAAAGGGCGGCGCATCGGGAACGAAATGGCGGATCGGATGCGGGTCGAACGTCGCGACGAGCGCGGGACGCCCGCCGGCGCGGGCACGATCGATCGCGCGTCCGACGACCGCCTGATGCCCGAAATGAAACCCGTCGAAATTACCGAGCGCGACGATGCCGCCGGCCATGTGCGGCGGAATGGCCGAGCCGCCGTCAAGCCGCTGCATGAGGAACGCCTTAGCCCGCCCCGCCCGGCACCGGAACCCCGCCCGGAACCCCATTCGGAACCCCGCCCGGAACGAGGCTGACGAAGCTGAAGGCCGGCCGTTCCGCTTCGCCCGGATGATGTTCGCGCGCGACTTCGCGCCAACCGGTAAAGGACGGAACGGTGACGTCACCGACCGGATCGGCATGAACCTCCGTCAATTCAATGCGTTCGACGAGCGGCAGGAATAGTTCGAAAATCTGCGCACCGCCGATGATCCACGCTTCTGCTCCGGCAAGATGGCGGGCGGAGTCCCGGTCACGAGCGACCTCGGCACCAGTCGATGTCCACTTGTCTTCCCTGCTCAGGACGACGTGCCGACGACCGGGCAGCGGGTGCGGAAAACTTTCGAAGGTCTTTCGCCCCATGATCATGGGCTTGCCCATCGTCAGCATCTTGAAGCGCTTCAGATCGGCGGGAAGATGCCAGGGCAGCGCACCATCATTACCGATCACGCCGTTGTCGGCGCGCGCCAAGATCATTTTGAGAGGCACGGCCAAGTCCGGCAAATCTCGTAACAGCTACTCGGCCGCGTGCTGCTTTACATAGGCGTCCGGATCCTTGTCGACCGGTTGTACGCCTTCGATATGCGCCGCCTCGAACGCCGCGAAACGCACACCAAGTTCGTGGCGCTGCTCCAAACTGGCGTGCTGGCGGAAGTCGGTCAGAACCTGACGTTCTTCCTCGGCAAGATGTTCGCTGTTCGCCTTGTTGCATTTGCCGACGGCGTCGAACCAGCCAGGGCTGCCGACCGCTTCCCGGTCGACCGCATCGCCGGCGTCCCGGATTTCGTTGTGATCGCCGATCGCATCCTCGGTTTCCTCGGCCGCCGATGGGGCATCATTGCCGCCCTCGCCCACCTTCATCAGCAAGGGATAGAGGAAACGCTCTTCCCCCTCCGCATGCGTGTCGAGCAACGCCTTCAGCCGCCCCCAAAGCGCGGACAGCGCGTCGGTGTCACCGGGATCGATCTCGGAAATTTGCAGGAATAGTTTACGCTGGAGATCATGATCGTCGAGCACGAGCTGGGTTATGTCCATCGGAATTCTTCCAAAGCCTGAGGTTTGATAACGACCAACCAAGCGAGCAGATCGTGGGTTCCCCTAAACTGCGACCGGTGCTTTGATATGCGGCTGTGCGAGATAGTCGTGGAGCACGATATCCTCATATTCATACGCGTCGATCGCGTCCGGCCTGCGAAGGATTTCCAGCCGCGGCAGCGCAGCCGGGTGACGGCTCATCTGGAGACGCGCCTGATCGAGATGGTTGCGATACAGATGGCAATCACCGCCGGTCCAGATGAAGTCGCCGGGCAGCAGATCGCATTGCTGTGCGAGCATGTGCGTCAAGAGCGCATAGCTCGCGATGTTGAAGGGGACGCCGAGGAAGATATCCGCGGAGCGCTGATACAGTTGCAGCGATAACCTGCCGTTCGCGACATGGGTCTGAAACATGCAGTGACACGGCGCCAGCGCCATCGCATGCAGATCGCCGGGATTCCAAGCAGTTACGATCTGACGCCGCGACGAGGGGTCGGTCCTGATCTGATCAATCAGTTCTGTGATCTGGTCAATGCGACGACCGTCGGCCGTGTGCCAATCGCGCCATTGCTTGCCGTAAACGGGCCCAAGATCGCCCGCATCGTCGGCCCATTCATTCCAGATGCTGACGCCCCGGTCCTGCAGCCAGCGGATATTGGTGTCGCCGCGCAGGAACCAGAGCAGCTCGATGACGATAGAGCGGAGATGAAGTTTTTTGGTAGTGAGGAGCGGAAAGCCATGCGCAAGGTCGAAGCGCATCTGATACCCGAAGATCGACAACGTGCCGGTGCCGGTCCGGTCCATCGTTTCGGCGCCGTTCGTGAGCACCCGGTCCATAAGGTCGAGATATTGACGCATGATGTCAGCCGGGCAAGCGGCAGGGTTTGATCGCAGCGGGATCGGGCCGCGGACCCTGCGGCTGGAAGGTCGCAAGATAACCGCCCGCAGAAGGCATGTTCCTGATCGCGACTTGCGTATAGCCGACCGCGGCGAATTCACAGCGGAGCAGCGCGGGCGGCGTGCCGTGGTTCCGGGTGGGGCGATCCGCATCGACGACGACCACCAATCCGCCGGGTTTCAGCGAAGGGCGCAGCCGCCAGAGGAACTCATAGGGCTGCGCGATTTCGTGATACATATGAACCATCAGCACGCGGTCGAAGCTATCGGCGGGAAGTTTTGGATCGGCGGCCTTACCCAGCCGCACGCTCACATTGTCAAGGCGATAGCGGGCGACGCGGTCGGCGAGCTGGTCGCGGACGCCAGCCACAATATCCTCTGCGAGCACCCGGCCCTTCGGACCGACGCGCCGCGCGAGGCGGACGGTATAATAACCCTCGCCCGCACCGATATCGGCAACGGTCATGCCCGGCCGGATGTCGGCGCGATCCATCACCTCGCGCGCCTCATCGAGCCTGTCACGCTCCTCTTCATTGGACCAGCGAGCCGAGACAATGCCGGCAACCGGCCGGTCGGCGGCAGGAAACGGGCCCGGCTGTTTCGGTTCATGACTGATAAACGGCTTGCCGCCGTCGCAAGCGCTGAGCAACACGGTCAGCGCCAGAAGCATAAACGGTGCGCGGATCAATCGACGTCCTCCACCTCGACCGCCTCGCCCGTTACTCGCTGCGACAAGGCGGCGGCCATGAATACGTCGAGATCACCGTCAAGGACATCCGAAGGACTGGACGACGTTACGCCGGTGCGCAGATCCTTTACCATCTGATAGGGTTGCAGGACATAGCTGCGGATCTGGTGGCCCCAGCCGATATCGGTCTTGGTCGCGTTCTCGGCATTGGCCGCCTGTTCGCGAATGGCAAGCTCACGTTCGTAGAGGCGGGCGCGCAGCTGGTTATAGGCTTCGGCCTTGTTCTTGTGCTGTGAGCGCTGGTTCTGGCACTGGACGACGATGCCGGTCGGGATATGCGTGATCCGGACCGCGGAATCGGTCGTGTTGATATGCTGCCCCCCCGCTCCGCTCGCACGGTAGGTATCGATGCGAAGATCGCTTTCATTATAGTCGACGTCGATATTCTCATCGACGACCGGATAGACCCAGACGCTGGCGAAGGACGTGTGCCGCCGCGCCGCGCTGTCATAGGGGCTGATGCGGACAAGGCGGTGAACGCCGCTTTCGGTCTTGGCATAACCGTAAGCATTCTCCCCCTTCAGCAACAGCGTCGCCGACTTGATCCCCGCCTGTTCGCCCGAATGCTGATCGACCAGTTCGACCTTCAGCCCGTGGCGCTCGCCCCAGCGCGAATACATGCGTTGCAGCATACCCGCCCAGTCCTGGCTCTCGGTGCCGCCTGCTCCCGCATTGACCTCGACATAGGTGTCGTTGCCATCGGCCTCGCCCGCCAGCAGCGCCTGGACCTTGTCGCGTTCCGCGCGCCGGGCAAGCGTCGCCAGCGCGGCGACGCCTTCCTGTTCGAGCTCCGTATCGCCTTCCGCTTCGGCAAGTTCGATCAGTTCGACCGTCCCGTCCATTTCGTGCTGGATCGCGCGCGCAGCGGTGACCGCTTCGTCCAGGCGGCGGCGCTCGCGCATGACCTCTTGAGCGGCCTTCGGGTCGGACCATAATTCCTGATCCTCGACGCGCGCGTTCAGTTCATCGAGACGCCGGAGTGCCCGGTCCCAATCGAGGAAGCGACGTAACAGCGTGAGCGCGTCATTGATCGTGTCGACATGGGCCTGCGCTTCGGCACGCATGACTATTCTCCGTATGTACGTGGATCACTTGCCGGTCGGGCAAGCGACATGCGTCAGCAATATAGGCAGCAGGCTAGTAGATTCCGCCTTCCCTTTGCAAGAATTCGGTATCGCGCGGCGGAGGAGGAGGCGCCGCAATGGTGGGCGCCGCATCCGTTTCGGGCGCCGGGCCGCGGCGGCGCGGGTTGCGCCGGGGTTCGCTTTCGGGTTTGAACGCTTCCCAGATCACGGCCGGTTTCTGCTCGCCCCATCCCGGCCAGGTGCCATAGACCGGTTTGCCGCTGGAGCGGTCGATCCGGACCATGCGGATACCGGGGGGCGCGCGGAACGGAAGTTTGGGCAGGCCGTCATACGCCTTTTCGGCGAATTGCTTGAAGATCGGGGCGGCGATCCTGCCACCCTGCGCGGCGCCGCCCAGACCGACGGGCTTGTCGTAACCGATGTAAAGGCCGCCGATGAACTGCGGCGTACCGCCGATGAACCAGACATCGGTCGGCCCGGTGGTCGTACCCGTCTTACCGAACATTGGACGATTGAGGTCCCTCAGGACGGTCGCGGTCCCGCGCTCGATCACGCCTTCGGTGATATGAACCATTTGATACGCGGTCATTGCGTCGATCACCTGACGTTGGCGGCGGGGCGGACGCGGCATGCGCTGACCGGCCCAGTCGGGTGCGTTGCACCTCTCGCACGCGCGCCAGTTTTCCGGCCAGATCACCTCGCCGTGGCGATCCTGCACGAAGTCGACCAATGTCGGCCCGTTCCCGCGCCCCTGATTTTCGAGCATTGCGTACGCATTGACCATCCGCGCGACCGTCGTTTCCCCGGCACCGAGCGACATTGCGAGATAGGGAGGAAATGTCCCGAGCCCCATCCGCTTCATCACGTCGACGACATGGCTCATACCGACTTTCGCGGCGGTGCGCACGGTCATCAGGTTGCGCGACTGTTCGATACCCCAACGCATCGTGTGCGGGCCAGCGCCGCCCTCATTGCCGAAATTCCTGAAGCATTTTTGCCCGAGCCGCGCCCCTTGATAGACACAGAACGGTCCATCGACGATGATCGACGCCGGTGTCATGCCCTGTTCCAGCGCGGCGGAATAGACGATCGGCTTGATCGTCGAACCCGGCTGACGCATCGCCTGCGTTGCGCGGTTGAATGCCTGGACGCTCGCTTCGAAACCGCCCTGCATCGCAAGAACACGGCCGGAAGACGGTTCCTCAACCACAAAGCCGCCGGAAATGCGTGGGATCGAACGCAGCGCAAAATCACCGCCCTTCGGTGCCACCGCGATGATGTCGCCGGGCTGGAGCGCGGCGAAGGCAGTGCCGCTTTTCCCGCGAACGGGCATCTGCGCGTCCGGCCGTCTCAGCTGCCCGGTATTTCCCTCGGCAAACCCGATCGTCCAGGCATCGCCGTCGCGCGAAATGACGATCGCGGCGCGCCAATCCTCGTAATCCAGCGTCATATTCTTGTTGAGCAGCGCCTGTTGCCACTTGCCGTCTTCGATCCCGGCCCGGCCGAGGGGCCCCGACCAGCCGCGCCCGCGATCGAAGCGCAACAATCCGTCGCGCAGGGCCTTGGCCGCCAAATCCTGAAGCCTGGCATCGAACGAGGTGCGGACCCACAAGCCGCCCGAATAAACGCTGTTTGCACCGTCGGTATCGGTTTCTCCAAATAGGCCGATCAGCTGCCGGCGCACTTCCTCGACAAAATAACCGTTCACGTTTTCGTAGCGCGGCGTACGCCGGAGCACCGTGCCAAGCGGCTCGGCATTCGCTTCGTAATATTGCGCCTGGGATATGAACCCGTTTTTCAGCATTTCGCGCAAAACATAGTTCCGGCGTTCAAGCGCGCGGTCGGGATGACGGACCGGGTCATAGTTTGACGGCCCCTTGGGCAGTATCGCGAGATACGCGATCTGCCCAAGCGTCAGCTGATCAAGCTCCTTGTCGAAATACGCGTGCGATGCGGCCTCGACACCAAAGGCGTTCCGGCCCAGCGCGATCTGATTGAGATACAATTCGAGGATCTGTGGCTTCGTCAGCGCATCCTCGATCCGGTACGCGAGAACGGCCTCCTTCAGCTTGCGCGTCGGTGAATATTCATTGCCGATCAACAGGTTCTTGGCCACCTGCTGCGTGATTGTCGAGCCGCCCTTCGCACGTTTGCCCGTTCCCAGTTTCGACGCATAGTCGATCACGGCACCGGCGAGACCGGGATAGTCGACGCCGTGATGCTCGAAAAAGGTTTTGTCCTCCGCTGCCAGAAACGCCTTGACCAACATTGGCGGGTATTCGCCATAGGATAGCTCAACGCGGCGTTCGCGCGCATACGACTGGATCGGCTCCCCGTTGATGCCGCGAACATTGGTCGGCAGCGGCGGCTCGTACGCGCGCAGCTTTTCGACCGAGGGCAGATCGCGCATCACCAGCAACCAAAAGATGCCGAACGCAATGATCGCAAGCAAGACCAGTCCGAGCGCCGCCTTTACCCAGAGGTTGCGCCAGTTCCGTGCGCCAAGGCTCCGGACGCGGGAGAGCGCGGTTGATCGGGGTTCGTTCGGGTGGGGAGGGGAAGACGCCATAATATGGTCCGAGCGTCTAGCATGTTCGTCCGCGGTTGAAAGTGCGGTCGATTTTCCAAATCGACCGAATTCGTACTATCCGGATGCCCGTTTGCGCGCAAAATGGATGCCGACCGCACGAGCGACGCTTTGCGCGATCCGCTCACGTCCTTTTGTCGAATTGAGGAAAGCCGCGTCGCCCGGGTTCGAAATATAGCCGGCCTCAAACAGAATCGACGGCATGTCGGGAGCCTTGAGGACGATTAGTGAGGCCATGCGATGAAAGTTCGCCCTGACGGGGATAAGTGTCGCAGCTTCCCGGCCTAGGAGATTTGCAAAATTCGCCGAATCTTTCATCGTCTCACGCCGCGTGAGATCGATGAGGATAGACGACACGTCACTGCCGCGATTCCCCACATCGACCCTGTCGACGAAATCGGCCCTGTTTTCCCGGGAAGCCAGGCGTACGGCCTCATTGTCCGATGCGATCTCGGACAGCGTATAAGCGGTTGCCCCCGCTGCCCCGTGAACGGTCGAACTGTCGCAATGAACCGAAATGAACAGATCGCCATGTAATCGTCGCGCGATATCAGAGCGTTCATGCGGGACAAGGTAGCGGTCGTCGTCCCGTGTCATCGCGACGCGAACGCGACCTTCCTTTAACAATTCGCTGCGTATTGCCCGGGCGATTTTCAGTGTCGCGTCTTTTTCGATCAGCCCGATCGCGGGATTGGTCGCACCCGGATCAACCCCGCCATGCCCTGCATCGATCACGACCAGTGGCCTTACCTCGTCCCCGCGGATGTCCGGCAAGTCAAACCTATCGCGAGCGGGAGGGATCGGAATGGAAAGCTTGTATTTTCGGTGCTGATCGAGAGCCTCTAAAAAGCGCCGAAGCACCGTGCTGTCCCGCGTTTCCGCATGACCGCCTCCACGACGAACCAGCGTGGAGTGCCCGTCATGAGCGACCCGTAGTTCGGTCGCGGAAACGGGTGCCGGGACAAACCAGGCAAGCAAAAGCAAGATGAGCGTAGCCACCGTTTGGTCTTGCCGTGTGCAATATGCACGGGTCCAGCAAAAGTTCACCGTAGTTGCGGTCGTCAATGGGCAGTGCTAGCACTCGATTACACCGATGCGCCATCCTTAACGAGCAGCGCATTTCGTGATTACAGGTCGCCTGCGCACACGCGGCGGCCAGCCAGGTTGACGTTCGCATGACGCATTTCCCCTGCCCGCCTGACCGACCGGTTCTCTCCGGTTGGTTTGCGGTCGTTCGGGAGCCCGAGGGGTCCACCCTCCGGAGTGTCGCGCAAGCAGACGCATATTTCGCAAACCAACGCGCGCCGGATGACTGTCCGAGCACGCCTTTTTATCGCGCGGGATCAGGGCCACCGGGCCGGTCGCGCGCGCGGAGACTATTTCATGACCACGCGGATGCTGATCGACGCACGCCACCGGGAGGAAACCCGGGTCGCCGTCGTCAAGGGTAACAGGATCGAAGAGTTCGATTTCGAATCGGCTGAACGAAAACAAGTCAAAGGCAATATTTACCTCGCCAAGGTCACGCGGGTCGAGCCGTCGCTGCAGGCGGCATTCATCGATTATGGCGGGAACCGGCACGGCTTTCTGGCTTTCGGAGAGATCCATCCCGACTATTACCAGATCCCGAAGGAAGACCGCGACGCGTTGCTGCGCGAAGAGGCCGAACATGCGGCCGAAGAAGCGGCCCTTCGCGCCGAACGCGATGCGGATGAGGACGGCTTCGACGAAGACGGTGACGTAGAGGTCGTCGAGCGCGGTGAGGATGAGGGAACATCGTCCGGCGAAGATCCGGACGATGAAGACCTTATGGATGGCGACCGCGCGCCGGGTGACAGCAATGATGAAAAGGTCGAGGCGCTCCGCCAGCGCCGGTTGAACCTGCGGCGTCGCTATAAAATCCAGGACGTCATTCATCGTCGCCAGGTTCTGCTGGTGCAGGTCGTCAAGGAAGAGCGCGGCAACAAGGGTGCAGCGCTGACGACGTATCTGAGTCTTGCGGGCCGTTATTGCGTGTTAATGCCGAATACGAGCCACGGCGGCGGCATTAGTCGCAAGATTAGCAACGCAGGCGATCGCAAGCGGCTGAAGACGATCATGGCGGAGATGCAATTGCCGCCGTCGATGGGCTGTATCGTACGAACCGCGGGACTGCAGCGAACGCGTCAGGAAATCAAACGCGATTTCGATTATCTCGCGCGGCTGTGGGACGAAATCCGCGAAAATACGTTAGCGTCGGCCGCGCCCGCAATGATCTATGGCGACAATGACCTGATCAAGCGCGCGATCCGCGATGTTTACAACAAGGAGATCGAGGAGGTCGTCGTCGAAGGCGAAGAAGGCTATCGTCAGGCGCGCGAGTTCATGAAGCTGCTTATGCCCAGCCATGCGCGACGCGTGAAACATTATGCCGAGGCGGTGCCGCTGTTCCAGCGCGGCAATGTTGAGGAACAGCTGGCCGCAATGTACAATCCGGTCGTCCAGCTGAAATCGGGCGGTTATCTTGTCATCAACCCCACCGAGGCGCTGGTTTCGATCGACATCAACTCGGGGCGATCGACGCGCGAGCATAACATCGAACAGACTGCTACCGCGACCAATCTTGAGGCGGCAGCCGAAATTGCGCGCCAGCTCCGCCTGCGCGACATGGCCGGGCTGGTCGTGATCGATTTTATCGACATGGACCACGGATCGAACGTCCGCAAAGTTGAAAAAGCGATGAAGGAAGCGCTGAAGAACGATCGTGCACGGATTCAGGTTGGTCGAATTTCAAGCTTTGGGCTGATGGAAATGAGCCGCCAGCGTCTGCGGACCGGGGTGCTGGAGGCATCGACGCGCGAATGTCCGCACTGCGAAGGCACGGGTCTGGTGCGTACGGCATCATCAGCGGGGCTCTCAGCGTTGCGGCTGATCGAGGATGAAGCCGCGCGGGGTCGCGGGACGTTGCTGACGCTGCGCGCGAGCCAGGAAGCGACGATCTACGTTCTGAACCGGAAACGTGCGGACATCGCGGAAATCGAGGACCGTTACGGCGTTTCCGTTGAAATCCTGCCCGACCGCGAGGAAGAGGGCGCGCGGATGTCAGTCGTGTCCGCCGGTCCTCCGCCGACGCACGCACCCAAATTCGAGGCACGGATCGAGGAAGAGGAAGAGGAAGAGGATATTCTCGAGGAGATCGAGGACGAGGCCGAGGAAATTCTCGACGATGATGTGGACGAACGTCCACGCCGTTCGCAGGGCCGTTCCGACAACGAGAATGGGGAGGGGCGCAAACGCAGGCGTCGCCGCCGCGGACGGCGGGGTCGCGGACGTGACGACCAAGCCGCGGCCGATGGCCAGGCGGATGGCGATACGGCGACCGATGCCGGAACCGAAGAGCCGGAGTTTGCGGGCGAGCCCGCAGGTGAAGCGGGTGAAGGCAACGCACCACGGCGGCGTGGGCGGCGGGGAGGCCGCGGCGGACGGCAAACCCAAACGCCGGTCGATCCGCAGGAATTCGTCCCCGAGCAACCGGGCGAGCCCATCCCATCCGAGGATGCCGTCAAACCGGCCGGGGAAGCGGATACGGATGAGGCCGAGGCACCAAAAACGCGTCGCCGACCTCGCGCCCGTAAACCGGCGGCGAAGGATCAGGCTCCGGTCGAGAGTTCGTCCGAGCCGCAGCCCGCGCCCGACGCTCCAAAGCCCAAGCGGCCCCGGCGCAAGGCGGCGACCACGGAAACGGAGGTAGTGCCGGAAGACGAGGCCGAAAAGCCTAAGCGGACACGGCGCAAAAAGGCGGAGCCGGAAACCGTTGCGGCCGAAACGTCCGAACCGCAAGACCCGCCCGAGCCCCCTATCGCGGCGATGTCGGAGCCGGAGTCCGAACGACAGTCCAATCCGGCGAATGGTGAACCGGCGGGCGAGCCGCGGCGGGGATGGTGGCAGCGCACCTTCGGTTGATGGACGCACCCGGTTTCATCCTGCGTTCAGGCGTATCGCGGGATGGAACCGGTCATCGTCCGCCCACCGGTCCCGTTCTGATTCCAACACCATGAAACGCATCGTCGCGATATTCGCCCTGTCGCTTTTGGCTTGGGCGCAGCCCGCCGCCGCGCAGTCGATCCTGCGCGATGCGGAAACCGAGGCGATGTTCGCACAGATGTCGGCACCGCTCGTCAAGGCAGCCGGGCTTGATCCCCGCAACGTGAAGGTCGTGCTGATCAACGATGAGTCGATCAACGCCTTCGTCGCCGGCGGTCAGACGGTTTACGTGCATTCCGGGCTGATCCAGGCGGCCGACAATGCGAACGAGGTAGAAGGCGTGATCGCGCACGAACTCGGCCATATCGCGGACGGCCATGTCATCTCCGGCGATGCCGCGATGCGGCCGGCGATGGGAATCAGTCTCCTCAGCATGGTGCTGGGACTGGCGGCGATCGCGGCGGGGGGCGGAGAAGCGGGCGCGGGGATCATGGCGATGGGCCAGCAAGCCGCGCTCGGCAAATATCTTGCCTATTCACGAACAACGGAATCGACCGCGGATGCGGCGGGAGCACGGTTCCTTACGACCGCCGGGATCAGCGGAAAAGGGATGCTGAGCTTTTTCAAAAAGCTGCAGAACCAGGAATATCGCTATGGCCTCGGCAACATCGACCCGTTCGCGCAGACGCATCCCTTGTCAGGCGAGCGGATCGCAACCCTGACCGCCGATCTGCAGCGCTCACCGTCATGGACAGCAAAACCCGATGCAGCGATCGAGGAACGCTTTCGCCGCGTAAAGGCAAAGCTGGAAGGCTTCGTCATGCCGCCCGAGCGGACGCTGACCGACTATCCCCTGACCGATCAATCAATCTATGGCCATTATGCGCGCGCCTATGCGTACCACAAGGCAGGATATCCTCAGAAGGCGGATGCCGAAACGCTCGCGCTGATCGGATCGGACCCGAACGATCCGTACTTTCTGGAAATCAGGGGTCAGATCCTCCTGGAGGCGGGAAAGCCCGCAGATGCGCTGAAGCCGCTTCGGGAAGCGACGGAGGGTTCTCGCAGCGACCCGCTGATCGCGACAACGTTCGGCCATGCACTTATTGCGACGGAGAACCGCGCCAACTATCCAGAGGCGATCCGCATCCTGCGCACCGCCGTCGGCCGCGATGACGACAATCCCTTCGCCTGGTACCAATTGGGGACGGCGTATGAACTGACCGGGGACTCGCCGCGTGCCGCGCTTGCAACCGCGGAGCGGGCGAGCATGACGGGCGACGACCGGACTGCCGCGACAAGCGCGCGATACGCGCTCGCCAATATCCCGCCCAATACGCCTGACTGGATCCGCGCGCAGGACATCGTGATGACGACGCAGAACGCGATGGACGACAAGAAGAAGCGGCGATGATCCGTTGGGTTCTGGTCGCGTTGCTTGGCGCTCTGGCGGGGGCCGCGGCGGTGTGGGCGTTCGATCGGCAAAGCCAGGCGAACATCGAGAGCACCATTCACGATTATTTGCTGGAACATCCGGAAATCATTCCGCTCGCAATCCAGAAGTTGCAGGAACGCGAGGCGGGCGGCGCGGTCGCGGAGAACCATGCCGCCATCGTTACGCCGTTCGACGGTGCGTGGGCGGGCGATGCGATGCCCGAGGTTTCGGTCGTTGAATATTTCGATTATAACTGCGGGTATTGCCGATCGAGCCAGCCGGTCGTCGCCGCTTTGCTGAAGTCCGATCCGAAAATTCGTATCGTTTACCGTGACTTACCCATTTTGGCACCGTCGAGCAAAACCGCCGCGCGGGTCAGCCTGGCGGCGGCGGCACAAGGAAAGTTCCAGGTTTTTCACGATGCGCTGTTTGCCAGCGGACAGGTGAGCGATGCAACCATCGCGGCCGCTGCGCAAAAGGCCGGGGTCGATCTGGGCAAGGCGGCGGCATTCGTGCCGCAGGCGGATGCGGAGATCGCGCGCAATCTGGAGATGGCATCGAAGCTCAACCTTACCGGGACGCCGAGCTGGGTAATTGGAAACAGGGTTCTGTCCGGTGCATTGTCGCTCGATATGATGAAACAGGCCGTCGCAAACGCGAAAGAGGCGGGATGACGGACGTCGTGCTGTCCATCGATGGTGTTTCCAAAACCTATGACGGCGGCGTGGCGGCGCTGAAGTCGGTCGACCTGGCGATCGGGCGGGGCGAGATTTTCGCGCTGTTAGGCCCAAACGGCGCGGGCAAGACGACGCTGATCAATATCATCTGCGGAATCGTGACGCCGTCGTCAGGAACGATCCTGGTCGACGGGCATGATGCGATCGCCGATTACAAATCGGCGCGCCGGCGGATCGGGCTGGTGCCGCAGGAATTGTCCACCGATGCGTTCGAAACGGTGCTCGCGACCGTCAGCTACAGCAGGCGTTTGTTCGGCCGGTCCGGCAATGCCGGATATATCGAACGGGTGCTGCGCGACCTGACGTTGTGGGACAAGCGCAAGTCGAAGATCAAGGAACTGTCGGGCGGGATGAAACGCCGGGTGCTGATCGCCAAGGCACTCGCGCACGAACCGGAGATCCTGTTCCTTGATGAGCCGACCGCGGGGGTCGATGTAGGGCTCCGGCGCGATATGTGGCGGCTGGTCCATCAGTTGCGGGAAAAGGGAACGACGATCATCCTGACGACGCATTACATCGAAGAGGCCGAGGAAATGGCCGACCGGGTCGGCGTGATCGCGAAGGGCGAATTGCTGTTGGTCGAGGACAAGACTGCGCTGATGGCCAAGCTCGGCAAGCGCGTGCTCGATGTCATGCTCGCCACGCCGATGACGTCGATCCCGCAAGAACTGGAGGAGTGGAACCTGTCGCTTGATGACGAGGGGAACCGGATGCGCCTCGTGTTCGATGCGAGGAGTGAACGGACTGGCATCCCTTCGCTGCTCCGCAAGCTCGGCGAACTGGGCATCGCCTTCAACGACCTCGAGACGCACAAATCGAGCCTTGAGGATATTTTCGTCGATCTGGTCAACGAACGGACATGAACGCAAACGGCATCTGGG
The DNA here is from genome assembly GCA_965219075.1 of Sphingomonas sp. GTDB lineage: Bacteria > Pseudomonadota > Alphaproteobacteria > Sphingomonadales > Sphingomonadaceae > Sphingomonas. Next base: position 2,566,296 of record CBDCMM010000002.1, read on the forward strand.
CGATCTATCGCTTTGAAATGGCGCGTTCGCTCAGGACGCTGTGGCAAAGCCTGGTCACGCCGGTGCTGACCACATCGCTTTACTTCATCGTGTTCGGCGGCGCGATCGGCAGCCGGATGCAGGAAGTCGGCGGGGTCGGATACGGCAGTTTCATCGTCCCCGGCCTGATCATGCTGTCCCTACTGACCCAGAGCATTTCGAACGCGTCGATCGGGATCTATTTTCCCAAGTTCACGGGCACGGTCTATGAACTCCTGTCGGCGCCGATATCGCCGATGGAGATGGTGATCGGGTTCGTCGGGGCGGCGACGACCAAGTCGGTCGTGCTCGGGCTTCTCATCCTCGTCACCGCGACGTTCTTCGTTTCGCTCCGGATCGAACACCCGCTGGCGATGATCGCGTTCCTGATCCTGACGTCGATCGCGTTCAGCCTGTTCGGCTTCATCGTCGGCATCTGGGCGGACGGGTTCGAGCAGCTGGCGATCGTCCCGACCCTGCTGATCACGCCCCTCACCTTTCTGGGCGGCGCGTTCTACTCGATCGACATGCTGCCCGATCCGTGGCGTACGGTGAGCCTGTTCAACCCCGTCGTCTATCTGGTGAGCGCGTTCCGCTGGAGCTTTTTCGGCAATGGCGACGTCGCGGTCGGGATCAGCCTTAGCGTCACGTTCGGCTTCCTGCTGCTTTGCCTCGCGATCATCACGTTGATCTTCAGGACCGGCTGGCGGCTCAAGGAGTAAAGCCCGGCCGGCACTGCATTAATCGATCCGGTGTTCGCCCTTTACCCAGCGCACGGTTCCCGATGACGCGCGCATAACCACGCTTTCGGTCGTCATCTTGCCGCCGCGCTTGCGCTTGACGCCTTCGAGCAGCGAACCATCGGTTACCCCGGTGGCGGCGAATATGCAGTCGCCCTTGGCGAGGTCGAGCAGGTCATATTGCTTGTCGAGGTCGGTCACGCCCCATTTGCGTGCGCGGGCGCGCTCATCGTCGTTACGGAACAGCAGCCGCCCCTTGAACTGCCCGCCGATACAGCGAAGCGCCGCTGCTGCGAGCACGCCCTCGGGTGCGCCGCCCGCCCCCAAATAAACGTCGATCGTCGTATCCGGATCGCTCGTCGCGATCACGCCTGCGACATCGCCGTCGCCGATCAGGACGACGCCGCAACCGAGCGAACGGAGTTCGGCGATCAGTTTTTCATGGCGCGGCCGATCGAGGACGCAGGCGATGATGTCACGCGGCTGGACACCCTTTGCGTCCGCAATCGAGCGGATGTTGTCGGAGACGCTTTTGTCGAGGTCGATGACGCCCGCCGGGTAACCCGGGCCGATCGCGATCTTGTCCATATAGACATCGGGAGCGTTCAGCAGACCGCCCTCCTCCGCGATCGCCAGTACCGCGAGCGCATTGGGGCCCGCGGTCGCGGTGATCGTCGTCCCCTCAAGCGGATCGAGCGCGATATCGATGCGCGGACCCGAGCCGATCGAGGCACCGACCTTTTCGCCGATATAGAGCATCGGCGCTTCGTCGCGCTCGCCCTCGCCGATCACGACGGTGCCGTCCATATCGAGCGAATTCAGCGTCTCACGCATCGCTTCGACCGCAGCCGCATCCGCCGCCTTTTCATCCCCTCGTCCGACAAGCGCGGAAGCGGCGATCGCAGCCGCCTCCGTCACCCGCACCATTTCGAGCACGAAAACGCGGTCGAGAACATTCTCGGTCACGGCCTTTTGCGAGTATTCGGTCACGGTCATCCCCTTTTCCCAGGCCCGGCGCTTACGCAGCGTAGCACGGGAAGTCGAGCCGGTCAGTCGCGCAACAGTTCGTTGATGCTGGTCTTGGCGCGGGTCTTTTCATCGACCTGCTTGATGATCACCGCGCAATATAATGCGGGCTTGCCGTCGCCGCCGCCGCCGATCGAGCCGGGGACCACCACCGCATAAGGCGGCACCTCGCCCATCGTCACCGCGCCGGTCGATCGATCGATGATCTTCGTCGATTTGCCGAGATAGACGCCCATCGACAGCACCGCGCCTTCACTGACACGAACACCCTCGGCAACTTCGGAGCGCGCGCCGATGAATGCGCCGTCGCCGATGATAACGGGGTCGGCCTGAAGCGGCTCCAGCACGCCGCCGATCCCGGCGCCGCCGGAAATGTGCACGTTGCGTCCTATCTGGGCGCAACTGCCGACCGTCGCCCATGTATCAACCATCGTATTTTCACCGACATAAGCGCCGACGTTGACGAAGCTTGGCATCAGTACGGCATTCCTGCCGATAAAGGCTCCGCGCCGGACGACCGCACCGGGGACCGCGCGAAAGCCTGCATCGCGAAAACGGTTATCGCTCCAGCCGTCGAACTTGCTCGGTACCTTGTCGAACCAGTGCGTATCGCCGGGCCCGGGTATCAGGCGATTTTCGTTCAGCCTGAACGACAGCAGCACCGCCTTTTTCAGCCATTGATTAACGTGCCAGCCGGCGGCCGCCGGCTCGGCAACGCGGGCTTCACCGGCATCGAGCAAGACGAGCGTGTTTTCGACCGCATCGCGAACCGCACCTCCGGTTCCGGCGTTGATCTCGCTTCGCGCCTCCCACGCGTCATCAATGATGCGCTGATATGCCTCGCTCATATTTTCTCCATGATGCCCTGAAGCCATGTTTTGAGGTCGCCGGTGACGTAATCGACGTGGTCGCGCGCCCCATCGGTGGACTGTTCGGAGCCGTTATCGACCCACAAGGTCGTCATGCCGATCTGCTTTGCTGGTTTCAGGTTGCGCGCCATATCGTCGGCAAACAGCGCGCTGCCCGGATCGATCGACAGCGTTTCGCAAAGCCCGCGATACGCCTCTGGCGCTGGCTTGGGGACCAGACCCATTGCCCGAATGTCGTGGATCGCCTCAAAACTTTTACCCAGCCCCAGCCGGTCGAGAACGCGCAGCGCATAAGGCGCGTCGCCGTTCGTGAACACGACCTTGCGGCCCGGGAGGCGCGCGACAAGCGCGACAAGCGGCGCATCCTCTTCAAGGACGTCCATTTCGATGTCGTGGACGTAGCTCAGGAATTCGTCAGGATCGACCGCATGATGCGCCATCAGCCCCGACAGCGTCGTACCGTGACCCAGGAAATACTCTTTCTGGAGACGGCGCGCCGCGACTGCATCGATCGCCAGCAGATTTGCGATGAAGGCGGTCATTCGGCCGTCGATATGCGCGAACAAGTTGCTGCTCGCGGGGTAAAGCGTATTGTCGAGATCGAATATCCAGGTGCGTATCGAAGCAAGCGAAGATGTCATCGCGGCGGCTTCTAGGTTGCGCGGCCGGTCCGGGCAAGGCGACGCACGGGTCGATCGGTGTTAACGCGGCGGAAACCGCTGCACGGCTTATGATCCTTTCACCGACGGAGGACGCGTGAGTATGATACGACCCAGCCTGATGCGCTTGACCGGTAGTGTCGCGCTGGCATGGGCCCTTTCCGGATGCGGGGGCGGTGGCGGCATTAACATGACGCCGCCGCCGGTCGCTGAGGTGCCGCCGCCGCCATTGCCGCCGGCGCCTGCACCCACACCAACTCCCGCGCCCGCGCCGCCGCCGGCTCGATCGCCGTACGACACCGGCGAATACCGGGCGACGATCGGCGCGGTATCGATGAATGCGCTCGCGGCGTACAACCGGGCGGCAACGGGCGCGGGTATAGGTATCGGCGTGATCGATACCGGAATCGACCAGAACAGCGCGGAGTTCACCGGACGCATTTCATCGGCGTCCCAATCGGTCGCGGGTAACGCCTCGATCGCTGATGAGGGCGGGCATGGCACCGCGGTTGCCTTCACCGCGGCGGGACGACGCAACGGCGCCGGGACTCAGGGGGTCGCGTTCGACGCGACGCTGGTCGTACTTCGCGCGGACCGGCCGGGAACCTGCGCAGACACGCCAAAGGACGCCGACGAATCATCCTGCCGGATTCCGACGGATGCGATCGCACGCGGCATCGATGTCGCGCGCGGTGCCGGCGCACGGGTCATCAATATCTCGCTGGGTGGAGCAGCGGCACCGTCGGATCTCGTGGCGGCGGTGGGCCGGGCGACGGCGGCGGGAATCGTTATCGTCATTGCGGCCGGAAACGACGCGGCGGACGAACCCGGGCCGCTTGCCGCGGTTGCGAACGATCCCACCGCACGGAACCTGGTCATTATCGCAGGGTCGGTCGACGCAAACGACACCATATCAAGTTTCAGCGACCGGGCGGGTTCGGGCGCATCGCATTTCCTGACCGCGGTCGGTGAAGGTGTTCTCGCACCCGATCAGACGGGAGCACGGTTTATCTGGTCGGGGACCTCGTTCGCCGCGCCGCAGATTTCGGGTGCGGTTGCGCTGCTCGCCCAGGCATTTCCCAACCTTTCCGGCGCGCAGATCGTCAGCCTGCTATACCAGACCACGCGTGACGCGGGTGCGAGCGGCGTCGATGCGGTCTACGGCAACGGCGTGATCGACCTGACGCGCGCGTTCCAGCCGGTCGGGCAGACATCCGTCGCCGGATCGAGGATGGTGGTGTCGACTACCGCGAACGGTGTGCTGTCGGCGCCGATGGGCGATGCGACGACGGCAGGCCTCGGCGCGGTAATCCTTGACGGGTACGACCGCGCGTTCGCGATCGATCTGGCCAAAACGCTGAGCCGAAACCGGCCGTCGCCCGTGCTGTTGGGTCAACTGCGTTCGGAACAACGCTCGCTCGGCATGACGGTCGGAGGGATGACGGTTTCGATGACGCTCGCACCGCGGAGCGACGGCAGCGTTACGCTGCAACGGACCGCATTGGGGATGACGGAGGCTCGCTCGGCACAGATGATGGCGGGATCGGTTACGCAACGCCTGGGTAGCGATCTGTCGTTCGGATTCGGTTTCGCGCAAGGAACGAATGCGCTGACGGCAAAGCTATCCGGCCAAGTCGAACCCGCCTTCCTGATTGCAAACACGGCCGGAAACGGGTTCGACAGCATATCGCGCGGCTCAACCGCGATCCGGCGCATGGTCGGCCGGACCGGAATCACGCTTGCGACGGAGAATGGCGACATTCTCGCGCGGCGTGACGGACTGCAAATCGGCGGGCGGGGCTGGGAACGGTCGGGCTTCACGCGAAGCGCGTTGTCGATCGATCGCCGCATCGGATTGATTGCCGCCCGGCTTACCGCAACCCGGCTTGATGAAGCGGACAGCGTGCTCGGCGCGCGGTTCGATCCGGCGCTCGGCGCGTCAAGGGCATCGAGCTGGTTCGTCGATGCGCAGGCGCGTTTTGAAACCGGCAGCGGCTGGACGCTCGGCGGCGGATTGCATCAGGGCTGGACCCGCGCGGAGGTGCGTGGCGGCTTGAGCGGCGGAGGGATAATCCGAAGCGACGCCTTTGCGGCTGATTTCGGCAAGACCGGCCTGTTCGGACGCGACACCGCCGGTTTGCGCATCGCCCAGCCGCTGCGCGTCACTCGCGGCGGCATTGATCTCGCACTGCCAACCGGCGTCGATGCGTTGACGGAGCGGGTCGATGGATGGACGACGCAGCGGCTGAACCTCGCACCGCAAGGGCGCGAGGTCGATGTGGAGGCGCGATACATGCGCCCACTGTGGCTCGGCAATCTACAGACCAATTTTTACTGGCGGCGTGACCCCGGCAATATCGCCGCGAGCCCCAACGATTACGGACTGGCGATGCGTTACGCGGTCGCGTTCTGAAGGCTGGATTTCGGCGGGGGGCGTTCCCATTTCCGCTGCATGACAAAGCTATCCCTGCTCGATCTCGTTCCCGTCGTCGAAGGCGGCTCGGTCGCTCAGGCGCTTGCCAATGCCGCCGATCTGGCGACGCATGCGGAACAGTTGGGCTTCGGGCGGTATTGGGTCGCGGAGCATCACGGAATGGCGGGGATCGCTTCCGCGGCGACCGCGGTCGTGATCGCGCATGTTGCGGCTGCTACCCGGACGATCCGCATCGGCGCGGGCGGAATCATGCTGCCGAACCATGCCCCGATCGTCATCGCCGAACAGTTCGGGACGCTCGATGCGCTGTTCCCCGGCAGGATCGATCTGGGCCTGGGCCGCGCTCCGGGATCGGACCAGCGGGTCGCGGCGGCGCTCCGCCGGACGCTCGACAGCGATCCGAACGCTTTCCCGCGCGACGTGCTGGAACTGCAAAGCTATTTCGCGGATGATGGACGGACGGGGATCACCGCGACACCGGGTGCCGGAGCAAAGCCGGAAATGTGGATCCTCGGATCCAGTCTGTTCGGCGCGCAACTAGCGGCGGCGCTCGGCCTGCCCTATGCGTTTGCGTCGCATTTCGCGCCCGACCTGCTCGATCAGGCGCTCGCGATTTACCGCCGGGATTTCAAGCCGTCGGCGCGTTTGGCCAAACCTTACGCGATGGCGGGTTTGAATGTTTTTGCAGCCGAAACGGACGCAGAGGCGGAGTATCTCGCCTCGTCGCAGCAACAGGCGTTTGTGGCGCTTCGGACGGGCAACCCGCGGCAACTGCCGCCACCGGTCGAAGGATATCGCGCAAGCCTTGGTATGCAGGGCAACGCGATCCTGGATCATGTCCTGCAATGCGCGGCGATCGGCGACCCCGCCACGGTCGCACGAGAGATGGCATCGTTCGTCGAGCGAACCGGGGTCGACGAAATCATGGTGACAAGTGCGATCTATGATCAATCCGCACGCAAGCACAGCATCGCGATAGCGGCGGAATCGCTGTCGACCGCAAGACTTGCCGCCTAGTCCCGAGCGGTTGATCAGGTTGCTGCGGGCAGCCGCAAGCGCACTAACAGCCCGCCGAGATCCTCGCTTTCCTCCAGCGCGACGGTACCGTCGTAGATTTCGGCGACGTCGCGAACGATCGCGAGGCCGAGGCCTGTTCCCGGCTTGCCGGTATCGAGCCGAACCCCGCGGTCGAAGATCCGGCCGCGCTGTTCAAGCGGAATACCTACGCCGTCATCCTCGACCAGCAGTTCCACGAACCCTGCGTCGGCAGCGACAGTGACGAAAACGCTGCCGCCGCCGTATTTGGCCGCGTTCTCGATAAGATTGCCGAGCATTTCGTCCAAATCCTGCCGCTCGACATGAACTTCCAGATCCTTTGGACCGTCAATATCGATCCGGACATGCTGGTAGAGACGAGCGACCGCACGTTCGACCGATTGCAAGCTCGGCCAGACCTGCGCCCGGCTATGCGCCGAGCCCCGCCGCCCCACGGCCCGTGCGCGGGCAAGGTGGTGGTCGACCTGTCGGCGCATCGTCCGTGCTTCGCGGACCACCGTTTCCGGCAGATCATCGGCATTCGCGGTCGCGGCGTTCATAATGACGGTCAAAGGGGTCTTCAGCGCATGAGCGAGATTGCCCGCATGACGGCGCGCCTCCTCCGCCTGAACATCGTTATGCTGGATGAGTGCGTTCAGTTCATCGACCATCGGCGCGACCTCCATCGGCATCGCGCTGGTGATACGGTTCGATTGGCCCGCACGCATCCGCGCGACATCCTCTCGGACGCGGCGGAGCGGCCACAGCCCGTAAAAGGTCTGTAGCCCCGCAAGCACGATCAGACCCAGCGCCAGCAGAGCGAAGCTGCGCACGAGCGTCCGCCTGAGCGCGGCAATCTGTCCATCAAGGCCGTCGCGGCTTTGCGCGACCTGGAACCGCCACGTGACGCGCGATGCGGGAAGCCTGACGTCGCGCTCTACGATTCTGAGCTTCTCGCTCTTTAGCTGATCGCTGTCATAGGAATGGACGTCACGGTCCAGATGACCGGCTCCATAGGCAAGTCGCTGATCCCAGAGCGAACGCGACGGGAACGGCTCATGCCCCTGTGCCGACACTTGCCAGTAAAGACCCGATCCCGGCTCGACAAAGCGCTGGTCAGCCAGCGCGCGCGTGAACCGGACATCGCCGTAAGGATCGATTTCGGCGGAAACGATCAGTGAATTGAGGACATATTCAAGCTGGTCGTCAAAATTGCGCGTGACTGCGGTCACCAGAACGCGGTCGAGAGCAAAACCCCCGCCCGTCAGCAGCAACGTGATCCACGCCGCCGCGATCAGGATCATGCGCCGCGATAATGATCCCGTTATCGGCGCGGTTGGAACGAGGGGATGTTTGATGGCCTCCATGCGTGCCCTTCGCGCCGGTCAGGCGTCGGGATCCTCCAGACTATAGCCGAGGCCGCGTATCGTCGTGATGACGTCCTGGCCCAGCTTCTTGCGTATCCGCGTCACGAACACTTCGATCGTGTTCGAATCACGGTCGAAATCCTGATCATAGATATGCTCGATCAACTCCGTCCGGCTGACGACCTTGCCCTTGTGGTGCAGGAGGTAGCTGAGCAGTTTATATTCCTGTGCCGTCAGCTTCACCGGCTCGCCGCCGCGACTGACCTTGCCCGAGCGCGTGTCCAGCCGGATGTCGCCCGCCGTCAGTTCGGACGACGCGTTACCGCTTGCACGGCGGATCAAAGCGCGCAGCCGGGCGATCAACTCCTCGGTCTGGAAAGGCTTGGCGACATAGTCGTCCGCCCCTGAATCGAGTCCGGAGACCTTGTCCGACCAGCTGTCACGCGCGGTCAGGACCAGCACGGGCATGACCTTACCCTCCTTGCGCCAGCGATCGAGTACGGTCAGCCCGTCAATCTCCGGCAGTCCAAGGTCAAGCACGACGGCATCGTAATTCTCGGTCGAACCAAGAAAATGCCCTTCCTCGCCATCGGTTGCGAGGTCGATCGCGTAACCCGCGCCTTCCAGGGTATTTTTAAGTTGCTTGCCGAGATTCGGCTCATCCTCGACGATCAGAACGCGCAATGTCTATCCCCTTCCCATTTTTCGATTAACCGCCGGTGCGGCCAATGATATGCCCGGAACGCGCATCGACATCGACCCAGATAACGGATCCATTACGCAGGAATTTCAGCGTGTAAATCCTTGCGTCATCGTCGTAATTCACACCGATATACTGTGCGCCCGCCATCATCGGCACGACACGGCGTTCAATTTCACGAAGCGGCAGCATCTGGCCGTCCCGCCGTGCTTCGAACGCGCGCATCTGGTCGCCGCGGCGCTGATCCGACGCGTGCGCGCAAACCGGCGCGGCGATTGAACCGGCAAGCGTTGCAACCGCAATAAGCGCGCGGGTCGGAAGCATCGTCATGACAGGTGGCATAGGCCGCGCGCATTGAACAGCCAGTGAATGTCATTGTTACCCGTGTGTTACTTGCCGACCACAGTCCCTGCCCCTAACTGCCCCGATCATGGCGGCTCCAATTCTGTCCTTCGAAGATTTCGGCCTCGTGCAGGGGTCGGGATGGCTCTTCCGCCATCTCGACATTCATATCGGTGCGCGTGACCGGCTCGCGCTTATCGGCCGTAACGGGGCGGGCAAGTCGACGTTGCTGCAACTGATCGAGGGCAAATTCGAGGCGGACGAGGGAAGGCGGACAATCGTTCCGGGTACGCGCGTCGTCATGCTGGAACAGGATCCCGCGGTGACGGGCTTTGCAACGCTCGAAGACTATGTGCTGCACGGCGACGATGCGCCGGAGCGCCACGATGCCGCAGCGATCGCGGACCAGCTGGGCATCGACCTGACGCGGGAGGCCGCAACGGCATCGGGGGGCGAGCGACGGCGGGCGGCGATCGTGCGCGCGCTGGCGCAGAAGCCCGACATCCTGCTGCTCGACGAGCCGACCAATCATCTCGACATCGTCGCGATTGAATGGCTTGAGACATGGCTGGGGCGGTTCACTGGTGCCTTTGTCGTGATCAGCCACGACCGGACGTTTCTAACCCGGCTGACGCGTCAGACATTGTGGCTGGACCGGGGGGTCATGCGCCGGGCCGAAATCGGGTTCGGCGGGTTCGAAGGCTGGACCGAGCAGGTTCATGCCGAGGAACGGCGCGCGGCCGAAAAACTCGACGCAAGGCTGAAGATCGAGGAGCATTGGCTTCACCGTGGCGTGACCGGACGCCGCAAGCGCAACCAGGGCCGGCTCGCCCAGCTGAAGGACATGCGCGCCAGCCGTGCGGCGATGATCGGACCGCAGGGTATCGCAAACCTGACGATCGGTACCGACGACGTCAAGACGAAGACGGTAATCGACGCGAAGGACGTTTCGAAACGCTATGACGGCCGGACGATCATTCGCGACCTTACGCTTCGCATCACACGCGGTGACCGGATGGGGATCGTCGGCGCGAACGGGACAGGCAAGACGACGCTGCTGAAACTTCTGACCGGAGAGGTCGAGCCCGATACGGGCCGGGTCAGGCTCGCCAAGACGCTCGACGGCGTCGTTATCGATCAGCAGCGCAGACTGATGGCCCCCGACAAGACGATACGCGACGTGCTTGCGGATGGCGGCGACTGGATCGACGTGCTCGGCGTGCGCAAACATATTCACGGGTATCTGAAGGAATTCCTGTTCGAACCCTCGCTTGCCGAGGCACGCGTAGGAACGCTTTCGGGCGGTGAGCGCTCACGCTTGCTGCTCGCTCGGGAATTCGCGCGAGCGTCCAACCTGCTGGTTCTTGATGAGCCCACCAATGACCTTGACCTGGAGACGCTCGATCTCCTTCAGGAGGTGATCGCGGATTATGAGGGCACCGTTCTGATCGTCAGTCACGACCGCGACTTCCTTGACCGGACGGTGACGATGACCGCCGGGCTCGACGGATCGGGACAGGTCGATGTCGTGGCGGGCGGCTATGACGACTGGCAGCGGAAGCGGATACCGCGCGAAAAGCCGCGTCGCGCAACCGCCAAGCCCGTGCCTGCACCGGTCGCGCAAACACCGCGGACAAAGCTCAGTTACAAGGACCAACGCGACTATGATCTGCTGCCTCAGCGGATCGAGGAGATCGATGCAGCGGTCGCGCGGGACGCCACGGCGCTGGCCGACCCAGATCTTTACGCGCGCGATCATGGGACATTCGTCCGCCTGACCAAGGCAATCGAAGCAGCGCGGGCAGAAAAAGAAGCCGCCGAGCTTCGCTGGCTTGATCTGGCCGAGCAGGTCGAAGCGCTAACGTAATCAAGTAGGCCGATGGAACCACATCGAGAGCCGAACATTCGATAGTCATTGCGCTATCATTACGAAAGGTACTCTCGATGCGTACAGCACTTCTTTCCGCCATTGCCCTGTCGGCCGTGTCTCTTCCGCTCGCAGGTTGTGCGAATGGCGGGCTGTTGGGTGGCGGCAATGACCGGGTCTATCAGCCCCAGGCGGTCAACCAGGGTCTCGCCGACGGCGACACGGTCTATCGTGACAGCAGCGGACGTTATTATTGCCGCCGTGAAAACGGAACGACGGGTACACTGGTTGGCGCCGGCGTAGGTGCGCTTCTCGGCAACATCATCGCGCCCGGCGGATCCAAGACGGTCGGAACTCTGATCGGTGGTGCCGGTGGTGCCGTCGCGGGTCGTGCGATCGATCGGTCGGACCTCGCTTGTAAGTAAATTACTTCTGCCGGGTTGTGTCAAGAATCGGGGCTGGTCGCTTATACGACCGGCCCTTTTCTTTTGCGCGCGCGGTTCGGCTCTTGCGGTTCGACTTGATTTTCCCGAGGGACGGGTTTGAGGTTTTGCCGGAGGCGCCATGACAACATCTATCGTTCCGGTCATTCTGTCAGGCGGATCGGGGACCCGGCTTTGGCCGGTGTCGAACGCCGAGCATCCCAAGCAGCTGCTCGCATTGACCGCGCCTCAGACGATGCTGCAACTGACTGCGTTGCGCGCCGTCGGGACGGAGTTCGCGGCTCCGATCGTGGTTGCCGGCGCAAGACATGCCGACGTCATCGAGGCGCAACTCGACGCCATCGACGTCAGTCCTCAACTGATCATCCTGGAGCCGGTAGCGCGTAATACCGCGCCTGCGATAGCGCTTGCGGCGCTGTCTGCCGCGCCCGGCGACGCCCTGCTCGTCATGCCTTCCGACCATATCGTCCGCGACGTCGAAGCGTTCAGGCGCGCCGTCGATACCGCACTGCCGTTGGTCGAGAAGGGCTGGTTGGTGACGTTCGGAATCACACCCGAAGCGCCGGAAACCGGCTATGGATGGATTCAGACCGGCGAAGCGATTGCTGATAACGTCCACACGGTACGCAGTTTCATCGAAAAGCCGGTGCGTGAACGCGCAGAAACGATGTTCGCAAGCGGAGGTTATTTCTGGAACGGCGGCATTTTCCTGTTCAGGGCCGATCGCTATCTTGAAGAACTTGGCCGCTTTGCCCCCGAAATAGCGCGGTTGGCACGGCTTGCCGTAACGCAGGCGTCCAGAGACGGCGTCCGCATCCACCCCGATGCCAGTATTTTTGCCGCTTCACCATCGGACTCGATCGATTATGCCGTCATGGAAAAGGCGGACCGTGTCGCGGTCGTGCCCGTATCGATGGGCTGGAGCGACGTCGGCAATTGGGACGCATTGTATGCGGTCAACGAACGCGATACGAACGGCAATGCGTTCATCGGAAATGTGGTCGCCCACGATGCGCGCAACTGTCTTGTTCGCAGCGACGGTCCGCGCGTCGCATTGGTCGGTGTCGATGACCTCGTCGTGGTGGTCAGCGGCCGGGACGTTCTCGTCATGCCGCGCTCGCGCAGCCAGGACGTCAAAACACTGGTCGGCAAGCTCGGCGATTAGCGAGGGCGGGACCGTGGAGTCCCGCCCATCCGGTCAGTTCAGCCCTTCTTGAGCGAGAGCGGTCTTGACCGCGTCACGTTCTCCCATGCGCTTTTCAAAAGCGGCAAGCGGTTGAGGGATGGAGACGTCGTTCTTGCGCGCCCACATCAGCATCACGAACAGATAACAATCCGCCGTACTGACCCGGTCGCCAAGCAAATAGTCACCCTGCATCGTACCGGCGAGATAGTCGAACCGCTTGCTGATCATATCGCGAGCCTTCGCCTTCTCCGCATCATCGGCGCCGGAAAAAAACGGTTTGAAGCTCTTGTGGATCTCGGTTGAGACATAGGCGAGCGCCTCGAGCAGATGGGTATGCCCCATCGGCCCTTGCGGCTTCAGCGCCTCCGATTGATGGGCGATCCAGTCGAGGATCGCGATGTTCTCAGTGACCGTCTCTCCGCTGTCGAGCGTCAATGCGGGGACATAACCCTTGGGATTGATCCTGGTGAAGTCGTCGCCGTGCTCGGTTTTCTTCGTTTTCAGATCAACCTTCTCGCGATCGAATTTCAGTCCAGCCTCGATCAACGCGATATGATCGGCCAGGCTGCAGGCCCCGGGTGAGAAATATAGCTTCATGGTCTTCTCCTTCACCCGACCAACGCGTCAGACGGCAATCGGTCGCCCGCGGGATTTACGGACGGCGCGCGGTAGGCAGGATCGACGCTTATCATTGTGCTTCATACGGATGTTCCGGCAAACGGCGCGCATTGCCAGCCGATCCCGTCAAAAGCTTTCCATCAGCACAAATGAAAAGCCGGGAGTTTGCACTCCCGGCTTTCCTTGCATCGCCGATAGGGTCGATGAACGGTGATTGGACTTAGAAGTCCATGCCGCCCATGCCTCCCATACCGCCGCCGCCCATCGGCATTGCGGGCTTGTCTTCAGGCATCTCGCTGACGGCCGCCTCTGTCGTGATCAGCAGACCGGCGACGCTTGCCGCGTTCTGCAGCGCCGTTCGGACGACCTTTGTCGGATCGATCACGCCCGATTGTACGAGGTTCTCGTACTTGTCGGTTTGCGCATTGAAGCCCATCGACGGATCGTTGCCCTCGAGCAGTTTGCCCGAAACCACTGCGCCGTCATGACCGGCATTCTGCGCGATCTGGCGAACGAGCGACGTCAGCGCTTTGCGGACGATATCGACGCCGCGCGTCTGGTCGTCGTTCTCGCCGGCCATGCCGTCGAGTGACTTGGTCGCGTAAAGTAACGCCGTGCCGCCACCGGGAACGATGCCTTCCTCAACCGCGGCACGGGTCGCGTGGAGGGCGTCGTCGACGCGATCCTTGCGCTCCTTGACCTCGACCTCGGACGCACCGCCGACCTTGATGACCGCAACGCCGCCCGCGAGTTTCGCGAGACGTTCTTGCAGCTTTTCACGATCATAGTCGCTGCTCGTGTTCTCGATCTGCTGGCGGATCGCTTCGGTACGGCCCTTGATCGCATCGGCATCACCCGCGCCATCGACGATGGTGGTGTTGTCCTTGTCGATCTGAACGCGCTTGGCGGTGCCGAGCATGCCTAGCGTAACCGACTCGAGCTTGATGCCGAGATCCTCGGAGATCATCTCGCCCTTGGTCAGGACCGCGATGTCCTCAAGCATCGCCTTGCGACGATCGCCAAAGCCGGGTGCCTTGACCGCAGCGACCTTCAGCCCGCCGCGCAGCTTGTTGACGACGAGCGTGGCGAGCGCCTCACCCTCGATGTCCTCGGCGATGATCAGCAGCGGACGGCCCGACTGAACAACGGCTTCGAGGATCGGGAGCATCGCCTGCAGGTTGCTGAGCTTCTTCTCATGGATGAGAATGTACGGATCGTTCAGGTCGACCGTCATCTTCTCCGGGTTGGTTATGAAATAGGGGCTGAGATAGCCGCGGTCGAACTGCATGCCCTCGACGACGTCGAGCTCGAATTCGAGACCCTTCGCTTCCTCGACGGTGATCACGCCTTCCTTGCCGACCTTTTCCATCGCCTCGGCGATCTTCTCGCCGACGATCTTGTCGCCGTTCGAGGAGATGACGCCGACCTGTGCGATTTCCTGGTTGCCCGATACAGGCTTCGACCGGGCCTTCAGGTCTGCAACGACCTTTTCGACCGCCTGATCGATACCGCGCTTCAGGTCCATCGGGTTCATGCCCGCCGAAACCGACTTCATGCCCTCGCGCACGATCGCCTGAGCAAGCACGGTTGCAGTAGTGGTACCGTCCCCGGCATTGTCGTTGGTCTTGGATGCGACCTCACGCAGCATCTGCGCACCCATATTTTCGAACTTGTCCTTCAGTTCGATTTCCTTGGCGACGGTGACGCCGTCCTTGGTGATACGCGGAGCGCCGAAGCTCTTGTCGATCACGACATTACGACCCTTGGGCCCAAGTGTGACCTTTACCGCGTCGGCGAGAATGTCGACACCGCGCAGAATGCGCTCACGCGCGTCGCGGCTGAATTTTACGTCCTTGGCTGCCATGTCAGGCTACCCTTTCTTGAAGTTTGAATTTGGAAACGAAGGTGGACGGGTCTCAGGCAACGATGCCGAGAATGTCCGATTCCTTCATGATCAACAGGTCTTCACCATCGACCTTGACCTCGGTACCGGACCATTTGCCGAACAGGATACGGTCACCGGCCTTGACTTCGAGCGGGTGAACCTCTCCGGATTCGTTGCGGGCACCCGTGCCGGCGGCGACGACTTCACCCTCCTGGGGCTTTTCCTTGGCGGTGTCGGGAATGATGATCCCGCCGGCCGTCTTCTCATCGGCTTCGACTCGGCGAACGAGAACACGGTCGTGCAACGGACGAAAATTCATGCGTGCATGTCCTTTCTTAAGGGGTTGATGTTACAGATTTCTGGCACTCGCCAAACGGGAGTGCCAACGAACGGGATATGTGTATGGAGCGACGGTCCGTCAACCGGCTTTTTTTGTGGTCGACGTTGCGTTGGCTCACGCCTTTCACGAAACGCGGGCATTTACGCATTCGCCCGCATGCCTTAGCGAGTGAAGCATGACTGATATCGCCGCGCCGATCGCCCGCGACCCCCTCCCCGCCGCTCCCGTTACCCCGCGCCGTCGCAGCGGCTGGCGACTCGTCAGGGGTGCCTGGGCGATCCTCGTCGGGATCAAGGATGCCCTCGTCCTAATCGCGATCCTGCTGTTTTTCGGTTTGCTGTTCGCGGCCTTGAACGCCCGCTCCTCTGCGCGAACGATCCGGGACGGCGCGCTGATACTGAACCTGGATGGTCCGATCGTCGAACAGCCCGTCACCCCCGGCATCGGCGCAACGCTGACGGGTCAGGTCACGACACGGCAATACCGGCTTCGCGATGTAGTCCGCGCGATCGACGCTGCGCGATCGGACGGCAGGGTCAAGGCGCTCGTGCTTGATCTCGACAAATTCGGCGGCGCCTATCCGGCAGCGCTTGGCGAGGTCGGCGATGCGCTCCGGCGATTCCGTGACACGAAAAAGCCGATTCTCGCTTACGCGACCGCCTATACCGACGGCAGCTATGAACTGGCGGCAAATGCAAGCGAGGTCTGGGTCAATCCACTCGGCGGCACACTGTTCACCGGTCCCGGCGGCTCGCAGCTTTACTACAAGGGTTTGATCGACAAATTGGGGGTCGACGTCCACGTCTACCGGGTCGGCAAGTTCAAATCTTTCGTTGAGCCTTATGTTCGCGCCGACCAGAGCCCCGCTGCGCGGGAAGCGGCGCAGGCGCTTTACGGCGGACTGTTCGAACAATGGCGTCAGGTCGTCGAACGGGCACGCCCGCAAGCCCAGGTCGCGCAGTTCGTCGGTTCCCCTGCCCAGGCGATCATGGCGGCGAACGGCGACATCGCGACCGCGAACCTGCGCGCGGGACTGGTCGACAAACTGGGTGATCGGACCGATTTCGGCCGCAGGGTGGCTCAGATCGTCGGCGGCGACCCCGGCAAGCCGATCGGTTCTTACAAGGGCATCCAGTTTGACGACTGGCTGGACGCCAACCCGCTCCCGACCAAGGGCGACGCGATCGGCGTTCTCACGGTCGCTGGAGAGATCGTCGATGGCGAAGGCGAGGCAGGCAGCGCCGCGGGCGACACGATCGAAAAGGCTTTGCTCGACGGGCTTGCCGACAACAAATTGAAAGCCCTGGTCGTCCGCGTCGATTCGCCCGGCGGATCGGTGCTTGCGTCCGAACAGATTCGAAAAGCCGTGCTCATCGCCAAGCAAAAGAAGTTGCCGGTGATCGTATCCATGGGCGGTCTGGCGGCATCCGGCGGCTATTGGGTTTCGACAGCAGCGGACATGATCTTTGCCGAGCCGTCGACAATTACAGGCTCGATCGGCATTTTTGGCGTGTTGCCGACTTTTCAGAACACGCTTGCCAAAATTGGCATCACGACCGACGGCGTACGCACCACGCCGCTGTCGGGGCAACCCGACGTGCTTGCCGGCACGACTCCGATGCTCGACGCAATCCTTCAGGCGGGCATCGAGAATGGCTACCGCGAATTTATCGGCCGGGTTGCGGCTGCCCGGCGGATGACCCCGGCGCGCGTCGATGAGATCGCGCAGGGGCGCGTCTGGATCGGCGGCACGGCGCGTCAAATCGGGCTCGTGGACAGGTTCGGCAACCTGTCCGATGCGATGGCCGAAGCCGCCCGGCGTGCGAAGCTTGATCCGGGCAATGTCCATGCGGTCTATCTGGAAAAAGAACCTAACTGGGCCGCAAAACTTGCACGCTCTATCGCACGTCGCGACGATGAGGATACCGCCGCACCCTCAGGCGATATCTTCACGCAGGTCGCGAACCGTCAACGCCTTACTGTTGCGCTGGCGCTCGGAGATATGAAAAGGCTGGCATCGGCCGGTTCGATCCAGGCGCGCTGCCTTGAATGCAGCGGGTTAGGTCCCGGCGTCTCCGGTGACGGCGATGCCCGCCTGCTCGATCTGGTGATCGCTCGCCTCGGCCTTTAGGCCGGCTCCCCTCAAAGGCAGCCGGTTGCCGCGATAAATTCGTGGTGCCCTCGCAACCTTTCCCTATCCCATGTATTGTGCAAGTGCAGCATAAGTGGTTAACGGCGTGGGACCCTATCCTGTGTCGCACGGATGGCTGCGGGAATCGGCCGTTCTATAGTTAATACGCTGTTCACGAAAATGATCGGAAATGCGAAGATGGCCTGTCCCATTTTGGCAATGCAGCACGAAACAAGCTGTGGCTTGCATGAGTGAGGCCGGTTAATTGCGGGACGTCAGTTCCCAATGAGCTACGCCCGCGGTCCGCAGTGGATCGTGGTCAACGAGGAGAAAGAATATGCGTTTGATGAAATTGGCTCTTGCGGCCACCGCGCTTTGCGCCGTGCCGTCGGTTGCCGATGCGGCCCTGGTCGGAAGTCTTGGCGGCGGAACGGGTCCGTTCCTTAGCCTGAGTTCTGCGGGCCTGAACGGCGGATCGGTCGCTACGCTCACGGGTGGTACGGTTTACAGCAGCGACAGACCGTTCGCGGACATTCCCGCCGGGACCGTATTTGGAAACAACTTCCTTGCCGCCGGTCCGACTGCCGGTGCGCCTGCGACGCTCAGCTTCACGACGGCGGTTGATTATCTCAGCTTCCTGTGGGGTTCGCCCGATACGTACAACGCACTGACTGTAGTGACGAACTTCGGCACTTATGCGTTCAACACGGCCAATCTTGGCTTCGCGGTATCGAACGGCAACCAGAACTTCTCGCAATACGTCCAGTTCGCTGGTTCGGACGGTGAGCAGATCACGAGCGTTTCGTTCAATAATTTGCCTAAGACCGACGCGTTTGAATCTGCGAACTTCAGCGTCGCCGCTGTTCCTGAGCCCGCAACCTGGGCGATGATGCTGATCGGCTTCGGCGCCGTCGGTTACTCGATGCGCCGTCGCAAGTCGGCAAAGATCGGCGTTCAGTTCGCCTGATCAGGCGACCCGTCGCTAAGAAAATGCCGTCGCCACCTTATCGGTGGCGGCGGTTTTTTATTGGCGAGCACCCCGTCAATATTCTCGGCGTAGGGTGGGCTCGCCAGCGGTGTCAGCGATAAGCGGGTAGCGCTAGCCGAAACCGGATTGCCGCCGCACGCAGACAAAAACCCGCCAGCGCGGATATTACCGCCGCCGGGACGATCGCCATCCCCGAAGATGTCAGAACAACGTGACAGGCCGCTGCCAGAGCCGCGGCGGTGACATAGATTTCCGGCCGCATGATGATCGACGGCTCGCCCGCCATCATGTCGCGGATGATGCCGCCCATGCATGCCGTGATCACGCCCATCAGCACCGCCGGTACGGGCGGCACCCCGTAGCCAAGCGCTTTGGCAGCGCCGAAAACGGCGTAGGCGGCAAGGCCGACCGCATCGAACCAGTCCAGCGCCTGCCCTTCCCACCACCGCGACGGCGTTGCCCAGATGAGCGCTGCGGCTGACAGGCATACGGTGGATGCGCGCCAATCCTGGATCCAGAATACCGGCGCGCCGATCAGCAGATCGCGGACCGTTCCGCCGCCGACACCGGTTATGAGCGCAAAGAAGGCAAGCGTGACCAGCGTCTGGCCCTGCTTGGCGGCGGCAAGCGCGCCGGATGTCGCGAACAGTGCGAGCCCGGCAAGATCAAGAAGCGGTGCGGCGACCGGCAGAAGAGCGGAAGGCGGAAGCATGGCGCTCGCCCGTTAGCCGCCTCCGCGGTTTCAAGCAAAGCCTGAGCGAACGAGATCAATGGCGATGAAACCCGCGCCGCCCGTCTGACGTTGTAAAACTGAAGGCTGCCGATCCCACCGCATGGATTCGCGGCGTACCGTCAAAAAACAGGAAATAGGATTCGATCATGACAACACGTACCGGCTCTGCACGCTATGACGGTTTGGGCAAGGATGGCAAAGGACATGTCTCGACCGGCTCGGGCGTCTTGACGGATAGTCCGTACGGGTTCAACACTCGGTTCGAGGATGAGCCCGGGACAAATCCGGAAGAACTGATCGCTGCCGCGCATGCGAGTTGCTTCACAATGGCGCTGAGTTTTGCACTGGCGGATGCCGGTTTCGAAGCCGGCTCGCTGGAAACAACGGCGAAAGTCACGCTCGTCAAGGACGGTGACGGCTTCAAGGTCACGCGTTCGGATCTTACGCTGACCGGAAAGGTGGACGGCATCGAAGCGGAGGAATTCTCGAAGATCGCACAGGACGCCAAGCAGAACTGCCCGGTTTCAAAACTTCTGGATGCGGAAATTTCTCTCGACCATCATCTCGAACGCGGCTGACCATTGGCATCCGCGCCGCGATACTTGCGCAAGCGACGCTCCACGTTACGGCGGGCACCATGCCTCCAATTTTCCTAGTCATGATCGGTGGAGCGATGGGTGCCGGCGCACGACATCTGGTCGGGATAGGCATGTTTACACGGTTCGGCGCCGGGTTTCCGTACGCCACGCTCAGCGTAAATATCTTGGGCGGATTGTTGATGGGGTTACTAGTGGGCGTTCTGGCCCGCACCGGTGCTACCGAGGGATGGAGATTGCTCCTCGGCGTGGGCGTGCTCGGCGGCTTTACGACCTTCTCCGCCTTTTCGCTTGACGTCGTCCTGATCGCGGAGCGGGGAGCATCGATGTTGGCGCTCGCTTATGTGCTGGCGTCGATGATCGGCTCCATCCTCGCGCTGTTCGCCGGATTGTCGTTGATTAGGGCGGTGGGATGACCGGCAATACCCCGGGCGGCGTCCGCGAACTTCGTGTCGATCCGGACGATGACGGGATTAGACTGGACCGCTGGTTCAAGCGGCACGAGCCGGACACGAGCTTCACGACCGTCGCCAAATGGGCGCGCACCGGGCAACTCCGTATTGACGGCGCGCGCGCGACTCCGGGGGACAGGATCGCTGCCGGCCAGACGCTGCGGCTCCCGCCCCCGGAAATCGCGCAGAAAACCGATCGTCCGAAACGTGAACCGGCTCCGCTCAGCGATGACGAGATTGCGTTTGCCCGCGACCTGATCGTTCATCGCGACGAACAGGCGTTCGTCCTGAACAAGCCGCCGGGACTTGCAACACAGGGCGGCACCAAAACGACCGCGCATGTCGATGGCTTGCTCGATGCACTGCGCTACGACGGCAGCAGCCGTCCGAAGCTTGTTCATCGACTGGACAAGGATACCAGCGGGGCGCTCCTCATCGCCCGGACGGCGCGTGCCGCTGCCTATTTTGCAAAATCGTTCGCCGGTCGCGGCGCGCGCAAAATTTATTGGGCGCTTGTCGTTGGCGTTCCATCGATCGATGACGGAATGATCGAACTTCCTCTCGCCAAGCAGCCCGGCACCGGCGGAGAGAAGATGCATGTCGATGAAACCGGCGGCGCGACGGCGCGGACGCGGTACCGCGTGATCGAACGCGCGGGCAACCGTACCGCCTGGGTCGAACTGCAGCCTTTCACCGGACGTACGCATCAGCTTCGCGCGCACATGGCCGCGATTGGGCATCCGATCGTGGGCGACGGGAAATATGGCGGGCCCGCCGCTTTTCTGACCGGCGGGATTTCGAGGAAAATGCACCTGCATGCGCGTTCGCTGCATATCGCTCACCCTGACAGCGGTACGATCGACGCAACCGCCCCCCTTCCGGCGCATTTTGCGGAAAGCATCACGCAGCTCGGCTTCGACCTGACGCTAGGCGACGCAATGCCACGCAGTGACGACGTTCCACCGAACAAGGCGGTCCTGAAACAGCGCGCCAGAGCTCATGCAAAATCCGTTCGCAAGGAACGCCGGGGCGAACGGCGCAGTCGCAGCCGTTCAGGGCCGCCAAGCAGATAGGTCCGGCTTGCGTCCGGTAACCTTTCGCAAGCCGAAGCGATTGACGTCGTTGACTTTTCGGATGCGTAATCGAACAAGCAGCCATGTTCTTAGGCGAGCACAATTTCGACTCAGGACCTCCTCCCGGCGCGCCCGATGGACAGGGGCCAAACCGGTCACCACCCAGTCCTTTTCTGTTCGTTCTGCTGATACTCCTTCTCGTCGTTCCGATCTCGGTGCAAAGTCTCGCCGACGTCATCCATTATCTTTTTGACTGAGGCCCGGCTTTGCGCTCCGCCGTTCGACGCTCTATCGTTCTCGCCGTGAACAGCGCCCGTCAATCCGCATGAACGAAGATGCTGCGCAGGTGCGCTGGATCCTCATCGTCGGCGTCCGGATCATCGCCGCCGGAGGAGCGGTATTTGGTATCATCCTCCTCGCACGCGCGCCGACGCTCGTTCCGAGAATCCTTGGTATCGCCATAGTCCTGTCTGCGCTCGCCGTCATGGCAATCGTCCCGGCGGCCTTGGCGCATCGTTGGCGCAGCCCGCCCGAGCAATGAAGAGATTTTGGCGGTCGGTGACGATCGACCCGGCAGGGACGATCATGCTCGACGGTCGTCCGGTACGAACGCCCGGCCGGGAACTGCTGCAATTGCCGACCCGCGCGCTTGCGGAAGCCATTGCCCTGGAATGGTGCGCGGTCGAAGACATGATTAATCCCCGTGCGATGCGGTTGACGGGGCTCGCAAACGCGGCAATCAACAGAGTTGCGCCCGATCACATGGCATTCGCACTCGGCCTTGCGCGGTATGGGGAGAGCGATCTGCTCTACTACCGCGCACCATCTCCCCAGCAGCTGATAGACCTTCAACGCCGAGCTTGGGACCCCATCCTCGCTTGGGCAGCTGGACGATACGACGTTCATTTCGAACCCGTGGCCGGAATCGTACATCACGGGCAGCCCGATGCGACGCTGAAGCGCCTGGGCAATGCGGTTGCTGCGTTGAGCCCGTTCATGCTCGCACCGTTATCGACGCTGGTGACGCTGACCGGGTCGTTGATCATTGCGCTCGCGCTACTTGAACATGCCATCGGCGCCGACGAAGGCTGGTTGGCGGCACATGTCGATGAGGACTGGCAGGCATCATTATGGGGCGAAGATGCCGAGGCACTCCGCGCGCGCGCGGACGCAAGGCTGGACTATGACGCTGCGATCCGCTTTCTCGCCGCGCTTTAACGGGTGAGTTTGCGGATGAAGCCGATGAGGCCGGTTTGCCGCGACCGTTTCAGTCGTTCGGCTGCAAGAATTGTGCGAACCGAACCGAAGCATTGCTCGACGTTGTCATTGACCAGAACATAATCATAGCCGTCCCAATGGCTGACCTCATTGGCCGCGCGCGCCATGCGGGCCTCGATGATTTCGGTCGGGTCGGTCCCGCGCCGTAACAGCCGCTGGTGCAGTTCCTCCATCGACGGCGGGAAGATGAAGATCCGGACGACATCGCCGCCGGCGATCTGGTGCAGTTGTTGCGCGCCCTGCCAGTCGATGTCGAACAACACGTCCTGCCCGTCGGCCAGCATCGCCTCGACCGGTGCGCGGGGCGTGCCGTAGCGTTCGCCGAAGACATGCGCCCATTCGAGAAATTCATTGTCGGCGACCATTGCCCGGAAGCCGTCGAGATCGACGAAATTGTAATCACCTCCGTCGACCTCACCCGGCCGCATCTTGCGCGTCGTCGCCGATACAGACATCCCGAGTTCGGGCTCACTCGCCAGCAATTTTCGTGCGATCGTCGATTTGCCTGCGCCAGACGGAGAAGAAAGTACGAACAGGACCCCGCGTCGCTTCAGCCCATGAGGATCATCCGTTTCGTCTTGTTCCATGCGCGTCCTTGGCGCGACCGCTCAACGGTCGTCAACCCACGCCTTGAATGTCTTTGCGCGAGCGTCGGGCGGCACGGCGTCGATCGAGCGCCTGCTTGGCCAGATACGCGCCGCCCAATACGGCACCGAGCGGGCCCATCCGCCGCAATGCGCCCGCCGCGACGATGCCCATGGCTGCACCCGCGACACCGTTCCCCCCGCGACGCCGGTCAAGCCGTCGCCCGACGAGCGCCGCCGCGATACGACCGATCAACCTTCGGCTCCATTCCCGAACGCCTTATCCCCCAACGCCGCTGCTCCGCGCAGAACAGCCCAGCCGACCGCATAGGTCAGTGCAAACGGCAGCATGACCTTCAGCACATTCGCCGTAATCGCGCCGTAGATCGCGCCGTCCGCAGCGCTGTCATCTCCGCTCATGCCGTCGATCGCACCGCCGATCAGCGCGCCGATTGTCGTTGCACCCACATTCATTCTCCAAAAAACTAGCAGATGGAAGAAGCGATCGGTCGATCGGTTCGGTTCCGCCCTTTCAGCGACCGAGCATCGCATCAGGCTTGACCACCCGCGCAAACATTTGCTCGTCGACCAGACCGAGCGCCAACCCCGATTCCTTGAGCGTTAGGCCGTTTTCGTGCGCGTGCTTGGCGATCTTGGCGGCATTGTCATATCCGATTTCGGGTGCAAGCGCAGTTACCAGCATCAGCGAACGGTTGAGCAGTTCATCGATCCTGGTGCGGTTCGGCTCAAGCCCGTCGACACAGCGCTCGGCAAAGCTTTCCATGCCGATGCTCAGCAGATGGATGGACCGCAACACGTTCGCGCCGATCAGTGGCTTGAAAACGTTCAGCTCCAAATGCCCCTGCATTCCGCCGACGGTTACCGCAACATGGTTTCCCATTACCTGCGCGGATACCATCGTCAGCATCTCACACTGCGTCGGATTGACTTTTCCCGGCATGATCGAGCTGCCCGGTTCGTTCGCGGGCAAGTCGAGTTCGCCAAGCCCGCATCGCGGCCCTGAACCCAGCAGACGAATATCGTTGGCGATCTTGGTCAACGCGACCGCCAGGGTATTGAACGTTCCGGAGAGGTGGACGAGCGGATCGTTCGAACCCAAGGCCTCGAACTTATTGTCGGCGGTACGGAATGGAAGGCCGGTGAGTTCCGCCATCTGCGCGGCGAACGATCCTGCGAACCCTTGCGGTGCGTTCAAACCGGTTCCGACCGCAGTGCCGCCCTGCGCAAGCAGCATCATGCCGTGCATCACCGCGGGTTCGATACGCGCACGGCATCGATAAAGCTGATGCGCATAACCGCTGAATTCCTGTCCCAGCGTCAGAGGCGTCGCATCCTGCAAATGCGTGCGGCCGATTTTTGCGATATCTTCCCATGCCTTCGCCTTGGCGTCCAAGGCATCATGCAGCCGGTCGAGCGCGGGCATCAGATGTTTGGTCGCGGCGAGCGCAGCAGCGACGTGCAGCGCGGTCGGAAAACTGTCATTCGAGGACTGACCGCGATTGACGTCGTCATTGGGATGGACCGGCGACTTCCCGCCGCGCTTTCCGGACAGCGCCTCGTTGGCGAGCCCGGCAATCACCTCGTTGACGTTCATGTTCGTCTGCGTGCCCGACCCGGTTTGCCAGATGACCAGCGGAAATTGCTCGTCATGACTCCCGCTTGCGATTTCGGCCGCGGCGGTTTCGATCGCATCCGCTTTCTCAGCATCCAGACCGTAAGCGCGATTCGCTCGCGCCGCCGCCTGCTTGACCAGCGCCATCGCGTGAACGATCCCGACCGGCATTCGCTCACGGTCGCCGAACGGAAAATTCTCGATCGAGCGCTCCGTCTGCGCGCCCCAATAGGCGCTGGCTGGAACCTCGATCGCGCCGATCGAATCGGTTTCGGTGCGGGTATCGCTCATGATTTTCCTAGTGTTGGCGCGCGATGACCTTCTCGCGCTCGCCCTCGACCAGCCGGGGGACGCTCTATTTCTTGCGCTTGAAGTCTACCGCGACGACGTTCGATCCGTCCTCGACCGGAGTGACGCTCGGCCCGTCATTTTCCGCTTCCTCATGCGGCTCGGGTCCGTCGCCCGGTTCCTCCGCCACCTGGAAGCGAAGATCGAAATTGACCGCCGGATCGTGGAAGCCGGTGATCGCGGCATAAGGAATGACGAGCTTGGATGGGATCTGGTTGAAACTCAGCCCGACCGAAAACCGCTCACCGTCGACAATCAGGTCCCAATACCGGTTCTGGATGACGATCGTCATCTCGTCGGGAAAGCGTTCTTTCAGCCTTTGCGGGATGTCGACGCCCGCCGCCTGCGTTTTAAACGTGATGTAAAAATGATGCTCGCCGGGCAGGCCGCCCGATTCGGCGACCGACCCCAGAACCCGGCCGACCACAGCGCGGAGCGCCTCCTGGACGATCTCGTCATACGGGATCAGGCTGTCGGGCAATGCGTCGGTCATCATGGCAAGGACTAGCGCGCTTTGACGACCCGTCAAGATTGCATGATGCGCGCCCTTGTTTAAGGACCGCGCAATGCGCACCGCTACGATCAACCGCTCGACGGCCGAGACCCGGATCGATGTCACGCTCGATCTCGACGGGACCGGCTCTTATGATATTTCCACCGGGATCGGATTTCTCGATCATATGATCGAGCAACTGTCGCGGCATTCGCTGATCGATCTCAACGTCAAAGTCGCGGGCGACCTTCACATTGACGGCCATCATACGACCGAGGATTCAGCACTCGCTCTCGGCGAGGCGCTCGCCAGGGCGCTCGGCGACAAGCGCGGGATCCGCCGCTACGGCGATGCGCTCTCGCCGATGGACGAGACGCTGACCCGGGTCGCGCTCGACATTTCCGGCCGCCCCTGGCTGGTCTGGAAAACCCAATTCACGCAAAAGCGGCTCGGCGAAATGGACACCGAGATGTTCGAACACTGGTTCCACAGCTTTGCGCAGGCAGCCGGCATCACCCTGCATGTCGAGTTGCTTTACGGCACGAACAACCACCACATCGTCGAAAGCGCGTACAAAGGCCTCGCCCGCGCGCTGCGTCAGGCGGTGGAGATCGATCCGCGCAAGGCCGATGCCGTACCCAGCACCAAGGGCGTGCTCTGACGCTCATGTCGACGGTCGCGTTAATCGATTACGGTGCAGGCAATCTGTCCTCGGTCGAAAATGCGCTGAAAGCTGCCGGTGCGAAAGGATTGCGGGTCACCGCCGATGCCGAAATCATCGCACATTCTGATCGCATCGTCCTTCCCGGCGTCGGCGCGTTCGGCGCCTGTATGGCGGCACTGCGCGGCATGGATGGAATGATCGAAGCACTTGAGTTGCGGGTCCGTCGTCAGCGCGCGCCCTTCCTCGGCATCTGCGTCGGCATGCAATTGATGGCAAAAAGCGGGGATGAACGCGGCGAGCACCCGGGCCTTGGCTGGATAAACGGCCGCGTAAAACGGCTCACGCTCGCTGCCCCGGCCATCAAAATTCCCCATATGGGCTGGAACGACGTCATCCCCGCGCGTCCCCACCCGCTGATCGAACCGGGCGAAGCCTATTTCCTTCACGGCTATGCCTTTGAAGGCGACGACGTGATCGCGACGACCGATCATGGCGGCCCCGTTGCCGCCGCCATCGGCCGCGGCAACATGCTGGGCGTGCAGTTTCATCCCGAAAAAAGCCAGCGTTACGGGTTGGACCTGCTCCGCCGTTTCCTCGCATGGAAGCCGTGAACCGGTGAGCCTGATCGTTTTTCCCGCAATCGATCTGAAGAACGGTCAGGTCGTTCGTCTGGCCGAAGGTGATATGAGCCGCGCGACTATCTATTCCGATGATCCCGTGGCTCAGGCAATGCTGTTCGCCGACGCCGGATCGCGGCATCTCCACGTTGTCGATCTCGACGGTGCGTTCGCCGGAGCATCGGTCAACGGCGACGCCGTCCGCCGCGTCATTGAACATTTCCCGGGCCATGTTCAGCTGGGCGGCGGCATCCGCACCCGCGAAAGCGTCGCTCGCTGGTTCGACCTTGGCGTTGCGCGCGTGGTCATCGGGACCGCCGCGCTCGAAGATCCCGCGTTCGTCCGCGACATGGCGGGCGCGTATCCCGGCGGGATCGTTGCCGCGGTCGATGCGAAAAACGGTATGGTCGCGACCAAGGGCTGGGCAGAGGTTTCGACCACCAGCGCGGCCGAACTCGGACGGCGGTTCGAGGACGCGGGCGTCGCCGCTTTGCTGTTTACCGATGTCGGTCGCGACGGGATGCTCAAGGGCTGTAATGTCGAGGCGACGGTCGATCTGGCCCGCGCCGTGGACATCCCCGTGATCGCGAGCGGCGGGGTCAAGGGCATCGCCGACATCCACCTCCTCGCGCTCCACGCGCGCGACGGTGTCGAAGGCGTGATCGTCGGGCGGGCGCTGTACGACGGGCGGCTCGATCTGGCGGCGGCGATGAGTGTTGCCGGAAATGCGTAGCCCCCGGAAATGACCGTTCGGGCGCGCGTCATCCCCTGTCTCGATGTTGCCGGCGGGCGCGTCGTGAAAGGCGTCAATTTCGTTGATCTGATCGACGCCGGCGACCCGGTCGAACAGGCACGCGCCTACGACGCGGCGGGTGCCGATGAACTGTGCTTTCTCGACATCGGTGCCAGTCATGAGGGGCGCGACACGATCCTCGAAGTCGTGCGCCGGACCGCGAGCGTATGTTTCATGCCGCTGACCGTCGGCGGCGGTGTCCGCACCGCCGATGACGCGCGCGCCTTACTGCTTGCGGGCGCGGACAAGGTCGCAGTCAATTCCGCCGCCGTCACCCGGCCGGAGGTCGTCGCCGAAATCGCGGAACGCTTCGGCAGCCAATGCGTCGTCGCCTCGATCGACGTCCGCGCAGTCGAAAACGGGTGGCAGGTCTTCATCCATGGCGGCCGGCACGCGACCGGCATCGACGCGGTCGAACACGCACTTCGCCTCGTGGCACTGGGCGCGGGCGAATTGCTCTTGACCTCGATGGACCGTGACGGAACGCACGACGGTTACGACCTTGAACTCACGCGGACGATCGCCGATGCAACGGACGTTCCGGTCGTGGCGAGCGGTGGCGTCGGTACGCTCGATCATCTCGTCGCCGGAATCAAGGAGGGTCATGCCTCCGCCGTCCTCGCCGCATCGATCTTTCATTACGGCAAGGCCTCGATCGCCGATGCGCACACCGCCCTTGCCGCAGCGGGAATCACCGTGCGAACCCCTGTCGCTTGACGGCCTCCGGATCGCCGGGATTGACCCGCTGCTCTGACGACGGCACCGATGGCAAGATGGACATGCTTGACCGCCTTGAGGCAACGATCCGATCGCGCCGCGGATCGGACCCCGCCACATCGTACGCCGCCGCCTTGTTCGCGAAAGGTCGCCCGGCGATCGCGCAAAAACTGGGCGAAGAGGCTGTCGAGACGGTGATCGCCGCCTGTTCGGACGATCCGCGCGCCATCGTGCTGGAAGCTGCCGATCTGATGTTTCATCTTTTGGTGCTGCTCGCCGATGCAGAGCTCGGCCTTGATGACGTCCGGGCCGAACTCATCCGGCGCGAGGGTATGTCCGGCATCCGTGAAAAGGCGAACCGAATTGCCTGAACATCTTTGACGACAAGGTTATATTTATGCCGATCGATGCCACGCAGTCCTATGACGACACCAACATCTTCGCGCGGATCCTGCGTGGCGAAATCCCGTCCGAACGGGTGTTTGAGGACGATCACGCGATCGCATTTCACGACGTCAATCCTCAGGCGCCGACGCATATCCTGGTGATCCCGCGCGGCCCGTATGTTTCGTGGGACGATTTCAGCGCCCGGGCAAGCGACGCGGAAATTGCGGGCTTCGTCCGCGCGGTCGGCACCGTCGCGCGGGCGGCGGGGCTGGTCGAGCCCGGCTACCGCCTGCTCGCCAACACCGGCGGCGACGCGCATCAGGAAGTGGCGCACCTCCACGTCCATATCTTCGCAGGCCGACCGCTCGGTCCGATGCTCGCGAGTAGCGAATGATCCACGTTAGGGATTGCGCGCGACGGAATTGCCTTTAGGTTCGGCGCAAATCAGTCAAATCCCTTGGGGGGGACTACGTTCATGATATTCGGACGCGTCAAGCCACTCGACGCTATCTTGGCCGCCGCGGAACAGGGTCGCTCCCTGCACCGCTCGCTCGGATGGTTTCAACTCATGCTGTTCGGCATCGGTTGCGTGATCGGGACGGGTATCTTCGTTTTGACCGCGGTCGGCGCACAGAAGGCCGGGCCGGGCCTGATGCTCGCTTTCATCATCGCGGGCGCGATCTGTATCGTTGCTGCCCTCTGTTATGCCGAAATTGCGGCGATGATGCCCGTCGCGGGATCGGCCTATACCTATTCCTATGCGACGGTCGGCGAATTTCTGGCCTGGACGGTCGGCTGGGCGCTGATCCTCGAATATGCCGTCGCTGCCTCGGCGGTCGCGGTGGGCTGGTCGGGCTATTTTACCGGCACGATCCTGAACCAGTATCTCGGCGTCCACCTGCCCGTCTGGCTGTCGGCGGGGCCGCTTGCACTCGGGGGGTCGGCCGGCGGACTGATCAACCTGCCAGCGGTCATTATTTCGCTTCTGATTACCTGGCTGCTGATCATCGGCACGTCGGAAAGTGCAAAGGTCAATGCCGTCCTGGTCACAATCAAGGTTACTGCCTTGACCGCGTTCATCGCATTGACGTTCACAAGCCCGGACTTCACTTCTGCAAAATTCAACCCATTTTTGCCCGCCGGATATTTCGGTGGTTTCGGCACAGGTGTCGGCGCGGTCGGGGCAGCTGCCACCATTTTCTTCGCGTATGTCGGTTTTGACGCGGTCTCGACCGCCGCCGAGGAAACGAAGGATCCACAGCGCAATGTTCCTATCGGGCTGATCGGATCGCTGCTGTTTTGCACCGTATTCTATATTCTTGTTGCAGCGGGAGCGATCGGGACGATCGGCGGTCAGCCGATCATGGGACCGGGCGGTGTGCCATTCCCCGCCGGGTCTGAAGAACTGGCGCGCCAGTGCGCGCTTCCGCAATACGCCTCCGCGCTGGTTTGCTCGAACGAGGCGCTCGCACACGTGCTACGAGTGATCGGCTTTGGCACCATCGGCAATTTTATGGGTATCGCGGCATTCCTCGCCCTGCCGTCGGTGATCCTGGTGCTCATCTTCGGACAAACGCGCATCTTCTTCGTGATGAGCCGCGATGGTTTGCTGCCCGAGGTGCTGAGCCGGGTGCATCCGAAATGGCGTACGCCGCATATCGTTACTGCGATTACCGGCGTTGCCGTGGCATTTGCGGCCGCTTTCCTTCCGGTTGGACAGCTTGCCGACATTGCGAATGCGGGAACGCTCTACGCGTTCATGATGGTCGGAATCGCGCTGCTCGTGCTTCGCAAGACGGCAGCAGACCGCAAGCGTGCCTTCACGGTTCCGGCCGCCTGGTTTGTCGCGCCCGCAACGGTCCTTGGATGTATATTCCTGTTTCTGAACCTGCCGGCGGCGGCGATGCTGGTCCTGCCGATCTGGGGCGCGGTCGGACTGGTTATATATTTTGGCTATAGCCGCAGCCGCAGCCACCTCGGCAAGGGCATCGTCGAGGTCCATACGCTCGACGAGCCCGGGCTGGAGCCGGATGTTCCCAAGACCGACTGACCGAAAGTCGAACAATCGGAAGACCGGGAGAGAGTTCCCGGTCCTTGCCTCGCCCGCTCAATAACGTCCCTGGCCCAGCGCCGCTGCCATCAGCTGCTTCAGGTCGGCAACCGGCCGTGCGCCGACATGCCCGATCACCTCCGCCGCGCAAATCGCGCCCAGCCGTAACGACTGCTCAAGCCCTTTGCCTTGTGCCTGTCCGTGCAGGAACCCGGCCGCGAACAGGTCGCCTGCACCCGTCGTATCGACGACCTGCGCCACCGGCTCGGCGGGAACGATAACGCGTTGGCCGTCCCGGATCGCACACGCACCGTGTTCGCTGCGCGTGACGATCAGCGTGGGCACCTGCGGCGCGACCTTGTCGATCGCGCGGTCGAAGTCGTTGACCTCGGCCAAGGCCATCAATTCGTTCTCATTCGCGAACAACAGGTCGATCAGCCCGTCGGCGATCAGCTTACGGAAATCGTTGCCGTGACGCGAAATGCAGAACACGTCGGACAAAGTGAAGGCGACCTTGCGCCCCGCCTTGCGCGCGACCTCGATCGCGGCGCGCATCGCCCGGCGCGGCTCTTCGGGATCCCAGAGATAGCCCTCGAGATACAGGATCGCCGCATCCGCGATCAGATCACGATCAAGCGCCGCCTCCGGCAGGAATTGCGACGCGCCCAGAAACGTGTTCATCGTCCTTTGGCCGTCCGGCGTCACGAAGATCAGGCAACGCGCGGTCGTCGGGTCACTCCCGCGCGCGGGCGTATCGAAGCGGATGCCCGCGGCGCGGATGTCGTGCCCGAACACCTCCCCCAACTGATCATCCGCCACCTGGCCGATGAAACCGCATTTGCCGCCCAGCGCCGCGATCCCCGCAACCGTGTTCGCCGCCGATCCGCCCGAAACTTCCTGCCCCGGCCCCATCTTGGCATAAAGCGCGTCGGCGTCCTCGGGGGAAAACATCAGCTGCATCGACCCCTTCGCCATGCCCTCGCTCGCAATGAAGCCATCGTCGGTGCTCGACAGCACATCGACGATCGCATTGCCGATCGCAACGACGTCATAATTCGGGCTGGCCATGCAAAACTCCAAGTTCGGGAAAGCGGTTGCCCTAGTTTCCTGCGCGTTCGCACGCAACCGACGCGTTGACCCCCTGGGTTGTACCGGGCATTCGGCATCGATGTTTCAATTCAGCGAGAACCGGGTCCGCATGAAACGACTCATCGTCGCGGCAGGTGCGCTAGCCGGCTTGTCCGGCTGCGTCGCAACGTCCGCTGCACCCTCAAAGGTCGGCGTAGTGAGCCGGCCCTACGCCAGCATCGGGCTTGAACGCGTGCTCGGTCAGGACGCCTCGGCACTGGTCCGCCTGTTCGGCCAGCCCGACGCCGATTTCCGTGAAGGCACCGCGCGCAAACTTCAGTTTCAGAGCGACTTCTGCGTGCTCGACGCTTATCTTTATCCCAAGGGTACGGCCCCTGCCGTCGTCACCTATCTTGACGCGCGTGAGGCCGACGGCAGTGGCATTGACCGCGCGAGTTGCGTCGCCGCGCTCACCCGCCGGGGCGGAGGACGCTGAGCGCACCGGTCCATTCCCGGCGGACCCCCTGATCTTCCTCCCGCTCAGCACGCATCGCATATTCATGTTCGAAGCGTTCAGGATCAAGCTGCGCCAGCGCCCAGACCGCTGCTCCCCGCACGATCGCCGCGTGATCGTCTAGCAGCGGCAAAAGCGCGTTGGCCGAAATCGCCGCGCCACCGTTCCCGGCCGCGATCGCTGCGTTCCTGACCATCCTGTCCCGCCCGATCCGCTTGATCGGCGATCCGGCAAAAACCCGACGGAACATGCCGTCGTCAAGCGCGAGCAAATCGCCGAGCGACGGCGCGGCCAGTTCCGCGCGCAGCACGAACGCCCGGTTGGCCGCCGCCGCATCCGCGAACTTGTTCCACGGACACACCGCCAGACAATCGTCGCATCCATAGATTCGGTTTCCGATCGCCTTGCGGAACTCTATCGGGATCGGTCCGGAATGCTCGATCGTCAAATACGATATACATCGCCGCGCATCGAGCTGGTACGGCGCTGGAAACGCATCGGTCGGGCATGCCTGCTGGCACGCGTCGCATGATCCGCACAAATCGACCCCAACTGTATCCGGATCGAGCACCAGCGTGGTATAGATCGCCCCCAGGAACAGCCAGCTTCCCTCCGTCCGGCTGACCAGATTGGTGTGCTTGCCCTGCCATCCTATCCCCGCGGCCTCGGCGAGCGGCTTCTCCATCACCGGTGCCGTATCGACGAACACCTTGAGATCGCAGCCGGATTCCGTCGCCAGCCACCGCCCGAGCGCCTTCAGCGCGCGTTTGACGACATCGTGATAATCTCCCCCTTGCGCATAGACCGAAATCCGCCCGATATCCCCGTTTTCCGCCAGTTTCAGCGGGTCCCCGGCGGGCGCATAGCTCATCCCGAGCGCAATCACACTTCGTACCTCGCCCCATAACGCGGCAGGCGATCCCCGCTCTTCGGCGCGCGTCTCCATCCAGATCATGTCGCCATGCGCGCCGTCCGCAAGCCAGCGTTTCAGCCGTTCCGCCGCCCTGGGCGCCGCATCCGCCCGCGCGATCCCGCACGCGACGAACCCAAGCTCGGCCGCCTTTGCCTTGATCCGCTCTTCCAGCTTGTCTTCGCACACTCCCCGCCGCTACCACGCGAGCACGGTTTGGAGAATGGCGTGAACGATATCTTGGCGGTCAGCGCCTCCGGACTGGTCAAGACGTTCGGCGGGCGGCGCGTCGTTGACGGTGTGGATATCGCGGTCCCCGCAGGATCGATCTACGGCGTGCTCGGCCCGAACGGCGCGGGCAAGACGACGACGCTGCGCATGCTGCTCGGAATTATCGAACCCGATGAAGGTGATCGCACGCTTCTGGGCGAAAACCGGCCGCGCCGCGCGAGTGACCGGGTCGGCTATCTACCCGAGGAACGCGGTCTTTATCCGGCGATGAAGGCGCGCGAAGCGATCGCCTTCATGGGCGCGCTCAGGGGCCTTGAATGGGGAACCGGACGCAAGCGCGCGGCTATGCTGATGGAGCGCGCGGGGCTGGGCGATGCGGTCGACACCAAAATCCGCAAACTTTCAAAGGGGATGGCGCAACTCGTCCAACTGCTCGGCTCGGTTGTACACCAGCCCGATCTGCTGGTTCTCGACGAGCCGTTTTCGGGGCTCGACCCGGTCAATCAGGAACGACTGGAAACGCTGATCACCGGTGAGCGGGATCGCGGGGCAACGATCCTGTTCTCGACCCATGTCATGGCACATGCCGAACGTCTTTGCGACCGGCTGGCGATCATTGCAAAGGGCAAGCGGCGGTTCGAAGGCAGTGTCGACGCGGCGCGCGGAACCCTCCCGAGCCGGGTGTTCTATACCCCCCGCGCGGCCGGTGATGGCGTCGACCGGCTCCTGCCCGCCGACGCGATTCCAAGTGGGGAGAGCTGGCGGTTCGAACTGCCGGATACGGGGATCGAACCGCTGCTCATCTCCCTGATTGATGCCGGACACGGTATCAATGCGCTGTCGATTGAACGCCCCGGTCTTCACGAAGCATTTGTCCGCATCGTCGGCGATGCGACGGAGAGCCTGGCGGAGCGCGCCGCGTGAGCCGGTTGCGCCGCACGATCAAACAGACGCTGACGATTGCGCGCCGCGATTTTATCGCGACCGTCTTTACGCCGATCTTCCTCCTGTTTCTCTTCGCGCCGCTGATCATGGCCTCATTCGGCGCGGTGGGCGGTCTCGGCGCTGCGACCGTGGCGGGCAGCGGCGATGACCGCGCGCGGATCGTCGTCATCGTGCCCTCCGCACGAACAGCCTTGTTCGCCAAAGTTGATGCGCAATTGCGTACCGCGTTCCGCGAGGGTGAAGCGCCGCCCAAGCTGCTCTCGATTGCCCCAGACGGTAACCCGGTTATTCAAGCGGAGGCGGTGTTTGCTGCCAAGGCCTATGATGCGGTCGCCGTGTTGTTCGAGCCTTCTACCGCGCCCCACATTCTCTACGGACCGACCGGAACGCGCAGCGCGGACTATCTGACCCTGCTCGCGCGGACGGTGCGAGCGGCCGAGCAACTCGGTGGAACACTTCCCGACCCCGCAGTCACCAAAATTCCGGTGCGTCAGAAGCGCGCAACGAAGGGTGGCCGCAATCGCAGTGCCTTTCTCGCCGCGTTTGGCGTGTTTTTCCTGACGTTGTTTCTCGCAGGTCAAGTGGTCGGCACGATGGCGGAGGAGCGCAACAATAAGGTGATCGAAATCCTCGCCGCCGCGGTTCCGCTCGAATCGGTGTTCCTCGGCAAGTTGCTCGGCATGTTCGGCGTCGCCGTGCTGTTCGTCGCATTCTGGGGAACCGTGATCGGCCAGATCGGCGCGCTCCTCCCGCCCGGGGCGCAGGCCGCATTTGGAGAGATGGCGCCCGCGGTCGGCGTGCCGGTGTTTGCGATCCTTTTCTTCGCCTATTTCGCAACCGCCTATCTGTTGCTCGGCTCCGTATTCCTGGGCGTGGGCGCACAGGCGACCACGATGCGAGAAATCCAGATGCTGTCTTTGCCGGTAACCATCGTTCAGGTCGGGATGTTCGGTCTGGCGGCTGCTGCGACGGTTCATCCCGGCGGCGCGCTTGCGACCTTCGCACGGATATTCCCGCTGTCCTCTCCCTTCGCGATGGCGGGGCTGGCGGCGAGTTCCCCGCGCCTGTGGCCGCATCTTGCTGCAATCGCCTGGCAGCTTGTCTGGGTGGGAATCTTCGTCGTGATCGGCGCACGCCTGTTCCGGCGCGGCGTATTGCAATCGGGCGGTGGCAAAAGGTCACGCCAAAGCTCTAATTGACATTCGTGTTAATTGGGGCTTTGGTGTGACTGAAGGAGAGACATGATGGCGACGGTTGCTGAACATTTCCCGGTCTCACGCGGGGGGATGAAGCCGATCGATGTCAGTCGCGCCGAACTGTACGGCGAAGACCGCTGGCAAGAACCGTTCGCCCGGTTGCGCGCCAATGCTCCGGTCCAGCGCGTCGAGGAATCCGATTACGGTCCCTATTGGTCGATTTCCTCCTACAAGCCGATCGTCGAGGTCGAATCGCTTCCGGAACTCTATTCGTCGGAAGCAGGCGGCATCACGCTTGCCGATTTCATTCCCGACAGCATTGACGTCCGCATGCCGATGTTCATCGCACGCGACCGCCCCGTCCACACCGCGCAGCGTCGCACCGTTGCGCCCGCCTTCACCCCGTCAGAGATGACTCGTCTGACCAGCCAGATTCGCGGACGTACCGTCGACATTCTCGACAGCCTCGAATGGAACACGGAATTCGACTGGGTCGACACCGTCTCGATAGAGCTGACGACGCAGATGCTCGCCATTCTCTTCGACTTTCCCTGGGAGGATCGCCGTAAGCTGACATTCTGGTCCGACTGGGCGGGCGATATTGAACTCGTGAAAACCGAAGAGCTGCGCAAAGAGCGCCTCCAGCACATGTTTGAATGCGGCGCCTATTTTCAGAACCTCTGGAACCAGAAGATCGGCAAGGAACCGACCCCCGATCTCATCTCGATGATGATCCATTCCGACGCGATGGCGCACATGGAGCATCATGAATTCATCGGTAACCTCATTCTCCTGATCGTCGGCGGTAACGACACGACGCGTAACTCGATGACCGGGCTTGCTTACGGGCTCGACAAATTCCCAAATTCCCGCGCCAGGCTGGAGGCTGACCCCGCGCTCATCCCCAACGCCGTCAGTGAAATCATCCGCTGGCAGACCCCGCTTGCCCATATGCGCCGCACGGCCACCGCCGATACCGAGTTGATGGGCCAACAGATCAGGGAAGGCGACAAACTCGCGCTTTGGTACATCTCCGCCAATCGGGATGAGAGCATTTTCGGCGATGATGCGGATGCGCTTGTCGTCGACCGTCCGAACGCACGACGCCACCTCGCCTTCGGGCACGGCATCCATCGCTGCGTCGGCGCGCGGCTTGCCGAACTCCAGATCGGCATTCTGCTCGAGGAAATGGCGAAACGCAGGATGCGGGTCAACGTACTTGCGGAACCCGTCCGCACAGCTGCCTGTTTCGTTCACGGCTATCGGCAGATGATGGTAGAAATTACTAAATACTGACACGCGGTATTTTTCGCTCAGCGTTGAGGTTTTAGTATTTCGGCGCCGATGTGACGCCCGACCGCCCGGCAATGTGCGTCTTCGCATCATCCTTTCGCGTTCCTATATGACCGCGATGGAGACCAAGATGACACATGACCGCCGCAACTTTCTTGCCCTTGCCGGAACGGGCATCGCCGGGTTTGGGCTGTTCGGATGTTCCTCCGCACCGGCACGTGCCGCGAAGAAATTTACGGTTAGTCTCAGCGAAGCCGAATGGCGCAAGAAACTTTCGCCTGAGGCGTTCGCCGTCCTTCGCAAAGAAGCGACCGAGCGGCCGTTCAGCAGCCCTCTGAATGGAATTCACAAAGCGGGCATATTTTCATGCAAGGGTTGTGACCAGCGTCTCTACTCGTCGAAAACAAAATTTGAGAGCGGCACTGGTTGGCCGAGCTTCTGGGAGCCGCTACCCGGCGCAATTGAAACCAGAAAGGACTCAACGCTCGGCTTTTCCCGGACCGAGGTTCATTGCGATCGATGCGGCGGCCATCTTGGTCATGTCTTCAATGACGGTCCGAAGCCTACCGGAAAACGCTATTGCATGAACGGCGTCGCGATGACCTTCAAGGCGGCCTGACGCGCCGCTGTCATCAATTGTCCGGCTCGACGAAAGTGACAATGCCGGGAACGTTATCTGCCGCGTGGGCCAGTATTGTCGTTCCTCCACTCGTCATATCGGCGGGCGCGCTGCCTGCGTAGATGAAGCCCTCGGTTGGATAGGTCGACGTTCCCAAATCGTCGTTCGGCGCGTACCAGACCTTAACCTCGCTCCAATCGCCCGCATCCGACACATCCACCGCGCGCACGTCTCGCTCGATCCGGCCCGGTCGTGACCAGTTCGCGTGGGTCAGAAGGATTTCGCGGTCGCTGATGACTCTGCTGACCATCGCAACATGGCCAACGCGCATGCGCCGGGTTGCTTCGAACGCAAGCACCGCGCCGACCTCCGGCGTATGACCGCGCTGGTAACGACCCTCAGCCTGGCCCCACCAGGTATTCGCATTCCCGTGAATGTCGACGCCTGAAACCTCACGGGCATAAGGCGCGCACTGCCAGAACCGTGCCTGAGCGGGAACGGCCGTCATCAGGCCGCACGAAACCACCAGCGCAAAACGCACTGCCAACATCCTGAAACTCATTCAAAACCCCGGCGATTGCCTGTGTCGAGTCCGGGCTAGAAGCGAAAAGATTAATTTAAAACCGCGGCGGGAACCATATTCGATGAAACGTGTTTGCGCGGCGACGGCCGGTCGCGAACTGCTGCTAGACGGGTCTTCGGGGCGTCGCTTCCAGCGTTGCGACTCCGGCAAGTCCTGCCAGACGCGCCTCATGCTCCGACCGGCCGAACGGGAACCGCATGAAGAATATTGCCGCCAGCACCGCGATTACGATGTAGAGGCCGGCAAAGATCAGTATCAGCCGGTCGAGCGTTGCGACGGGAACTTGGCCCGGCATGGCTTTTTCCGGAAATCCCGCAACTCCGAGCAACAGGCCGGCCAAGAATATGCCGATGCCGGATGTGCATTTCTGGACGAAGAACGCACCGGCGAAAAACACGCCTTCGGATCGCCGCCCCGTCTTCGTTTCCGAATCCTCGACCACATCGGCCATCATGGAAGCTCCAAGAATGAAGCCCGTCACATTCGATGCCGTCCCCAGGCACATCGTCGTATAAAGGATCGGGAGCAAGGCCGGGCTGCCGACCGGTGGAAACCAGCCTGCAAGCCGGAGCCAATATGGCAGCGTCACGAAGACGCCCCCCAACAGAACCGCAATGGTCGCCGCGCGCGGCTTGCTCGTTCTTTTGCCAATCCTCGGCGCAACGACGAACGCGATGACGACGCCCGTAAACAGGATCACGGTCAGATAGACGAACGCTGAACCCTTGAACCCCCAGACATAGCTGTAGAGATAATTGGACATCGCATAGCTGATGCCCTGCGCGGTATAGGCACAGATTCCGGCAAGCATCAGAACGACGAACGCACGGTTTTGGATCGTCTCGCCCAGTTCGCGCAAATTATCGCGGATTGTCTGCTTGACGATCGGCGGATCGGGCAGGTTCTTAATCTCGTGATGCGTGCCTGCGGCGGAAGCGAGGATCGCGATGCCCATGAACAGTGCGCCCATGATCGCAAAGCCTTTATAACCCTCACGATTGAGCAGCCCGTTGGCGAATTCGGGCGTCGGTGCCAGAAAATAAAGATACGCGGACAGCAGCATGGTCAGTCCGCCGATCCATCCGAACAGATAGCGATAAGAAAGAATCCGGGTACGCTCGTCATAACCCGACGTCAGTTCGGGCGTCAGCGCAATCGAGGGAACCTCGTAGCAACTGACCGCCGTCCTCACGATGACCGCAGTGGCGAACAGCCAGACAAGCGTGTTTGTCTCGGAAAAGGACGCGGGCGGATTCCAGAGCAGCCACCAGCCGATCATGATCGGAAAGGCCGAAGCATACATCCACGGGTGCCGCCTGCCCCATTTGCTTTTGGTCCGGTCGGACAACACGCCCACTGCCGGATCGACAAACGCATCGATCAGCAGCGCGAGCATGACGACCAGCCCAACCGTCGCGGACGGCAGGCCGATAACCTGGTTGTAGAACAACAGCAGAAACGTGCCGAACCCGGAATCCTTGATCCCGTACGCCGCCGAGCCAAACCCGTACGTCGCCATCGTGGTATTCGATAACCGTCTTGCGCTGGGCGCATGACCGCCGGAGACTG
The DNA here is from genome assembly GCA_965219075.1 of Sphingomonas sp. Classification (GTDB taxonomy): domain Bacteria; phylum Pseudomonadota; class Alphaproteobacteria; order Sphingomonadales; family Sphingomonadaceae; genus Sphingomonas. The sequence goes on from CBDCMM010000002.1 coordinate 2,606,290, forward strand.
TCGTCGCGCTATTCAACGAAGCGCCTCCAATGCGCTCAGCATCGACGGCATGTCCGGGTCCCAGCTGTCTCGCGTCCCGATCGTCAGCCCGCCATCGATCAGGATATGCGTGCCGGTAATGAAGCTCGCATCTTCGCTGGCGAGAAACGCCACGGCCGCTGCGATGTCATCGGCGGTCCCGGCCCGGCGGATCGGCTGGGCATTGGCGGCGGCTTGAGCGATCACTGCGTTGGCCTGCCGCCGCTTCTCATCTTTCAGCCCCAGCGTGGAGGCAAAGATGTTGGTGGCGATGAACCCCGGCACCACCGCATTGACGCGGATACGGTCCTTGGAGAGTTCGGCAGCTGCGAGTTTGGTCAGGTTCAGCACTCCGGCCTTTGCGGTCGAATAGGCAGTCGGCGCATAGCCGGTGCCGAGCGCCGAAACGCTGGACGTGTTGACGATCGCCCCGCCCCCGCGCTTCGCTATCAGCGGCGCTGCATAACGAATGCCGAGCGCGACCGATCGCAACAACAACGCCTGCGTCCGATCCCACTCTTCGGGCGAGATTGTGTCGATCGGCTCGCGCGATCCCCCGGCACCCGCATTGTTGAACACGATATCAAGCCCGCCGCCCGCATCCGCCGAGTTCATCAGGGCCTCGATCGCTCCGGCATCGAGCACGTCGGTTTTCTGGAACGTAATCCGCCCTTCGGAAGCCTCAGCAACGGCTCGACCGCCCGCCTCGTCGATATCACCGATCAGGACTTTGGCACCCTCGTCCGCAAATCGTATCGCAGCAGCCTTGCCGATGCCCGAAGCGCCGCCGGTTACGACCGCATGCTTGCCTCCAAATCTCAACTTTGCTCTCCTGGAAACCCTTTCGACCCGCGCTATTCGGGGCCTGTTTTGCCAACCATAGTATGGTCCCCGCCCCGGTCAATGCGATTGACTTCGAACCTTGGGTTTGCGCACACCAGCCATGCGGGCTACCAACCATGCCTGGCCGGGACGGAGAACAATTAATGGACACGAACACGCTTTTTCGCCTCGATGGCCGGATCGCGCTTGTGACCGGCGGTTCGCGCGGCATCGGCAAAATGATCGCCCGCGGCTTCGTCGCGCAGGGCGCAAAGGTCTATATCTCATCGCGCAAGGCCGAAAACTGCGACGAAACCGCCGCCGAGTTGGGTGAGATGTGCATCCCCCTGCCGCAGGACGTATCAACGGTCGATGGATGTCGAACGCTGGCCAAGGCTTATGCCGAACACGAAGGGAAGCTCGACATTCTGGTCAACAATGCCGGTGCCGCCTGGGGCGTACCTTTTGAGGAGTTTCCCGAACATGGCTGGGACAAGGTCATGGACCTGAACGTCAAATCGCCATTCTTCCTGACCCAGGCGATGCACGAGGCACTAAAGGCCGCCGCTTCGCCCGATCGCCCGGCCAAGGTCATCAACATCACCTCGATCGACGGCCAGCGACTGAATCCATGGGAAACCTACAGCTATCATGCGTCCAAATCCGCGTTGATCTACCTTACCAAGCGGATGGCGGCGCGCCTGGTCCGCGATTCGATCAATGTGACTTCGATTGCGCCCGGCGCTTTTGCGAGCGACATGAACAAGGCGGCCCGCGACCACGCCGATACCGTCGCATCGGGTATCCCTGCCAGACGGATCGGCGATGCGGAAGACATGGCCGGTACCGCCATCTATCTCGCCAGCCGTGCGGGCGACTATGTGATCGGAGAGACGATTACCGTTGACGGCGGTCTCGTCCATGCATCGCTTGGGACCAGCATCGATGCCTGACCCGGCCCGGCGCCGGCATCACACGATCTCGAACAGCCCCGCCGCTCCCATCCCTCCTGCGGTACACATCGTGACGACGACGTAGCGCACGCCGCGCTTGCGCCCTTCGATCAGCGCGTGTCCCACGAGACGCGATCCGGTCATTCCGAAGGGGTGTCCAATCGCGATCGCGCCGCCGTTGACGTTGTATTTCCCGGGATCGATGCCGAGCGTATCGCGGCAATAGAGGCATTGCGACGCAAACGCTTCGTTCAGTTCCCACAGCCCGATGTCCGCCACCGACAAGCCCGCACGGTCGAGCAGTTTGGGAACAGCAAGGACGGGCCCGATCCCCATTTCGTCCGGCGCGCAGCCCGCCGCCTGAAACCCGCGATAGATCCCGAGAATATCCTTGCCTTCGGCTTCGGCGATCTTGCGATCCATCAGGATTTGTGCAGATGCGCCATCGGAAAGCTGGCTCGCATTGCCGGCCGTGACATTCTCGCCCGGACCGGTAAACGCGCCGCCCGGCCATACGGTCTTGAGACCCCTCAGTGCCTCAAGCGTGGTACCGGGACGAATGCCCTCGTCGGTATCGATCGTAACGGTTTCGCTGCCGGTCGGGTTACCCTCCTTGTCGAACAGCGCCTTGTCGACCGTGATCGCGGCGATCTCTTCCCTGAACGCCCCGTTGCGAAGGCCCGCCTCAGCACGTTGCTGGCTTTGCGCGCCATAGACATCCTGCGCCTCGCGGCTGATGCCGTAGCGCTCGGCGACAATCTCCGCCGTTTCGATCATCGGGATGTAAGCGGCGGGTTCGTTCGCGATTACCGACTCGTTTACATAACGCGGCGCATCCTTGGTGACCGTCAGGCTGACCGACTCCATCCCGCCTGCCAGCGCCACGTCCGCCTCGTCGCACATGATCGTCCGCGCAGCGAGTGCAACCGCCGTCAGCCCGGACCCGCATTTACGATCTAGCGTGAAGGCAGGCACGCTCTCGGGCAATCCCCCCGCGAATACCGCCATCCGCCCGGCGTTACCCGCCTGCGTCCCCCATTGGTTGCCGACGCCCCAAAAGATGTCAGCGATCCGCAACGGGTCGATACCCGCACGCTCGACCGCCGCGTTCATCACATGCCCCGCCAGCACCGGAGCCTCTGTCGCGTTGAACGCGCCGCGATACGCCTTGCCGATGGCAGTGCGGGCGGTGGATATGATCGCGGCTTCGCGCATGGTTCGGACCTTTTGCGGACAATTATGAGTCGAAGCCCTACGCGGACACCCCGTTGTTCGGCAAATATGTTATGCCGCAAAGACCCTCGCTTTATTTCAGCAGCACCAGTTCTTCCGCCATGCTCGGGTGCAGCGCGACCGTCTCGTCGAATTGCGCCTTGTTCAGCCCGGCCTTGACCGCGACCGCCGCCGCCTGAAGGATTTCGGGGGCGTCCGGCCCGATCATGTGAAGACCTACGACGCGCCCCGTCTCTCCGTCACACACCATTTTGTAAAGTGCACGCTCGTTGCGATTGGCGAGCACGTTCTTCATCGGGCGGAAATCGGACGAATAGACGCTGACCGAACCGAGAACCTCGCGCGCAAGACCTTCCGTCATCCCTACGGCCGCAAGCGGCGGATGGCTGAACACGGCGGACGGCACGCAATCGTAATCGACCCGCCCGGGCTTGCCGCCGAACATCGCGTCGGCAAACACCTGGCCTTCGCGGATCGCGATCGGCGTCAGCTGGATCCGGTTGGTCACGTCACCGACGGCGTAGATGCTCGGACAGGTCGACCGGTTGTCGTCGTCGACGATTACCGCCCCCAGTTCGTCAACCTCGGCTCCGGCGGTCTCCAGCCCCAGGCCCGCCGTATTCGGCAGCCTGCCCGTTGCGAACAGCACACAATCGACCACCGCCGGTTCATGCCCGCCCATATGCACCGTCAGGCACCCGTCCGCGCCTTTTTCGATCCCCTCGAATGCGGCGTTCATCCGGAACTCCAATCCCTTGGCGATTGAAATCTGAAGCAAGCGGTCCCGGATCGACTGGTCATATCCGCGCAGGATCGTGTCGGACCGGTTCATCAAAATGACGTGGGTCCCGAATTCGTGGAATATACCCGCAAATTCGTTCGCGATGTACCCCGCCCCGGCGATCAGGATACGCTTGGGCAGCGTCTCGAGGTGAAACACCTCGTTCGACGTGATACCAAATTCATGTCCCGGGCATTTGGGCACGACCGGATGCGCGCCGACCGCGATCAGGATCTTGCCCGCTGTCTTGGTGCTGCCGTCATCCAGCCGGACGCTGTGCGGACCGGTAACGACCGCCCGGCTATGCAGGATATCGACGCCGTTGCTCTCCAGCGTCGTCGTATAGGCGGCGTTGATCCGGTCGACTTCGGCCAGAACATTGTCGCGCAACACCGGCCAGTCGAAATCGCAATCGGGAACGTTCCAGCCGAACCGCCGGGCGTCGTTCAGATCCTCGGCGAAATGCGCGCCATAAACGAGCAGCTTCTTCGGCACACAGCCACGGATGACGCAGGTCCCGCCGACCCGGTATTCCTCCGCTACCGCAACCTTGGCACCGTGCGCGCCAGCGACGCGCGCCGCCCGCGTTCCACCCGATCCCGCCCCGATGACGAACAGATCATAATCATAATCAGCCATCATGCGTCACTGCGGCAAGCATCGCCCGCTAACAACCCATTCCTCATCCGAACGCCCGCTCGATCAGATCGTCTGTCGACGGATCGAACGACTGGCCCCCCTTCTCGGCAGCTTTGGCCATTTCCTTGCCCAGCTCGACTCCGAACTGGTCGAACGAATTGATCTGGAGCAGCACGCCGTTGACGAACACCCGGTGCTCGTAAAACGCGATCAGCGCGCCCAGCGTGCGCGCATCAAGCGTGTCGAGCAGGATCGTCGATGACGGCCGGTCGCCGGTATAGCTGCGTGCGGCATCGTCGTTCTTGCGCCCCGCCATCAGCGCCGCGCCCTGCGCAAACGCGTTAAGCAGCAGCGCACGATGATGATCCTCGGGCAACGTATCGCCCGGCTCGATCACCGCGATGAACTCGACGGGCACGAGGTGCGTGCCCTGATGCAGCAACTGGAACACCGCATGTTGCGCATCGGTCCCAACCCCGCCCCAGGTAATCGCGGCCGTTGGCCGGCCGACCGGCTTCCCCGCGATCGTCACCCCCTTGCCGTTCGATTCCATCTCGAGCTGCTGGAGATAACTCGGCAGCAACCGCAACCGCTCGTCATAGGCGAACGGCGCGCGTGTCTCGGCATGGCGGACCTGCGTGTAATAAAGGTCGGCAAACGCCGCGATGGCGGGTGCGCTTTCGTGCAGCGCGGACAACCGGAAATGCCGGTCCATCTCCGCTGCCCCTTCCAGCAGCTCCTCGAATTTGTCCCATCCAAGCCCGAGCGCCGCCGGAAATCCTATTGTCGACCACAGCGAATATCGTCCGCCAACGCTGTCCATGAACGGCAGGATGCGTGTTTCGTCGACGCCCCATTCGATTGCCTTGTCGGGACTGGCGGTCAGTGCCACGACGCGACCGTAAGGGTCCTCGACCCCATTCTCCTTCATCCATTGCAATACCGCTTCGGCGTTCATCAGCGTCTCGGTCGTCGTGAACGTCTTGGATGCGACGACCAGCAGCGTCACCGCCGGGTCGAATTTGGCGAACACATCTTCCAGTGCGATGCCGTCGACATTCGACACGATCGCAACGTCATAGCGTTTGTCCTCGCGGCCGAGTGCGTCGACCAGCAGGTCGGGGCCAAGCGCCGATCCACCGATCCCGCAATGAAGGACGTGACGCACAGGCCCAAGCGCCTCCGCCTCGATCGCATCGATCAGCGCGCGCATCCTGGCGTGCGCTTCGCGTGCGGTAGCGACGCTTTCGGGCTTGCCCTCGCCGCGCTCGGCGGTGTGCTCGACCGCGCGATCCTCTGTGACGTTGATCTTCTCGCCGCTGAACAGAGCGTCGCGCTTCGCCGCCAGTCCACGCGTCTTCGCCAGTTCTTCGAACGCGGACATCGCATCCGCCGTCAGATGCGTCTTCGACCAATCGAAATGAATGCCTGCAACGTCCAGACTGAACGTAGCGAGTCGATCAGCGTCCTCCGCAAACAGCTCTGGCAGCGTTTGCGTCGGCAGGGCTTCGATCGTGGACCAATCCGTCATCGTCAGTCTCCAGAAATGATTGTGTCGTCGTTGGGGTGTGCCCTGTTCAACCGCCGGTGCGCCTTATCGTTCGACCACCCTTCATGATAAGGTCGATTTGGCGCACCGCTCCGATGTCCCGGCTCGGGTCGCCGCGCACCGCGATCAGGTCGGCGAGCAGGCCGGGCGTCACCGCCCCAACCTTATCGGCGATGTGGAAATACCGCGCATTGCCCGATGTCGCCGCGATCAGCACGTCGATCGGCGCCATGCCGTTCTCGACCATCAACACCATTTCGCGCGCATTCGTGCCGTGCGGATAGACGCCGACATCCCCGCCCATGCACATCGGTACCCCGGCCTTCATCGCCAGCGCAAAGGCATGACGGTTCTCCGTCACGCCGGGCGGAACCGGATCGCCGCCGGACCAACCGCGATACCGGGCAACCGCGTCCGAGGCAGCCAGCGTCGGACAAAGCGCGATACCGCGCGCGCGCATCGCCTCGAAAATCTCCGGCGTTCCGCCATAGCCATGTTCGATCGTGTCCACTCCGGCGGCAACCGCGCGACGCATGCCTTCTGCCGTTGCTGCATGCACCGCCACGATCCGGCCCGCATCATGCGCCGCTTCCGTTGCCGCCCGCATTTCTGCGGCGGACAGCGTCGGACGGCTTGGTTCGCCCGGGCCCCAGCGATAATCAGCGTAAAGCTTCACGACATCCGCGCCCGCTGCGATCTGGCTGCGCACAACGCGGACGATGTCCTCGACGCCGCTTGCCTCTTCGGCACCTTGCGGAATGTCGACACCCGGCTCGAACCCCTTGGGTCCATAGGCGCCGAGCGCAACGATCGCCCGTGTCGCGACCATCAGTCTGGGACCGGGTATGATGTCTTGCTCGATCGCTTGCTTCAAGCCGGCATCGGCATAGCCGGCACCTTCGGTTCCCAGGTCGCGCTCAGTCGTAAAACCGGCGAGCAGCGTCGCTCGCGCATGGTTGACGGCGCGAGCGGTTCGGAGCGCAAGCGCCTCGTGCAACACCTGATCGTCCCAACTCGTCTCGTCATAGGGATGAAGGAACAGATGCCCATGACCCTCGATCATCCCCGGCATCAGCGTATCGTCCGGCAGTTCGATGACGACCGACCCGGCCGGAGCCGTGATCCGCGGCCCGGCCGCGACGATGCGGTCTCCCTTGATTAAAACGTCCCACCCCTCATGGACCTGCCGGTTTGTGCCATCGAACACCCGCGCCGGGCGAATAAGCGTCGTGGGTGGTTCCGCCGCACTCGCGGGGATCGCTATCGACAGCATGATCGAGAACAGCCAACGCATCATCGCAATCCCCAAAGCAGTTGTCGCGCCCCTCGGCACCCGGTAGCCTCGGCTCATGGTGAGACTTGCCCGCGCGCTTCGCAACCCGTTGATCCTTCTGGCGCTCCCGGCGGCCATATCCGCGCAACCGTCAGATAGGCAAAGATGGACCGGCGAAGCGCAGCGTGTCACCATCACCCGCGACGACTGGGGTATCGCGCACGTCCACGGCAAGGGCGACGCAGATGCGGTTTTCGGCGCGATCTATGCGCAGGCCGAAGATGATTTCGCGCGGATCGAGGCGAACTATCTGACCGCGCTCGGCCGCACGGCCGAAGCATATGGAGAGCAGGCGATATGGGCCGATCTGCGCCAGCGCCTCTATGTCGACCCGATCGAGCTCCAGACCGAATATTATCGCAGCCCCGCTTGGCTCCGCTCACTGATGGACGCCTGGGCAGACGGTCTGAACTTCTACCTCGCGACGCATCCCAATGTTCACCCCAAGATACTGATGCGTTTCGAACCCTGGATGGCGCTGTCCTTCACTGAAGGCAGCATCGGCGGCGACATCGAACGGATCTCACTGTCCGGACTGGCGGGCTTCTACGACGGCAAACCGGTCGCGCTGACCGCCGGGGAATCGGGAACGCGCCCGATGGAGCCGCGCGGATCGAACGGTATCGCGATCGCACCGAAAAATACCCGGGACGGTCATGCGCTGCTGCTCATCAACCCGCACACCAGCTTCTATTTTCGCGGCGAGCTCCAGATGACGAGCGATGCCGGGCTCGATGCCTATGGCGCATCGACCTGGGGACAATTCTTTATCTACCAGGGGTTCAACGAACGCGCTGGCTGGATGCATACGTCATCGGGCGTCGACAATGTCGATGAGTTTGCAGAGACGGTCACGACCAGGAACGGCCACCGGACCTATCGCTACGGAAAGCGGGAGCGTCCGTTGACGGCACGCACGATCACGCTGCTATTCCGCAAGCCGGATGGCGGGATGGCTTCGCGCCGCTTCGTCACCTACGCGACCCATCACGGTCCGATCGTCGCCAAACGCGACGGAAAGTGGATTGCCGAAGCCTTGATGTGGCGCCCTGTTCCCGCGCTCGAACAAAGCTGGCTGCGGACCAAGGCGGCGGATCTCTCCTCCTACCTCTCCGTTGCGCAGCGCAAGGCGAATTCGTCGAACGACACGATCTTCGCCGATGCCAAGGGAGAGATCGCCTATCTCCACCCGCAATTCGTCCCCATCCGCGACGACCGGTTCGACTATACGCGGCAGGTCGACGGATCGAACCCGGCGACCGACTGGCACGGACTCCACCCGCTCGCTTCGCTGCCGGCAGCGATCGATCCCGCAATCGGGTGGGTGAAGAACAGCAACGACTCACCCTGGGATGCCGCTGGTGCCGACAGCCCGAAGGCAAAGGATTTTCCGCGCTACATGGATCAGGCGGGATCGAATGCCCGCACCGTCCACGGCGATCTGGTGTTAAAGGACAAGCACGACTTCACGCCGCACGGTCTGATAGACGCCGCGTTCGACAGCTACCTGCCCGCCTTCGCACGGCTGATCCCCCAGCTTCTCGCCGCCTATGACGCGTTGCCGCCGCAAGACCCCCGCAGGGCCCTGCTCACCGCGCCAATCGCGACGCTTCGCAATTGGGACTATCGTTGGGGCGCGGACAGCACCGCCACCTCGATCGCCGTGTTCTGGGGCGACCGGCTCTGGCGCGATATCGGCGGTTTCGCGAAGGCTGAACGGATGAACGTGCCCGATTACATCGCGACACGCGTCGATCCGGATACGAAGCTGGCAGCACTCGACGCCGCTGCGACGCAACTCGCTCGGGACTTCGGCAAGGTCGACACAGCTTGGGGCATGATCAACCGTTTCCAGCGCTTGGACGACGCGATCGAACCCCATTTTGACGATGCGAAGCCAAGTATTCCCGTCCCTTTCACCTCCGCCCAATGGGGCAGCCTCGCCTCCTTCGGCGCGCGCAGATACCCGAATACCAAGCGTTATTATGGCACTAGCGGCAACAGCTTCGTCGCCGTCGTCGAATTCGGCCCCCGCCTGCGCGCCTGGGCTGTGACCGCAGGCGGCGAAAGCGGCGACCCCGCCTCGCCGCATTTCAACGATCAGGCAAAACGCTACGCCACCGGCAATTTGCGGCCCGTCTATTTCTATTCCGACGATCTCGCTGCGCATATCGAACGCCGCTATCATCCGGGAAGTCGCTGATCTTGCGACGTTTTTTAGCGCGAGGTACGCCGCAGGGCCGCGATGCAGCCGATGATGATCAGCACCGCTCCGCCAAGCGTGAAAGCCGACACCTGCTCGTCGAACACGACGAAACCGAGCAGCGCCGCCCAGATGAACGCGCTGTATTCCACCGGCGCAAGCAATTGCGCCTGTGCGTGACGATATGCCCATGCGAGAAATAGACCGGCGACTGCGGCAAGTACCGCTGCGCCCACGATTGCGGGCAATTGCTCCGTCTGCGGAAAGCCGGAGAAGACCGGTGCGCCAACCAACAGCGCCGCCCCGATCGTGAGGCTGCTGAACAACGTGACTTCCAGCGGATCCGCAATTTGCGCCTGACGCCGCAACAAGACCAGGCTCCATGCATACAGAAACGACGCCGCGATAATCGCGATTGTTCCGAGTAAACTATCGCTGGATGCCGCTTGGCTGATCTCGCCGGACGCTATCACGATCACGCCGAGCGTCGCGATCAGCGCGCCCAGCATTGCTGCAGGACGGACACGCTCGCCAAGCAAAGCGGACGCAAGAAAGATCGCGATCAGGGGCGCAAGGAACGTCAGCGCAACCGACTTCGCCATCGGCACACGCGCCAGCCCCCAAAAAAACAACAGCACCGAAACGCCAGCCGACAGCCCGCGCTGAAGATGGAGACGCAGCGCAGTACGCTCCGGCCAGCGCCCGCCTCGGCATACGAAAACAAATCCCGTCAACACGCATCCCACCACCGATCGCCACAGCACCGCGCTATAAGCGCCACTCTCGATCGACAGACCCTTCATCACCGCATCCATCGCCGAATAGACCGCAATTCCCAGGGCAGCTGCGGTGAAGGCAAGAACGGGAGAAACTTGCGGGATAACGCTCAACCCCTTTGCCAAATCCGGTTCGCGCGGAACGACCTTCTGGCGGTTTGTCGGTTATCGGACCGATTAGGGTCGTACAATCCCCCGCCGTCCGGCGTCAGGGCGAACTGATGGAGCGCGCCGCTACCCGGTTCGCGCCGGTGCCGCAGTGCGACAATCGCGCCCCGTCTTCGGTCAGCGTGAAGGCTCAGAATTCGTTGGCATTACCTAACGAGTGACGATCCCGGTCAATTCCATTCGAAATTCATCTTTCCACGGACCGCGCGCTGATAGCGTCCGAGAATATGCAGCAGATCCGCCTGTCGGTTTACTCCGGTTTTGCCGAAAATCTGCTTGAGGTATCCGCGCGCCGTTCCTTCACGAACTTTCATCACCGCCGCGGCTTCAGCAAGGCTTGATCCCGCGAAAAGGTGGCACACTAGACGTGTTTCAGTATGCGTCAGAGAATGAAGTCGGCAGATATGGTCAAGGCCCTTAATGCCCGGGCGCTCCGAATCCATCAAATAAACGACCGCGACGCGACGGTCCGTTGCGGTACCATCACCGACGGCCGAGATCACTGCGATCAATGGTCTTTGCCCATTGCCGCGCTCGATCAACATCATGATACCCGGCGGAGTTCCGATTGCGGATGGAGGATGATCGATAACGCAGTCGATCGCGGTCTGAATTTCGACCGCTTGCCGATATCCTGCCACACCGAGCGTGCCGTTGCGTAAATATATATTGGACCCGCCCGAAAGCAGCGAGAGGGCCGCGGAGTTCGAAAACGCCACGCTGCGATCTTGATGCAGCACAATGATGCCGCAATCATTCTGCCCGAGTAACGATGCCAGATTTCTTTCTCGAATCCTCGATTTCTCCAGCGCGAGACCGCACGCGATCGAACAATTGATCAAACCGCTGTTCGCTTCCAGCAAGTCGTTGGCTTGAGCAAGCTTTTGAGGCGTCAGCTTCTCGAATTCGAGCCCCAGTCTTATCGCTTCTACCTCGCGGAATGGAAATCCGGTGATCAGAACGCGCCGTACAGGAAAGAAGGCCGGTTCGGCTCGAACGAACCGGATCGGGCCCGTCGTCCCGGCCGCATCGTGGCATGCGAAGGCGGCAAGCTGATCATCGCTCAAAGACGGCGCCGTGCCCGCGCTGTAATCGATCGACCATGCCGATGGTTCGCCAGGCACGTTGCAGGGTGTGGCGATCCACGCACCAACTGCGCCGAACATTCCCGCGATTGAACGCAGCGTCGCGTCGATCCCCCGTTCGTCGGGAGAGACTGGTGCGCCATCTAATTGATCGGATGTTCGCCGATCATATTCGTAGTGCGAACTTGCTCGCATTGGCAGACCCTCCCACCAGCTCCGTCGCCATACCCGTCACGATCACCCGGAAGCTGCTTTAAGCAAAACTTCGCGAAGGGAAGTGAGGCGTATGATCAGAACATTCGGCCGAGTTACGGATAAGCGCGGCAAATAGATGCCCGGTTGGCTCGTAGCAGGCTTACCGGCCGTTTAGACCGGGTAACGGAACTGGGTTTCGTTGGTTCGCCAGATGAGCCATTTTCCTTGTCAACGCCAAGGCATCACTCTCCCCCCGGCGTCCAAAGTTCGCGAGCATCAGTGCTGCTTTGGACATCGAAAGACGCACCTCAGTTTCCCGGGCGTGTCGGCACCGGCACGACGTGTTTGACGGTCTGGGGGAACGTCGGTTTCAGCTGTTTGCCGTTGCAAAGATCGCCGCCCGAACCGTTGCGGTGCTTGTCGATGCAATTGTCCTCGAACGCGGCGAGCACGCCGTCGTCCCACGCACCGAACCAGTCCATGTGCAGCGACGCGCCCCGGATCATCCCCGCCATGTCGGACGAGAGTTTCCAGGTGTCGGTGTTCTTGTCGACTGTGTACCATGCGCCGAGCGTGAACGAGGGAATGACGTAAGGATGCGAGGCCGGGCATTTGTAATAGCCCCATGAGCCGTAGCTGCCGTCCGCCAGATGGCTCATATGGTCCGCGCTGTCGAGACGCTTGCCGTCCCAGCAGGGTGCTGCGAACACGACCGCACCGACCTGCGCCCCGACCGGGCAGTTTTGCAGCGCAAGATCCAGGTTCTTGTAATGCCCCGATTTGGCACCCTTGCCTTGGCAATCGAAATAGTGCGACCAGGATTCAGGATCGCTCATCGTCGCCATGCGGTAGCCGCGAACGAAGCGCAGGCCCCGCGGCAGGCCGACACAGGCCTTGCCCTCACCCTTCTTGTCTTTGGTCCAGTCGCATTTGGGCGAATCCTTGGGCAGACGCTTGTAATAGATCGAGACGAAATCGGGCTGCACCACGCCGCCGACGCCGTCGAGCATCGCCGGGATCCAGTAGGCCGAGCGATTGAGCTTGTTGTTGCAGCTGCCCTCGCCCGTCGTCCTGAGCGACTGATAGGTCGAGAACGCATCGGTCTTCGTGTTGCCAAAAAACTGATGGAGGTGGCTCTTGCCGGGCTGGCCGGGATGGACGATCGGATCGTCATAGCCGACATGGCTCGGCTTGCAGATGATCCGGAACGCGCCGACCTCATCAGCGCCGTTGTCGGGCGGAATGTCGCCGCTGCCCCACGCGGCCTGCAAATGCTCCGCCACGTTGAAATTGGAGGGGATCGTATCGGGGATGTCGCCACTGTAAAAAGCGGGCGGCGGATCTGCCGGGGTCGGCACAGGTGCCGGAGTGACGGCAGGCGCCGGGGTCGGGGCGGGTGCCGGCGTCGGTATGACCGGTGCGGGGGCTGGAGTCGGATCCGGCGTGGAAGCGGCAGGTGACAGAACCGTTACCGGGGCCGCGACACTAGCCGTGGCACTGGCTCCGGAACCGTCCGTCCCGCAAGACGCGAGTACAAAGGCTAACGTACACAACATGCTGATCTTCGATAATGCTATTAGCCTCGGAGCGGCCGCCGGGCAAACGTTCGCCGCCTGAACGCCGTTTTGCGCCCGCCCCACATTTTCTGCCACCCCAAATCCTTTCCGAGCACCGGTATCGCGCGCGGCAAAGACAAGGCTAAGTCCGTCAACGCGTTATAACGCACGACGGTATGACAGGGGTCGGTTAAGATGCGGTAAGTGCGCTTTCAATTACTGCTTATTAATCAGGAAACTTTATATGGATACTATATTAACTATCAATATACTTCTTAAAATAATGGATTGTCTGAATTAGTCCCCCACGCAATTGAACTTTGGGCGTCCAGTCTATTATAGTTTTCACTTTCGAAATATCAGGCCGTCGCTGCATCGGATCGTCTTGCGGCAAAGGTGAATTAACAATTTCAGAATCGGATCCGGTCAATTCGATCACGAGCTGGGCAAGTTCCAAGATGGTGAACTCAACCGGGTTTCCCAAGTTGAGCGGTCCGGTAACATCCCGATCGGTATCCATGAACCGGACAAATCCGTCGACCAAATCACTGACGAAGCAAAAACTTCGCGTCTGCCGGCCGCCGCCGTAAACAGTGATCGGTTCCCCGCGCAACGCCTGCATAATGAAATTTGATACCACCCGACCATCAGCCGGATGCATGCGCGGACCATAGGTATTAAATATGCGGACGACTTTAATGTCCAGTCCGTGTTGTCGATGGTAATCGAAAAATAACGTTTCCGCACAGCGCTTGCCCTCGTCATAGCAAGAACGCGGACCGATCGGGTTTACATTGCCCCAATATTCCTCGACCTGCGGATGGATCGCGGGGTCGCCGTAAACCTCGCTGGTCGAGGCCTGAAAGATGGGACATTTCAGACGCTTAGCAAGACCCAGCATGTTGATAGCGCCGATGACTGATGTCTTGGTGGTCTGGACGGGATCGTGCTGGTAATGGATCGGTGACGCCGGACATGCGAGATTATAGATCTGATCGACCTCGACATAGAGCGGGAAGCACACGTCCTGACGAAGGAATTCGAACCGGGGATGGTTGTGCAGATGTGCAATGTTGCGCTTCGAGCCCGTGAAGAGATTATCGACGCATAGCACCTCATCTCCCGCATCGAGCAGACGATCAATCAGGTGAGAGCCGAGGAATCCTGCCCCTCCGGTAACAAGAACGCGTTTCTGATAGGAATAGGATCGAGGCATTTCATATTTCCCGGTAAATGAGCGCGAGTGGCGTTAGCACGGCCACGCTTTAAATTGCGTTAGCCTCTGCGACGACTGACGTCAGGAATTCCCGATACCGTTCGGCGACGGATGCCCAGTCGAATTGCTCGGCGCGTCTTGTCCGGGCCGGATCAGACCCGAGGGTTTGATAAACTGCCGTCCTGAGCGCTGCCACCAGCCGCGCATGGTCGGTGGTATCGACCAATACGGCGTCGTCACCAACGATCCAGCGTACACGCGCCATGTCATGCGCGACGATCGGTAGATCGCTCGCGAGCGCCTCGACATAGACATTGCCGAACGACTCATCGCGGGACAGATGCAGAAAGACATCCGCGGATCGATACAGCGCAGGCATCTGGGCGGGCGAGACCGTCAGTCTCGTGAAACGCCCCGGCATCAGCCGCTCGGCCAGCGCGTCGATGTCGTCTCGCAACCCGCCGTCGCCCGCACAGACCAAATGCACATCGGGCAGTTCTGCAACGGCGCGGACGCCGTCTGCGACGCGCTTGCTCGCAATCAGGGCGCTCACCATCAGTACGATCCTGGCATCGGCAGGAAAGCCGAATGCTGCGCGACCAGGCTTGGCAGTGCGAAACTTTGCCATGTCGACGCCGTTCGGTATCAACGCTGCATTCCACCGATCGCGACTGTTTTCGAAAAAGTCAGGGTTGGTGCAGACAAGGCCCTCACAACCGAAGAACCTGTACTCGCTTTTGTCCGAAACCGCGGGCCATTCACCGTTTTGTGTCACGAAAACATGCGGCGGCCGGCCGCCGCGGGCGGGCCGCCGCAACACCCAGTTCGTGAAAGGGAATCCGCAGGTCACCGTAACGTCGTAAGAGCGGGGCCGATATGCCTTCAGCAGTCCGGGAACGAAGCTGGCCTCTTCATAGGCCGTGTCCCCGCGCAAAACGGGGATGCTGGGCAGCGCCTCAAAGCGTTCCCTTGCCACCGCTCCGGCATGAATAAACCGGTACGGCGTCCCGGCATGCGGTATGCCGGACCCGATCAGAGTGACTTCATCGCCGCCCTTTGCCAACGCGCTCGCAACGGACATGAAAGCCACTTCCGCGCCTCGCTCGACGCGGTGGAGCCCCGGTAATGCGAAAAGGATTCTCATCCGTCGAACCGATCGGCAAACTCTGCCGGAAACCATCCATTCATTCTTGTTTCCCAGTCCGGTAAAATGCTGTGTCCCGATTTGTAGCGTTGCGGTTCTTGTCATCGGGTTTATGACGCACGGCGATTTCCAAGACCCGTGCCAAGGATGATTTCTCGTCCCTAGGGCGCTCGTTCAACCAAAGGCAAGACTTCGCCGCTAGGCCGACACGCGATATGAATGAGCCGCTCCCGCAAACCCCGCAGTCCGGCGACAAGCCCAACGCATCGGCGGCGATGACGATGCCCGCTAACCGCATCGGAATAGTAGCGATCGGCCGAAACGAAGGCGCGCGGCTCGTGCGTTGCCTCGAATCGCTTTCACGTACCGGTCACACCTATGTTTACGTCGATTCGGCCTCGACCGACGGAAGCGGCGAGCATGCCCGCAAATTGGGTGCCAAGGTCGTCGATCTCGACATGACGCTGCCTTTTACCGCCGCTCGTGCGCGCAATGCCGGAGCAGAAGCCCTGTTCAAGGTCGATCCGGCGATCACGATGATTCAGTTTGTCGATGGCGATTGCGAACTTGCGCCTGACTGGATCGACAGTGCCGAACGCTTTTTGAACGAGCATCAGGATGTCGCCGTCGTCTGTGGAAGGCGGCGTGAGCGGTTTCCCGATGCGTCGATCTACAATCGGCTTTGCGACATCGAATGGAACACCCCGATCGGTGAAGCGACCGCATGCGGCGGCGACTGCCTGATGCGCGCCGGAGTATTCCGTGCAGCCGGTGGTTACGACCCTACGATGACGGCGGGAGAAGAGGCGGAACTGTGCGGGCGTATCCGCAGTCGCGGGTGGCGGATCTGGCGGATCGATACCGAGATGACGCTGCACGATGCCGACATCCGGCGGCTCGGTCAGTGGTGGAAGCGCGGCGTACGGACAGGCGTTGGCTATGCGCAGGTATGGGGGGCAAGCAATCGCGGACCCGACCGGATTTACGAACTTCATTTGAAGCGCGCGGCATTCTGGGGCGGCGCTGTTCCCTTGGCGGCGGTCGCGACGGCCCCGATTCTGCCCTGGCTTGGCGCCGGCATCGCGCTTCTGCCCGCTGCGCAGGTCACCCGTATTGCTTTGCGTCGCGGCGTGACCGACGCATTTTCCTGGCGCTATGCCGGCCTGATGATGCTTGCCAAACTGCCCGAACTGCAAGGCGCGCTGCGCTATTGGCGCAAAGGGCGGCGCGGGGTCGGCTCCGCGGTCGAGTATAAATAGTGATGTCCGACAGCCAGTCCTCCTTGTTCGACGCGTTCGACATGGTGCGGATCATCAATCTCGCGCACAGGACCGATCGCCGCGCCGAAATGGACGCGGAACTCCGACGCATCGGCATGGACCGTCACCACGATATCGCCTATTTCGACGCGATCGCTCCCGACGCCGCGGGGCGCTTCGAATCGAGAGGGGCGCATGGTGCGTATCTGAGCCACCTCTCGATTCTCGAAGAAGCGTCAGCAGAAAATTCGTCGGTGCTGATCCTCGAAGATGACGCGGACTTCTCGCTCGACGGCAACCGGCTGAGTCTTCCACCGGACTGGGGCATATTTTACGGCGGTTACCGGGCCGGCAATCCCGGCGACTTGATGAATAGCGACATCATCGGCGCGCACTGCATGGGTTTTAGTCGCGATGTGACAGGTCGATTGGTACCGTTTCTTCAAAATACGATGACGGGGCAAGATCAACCGCCCATCGACGGCGCGTATATTTGGTTTCGGCGCAGATACCCCGACGTGCGGACCGTTTTTGCCGATCCGCCAATCGCGGAACAACGTCCGTCGCGCACGGACATCGCCGAGCTTCGCTGGTTCGATCGAACGCCGATGGTGCGTAATTTGGTCGGGAGATTGCGGCGGGTTAAGAGACAATTAAATCGTCGCCGGGACGGCCCTCGAAAGCATCGCCGACAATGAAATGGATTTTCATCCTCGGGCTCACCACGCTCGTACCGCTGTTGTCGGGTTGGTATCGTACCAATCCCGCTTTGCGCCCGCGCGTTTGGATGGTGCTTGGGTTTCTTCCGTTCGCCATTGCGCCCTATCACCTGTACGCTGCCCCGATTTCCTGGGCGATGTGGCCCGGCTACGTGAAGGGCGTCGAAGTATCGCTGCTCGATGCGATTGCGGTTGCGATCATTCTGGCAACGCCGAAGCGCGATCGACACGTCAATATGAAGTGGCCGATCCTGCTGTTCGTGACGACGATCGTCATGTCCATCTTCCAGTCACGAATTCCGATGGCTTCATTTTTTTACGCTTGGCAGATGGGCCGGATTTTCCTGTTGTTCGGTGCGGTCGCGATAGCGTGCAAGGACGACCGGGCTGCGCCCGCGATCATCAAGGGACTGGTAATCGGCGTTGCCATTCAGGCGGTCGTTGCCGCCCGGGAATATGCTGGCGGCGCACTACAGACTGGCGGGAGTTTCGGACATCAGAACCTGCTCGGCATGATGACGCACTTTGTGGTCTTTCCGTCGCTCGCATTGCTTCTTGCAGGGCGAAAGGGTTGGGCACCGATCCTGGGCCCGCTTGCCGGATTATCGATTGTCGTAATGACTGCGTCGCGCGCAACGATCGGGTTCGAGGCAATAGGCATTATCGTAATCTTTGTCCTCTCGATTATGCGTCGCCCAACGTCGCGTAAAAGCGGGATCGTCTTTGCATCATTGATCATACTCGGCCTTTCCACGCCGCTCGCGATGGATACGTTGCAACGCCGCTTCGCGGAAAAGCCCTTGAACGCGGACGACGAACGTACCCGCTTCGAGAACGCTGCGCTCATGATCCGCCGGGATCATCCACTCGGCGTCGGTGCGAACGAATATGTTGTCGTGACCAATACGGAGGGGTATTCACAGCGCGCAAATATCGTCGCGACATTCGGGAGTCGCGGTGCAAATGTTCACAACGCCTATCTTCTCTCGGGCGCGGAACTTGGCTGGCCCGGCATGCTCGCCTTCATCGCCATGATGACTTGGCCGATTGTAGTCGCCTTGCGCGCGGCTTGGCAAAACCGCCGCGACTGGCGCGGCGAGATACTGGTCGGGCTCGCTACAGCTCTGATCGTTGTTGCTCTTCATGCCAAATATGAATGGATTTTTGTAACCTTCAACGTTCAGTATCTGTTCGGCATTACGTTGGGTCTCGTTTCAGGATTGGCGAATGCCTCAGGGTATTGGAATCGTCGCCGGCCGCGCTTGCATCGGCGTGCGATTTCCGAATCAGACTCATCGATCGACAATGTTCCTGCCCCCGCCTGACGCCTTCCTCACTCGATCAACGCTGTTCGGCCGGTTTATTTGAGCATACAATGCGCTTTGCTGACCGGATTGGCTCCTATTATGTTAGGACTCAGTCAAGCGCCAATGTTCGCAAGTAGCAGTTTTGTAGGGTTTTTCCGCTTAGCAGCGCACGCCGCAGCACGTCTTCTTTAATGATGCATTAGTGCTTCCAAACTGTGTACTCCAAACCGGCGAGGCAAGCCAATTGCCTCCGGATGGCTTGGGATCAAGCCCCGCCCCTTGAAATTTAAGTCTATTCGATCCAAGCTTGAAAAAATTGAACGTCTTGCGTTCGATTTTCAGCACAGTGAAAGATTCCATGAGTTGTAACTCTCCGTCAATATTAGGCTATTTGAGCGGCCCCGTCGATGCGCGCAGCATTTACCGACGACTTCACGAGACAGATGACAGTGGTTTGTTTGGAACGAGCTACATGCGTCATTTCATGACGGTCTGCGAGGAGCAGGGACGTCAGGCCGTTATCGTCACGACACATCCGGGCGACGCCTATGAGGAACAGTTCGAGCGCTTCACCATCCTTAATAGACCCTTTCCCGATGGAAGGTTTCTTCACTATCACTGGCGTCAACTCCGTTGGGTGCAAGCCCGATTGACGGAACTGGAAAAACGCGGCGCGCGCACGGTAGTCATGACTGCGGCGCAGGATCACTGGTTTGTGACACCTCCATTCAGGCGGCGCGGGATGCGCTTCATCAATTCCTACCACTGCGC
Organism: Sphingomonas sp.; assembly: GCA_965219075.1. GTDB lineage: Bacteria > Pseudomonadota > Alphaproteobacteria > Sphingomonadales > Sphingomonadaceae > Sphingomonas. Next base: position 2,626,017 of record CBDCMM010000002.1, read on the forward strand.
GGTAAGAGATCTCAGCTATAGTCGTCTGAGTTCGCAGGAAATCTTCGTCCGGCTCAGTTCGCGACACCACCTCTATTATGGTGATCCGACCATGGCTGTCTCTCCCCTGATTCTACGGCAACTCGACCAGGAATTCGGAGCTTCAAAACGCACTTCGTTTCGATTCATTCCCGATTACGACCGCGACATCTTCTCCGGATTTGACGAACATGTCGTGGGCGAAGGTCCCGTAGAGATCATCTTTGCTGGCCGGGTAGAGGTCAACAAGGGAGTTTTCGACCTGCTCAAAATGTGCGAACTACTAAATGATACCGGCGAACTCGTGTTTCGTTTTCATGTTCATGGTGAAGGCAGTGCGCTTACAATGCTGCGCGAAGCAGCAGCACGTTCTCGCCATAAAGATCTGTTTTGCATCCACGGCTTCACTGCCGGAGGTGCGCTAGCGCAACACTACGCCGCGAGCCATATCGTAGTAGTACCTACACGATCCGATTTCGCTGAAGGCTTGGCTAAATCGGTCATCGAAGGCGTGCTCGCGTTGCGGCCGGTCGTTACCTCAAAAGTTTGCCCCGCGATTGACGTTGTGCGTGAGGCATGCGTGGAAGCCGAGATGGACGACCCAAACAGTTATGCTCAGGCATTGCGTAGCCTTGCAACCCGACCGGACTACTTGCAAGAAAAGGTCAAAGCAGCACGGAAATTAAGAGAGAACTTTTTTCAACCTTTTCAAAGTTATTCGACTACTCTGCGCCGATCACTTGAAATAGCAGAACGCTAAACACTAAACTTGATAATAGTTTGTAAGTATTTTGCAAAATTATGTTTGGTTCTCTTACGGGCTAAACTTAATAAATAACGCTACAATGTTTCGATAACCCC